>NZ_MAQX01000001.1 GCF_001682865.1 Bacillus sp. FJAT-26390
GCATGGAGTGCCCAGAATATCATTATCTAACGGCTGACTTGACACCCAATGCGCGGATGGGTCCTGCTATCGAGGTAACAAGTTGGTTAGTCTACCGCGTTTTCTTGTTACGGGATAAAGCTCTTGTGAAAATTTAGAAATATCTATTCCGATTTTGACAAGAACTTTATCTCATTGCCACAAATAGTAACGGATTGCTACGGCAGAAATTCACAATGAGAAACTCGGGCAAGCGGTTTGCATGCCGGGGCTTCTCTTTGGTTTCCAAAGGCCGATTTATTTTTTTAAATACAGGGGAAACTCTCATAAAATAAGGCGGCTGCTTTCCGAAAGAAATGTCGGAGAGCAGCGATTTTAAAGCTTTTTGTTTTATGCTCTTCCTGCTTGCTCGCCAGCGAACAGGACTTATCCAATTGGAGCGAATACTTGAAAAATATTACTGGCTGGTTATGTGGTGTGATAATTCCGACTCATGTTGAAAGAAAATAAAGTCTTAGACTAACCTAATGATAAAGTGCTGTAATGTAAAATATTTATTAGAAAACGAGATTAAGTGAATTGAAAGCACCTCCGGAATGAGGAGTGTTGCAACAAGGGGTTATTCATCCACTATTATTAACGATTGCAAGAGAGTCACAGCTGTTATATTCGCAACACGAACTCCTTAGAAAAAAGGATTCCTCATTAAATCAGCTGAAGAGATTTCGCGCCCTTCTTTCTCTACTCCCGTACTTTCAGCCACGATTTGTTTTAAATACTTATTTGAATGAATAATTGATGTAGGGGAATAAATGGTTTCATCTTGCAATACAATCGTAATGTTTCCTTTTCCGAGGATAAAAACTTGACATACAGAATTATCTTTGTTCATGTTTGACAACTGTTCCATTAAATCTTCCATCGTTTAACTTCTATCATATCAATCACCACCCATTGTAAGATTATAACAAGGTTCCGTACCTCTTTATCCACTGCCTAAGTCATCCTACGGATTTACTCCTATTGAGAATGGACGAGCTCCCACTGGAATGGTCGCAATCACTGTATTGGTTACTCCATTAATCACAGAAACGGAATTATCATCCTGATTTGTTGCATAAATACGATTGGTTAATAGGTTGGTTCCAACTCCGTTTGGATTATTCCCGACTGGAATGGTAGCAATCACTACATTTGTTAATCCACCAATCACAGAAACATTATCGGTATCTCGATTCGGTACGTAAATAGCGTTCGTTGATGTATTAATTCCTACTTCACCTGGAGTAGTACCGACCGGAACGGTAGCAATCACCGTATTGGTTACTCCATCAATCACAGAAACACTATTACCCGAAAAATTTGATACATAAATTTGATTAGTTAATGGATTGATTCCTATTCTAAATGGGTTAACCCCAACTGGAATTTGGGTAATCACGGCATTCGTTGCTCCATTAATGACCGTAACGACATCAAAATTAAAATTTGCTACATAAATACGATTGGTTATTGAATTGACGCCTACTCCTGTTGGAAGAGACAGACCTCCTACAGGAATAATGGTTGCAATCACTGTATTGGTCAATCCGTCAATTACGGAGACTGTACTATCATTAAAATTTGCTACATATATGGCATTGGTAGCAGTATTAACCCCGATTGAACTTGCGCCATCCCCAGTAGGGTCCGTAGCAATCACTGTATTAGTTATTCCATCAATTACGGAAACGTCACCACTAGTCAAATTTCCTACATAAATTCGGTTAGTTATTGGATGGACACCTACTCCCGCAGGATTTACTCCAACAGGAACGGCAGCAGTCACCGCATTCGTTACCCCATCAATCACAGAAACATTGTTACTATTGAGATTGATACATAAATACGATTGACTGATATGGATTCGACAGGACCTGTAGGTCCGGTTGTCCCTATTGCTCCCGTCGCCCCAGTTGCTCCTGCAGTTCCTGTTGCTCCGATTGCTTCTCCAAGTCCTTGAAGTAATTGCGGTCCTTCTGCTAGTGGTCCTTGGGGCCCTCGCGGTCCTTCAGGTCCAGGAGGTCCAGGAGGACAATTGCATCTACCCATCATTTCATCTCCTTGTTATTAAGCTTTTTCATCATATTAAAAGCCTAATATTAGAAACACTCCAAATACCTATTAAACTTAAAATAGGCAAATAGAAAAGTATATTCACTGAATATTTGCACAGCTATGTTAGGGATTTTAGTAACCAAAAGAAGCAATAGAAAGAGTGTTTTGAAGCTTTATGAGAGAGATATTCATTTAAGTCAAAAGCTATTTGTCTTTATTCCGGTGGACATTATTTGGGAGGAACAACGCATTAACGGAATCAGTATGAATAGGGGGATTAAGATAGGCTCTTTCGCTCTTCCTCATGTCGTCTATTACTGGTACTTAAAGGCGATCGGCATTGTTTAATAGAGGAAAGAAGTAATCAATGTGGAATTACAAAAAGAGTAGCTTGAAGAAATTATGGGCGAAATATCCGCAGCTATTCATAAATCTTGAGGTGTTCAGACTTGTAGCCTCCATCAAACGATCTGTAGAGCGTGGTGATAGGAATTGTATGATCACTTGCTCTAACTTGCGTTTCGATAATGGCATCCATGATATTTTTGTGCAAGGATTGCAAGGTTCCATTTCCCGCCTTCACCTATAATTAAACTTGAAAGAAGGATCTGAATGGATTGGCTGGACCGAATGAACAACGCAATGGAATATGTCGAATCAAACCTGTCTGAAGCAATCGATTACGACCAAGCAGCAATAATTGCCTGTTGCTCAACTTACCATTTTCAGCGCATGTTTTCGTTCATCACTATGTTCCGATGGCGGAATATATTCGGAGCAGGCGGCTTACACTTGCCGCATTTGAACTGCAAAATAGCGGTATAAAGGTCATCGATGTGGCATTCAAGTACGGTTACGAATCGCCTGAGGCATTCTCTAGGGCGTTCAAAAAATGCACGGTGTAATGCCAATGTCAGCGCGCGACAAAGGCGTTACACTCAAGGCCTATCCTCGGTTATCTTTTCATATTTCGATTCGAGGAGATGTTGAGATATATTACAAAATCGAGGAAAAACCAGCCTTTGAAATGTTTGGCATTTCAACTCTGGTCAATGCCGATGGCGAGAATCCGTTCATTGAATACCTGAATTTTGGGAGAAGTGCATTTCCGACGGAACCGTAAAACGAATCCGTGCCGCCGCAGGTTTGGGGGAACATGGCCAGATCCATGCGGTTTTATACAACAACCAAGGTGAGAGATTCTCCTACATGATCGGTTATTTCTTGCCTCAGACTGGCTTGCCGCAAGGGTTTAAAAAGCTTCAAATCCCCCCGCAAATGCATGCTATTTTTTCAACTGGCCTAAACCCAGACGGACAAAGCGGTATTCATGATTTGTGGAGACGTATTTGGGGAGAATGGTTTCCGACCTGTGATTATCAATTCGCAAATGGCCCTGAGTTTGAAATGACCTATGATAGAGGCAACGGTATGTACGAAATGGGAGTTTGGATCCCTGTCGTTAAAAAGTGAGTCGTGTGCGCAGTACCAAATTCACCTTAGTGTTAGGGGCGATTCCCTATGGAAAGCGAGAACAGAATGGATCATGCAATCATTGCACAACATGCGCTTGCACAGTACGATATAAACGTTGTATCCGTATCGCCAATAGCTCAAAGTGGTGCAGCGGTTTTTAAAATTGAAGATAACCGTGGATTGTTATACAGCTTGCGTGTTCATAAATCTAAAAGCAGTGCGCTTGAAAAGATATGGACGCGCCGAGATGTGCTGGACTCTGAGTTGGTATGGCTGGATGCGCTTAATCGTGTTACTAGTCTTACTATCCCTGAGCCAAAACGCAATCAGCAAGCGTCGTATGTCACGCAAGTGGACGAAGTTTATTGTACAATGCTCAGTTGGGTGGCGGGCGAGCAAAAACCATACTTTACGAACGAGCAAGATTTGAAATCCACCGCTGAGATGACGGCAGCTTTGCACCGTCATTCCAGTAAGTGGCAGCTCCCTTCCTCTTTAGTCCGTCCAACGAATAATAGTGCACGCATACGGCTCGTTCTTGACATGCTAAAAAGTCTGCGTCTCGTGAATTTGGCAGGTATGCAATAGGGAAGTTCATTATCATTTATTTATGAATTGTGTGATGCTAAGGCTCAAAGCAGACCGGATATCTGAGCACTGCACTCCCTTAATCTTTTGCTTACAGAACGGTCTCTTTTCCGGTTTAATCGGACGGCAGGGCCGGATATGGCTACCGCCGCGATTACGTTTCCTTTATAAAAGATCGGTGCAGCGATGCAGCGCAAACCTATTTCTGTTTCTTCATCATCAATGGCATATCCTTGCTGGCGTATTACGTTTAGATGCTCTTTTAACAAATGATTGTCGTCAAAGGTATGTTTTGTTGCTTTGTGCAAGGTAAGGTGATTAAGCATTTTATTTAGCTGTTCATCACTCAGGTACGCTAGGATTACCTTCCCAAAGGCACTCAGATGGGCATAAGCAGAATCACCAACACGGGAATGGCTGCGTATGGCATGATTCCCCTCGACTACCTGGACCGTCATGACATTCATTCCGTGCAAAACACCGATATAAGCGGTTTCGCCAATCTCCTGCGCTAATTGATGTAGGGAAGGCACAACCAGCCAATTAAGGTTGGTGTTAACAGATGAAGAATAAGTCCTTCTTAATTCAGAGGCTTTGTAAGTATTCCCATCTTTTTGAATAAAACCAGTCTTCTCGAGTGTATACAACAGACGAAAGGTTGTTGATTTGTTCAGATTAAACTGGCGCATAATGTCTGTCAATCTCAGGGGTTCCCCTTGCTGCAGCGCGTCAAGAATGAGCAGCCCTTTTTTTAGGGTCGCAACCTCATATTGATCCATTGCTTCACCTCAAAGCATCTTTGTTCGAACTTATAATCCTAAAAGGAAGGATTTAAAAGTTATTGTTTAAGTTTATATCTTGATCTTCACCCGTGTATACTATTCTTCCTCCTTAATTTTGATGTGTTTTCGATAAATAATGAACCAATCAAGAACGAAAAGAGAGGGCAAGAGCTTTACGCCCAACCCTCCCGTATATTTTCCGGATGCTGAATTCATTATAGAACTTACTGTAATTCCTATGAAATAATAATTCCGAGTTTGTTCTCACCCTACTCCATAACCATCACTTTCCTAGCAAAAATAGGCGAATGCCCTCAACCGCATAAGCATGATCCAACTCGCCGGTCAATCCTCCGACTGTAACTGACCCGACCACGCCAACATTTTTGACCCGTATGGGAAAAGATCCGCCTACCGCTTGATAGTCTGCTGCGGGCAGCAATGAGTGTTCAGCATGAGAAGCTCCACTTTGGATAAAGCGTTCTTCAATGTAGGCAGAACTACGGCTATAATGATCGACGATCCGTTTTTTGCGAAATAACCAAACGTAGTTTTCCTCCGAGGTACCATCCATCAGATGTGTAAACACGGGAACTCGGTTACGTTCGATATGAACGGCCACTGCTGCATTGTTTTCTCGTGCATATTGAACAATCCGGTTTCCAAGTGCAAGGGCATCCTGATGGCTAAACGTTATAAATTCTAAATCTTGCTCCACGCGGTCCAATTCATTCAAATTCATTTATTCTCTCTCCTTAACGAAATATATTTTGTTTCTTATCCAGCATGTAGTTTATTACGGCCAGAAAAGAGGCAAATCCAGCCATAATTGCTCCGATCCAAGCTGTGTCCATGATATGCATTTGTTCTACCGCAACCCCGCCCAGAGTGGAACCAACAGCGATCCCGATATTAAAAGCAGATATGTTGAGTGCAGAAGCCAGTTCCTTAGCAGAGGGCACCAGCTTCTCAGCAAGTATTAAAATGTAAGCCTGTACGCCGGGAGACATTATAAATGCGAACAAGCCCATCAATATGAGTGACAGAATGCTGAGCGTCTTGCTGGGCAGCAGCCATATTTGCAACAACAGGGCAATTGCCTGAAACAGAAACACGAATCGCAGTGCCTTTACAGGATGCCCGTTTGCTAATTTCCCCCCGATAATATTACCGATGGCCACTGCAACACCGTAAACCAGCAGGAGCCATGAAATGGACGAGGCGGAATACCCGCTGATCTCTTCCAGAATAGGAGATATATACGTAAATAAGGCAAAGGTCGCTCCGAAACCGAGTACCGTCATCAACAAAGCCATAATGATCCGGGGGTTGACGATTAAGCAACCCACATCCTTCAATGTTGGCGAGTGCTTTGAACGCTGGACTTTATCTACCGCTATGAGGTTGACCAGCAAGGCTATCAGCCCCAATCCGGCAACTGCGACAAATGTCATCCGCCATCCAAATTGCTGTCCGATATAAGTGCCTAGAGGCACTCCAAGAATGGTAGCGACGGTTAAGCCGGTGAACATGATGGAGATAGCGGTCCCTTTTTTTGTAGTCGGGACCATATCTGCGGCCACTGTAGCTGCAACGGCGAAGAAAACGCCATGCGCAACTGCAGTAATCACCCTTGAAATAAGCAGTACCGTATAAGATGGAGCTAAAGTGGACAGGACATTCCCGGCAGTGAACACGAGCATCAGGAATATCAGGTATCCTTTTTTGGGGAGTTTTCCGGTAAATACCACCACTACTGGCGTACCAATCGCGATGGCCACTGCATACCCAGAAATCAGCGTCCCTGCTTTCGTAACGGTTATCCCGAGATCGGCGGCTACTTCTTGCAGGAGGCCGACAATAACAAATTCAGTCGTTCCAATGGCAAAAGCACTCACCGCAAGTGAAATCAATGCAACATAGATTTTTGAGTTCATATATTCACCTCCCTTATATAAGCCTGATATTAAGAGAGAAGTTAAAAAAGTTCAAAAAAAAGAAAAAAAGTTTCTATTATAGAAATCTTTTTCGATTATAAAAAAACTAGAAACGGCTGGATGCAAGAGATCGAAAAGGGAGTTGAGGTGAATTAGTACGGAGAGCTCACGATTGATGGAAGCCTGATTAAATCGTTTTAAAAAGATAAAAGCTACCATGTAATATGGCAGCTTTTTAATGCTTAACGCAATAGTATTAATAGCATTTTATAATCAAATGATCCTTTCCATTCGACGTAGAATCGTTGATCTTTATTAGTGATTCAACTAAACAAGAGCGAAGGAACATGCGAAGTCAAAACGACGCAAGCTGCAGGACTCAAACCGGTAACCGCACTTCTTCACCCACATGCAGTCTAGTTCTCCATAACAAGACTAATGAAAGAATCACAATCACCAGACATACCCAATAAACGGACCGAAATCCTATAAACGGGGCAATGATACCACTCGGGTACCGATCCATTTCACCATTTCTGGATCCCGATGTGAAAAGAAGAGGCTCTGTTTCGTATCGAGCGCGGCAATCGACTCCATATCCTCTTTGTCTAATTCGAAATCGAAGATATTGAAGTTTTCGATAATTCTTTCTTTACGAACCGATTTTGGTATTACAACGACTTCTCTATGTGTGAGCCAACGCAAAACAACCTGGGCAACGGATTTATTATACTTTTCAGCTATCGTTAACAATTATTTTAAAAGTGTAAGTATAGGGAGCCAAAATTGAGCAAGCAGCTTATCTAATGATGAATGGTATGCTCGCCAATTACACCCTTATTATGCACCGGAAGAAAAAGAGAACGTTATCCCATTCGTGTCTAATGTTTGCCTAATCCTCTCACGACCACTTATGTATCAAATGAATATAGGCTATAATCGAACTATAAAAATAACGAAGTGGGAGGGGCCAATGTCTGAAATAATTATGAAACAGCAAAATGAACTCGCAAAATCATTGAGCGTTATTCAGAAAAAGACGATGTTCATCCCACCGCTATTTCATCTTTTTTTTTCATCCGTGTCTCAAATGCTGGCGTGAAGTCCGTCTGATTACCTTGTGGCATCCGTTCACTTGCCGGTTACAGCCCAAGTCACAGAAGCGGCACCGGAGGCTCCTTATTTAGGTTTCAAACTTGAATTTACGCCCAGCCAAATCTTAGAGGTTTTACATGAATCTGAAAAACAGGTGAATCCGAAAGTAGATCCTAAGAGGGCCATGTTTGTCAGCAAGTTGGATTCGTCTTTGTTGGATGCGGTCCTCCGGTTAGCTCGTTTGTTAGATAATCCCAAAAACATTCCGGTGCTTGCTCCATTATTTACGAAGGAGATTCTATATTGTGTGTTGGAAGGTGAAAATGGAAGTATTTTAGAACAAATTGTAATGGAGGGTAGCTCAATCTTTCAAATCAGAGAGGTTATTGAGCACATCATGACTCATTATGATGGACATTAGCAAGGTGCAATTGCGTTCGTAGAAGATACTTCGTTATTCCGTTCACGCCAACAAATTACGCCGAGTCTCTGGTATCTTTGCTTGGCGAAGGTATATGATATGGATATGAATGAAATGGAAGGATGAAATCACCGATGAGTTATAAAACCTATTTTAAAAACGTAAGGGAACAGCAATTGGACGAGCTGAAGCAATGGTTGTCCATCCCGAGCATATCTGCCCTGTCCGAGCATAAAGCGGATATGAACAAAGCGGCCGATTGGCTTGCGGACGCACTCACCCGCGCAGGCCTCGAGAATGTGGAAGTGCATCAAACCGACGGACACCCGATCGTGTATGCCGATCATCTTCATGCTCCCGGCAAACCTACCGTGCTTGTTTACGGCCATTACGACGTGCAGCCAGTCGATCCGCTGCATTTGTGGACGACGCCTCCCTTCGAGCCGGACATCCGGGACGGCAAGCTGTACGCGCGGGGCGCGACGGACGATAAAGGCCAGGTTTTTCTACATATCAAAGCGATAGAAGCTATATTGAAGCAAGAACAGCAGCTTCCAGTCAATATCAAGCTGTGCATCGAAGGCGAAGAAGAGGTTTCCAGCCGGAGCCTTCCCCCTTTCTTGGCGACGAATCGGGACAAGCTGGCCACTGACGTCGTCTTGATTTCGGACACATCGCTGATCGAGCCGGGCAAGCCCGCCATCAGTACGGGACTTCGTGGGTTGTGTTCGCTTGAGGTCACCGTGAACACCGCGAATACCGATTTGCACTCCGGAACATTTGGCGGAGGCGTTCCCAACGCGCTTCATGCCCTGGTCTCATTGCTTGCGACTTTGCATGATGATCGGGGCGGCGTAAGCGTCGAAGGATTCTATGAAGGCGTGCCAGAGCTTTCACCGCTTATGAAAGAAGAGTTTGCCAAGCAGATGCTGGATGAAGATCAATTGAAGGCAAGTCTTGGTCTTGACGCATTGTACGGCGAAGAAGACTTCTCCTTTGTGGAGCGGGTTGGAGCAAGGCCGACGCTTGAGCTGAACGGCGTTTACGGCGGATTTCAGGGCGAAGGCACCAAGACGGTCATTCCGAAAGAGGCGCATGCCAAGATCACCTGCCGCCTTGTTGGAGACCAGGACCCGCAGGACATTTTGGACAAGATTAAACGGCATTTGCAGAAGCATGTTCAGCCCGGTGCGAAGCTGCAAGTCAAAGACGGCGAGCAGGCCCGCGCTTTCAACATCGATCCTTCCGACCGGATGCTGCAGTTGGCTGCGGATGCTTACGAAGACGTCTACGGCACGCGAGCGCTGTTCACGAAAGACGGAGGATCGATTCCGATCGTCGAAACCTTCTCCCGCGAACTGGCGGCTCCTGTCGTTATGATGGGCTTTGGTCTTCCGGACGAGAATCTGCATGCGCCGAACGAGCATTTTAATCTGAGCAATTTCGATAATGGGCTTCTGACGATCGTATCGTTCCTGAAGCGGTTATAGGCATGAAAAATCGCGAAGCAGATGGCTTCTCGATTTTTTTTTGACGATCAGGCTGTTCAACGAAAATAAAGACTGGAGATGGGCAGTGAACTGATGGGCTGGTTCGTGTAACAATAATTTCCATATTTCGTCTATATTTTCGACTGCACAAACTGGGGTGGGGTGACAGTTTGAATGAAAAAAATCTTAGCTGTTGTTTTATTTATTTGTATTATCGTCAGTATAAGTGTTCTACGGCCTAATGTGGTATTTGCATGTAGTTGCAGTAATCCAAGCATTGAACAAAAATTTGAGGGAGCTAGCGTCATTTTCACGGGTACGTCGGTTAGTAAAGATAAAGAAGGCGGGAATATTTTTAGTGTGGATAAGGTTTGGAAGGGTAATCTCGCGGATGGTTATGTATATAGCGGTTTCAATGGTATGTGTGGGACTGAATTTGAAGTAGGAAAAAACTATTTGGTTTATACCTTCAATTCCTTGAACCCGAATGGAAAAACAAATATGATAATTGCATTTGTTTTCGCAATAATAATTTTAGTAACAATATGGAAAGTTAAGCTGAGGCTCAAAAATAACGTTCGTTAAGATAACTGGACACGATAGTTCCATACCTGAAGGGCTGCACATGGCAGCCCTTCGCTACGCTGACGGGCAGAAGAGTGTGGTGGAACGGCTATTTATTATCGCTCTTTCTTTTGCCAGAGTCACACATCCGCTTCACCTACAATATGATGAGTCTAGAAATCTAAAGAGGTGAGGCAATGGCAGTCGTAAAAAGCAGGAAACAGGATATTGATATGTTGGCAAGGTTGCTTAGAGCTGAAGCTGAGACCGAAGGCGAAATGGGCATGCTTCTTGTTGGAAATGTTGGCATTAACCGAATAAGAGGGAATTGCTCCGATTTTAAAGATATCCGGACAATTCCCCAAATGATCAACCAGCCGCATGCGTTCGAAGCGTTGCAACATGGTATGTACTATCAAAACGCAAGAGAGAGGGAACGCCGTCTGGCGCAACGGGCTGTGAATGGGGAGCGGAATTGGCCAGGCGAATTCTCCCTATGGTATTTCCGACCAGGATCGTTCGATAATCCCGGACCATGTCCGCCAACTTGGTATGATCAGCCGCTCGTAGGACGATGGAAGAAGCACTGTTTTTATCAACCGACCGTGAAAGAATGTGAAAATATATATAATACGGTTTAATTTTATAAACGGAAAGAGTTCATAAAGGATCTTTTAACCTGACTTATCACAGCTATGTGTCGGTTGACAAGAATTACAACTCATTTAATGCCGCGTAAATCGCGGCTTTTTTGGGTTTTCTTAAATTGCGGGCATTATTTATTATCGAATCAAGTTTTTGTCATTTGTCAATGTCAAGAACATTGTCCGATTGCGACGAGCTTTGCCGGTCAGCAGCCTGTTTAACGAACGGAAAAAAAGTTAAAAAAAGAAAAATCACGATGGATGGAGAATAAGTTGTTGTGATATTCAACGATAATAAAAACAGTCGCAGAGGACCGGCGGTCATGCCGATTTCCTGCGACTGTTTGGCGCATATCAGATCGAGAAACTTAGTTCATTGCGCTTCCTCGTCGGCCGAGGGACCGTAGAAGCCCGGCACCGGAATATCGAGAAGCCGCAAGTATACCCCGAGCTGCGCCCGGTGGTGGACCATGTGGCTTAATCCGAAGGTGCGGAATGCAATCGCCCGCGGCTCGCGGAGAATAATATGGTCGCCGTGGCGCAGCGTCCATTCCTCGCCGAGTGTTTTCTCGTCGCATTCGGTGAGCAACTTTTCAACCTTGCCGACGTTCGCGTCGAACTCCTCCAGAACGTCAGCGCGTTTCTCCAAAGGCTTCCTCCGCAGTGGCACGGTCGAAAGATCGAACTCCAGGTACTGAAAAATCGCGATTTGCCAGTTCAGCAGGTTGATCAGGTGCGTAGCTAGTCCCCCGAGCGTCATCGATTTCTCGTGCGGCTTCCATGACATATGCTCCTCGGGCAAGCGTTCCAGAATGCGGCGCGTAATTTCCAGTTCATGCGTTGCGTCGCCGACGATCAGTTGTTTGACCATAAATTCCTCTCCTCCCTTATGGTTTAGCATACTATAAATTCCAGTCTAGTGGAAAGTACTCTGGTTAACCGACTATGATATTGTGCTATTCTGCCGGGGAGCTAAACAATGGGATTAATCGATAATGCTAACTGGTAACGATTGCTCAATGAACACAAGAAACGGCTGCCGATATCATGGCTGCCGTTTTCTCAACTAACTGGAGGTTATCCATAACTGGTTGCCTAAATCTTGGATCAATTGGTCCACCCTATACTTAAACTTTCTCCCTATCCCCCGTTTTTGCAGACAGCATATCCCATACACTCATTAGCTGCGTTATGGCAGCATCAATTGCCTCAAGCGGAATACCGTCTCTAGCTTGTGATGAAATCCCTCGAAGAAAGGTGTCAAACAAGGTAACCAGCATGGGGATATCCGTTGAAGCGGGCAACTCACCATTTGCTATGGCCCGTTCTATACAATCTTGCTGCCAACCGCGTACCTTTGTTCGTTCCTTGGAGAGCATGACTTGGATATGTTCTAGCTCAGGAGAACAGGTTACCGCGGACATAACCAACAGACAACCTAGAGGGTGGGACCTATCTGTCTGCATCTGTGCCGATCGCCGTAATCCCTGCTCGATGGCTGCTTTCGATGTCATGCTTTGATCCCTGAAATCTTCCGATACCTGCCCAAAAGTAGAGATATACTGATCCACTGCTTCGCTGAACAGCGCTTCCTTGGATTCGAATGCTGCATAAAAACTCGCAGCTGATATATTGCCCATCGAAGCGCGCAGCTGAGCGAGTGAAGTGGATTCAAAGCCATGTTCCCAGAAAAGAAGCATTGCGGCAATAACTGCCTCGTCACGATTAAATGCGCGAGGACGTCCCGTTCGTGGCATAAAATGACCTCCTTTAATACTTATATACTAATCAATCCAGAAGTCCTTGACAAGTGAGTATCGTTGGCTTAATATGTGGAATGATCGATCCATAATTATATTCATCTTAAGGAGGAAACTAATTTGTCTCAACTTTCATCGTCCACCGGCATGTTCCAATCGACCAACATCCCTGCCAGGCTTCCCTGGCTTTCCTTGTTGGCGCTAGCGATGACAGGGTTTATCTGTATTCTTACAGAAACCATTCCAGCCGGGTTGCTGCCGTTAATCGGGGAAGGGCTACATATTACGAAAGCAATGGCCGGGCAGCTCGTAACCCTTTATGCCATTGGCTCGCTTGTGGCGGCGATTCCATTCGTTATATTTACCGGAGCGGTGCGACGGCGTCCGCTGCTGCTCGCCATTATTGCGGGATTTTTAGTCTTCAACACAATTACCGCCTTGTCGTCCAGCTATGCTCTGACGCTTGCCGCGCGATTTCTCGCCGGTGTTGCTGCCGGCGCTGCTTGGGGGATGATCGCTGGTTATGCGAGACGCATGGTTCCTGAGGACCTGCGGGGGCGCGCCCTTGCTGTCTCAATGGTAGGAACACCGATTGCGCTAACCTTTGGGGTGCCGGCTGGAACTTTGCTAGGCGACTTGTTCGGTTGGCGCGCGGTATTTGGGCTCATATCTCTTTTGACTCTTGTGTTAATCGCTTGGGTGCTATGGAAGGTGCCGGATTATCACGGGCAGCCGGCAGGGCAGAGAATGACAGTGGGTCAGGTGTTTGTTTTGCCGGGCATTCGTCCGATTCTAATGGTGGTGCTCACCTGGATGCTGGCACACAATATTTTATATACGTATATAGCGCCATTTCTTGAACGTTCCGGACTTGCTGAGCGCGTCGATCTTGTATTGCTCGTTTTTGGAGTAGCCGCGCTTCTCTCTATCTGGGTTGTTGGCCTGCTGATAGACCGCAAGCTGCGCCTGATGGTGCTACTCAGTCTGTTCGGTTTTGCGCTGGTGTCCGTTGCACTATGGGTTGGCGGGACATCGGCGTGGGTCGTTTATGCGGCAGTTGCGTTATGGGGACTTACTTTCGGCGGTGCCGCCACGCTATTGCAAACCGCGCTGGCTGATGCTAGCAGTGAAGAAGGCGTTGATATCGTGATGCCTATTAATACGACGGTGTGGAATCTGGCCATAGCCGGAGGAGGGATTGCGGGTGGAATATTGTTAGAACTGGGTGACGCGCAGGCTTTTCCGAGAGTGCTGTTGATTCTCCTGCTTATGGCGCTGATTACAGCGTGGAGTGCGAAGAGACACGGCTTCCCCGGAAAACAATAAAAGATTCGTGAACTATGGTCATACCGGATGTAAAAAAGAATCGACTTTCGCCTGAAGGAAACCCGATGGAGGATTAAAATATAATCCGATTTATTTTGCTGATTTGGATCACATAGTCCCGTTTCAAGAAAACGATGAAACAGATAAGATTTTATTTTGGAATTTAACCGATGATGTTGGCTATATTGATGAAGTTGACGTAGCAGTTCTTAAATGGTGTAAGTCACTGTGCTATCGGGTGGTATAGTCAATAAATTGAAATTATGTTAAAATATCGGTAACAAAATTGAAGGTGGACATGATATTATGGAAAATTATGCGAAAGTAATGGGAGTTCAGTTTCCCAAAATTACATTAGATCGCACCGTAGATATCCTTAGTAATGTAATTGAACAGGACAGGTCTCAACTTTTTCATGTTATTACGGTTAATCCGGAAATTACTATGGCATGTCAAAAGGACAAGTCACTACGTTCTATTATAGATGAAGCTGGTCTTATTACAGCAGATGGTATTGGGATTGTGATGGTATCTCGTTTAAGGGGTGGGAATCTTCCTGAAAGGGTTACTGGTTATGATACGTTGCTAAGGCTTCTAGATTCAGGGAATAAAAAGAAATGGTCATTTTATTTTCTGGGCGCAGACCCGAACACTAACCAAAAAGTATGTGAGGTTATTCGTGAAAAGTATCCTGACCTTTTAATACTAGGTAAGCATCATGGCTTCTTTAAACAAAATGAAGAAGATAAGATAGTTAAAGAAATTGGCTTCTTAAAACCTGATATCTTGATTGTTGCACTCGGAGCCCCCTATGCTGAGAGATGGATACATAAATATAGATTTGAGCTTAATGCCAAAATTGCAATTGGTGTTGGTGGAAGTCTCGATGTAATAGCCGGAAAAGTAAAGGAAACTCCTGAAAGTTGGAAGAGGCTAAACGTAGAATGGCTATATAGGTTGATTCGACAACCGTCAAGATGGAAACGACAGCTTATATTACCTCGATTTGCTATACGGGCATTGTTATTTAGGGAAGATAAGTAGACCATTATTTATTGATCTAACGGGTAACTACAGTGCGGTACTATGGAATGTGGCGCATGAAAAAGGAGCGAAGCATTTGTGATAGTTGAATAAAACACCGGGATGAGTAGGCGCTACGGATGCCTGCTCATTTTATTATGCTGACTGGTAGTATAGAGTAATAAAGGTAAGGAATCATCCAGTCTCTATTATACTTTGAAGGGGAAAGGAGAGAGAAAGTTGAGAATTCGAACCGCAGCGAGGGCTATAATGATTAAAGATGAAAAATTACTTGTACTACGCAGATCTGGAGTTCAAGGGGAATTTTATGTTCTCCCTGGTGGTGGTCAAGAACATGGAGAAAGCATCCAAGAAACTTTGGTCAGGGAAGTGCTTGAAGAAGTAAGTTTGGAGGTTGAGATTGAGGAACTTCTCTTCATAAATGAATTCATTGCTAAAAGAGATTCTCTTTTTCCTGATTTAGAGCCCGATGTCCACCAAATTGACTTTACATTTTTATGCAAGGTTATTTCGTTAAATGAAGAAAAAGTTGGAGACACTCCTGACGTGCACCAGGTCGGCATTGCTTGGATTCCACTGGATGAAATAACCGATTACAAATTGCATCCCAATAATGATGTCAATTTTATACTTGGTGCACCTTCGAGAAACGCTTTAACAAAATGGATAACAAATAAAGAAAACTTAAGAACGCCTTCATTTATTGCTGGATAAAGAGGACGAGGCTGCTGGCATAGAATGGCAGCCTCATAGATACTCTCGTTTATAGATAGTTCAACAAATCCGATCTAATACTTCATTTCCCTTGAACACGAAAATCATATCGGCGAATTAAAAAATCTGCTCGGTAGATGTCGTCAAAAACGGACTATAATGCTACGATTTATCATTGTAAAATATATGCTTGGCAGCTACTGTTCCAGCAGCAAGTTGAAAAATGCCGAACGAATACATGGGCTGCCGCCTCTTATCAGTTGGTGACCCAGGATTAAATACCAGCAGGCCACCTGAGCGCTTAAGTACTGGAATATGGGAATGGCCATAGATCAGCACATTCAAATGAACATTCTTGAAGGCTTCCAACGCACGCGCTTCCGTATTTATTCTTTTCCCAACACCATGTCCGTGAACGATACCCATTTTTACACCCTCGAGCTCTAACTGCCTCTGCAGTCCAAACTTGCGGATAATGTCTGGTCCATCATTGTTGCCTGCGACACCGTAGATCGGGGCGAATGCTGCCAAAGCCTCATACACGGAAAGATTCGTCCAATCACCTGCATGAATGATAGCATTTGCCGTTTTTAGCTCGCGAAGCAATCGATCTGGCAGTTTCTTGTTCATTCTGGGCATATGCGTATCAGATACGACGACGATTTTCATCCTCACCGACCTCGATTCCTTGTCTTCATATTTTCATTCGTATTTCATGTTTTCATCATATAGACCAATAAGACAACAATCAATGCAACAACGAAAAAAACGACAGCTATTGTTTTCTGACCAGAAAAATCGTGACCTTTCATGTTGACGTTGAGGTGCCAAAGCGTCTGGATATCGATACGGATTCCTTCGACCTGGGCTTGAATAAGTCCTGTGAATTAAAGCTTTATGCCGCTTTTGCGGATGGAACCCGGGAATGGATTACGGACAAAGCTCAATGGTCGTCTGATCATACGAATATCGCGGACGTGATCAAAAGCAAGGTGACAGGATACAAATCGGGAACAGCTACCATTAAAGACTCTTATAGTGGCAAAGAGGCGACCGCGATAGTTAGAGTGGACATTCGGAATCAGATTGTTCTGAGCAAAACAACGGTGGACAAGCAGATCGGCGAGTCGATGACCTTGACCGCCAATGCCAATTACAGCGATAACCGTGTGGTCGATGTCTCCGCGCTTGCTCAATGGAGCTCCGCTCATCCTAATGTGATCGAGGTCAACAAAGGAACGACTAAGAGCGTGAAAATTCAACTTTTTACGAGGCTACGGCGGATTTTACCTTAACGGTAACTCCCTGGGTTTCTTTTTTTATACAAGCTATTGCACTTAAAAGAACATCGTTCGTATTAGTCGCCCGGATGTAATATAGCAGAATTGGATTGGGAATCCTAATGAATTGGAGTTTAGGCATATAGACATTACTTGAACTGAACATTAGCGTCAAGCAAGAAAAAGTCATTGCAAGCTGAAGTTGAATCATTTATTATGGATATCGCGGGTCCATGTTTATAGGGTCCTTAGGAAAGGATGAGGGGACCATGCAATACTCTAAAAGTACAGATTACGCTCTACACGCCTTACTTCATTTGGGCCAATCGGATCGCCGCAACAATATTGGAATCAAGGAATTAGCTGTGACACTTGGCGTTTCTGAAAGCTATTTATCCAAAATCATGTCCAAGTTGAGGCAGGATGGAATCGTACGTGCGGTACCGGGGGTGAACGGCGGTTACGAGTTGGCACGACCGGCCGAACAGATTACATTTCTTGATGTGGTTCAAGTAATTGAAGGAAGACAGCAATTGTTCGAATGCTCGAATTCGAATTCGCAGCAGCATCGGTTGCTAGCGAAAGCTGGGGATGTACCACGGGAGCAAGAAGGCCCAAAAAATAGCGAATGTTTGGTTGAGAAGGTGATGGGCGGCGCGGAAGAGCATCTGCACCAATACTTGCGGGAGCACTCTATCCAGTCGGTAATGGATGAAGCTTTCAAGCGTTGCAATCATGAGGTAAACAAGAAGTGATACGCTTCTTGCGCTTTAATTATGGATAATATAGATCTATGGAGGGTGGTATTGATAGCGAAAAACGAACATCTTGATGTGGTGATTATTGGCGGAGGCCCCGCTGGGTTGAACGCCGCCCTCGTGCTGGGGAGGGCGAGGAAAAATGTAGCGGTGATCGATGAAGGCCGTCCTCGCAACGCTGTCACTCGCGAGACCCATGAACAATGAACTGAATGCAGAGGCTTGGAGGAAGACGGATGGACATTTTTGAGGCAGGAAGTACAAGGTGTAGTAGCAATGTAATCACTAAATTATGGGTCGGTTTTCCAGGCGAGCTGCAACAATCCCGGATGACAAAATGTCAGGAGTAATGGCTGGTCAGAGCCGGAGGTGATTTGGACCATTGTGGCGAGCGGTGCCGCCTTGATACTTTCGTCTGGCGGCAACTTATCCGTTATTTTCACTTGTCGCAGTGCTGCTCGTCATGTTAATGATGACATTTTTCTCGACGGCGATCATGCTTCCGTTGACGGCGTTCAAGTCTGGATTGATCCTGCTTCCCGGAGGAATAGTGAACGGGAGCATGGCTCCGGTCGCTGGAAAGCTGTTCGATTAGTAGCGGTGTACATTGCGATGATGATCGGTGTCTCGCTAGTGATGATGCCCGCACAGACCGCTGGGCTCAATCAGCTGCCGCGCCATCTGTACCCGCATGGGACCGCGATCTTAAACACGCTGTTGCAGGTAGCCGGTGCGATCGGCACTGCTCTGTATATTAGTATCATGGCCAATGGACAGAAAAATTACTTGAATGGATCGAGCGACCCGCATTCTCCAGGAGAAATAGTCAAAGCGCTTGCAAACGGCATAAATAACGCCTTCTGGGTTGGCGTTTTCATCGCACTTGGTGTGTTCATTCTCGGTTTGTTCCTCCGCAAAGCGAAATCGCCGGAGATAAAAAATGAAGGGTCGGCATGATGAAGATAGACGCTGGTCCAGAACAGAACGTCATAAACCATGATGCCGCGACTTAGCTGATGTAAGATAAAACGCTAAGTCGGTCATGTCCGAAGGCTTAGCGTTTAATGTTGGGGGGACCCCATAAAGGAGATAGAGAAATGACGGAATTTTGGGAATCAAGTTTTATAGAAAAACAATCGATGTGGGGATTTGAGCCTACAGACTCCGCAATCGCGACAAAGGACTTTTTCCTTGAAAGGAATGTTAAAGACATACTGGTGCCAGGTATAGGATATGGCAGGAATGCAAAGGTTTTTATTGACAATGGAATAAAAGTAACAGGTATTGAGATTTCAAAAACAGCGATTGATTTGGCGAGGCAAAATGGGATTGATATTAGTATTTTTCATGGTTCTGTAACAGAGATGCCTTTTGATAACAAACGCTATGACGGTATATTTTGCTATGCGCTTATTCATTTATTGAATGATCGCGAGAGAGAGAAGTTTATTAAGGATTGCTATAATCAGTTAAAGCCAAATGGATATATGATTTTTGCAACTGTTTCGAAAAAAGCCCCAATGTTTGGAAAGGGCAAACAACTGGATAAAGACTATTTCGAGATAATGGAAGGCGTTAACATGTTTTTTTATGATTCTGACTCCATAAAACAAGAATTTGAAAAATATGGACTGGTAGAGTTTTCAGAAATTGACGAGCCAAGTAAGAACGTGAAAAATAAACCTCCGCTTAAATTTATAATTGTAAAATGTATGAAAGCACTATAAATATATGAAGTTGCTTCTTCGTCAGCGGCTGCTCCCAACGGCAGGCGCTTTTTAGTATTGATCCTAAAAGTCGTTTGTTATAGGCGCGAACCTTCGCCATCCATTTCATTGGAATGTTGGAATCTTACGTACCAGAAGAAGTAGATGGATAGAATGAAGCTGTAGCATCGCAAGTTGGACTGCTAGTGAAAAAACATTTCTAGTTTGTTGAATAGAAAGATTTTCTTGGCGAGGCAGTAAGATTAATTTGTATGATTTTCATTCGGCGCTCGACTATTAATCTCTATTGAGCTAACGGGCAGCAAACTGTAAATATGTGTTAAAATAAGAAAGGACGTTTATTGAAGTTCCATGTAAAATTCGTTATGAAAGGTAGGGATGTAATTGGGGACGGACATTCATGTATATATCGAGCAGAAAACGATCAAAAATGACAATCCTTTAATGACTCACTGGATCAGCGTAGATGAATGGATAAATCACCCTTGCTTTGAAGCAATGGAAGTCCGAAAAAAATACTGGACAGATAGAAATTACTTGTTGTTTGCGATATTAGCTAATGTAAGAAATCGATATAGTATTCAACCAATCTCACTGCCAAAGGGTCTACCTGACGATGTTAGCCCAGAGGTAAAGAATGAAAGTGATGAAGAAAATGGGGACGCTCACACAAGAAGTTGGCTGTCTTTAAAAGAACTCCTCGAATATGATTGGCAACAAACAATGGAGGATGACGACGAAGTAATCTGTACTTTTGAAGACTTAGTTATTCCTTTTGTGAGTGACTTTATCCCACGGCTAAGTAAAATTGACGAGCCTGAGAATGTTCGCATGGTCTTTTGGTTTGATAATTAGCAGCTCTTTAAACTAGAGGATAAAGTTAGTTGAATAATAATTCGAAGGCGACGGAGCAGATCGATCCATTACTTTCTGCTTCGCTAATTGCGAATAAACCTTATGCTGAAATTTATGATATTCTATTGAAAACATGAAATGAGAGATCAGGAGAGGCGGGCACGTGTTATGAAGCTTACATTTCCACAAGTGAATACAACGGAACAAATCGCTGAGGTTGCACGATTGGCGGCAGAAATATGGCGTGAATATTATGTATCCATTATTACAATAGAGCAGATTGAATACATGATTAGCCAATTCCAATCGATTCCAGCGATTAAGGATCAGATCCATCATCAGGGCTATGAATATTACTTCATTCATCACGATGGATCTGCGGTCGGATATATGTCGGTCAGACAAGAAGAGGGTAAGCTCTTCCTGAGCAAGTTTTACATAGGTAAGGAGCACCGGGGGCGCGGCTATGCGAGCCAAGCGTCGGCATTCCTTGAGCAGCTGTGCAAAGAGCGGAATTTAAGCCATATTTGGCTGACGGTCAATCGTCATAACGAATCCACTATTGCGGTATATGAGAAAAAAGGCTTCAAGACCGTACAAGAAAAAAAGGCGGATATCGGGAATGGATTCGTCATGGATGATTTTATTATGGAAAAAGAAATTCCGGTTTCATAACTGAAAAGAGGACCAATTGCGAATACAAGAGACCGCTCTAGAGACAGGGCCGTCTTTTTTTGAAAGATTCACAAGGATTCAATTCACGGACAAAGATAGTTTAGTTGAAATCGATAACTATGGAGGGGTAACGATGGATGAAATAGTCGGAGCATGGTCTGCAGATGCTTTATTTGAACCGGGGCCAAGTGATGAGATAATTCTACGGAAAAGACAAATAAAGTACATTCAAATTTACTAGTAAGTATCCAACAAGGAACTACGACAAAAAATGAACTGATAACCATCCTTTCGGTAGAAAACGGTAACCTATTCGAAAAAAATAAATATGGTTTAGTGAAAAGAATAATTGAAAAGGATTACTTTGCTAAAAGACTGATACTTTTAAATAAAAGCTAACTGTTTGCTTTTTTTTAACTAACGGTCAGTTTAGTTGAGCGAAGCGTTATATCTAACACCTTTTGTATTATTCAATTGGAATCATTTCCACTTAAAAGGAGGTTTCGTTAAATGGAAGAGCAAGCGAAAATAGCGAATATATCTGGTTCATCAATGGTATTGCTAGTAAAGGATACACAAGCTGCTTCTGAGTTTTACAAGAAACTTGGATTTATATATGAAGAAATTGGCGGACACGTACACGTATCAAGAGGCAATATTACATTTATTTTGCATCCCGCTAAAAACAAAGAGGATGTAAGACCTTCATCTTCTGTTGAAGGTGGGTTATATTTTGATGCTTTTGCATATACAGATGCAGTCGATTTGTTGGTTGAAGAATGCCTTGCTAAAGGTATAGAGATAGTTAAGGGTCCTAGCTACTCTGAACACTGGAGTGAATTTACTATGAAAGACGCTGATGGATACCGCATCGCCTTCGGCGGTGGAGTAAGTAAGAAGCAGGATTAGTAATGAAATTTAAACGTTAACTGTCGCGATAGTTGAACATTCAAGGAGCAGTTTGCTGCGGTAGCTGCTCCTTTATTAATTAAGCTGACGGACAGGTTAGTGTAAGGAAGAATAGTTCAAAAATTACTGCCAATGCGGCTGATTGAGGCCCGGTTCCGCTATAACGCTTAACTCTTTACGACCCGCCTCGCATCCAATTGCTTCTGTACTTCTTTCCGTACCTCTTCGATGCCTGCTTGCTTCAGCTCCTCGTTAAACTTGGGGAGGATCATGTCGACATCGACGGTGCCGGTCATGAGGCTAGGATAATATTTTTTCCAAACCATCTCGATGTTATCGGTTTGGGCGGTCAGCTTGGATAGATCAGGCGTAAAGCCGAGAGCGGTGGACTTGATTGCTTCGGCGTTGTATTTGCGGAACTGATCCCATTTATCGAGAGGTTCCGGGTTATCACCGCCCAGGGTGTTCAGAATGAACCAGTTACCCTGTGTATATTGTACTCCTGCATAGCTTGCTGGTGCATCCGGGATCGGGTTGCCGTGGCTGTCTTTGCCGGGAATGGGCACCACTTGCCCGTGTTCGCCCCGCGTGTAATGCACGCCTTCAATGCCATAATTAAATAAGTTTCTTATTTCAGGGTCGGTATTGAGCAGATTCAAAAACTTAATAGACTGGGTGGGATGTTTGGTGGTGGCATTAACAGCCATCACTCCTCCACGGACTGATTCTGTGGTGACGACACTAGGGGTAACGGGATACGATACAACCTTGTAGCCGCGATCCTTACTCCAAGTATTCTCCGAGAGGGGGCCGCCGCCTGAGGACTTCCAGAACACTTTATCCCCACGCTTAAGTCCGCCAGGCTCCCGCAGCGCAGCGTCCTTGTTAATGAAGCCTTCCTTATAATAACGACGTAATGTGTCTAATACCTGACGTGCTTCCTTTGTTTCGAAGATATTTACGACCTTAGTGTTAGGGTCCAGTGATTTCACCATCAAGGGAACTTTATGGTTCAAAACATATTCGTAGCCGTAGAGGGCAAAGAAATTATGTGAATCCCGATCTAATTCCATCGGTATGTATGCAGGTTCATCCTGTTGAATCATCCGGAGCAGCGGTTCAAGTGATTCCAGCGTATCGTACTTGGTAATGTCAATATTGTACTTATTCACAATTGAAGCGGGGTACATCCAATGATCGCGCACGGCCAGCTCTTTATTGGTCGGCACACCATAAATGCCTCCATCATTCATTCGTACCCCTTGCCAAAAGGTGGGGTCAACGGTGTCGTACAAATCCTTGCCCAGGCCCGAAAGATAGTTATCAAGTCTGAGCCATGCGCCGCGCATAGCGGTGGATGCATAATTGGGTGCAAAAGCAATGTCAAAAGGAGTTCCTGCGGATATAAGTGTGTTCAGCCGATCTTCATACTCCTGCCAACCTACCTTGATATAGGTGATAGTCACGCCAATTTTACGAACCAGGATTTCGTTGATTTTATCATTTACGAGCTTCAGATCCTTGTCAGGCTCTCCAATTGTGTAATAAATCAGATTTACAGTGTCACCATAATTTTTGTCATCGTTGCTTTTGCTAGGCTGCCGGGAGCAACCGGTCGTATACGCTGTGAGCAGCAATATAATACTGATTGTCATGAAGATACATCTGTGTCTAGAGCACTTTAGCATCCGTATCCTCCTTTCTGCCTAGCTCATTGTTAACCTTTTCCCCGCAAATCAGAGGGGGATTTTCCGAAAAAGCTATGAAAGTGTGTATAGAAATAATTGAGATTATTGTAGCCGACGGAAAGCGCGACAGAAGAAATCTTCTCATCTGACGATTGGATTCGTTCTTGTGCGAGTAGCATTCGGTAACCCATTAGGTATTCTGAAAATTTCATTTCGGACTCTTTTAGAAATAGTTGTCCAAGATAGGTGCTGTTCATCTGGAAGCGCTCTGCCACTGATTTTAAGGTAATATTCTGAGCATACTCTGTCTTGATCATTAGCAGAATGCGGTTGACCAGCTTGGATAAGCTGTCATAGCTTACACCTAGAACCGGATCCTTGTTCAAACTCTCGCAGCTAATATTACCTATCGTACCACCCAGATCTTCAACAATAATCTTCTCAATAACTCGCTGCAGCTTTGTACGTTCTACAGGCTTGAGCAGATAGTCTTTGACACCACAGCGAATGGCTTCTTGGGCATACTTGAATTCGCTATAGCCGCTCATAATAACATATTTTGTAGGGATGTGGAGCTCGTTGAGTCTCTGGATCGTTTCATAGCCAAGATTCTTGCCAATGCAGACATCAAAAATGGCGACATCTGGCATCAGGTCTACAACCTTGGACATGGCCTCGTCCGTAGATTCGCAGGTTTCGATCCGACTGAAACCGTATTCTTTCCAGTCCACGATTCGCTTCATGCCCTCCAAAATCTGAGGCTCGTCATCCATAATCAACAGTTTGTACATGCTCAGTCACCTCTTTTGATATCCGTACGGAAATCTTAACTCCAGCTTCCTCGTTATTCTCAATCTCTATAGAAAAGCTTTTCCCATAAAAGAAGTGAAGCCTTGTGTATACGTTCCGTAGACCGATACTCTCGGAGTAAGTATCATCATGGTTGGACAGTGTGCTTCGCACTGCATGTAAACGCTCCGTATTGATACCACGCCCATTATCCACGAATTCCAATACATAATGCTCCTCGTCTTCCCAGCCATTAACGACATACAGGTTAAACTCATTACTAGCGCTAAAGCCATGGATGAAAAAATTTTCAGCCAAAGGCTGCATCCAAAATTTCACGGTCGGGAGCAAGAGTAACGTTGGCTCTACATTGACTTGATAAAAAAAACGCTCGGGATACTTAAACTCCATAATCTCTAAGTACTTCTGTAGTAATTCCAGCTCACTTGCAATAGAAATGATATTTTCCTTTTTGACAATCTCACGATAGAGCGCGCCTAAGGTAGCAATTGCATCAGCGGTGTCCCTGTCCTGGTTAACAAGAGCAGTGGAGCGGATAACCTCTAACGTATTGTAAAGAAAATGAGGGTTGATTTGGTTTTGGAGCGCTATCATTTCCGTTTCTTGCTGCTTAAGCTTAAGCAAATATTCATTTCGGATATACTTATCCAACTGCTGAATCATATCGTCTAATTCCCTTGCGATCATGCCGTATTCATTTCGACGATAACGGGCAGGGCGATTAGGTGTGAAATTGGCTGTTTTCACGCGTCCAATCGATTGAATAATGCGATGCAGGAAGCGGGAATCATCCCGCATATTGTACATTATGAGCAGTAACACACTTATCATGGTCGTTAATACGATCAAAAAGATGGTGATTAGCATCCTGGCATGCTGCCGAATCAGCATAGATAAATCAACGATGCTGACGAATTTGAAATTGAATTTGGTGGATGGAAAGGTAATAAAAAATATATGCTTTAAAAAACCATTCGAAATATAACCATGACTGCGTCCATTCGCCGCCGCCATACGGGCTAGTTCCTTCAAGTCTTGGTCCTGTCCATTACCGATAAGGTATATCTCGCCAGAAGCACTGATTGCAGCGGCCTTTCCAAATCGGTATTTTTGTGTAGATTTAAAGATTTGATCACTGCTGACCAAGAAGCGCAGCTCGCCTAATTCCTTAGAGTCCACTGTAGGATCCGATAGTTTCTTGCGGTATACGAATCCCTTTAGAATGGTATCTTGAAATGCTTCATCTGTATTTGGAAGACCGAACTTATAGCTTGCAATTCCGTTATCGTTAAAGCGTACGACATTGCCATACTGGTCGGTATGAAGACTAATCTGCGTTATTTCACCTTGCGCCCAGCTGTACAAATAGGTTTTAATATCCTCTGGGAAGGATACCAGCGGCTGTGAGAACTGGCTGTTTTGCAGACTATTGGTTAAGTAGCCTTCGGCGCTGCTGCTTAAAAAGCTGCGAGCATCATCCATCAGACTATGATTGGAATATATACGCTGCATGTAAGCTTCAATCCGGTCGGCATCATACTGCAGCTCGTTCTCTACGCCAGCGAAAGCATTAGCGGCCTCTAGACGGGCATCGCCAACCCATTGATTCAGCAGCATTGCACAGGTTAGAATGCCTAGCGTGAGCCCGATGGTCAAGACGAAGACGACATAGGCGATAAACTTGTAACGATAAATTTTGATTTGTAAAAAAGAGCTCATACGACACCTCAATTGCAGCAGCTCATTGTAAGTAAGCGTTTACCATTCCACTTTAACATGATTAAGCAAAGCTTCATAGGTAGCAAGAAATAAGCATCCCATACAGAGTGTCTCAATAAGGGATGCTTATTCATTTAATCTTACTTGAAGTAATTATTAATTTGCTCTTGAGCAGCTTGCATAATCGTGTCCATACCAGCGGACTTTAGCTCAGCTGTAATCTTTGGAACCATTTTCTCCGGATCAGATGCCCCTGTAATGAGTTCATATTTGTATTTATCCCATACGGATTGGCAATTCGCCACTTCTGTCTGAAGATTACTGATGTCCAGTGCGAAACCTAGTATAGTGGACGATGTCGCTGCGTCATTCAGTTTTTTGACCTGTTCCCATTGATCCTCAGGAGCACCTTTGGTAACCGCTAGATTAAAGAATGTTCCTTGGGAGTAAGCGGCAAGCGGCCAAGTATCGGAAGTACGCTCGATTACCTTTTCGCCATCGACATTATTGTAGTCTACGCCTAACTCACCGAATGCCAGCATATTGCGCAGTTTTGGATCTGTGTTGACTAATTCGAGGTATTTCAATGCTTCCTTCTTATATTTCGAATTCGCAGAAATCGCGTTCAGGGAGCCTTGGATCGTACTCGTTGTATAAATAGGACCGAAGTGCTGAACCATATCATATTTTTGAACCGCGTCATTGATCTGCCAGCTTACTTCTGCGCCTGGAAATGCTTGAGCCGCAAAGAATGGTCTGCCTTTGTCGTTCTCTGTTTTGGTCGGAGCATCAGGGTTGATGATGCCATCCTGGTACCATTGATGCAGGAGCTTCAGATCGGCCATAACATCAGGCTGCTCGAGAACAGAGACAACCGTGCGTGATCCGTCATCAGCTTTTACGCCAATTGGGGTGAAGCCTAGCGTTAAATCGTCATAATTGTTAAAGAAGCCGTTCAATCCTTCGCCTTGCGTCATTGGCAATGGGTAGAAGCTCTTGCCTTCGCCAGACTTGATGCTGCGCAGAGGTTTATCAAGATCCTGCAGTGTTTTGATGTTATTGATATCGATGTTGTACTTTTGCACGTATTTATCATCGTACACCCAATATTGCGTTAGTGCTGAATCCTTATATGTGGGAACGGAGTAATACTTGCCGCCAATTTTTGTGCCATCCCATACTTTTTCAGGAATCAATTTGTATAAGTCAGCCGTTTCGCTTTGAACCAGATCAGTAATATCGGCAAAAGCACCCATAGCCACTTGCTTGCTGTATTTACCGCTGTTTGTGAACATAATGTCGAATGGTTCGCCAGTATTCACAATCGTGTTTATTTTGGTATCCCATTCGCCCCAGCTGGCTACCTTGATGTCAATTTTCACACCAATCTTCTCGGCTGTGTATGCATTCATGGCATCAATAGCTTTGCTGAAGTTATTTGGCACTTGGCCGCCGATGGTCCACCAGACTAACGTCGGTATATCCTTGCTAGGTGCTGCGGTGTTCTCTGCTGTGTCTGTAACTGTGGGAGGTTCGTTTGTTGTAGACGGAGCCTTCGAGCCGGAGCAGGCTGCTAAGGCACTCACCATTACTGTAAGAATACAGAGTGTAGAGAGTAGCTTCCAAGATTTCTTCATTTCATTTCCCCCTTATTGAAGTTGGATCACCGCAAGAGTTGCACAGTGATTTATCATAAACCAAGCTTGCTTGGCTTATTTCGTTTATTATCCTTTGACAGCGCCGATCGTTAGTCCAGAAATGAAATATTTCTGAAAGAACGGATAGGCGAAGGCTACAGGCAGCACAATGATTATGGCTACAGCCATGCGGGCAGATTCCTTCGGCATAGTTGCGACGAGCACGGCATAGCTAACGCCCATGCTTGCAGCATTCTTGGCAAGCGCATCCACATTGCTCATCAAGCTATTTAACAGTGCCTGAAGAGAATACAGGTTTTGGTTGTCGATATATAGCATCGATTGGAACCAGTCATTCCAATAAGAGAAGCAGAGGAACAGCCCAATTGTTGCAATGACGGGCAAGGAGATCGGTAAGATGATAGAGAAAAAGATTCGCAGCTGGCTCGCGCCATCAATTTCAGCAGATTCAATAAGCCCATCGGGAATCGTGCTTTTGAAGAAGGTTTTACAAATGATAACGTTGAACGATGAGACGGCCAGCGGTAGAATAAGTGCCCAGACGCTATCTTTTAGCCCTAATAAATTTGTATTAATGAAGTAGCTGGATACCAGACCGCCATTGAATATCATCGGGATGAATACGACCCAGGTCAGAAAGCCATTCAGCTTGTAGGTTGGTCGAGAAAGTACATAGCCCATGGAGGTCGTAAGCAATACGCCGAGCACAGTGCCAACGACAGTAACAAGAGCGGATACGCCGAGCGCCCGCAAAATCATCGTTCCCTGCTTGATTACATAGGCGTAAGCCTCACCTGACAATGCAATCGGCAACAGATGGTATCCTGTCTCACGTATGGAGTCCTCACTGGAAAATGAAATAGATAGTACAACAACTACTGGAATGACGCAGAGCAGCGCCAAGATGATAAAGATCAGGTTGAAAAAGATGTTAACGACGTTGTTTGTACGGTTAAATTTCTCAAGGCCCGTTTCGTAAGTCGTCCTTGTTGACATTGTGTTACCTCCTTACATCATCGCGCTATCAGGATCAATTTTGCGAACAATCCAATTAGCGATTAGAATAGTTGCGCAACCCAGAACCGACTGTACGAATGCGGCAGCAGCTGCCATCCCTAGTGTTGCGGACTTCAGTTGTTTATAGACCATGACATCGATCGTGGTAGACACGTTGAACAGTGAATTGGAATCTCGCGTGACCTGATAGAACAAGCCGAAATCGGTGTAGAATATACGTCCAACGGCCAAAATGAACAGCATGACGATAACTAGCTTGAGCATAGGCAATGTAATAAATCTCGTCTGCTGCCAAATGGAAGCGCCATCAATAACAGCTGCCTCATAGTATGTGCTGTCAAGGCTTGTGATGGTTGCCAGATAAATGACCATACCATAGCCCAAGCCTTTCCAGACATTTAAGAGAATCAGAAAATATGGCCAGTATTGCGGCTCCATATACCAGTTAACAGGATCGCTGCCCATATTGACGAGCATTTGATTGACAATCCCTTTATCGAAGCTTAGGAATGCCCAGCCTACAGCGGATACGACAACCCATGATAGGAAATAGGGGAGGAACATCATCGTCTGATAGACTTTACTTGCTTTGCGGTTGTGGAGCAGTCCGATCATAATCGCTAATAGAACGGGCAGCACAATGCCTAGAACGATAAAAATAATATTGTATCCGATGGTGTTTCGAATAATAATCCAAGCATCATTCGACTTGAATAAGAACTCAAAGTTTTTGAAGCCAACCCACGGACTGTTAAACACATTGCTCAAGAAGCCGCCGCTAATTCTGAAGTTTTTGAAGGCAATAATGATCCCGAACATAGGTAAGAAACAAAACAGTATGTACCAAATCGTCGTAGGCAATGCCAAGATCGTTAGTTCCGTATCCTGCTTGTGCCAACGGAATGGTAAGCGCTTTCTTTTGACTTGTTGCTCAACTGCAGATCTCATGTCTGTCACTCCTTCCGGTGTTTTCTCGCTTGTGTTGCACTTGTTAGGCTCATTGTATAATAGAGCATTCGACGCTTCTAGATAACAAACTTGATACTATAGTCAACAAACGTTAGATTCGAAAATTTCTGCTTACAGGACATGTTTGCTATTCCGCTTACCGAAGTGTTTAATCAAGTTCCTCGGGAAGGTTAATCCAAAGATTTCTAGAATGATTTGTACGATGGAATTTTAAAGGAAAGGTATACAGAATAAATGAAAACGATGTATATGAAAAAAATAATACTTATAGGTTCAGGAGGTTCTGGAAAGTCTTCTTTGGCTCATAAGTTAGGTGACAGTTTAGCTATTGATGTATACCATCTTGACGCAATGTTCTGGAAACCAGGGTGGAAAGCCACTCCGAAAGATGAGCAAAAAACGGTTCAACAGGAACTGGTGAATCGTGGGAGTTGGATTATCGACGGTAACTATAACGGTACAATGGATATCAGATTGCAAGCCGCGGATACTATAATTTTTTTAGACTTGTCGAAGTGGCTGTGTTTATACCGTGTAATAAAGAGGAGAGTTCAGTACCGTAACAAAAAAAGGAGTGACATGGCAGAGGGCTGTGAAGAAAGAATTAGTCTGCATTTTTTGAAGTGGGTCTGGGACTACCCTAAGAAACAAAAACCTGTAGTTTCCGAAAAACTGCAAAGATTATCGCAAGAAAAAGAAGTCATCATTCTAAAGACTCCTAAGGACGTGAGAGGTTTTTTGGAAAAAGTGTATTCATTAAACGAACGCGCAGACAAACAATAACCGAATATTTGAAAACGTCCCATATGTAATTGAAGTATACGGGGCGTTTTTGCGTGATGGAGAAAGCTTCAATATTTATGTGAATGGTCCTTAACATTTTGTTCGAAAATTCGCTTTTCCCTCCAAAGTTGCAGTCAAGAATTTTTTCGACTTTCTCAATTGCTTTTCAATTTCTTCAATCTCGATGATTTTCTGTTCAACTATTTTCTTCTTTACCTCGTAAGATAAGTTAAGTTGTTGATTTACTAGCAAACTTAACTCTTCTATAGAAAAGTCTACGGATAAAAGAGTCTTCACATCATTTAGAAAGTCAACAATCTCTTCAGAATAAACACGATAATTGTTTACATCCCTTTTAACAAATGAATCCGGAATTAGATTCTTGCGTTCATAGAATCTCAATGTTGATATGGGCAGACCAGTTAATTTTGAAACCTCATTTATTTTCATAATAGGACCTCTTTAGTTGTTGCTATAAACCTAGGTTTATAGTTCATAATACGAATATGATAACGAACGACATACACAATGTCAAAAAATCTAATGTTATCAAAAGGAGAGGTATTATGTTTAACAATATTCAAAATAACGATTTCGCCAACATAGTAAAGGGACGACGTTCTGTGCGTAGTTACGATGAGAACATTAAAATATCGAAAGAGGAGATAAGCGAGATTATTTCGGAAGCCAGCTTGGCGCCATCCTCTGCCAATATGCAGCCCTGGCGTGTAATGGTGGTTGATACGCCAGAAGGAAAAGAAAAACTAAGACCTCTTGTTCGTTTCAATACTTTACAAAATGATACTTCATCAGCCATGTTATTAATTTTCGGTGATACCGAGAGCTATTTATATGCTGAAGAAATTTACAATACAGCTGTGGAACAAGGAAAGATGCCCGCCGAAGTACGAGATAGACAACTTGGAACTATTCTAACGATGTTCCCGTCTCTATCAAAAGAATTGAAAGTCGAAGTAGCGAAAGTCGATAGCAGTCTCTTTGCCATGCAGCTAATGTTAGTAGCCCGTGCTCACGGGTATGATACGAATCCAATGGCAGGCTTTGAAGTTGACCAGTTAGCAAAAGCATTTGATTTAGATGAAGAACGTTATGCTCCGGTAATGATTATTTCAATCGGAAAAGCCAAAGAAGCTGGGCATGAGTCAGTTCGATTAGGATCCGATAAGATTACGTTTTGGAGATAGCCATATATCTGGAATCTATTCATACTAGTGGAAAACAATATCTCAATCATGGAGCGAAAGCAGCCGATCAGAATGATCGGTTGCTTTTTCTATGCTAACGGGCAACGTAAAGTGCCTACCAAGAAAAAAGGAACTAAAAAGGTGTGTGAACAATGAAACCTCTTCAAATCGAGATCTTAAGTAACGAATTAATCTCCTCATACAGTTTGATTATTTCGATTTTTCTGAATATAGCAGAATAAGTAGTTCCAGTATATGGTATAGTATGTTGTGAAGAATGTCATGCTATAGGGGCTGAGTAAGGATGATAGGGGATACGACAGAGAAAGAGCGGACGATATTTGATCATGCTGGAAATACGATCAAGACAGATGATCGAGAGATTCGTATTCTTGCCAAGTATGAGGAGCCATTGGTTGTCGTGCTGGGTAGTGTGCTTAGCGATGAGGAATGCGATGAGCTAATTAAACATTCTAGGGAACAATTGCAACGTTCGAAAATAGGTGGAAATCGTGAAGTCAATCAAATTAGAACGAGCAGTGGAGTGTTTTGTGAGGAGAAAGAGACGATTACAAAAATCGAGAAGCGCTTCTCTCAAATTATGAATATTCCTATCGAGCATGGTGACGGTTTGCAAGTTCTGCTATATACCCCTGGACAAGAGTATCAACCTCATTATGATTTCTTTGCAGAAACGAGTCGAGCAAGCGCTAACAATCGAATTAGTACGCTCGTGATGTATTTGAATGACGTGGAGGAAGGCGGAGAAACGGCTTTCCCCATGCTTAATATCTCAGTGATTCCTAACAAAGGCATGGCTGTCTATTTTGAATATTTTTACAGCAATCATGAATTAAACGATTTCACCCTTCATGCAGGTACACCCGTGATCAAAGGGGAAAAGTGGGTTGCCACGATGTGGATGAGAAGACAAGCCCATCGCTTTCCCTAGATGAATAATGATATGGAAGCAATGGGAAGACAGGTTGTTAACGATGGAAAAATCCGACCTCACGAGGTCGGTTTTTTTGATTTTTAGTCATGTAGATAGAACTATACCAGCTAATAGCCTGTCAATATTTAATTATTAATGAAGTAAACGAAGGGTGCTATACTGGTAAAAATGCACGACAAATAACCGCCCCATAGAATTTGGGAAGGTTTTCCTCAATATCTAAACGTTTCTTATTCAGTCAAGCGGTAAGGTTCTTTCTTGGTCAAAATTGCATAAATCCATTGGATTAGTTTATTTGCACATGCAATCACGGCTACTTTAAATAGTTTACCTTCTACTCGCTTTTTATCGTAATAAGCTCTGATTTTCTTATTACGTGAGCTTCGCAAACCACATCGCACAGCTTGATATAAGGCTGTCCGGAGTCTTCTGGAGCCGCGTTTGGTGATTTTATTTCGGGTTGCTGTAAATTTACCAGAAGAAAAGACACTTGGATCAATACCGGCAAAAGCAACCAGCTTCTTTGCGTGATCGAACCGATCGATTTCTCCGATCTCAGCTAAAATTGTTGCAGCAATTTTAGTGCCAATGCCGGGTATCGATTGGATTAAATCATACTCCAGTAATTCTTCAGCCAGGGCCTCTATCGATTTATCAAGTTTCGTTAGATGCTCCTGGTACTGAAGAAGTAAATTAATGAACAGCTCTAATGAGATTAAATGACTCGGAAATGCGGTCTCCCTAAAGGGATTTAGCTGTGCTGCAGCCATTAGTTTCTGTGCCCGTTCCAGCGACCACCGGTTCGAGGCGACATGTCCAACAAGGCGTTGTATGTTCGCCGTAACGTTTTCCACGGTCATCGCTAGCACGGATTGAGACGTTGGATACTGAGCCAGGAAACGAAGCGACACCTTAGAATAAAGGTCACCAAACACGCCGTGATACTCTGGAAAGACTTGATCCAGTACCGCTTGAAACTGCAACTTTGTCTGGACATACATTTCTGTCAGTGACTCATGTTGCCGAGTCAGGTATCGCAGATTCATCAGATACTGACCCCGTTTTTTGTAAGGCTCCAGCTCTTCTTTGTAGAACAATTCCCCCAGCTGGTAAGCGTCAGCAACATCCGTTTTCACCTTACGTAAATTCATCTTTTTCGCCTGGTGTGAAATTAACGGATTGATAATGATATACAGATATTGATGCTCATCTAGAAACTGTATAACTGGACTATGATAATGCCCCGTTGCTTCTAACACAATGGCCGGACGCTGCCCAGTAAAAGACTCCAGGTTTTGAGTAAAACGGAGGAAGGACGCTAATCCCTCAAGATTGTGCTCAAATCGAAAGGTCTTTCCGTAGGGCGATCCTCGATCTGAAAAAGCTTGTGCATGACTTTCTCCTTTAGATACATCTAATCCAATGACAGGGTTCATTCAATCACTCCCGATATTATATTCGCCGGCAACCCCTAACCTTCTTGTCGTCCACATTATCGTATGTGATTCGGGATCTGGGTCCCAACCAGCCTAATCATGGTTTAACAAGTAGGGGGGATGAACTGTATAGCTCTCGGGATCCAACTCCCACGGGCAGAAACGTTCGATCCCCGGCTACCGCTATCTTACGACCACACAAAAATGAGGTCCACCAGAAAGATCTGGTGACCTCATAATACGAACGGGTAGAATAGTAGAATAATTCCAGTTGGTTTTCGTAAAATATAAAAAATAATATTTAACGTATGGTTATAGTGCGTTTATGTCGAAAAATAAAGGGAGGACTCGATGCTTTTAATGGTCTCTTTAATGACTTACATTCCTAGAATGATAGAAGTTATTGCTTTTATCTTTCTAGTTGCTGGACTGTATCGAATGTGGAAATCTAAGCCTTTAAACGCTAACGGGTAGCAATAAATAAAGCAGTGAATTATGTCCACATAGTGCAAAATTAGGTCTTGTTAATTCAAAGATTAATATAGCTTGGGAGTGTATCATAAAAGAATACGCCTTCACGAATAGACTTTTCGAGTCGAATGTAGAAGCCTAATCCTTTTTTTGCAAACAAAGAACAATGACCAATCACTTTACTAAGGAATAGAGGGATTCATTATGACAACAAACAAAACTCCGCAATTAGGAAATACGGCACGCAGCTATGATCTTGTTCCAGATTGGGTAAAGCTTCCTGCACACTTAGAGTTTGGCTATACACATGGAATTGTCGTAGACCAGCAGGATAATGTCTATGTTTTTCATACAGGAAAACCGTCAATTTTCAAATTTGATCAGACAGGGGAGTTTCAAGCGGCCTGGGGCGAAGAGTTCGAGGGTGGCGCTCACGGATTTTATCTTCATAAGGAGCAAAACAGCGAATACCTCTTTGTTACAGACACCTCTCGCGGCAATGTTGTAAAAATGGATTTAGACGGAAAGCACTTGCTGACATTGGGAACGCCAGATCGTCCTGATTTATATAGCGAGGAGCTAAAATATATCCCTACAGACGTAGCCGTTTCGGCAAATGGTGATATTTATGTATCTGATGGCTATGGTCAAAGCTGGATCCATCACTATAATGCAGCAGGGGAATATATCCGTTCCTGGGGCGGCAAAGGTACGGAGTTGGGACAATTGAATTGTCCGCATGGTATTTCCATTGATACACGTAGTGGTGTAGAAGAGGTTTATGTAGCTGATCGCGGCAATCATCGGATTCAAGTCTTTACCTTACAGGGCGATTTCAAAAGAGTCATCGTGGATGATATGGATCAGCCTTGCAGCTTCTATTATCACGGGGATGATCTTTTCTTCCCAGACTTAAACAGTCGGATTACGATCTTCGACAAAAATGATCGGTTGATCTGTCATTTAGGCGAGGATCAGCAGGCATACAAACAAGAGGGCTGGCCGAATTTACCTAAGTCTTACTACAAAGATAATAAATTCAGCTCACCTCATGGCATTTGCGTAGATTCCAAGGGTTCTGTTTATGTTGCTGAATGGATTTTCGATGGACGAGTAACCAAGCTTGCGCTTGCATAATTGTAAATAAAGGGAACCGGCGTGTCCAGATTGACTGGATATGCCGGTTTTTTTGATTTCACGGTTATGTTTTTTCACCTCTTTTATCAATTTAAGGAGTAGGTTTGCGCAACATTTTATTACCATTATCGTCTAATTGCTAAGAGAACTTTTGGGCAAAATTGGGAGGGGTATAAATGGTTGGCAAGATAATTGGTGGCTGGATGGTTATTACGTTTAGCTATTTTCTTACGATGTATGCAATGTTTACGTTGTATTGGATCATTTTCAAAGAACCTATAGACCATAATTGGGACAAATCTGGTACTTTTGCTGGTATACCGTTGCTGATCATTCCATATTTCATAGCTGGAATATATTCGAATCTGGTTTTTGTCAATAAACGCGCGGGTGCGCTATGGATAAGCATAATTCCTGTTATTTGTGAGCGATTGTTGATTTATTTAATTGGCTATTTATTAGTGCTTGCAGGCGGTGACGGATCGATGAATGGAATAACAACTATGATGTTCATACGTGGTGAGGCAGCGCCTTACTACACGTATACCTATATCATCTGTGGTGTGATAAGCATTTTGATTTGTTTTATTGTTGCTTCTTATAAGCCTAAAGTTAATCGGTTGCTGCACTAACAGTTAACGATAGTGGAATGCAGCAGATTGCATCAGCAGTCTGCTTCTTTAATAGAAGAAATGGGCATAAAGCTTCTTCTTGGCCTTTACACTAGTGTGATGCTTTATGATTGGATTATAAGATCAACTCTGTGCCTTTGAAAATAAGTCAACTCGCTAAACGAACTGGGATTGGTCCGTTCGGCACTATGAGGAAAAAGGGTTAATATCTGGGTTTCAGACATGATCAACACTTTAGGACTTCTTGAAACGTAACTATATTAACGGTGTAACGATAGCTTAATAAACTCGAAGAAACGGCAACGGGAACTTGGCTGCCGTTTTCACGACTAATGGGCAGGAAATTTTTATCATTTTCACGAATTCTAAGTTAGAAACTTTTGCGAAGTTTGCAAAATAAACGTGATAAGAAAGGGCGGCAAGCCGAAGATACGACCGGCGCTTCTTATTGTTATAGCACCAGAGGGAGTGGGAGAATGTATCCAATACTAGAAACAGAAAGACTGTTATTGCGAGAAATTGTCAAAGAGGATGCTCAAGGTATCTTCAATTGTTTTTCTAATAAGGATGTAACACGTTATTACGGACAAGATCCTTTAACAAGCATAGAACAAGCAGAGCAGTTTGTTGCGTTTTTTGCAAAGAACTACAATGAAAAACGGGGTATAAGATGGGGGATCGAATTAAAAGGTTATCCAGGTATTATCGGGACAATAGGGTTTAACGCTTGGATGACTAAACATAAAAGAGCCGAGATCGGCTATGAGCTTCATCCCGAATATTGGCAGAAAGGATATGCCGCTGAAGCTGTTTCCGAAGTGATTTCATATGGTTTTAAAGAACTTGATTTGATGCGTATTGGAGCAGTTGTTTTTATTGAAAATGTAGCTTCTAATGAATTGTTAACAAAATTAGGATTTGAAAAAGAAGGGGTTCTAAGAAATTATATGTACCAAAATGGCGTTCCGTATGATACGAACGTTTACTCATTGATAAATTCAATTTAATGAGGGAAGCAATCAAACCTGCTGTAAAACGAGGCTGCCAGCATGCAGCAGCAGCCTTGTCGAGCTAACTTTGTCGTATTTGTCTGACACAATCTTTGATCGTATCAATCACCACTTTTGGCTCTGAGAATTGAGGGAAGTGTCCGCTTTTTTCAGCGGTGATATGCATGCTATTACTAGACAGAGCAAGCAGTTCCAACTGATGGTTGATTCGTTTTTTACGAACTTCCTCTGGCATCATACGGTTTTCTTTCCCACCTGTTATCACATATATCGGTATATGGGGAAAATGATCGATTGCGTGAATTTGTTCCGCCGTTTTTTTAACAAAATGAACCTCATTGAATTGCTTATGGGAAGACAAGGAATCAAACATCGAAAGTATCTTGTTAATTGTTTTTACGATTTTACCTTGATGTTCATCAAGGCTGATATCTTTCGGATGGCTGGATTCTAAAAACACAATGCCAGCTACTTCGTCTGGATAAAGCCGGGCAAACAAATTTGCATATAATCCTCCTAATGAATGTCCAACTAGCAGGAATGGAGGTTCAAATCCTACTATCTTTAATGCCTCACGCAACGTTTCGACAATCGTTAATCCGTCTTGGGGTTGTTGCGGCTTATCGCTACCCGTAACCCCAAAGCGATTATAGGAAAAAACAGATGATGACTCCGAAATTTCTGGCCATATTTTCAGCCAGCCCTCTATGGGCCCAGCACCGCCATTAATCAAAACGATATTGGGTTTACCGCTCCCGCTAATACAATATTGTAACTTTCCTCTTGTAGTTTCCATTTTTAAATGCTTTTGTGTCAACGCATTACACCTCACTTAGTTATCAAACATTCCCGTTTTTTATACGTGCATATTGAATATAAGTTACCAAAATTTAGCGCATTTTTTGAGAACAAGCTTTTGGACTGGTTTAGTGAAGCTAAGCATTTAATTTGAATCTCAATCAGTATGCTTAAACTAGGAGCTGCGTATCTTTTTTACGATATGGATCGTTTTCTAATAAAGGAGTTTTTCAAAGGGGGAATTATGATGCAAAAGGTACTTATATTAGGGGCAAGCGGTCTTGTAGGAAGAGCTTTGATCGATGAATTGAAAAATGGATTTGACCTGTATGGAACATATTATTCTTCGGTTACTAGTCTCCCTATTGATAAGCAGTACAAATTGGAACTTCATCAAATCGATCAGTTTAAGGAAATGATCCGTAAGATTAAACCCGATATTGTGATTTCCTGTTTGAGGGGAGAATTTGATCAGCAGCTCAGGCTCCATAAAGAATTAGCTATCGAATTAACGAATACAAATAGCCGTATATATTATTTTTCTACGACTAATGTATTTGATGGGGACTATTCGAGGCCACACGTTGAAACGGATATACCTGTATCGGAATCCGATTATGGAAAATTCAAAATTGCTTGTGAAAACATGCTGCAGGAAACTTTGGATGAGCGAGTGATCATTGTCAGAATTCCTGCGATATGGGGCAAAAATGGTCCAAGGCTGAGCCAAATCAAAGAAAATATCAAAAATAATAATGAGATAGATGTTTACAGCAATCTAGTGTGTAACCATTTATTAGATGTTATGCTGGCAAAGCAATTGCGCTTCATTATTGAAAAGGATCTAAGAGGGATATTTCACTTAGGCTCAGTGGATAGGATGACGCAGGGACAATTTTATGAACAGCTCTTAAGCGGATTAGGAAGCGAGAAGAGCATACTGCGAAATCGTTTCTATCAGGATAAAGCTGCTACGTATTATTTTCAACTGAGTTCAATTCGTGATGATCTCGCTAGTTCTCTACAGAGTAAGAATGAGGAGATTATTTCTTACTTAATGGAAAATGGTACTATGTGTTAAGGACATTTTAAACAATCATGGAGCAGTTGCTACTGAGAATCGAATATCAACATTAGAGGCGATTAGTAAGGCTTTGGAGTGTCGGCCTGGAAATATTTTAGAATACAGAAGTGACGAAGATACTCAGGCATAAACAACTGGTTTGTATAGGCAACATCCAAAAAAACAATTGGAAAATGAATTACAAATTGGTATATTAGCTTTATTGTGTTTGTTCTAATGATAGCGGAGGGGATTAGCGATGAGATTAGCGGAAGCGCTTGTAATGCGAGCGGACTGCCAACGGAAGGTGGCGCAGATCAAGCAGCGTCTTGGGAGAGTCATAAAGGTTCAAGAAGGAGAGCAGCCTTCGGAATCGCCGTCAGAGCTGCTGGATGAATTAAGGCGGACGCTGGGGGATTTGACGGTCTGGGTGAAGAAGATTAATAAAACGAACGCTTTAAGCGCGTTCGATACAAGCATGAGTCTATCAGAAGCGCTGGCTGAACGTGATCGCATCATGCAGTATCGCAATATCCTTAATGAATTGCTTAGCGAGGCTTCCATTAAACAGGAAAGATACAGCCGGCAAGAAGTGAAATTTTACACAACCGTTGAAATCGCCAATCTTCAAAAAGAGGTTGACGAGCTGTCGAGGAAATACCGCGAGTTGGACTTCAAGATACAGGAGAAAAACTGGAGCACGGATTTACTGGATAACTAAATAAGTTGGTAACCGAAATCATACAGGCGAGCACAACCCACCAACGGGTAGTTGGACCTTGATGTAGATGCAGGGCCATATCTACAAAACATAACGAATTAGCCCAATAATGTAACAAGAGTGCGCGATAGCATGTAACTAGGCTGTAGATTGTTTAATGTAACGACCACGTGCTGATGTATCGGTTAGGTGAGGGTGGGTTCGGGGACTTGTTTAATTTGTAGTAGAAGAGAGGCAGTTGGCATATAGCTGAGCTGTCTCTTTTTTTTACGTCAAGAAGCGGAAAAAGAAAAGCTGTCCAGTCGCCAACCATGGCAAAAGGACAGCTATATTGCTCACAGAGCCTGCTCTGAGGATGGGTCGGCGTATTTACTTTATCGGCTGCTGTGGGGCGAGCAGCTCATTTAATTTTGAATGTAGCTGCAATCGGAGTGCCTCTACGACCGAAAAATTCGTTGCCGCTACATAGAAGGCCTTAATTTGAGAATCAATCGCTTCAGCTACAGCCAGATAGGAGGTGGCCTCCTTCATTTTCGCAGAGTAGCGTTCTTTAATAGCGGCTAATTCGGCAGCATATGCTTCATCGGTGCCTTGGGACATCGTGAGCGTATACATATCCAAAATTTCATCCCCGTCTCGATCAGGGAAGTATTCATGAGGGGCGGTGCTGTCGAATATAGCTGTGCTGAGCTGTGGGAAAATTAACATATCAAGGCTGTTTGGATCAAAGCCGCAATGAAACACTTGAACATCGATTCCATTCTGTTCAGCAGCGGAAGCAAGTTTTTTGAGCAGTGTCGATTTTCCGGAGCCTGGTCTTCCTTTGATGAAAATCCGCCTCTCCAGCTCAGCGGTCAAGCTTTGAATAAAATCGAATGCGCCCTTGGGAGTGGCGGCCCCGAAAAACAAGTGTCGCCCAATTGTTTCTGCGTCGTTTTCATGGCCAGCGTAAAGCTGTTGGATCAATTGCTGTGCAATCTGGTCTGCCTTCAAGAAATCCATGCTTTCTATATAATATTTTTCCCATTCGTCATGAATCCGTAATGCTGTCAAGAACGTTTCATATGTTTTTGTATAAGCATCAACAAGCTTGCCTCTAAGGTCTTCGATCGTTCTTAGATGCTCCGGTTTCATATGGCTATTGTCTAGCGCTTCCCCGAAGTTGATAAAGACGATTTCACCAGCCTCATTATCCGGAATCCCCTCGCAGACTCGCCCATCGACAACACCAACCTTCAATTCTGTTGCAATGATGCCATCCAGTTCGCCCGGACGAAGAGGGGAGTGGAAGTATTGTACGTGCTGGCCTTTTTCCGCCAGGCTATCCGCCAAGCTGCGAATGACCGTCGATTTTCCCGTACCAGGGGGACCTGTAAGAACGAATATTGTATTCAGTCCTTGTAGGGTGGATTTATACAAGAAATGGGCGCCGTGTGCGGTGTTGCCGCGGGCAAAGTAGTGAGATGATTTTTCACTCAACCTGAAACACTCCTTTGTGCCTATTCGCAATTCGCAAAATTTGCAGGTTCCGCGAAGTTGGTCAGAATAAGCATACGTGGGATAAATGCCTATGCTTCTGTATATTCCAAGCGGTGCTTAGAAGTGTTTCTTTGTTTATCAATTCCGAGAAATTTATCCTCCAAATTATACGGTTCGATAAAGGCGCCCCCACGGATTCCAAGGGTGAACGACTCTTAGTGAAACTCCTGCGCGATATCTACGCGACGACTAGATGATGAATGGTAATGTTTTTAAAACGTTGATTTTGCTAGTCCGGTGCTTTAAACTTCATAGTAGAGCGACCTTCTGACTGGCTTTTTAGGGGAAGCAGATTTAGCTCCTCCATAAAACATTTTACAATTAAATTCAGATTATGCCAGGTTAAGATGGATTATAGACCATATTCTCCGCAACTTCCTAGGGATAGAAAAAATCCCTGTGACTTAGTTGTGGAGATTTTTTTTGTGCAAAATGAACTTTAATGACCTCTGCGGTCTCTTATCTATGAAAAGGGGTGAGAACATGAATATAAGCCGTCTGGTCAAACAAGCCAAAAAAGGCAACAAGGAAGCTTTATTACAACTAATCATAGCCGATCAAGATGCTTATTACCGTCTTGCCTACAGCTACATGAAAAATGAGCATGACGCGATGGATGCAATGGAAGACATGATTGTTACGCTTTATGAAAAGCTGGATCAACTGCATAAGGGCGAAGCCTTCTACAGTTGGAGCAAAACCATTCTCGTCAATCGTTGCAAAAAAATACTCCGAATTAAGGAAAGATTTCTTCCACTGGGAGACGAGGGGGAACCATCGCTTGCTGCATTAACTGACGATAATCCGTATCACTATACAGAGTCTGATATGGACATGCAGGTGCTGCTCTCTCATCTGAATGAACGGCAGCGGGAGGCGATCGAGCTTCGTTACGTGCATGATCTTCCGTACCAGACGATTGCGGACATGACCGGTGCACCGGTTGGCACAATCAAATCCAGAATATCGCAAGGCATACAAAAACTGAAAGTCATGATCGGAGGTGATCGTTATGAAAACGATCGAGGAGAGATTACAGGGGCACAAACAGACCTTAAATATCGTACAGGCACCGTCAGAACTTGAGGGCAGACTTCGAAATGCGCTTGAGCGTGTCCCTACTAAGAAAAGAAACATGAGTAGAGCGATGACATGGGTTGCAACATCAGCTGCAGCGCTCCTTCTGATTGTCGGAACTTATCAATATCCTGCTTTTGCTTATTTCGGAGGTAAGTTATTTAATAAAATCGAGCTGTCTTCTCTAAGCTTTGCTGAAGTGGCGGAGCAAGGATACGGACAAACGGTCAACAAAAGCAAAACGCTTGATGACGGCACCGTCATTACCATTAACGGGGTTATAGCGGACGACAACGCATTGCTAATGTATTACACCATTGATCGAACCGCGGGCTCCGTATTAACTGAAAATGGTTCATTTCGTTACGACGTAGGTAAATTGCATGGATTATTGACTAATTCAGGTTTCAAAGAAGGAAGTGGCGGTTATAGCAAAGACGAGACCCAGTACGAGGGAGTATATAAATTCGAGCCGGTTAGTCCCTTCTCCAGAACATTAACCGTTACATTCAGTGAATGGCTAGAAAATGGAAAACGGGCAACATATCCGATCTCCTTCAAGTTTGAAGCGAATAAAGCGATGAACAGTTTGCTTAAAGAGGACATTTCGAAATCCGTTCCTGTTGATCAGGGGACTGTCCATTATGACTCCATTACGGCTTCGCCGACTTCAACCATCGTGAAGGGACATTATGAAATGGATGATGAGGGATACCCAAGATTTCCAGGTAAAACAAAGCTTTATGTGAACGGAACAGAAGTGGAATCATGGGGAATGCGTTCGTACAATCCCTCTAAAAAGGGATTCCCTAGATTTGAACTTGAATTTGATGTGCTTCCAACAGACAAGATCGAGACCGTTGAACTTGTACTCGAAAATTTCTCCGGATATCAGAAAGTAGAAGAACCCATCTCCCTAGCCTCGCCATCGGATCTATCTATTAAAATTGGCGATGAGAAGCTTTGGATTCGAAGCGTCACAAAAACCGATACAGGCTATGATATCGTGATCGCCAGAAAACAATTTACAATTTTGGATAGGGAAAATGTATCCGTTCAAGCTGGTGGTATCGTAGTTCCCGTATCATCAATTTCCCAATCACGCCCGTGGGATCTGAAAAACGGTAACATCCTATGGGAGCAGACGTATTCTTTTCACACAACGGAGGAACCGGAAAGCTTGCTGCTGGACGGATTTCACTATATTAAAACCTACGACAAGACCATATCTATTCCTCTGGATATCAAAAAATAAAATCATACGTTTGTTTCTTGCGCAGTTGACCGGGGGTAACCCCGGTCTTTTTTTTGAATTGCTTATTGAAGAAGCTGAGGTCGTCGAACCCGACATTCTGCGCAATTGTGGCGATTTTGTCGTCGGTGTCCAGGATGGCTTCCTGGGCAATATTCAAACGGATCTCATTGCGATATTCGATAAAGGTTCTCCCTGTGTACATCTTGAATTTGGAAGAGAACACAGACGCGCTCATGCCGCATATATGGCTAATTTGCTCGAGCGTGAGAGGTTGGGCATAATGGCGGTGGATGAAATCGACGATCATCTGAAGACCTTGTTCGTCGGGAAAGGCTTCTTTGGGACGCCCCATCTGTTGATAGTAACGGCTTAAAGAGATAAACAGCTGGATCATGGATGTCTTGATCATCGTCTGGTAGCCTAGACTCCGGATGTTCTGCTCTGCGATCAGTTTGTCCAAAATGCTGCCGATCTCGAGCTGCTGGCTCGTTCGCAGACTGAGCCGCGATACGAATCGTGCATTGTTGCGGAGGAAGGGCTCGACATAAAAAAAGTCGACGAAGGGCGTAACCGAAGACATTGTAATCAGCTCGTTCTTGAGCAGAGAAGGCATGAATAAGACGTTGCATATAACGAGTTTCCCGGCAGACCCGACCCTGTAGGCATGCACCATATCGGGCTCAATTAGGAACACGTCGCCAGCGCGTATGGCATAATAGTCCCCATGGTTATAGCTGTGCTCGCCAGAGCCTTCCGACACGTACGCCAACTCTGTAAATTCGTGGGAGTGCTCGGCTATCGCCTCGCCCGGCGCAATGACGTAATATCCGGCGTAAAAGGGAAAGTCGGGGTTGTCGAAATATTGCTTGCTCAAGATCCGGGTCATAGGCTTCACTTCATTTCCGAAGAAGTTTGCATGTCGCGGTCTGCCGGTTATTTGGCCAGCAGGGGCAACGTTCCTGCTTTGATTTTATCATTGATTTCTAACCCCAGTCCATCAGTGGCAATATGATTCTTCCCGTTATAGGTCGTTCCGTCCGGCATGTAGATGATTGCCAGCACGCGGCGGGGCTTATCCGACTGATTGGAGTGGGCATAGTGGAAAGTCTGCCCGTGATGGAACGTGCAGCTGCCCTTCTTCAACGGAACGACGACCGGTTTCACATGCTCCATCTCCGTACCGGTGACAAAATCGAAAATATTTTGCGGGTTAACGAGGTCGATGCCAGTTAATTTGCCAACTTTGTGCGAGCCGGGGATGAACATCATGCAACCGTTCCTCTCGTCGACGTCGTCGACTGTGATCCACGCGGAGAGCGCGCCGGGCTCGTTCATCGGCCAATAGGGCAGGTCCTGATGCCAGGGAGTTGGCTTGGAATCGTGTGGCATTTTCCAGAGGGCATGGTCATGGAACAGGCGAATGCCGCTCGCGCCGGAAAGGTCCTTGGCCGCTTGGGCGATTCTGGCGTGCAGCGAATATTTAGCCATGATGCCGTGGTCACGCCAAACGTTGACCTTCTGGTTAAGCACCTTGTAATAAGAGCCGGTGCTGACATCGGTGGCAATGGAGAGCTGAGAGCGATCCACCATCGCTTCTTCCATCGCTTCTGCGAGCTCCGCAACCTCTTCCGGGCTGAGGATATTGTCCACCTGAACGAATCCGTTCTTCTGATAAAATGCAATCTGTTCTTGCGTTACGACATGAGTCATCCACCATCAACCTTTCGATTTTTATGGACTTAGCTTATCACGCCGACTCGGCTTGCTCTTGGGGGATCTTATCCGTTATTAGGTCAATCTTCTCTGGGACAGATTACCGGTGGCTTAAGCAGTCCGGAGCCGAATCCGGAAATTTACAGAGGTTGAAAAAAATGCTAAATAGCCGCTCTATAACTGGATCGTTAAGCGGAAGGGGCAGGAATGTTCAATCATTTCGCGAATATTCCAAGATAAAATATTTTTGCTAAATTCGAAAATGAATGTGGTGATGATTCAAGTAAGTAGGGAGGCGTTGAAGGATGAGAAGGTTTTGGCAGCTCTGTTGCATTCCAATTGCTATTTTGATGGTTTTGAGTGCCTGTGCCAATCGGAACATTACAGCGGAAGATGTTCAAAAAGGGTTGCAACAACAAGGCTTGGAAGTTACTAAAATAAATGCGGGTATCGCGGAGCAAGGCGTAGAATCTTCTTTGCAGCTTAACGGCGTATTTCCTGATGCCTTCGAGCTTACGCTTCCTACGGCAGATATGGCGAATCGTGAGTTTGTTTTCATATATCAGTATACTTCTGAGGAAGAAAGTAAGTCAGCCAACCAATCAGGGGGGATATCATCATTGCGTATGGTTGACCTGCATCCCAACATTCGCCAAAAGAAAAACGTCGTAGTTATCTATTGGTCACATAACAAACAAAATCCACTCATGATAAACCCGTTCACTAAAGCGATGAACAAACTTTAAGCGTCTCGTTGAAATCGAAAAATATAATAGTTACTTATTTTAGTAAAACATTATAAGATCCATTAATAAATAAAATCAAGTCGCCAATGGCACCAATCCCAAAAAACATAAAATAATAACTCGCAATAGTGATTTCCTTATTAAACAGCTCTTTAAATGCCTGAACGAACAATTGATTAAACTTAAACCAACTTAATACCCAAGCGATAATAAGAAAACTTACAATCATCATTTCTTGTCCCCCGCTCTAAAAAAGATGAGTTTGATGCCTTCTTAAATGTATCATAAAAGCCCTCCTTATGGTGTTGCTTCAAGAAAAAACAGAGCTTATTAGATTAAAATAGGAAAGGGACTATAATGAACGATAATCGTACTCGTAAAAGGGTTGTATTTATTATACTGCTAGTCGTACTGTTGGTGGCGCTCGTTATCGAGCTTAAGAATCGCGGGGTGAAAAAGGAAAAATGATCAGTTCCTAGAAGCCAGTTACTATGTAGATCCGGAATCACAGAAATTTATAAAGATCATCTTTAATTGGCGATTAATGGCCATTGATGATGGCAGTGCAGCTAAGGCCAATGAGTATAAGGAATTAAAATATACGATTATCAAAGATTCTAATCGTCTAATAGGTACTTCCCAGATCATGAATGTAAGTGCAGACGCTGATGAGATAGCCGCCTATCGGGGTAAACTGTTGACGTGGTTTGGTGCTCCCCTTTATGAAACGAATCAAAATGATGATGCATTCACGTATCTATTTGAAGCTAGTGATCACGCAAATCACAAATGGCTGTTTACGGCTTATCAGGGACCATCTGGATTCGCGATTGGCGGCAATCCTACACAGAAAGATAGCAAAGCTGCAGCAGTTGCATTTGTAGAAGATCTGAGCACAATGGCTCCAGCTGACTTTGAACATTCTTTAATGAACCGTGACGACACAACCAACATTACATATGGCTGTAAAAATAAGAAATGCTATTCGAAATAAAAAAGGGAGCGAGAACTTAATCCCATTCCCGATTGTTAGGCTATAAGTTTGAAATAATATTTTGGACATCGTTGATCATTCCTGTCCAAACCGTAATCTGTCTGTCGGGGTATTTGAATGCCACGTCAATATAGTCTCCTAATGAAGTGCAAGGTTCCCCATAACTCGGGTCTGCATTGGGATCAAACGAAGTGTCTGAGAGTCGCGTATTAGGGGCAAAAGTGGCGCCTGCATCGCCCGAAGTCGTGCCAAAAACATCAAGCATGCTGGAGTCGACACGATTCGTGTAATACACAATTTGGATTAGGCCCGTAGTACGTGAAACCGCAATATTCGGATAAAAATTTTGCGTACCGGCGGGGCTGTCATCCACTTGAATCGGCGTCGACCAAGTATTTCCTTTATCTGTTGACCTTGCAATGTAGATGTGCGAAGATCCTGTCTGATAGCCTTGCCAAACGGCGTATATGATTCCTTGACCAAGGTTGGGTGAAATATCTACCGCTAGGAAGGCGCTCGTCAACACCCGGAAAGCGAATCCCGGTACGGGAAGTGGACTTGGTACGAGGGAAATATTCGAAACCACAACAATCGGATTAAAGGTAGCACCTCCATCATCTGATCGGCGAAAGAGAAATTGTGGATTGCCTGGAGCATACTGCGCCCATGCTACATAGACCTCTCCCGTTGGTCCAATCGCGACATTCGTGCCGAACACGGCAGTCCCTGTCGTTTGATTGGACAGAAGAATGGGTATCGACCACGTTTGCCCTAGATCGAGAGAACGTTGATAATAAGTGCCAGAAGTAGCGAAATTATCATAGTACCTTGTAAACCCAACATGTGCGAGGCCCAGATAAGGGCTTCCGTTAGAATTATCGAGTTGAATAAAAGGCTTATCATTATATATTTGCACGCCAAAGCCCTCACATTGATTCTGGAGGTTCCTGTTGCAATACTGCTTGATGTAACAATGACTGTTTAAAGTATTAACGGTTATGGAAGGTTCTTGCTGTGACAATGTTCCCATAGTAACCGGTATATTCGTCAAATGGACGTCCCTCCTTAAAATGGATTTTATTAAACGGAGAAAAACAACTTGACGCCTGCAAATTGCATGCCCAAGTTGTTTTCCTTTTTCATCCTAGAACTTGCCCAGTAAGATTGACCGGTCCCGTAATGGCCACGTTTCCAAGGCCAAAATAGGAAACGGTCAAATAATAGGGAACGGCCACCCCGATCAAAGTCGGATCCGGTACTTGCGTATGGGTGAATGAAGTATTGAATGTAGTCTGAATGATTAAGCCAAGATTTCCAGGAAACAGCTCGGAGTCAGTCGTTTGGAATACGATAGGATCTGCTGGACTGAAACCTCCCGTGCGAATGCGAAAAGTTAGCTGCGGAGTTACAGCCTGATTGAGAAGCTGTACCGCCCAACCGATATTTCCCCAAAATTGAAGCTGGTTCGTTGCGCTTGTGGCTGTCAGCCATATCGAAAATACTTGGCATAGGCCGATTCCTCGCTTTTGCTAACGTACAACGGAGAGTTTCCTTTAACCGAGAATCATGCCTGTGAGATTGACAGGACCGATAATAGCAACATCTCCGATGCCAATATGTTGAACGGTCAAATAATACTGCTGATAACTCCCCACGATCGATGGGCTGGGATTCTCCGAATGATCAAATGAAGTATTAAAGTTAATTGGCATAATAAATTGCTGGAAATCCGGTAAATACTGCGAATCTTGCGTCTGATAGACAATAGGGGAGCTTGTCCCCGGCCCTCCGCGGCGAATCCGAAAGACGAGTTTAGGGATAATGGTTTGATTCAGCAGCTGTACCTCCCATCCCACGGTAGCAGACAATAAGATGTCGATATTCGTGCTGGATATATTGAGGAATATGGAAGTTAACGCAAGTTCGGTGCCTGGGGTCAAATTTAAAGGAAGCGCTCCTGTGCCGATAGGGATTTCTTCCTTGTCAAAATCAAGGATATTGAGCATTCAAATCACAGCTCCTCTGTAGTAAACTATTGATTTCCTAAGGTGTATCCATCAATCATCCCAATACAAAACCGGTTAAATTGACGGGACCGACAATGGAAGCATTGCCAACGCCTATATTTTGAACCGTTAAGAAATATTGCTGCGCTACTCCAATGACAGACATCGGAGGGAGCTCAGTATGATCAAATGCTGTAGTCATACCAATGTTCATACTGATGGCTGTGTTCCCAATCAACAAAGCAGAATCCGATGTTTGAAATACAATGGGGGAATTAGTTCCAAAGCCGCCGCGTCGAATACGGAAGATAAGCTCGGGAGCAATAGTCATAGTGGTGACTTGTGCTTGCCAGCCAACCGTAGAGTACATGAAGATATATTGATTAGAGCCGGTGACACTAAGCCATATTTCTGTTAACGGTAATTCGGAAGCCCCTGCATTTACAGCTAAGGGCAAAGACCCTCCTCCGATAGGAACTTCTTCGAATTCGAAATCAAGGATATTTAACATGAGCGACATCTCCTTTTTTATGATTCTGGCCTTCATGGCTTGTCCGATCATAGTGACGGGTCCAACAATCGATACTCTCCCGAGAGCATTGGACTCATTACCAGTTTCGTTCAGATAGCTCCTTTCAGTTGAAATCTACTACTCTACCACTATATTCAAGCCCGTTTTAAAAGAAATGTGCAAAAACCCCGATGCAAAAGTACATTTTGCTTCGAGGTTGAGATGGAATTTTAGAAATTGGGATGAAAGTATATTGAAAATTGATAGTTTCGCTCCAATAGGATGTGGATCAGCGATAAGGTATTTGATCCAATCGACCGAAATAAAATAGCAGCTTTATCAAATTGCAGCTCATACACGTTAAATCTCTCGCCCTGCATACCGCACCAAAACGGGAGGCCATCGCCTTCCATGTCAATCGTACAGGCAGGATTGTTTCTCTGCGAATACAATAAGGTGTATTCCAAAACAGGAAGGGGTAATTATTGTGAATCGTAATAACTACTATAATATGAACAATATGAATAACGTAGGCGGCGTAAATGAAGCTGAGTTTTGTCCCAATTGTCCAACTCAGACGATCTATGATCCTCCAATTACACAGTACGAGGACTACTACCATCCGCAGCTTGTGAATGTCGTTCAAAATATTGAAACGATAAAACAACATCATTGTTGTCCTGTCTACAAGCAGCATTACACGTATACGGAAAAAAATGTTATGGTTTCGAGCGTGAAGCGAGTAAAACTTGCTAAAACATCTGCCAAGAAACGTTCGAAAAAATAGTCCTTTTATTGATTAAAAAGACCCGTAAGAGTGGACAATTCGCAAATGAAGTCCCCATCTTACGGGTTTTTAGTGTGCGTTTACTTTAAAGCCGCAGGTAAGGTAGACGCCTTTTCCATAAACCACTGTTTTTGCGGACGGGTTATCCCCAGTCCAGCTCATCTTTTGTCCGTTTACCGTTTTTGAAATCATATCCCGCTATAAAAGTTGCCTTTAACAAAAATTAGAGTTAATATGGATTCGCAGAATCTTTAATGGAGGTGCTGAATGAAGTATTCCCAGGCGACCGACTACGCGCTTCATGCGATGCTCTATCTAGTAACAGCGGAGACAGATAAGCCTGTTGGCGTTCAAGTGCTTGCTGAGAAGCTGGGCGTTTCGCCAACCTATCTGTCCAAGATGATGACCAAGCTTGTAAAGGCCGGATTGATTCAGTCCGCGCCCGGCGCAAACGGTGGATATCGACTAAGACGGAAGCAGGAGGATATCTCCTTTCTTGATGTCATCCGTGCGATCGAAGGGACAGCGTCCTTCTTCGAATGCAGCCTGGACCACGGAAGCGAATGTCTAATCCAGCAGGTTGTGCTAGACGCCGAACGTCAGATGGAGCAGTACCTAGAGAATAAAAAAATAGCGGATTTAGCGAAATTACTCAAGACGGTGTAAGGATCCGTCCTTATTTTTTATATCTCAAAAAGGTGAAAGTAGAGAGAAAAGTGAGCTAGTTATGTGAGTCATTCGCATGAAAATACAGCCATCCATGAAGCCGAGGAGGAGTTATGTTTTCTGTCATTTTTGAAGTTCATCCTAAAGGTGAACAATGGGATGCTTATCTTGGAAGCGCAAAGATGCTTAGGCCAGAGTTAGATCTAGTGGAAGGCTTTATTGACAATACTCGGTATCGAAGCCTTACTCGTGAAGGATGGATTTTATCGCTTTCGAGCTGGCGGGATGAGAAATCGGTTGTCCGTTGGCGTACTCGAATGAGTCATCATGAGGTCCAAAAAAAAGGACGATCTGAAATTTTATTGGATTATCATTTGCGGGTTGGCCAAATTACAATAGATACCCGAATCCCAGCAGGATATGCCTTGCATGAGCAGCGTTTGGACGAGACTGAGGTCGGCGAGGGTACGACCGTTACGTTGATCGAAGCAAAACGGTCTGCTGAATGGCTGAAAGAAATGACCGTCGAACAAATAAGGGAATATTTAGGACTTGCTCAAGAGTATGCTGGAATAATCGCTTGGGACATTTTCGATGCTGTTTTTGCTTCGGGAGATATTGTTCTCCTTGTAACGTGGCTTGATCATTCCTTTGCAGAAACCTTCGAGAACAACGTCATTTTGAAAGAAGCAGTACGACTTCGCCGCGTTCGAGTGATACGAGATTATGGCATGTTTGATCGGCGTGAGGCACCGCAGTACTATCCAGATGCCGAAGGTGCTAAGACGCTTCATAATGAATAAATCGATAACAAATAGGTAAAACAAATAAAAGCATAACCCCGTCAAGCAGATCATGAAAATGACATTCTATGAAGCGGCTTTTTTCCGGTATTTTATCGGGGAGAAGCCGCTTTTTTTTGATGCGGGTCTATGACGGCGGCAGACCTTCTAATGATTATTCGCGAAGCTTTGCCTGAAAACGATAATAATGATGGAGATGATGTAAACAATGACAGTAACTGATTTAATTAGATCCCGCAGAAATATTCGATCATTTAAGTCTGAGCCAATTAGCGAAAACGATTTGTTGGCTTGGCTGGAAACGGCTAGTTATGCGCCTAATCATCGTTTTAACGAACCTTGGGTTCCTGTTTTGTCCAAAATTTTTTAATCGCTGCTCATGAATTAGGAGTCGGAGTCTTTTGGGCTTCTTGGGGGGCTTTGCCTCATAATCGCCTCATTCTCGGTGTGCCGGATGATTACGATGTTGTTGGTGTATTTGGTATTGGCTATCCGCCGGAAGTTCCGGCTGCCAAGCCAAGAACGTCGATTGCTTCTAAGATTACTTACTTGTCCTAACACATATGCTTAGCGAATAATGGGGAGTATCTCTCGTTTCCATCGACAAAATGTTCACAAACTTTTCACTTATGAGGAGGCATCCATTATCTTTATAATAACAAAGGTAACTAGAGAGGATGATGGAAATTGCCAACAACGAAGAAAGAAAATTTTTATTTTGGGCTGATGATGTGTTTTGGGATGGTCGTAGCGATGACAACTTATAATTTATTTACAAACGGCTTGATTGGCAAAATATCGCTGAATGGATTAATTTTTCAATTTATTTTCGGCTTTATTACTGCTTTATTGTTGGAATTATTTATTGTGGGCCCAGTAGCAAAAAAAATAGCTTTATCATTACCGTATGATAAATCTAAGAAGGTATTAATGATTTTATCGATTTCTTTTTTTATGGTAATTGGAATGGTTCTCTGTATGTCTCTTTATGGATTATCGAATGCTTACTTTTCTGGCAGTTTGAGCGGAGACTCCTTAATTGAAAGTTATTTTTCAATGGTTTTCAAAAATTTCATTTTCGCTCTCCCTCTGCAACTCATCATTATGGGACCGCTTATGCGTTACTTATTTGATAAGTTCGTTAAAGATAAAAGAATGATGAAATCCTTAAGTTGAATCAATTAAAAGAGACGTTAGAGTGTAGGAGCAGCTTGCCTAAGGCAACTGCTCCTTTCTTGCGATTCCTCTTGACTTGGAGTTAACTCCAAATGTAATAATAGCGTTGATATGATCAGTCACAAAAGGAGGAAATGAAACATGGATCGCCTATGGACGAAGTCCTTCACTCTAATGACTATAGGAAACCTATTCTTGTTTAACGCATTTTATATGCTGTATCCGACGCTCCCGCTTTTCATCAAACAGATGGGCGGCAATGAATCGCAGGTCGGTCTGGCGATGGGCGCGTTTATGTTGTCTGCCGTTATTTTTCGGCCGATCGTCGGCGGGCTGCTAGACCGGTTCGGCAGGCGTCCGTTTCTCGTCGGTGGTCTGCTTCTCTTCATCCTGGCGATGTATATGTATAATTGGGTCGGGGGAATAGTCGTTCTGATGGGGCTCAGAATTTTGCACGGGATGAGTTGGGCCGTTTCCACGACCGCAACGATGACGGCGATTACGGATATGATCCCGCCCACCCGACGCGGCGAGGGAATGGGGTGGTTTAGTACATCTATGACGCTAGCCATGGCAGTCGGCCCGATGTTTGGCATCTGGGTTACTCAAAACCGGTCGTACAGCGATTTGTTTCTCATCGCCGTCGTCCTCTCTGCGGGAGCGCTGCTCCTGATGTTAGGTGCAAAAATGCCTTTCCGACCGAATCCTAGCGCTAGAAAAATCGAATTGTTCGAAAAATCGGTCTTGCCCGTTGCGGCATCGGTCTTTTTTCTGTTTATCGCTTATGGCGGCATTACTACCTTTGTTCCGCTGTTCGCTGATTCAATCCAGGTCAATTCCGGCGCGTTTTTTCTAGCCTTTGCTGCAACGCTTGCGCTCAGCCGTCCTATTTCGGGTAAGCTTTCTGATCGGTTCGGAGAGGTTTTTGTCATTATGCCGGCACTTGTGATGACCATTTGTGCATTGATTGTCTTGAGCCTCTCGACCGGTTTGATTGGTGTGCTAGTATCGGCGGTTCTATATGGTATCGGCTTCGGCTCCGCGCAACCGGCCCTTCAAGCGGCAACGATACGTCTAGCCCGTCCGGACCGGATTGGGGTTGCCAACGCCTCTATATCGACTGCCAATGACCTTGGCATCGGGCTAGGTGCGATCATGTTAGGCTGGGTTTCCCAATACATGAGCTACCAAGCATTATTCACGGTCAGCGCCGTGTCGGTAGGGCTTTCCTTGCTGCTGTTCGCTTTGTTTGTGAAACGGTTGTTGAAAAACTAATCCAATAATTTTTATGAACCATCTACTTTAATCACCTTTATGACTCTATAATCATGTTTTTATGAAAAATTTCTTTACAAAGAAACGTACATTCGTTAGTCTGAAAATGGGTTTAATTACCATCTCTGGTGAAGGAACGACTTGATTTTCACGTCCGCCTCTTCATTAAAGATAAGGTGAAAAGAGGAGGTTCTTTATGGGGAAGTTTATAAGCCACGTACAGATTCCAGTAACAAACTTGGTCGAAGCAGCCGCATGGTATAGTACTTATCTCGATTGTACGTTGCATGCTAATTTCGGTGAACTTGCTATTATCAGCTTTAAAGAGGATAAAACGAATATCTTTTTATGGCAGACTTCAGATGGAAGCTCATCCACGTTTACCGTTAACGGTGAACCGTTCCCTACGATCGGATTTCAGGTTGATGACATGGATGCGCTTTGCAAAAAGATATCAGAAGCCGGCGTAAAGGTACATGGTGACCCACTAGCGCCACCAGTAGAGGAAGGGCGAAGATTTTTGAAATTTTTTGATCCTGATGGCAATTTGTTGGTTGCGCATACCGCCTAATGAGTGTTGGTCTTCGTTTACACCGATCATCTTCTGCAAAATATAGACATTACAAAAGCGAGGAATAATATGAATATCGTTCTTATAGGTATGTCTGGAGCTGGTAAAAGCACTTTAGGTGTGTTGCTTGCAAAGGCTTTAGGAATGGATTACGTGGATACAGATATTGTTATACAACAACATGAAGGTAGGTTGTTGCAAGCTATCATTGATCATGATGGCATTGAAAAATTTATGGAAGTCGAAGAAAAAATAGTGTCAGAATTGCAACTGAAAAATTGCATTATATCTACAGGCGGAAGCGTTATCTATTCCGAAAAAGCGATGAATGCCCTTAAACAGGAGGGAAAGATTATTTATTTACATGTCCACTATGAAGAAATAAAAAAGAGGCTGCTAAACATAACAACCAGAGGGATTGTGATGAAGAAAGGAAATAGCCTTAAGGACGTTTACGAGGAAAGAGTTCCGCTATATTTAAAGTATTGCGATAAAACGTTTGACTGCTCAAATAAGGATATAGAACATTGTGTCAGTGAAATCATAGAGAAATACATACGATAGTCCAAGAGCAGCCTGAAAAAAGTACAACGGATACACGGTAATTTACTCAGCAGCCATCCTGCAGAATCATTGGAGGCTATCGCCTTCCATGTCAATCGTACAGGCCGGATTGCCATCCTGCGAATACAATAAGGTGTATTCCAAAAATGGGAAGGGGATAATTATTGTGAGCCGTAATAACTACTATAACATGAACAATGTAGGCGGCATAAATGACGCTGAGTTTTGTCCCGATTGTCCAACGCAGACGATCTATGATCCTCCAATTACGCAATACGAGGACTACTACCATCCGCAGCTTGTGAATGTCGTTCAAAATATTGAAACGGTAAAGCAGCATCATTGCTGCCCTGTTTATAAGCACTATTACACGCATACGGAGAAAAACGTAATGGTTTCGAGCGTGAACCGCGGGAAACATGCAAAAATATCTTCCAAGAAACGTTCGAAAAAATAGTTTTTTAATCGATATATTGACCTGTAAGAACGGACGCTTCGAATGAAGCCGTTATCTTACGGGTCTTTCATTTTGATTATGCATCTAGCTCTAATTACGAAAAATAATGCATAAACGCTTGACTTAGAGTTAACTCCAAGAAGTAAACTACAGCTGAAGGAAACCATATCGATTTGAAAGTGAGGAACAATGAAATGGAATATGTGAAACTCGGAAATACAGGGTTGGATGTTTCCCGGCTTTGCCTTGGCTGTATGAGCTTTGGCGTAGCGGAGCGGTGGGTTCATCCTTGGGTACTTGATGAAGAGCGCAGCCGTCCAATTATAAAAAAAGCATTGGACCTTGGCATTAATTTTTTTGATACGGCGAATGTATATGCAGACGGAACAAGCGAAGAAATGGTTGGCCAAGCTTTAAAGGATTATGCCAAACGTGATGAAATCGTCCTCGCGACAAAGGTTCATTTCCGTATGCATCAAGGTCCCAATGGTGCTGGACTTTCCCGAAAGGCAATCATGAGCGAAATAGATAAGAGCCTTAAGAGACTGGGTACGGATTATGTTGACCTCTATCAAATCCATCGCTGGGATTACAATACTCCCATTGAAGAAACGATGGAAGCCTTGCATGATGTTGTGAAGGCTGGGAAGGCAAGATACATAGGCGCTTCTGCCATGCACGCATGGCAGTTCCTAAAGGCATTGCACGTTGCCGAGAAAAATGGGTGGACCCGATTTGTATCGATGCAGAATCATTTAAACCTCATATACCGTGAAGAAGAAAGAGAGATGCTTCCTCTCTGTAAGGAAGAGAAAATCGGCGTGATTCCTTACAGCCCTCTCGCTTCAGGAAGGTTGACGCGTGATTGGTCGGAAACAACACACCGTTTCGAAACCGACCAAGTTCAAAAATCTAAATACGATGCAACTGCAAATACTGACCGATTAATCGTAGAGCGGGTTGCAGCAATCGCAGAAAAACGTGGCGTTCCCCGCGCTCAAATTGCGCTTGCCTGGTTGTTGCAGAAAGAACCGGTAACAGCTCCGATTATCGGTGCTACGAAAATGTCCCATCTCGAGGATGCGGTAGCAGCTCTAGCTATTACATTAACGCAAGAGGAAATTGCGTCGCTGGAAGAGCCGTATGTTCCTCATCCGGTAGTTGGCCCTGTTATGCAATGACGGTTTGATATAGGGAACGGCAAGAACGCCTTGCTTTTGTAGAAACAAATCGGGCGAGGACATCGAAAGATTTTTTTTTATGCAAAATAAATAAAAGCCATGGGCGCAGACCATAGTTGATCGGCGCTCATGGCTTTCTTCATGTCCTGCAGCCTGTTAGGGGCTGATGATCCCTTTGGCTCGTGCGTCTTTTAGCCACTGCGGGTATTCGTCAAATAAGCGGTCGTACAGATCCTCGTCACTTACCTTGTCCAAATCATCGAGCGCAAAAAAATCGGCGTTATCGAGCACGCGCCCCCGCAAATCATCGAGCTTGCGCAGCACTCCGAAATCGGCATTACCGAGGCCGACAAATTGCCAAAATATATTTTGGCCGGAGCTGTCAATAAGCAGCTTGGAAATTTTTTGAGTCTCATAGATGCCGCCGTCGCTGAAGAAAACAACATAGGTTGGCATGCTTGAAGGCTCTTCTTTCGTATATTTCTTGATAATATCCGCCATGACGACAGGCTCATTGTTTCCTGCGCCAAGGCCTCCGAATAAGCGAGGGACGGGATATGTATTTTTGACGTAATTCTCATATTCATTTTCATTGACGCTTTTCATCCTTTGGCTCTTGGAGGCAAAGAACCAGACATCCATCATGCCATCGTCATCCATACTGGCGGCTACCGCGAGCACCCGCTCGAATGCGCGCTGCACAACGCCGCTCTCGTAGAGTCCATACATGGAGCCGGAGGCATCAAATATAACAGCTACGCGCGCTTTTTCCTGCTCGATATTTTTTTTGCGGAGCGAAATAGACACCTTTTGCTTCAGCAAATCGATTTTGTTTAAGTTGATTTTGGTTGGCGCGGCGCTTGCTGAGGCACTCGCTGCCTCGGAGCGGGAAGCTTCGATGACTGAGGAAGCATTTGCGCGCGCCTGTTCAGCTTGAACCGACGGAGCTGCTGGGGAGGGGCTGCTGCTGGTGTCCTCTTCATCGGCAACGTTTACGCCGTGAGCTTCCGCAAGCGGCTTCAATCCGCCATGGAATCCCCGTCCCACCGCGCGAAGCTTGAACCCGCTTGAATGACGGTACAACTCGGCCAGCACTAGCGAGGTTTCAGCATTTCCTTCCGTTATTTCATAGACAACCTCATTCACCGGGGTTGCGGCAGTGATCCGGCACCCGCTTACATCTGCGAACGTTCCCGGTCCATCAAGGGTAATTGCAAATACGCATTTTTGAATCGGAGACGATTGCAGGGCTGAAAGATTGATCATAAATTCACTGTTCAGTTTATCTTGTGGGTTGAATTGCACGATGCGGCCGGGATCGGACGGCTGGTTATAAAATACGAAATAATCATCCGAGGATACTTTGCCGTCAGAGCCTACCATAAAGCAGCTGACGTCGAGCTCAGCTGGTGATTGCTTGCAGGAAACGGTAATTTTCACCGTGGACGCCTCACCTAGCGGAGCATTTGCGCCCGTTATTAATTGAATTGTAGAAGAACTCATACATTCACTCTCCTTGTCTCATTTTGAGATTTGAAGGGATAACCTGTATATTATGGAAACCCTACACTGTAATGGTTGAATTATATCATAGGATCGAATAGAGGACTATTTTGCTAGGGGGTATGAATTTAAAGATTCATATAGGGGATAAAACGATCGGCATTGCAATAGGTTCTTGGAATAAGAGGCAGGCTTTCGGGAAACAGCGCATCTTAATAATCTAGAAGGCGTCCATTATCATGCCATTGACCGTACATTTTATTTTCTTTCGTGTTCGTTAAAAATTTGTCTAATCTACTCTTAAATAATTCCGGCTGATTTTTTATGCTTTGTATCGTATCGATCCGAACTCTTTGATAGAGAGCTGGAAATGCCACGAAATTCTCATATCGTTGCCTATCCTCTTTTAGCCCTTGCTCGATAACGCGATCTATTTTAAAAGAATCGTGACCCATGTCAGGAAGCGCCTTTCTTCCTTCGTCTCTCATTAACCCCAGCTTTTCGAGGCGGCGGACACGTTCTTTATTCAATTCTGTCCATGAACTTTTTTTGCTTCTAGGAGACAGCCTCTGCGCCAGCTCCGTCTCAGATATTTTCTTTTTGACCCCATCGATCCATCCAACGCACAAAGATTCTTCGACCGCGTCCAAATAAAGCAACGTATCGGGGTTTGGGGTCATGCTGACGACTACCCAACAAGCTTTTTCAGTCCTACTATTTTCCTGTAGCCAAATCCTCAAATCTTCTCTCGAGTTTACTGCAAGTAGATTTTCAATTTCCATCGATAAAATACATTCTCCTCTCTAGGTATGGCGAGTAATTATATTCATTTGTTTATAATAACAAAAGAAGTATGACAACAGTCTGTCATACATATCCGCCTTATTCAACTAGCCAAGCCGATTCCAAACCTCGCTCATCCTCTCAATCCCCATTGTCAAATCATCGTCCGTGAGGTGAGAGAAGCCGAGGCTTATGCCTATCCTATCGCGGATTGACCGATCTCGCGCCCACTCGACGCCTGCTTCCCGGCAAGCCTTTTCGTATGCTTCATACTGCTCATGAGTCGCTGTCCACCATCCGAATAGATGCAGGCCCGCATCGCCCTCAATCCAGCGGATCGGAACAGGCAGTCGTTTCAAGGCGTCGCGCAAAAGAGTGAATTTGTGGCTGTAGCTTCGCTTCATTCGTCGCAGATGCCTTTCGTAAAGGCCGCTGCTCATGAACGCGGCTAATGCGCGCTGCTCTAGAATCGCGCTTGGATGCGGCTCATATAGCGCTTTCGCTCTAGCAAAGGGCTGGGCTAAAACAGCCGGCAGCACAACAAAGCCAAGCCTTATATCCGTCATCATCGTTTTGGAAAAAGTGCCTGTGTATAGCACAAGCTCACCCGATTTGTCCAAGCTTTTGAACGTCTCGATCGGCTTGCCCCGATGACGGAATTCACTGTCGTATTCATCCTCGACGATAAATGCGTTTTGTTCGGCAGCCCATAAGAGCAGCTGCTGCCTTCGCTCCATGCTCAGCACCGCTCCCGTCGGGTATTGGCGATTGGGGGTGACGAACAGCAGCTTGGCATCCCAAGGTTGCGGAACCAGTCCTTGGTCATCAACCGCGCCTTCAATCAGCTTTGCACCTGCTGCAAGCACCGCTGCCTGAATCCCGCGATAACCGGGGCTTTCCGCTACGACTGCATCCCCGTGGCCAGTTAAAAGCTGCGTCAACAGGGCAATTGCTTGCATCGATCCGTTTACGATCGCGATTTGTTCCGCATCCGTTACAATCCCCCGGCTGCGCTGCAAATGTTTGGCGATGGCTTCGCGAAGCGCCTGCACGCCAAGCGGCTTATGGGCATCGACGCTTGTTTTTTCCGTCATCGTTCTTGCTTCTTCATACAGGCATCGATTCCAAGCTTCCTTCGAGAACGGGCTCATGCCAGTTATCCCGAGTTGAAAAGATACCGTCCCGGAAGAGTTGGACGCCCCCTGAATACGGCTTTGTGCTTCCTGCCCCCATATGGCCGGATTTGCAAGCCGATCTCCCCAGTTAGACAATCGCACTTCTCTTTTGGCAGAAGGCAGAACTGACGTATGTGCAGGCTGAAAACTGACGTAAGTGCCGCTGCCGACTACAGGAGCAACATACCCTTCCGCCGTGAGCGCCTCAAGCACATTCGAGACCGTACCGCGTGAAAATCCATGCATCCGCGCCAGTTCCCGACTGGAGGGCAGCCTATCCCCATGAGCCAGCTTTCCTTCCATCATCATATCCCGCAGCGCATGATACAAAATCTCATACTTGGTCGTGTAACGCTTTATATACGGCTCCAAGGCTATATAAATAGGCATGAAAGCTCACCTGCCTTTACTAAAGTGGTCTAATGAAATTGATCCGAAATGGATCTATTACCGATCCGATATCCGTCTTATAATGACAACAATCTCACATATCCGGTAAAGAAGCAATACGGAATCAATCCCATGCCGGATTTAGGCTGATGTCCTAAAATATACAATCGGAGGTCAAGGTAATGACAACAGATACAATCGAATTGCAAGGAACTCGGGCCAAGCTGACCTTGCTAATGGAGCAGCATGCCGAGATGCTGCTTGAAGCGGCGAAGGATACCCCGATATGGGGCGTGTCATTGAAGGGAATTGTTACGTTGGCTGACGCGAAGCAGTACATTGGCCAAGCCAAAATAGAAGAGGCTGCGGGAACCTGCATCCCTTTTGTTATCTGGGATACGGCTCAGCAAAAAATCGTAGGAAGCACCCGCTTTTTCGATATATCAGCAGAGCATCGAGGCTTGGAAATCGGCTATACGTGGATGAATAGGGGCGTATGGCGGACAAGGGTGAATACCGAGTGCAAGTATTTGCTGCTGCGCGAAGCATTCGAGCAACGCAGCATGATCAGAGTGCAGCTAAAGGCGGATCTTCGCAATACAAGATCTCAAGCAGCCATCGAGCGCATTGGCGGGGTAAAAGAAGGGGTGCTGCGCAATCATCGCGTACTGAATGACGGCTATATTCGGGATACGGTGATGTACAGCATTACGAATCAGGAATGGCCAGCGGTCAAAGCAAAACTGGAGTCTTTTCTCTCCCAGTAGCGATGCGGCAAGCGCCTTTCTTTTGCAGAGCAGCCTCGAATCCGTCTACGAAATAGGAAAACCCGACCTGCATAGGTCGGGTTTTTTGAATGTTTTCGCTAGCCTAAGGCCATTTCAGTTATTCAGCTTCGCCAACAAGCGTAAATCTTTGGTTAACATGCTGCGGCTTTTCAATTTCATCCAAGACAGCGATCGCATAGTCAGCATAACTAACATAACTTTGACCCTTGCTATTTAAAATCACATGATCTAGTCCAAGCTTATAAGCACCCGTTCTTTTTCCTTCGGGGTCAAAAAATCCAGCAGGGCTAATATAAGTCCATGTAATCGAATCCGTATCTTGCAATTCCTCAAGTTGTTTCCCCGCATTAGAGGCAGTCGGATATACAAAGTCAGGGAACTCAGGCGTGTCCATTAGTTTTGTCGTTTTTTGCTCGTCGACAAACAGGCTTCCGGCTCCTCCCACAACGATTAATTTCGTATCCGGCGCATCTTTCAGCGCTTGGACCAGCGCTCTTCCGGATTCGATATAAAGATGCTCTTCTCCGTCCGGCGCTTTAAATGTGTTTACTACAATATCGAATGCTTTAAGATCCGACGATGTAAGGTCAAAAATATCTTTCTCAAGAACGTTAACGTCTTTTTCTGTCATTTTTGCGGCATTTCTTACGATGGCAGTTACTTCATGTCCTCTATTTAGAGCTTCTTTCATGATCAGGCTTCCAACTTTGCCGTTTGCGCCGATGATTCCTATTTTCATTTTTATTTCCTCCAATGGTTATTTGTAATTTGTATAATGAACCATGATCTTATATTATAATAGTAGCTGTATTTTTGTAAGTAGTCATGTTTTTATAACATAGTCATAAAAACAGAACCATTGGGAAGTAGGAGGGATTTATCATGGCTCGAACTTCGTTTCAGGGTGAAATTCCCGTAGAGCAAATTGAGGTTTGCCCGGTTACGGAAACTCAAAATGTAATTGCAGGCAAATGGAAAATTATTATTCTTTGGCACTTGAGACAAACAAGGAGATTTGGTGAGCTGCAAAGATTGGTTCCTGGAATATCCAAAGGAATACTGACCAATCAATTGAGGGAATTAGAAAAAGATCAAATGATTGCAAGGAAAGTGTTCCATGAGGTACCACCAAAAGTAGAATATTCGCTAACAAATGCAGGAAAAAGTTTTATACCCATATTAGAGAGTATGGGTGAGTGGGGCAAGAAATATGCAACAAGCAAAAAGAGCAATCGATAAGAAATATTTTGCTATCCGGTATGTTAAAATGATCTGAAACGGAGCAAGGAACCAAACGAGAAGAGGTGTAATAATGGGTGCTTTGGGGTCTATGAATGTCGATGTTATTACGTTGTTCGTTGAGGATCTGCAGGAATCAAAATCATTCTATCAACAGGTGTTCGGCCTTTCAGTCGTGTTTGAAGACGACAACTCTGCAGTATTCAATTTCGGCAATATGAGCATTAATTTGCTTAAAGTGGCTGAGGCGTGGGGGCTAATCGATCCCGGGGCGGTCGCAAAACGTGAGGACGGGGCGCGTTTCCAGTTCACTATCCGTGTGGATGATGTGGATGCCGTCTGCACCGAACTGAATACACGGGGAGTCGCCATTCTAAACGGTCCGATGAACCGGCCTTGGGGAGTTCGAACGGTAAGCTTTGCTGATCCGAGCGGACATATTTGGGAGATCGCGCAGGAATTAAATAAGTAGAAAATAGTATTGTACCTCGGAAGTCTTTCTATCCAGCATCTTATAAACAAAACGGCTTCGCCCCTACGGCGAAGCCGTCTTGCTTTGCGCCAAAAGAAGCTTGCAGCCCAATATTTCGCGTGCTTTATTTCAATTTTCCCTTTTCTGTGAGATATAAAAACGAGAGATTGCGCTTCTTGACTTGCTTCTGATTCGGCTTGATAATAAGCGATATGTTTATACTACTTCCTTGAGGATGGGTTTCAATGGCGTTTCTTAGAAGATTATCCATTCGATCGCAGCTGCTGATTTTAGCCGTCTCGACCGTGCTTGTCATCCTTGTTATCGTGTACCATACGTATTCGACGATGTCAGCAATGGTTACCCGCAACCATGAGGAATACGTGCAGCAGACGGTGTCTGAGATCAAGAGGAACGTTACCTCGAACAAAGACGTGCTCTTTCGTCTAATGCAAACGATTTCTTACAATGCGGACGTACAAACCTACCTTATCGAGCAGAACCCGATTACCCGTTTCGAAATGTTCAGAAAGCTGAATGTGATGATTTCCAACCAACGGGAGCTGAAGGACGGCATTTTGGACATCGTGATATCCGGCGACAACGGATTTTCGGTCGATATTAACGGGGGCAGCCCTTATGCCGCCGATCTGAAAAGCATGCTTCCCGGAAAGGTAAACGCTTACTATGCAGGCATGCAGCAATTTGGAACGCTGTACGGTTCAGCGACGGGACTTGTTTTTGCGACGACCATTTCTTACGTGCAGCAAGGCGAATCCTTTAACAAAAAGCTGGGAACGCTGTTTTTCATCGTGGACCCGAAGGCGCTGGTCGGAGAGAAGGATTACAACTCGAAGCAGACGAACACACAGATTTATTTGTTGGACCGCTCCAATAAGATTATAACGAGCAATACGTCGTCCGAGACCGGCGTCCAGGGTCCGGAGCTTAAGACGGAAGAAGCCGCTGGCGGCAACCAAAATGTGATATGGCAAGGGAAAAAGTATGTCTCCCAAACGGTTCGCATTCCCGATATGGACGCCAGCATCGTCAGCGTCGCGCCAAAAGACGAGCTGTTAAGGGACTTGCTTGTGCTGCGGAGGCAGGAGCTGATCATTTTGGCTGTCGGCTTATTGATCTTGGCGATCCCATTTACGGTCATCATCAACAATATTTTGCGGCCGCTCAAAAAAATGATTTTCTTCATGACCTCAGTTAGCCGCGAAGACAATCTGAAATTCAGCAAGCGCATCTCGCTGAAAGGTTATATGGAAATTAGCATGATGGCGGATGAATTCAACAGCATGCTGGATGAGATCGAAAGATTGTCCCATAAGCTGCTGGAGACGAATACGCGGCTTTACGGCACCGAGCTGGAGCGGCAGAAGTCGGAGCTTGCCTTTTTGCGAAGCCAGATCAATCCGCATTTCCTTTACAACACGCTTGAGGTCATTACCGGCATCGCCGCGGTTGAAGGACAAGATAAAATAAAAAAAATGACCCGCTCGCTGTCCAGCATTTTCCGCTATAGCGTCAAAGGCGCGGAGGCTATTGAACTCGGACAGGAAATTCAAATGATCAAATCTTACGTTCAAATTCAACAAATCCGGTTCACCGACAGGTTCACCGTCCATTATAGCTTTACGGATGAAGCATTGCGGCATATCGTTCCGAAAATGATTTTGCAGCCGTTAGTGGAAAACGCGGTATATCACGGCATCGAAACGACGCTGAGGCCATGCCGGCTGGAAATTGAAGGTTTCATAGACGAGGGCGGGGCGCTAATCGTGGACGTTAGGGATGACGGAGTCGGCATCGAAGCCGAGCGGCTGGAAGAAATCCGTCTTATGCTTAGCGAGCCGCGCTCCGGCTTCGACGATCCAGAGGGCTGGCAGAGCATCGGCCTTGTTAATGTCAACAACCGCATCCGCTTGATGTTTGGCGAGGAATACGGGATGCGCATAGACAGCACTGACGGCCAAGGAACGCATATCCGGTTAAGGATCGGACAACGGAGGGATTACACAAATGTACAAAGTATTGATCGTGGATGATGAGAGCTGGGTTATAGAGAGCCTAAAGGACTTGGTCAGCTGGGGGCAATACGGCTTCGAAGTCGTGGGCCAAGCCGCGAGCGGCGGCGAAGCGCTGGAATCGATTCGAGAGCTGAATCCCGATGTTGTGTTCACCGACATTCGAATGCCGGAGATGAATGGACTTGAGCTGATCAGGCGGGGTAAAACGATGGGGGGCGCCATTCGATTCGTCGTCGTGAGCGGCTACGCGGAGTTTGCTTACGCTCAGAAAGCGTTATCCTACGGGGCTGCCGCTTATTGCTTGAAGCCTTTCGACGAAATCGAGATCGGAGGCGTGCTCTTAAAGCTAAAGGAAACGCTGGACAACACTCGACCGATTCGAGAGGACATGATGCAGCTGCTTTTGGACGATTCGGGAGGGCGCAATCAGGAGAAGCTGCTTGGCATGCTGGAGGAGCAAGGCATTCTGAATTGGATCAAGCAGGGAATCGTTCCGGTCGTAGCGATCGGCCTGTCCGAACTTCCAATGCCCGCCGGCCGCGTCATTAAGCTTATTACCGGCACAGCCAAAACAGCCTATCTCATGAGTGAAGGGCAAGCGAAGGGATTGCTCGGCAAAGGAGCCGAGAACTGGCCGGAGGATCTGCTTGGAATAGGAATCGGAAATCCGCTAACGGACTGGAAGGATATTAGAAGCGCGATTGAAGAAGCGGACATTGCTGCCTATCAGTGCTTCATAGCGGGCAAGCCGGGCGTGTACACGCTTCCGCTCACGAGAGATGCGGAGTTAAAAGCCTTGATGGCAGAAATCCATACGGCGATCGGGAACAAAGACAGCAAGACTGTCCAGCTCAATCTGGACCGGATTGACGTTTTGTTCAGAGAAGGCGCCTTGACGATCCGGCATGCGTTCGAGGTCTATAACCTGACGATCTCGTTTCTGTTTGATCTTGGAAGGAAAGAGACTATTCTCTACAGCTACGAACAGCTAGTGCGCATGTTTGCGAACGTAAGCAAGATGATTGCGGAGCTGAAAACGCTAGCTGACCAATATGTGCTGCAAATGTCGGCTCATGCGCCTGAATCTAAAAATCAGACCTTTAACCCCATTTTGCAGTACGTCACGGAAAACTACAGGCGCGATTTATCCTTGCAGGATCTAGCCAATCAGTTTTTTATGAATCCAAGCTATATTAGCCAGCTGTTCAAAAAAGAGGTTGGCGAGACGTTCACCGCCTACGTAGCAAGGCTGCGCGTCGCGCAAGCCTGCGAGCTGCTGGAGCGGGGCAACAGCACGGTACAGGACATTGCGGAGAAAATCGGGTACCGCGATTATTTCTATTTTACGCGCTTATTCAAGAAACTGACGGGTCAGACGCCGACGCAATACCGCGAATCGCATCACCGCGATTGATACCATGCATTTATTTTAGATGTTTATGGATTTATTTTAGAAAACCTCCGTTCGGAGGTTTTCTTTTTTTTGTTAGCGATTTCATTTTCAATAGATTTCAATAAATCCAGTGTATACCTGAGCAGGCGAAAGGAGCGGATAATAAAGGCTATCAAAAGAAGTTAACGCTTACAGGAGGGAAGTTATGAGAACTGCGCTAAGGAAGGAAATTTACAAAAGCAAATATTTATACATTCTACTCCTTCCAACGTTGCTCTATTTCGTCATTTTTCAGTATTTGCCGATGTACGGTGTTCTGCTTGCCTTTAAGGATTACCACATTCGCGACGGCATACTGAACAGTCCATGGAACGGCTTGCAAAACTTTCAAGAGGTTATTGGGCAGAGCGATTTTTGGAGGGCCTTCTGGAATACGATCATCATCAGCGTAGGCCGCATCGCGCTGGAGTTTCCGGCGGCGATCATTCTGGCGCTATTGATCAATGAGGTATCGAGACAGAAGCTTAAAAAACTGTATCAAACGGTCTATACGTTTCCCCATTTTATTTCATGGGTAATTGTAAGCGGCATCATGTTCAATTTTCTAAGCAACGACGGGGTGCTTAACCAGATTCTTGCCTCTTTCGGAATGGAGAAAATGTCATTTCTAACGAATCCCGATTTTTTTAGGCCGATTGTGTTCCTTTCGAACATATGGAAGGAGATCGGCTGGAGCGCCATTATCTATCTGGCGGCGATTGCCGGAATCAATCCGGAGCTTTACGAAGCGGCTCACGTTGATGGAGCCAACCGGTTCCAGCAGCTTCGGGCGATTACATGGCCTTCCATTCGTGGTACGGCGGGGATTCTGCTTATACTGGCGGTCGGAAGCACGATGAACGGCGGCTTTGAGCAAATTTTCAACCTGTACAATGCGGCCGTATACAGTACGGGCGATATTATCGACACGTATGTGTACCGATCAACCTTTGCGGAAGGAAGCAGCTTTGGCGTATCGACGGCAGTTGGCCTGTTTAAAGCGATTCTAAACTTTGCTTTGCTGTACTCCGCGAACTTCTTCGTCAAAAAATTAGGGGAGGATGGTCTGGTTTAATGGATACGATCAAACAAACTAAGATGGAACCGCTGACGCCCTCCGTCAAAAAAAAGAAAAAATTCAGCATCGCAGATTTGATCATTCATTTGATTCTTATTTTTCTGACCGTATGCACAATCTTTCCGTTCTACAACGTGCTGCTTATGTCATTCAGCAATTCGGTCGCTATTTCCAAGCAGGTCGTGTACTTGATTCCGACCACCTTCGATATATCGGCTTACAGCTATATTTTCAACGAACCGCGGTTTTTGAAGGCGTTTCTCGTGACGCTGTTTGTCACGGTCGTCGGAACAAGCGTCAATCTGATCGTGACGTTAACCGGCTCCTATGCGCTTTCCAGAGGCAGCTTTCCGGGCCGCAAAATCGTCATGTCGGGCATCATTTTCACCATGTTCTTCAACGGCGGGCTCATTCCGTTTTACCTGACGATGAAAAACCTGCATTTGATTAACAACCTGTTTGTCATGGTTCTTCCCGTTGCGGTCAACACGTTTTATTTGATCATCTGTATCTCGTTTTTCCGGGGGCTGCCGGCCGGGCTCGAGGAGTCAGCCAAAATCGACGGCGCCAACGACATTCAAATTTTGTACAAAATCGTCCTGCCGATTTCCATGCCGATGGTCGCGACCATTACGTTGTTTTATGCGGTGGACCGGTGGAATGAATGGTGGCACGGGGTGCTGTTCATGACCGATATCAACCTGCTTCCGCTCCAAGCGCTGCTGCGGGAATTGTTGACCAATTACCAGCAGGTATTATCCAGTATTTCGACGAACATCATCGTTCAAAATACGGGACTCCATCCTGAAATGCTCAAAATGGCCGTGCTGGTCGTGAGCGTACTGCCGATCGTGTGCTTGTACCCTTTCATACAAAAATATTTTGCGAAAGGCGTTATGATCGGCTCCATAAAAGGATAATAGAAGCAAAGCCGCTTTTATTATAGAATACCAACATAAGGGGACATGAGAAATGAAAAGAATGAAGCTTTTTGCATCAATCGGTTTATCGGCAGTTCTCATTGCAACGATGCTTTCCGGTTGCGGAAGCAACAAGCCGGACGTTAATTCGTCCATTGCTCCTGCTGTAGATGGGAACTCGGACAACCCGTATGCAGAGCATATGGATATCTCGCTTTCCTGGTGGGGCATTGGCGTCGGCTTCCAGCCTCATGACGAAGTGATGCAGAAGATCGAGAAAGATTTTAACGTCACACTGAAAGCGGTCGATATTGGCTGGGACAATTACAAAGAGAAATCCCAGGTATGGGCGGCTGCGGGACAATTGCCGGACATCATAACGCACAGCATTACAAGCGATACGCCAGCCGTATACAATGAGTGGGTGAGCCAAGAGCTGATCCATGCGTTGCCGGAGGATATGAGCAGCTACCCGAATTTGAAAAAAGTGTTTGAAATCGACGGGGTAGACGGCATCAAAAGGGACGGCAAGCTGTACGCCATTCCTCGCATGACGTTCCCAACCGATGATATGTGGGCGGTATGGGCCGTTGACGGTGCGGTATTCGTCCGCAAAGACTGGATGGAGAAGCTCGGCATCTCCGACCCGGAAAACTTCGATCAGTTCAACGAAATGCTGAAAGCGTTTGTTTCGCAGGATCCGGACGGCAACAACAAGAACGATACGACCGGTATCGTGATGAATACGTTTGGCTACTTCAAAAACGTATTTGCGGCAACCTTCCCTGAATTCGGCAACAAAGGCTGGTTGAAGGAAGACGGCAAGTGGATTCCGTTCTACGCTTCATCGAAAATGGACGAGGTGCTGCGCCAAGCTCGCACGCTTTACAAAGAAAAAGGTTTGGATCCAGACTTTGCCGTAGCCAAAGCCGGCGAAAGCAATCAAAAATTTTATCAGAACAAAGCAGGTGCGCTTGCCTTTACGACGAACAGTGTATACGGTGCATCCGGCGTGAAAGCAGAGTGGGAGAAAAACAATCCGGGCGAGAAATTTTTTGACCATGTTAAAATTATGCACCCTTGGGCAGACGCAAACGGCGTGAAATACCGCAATGTCAACAGCGCATGGTGGTCGGAGAGCATGATCAACGCCGACGTCGACGACAAGAAGCTCGACCGCATTTTGCGGATTTACGATTGGCTTCTGTCCCCTGCAGGCAAGGAACTGTTTGACTACGGCATCGAAGGCAAAGACTTCACAAAAGACAGCGCAGGCAAAGTGACGATTACCCGTCCAAAAGACGGCGACCAATTCATCGACTTGAAAAAGTATTATCCTTCAATGGATATCATTTCCCAGCTTGCTGCATGGCGTAACGCTGCCATTCTTGAAGACAATGACGCCAACAGAGCCGCATTCGGCGACGAGTCGGTCCAATTTGTTCAAGACGAGCTGAAATGGATGAAGGACAATACAGAGCCGATTCCGACCGCGTTCGAAATCGCAACGATGAGCACGCCAGCCAAAGACAAGCTGTCGGCAATCAAATTCGATGATGACTTCACGCGCGTCATTCTAAGCAATGACGATCCGGTTAAGATGTGGAAAGAGGTTTTGAAAGGCTATGACGGCAAAGGGCTTCAGCAAGCAATTGAAGAAGTTACGGCCGAAATGGCAAAATTCAATAAGTAAGAATGAGTCTAAAAACCGTATAACGGATGCTCCGCCAGCAATTGGGCGGAGCTTTCCGTGTATCGTGGGAGAGGGGAAGCTATAGCTTATGTCAGCAGTGAAGCAAAATGAGGTTAAAACATTGTTATTCAGTGCGTTTGGCGGGATTCCGGGTACGGGAGAGGACGCCACACCAGCGATGCAGCGGGCGATGGAAGCCGTCTCTGAAGCGGGAGGTCCCGCAAAGCTGGTCGTGACTCCGGGGCGCTATGATTTTTATGCGGCTTCCGCAACAAAGGCGGCTTATGCCATTACGAATACGGCAAGCGAGACGGAAAACCCGAATCCCGTAAAGACGATCGCGATTTATTTGAAGAACTTGGCTGATTTCACGCTTGAAGGGGGAGACGCGCTTTTTGTCTTTCATGATAAGATGACCTTGCTTGTGATCGAAGCCAGCGAGCGGATCGAGATCCGCAATTTGCGCATGGATTATGCTTGGCCGACCGTTGCAGAAATGTCGATTGAGAAAATAGGAAGCGCCTACATCGATATCGTTGTCCACTCCGACTCGCGTTATGAAATCCACGGGGAGAAGCTCTTTTGGATCGGCGAAGGCTGGCGCTTTCACGAAGGCCCGATGCAAGCGTGCGACACCGATCGCAACACGACTTGGCGCATCGACAACGTGATTGAGCAGGCTTTGCGCGCCGAAGAGCTGCAGCCCGGAAAGCTCAGGCTTCATTACGCGCAGGTTCCCGATTTGGCCGAAGGATGGGTTCTTCAAGCAAGGGACGGCATTCGCGATCAGGTAGGCGCGTTTATTCATCAAAGCAGGGATATTCGATTGGAGCGCGTAGCCATGCACTTTATGCATGGGCTCGGAATAGTGGGGCAATTCAGCGAAAATATAACGTTAAGGGAATTGAATCTTTCCCCGCGCAAGGAAACGGGACGGACGGTTGCCGCCTTCGCGGATTTTGTCCATTTGTCGGGCTGCAAAGGGAAAATTTCGGTAACGAAAAGCCATTTCGCCGGAGCGCATGACGATGCGATCAACGTTCACGGCACCTATTTGCAGCTCGTCGGCATACCTTCCGCCCATGAAGCCATTGTCCGGTTCATGCACCCGCAAACCTTTGGTTTCTCGGCGTTCCATGCCGGGGATGACATTCATTTTGTCCGGTCACATTCACTTACTTCCTATGGCGGCAACCGGGTCAAAGAAGCAAAGCTGGTCAATCCCCGCGAGATGCTGCTGACGCTCGAAAAACCGGTACCGGCAAGCGCCAAGCTGGGCGACGTTGTCGAGAACATCACCTGGACGCCGGAGGTTGAAATTACGGACAATTATTTTGCCCGAATTCCGACAAGAGGCGTTCTGGTCACCACGCCCCGGCATGCCGTCATTAAGCGGAACGTGTTCGAGAGGATGCGGATGAGCGCCGTCCTCGTATCAGGTGACGCCGTGTCCTGGTATGAATCCGGCGCGGTGAAGGATTTGACCGTAGAGGGCAATCGTTTCGTGGAATGCGGCAACGCGGAGCTGCCTGTCATTTCCATCTTGCCGGAAAACGAGGAGATCGATTTGGAAGCTCCCGTTCATTTTGGCATTCGAATTGTCGATAACAGCTTTGAGATGGGTGAAGCCCGGGTGATGGAGGCCAAGAGCACGCGTGGGCTGGTGTTCCAAAACAATACGATTCAGTCCGCCATAGGAACGCTCCGTGCAGAGGATGCCATACGCCTTACGGCATGCAGCGAAGCAGAAACCTCGGATAATCGGTTCGTAACCCGCGGTTGAGCCCGGATTGACGCCTGCTTTTACAAATATGATAAAACAGAGGTGCTAGGGATGAAAATTCAATTTAACAAGCCGGCCGCCGTGTGGACGGAAGCGCTTCCGCTAGGCAACGGCCGTATTGGCGCGATGCAATTCGGCGGTGTCGAACGAGACCGTTTTGGGCTAAACGAAGATACGTTATGGTCGGGAATGCCTAGAGACACGAACAAAGCGAGCGCATTGGAAGCGCTGCCGCGGGTAAGGAGCCTCGTAAGAGAAGGGCGCTATGCGGAGGCTGACGCAGCAAGCAAGGAAATGATGGGTTCGTTTACGCAATCCTATTTGCCGTTTGGCGAGCTTCTTCTGAATTTCGGGCATGGCGATTTGGCGAAGGATTATTCTCGCTCGCTGGATTTGGAAACCGCAGTGTCGAGCGTGCAATACCGGATTGGGGACGTAAATTACGTCAGGGAATCTTTCGTTTCGCATCCGGATCAGACGCTGATCATCCGCCTTGAAGCTAGCGTTCCGGGTATGCTTGAGGTTCACGCTCGCCTGGACAGCACGCTGCGCCACCGGGTGTCGGCGGAAGGGAACCGTTTTGTGCTGCGTGGCATGGCGCCGGAGCATGTATCGCCGAACTATTACGAGGTTAACAAGCCGATCGTGTACGGCGACGAAAATTCGTCGGAGGCGATGCGCTTCGCGGGTTATATCCATGCCGAGACGGAAGGCGGAAGCGTCCGTACGGATGCATCGGGCATTCATATTACCGAGGCTGACCGGGTAACGTTATATTTTAGCGCCGCAACAAGCTTTAACGGACAAGACAAGCTGCCTTTCAGCCAAGGCAAGGATGCAGCTGCAACAGCGCTATCCTATCTGGAAAGCGCGCTTGCCAAAAGCTACGATGCAGCGCGTGCTTCCCACATAATCGATTACAAAACGTTGTTTGACCGAGTTAAGCTGCAGCTCGGCGAATCGAAAGCTCCAGCGAATACGCCGATCGACGAGAGACTAACCGCATACGGGTCTGGTGATCCGTCGCTGATCGCGTTATTATTCCAGTATGGCCGTTATTTGCTGATCGCGAGCTCGCGCCCAGGAACGCTTCCGGCGAACCTGCAAGGCATTTGGAATGCCGCAACCCGGGCGCCATGGAGCAGCAATTGGACGCTCAACATTAATGCGCAAATGAATTATTGGCCAGCGGAAACAGCCAATCTCGCCGAATGCCATGAACCGCTGCTTGATTTCATCGGCCAGCTCGCGGTAACCGGCAAACGGACAGCGGAAACGCATTACGGCGCACGCGGTTGGGTCGCGCATCACAATACGGATATTTGGGGACACACCGCGCCGGCAGGCGGATGGGGCGAAGGCGATGCGGTTTGGGTATTGTGGCCAATGGGCGGTATTTGGCTCGCTCAGCATCTATGGGAACATTTTTCTTTTGGCAGGGATCTTGTTTATTTGCGGAAACAAGCTTATCCTACGATGAAGGAAGCTGCTTTGTTCTGCATCGATTTTCTTGAGGATGACGGCCAAGGCCGACTCGTGACCAATCCATCCACCTCGCCGGAGCATAAGCTTCGTTATGGCGAGAAGCTCGCCGGAATCAGCATGGCTTCAACGATGGATATGTCCCTGATTTGGGATTTGTTTACGAATTGTATCGAAGCCGCCGAATGGCTTGGCGAGGACGCAGCATTCGCGGCGGAGCTGCAGCAAATGAAAGACAAGCTGTACCCGCTGCAAATCGGAAGCCACGGCCAGCTTCAAGAATGGTTTGAGGACTTCGAGGATGAGGATACTCATCACCGCCATGCTTCCCACTTGTTTGGCTTGTATCCGGGCAGACAAATTACTGAAAACAGCATGCCTGAGCATTTTGAAGCGGCAAGACGTTCACTGGAGAGACGGGGAGACGAAGGCACAGGCTGGAGCTTGGGGTGGAAAATCGGCTTTTGGGCGCGTTTCCGAAATGGCAACCGTTCGCTGCAGCTGCTGTCCAACTTAATGCGGATCGTGCGTGAGGAATCGGAAAACTACGAAAAGGGCGGACTGTATCCGAACCTATTTGATGCGCATCCGCCGTTTCAGATCGATGGCAATTTCGCGGTAACGGCTGGCATATCCGAGATGCTGCTGCAATCGCATCAGCCATTCATGGAGCTGCTTCCGGCGCTTCCGGACTCATGGCAAGAAGGCAAGGTAGAGGGATTGCGTGCCCGTGGAGGCTTCGAGGTCCACATTCGCTGGCGGGACGGCAAGCTGGAAGAAGCTGAAATTATTTCGCTTCTCGGAGAGGAATGCGCACTGGCATCCGCAGCTTCACTATCCGTTACACAGGACGGCTCTGAGGTTAAGGGAGAGTTGTCAGTTGACGGCGTATTACGGTTCACAACGAAGGCAGGACAAACGTATAGGATTCGTGTTTCCCAGTAGCCTGACATCAGGCGCTGGTAACCTCGCGCTTTTATTAAACCGGTTTAATACGGTTAATGGCGTTGCGCTGGGCAAAGACATCAAGATTGTTGGAGGTAGACAAAGTCATGGCAAAGATCAAAAAAGTGCATGTCATTTTTAAAACGCATCTGGATATCGGTTTCACGCATTTGGCTGAGCATGTTATTAAGCAGTATATGGAAGAATATATTCCGAAAGCGATCGAGCTGTCGGAAAAGCTGGAGGCGGAAGGCGGAAGCGAACGCTTTCTGTGGACGACGGGTTCATGGCTGATCCACCATTATCTCGAAGAGGCTTCCCCCGAAGGGAAGAAGCGGATGGAGAACGCGATTGCCAACGGACATATCGCTTGGCACGGATTGCCTTTTACGACGCATACCGAGCTTATGGACCCCGAGCTTCTGCAATTTGGCATATCGTTAAGCCAAGAGCTGGACGAACGTTTCGGCAAGAAGACGATTGCCGCAAAAATGACCGACGTGCCGGGGCACACGCTTGGTCTAGTTCATTATATGCAGCAAGCGGGCTTACGCTATCTGCATCTAGGCGTCAATCCGGCTTCGAAGCGCCCAGACGTGCCTAGGCTGTTCCGCTGGCAGGCGGATGACGGCTCGGAAATCATCGTCAACTACGCGGGTACTTATGGGGAAGCATTGGAGCTGGATGAATTGGGCGACGTGCTTGTGTTTGCGCATACGGGAGACAACTGCGGTCCGCCGAGCACGGAAGAGATTCGGGAGCAGTTCGACCAGTTCCGTAAGGCTTATCCCGGAGCGGAAGTCATTGCTTCGACAATGGACGCGTTTGCCGAACGTTTGCTTGCGGTTAGCGGCAGCTTGCCGGTCGTCCGCGAAGAGCTGGGCGATACTTGGATTCATGGAGCCGGCACGGACCCGCTCAAGCTTGCGCGTTACCGGGAGCTGCTTCGCCTGAGGAAGGAATGGCTGGCGCAGGGCCGGATGAAGGAAACCGATCCTGAATATAAAGAGATGAGCAAGGCGCTGATGCTCGTTGCCGAGCATACATGGGGGCTTGACGTGAAAAAATGGCTGCCCGATTTCCGGAACTACTCAAAAACGGACTTTAACGAGGCACGGATCAAAGACATCGTGGACCTTGAGGACATGCCTGCGAAATTCGGATATATCGGCGCGTTTGCCATGGATGAATTCGACCGCCATTCGAGCGATCTGTTCGCCGCCGAGCAAAGCGTACGCTCTTATTCGATGATCGAAAGCTCGTGGAAGGAGCAGCGGCAGTATGTCGATCAGGCTATCTCTTTCCTTGCGAAGGACAAACAGGAGGAAGCGCTAAGCGCGCTTGCGCAGTTGACTCCAGCGAAAACGGATGTATCAGGCTCGGAGACGAGGAACATTCGCCAAACCTATCGCAGCGGCGGCTATGAGCTGGCGTTCGGCGAAAACGGGGCGTTAATCCGTCTAATAGACGGCAACGGCAAGGAGTGGGTCGACGAGAGTCATCCGTTTGGCGCTTACGCGTACGAAAACTTCGGTACGGATGATTACGGACGCTATTTCCGCACTTACATGCAAAATTTACCGGTTACTCATCCGTGGGCAGATGCGGATTTCAGCAAGCCAGGCTTTGAATTCGTAAGGCCGCTACCAAGCAACCAGTTGTTCCATCCGCAAGTAACCGATTTGCGGTGGATCGGCGGCGAATTTGTTGAACGTTATGTTCTGCGGCTTCAGATGCCTGAAGCGGCTCATGAACAATACGGCGCACCGAAGGAACTTGAGCTTGAATATCGATTCCATAGGACTGGAGAAATCGACGTTTGTTTGCAGTGGTTCGGCAAAGACGCCAACCGTTTGCCTGAGGCGAGCTGGTTCGGCTGCGCGCTGAAGCTGGATAACCCGAATTTGTGGACGATGGACAAGCTCGGACAAGCGATTTCACCTTCGCGGGTCGTTAAGGACGGCAACCGGAATCTGCATGCCTTGAACAGCGGCGTAGCCTATGAAGGCACGGACGGCTCGGCCGTGATATCGCCGCTTGATTCCGCGCTGGTTGCTCCGGGTCAAAAAAGACTGCTGCAATTCGACAATTCCTTTGTATCCATGGATACAGGATGGCATTTTAATCTGCATAACAATATTTGGGGAACGAACTTTCCGATGTGGTATGGGGATGACGCGAAATTCCGCTTCCAGCTCCGCTTGGCATCGAATCGCAAATAAGAACCGAACAGGCGGCAGTTTTAATAGGGGAGCACCTCGGACATGAAAAAGCTGCAGCAAGCTGGCACCGTTTAACGGCGCCAGCTTTTTTGGCGTTCCATGGGTGTTGGAGTTTTTAAGCCATGCTTTTTTAACCGCCATAAAAACACACCCCTAAGAATGCGTTTGGAGTAACCTGGCGGTTTTTCCAATGCTTATTCTTAGGGGTGCTGTTTAAAGGGCTTGCTTTATTAAAGCTCGGCGAGCAAAGCTTTCATCCGAATCGGAATTTCCTTTGTCAGTTCCGTCCACGGAACGAAGGCGTCCGAAGCCCATTTATGGGGAACGAAATCGAAGGTAGGCTGGAAGCTGAATTCACGCAAATGTTTCTCGGCGCGTTCATCGATGTCTTCTCCCGCTTTGAACTGGCCGCTGAACATGTCAGGCTCCAGCACGCCGTCAACGCCGGCTTCGGCTTGGCAGCAGCTTTCGACGTTCGGCAGCAAATGGAAAAAGTCCTGATTCGGAAGCATGGCATGTTTGCCTGGCTGAACGAACAGCTTTACGCGGTTGTCGGCCGACAAATTGCTGCGGTCCGGCAGCAAGCCGATGAAATACCGGCCATGGAAGCTGGCTTCGCAGGAAGCGATTTCGCCTTCATGGTCGATGTACACCCATACATGCTCCAAATCGTAAATATGCTGGATATCGTAATCCCAATAGATCGCATATTCAATGACTGTGCGGATGCGGGAGGTATCGAATTCGATGCTGCGATCGAAGGAGGGAGACGGAGCGGGGGATTCGAATACGGTAACCCCGACGCGTATCGGCTTGAACGGCTCAAGGCGGTCCATGTACAAAATCGGTGATACGCGAAGCACGGTTTCCCAGTGCGGCTGAAGATCGGAAATAACCATGTAAAATAATTCCTCCCTAAATTATGATTGATTTGCGCAGCGCTTAATTGTAATATATAGATTAAGCGCTTTACCTATTATTATAATCTACTATATAGTTATTTTGAAAGGGTTAATATAATAAGCGCTTAACTCAGTAGTCGAGGAGGATACTATGAGCACAATCCGGTTAACAATGGCACAGGCCTTATTGAAATTTCTCGATCAACAGTACATTTCCATTGACGGTGCAGAAACGAAGTTCGTAGCCGGGGTAATGGGCATTTTTGGCCACGGCAACGTAACGGGCATCGGCGAAGCGTTGGAACGGAGCCCGGGCAACCTGGTTTTCGTGCAAGGCAAGAACGAACAAGGAATGGCGCACGCGGCGACCGCATATGCCAAGCAATTGAACCGCACAAGCATCTACGCTTGCACGACTTCGATCGGTCCCGGCGCCTTGAATATGGTAACCGCAGCCGGCACGGCGACGGTTAACCGCATCCCGCTGCTGCTCCTTCCGGGAGACAACTTTGCATCCAGGCAGCCCGATCCGGTGCTGCAGCAATTGGAAGCCGGGCATGACTATACGATTTCGGCGACGGACTGCTTCAAGCCGGTGAGCAAATATTGGGATCGCATCGTGCGGCCAGAGCAGCTGATGAGCGCGGCGCTTCAAGCGATGCGGGTGTTGACGGACCCGGCGGATACCGGAACGGTTACGCTGGCGTTGCCACAGGATGTGCAGGCGGAAGCTTACGACTATCCGGCATCGTTCTTTGAGAAACGGATACATGTCGTAGATCGCCAGCTGCCATCGACAGACGCGGTGAAACGGGCGGTCGAGCTTGTTAGCTCGAAACGCAAACCGCTTATCGTAGCGGGTGGGGGCGTGCAATATTCCTTCGCGACGGAGGCGCTTGCCGCATTCGCCGAAAAATTCGGCATTCCCGTTGCCGAGACGCAAGCGGGCAAAGGCTCGCTGCCTTGGAATCATCCGCTTAACGTCGGGGGCATTGGCGTAACCGGCGGATTGGCTGCAAACAGGCTGGCTAAAGAAGCAGACCTAATCATCGGCGTCGGGACTCGTTACTCTGACTTTACGACCGCCTCCAAGTCGGCCTTCCCGCATCAGGACGTCCAATTTCTGAACATCAACATTAACCGGATGGATGCGGCAAAGCTGGAAGGCACGGCACTTTCAGGGGATGCCAAGGAAGCGATCCGCCTGTTGGCGGAAGGGCTTGCGGAAGCAGGATATGCATCCGGCTATAAAGACGGCGAGATTGCTGAAGTCAATGCGGAGTGGAATGCCGAAATTGACCGGCTGTATACGCTGGAGCGGGAAGATGGCTTCGCGCAGACGCAGGCGCTTGGCGTCATCAATGAAACGATTGATGAAGATGCCGTTATCGTCTGCGCAGCAGGAAGCTTGCCCGGCGATCTTCAACGCTTATGGCGGGTTGGCTCGCCGGGCGGCTACCATATGGAGTACGGTTTCTCCTGCATGGGGTACGAGGTAAGCGGCGCATTTGGCGCGGCGCTGGCGGAGCCAGACCGGGAAGTTTACGCCCTTGTGGGAGACGGAAGCTACTTGATGCTTCACTCCGAGCTGGTGACAAGCTTGCAGGAAGGAAGAAAGCTCACGGTGCTGCTGTTCGACAACCACGGCTACCAATGCATTCATAACCTGCAGCGCGGGCACGGCAGCGACGGCTTCGGCAATGAATTCCGGTACCGCGAGCCTGAGACGGGCCGTTATTCCGGCGCGCCATTGCCAATCGACTTTGCGGGTCATGCCCGCAGCTTGGGACTTGCTTCATACAAAGCGTCAAATAGCGAGGAGCTTCGCCAAGCGCTTAAGCAAGCGAAGGCGGAGACGCGCACGACGCTAATTGAAATTCCCGTTCTGGCCGGAACGAATACGGACGGCTACGAGTCATGGTGGAACGTTGGCGTTCCAGCTGTATCGGAGAGTGCAAAGGTTGTTGCGGCGCATAACGAAATGAACAAAAAGCTGGCACAGGCAAAAGCCTACTAGGAGGAATTATAGATGGCATTGTTTCCTTTTCAATTAGGCGTTCATCCGATCAATTGGGTCGGCGAAGACGTAAAGGAGCATGGCGAGCACACGACTTACGAACAAATTATGGACGACATTCAAGCGCTCGGCTTGCGAGGTACGGAGATGGGGAGAAAGTTTCCGACCGATATCGAGCTGCTTAAGCAGGAGCTTTCAAAGCGGAATATCCAGCTTGTCTCCCAATGGAAATCGGTGCTGTTCTCCGATCCCGCCTACCGGGAATCGGAGCTGGAAGCTTACCGCAAGCATGCTGAGTTTTTGCAGCAGATGGGAAGCAAGGTCATCAGCACCTGCGAGGTTGGCGGGTCGCTGCATTTTGACCCCCGCCGCACGCCGAACGAGACCGAAGTGATTCCTCTGGACGAAGCAGGCTGGGCGAGCCTGGCTGAAGGCTTGAATGCCGCCGGTCAAATCGCGCTGGAATATGGACTAAAGCTGACGTATCACCATCATGGCGGAACGGCGGTTGAAAGCCCGGAGGAAATCGACAAGCTGATGGCATTGACCGATCCTAAAGCGGTGTTCCTGCTGTTTGATTCAGGCCATGCGTTGTATGGCGGGGCGGATCCCGCGGCGCTGCTTCGCAAGCATTATGACCGGGTTGCTTATGTTCATCTGAAGGATGTGCGCGTGAACCGGCTTGAGGAAGCGAAAGCGTCTGGCGTCGATTTTGTCACATGCATCCGCAATGGCGTTTTCACCGTTCCGGGAGACGGGAATATTGATTTCCGTCCGATTTTAAGTGAGCTAATGGATCGGAAGTATGATGGCTGGGCACTTCTTGAGGGCGAGCAGGATCCGGGCGAGCATCCGGCACGCGAGTATGCGGCAAAAGCTATCGAGTATCTTGGCTCCTTAATAAGTGAGAAGGAGAGTGTATAAATTGTCTACCATTTCTTTTCCTTCCGATAGGAAGTTTGATTTTACGGCAATTGGCCGTCTTTGCATCGATCTCAATGCGAACGAGATCAACCGCCCAATGGAGCAGACGATGACGTTTACGAAATATGTAGGCGGATCACCGGCAAATATCGCGATCGGAATGAGCCGGCTCGGCAACAAAACGGCGTTCATCGGCAAAATCGCGGACGACCAGATGGGCAGATTTATTCGCAGCTACCTCGACAATGAGGGGATCGATACAAGCCATGTCGTGACAGACAAGACGGGAGCTGTTACGGGCCTTGCTTTTACCGAGATTAAAAGCCCTTCGGAATGCAGTATCCTCATGTACCGGGATAACGTTGCCGATTTGCTGCTTAATCCGCTGGAAGTGAGCGAGTCGCTCATTGCAGACAGCAAAGCGCTTCTCGTCTCTGGAACGGCGCTTGCGGCAAGTCCTTCACGCGAGGCCGTGCTTCTGGCATTGGATTATGCCCGCAAGCATGACACTACCGTCATTTTTGATATCGATTTCCGTCCTTATACATGGGTATCTCCCGAAGAAACAGCCGTATATTACAACCTAGCGGCAGAAAAAAGCGACATTATCATTGGCACGCGCGAAGAGTTCGACAGCATGGAGCGGTTCGAGCAAAACGTGGAGCACAGCGACCGGTTCACCGCTTCCAAGTGGTTCAACCATTTCGCGAAAATCGTCATCATCAAGCATGGCAAAGAAGGCTCGATTGCCTATACGACGGATGGTTTGGAGCATCGGGCGAAGTCGTACCCTGCCAAAGTCGTCAAAACGTTCGGGGCAGGCGATTCCTACGCGGCTGGTTTCATTTACGGCATCATGTCGGGATTGACGCTGGAGAAGAGCATGGAGTTCGGAAGCGCAGCAGCATGCATCGTCATCTCCAGCCATAGCTGCTCGGATGCGATGCCAACGGTTGAGCAGGTCAAGGATTACATCGAACGCTGCAATCGCGGGGAAATTACCGCAAGTTAGGTTTCCGGGTTTATCGCCTTGCAAGCTTACAACTTGAAGAAACGAGGGAATAACATGACAACTACGATTAAAAACTGGATTGGCGGACAATGGGTCGAGGCCTCTGCCGAAAAGTATGACAATGTATATAATCCTGCAACCGAGGAAATTTTGGCGCAAGTTCCGCTCTCTTCCGAAGCGGATGTAGACGCAGCCGTTCAAACGGCCAAAAAAGCATTCGAAACCTGGAGCAAGACGCCGGTTCCAAAACGCGCCCGCGTATTGTTTAAATACCAGCAGCTTCTCGTTGACCACTGGGAAGAGCTTGCGCGCCTCATTACGACGGAGAATGGCAAAAGCTATGCCGAAGCGTACGGTGAAGTGCTTCGCGGCATCGAATGCGTCGAATTCGCTTCTGGCGCTCCAACGCTCATGATGGGCAAGCAGCTGCCTGATATTGCGTCGAATTTGGAATCAGGCATGTATCGCTATCCGATCGGCGTCGTTGGAGGCATCTCGCCGTTCAACTTCCCGATGATGGTTCCTTGCTGGATGTTCCCGCTTGCGATTGCATGCGGCAACACCTTCGTCCTGAAGCCATCGGAGCGTACGCCGCTGCTGGCTAACCGGCTTGCCGAGCTATTCCACGAAGCGGGATTGCCTGCGGGCGTGCTCAACGTCGTTCACGGCGCGCATGATGTCGTTAACGGCATTTTGAAACATCCGAACGTGCAGGCTATTTCCTTCGTCGGGTCGCAGCCGGTAGCCGAATATGTATACAAAACGGGCACTTCTTACGGCAAACGGGTTCAAGCGCTTGCCGGCGCCAAAAACCATTCCATCGTTATGCCGGACGCGGATCTTAACCTCACGGTTAAAGAAATCGTCAGCGCGGCATTTGGCTCGGCGGGCGAGCGCTGCATGGCATGCGCCGTCGTTATTGCAGTCGGCGAAGTCGGCGACGAGCTGGTTCGCAGATTGTCCGATGCGGCGGATAACATTACAATCGGCAACGGGCTTGATGAAGGAACGTTCCTCGGTCCCGTTATTCGCAAGCCGCATAAAGAAAGAACGATCGGCTATATCGAATCCGGCGAGTCCGAAGGCGGCTTGCTCGTTCGTGACGGCCGCAAAGACGCAGCTGTTCAATCCGCGGGCTATTTCGTAGGCCCGACGATTTTTGACCAAGTGAGCAGCGAGATGAAAATTTGGAAAGATGAAATCTTCGCTCCTGTCCTGTCCGTTATGAGAGCGGAAACGCTGGATGAGGCGATTGCAATCGCTAACCGTTCGGATTTCGCTAACGGCGCTTGCCTATTCACAAGCAACGGCAGCAGCGTAAGGCAGTTCCGCGAGACGATTGATGCGGGCATGCTTGGCGTTAACCTGGGCGTACCGGCTCCAATGGCATTTTTCCCGTTCTCGGGCTGGAAAAAATCGTTCTACGGCGACCTTCATGCCAACGGCACGGATGGCGTAGAGTTCTACACTCGCAAAAAAATGGTGACTGCTCGCTGGTAATCGCGGCATAAGCTTGGAGGCTGATCCGAAATGACTTTAGTATCGATGACTGACATGCTTCGCACGGCGAATGCGGGCGGCTATGCCGTCGGGCAATTCAATTTGAACAACCTTGAATTCACGCAGGCGATTCTGACCGCTGCCGAGGAGGAGTCTTCTCCGGTTATCCTCGGCGTGAGCGAGGCTTACATTCCCTACATGGGAGGTCTGCCATATATCTATGGCATGGTGAACAATTTGATCGACCATTACGGAATTACGGTTCCGGTCGCATTGCACTTGGACCATGGTTCCTCATACGAGGTATGTATCCGGGCGCTTAAAGCGGGCTTTACGTCCGTCATGATTGACGCTTCGCATCATTCGTTGGAGACGAACATCGAGACGACGCAAAGGGTAACGGATGCCGCCCATGTGCTGGGCGCTTCTGTCGAAGCGGAGCTCGGGCGAATCGGCGGACGCGAAGACGATCTGGAAGTGCTGGAAGCCGAGGCTTCCTATGCAGAATCGGCGGATTGCGTGCGGATGGTGAAGGAGACGGGCATCGATTGCCTGGCTCCTGCGCTTGGTTCCGTTCACGGCCCTTACCGCGGCCAGCCTAAGCTTGGGCTTGCGCGGATGAAGGAAATTCATTCGCTTACGGGAGTGCCACTCGTCCTTCACGGAGGAAGCGGCATCCCCGAAGCGGAAATCCGGGAGGCTATCGCCTCGGGAACGGCAAAGATCAACGTCAATACCGATAACCAAACCGTCTTTACGCAGACGATCCGGGATTATTTGCAAAATCATCCGGAAACCTATGATCCAAGACATTATTTGAATCCGGCGCGCGAAGCGATCAAGGCTGCCGTCCGCGACAAAATGCGGCTATTCGGCAGCTCGGGACAAGAGAAAGGCGGACGAGTATGAAAAAAATCAAAATCGGCATCATCGGAGCAGGCAGAATTGGCAAAATCCATGCCGACAATTTAAGAAGACATCCGCAAGCGGAAATCGTTGCGATCAGCGATCTGTTTGCCGGTCCAGAACTGACAGAGTGGGCTTTAAATAGAGGCATTTCCATCGTGACGAAGGACAGCGACGAGCTGCTAACGAATCCGGACATAGATGCGGTATTCATCTGCTCTTCCACGGATACGCATGTTCCGCTCATTAAACGTGCGGCGCAGCAGGGCAAGCATATTTTTTGCGAGAAGCCGGTTAGCATGGACATTCGGCAGACGGAGGAAGCGATCGAGGAGGTTCGCAAGGCTGGCGTTCAGCTTCAAGTGGGCTTCAACCGCCGCTTCGATCATAATTTCAAGCGGATCCGCGAGCATGTGCTGGCTGGATCGATCGGCGAGACACATCTGATCAAGATTACGTCCCGCGATCCTGCGCCACCGCCGGAAGACTACATTAAAGTATCGGGCGGCATCTTCATGGATATGATGATCCATGATTTTGACATGGCCCGTTTCCTCTCGGGCAGCGAGGTAGAAGAAGTATACGCGCAAGGCAGCGTGCTTATTGATCCGGTATTCGGCAAACACGGCGACGTCGATACGGCGGTCGTAACGATGCGCTTTGCAAACGGCGCTCTTGGCGTAATTGACTGCAGCCGCAAAGCGGTATACGGCTATGACCAACGCGCCGAAGTATTCGGTTCGAAAGGCTCCGCGGCGGCAACGAACGATCATCCTAACACAGCGGTGCTCAGCACGGAAGAGGGCGTTATCAGCGAGAAGCCGCTTCATTTCTTCTTGGAGCGCTACAATACGGCTTATATCGAAGAGACGGAGCAGTTTATCAATGTATTGCTTCAAGGCGGCGACGTTTCGGTCAGCGGAGCGGATGCCTGCCAGGCTGAGCGGATCGCGTTGGCCGCGAAGCTGTCGCTGCGCGACAACCGCAGCGTCAAGCTCTCGGAGCTTAAGGAATTAATAGAGGAGGCGTGATCGAATGAGCAAACTGATTGTGAGCCCGGAGCGTCAAGCTTCGGGGCATACTCCCGTGCTGTCGATTACTCCGGAATCGGCGGGCTGGAGCTATGTCGGTTTCGAAGTTTATCAATTGAATCCGGGGGAAAAGTTAAGCCGCGAAACCGGGGACAACGAAGTATGCCTGGTGCTGCTCGGTGGACTTGCCAACGTAACGACAGCGAAGTCATCTTGGACGAATATCGGCCAAAGAATGAGCGTTTTCGAGCAGACGCCGCCTTTTTCCGTCTACGTTCCGAACGACGACCGTTATGAGCTTGAGGCGCTTACGAAAGTGGAGCTGGCCGTATGCGAAGCACCCGGCAAAGGCAACCATCCTGCGCGCCTCATCGCGCCGAGTGACGTTGGCGTCGAAGTTCGGGGAACGGGTACGACGCAGCGGTTCATTCATAATATTTTGCCCGAGCAGGAGGCTGCCGACAGCTTGCTTGTCGTGGAAGTATTTACGCCGGAAGGACATTGGTCCAGCTATCCTCCCCACAAGCATGACCGCGACATGCTTCCCGAGGAGTCGCTGCTGGAGGAAACCTACTATTACCATGTGAAGCCTGAGCAAGGCTTCGCCATTCAACGCGTCTATACGGATGACCGCTCGCTGGACGAGACTTTGGCGGTCAAAGACGGCGAAGCAGTACTTGTCCCGCAAGGGTATCATCCCGTTTCGGCGCCTCCGGGCTACCAGGTCTACTATCTCAACGTTATGGCGGGTCCGAACCGCATTTGGAAGTTCCATAACGATCCGGACCATGCATGGATCGCAACGAGGCAGCAGCCGTAATCTCCGTTATGATTGCAAATGTTTGCAAATCGAGCGGATAAATCGGATAATATCCGGGTAAGGAGGCTTATTGCCTGTCCTTAACATCCGACGATAATGAGGTTGGGCATGAAAGCGACCACGATATATGATGTTGCCAAGGAGGCGGGCGTCTCCATCGCGACCGTCTCCAATGCGATAAACGGCAAAGGAAAAGTAAGCAGCAAAAAGCGCGATGAAATTTTCAAGGTAATGGAGCGGCTCCAGTACCAGCCGAGCGTGATCGCATCGGCTTTGATGGGCAAAAAAACGTACACAATCGGATTGCTAATTCCCGATGTATCCAACCCCTTTTTCTCCGAGATTGCCCGTTCTGTGGAGGATTTGGCGCATTCCGAAGGGTATAGCGTCATCGTCTGCAGTACGGACAACAAGGATGACAGGGTAGAGAAATATATTCGGCTGCTGGAGCAAAAAAGCGTAGACGGCATTTTGATCGGGACCGGCGTGGAAAATGCTGATATTTTGAAGCAGCTGGCGGAAAAATCGCTGCCGATCGTCATGATTGCAAGGGAAGCCGTCGCAATGCCGGTTCACAGCGTGCTGACGGACGACTTTAAGGGCGGATCGATTGCCGCCGAGCATTTGCTTGGCTGCGGCCACCGCAGCATGGCGGTGTTGTCTGAAAACTTCAAAGTAACCAGCAGCTTCGAGCGGGTACGAGGCTTTAGATTTGCGTTGTTCGAGGCGGGAATTGCCTTAGACGATGCCAGCATTATTTCATGCAATTCCAGCATAAAGGATGGCAAACGGGCGGCAGCGGCACTAATCCGCGGGGAAAACCGTCCGTCGGCGATATTTTGCTGCAACGATTTGCTTGCGATCGGTGCATTGCAAGCCGCCAAGGAAGCAGGAGTTCGGGTACCGGAGCAGCTGTCGATTATCGGCTTTGACGATACGATTCTGTCTACCGTGACGAATCCGGCGCTTACGACGATCGCCCAGCCGATGGACCAGATGGTCAAGCTGGCATTCGACTTGCTGATCCGCAGCGTGGAGAACACGGATGAAATCAAGCAAAGGATCGTCATGCAGCCGGAGCTGATCGTCAGGGAATCAACAGGCTCTCCGGCAAATTAATATGGGGGAAGGTTGTTTGACTAATGGAGAAAAGATTAATCGTATTTTTGGACAGCGGCGACACGATCATCGATGAATCAACGGAAGTAAGGGACGATGAGGGAATCGTCGTGCACGCAGAGCTCATTCCGGGCGCAGATGTCATGGTCAAAACATTGTTCGACAAAGGCTATACGCTTGCGCTGGTCGCTGACGGCGACGCGCAATCGTTCAAAAACGTATTCAAGCAGCACGGGCTTTACGATTATTTTACGACCATGACCTACTCCGAAACCGTGAAAGCAAGCAAACCGAATCCCCGTATGTTCAAAGCGGCCGTAGGCGCTTTGGACCTGTCCGAGGCTGATTTCCCGCGCATCGTTATGATCGGCAACAATTTGAGCCGCGATATGAAGGGCGCCAACGCGCTCGGCATCACGAGCATTTTTCAAAGCTGGACGCCGCGCTACCCGCACACGCCTGCAGACGAGTCGGAGCGTCCGACCTATACGGTGGGCGAACCGCTTGAGCTTGTGGAATTGATCGATCGGCTGAACGCCGAGCTTTCCTAATACGCGCAATAAAACAATCGGACTTATCCTTATAAAATGAAGAAAACCCTTCAGGCTGCCTGAGGGGCTTTTCTTATACTTACTTCCATGGGAACTTCATCTGATATGAAGTTCCTTTTTTTGGATGGCAAGCAGAACGGATTTTGAAAAAAGCAGCCAGAAAAGTATTGCAGATAGCATGTCGCTTTATGTTGAAACATGGGAGGCGATGATCGAATGAGGCTGCAGGAGGAAGAAGCAGAGAAAAAGCCTTTGCTTTACAGGCAAATGGTCGATAAGGTGCTGGAGCTGATCCGATACCGAAAGCTGCGGCCGCATGATCCGGTGCCGTCGGAAGGGGAGCTAGCGAAGCTGTTCGCGGTGAGCCGGATGACGGCCAAGCTTGCTCTTGATATTTTGGTCCAGCAGGGCGTCGTTTACAGGCTGGCACGAAGGGGGACGTTCTTAGCGGCCGGTTATGCGCATGGAACCGATGAGGAGGAGCGGCCGCGTATGCCAGCGCATGCCGAGAAACCGGCAAAAAGAAAAATTGCGATGGTATTTCCGAATATGGATGATTATACGGCCCGGATTATCGCTTCGGCGGAGCAGGAAGCCCGCAAGTTGAATTGCCAGCTGCTCATTCGGATTTCACTCGACAAGGACGATGAGAGCGTATGCTTGCAGGAGCTGTACGAGGATCGGGTGGACGGCGTTATTTTGTATCCTCGGGGCCGCAGCACCTGCAGTGAGAAGGTGCTGGAGCTGAATCAGCTCCGTTATCCTTTGGTTATCATTGACCGCATCTTCCGCGAGGTTCAAATCGATTGCGTCTATCACGATCATTATCAGGGCGCATACAATCTAGCGCAATACTTAATAGGCAGGGGGCATAAGGAAATTGGGTATATTTCGATGCCGTTTGACGGCGTGACGAGCCGGGAAGACCGGTATGAAGGTTATTTACGGGCTATGTCGGATCACAAGCTTGCGGCAAACGAAGGCTATGCCTTTTTGCATAGCTCGGAGGATTATATGGGCCGGCTAAATGCGGTAAACCCGCAGCTGGAAGCTTTTATAGGCAATAACCCCTTACTTACGGCAGTCGTATGCGCGGACGATTATTTGGCCACCTCATGCCTGTACACGGCGCTGCATATGCGAATACCGGTCCCTGGGCAGCTGTCGATTATCGGCTTCTCCGATATTCAATTATCGGGTTTGCTCCCCATTCCGCTCACAACCGCTAGGCAGACGACCGAGCAGATCGGACAAGCCGCAGTCAATCTCCTGTACAAGCGGATGGACAAATCGAGAGAAGGGGCCGTCACGGTTAAAGTGAAGACGTTGATCATTGAACGAAGCTCCGTCAAAACAATTGGTTGAATATGTCAATGACATAACCTAAGATTTGTTTTGTGCAGCCGGCAGCATTTTTTGGGCGAAAGGAGTGATTATTTTGAAAACGCTAACATGACGCAGGGCCAACGTTTTGCACGGATGCTGTTAAAAAGTGAACGCAAAAAACGAAATGAGGAGCTCGATTATGAAAATATTCAAGTTGATTGCATTAGTTTCACTACTGGCCTTAACTGCACCTGCATTTACTTTCATGAAGACGGAGCCTGTGAACGCGGCGGGACAGGCGCCTGTAACGGCTTATCGAGACGGCAATTTTACGGGCGTGACCCAAGATTTCGAAGCCGGCCTCTTCAACGTGGCTCAGCTAAGCACCGTCGGCAATGACAAAATTTCCTCGATAAAAATCGCGCCGGGCTACCGGGTAACGCTGTATAAGGACTCCAATTTCTCAGGCTCCTATAAAGTGCTTTATGCGGACACCGCATGGGTGGATGATCTCAACGATGAAACATCAAGTATGAAGGTCGAATGGATCGGGGCGGTCCGCATGCCGGTAACGGCGTACTCGAATTCGCCTTACGGCGGTTTAGAGCAAGCCTTCGGAGTGGGCGATCATGATTGGGCGGAGCTTCAAGGCGGAGTAGGCAACGATTCGATCTCCTCCATTCGGATTGCTCCGGGCTACAAGGTTACGCTGTATCAGAATGCGAATTTCTCCGGCGGCACCAAAGTATTGACGGCGGATGCGATCTACGTCGGCGACTTTAACGATGATGTATCGAGCCTGAAAGTGGAAGCGATCTCACCGCTGGATGCAACAAGCGTTGCCGTCCCCAACAACGCCTATAGCGATGCTTCTAAGCGCCAATTGCTCGAAACGTTCGCTCCGAGAATTTGGATGGCGCAGGGCGAAGCCTATTTCCCGTCATCCGTTGAATTTACATTCCCGCATGTAGACCGCTACTTGAATTCCAGCTCCGGCAAATATGAGATCAAGACGAAGACGACGCTGGATCCGTACACGCTCAAGCTTCCTTATTTCTCGGGAGATTTGGCTAACGCGCCGATCTACGCTTTCTGGGTAGAGAAGGATTACAACAACGTGGACATGGTGTTCTTCCAGTTCAGTCCTTATGATCTCGGAAAAACGGTATTCGGCAACGAGGTAGGCGACCATGTCGGCGACTGGGAACGGATTACGGTTCGTTTCGCCAAATTTGTCGACAACAACACGAACTACCTGAAGCCGGTTCAAGTATTTTATGGGGCACATTCTTTCGGAACGGCTTACAGCTGGGATGAGGTGACGAAAGTGAATCAGACCCATCCGGTCGGCTATACGGCGTTTGGCTCGCACGGCATGTGGAAAGACCCGGGCACTCATGTGTATCAGGAGCTGGTCGTCACTCAGTTGACGGACGTTACGAACCAAGGAACGGCATGGGATACATGGAACAATGTTCAAGCATTCCAATATTACCCGCATTTGTCGACAGGCAATGGGCTTGGAAATCCTTGGCCGACATGGCTGGACAAAGATTATACGAATCCAAATAGCAATGCGGTATACCGCTTCGGAAACCCTGCACAAGGCTCATATTTCGGTCAGCCGCTGCTGGCAGGAGGACCTACGGGTCCCCAAGAGAAAGGCGCTTTAACGAATGATGTTGTTCTTGATTAGCGTTTAGCAAAGCTTGCCCTTCATCATGCATACGAAGCTGCTGGATCCTCTGCTGCCTCGGTAGGGCAGCAGACAGTCAGCTGCGGAGAGCCGGCGAAATAAAAAAATTTACAAAATCTTAACATTACCTCTTGCTTACATAAATTATCCAATGTATTATACAAATAAAGCGTTTTCATTAAGCGCTTACATTTTTACGGCTATATTAAACCGGTTTAACCAACACGAAACGAAAAACCTTACATAACAAGGATTCAGCGAATCCCCTTTTTAAACCGGTTTAACTCATGCACTAGAGACAGAGGCTTTGCAAGATTCAAAAATGACTAATCAATTTATGGAGGGGTTAATTTGAAGCGAAGCAAGATGATGTTGGTATTACTCGTTATGATCGCCATTATTGCCGCAGGATGCACAAACAACAATTCAGGTCCGAAAGCAACGAACGAAACGAAGGAAAAGCCGACGGAAACGGTAGTTCCGGTAGACAATGCGCAGGCAGGAGCTAAAGAAGCCCCAGCACTCGCCGCACTCGTGAAAGACGGCAAATTGCCGAAATTGGAAGAACGTATGCCGGTAGCCGCTGACATTAAGATCGAAGAGGTCGTGGATGAAATCGGCCAATACGGCGGCGAATGGAAAATGCCTTGGAACGGCCCCTCCGACAAATGGGGCATAGGTCAACCGACGGAGGAAGCACTCTTCCGTTTCAACAAAGAGGGCAATAAAGTGGAGCCAAACGTAGCCAAAGGTTATGAAGTGAACGCAGACTCGACCGTATTCACAATTCACCTAAGGGAAGGCATGAAATGGTCGGACGGCGTGCCATTCACAACGGAGGACGTTATCTTCTATTGGGAGCACATGCTGAAGAAAGAAACGTTCGGCAAAAAAGTTTATGACGCTTATTACTCGGTCGATCCGGTAACTGGCGACAGAGCATTGGCCGAAGTAAAAAAGGTTGATGACTACACCTTCACCGTTACGCACAAATATCCAAGCGTACAGTTCCTAGAGCGTGTGGCCATCGATAATAAATGGTTTTTCGCGCCTAAGCATTTCCACGAAACGATTCTTCCCGAGCTCGTAGGCGATGCAAAAACGCTGGAAATTACGAAAGCTTGGGGCTACGAGGATCCGAAAGTATTCCTGGTCGAAACAGGCTACTATGATTGGCTGCACAAGGAAATACCGACGCTCAGAGCATGGATGCCAACAACCGATCCGAACAGCGATCAGTTCGTCATGGAGCGCAACCCTTACTTCTGGAAGACGGATGCCGATGGCAAGCAGCTTCCTTACATCGACCGCATCGTAGCGACGAAAATTCAAGATCCAAGCCAAAAAGTGCTCGGCACGTTGGCAGGCGACTATAATCTGGTTGTCTTTGGCGCCAATGACTTCACTGTTTTGAAGGAAAACGAGAAAAAAGGCGACTACCGCATTATTCCTTGGACGCAGCCAGCTTGGAGCAGCGCAGGCATTCAATTGAACCAAACGACGCCGGATCCGAACCTGCGGAAGCTGTTCCAGGATATCCGCTTCAGAGAAGCGTTGTCCATTGGCGTTAACCGCGTTGAAATCTCCGAGATCGTAACCAATGGATTGGGCGAGCCTATTCAAGCGTCCGTACCGGAAGGCGTAATGGGCTATCAAGAAGGCTGGAAAGATCAATGGACCGAATTTAATCAGGAGCGTGCGAATCAAATTTTGGATGAGCTTGGCCTGACGAAACGCGACAAGGACAACTTCCGCATGAATGCGGATGGCTCTGAACTAACGTTGACGATCATTGAATCAAGCACAGATACCGCTGCATTTTTGGAGCTATTGAAAAAGTACTTTGAAGACATGGGCTTGAAAACGAATTTGAAGGTCGTAGACGGCGGTACGCATTTCGATATGAAATACGCGAACCAAATTCCGATAACGACAGAAAATATTTCGGTGGCGAACGTGGCATTCCGTCCGGATGCGCTTGTACCTCTTCGTGTCATTACACCATGGTTCGGCCATTACGGACTGTATACTCAATCGGGCGGCAAAGAAGGCGTGAAGCCGGAAGGCGACGTAGCCTTGATTCTTGAGTATTGGGATAAAATCAAAGCGAGCAAAACACAAGAGGAAATCGAGAAATACAGCAATGAAATCATCAAGCTGCACATGAAAAACCAATGGGTTATCGGCTATGCCGGCCCTACGCCAATGCTGATTACCGCATCAAACAACATCCACAACATTCCTAGCGACATGATTTGGGCAGATGAGTATCGTTCTTTGGGTCAAGGTCATCCATCGCAATTTTTCATTAAACAATAAGTTGCAGCCATGACGGCGGCAATGGCGGAGAAGCTGCTTCTCTGCCCTTGCCGCACTAAGATTCAGCTTGTAGCGGAGAGGAACGGATATGAGATGCTTCAATATATAATAAGGCGAATTCTGTTGGTCATACCCGTTGTTATGTTTATTTCCTTTGTCGTATTTTACATCATTCAGCTTCCGCCCGGCGATTATGTTTCCAGTTATTCCGCAAAAATGTCGGCTGCCGGCGACGTGATGACGCAGGCGGAAATGGATGAAATGAGATCGAATTTAGGTTTGGACCGTCCGGTGTACGAACAGTATTTTGTATGGGTGAAAAAAATCGTACTGCACGGAGACTTCGGCTTCTCGTTTAACTACAATAAGCCGGTGCTGGCAGTCGTGAAGCAATACATGGGTCTAACGTTAGTCGTTTCAATGGTAACGATGGTTTTTCATTACGTGGTCGCGATTCCAATCGGGATTTATACGGCGGTCAAGCAATATACGGCAGGGGATTATTTTTTCTCCGGCATCAGCTTTATCGGAATGGCAACGCCTAACTTCCTGTTAGCCATCATTTTAATGTTTTTATCCTACACCTGGTTTGGAGACCCGCTGCTTGGCCTATTCTCCAATGAGTACGTGAACGCGCCGTGGTCGATGGACAAGGCGATTGATTTGATGAAGCATTTGGTCATTCCTGTCATCGTAATCGGCCTTGCGAGCACTGCCGACCTGATCCGGGTCATGAGGGGCCAAATGCTGGATGAACTGAACAAGCCGAACGTGGTGACAGCCAGAGCGAAAGGGATGTCCGAAACCCGGATTTTGCTCAAGTACCCGACGCGCGCCGCATTGAACCCGATTGTCAGTACGTTCGGCTGGTCGTTGTCCTCGATCTTTACAGGCTCAACCATTACGGCAATCGTGCTGAACCTGCCGATTCAAGGACCGGTCATGTACAACGCTTTGCTCGGTCAGGATATGTATCTTGCAGGCTCTTGGCTGCTGTTCATGGCGCTGCTTACCGTACTCGGAACGTTAATCTCGGATATTTTACTCGCTTGGCTGGATCCAAAAATTCGTACAGAATTCAGGGGAAATTAATACGATGAGAACAATACCTGCATTCAGAAGACAAAAGTCGGAAACCATTCGTCCCGTTAAAACCAAAGATACGAATTACAGCTCGCAGTGGCTGCTCATGTATCTCAGATTCAAAAAGCATAAATTGGCGCGAATCAGCTTATTTATATTAGCCTTTCTTTATACGATAGCGCTGTTTGCGCAGTTCATCGCCCCTTACGGGCTGCAAAGCTACGACAGCAAATATGTGAACGTGCCTCCAATGGGCTTTAGATTCGTTGATGCGGACGGCAAGTTTCATATTAAGCCATTCGTCTATGAGTTGAAATCGACGCGCGACCCGGAAACGATGCGGAAAGTATTCGTACCGGATACGGAAAAGCGGCATTCGCTGCAGTTTTTCGTCAAGGGTGAGGAATATAAGTTTCTTGGCTTGATCAAGACATCAACCCATTTGCTTGGCGTGAAGGAGCCGGGGCGCGTATTCCTGCTAGGGACGGACGGCATGGGAAGGGATTTATTTTCCCGCATTATATTAGGCAGCCAAATCTCGCTTAGCATCCCGCTCGTCGGCGTAGGCATCAGCTTGGTAATCGGCTTGATCATCGGAGGCATTTCCGGCTATTTCGGCGGTTGGCTTGATTCGCTTATCCAGCGGATTATCGAAATTATCCGCTCCTTTCCGACGCTTCCGCTATGGATGGCTTTATCTGCCGCCATACCGCCGCGAATACCCGTCGTAACGATGTATTTGTATATCGTCATCATCTTCGCCTTTATCGGCTGGACCGATCTGGCAAGGGTAGTCAGGGGCAAATTCATCTCGCTTAAAAATGAAGACTATGTTGTCGCGGCAAAAATTGCAGGCGTCGGCAGTACAAAAATTATCATTAAGCATTTGCTGCCCGGCTTTATCAGCTATCTCGTAGTGGCGACGACGCTTGCCATTCCCGGCATGATCCTTGCCGAGACGGCAATGAGCTTCCTTGGACTCGGTATCCGCTCTCCGGCAACGAGCTGGGGCGTACTGCTGCAGGAAGCCCAGAAGATCGAAAATGTCGCATTGTACCCATGGAAGCTGTTCCCGCTGGGAATCGTCATTTTAACGGTACTAACCTACAATTTCCTTGGCGACGGATTGCGCGATGCCGCCGATCCCTACAAGAAATAATCGATTAAATAAATGGCAAGCGAGGGGATAGCATGACGGCTCAAGCTGCTCAGACCGAGCAACCTTTATTGTCCGTACAAAACCTTAATATTCAGATTAAGATGGACAATGGGATCATGAACGCGGTAGACGGGGTCGACTTCGAGATTCATAAAGGAAAAACGTTAGGCTTGGTAGGAGAATCGGGCTGCGGCAAAAGCCTTACGAGCCGGGCGATTATAAGCATCAATCCGAAAGAATGCGAAACGACCGGGAACATCGTATATCACTCCGAGTCGGAAGCTTCGCTCAATCGGTTGAATCTGCTGTCGCTTAATCCAAACGGCAAGCAAATCCGTTCGATTCGCGGACGGAAAATCGCAATGATCTTCCAAGAGCCGATGACCGCGTTCTCGCCGATGTACACAATCGGGAACCAACTGATGGAAGCGATCCGAATCCATCGCACGAAAAACAAAAAAGAAGCGAAAAAAATTGCACTGGAAATGCTCGCGAAAGTCGGCATTTCCGATCAGGAGAAGCGCTTCGATCAATATCCGCATGAGTTTTCCGGCGGGATGCGGCAGCGGGCGATGATCTCGATGGCCTTATCCTGCAATCCTGAAATTCTGATTGCCGACGAGCCGACGACTGCGCTTGACGTAACCATCCAGGCGCAAGTGCTGGAGCTGATGAAGAAGCTGCAGTCCGAGTTTGGCATGGCGATTCTGCTCGTCACGCATGATTTGGGCATCATCGCTCAAATGTGCGACGAGGTTGCCGTCATGTATTTGGGCAAAATCGTTGAGCAGGCGCCTGTAAAGGAGATTTTCGCGAATCCGAAGCATCCGTATACAAAGGGGCTGCTGAAATCGATGCCGCGACTCGGCGGCGACAAGACGAAGCGGCTGGATTCCATCGAGGGCTCGGTTCCGATTCCGATCAACATGCCGCCGATGTGCGGATTTTATGACCGCTGCAAGGATCGAATTGAAGGCGTTTGCAATATGAATGCTGTACCGAAGACACGGATTTCGGACCAGCATTCCGTCAGGTGCTTCCTGTACTCGGACCAGCGTGAAGGAGAATCGCAATGACCAAGCCTAAGCCTATTCTGGATATCGTCGATATGAACAAGGATTTCCAAGTGAAATCCAAAACAACGTTATTTCGAAAGCCTGCGCCTGTGCGGGTGCTTAATCATATCTCCTTTGAGCTCGTAGAGGGAGAGACGCTCAGCATCGTCGGCGAATCCGGCTGTGGAAAGACGACGCTCGGCCGCTGCATCGTGAGGGGGATGGAAGCCTCCTCCGGCCAAGTCATCTATCATACCGAAGACGGGCAGCAAATCGATTTTTTGAAGTTGAAGGGAAAAGGCTCCAAAACATACAGAAGAGAAATTCAAATGATTTTCCAAGATCCGTATTCCTCGCTAAGCCCGCGAATGAGCGTCTTTGACATCATTTCCGAGCCGCTTATCGCCAACTTTAAGCTAAGCAAAGCGGAGGTTGAAGAGAAGGTTACGCAAATTGCAGAGAAAACGGGCTTGAACGTGAGCTACTTAAGACGTTATCCGCATGCGTTCTCCGGCGGGCAAAGGCAGCGGATTGCTATCGCCAGGGCGCTTATAACCCAGCCGAGACTTATCGTATGCGATGAGGCGGTATCCGCTCTCGACGTATCGATTCAGGCGCAAATCATTAATCTGCTCAAGGATTTGCAGGAGCAATTCCGCATTACGTACATTTTTATTTCGCATGATCTATCCATCGTGCAGAACATATCGGACCGGGTAGCGGTTATGCATTTAGGCAGAATCGTGGAGCTGGCTACGAGCGAGTCGCTGTTCGGCCAGCCGAAGCATCCTTATACGGAAGCGCTGATGTCCGCCGTGCCCCAGCCCGATCCGGAGATGAAGAAGGACCGGATTATATTGGAGGGCGAGGTTCCGAATCCGGCTAATCCGCCTAGCGGCTGCCATTTTCATCCAAGATGCGCATATCGCACTGAAAAATGCGTGAAAGAAGTTCCCGAGCTGCGCGAAGTAGGCTATAATCATTTCACAGCCTGTCATTACGCGGAGGAATTAAAGCTGAAAGGCGTTCACAACGAGCTCGCAAACGAAGCTTGATGCTATCGGCCTAAGGGGACCAGGTTTAGCATGCTGTGAGAGGATGTTTATGCAAAGATGGCAAAAATCGATGATGTCGCTCGTCTTGCGGGCGTCTCAAAAGGTACGGTTTCCAATGTATTCAGCCAGAAAAGGCCCACCAGCAAAACCGTAACTGAAAAGGTGCTGCGGGTATCCCGGGAATTGAATTACGTTCCGAACCATATTGCACGCAGCTTGGTCACCAAAAAAACGATGGCGATCGGGCTTACGATACCGCATGGGAACTTCTTTTTCAGCGCATTTCATAATCAATTTATTAATGGCGTTGTGCTGGAGGCTTCCATCTACGGCTATCGCGTGCTGCTGGACACGATTCCCGTCGAAGAGGTCAAAACCCCGTCGCTGGCTAGCTATCCAATCGATGGCGCCATCGTCCTCGGCCCGACGGAGGAGGATAAGCGGATCAATCTGCTGCATCAAAATCAGGTTCCGTTCGTCACCGTTGGCAAAATTATGAATGAAGGCTTGTCTGACGCGACAACGGTAAATAACGATAACATCCAGATTATCCTGGATATTTGCAGCTACCTGATCGGGTTTGGGCATCGCAATATCATGTTCCTAAACGCCGGGAGGCATATGACGGTATCCATCGAAAGAACGAAAGCTTTCGTGCAAGCGCTTCAGGAGCATCAGATCGAGCTTCAGCCGCATATGGTACATTATAAACCGGGCATTCACTCCGAGAAGTATATGACGTATGGCTACGACGAGACCATTCGCATTTTGGGAGAGCGCAAAGAGACGGTAACCGCCATCATAGCTGACGATGACCGAACGGCTTTCAGCGCGATGAATGCCATTAATGAGCTAGGCCTCAGTGTGCCGGAAAATATTTCATTATTCGTGATTTGCGGCGATTTGTCGATGATGCATCAAGTAACGCCATCCCTCACGGGCATGGACCTGCAGCCTTCGGAGCTAGGGGCGCAAGCAGTCAAGCAGCTTATGCATAAGCTCGGCGTGCTTGAAGGCGATTACCCGGACAACTGTATTGTAAGCAGTAAAATTATTGAACGAAGCTCTTGTTCGCCGGTCATCGGTTGAAACGAGAGTGTACCTAAGTAAATGAGGCGGTAGGATGACACATTTTATTTCATTTATCGGAGATTTTTTCACCCAGTTTGAAATGTATTTTCGAATTTTTATTAGCGCGTTCCTAGGGCTGTTGATCGGATTCGATCGAACGCACAAGAACAAACCCGCGGGCGTGAAGACGTACACGTTCGTGACGGTCGCATCCGCGCTTATCACAATCGTGTCGATTGAAAGCGTGGCGAGATACGGCCATATGAATGAACGGACGATGATGGACCCTATGCGCTTGACCGCTCAAATTGTATCCGGTCTCGGTTTTCTCGGGGCGGGACTCATTATGAAAACCGGTTTCGAGGTGAAGGGGCTGACGTCTGCAGCGATGATTTTATTCGCCGGGGGAGTCGGGATTGGCATCGGGGCAGGCTTCTATGGCATCGTCATATTCACGATCGTTACCGCCTTTTTCTTTATCCGGGTTGGCGGCTGGATCGAGAAGAAGGAGCATGACAGGCTTCATGCCAAGGATGCCAAAGACGATATCGACTTGTCAGCATGAGGAGGATCTCTGCCTCGTTTGACATCTACGGATGAACCTATTATGATAAGTACCAACTTCATAAAGTATAACCTCAATAATATGGTTTGAGGGTCTCTACCAGGAATCCGTAAAATCCTGATTACTTAAAAAGTGCATGCCGCGCTTTTTTTGTAATCGGGATTTTTTTGCGTTGGCATGGATGTTAAATGTAAAAGGAGGAAGGGCGAAAATGGAAATGGGAAATGATAACAAGTCGCTAATAAGAAGGATCAAGGCAGCGGCAAAGCAAATGCCGGCAGACCTAGTCGTGAAAAATGCGAGAATCGTCAATGTGTTTACAGGTGAGATTATGGATGGTGATGTGGCGATTGCCGATGGGATCATTGTCGGGATCGGCTCTTATGAAGGGAAGGAAACGATCGATGCGGGAGGCCGATATATGGCGCCTGGCCTTATCGACGGACATGTGCATATCGAGAGCAGCATGCTGGTTCCCCGCGAGTTTGCAAAAGTGCTGCTTCAGCACGGAGTTACTGCCGTCGTGACCGATCCGCATGAAATTGCAAACGTGGCGGGCACGGAAGGACTGGATTATATGCTCAGAAGCGCCGAGGAGCTCCCGCTCGATATTTTCGTCAATCTTCCATCCTGCGTACCGGTGACGTCCTTCGAGAATAGCGGGGCAAGACTGGAAGCAGAGCATCTGCTTCCCTATTATTCGCATCCTAACGTGCTGGGGCTTGCGGAAGTGATGGATTATCCCTCCGTATTCCATGCGGAAGCGCCCATGGTGAATAAGCTGGCTGACGCTCAAAACTTCCATATAGACGGACATGCGGCGGGGGTCGAACGGGAGGGTCTGAACGTCTACATGGCCGCCGGCATTCGTACGGATCACGAATGCGTGAATGAGCAGGAAGCCAAAGACCGTCTGGATTTGGGTATGTATTTGATGATTCGGGAAGGGACGGTCGCCAAAAACCTGGATGCGCTGCTGCCTGTCGTTACGCCAAAAAACGCAAAAAGATGCCTATTTGTGACCGATGACAAATTGTTGGACGATTTGATCGAGGAAGGAAGCGTCGACCATATCGTAAGGCGAGCCGTGGAGAAAGGACTTGACCCAATCACCGCGATCCAGATGGCAACGATCAATACGGCGGAATGCTTTGGTCTTAAGAACCGAGGAGCACTAGCTCCGGGTTACGCAGCCGACTTTGTATTGCTGGACGACTTGGAAAGCTTCGCGATTCACGAGGTTTACAAAAAAGGCGTATGCATCGTAAAGCAGGGCGTGCTGCAGGAGCGTTATTTTTCAAACGAAGGCGAAGCAGCCGATGGTCTGCCGACTTCCTTGACGAAGATAAATGTGAAGGACGCGGCTTTGACGTCGTTTGCGCTTCCGTTAAGTAACGATCAATGCCGCATGATTGAAATTATTCCGAATCAGCTTGTTACAAACGGCATCATCGAAGAGGTTACGGTGAAGGAAGGTGAGTTTTGCCCCTCGACGGATAAGGATCAATTGAAGCTGGCGGTTGTCGAACGGCATCACGCGACTGGGAATGTAGGGTTAGGCATTGTGAAGGGCTTAAAGCTGAAGAAAGGGGCAATCGCCACCACCGTCTCCCATGATTCGCATAATATTGTGATCGCGGGCACGTCCGATGAGGATATGCGGATTGCGCTGCAGCATCTGGTTCAGCATCAAGGAGGCATGGTCGTCGTTTCGGAACAAAAGGTGCTGGCCGCCTTGCCGCTGCCGATCGCGGGTTTAATGTCGGATCGGAGCTACGGCGAGGTTTATGACAATCTCAAAAGCTTGGACGCGGCTTTAGCTCAAATCGGAGCGCCGGACCATTTTGATCCGTTTTTAACTTTATCGTTTTTGACGCTGCCGGTCATTCCCCATCTCAAACTCACGGACGCCGGTCTGTTCGCGTTTGATTCGTTCTCGCATATTTCGGTGCAAGCTTGATTGACAGAATCCGGTTCCAGTGATAATGTCCAATTAAGCGCTTTCGCAGATTTAAGCCTAACGATGATTCGGGAAAGTTTGATCTTTAACAGAGAAAGCTAGTGTAAAAGCTCTTCGCAAGAAGGGTTTTTTCCATTTCAATGAAAAGAATGTGATGGTATTGAGGCAGTCTCGAATACGAACAAAAACGCAGTTTTACCTGGACAAATATTTTTCCGGGGAATCAATGGACTACCGGCAAATACTTGCCCTGTTCTTCCCGATCCTGATCGACCAGGCTTTCATTGTCGGGCTTAATCTGGTCAATACGGCGATGATCAGCTCCTCGGGTGTGGGGGCGGTCAGTGCGGTAAACATGGTTGATTCCTTAAATATTTTTCTGATCAACGTGTTTGTCGCCGTTGCTACGGGGGGAACAGTAGTCGTTGCGCAATACAAAGGAAACGGGAACAACCAGATGGTGTCCCGCGCTACGGCCGGCAGCATTACTTCCGTGTCGATGATTGCCCTCGGCATCGGACTGCTGATTATAGCGTTCCACAATCCGTTGCTTCAGCTGTTGTTCGGCTCCGCCACGCCGGAGGTGATGGCTAGCGCCAGAACTTATTTGATCGGCAGCAGCATCTCTTTCCTCGGCATTGCGATCGTCCAAGCGGTTTGCGGTGCGCTGAGGGGTATCGGAAAGAGCAGAGCATCGCTGTTTCTATCGCTAATCATGAATGTTTTGTACGTACTTCTGAATATCTTGTTCATCAACTACCTGCACATGGGTGTGCTGGGAATGACGATTGCGATTAATATCGCCCGGTTTGCGGGAGCAGCCTGCGCGCTGTACTACCTGTTCAAAATGGATGCGACGCTGCATATCCGCATCCGTGATCTGTTCCATATTCCTATTTCCATGCTAAAGAAAATTTTGTTCATCGGGCTGCCATTTGCGGCGGAGCAGATGTTTTTCAACGGGGGCAAGCTGTTAACGCAAGTGTTTATCGTCAGCATGGGCACGTACGCGATCGCAACCAACGCGATCGCATCTTCGCTCGCCGGTGTGTTTCAAATTCCTGCAGCTGCCTTATCCATAATGGTGGTTACGGTAGTCGGCCAATGCATCGGACGTGGAAATGTCGCGGATGCGCGGAAGTTCATGAAATCATTTCTTTGGCTCGGCGCCTTGTTTTTGACTGCTATCGGTTTAATTCTGATGCCGTTTTTCAGCTTGCTGGTTGGTTTATTCTCCCCGCCGGCCGAAATTATCGACGATATATTTTGGGTGCTCTTAATGACCGTTATTGTACAGATTCCGCTCTGGTCGATCAGTTTTATTTTGCCTTCTGCGCTTAGGGCTGCGGGGGATGCCCGCTTTACGTCGATTTCCTCGATGCTCAGCATGTGGCTGTTCCGGGTCATCCTCGGTTATGTCCTTGGCGTTACGCTGGGCATGGGCATATTCGGCGTATGGCTAGCTATGAACTGTGAATGGGGCGTGCGCGGCGCAGTATTCCTGTGGCGCTTCAGAGGGGACAAATGGTATAAGCATAAGCTGATTTAAGCGCTGCTGCAATTATCTCTTGATTTACTTGTGAGCCTGTTTATCTGGCTTCGTTGGAGCTGCCTTTTTTGGGTGGCTCTTTTTTTGTTATACATAAGAAGGAGCAAGACGATATCATAATAAGGCGAAAATAGAGAGGTGTTTCTCTTTGACTCCAATAAACGTACATGAAGTGCCACATGAACTGATTGATTTTTTAGGTACGATTAAAGAAATCAAATTCCCAAGGCAGGGTCATACGTCAGATGTAGCCATAATAGATAGCACACGAGGCTGCTATGTTGTCAAAAGAACAAAAGGCGAGCAATATTGTTCCTGGTTATCCAAAGAGGTGTATGTTTTGAATCGTTTGCAGAACACCATGTTACCTATTCCTAAGGTTTATCAGTTAGTGGAGCAACAAAAGGAGAATCAGTCTTGGGCGTTGCTGTCTTTTTTTGAAGGGGAAACGTTAAGGCAAGCCTTATTGAATGAGAAAAATAGCGATAAGAAACATGAGATGATCCATCATTTTGGTGCCGCCTTATCACAAATTCACTCCACTCCATGTCCCCAAGAATTAATAGGAGAATCCATTTGGTTGGATGAAATGTTGCGACATGCGGAATTTAACCTTAAACATTACTCGGTCGATGGAACGGGGGAATTGCTAGAATCATTGATGAGCAACAAACCTCAAGAAATAAAAAATACGTTAATTCATGGTGATTTCACAATCGATAATGTGTTAGTTTGTGATGGGAAAATAACAAGTATCATTGATTGGAGTGGCGGTGCATTTGGCGATCCGAGATACGATGTTTCTTTAGCCATTCGCCCGAAGCCCAGCGCCTTTGAAATCGAAGCGGAGGTGGATGCTTTTTTTGAAGGATACGGAAATCGGATGATAACGGAGAATGAATTTACATACTTTGAAAATGGGCTTTACTCGTTTTTTTAAACGTAACTTCGCTCTAACGACATGACACAGGCGGGAGCTAAGCTCCCGCCTGTGTTTGGCCACTCATTCGTTTATCGATTTCGTCAGAGTCTGTTTACTTTGCTCCATTCGCATTCGCATTGTCCGTGGTCTTCTTCTTAGGGACGCCATATAAACCAATTTCTTGATCATAGGCGTCAAAAATCTTGCGAGCGATTGGTGAGGCGCCATAACTGCCGAAGCCGCCATCGGGAACAACGACCGCTACTGCAAGCTTAGGTTTATCCGCAGGGGCATAAGCGATAAACACCGCATTCTCTGCGGTACGCTTAGCTACATCTTGCTCTGATGTCCCTGTCTTCCGTCGATAGCTGTAATCAACGCCTTCAAAGCCTTGCGAGCTTACTTTGGACATGCCCGTTTCGATTTCCTTCCAATATTCGTCCTTGAATTTCACCTCATTCAAAACAACTGGCGTATAGGCTTGAACGACATTTCCGTCTGAGTCTTTGATTTGATTAACAAATTGCGGCTTCATCCGTTTGCCGTGATTGGCAAGCATTGCCGTGTACTGGGCTAGCTGCAGTGTCGTATAACGTCCTTGTTGTCCAAATGAGGCAAATATAAGCGCAGATTGCGAACTAAACCGTTTAGCGGAATCGAAGTAATCGATAACGCCTTTTAATTCATTTGGAAGGCCGCTTCCGGTTAGAACGCCTAGTCCGAACTGCTTCATGTAATCGTCCCAAATTTCAACGCTGCTCTTGCCTTTCACGCTTCCGCGAGAAACAAGCCTATTGCCCACCATAGCAGCCATAAATGGGTTTGAAGAATGTTCAATCGCTTGTGCGCCGTCTATGTTTCCATATATTTTATTTTGCGAGTTTTTAATTTTGCGTTCGTAGCCTGCTTTACCGAATGTGAACACCCCTGTATCCGGGTACACTTCTGTAGTGGTAAACAGCTTCTCATTCAGTCCGATGAGTACGGAGAGGGGCTTCATCGTAGAGCCGAGCGGCACAATTGAAGAAGGGTGCTCGCTTCGTTCCTTCTCCGAGTACTTTCCGTAAACCGTTCGGATCGTTCCGTTAGACAAAATGTTTGAAAAGTTCTCATAATCCTCTTGGCTTATGCTTCCGCCTGACCAAATATTAGGATCATAATCCGGCATGCTTGCCATCGCCACGACTTTGCCCGTATCGACTTCCATCGCAACCGCAAATCCTGTTTGCGCATAGACGGCACGTTCATATTTGTTCGTAGATTTCGTTATTTTTTTCAACTGATCCATAATGGCAGTTTCTGTGGATAATTGCACGTTTTTATTAATGGTGAGATAAATGTCAGATCCCTTCTCGGGAGTCGTAATTTGCATGGGACCAATAATGCGCTCTGCATTGTTGACCGGGTAAGTTTTTAAGCCGTTTTTGCCGCGCAAAATGTCCTGGTACATGAACTCAAGACCGTCCATGCCCACATCTTCTTCCGCTAAATATTGAAGGGTAGCATCTTCTTCCTTCGTTTTTTCCTTGTAAAAATCAACCGTTTCGCGAACGCCTTTATATTTTTTTAAATATCCGACGAGCTGTACGGCAATCGAATTTGTATCATAGTTACGAACGCTCTCCTCCATAATATCGATCCCTTTGAAGGACGACCGATTTTCCATGAAGTAGGCGATCTCATTATTGGTCAGTCCGGATTTAATCCGCCTTGGGGTTGATATAATATTCCGACTGAAATCAAGATCCATTTGACGAATAATATCATCCACAGTCATTTTCTTAGCAGGGTCTCCGAAATCATTAAACACCTCTAACAATTTTGCAGCCATTTTCCTCGCGTTTTCCTTGGCAACCGCCAGCTTAGGCTCAGGCTGGATACTGAAATACAAGGATTGGGTTGAAGTAGAATATGCGATTGGGTAATTCGTAGAATCGTAAATATTGCCTCGTATCGGCGGAAGCTTAACGCTGCGAGTGCCTTTGTCCTGACCTACCGCGCTAAGCGTTGGCCCCTCGACGAACTGAAGGATAGCAAGTCGCACGATCAAAACGCTAAACAATGCAAAGGTAATAAAGAAAAATAAATTCAACCGAAACGAAAAATGACGCCTATTAATAATCTCCCGCTTTTGCGGATCGTCATGCATGCTTAAACACCTCTTAACCATTTCATATAGAATGTCCGTACGTTAAATCTATCTCGAAATGGCAAGCACCAGCCATTGTTTTTATAGGCATATAAATTCAGAACTGTCGATCCATTCCATTATACCTTGAATAAAATCCCATTTCAAAAATAAAATTGGCTGGGGCTCTGCTGCGACATTAAAAGGCATACGTATGGCGGAGGCAGGGATGGTTATAAGGGGGATAACGTGGATAATGGAGATATATCGACTAACAGTGAATGGTCATGGTATGATTTGAGAATAATAGATTCATAAGGAGGTTTTGTTATGGGAACAGGTAATCCGGTAACGATTACAGTAGAAACGATCGTTCATTCTCCCGTCGAAAACGTGTGGAAATTTTGGAACGATCCGAAGCATATCACGCAATGGAGCAAGGCTTCCGATGACTGGCACACGCCGTTTGCCGAGAATGATTTGACGGTCGGCGGTAAATTCCTGTCGAGAATGGAAGCCAAAGACGGCAGCTTCGGATTTGATTTCGGAGGCGTATACGACGAGGTGAGCATTAATGAGAGCATCTCCTATACGATGGCTGACGGCAGAAAAGTGAAGATTGCTTTTATCCGCCAAGACAACGACACGCAAATCATCGAATCGTTCGACGCGGAGGAGACCAATGCCATCGAGATGCAGCAAGCCGGATGGCAGGCCATCTTAAATAATTTCAAAAAATATGCCGAAACAGCTAAAGTAGAATAAAAGAACCTCCGCAGCCTTTGAAGCGCATGCCAGCATTGGCATGCGCTTTGCTATTCTAATAAAAACAAACTGCCCGAGTGCAGATTCATGTCTATATGAGAGCGGCTGCTGCCAGGAATAGGTCGAGTTTAGCTTAAGCTAACGGAAGGCTTTCGGTTAACAAAGAGGAGCAGCTGCAATTGCAGCTGCTCCTCGTGTGATTATTCAGCGAAAGTTGGATTATCCGATGAGCGAAGCACGGGAAACGGCTTGCTGATTTTAAAACTGCATGACGACCATTTGATGGCATGACCATTTAGGGATCGTGTAGCGGACGACTCCGTTCTCCTGCGTGAAAGGAAGCGGGCTTTTTTGCGGCGCTAAATAGACTTCCCGGACCGGCTCGGATACGGCTACCGCAACTTCCGTGTCAAGAAGCGGGAGCAAATCCTCGATCACCTCAACGTTTTGTCCTCTGCGGACCGGAGAAGCGTACAATAAATGATGGATCCAGCGATTGGATGCTGTCTGGGCCTGCAGTGTTGTCACGCCTTGCGCCGGAAGGTTTGTGCGCAGGCGTTTGCTTGCCAGCAGTCGATCAAGCGCGTAAACGATGATTTCTTTGACAGGCAGGCTGCCTTTGACCGCGTAATCCTCGAACATATTCCACGCCACATAAATGCCGTCTGGCCCTTCCGCCATGCCGGGACCTGCGCCTTGCTGGTCAGACGGAGTATGCTGGTGGGAACAGAAGGTGAATATATCCCGATTGAAATAAGCATTTTCCCTGCTTCCAAGCGACTCGCCGTCCTGGGTCAGAGCAACCTCCTGACCTTCGGCATAAACAACGTACGAAGCGTTTTGGAGCGACGGCAGCTCGAAGGATGGCTTGAAATAGGAAGGCTTCGTGGCAGCAATTCCTAACCACTGCACCCCTAAGTTCAATTCGAATTTCGTCCCGTCGGGCGACAATCCCGAGCGTCCGGTTGCCAGCACTTTGCCGCCATCCGCAAGGAAGGCCGCCAGTTTGCTTTTGATTTGCTCGGTCATCAAGATGTCGTCAGGCAAAATGACTACCTTATAGCCCGATAAATCAGCTTGGGTATCAATGACGTCGAACAAATAATGCCCTTCCAGCAAAATTCTTACCGCGCCGGTATCGGCATGTTTGTTTTGGTCGTTGATGGGGCTTCCTCCGACTTCAGCGGACGCGGCTTCGACGGATAACAGCGCGATGTCGGCAACGGCTGTCGCTCCCTTGCACCACTCCTCCTTGGCTTCCACCTCCCGGTACGCTTCGCCGATTAGCGCGTAGGTTGCAGGGTCCATAAACCCGGATGGATGGAGCTGGTCGCCAATCGAGCAGCGAGCGCCGTTCGCTAGACTTAAAGCTGCTTCATACCTTAGGGCGTTAGGATGCTTATAGCCGCCGAACTCGCCCCATGAGGTGTGGAATTTTCCGGTCATGCCAAGGTAGTCCACGCCTAGTGTTTGCGCATAACGCGCCGAGAGCGGGAAATGGTCGTAGCCCCAGCCGCCCGTCGGAAGCGATTCAAGCTCCAAATGCGTGTTTAAATGCACGAGATCGCGGCGTCCCCGAGCGACATGGCTGCTGTTGTGAAATACCGGAAGACCGGGCTTAACGGCGTGAACGGCCTCGTTCATTTTTGTCGCATAGTTGAAGTACGTTTCCTCCCACATTTGCATCATGGCTTCCTGATTCCGCGGGTCGAAGCCGCGTTCGCGGATCGAAGCGATGCAATACTGGCAATAGCACTCGCGAACGCCAACGATATCGAGGAAGATGCCATCCGCGTCATAGCGTTCCACTACCTCACGAACTTGATCGGCGAGTACGTCAACGTAAGGCGTATTCATGCAAAATTGATGATAGCCGGGTGTCAGGAAATCATCTGTCCAATCGGTCGCTTCTTGCTTGGTGCGAATCAGCCAATTGGGGTGGCGGCGGGCAATCTTCTCATCCAGCCCAGCCGATAAATAAACGGGCGTTTTGACGCCTATTTCGTGAGCGGCTTCTATTTGCGCTCCCAGCAAATCGAAGGAGAGATGGGGATGCATTTCATTGACATCGCTAGGGTGATATGCCCAGCCATGATGGCATTTGGAGAAAACGGTGATGGAGTCTACATGTCCGGTTTTGAGCATGTCTTGGAATTGACGTTTGGAAAAAGCGTTGCCAATGCCATCGATCGCTTCGGAAGTATGGAAATCGAGATGAACCTGACGGAAATTCATAATGTTGTCCTCCTATTATTTAGCTAATGTGATAAGATTATATCTACCACTCTAATGGATATGATGTATGGATACAGCTAACAATTACGACTTTCTATAGTACGATTTCTACATTTTATAATCGGAGGTCTTGCAGATGCTTGTGCTTGAATTTCAGGTTCCCCCATTTCCTTTGCTAGCGGCGGTCGGTTATGCTTTTTGGCAGCCGGGAGTGGTACACGCGCAGCGTCAATTCAAAGTGTTTGATCTTGTCGTTTGCGCCAGGGGAGCGTTATATATGGAGGAGGATGGTATAAGCTACGAGGTTTCGCAAGGGATGATGCTAGTGCTTGAGCCCGGGAAAAACCATCGCGGATACCGGCCTACGGATACGGAGACAGAAGTGTATTGGATCCATTTTGATTTCCCGCTGCCATCGCAGCCTATTCTGGTTGAGAAAAACAGCTGGCAGCAGCCCCTGCTTCAGCGAACGGACCAAGATATCGTCCCAAATCCGGCAACGATACATATCCCGAAATTCGCTGCCGTAGATTTGCGCACGGTCGTGCCTTTGCTGAAGCGTATGATTGAGCTGCATAACATGCTTACGCGAAAGCGATCCTTTGAGCTGCATGTGCTGCTTGGGGAACTATTCGTGCATTTGCAAAACGGGATCATTTCGAACAGTCTGCAGGCCCGTTCCTATTTTCTCGGCGAGAAAGTCGCATCCTATTTGGAGGGGCGGTTGGAGGAACCGTTCGATTCCGGGATGATGGAGCAGGAGCTGCATTATCATTTCGACTATTTGGCGCGGTGCTTGAAGCAATTTACGGGGATGAGCCCCATGCAATACCGCCATCATTTGCAGGTCGAGAAGGCCAAACGGCTGTTGGTTCATTCAGATTTGCCGTTAAAGGAAATTGGAGCGATGTGCGGTCTCTCGGACAATAACTACTTCATCCGCTTGTTCAAGCGGCTAACGATGCTGACGCCCGGTGAATACCGCAAACTGTACCAAGTCTTTCATTTGGACTAAATAACAATGGTTTTCTTATTTTGGCTTCCCATTACGGCTTTTGAGTAACGGGTAAAACAGAGTCTTCGAGTGAGCGCTTTTGTATATTTCGGGGATAGTTGAATCACACAGGGATGAGCAGGCGCTTTGGCGACCTGCTTATTTTAATACACTAGAACTTTTTTGGGGGAGATTGCCTATAGTCGTTTTATAACATCCGCAAAAGACAATATTAAGGTAAAATATTACATGAACTGGAAATAAAACCCCTTGGCAGCTCTTCCCCAATGGTTATCGATACATGCTAGCAAATGAATCATAGCTCAACGAATGGGACACGAATGTTGAAAAGTTCTACACAAGAACTACGCTTAAAAATTTCAGGTTAATAGAAGAGGTGCTTGATGAATATATCCGCCGATCTGGTTGTGCGATTAATTAAAGAACAATTTCCACAATGGTCTGATTTGGAGATTAAACCTGTAAAAGCAAGCGGTCATGATAATCGCACCTTTCATCTAGGTGAACATATGAGTGTGAGACTGCCAAGTGCGGCACATTACGTCCCTCAAGTGGAAAAAGAACAACTGTGGCTGCCCATTTTATCAAAAAAACTTTCTATTCCGATTTCTACTCCTTTAGCAAAAGGAAAGCCAAATGAAGAATATCCGTATCCTTGGTCTATTAACAAGTGGTTGGAGGGCGAGACACTAACGAAAGGGAATATTGATGGTTTAGATCAATTTGCGAAAGAATTAGGGACATTTTTAATTGCATTGCAATCCATTGACGCGAGCGCAGGTCCTTTGGCTGGGAAGCATAATTTTTATAGAGGCGGAGCTATAGCTGTATATGACGAAGAGTCTAGAATTGCGATTGCGAATCATGCGGATACATTTAATGAACAGCTACTGAAAGAAATATGGGAGCTGGCATTAGATTCAAAATGGGCATTAGAGCCAGTCTGGGTACACGGCGATATAGCGCCAGGAAATATTCTAATTAATGAAGGGAAGCTTTGCGCCGTCATTGATTTCGGAATACTGGGCGTAGGTGACCCATCTTGCGATGCCGCAATGGCATGGACTTTTTTTGATGACAATAGCAGAAGGATATTTAAAGATGTATTAAATATGGATGAAGAAACTTGGAACAGAGCAAGGGGATGGGCGTTATGGAAGGCCTTAATTACCTACGATGCTCATAAACATACGAATCATGCGATAGCAGAAGAAGCTTATAAAACGATTAATATCATTTCAGGTGACTATAAAGCGGCTAAATAAGAACGGCAGAGATGCCGTTTTTTTGTTTAGATTTTGCTGAACGTTTGCTCCAAACCGCTGGACAATAAATCCAAACGCACGGCATACTATGCTTATTACGAGTACTGGCATTCATGCAAAGGAGAGTATAACCGACATGGTCAAAATACTAATCGTGGATGACGATTCACTCGTTCGCGAGCTAATAAGCATATATTTGCAAAGTGAAGGATTTGTTACGGTGGAAGCGGAGGACGGCAAAAAGGCGCTGGCAATCGTAGGGGAATCGGATATCGATCTCGTTATCCTCGATATTATGATGCCGCATTTGGATGGCTGGGATTTGTGCAGGGAAATCCGTAACAGAAGTTCGGATATCCCCCTGTTGATGGTCACGGCGAAGGGGGAGCCGAGCCAGAGGGTGAAGGGCTTTCTGCTCGGAACGGACGATTATTTGACGAAGCCGTTTGAACCGATGGAGCTTGTCATGAGAGTAAAAGCGCTTTTGAAGCGTTACCGGATAGCCGCTGCGCAGCTCATACAAATGGGCGATATTTTGCTAAACCAACGCAGCCTGAAGGTTTATCGAAGAGACGAGGTTCTTAATCTTCCACGCAAAGAGTTCGAGCTGCTATTTATGCTGGCAAGCCACCCAGGGCAAATTTTAACCCGCGAACAGCTTATTGTGCAGATATGGGGAAAAGATTACGAAGGGGATGACCGAACCGTCGACGTTCATGTTAAACGGATTCGGGAACGGTTTGCCAGCGATGCGGAGCATTTCCGTATCGAAACCGTCCGCAGCCTTGGTTATCGGCTAGAGGTAAACGAATGATTAAGAGCTTATATATTCGCATCGTGCTTGTATTTCTGACGATTATTATCGTTGGTCTAGTCTCGTCCCTTCTTATCGGGTTAGTTCTGTTCCAAAAGGATTTAAACCAAACAGGGCAAAATGACATGGTTGCCGCGGGTAAGGAAATCGCCCGCCTTATTGCAAGGGACAAGCCAGTTGACCGCAAACTATTTATGGAGAGCATGACTAGGCTTACTTCTTATCCTTTTCAATTGGTGGATGAAACCGGAGTAATGGAACTATATGGCTTCGACAACCGCGAGGCAGCTGTCACGATAAGGCCGGAATCGATACGGATGGTGCTCGAAGGCAAGCATTATCGATCGTCCAAAAATGAGGATGACACGTTCATTGGCGTTCCGCTTGATAGCGGAGGAAAACGATATGCGTTATTCGTGCAATCATCCTCTAAAAATGAATCAACCATTTTTCGCTTGTTATTTACTATTCTGCTATTGGTTCTTGTTTTGGGATGTCTGGGGATTCTTATTTCTGCCCGCTATATTGTCAAGCCTCTTAAAACGATGACAACAGCTACGAAGAGGTTAGCAAAGGGGAATTTTGACGTGGAGCTCACGTTGAAACGCAAGGATGAACTCGGAATATTAGCCCAAAGCATCAACGAAATGGCTATAGAGCTCAAGCAGCTGGAGCAGATGCGGCAGGACTTCGTATCCAATGTATCGCATGAAATTCAATCGCCGTTAACCGCAATATCCGGGTTCGCGAAGGTGTTGATGAACGATAAGCTCATCCTCGGTCATGATCGGGTCAAATATTTGGGTTATATCGTCTCTGAGAGCAAGAGATTGTCCAGGCTTAGCGATAATTTGCTTCAGCTGGCGTCCCTGGAATCGGAGCATCATCCTTTTAAAGCAGCGAGGTTCAACCTTGATGAACAGATCCGGCAAGTCGTCGTCGCATGCGAGCCTTTGTGGTCAAGCAAGCGCATAGACATGGACTTGGCGCTGTCTGCCGCACTGCCTATTTCGGCGGATTATGACCAACTTCACCAAGTATGGGTAAACCTAATCGGAAACAGCATTAAATTCACGCCAGAAGGCGGAAAAGTCCGAATTGAGATGGCTGGGAACAATCATCTCGTTACGGTAACCGTACACGATTCAGGATGCGGGATTTCAGAGGAGCAGCAAGCACGTATATTCGAAAGGTTTTACAAAGCTGACCGGTCTAGAAATCGCAGCAACGAGGGGAATGGACTTGGACTTGCTATCGTGAAAAAAATCGTAGATCTCCACGGGGGAACGATTGAGGTCAGTAGCATAATCGGACAAGGCACGGCCGTGACGATAAACCTTCCTGCGGAATAAACGAAAATAGGACGGGTTCGTGATTCTGGAGCCTGTTTTTTTGCGACCGTTCACGCTCCGTTCATATTTCTCCCATACGCTTTTCTATGAAGATATATGAAGCGCATTGGAGGAATAATGGTATGGGTATCTATGGTTTGTTGGATTCGGTAAAATGGTTAACGCCGTTTGAAATGTTATTGTGCGTGTTGAATTTGGTCTTGTTAGTCAGGCATGGGCTGCCGCAGGCGCATCGCTCTCCAAGATGGCTCGACTATTTGCCCTCACTCGGTATGGTTATCGTCATTGCAAGTTTATGGTATGGAGATAGGACGCTGCTTGCGATGTTGTTTTACTCGATTACGGTTATCGTATTCCTATGCACGGTAAAGAGAATATTAAGGTTCAACCCTCTACTTAAAGGCAAGGAGAATAAGCTTATTCGGATCGTCAGGCCTGCTATTTGTGTGATTGGAATCATTTCTATTGCAGTCGCTACCTTGAATGCCGGCGTTCTCCGTTATAACCCGGCTAGCGATTTAAGCGAAATGAGCTATGAGGGCGCTTTTGTGAAAATGAACGAAAGATTGTCGAGGGAGTATCCTTTCGGGAGCTGGAAGGGGTTGAAGTGGGATGAACTGCAAGTCCAATATAGTCCCCTATTCGAACATGCGGAGAAGAATAAAGATAAGGAATTATATTACAAATTGTTAAGAGATTATCTTAGCTCCATCGGTGATGGGCATATTAAGCTGATGAACCACAACATCTATGAAGACGATAACGTGTTCAAAGAAGAGGTTGGCGGCGGTTTTGGAATCAGCACCGTTCAATTGGACAATGGCAAGGTACGGGTTAGCTTGGTCTTAGAAGGGAGCCCAGCATATAAGAACGGTATAAGGCTAGGTGCCGAGATTGTAAGCTGGAACGGAAAATCGGGCAAAGAAGCGTTCGAAGCGACCAGCTGGAGTGAGAGTTTCTACGCTACGGACGAGGTAAAGGCTTATTTTCAAGGAAGATTGATGGCTAGAGCGCCAATCGGTCAAGAAGTTAAAGTGGCCTATCGGAATTTGGAAGAAAAGGCGATCAATGAGGCGACGCTTAAGGCCTATGACGATCAGTATGAGACGCTCAAGGAAACGAAGGTCCAAATAACGCAAAAAGATTTAGATGCTTCTCCTGTCGAAGGGAGCATAATCGGCGATGGGTACGGCTATGTGAAAATCAAACATTTTCTCGCGCAATCCACGTTCCCCGCTCCAGACCAATCATTGGCGCAGCAGTTGAAGCAGTTTCAAAAGGATAAGGTTAAAGGTTTGGTTATCGACCTGAGGGATAATCCGGGGGGCGAAGATTCGCTTGCGGCTGCAATGGCAGGCTTTTTTGTAAGTGAGAAGAAGCACTATGAATATGTCAGTTATTACAATAGAAACACGGGGAGATTTGAAATAAATCACAATGAAGTCTTAACCGTAAAGCCTCAAAAGGTTTACTATGACGGATCTATCGCAATCTTAATTAATAGCAGAACGGGAAGCTCCGGCGAAGGCATGCCGCTCGTTTTGAAGGGGCTGCCTAATGTGAAAATCATCGGATTTACGGCGACGGCGGGTTCGTTTGGAATAGTAAGCAGGCCGATAGAGATGAGGATGCCGGAAGGGTATGTGATTAGGTTCCCCGACGGCAGGTCGCTTAATGCAAATAAAAGGATTCAAGGGGATGGCGATGCTGCAAGGAAAGGCGGAGTGGCTCCGGATGTACGAATACCGCTTGATGAACAAACGTTTATTCAGAAGTATGTAGATGGGCAAGATATTGAATTGAATTACGCATTGAAAATATTGGGAAACTAAAATGCCAAAAAATAAATCTATGAATCATGAAACCAATGTTGTCCGCTTCCCGTATCACATTTTATTAGACGCTTTACGCAAGAACGTTTTACGGTAATTGAATAGTTTACCCAAACGCAAAAGGGGAGTAGCTGCTACAATAAAGTCGTCAGTACGAGAATGAAAGTTCTCCGGCTTTATTGGCATTGCCGATAGGCACTGTTAGCGAGACCTTTGCCTAACAAGGCAAAGGTCTTTTGTTTTGGGGGAACTAGATTGCAAGCCTATCATTCTAACTTGGGAGGATTTACAATGGATTTTGGATTGTTATTGGAGTATGGCTGGGTACTGCTTGTACTAATTGCGCTTGAGGGTCTGCTCGCAGCGGACAACGCGCTCGTACTGGCGATTATGGTCAAGCATTTGCCTGAAGCGGAACGTAAGAAGGCCTTGTTCTATGGTTTGGCGGGCGCGTTTGTTTTCCGCTTTGGTTCGTTGTTTGCGATATCGTTTTTGGTGGATGTCTGGCAGGTGCAAGCCATCGGCGCACTTTATCTCCTGTTCATTGCGCTCAACCACATATTGCGTAAGGTCATCGTAAAAAAAGGCGAGGATTCCGCAGCCAAGAGTGCAGGGAAGGAACCAAAGAAAAGCGGTTTCTGGATGACTGTCCTCAAGGTTGAAGTGGCGGATATCGCATTTGCGATCGATTCGATTCTGGCAGCGGTAGCGCTTGCCGTTGCATTGCCGGCAACGACCTTGCCGAAAATCGGAGGCATGGATGGCGGTCACTTTATCGTCATTTTCCTAGGTGGATTTATCGGTCTTATCATTATGCGTTTTGCAGCGAATATGTTCGTGAAGCTGCTCGAGAGCAGACCTGCTCTGGAAGTTGCCGCATTCTGCATCGTCGGCTGGGTTGGCGTTAAGCTAGCGGTCCATACGCTTGCACATCCATCATTGCACGTTATCCCGCATGATTTTGCGGAATCGGCAGGCTGGAAAGTAACATTTTACGTAGTGCTTCTGCTCATCGCGGTAACAGGTTGGTTCCTATCAGGCAGTAAAGAGAAGCAAAACCAAGCTTCGAAAGCGGCCTAAGCAAAATATAAAAATGATTGAAGGCTGCAGCCTGTTGAGATAGTTCAACAGGCTGCTTTTTTTATAGATATGCGGATAAAGGAGCTTTATGGATATGAAAATGAACAAACACAGCTCTGAACATTATATTTGGGGGAGATAGGGTCAAAAGGTTTTGCAACCGAAGCGGCTAAAAAGCCTTGCTTGAATTTGGTTTCCGCGAGCTCGGCCTCCATCGAATATTTGCGACTTGCCGCCCGGATAACTTAGGTTCCGCCAAAGTACTGCAAAAAATAGGCATGTCTTATGAAGGGCATATAAGGGAACATAAACGGCATAATGAGAAATGGCTAGACTCTCATCAATACTCGATTTTAGAAAGTGAATATAGTTGAATATCACGTGGATGAGCAGGCGCTAAGTACGCCTGTTTTATTTCATTATGCAGGCTGGAAGAGCTTGAAAAGCAATTCAGAAGGAAACGATTATTCTCCAACACGACAACACATACTAACAAAAAGGAGTGAGGTTATGGAAAATAATAAAGACAACACGAAGGCAGATGACAAGCCAACAATTATGAATTACGACTATGTTTGGGGCAGTGATCAGGACGAATATGTGAACGCTGATCTGCAAGCTGAGGAAGCGCCGGAGCAAGGCAATGATAATGCGCAAAAATAAATGAACGTGCAAGCAAGAAAAAGCAAACCTCTTTACAGTGAACGCATTTACTGTAAAGAGGTTTTTTGCGATGGGCGCTTACCTATCGAGGTTGACTTTCACCTTACGTCATCGTTTATCCTCCACATATCAAATGATATAGGAGTGATTTTTTATGAAAATTTTAATTAAAGACGTAGTGATCCTGTCCATGGCAGGAGATGATCAGCCGATAAAAGGAGACATCCTTATTGAAGGCGATAAAATCAAGCAATTGGGGAAGCAGCTTTTTGATGAGGCAGACGAGGTTATTCAAGGGCAAGGCATGGTTGCTATGCCTGGTCTTATCAATGCGCATCAACATACTCCTATGAGCTTGTTGAAAGGTTTTTCGGATGATTTGAAGTTAATGGATTGGCTCACTCAAAAAATGCTGCCTGCCGAAGCAAAAATGACACCAGAGGATATCTACTGGGGAGCTAAGCTTTCGATGGCCGAAATGATTAAATCTGGGACTACAGCTTTTGCCGATATGTATGTCCATATGAATGAAATTGCTGCAGCGGTGTCTGAAGTTGGCATGCGTGCTTCATTGACTAGAGGTCTCGTATTCCTTGAGGACGACGGAGGCAAGCGGATAGCGGAAGCGCTGGAGTTGATTGAACGATGGAATGGACGAGCAGATGGTAGGATCACAACTATGTTGGGACCGCATGCTCCGTACACATGTCCCCCTGAACCTTTAATAGATATTATAAAAATGGCGGAGCAGATGAGTATTCCCGTTCATATTCATTTGGCGGAAACGAAGGAGGAGGTCATAAAAATTCGAGAAAAATACAATCAGACCCCCACCGAATATTTGTACCATTTGGGTCTCTTTGAGAGAGCGCGTGTCCTGTTAGCGCATAGCGTACATCTAACTCGCCGGGATATTGGATTTTTAAGAGGGATTCGTGGCGGAGTATCTCATAACCCGGTAAGCAATTTGAAGTTAGGCTGCGGGATTGCGCCTGTAATTGAAATGATTAACCAGGGCATTGTCGTAGGGCTTGGCACGGACGGGGCGGGAAGTGCAGCAACGGTCGATATGTTCGAGGAGATCAAGGCAGCAACATGGCTCCAAAAGTTAGATTACGGCGATCCTACTGTGCTCTCCGCTCGCAGAACGCTGCAAATGGCGACGATCAATGGTGCGAAATTGTTAAATATCGAGGATCAAACAGGAACGCTCGAAATCGGAAAAAAAGCAGATATCATTCTTATTGACATGAAAAAACCACATTTACAGCCCGTCCATCATGTAGAATCACTGCTAGCATATAGTGTAAATGGAGCGGACGTTGATACAACGATTGTAAACGGCAAAGTGCTGATGAAAAATCGGAAGTTGCTAACGATCGACGAAGATGAATTGTTTGAACAAGTAGCTGCCCGTGCTTTAAAAATCGTAGAAGGAATTTAATCTCATTGATTTTTTAGTCGGTAAAAGCATGAACCATAGCCATGATGTTGTTTGAGCAATCGCAGGATTTTTTGAGGTTATGTGGAATTAATATTAAAATAGAACAAAATGAAGTTGGAGTTGGGGAAGGCTAATCGTAATTTCAATAACCGTTAGCCAATCACCTTATAAAAACATTGGAGTGAACAGGATGAATGTCATTTCGAGTAAAGCAGGAGCGATTTTTGTTCCGGTAAGCGACATTAGAGAAGCGCGGGAATGGTATTGCTCCATTCTTGAACTAGAGCCTGTTTTTGATATTATCTCAGACCATCTCTGCTGTATACCGCTGGACAATAACGGTTTGAATCTGGTTTTAGACAGCAAGATCTATAACGAGGATTCCCGCTTTAGAAATCCAACCTTCCATTTTAATGCGGACGACATACATGAGGCTTATCAATTCATGAAAGACCATGGCGTTGAGCTGGTTACCGAAATAGAGAATGGCCATTGGTTTAATTTTAAAGATCCAGACGGGAACTTATTGATGATTTGTAAATGCTGAGTAGATGACAAGGAAAGGCTGCCGATCAAAATCGGCAGCCTTTTCTCAACCTAACGGTAAGGATAAAGCAACCGTAATCGCTGAATTAATTGATTTAGCCTTGGAACAATTTGGGTAACGATTGCGTTTTAAAATAAGAGGAGGTGGGAGTAACATTTGAAACAAATATTGAATCTGAGCTTTCTTTGTTTAGCGTTGATTGTTTTGCTTAGTGCTTGTGGTCATGGAAATGGAGAATTATCTGGGCAGCAGCCTTCAACAATAGACCCAGAGATTACGAAGAAGATGAGTGAACCAAAGCTTGTCCAGAAGGACGATCTATTTGAAATGAAACTAAACATAACCAAGACAACATTTAAAGTCGGTGAACCAATCGTTTATTCAACTTCGCTCACCTATATTGGAGAGCAAAAGTCCTTCACAATTTGGGGACCGGAGACTTATATTGGCTTTTATCTGACTGATGGCAAGAAGTTACGGATGGACGGTGCGAGCACCATGGAGTTGATGTCGACTAAGTTAATTCGCGGGGAAACGCTTGAGTTCCCTTTCTCTAAGAGCGGGGGGTATGGCTCTAAGGACCCTGATGCCGATTTTTGGAAAAAGTTTTATTCAGAAAAAGACCTGCTGCTACCACCAGGGACGTATCTCATTGCTGCAAGCTGTAATTTTTCACTTACGCAGGAAGTGGTAGATAGCCATTATAAGGGGGAAGTTTATACAACTATTACGGTGGTGGAGTAACCCGGTTCGCATGCGGGCTGGGTTTTTCTATGTCCCGAAAACGATCATTCGAATGGTGCATAGCAATAAATTACTCTGTGCTCACAAATAAGTGTATACTGCCATTACGGAGCGAAACGCGATGTGCGAGCTGGTAGAAACGGACGAGAGTCTGCCATTCGATGTGTCCTTGCACTGCGTTAATTATCAAACGTTCCGAAGACCACAGCTATATTAAATCGGGCAAGATAAAAATATTGTATGGGGATAGCCTAAAATCTGGAGGCGTTAAACATGGTTCAATCAATCGTACATATCGCACTTGTTGTAAAAGATTATGATGAGGCAATAGACTTCTATACGACTAAGCTGAATTTCACTTTAGTTGAAGATATTTATCAGCCGGAGCAAGATAAACGGTGGGTAGTCGTTGCGCCGCCTGGCTCGGTCGGCACGACAATTTTGCTTGCGAGAGCATCTAAGCCGGAACAAGAGCCGTTTGTAGGCAACCAAACAGGCGGCAGAGTATTTCTATTTTTAAACACGGATGATTTTTGGAAAGATTATAATGAAATGGTCTCAAGGGGAGTAGAGTTTGTGAGGGAGCCAAAAGCTCAATCGTACGGGATGGTTGCCGTATTTAAGGATCTATACGGGAACCTATGGGATTTGCTGGAGATGAAAGCGGATCATCCTATTTCCAAACGAATCATTTGAATCAGGTTCAGGGCGGAAGCAGACAATGGTTCGTTTTTGCGAGTACAAATTGAAATTGTGTTTCGTAGGGAATTTTATGATCTGTTAGCAGAGGAACCTAATATTAAGGCAACTGCCCTTCAAACCGTTGGAGGTAAGGGGTATGATGGGTTCGTAAAAGGAATGGTTAAATAATTTATCATTTATTAAAATACGGTGTGGAGCGAGGAATCATATTGAATCACATGTATAACGAATTTCTAATTAGCGATGATAAGTCACTGATTGATGTAGACATCGTTTGTAAATTTTTATCTAGAAGTCACTGGGCAAATAAAAGATCAGCGGAAACCATTATTAAATCAATCCATCATTCAATTTGTTTTGGCATCTATGAAAGTAGAAGACAGGTTGGATTCGCGCGAATCGTAACGGACGGGGCAACGATTTATTATTTGTGTGATGTTTTTATCGATGAAGAATTTAGAGGTAAAGGGTTAGGGAAGAAGCTAGTGGAATTAATTACGAAAGAATACGAAGGAATAAGCGGCATACTGCGCACTCTCGATGCCCACAGCTTGTACGAACAGTATGGTTTTAAAAAAGATGCGGAACGGTTTATGAACAGCGTCCCGAAATAAATTTATATGAGCAAGCTCGCTTCAAGTAGTGCACGTAAGGAGGAACAAGCAATGGAGATAAGAAAATTCATAGCGATCGATATTAATCAGATTGTCTCCTTGTTCTATGAAACCGTACATTCTGTAAACAAACGGGATTATTCCGAAGAGCAGCTTGCGGCATGGGCTCCCAAAGATAAAGAAATGCTCACGCTGAAAGCTTGGGAAGTATCGATGAGCCAGAACATCACCTATGTTGCTGAAATCAGCCGTAAAATAGTCGGTTTTGCTGACATGACTAAGCAGGGTCATTTAGACAGGCTTTACGTTCATAAGGATTTTCAAGGGCAAGGAATCGCTTCGGCAGTGGTGGGCACGCTTGAATTTGAGGCGAGTAAGCTAGGTCTTGTTGAAGTTGATACAGAAGCAAGCATTACGGCGAAACCTTTTTTTGAACGTCAAGGTTACGAAGTCATTCAGAGGCAGGCTGTGGAACGCAGTGGCGTGGAATTAGTGAATTTCAAGATGGTTAAAAAGTTGCTGCTTTAAAGGAGTACAAGATCCGCTGAAATGTGACTTACATCTTCTAATGAAATTCCTTTTGCAGGATTACTTTTTCTAAGCGGAATTAATTTCATTCCTCTCCAATAATCTCGATAGTTGGTCCGCCATATACGCTGGGGGATGAGGCATTTTATGCTGAATCCACCATTCCAAGATGCCGATGAAAGCCGATGCCATAAATTGGGCGTTCAGTTCATTGTCTATGGAAGGCTTGCTCTCCTGCCTATCGAGCTTCTCTTTCACGTTAGCAGACACGAATGTCAACAGGCGCTCCCGGAATACGGATGTCCTTTTATTGGAGAGCATAGCAGAGAAGAACAAAATATTTTCCTCGAAATAATTAAATACCGGCTTCAGATCGTTGATCAGCGTTGCTTCTCCCTGATTTATTTCATTTGCACTGCAAAACGTGATCAACCATTCCCCATCATTCGTTGGTCTCCTGAGCGCTGTTTCGACTGCTGGATCCCACCGCCCCAGTTCATGCTCGAATGCCGCCACAAGAGCTTCATAACTAAGACCCGAAGGGATATCTTCGCGAATAATCGATGAACGAGTAACCATTTTGTATGGACGGTATGGCAAAAGTGACATCAGATTCCTCCCTTGATGAAGCTGTTTTCACCCTATTCTATTCTCTGTTTTAACCGCAAGAACGAGATGGAGAAGGGAAATTTTGTTGCAATGTTTATGCTTATACAACAGAACTAATGTATAATAAAATAATTCTCTTGAGAGTGAGCTGAAAGCCGATGATGTATTCACCGCTATTTGAAAATGATGTACCTGTAATTATTCTCCCTTAACGGTGGAATAACTACAACTCCGTTAAGGACAGGAATTGTCTAAAAAAACGGAGGGTACAAAATGAAAAACACTTTATTAGGTTCTTTATATTTATCAATCGCTGCCAGTATTTGGGGCGGGATGTATGTTGTCGTAAAAGTGGTGGTCGATGTTGTGCCGCCGCTTGAATTGGTATGGTTTCGCTATGTCATTGCTCTTGTTGCATTGCTCATTATTGGCGTTGCCACAAAACAATCTTGGCGCGTTGCAAAACGTGACTGGCTACTCATATCGTTGATTGGCCTTATTGGAAATACGATTTCCATTGTGTCCCAAGAAGTGGGGACGATGCTTTCCAGTGCGCAGATGGGTGCCATTATCACTTCAACGACGCCTGCATTCATGGTCGTGTTTGCCCGTATCCTCTTAAAAGAAAAATTGACGTTAAAGAAAGCCATTTCTATTCTTTTGGCAACTGCGGGTGTCTGCATAATTGTTGGAAATGCCCATATTGATTCAACGAATCAGCTTGGCGGCGCATCGCTCCTTCTTGCAGCGCTGACATGGTCGCTCATGTCTGTTCTAGTTAAGCGTGTACCGGGGCAATATTCACAGATAGTCGTAACTAGCTATGCTATTCTAGTGGCGATCGTGTTGCTGACACCTTTTACAGTTGGCCGATTAGCTGAGCTCGATTTTCAAGCGATGCTGCAGCCATCTGTGTGGAGCGGTCTTTTATACTTGGGCGTCGTATCGACAGCATGTGCTTTCTTGTTATGGAACCGCGGACTTCATATGCTCAATGCGTCAAGCGGAGGGTTGTTTTTCTTCTTTCAGCCTATAGTTGGTACTTTTTTAGGCTGGTTATTGCTAGGTGAACAAATTGGTCTTTCTTTTTGGTTAGGAACGCTATTCATCTTTATCGGCGTGTTATTAGTCATTCGGGAAAAATAAGCATCAGGAAAAAAGCTGGTTGGTGATCGTTTGCCGATCAGCTTTTTTTTGTAAGACAAACAAGGACGGGCTGCGCTCTTTGCGATAAAAAAAAGACATACAGGAAGCTTGGATGAAAAAAAGGTACATCTTGTTATTGCTTTTGCTAATCAGCCTTTTGTTGTTAATCGGCTATAATAGGTACTTTTATCAATTCAAAGATCCTAATCATGCAACCATATTTGTGAATCCGATCAAATCGCCTGACGGTCAATATCAAGCAAGCGCTTATTATTTGCCCTATGGCGGTGCAGCAGGCGGGATTAAACAAGCTGATCCGCATTAGGCCAAATGAAAGATCGCCCGGCTATTCCAGCCGCGGCGTTTTTTTTGTTGCTGGGTAATCTTTCATTATAAGTAAATATTACCTCGAATATCGCGGGGTAAGCGAATAAACTAATTGTTAGAAGCGGAATGTTACGCCGTGAGGGCGCAAAAGGAGGAAGCTGGATGATAGAACCTAAACAAAGCTATACGATTTGGTTTTCACAGCGTACGGGAAGCACTCTCTTAAACGATGCGCTTTCTTCGACGGGAGTAGCCGGGAATCCTTGTGAATGGATGCACGCTAGAGACCCGCATACCATTAGCAAAGAGGAAGTTGAAGCCATGTGGAAGGGTGGCACCACTTCAAACGGGGTGTTTGGGGTGAAAACCTCGCTCAATCGGGAGTGGATTAACGGATTTAGAAAGCTTTTTGAATTGCCTGTAACCGCGACTCAGGCGGAGGTATGGCGCGCCGCTTTTCCCAATTGCAACAAGCATATTTGGATGACGCGCAGAAACAAAGTGCGGCTGGCTGTTTCATGGTGGCGCGCAATCGTATCTGGAGAGTGGCATAGAAAGCATGGCGAAAAGCCGCAGGAGCATGATATAGAAGATAAATATAATTTCGATGCGATTAATCATTTGTATATAGAATGCTCGATGCGTGAAGCGGCCATGGAGCAATTTTTCTCAGAGGAGAAGATCGTGCCGCTGACGATCGTCTATGAGGATTTTATTCTGGACTACGAGGGAACCGTCCTGAACGTGCTGGCGTACTTAAATATTTCTTCGGAAAATGTGATCATTGCCCCGCCGTCTCTGGATCGGCTAGCGGATGCTGCTGCGGAGCAGTGGGTGCAAAGATTTCGGGAGGAACGGCAGCAGGACTGGGTGAATAAAGGCTGGTAATGCTACTCTTCTTTCCATTATTTATTCGCATATGATAGCGCTAACAAAAACGCTTGCCAGCCCTCTGCGGTTGCAGTAAGTTAGTAGTATAAAGGAGGAATGAAATGATGGAACAGACTAATCTGCATTTGTCCAGAAGTCAGCCGGAATTACAAGGTATTCCCTCTTCAGCTGTAAATGCTTTTTTAAATGCTGTACAAGAACGTCAATTGGAGCTGCATAGCCTTATGCTGCTCAGGCATGGCCATGTAGTAGCGGAGGGCTGGTGGGCTCCTTATGCTTCCGACATCACTCATATGCTGTTCTCGCTTAGCAAAAGCTTTACCTCAACCGCAATCGGTCTAGCCGCTTCGGAAGGGAAGCTGTCGTTGGACGATACGGTCGTATCGTTTTTCCCGGAGGATGCCCCGGAGGAAATAGAACCCCATTTATCGGCTATGCGCATTCGTCATTTGCTGATGATGGGAACGGGCCATGACGAAGATACAACGAATAGGATGACCCAAAGCGAAGATGGAAATTGGGCAAAAGCATTTCTCCATCTATCTGTCTTGCACGAACCTGGTACTCATTTTGTCTACAACAGCGGTGCTACATATATGCTGTCAGCCATTCTTCAGAAAGTAACCGGCCAAACGCTGCTTGACTATTTGCAGCCTCGTTTGTTTGAGCCGCTTGGCATAGAAGGAGCGATTTGGGAGAGCTGTCCCAAGGGGATAAACGTCGGCGGCTGGGGTTTGAACGTCACGACGGAGGATATCGCTAAGTTCGGGCAGCTTTATTTGCAGAAAGGCGTGTGGCATGATCGGCGTCTCTTGCCGGAGGGGTGGGTAGAGGAAGCTACGTCCAAACAAATCTCCAATGGAGACGGCGGAGAAAACGATTGGGCTCAAGGATATGGCTACCAGTTCTGGCGTTGCAGGCACGGCTTGTACCGGGGAGACGGCGCGTTCGGTCAATTTTGTATCGTGATGCCGGAGCAGGATGCGGTGCTGGCTATAACAAGCGGCTCGAACGATATGCAGGGGATCATGAATGCCGTATGGGATCACTTGCTCCCGGCAATGGAATCGTCACCGCTTGCCGCGGATCTGGATGCGGAAGCGCAGCTTGCGGATCGGCTGAAGGGTCTGGCGCTTCAAATACCGCGCCTGCAGCCGGACTCACCCTTGGAAGCAGGGATCTCCGGCAACAAATATATGCTTGAGGACAATGAGCAGCAATGGCAAAGCATTTCCCTGACCTTTGAGGACAATCAAGCAATAGCCGTCCTGAGCAAGTTGGATCAAGAAAATCGGATTATCTTTGGCCGGGGAGATTGGGAGGAAGCTACCACACGTCTGCTTCAGGATGAGGATAAACGTGTTGCTTCCAGCTTTACGTGGGAGAAGGATACGCTCCAACTGACGATGAGGTATATCGAAACGCCGTTTGCGTTTACAATGCTGCTTCAATTTGAAGGGGATAAAATAAGTTTAAACCTTAAAGGCAACGTATTCCCTGATATGCCTGGGATGCAAGGGCGGATAGCGGAATTAGCAAAGGAATAAGAAATAGAATAAGAATCGTAAGTTAAAAAAAAGCAGCGGCCGTTTGGGACTTTATTTTTACCGTCCAAGCGGCCGCTGCCTTTTTTGTGCGTTGAACATCGCAATCCTAACAAACGCTTGCTGCCTATGGATAATTATGGTGTAATACAAGCAGGAACAAATGTTCTGTTATTTATAGGGAGGCTGTATATGGAAATAGATAATTGTCACTTAAAAGAGAAGCTGCAAGAGCGTATGAGCCTATTTGGCGTTCCAGGAGCGGGCATAACGATCTTCCAGGAGAACCAGCTCGCAAGCACGATTAGCCTTGGGGTTGAAGAGGCGGGCAAACCTAGGAAAGTAACTTCAGAAAGTCTCTTTCACGCGTGCTCCATGAGTAAAATGGTCACTGCTATCGGCATACTTAAGCTAGTTCAAGAAGGCAAGATAGATTTGCAAGAAGAGGCGAACGCTTATTTGAAAAGTTGGCGTGTTCCAGAAAACCAATACACGAATGCAAACAAAGTAACGATTAGCAGCTTGTTAGCCCATCAGTCAGGGTTCATAGACGTAGAGGGCAGCTATGACATATGCGGGCAGCATTCTCCGTTTCCCACGCCTAAGGAACTGCTATTGGGGACAACAAAATACAATTCAGAGGCTGCGGAGGTCAAATATGAACCTGGCAGTGAGTTTCACTACTCGGATACGGGCTACACGGTTTTGGAGCTTATTATCGAGGAGGTGAGGGGAGAGTCTTTCAGCTCGGCCATGGACAATCTTGTATTTGCGCCATTGGGTTTAAAGTCGACATTTTTTTGGAATGGCCTCACGAAACCGGACGGTTCTGAGGAAGCCAGCCTAACGGCAGGGCATGATAAGCACGGGAATGTGGTGATCGGAACGAGAGCACATTACCCGAATTTGTCTGGCGCAGGCTTGTGGACAACATCATCCGAGATGGCTTTAATCGCGATCGAAGTCTTTAAAGCTTGGAGTGGCGGCGTTACATCGTTCCTAACACAGCATTCGGCTCAGAAGATGCTCACGGGATACGGGTGTGCGCCCTTTGCCGGATTAGGGGTCTTTTTATCTGAAGCGAGCGGAGAATCATGCATGCTCTCCAAAGGTTGGGGGATAGGCTATCAGTGCATGCTTGCCGCCTACCCGCGTCTTAAATCCGGAATAGTCGTCATGACCAATGCTGAACCGGGTAAGCCGCAAGAGGAAGCCTTAATCGGAGAAATTATACGAACGGTCTCTCAAACCTATCAATGGCCGATTCTATAAATTGAACAATCAGGAAGCAAACAGGAAGGCCGCATAAGAAAGCGACCCTATATGCAAACCTCTTTACTATAAATCCTCATACTCCCATACTTGCAGCGCAGCACCGATCATGCCGCTCCAATTGCCGCGGTATGCCGCTTCTATCCGGACGCCAGCCGCGAGCGACGGCATGGAACGGAGCCGTACCTCTGCGCGAAGCCGCTCCAGCAGCGGCTTGCCGGTTTCCGCTACGCCGCCTCCAACGATGATCAGCTCTGGGTTAAACGTATGGATCAGCGATGCAATAGCCGTGCCAAGCGCAGCGATCGTTTCGTCCATCACGTCCACTGCTATCGGATCTCCGGCCTGCCAGCGGTATATCACCTCGCGCGTGTCCAACTGCTCATCCAGCATGCTGCTCGCTGCCAGCTTCTCACGCATTCGCCGCGCAATGCTCGTTCCAGACGCATACTGCTCCAAGCATCCCCGTGCACCGCAAACGCAGGGTATGCCTTTGAAGTCAACGGACAGGTGACCGAGCTCTCCAGCCCCGCCCCAATTGCCGTGCATCAGACGGCCGTCGACGACAATGGCTCCGCCAACTCCGGTTCCGAGCGCGAGGCAGATCAGATTGCTCACGCCTTGACCGGCTCCGAGCCGCATTTCCGTCAGCGCAAGCACGTTGACGTCATTGTCCACCCAGACCGGGAGCAGGAAACGATTTTGCAATATACGCTTTAGCTTCGTTCCGGTGTATCCGGCAATGAGCTCCGAGGCATGCCGAATGCTGCCTTCTTTCCAATCCACCTGACCTGCGCTCCCGACACCGATCCCTTTAAATCGGATGCCCGGCTGCTGTAGCCGTGCTTTAGCTAGAAGCCCTTCGACCGCTTCCTGCACGCGATCGACCGTGTTCGCTTGCCCAGCCAATGTGCTGAGGCTAAAGGACAGCAGCACTTCCCCTTCCTTTGTGACGATGCCCGAATTGATTTTTGTTCCTCCGATATCCACGCCAATCGCAAATGATGACGAAGGATCAAATCGCTCTTTTGTCATGGTTGGCACTCCGTTCTTTATTCGTTCATCTTGCTCAGAGCTTGAATATAACGGGCGGTTATAAGCTGCGGTCGCGTAATGGCGCTGCCTACGACGACGTGGGCAGCGCCCGCGTTCATCGCCCTTACAGCTTCCTCAGGTGTCCAGATACGGCCCTCCGCAATAACGGGTACCTGCACCGCTTCCGATAGACGTTCGATCAATTCAAAATCAGGCTTCTCCTGCTGCGGGCTGTATGGCGTGTAGCCGGAGAGGGTCGTTCCGATGAAATCTACGCCAAGCCGAGCCGCCGCAAGCCCTTCCTCGAATGTAGAAATATCTGCCATGACGGCAGCGCCATTCTGATGCGCATAGTCGATGAGCGGCTTGACCGCTTCCAGCCGCCCCTCGCGATCCGTCACATCAAGCGCGACGATGTCTGCCCCTGCGGAGATGATCGCCTTCACCTCTTCCAGCGTCGGTGTAATAAAAATGTCCGAGCCTGGAATATCCCGTTTGATCAACCCAATAACCGGTACATGAACAGCTAGTTTAATAGCAGCAATATCGAACGCGCCGTTCGTACGGATGCCGATTGCACCGGTCATAACGGCTGCTTTTGCCATCTTGGCCATCGTGTCGCCTCCGTGAAGAGGCTCATGCTCAAGCGCCTGGCACGACACGATTAAGCCTCTTTTGGGGAAAATGTCATTTTGCCTAGCCATACTCATCCTCCTTGCTATAATTGGAAAATAAAATCAACCCATTGCAAAAAGGACATCCTGCCATTTTAATAGAAATGGTTGCTCCTATCGCTACAAATTTTCCATATAAGCCTCTGTCCAATGCCCATGGTAACCATTCGGTTTGTTATCGTCAAGCTCATTTTCACCCGATAAATAGGGCTAAGCTCCTTTAGTCAAGAGGTGTATACGAAAGTAAATACAAGTATATAGATCCAGATCATTCTCCTTTCTATACTAGAGCTATGAAGGGAAGCTGCACCAATGGGGCAGCACATTAAAGAACATATGGAGGGGTAGCATGAAGAAGAAAAGGAAGGCACTCTGGATTGTCGCATTGATTGTGTGCTTGGCTATTACCGCATGCAGCAACAGCAAAAACGAAGCGCCTGAAAAACAGACGAACACGCCAAAAGAACAAACGAACGAGCAACCAAGCGAAAAAGCAAACGAAGTGATCGAGGTATCGACGGTTTCCCCAAGCGACCAGTACCTGAAGTTCGATGAAGGCGAAAGCTTCGAGAAAAACGCAGTTTATGATGCCTACGAGAAAGATATCGGCGTTAAGATTACGAACAAATGGGTAGCCGATACGAGCCAATTCAAGGAAAAGGTAAAAATCACGATCGCATCGGATGATCTTCCGGACTTCCTCTTGGTTAACGCGACGCAATTGAAAGAGCTGACCGAAGCGGATATGATCATGGATCTGACGGATGTGTATGAACAGAATGCCACAGAGGAAACGAAAAAGTTTTTGACGATGGATGGCGGCATGCAAATGAAAACAGCGATGTTCGGCAATAAGCTGATGGGCATTCCCAGCTCATACAATCCGTACAGCTATCAATTTTTATATGTGCGCACGGACTGGCTGAAGGAGCTGAATTTACCGGAACCGAAAACGATGGCAGATTTCATGGCGATTGCCGAGGCTTTTAAAACGAAAAGCCCTGGCGGCACAGGCACATCGTATGGTCTTGCCGTAAGCAAAAATCCATTCAGCTTGGAGACGGGAGTAACGGGACTGCGCCCATTCCTCAATGGCTATCATGCGTATGAAAATATTTGGATCGATGACGGCAAGGGCGGCTTGGTGAATAGCGATATACAGCCGCAAGTTAAGGATGCGCTTGCGTCCTTGCAGGAGATGTTCAAAAAAGGGCTGCTTGATCCTGAATTCGCGGTAAAAGACGTAGAGAAAGCTGCTGAGCTTATCTATGACAATAGCATTGGCATGGTCTATGGAGCATCCTGGACACCTGCTCAGCTCGTGAAAGGCGCTGTGAAGGACGGGAAAGTGGTACAGGAGTGGGGAGCATTTCCGATTCCGACAGTGGATAGCAAGCCGGCTTTGTCACAGATCGGACTCGGCGTTGACGAGTATTATGTCATCTCCAAGAAAGCGAAGCATCCAGAAGGGGTCATTAAATTGCTGAACCAATGGATAGCTGTCGACAATCACCCGACAGATGAGCAAAAGGTATATGAATTCGGTAAAGACCGCGTAGAGAAAGGCAACAATTACTGGCTGCTTAGCCCGCTTCGCGTAGGCAAGCAATTGGATAACAACGGCGAAGTGCTGCCAAAAGCGATTGAAAATAAGGACACCAGCATTTTGCAGACAAAGGACCATCGGACGCGCTATGAGCGTGCCATGAAATACGTAGACGGCGATACGAGCATGTGGTGGGAATATCTGATTTCAGGTCCGAAGGGCGTGTATTCCCTAGTTCCAGACATCCAGAAGAACGAACAGTACTTGCAAAATAAATTTTACGGCGCACCTACGCCAACGATGGTGAAAGACAGGAAATTTTGCTCAAGAAGCGGGATGAAGTCTATTTCAAAATCATTATGAATCAGGTATCCGTTGATGAATTCGATAAATTCGTAGAAGAATGGAAAAAGCTCGGCGGCGATGAAATTACAAAAGAAGTGAACGAGTGGTACGCAACGCACAAATAATTGCGGCGCGGATAAGAAGAGGGATTGGATGAAACAATCCCTCTTTTTTATTAACCATTTTGGTGCAGCTCTTTAGTTAAACAGCGAGGTGAATGGTATGAATGTGCTAACAAGGATGTGGAAAAGAGAATGGCCGCTTCATCTGATGCTGCTTCCGGGAATACTGCTGGTATTGATTTTCAGCTACGTCCCGATGGCCGGCATCATCATGGCTTTCCAGAAATATATACCGAACAAAGGGCTGTTCGGCTCACCCTTTATCGGGCTGAAAAACTTTCAATTATTAATGGATTATCCCGATATCGGACGCATTTTCTTCAATACGGTTTATATAGCCGTGATGAAAATCGCAGCGGGGTTGCTGATACCGATCACGATTGCGATACTGCTGAATGAGCTGCGGAGGGAATGGATCAAGCGAATGTTCCAGACGCTCGTTTACTTGCCGCACTTTATGTCTTGGGTGCTGCTGAGCGGGATATTAGTTGATGTATTGTCACCGTCCTCCGGCGTCGTCAATCAACTGCTAGGTTTATTCGGAATTAAACCTGTTTTTTTCTTGGGAAGCAATGAATGGTTTCCTTATGTGATGGTCGCTTCGGACGTATGGAAGGAGTTTGGATTTGGGACGATTGTTTATTTGGCTGCGTTAACCGGTATCAATCCGTCGCTTTATGAAGCAGCGGAAATAGATGGCGCAGGGCGGCTCAAACAAACCTTTCACGTAACGCTGCCCGGCATGATGCCGATCATCGTGCTAATGCTTACGCTGAACATCGGGAATGTGCTCAACGCAGGATTTGACCAAATCTTTAACCTGTACAGCCCTCCGGTCTATGAAAGCGCGGATATTATCGACACCTTTGTTTATCGAATGGGTGTGCAGCAGGCGCAGTTCGGCTTCGCCACGGCAGTTGGCCTACTAAAATCGATCGTATCGTTCATATTCATTTCTCTTTCTTATGTCTTGGCTTACCGTCTTGCTAATTACCGCATTTTCTAAAGATCCAATTCGTCATTCAGAAGGGAGACATACCGTGATTACAACCAGATCACTTGGCAGAAACATATTTATAGGCGGCAATTATATTTTCCTGCTGCTTATATCCTTCTTATGCCTAATGCCTATTATTCATATTTTGGCGATCTCATTCAGCTCCGGCGCAGCGGCGGCAGCAGGCAAGGTAGGGCTGTGGCCGATTGATTTCACAACGGCTGCTTATGATAATGTGTTCGGAAAACAAGAATATTTACGTGCGTTCTGGGTATCGATACAGCGTGTTGTGCTCGGAACAACGCTTAGTATGGCGCTGATGATCATAACGGCATTTCCGTTATCCAAAGATTCTCGTCAATTTCGGTTGAGAACGTTTTATGCGTGGTTATTCGTATTTACGATTTTATTCAGCGGCGGCCTGATTCCGAATTATCTGACCGTCAAATCGCTTGGCTTAATAGACACGCTATGGGCCTTGGTATTGCCAACCGCCATTCCGGTATTCAATGTCATCCTATTGCTTAATTTCTACCGGAATTTGCCTAAAGAGCTTGAGGAATCCTCCCGTATGGACGGGGCAGGCTACTTCACTACATTATGGAAAATATATGTGCCGCTATCGCTGCCGGCTTTGGCAACGACGGGACTTTTTACGATAGTGGGGCATTGGAATAGTTGGTTTGACGGTATGCTGTATATGAATCATACTGAGAATTATCCGCTGCAAACGTTTTTACAGACGGTCATTATTAAGATGGATTTCCGCTTTATTAAAGCGGAGAATGCCGAATTGATACTGAAACTTTCCGATCGAACTAGCAGAGCGGCACAAATTTTCGTAGCAGCATTTCCGATTCTTATTGTTTATCCTTTCTTGCAGAGATTTTTCATAAAAGGAATAGTAGTGGGAAGCGTAAAAGAATAGGTTCGGTGTGCTGGATATAGGAGAATAGACGATGAAAAGCTTATTCTATTTGCATGATTCCTCCATATTCAAAAAAATGATGGGAGCTTTTCTGGCTGCCTTGCTGCCGCTGATGGCGATTACCTGGATGATCATTGAGCAAGGCTCGGACCACATTCGCAGCGAAATCTCGGAGTCTGTCCTCAATACGACGAAGTATTATATGGATTCGCTGGACAAGGAAGCGGACCGGATCAGCCGTTATTTGCCCAACTATGTGATGGACAAAGATTTGATGGAAATTGCAACAACAGGCCAGGATATAAGTTCGTATGAGCGGTCGCGCAAAATTTTGGATATTCAGAGGCGGCTGGAGCTTATGAAAAATTCAAGCCCGTTTATAAAGGAAGCAAAAGCCTATATCCCGCTAATCGAACGTACTATTTTGAGCAATAATTATGAAACCTACTTGGATGAGCCTGAATTTATTGCGATGCAGCATAATGCGAAGTTGTATGAAGAGCCATTCCTGTACTGGCAGGACCGGCTATTTATTACGATGCAATATCCGCTAACGACCGTTAAAAAGCCGTTGTATATTGTAGGCGTGGAGTTGTCTACCTCTAAGATTAAAGAAACGCTGTCTCAAATTGGCGGTGCGCGGGGCGGACAGAGCGTGCTGCTTAATTTGGAACGCGGCTGGGTCATTGAAAGCGGCACGGACCCAGCATTGCTGGATCAAATGAAAGCTTTCGCGTTAGAGAAGCGGGAAGCAAAATCAGATGAAGGCTACGAAACGATTATTTATAATGGTAAGCGTTTACTTACCGTCTACAAATATTCTAGTCTATGGAACTCCCATTCCATTACCTGCATACCCGAAGAGAAGGTGCTTGGTTCCTTGCAGATGTACCAGTCCTTATTCTGGTGGGCTTGCGGACTCTCGGTATGCATCGTGCTGTTCTTTACTTATTTTTTATTGCGTTTTATTTATAGGCCGCTTATGAAGCTGGTCCATTCATTCCGCCGGGTACAGCAGAACAGGCTGGAGCCGATCGTCATCGACCGAGGGGCCGATGAGTTCGGTTATTTGTATCAAGCCTTTAATGAAACGGTGCGATCTCTGAAAAAATTAATTGAGGAAAATTACGAGCAGCAAATTCGGAATCAGCGATCGGAGCTTAAACGGCTGCAATCGCAGATTAATCCTCATTTTTTATATAATTGTTTTTTTGTGCTGTGCCGATTAATTAAATCAGAGAGCCAGAAGGAAAAGGCTTATCAATTTTGTTTGTATATTGGACAATACTTTCAATTCATAACCCGCAACGATGAGGATGACATTCCGCTAGAGCTTGAAGCAGAGCATTCCCGCACTTATGTAGAAATGCAATCGATCTGTTACGGGGAACGCATACAAGCATTGTTCGAAGGTGACTTTCCTGCCATTCGTGTGCCGAGGTTGATTCTGCAGCCCATTATAGAAAATGCTTATAAGCATGCTTTAGGAAATATGCTTCAGCCTGGCGAGCTATGGGTTCATACGGAGCAAAAGGGTGATGTATTTTCCATTATCGTTGAGGATAACGGCCAAAGCGTGACGGATGAACAAATCGAGCTTCTTCGAAAGAAGCTGCGCCATTCTGCGAACTGGCTCGAGGCAACGACGGGAATGATGAATGTGCATCGCAGAATTCAGCTGCGTTACGGAGAGGAATATGGCATTGTGCTGTCACGGTCCGAATTAGGCGGGTTGCAGGTCAGAATGAATTTGAACGCTAGCTAGAGGGGGAAACAGCATGTACAGACTGCTTGTCGTGGATGATTTGCCCATTATCGTCGATGGTCTCCTTGAGTTATTCGAGCAGACGGAGCATTTGCAGCTCGAGGTGATGAAAGCTTATTCTGGCGAACAAGCTTTGGAGGTTATGTATCATCATCGTATCGATATTGTGCTTTCCGACATTAAGATGCCTGGCATTGAAGGAATCGAGCTGCTGCAGGAAATCAAATCTCAGTGGCCAGCCTGCAAAGTTATTTTTCTAACCGGCTATAATGATTTCCAATATGCTAGAAACGCGATTACTTACGGCGGTTTCGATTATATTTTGAAGGTGGAAAGCGACGAGAAAATCGTTCAGTCGGTGGAACGAGCCATCGAGAAAATAGAAGAAGAGCAGGATCAGGCGCAGATGATTGCAAGAACGCAGTCCAAAATGAGATTGGCATTGCCCTCGCTGCAAAAAGAGTATATGTGGGGTCTTATTCAAGGGAAACAAGCGACGGAGGAGCAGCTTGGTCAAATTTTCAGCGAAATTGATATTCCGCTCGATGCTTCCATGCCCGTTTACTTGCTCATTGGCAGGATAGACGCGTGGAGAGAGACCTTTACGGCGCCGGACAAAGCACTGCTTGCCTACGCGCTGCAAAACATTTGCGAAGAGTTTTTGTCGGCGCATGTAAGAAGCTATTCGGTCGTTTTCGAGCTGTCCAAAATCGTTTGGATGATCCAGCCTAAAGCGTCGGATGAGCTTACCGCCGACTCCAGCGGCGTGGAGTGGGTCAGAGCCCATCGTTATGCTAGCGGCATTTTGGAAAACGTTCAAGGGACATGCAAAAAGCTGCTTGGATTGTCGGTGTCGTTTCTTCTGGGCAGCGAGACGACCGGCTGGAACCATTTATCGGACCGTTTTCATACCATCAAATATGGCTTGGTGCAAGGCAACGGTTTATTCAATGAGGTCATTATGACCGATAAAGACATTCAGAAGGATGAGGCTCACGATAAATCTGGAAGCTGTCACGACGGCTTTTATCATGCCCGGGTTCAATTGCTCATGAGCTGCCTTGAGAATAATCATCGGGAGCAATTCAACAAGCTGTATGGAGAGCTTACGGCAGCATGGAATGATCCCTATACCCCTCATGTACGGAAGATCGAATTGTACCACTCGTTATCGGCGGTTTTTCTATTCTACATTCATAAAAACCGGGAGGTTTGCGATTACGTAAACACCCAATTAGACCTCGACCGCCTATTTCGTCACGGCGATTCGACGCCTTGGCCGGAGCTGATTCCCTATTACAGGCATTTGGCGGACTGTTTTTTTGAATGGAAAACATTGCAGGGCACCCAATTGCCGACGGAAGTAGTTAACAAAGTGCATCGCTATATCGAGGAGCATGTCGCAACCGATATTTCTTTGACGGCACTAGCGGATTACGTGAGCCTCAATCCATCATATTTATCCAGACTCTATAAGCAAATTACAGGTATCGGATTATCGAAATATATGAATGATTACAGAAATGTGATGGCCAAAGACATGCTTCTGAAAACTTCAATGAAAGTAAATGAGATCGCGGCTGCGCTGGGGTATAATTCGGCGCTCGCCTTTATTCGCTTTTTTAAGAAGCAGAACGATACGACGCCGCAGGATTTCCGGATGGCGCGCTACCAGAGACAAAACGAAGGTCAATAAATGTATATGAAAGGTAAGAAACGATCTCTTTTGCCTCTCGTAAGGTCCCTATACAATTGAAGTATAGAAGGCGTACTAGAGGAGGGAAAGGGTTGAAAACATTAACAGCTGTGCTATTAGGCGCTGGCAGCAGAGGGCGATACATTTATGGACCCTATGCAGAAAAATTTCCGAATGAGCTTAAAATCATTGCAGTAGCCGAGCCAGACGATGAGCGCAGAAACCGGTTCGCAGAAATTCATCAAATTAAGCCGAAGTTTGTATACGATACTTGGGAAAAAGCATTTGAGCAAGGCCGAATGGCAGATGTCATGATCATTTGCACGCTCGATCGGATGCATTATATGCCTGCGATGAAAGCGATGGAGCTGGGTTATCACGTCATGCTTGAAAAGCCGATGTCCCCTTCAATGGAGGAATGCATCCAGCTGGAGCAGGCGTCACTTCGCTATAAGCGGCTGCTTGCCGTTACGCATGTTCTTCGATATTCTCCTTTCTGGTCGGGAATCAAAAAATGTATGGAGGATGGAGAGCTAGGCACGGTGGGGACGATTCAATTAACCGAGAACGTAGGTTATCGCCATATGACGCATAGCTACGTACGCGGCAATTGGCGCAATGCGGAGGAGACGAGCCCGATGATTTTGGCAAAATCCTGCCATGATCTCGACATCATCTCCTGGCTGATGAATCAGCCTTGTACGAGCGTAAGCTCTTACGGCTCCTTGCTTCATTTCAAAGCGGAGCATGCGCCCGAAGGGTCGGCGGATCGCTGCATCGACGGCTGCGCGGTCGAGAAGAATTGTGCATTCTCGGCACTGAAAATGTACATGCAGCCGCCGCATCACCCTTGGGCACGTTACATGACAAATGATTTATCGCAAGAGGGAATTTTAAAGGCGCTTAAGGAAGGGCCGTTTGGGCGCTGCGTGTACCGCTGCAATAACAATGTCGTTGACCACCAGGTAGTGAATATGTTGTTTGCAAATGGAGCGAACGCATCATTTATCATGTCGGGACTGACGCAAAGCGGTGCTCGCCGGGTTCAAATTATGGGTACGCATGGCGAAATTATCGGAGATATGGATAAAGGAGCTTTTACGTTATATCGCTATGCTTCAGGAGAACAGCTGGAGATTCGCTGCAATGTCGAAGGAGACGGCCACGGCGGCGGCGATGAGCGTATGGTGAGCGCGTTTCTGCGCGATGTTTGCCAATTTGACCGCAACCCCTCGCACGGACTAACGTCGGCAACGGCATCTCTTCAAAGCCATCTGATGGCATTTGCAGCCGAGCATTCGAGATTGCATGAGGGGCTAGCTGTCAACCTTTCGGATATGCAAGAGAATGAAGCAATGCCAGTATAGAGCCGGGCTGTACGCAAAAAATAGACCGCTGCCGTTAGGTTTTTCCTAGGGCAGCGGCTTTTTTATGCGGAAATCTATCATTCCCGGGAGCAGGTAAATAAATGTATACGAAAGTAATAACTTATCTCTTTGAAACAACGGCTATTTTTCATATGGTAACAGTACAGACATTGTTATTCGCTTTTAAATCGATCTGTGTACAATCCTGGGAAGGAGGAATGAGCGGAGAATTGTGTTTGAAACGAAAACTTGTTATCAAGAGGCTTACAATTATTTTTACTCAGAAATAGAAAGGGAGCTGTCATTTATGACTTCGAATAAAAGATGGGTAGCAATCGCCTTGATTACGGCCATGATGTTCGCACTGGTTCCGTTAGCGCAAGCGGAAGAGGGACAGGGACAGTCAGCGCTGCGCAATCTTGCCGCTGGACTGAGCTATGAATGGTCGGAAGAGCCGGATGCAAAGTACCCAGATGATAACCATAAGCTAACGGACGGACAATATGGCCAATTGGATATGTCGGATCCAGCGTGGGTAGGGCATGTGAATAAGAAGACACGCGAGATCGTGTTTGATCTAGGCGAAAAAAAGTCAATCTCGAGCATTAAAGCACGCTTTCTGCAGGACTGGCCTACGGGCTCCTCGCTTGTGCCTTTAACGGTCTCGATGTATGCCTCTGATGACAAGGTAAATTGGGGAACGTTATCCCATCAATCTACGAAGCTTCTTTGGGGAGATGGACCGCCAAGGGAAGAGGTCTTCGACTGGGTTGGGAGCAGAGACGGAATCAAAAGCGGCAATTCCGGCGCAGAGATGGCGTATGCCCGTTATGTGAAAGTAACCTTTTCGATGCATACGAGAGCTTGGTCGCTTATTGATGAAGTTGAAATCTGGGGCGCAGATGGAAAGGTTGAGGGAGCGGAGCAAGTTGCCGCTGAACAGCCTGCGTTACTTGAGCCGGGAGAAGCGACAGCCGGCATTCGCAACCTAGGGCTGCTCTATAACGGGCAATACGCGAATGGCAAGGGGGATTGGTCGAAGGAAAGGATTATTCCTAATATTAGCTACGTAGATCGGACAGGTGAACCAGTAGACTGGCTGTTTGACGGGGTTCTATACTTGGGGCTAACCTCACCGGCGGGAAATGGGTATAACGGAGGCGCCAACCTGGAGGATTGGAAATGGTATTTGGATAAAACCTTTGCGGAAACGGGCGATATGCAGCAGCTAAACGAAGCGGCCATGGAAGTGGGCGCCAAGCTGAACCAGCCGGACCATAAGGTAAAGGTTGTTTTGATGATTCCAGACCCGGGGGAATATTTGAATGATTTTGGAGATGTAGACGGTGACGGCATATCGGAAAGCTTCAATGCTTCCCAAATCGGCGAAGAGGCAGCGTTTGCCAATCGAGAAAAAGCGGTTCAATGGTGGTTGAATGAAACGAAACAAAGATGGGCAGCGGAAAGCTACACTAATCTTGAGCTTGCTGGCATGTACTGGCTCGAGGAGCAAATCAGTACGAGCGCGACTGGTCCGGATTTGCTTCGTTCGGCTAGCAAGAAAGTGCATGACAGCAGCTTGAGGTTGTTCTGGATCCCGCATTTTCTGGCTTACAAGAGCCATATGTGGAAGGAAGTCGGGATAGATGCCGTAGCCTTCCAACCAAACTATTTCTTCGAGGAATTGGGCATGGAGCGTCTTGAAGACGCTTCCAATATAGCCAAGCGGTATGGCATGGGCCTTGAGCTTGAATTTGACGACAGGATGGTGAACGATGCCGTGTTCCGCGAGCGGTTTGTGGATTATTTGAACAGCGGCGTTGAAACCGGCCTTATGAAATCAGGCTTTAAAGCCTACTATCAAGGCAATAATGCGGTGACAGACACTGCGGTGAGCACGGATCCTGCAACGCGCATCTTGTACGATTGGCTGTACCAGTTTGTGAATGGCACCTATCAAGTGAACAACGCTGCCCCGCCAGAGGCAGTTGTGCAAATGAACGGACAATTGCTTCAAAGCGGAGCAGTCGTTCCGTTTACGGAATCCGTTCAGTTTGGATGGGAGGTCAAAAATGATGATGGGAGCGGATTGACGAAAGTATCCGCTGCCTTCGACGGCAAGCCTTATACGCAAGGGACCGTTATTGATCTGGCAGGAAAGCCGGGAAAACATGAGCTGACTGTTACGGTAGCAGCGGGCAAGTCTCAGAAAACTAGCTATGTGATTGAGGCAGCTACCAGCATTTCCGATATGAAAGTGTTAGTAAAACGTTTTGACGAAGATAAGCAATTCAAGAATGAGGATGCGGCTCGTTCGTTGAACAATTATTTGGAAATGGCGGCTCGCTTCAAAGGATCGGATGAGGCAAAGGCTGCCAGTTATTTGAAAGGTTTTAACGCCAAGCTGGAGCTTTTCAAAAAAGATCAACTGATCGCAGATGGGGCGTATAACACGTTAAAAGAAGGCATCTATTCCTTAATCGGGAATTTGGCGCTGAATAAAGCCGTGTCAGCATCCTCGGTGGAATCTGCCAATCTGAATTATGCAGCCGAAAAAGCGGTAGACGGATTCCCGGCTACAAGATGGTCAAGCGAAACGATTAACGATGTATCGTTCCAGATCGATCTTGGCGAAGTGAGGGAGCTAGATACGGTCAGATTCGACTGGGAATATGCCCGGGCAAAGACTTACCGATTAACCGTTTCGGACGATAAGCAAAATTGGACAAATGTGAGCAAGGAAAACGACGGAATCATTACGGCGAAGGAAGGAAGAGAAACGGTACATTTTGATCCGATCAAAGCTAGATATATTAAGTTTCAAGGAATTGAGAGAGCTACCTTTTACGGCTATTCCCTCTATGCCTTTGAGGTGTACAGCATTACGGGAGCCGAGAGTGGACCTGCGCTTGACGGAATGAAAGCTGTCGTAGACGCCGCAACAAAAAAAGTAACGATCGATGGGCTTGCCATGAACGGTGACCTTGCAAAGGTGAGCTTGAGAGTGGTTGATCCGCAGGGCAAGGATCATTATGAAGCACGGACGACTAGCACAAAGGATGGCAGCTTTCAATTCGCCTTTACGCTTACGGGCGAGAAAGAGGGCGTCTATGAGGCATATGTAACGACAGACGGTATGGGCAAGCCTGAAAAAATGACTTTTGAGTATAAGAGAGCGTCAACCGGAGTTGGAGGCGGCAACTCCGTTGTCACCGTGCCTGACTTATTCCAGCCGCAATCGGACGGCTCAGTTAAAGCAGAAATCAGCTCAAAGCTCGATTCGAGCGGAACGACGGCGATTAGTGCCGTTAGTGAGCAAGACTTGCTGAAAGCAATTGCGAAAGCGAAGGCAGATCAAAACGGCATGCAGAAGGTAAGCATGAGCGTTAAGAAAAACGGCGAGGCCGTGAAATATGCTTTGGATCTTCCCACAGCTTTGTTGTCCGAGTATCCTAAGCTTCTTCTTGAAGTGAGCTTGCCAAAAGCAACGATCTTGTTATCTGGGCAGATGCTGCCTAAATCAGCAGATCTAGGCAAAATGCTGCGCTTAATCATAGGCGAGCGGGACGGGAAATTATTGAAGCAGGACGGACGGACACTATTGGGACCGGCCATTGACCTGTCTGCGGAAATGGATGGCAAGGCTTATAGCTGGATGAATGAAAAGGCGCCGATTACCGTAACTGTTCCGTATTTGCGTTCGGACAATGAGACCGCGACAAAAATCGGTATGCTGTCCATTAACGACCAAGGGGCAGCATCAGCGATTGCGAACGCGGAATATTCCCATTCCGCGCAGCAAATCAAGTTCCAAACGGACCGAACAGGAACCTATGCGGCATATGCGGAGCTGCCTTCATCACCATTTGCAGATCTCGTCAAGTATGGATGGGCAAGAGAAGCGGTCGAACAGCTGGCTGCTTTAGGGATCGTGAAAGGCACATCGGCCACAACCTTTAGTCCAGCCGCGCAAGTAAGCAGAGCTGACTTTGTGTTAATGCTTGTCAGAGCGCTTGATCTGAAAGGAGAGGCTGCTGAGGCATGGGCAGATGTAAAGCCGCAAGATTATTATTACGAGGCTGCAGCGACAGCTAAACAATTCGGCATCGTTACCGGCACCGATGGAGAGCGATTTGCACCAAAAGCAAAGATTACTCGCCAGGATATGATTGTAATGGCTGCGCGGGCGCTGAAGGCCGCGCAAGGGAAAGAGATTAAGGGGGATTTGGCGACGCTTGACCGCTTCAAGGATGCAGACAAGGTGTCCGGTTATGCGGCACACAGCATGGCAGGCTTAATCGAACAGGGATTGATTCAAGGCGACGGAGGAATGATCAAACCGCTTAATCCTTCCACGCGTGCCGAGACAGCCGTGTTCCTGCACCGACTGATGCGGCTTTGGCAGAGTAACGAAGCGTAATCGATTTATTAGCAAGCCGATCGAATGTAAGACCGTTGGTCTTCTATTCGATCGGCTTTTTTGTTTTGAAAGGCTCTCGTAATCATTGAAATCGCGCATCGCAAAAATCGACATTGTCGAATAATGTTATGACAAAAGCCCCGATTTCCGCAAAGAAATCTGCTGCTGCAAAATGCTGGGTGAGTAGCGTATACTAATGATAATTCATGATGTAAATTGAACTGACCAAGAGGAGTGCATAGCTGTATGTTGGAGTTGTCGATCGATGAGCCGGAGCGGTTAAGAAAAGTTGCACATGCACTCGCATCGGATGTCCGCATAAACATTTTAAAGCTGCTGAATTACAAGCAGGAAAATATTATCGATCTTGCTGATAAACTGGACCTGCCCGTATCCACGGTCGCTTCGAATATCCGCGTGCTTGAGAACGCGGGCATTATTGCAACGGAGGTGCTGCCTGCTTCCCGCGGCACGATGAAGGTTTGCACACGGACGTTTGACGACATTCATATGCAATTGAATGTAAACGATGAATACAGTCCCAAATCGAGCGTCTACCAAATTGAGATGCCGGTTGGCTGTTACACGGACTGTGAAATCTACTCGACCTGCGGCTTGATCACAGAAACGGGAATCATCCAGCCCGTGGACGAGCCTTCACATTTCTATCATCCGAGCAGAATCTCGGCGCAATTGCTCTGGTTTAGCAGGGGAAACGTGGATTATAAATTCCCGCCGCTGCCCGAGACGGACGCAGACATTAAATCCATTCAATTTTCGATGGAGATATGCTCCGAAGCGCCTGATTACGATCACAATTGGCCATCGGATATTACGCTATGGATCAATAATATCGAAATCGGAACATGGACTTGTCCCGGTGATTTTGGCGATAGAAGAGGCAAGCTGAACCCGCACTGGATACCCGATAACCATACGCAATACGGGCTGCTAAAAACGTGGAAGGTTGATAATGGCGGAAGCTTCCTCGACGACGTGGAAATTTCCAAAGTGAAGCTGGACGAGCTCCAGTTGAGCCAAAATAGGTTCATCAGCTTACGGATCGGAATCAAGCAGGATGCGAAGCATATCGGCGGAATCAATTTATTCGGCAAGCAGTTCGGCGATTATAACCAAGATCTGATTATGCGGATCATCTACTGAGCGAATCTATGATTAGATCGACATAAAGAACATTGCAAAACATGTAGAATAATCGAATATTTTGTCTGCAAATTAATGGGCTGTCCTGGATAGGATGGCCTATTTTTTTGCATTCTTTTTTAAGCGCAATGGACTGGTTTTGTCATTCATTACAACAAATCGGTAATAATCAAAAAAACGAGAAAAAACTGTTGACGAATCAATTTTTCTCTTATAGAGTGTAAATCAACGTTAGGGTTAACGTTAACTTAACCGTTCGTTTCCAATTATTTTTCGAGGGGGATTTCTATGAAACGTACTAAACTGTATACAGTTGTACTGGGAATGCTGCTTGTTTTGTCATTGATGCTAAGCGCTTGTTCGTCAGGTAATGGCGGCAACGGAGGCAATGGAGGAACTACGGAGGCAACAAATGAAAGCGCTTCAAATGCACCGGAAACCGCTCCTGCTGAGAAAGTAACCATCACCTATTGGAACATGTTCGGCGGCGGAGACGGCGTGATCATGAACAGCCTCGTGAAAAAGTTCAACGATGAACATAAGGACAAGATCGAGGTGAAGGCATTAACACAGGATTGGGGCCAATTTTATACGAAGCTGCAAACGGCAGTTGCCGGCGGAAATGCGCCTGATCTTGCGATATCCCACACGTCCAAATTAAGCGAGCTAGTGGATCTGAAAATTATTGAGCCTATGAATCCTTATATCGAATCGATGGGGATTGATATAAGCGGATTCAATGAGAACATTCTGAATGCGACGGTGTTCGACGGACAGCAGTATGCATTGCCGCTTGATGCACATCCGCTCATCCTGTATTACAACAAAAAAATTCTGCGCGAGCTGAATTTGCTCGACGAGAATGAGAAACCAATGATTGAGCCTGGTCCCGAAGGATTTAAAAACTTCCTGCAAAAAATTAAAGACGGCGCTCCAAAAGGCATCGTGAATATGCTTCTCGGTTCCGCGGGTGAAGATCCATACCGGATATGGTGGGCGCTTTATAACCAGCTTGGCGGCGAAGGCATGTTCGATGAAGCCGGACAAAAGGTGACGTTTAACAACGCGCAGGGCAAGCAGGCTGCAGAATATATCAGCAGCATGTTCGAGAGCGGCTTGATCCAGCGCAACCTTCCAAAAATCGGCGAGACGTTCCAAGCTGGCAAAGGTGCCATTTTGCCGACTGGCGTATGGTTTACCAGCACGCTGGAGGCGACAGAGGGGCTTGAGTTCGGAGCCGTTCCATTCCCGCAAATCTACGACAAGCCTGCAACATGGATCGATTCCCATAACTTTATTCTGCCGATTCAGAAGAAAGGGCAAGACGAGAACAAGGTGCGAGCATCCATGACGTTTGCCAAATGGGTGACGGACAATGCGGCCGAGTGGTCCAAGGCTGGACATATTCCGCCTTCGACGACGGCTATAGAGTCGGAAGCGTTCAAAAGCTTGCCGTATCGCCAAGATTATTTGCAAGCAGCCAACGATGGCGTGTACTTGCCGAGATCTCCGAAGATGTGGCCGGCGAAAGACCAGCTCGTCCAAGCGCTCGATACGATTTGGTCCGGCAAAGCACCGGTCGATAAAGGTTTGGATTCAGCCGTACAAAGCATGGAAAAGCTTCTGAATCGATAAAAAATGCACGTGCATCGGCATTGCGGTGACGTAATGCCGATGCACGATTGGAGGTGAATCATGAATCCGGCAACGATAACGGAACCGAGTGTGGCGGATATGGCGATCGGCAAGCGAAAAAGAAAGCTGCACAACGAATTGCTGGCAACCGGTTTCCTTGCTCCCTATTTCTTTTTCTTTATTCTCTTCTCCATCGTTCCGATTTTTTACGGATTGTTCGTCAGCTTTCACGACTGGACATTGATAGGCAAGGAAGGATTTGTTGGTCTCCAAAATTACATTTACGCGCTAAAGGATTCGGATTTTTGGGCTTCCTTGTGGCATACGACCTATTTTGCCCTAATCTCCACACCGTTTTTGATCATAACGCCTTTCCTGCTTGCATTAATTCTCGATTCCAAAGTGAAAGGCAGAACCTTTCTGCGTACCGTGTTTTTTATGCCCAATGTGCTATCGGTAGCGGTAGTCAGCTTTATATGGATATTCGTCCTTGCGCCTTACTCCGGCTTGGTTAATACGGTGCTGCATAATCTCGGCATTCTCAGCCCGGAAGCGGAAATTTTCTGGTTGAACGAGCCGCATTTTGCCTGGATTTCCATCGTCATGATCACGCTATGGTGGACGCAGGGCTTTAATATGATCGTGCTGCTCGCGGGGCTGCAGGATATTCCCGTTGATCATTACGAGGCGGCTACGCTGGATGGGGCCAATGCGTGGCAAAGGCTTAAGTTTATCACTTTGCCTGCGATGCGCGGGTTAATCGTTTTAATTACGGTGCTGCAGGTTATCGCCTCCTTTAAAGTTTTCGGTCAGGTTTGGCTCGTCACGCGAGGCGGACCCGGCAATGAAACACGAACGATGATTCAGTACATTTATGAAACGGGCTTTACCGCCAACGATCTTGGATTATCGACCGCAATGTCCTTTATTTTCTTTGTTTTTCTAATTGTGCTCTCATTCGTCCAGTTTAAAGTTTTCGGCAAAAAAACGGATTAAGGGGAAGAAGAGATGAACGAATTCGCTGGCTCCAAAAAGTGGACTTTTCCGAAAATCATGTTATACGTTGCGGCTTACGGATTGGCAATCATCTTTATTGTTCCGATTATCTATATGATATTCACTTCGCTGAAGCCGCCAGGCTCCGCTATGGGGGATATGATCGACCGTTTTCTGCCCCCGTTTTCGTTTGAAAACTACGCTTATATTCTCGAGAATGCGCCGGTGATCAAGTGGACGGTCAACAGCTTGACCATCGCGGTCATCGTGCCCATTCTCAGTTTGACTATGGCGTCCTTGGCGGCGTTTGCGCTTTCCAGAATCGACTTCAGCTATAAGAAGCTGGCGTTCTGGCTCATTCTAAGCGGGATGATGATACCGGGGGAAGCGACTATCGTTTCCTTATATATGGTAGCGAACAGCTTGAACATTCTCGACTCGTATGCGGCGCTTATTCTCCCCGGCCTTGCAGGACCGCTTGGCGTCTTGATCATGAAGCAATTTTTCGATGGGATGCCGAACGAGCTGGTAGAAGCCGCCAAAATGGACGGCTGCAGCCTGTTTCGGGTTTGGTGGAATATCTTTATTCCATTATCCAAGCCGGTGTTGTCTACGCTCATGATCTTTTCATTTCTGGGCACATGGAACGATTTCCTATGGCCGTTTCTGGCTATTCAATCGGAAGACCTGTTCACGCTGCCGATCGGCATTCCGTTTTTCATGAGCTCCTATAACCAAGACGAAACATTGCCGATGACGGTTAATGCTTACGCTTCCGTTCCGATCATCATTATTTTTATCATTTTCCAAAAGTACATTGTTAAAGGCGTTACTTTGTCGGGAATTAAAGGCTAAGCGCAAAATGAAAATACGTTTGAAGGATATCGCTGCCAAAACCGGATACAGCATCAACACAGTCTCTCGGGCTTTGAAGGGAAGAGGCGATCTGACGGAAGCTACGAGACAATCCATTCTGCGCACGGCAAAGGAAATGGGGTATATCCCAAACGGCATTGCCAGTGCGCTGCGGTCTGGTTCAATGAAAACGATTGCGGTTATCATCAGCGATCTATCCAATCCTTTTTTCTCGATCATGGCGAACTTTATTGAAGAGGCGGCAAGGAAAGACGACTATGCCATATTTGTGCTGAACAGCGGCGAGAAGCAGGAGATGGAAGAGCAGGCCATCTATCTAGCGATCAACAAAGGGGTCGACGGCATCATTTTGTTCCCGGTGCAAGGCAGCTCCGGGAGCGTCACTATTTTGAAGAACGCCAACATCCCGTTTATTTTGGTGGGCAGGCACTTTGAGGACGAGCAGACCGACTACCTGATAACGGATGATGTCCGGGGAGGATACTTGGCAACCGAATACTTATTAAGCAAAGGGGCAAAGCGGATTTTGTTCTTATGCGGCCCCAGCGCCCTTTCTTGTTCGCGGGAAAGAGAGGAAGGCTATAAACAAGCGATCGCCGCTGCCGGCCTAACATTTGATTCTTCCTTAGTCGTTTATCATGAAATCACGATGGGCAATACGTATGCGTTTATGAAGGATCTCGTGCAAAGCAGGGATGATTACACAGGTATTTTCGCCTTCAGCGATCTGGTTGCATTGGAGGCCATTTATGCCATACAGGAAGCGGGAATCCGCATACCGGAGGACATTAAGGTCGTAGGCTACGATAATATCCAGTCCCAGCTGTTTTATCCCTTCCCGCTTACAACGATCAATATTGCCAAGGAAAAAATGGCGGAGCGCGCAGTCGAGATCATCCTGAGCAAGATTAAGGGAGAAGCGGAAAATGTTTTTTTTCAAGAAGTGTTTGAGACGGTATTAATTGAAAGAAAAAGCTGCTGAGCAGCTGCGGTAACACACATCATCTTTATTTAAAGGAGAACAAAAACGATGACACAACAATTTAGACCCCCAGCAGTACCTCTGGTAACAGTAGATCCTTATTTCAGCGTATGGTCTGCTGCCGATTGCCTGACCGATAAGCATACGACACATTGGACCAATAAACGCAATAGCATGTCCGGCATGGTTAGAATTGACGGCTTAACGCGGCGGTTTATGGGCATTACGGATCTTGATGAAGAAAGTGATATCCCGGAGCCGGATGCGATGAAGCAAACGAGTCTGGAAGTGACCGCGACGTCCAGCAAATACAAGTTTGTTGGAGACGGCATATTGCTTGAAGTTGATTTTACGACGCCGCTGCTGCTGGACGATCTGGATCTATTATCGCGGCCGGCTTCATACGTTACGTTCCGAGTTCAATCGATTGATGGCAAACCGCATGATGTGCAAGTGTATGCGGACATTACCGGAGAATGGTGCGTGAATACGCCGGATCAGAAAATTGTCTGGTCCCGCAATGAGATCGGCAGCGGGATCGAGGCGCTGCGCATGGGAAGCGAGCAGCAGCCGGTGCTGCAGCAGGTCGGCGATGACTTGCGCATCGATTGGGGATATGTGTACCTGGCTGCTTCCAAGTCCGAAACGACCCAAACGGCGATTCAGTCTTATAAGCTGCGCGGCCATTTTATCGAATCGGGAGCTTTAAGCTTGCAAGATGACAAACGCGAGCCGCGGGCCGTGGCAGATGATACGCCGGTTATGGCGGTGCTGTTCGATTTTGGCGCTGTAAATGAGACGGTGAAATCAGAGTACGCGGTGCTGGCTTACGACGACATTCATTCCATCGAATATTTTAACCGGCCTTTGGATGCGTACTGGCGCAGGAGCGGCATGTCATTCGAGGATATGCTTGCCGCAGCTTTCTCGCAATACGATGATATCATCGGAAAATGCGAAACGTTTGACAAGGCATTGCGGCAGGAAAGCATGGAAGCGGGCGGGTCGCAATATGCGGATATTTTGTCGCTTGCATACAGGCAGGCGATCGCGGCGCATAAGCTTGTGCTGGATGAGAACAACGAGGTACTCTTTTTGTCCAAGGAATGTTTCAGCAACGGTTGTATCGGGACGGTAGACGTCAGTTACCCGTCTATTCCATTGTTTTTGAAATTCAATCCCGAGCTCGTCAAAGGCATGATGCGGCCGATCTTCCGGTATGCGGGCAGTGAGCAATGGCATTTTGAATTTGCTCCGCACGATGTAGGCTGTTACCCGCTAGCTAACGGGCAGGTATACGGCGAGAATAAGCTCGAATATCAAATGCCGATTGAGGAATGCGGCAATATGCTTATTATGGCGGCAGCGGTTTGTTTGTCTGAACAGAACGCGGATTTTGCGGAGAACCATTGGGAGCTGTTGACGAAATGGGCGAATTATTTGATAGAAAACGGTCTCGATCCGAACAACCAGCTGTGCACGGACGATTTTGCCGGACATCTTGCCCATAATGCCAACCTGTCGGTTAAAGCGATCATCGGTATTGGAGCGTATGCCACCCTGTGCAGAATGCTCGGAAAAACAGAGGACATGTCCCGGTATTCCGTTACAGCCAAAGAAATGGCGGGGCAGTGGACTGCGATGGCGGATGCCGGCGACCATTACAAATTGACGTTCGACAGCGCGGACGATACATGGAGCTTGAAATATAATCTCGTGTGGGACCGTCTATTTGGACTTCATTTGTTTCCAAGCGACATACTGGAGAAAGAAATTCCTTATTATGCAGCCAAGCAAAATCGGTACGGCACGCCGCTCGACAGCCGAAACAGCTATACGAAGTCGGATTGGCTGGTGTGGTGCGCTTCTATGGCGGCATCCAAGGATGATTTTGCGAAAATGATCGCGCCGCTCTGGGATTCCTTGCATGAATCGCCTAGCCGAGTTCCACTCACCGATTGGTATGATACCGTCACGGGCGAGCAAGTGGGCTTTCAGAACCGGACGGTTGTCGGCGGATTTTATATCAAGCTGCTGCATCCGTTAAATGTGTAAAGTTTTCTAAATTTCAAAAAACATGTTTACCTGACGTTCGTTATTTGATAATATAATTCCAACATTCAAATGCGACGAAGAGAAAAGTAAATAAATGAATTCTTTCACAGAGAGCTCCGTTTGCTGAAAAGGAGTAAGGGTTCCTTATTGAAGAAAGTCTCAGAGCAGCACATCGGAGCCCATGATCGTTGGGGGGTGGTGTGCCAGGAGCTCCTGTTACAGAGCTAGAGTATAAGCATTGCATCGTAATGCCGTACTTGAAGAGGCTAATATGGCGACATATTGGCGAATTTGGGGTGGTACCACGAGTATACAAATCTCGTCCCTAAGACTGATTATAGTCTTGGGGGTGGGATTTTTTTTTATTGGGCCAAAGGAATTACAGCTTATATTTAACATATTGCACACCAAATCAGACCGTTTGAATAATTATTTAGGGAAGATCATCCGACGTTGAAAGGAATGGAATATCTAATGACAGCAAAATTAAAAGCAGGTATTGTAGGCGGAACGGGAATGGTGGGCCAGCGGTTTGTTCAGCTGCTCGAACAGCATCCTTGGTTTGAAGTAACGGCTATTGCAGCAAGCGCTAATTCGGCAGGTAAAACGTATGAAGAATCGGTGCAGGGCAGATGGAAATTAACTAGCCCGGTTCCTGAAAATGTGAAAAAAATCGTCGTTCAGGATGCTTCGAAAGTAGAGGCGTTTGCTTCACAAGTCGATTTTATTTTTTGCGCGGTGGATATGAAAAAAGCTGAAATTCAAGCATTGGAAGAGGCTTACGCCAAGACAGGCACGCCTGTTGTTTCCAATAATTCGGCTCACCGCTGGACGCCCGATATCCCTATGGTCATTCCGGAAATCAACCCAGGGCATATTGATGTCATTGCTGCACAGAGAAAACGGCTTGGTACTTCAACCGGCTTCATTGCGGTTAAGCCCAACTGTTCGATCCAGAGCTATGTGCCGGCGCTTCATGCATTGCTGGATTACAAGCCAACAACAGTGGTAGCATCGACCTATCAAGCGATATCGGGAGCAGGCAAAAACTTTACCGATTGGCCTGAAATGCTGGATAATGTTATCCCGTATATTGGCGGCGAGGAAGAAAAAAGCGAGCAGGAGCCGCTTCGCATTTGGGGCAGCATCGTAAATAATGAAATTGTTAAAGCAAGCGCGCCATTGATTACAACGCAATGTATTCGCGTTCCTGTATTGGATGGACATTTGGCTACCGTTTTCGTATCGTTCGAGAAAAAACCATCGAAAGAAGAAATTCTCGCTCGCTGGCTGCAATTCAAAGGACGGCCGCAGGAGCTTGGCCTGCCAAGCGCTCCAAAACAGTTTATCACTTATTTTGAAGAAGAAAACAGACCGCAAACGAGGCTTGATCGTGACATTGAGAACGGCATGGGCGTTTCGGCGGGTAGATTGCGCGAGGATTCCGTTTACGATTTCAAATTTGTGGGACTATCGCATAATACGTTGCGCGGAGCAGCGGGCGGCGCCGTTCTAATCGCGGAATTGCTTAAAGCTGAAGGATATATCCAAGCAAAATAGAGGATCGGTATTCAATTGAATAACAAAAGCAGGTGCTGCTAGCGCCTGCTTTTTGTTTTGGGCGGCTTGATTTGTGAAACGTGGTCTTACGGGTTGTATATTGATGTTTTTTGGATCGCTGATGAATATAGGCACAAAGGGCATGGTAAAATCATGCGTTAGAGATCGGCCTTTTCCATCTAGAATAAAGGTTTAACTATTTCTTTAATGTTTTTCGTTATTTTTTGCATCGTATTCAGTTCTGATAAAGTAATGTCCCACATGATGACATTGGTATCCGGATTAGGATCATCATTCGTGATCGTTACGGTAAGCTCATCTGCACCGATTAAGGGTACTTCAAAAGACCAGAGTTGATTCTCGCTGCTATTGGCCGAAAAGCCCACGGAATAAACTTCTTTTCCGTTTATGCTAAACGCAATGATGCTTTCCCCTTGGCTTCCTTTGTTGAACAAATCGTCTGGAATGGCAGCATAGGCAGTAATTTTTGCATATTTCTTATTTAAAGGATACGTGAATTCGTTCGTCCTTGCATTCGTACTGCTGTACAGATTAACTTGAGGCGCGAACTGGTTATGGTTGATCGTAAAACCGGAGAGGCTTTTATCCCAAAGGACAGCTCCTTCTTTTTGCGTTAGTTCATTTAAGGCAATGACGTTATCGGTTTCTTCGTCTATATATTTATTGATCCCGCCAAAAAGAGCAATCGTTCCAACGGAAAGGATCATCGCTGTCAAAATTATTTTACGGATGCCTTTTAATTTTTCCCGGTCGCGGGAGATAAATCGTTGAGCGCAAAAGCCAACTGAAGCACCTATTGAATTAATGATAATATCGTCAATATCAAACGATCCTAAACGGGTAACCATTTGGAGCACTTCAAGAATCGTAATAGACAGTACAAATAAAGCTATGAATTGGATGAACCGAAGGCGATATAGAAGTGGGATGATGATCCCAAAAGGTATAAAGGCTGCAAAGTTGCCAAACTCAAATAACCATTGGTTAAAGTACCTTCCCGTCGGAAAATGTAAAGGGATGCCTTCAGGAGTCAGACTGTACCGCAACCCGGAATCTACAACGGAAGCCGTCCTGTTGAATCCAATAAACATGAAGTAAAGGGTTAGAGCGGTATATAATGCTAATAGGATGAGGGTCATTTTTCGTAGATTGCCTTGATACATAATCATGTCCTTTCTAATCTAAGGATGCGGCCTTGCGAATGATTATTGGAGTGTCAACTGACGTAATAATTGCTAATAAGACTATTTTAGTAAATAAATCTAAAGCTTGTTATAAGCAGATCTTAAAATTACCTAAAGATTGAGTATAATGATTTGTTACCATACGTATAAACGTGCAAAGTGGTAAAATAATGATAAAATGCAATTGTTAAAATGGAGGCAGCATACGTGGTTACAATTGAGGATTTCATGAAATTAGATATACGAGTCGGTACAGTAATGAAAGCAGAGCCGTTTCCGGAGGCTCGAAAACCTGCAATAAAATTAGAAATCGATTTTGGAGAGTTTGGGATGAAAAGCTCTTCGGCTCAAATTACACTCAGATACGAACCGGAACAGCTAATTGGTCGGCAAGTAATCGCTGTAATGAATTTTCCGGTTAGACGCATCGCAGGTTTTAAGTCTGAGGTTCTGGTAATCGGAGGCATCCCGGAAGAAGGCGATGTCGTTCTATTAAAACCAGATGTTCCCGTGAAGAATGGTACGGCCATTGCTTAAGACACCACACTACCACACTCATGGATCGGTTTATTTTATAAAAACAATAGAATTATGATAAGATCAAATAAAGATGGTCGAGTACAACAATGGAGGCAATTTAATGAGTCAACGATATCGAATTACCAGAGCGATGCAGGAAACGGGACATGCGGAGAAAACTATATCTTTGGAAGAGTGCAAGCAGTATTTTGCGTCCAAGCCAGAGTTTGCGTACACATCGGTGTTTACCGTGACAGGTGCTACAACGATGTCCATTGAGGGAGATTTTTTCATGTGGAGCTATGGCGAAACCAAGATCCCATTCAGGCATTACGAGGGAGACATTTACGTTTCCGGTACTAATGAAGCCGTTATTCCCAAAATGATTGAGGTTGCGAGCGAATTAGTAGCAGATGTGGTGGAAGGCTGATTTTTAAAGCATATGGAATGAAACGAACTTAATCCTTACAGATAAAAACCTCTCATTAGTAGCAAGCCTAGAGGGACTGACCCCATAACGTGAGACAAATCAAAACACCTTCAAGAAAATGCAACCATGTCGTAAGATATGGAGACAACCTTGGAGGTGTTTTTACGTTGGCAACAAGAGTAAGTTACCCAGTGGATATAAAGACAAAAGCAATTGAAATGAGAATAGCAGGCATTCCGGTCAAGGAGGTAATGGAGCAACTCAACATACGAAATAAAACGCAAGTGAAAACTTGGATGCGATGGTATCGTAGGGGTGAGTTAAACCGTTTAGAGCAGCCTGTTGGCAAACAATACAGCTACGGTAAAGGACCTGAGTTTACCTCGGAACTGGAGCAAATAAAGGCGGAGAATCGGTTCTTAAAGCAACAAATAGATGTACTAAAAAAGTACAAGGAGATGGAAAGGAGTTGTCACCAAAAATCATAGTTGAACTGGTTGAGTTGATTCACGGGGAAGTTACGATCACCAAAGCTTGTTCATGGCTGGGTGTGCCACGTGCTACCTATTACCGATGGAGAGCAAAAAACGAAACTTGGCCATTGGACAGCATGGTTGAAGAGATTCGAGAACTCTGCACTGAGAATAAATTCCGTTACGGATACCGAAAGATTACTGCACTGCTTCGAAAAAAGTACAAGATTAATCACAAGCGTGTACAACGAATCATGCAAGGTGAGCAGCTTCAATGTCGAGTCAGAGTAAAGAAACGAAAGCATACAGGGCAGCCTGCTTATGTAGCTGAGTACCTGTTAAAGCGGCAATTTCAAGCTGAAGCACCGATGCATAAACTCGTCACGGATATTACGTATTTACCATTCGGCGGAAAAATGATGTACCTATCGAGCATCCTCGATTTATATAACGGAGAGATCGTAGCTAGCCGTCTATCTGATACGCAAGATACGGACTTTGTTCTGGATACACTTAATCAATTGCCAGCTGTGCCTGGTGCGATTCTCCATAGCGATCAGGGCAGCGTCTACACGTCCCATGGGTATCAGGAAGCTGTAAAAGGAAAAGGCATTACCATGAGCATGTCCCGCAAGGGAACGCCCGCTGATAATGCCCCCATTGAATCGTTTCATTCCACACTAAAGTCTGAAACGTTCTACCTCGAAGGGTTGACCCATACAACGACTGCAATCGTTGAACAGACCGTTCGAGACTACATCACTTACTATAACGCAATTCGTATTCAAACGAAACTAAAGAACCAGTCGCCGATTGATTACAGGCGACTGGCCGTTTAAACTTGTAAGGTGTTTTGATCCCTGTCTCATAAATGGGGGTCAGTCCCAGATTATTAAGGGCTAATGGGAGGTTTTTTTATGAATGCAAGCGAATGGTAGAGAAGGACAATTAATAGGAGGGCGTTCATGAGAATGAGCCAACATATTTTGGAAGCGGTTGCAGATCGGATGATTCCGGAAGATGCATGGCCATCGGCAACCGATGGGGGAGTGCTGGCATACCTGAAACGCATTGCCGCCGAGGATGTCGCTACTTGGACGGATGTGATAGAACCTGGACTTCGCGCATTGGATGCGGAAGCAATAGCTCTCCATGAGCGACCATTTTCGGAGCTGCCGGATCATGAGAAGGATCGTCTGCTGCACGATGCCGAGCTTGATTCCTTTCGGGACTGGCCGGTATCGTCTAAACGGTTCTTTGACGCTTTATTGTGCCTCGTCATCGAAGGCTATTATGGAAGTCCTGAGGGGGGCGGGAATCGCGAAGGCAGGTCTTGGGACATGATCGGCTTTCGCCCGGGTCCCGTATCCGAAAGCGATGCGCCGGCTTCGGAAACCGATTTGCCGCAATCAACCTTCGATCAACTTCGTGACCATTATGATGTGATCATCGTAGGAGCTGGGGCTGGCGGCTCGGTAGCGGCTGCTGTATTAGCTGAATCTGGACTACACGTTCTCGTCGTTGAGCGCGGAAGCTGGCTTCGCTACAATCAGATAGGCAGCGATCATTTGCGTAATCATCGGTTTAGCAAGTATGGCCACAACACAGGACCAGCAATGGATGGTAACCCACGTACGATACTATTGGCGGGCGGAGACGAACGGATCACCGCGCCGTTTGAAGGCGACTACCATAATAATGCCATGACAGTCGGCGGAGGAACACGGATCTACGGGGCGCAGGCATGGCGCTTTCATCCGGATGACTTCCGCATGGCGAGTCGCTATGGGATACCAGACGGCAGTTCGCTAAGCGATTGGCCGATTCGTTATGAGGATCTTGAGCCTTATTACATGAGGGCAGAGTGGGAAGTCGGCGTATCCGGCGATGGGAATGCCCACTCTGGACGCGGAAGGCGACAACGCGCTTATCCCATGCCAGCGCTGCCGCGTACGCTGGAAGCAGAACGGCTGGCCCTTGCGGCAGAGAAGTTGGGATGGGAAGCGGGGCCGGTGCCTCTGCTGATCAACTCCATTGATCGGGACGGCCGACAGGCTTGCGGGCGTTGCGGCCAATGTGTCGGATTCGCCTGCCCGACCAACAGCAAGAATGGCGGTCACAATACGATGTTAGTAAGGGCTATCGCTACCGGTAATTGCGATCTGATCTGCGATACCACGGTGGAGCGCATCGATACCGAGGGGGGAAGGCATGCCACCGGCGTTCGTCTTGTGCAGCAATTGGCGGGCTCCATACAGCGGCGGCAAGTGCGGGCTGGGCATGTCGTAGTTGCCGCAGGAGCGATCGAAAGCGCACGACTCCTTCTTAACTCGGCCAGTGATTCGGAACCGGATGGAATCGGCAATCGGAATGGACAAGTAGGAAGAAATCTTCAAGGGCATGTCTATTCTGGTGCATACGGCCTCTTTGATGAACCGGTTCAAGACGGTTTGGGTCCGGGAGTGAGCATTGCTACCTTCCGCTTTGACCATAGCAACGAAGGCGGAATTATCGGGGGTGGGCTGCTTGCAAACGAGTTCACCCGGTTGCCGCTCATTCATTGGTATCGAGCGCTTGCGCCGGATGCGGCGCGATGGGGGAGCGCAGGCAAGGAAACGATGCGGGAGAGTTATTTGCGCACCAGCCAGATTATGGGGCCGATCCAAGAGATTCCGAGCGCCGAGTCCAGAGTGCAGCTATCGAGGGCTGTCAAGGATCGCTTTGGCATGCCCGCGGCTCAACTCTCCGGCAGTGTCCATCCAGAGTCGCTTCGGGCTTCAGCCATGCTGGCAGAGCAAGCGGAGAAGTGGCTTTGGGCAGCTGGAGCACGTGAGGTATGGCGGACCCGGCCAAGCGGCGGACTAAGTGCCGGGCAGCATCAAGCGGGTACACTGCGGATGGGAAGTGACCCTGTGACATCCGTCACTGACCCCTTAGGCCGCATCCATGGTTATGACAATCTGTGGGTGAGCGACGGCTCAGTGCACGTGACTAACGGCGGCGTTAACCCGGTGTTGACGATTCTTGCTTTGGCTTTCCGCACGGCAGAGAACCTAGTGAAACAAGGGTAGCGAAAGGATGGGAAAGGCTGCCGCAGGGCAGCCTTTTCTAAGCTTAAGGCAGGATGGTCACATGAGGTATGGTGCATCAAGGAGACTGCCGCTCTTTTTTGTAGGAGGAACATTTGAAATACATACGACTTGGGAAGAAAATCATCAATATGATGAGTCAATTTGAAGGACATGATTTTCCTATGGGGCATTAGAGCGATTCTAGAGATAGTGGAAAATAAATTTAATGTTGGGTAAAATAATACAAGAGAGAGGATATAATAAACGGGCTAAAGGATACGCAAAAAGCTAGCTCTTTTGTTGATAATGAAATAAGATCATTGAAATAGGATTATGCTAAGATTTTAATATAACAGGAAAAAAAGGAGACGCAATGACTGAGAATAAAGCGACAGCAGAAGCAGGATGGAACTTCGACAACAGTTATGCCCGTCTGCCTGATTCACTTTTTACAAGGATGAGCCTAAACCCTGTAGATTCACCGGAATTGATCATTCTTAATAAACCTTTGGCAGCATCGCTTGGGCTAGATGTCCAAGCACTGCAAAGTCAAGCTGGCATAGAAGTGCTTGCTGGCAATCAGGTTCCAGAAGGAGCGCTGCCGCTTGCGCAAGCCTATGCGGGACATCAATTCGGACATTTTAACAGGTTAGGTGACGGTCGTGCTCTGCTGCTTAGTGAACAAATTACTCCTTCAGGCGAGCGAGTGGATATTCAGCTTAAAGGATCAGGCAGAACACCTTACTCCCGCGGTGGCGATGGCCGGGCCGCTCTTGGTCCAATGCTGCGCGAATACATCATCAGCGAAGCTATGCATGCGCTTGGAATTGCTACCACCCGCAGCTTAGCGGTAGTGACAACCGGTGAGACCATCTTCCGCGAAACCGTGCTGCCCGGTGCCATACTGACTCGTGTTGCTGCAAGCCATTTGCGCGTTGGAACGTTTCAATTCGCATCCAGATGGGGCACTCCCGAGGAGTTTCGGGAGCTTGCTGATTACACCTTGCAAAGGCATTATCCAGATGCTATCGCTGAAGAAAACCGTTATCTAGCGCTGCTTCAGGAAGTGGTCAAGCGTCAGGCTGAGCTGATAGCCAAATGGCAGCTTGTTGGCTTTATTCATGGGGTGATGAATACCGATAACATGGCACTAAGCGGAGAAACCATTGATTATGGTCCTTGTGCCTTCTTGGACGGTTTTGACCCTGCAACGGTGTTCAGTTCCATAGACACTCATGGACGTTATGCATATGGCAATCAGCCGCATATCGCGGCTTGGAATCTCGCAAGGTTTGCTGAAACGCTGCTGCCGCTGCTGCATGAGGATGAGGATCAAGCCGTCAAACTGGCGGAGGACGCGATTAAAGGTTTTATCGACTTCTATCATCGGAATTGGCTTGCGGGCATGAGAGCAAAGCTCGGTATCTTCAATGAAGAGGAGCAGGATGAAGCGCTTATTGAAAGCCTCCTCCGTATGATGCAAGAGAAGAGTGCAGACTTTACGAACACGTTCGTTGCTTTAACTTTTGACAAGCCAGAGGAAACGGAACTGTTCGGAACTGCTGAATTTACCCAGTGGCATGAGCTGTGGCAGGAAAGACTAAGCAGGCAGAAGGAAACAAAAGACTCGTCGCATCAGTTGATGCGCAGCAGCAATCCTGCGGTAATCCCTCGCAACCACCGGGTAGAAGCCGCACTAGAGGCAGCGGTTAAACAAGGAGATTATAGTGTGCTGGAGCGACTTCTTGAGGTTCTTTCGAATCCTTACGCGCACTCCCCTGAACAGGCCGAATATTCTACGCTGCCTGAGCAATCCAAATATCCTTACCAGACTTTTTGCGGTACCTGATGCAGAAGTGATTGGCTAACTAAATAATTCTAGGGAGCAGTTTTTAAATTTTTACGGAAAAGGGCCGATGTATCGGCTCTTTTTTTTGTAGCTTAATTTATAAAGGAATAAAGATTGTATTCAATTTACTTAAAAAACCATTCTCAAAAATTATTTAGTAAAAAAGATGATATCCCGGAGTCATTTGACTAACCGGAATGTCGTCTTTTTTTAAGCCACAAGTTTTAAGAAGAAGATTTGCTTCGTGTCGTGGAGCTAAGATGAAGGATCTGCTCCTCCAATACATCGCTGGCTTTTTCTAAAAACTGTGTAATGAGCGCTAGCTCTTCATCCGAATAAGAGGCAGCGAGATTAACCATCGCGGCGTGGAGCGGGTGGTAGGTTTGGCTGACCTCTTCTTTATTTTCATACAAAGGGACAATAATGACTTTGCGCCGGTCCCTGGGATCATGTTCTCTTCGAACAAAACCGTTTTTTTCGAGACGGTCAATTAATGCGGTAACGCTGCCTGTAGTGAGACCCGTTAGTTTGGAGAGCTCACCGGCGGTGATAGGGCCTTTTTCATGCAAAATATCTACAGATATAAAATCATTATTGTATAACCCTAAAGAGGCAGCTACATTTTGCTGGTATAGTACGGTACGGGTTCCTAGTCCCCGCATGCGCAAGGTAAAGTTCTCCTGCTCCTGTGTAGGTTGGTCTTGTTGTTCGCTTGACAAAACATAACCCTCCTTTTAAGATGTAATTATCTTGATGATCAAGATATTAGACAAACGAGATACTTGATGAAATGACTTATTGAGTTTATTTTAGCGAAATTATCACTAATTTGCAAAGGGGTGCAAAAGTCATCACGCAGCTCTTAGTACGATCCCTTTGGCGATAGCATTAAATTGTAATTTGAGGAGTGTTTCTTGTGAAAGAAAACATTGTGATTAAGGGTGCGCGCGAAAATAATTTGAAAAATGTCTCGCTTTCGATTCCCAAATACAAATTGGTCGTTTTGACGGGGCCGTCGGGTTCTGGAAAATCGACTGTAGCGATGGATACGCTGCAGCGCGAATGCCAGAGGCAGTATATGGAATCAATGGGCATGACGGCAGATGCGATCAGCAAGCCAAAGGTCGAGTCCATTGAAGGCTTATCCCCGTCGATTAGCGTCGGACAGCATGTGACGAACCGCAATCCGCGCTCAACAGTCGGGACAGTGACAGACATCTATGCGTATGTTCGATTTATTTTTTCCAGATTGGGCGAGCGGATATGTCCATCCTGCAGCGGAAGCATTGCGCCTACATTTGAACCGGCTGGGCTGCTTGTAGATGAAGACGAGGATATAGATCGTGAGACGATGAGCTGTCCGCATTGTAAAGCAGAGCTTGAGAAGCTGGGAATGCCACACTTTTCCTTTAATAAACCAGAAGGAGCATGCGAAGCATGCAGCGGGCTTGGTCATGTGGCGAGCATCAATGAAGCGGCCGTATTCAATCCGGAGCTTAGCTTGCGTGATGGAGGCGTTGCTTCTCTGAACGGCGTTCATCGCGATATTCAGATTCGTATTTTGGTTGCGGCCGGAAAGCATTTCGGATTTGAGCTTGACCCTGATCTGCCTCTGAAAGGTTACGGAGACGTTCAGCGTGATTTGCTTTACTACGGAGTCGAAAGCGAAGCATTCAAGCGCCATTATCCGAATGTGAAGCCGGTGCAAGGCACGAAGTTCGAAGGGGTCATTCCCGGTTTGTGGCGGCGATACAAAGAGAAGGAAGGAGAGTCAGGCGGCTCGTCAGAGAAAGACGTTGGCTTTTTTCATGAGCAGCTTTGCCCTGAATGTTCGGGAGCCCGCCTCAAGAAAGAAATCCGTCTCGTTCGAGTAGCTGGCGCAACGATCTCCGATGTTTCGGATCGGTCGCTTGGCGAAGTATATGAGTGGACGAGGGGGCTTGAGGAAGCACTTCCTCCAGAAGGCCTTCATTTGCTTGAGCCTATCCTTCATGACATGCCTGCGCGTTTGAAACGGATTATGGATGTTGGGCTTGGCTATCTGTCCATGAACAGGCAAACCGTAACTTTATCAGGCGGCGAAGCACAAAGGCTGCGTCTCGCTTCGCTGCTTGGCTCTGGGCTGACAGGCGTGCTGTATATTCTGGATGAACCAACGACGGGACTGCATCCCCGGGATACGGTTGGTCTAATCCGGGTGCTTCAAGAGCTGCGCGATCTTGGCAATACCGTGCTCGTAATCGAGCATGATATCGAGATGATGCGTGCTGCCGATCATATTATCGATATTGGCCCCGGTGCAGGGTTATACGGTGGTACTGTTGTTGGCGAAGGCAGCTTGGAGGATCTAATGGCAAGCGAGCTTTCGGTTACGGGCGCTTATTTGAGAGAAGAGGCACTTCCTAGTCCTAACCGCGTCCGTAGGAAAGGAAATGGACAGCATATCACGATCAAGGAAGCACAAGTTCGAAATATCGAAATACCAGTTGTTTCCTTCCCGCTTGGCACACTAATCGCAGTAACGGGGGTTTCGGGTTCGGGCAAATCGACGCTTGTGTTCGACATCCTTGCAGAAGGAAATGCGGAGAGAAAAGAGCAGACGGGATGCAAGGAAATGACGGGCCTAGAGCATATCGGCAATGTGGTCATCTTTGACCAAACGCCTATGGGGAGAATGCAGCGCTCGAATGTTGCGACCTATACCGATGTGTTTACGCACCTGCGCCAGCTGTTTGCTGGATTGCCAGAGGCGAAGAAAAGAAAGCTGACCACGAAACATTTTTCATTTAATACGCCGGGAGGCCGCTGCGAGACTTGCCAAGGCTTAGGCGTGCTGTCCATTGATATGAATTTCTTGCCCGATCTTGAAGTGAAATGCCATGACTGCAAGGGGAGAAGGTTTACTGACGAGGTTCTTCAGGTTCAATATGAAGGGTACTCTATATCGGATCTGCTGAATATTTCGGTGCAGGAGAGTTTGCCGATTCTACGGTCAGAGAAGAAGATGGCAGGCATTATCGCTATGCTGTGTGAGGTAGGGCTTGGTTATCTGAAATGGGGTCAATCGGTTAAAACGTTATCCGGCGGCGAAGGACAGCGAATTAGATTGGCTAAAGAGCTGAGCAAGCCATCCAAAAACCATACGCTCTATCTGCTCGATGAACCGACGACCGGCCTTCATCCATCAGACATTAAACAGCTTCAAGTACTGCTTAATAAGCTGGTCGATACGGGCAATACCGTCATAGTTGTCGAGCACAGCTTGGAGCTGATCCGGGAATCTGACTGGGTGATCGATATTGGCCCAGAAGGCGGCGCGGCAGGCGGAAAGCTAGTAGCAGAAGGAACACCGGAACAGGTAGCTGATGTGCCGGTTTCATCTACGGGAATGTTTCTGAAAAGGATTTTAGCAGAAGGACTTTAAATAGATGAAATAGTCATGTGGAGGGAGCAACAGATGTTGGCTAAAAAAAATAATGTGGCTGTTATCATAGTGGCGTTGCTGCTGGCGACGCTTATGGCATCGATGGATAACACCATAACAGCAACCGCGATCGGAACCATTGTTGGCGACCTTGGCGGGTTTGACAAATTAATGTGGGTCACCTCAGCATATATGGTTGCCGAGATGGCGGGTATGCCGATCTTTGGTAAATTATCGGATATGTATGGCCGCAAACGCTTCTTTATTTTCGGCATTATCGTGTTTATGATTGGTTCAGCGTTGTGCGGTACAGCAGATTCTATCATTCAGCTTAGCATTTATCGTGCGATACAGGGTATTGGCGGCGGTGCTCTAGTACCTATCGCATTCACGATCATGTTCGACGTCGTTGCTCCGGAAAAACGGGGGAAGATAGGCGGGCTATTCGGCGCCGCTTATGGGATTTCCAGTATTTTCGGCCCGCTCATTGGCGGCTATATTACGGATTATATCCACTGGTCTTGGATTTTCTACATCAACCTTCCGATCGGCCTTATTGCATTTGTTATGATTGCTTTTTTCTACAAAGAATCTGTCGAGCATTCGAAGCAAAAAATCGACTACCTTGGCGCGTTTACGCTGGTAGCCTCAATTCTTTGTCTGATGTTCGCAATTGAGCTTGGCGGCAAGGAATATGCTTGGGATTCCAGCATGATTATCGGTTTGTTTTTTTCATTTGCGGTATTTCTTGTTGCCTTTATATTTATCGAGCGCCGTGCCGAGGAACCGATCATCACCTTCGGCATGTTCAAAAACCGTCTCTATTCCACAAGCAATATCATGGCTTTGTTTAGCGGCGCGGCGTTTATTACGGCTTCCGTCTACATTCCTATCTTTATACAAGGCGTATTTGGCGGCTCGGCAACAAATTCGGCGCTTGTTCTGCTTCCCATGATGCTCGGTTCCGTAGCGACTGCCGCGGGCGGCGGAATTCTGCTTTCTAGGTTTAATTACCGCACGATCATGATAGCGACTTTGGCTCTGCTTGTTGCCGGTATTGCGCTGCTCACCACGTTAACGATTGATTCGTCACGCTTCATGGTCACGATCTTGATGATTCTAGTCGGTCTTGGAATTGGCTCATCGTTCTCCGTACTAAGCAATGCTGCGATCCATGGCTTTACGGCAAGGCAGCGCGGCTCTGCAAGCTCTACGCTCAGCTTCACGCGCGAGCTTGGCATGACGCTCGGAATTACCGTATTCGGCATTATTCAAAGTCATATTTTTACGAATAAATTAACGGCTGTATTTGGCGGCGGAGGCCAATTGTCCGAGAGCATCGATCTAAGCGATCCAAGTAAAATTTTGACGCCGGGCACGCGGGAGAAAATACCTGTTGATATTCTGGATAAGATTACAGAGGCGTTGTCCTCCTCTCTCGTTCAAACTTTTGCATGGGCGATTATTCCGTCTGTGATCGCTCTTCTTGCAGCAGTTGCAATGAGCAAAGAGAAATTTGATCCGGCTTCCGAATTGGAACAATATACGGCCGCACATTAATGAATTGTTATAGTCAAATTATGATGAAAATTTAGATATGAACCTCTCTACAGCGAAGTTGTTTTTACTGTGGGGAGGTTTTTTGTTATTTATTAAAGGGATGCGGGTGCTCTTTTCCTCCGAAGTATAGTAATATGATCTGATAATGATAAATCCAATTTAGTTAGTATCTGGGATAGGAGGTTATTATTGATGAAAAAAGCGCTTATCATTATGAGCTCTACCTTTTTATTGTCGGGGACGCTGCTTTTTGGAATGGTCTATTTGGCAATCGCCAATTATGCCCCGCAAATGAATGGATGGAGTGATCCGCCAGGCAAATTCTCAATGGCTATGGATGCAACAATGGTAAGGGTTCCTTTTACACTCAGCATTATATTTATGATTATTGGCTCATTATTGTTTGCTACTGTCATGATTGATGCGATATCCGCAGAAAAAATCAAAATGAATCCAGAAAGCAAAAACATTGAAGTGAGTGAAATCGTTAAGGAGGATTAACAATGGAACGAGAAAAAGAAATACAAGAGCTTAAAAATCGATTAGAGAGTGTCGAAAGCAAGCTTCAACATAGGTCAAATTCTTATAAAACCATTAAATTTATAATAGGCTTTATCATTACGATTGTGGTGTTGTTAATCTTGATTGGTGTATTTCAGTTTGTTAGTTCTTCTTAAAATGGATGTGCTGAGGTGATGATCCGTGAGTTACAGCAATAAAGTGAAAGCTAATTTTACGGTTATTTTAGGAATATTATTAGTGATTTCAATGGGGTATAACCTGTTTATGCACCAAAAATATAAAAATGTTATCTTTCAAGATCAGGAAAACAGCGAAGCAAGATTAGGTCTTATTTCTGATTACGGAATAAATTTAGCCGACAACTTAGAACAGTTTATTAAACATGCTAGCGGATCAGAAGATAATGAAACCAAAAGCAAGCTGGATTCCTTTTGGCGAATCGTGCTTGGCGATAATAAAAGCATTATTTTATCCATAGGCCCTACGTCTCCTCTGTTTTTGGAAGATAGGGCGCCGAAGTGGGGGTTGTTGTCATATAGCTTTTTTCGCATTGATGGCGTAATAACGAATTTGAATTTGCTCTTTCTTGAAAAAGGCTCGTACGCCTTAACGGACGTGGATAAGGAAAAGCTTGAGGCCGTTATATCCGTATTTCGAAAAATTCATAATGAAATGGACAAAGCTAAATATCCTGAACTTATTATTGATTCATTGACCGAAGAGATGATGATTATCGATCCGCTGTACGGAAAGACGTTAGAACGTATAAATAGTCATTAAAGTGGTGGGAATGGCTTTATTAGGAGGCGAAATAATGGAATTTTTCATTATCACTTTAGTGTTAGGATTCATTTGCATCATTGCTTACCTTCGTGCTATACACATCTCTCTTCAAAAAATGATAAAAATGATGTCTACAGATAGAAACAATTAGAATTAGAAATAAATACATGGCTTTGGCAAATAGTAAACAGATTAAGCGATATGATTTATAATGAAGGCTAATGCTACTGAGTTGGAGGGTTAGCTTTGACGTTGCGCGTTGGAGAAATTAATGAAATTAACCGTTTTCCGGTAAAATCGTTTGCGGGAGAACGTTTAGGAACCTGCACGGTCGAGTCGTATGGGTTATACGGCGATCGTTTTTGTGCTTTTTATGATGAAACCAAGGCAGGGTGGGAAAGTTTTTTCACGGCTCGAAAAATTCCTAATATGCTTGCTTATCGGGCAATGCTATTAGATGACAAAATAAGCGTACAGTCACCTGATGGGCGAACCTTTGGCTGGAATGACGATCTATTAGCGGAGATTCAAAAATACGCCAAAACAAAAGTTTCAATGACGAGTTACATGGCGCCAAACCCCGAGGATGCTGATCTTATGAGTGTTGATGCTGCTAGTGTCCTAATAATAACAGACAAAAGCCTGAAGAAGCTTGAAGCCATTTGGGGAAAAAAGTTAGATGCGCGACGTTTTAGAGCAAACCTAGTTGTGGCTTTAGAAGAAGATGAGTTCAACGAAGTTGACTGGATAGGAAAGCGGTTATTGATCGGAAGCTCCGAGTTTCAAGTCGACACTTCATGTGAGCGTTGTTCATTAATTACCATCGACCCAGACTCGCTGGAACGTGATGCTTCGCTATTGAAAAAAGTGAATGAAGAGCTGGGTTTGATGTTCGGTGTATATGCTTCCGTCAAAAAAACAGGGCAGATTCATATTGGTGACAACGTATATTTAGTCTAATAAATAACAATCGATAGGAAATGCAGAAAAAGGACCCCCACGGGTCCTTTTTTTACTGGTTTTCTAATCCAGAACCTGAAGCCTAAGGGATCACTTTCCCGTAAGGCTGCAGGTGTTTTTGTTATGGACAAGTTTTGTAACAAAGACACAGTCAAGCAGCGCGAAGCTTTCATAGATTAATAGGAACTTGAGATGGAGGAGTGAAGTGAAATGAATGAAATGTATCATTTTTGCAGGAAAAATATGAATTGCAGAGTTCGCGTCCAAACGCGCAATGGGGAATGCTTTGAGGGCGTTATCGTTGACGTGGACAGCAACAATGTGTATTTCCGCAGACCGGATGGTGTCCGTATCTCTGGATGGTTTGGGTTCGGCGGCGGTATTTTTGCTTTATCGTTGTTTGCTCTGCTTGCCATTGCGTTGATCTAGTTAGCGTTTAACGCGCTGGACTAGCCGTTTTTTTGCTCTGTCAAAAACTCTCTGCAGGGAACATGCTGTAGAGAGTTTTTTACCATGTTTACTAAAGTTGTTACGGTATAGAATACTTATAGATAAACAAGACCTTGTTCAGATCGAAACCGGTCTATAAGATAAAGTTAGCGGGTGGATATGATTGGAATGAAAGGCTTGAGCAAAAAGGGGAGAGATAAGGGTGTCTATGAGCGTGCTTCCATACGATTTGGAGCATGAGAATAGCGTGATGAAGTTAAGCCATAAGGCATGGCTGCTTTTTAAATACAATAAAGATTATGGGCATCAGAAGATGAGCTGCGTATTGGACGAGGACGGGGGCTTAATTGCGTTAGCTTATAGCTGCATACCATTTCGGCTTATGAAGGCGATGAGCTGGTAGGAAGCGTTATGTGTTGGCAAACAGGCGCGGTCGAAAGAATATTCGTCGTTCCCGATTGGCGGGATAAGGGATTAGCTGAGTATCTCATTGCGAAAGCTTTTGAATATCATTATGGAAATGGACGAACGAGCGTCGAGACATTAGTCAATGAAACGGATGACGAAAGCAAAAGACTCCTTACGTCGATGGGCTATAGCTTTTCTGTGAAGCTGGAGCTTTTGGGTTTGGATCTGGAATCATGATCTTTTCTTGCAGACGCAGTCTAGGACGCTTAATAAGTCCATGGCTGCTGTTTTTCATTTCAACAGGCCTAGGTACTATAACAGATAGTACTTCAACTTTTTGAAGGAGCCGCTGTAAAATACGACTAACGGATCATAAAGTCATTTTAAGCGGGGGCATGTTAGGTTGAACAAAATGAAAAGCTTTTGGAAATCTCATTTTTGGAGAACACAAGGCATTGCTGCTCCATATTTAATCTTTATATTTCTGTTCTTCTTAGCTGGAATCAACCTGCAAGCGGATTCCGAGTTAGGCATAATAGGCCTGTTGCTGTTTATCGCGGTAGCGACTGCATTAACGGCTAGTTTTTCCAATAAAAGATGGGATACGATTTTATTTGCGATCTTTAACTATGTTGTGGACAGTATTATTTTTTATTATATCGTTTTGAATGATAACTATTTTATTGATAGTGGACTAACGTTGATTTTTTTTCTTTTATTCCCTATAACCTGTCTCATCCTGCTGGTTGGATCGGCAATCGGATTATTAATTGGGGATTTAAATGAAGAAACAGAAGGGCAATAAGAAAGAAAGTATTATCCCACAGGCTGCAAGTACGATAGGCAGCCTGTGGAGCTCAGTCGTTAAAGTATTCAACGCCATGTTCAAACCAAAATACTAACTCTCAATACTTACTCGTTTACAACGATCATAGCAATTAAAATTGTAAGGTTCGAGGCTGGAGTCGAGTGTTTTTGTTACAAATCCTTCTTTTTGTAAATAAGTTAGCAAATTGATTAAATGAGCCGCCGTTTCCGATACATCATGCATGAGCACAATAGGAGTTACATCTCCTTTTTCTAACCGATTAATTTGACTGATCGTAGATTCGATGAACTCTGCATTAGATGAGGACCAGTCGCTGCTGTCAACGTTCCAATCCCACAACTTGTATCCATTGTCATCCAATACTTTCCGGTAGGAATCAGTCAAATAAGGGATGCTTCCATACGGCGTACGAATAAGATCGGAACTAATGCCGGTAATCTCCTTGAGCGTATGTTGAGCTTGGTCCATTTCATCGAGTGCGGTTTGTTCAGAAAGGTAAAAACGATGTTTATTATGGGTTACACCGTGCAGGGCAACAGCGTGTCCCTCATCTACAATCCGTTTGACGAGATCCGGCGACTCCTTCATTTTAGGCTCCAGCATAAAAAAGGTCGCTTTCGCATCAAATAACTTCAAAGCATCAAGGATATCTGGAGTAGCCGAAGAAGGGCCGTCATCAAAGGTTAAATAAATGGTTTTACCGCTGCCGTTATTTTTAGCCGATGATTGCTTTACGATAGATAATGGATTTTCAGGTCTTGCATCCACTTCTTCATCAGGGGGTTGCACATTATTAGAAATGCTGCTGCTGTTGCTGCCGCAAGCCGATAAAAGAACAAGAAAAATCAAAATAATGGTGATGGGTAATTTCTTCTTATGATTCGTCCTCATTTTCATTACATATTCCGGATAAAGTTGTTTTTTCAAAATACTCATTCTCCTTTTCCTTTTTGTTCAAGAGCTGCTGTCTCTGTACTAACCACAGGGCTATTGTAGAAAAAAGATACCTCCGGAATATGACCAACTTGTATCCATCTTGTAAAATCTCGCAAAAACCGACATGACAGAAGGCTTGTCCCCGTTTTCACGGCGAAAAATAGCGAAATAACCAAATCGACATAGGCTTGGCGGAATTGGCGTCACCAATCAACACAATGGTAAGAACCCCACTAAAGGAGATTAAAGATGACAGGTGTTCGTGCAGTTATTATAGACCCCTTTTTCGAGCAGCCAAATTGGTTGTCAAAAGTAGAGTATAGAGAAACGGTCTATCTATCAAAAAATTCAACCGAAGAGGACGCTGTCCTTTTTCTCACACTGCTATGCGGTTTTAACAACATTTCCATTGATAAAGAGCCAAATGAATTTGTACAAGAGCTCATTCGTACAGATGAAGTTGCACTTAGCGGCGGAATTGCTTTTGAAGGTCAAGGTAAGTTGATTTTACCTAGTTGTTGTTGTGGATTGGAGCAATGGAGAGAGGTAAAGGAAGCAGTTAAGTCAAAGAAAGATATATGGCTTGGACATGATCCTTTTCCAACTATCGAATACATCGATGAATCAGTGAGGATTTGGTCGGATGATTACATTGGAAATAGGAAGAAAGAACCGATTACAGAGCAAGAAAGACAAAAGATGTTTTTCATTACATATAGCCATCATGATTTGATAGAACAAATGAATGTCATTGAAATGGATTTGTTGGACTTTTTCAAATACCCATTGGTTAATGCTTTATCGATGGTGGATACTGGCTTGTTGGATGAGCTTTTTGCGATTTATCGTGGATGGTTTAGGTTGGCAAAGAAATAAAACATGCTCTAACTGAGAAAGTCAGCAGCAGTTAGATTGGCAAGATGAACAGGAGTGAAAAGGATGGAGCTTCGCATTTCCAGCGAATCCAATCGTACGGATAAAGCTTATGTGAGAGATCAAATGTATGCGTACAATATGAAGCATTTTCCCGACAACCTAAAAGGCAGGTACCAAGAGGTAAATCTGTTTTTAAAAAATGCGGATGGTCAAATGTACGGCGGGTTGCTAGGAGAAATATGCTGGAACTGGCTGGAGATACACTATTTGTTTGTTGATGAAGGACTTCGGAAATTAGGCTATGGAAAAAAACTTTTGATTGAAGCCGAGAAAATAGCGTTTGAGAAAAACTGCAATTTCATAAAACTGGACACGTTAAGCTTTCAGGCGCTGGATTTTTATCAAAAACAAGGGTATGAGGTGTTTGGTGCGATTGAAAATGCGGGCAGCTATACGCACTATTATTTAAAAAAGAATCTCTAACAAGCAAGGAGCAGTCCCATTTCGGGAGCTGCTCCTTGCTTGTTTCCTTTCTAATCCTGCTGGCTTCGCAGGTAAGCCGCATATTCTTCCGTAAATTCGAGCGCTTGCTCGAAATCGGACGATAGGAGCGAAAGCGCCGCGACAACAGCGTCCTTTCCCGTTTCGGTTAGAGCGATGATGCGAGGCTGCCGGGGGATACGCAGCTGAGTATGATCGTGATACACGACGGTGACGATGGTGCCAAGCCGTTCATTGCTCTGAGAATAGACGGTGCTCCACATCCAGCGCTGCTGGTCGTTCTCCTCCTCGTTTCCCCATTCCCTAGAAATATCAAACTCGCCTGGAAAATGCGGCTCAGGACGGAATCCGTTCTCCTTTAGCTGTCTATGGATTGGTAAAAATAAAAGGTTCAAATAGGTGCCATATGCCATATCGCCTGCCTCATGATATGCCCTCAGCAATTTATCTTGATTGCGGGAAAATACAGTTTGCCAGTTCTCCGTCACATGCTCTTCAACGTAACTGGCGATCGCGTCAATTGAGCCCTCGTGACTTGCCTCCAAGTAGGCTTTTAATGGCTTTGCTTGATTCATCGTTTTATCCCCTTCCATTGTATTCAAACGATCTTTCACTTTCCTTTTAAGCTTACAACATTCATGCAAATGATAAGGTTCATCCGATTTCATTCCAGTAAACAGCCTTGTTTTGAAAAAAACATTAACAGATAAGTTTAACCTTTACCGTTAAAATTGAAAAAGCAGACCACCGATGATCGGCAGCCTGCTCTACTCTGTTCATGCATTAGGATTTTAAATCACCGCTGTCGATAATAACGACGTCGATCGTAAATTCCTGTTTAAGCTTTGGAAAATAAGTCTCTTTCCATTTCTTCCTTTGTTCTTCAGACATTTGGTTTCGGAAGTATTGGCCGATTCCCAAAATATCGGATTTATTGGCCTGCAACCTGGTAAGGAGGCTTAAATATCTTTTTCTCATTAGCGCTTCAAGATCTTTTTTAATCTGGTCATTAGTAGGGTTACCTTGCTTCTCTTCAATCACGCCCATTAGTTTCATATGGCTTGTAAGCTTTGGCGTTGAACCGGACCAATCTGCATGGTTGGAAACATGAGCATTGTCAAGCGATACGGTAGAACTATTCATAACCTCAACCGTCCCGCCAGAGTATTGTCCTTGGTAAAGATTGTAGATAAGCGTCTCTTCAATCGATATTTTGCCGACCATTCGCGCTTTGTTCATAATAGCGGAGCCTTTGGATAAGAATGGCGTTGCCGTTCCTTTGGCGATTATAGGGATGGCGGTATCCTCCGTATCAGTATAGATTCCGCGGTAGGCTTCCCATAAATGAATAATGGAAATGTTAGGCGTCCAGCCGGAATCCTTGCCGAAAAAATCATAGGCAGATAAGCCGACATTTATTTTCTTTTGATCATGCATGACTTCTTCAAAATCTCCCGAAACGATAGCGATTAAAGCCTTTGGCGAGATTTCTCTTGAACGTACCGCAAACTCAATCGATTCTTTAATGCTATCTTTTGCAACTTCTTCACTAATAAGAAGCAGCTTTAAGTGCAATAAATCAATGCTTTCCTCCGCATGGGTGCGAAGCATATCTATCGCCTTATCGATCGTTTTCTCGTCGGCATCGATCGTTCTTGTCGAGTTATTTTCCGGATTAGGAATGCGCAAATAAAGATGGACGTTCCCGTTTTTTCCTTTGTCTATGCCCATGACCACGGGAAGCAGCCGTTTATCTATATCCTTATTGTTCCAACAGCCGGTTAATAAAGCGAAGAAGCTCAAGAGCAGCACGAACCGAGCCAAGTTTTTAATAATCATGCCGCTTGCCTCCTTTTGATCAGCCCCATAGCAAATACAGCTGCCGGTATGACGAGTATGCAGTAATAACGAATTTGCGTATCCACCCAGATGAGCGATTGGACGGAGTTCCAAGTAGGTAAAAATCCAGCAAGCGCCAATACCGCAGCCGCTAGAATAATGGATAGTATCGTAACCGAGAACGGCAGATAGAGCCTTTGAATGACATTGATCATCATCCAAAGCACCAAAGAAGCATATACAAACACCGAAGTAAGCGTGCAAGTAATATAAAACAAGGTCAGTCTATCAAACATGATCCAGCTGATATCGATGGAGTCCATCGAAATGATGGTGGGAAACTGAAAGCGGACGGAGGTTTCCTGGCTAAAGATAAGGATAGGAATATACACCATCGCGAAATAAAAAACCAATAAGCTAAGATAGGTCCAAAAAATATTTTTATGCTTTTTTAAAATGGGGTATTTGTGAAGGGGAATCAAGCCCAAAAAGAGAAAACCGGTATGAGCGAACAGGCTTGAATAAAAATCAGGGCTATTTAGAAAAGATAATTTGGCATCAACCAGCGGATAGCTGTTTTTTATATCGAAATTTCCAAAGGAAGTAATGAACGAGAACACCGTGATGGGCATGCATAGTATAAAAAGAATAATGGTAGACCTTATAATGGTATCGATTCCTTTCCAGGCAGCATACAAAGGGATTACTACCAATAATACGATTGTCCATATCGGATATTCGGGCAGGAAGGTGACCGTCAGCATTTCCGCATGAACACGCAGGATGACGCTAAGGTCTACAAAAAAGAACAGGATTAACGGAAGGAGAAAGATCCGGGCTGCCCATTTTCCGATTAAATCATTAAAAATATCAACGAGATCCATTTTAGGAAAAACAGCAAGGCCTTTCAAATACACCCACATCAATATCCATTCCATAAAAAAGCCTACTAAAATAGGCTCCCAATGTCCGCTCTTCGTAGATCCGATAATTTTTTCGGGATAGATTAAAAGTATAGTAGCCAGGTGAATCAAGAAAAAGGTAACTAATGGAGCATATTTAGTCATTTGTACCTCCGGATTTCATGCTTGAGTTGAGGTATGGGTATTGAAACGTCGTTACGCTTGCTATGTAAAAACAAACCCAGACCACGCCGGACAGCGTGCCTAGCAGGCCGTAAATCGCGCTAATAATTAAAATGATGTATTTGAATAACCGTATCATAAACGCATTTTGGTAGCCGACCAAAGTGAAATTCGCGATCGTTGTTGCGGCTAATATAATAATTAATAAATTGCTGACCAGTTTCGCTTGAACGACAGCCTGGCCGAGAATGATCCCGCCTACCATCGTAACGGTGGGTCCTATGCTTTTTGGAAGCCGTAGGCTTGCCTCAATAATCATTTCCAAAATGCCTAGCATGAGCAGCACTTCAACTAAAGCAGGGTAGGGAACACCTTCTCTGCTTAAAGCGACGGACAATGCGAGCTGGATACGAAGAACCTCGGGATTCACAGAAACTAATGCCACATAAAGCCCAGGGGCAATCAAGCCAACGAATAGACCAAGCATTCGTATTGCACGTATAGTGACCATAAAAACAAACGGAAAATTACGATCCCCATGCATGCTCCATAGATCATTAGCAAATCCAGGAACGGCAAGCGCGTAAGGATAATGATCCAAAAAGATAACAATTCTGCCTTCCATCAAATGCCGAACGGTTTCCGAAGGGATTTCTGTTGCAACGAAGGCCGGAACAAGGCTAAATTTCGGCAAGCCCAATGCGCTTGATAGATCTTGGACGCCTTCAATCTCTTTTTCTTTATTTTTTTCCAAAAGAAAGATAATGCGCTGCACCACTTTTGGCTGAGATTTGCTGCTTACATGAAACAGGCTAATTCTGCGCGGATTAAACGCCCCTAACATATAATTGCCAATAACCAAATCCTTCGAATTGATTTTAGTCCGCAACATGCTGATATTCGTTTTGATATCCTCTGTAAAGGCGTCGAACGACGATTCGATTACATTTTCTGATTGCGGGACGTCAACATTTCTAGCGATGCGGGGATGAGTCGGATTGATCATGACATGAGTTAAACCGTCTTCCGAAAAAAGGCTGAGCCTGCCGCTCAGAAGAGCTTGCACGATATTATCAAAGGAGTTCTCAAAGGTACCGCCGGTTGTTAAAACGATTTGCTCTAGCGTATCTTTTTTTTCGTTGAAATGAATTTCAAGCTGAAGCAGCGACTTTCTTGTTTCACGGATATCAACAAGCGATTCGAAATAGCAAAGGTGAACCGTTGATCCGTAAAGTGAAAACTGCTCCGATACAAAATCAGAGCTTTCCTGAAAAAACAGATTAATTTGGTCATATAGATTTGACGGAACGATTGGATCCATATATTTTCCACCCCCCAATAAAATGTTCAAGAACCAGTTTGCCCGAATTTGGGAAGCGGGATACTTGCATATTAGGGTTGAAGGCGGCAAGATCGATGAATAATAGGGCAGGATGGCGCGCGGGGATCGCTCTACTAGCATTGGGACATACAAGGGAAAAGCCCCCGCACATACTCTTTAAGCATGTGAGAAGGCTTCGGATTTAATCGTTCGTTACGAATACAAACTTGCCAAAGCGAGAAGGGATATGATAATTGATGGCATAGGTCGGCTGCCAAGCTTGAAATTGCCTGCTGCCATTTGTTCCTTCGTCGATGCGGTAAAAATTCACTTTCCAACTGACGCCAGGCTCTGGCTTGCGCTTGAAATTAATGGCAGGAATGCGGATGCCGTAGCTCAAAATCCCATTGCCTGCCTCTTCGACGATCGTTTGCAGCTCTTTGAAGCTCCATGCCATATCCGTACCTGTAATAGATTTATTGCCATCATTCTCGATTCTAGCGTCAAAAACAACGTTGCGCGGACTAACCTCAAGCTCAAAGTAGCTTTGGCCGAGGCCTGCTTCGTCAATGAACAATTCTACGACATCCTGTTCATATAACGGTTCGTCTTTCTGCGTGAAATCCGATACGATATGATTGTCCTGACACATGAAACGAACGTATAAGCTATCTGCGCTCCAGCAGGCCCGAACCTCCGTTGACTCCAAGGGAGACAGTCCTGTCACGGTGTCCGTTAATTCAACATGGCTGCAATCGTTCCAGTCCACCGTTTCTAATCGATTGGGCAGGCCGATAAACTTAGCTGGTTTACAGTAATAAATGCCGGACGTGCTCTGATCATTGCCTGACAATAGCTACACCTCATTTTTAAATAAAAATCTTTCCATCATTACTATATATTAATGGCCACTCAACTAAAAGCATGAGGAGGAAAATAACGATGTTTGAAGTGTTCGATTTGAGAGAGAGGATGGACTTTTTTGATGAAGCTGAAACGAGCTAAGCTAATTGAGGTAGATAAAGAGGCACTCAAAGGGAGCCTAACTTCGTTTCATTAATTATTATGGCTCCTTATTGCAAAATGGGCGCAATCACATCTAAGTGGTTGCGCCCATACGTTTTGAAAATTAGCTGCGAATATCCGTGTGTTACTTGCTCTTGAGTTGAAAATCCTCATCCCATTTATACTTTTCGTTATAAATATCCATAACCTCATCGTATAAGGAGCCGGAGCCCGGACTGCTCTGTATGATCCGATAGAGACGCAGAAAACGGTCTTTAGGAAGCTTGCGCGCGTAACGCAATACCAAATAGGGATATAACGAAATGTATCGCTTCATTCTGACCGCAGCGCCTGTAACGCCGATTAGAATGCTCTCCCCTTGCTCCATTTTCAAAATCTGGGCTTCATGAAGCAAAACATACCGGAACGTATTCTCCTTAATCAAGTCCCGCCTGATTTTGGTGATCTCGCCTATATACTCGACAAGGTCGGGATTAAAATGGTTCATCAGCAGCGGGTCCAGCATGAGATCCATATCCTTGCGCAGCACAAACGATTGCAGCAGCAATATTTGCTCGACGCGAAGCTGGTCGGTATGGACAAGCGCTCCGATTTCACGCAGCATTTCATATGCGAGCGGCTTATCGCCGTCATGAAAGACTTGAATGGCCATTTCCCGGTCATTCACGAGGCCTGCAAAGAGAGTATAAGCTTCTCTCTGAAATAATTTTTCAAGCTGCATGAGTAAAAGTGCAGGGGTCGAGCGTCTTTGCATCGTCCATAATAGAGCGAGTAAAAGCAGTGACCCTGCTGCGAATAGACTAGTCTGCATGGCTGACTCGCTCATCACTAGGCCAATGGTCATGATTAACAATACAATAAGCCGTGATCTCCACATCGACCTCTGCAAAATCGCGGCAGCGCGTTCTTCCACATTTTGCAGGGCAGGTTTGTTGCAAACCGGGCATTCCGATTCGCCAAGGACAGTGAAGTGATTGCAGCGACGGCAAATTTTAAGCTTCTCATAAGGATAGCGTGTTTTAATATAAGGGTTGAGTAGTACCGGCAGCTTCTTTATCATTCGCGATCACGCTGCCCGCTGCTTTTTAGAATAGATAAGACTAGCTTGTTCACTTGCTCGGGAGATGGGGCCTGTCTCCTGCGTGAACGATAGCTGATGACGCTGATGGTGACAAAAAGAAACAATAGTCCAAGACAGACGTATGTAACCATGTGCTGTACCTCGCTTACAGTAAAAGTGATTTATGGAAATCTATCAGGTATACTTAATTTATAGTATAACATTATACTTGGAGCAGTGACTAACAGTGACTATCGGACTAGCATGGGAGAACCGTTTGTCCTATTACAAAGGAGTACAAAAATGAACCGACTAAAACGTATTACACGACATCTCATAATGGCTTCCGCCATTTTGCTGCTGCCTTTCAGCAGCTTAACTACGGCACACGCGGCCAAAGGCGCCTCGCAAATCGATGCGGTGCTGGTGCTTGATGTAAGTCATTCAATGAGTACGAGCGATCCTAGCAAAATCGGCAATGAAGCGATGAAGATGTTCATCGACATGCTGTCGACTAAAGGGGATCGGGTCGGAATCGTGGCCTATACCGACGAAATTCAGCGCGAGAAGGCGCTTCTAGAAATTCAGTCGGCGGGTGATAAAGAGAATCTGAAAGGGTTCATCGACAAGTTGAACCGCGGCGCTTATACCGACGTATCGGTCGGCGTGAAGGAGGCCGTTCAAATTTTGGACGATGCTGCCGATCCTGATCACGAGCCCATGATTATTTTGCTGGCTGACGGCAACAACGATTTTAATAATAAATCCGGCAGGACGCAGGCCCAGTCCGACGCGGATATGGAGAAAGCCTTAAAAGAGGCAAATGACAAAGATGTGCCGATCTATACGATCGGATTGAACGCCGACGGCAAATTAAATAAGGAAGCTTTGGCTAAGCTTTCAGACGTAACCGGGGGCAAATCGTTCTCCACCAATTCAGCCGATGATTTGCCGCAAATATTAAGCGAGATTTTTGCGAGCCATCTTGAGCTGAACGTCGTTCCGGTCGATTCGTTTACGGCAAACGGCAGCTACCAGGACGTGAAAATTTCCGTTCCGAACGCCAATGTGCTGGAAGCGAACATTTCGATCATGTCGTCGAAGCCGGTTGAAGCGAGGCTGCTTGATCCGTCAGGCAAAAGCGTCCCGATTCCGTCGGATGACGTTCTGCTGTCCAAGTCAAAGAGCTATTCCTTAATCAAGCTGCTATCGCCGTCTGAAGGCGATTGGACGCTTCAGGTAAAGGGTGTCAATCGCGATAAAATCGATATAAATCTCATCTTTAACTACGATTTGAGCTTGGCGATGGACCCGCTTGCCAAGACAACCTATTCGAAGGGCGACAAAGTGAAATTCAGCTCCTATCTGGTCAGCGGCGGACAAAAGTTAGCGGATGCGGCGCAGTACAGCAACATGAGCGCGGTTTTACTCGTTAAAGATTTGGACACAGGTAAAACCGAGGAAGTGCCGCTGCAAAACGCGGGCGACCATTTCGAAGGTACGTATAAAGTTGCGGACGAGCATGATTATGAAATCAAGGTGAAGGCGGAGGAGGAAAGCTTCTTCCGAGAAACCGATCCGGTAACGATAACGGCCAAATCAGGGGGGACGGGACAGACGGCACCGACGCAGCCAGCAGATACGCAGAAGAAACCATTCCCGATTGTGCCTGTCGTGTTGGGCGCGATTGGTTTAGTGGTGCTGCTGGCGGCAGCCTATTTCATCATGAGGCTTTTGAAGCAAGCGAACCGCGGCTTTGTCGGCCAGATCGTCATCGAAATTCGTGATGAGAACACAGGCGACAAAACGTCGCCGCAATACAAGAAGCTGTCTGCCTTTAAGGGCAAGCTGCTGCTTCACCAGCTGCTGCAGCTGGCGCCTGAGCTGAGGGAGACCGAGAAAGTGGTCTTTAAACCAGGCAGCAACGACCGCATTTTGCTTCAAAACGGCTCCGCTTGCACGATAGAGAAGTCGGGGCGGGCAATCGATGCGACTCGTGATTTTGAAATGAAGAGCGGTGACCGCATTACGGTTTCGCTGAAGCAAGTGGACAAAACCATATTTATCGAATATCTCGTTTAAATAGAGCCCAGGAGGTAACAAACCATGAAACCAATCGTAAGAGAACATATACAGCAGCTCGACGTATCGTTAGGCGGCGGGATCGTCAGCGAGAAGATTAGAGTCGACACCATCGACAACCCGATTTTGATTATTGGGCTTGGCGGTACAGGCATTGATGCTTTGCTTCGCTTGAAGTATCAAATTAACCGCCGCTTTAAGCTGCCGGAAGATCCGGTTTCCAAGCGGAAGCTGGAGAAGCCGGATAACGTTGAATTTCTTGCTTTCGAGACCAATGAGCAGGATCGCAACAAAAAATATAAAGGAATCGGGCTCGACCCGATTAATGAATTTGTGCTGCTGTCCAACGCCGAGGTTGGCGGATTGCTGCAAAACCGCAGCATTTTGGAGCCGTACATTACCGATTGGCTCTCGCCAGAGCTGAGCATTACCGATGGCATGAACGGTGCCGCTGGCGTGCGCCAAGCCGGACGGCTATTGCTGTTCACGAAGATCAACCAGGTCGTGCAAAGCATTGACAAAAAAATTAAGACGCTGTCGGTCGGCACGAACAAGAAGCTGATGGTATTTCTGCTTACTGGCCTATCGGGCGGAACGGGCAGCGGCTGTTTCCTCGATATTTCGTATATCGTCAGAGGAATCATCGAGCGCGATCATGGCGCAGCAGGCATCGACCGCGTGAATACGCTTGGTTATTTGTTCACGCCGGACATAAACCTTTCGAACAAAAGCTTGAGCGACCATACACGCGAGTATATTAAGAAAAACGGCTATGCCGCACTAAAGGAACTCGATTATTGGATGAATGTGGATAGCAGGGGAGAGCGGTTCAAGCAGCAGTACGGCAATATTTTGTCCGTAAACTCGCCGCTTCCGCCATTTAACCTATGCCATCTTATTTCGGCGACAAACGCGGAAGGCAAGCTGCTCGAGAATGCCTACGATTATTGCATGAACGTGACGGCGGAGAACATTACAAACTTTATTTCCAGCGAGGAAAAGCAGTCTGGCGAAGAGTTCGCCATTCATGACTATATTAGCAACATTCGGACGAACATCGCCCAAATGAACAAGATGTACCCGGCTAACTATGATTACAACATTATCGGAGCTTCCTCGGCCGTTTTGCCTATTGAGGAAATGACAACCTATTTGGCCTATCGTCTCTTTAATAAAATGGACAAAATGTTTGAGAAGGCGCCAAGCCAGGACGACGTGGAGAAGTTTGCGCGCAAGCTAGGCATCGATCTCGAAACGATGATGAAGACATTTGATTCGCGCGTGCCGGAGCCGCTTCCAGGCTTTGAGAATAGCGAGCGCCTCAGCTATAACAACGTGATCAAAATGCAGGCCGTGAACATGGATACGGAGCTCGAGCAAAACTTTCTGGCGCGCGCGCGCGAGGAATACATCAAGGCCAAAAAACAGCTTCCAGGCGAAATCGTCGGGCAATTTACCGATCAAATTCGCCGTACGTTCCTACATCCGGAGCAGGGACCGTTCTACGTATCGCGCCTTTTGTATACGGAGAAAGGCTTTTGCTTATTGAAGATGCTGCTTTCCTATATTGAGACGCTTCGTGAAGGCTTGACGCGGCTCCCGCGCGAGATTGAAGCGGCTAGGGAGCAAGCGGAGGAGCGCATGGGCGATGCAAAAAGCGCGTTCGTGTCCAAAGACAAGAAGAAAAACAATTATATCGAAGCGAAAATCAATGAGTACTGGCTGCTTGCCGATGTAGAGCGCATGGAGCAATTGATTGAATTTTATGAGGATCTGCATCAGCTGCTTAACAACGAGAACAACAGGATCTATAACGTGTTCACCGAAATCTTAAACGTACTTAATACGATCTTTGCCAAAAACGGCGATATTCTCACGAACGGCGACGAGCAGGCGGACCATAAAGGGAACAAAACGTATTATTGGAATATCGTTGGGGTGCCGGACATTTCCGATGTCATCAGCCGTTTGATGGATAAGAAGGACGGGGACGATCTGATCCGCGACTTTACGCAGGAGCTGCTCGATCATTCGAACCTTTGGGTGAAGGAGCAGGAAATCGATATCGTCAGCTCGATCTCGGAATTTTTGACCGATAAGTTCGGCGATCTCATTACGAAATCGATGGAAGAATTTCTGGTCATGAAATACGGGAACGATGAATCGATCGAGAAGTTTGTTGAGCGCCATATAGCAAGCAAGCTTGATGAGGAAGCAGTGCCTGTATTCCATCTCAGCAATAGCTCTGGCAATTTGCATGTGCCGTCATGGGGCTTCGTATCGGTGCCTGTACAGGCGCCTAGCATTTTGCGGGGCATTCGAAACTATCAAAATAATTCGATCGGCAAATCCCACTTCACGATCAAGGAAAGCGAAGTGAAAAACCGGATTTTCTGGTTGAATACGCGAAACGGCGTGCCTTTATTCGTTTATACGCCGCTTAAGGTATATGAGGAAAGCTATGAGCGGACGATTTTGGACAAGGAAGGCATTGGGCGCCACTTGGTGCAAACCGACCGCAACAACTGGACGTACTTGCCGTCTCCGATTCCGGAGAAGTCATGGGGCGATACGTATGTCAATCCGCGCGTGCAGAGCTATAACGCAAGAGTTCGCGCCGAGTTTGCGAAAGCGGAGAGCTTCCGTGTAATCGCGGAGAAGGGCATTGATCAAAATACGAGCAGCCGTTATTCGGTTCGCTTCACGAAGCCGTTCGATCTGGCAAATACGCTAAAGCCATTTAATATGCAGCTTGATGCCGCAAAACCTAATTTGGGCGAGGTGAAACGCGCATTAAACGAATTGAAGCGCCTGCTCTCCGAAGGGCTGGAGCTTGAATCGACCAAAGATATTTTCGGAAGCTTCACGGAGGAGCTTGCCCAAGAAAATCTAATTCGCTCGCCGGAGCAGTTAAGCCGGGTTCGCGAGGAGCTCTCGAAGTATGAGGCGATTGCCATCAAAGCAAACGAGCTTGAACAGCTTCTTCACCAGCATCAGGATGAGGAAAAATGGCTTGATCAATTTATCGAGGCGCTGTACACGGATACGATCTGCAAGAAGGGCGCGCTATACGTATATGACCGCGATCCTGAGGAAGAGGCATGGTCGCCCTTCGCTAACTTGATGAAGAGCAGCAGCTATGTCGAGCATGAAGTGTTTGAGGGCTTCCGTCGCCTTGATGAGAAAAACCGAAGCACGCTGATGCGCAAAGCTGGGCGCAGAGTCAATGAATTGACCGCAACGGAGGATACAAAACTGCTGCTTCACAAGCTCGAGGAGCTATTCGGTACCTTCCTTGATGCGCGCGAGCGCCTTGAGTACGAAAAGGTTGAACTTGCAAACGGTGAGGAGCTGCACCGGTTCTACAAAGAGATGACTTCCAAGCTTAATGAAATTCGCAGAAAGTTGAAATAGCGATGAGAGTTGCGCTGGGTCAATATGCGGCTGATTATTCGGCCTCCGAACAGAAATTAAGTGGACTTGAGGATGATCAGAGCAGCATCCATTATCCGACGGTCTTTTTGTTCATCGGCGATGAAGCGGGTCAAGCGATAGAGCCGATGATTCGCTCGAATGAGCTGAAATGGGATAACAATGCCGGTGTTATTTACCTCCATGTATCATCGGGAGAGGCAAGCAGCGTAGAGTCAGCTGCGAAGGTCATGCGAGTGACGATGAGCGGGCTATCGAAGGATAAAGGCGATAACAAGTCAGTACGCAAGGATATTGCACTACGCTTCCGCGAGGATGGGCGTTACTTGGTTGATCTCAACCGAGCGCTGCGCCAGGTTAGCGATACGATTGCCGATTATGGACGGTTGTACGCTTCCTTCGATCGGCTTCACCTTGCCGTCATAACAAGAGTTGATGATCCGATGAACGTGCTCGTTCCAGAAATATCGCTGCTCGCGCAATCGATTTTTTTGCAGCTATTCAAATCGGTGCAAATGGATTTGTACGGCTTGATCAACGAGCGCGAACAATCGGAGACGTTTGGATACGCGGGAGCAGCAGGAATTGGCTTCCTTCGGGAGCTGGAAGGGATGCAGCGGCTGGATTATTCGTACTCCGCGAACCTTCAGGTGACCAGCGATGGCTTGTCGGTTCCAGTCGTTCATAAGCAGTCCCCGTTGTTTGATCTGGTCTATATATTATCTGACCGGAACGAACGGGGAATCACTACGCTTAACGGCATGTTGGATAACTATGAGATCATTTGCCATATTCTTCTGCTTAAGAACAGGAGACGAAAGGACGCTCAGCGGGAGTCCAACGACGGAAGCTACAACAACTCGTCGTTCCGGAATAGTCTGATGTCCGAATCGGGAAGGCAGGGCTTTGTCTCAGCTGGCTTAGCTAAGGTGAAGCGCCCGTCATATTCGATTGCGTTGACCGTGCTGTATCACTTCTTTGAGCAATTGGCAGCGCGGCTGCAAGCGGTGCCTGAGCTTGCCGGCAAAGAGAAGCTGGCGTATTTTGGGCTTGATGCCGAGACGATGGAGGCGCGAGCAGCCCAAATCGTTCCAAGCGATGATCATCTTGCCGATATGTCGGGGCTCTTAACGAGCGGTGTCCGGTATGAGCAGCTGCGCCGCATGTCGCTGCGCGAGGCGGAGACGGCATTGTTCGGCGAAGGCTGCGAAGCATTCTTCCGCAAGCACTTTACCGATGCGGCAGGCATACGACTCGGTGAACTGAAAGCTGCGGATGAGCTTCGCCGCATCCTCGACCGAAATAAAAAAGATCAGCCGCAAATCCGCTTTTATCAGGTGTCCGAGTGGACCGATGAGAATGAGCCGGGCAGTGTGCTGAACGCGGTTCATGGCCGAATAAGAGATTTGTCCAGAGAAATCGCTCTCGCTCAGGATGAACTGGAACGAACTGCTGAAATGCGGGTTGAGGATTTGAAATTTCAACGGCTACCGTTTATGGACAAGCAAAATTTGCGATCCTTCATCCGCCTCTTTTTTGATACGGTTTATCGGATGAAATGGCAGCTGCTGCGCTTGGAGACGGAGCTTGCTCTATATCGAAGGTTTGCTGGCGAGCTGGAGCGCCTGCATGAAGAGTACCGAATGAGAGTAGAACAGATGATTGCCCTTGGGACAGAGCTTAAAGCTGCCTCGCTGCAAAGCATTCGTTCGTCGGATGATTATATCGGTCAGAACATCTTCGATTATTATGAGCGCGTAACGGATAGCGTCATGAAGGATATTGAAGAAAAGCGCGGTGCTTCGGCGTTTTTCGAGGAACGGTGCATGGGGAATATGACGGAACTTCTGGAGCAGGGGGATACCGCGTTACTAGAGCGCTTGATTGATGTTTGCCGCAAGCATCTGCTGACCGCTGAGCCGTTTACGCATTCCTTCGAGGAGGAGCTTCTGCTGCGGGCGAACGTATCCGTGGCTTACAGCAATCGCAAAGCGTTGACGAGGGACGAGCTGTTCCGCCAGCTGTACCGTACGCTTGAGGATAACGCGGCGATCAACATCCGCCTTCTCGACTATACCCATGAGCATCGTTATGAGGAGAAGTACTTATTCGGCGATCGAGATAGCGAGTTTATCCGGTATGCGCTTGGCGTTGACGAAACCTCACGCATCTATAAGCTCGGCTGCGTGCATGAGAAGCGCAGCAGCGGCGTTGAAAAATTGAACTTAATGGGCGGCTTTCACTTAGAGGATTTGATGTATTACAGGAACGGCAAAGTATATTATGAAACCTATTTGCAGAATGGGTACGAATTTCATTCGATTGATCCAGTTGTTCTGCCAGAGCTTCGCTGACCGGTATACATCATTAGCCGCGCTGGTCTACTAGCAAGGGGGAAGGGGCTGTCACTATGCAACGAAAAATAAATGGATTTCTCCTGTTGTTCAGCTTAATAGGAGGAGCAATAGGTTTTGCAATCGGCGAGTTTATAATTGGTCAGCTTTCGGAGGGCTGGCCGCGCTTCGTCGTTGTTGGCCTCTATTTTGGGGTTATCGCTTTATGCATCGGGCTGTTTTGCCTGATTGCCGAGCTGATTGCACCGCGCTTAAACGGATCTTCATGGCGGCAGCGTTATACCGGATTATCATGGAAGCTGCTAGTACCGGCAACGTTGTTGCTATTGTTTGTTGTCGGCGGCTTGGTCCAGCTTGTTTACGGGCTGCAATTCGGCGGTGTGAAGCCGGTAAAGGATATCGTGCTTGCCATTGATAATTCGGGAAGCATGCTGGAGACCGATCCTGACAATGAACGGTATACAGCTGCGAAGCAGCTAATTAACAACATGGAAAGCGATAAACGAGCGGCTGTTGTCGTTTTTAGCGATACAGCGGAATTGCTTCAGCCCTTCACGAGCGTTAGCACGCAGGCTGAGAAGGATGCCGTAAATGCATCGATCGACGGGATTGAGCCAACTGATGGCGGAACAAACTTTAATCAAGCGCTCGATGTATCCATGAACACGATCAAGGGCACGGGTGAAGCTGAACGCGGCAAGATGGTCATCCTGCTGTCGGACGGCTTCAGTGAATCCAGCTTAAAGGAGCAGCTTGCAGCTTATCAAGAGCAGCAAATCGTCGTAAATACGGTCGGTCTTAGCGTTGTTGATGCTAGAGGCTCAGCATTGCTCAAGGAAATTGCAGATTCAACGGGCGGAAGCTACTATGACGTGACGGAAGCAAATGGACTCGGGCTCGTGTTCCAAAATATATACGACAAAATAGACAAGCAGACACTCCTGACGGAGCGCACGGGCAAGCTTGCAGACAGTACGTTCTATACGCTGCTTCGTATTTTATGCTTAGCCATAATTGGCGCTGCCATTGGCGTGTCGCTTGGCTTGGTATTCGACAATCGGTTTTTGGCGGTCAGCTTTGGCGCCGGCGGCGTAGCAGGCGGCTTGCTGGCAGGCTTCATTTTGGATTCCGGCTTGTCTGGGCATATGATTTCGGATGGGCTGTCACGTTTGTTTGCAGTTCTTGTACTGGCGGCAATCATCAGCATATTCACGCTTATTGTTCCCGTGAAGGACAGCAACAGCACGAGAACGCACGGAGGCGGCAGAAAAAGCAGCATCAATGACGTACCTTCCGCAGGCGTAAGCGGACGGACAAAGGATAGCCGCAGCCATGGATTTTAAACGATGCGGGAGGCGGATTTAAATGCGTTTTATCGATGCAGAGGATGGTTCTCCGGTCATCAGTGGCTTGACTCGCGTCATAGAGGAGGACTGCTGCACGCTGCGCTGGATTTGGCCCGGCGGAATAGAAGCGGTTTACATTGGTAAAAAGGCCGCCGAGCAGGCAGGGGACGGCGTGCTGGACACCCGTCAACTAAAGCTGTATACGAAGGCGGAGTATAAAGCGAATAACGGCTATCATAGCCGAATAGAAGGCGTAGGGCTGTTTGTTTTTACGGTGTATGCCTGTCAGGAGGGAAGTGCTGGATCGCAGCTCATCCTTCAGCCTAACCAGGAGAATCGTATTGAAATCAGCGCCGGAAGAGCTAAAATCTATTATTCGATCTCAAGCAAGGGCGGCCTATTTCGAAAGTTTAAAACGATTCAAATTCAGGTGACGACAGAGGTCCCGGTCGCAAAGGATGTCCTTTGTTACGTGAAGAAGCAGGGAAGCTACCCTGCGAACAAGGATGACGGCATGTTATATCCGTTTGTCGCCCCTTTTGCAGCGGGAAAAAATGTGCTGCCTGCCATCGAAATTGGCAAACAGGATTTTATTCGATTGTTTTTCACCGATGGCCGAACTTACGGTCAAATGTACGAGTTGATTTCAGTATAAAGGAGGAAGATCGCATGGGCATTTTCGATCTTTTCAAAAAAAAGCCGGAAGCGAAGGCGCGTCCGTTGTTTTATGATATTGTCTGCCCCTACTGCTTTAGCAAATTTACGCCGGACGAGGTCGTTTTCCGCGCAGCCCATTCCCGTGAGGATGATGAGGATTATGCGCTTGGGGAAGACGAGGAGCTGAACAAATACCGCGAGCGCTTTGGCCTTGATTCCGTGCATGATATGGAAGCGGTGCTTCATCCGGTGGACGTGCCGGAAGAGCATCGCGTTTACTCCGACCATGTGCTGATCGGCATCAATGACCGTTACGGCGAGCTGACACGCAGACGGCTTTGCCCGAAATGCCATAACGAGCTTCCGGTGACCGCAGGCAAGGTGCCAAGCAACATTATTTCGATTATAGGCGCTTCCCAAGTTGGCAAGTCGGTCTATATGACTTCCTTAATCCATACGCTGCAAAATACGACGGCAGATCATTTTAATGCAGCCTGCATGCCGCTTAACGCGGAGATTAGCCGAAAGTTCCGCACTTATTACGAAGAGCCGTTATTCGAGCGCGGCGATCTGCTTGCTTCCACGCAGAAGGAGAAGATGCAGGAGCCGTTTATTTTCCAATTCGTCTTTAAGGATGATTCGAAGCCGCCGCTTACGCTCGTATTTTTTGATGTGGCGGGCGAGGGAATGGTCGAGCAGGATTATCTGGGCTTGCACGGCCAGCATATTAAAAACTCGGCAGGCATCTTGCTAATGGTAGATCCGCTGCAGATTCGTTCGATCCGCGAGAAAATTAGAATGAACATCGGCGACAAGCCGGGTGAATGGGTGTCCCAATATGACGAGCCGCGCGACGTTGTCCTGACGATGTTCGGAGACTTTATTGCGTATCAGGAAAATAACAAAACCGATATACCGACAGCCGTCGTGCTGACCAAAAGCGACATGCTTCATTCCCTGAAGGATGAGGATGGCGAATATATTAAGTCAAACAGCAATATTTTTAACAATATGGTGCACCGCAATTATTTCAATCTAACCGAATTTGAAAATATCGACGGTGAAATCCGGCGTTTCATCGAGAAGGTCGATCGCCCGTTCAAGGGAACGATGGACGTTTATTTCAAGGATACGGCTTATTATGCGGTATCCGCGCTTGGCAGCAATCCCGTGGATCAGAAGCTTCAAACCGTAGTAAGTCCAATCCGTGTGGACGAGCCCTTCATTTGGCTGCTCTATAAGCTGAACTTCATCGAGGGGAGAAGAGAATAGTGCGCGATTCCATGCCCCGCAGGATGATTCAGCAGCAAATGTACGCACGGGAGAGACGCGGTATTTTCAGATCCACGGAGGGCTATGACACGATTGCCAAATCAAGCGGATTAGACCCTGCTTTTATCAAAAAAACGCTCCATCCGTTTTGTGTTTACGATGCGCCTGCCGAGCTTTCCGTGCGCGGAGAGAAGGACGCTTCCGCATATCCCGAGACAATGCATCTGCTGCATCTCGATAATGGCGACGTGCTCCTTGGCCGCAGCGTTTATCAGGCAGCGGATTTTACGGGTCTTCGCAGTGCGTTCTTTACGCATAACTATATCATTCCTGAGAGTCTTGCGAACAACCCGGATTGCGACTATGAACGCTTCCTGCAAGCATCCTTCGAAGGCAGCTATGATATCGCAGGCGGGATGGAAATCGTGGAGTTAGCCGAGCTGCCCGTTCAAGCGGCTGCTGCGGTTAAGCCATCGCATCGTTCGCTCTTATCACTGCTGAATATCGATGAGAAGACATTTAAGCAGCTGCTGTATGCGGTGATGTCAGCTGTCAGCGGCAAGAAGAAGGTCTACATCGCGCTTGACGTGCCGATTGCGCAGCTGCCAGGCAAAGCAAAGCAGCTGATGGCAGTACTTTATGCGAGCTTGCCGTATGCATACCGCAGGCAGCTTGGTTTTATTACTTATGCGAAGGAGCCCCAAAGCCGCAAAGCCGTGCATCTTACTTTCGTGGAGCAGGGAAGCCTGCGGCTTGGCGATCGAAGCATCGAGAAGGATTATACGTTTGATATCGCAAGCGGCCGGATGATGAATGTGGATTTGGACGGTACGGACCAGCCTTATTTGGATTTTGCATGGGATAATTTGGAGCGCCCGGAGCGTGCCGAAAGCTTCTATCCTTTTGCTGAGCTCATGCTGGCAGGAATGGGGCCGGAGCGTCAAATCGCGGCAGCCAGCTATCACGAGCTTTGCGTTATGTATCAGATTGAGGAAGGCAATGAATCGTTGTATGAAGCGCACAAAACGGCAGTGCTTCGCGGTTTGCTCGAATATTTGCAGCCTGCCGGCTCGCTTGATTCGAAGATTCGCCTCAATGATTTGTTCCTGTCTCGATTTGATTATGAATTTGATCGCGTTCGGCAAGGAATTGTGCCGGATGTATTCATTGTGGATGCCTTTAAAGATTATTACCGAATCGACGGCAAGTATCTTGAAAGCAAAATCGTTACTTATTTTATCCTTTCCCTTAATCAAGCGAATAGAATGAACGAGCAAGAAACGGTTGCTTCCATTTATGCAGCCGTTGAAAGCAATCCAGCCTTAAGCAAGGCTTTTTTTACAAAGCTGATGGCGGATTCTACGTTGACAGGCAGCTTGTTCATTTCCTTTCTTGAGAAGAAGTTAAAGGCTGCTGCGGGTGCAAAAAGTGTACTTGAGCTGGTTGAGCACTGGGGGAACGTTCATCCAAAGCTGTTTGGCTTTGAGCCTTTCCAGACGCTTGCACGGAATCAGCTGACGGATAAGCTGGAGCGGGAACGTTATTCGCTGCCGGCTGTCAGCAGAGTTTTGGCGCAGCTGCGCGGATTGGCTGAAAAAGCTCGGAATGGATCAGGGCTGACTGCGTCCTATGATGCCGAAGACCTTTATCAGGAGCTTGAGCTGGCTGCTTATCGCGCGATGCTCACTGAGCTTGATATGGATAAGCTCACCCACGAACAGTTGGGCCAAGCGGATTTCTTAACCTACAAGGATAAGCTGCAGCGATGGAATGGGCAGCTTCAGGACCCAAGGCAAAAATCAGCCAGCCTAATGCTTCTTGTGATGTATGAATGGCTGAAGCTGCCGGAGCCTACGGCTGCTATATTCGGCCGGCTGTCACCGGCTGAGATGGACCGAGTACAGCTGACCGGGCGCCGGCTTCTGGCGGGGCAGCTGGAGCTTGCAGATGCTCCGCGCCATGTGCTGGCCTTTCTGCGCAGCTCAGATATGGAATCGGTAGACTATGCGGGGCTGCTCGACTATTTGCAGCGGAATGCGCCAAGTAAAGAGATGATATATGGGTTCTTCCAGCTGTCGGAGAGACATCCTGATTTCATGAAATCGAGAGGCTTCGTGCCTGCCTATAGAACGGCGATCGTCGGTTATTTTGAGAAATATGACCGTGATGCTTTCAAAAAACGTGGGAACTGGAAACAGCATTTCGATAAGGCTGGCCCAGCGCTAACAGCGGTGTATAAGCAAGCCGCCCGGGAGCTATCCTCGCCGCTTTCAAAATTTTTTCGCCGGAATCGCAAAGCGACGCTGATTACTTCGGTTGCGGCGTTAGGCATTATTTTGCTCGTTGCCGGACTTCTGCAATCCATCGCCGGCAAAAGTGATTCGAAGCTAGAGGGCGGCGTTTTGCCTGAAGTGACGCCTACTGTTGAAACGGGCATAACCAAGCCTGATACGATCGTATACGCGGAGCAAAATGAAGCATCCGAAGGCGTAGAAGCGACGACATCCCTTGTCTTTTCATTTAAGGACGCAGCGGCTTGCGCGCAGTTTGCGCCTAGCTCATTGAAGGTAGAGTCGGCGGGTGCCGAAGCAGTTGAGTATACAGACCTAAAGGTTACGCTTACTTGCAGCGCGGTAGGAGAAGTATCGCCGACTCCGACTAATTCCGCAGATGCTGCGGTGACCGAGTCTCAGACCCCGTCCACGAGCAAGCCTACCGAGACGCCGGTTAATGAAGGCAGTACAGCCCCTGATGCAACAACTAAATCTGAAAGCACAAGCACCGTAACACCTAGCAGTCAGCCAGATCAAGGCAGCGATGGCGCGATTAGCTTAGACGACTATCCAAGCCGCGTTGAGGTCAATCTAGGCAAGCAGGTCGATCTTCCGTCCAAAAGCATCATCCGAGTTGGAGAAGCGGCATATGAGCTTATCGTGCTGGATGTGCAAGCCAATTGAATGAACATTTCCGCTAGTTAACTTACGCTAAGTTGACTGGCGGTTTTTTTATGCGATGAAAAAGGTTTGAGAAATATTTTTCGCTGGCACAATTTACAGCAGAAAACTTGGCGGAGCAGCTTATTCAAGCGGTCGAAAACTATAGTCGCTAGACAATAATCGAACGATCATTTATTATAGGGTCATGAGATAAATAAGCTGACGTGAGGGAGAATGGACCTATGCCCGCTAAAAATAACGTTGCAAGCACCAAAATTAGCGTCATTCTAACAGGCGCGACGGGGATGGTAGGCGAAGGGGTTTTGCATGAATGCCTTCAGCATGCCGATGTGGAACGGGTATTAATCATCAACCGCAAGCCATCTGGTGTAACCCATCCGAAGATAACCGAAATCGTGCAAGCCGATCTTTTTGATCTATCTTTAGTAGAATCTCAGCTCGAAGGCTACAATGCCTGCTTCTTTTGCCTTGGCGTGTCATCGGTTGGAATGAGTGAAGCTGAGTACAGCCGAATTACGTATGATTTGACCATGTATATTGCAGGCTTACTGTCCAAATTAAATCCAGAGATGGTTTTCTGTTACGTGACTGCCGGGGGAACGGATCGAACGGAACAAGGGAGAAGCATGTGGGCCCGGGTGAAGGGAAAAACGGAAAACCACCTGCTGCAGCTGCCTTTCAAAAGCGCATATATGTTCCGTCCCGGCTACATTCATCCGACTAAAGGCTTGAAAAATGCCCATCGTTTTTATGGTGCATTTACGTGGTTGTACCCCGTCCTGCGCGGGCTTATTCCAAGGCATGTCATCACACTCAGCGAGCTTGGCAGAGCAATGATCCACATCGTGAGCAGAGGATATGAAACTTCCATCTTGGAGAGCAGGGATATGGCTAAGGTTGCTCAAAAATAAAGCGATTTTAAGGGACCGGCTGTTCCTGCCCGCAGCGAAGCCGCTCGATTCGATAGTCATAGTTGTATTTGCACAGCTGGAGCAAATCGAATTTTAGCCCGCGCTTCGGCTGTGTAATGGTGAGCAGCTTTTTCGTTTTTCCTCTAATGGCTGCACGCACAAGCTTCTGGTCATTTATGACGTTCACAATCAATTCATCAGGGCTATTCTCGGCGTAACGCGTCATAATGAACTGGTCATAAGCTGTTTCTACATCCGCAGATTTAAGTTCCAACATTTGAAAATCCCGCAGCATGCCTTCTTGAACCTTAGCTACCAGCACATGCGTTTCCCCGAAGTAAAGCACATCTTGATCGATGGCCGCCTCACGATCGACGATTTGCTTGTCAGATGCCTGCTCCAGATTGCGAATGCTTAGCAGCATCTGCTGCGCCTTCTCAAACTCCATTTTTGCCGCATAAGCCTCCATCTTCGCATAAAGCGTTTCGATCAAGCCTTGCCCACGATTAGCGAGAAGCTCGGACGCCTGCCTGGTATGCTCCAAATATTCACTCTTGGATATTTTGCCTTCACAGACCCCGCTGCATTTGCCGATATGGTACAGCAGGCATACCTGCTTGGGCATCGTTTTGCAGGTGCGGAGGCCGTAATGCTCCGTTACGAATTCGAGCAAAGCGTCGCGAAAGCGGGCACTTTTGAAGGGACCCAGACGATGCAAGGGAAGGGAAGCGGAATCAGCGGCAATCTGACTGCGTTTCCGATTACGGTAATAAACATCGAGCCGAGGCAGGGGGTCTGCTGTAAGCTGCAAATAAGCATAGCCGCTATTGTCTTTTTTTAACGCACGATTATAGGGAGGCTTATGTATTTTGATTAAATTGTTTTCAAGCAGCAGGCTCTCTGATTCGTTATTTACAAGCACAACCTCAATCGATGATATTTCATCAACGAGCTGGGTTATTTTTCTAAGCGTATGATTTTTAGTAAAATAAGAGCGCAGCCTGCTCCGCAAATTTTTGGACTTGCCAACATAGAGAATACGGCCGTCAGCATCTTTCATGAGATAACAGCCAGGGCTTTGCGGGTAATCGCTGGCTTTGAATAAGAACGACATGATTCGCCATCCTCCTAATCGTATGCTATAGAATGAACCATCATGGGCACTATTCGACACCTCCGGGGACAAACCCTTGTTTTATTTTAGCTCCAAAGCAAAAAGAGACCGACCAGATTGATGGCCGACCTCCTCAAAGAAGCAAATAAATGGTGGATTGAATCAGGCTTGGCTCACTTCTTGCGCTGTAGTTATCATCCATTTGATTCCGAATTTATCTTCGATTTCACCGTATAATGAACCCCAAAATACCGGCTCCAACGGTTGGCTAATATGGCCGCCTGCTGCTAAATTGTCGAAGGCTTGCCGTGCTTCGGCTTCCGTTTTGAACTCAAGTGCCAGATGAACGTTGTTTCCTCTAACTAGCGGCTCAAATACGGAATCCGACATGAAGAAATTAACGCCCCCAGCCCGTACACAGAGATGCAAAACCTTGTCCTTCAGCTCATCGCTGGCGTTTGGCAATTGCCCGTGCGTCATCAGAGACTGGATCTCACCGCCTAATGCCTGGATATAAAACTCGGCTTGCGCTCTAGCATCCTCCGACTTGATAAAGGTCGTATATTTAGCCATTGTACTACATCCTTTCCTCCGCTTATTGAGAAGTTATCCTTCTTACATATTATCATACCGAACTGACCTAGGTTTCTTACGGATTGCTATGTTGAACGGGTAATTGCTATTGAGATAGAGAGCATAAGAGCGATACGAAAAGATTGTATGGGATGTAAGCGTTTAAATGGATTCATATAGCGGGATTTGAAATCAATTCGATTATTTATGTTCCTTTACAATATTTTTTGGAAGGAGTATGATTCAAAACGAGATCAATCACGATATCTTGTATAGCCTATAAACCTAAATCGCTGAGTTCTGAAAAAGAAGCGGGGAAACCATAGAGTGCTGATCATACGATCTAATCTCAGGGGTGAATAACTTCATTTACGAAGTTTAGGGCGACTTTTGCGCCCGAATCCGTCAGCTAACCTCGTAAGCGTCCAGAAGAGGAATTATTCGCGTGCCTACCGATATTTTTTGGAGAAGCCGTGGGAAAGTCCTTACTTTCCTGCGGCTTTTTTTGTCCATTTTAGGATTGGCCTTCTGTTAGAGCGTTGGATGAAAAGGGTGCATAACAAATGAACATGCGAACATGCTAAAGGGAGAATGTACTCCAAGGACGTAAAGATTATCATCCAATGAATTGAAATGGGGCATCTTCATGGTTAGCAGATTTAAACGGTTATTAATCGGACGCCCGATGAAAAGCGCGGAAATTGAAGGCGAGAAGCTAAGCAAGCTAAAGGCGTTAGCTGTATTATCCTCCGATGCGCTGTCATCGGTTGCCTATGGTACAGAGCAGATTTTGATCGTGTTAATGGCTGTCGGATTTGCGGCAGTGTGGTATTCGATTCCGATCTCGCTGGCTGTGCTCGGTCTATTATTAGTTTTAATTTTATCGTATCGCCAAACGATATTTTCTTACCCGACAGGCGGCGGTGCCTATATCGTTGCCAAAGACAATTTAGGCGTCTCGACTGGTTTGCTGGCGGGCGGCTCACTGCTTGTTGATTATATTCTGACTGTCGCTGTCAGCACGTCGGCTGGAACGGATGCCATTACCTCGGCCTTCCCATCGCTTCATGATCATAGAGTCAGCATTGCGTTAGTGATGATTCTGATGCTGACGATTATCAATTTGCGGGGAATTACGGAATCCGCTTCCGTTCTCGCCATGCCTGTCTATTTGTTTGTAATCGCAATATTTGTGCTTATTATTTCCGGAATGATCAAATATGCAGCAGGCGGCATTCATGCGGCTGTGCCGGAGATGGGCTCGGCGGTCTCGAATATTAGTTTGTTTTTGTTGTTAAAAGCGTTCAGCTCCGGCTGCTCAGCGCTTACTGGCGTTGAAGCGATGTCGAATGCGATTCCTAACTTTAAACAGCCTGCTGACCGGAATGCGGCAAAGACGCTTATTATGATGGGGACTATTCTTGGCGCAATGTTTATCGGCATTAGTTTGCTAGCCTACTGGTATGGCATTGTCCCGAGCGAGAAAGAAACGGTCGTATCGCAAATCGCCAATGCCACATTCGGCAGAGGAGTCATTTATTACGGGATACAGGCAGTAACCGCTCTGATTTTATTTCTCGCAGCCAATACGGCTTACGCCGCATTCCCGCTGCTTGCCTTTATGCTGGCTAAAGATAAATATATGCCAAATATGTTTATGGCTCGCGGGGATCGTTTGGGATTTTCAAACGGCATTATCATTTTAGGAATCCTATCCGCACTCCTTGTTATAACCTTTCATGGCAATACCGAAAATTTAATTCCGCTTTATGCGGTAGGCGTGTTTATTCCGTTCACCCTATCCCAGCTTGGGATGATGGTAAGATGGTTGAAGTTGAAGCCAAAAGGCTGGCTATCGCGGTTTGTTATTAACACGATTGGAATGCTGACGACGCTTGCGATCACATTGATCTTCATCATTACGAAGTTTAGCCACGTTTGGATGGTGTTTATTTTCCTGCCGATCGTCATCTTTATTTTCTATGGTATCCACCGTCATTACCGGAATATGGCTGATGAGCTGCGGATCAATATGGCAAATGATAAGCCGGTCATAAAAGGCAGTACGATTGTTGTTCCCGTAGCGGGCATAACACGTGTCGTTAATCACTCGCTTAGCTATGCCAAATCGCTAACCGATAACGTGGTTGCCGTATATGTGGGCTTTGATGACGAAGACATTGAACGCATGGAGAAGAAGTGGGAGGAATGGAACCCTGGCGTTCGGCTCATTGTGCTTCGTTCCAGCTATCGGAGCATCATTAGGCCGCTAATGCGGTTTATTGATACGATTGAATGGAAAACGGGAGAGACCGATCATATTACGATTCTCATTCCACAATTTATTACGAAGCATTGGTGGCATTATTTTCTGCACAACCAGACAAGTTTAATGCTCCGCGCCTATCTGTTTACGCAAAAAGATGTGGTCATTGCGACGGTTCCGTACCATCTTCAAAAATAGCTCATAAAAAAAGCCCTTCATTATCGCGAAGATAATGGAGGGCTTTTTGGCTTTTGCTAGAAGTTGCGTTGACCTAATTGTTGTTCTGCGATTTGCACCAATTTTTTTGTAATATATCCACCAATCGAACCTGCATCACGAGTGGATAAATTGCCGTTGTATCCATCTTGCGAGAACGGAACGCCCAGTTGTTGTGCTGCTTCCGTTTTCATTTGTGCAAGTGCTGCCTTTGCTTGCGGTACTACTAATGTGTTTGAATTTCTTCTGCTCATGTTAGTTCACTCCTTCGTTGGATGTAAGGTTATTATGTCGAGTCATTTGTAAATATATACAATCATGAAAATTTTTTTTTGAAAAAAATAAATCGCTTTGAACCGTCTGAATTTTATAATGAACCATTTGAAATAACTGGTGGATTAATCCAGAAGCAGTGTGATATCCTTTATTAAGAACTATAAAACATTTATTAAGAACGGAGATAAAAGTGAATAATGGACAAGCTCCAGCTATGCTTATTACCGCTTTTATGCTTGCAGCCGCATTCGTTCTCCTTTTAACGCCAATTGCAATCATAACGGCTAAAAAGCTAGGCATTGTCGACCATCCGAATTCTTCTTTGAAAAGGCATAAGGAGCCTACCCCATATCTCGGCGGTTTATCGATTTTAATGGCAATCATTTTAACGCTAATCATACATCTGACTCTATTCGTACCATCGATAAATGCCGAGCATGCGGGATTGCTGCTTGGTCTATTGCTTATCGTATCATTAGGTTTATTTGATGATATGTACGGCATAAGTCCGCTTACGAAGCTTGCCTTTCAATGCTTGGCGACTGTCATCGTATGGACGCAAGGATTGGAATTTTTCATCCATCAAAACACGCTTATAAATGGTATTTTCTTTTTCATCTGGATGATTGGCATTTCCAATGCTTTTAATTTGGTTGATATTATGGACGGGCTTGCTTCTGGCATTGGCGGGATTGCTGCTTTTTTCATTGCCCTGCTCATGTTTAGCAAGGGGGAGCTGTTTTATGGTTTGTTGCTGTGCGCGCTTGCAGGTGCATGCCTCGGCTTCCTCGTTTTTAATTTTAAACCTGCAAAAATATTTCTCGGAGATGCCGGGAGCTTAGCCATCGGATTTCTGCTTGCAAGCGCGGCAGTGAAATGGAGTGATGTGAGCGAGGGGAACGAGGTTTATGCGCCATTGCTTGTGCTAGGCATTCCTATATTTGAAACGATCTATATTTCCTTATTAAGAATGAAGGCAGGCAAATCACCTTTGCTCGGGAGCAATGACCATTTTGCCAAAAGAATGGTGAAAATGGGGTTTTCGATTAAACAGACAGTGATCTTTACCTATGGTTTTGGCCTGTTGCTCGGGATAGCCGCCTTGGCGGGTACGTTCTACAGCGCTTCTATGATTTATTCCATAACGGCTGCCATTGTTGTCTTTGCCAGTATCGGCTTCATGCTAAGCAAGGTGGACATCCATTCCTAAAGAATAGCCGGGGGGGAACCATATGGCTAAAATTATGCTCGTCGTTCCGTATGCCAAGTATTATAAGAACTTTAGCTGGGACCTCATTCAATCTTTGGCGCTGGAAGGGCATGAAGTGATAGCAGCAGCGCCTAGCAATCCTTATCACAAAGAGCTTGCCTCCATTGGCGTGGTGTACGCTCACATCCCGATTAAAAATACAGGCTTAAATCCGTTTTACGATCTATACAGCATGTTCAAAATGGTCCAAGCCTTTAAGCGCCATCAGCCGGATATCCTTTGCTGCTATTCCATAAAGCCTGTTTTGTACGGTTCTATTGCTGCTGCATGTTCAAATGTTAAGCATGTATTGTTGATGATTACGGGTCTAGGCTATGCGTTCAATGCACAATCAGGAAAACCTTCCGCTTTATTTTCATTTGTAAAAATGCTGTATAGGTTTGCGCTGGATAGATGCACGAAGGTTTTATTCGAAAATGCTGACGATTTAAAGCTGTTTCAACATTTGCAGCTATTGAGAAGCGATAAGGCATTGATCGTAGGCGGCGCTGGCGTCAATCTCGACAAGTTTAAATTAAGCGCTAGGCCGCTGCGGCCGGTCGTTTTTTTGCTTATCGCACGTTTGATCAAAGACAAGGGCATTGTCGAATATGTTGAGGCTGCCAGGCGGTTAAAAGAAAAGTACCCGGACGCCGTCTTTCAATTGCTAGGTCCGTTTGACAGCAATCCAACCGCAATCGATAGGGCAGTGGTGACAAGCTGGATAGAGGAAGGCCACATTTCTTATATCGGGGAAACGGAGGACGTGCGTCCTTATTTAAAAGAGGCTTCCGTATTTGTTCTGCCGTCCTATAGGGAGGGCACGCCTAAGTCGGCGCTTGAAGCGATGGCGATGGGGTTGCCGGTTATTACGACGGACGCGCCGGGCTGCAGGGAAACGGTTGTCTCCGGACATAATGGGTTTTTAGTCCCGGCAAAAGAGGTATCCGCTTTGGCTGAAGCGATGGAGAGATTTATTTTAAATCCAGCTCTGATACTGAGGATGGGTGTGAAGAGCAGGGAGCTGGCGGTTAAAAAATACGATGTCCGAGCTGTAAACGCCGTTATCAAGGAAGCGATGGGTCTTACCGCCGAATCAAAAGCAGGCGGAAAAGAAAAGGGAGCGGGGTGAGGAACTAATGGCTTTTACCGTAATTGGAGCGGGCGTAACGGGATTATCCTTTGCCAAAGCATTTGGAAATGTTCCCGTGCTTGAAGCACATTCATCCTTAGGCGGGAAAGCATTATCCTACAAGGTGAATACGGAGGCTGGCATCTTTGGCTTTGACGTGGGCGGTCATTGGTTCCACCATCAACATGCCCCTGGCGCATTGAAGCTGCTCGATGGGCTGCCGCTAGTCAAGCATAATCGTTCTGCTTACGTCTATTTAGAAGGCAGGCTGTACGATTTCCCATTTCAACAAAGCTATATGGCTAATCCGGATGTTGACTTCGTTCGGCGCGTAGACCGGGAATTAAAAACGATTCAGGCTGAGAAAATATCGTATACCAACTATTATGAAATGCTGCTTCATTCGTATGGGCGGACTTTATTTGATGCTTTTTTTCGCGACTATAATATTAAAATGTTTGGGGTAGAGGATTTAACAAGCATCGATACCGGCAAATTTGAAACCGTTCGGAATGTGCGAGTAAGCGACAATGCTGCTGGTTACAATTCTTCCTTTGTGTATCCGAAGGGCGATATGGGAGCGCAAGCGATTCCGATGTTTCTATCAAAGCACGCCAATGTCAGCTTAAATGCCCATCTGCAATCGATCAATCTACGAAATAAAACGATGGTCGTGAACAATCAGAAGCGCCCTTGGGATACGATCGTGTCTACGATTCCTTTGCCGACACTCATACACATGATCGAGGATGCTGAGCCACACTATGGGCGGCTGGCGGACCGGCTCGTTTCGAGCAAAGGGCTGATTGTGAATCTAGGCGTTAGGCAAAAACCGTTCCACGCGGGCAAAAGCTGGGTTTATGTGCCGGAGATGAAATACCATTTTTATCGAATGGGCTTTTATAGCAGCGTTGAGCCAGCCTTGGCGCCTCAGGGCTACAGCTCTATCTATGTGGAATGCTCGCCCTTGTATTTCGAGCAAAGAGATGACGCGCTGAAGCTGCTGCCGATCATTATCGAGGAGCTGATCGAGATAGGGGTCATCGACGATGTGAACGATGTCATCACCTTAAAGCCGATTTATTTGGAGCATAATTACTGCATGCCAAACCAAAGCTTAACAGCGACTCTTCACCGGTATCTGGAAAGCAACCATATCTACAGCATTGGCAGATACGGGAGCTGGCACTGGTCGAGCCAGCATGAAGACATGCAGCAAGCTGTTGATTTGGCAGAGCGTCTTAGGAGCCGCGAGGCGAAGGCAACCATTGACGGGGCATGTGAGCTCACGTATAATGCTTGAAGATTATCATTTGCAGCATGCTCAGCTGAGCTGGCTGCGTAACGACAGCATGAAGGGACAGAATGGCAATGAAAGGTACTGCAATTTATTTGAGGCTGCTTGAAGGCAATGACGCGGCGGAGCTTCTGGCTCTAAGGCAAAAAAACTTTGCTTTTTTGCAGCCGTTTGAGCCCATCCGGCCTGAACATTATTACACGCTTGAAGAACAAAGCATTCAGGTCATGAATGGCAGGAAGGCAGCCGAAAATGATCAAGCGTTTCCCTTTGGCATATTTTTAAACGAAACCAATCAACTCATTGGGCGAATTGAGTTATCCGGCGTTGCGCGCGGTCCGTTTCAAAATGCGAACCTTGGTTATTTTCTTGATCAGGAGCATAACGGCAAAGGATATGCAACGGAGGCAGTCTTATTATGCGTTCAATATGGCTTGGGAGAAGCTGGCCTACACCGGATTCAGGCAGGCGTCATGCCTAGAAACAAGCCCTCGATCCGCGTGCTGGAGAAAGCAGGCTTCCGTCATGAAGGGCTAGCAAGCAGATATTTGAAAATTAACGGCATTTGGGAAGACCATGCTCTATTTGCCATTACAGCAGAAGATTTGGCTACTCCGTCAGAGCGGCCGTCAGCCCCATATTAAAACAAGGAGCAGCCTAGGGTGCTCCTTTTCTGATTTCTCCATCAAGCTTGTGATTTCATTTCTTTATTTCGTCAGACATACAACAAGGGGTCCTTCATCATGCAAAAGCTGTCAAAAAAACATACCGTATTGTTAATTTTATTTTTAGTCATCGTCTGGGGGGTCAATTGGCCGCTTTCCAAATATGCGCTTTCGTTCATGCCGCCGGTGCTTTTTTCCGGAATAAGAACGCTGCTCGGCGGCGTGCTGCTGCTAGTCATCGCAATTCCGCGCTATAAACGATTGCATTTTCGCGAAACATGGTTGATTTATGTGATTTCGGCTATCGTGAACGTCATCTTATATTATGGCTTGCAAACGATCGGGTTAAAATATTTGCCGGCAGGCTTGTTCTCGGCCATCGTATTTTTGCAGCCGGTACTCGTCGGGTTTTTCTCATGGCTGTGGCTCGGAGAATCGATGAATGGCTTGAAAATTATGGGGCTCGTGCTTGGCTTCTCTGGCGTGGGCATTATTTGCAGCGGGGCGGGAGGCTTGTCCGGCCATATTTCAGTTGCAGGCATATTGCTTGCCCTCGGATCTTCGCTCAGCTGGGCTTTGGGTACGATTTACGTGAAGAAGAAGGGGCCAAGCGTCGATCCGATTTGGCTTGTTGCGCTGCAATTATTGATCGGCGGTCTGTTTATGACATCTTTGGGCTCAGGCGTAGAAAGCTGGTCCGACGTCCATTGGACGCCAGCGTTCATGATGACACTGCTGTTCATTTCCGTTTTTGTCATCGCGATCGGGTGGTTGGTTTTCTATAAGCTAATGGATTCTGGCGAGGCAAGCAAGGTAGCCTCCTTCACGTTTCTGATTCCGCTAGTCGCGATTTTAACCGGAACTTTATTTCTTAACGAACCGTTTACCGCCACGCTTTTGCTTGGCTTAGTACTCATTCTGCTCAGCATTTATTTTGTGAATCGGAAGGCATAAGTACTTTTTTGTTCATTAGGCTTTTCTTCCCGGTTGGAGGAAAGGCCTATTTTACTATTGCATCCTGTTTCGAAATCGCATAACGTGTTTATTATCCTAATAGAATGAAACTAAACATATACAGAAAGGGAAGTGATTGCCTATGAAAAAAGTAACATTTTATGCATTTAGTTTGATCTTGGCATTTGTTTTCACAACATCGGCATGGGGGGCATCCACTGCCAGCGCGGCTGCTAAGAAAGAGTATTTAGTTATTTCCAAGAACGTCCTTTACTTCGGACAATTAAAGAATGGCAAACCGCATGGTAAAGGCACGATGACATGGTATCAAACGAAAACATACTCCGGAGACTGGGTTGATGGCAAGCGTACGGGGAACGGCAAGTATGTGAACAAGTACAAGACCGACTTTAAGAACGATAACAAAGAATATGTGCTTACATACGACGGACAATGGAAAAACGATTTGAAAGTCGGCAGCGGCTCTTATTTTACAAAGGTCATTGACCATAACGGCAAGGTTGAATCGCATAAAATCCAATATGGCACTTTTGCTAATGATCGTTTTGTAGCGGGTTATTCCGTTGCTCATTCTTTAGCTGACCAGCCTTACAGCTTCAATTACAAAGATTCCAAATTGAATTTACAGCTGTTTGGCACCAATGTTGGCATGAGAAAGGTTTGGAAGGATGGGAAATTCGATACGATCCAGTATACGAAAGGTGCCGTGAAGAAAAATTATTCCGCGGCTTTAAATAGCAGTCCCTCAGCGTCAATCGTGAAGAAAAACAAGGCTGTGCTTAAATCGCTGCAAGGGATGCAAGCTGAAATCAATCCGTATCTAGATAAATTGGAGCGCTTGTCCAAACAGGTTCCTTTGACTTAATATTTAGTTAGTCAGCATACCAATGACTCCTTTTTGAGAAGGGAGTCATTTTTTTGTCAGAAATCGCATGGACCGCGAGTCTATAGAGTAGGTCAACTTTATTTTGCGAGGAGTATGAACTTGATTAACTTGGATGACAATGAGCAAAAATGGGATCAGCTTGAGGATGGGGAGCTAGTTAGGCATGCGCAAGCTGGCAAGCATGAAGCTTTTGGCGAACTGGTTAGAAGGCATAGAGCGCAGGTTTACGGCTACACCAAAACCATTACGCAGGAATCGTTTCTGGCTGAGGACATCGTGCAGGAGGCTTTGATCAGAGCCTTTATGCATCTTGGGAAGCTAGTGGAAATTGAGCGTTTCTTGCCATGGGTTCACCGCATCGTACGCAACCAGGCCATGACCAGGCTAAAGAGCAGCCCTGTTAGCAAGGAACGGACATTCACGGAGCTTGCGCTAATGCCGTCGAAGCTGGATAGCGATGCCGATGGTCTGAGCGGTCTGGATAGCATTTTGCGCCGTTTGAATCGTTCGGCTGAGGAGCGATCATCCGGGCAGGAGCTTCCGGAGGAGCGACTCATGCAGAAGGAGACGCTGCATGTGCTGACGCAGATCATTAGCTGCCTCAAGCCAAGGGAGCGGGTTATCTTCGAATCCCATTTTTTTGACCAGCTGTCGCCGCCGGAGATTGCGAAGCTGTTCCAGCTTTCATCCGCCAATGTTTATCAAATTATTTCGCGATCTCGGAAAAAAGTGATGCAGGAACGACTCCGCGTAACGGTTGACACCTATGTTAAGACGAGAAGGGATATGGGATGGATGAGCAAAGCGATTTTACCGAATAGCGATACTTTTGCGAACGCGAGGACATGGAACACGGCAGTAGATTCTTTGTATGCGATGCTGAAATACACGAATAAAGAGCTGACCTATCCGATGGTCATGGGTTTGACGGGCCAAGCATTCCGAATCAATATCGTTCCGGAGAGCATTCATATCGCGGGGCCAACTGCCTATCCGTTTGGCGAAGTAATGGTTCGTGGATTAAAAAACGCAGGTTACCGCGCCAAATTTGTTGATGGCATGAATACGGCTATTGGCCCGAATACGAACTTAATCGACCAAACGTTAATCGGGAAGGACGCCATGGTTAAAAGGGAGATCCATCATGCGCTGCCGGATGCGCTCGACTTGATCCATCGTTCGATAAAGCAGGGTTACCCTGTGCTGGCTTGGGATCTTTTTTTTCCTGAGTTTGGCCTTATTTATGGCTATGACGATGAAGAAAGACTGCTTCACGCCTATGAGTGCTGCCGGTTAGATACGCTTGCTTATGAAAATTTGGGCCGCAGCGTGCTCGAGGAGATTTTTGTCTTAGCGCTTGATGAGCCGATTGAGAGCAATCGGAAGGAGCAGCTGCGCCTAGCCTTGGAAATGATAGTGGAGCACTACGATGGGGAGCCTTCGAGCATCCCTGCAAGCTCAGTTAAAGGCATTCAAGCGTACGATGTATGGTGCGATGCATTCCGGGCGGGAACGGTGGAGCCAAACGGCAATGCCTACAATATTGCGGTTATTATGGATGGGCGCAAGCAAGCAGCGCCATTTCTGAATGAGATGTTGACGAGCTGGCCGGAGGCTTCGGAAGAAGATATTCAAATACGGGAGCTATTGCGGGAAGCGGCGCAGCAATACGAGCAGATAGCTTCCAATTACGAAGCGCTGCATCACATGTTTCCTTTTCCGGAAGGCGGGGAGCCTAATAACGATTTGTATGCGAGCAAATCGATAGGGCTGCTTCAAGCGATTAAAAAGCAGGAAGAAGCGGCGGTTAAGAGCTTCCGCAATCTATTGGATCAACTAAAATAGCTGCCTATGCGACAAGCCCAAAGAGGATTAATCTCTGCGGCTTGTCGTTTTTTCTATCCATTTACATGAAGGAAGAAGTTCTGCAATAGGAGTCTCAACCCAGTTGGATCGCTAAGCATAGGCAAATGTCCGGTCTCTAAACGTTGAACGTATTGAGGGGAAAGATGAGAGGCCATTTTATTTTGGAGGGCTGGTCCAAATTCCTTATCCTTGATTAGCTTTACGTACAGCTTTGGTACGTCCGGGATGGAAGCATCGACACGATCTGTATACACACGCATGGACTCCGGAATAAAGCCATTCGTAATTTCCAATGCTTGCTCTGGCGTAAGATCGTTGCATAATCCTGTACGCATCGCGGACTCTGGAGGTTTTGTGCCCATTATCCGCATAATAGCAGCCAATAGAATCCGTTTCGGAAAAGGCAGAACCGATAGAAATGAACCGCCATTTCTCGGAATGGCTGCTCCAACAGCGACAAAACCGACCAGGCGATCGGCAAATAAGGAAGCGAGCTTAAGCGCAAGAACGCCTCCAAGCGAGTGTGCCACTAAAATAAACTTATGCACTCCCCACTCATTCACCTGCTTTTGCATATGAGTCACATAATCCGCCAAAGCAAGCTCTTTCCTTGCTTCAATCGTACCTTCCCTAAGCGGAAAATCAACCAGCAAGCATGGGTGCTCCAATCCATCGGCCACCTTGCTCCAGATGCCGCTCGCAAGCCCGGCTCCATTCACAAATACGAACCCTACCGTTTGTTGGTTATGCTTTTGTGTTGTCATCGCCATTCCTCCACTGATCATCGTTTGAACTCGAATACAACTTGATGGTATCATTTAAATAAGTCAGTTATTGTCTTATTTGTGGAATAAAATCAAAGGATCGAGTGAGAGCGGGGGGCTGCCTATGCAAAAGTCACAGCGATTAATTCAGCTTATTATGAGGATCAATGCGAAAAAGTCTTTTACCGTCGGAGAGCTGGCCGATGAATTTGGGCTGTCCAGCCGGACGATTACAAGGGATTTGCAGGAGCTGAGCGAGCTTGGCGTGCCGATCTATTCTATCCAGGGCAGAGGCGGCGGCTATAAGCTGCTGCAAGAAAGATTGCTTCCGCCGATCAGCTTCTCGGAAGGCGAAGCAATCGCTATTTTTTTCGCGTGCCAGTCTTTGGAATACTTTGGCTCTTTGCCTTTTGGCGAGGGGGCAGGCTCAGCGCTGCATAAGTTTTATCATTATCTGCCTGCCGACATAAGGGAGCAGATTGACCGCTTAAAAAATAGAGTGATGATCTATAGCCCGCATCGGCAAATGTCACCGGAAGTGCTTCAAACGTTGCTGCAGGCGATTATGGTTCGCAGCGTCGTTACGATTGAATATCGCTCGGGGAGCAGCACAACGAAGCGGGATATTCAGCCGATCGGCCTTTATGCGAGCTCCGGTTATTGGTACTGCCCAGCCTATTGCTTTGCACGTGAAGAAATAAGACAGTTCAGAGCTGATCGGGTACTAGCCGCATCGCTCAATGATTCGATCCCATGCAAGGAAGATATTGAGCGGCAAACGCTGCTGCATGTACCTCAGAAAAGCCATTTGGAACAGATTAAGCTGCTGCTGGCATTGACGCCAAGAGGAGTATGGCAGCTCGAATCCGATGCCCGGTTTGCTCCTTATATCGAGCGCGCCGAGGATGGCAGCGGAACAGCAGCGATTCAAATCGCGGCAGAGGATATGCCTTTTTATATCGATAAGATTTGGAGGCTGGCAGGAGACGCTATAATTAAAGAGCCTTTGGAAGCCGTTGCATATATGAAGCAAAAGATCGAATTGATGAATCGGCTGTATTAAACGCTGTCAAGTACTACACAAACATGGTACTAGGTGGACGCTCCGAACTCGTATATAGTTGAATTATACGACTGAAGCGGTGAATACGTCCGGTGAAGATGCTTACACCAAGCAGGAAACGAGAGCTTCAACAAAAGGCAGACATCCTAAAGCGGCACGAGATTTACGCCTATCAAGCGGCCTATTATTTGCTCGAGAGCGAACCGCTTGCTGCCGTGACGGCAACAAAAGCGCTTATCGCGATTATGCAGGATGAATCCTTTTTTCAGCTTACCGTGCCGCTTCAGCAGAAGAGAGTCAAGCAAGCGGTCATGAAGCAGTCGCTTCTCACGATGTCGGCTGTGCTGCAGCCATCCGTTTAAACCCGAATGAACCACGCGTCCTGCGCCCCAGCAGCTATTCAATTCAGATACTTACCCAATAAATAGATAGCGCTGCCTTCCTCAGATGGAACTATTCTCGCTCATGCTGCTTTTATGCTATAGTCGAAGAGAATCTTTGTCGAAGGGAGCTGCTAAGCCAAGTGATTATTGATCTTACCCATACGATCCAGCATTTAATGCCGGTGTATCCGGGCGATGCGGACACCGTATTGGAGCAATCCAAGCATATTAGCCAGGATGGTTACAACAATCATCAGCTGTCGATCAACATGCATGCCGGCACTCACATTGATGGGCCGATGCATTTATTGGACGTTCAGCAGTATATCGATGAATTTCCCGTGGAGCAATTCGTTGGCGATGCCGTCTTGCTGGACGTACGTGGCGTTAGCGCGATTGCCTATAAAGAAGAATACGAAGAGCTGATCAAAGAGGAACAAATCGTCATCGTATATTCCGGCCATGGGGAGCTGTATGGCGAGCCATCTTACTTTACGGATTATCCGGTGCTGACTGGGCAATTTGTAGACTTGCTTATTCGGAAAAGGGTGAAAATGATCGGCTTGGATACGCCTTCCCCCGATAAATATCCATTTGACATACATAAAAAACTTTTCGAGAATCATATTCTCATCATCGAAAACTTGAAGCACGTAGAGCGGCTCGCGGGCATTAGCGCCTTTGAGATCATCGCGCTGCCGCTTCGTATACAGGCGGATTCATCAATTGCTCGCGTCATCGCGCGGGTGAAGTAGCGAAGGGCAGCTGTCATGTTATAAGATAAGTGTTGCAAGGCAATCATTAATCGATGGAGAAAAAGGAAAGAGGAGGAGTTTCATAACATGGACATTATTTATCATGGTCACTCTTGCATTCAAATCATCTCGGGAGGCAAATCCCTTATTATCGATCCATTTCTTAGAGGCAACAGCTTAGCTGTTACAAAGCCCGAGGCTATTCAGACGGACGCGGTTTTGCTGACGCACGCGCATGTCGATCATATTTTGGATGCTGACCTGATTGCCAAAAACAATGATGCGCCGGTAGTGGCGATTGCCGAGCTTGCGGCCTATATGTCTTGGAAGGGTGTCAAAACGATTGATATGAATATCGGCGGTACGGTGGATCTTGGATTCGCAAAAGCGAAAATGGTACAAGCCTTCCATTCCTCGGGCATCGTGCTGGAAGAGGAAAAAACGATCTTGTATGGAGGTATGGCTGCAGGTTATATCGTGAGCATTGATGGCGTTAACATTCTCCATGCTGGAGATACGGCTTTGTTCAGCGATATGAAAATGATCGGCGACCGCCATGCTATCGACATCGCGTTTATTCCAATCGGGGACCACTATACGATGGGTGCAGAAGACGCCCTTCAGGCGGCAGAATGGTATAATGCAAAGCTGGTTGTGCCTATTCATTACAATACATTCCCTGTTATTCAGCAGGAAGCAGATCATTTTGTGCGGCAGCTTGAGAGCAAGGGGCTTAAAGGAACAGTCTTAAAGCCAGGCGAGAGTATTTCGGTCTAAACGCCCCTGCCGAGAAGAAACAGGATTTTTGTTGGAAAAAAATATTATTCGACTTCGCGCTTCGACAACGTTTTAGTTGCCTCAGAGCTATACTTAACAGGTACTATTTCATCGACAGCGGAGGGTTGCTCATGAATAATTCGAATTTAAATTTTCGGAAAAGAATTGTATGGTTCATTAACAGCGAGATCGAGCGTGTACTTACTAACCTTAAGAACGGGTCCGTTAATAAGGAGTATGCATTAGGAAGCTTTAATACCCTTTATCAGATCGCCTCGTCGACGAGAGATGCTGACTCAATGATCAGTTTATGCCAGATTATGGATAAAATCAGAGATTCTAATCATCGAACAGGCTTATTTCATTTTACAGAAGCGCGCTCGGAATCTTTTTATTAAAAATGACGTTTTCATAGTTGCTTTCAAAGAAAAGAGACCGGGCACGGTCTTTTTTTTTGTTATAAATGAAATCTGAATATTTTCTCATGAACAAAATCGTTTCAAACTTCCCCATTTGGTTAAGTATTGCGTAAGCAAACTTACTCAACCAGCTGAAAGGGGAAATAAACGGATGAAAAAGAATAACGAAAACCGCAGCGCAGCCAAATTGATCATGATCGCAATGCTGAGCATTGCTGTCGTATTTACCGCCTCAGCGTGCAACAATGACGCGAATGTAAATGGTGACGGGAATAGCAATGCCATAACGGACGGCGTGAATAATACGCCTGAAGAGACGATGGATCCGGCAGCAACCGATGAGGCGACTACGCCATAATTTGAATGTATAATCGTATAGAAGAGCCCTCTGCCCGGCTGAGAGTAACGATTAGTTACTGTCTTCCTAGCAGAGGGTTCTTTTTATTAGATAGCTGAAATGCAAGCTATTAAGGATGAAAAAGAGAAGAGGCTGGACTTCTATGGGAAGTCTGATAATATGGGAACAAGACCTCCCTGCGTAGAGGTCTATATTTTTATAAGGAGGAGCAGAATATGGTTCAATCAAATGTTCGAGGATTGTTGCCGCGCAATGAGTCTTTAGGAGGTGAAGTCTACTATGAACCATAGTGTTCAAGCAGGCAGCTTCAGAGAGCAGCTCATTCATCAGCTCATCGACCTCGGCGAAGAGAAACATGCGTTTCTCGACGCTTATTTCCCTAAGCAAGGCGTAGAGCGTAAGCAAACGCAGCAGCTTCTTGCAGAGTATGTGCAATTTATTGAGAACGAGCTTGCCGATGTGCAGACAGGTTTGCCGCCTGCTGTTTTTATCGGCTGCGAGGTTACGATCGATTATATCGATTACCAAATGAAGGATACGTTTAAAATTGTATATCCGATGGATGCCGACCCTGAGCAAAATTGCATCTCATTCTTGTCCCCGGTAGGTAAGCAACTGCTGATGACCCGAAGAGATGATATAATAAACGTTGCTACGCCAGCGGGCGCCATGCGGGTTCGCATGCTGCATATCCACTAATAAAAAAACCGCCGGATCCTAGGATCCGGCGGTTTTTGTGCGGGCTAGCCTTTTTTGGTTTGAAGGCGAATGACATTCCACGAAGCTTTGCCAAGCGTGGCTTTCACATGACCGTTATCCGCTTTAGCGGTGCCGCGGCTATGAGGAACGACGTTGCCTGGATTTGCTTTGCTGTTGCTTGCTTTCAAATCTTCATTCTCCAAAACGATATGCTCAGTGATGCTGACCTCGCCGAAGCTGCGAACGTCAACGTCAAGCTCAAGACTCTCCGACAAATGGCGATTGACAGCAAAGATCGTTATTTCGCCCAGCTCTTCATTGAAAACGCTAATTGCTTCGAGGTAAGGGACATCCGTAAAATCTTTGGAGTCGTATTTTGGCGAAGAGGTAATCGGGTGAAGCACTGTACCTCTTCCATATAGTGAAGCATGTAGATACGGGTAATAAGTAGTTTGCAGCCATAGCGGTCCCCCATTTTCCGTCATAATCGGCGCAATGACGTTAATCAATTGCGCGATGCATGCCATCTTTACGCGGTCGGCATGCTTAAGCAGCGTAATCAGGAAGCAGCCTACTGCCAGCGCATCCTCAAGCGTATACACATCCTCAAACTCTGGCGGCGCTACCTGCCAGCGCTCAGCGGCGCGGCTTGTACCGATCGAGTTCCATACATTCCATTCATCGAGCGACAGCATGAGCTTCTTCTTGCTCCGTTTCTTCGCTTTCACATAGTCGCAAATAGCGGTAACGCTGTAGATGAATTGATCCATATCAAGCGACTTCGCGAGGAAGTTGGATGAATCGTTCTCGTTGTTGTTGTAATAGGTATGCAGCGACAAAAAGTCGACTTGATCGTAAGTGAGATCCAGCACCGTAGCTTCCCAATCCGCAAAGGTGCTCATGCCGCTCGATGAGCTTCCGCATGCGACCAGCTCGATGGTTGGATCAACCCAGCGCATCGCTTTAGCCGTTTCGTTCGCAAGCCTGCCGTATTCCACAGCTGTTTTTGCCCCGATTTGCCATGGCCCGTCCATCTCATTGCCTAGACACCATGTTTTGAATTTATGCGGATCTTTGTAGCCATGCGAGATTCGGAGATCGCTGTAATATGAGCCTGACGGATGATTGCAATATTCAACAAGATTGCGGGCGGCATCTACGCCGCGTGTGCCAAGATTGACGGCCATCATGACCTCAGATCCGACCAGCTTCGCCCAGTCCGCAAATTCATTTGTCCCCATTTCATTGGTTTCAGTCGTCCACCAAGCGAGCTCAAGCAGCCGCCTGCGCTCCGCCTTGGGGCCAACGCCGTCCTCCCAGTTGTAGCCGGACACAAAGTTGCCGCCCGGGTAACGAATGATCGGAACATTTAACGACCGTATCGCCTCAAGCGCATCAAGGCGGAAGCCATTTTCATCTGCCGTTGGGTGGCCGGGCTCATATATGCCCCCGTATACCGCACGTCCCAAGTGCTCAATGAAGGAGCCATACAGCCTAGGATCGACCTCGGAGACGGTAAAATTTTTATCGATAAGCATCGTTGATTTCATAGACATGGTAGATGAACCTCCTAGTTGAATTAGTAAATTAATTAATTCATAAGTGTTGATTTCGTATTTAATATTTATCATAATAAATAAATGCATGCAATATGAGAGAGTAGGATTAACTAAATTACTAATTGTAAAGCGGGTGTGAACATGTATTTAACGACGGATATGGAATCGCTGCGAGTTTATGAAGCATTGGCAAGCGAGGTGCGTTTGCAAATCATCGATTTATTATATACAAAAGAGATGCATATTAAAGAGCTCGCTTCAGTGTTATATTTGAGCAGCGCAATTGTAAGCACGCATGTCAGCAAGCTGCAAAAAGCGGGTCTAGTCAGCTATAGGATGCGAAGAGTCAACGGAGGAACCTATAAGTATTGCTCGCTTTGCACGGAGTATCTCCAAATCAGGCTTTCCAAAAAAGAACCGGAGGCAAGGAAATTCGCTGAGGTATCCGTGCCTGTGGGGCATTATACGAATATCGAAGCATCGCCCACATGCGGAATCGCCACGACGGAGAAGATGATCGGGCATTATGACAATCCGACCTATTTTTTAGACCCGGAGCGTGTCCATGCAGGTATTTTGTGGTTTGCTAGAGGATTTGTTGAATACAAAATACCTAATTTTTTATTTAAGGACCAGACGGTACGGGAAATCGAAATATCCATGGAAATAGGGTCGGAAGCGCCTCATACCAATGAGAACTGGCCATCCGATATTCGGTTTACGATTAATGACCAGTTGCTTGGCGTATGGACAAGTCCAGGAGATTTTGGCAGTATGAGAGGACGATTATCGCCAGCATGGTGGCATACTGATGTTAATCAATACGGTCTGATGAAGGTTATTCGGATTAATGAACAAGGAACCTTCATAGATGGACTGCAAATTTCATCGGTTAAAATAACGGATGTGCCATGGGATAGTAACCAGTGGACGTTCCGCATCAGCGCAGAGGATGTCTCGCGCGGGCGCGGGGGACTAACCTTGTACGGAAAAGGCTTTGGCAATTATGATCAGGATATTGTCATTCGCAGCTATTACGAATAAGCAGCAAATGAATATCGTGAGGAACAATACGGATGGCGGAGGTAACAAAATGGCATTTTCATGTCGTGTACTTATCGTTGATGATGAAATATTAGCAAGGCAGGGAATTAAACATCTGCTGAATTGGGAGAACGAGGGCGTTGAAATTGTCGGCGAAGCGTCGAACGGCAAAGAGGCGCTGGAGCTGATCGAGCAATTGGAGCCGCATATCGTCATTACAGATATCGTAATGCCGATTATGGGAGGAGAAGAGCTGACCCGTGCGATTAAGTCGAGGTTCCCGGAAATCGAGGTCATTATATTAAGCAGCTTCGGCGAGTTTGATTACGTCCGGTCAACGTTTCAAAGCGGGGTCGCGGATTATATTTTAAAGCCGAAGCTGGAAGCGATACAGCTGCTTGAGATCGTGAAGCGCACAGCCCGGAAAATTCCTTCCTTGCAGCTGCTTGAATCCGACGATGATGCCGGACTGTCGATTAAGCTTGTTCTCGATAAGCTCATCTCGGGTTATGAGGTTGATGTCGATAACAGCGTAATCGTGGAAGCGTTTCCGCATAATGGATTCCGATTGCTCGGAGCCGATTTGAAGCAGCTGACGGGCAAAAGCAGGGAGCGGCAGGCTGATTCGAAGCGGCTGGAAGAAATCACAAATGAACTCGATGCCAGCATGCCGCAAGCGGTTTATTTTCACCTGCCAACCGAACCGAATATGGTCGTTGTCCTTGTCAATTTGGATGTCCGCGACCAGGATAGGTTGACGGGCATCGCCCGAACTCTTGCCGCAAGGATGGGCGAGCAGATTCCTGAGATCGGCTGGACCATAGGCGAATCGTTTACCGGCTTGGGTGAACTTGGCGCAAACTATAAGGACAGCTTTTTGAAAATAAACGCATATCGCTACTTCCTCCCGGCATCCCAGCATTTAATCGTACATGGAGAGCTTCCGCGAGCAACCGAAGAAGCACGCCCATTTAATATGAATCATTTTACTGAGCAGATGAACCGGCGACAATTTGAAGAGGCGTTTGGGATGTTGCTGGATCATGTCCGTGTTCTTGCAAGCCATTATACGACCGACGTATTTGAGTTTAAGTCTTTTTTGGGCAACGTTATTTTTAATATTACGATTTTGCTCGGCCGCCTTGAATCCAATATGAAAAAGCTGGACGAAGCGAAATATGCTTATTTCAAATCGATCGGCGAATCGACGCATGTTAGCGAGGCTCTTGGCCTGCTCCATTCCTTTATTGCGGAGGCGAGCGCGGTTATCGAGTCAAGAGGCGCGGCAAGCGGCAATCCCAACATGACGCAGCTGCTTCATTTTATTCAGGAGCATTATGCCGAGCCGCTCAGTCTAACGGAAATCGCGAAGCATTTCCACTTTAATCCATCTTATCTCTCGACCTATTTCACATCGCATAATAAGGAAGGCTTTAGCGAATATTTGAACAAGATTAGAGTGGGGAAGGCAGCCGAACTCTTGCAGCAGGATATGGCGTCCATTTCAGAGATTAGCGGGATGGTCGGCTATTCGGACCATAGCTATTTTACGAAGGTATTTAAAAAGTTAACGGGCCTGTCGCCAAGCCATTACAGAAAACAATATACCGGCAAAAAGAGGGATTAGGTTATGAAAGGCTTTTTGGACAAATTTAAATATCACGGCCTTTTTATCAAAATGTTTATCGTGACGCTGGTCAGCATCATTTCCGTATCGCTTCTCACCTCGATTGTGATGATCCAGATGTCAGAGAAGCTGTTCATGAATACATTCAGCATTACGAACTCGAAAATTATTAGCCAAATCCAGACCAACTTTGAGTCGTTCAACTATTCGGTCGTAACGGCGTCCAACAACGTGATGCAAAATGGCGCGATCAAAGGCTTTTTGACAAAGCCGGACATGGACACGCTTTCCTCTCTGTACAGCTACTATTCGGCGAGCCAGCAGATGAAACGGATTCAATCGAATGTAGCGGCGTATCCGGTTACGATGACGATTATGGGCATGAATAAAAATAGCCACTCAACGGATAGCTCGTATTGGCCAAACTCCTTGGAGAAGCTTAAAAACAGCATTTTGACCGTGAATACGTTAATTCAGCCAAAGAAGCTGATTTATCAATTGGATAAACAAAATGTGGCCGGTTCTTCCGATGAAGATCCGGCTATCGTTGCTTCGAGAGCGCTAATGGAGAGGACGAGCGGCAAGCAATATGGCATTCTCTATTTTGCGATAAGGGAAAGCGATTTTAAGCGGTTTTATTCAAGCTTTACGAGCAAGGGCAACGATGTGATCATATTGGATCGTTCAGGTGTCGTCGTATCAAGCAACCGCCACGAGCTTATTGGCAGCAAAGAGCTTGATCTGCTTGGCTATGCGAAAGAAATCGAGCAGGAGAAGCTGCGCTTTAAAGATGTGAACGCACTCGGGAAAAGCAGCCTCGTGCTGTCCAATTATTTGCCTGTGTACGATTTTTATTTGGTCAACCTCATCGATAAGCAAGAGGTGCTCAGCGAGATGGTCGATTTCAAGACGGTCGCGCTTATTTGCGTTGCGATTGTTTTTGTTGCTCTAATCATCGTATTTCTTATATCCAGAAGATTGACCAAGTCCTTAACGATGCTGGCCAAACAAATGTCAGGCATAACGGAAAATAATTTCGTTAACTACATTACCGTTACAGGCAGCCATGAGATCAAGGAGCTTGGCAACGCCTATAACTATATGCTCGATGAGCTGAACGATTATATCGAGAAGCTGATTCAGACGCAGAAGGATCAACGGAACGCGGAGCTCTCCGCTTTGCAAATGCAAATTAATCCGCATTTTTTATATAACACGCTGGCATCCGTCAAAATATTAGTGCAGCAGGGCAATAAAGAAAAAGCGGCGGCAACGATAAACTCGCTCATCTCGCTTTTGCAAAATACGGTAAGCAACATCAGCGAGACGATCAGCGTAGCCCAAGAGCTCGTTAATTTGAAAAACTATGTTTTTATTAACCATGTGCGCTATGGCGAGCAGATTATGGTCAACTATTTTGTATCCGATGATTGTTATGGATATCACATTCCTAAGCTCATCATCCAGCCGTTCATAGAGAACGCCTTCTTTCATGCATTCCAAGACCGCAACGAAGGCCATATTTATGTGCTTATTTCCCGCGAGGAAGACGCGTTGGTGTGCGAGGTCGTCGATAACGGCGTAGGGATGAGCGGTTATGACCATGAAAATCCCGAGCATGCCTCCATTAGCACGAGCCATTTCTTCTCCGGCATCGGCATTCGCAACGTGCATGACCGGATCACGCTGCTTTATGGCGAACCGTTTGGCGTATCGATTGCGAGCGGCGATGGTGAAGGGACCCGCGTGAAAATTAGATTGCCGCTGCATAAGACCTAAAAAAAGTACCAATTCACAAAATTATTTCTAGTTACATATTAACGATGGGAAAGGTAACAATAGAATGACAAATCCACACAAATATATTGCTAACGAGTCATTTTCCCGAGTTGCTATAATGAATCTTGTTAGCCGGCAAACGCTTTCAGAAAAGAGCTTACAGCTACTAAAAGGGGTTGAAGGAATTGAAAAAATTACTCGTTATTATGTTAGCCAGCTTCGTGCTGCTTACGGCATGCGGCAAAGAAAACAATGCACCGAATAACGGCGGCACGACTGCTGAAGGAACAAAAGAAATTACAGTATGGGCATGGGATAAGGCATTTAATATCGGAGCGATGGAGCGGGCAAGCGAAGCTTACAAGGCTAAAAACCCGGATTCCACTTTGAAAGTAAATATTGTAGAGAATGCACAGGCTGATATCATTCAAAAATTGAACGCAGGCCTAAATGCGGGTACGACAAAAAGCTTGCCAACGATCGTATTGATCGAGGATTACCGTGCGCAAAGCTTCCTGCAAGCTTACCCGGATGCTTTCTTCGAGCTGACGGACTTCATTAAACCGGGTGATTTCGCCGATTATAAAATCGGGCCGACTAGCCTAGACGGCAAACAATACGGCGTTCCGTTCGATTCCGGCGCGGCGGGCTTGTACGTAAGAAGAGATTACTTGGAAGAAGCAGGCTTCAAAATCGATGACCTGCAGGATATCGACTGGCAGAAACTAATCGAAATCGGCAAAGCAGTAAAAACAAAAACAGGCAAATCGCTGCTAACACAGGATCCTAACGATCTTGGCCTCATTCGAATGATGATTCAATCCGCTGGCTCTTGGTACTTGAAGGATGACGGCACAACGCCTAACCTTGCAGGCAACGAAGTGCTGAAGGAAGCATTTGAAACGTACAAAGAGCTTATGGGCGCAGATATCGTAAAAGTAACTTCGGATTGGAGTCAATTTGTCGGCGCATTCAACGGCGGCGAAGTAGCAACCGTGCCTACGGGCAACTGGATTACGGCGTCGGTTAAAGCAGAAGCGTCACAATCCGGCAAATGGGCAGTCGTTCCTTTCCCTAAACTAGCAAAAGCGCCAAATGCGGTTCACGCATCTAACCTTGGCGGCAGCTCATGGTATGTCATGAATGTTGACGGCAAAGAAGCGGCGGCAGACTTCTTGAAACAAACGTTTGGCTCTGACGTGGACCTTTACCAGAAGCTTGTGAAGGAAATCGGCGCTATCGGAACGCTTAAAGCAGCAGCTGCTGGCGAGGCGTATAAAGAAGCGGACGAATTCTTCGGCGGCCAAAAAGTAGTAGAAGACTTCGCGAAATGGACGGAGCAAATACCACGGGTGAACTACGGTATGCATACGTACGCGATTGAGGATATTCTCGTTGTCGAAATGCAAAATTACCTTGGCGGCAAAGAGATCGACAAAGCGCTAAGCGACGCGCAAGCGCAAGCTGAAACGCAAGTTAAATAAATTAGATCATACGGCAATTAAATAAAACCTGGGGCTTTTCCTTCTCCTGATTGGCAAGTTTTTTCCGGCAGCAGGAGCTGGAGGAGTCTCCAAGGTTTTATTTCCGTAAAGAAAGGGGTTAGGCTACCGTGAAAGCAGCGAGGCCTGGCGTAAATATTCGCAGGAGAGCAAACTTGACTGGTTGGATGTTCGTTATTCTGGCCGTGATCATGATAGCGGCATTTTATTTTTATCCCATGATTCAAGCGCTCCTATTGTCGTTCAAATCCGGCAAAGGCATGAATCTATCATTTGTTGGCTTTGATAACTACGTCCGTCTTTTCAGTGATAAGACATTTCTAACAGCGGTTAAAAATACGTTCGTTTATTTAATTATCCAAGTACCTGTCATGATCGTTCTGGCGATGTTCATATCCGTTTTGCTCAATGACAGCAAATTGAAATTTAAAGGTTTTTTCCGTACGGCGATATTTTTGCCGGCTGTTACCTCGCTCGTTGCTTATTCTGTCATCTTCAAATATTTGTTCGCTACGGAAGGGCTGGTCAATAAGCTGTTGACCAATCTTCATTTGATCGGGACTCCCATTCAGTGGATTACGGATCCGTTCTGGGCAAAGGTGACGGTTATTATCGCAATCACATGGCGCTGGACAGGCTATAACATGATTTTCTACTTGTCCGCGCTTCAAAATATCGATCATTCGATCTACGAGGCTGCAAAAATCGATGGCGCTTCGTCGACGAGACAATTTTTTGGCATTACCGTACCGCTGCTTAAGCCGATTATTCTGTTTACATCCATTACGTCCACCATCGGTACGCTGCAGCTGTTTGATGAAGTTGTCAATATTACGAAGGGCGGACCGGGCAATGCCTCGATGTCCATTTCGCAATATATTTACAATCTATCCTTCAAATATTCGTCTGATTTCGGTTATGCGGCAACCGTGTCGTATTCGATTGTCATTATGATCATCATATTGGCGTTCATCCAGTTTAAAGCGGCAGGTGATAAAAATGGATAAATTCAAACGTATTTTTGTTTACATTTTTCTAAGCGCAGCTGCATTCGTCTCCATCTTCCCGTTTCTATGGATGATCATCAGCGCGACAAACAAGTCGGCAGATGTCACGAAGGGAAGATTGCTGCCCGGCAGCCAGCTCATCGAAAACATAAATACTTTGTTCAGTACGGTAGATATCGTGCCAGCGCTGCTGAACTCGGCAAAAATCTCCATAACGACAACGGTGCTGGCCATGGTTATCGCATCTTTAGCCGGCTACGGCTTTGAAATTTACAGGAGCAAAGCGAAGGACGTTGTATTTACGATCCTGCTGCTCTCGATGATGATCCCGTTCGCGGCGATCATGGTGCCCTTGTATCAAATGTTTGCAGGCATATCGCAAGCGATTCCTTTTATCGGCTTGGACACGCTCTCTGGCGTCGTGCTGCCGACCTTTACGACCGCGTTTCTTATTTTCTTCTTCCGTCAAAACACAAAAATGTTTCCGCGCGAGCTGCTTGAAGCTGGCCGGATCGATGGACTAAACGAAATAAGCCTTTTCTTCCGTATCTTTATGCCTACGATGAAGACAACATACGCGGCAGCCGGCATCATTACGTTCATGTCGAGCTGGAACAATTACTTATGGCCGCTCATCGTACTGCAATCGCCGGAGAAAAAAACGATCCCGATGCTGATCTCCAACCTAGGGTCCAGCTACTCGCCGGATTATGGCATTATCATGACCGCAATCGTGATCTCCACCATTCCGACTGCACTGGTTTTCTTCCTCATGCAGAAGCATTTCGTGGCAGGGATGACAGGCTCGGTCAAATAAAGCAAGAGCAAAGTCAGGCGGCTGCACGCTTCAATCGCGGCTGTCTGGCTTTTAAATACGATTAAGGGGAAAATGTGATGAATCCGATAAAGCCGAGTATAAACTGGCTCACTGATGTGAGCGTATTTGCTGTGAACCGATTGCAAGCACACTCCGACCACCGTTATTACGAGTCGATAGAGGAAGCTGCGGCGTTTGCGCCAGTGGCGCTTCGCCATTATTTGAACGGAAGCTGGAAATTCAGCTATTCCGTGAAGCCAGCCGACCGCCCAGAGCATTTTTATAAGGCGGATTACGATTGCGATGGCTGGAGAGATATCGAGGTGCCGGGACATATTCAATTGCAGGGGTACGGCAAGCCGCAATATGTCAATACGATGTACCCGTGGGATGGGCATAATGATATCCGTCCTCCGGCTATACCAGAGGATCATAACCCGGTCGGCAGCTATGTTAACTATTTTTCCGTGCCAGCCAATATGCAGGGCAAGCCTGTTTATATTTCGTTTCAGGGCGTAGAGTCGGCATTCTATTTATGGCTGAACGGTGAATTTGTTGGCTATAGCGAGGATAGCTTCACGCCGTCTGAATTTGATCTTTCTCCATTTTTGCAGGAAGGCGAGAACAAGCTGGCTGTAGAGGTGTACCAACGGAGTACGGGGAGCTGGCTCGAGGATCAGGATTTCTGGCGTTTCTCGGGTATTTTCCGCGATGTTTATTTATATACCGTTCCTAGCATTCATGTCCGTGATCTGTTTGTTCATGCTGAACTCGACGAGTCTTACACAAGCGGATGCCTGCGCGTAGATTTAAAGGTTTCTGCCGCGGAGCAGCCCTATGCGGTTAAGCTCGAATTGAAGGATGCGGAAGGGCATACGGTAGGAGCAGCTTCGTCGGAGCGATCCATAGGCGATACGCTGTCGCTCGCTGTTGAAGCGGGCAAAGTAACGGCTTGGAACGCCGAAAAACCTTATTTGTACGTCCTTTATCTAACTGTTTATGACCAGTCTGGCAAGCTTATCGAAGCGATCCCGCAACGGGTGGGCTTCCGCAACTTCGAAATGAAAAACAAGATTATGCATCTCAATGGCAAGCGCATCGTATTCAAGGGCGTGAATCGCCATGAATTCAACAGCCGCAGGGGCCGGGCCATTACGAAGGAAGATATGCTATGGGATATTGCAACGCTTAAGCGCAATAATCTGAACGCAGTCCGTACCTCTCATTACCCGAATCAATCGCTGTGGTACGAGCTTTGCGATATTTACGGGGTATATGTCATCGACGAAATGAATCTGGAAACGCATGGCTCGTGGCAAAAAATGGGGGCCGTTGAGCCTTCGTGGAACATCCCGGAGAATAAGCCTGAATGGCAGCCGATCGTAATGGATCGGGCGATTTCGATGGTGGAGCGCGACAAAAACCATCCGTCCATCCTCATCTGGTCGGTCGGCAATGAAGCGTATGCAGGCGAAGTGCTGCTGAACGTATCGAACTATTTCCGCGAGACGGATCCGAGCAGGCTTGTCCATTACGAAGGGGTATTCCATAACCGCAAGTACAATGCTACAAGCGATATGGAGAGCCGGATGTATGCAAAACCAGCCGATATCGAGCACTATTTGAACGATAACCCGGATAAGCCTTATATCAGCTGCGAATATATGCATGCGATGGGCAACTCCGTCGGCGGCATGCATAAGTATACGGAGCTGGAGCAGAAATACGCCATGTATCAGGGCGGCTTCATCTGGGATTATATCGATCAGGTCATTGTGAAAAAAGATCGGTATGGCAAAGAGTTTCTTGCCTACGGCGGTGATTTTGGAGACCGTGCTACCGATTACAACTTCTGTACGAACGGTATCGTGTTTGCCGATCGCAAGGAATCGCCGAAGATGCAGGAGGTCAAGTTCCTTTACCAAAACATCAAGCTGATCCCTGATCGCAGCGGCGTGAAGATCAATAACGAGAATTTGTTCGAGGGCACGAGCGGCTATCATTTGGTTATTGCGCTTCATCACGAAGGCAAGGCGATTTACCACAGCAAAATGGATGTGGATGTAGCTGCGCAAAGCGAAGCCTATCTGCCAATCGAGCTGCCTGCATCAGAGCAGCCTGGCGAGTATGCGCTGCACGCTTCGCTAGAACTAAAGGAAAAGACGTTATGGGCGGATGCGGGTTATGAGATAGCATTCGGACAATTTGTATTTGTGAATGAAGCGGGCGCAGTCTCTGCGCAGCCCGAGGGAGCGCTTAGAGTCGTAGAGGGCGATGTCAATATCGGTGTCCATGGCCGAGATTTCAGCATCATGTTCTCGAAGCAAGCGGGAACGCTGATTTCGTTAAACTACGCAGGCAGAGAGATGATCGCGATTCCGCCGGCACCATTGTTTTGGCGTGCGACGACGGACAATGACAAAGGTTTTGCGCTGGGCTTTGACTCCGGCGCATGGTTCGCGGCTAGCTTGACGCGCAAATGCATCAGCGTGGAGCTGACTCAGCAGGCAGGAAGCGCTACGGTCACATTCAAGTACAAGCTTAGCATTAGCAGCGAGGTTCTCGTCACCGTCGCATACAAGGTGCTTGCGGATGGAAGCTTGAACGTTACATCGTCCTATAAAGGGGCAGAAGGATTGCCGAAGCTGCCGATTTTTGCCTTGTCGTTTAAGGTTCCGGCTGATTATCGCCATTTGGATTGGTACGCGATGGGTCCGGAAGAAAACTATATCGACCGTGCCTTTGGCGCTCGCCTCGGCGAGTTCCAAAATGATGCCGCGGATAATGTATCCGGCTACGTAGTTCCACAGGAATCGGGCAACCGTACAGGCGTCCGCCGCGTTGGCATCACCAATGATGACGGCCATGGCATTCGTATTACAGCGCCTGCGACGCAGCCGGTGGAATGCAGCATTTCGCCGTATACCGCATTTGAGCTGGAAAATGCCCAGCATCATTACGAGCTGCCGGATGTTCACTACACGGTCGTTACGGTAGCAGGCAGACAGATGGGTGTTGGCGGCGATGACAGCTGGGGCGCGCCGGTACATGATGAATATTTGATCCAAGCGGATCAGGATTTGACGTTTGTTTTTAACATTCATCGCTTGTAAAAAAAGATACTTCGCGCGCTCTTGTGGTTGGAGCTGATGGAGACAGGATTAACGGGAGCTTTTCCAGCTAAATGGTCGATCTGAATTCCCAGCGGAGAAATAGATGGAGCTTTTCCTGTTATTTGTACAGAAATATCTTCCGAAACAGCAAACGAGCCTTAGAAGCGATTCTAAGACTCGTTTTTTTATCACAAGCTATTCACTTAATGAGATTCGTTCATCTGCTTCAATATTTGATCCTGAATGGCATCATCATCACGTACTATGCCAGCTCCAGCCATTAGGATATAAATAATGCCGCCGAAAAACAGTGCGCTCAAAATAACGATATAAGTCATGGGATGAATCTCCTTTCATTAGCAACAAGATTTAGTTCATGATTTAAAGCTCTCTAGCGCTTGCGAGAACGCGATGATCCCGGGATATATTTCTTCGTGTTTAGGTTTCGCATAGCAAAACCGGATATAACCAGGCTCCGAGCCATAGACGCTTCCGGGTATAAAAGCCACGCCTCGTTTGATCGCTTCTTCCAAAAGCTTGCCATCGTCAATTTTTTGATTGATTTTGCACCATAGGTTTAAACCGCCGAGCGGCGGGACGAAGCTTATCTTTCCTTGCAGCGTTTCCTTTAAAGTCTTAACCATGATGAGCTGCTTTTTAAATAAAGCTTGGCGTAATTGAACGATATGCCGGTCAAAATGCTCCGAAGTGAGCAGCCGTTCCGCTGCCCACTGCGACAGAATGCTCAATCCAAAATCCATTTGCTGCCTTGCGTCGGTTAGTCGTTCAATGACCGATTGGGGGGCAACCATCCAGCCGATCCGAAGTCCAGACGCGGCGATTTTGGAAAGGGACCCGATATAAAGCACGATTCCGCCCGTATCCAGCGATTTGAGCGGTGCGGGGACGTTTCCGTCAAAAGCGGTTAAGCTAAACGGATCGTCCTCAACAACGGGAATGCGCAAATCTGCGGCAATTTTCAGCAGCCGTTTTCTTTTTGACTCGCTAAGGATGGTACCGGTCGGATTTTGATAGTTGGGCGTCAAAAAAACCATCCGAATGCGATGCTGCCGGTACAGGCTTGCAACATCATCGGGATCAATGCCATCCTCGTGCACCGGCAGCCGAAAAATGCGCAGACCAGCTGATTGGAACATCGGCAGCGAGTAGCTGTAAGAGGGGTCCTCGATGGCTACGGCATCGCCCGGCGACAGCAAGCATTGCGTAATAAGGTATAAAGACTGCTGCGAACCGGATGTGATAAGCATGGACGACTCCGTCGTATGAATGCCGTTGTAGTGCTTAAGGGAGCCGACGAGCGTTTTTCTCAGCTGATAATAGCCCTGCGGATCATCGTAGCCGAGATGCTCATGAAAGGGCTGCTCTCGCAAAATCCGATTGACCAGCTCGTTTGGAAAAAGATCGGACGACAGCTCGCCGCTTGCCATATTAATGATCGAAGAGTCGTTTTGCAGAGCTTCCCGAACCCGTCGCATGAGCGGAAGATTTGGCAGAAATGTGCCGCCTTCCGTGTATTGCCGCCAGTTTGGCGTATTTTTAGGCGAAATGCCCCATTTGGTCAGACTGACGCGAGTGCCGCTGCCGACGGTGCTCTCCACTAATCCGGATGCGCGAAGCTCTTCATAGGCTTGGATGATGGTGCTTCGGTTCACGCCTAGCTGCTCAGCCATTTTGCGTTCGGAGGGAAGGCTGCTGCCAGGCGGAAGCTCCGCATAAGAGATGGCGCGCTGGATATGATCGACAATTTGCTGGTATAAGGGGGTTTGTGATGAACGATCGGGTTTCCACATGCTCTGCCAACACCTTTTGCGAATGATGATGTGTCTGGTCCTAACTTTACGGTAATGGATTAATATTAATATGTACACATCCAATTGGAAGTATTATGGACCCTCCAATTATAGCTGAATTAATCGTATTTTTCATCGTCGATTCGAATGGTTTGATCGACAATAAGCTCTGCTTCTGTCTCGAAATTTAAGTGCAGAGGAGCGGGAAGCCTCTCTAGAATACCGATAACCAAAGGCAAATCAAGAAATTGCTCAACGGTTTGGGGCATAGGCTTCAATTCGGTATAAGCCCAGTCCCGCACAGTATCGATAAAGGCGTAGAAGGAGGATTCGAATTGATCCGCCGCTCCTTCCGCATCGTCAACATTTGAGCTCGACATCATGCTCCAGTTTTTTAAAGCAGCCTCCAAGGCTTGGTTTATCTGCTCATTCATCGTTATTTCTCCTTTAATGATGTTGTTCCAAAGAACGTTTTGATTATAACATTTTGGCAGTAGTCCGTGATATGATAGGGGAAATGACCAATGCATTCGAAGGGAGCATGACCAAACATGTACGAGCATTTAGTATCCTTTAAGTTTAAAGAGAAGCTGTCCGAGGGCATGGAGAAAGAGCTGTTGGACGCATTGCATGTGCTGCCGTCAGAGGTTCCGGGTATCGTGGAGCTGACAGCCGGCATTAATGAAACGACAGAAACAGGCAACATCCAAGGGTATACGCTTGGACTCCGGGTGACTTTCGCCGATCAACAAGCCTTGCTCGCATACGGGCCGCATCCTGCGCATCAAAGCTTTGTCAGCAAGCTTGATGGCCTCATCGAAAATGTAATCGTGATCGACTATCCGATATCAAACAAGCAATAGCTGCTAGAGTGGGTGTTACAGAAAATGAGGCAGGCAGGGTGAATACATGGCTGACAAAGAAGAATTGGTCCGGTTTGGCGTATCGTTCCCGGCCCAGCTAATCGAGCAATTCGATCGATTTACGGATGAGCAGGGTTATTCGAATCGATCGGAGGCCATTCGTGATTTGGCAAGGCGAGCTTTGCTGGAGCCTGCCCGCATGAATGGGCAGGAGCATGTTGCAGGCACGATTGTCCTCGTCTATGACCACCACGCGAGCGATCTTCCAATCGTGCTAATGGAGGTGCAGCACCGCTTCCATCATGACATCATCTCCAATATGCATGTCCATTTGAATCACGATCAATGCCTGGAGGTCATCGTTGTAAGGGGGCAGCTCTCCCGGCTTCGATCGCTGCATCAGCAGATTCAAGCCCAGCGGGGCGTCATCTATGCGGAGCTCTCCGTTACTTATGCGGATAAACACGAGCAAGGCATGGAGCATGAGCATTCATAGTATAGAGCGGCACGGCCAATCGCTCGTAAGCACGGAGAGGTGCTAACAAGCGATAAGTTCGGGACATTCAACAGCTGTAAGCGCATATACGTGCTTGCAGCTGTTTTTTGTCTGTACCCCATGCCGAATTCACTTTGTCAGCACGCATACGGCTTGCAAGCCGCAAATACGATGCTAGTAAAAGCCGCTCTCCCACCTTATTTATATAGAAAAGGGATGAAATGAAGAGAATATCGTGTTACAATATCACATAATCGTGTCACGAAAGTTAACACAAGAAAAGGGGAGCTCAAGTGAAAAGATTTGTAACTGCAATCATGTATACGATCATCGTGATGATAGTCGTTTCAGGCTGCGCCGGAGCAAAGCCGCAAGCCAGCGTAACCAAGTCCGACGATTTAGTTGTGGCGATAGGCGCTGAGCCGGATACCGGCTTTGACCCAACAAAGGGCTGGGGCCGTTATGGCTCTCCATTGTTCCAGAGCACGCTGCTGAAGCGTGATGACGATCTAAAGATCGTAAATGATTTGGCAGCAGGCTACGAAATTAGCGAGGACGGCAAGGTTTGGACCGTTAAGCTCAGGGGGGATGTGCTGTTCTCCGACGGCAAGCCGCTCACCTCGGAGGATGTAAAATTCACCTTCGATACGGCTGCAAGCAACGGCGCGGCCATTGACTTAACGAATTTGGCAAGCGTTGAGGCGGGGCCTAATGAAGTGATTTTCAAACTGAAGAAACCTCAGTCTACGTTTGTTTATTTTCTCATTACGACAGGAATTGTACCTAAACATGCTTACAGCAGCACCTATGCTGAAAAGCCGATCGGCTCGGGACCCTATACATTTGTACAGTGGGATCGCGGGCAGCAGTTAATCGTAGAAGCGAATGCCAATTATTACGGGCGCAAACCACATTTTCAAAAGCTGACCTTCCTGTTCCTTAATGAGGATGCGGCTTTTGCAGCAGCTAAAGCTGGAACAGTGGATATCGCATACATCCCGTCTGCCTTTAGCAAGCAACAGGTTGCCGGCATGTATCTTGAAGCGGTGAAGTCAGTCGATAATCGCGGCATCGCGTTCCCTTACGTGAAAGCTGGCGGCAAGACAGAGGAAGGTTATCCGATTGGCAATGACGTGACTTCGGATGTGGCCATTCGCAAGGCAATCAATGCGGTCATGGACCGCCAGCAATTGGTGGACGGTATTTTGGAAGGCCACGGTTCACCTGCCTATACGGCAAACGACGGGCTTCCATGGTGGAACGAGGAGTCGGCCATCAAAGACAACGACGCGGAAGCTGCTGCAAAAATATTATCGGAGGGCGGCTGGACGGACAGCGATAACGACGGCATCGTAGAAAAAGGGACGTTGAAAGCGGAGTTTACGCTTATTTATCCGTCAGGGGACGTAACTAGACAATCGCTCGCGCTTGCAGCAGCGGATATGGTGCAAGCAGCAGGCATTCGAATGAATGTCGAGGGAAAAAGCTGGGATGAAATCGAAAAGCTGATGCATGCGAATGCGATCCTTCTAGGCTGGGGCAGTCATGATCCGCTTGAAATGTATAACCTTTACAGCAGTTCTTTTGGCGGCGTCGATTATTACAATACAGGCTTTTACAGCAATCCGTCCGTCGACAAGTGGTTCCAGCAAGCGCTTGATGCGCGTACGGAAGAGGAAGCGCTCAGCTATTGGAAAAAAGCGCAATGGGACGGACAGACAGGGCTAAGCGTCAAAGGCGATGCGCCTTGGGCATGGCTCGTTAATATCGACCATCTGTATTTGGTGAAGGATGGCCTTGATATCGGCAAGCAGCGGATACAGCCGCATGGCCATGGCTGGCCGCTAACGGACAATATCGAGAGCTGGGGCAGGAAAGAGTAATAGCGGGAAGAGGTATTTGGGATGATTCAAGCATTAGCCGTTTTTTTGGGAAAAAAGGTCATTCGCCTGTTCGCGCTGCTCGCATCGGTTAGTATAATTGCCTTTGCGCTGGTCGCCATGTCGCCGATCGATCCAGTGCAGTCCTACATTGGCGCCGATGTCATGCGTGTCGGAGCGGAGCAGAGACAGGAAATCGCCGCGTACTGGGGACTGGACCGGCCGTTTGCAGAACGGTTTTTGAAATGGGCGTCGGCTTTGCTTCAAGGAGATTTGGGGACATCCATGATCTACCGCGAGCCTGTAACGAAAGTGATAGCGGAGAGATTCATGCATTCGGCTCTGCTGATGGCGTTCGCTTGGATGCTGTCGGGCGTGATTGGATTTACGGCAGGCATAGCAGCGGCGTTAAAAAAAGATTCATGGGTCGACCGGCTAATCAAAAGCTATTGCTACACGCTCGCATCAACGCCTGCCTTCTGGATCGGTCTGCTGCTTATGATGATTTTTGCGGTTTGGCTAGGCTGGCTCCCCGTTGGGCTAGGGGTTCCGGCAGGCGTCTTATCGGGCAGCGTCACGATTGGCGACTATGTGAAGCATATGATTTTGCCGGCGATTACGCTTAGCGTCGTGGGCATCGCGCCGATTGCGCTTCATACAAGGCAAAAGCTTATCGATGTCATGGATAGCGATTATATTTTGTTTGCTAGAGCAAGAGGAGAGCGAGGGATGGGCTTGCTGCTTAGGCATGGCTTGCGAAATATCGCCTTGCCGGCCATTACGCTGCAGTTTGCGTCATTTGGCGAGCTGTTCGGAGGCGCCGTGCTTGCGGAGCAAGTGTTTTCCTATCCTGGACTTGGACAAGCGACAGTGGAATCGGGACTAAGAGGCGATGTGCCGCTGTTGATGGGGCTTGTGCTATGCAGCACGCTGTTCGTTTTTACGGGAAATGCGCTGGCCGATTATTTCTATCGCATGGTTGACCCAAGGCTGCGGCATGAGAAGGAGGTGCAAGGATGAGTCAGCTTGTTACCGCCCAGAAACGTAAATATCGTTGGAACGAGCGGCGGCGCACACTTATCTCTGCTGTTGGAGCGGCGATCCTGCTTGCAAGCATTGGGCTAGGCAGCTGGCTGCTGGGCTCGTCGGGGCTCTCCGTACAGTTGGAAAATCGGAATTTGGCACCGTCGCTGTCCCACTTATTCGGAACGGATTGGCTTGGAAGAGATATGCTCTCCCGCACGGTGAAGGGACTTGCTTTAAGCATTAAAGTAGGGCTGCTTGGAGCAGCATGCAGCGTTGTAATTGCAGCTATTATGGGCTTAATGGCGGCAACGCTTGGGAAGACGGCTGATCGCATCATCACATGGCTGATCGATGTTTTCCTGAGCGTTCCGCATCTCGTGATGCTGATCCTGATCGCGTTCGTATGCGGCGGCGGATTGAAAGGCATTGCAATCGGCATTATGCTCACCCACTGGCCTAGCCTTGCCCGGATTATTCGCGCAGAGGCGCTTCAGCTCATGTCGGCGGAATACGTGCTTGTAGCGAGGAAGCTGGGAAAATCGCGATATCACGTCGCGACTCGCCATTTGGCTCCGCACTTGTTTCCGCAGCTGCTCGTAGGCTTTCTTATTTTGTTTCCGCATGCCGTTTTGCATGAAGCAGCGATTACGTTTCTTGGCCTTGGCATGTCGCCGCATCAGCCGGCAATCGGCATTATTTTATCCGAATCGATGCGCTATTTATCGACAGGCATGTGGTGGCTGGCCGTATTTCCGGGCATTGGCCTATTGGTAACGGTACGTGCGTTCGATAAGCTGGGCAGTCATCTTAGGCAGCTTGTTGATCCTAGGAGCACGCATCTATAACAGCAATGGAAGGGAGGAACCAATATGCCTCTGCTAGAGGTAAACAAGCTATCGATTTCCTTCATGCAATACCAGAAAGGCAGCCAGCAGCATAAGGTTACGGTCATGGAGGAGCTTGATTTTGCGATAAACGAGGGGGAGATCGTTGCGGTCGTCGGAGCGAGCGGCTCGGGCAAAAGCCTGCTTGCTCATGCGATTATGGGCATTCTTCCGAAAAATGTCGTGATGACGGGAAGCATCTCCTATGGCGGCGAGCTGCTTGACGAGGCTAAGCTTCGACATTACCGCGGCAAGGAAATCGCGCTTGTTCCCCAGTCAGTCAGCTATCTGGATCCGTTAATGCGGGTAGGCAAGCAGCTGCGGACGCAAGCTGACGGAGCTGAACAGCTTAAGGAACGGCAAGGCTTATTCGAGCGGTTTCAGCTTGGCAAGCATGTGGAGAAGCTTTTTCCGTTTCAGCTCTCCGGCGGCATGGCGCGCAAGGTGCTTGTCTCGACGGCGGCGCTTGGAAGAACGCGGCTCATTATTGCAGACGAGCCGACGCCAGGCATGCATCCGGGCGATGTAACGGAGGCACTCGGGAAATTTAAGCAGCTGGCCGAGGGTGGCTGCGCGGTATTGTTCATTTCGCATGACATTGAGGCGGCGCTTCGCATCGCCGATAAGGTTGCCGTCTTTTATGCGGGGATGATTATTGAGCTTGCTCCAGCAGCAGATTTTCATGGGAATGGCGAGCGGCTTCGACATCCTTACAGCCAAGCTTTGTGGCGCGCGCTGCCGCAAAATGGCTTTGAGCCAATTGCCGGCACGCAGCCTGCAAAAAGCGCCTCCATCAAAGGCTGCCTTTTCGCGGAGCGATGCAGCTCGGCTGCTGACTCTTGCGGCTCTAGCAGGCCGGAGCCGCGTGACCTAAGAGGCGGAATGGTGAGGTGTATCCATGCGACTTGAAGGAAAAAATCTCAGCTGGCGCTACCCTGGCGGCGATTGGTTGTTTCAAGACTTCAGCATCGCGCTTGCCCCTGGTGAAGTGTTAGGACTGATCGGTCCTAGCGGAAGCGGCAAAACATCGCTTGGACGTATATTAGCTGGCTACACAGCTCCGATATCAGGCGAGGTTACCGTCGGAGGCCAAAGCAAGCGTGCGCAAAGCTATGATCCGGTGCAGATGATTTTTCAGCATCCCGAACGCGCGGTTAACCCAAGATGGCGAATGGCTAAGACGCTAACGGAGGGATGGGCTCCTGATGCCGAGCTTCTTGCTGCGCTTGGTTTCCAAGAGGAGTGGCTGGTTCGATATCCGAATGAACTCTCCGGAGGCGAGCTGCAGCGCTGCTGCATTGCAAGAGCGCTGGGTCCAAAGACGAAATTTCTGATCGCGGATGAAATGACGACGATGCTTGACGCGATTACGCAGGCGCAAATTTGGCATACGGTGCTGGATATCGTTCGCTCCCGTCAGATCGGTTTGCTCGTTGTCAGCCATGACCATGCCTTAGTAAGCAAAATTTGCAGCCGCACGGTCCAATTTGGCGAATAAATGGATACGAAATTCCCGTTAATCATGCTTCTCCATAAGTCTGCGCAGCTTCGCTTCCGTTGAAGATTCAGGCGCTGGCGTATACACGCTGCACCGAAGGTCGGTGCTTCCCTGCACTTGGAAGGAAGTGAGATGGAACAGCATTTTACCTACCTTCGCATGCCGAAATTCCAGCAATACATCCGGAGCAGAGCTGACCTGGCTTTGCTCCCACAAATATTGAAACTCCGGATGGCTCCCCTTCATTTCTTCAATAAATCGCTCATACCAATCATCCTGTACATATTGGCCGTAATAAGCGCGAAAGATAGCCAAATACCCGCCCACAAAATGCTCCCAATTGCCGGCAAGCCGCCGGAATTCTTTCCTTGTGAACAACAGCTCAATCATATTTCGCTGTTCAGCGGGAATTTGTTCAAAATCCATAAACACATGAGAAGCCGCTTGATTCCAGCCGACAATCTGGCAGCGGCGATCGGAGATAATCGTTGGACAGAAGCGCAGCTCCTGCAAAATTCGCTGCAAGGAAGGCGTAATCTCGGACTGCTCCTCATTCATTTGGATGGCGCCGTGGCCGGTCTCGAGCGCGAGGGCATATAAATATTTTCGCTCATCATCATTCATTTGCAGCGCGGCCGCGACACAATCGAGAACGGAGGAAGATACTTTTATATCACGTCCCTGCTCAAGCCATGTGTACCAGGTTGGGCTCACGCCGGCAAGCGAAGCGACCTCCTCGCGCCTTAGCCCGGGCGTTCTCCTCCGTGTTCCAGCCGGAAAACCAGCATCCTCCGGCCTGATTTTGGCGCGCTTCGACTTGAGGAAGGAGGACAGCGCTTGTAGTCTCGTTTCTCGGTTGATCATAGAATCCACCCTATTTCAGTATAGTAGTACTGATTATACTATAATAAACTACAACTTGTAATAGGATAACAACTATGACAAACTACACTTCATCAAGGTATTCGTGAAGGAGGATTAACGATGGAAAGAGTCGTTATTACAGGCATGGGCGTTATTTCGCCGCTAGGAAACGATGTGGAGCAATTTTGGAATCGGTTGGTTAAAGGGGAGTCGGGCATTTCAACGATTGACTCCTTTGATACGTCTAGGCATAAAGCTAAAATCGCCGGCCTCGTAAAAGATTTTGACGCGGATGAGCGATTTGGCCGCAAGGAAGCACGCCGGATGGATCGTTTCAGCCAGTTTGCGATAGCGGCTGCGGAACAAGCGCTGGAGGACGCGGCGCTTTCGCTTGATGAAACCGACCGTGAGCGCGTCGGCGTCTATGTTGGATCGGGGATCGGCGGCATTCAGACGCTGCTGGGCCAAGCTGAGGTGCTGCATGAGCGCGGTCCCGATCGGGTTAGCCCGACGCTGGTTCCGATGATGATCGCCAATATGGCTGCCGCGATGATCAGCATCAGGTTCGGCACGCAAGGACCGTCGATGGCACCGGTTACCGCTTGCTCGATAGGAAATACGGCAATTGGCGAAGCTTGGCGCCTTATTCGCTCGGGCAGCGCGGATGTCGTTATCGCTGGCGGCTCGGAGGCCGCTATTACGGATATATCGCTTGCGAGCTTTGGCAACGCGACCTCGATTTCTACGCGCAACGAGGCGCCGGAGCTTGCAAGCCGGCCGTTTGATGCGGGGCGTGACGGATTCGTCATGGCAGAGGGAGCAGGCATTCTCGTGCTTGAATCGTTGTCTCATGCCTTAGCCAGAGGAGCCCGCATTCATGCGGAGGTGATCGGCTACGGAGCTAGCTCCGACGCTTATCATATGGTGGCGACCCATCCGGATGGCATCGGCGCCTATCAAGCGATGAAGCATGCGCTGCGCGAGGCTGGCTTGCAGCCGGAGCAAATTGATCTGATCAGCGCGCATGCGACCAGCACGGAAATCGGCGACCGCTCGGAAACGGCTGCCATCAAAAAACTGTTCGGCGAGCTGGCCTACCGTATTCCAGTAACTGCGAACAAGTCGATGACCGGCCACATGCTGGGCGCTGCAGGCGGCGCGGAAGCGATTGCTCTGGTGAAAAGCATCCAAGAGGGCATCATTCCCCCGACGATTAACCAAGAGGAACCAGATTCGTATTGTGATCTTGATTATGTGCCGAACGAAGCGCGCGAGGCGAATATCGAAATTGGCATGTCCAATTCCTTTGGCTTCGGCGGCCATAATGCCGTTATTATTTTGAAGAAATATACAGCGTAAAATGATTGTAATCGTCCCGGATTTTCATTACAATTGATAATGGTTTTCATTTATTTCTGCCACTGGCAGCGATAAACTATCCGGGAGGGGCGCGGCTGGTATGAGCACGCTTGAGCATGGTCCATTATTACGCGACGTTATTTTTGAAATAGAGCAAGCAGGCAAGAGCATGGAGACACCAAGCTGGGCTGACGGAACGATTCCGCTCGCCCAGCATATTTTGCTATACATCGCAAAGGGCGACGGCAGCCTCAGCATCAACGGGCAATCGAGCCGAATCGAACGTGATTCGCTCCATGTTCTTACGCTCGGCACGACTTTGGATATGCAGCTGTTATCTGATTCCGGCACGGAGCTGTACTGGGTTGCGTTTGATTGGTTTCGTCTATCCGAGCGGTCGGATGCAGGAAGATCCTATGTGCGCGAGACTTCTTTTCCGCTGCAGGGCAAGCTAAAGGTCAGCGGCAAAGAGTTCAAGCGCTATTTTTATTTGCTGGCATCGGATGGGCAGCAGTTAAAAGAGCGGAATCGACTGCTCGGACAACAGTATTTATATGAGTTGCTGGAGGGGCTGCTTCGTCAAGCCGAGCCCGCTGCAAATCATGAAATAGAGGATCGTCTGCGATTAACGATCGATTATATGCAGAGCCATTACCGCGAGGAGATTCGAGTAAACAAGCTGGCTGAGCTGGCGCAGCTGCATCCTTCCTATTACGCGCAAGTATTCAAGCGGTCCATGGCTAAAACCCCCGTATCCTATTTAACTCATCTGCGAATGAACAAAGCAAAAGAGATGCTGCTTATGACCGATATGCCTGTCATTGATATTGCGGCTGATGTAGGTTATGAGGATGAATTTTATTTTAGCCGCCGATTCAAGGAAACGAGCGGTTATTCGCCTACTATTTATACGAAAAAACAAGATTTGAACATCATTTCGCTTTCTTCCCCCTATACGGATCATTTATATACGCTTGGGCTGCGGCCTTGCGCAGCGCAAATGCATCGATTTTTGCCTCTCGTGACGACGGAGCTCACTTTGCCGAAGCATGCAACCGATCCATGGGAGATCAGCAGGCAGGCGTTTAGCGACATGAAGCCCGATTTGATTGTCTGCAAGGACAATGTCCTGTCAAAGGCGAAAGCGCATATAAACGATATCGCCCCGATCGTGCCTATTCCTTGGGCTAGCAAGGATATTTATACGCATCTAAAGGAAATTGCGGAGCTTGTTGATAAAGAGCAGGCGGCAAATAATTGGATGGACAACCATGAGCGGCTGGCGGAACGCGTGCGAAGGAAGGCACAAAAAGCGATTGGGGGTGCAACGGTAACGATATGTGTAGTCCGCAAAAATGATCTTAGAGTGTATGGCACGCGGAACATTGGCCATATCTTTTATCGTTCGCTGCAATTAACGCTGCCGGAGAGAATTAGCAAGGCGCAGGGTGCTCATCCCATTGGCACAGGCTTCAACTGGCTGTCGATTAAGCCGGATGAGATTAAGGAGTTCGAATCGGATTATTTGTTTATTTCTTGCGAGACGGAGGCTGACCGCTTGCGGCTTATGAAGCTCATCCGCGCTAATCCTTATTGGATGAAGCATCCGGCCATTCAGAACAATAAACTGTTTTTTATCGATTGGGAGAAGTGGATCGTGTATGCGCCTCACGGAATAAACCAACAATTAGAAGAGATCGAGCGGCTGCTGAGCAGGATGTAGCAGCCGCCGCCGGCGATCTTGGAATAATCCATGAAACAATCTTGAATTATGTCATGTACGCAAAAAAAGGGTAAGGTATAATAAATTGGTGATAATGATTATCAATATTAAAAGAGTGAAGGGAGGCTTATTTCGTATAGAAGGATATGACAGGGAATAAAACATGGAAAACAACGATATGGTTTGCAGCGGCATTCGCAGCGCTGTTGATGTCTATATTTTGGGCAATATCGAGCGGCGCGAAGGAGCTGAGCCTTGCGACGGTGTGGTCTGCCGTCTTCCATTACGATCCGGCTTTGACGGCCCATCAAATCATGCATGAATATCGGATCCCGCGCGTGCTGGGCGCGGTCATAACCGGCATGGCTTTCGCTGTAGCCGGCGCGCTTATGCAAGGCGTGACGCGAAATCCGATGGCGGATGCCGGCATACTTGGCGTGAACGCGGGGGCGGCGCTTAGCACGCTGTTAATCGTTCTGCTCGGATCGGCAACGCAAGGCGGGCTTCATTCCATTAGGCTGACGATTGCTGGCGCTGTCGTAGCGGCAATCCTTCATTCCTTCAGCAGCGGGATCGCGATCTATTACGATTTGAGCCAAGATCTCGCATTCTGGTATGCTGGCGGCGTTGCAGGGGTGAAGTGGGAGCATTTGAAGGTGCTAGCGCCGCTTGTGTTCCTTGTTATTGCATGGGCAACAACGATGGGCCGCTCCATTAGTTTTTTGTCGCTAGGGGATGAAACGGCTGCAAGTCTTGGCATACATACCGGCACCATAAAAGTTCTTGGCATGGCTGCTGCTGTTATTTTAGCAGGCGCTTCCGTGTCCGCAGCGGGATCAATCGGTTTTGTAGGTTTGGTTGTACCGCATATTGCCCGTCGGTTTATGGGGGTTGATTATCGCAAAATTATTCCTTTCTCCGCCTTGCTGGGGGCGATATTGCTCGTATGGGCTGATTTTGCGTCGCGTATGGTCAATCCGCCGCGGGAGTTTGCGATAGGGGCTATGGTTGCCCTAGTCGGCGTGCCTTTCTTTCTGTATTTGGCCCGCAAAGAAAGGCGGGAGCTTTAAATATGGCTAGCTTGGAACAAAAAAGATCAGCCAGAGCGTTAGTTGCCGCAATTATTTTGCTGGCGCTCGCCATTGCCGTTGTCATCGTGAGCTTGAATACGGGAACGATTCGATTGTCCCCGGCTTCAATCTGGCGAACGCTGCTTGGCGGCGGAACATCCGATGAACAGCTTATTTTATTCGATTACCGCTTGCCTCGCATTGTCATTACGATACTGGCTGGCATCGGCCTTGGCATTTCGGGAGCTGTCATGCAGGGCGTGTCCCGCAACACGCTGGCGGACCCGGGCATTATCGGCATTCATGCCGGCGCGGCCTTTGGATTAATCCTCTTCGTTTCTTTTTTTCGGACGATGGAAGGGCCGGCTGCGCTGCTAATCCCGATGTTCACTTTTGCAGGCGGGGTCGTCATTTCGATTATCATTATTGCACTCGCCTACGATCGATATAAAGGAATCATTCCGATCCGCTTGATATTGGTTGGGATCGCGGTTGAAGCAGGCGTCAGCGCCTTCACGTTATTTCTCTCCTTAAGGCTTGACGAGGATACGTATTCCTTCACCTCCCGGTGGCTTGCCGGAAGCGTCTGGGGGAGAGATTGGATCAATGTATGGGCGCTGCTGCCTTGGATCGTTTTGATCGTGCCGATCATTTATTTCCGTTCACGGTCGCTTGATTTATTCGCCTTAGGCGATGAGACAGCTTCCGGCGTAGGCAGCCAGGTGACGCGGAATCGCTTGTTTTTGCTGGGGTTAGCGGTGGCATTATCCTGTGCAAGCGTGTCGATGGCGGGCGGCATCGGTTTTATCGGGCTCATAGCCCCTCATATTGCGAGGCGGCTCGCAGGGCCGCAGCATCGCCATTTTTTACCGATAGCCGCGCTTGTGGGGCTGCTTATACTAGTGAGCGCGGACACAATAGGCCGCTCTATCTTTCAGCCAAATGCGATTCCAGCTGGGGTCGTCGTTGCGGCGATTGGCGGTCCGTATTTTCTTTATTTGCTCTTACATTCAAAACCTAACACACGGAGGAATCATTAACATGAAAAGAATAGTCGCAACAGTTGTTTTGCTTATGCTAGTAGGGGTGCTAGCCGCTTGCGGACAGTCCTCGAATAATGGCGCTGCCGGCACGAACGCGCCGTCAAATGCCGCAACCGAAGCGCCCGAGTCTTCGGCAGACGTTAAGTCGCATGATCCAAATGCGAAAATTGCTTCGATGTCGATACATATTACGAATAACCTGCTCGCGCTCGGCATAACGCCTGTAGGCTCGGTCGTTGGCGGCGATGTAAAGGACTTTCTTCCGCATGTGGCAGATCGTTTGCAGGGCGCTGCGAAGTTTGGTGTCGTAACGGATCCGGATATGGAAGCGGTACTCGCGCAAAAGCCGGACGTCATCTACATCGATGAGGTTTACTCCGGCAAAGATTTGGCTAAGATCGAGAAGATTGCCCCTACGATCAGCATCGATATGGATCATGGAACATGGCGCGACCATTTGAACCGGATCGCTAAGCATGTGGGCAAGGAGAAGGAAGCGGAAGCTTTTATTAAGGGTTACGAGTCTAAGGCAGAGCGCGTGAAGGCGTTAATTCACGCAGAGCTTGGACAAGACGCAAAAGCAATGGCGATCCGCATGACAGCGAAGGAGCTTCGGGTCATGGGCATGCCGCGTCCGGTCGGACCGATTATGTTTGAGGATCTCGGACTCCAGCCAGCGGCAGGCGTCGAAAAAATCGTCGATGAGCCTTATGCGGTTATTTCACAAGAGGTGCTGCCAGACTTTGACGCGGATGCCATCTTCGTCATTATTAGCAAAGGCACCGAGGCGAAAGCGAAATTCGACGAGCTGGAGAAAAACATCGTTTGGCAAAATTTGAAGGCGGTCAAAAATAAGCATGTGTACGTGCTGGACGGCCAGAAATGGCTGGATTACTCCTCCATCGGCCATAGCATGGCGCTTGATGATGCAGAAAAGCTATTTTCCAAGTAAGCGAATAGGCAGGTTTAGAAGATCGCAGCGGGGGCGGAAGCGCCTTGCTGCGATCTTCTTTTTGTTTCAGCAGAAGTTGAAGCGGGTAAATGGGAAGTAACCTATTTTTGGGGGCGACCGACTGGCACAGTGCTTTCTGCCATCTGTGCCGCTTGGCTGAATATCTCATCTAAAAAGAGAAGAAGGTGAATGCATGGCCAAGCATAATCGTTTTATGAGATGGTGCTTTTCGATCATTTTGGTGCTGATCATCATTTATTTGGGATCGCTTGTTGATTTTATTTTCAAGCCCATTTTGTCGTTATTCAGTATGATCATCGTACCGCTCATGCTTGCAGCATTTTTTTATTATTTGGTTCGTCCGCTCGTGAATGTAATGGAGCGGCACAAGGTGAATCGGACCTTTGCCGTTTTGCTCATTTATTTGGCGTTCGCGGTCATTATGGCCGGTTTTAGCATCGTCGTATGGCCTTCGCTGCGAACACAATTGTTTAATCTGGTCGAAAATGCGCCTACGCTGTTCACCTCGTTAAGCGATCAAGTAGAGGAGCTTCAGCATAATCGCTTTTTATCGACTTTTTTGCCGCAGGATTCGAATCTACTCTCTAAGCTGACCGAGTATTTGAACAAAGGCTTTACGTTGCTCACGGATTATTTATCCGGGCTGTTTGCCTTTTTCTCCAATTTTGCGATCGTGTTAATCACGTTTCCGATTCTGCTGTTTTATATGCTGAAGGAAGGCGGGAAGTTTGGGGAACAAATCGTCAGCTTTATCCCCAAGCGGTTCCGTAAGGACGGGACGGAGGTTATGGCTGAGATCGATCATATGCTAAGCAGCTTTATCGTAGGCCGGGTGATCGTCAATTTGGCGCTTGGCGTATTGATGTACCTTGGTTTTCTAATTATTGATTTGCCATACGCGCTGCTGCTTACCGTCGTGGCGGTCATACTTAATTTTATCCCGTTTATCGGCTCATTCCTGTCCTCGGTGCCTATCGTCATCATCGGATTTATTGAAGCGCCGTCCATTGCGATCTGGTCGATTGTGATCATTACGATCGCTCAGCAAATCCAAGATAATTTGATTGCCCCATATGTGTTTGGCAAGCAGCTTGATATTCATCCGCTGACAACAATTATATTGGTGCTTGTAGGCGGGGATATCGCGGGGATACTTGGCATTTTGCTCATTATACCGGTGTATATGATTTTGAAAATCGTTTATTGCAGGGTGTATGAGCTATTCTTTAAGCAATTATGGGAAAACGCATGATATTTATTTGGCTGAATGGATGCGTGTTCTTCCTTTCTCTGGTATAATGACGTCGACTTAGGCAAATTAACCGAAAGTACGGTGGCAGAAACAATATGAGCATAATCGCTTTGAAAAATAAACGAATCGTCATTGCCGGATCGCGCAAAACAGATGAAATGAGCTTAATCGTAGAAAAACAAGGCGGAATTCCAATCATTCGCTCGCTTCAAGGTTTAACGATGTTTGACGAGGATTTGCTTGCGGAGCCGCTGCGGAATTTCGCAGAGCAGGGCACCGACTGGCTCATTTTGACGACGGGGATGGGATCGGACAGCTTGATTGCCGCAGCTGACAAGCTGGGCATTGGACAGGCTGTTCGGGACCGGATGTCACAAGCGAAAATTGCAACAAGAGGCTACAAAACGTCAGCGTTTCTCAAACGGGCGGGCCTCAAGGCCGTTGTCAGCGATGATGACGGGACGATGAAGGGGCTAATAGACAATTTGTCGGCATATGATTTTCAAGGGCAGCGCGTATGGATTCAGCTGCATGGCGAGCCGGCGCCTGAGCTGGTGCGTTTTCTTGAATCAAAAGGCGCGAAACAGGTAGAGACCGTGCTGCCGTACAAACATGTTCCGCCGAGTGCAGCCACATTGGATACGCTAATGGCGGAGTTGGCTGAAGGATCGGTAGACACCATATGCTTCACGACCGCGGTGCAGGTGCATTATTTGTTTAAGTATGCCGGTGAAACGGATCGCATAGCTTTTCTGTTGGATGTCTTTGAAGGGCGAATCGTTGCAGCAGCAGTCGGAAAAGTAACGCAGGAGGCGCTGAGGGAGTACGGGGTGAAACGGATAGTTGTCCCGGAGCTGGAGAGAATGGGCGCGCTAATTATTGAAATCGGCCGTTATTATGAAAGCGTTGAAGGCAGCAAATGATAGTCGAGTGTTTTAAAAAAAGTGATGATACGCCAAATGCGGCGGAATCATCACTTTTTTTAGTTGCTGCTGCATACGGATTAGAGCATGGCATCCAGATTTTGCAGCGGCCTGAGTAAATTATATTTCATTAAGCTCGCGGCAGCTTCGACATCACGTGCTTCCAACGCTTGAATGATCGCCTCATGATCTTTGCCGGCAGCCTGCGTCTCCCAATTCGGGCGTTTAATAAAAATGTACTTATATCTTCTAATATGCATTTGAAGGGAGGAGCTGAACGTCAATATATACGGGTTGTTTGCGATTTGCAAAATCCTATCATGAAACTTCTCGTCAAACTCCATCGCTTGATAAAACTCTTTTTGGTCAACGCATTCGTCGAAGGAAGCATTGATGGCGCGCAGCTCTTCGATATGCTCCGGCTGGATGTTGGCGGCGGCAAGCTCGGCAGCTAATGCATGAAGGGCAGTTAACGGCCCATATAGCTTGACGATATCCTCCTTCTCCAGCGTCGTCACTCTCGTTTCTTTTCCTGGAAACGTCTGAATGAGACCCTGAACCTCAAGCAGCTGAAAAGCTTCCCTAATCGGCGTGCGGCTCACGCCCAGCGCTTCGGCAAGATCAGTATCGATAAGCTTCTCTCCAGGCTGAAGCGTGCCGTCGATAATCCATTTTTGAAGCTGGGTCAAGGTGCGCTCTTTGGCGGATAGTCTAACCGGGGTGGAATAGTCGGTTGGAATAGGCAACACGAGCCCTCCTTTATTATTTTATTTCATTATTAATTAATTTGGATACAACCAATATATAATATATCGCATAATGAATGACCGACGCAAATGATTAAACGTGCAAAATGAATAGATTGCTTTTATCCGCTTAAGGAAATATAATATGCAATATATCGCATATCACAATACATTATTTTGAGTAAGGAGTAACCTGTATGTCCAGCAACCAAGCCTCTATCGCCACGTCGCCAACCGCTTTACAAACGCTGTTTCCTTTATTGTTTGCCATTAGCTTCGTACATTTGATTAATGATACGATTCAGTCTGTCGTACCGGCCTTATTTCCGATCTTAAAGGATTCGCTATCGCTCAGCTTCGCGCAAATCGGCTTGATCTCATTGATGATCAATGTAACGGCGGCGCTGCTTCAGCCGATCATTGGCATTTTCTCCGATACGCATCCGAAGCCGATGCTGCTGCCGATAGGCATGCTGTTTACGCTGGGCGGGGTTGCGGCACTATCCTACGCGTCACATTTCTGGATGGTCATGGCCGCTGTAATGCTTATTGGGGTCGGCTCGGCCGTCTTCCATCCGATCTCCGCGCGTGTAGCTTATTTAGCAGCAGGAACAAGGAAGGGCACAGGCCAGTCTATTTTTCAATTCGGCGGCAATATTGGACAATCGCTTGCTCCGATCATGACAGCTCTGTTATTCGTCCATACGGGTCAGCAGGGTGTCATCTGGTTTGCGCTATTTGCTACAATCGGAATCGTCATTCAATATAATGTGGCAAAATGGTATGGGTCGCAGCTTGCTCTGGTTCCTAGCAAGAGCACGAAACAGGCGGCCAAGCCAGTGTCTAAGCTAAATGTATCATCGGGTAAAGTCGTATTTGCGCTCACGATTTTAATGATTCTTGTTTTTTCCAAAAACGTGTATATCGCTGCGATCAGCAGCTACTATTCCTTCTATGCAATCGATCATTTTGGATTATCGGTCGGCCATGCGCAAATGGTGCTGTTCGTCTTTCTGGCCGCCAACGTAATTGGTTTGCTGCTCGGGGGCATTTTGGCGGATAAGTTCAGCCGCCGCAGCTTGATCTGGTTTTCCATATTGGGAACGGCTCCGTTTGCCCTGCTGCTCCCTTACGCGAATTTAACGTTTTCCGTCATTTTAATCTTTTTTGCCGGACTCATTTTAGCCTCGGCTTTCTCCGTAATACTGGTTTATGCGAATGAACTGCTGCCAGGCAGAGTAGGACTCGTATCAGGCGTGTTCTTCGGGATGGCGTTTGGACTCGGCGGCATCGGCTCGGCTATCCTTGGCAATCTGGCCGACTCCATGGGCATCGAGTTTGTCATTCGCTGCACTTCGTATTTGCCTCTGCTCGGCATGCTTACGATTTTGCTGCCATCGGATCGGAAGAGTAAGGCTAGCGAGTAGATTAGCACGGGTAAGGCTTGCAAGGCATTCGATACGAGCTGGGAAGCATAGGGTTATGAATATAGTGCTTAGCGCACCTTGTCTCGACCAGTTAGAGGGCGAATTTCTCACTTGGACAATTTCCGCGTTGTCCCCATCCACATACAATAATGGTGTATAGCCCAATCGGTGCTGGAAGGGGAGTAGCGCTGTGAGTAAGCGGACTTTAATGATCGTATCGCTTGTCATTTACGTTTTGCTAGCCATCTTATTCGTGGTTCTGTCTATTATCAACTAAACACATAACAGAGCAAGGGCTGCCCCATGAGTAGAATGTTCTACGTTGGGCAGCCCTTGCTCGTTTTATTTGAATGGCTATAGGCTATTAGCTGAGCTTTTCCTGATTGAGCTTTGTTTTTCGGTACTCCTTAGGCACGACGCCCTTGGTTTCGCGAAAAATGCGGGAAAATGTTTTGTAGGAGCCGTAGCCCACCTCAAGCGCGATTTCGGCGACGCTCATATCGGTTGAGACGAGCAGGCTGCACGCATGCCGCAAGCGCAGGTCATGCAGGAAGTGGACGAAGGTTTGTCCGGTCGTCTGTTTTATGACCTCGCTTATTCGAGATACGCTGAGGGAGAAGCGGCTGGCAAGATCAGAGAGCGCGATCTCATCCTGATAATGGCGATGAATATAATGAATGATCGGCCAAACCGATGCGTTGGATTTGGAGCCAAGCGTTGAAATGACTGCTGATGGAGCGGCTTTCCGGCGATAGCGGTCGAAGCAGGCCAATATTTCCTTTAACCTGACTTGGAGCATCGTCCGGCGCCAAGGCTCTTGACCTTGATATTCATGATACATATCCTCGATTAAATGCTTCATCCTTGCGTTTTCGGCGCCGCTTAGCTGAACGAATGGCGGCAGCATATTTTGGGCGATTAAGTCCATAAGGCCGTTTTCTTGACCCGGCTCTATCAATAAATCCATGCTGAACATGCAATTATAAAGCACTAATGTACTGCCTGGCTCCGTAAAAAGCTCATGCACCTGATAAGGCAGCACGAATGTAAAGGTGCCGGGCAGCATTTGATGCTTGGCATCATTGATCGATTCGGAGCCTCTTCCGTCTACGACATAAGAAAACTCCAAAAAGTCGTGGCGATGCGGGCGAAAGCCATGATAAAGCCGGTTCAAGCTAATATGGAGAGGAGAGGAAGTGTTCATATTTGGATACGTTTTCAAATAATCAGGTATATAAGTCATGAAATAATGGATTCCTCCGAAAATCTGAGACGTTTATCGAAAAACAAGCACGATTTCTGATCCCGTTTATTTTAACATAAATAACGAGATCAAGCGTTAGCGAAAGCAAATGCTTGCGAAGGAAGCTTTGTTATCCAACTCATTAGGAGGAATTTCAGTGGCCGTTGACAATAAAATTAGAATCGGCATTATCGGCGCAGGCAATATCGGTAATGTGCATGCAGGTGAATTTTCAAAGCTGGGCGAAGAGTGCGTCATTACGGCAATTACGGATGCTTATTTGCCGCTTGCTGTAGAGCGCGCGAAGCAATACGGCATCGCAAACGTAGCAAATTCGCCAGAGGAGCTGATTCAGCGCTCTGACATAGATGCGGTTATTATCGGCGTGCCTAACCAGTTCCACGCGCCGCTTGCGCTGCAAGCATTGGCGGCTGGCAAGCATGTCCTGCTCGAGAAGCCGATGGGAATCAACGGCGATGCGGCTCGTCAAATTTTGAAAGCAAGCCAAGCTTCCGATCGCGTTGTCATGGTCGGCCATCAAATGCGCTGGGAATCGGTGCCGATGCAAATTAAAGAGCAAATCGACCGCGGGGAGCTTGGCAAAATATATACGGCAAAAACCGGCTGGTTCCGCCGCAAAGGCATCCCAGGCTGGGGCACATGGTTTACGCAAATGGATCAATCTGGCGGCGGTCCGCTTATCGATATCGGCGTTCATATGCTTGATCTAGCGCTGTACTTGATGGGCAATCCAAAGCCGGTATCCGTTTACGGGGCAACCTATGCCGAGTTTGGTCCAAGCCGCAAAGGCATTGGCACTTGGGGAACGCCGAATTGGAACGGTACTTATGATGTCGAGGATTTGGCAACGGCCTTGATCAAAATGGAAGACGGAAGCACGCTTTCGCTGGAAGTCAGCTGGGCAGTTCATATGGATACGGACAATACGCCGTTCATTCATGTGATGGGTTCGGAAGGCGGCGCCAGCTACCGCGGTGCCGAAGGCAAGCTGCTTACGGAGAAGTTTGACCGTCCGATCGAAACGGTGCTTCGCAAAGCCGACAACGATGAAGGGGAACGCGCGCGTCTAAGCCGCCACTTCCTTGCTTGCATTCGGGAAGGCAAGCAGCCGATTACTTCCGCTTTAACTGGGTTTACGAACAACCTTGTGCTTGATGCGATTTATGAATCATCCCGCACAGGCAACGAAGTGAAGCTGGATTGGGATTTAAACTAAAATAATTGAAGGAACAAGGAGGAAACCGCATGTTAAGAGGACTAACCGGCGCAGGGCTTGGCCGCATAGAAAGTGACGAACGCCTCATTGAGCTTGCTGGGGCAAATGGTTTTCAGGCTGTGGATTTGGATGCGGGATCGCTGATCGAGCGTCATGGGGTAGAGCAGGCACGCGAGCTGCTTGCCAAGAACGGCGTGGTGATTGGCTCGATCGGGCTGCCGGTAGAATGGAGAACGACGGAAGAGGCGTTTCTGGAAGGTTTGGAGAAGCTTGCTGCTTCCGCCGCAGCCGCAGCTGCGCTTGGATGCACGAGCTGCTGCACGTATATTTTGCCTTCCACGGATTTGAAGGCCGCTCGCTTTATGGCATTGGCAACACGCAGATTGCGTACTTGCGCGCAAATTCTTGGCGCATATGGCATACGCCTCGGACTTGAGTTTGTTGGTCCGCATCACTTGCGTACACGCTGGGCGAACCCGTTCATTTGGACGCTTGAGGAGACGCTGGAATGGATCGACGCGATTGGCGAGAGCAACGTAGGGCTGTTGTTTGACGCATACCACTGGTATACGAACGAGTTGACTATTGCCGATATCGAAGCGCTTCGCGCCGATCAAATCGTGCATGTCCATATTAATGACGCGCCAGACGTGCCAGTAGCAGAAGCGCTCGACAATGGCCGGATCTATCCGGGCGAAGGCGTTATTGATCTTGTGGGCTTCCTTCAAGCGCTTGATCGTATCGGCTATAAGGGCGCGGTGTCGCAGGAGATTTTGACCGCTGAGGCTCCATCGCAATCGCCGGAAGAGCTCGTTCAGCGCTCCAAAGCCGGCTTCGATAAAGTATTTGGCGCAGCAGGCCTATAGAACGGAACTTAAAAATGGTTGAGCGCTTGGTAAAGGCAGCTCAGCCATTTTTTTAGTTTGCAGCAGAAATTGCCATAGACGTGTGCTTATCGTGCGACCATGGTGTAACGCATGCGCCATTTCTCCCATGCAACGATTCACAGACAACCTCCCTAAAAACCAACAAAAATAACCATTGCCGCAAGCAAGCGCTAATTTACATATGATTTTGTTTGAAATCTGATGGGTACTGTTCGAGAAGGGGAATCCGTTATGATGGATAATAACCGTTTTTTTAAACAGGAGACCGATAATATGGCAAATAAGGCAGAGCAGATACACCCGCTGCATCTTTGGTATAAGCAGCCGGCTACCAGATGGGAAGAAGCGCTGCCGATCGGCAACGGCCGATTAGGCGGCATGGTATTTGGCGGCGTGAATAAGGAACGGATTCAATTAAATGAAGATACGCTTTGGTCGGGCTTTCCCCGCGATACTAATAATTACGAAGCGCTCCGTTATTTGAAGCGTGCGCGGGAGCTGATTGCGGAGAAGCGGTTTGTAGAGGCTGAGCAGCTCATTGAGGCGAAAATGCTCGGAACTAATACCGAATCGTATCAGCCGATGGGCGATTGGCTTTTAGAGCACCATTTTGCACAACAAAACGATCAGCCTGAAAGTTATATTCGCAAGCTTGACATTGACGCGGGCATCACCATGACAAGCTTCAAGCTCGGACGAACCACGTATACACGCGAGACGTTTGTCAGCGCAGTCGATCAAGTGCTTTGCACAAGATTTGAAGCGGATGGAGACGAGCTTCTGGAGCTTACCGCATCGCTGCAAGCGTCCGTACCGTTCGAGCTTTCCTCACAAGACAACCATTCTATTGTGCTGCACGGACGCTGTCCAAGCCATGTCGCGGACAATTATTTGGGCGATCATCCGAGGGCAGTCCAGTATGAAAGGGACCTTGGCATTACGTTTCAAACGAAGCTTGCTGTGAAGGTGGATGGCGGCGAGGCCAGTGTTAACGGCGACAAGCAATTAATGATTCGCGGCGCTCGTTCCGCTACTTTTCTGCTCAGCGCGGCAACAAGCTTTGAAGGTTTTGATCGTCAGCCAGAAGCGAACGCGGACGTCATTAGCATGCAAAACAATCTCGTGCTGAAAGCGGCACTATCGCTTGGCTATGAAAAGTTGCGCGTGCGCCATGTTGACGATCATCGCCGTTTGTTCCAGCGCGTAGAGATCCAATTAGGGGAAACGCCTAATGCCCATCTGCCTACTGACGAGCGGCTTGAAGCCTATAAAAGAGGCGAGCAAGATCCGCAGCTGGAAGCGTTGTATTTCCAGTATGGCCGGTATTTGCTGATGGCAAGCTCGCGTCCTGGAACGCAGCCGGCTAACCTGCAAGGCATCTGGAATGACCGGGTGCAGCCGCCTTGGAACAGCGATTATACGACAAATATAAATACGCAGATGAACTACTGGCCCGCGGAGCTTGGCAATTTGAGCGAATGCCATGAACCGTTGTTCCAGCTTATTGAGGAGCTAAGCGAGTCAGGCGCGCGAACAGCTGCGATTCATTACAACAGCTCGGGCTGGGCAGCCCACCACAATGTTGATTTGTGGCGCACATCAACCCCAACAGCGGGACATCCAAGCTGGGCGTTTTGGCCGCTTGGCGGCGTATGGCTGACGCAGCATTTGTGGGAGCATTATTTGTATAATCCGAACGAACATTTTTTGCGGGAGAAAGCTTATCCCCTTATGAAAGGGGCAGCGCTCTTTTGCTTGGACTGGCTGCAGGAGAACGAGCAAGGGCTGCTTATGACCTCGCCTTCTACCTCGCCGGAAAATAAATTTCTAACCTCCGAAGGCGAACCGAGCAGCGTAGCGGAATCGTCTGCCATGGATATTACATTAATTGGCGAATTGTTTGTTCACTGCATTGCGGCTGCAAGCCTGCTGAAGCAGGATGAAGCTTTTGCGGAGCGGCTCGCCGCTGCGAGGCTCAAGCTGCCGCCGCTGCAGATTGCACCTAACGGATTATTACAGGAATGGCATGAGCATTTTGAGGAGCATGAGCCGGGTCATCGCCATGTCTCGCACCTATACGGCTTATATCCGGGTACGACGATTAATCAGGAAGAAACGCCGGAGCTCGTTGAAGCAGGGCGGCTATCGCTTGAGAGCCGCATTAAGAACGGCGGCGGACATACGGGGTGGAGCTGTGCTTGGCTCATTAATCTGTATGCGCGGCTGAAGGAGCCAGAGTCCTCCTACCGCTTCATTCATACGCTGCTTGCGCGCTCGACGCATCCGAATTTGTTTGATGATCATCCGCCGTTCCAAATTGACGGCAACTTTGGCGGAGCCGCAGGCATTGCCGAGCTGCTGCTGCAAAGCCATTTGAACAGCATTGAGCTTCTGCCGGCACTTCCGGCTGCGTGGCCGAGCGGCCATATTAAAGGGATTAAGGCAAGAGGCGGCTTTGTCGTTGATATCGAGTGGAAGGACGGAAAGCTGACGAGCGGCCGCATTCTCTCTACGCATGGTTTGCCGTGCAGCCTAAGTTCCAAAGAAGCGATTAACGTTCATACTTCCAAGGGCAAAACAATTGATGCAACTAGGCCATTCCCAACAATCAAAAATGAATGGTACAGCCTAACGACAACAACCAAAGAAGGGGAGTAACCATAATGACGACCAATACACGTTTTCCTTTTGAAAATATAGAGCTTCCGCTAGAAGAGCGGGTAACCGATCTTGTATCTCGCTTTACGCTGGATGAGAAAGTGGAATCGATGGTGCAATATCAGCCGGAAATCGAGAGATTAGGCATAAAACCATATAAGCATGGAACAGAAGCGGCTCATGGCATGGCGTGGCTGGGCGAAGCGACGACGTTCCCGCAGCCGATCGGGCTTGGCTGCACGTGGAATCCCGTGCTGCTGAAGGAAGTGGGCTCGGTCATTGGCGACGAGGCGCGCGTTTACTTTCAGCGCAATCCGGCCATTAACGGTTTGACGTTATGGGCGCCAACGGTCGATATGGAGCGCGATCCGCGCTGGGGCCGGACGGAGGAGGCTTACGGGGAAGATCCGAAGCTGACAGGCGAGCTGACGGCATCGCTCGTGCAGGGCATCCAAGGCGATCACCCGCTTTACTTCAAAGCGGTTGCGACCTTGAAGCATTTTATCGGCAATAACAATGAAATAAATCGCGGCAGCTGCTCGGCGAGCATCGACCCGCGCAACATGAAGGAGTATTATCAAGCTGCGTTTAAGCCGGCGTTCGTGAAGGGCGGCGCGCATTCCATGATGACCTCGTACAACTCGGTCAACGGTACGCCGACGATTTTGCATGAGGATGTAAATAAAGTGGTGAAAGAGGAATGGGGCATGAACGGCTTCATCGTAAGCGATGCAGGCGACTTGCTTGGAATCGTCAATGACCATCACTATTACGACTCCTACAAGGATGCGGTGGCGCATGCGATCAAAGCCGGCATTGACAGCATCACGGATGATAAAGAGAAATCATGCGCCGCGATCCGAGAAGCACTGGCAGAAGGGCTGCTGACGGAGCAGCATTTGGACAAAGCGCTCATCAACACATTCCGCGTGCGCTTCCGGTTGGGCGAGTTTGATCCATCGGGGCAAAATCCTTACGCCAACGTGCCGGAATCGAAGCTGTGCGCGCCTGAGCATGGCGAATTGTCGCTGCAAGCTGCGCGAGAGTCGATCGTGTTGCTGAAAAACGAAGGCAGTATTCTGCCTCTAAACAAAGAAAAGCTAAACAGCGTAGCCGTTATCGGGCCGCTTGCCGATGTCGTATACCGCGACTGGTATTCCGGTTCGCTTCCATACAAAGTGACGCCGCTTGAAGGCGTTAAGAGCAAGCTCGCCGGCAAATCCGTTTCGTACAGCAGCGGCAACGACCGCGTTGTATTGAAATCGGCTGCAAGCGGCAAAGCGCTGCAAGCTTCAACGAACGCTGAAAGCCGCCTGCAGGCCGGCGAATCGGAAGAAGCGGCTGGCGAGACGTTTGAAGTTACCGATTGGGGCTGGGGCAGCTTCACGCTAGAGAGCAAAACCTCCGGCAAGCTGCTTACAAGCGCTGATGATGTCAATATCGCAGCATCGGCAACCGAAGCATTTGGCTGGTATGTGAAGGAAGTTTTCAAGCTTGACGAGCAGCCAGGCAATCAATTTGCGATTCGGACGTGGAACGGCAAGCTGGTATCGGCTCCGAACGGCGGTGCGGATTCCTTGCAAATTACAGAAGCTTCTGAGATTGGGACTAACGAGCTGTTCACGAAGGATGTTATCACGGACGGCATCGCTGAGGCGGTTGCGGCAGCGAAAGCGGCCGAAACGGCAATCGTCTTCGTCGGCAACAATCCGCTCATTAACGGCAAGGAAGAGGTCGATCGCCCAAGCCTTGATTTGGCTGCATCGCAAAACGAGCTAATCAACGCTGTATTCGCGGCTAATCCTAATACGGCCGTAGTCGTCATCGGCAGCTATCCGTTTGCGCTGAACGCGGTTAATGAGAAAATACCGGCGATTGTTTACTTGTCGCATGCGGGGCAAGAGCTCGGCAACGCCATCGCAGACGTGCTCTTTGGCGACTATTCGCCCGCAGGACGCCTTAATATGACCTGGTACAAATCCGAGGAGCAGCTGACAGACCTGATGGACTATGACATTTTGAAGGGCAAAAGAACGTACCTGTACTTTGACGGCGAGCATTTGTACCCGTTCGGTTACGGCCTCAGCTACGGTTCATTCCGTTATGGCCCGCTTGAATTAACAAATAACGCGGCTAACATCGAAGGCAGCGTAACCGCTAAGCTGCAGGTAACGAACGAGTCTGCCGTTATCGCCGATGAGGTCGTGCAATTGTACGTCCGTACGGAAGGATCGCGGGTTGAGCGCCCGCTGAAGAAGCTTGTTGGCTTTACGCGGATCACGTTGCAGCCGGGAGAGACAAAGGATGTGCAAATCATTGTCCCTGCGGAAGAGCTTGCGATTTGGGATGTAACGCGTGGCCGGTTCTGCCTTGAAAGTGCTGCATATACGTTTGCGGCTGGCGGCTCCTCCGATGACGTTAAAGTGTCTGCCACCATCACGATAGTGGGAGAAACGATTCCGCAGCGCAATTTATCGCTGCAAACTCGCGCAGAGAACTATGATGATTATGCGCATGTTTATTTGGACGAGAGCAAAGAGGGGGGCACGGCTGTCCGGCTATCGCAATCCGAAGGCTGGATCGCGTTCAAGGATATCGATTGGTCAAACGGCTCTTCGGTTTTGGAAGCACGCGTCAGCGGCGGGGAACAGGGCGGCTCGTTATCGGTTACGATTGGCAGCCCGGTTCGTTCAGCAATCGGCGCTTGCACCGTCGCGGCGAGCGGCGAGCAGCAATGGCAAACCGTTCGGATTGACTTGTCCGCCATGAAGCCTGAGGGCGATCTGGTTATCGGCTTGACGGGAAGCGTTAAGCTATCCTATTTTCACATTCAATAAGGTTAGCTTTCATTCATACGAATGTACGGAGCTGTTCAAAGCTGCAATACGGGCCTTGGACAGCACCGTTTTTTTGCGCGGCTGCGGTTGCATTTTCCGAAAAACGGCTTTATTGTTTAAACTAGCATAGAACATTGGCAGAGGAGCTAGTTGCAGTGAAGAATGAAATCGAGATTAACTTGTATAAGGATTGGATCGATACCGTGAAGGAAGTATTTCGAGGCTCGGGGCATCCATTGCCGGATTCGATCAGCGACAGGGAGGCAGCGTTTGCCTACTTCTCTCAGACTGCCCAATCGGATGAAGAGGCTGAGCAGCGGCTTGAGGCGAATGAGGAGCGTCTTTCCTCGATGGAGCAAATTATTTTGGAACATTTCGAGACGGTTATTGCTCCGGATATACGCAGCAAGACGGGGTATACAGGCGACCGCTTTACCTTCCAATGGTTGTACAACCAAGGCGAGCATGTCGTCGAAAAACATTCATCGTACCGCATACCGCTCTGATCAGAGCGGTTTTTTGCGCTTGCATGCGGCTCAGCTACTCAAACGTGAAATACCAGAAGATTGCAATCTCATTGCTGCTCTCATCAAGACCTTTGTATAGAAAGGAATCAAAACCGCCGATAACAAATCCACAGCTTTCATAAAATTTGCACGCTCTGACGTTATTGTTTTGCGTTTCTAGCATGATGCCCGGCAAGCCAGCGGACTTCGCCCATTGCTTAGCCTGTTCGATTAATAGGCGGCCAGCGCCAGATCTTCGGGATTGCTTGTCCACCTTGATGTCTTCGATATAGGCGTAATGGTTCCAGTTTTTTTTCAAAATGATTTGGCCGACCGCTTTATTTTCCAGATACGCTAGATATACGATTTGATTCGGGTTAGCGATGTACGCCGAGTAGTCAGAGTCCGTTGTTTCTTCGTTTGGATCACTGGAGTAGCTTTTCTCATAACGGGGAATCTCTTTTACCGTATATCCGATTTTATTATGGTTTGCATGCAAAATGAGGATAGAATCAACGGTAAAGCTATCATCAAAGTCGATCCAATCGTCTTGATTGTCAGCTGTTAATTGTCTGATATGGATATCCATATAGGTCCTCCTAGTTTTAGGCGTTAGTAGCTGTTGACAGCCTTAGCAGCGTATATTCACTTTTAACACATGAAGCCAAGGAAGGGCAATGTCTAATTTCCATATGATAAAATAACGAATAAGTTATGTATGAATGCGCCCATGCCCGCTTTATAATATAGGATGCTTCAGAACTTTGCACAAAAAAGTAAACGCTTTCCCAATGAGGGGAGGGAGCAGATGATATGAAAACTAGGATCAGTTCGATCGCCAACAAGATGAACAATATACGCATAAAAAACAAGCTGATCTTTTCATTTATTCTTGTTGTATTTGTTCCCGTGCTTATCGTTGGCATATTTTTAACGGTCGCTTTTCGCCAAAACGTACTCGACCAGGCAACCCAGCAAATTACGAACAACGTAGAGCGAATCAAGAAACAGACCTTGGACATTATACGGATGCCGATTGAGATTTCGGATAAGCTGCTCGTCGACAGCCGGTTGACCAATGTCGTGAACACACAGTACGATTCGACCTTCGAGGTTGTCAAAGCGTTCTGGGATTACCGCGATTTTCGCGACTATATCCACCTATATAGCGAAGTGTACAACATCCGTTTCTACACGACGAATATGACCATCCTAGATAACTGGGAATTTCTTAAATTGACCGACCCTATTGCACGGGAGCCTTGGTATAAGTCAGCGATAGGGGAGGACGGCATTCATTGGGGTTATATTCGCGACGAAACGAAGAACAACCGGAAATATTTGAGCCTCATTCGAAAAATTACGTTTCCAACCTACCGGACAAGCGGCGTGCTGGTAATCGGGGTTAACCAAGACGAGCTGAACGCGATGATCAGCCAGGAGCCGTTCGATACGATGATCATTGATGATAGCGGCAATATGATTGCCGCCAAAAACCCTGAATGGGTGGGCAAAAACATATCTGAATTAGACTTTGCCAGTAAACTAACGAATAAAGCGAAGGGCACCTACGAGCTTAAATATGACGGCAAGCCATCCAAAATCGTAATCGAGGATCTGCTTCCTGATTCAAGCCGCAATGGGCTCAAAATCGTCTCCGTATTTACGATTGACAGCATCGTAAGCGGGGCCAATCGCATAAGCTTGCTCGGATTCGGCATCATTATGCTAAGTCTGCTTATCGCGTTTGTGTTAATTTATATTTTCTCGGCGATTTTAGCAAAGCGGATGCTCGTCTTGAATAAAGATTTGAACAAGGTCGCAATGGGCGACTTGAATGTCATTTCGAATGTGACAGGCAGTGACGAGATCGGCATATTATCCAAACAATTTAACAATATGGTCGTCAGCATACGCGGCTTAATGGATGAGGTAGCGGAATCGCACAAACAGCAGGCGCAGCTGCAGCTCAGGCAAAAAGAGATTAAGCTCAAGATGATGGCAAGCCAGATCAATCCGCATTTTCTGTTCAATGCGCTGGAGTCGATCCGTATGAAGGCGCATATCAAGGGCGAGACGGAAATCTCTTCAATCGTCCGTATGCTGGGCAAAATGATTCGCCGCAATTTAGAGGTTGGAACGCGTAAAATCGCCCTGAAGGACGAGCTGGAGATGGTACGCTGCTATTTGGAAATCCAAAAGTTCAGATACGGGAATGATCGCTTGGCCTTCCGCCTTGATATCGACGAAGCCGGACAGGAAATTGAAGTTCCGCCGCTCATTATTCAGCCGCTTATCGAGAATGCGGTCGTTCATGGGCTGGAAAATGTGGCAGAGGGCGGCTTCGTTTCGTTAACGACGCAGGTGATTGAACGTGTGCTCCGCATAGAGGTTGTCGATAATGGCGTAGGCATTGGCGAGGACAAAATCGATCAAATTAATGAAGCTCTTCATGATATGGAAGAAGAGGAGGAGTACCGGATCGGGCTGCGCAATGTTCATCAACGGCTAGTCATGATCTATGGCGACAGCTACGGCTTAACGATTAAGAGCGAGCTGGGCCTTGGTACCCAAATTACTTTTGAAATTCCGATAGGGGGTCATCCATTTGCATAAAGTGCTTATTGTCGACGACGAGCCGATGATTCGAGAAGGGCTGCAGACGTTAGTGGATTGGGGCAAATACGGCTTTGCCGTCGTTGGAGCAGCATCGAACGGCCGAGAGGCGGTGGAGAAACATGCGGCGCTTGGTCCTGATTTGATTCTCATCGACATTCGGATGCCTGGCATGGATGGGCTGCAAGCGATAGAGGAAATAAGGAAGACGGACGCAGTTTGCCACTTCTTGATTTTGAGCGGATATGCCGAGTTTGATTATGCGAAGCAAGCGATAGCGCATAATGTAGACGGTTATATCTTAAAGCCTATCGATGAGGATGAGCTGGAGAGCTATGTCGAGCGCATCAGCACCCGTCTCCAAAAACAGTCAGAGCAGCAGCTGAATGCGGAACAATCGACGATGCTTCTGCGCGAGGAGATGCTTCAGCAGCTTGCTGCGGGCAAGCTTGACCCGAATCTATCTAGCACCCAAGAATTGAAAACGCTATTAGGAGCGCCGGCAAAATATTATCAGCTGCTTTTAATCGAGCTTTACAGCAGAGAGCATTCCCTTACGATGAATGCAACGCTTAAGAAGAAGCTTGCGGAAATTGTCGAGCAGAAGCAGCTGGGCTTTGTTTTCTCGGCTGAGCCCTATGTTGGGGTGCTGCTAAAAGATTTTTTGCTGCAAAATGGCTCGCGAGAGCAAATGAAGCAATGGATCGAGGAATGCTGCGGCGCGAGGGTGCGCTTCGCGGCAGCAGCAAGCGATTCGGTTCGCGATCCCGGTGAGCTGCAGAATTGGACGCCTGCCGTACGGGGGTTGCTGAAGCAGCGCTTTATGCTGCAGGGGCAGCAAATTCACTTGGCATCATTGTTTCTTCATGGTAAGCAATCGGAGCAGCCTATCCAAAGCGAAGCGCCTTCGATTGACAGCCTTGCGCAGAAGCTTTATTACATGCTCGATATCGGCAGCAAGGATGGGGTAGACAAGGCGCTGCAAGAGGCTTCCGAGCACATTTGCGCGTATGACATATCGGAGCAATTCGTCAAATCAAGCTGGGCTCAGCTGCTTACAATCGTATTGAACAAAGCGACCGCGTCCAATCCGGGAGTTTCCGTGCAGGAGGATTTGTCGATGGTTACCGCTCTGTATCTTGCGCATCATTATGATGAAATGATCGATCAGCTTCGGAAGCGGCTTTCGGATTTGGCAGCGAAAATAGGCAAGTCGGACAGCTTGTCCGTTATGAAGCAAATGACGGACTTCATTGAACGTCACTACAGCGAGAACATTAAACTGGAGACGCTGGCTGATCTGTTTAATTACAATAGCGGCTACCTCGGCAAAATGTTCAAAAACTATACGGGGGAGCATTTTAATACTTACTTGGATCAGGTGCGCATCCAGCACGCGATCGAGCTTCTGCAAGAGGGGCTGAAGGTGCATCAGGTATCGGAGCGGGTCGGCTATGCGAATGTCGATTACTTCCACAGCAAATTCAAAAAGTATAAGGGTGTTTCTCCTTCCTCTTTCAAGAGCGTGTCTGGCAAGCCGGCCTCTGAATAGAAGAGTAGAAGCGATAAAAAGGATAAAGCTGCATGGAAAAAGGTCGCCCATTTCTTCTGGCTGTTAGAGCCGGCTGATAAATAGGCGTCTTTTTTATGGCAAAATTATTTGTAACCATCGGTTATGAAAGCGCTTGAAAGTGCGTATTTTGATATGATTTTAAGTCTAATTTGTTGGGTGCAAGGTAGTGGCATGCATCGTTTATGATAAGTACAGATAAGAGAGGGTAAGCTACGAGAGACAAACTAGTAGCTTGCAAAGCCGTTTTTGCCGGAAGCAAAAACACGAGGAGGAGCAGCGATGAAACCGCTAACAGAAGGTGCCCTTAAAGCAGGGACCGCAAACAAAAAGAACCGGTTTTGGTTCAAAGTTTTTCAGCAGCGTTACTTGTATATGATGTCATTGCCATTCGTTATCTGGATATTCATATTCAGCTATGTACCTGTATGGGGCTGGTTAACCGCCTTTCAAAACTACAAGCCAAAAAATTCGATTTTGGACCAGAAGTGGGTAGGGCTCGATAATTTCATAGAGTTGTTCCAGGACGAGCGATTTTATATCGTTTTGCGCAACACGCTTGCCATGAGTACGATGGGACTGATCGTCGGCTTCACGGTTCCTGTCATTTTCGCGCTATTATTAAATGAAATGAGAGGGCAGTTCTTCAAACGTTCCGTTCAAACCATTTCGTATTTGCCTCACTTTGTATCTTGGGTAGTCGTTGCCGGATTGGTGACGAAGATGCTTTCGACAGACGGCGGCGCAGTCAACCAATTGCTTATGTACTTAAATATTATCGATTCGCCAATTCAGTTTATGGCTAAGGGCGAATGGTTCTGGGGCATCGTAACCTTATCGGATCTGTGGAAGGAAATGGGCTGGAACTCCATTATCTTCTTAGCGGCTATGGCTGGTATCGATCCCGAGTTATATGAAGCTTCGACGGTAGATGGCGCAGGCCGTTTCCGCAAAATGTGGCACATCACGCTGCCGGGCATACGGACAACCTTTATGGTCCTGTTCATTTTATCCATTGGTCATTTAGTAAGCATTGGCTTTGAAAAACAATTTTTGCTGGGCAATCCTCTCGTATCCGATTTTTCAGAGGTTCTCGATCTGTATGCGCTGAAGTACGGAATTCAAATGAGCCGGTATTCGTATGGTACGGCAATCGGTATATTCAACTCCGTCGTCAGCATCCTGCTCGTGTTTACCGCGAACGGAATCTACAAACGAGTCACCAAAGAATCAATCATATAGGAGGCAGGGCATATGCAAGGTACGGCTAGAAGAGCTACTGGCGATAAAGTATTCGACACATTCATTTATTTATTCATGGCAATCATTGCTATTGTAACGTTATATCCATTCCTTAACGTACTTGCGATTTCGTTTAACGATTCAGTGGACACCGTCAGAGGCGGGTTGACCATATATCCTAGGGAATTTACCTTGAAAAACTACGAGACGATTTTTGGCTTCGACGGCTTGCTGGTCGGCTTTAAAAACTCCGTCATTCGTACGGTAGTAGGTACTGCAATCGGTGTTCTATCGGCTTCCATGATGGCTTACACGTTAAGCCGTCCCGACTTTCAGGCAAGAAGATGGATGTCAGTCGTATTCGCACTGACGATGTATTTCACTGGCGGCCTGATTCCTGGCTTCCTGCTTATGAAAAATCTTGGAATGATCGGAACATTCTCGGTTTACATCATTCCGGCTATTTTGAGCGTTTGGAACGTGTTCGTAGTCCGCTCCTACATTGACGGACTGCCGTACGCGCTTCAAGAATCAGCAAAAATCGACGGAGCGAATGATTGGACGATATTTTGGAAGGTTATCCTTCCCCTCTGCCAGCCCGTGCTTGCGACAATCGCTTTGTTCATTGCGGTAGGCCACTGGAATTCCTGGTTTGACACTTACCTGTTCAACAACAGGAGTCCCGAAAATACGACATTGCAGTACGAGCTGATGAAGGTGCTGCTGTCTACGCAAACGGGAAGCAATTACCGTGACCCGAATGCGCAGCAAGCGATCGCATCGGTTTCACCTGAATCCATTAAGATGGCGATTACGATTGTTGTTACCGTACCTATCCTATTGGTGTATCCTTTCCTTCAGAAGTATTTCGTAAAGGGTATGACGCTTGGAGCAGTAAAAAGCTAATTTTGGTAGTAGCAGGTTTCCTGTTATATACATGATCATCAACGTGCACAAGAAAAAAGGGAGGCTTTCCAGCGATGAAAAGAAAGATGCAAACGGCATTAAGCTTGATGTTAGCACTTGTATTCGTATTCGTAACAGCTTGCGGCAATTCGAATAATGAAAGCGGCACGGGCAGCGGAACGACGAATGAAGCAACGAATTCGACGAACGAAGGCGCAGCGGCTGAACCGATCACCATTCGCGTAGCATCAGGAGACAATAACGCGAACTGGGATGACATGCAATCCGACGTAGGTAAAGCGATTCAAGAAAAAACAGGTATTACGATTAAACAGGAATTTCCTGTTGGCGGCACCGATTCCGATATGTTCGCCCTAATGGTAGCAAGCGACGACTATCCGGACCTTGTTATGCCTAAAGGCAGCGCAGGCAAATTGGTTGATGCTGGCGCAATGATCGACCTTCGTCCTTTGATCGAAGAGCACGCTCCGAACTTGAAGAAGATTTATGGCGAATATTTCAACCGCCTTCGCTGGAGCGAGGATGACGATGCGATTTATATGCTTCCACAAGACGGCGTAGGACAAACGTACTTTGAAGCGGGCGGCGGCTTCCAACTGCAGCATCAAGTGCTTGAAGCAGCCGGTTATCCTGAAATCAAAACCGTACAAGATTACGAAGCGGCAATCAAAGCTTATATCGAGAAAAACCCTAAAACGGCAGACGGCCAGCCGACAATCGGCATGTCGCTTAACGGCGGCGAATGGCAAATCTTGATTTCCGTGACGAATCCTGCTTTCTACGCAACAGGGGCGCCGGATGACGGCGAGTTCTACGTTAACCAAGAAACGCATGAAGCGATCATGCACTATCAACGCCCGGAAGAAAGAGAATATTTCCGCTGGTTGAACCACATGAACGATATCGGCTTGCTTGACAAAGAAAGCTTCGTTCAAAAGTACGACCAATACAAAGCTAAAGTGGCATCTGGTCGGGTTCTGGGCTTAATCGACCAAAACTGGGATTACGCCGATGCGGAAAACGCATTGAAAGCAGAAGGCAAATTCAATGCGACTTACGCTCGTTTCCCTGTTACGTTGAATGACACGTTCCAAGATCACTCATTTCAAGGCACGGGATACCTTTCCGGCTACGGAATAGGGATCACGAAGAATGCCAAAGATCCTGTTCGTCTAATCAAATTCCTTGATTACCTGGCTTCCGATGAAGGCCAAGTACTTGTTAACTGGGGGATTGAAGGCAAGCACTACAACATTGAAGGCGGCAAACGCGTTATTCCTGCCGACGTCCAAGCTCAGAAGTCGAACGACAACAATACATTTAAGAAAACGACAGGTATCGGCAACTACTTGCTGTCGGCTCGTTATGGCGACGGCGTGAAGGATCCATCCGGCAACTATTACACGACGACGTTCCCTGAGCAAATTCAAACGGCGTACTCGGAGCAAGACAAGAAGACGCTTGCAAAATACAACGCAAAAACTTACAGAGATTTGTGGCCTGCTGACGATGCATTCCCAGAGCGCAAATACGGCGCAGCTTGGACGCTTCCGTTCGAAACAGGCTCGCAAGCGAACGTTATTTTCCAAAAAACGCAAGACATTATGAAAAAACGCATTCCTGAAGCGATTCTTGCTAAACCGGCTGACTTTGATAAAATCTATGATGCTTTCCTTAAGGATCTTGAGGATGCAGGCGTAGCTAAATTGAATGCTGAATTTACAAAAATGGTACAAGATCGCGTGGCGCTTTGGTCGAAATAAGTTTAAAATAGGCAGCAATGAAGAGGGCTCATACCATGAGCTCTCTTCCCTCGTTGTCATCAGGTGAAAAACGAAGGGAGAACATTAAAAATTATGATCAATTCTAAACTTCCAAAAATTTGGTACGGCGGCGACTATAACCCAGAGCAGTGGGACGATGAGACAATGAAAGAAGATATTCGCATGTTCAAGCTTGCGGACATTGATGTTGCGACGGTAAATGTGTTTTCATGGGCCCGCATACAGCCAAACGAAGATACGTATGACTTTGAAGAGTTGGACAACATAATAAATAAATTGCATCATGACAAAATTTCGGTTTGCTTAGCTACAAGTACAGGCGCCCATCCGGCATGGATGGCCAAAAGATATCCGGATGTAACCCGCGTCGATTATGAGGGCCGCAAGCGTAAATTTGGCGGTCGCCACAATTCTTGCCCAAGCAGTCCGGCATACCGCAAATATTCGAAGCTGATCGCCGGCAAATTGGCTGAGCGTTATAAGGATCACCCAGCGCTTGTTGCTTGGCATATTTCCAATGAATATGGCGGCTACTGTTATTGCGACAACTGTGCAGACGCCTTTCAGGCGTGGCTGCAACAACGCTACGGTACGATTGAGCAACTAAATAAAGCATGGTATACGAGCTTCTGGGGCCATACGTTTTATGACTGGGATGAAATTGTCCCTCCGAATGCGCTTAGCGAGGAATGGGGCGGCAATCGTACCAACTTCCAAAGCATTTCGCTTGATTACCGCAGATTTCAATCGGATGCGTTGCTGGATTGCTATTTGATTGAACATGATGAAATCCGCAAGCATTCGCCTAACATACAAATTACGACTAACCTAATGGGGACATACCCGGAGCTTGATTATTTTAAATGGGCCAAGCATATGGACGTGGTGTCATGGGACAACTATCCTTCGATTGATACTCCGGTCAGCTATACCGCGATGACACATGCCTTGATGCGCGGCTTGAAGAGCGGCCAGCCCTTCATGCTAATGGAGCAAACGCCAAGCCAGCAAAACTGGCAAGCCTATAACGCGCTGAAGCGTCCAGGCGTCATGCGGCTGTGGAGCTATCAAGCGGTGGCGCACGGCGCCGATACGGTTATGTTCTTCCAGCTGCGCCGCTCGATCGGAGCATGCGAGAAGTACCATGGCGCGGTCATTGAGCATGTAGGCCACGAGCATACGCGCGTTTTCCGCGAATGCGCGGAGCTTGGTCATGAGCTTACCAAGCTGTCGGATAAGCTGCTTGATTCGCGTATTGATGCGCGTGCTGCAATTGTATTTGATTGGGAAAACCGCTGGGCAGTAGAACTGTCGAGCGGCCCAAGCATAGCGCTCAAATATGTGGACGAGGTTCATAAATATTACGACGCGCTGTTTGAACTGAACGTTCAAACCGATATGATCAGCGTGGAAGAAAGTCTTGAGAAGTATGATCTCGTTATAGCTCCGGTTATGTACATGATCAAACCGGGCTTTGCCGAGAAGGTTGAAGCCTTTGTCGCGCGCGGCGGAACGTTCATCACCACCTTCTTCAGCGGCATCGTAAACGAAAGTGATCTTGTCACGACTGGCGGTTACCCAGGCAAGCTTCGCAAAGTGCTCGGCATTTGGGCAGAGGAGATCGATGCCTTGCTGCCTGGCCAGCAAAATCAAATGGTGATGAGAAAAGCAGACGGCGCGTTAAGCGGAACCTATACGTGCAGCCTGCTTTGCGATCTCATTCATTCAGAAGGCGCTGAGGTTGTCGCGGAGTACGGCTCTGATTTCTACAAAGGGATGCCTGCTGTAACGGTCAATAAATTCGGCGAAGGAGAAGCATGGTATATCGCTTCCAGCCCTGACCAGCATTTCCTTCAATCGCTTCTAACGAACATTTGCAAGGAAAATGGGATCGAGCCGCTGTTGGATGCTCCTGCAGGAGTCGAGGTAACCCGCCGGAACAAGGACGGCCAATCGTTTACCTTTATTTTGAACCATAATTCAGAAGCTGCCGAACTGCAGCTTGGCGCACGGCCTCGCAATGAGCTCTTGACCGGCGAGCTTGTAAGCGGGACTTACAACTTGGCAGCGAAAGGCGTCATGATAGTTGAAGAGTAAATGCAAAGCGTTTGCCCACCTTAATCGCACGGGATAGGCTCCTTCACTAGGTGTTTGGCATATACTGTAGATAAATGCCCGGTATGAGGGGAGCAGCGCTTGTGTCCACGAAGCGGCAGCAACGCTATTTAATGAGCATACTTGTGCTTATATTGTACGTTTTACTTGTCCTTTTATTGTTTGCGATATGTTTTTGAATGAAGGATTGCCCGCGACTAGATCATTAGTCCGGGCAATCCTTTTTTTTGCTGGAATATTGCTTCCTGCTATTACAAATAATGAACGAGAAGAAAGCATAACGGTTACGGAGCTTCGAGTACGCGCATAGGGAGAAGCCGTAGCGGAATAGGAGGATGCTGCAGTGGCTGTAAAAAGCAAAAGCAAAAACAATTATAAAAAAATGTCGATGTCGCCAAAGGAATATCAATCCTTCGCCAAAACGATGGAGCCTCCACGGTCGATTCTCGGGAATTGCTTGAAGGCGTTTGTTTTTGGCGGTGCGATATGCGTGGTGGGACAATGTATTCAAGAGCTTTTTGTACACGGAATGGGAATGACCGAGGAAGCGGCAAGCAACCCGACGGTTGCAACGCTTATTCTGATCTCTGTTATTTTAACGAGCTTAGGCGTGTATGACAAAATCGCGCAATGGGCCGGTGCCGGCTCCGCCGTTCCTGTAACAGGATTTGCGAATTCCATGTGCTCGGCTGCCCTAGAGCATCGCAGCGAAGGCCTTGTGCTTGGCGTTGGCGGCAATATGTTCAAGCTGGCAGGCTCCGTTATTGTTTACGGTACGGTGGCGGCTTTCTTCGTCGGTATTGCCCATCTCATACTTGGCACTGGGGGTCAATAATATGCTGCGCGGGAAACAGACATGGTGGTTTGAGAAACGCCCGGTAATTATTGGCGAAGCGACAGTAGTCGGTCCTGACGAGGGTGAAGGGCCGCTGGCAGCTGACTTTGATCTTGTCCATCCCGAGCTTGATATGCAGCAGAAGAGCTGGGAGAAGGCGGAGCGGCTCCTGCTTGAGCAAGCATCTGAATTCGCCATACAAAATGCCGGCATCGAGCGTGACCAGCTTCAATTTTATTTTGGCGGCGACTTAATGAATCAGATTATTAGCAGCAGCTTTGCCGCCCGGTCGCTCGGCGTTCCTTATATCGGTTTGTTCGGTGCATGCTCCACTTCCATGGAGTCGCTGGCGCTCGCTTCGTTTGTGGTCAATTCAGGCGGAGGAAGCCATGTGCTAGCCGGAACATGCAGCCACAACTGTACGGCTGAGAAGCAGTTCCGCTATCCGACGGAATATGGCTCTCAGAAGCCGCCGACTGCGCAATATACGGTAACAGGCGCGGGCGCAGCGATCATAGCCGATAAAGGCGATGGGCCGGTCGTGGAGTGCGCTACGATCGGGAAGGTCATCGATTTGGGCATCACCGATCCCTTTAATATGGGAGCGGCAATGGCGCCGGCAGCGGTCGATACGATCCAAGCCCATTTTAACGATACGGGACGGCAGCCAAAAGATTATGACTTAATCGTAACGGGCGATTTAGCCGGTGTGGGGCATCCGATCGCGAAGAAGCTGCTGATCCAAAATGGCGTGCCGATGGACGATACGGTATTCGGCGATTGTGGCCTCATGGTATATGACGTTGAGAAGCAGAAGGTTCAAGCGGGCGGCAGCGGCTGCGGTTGTTCCGCGGTTGTCACATACGGTCATTTGCTTAAGCGGATCAAGAAAGGCGAATTGAAACGAATATTGGTCGTTGCTACCGGCGCATTGTTATCTCCGCTCTCCTTCCAGCAAGGCGAGAGTATTCCATGCATTGCGCATGCGGTGGCAATAAGTGCAAAAGGGGGGTAAGACGGCATGATTTTTTTGTGGGCGTTTCTGGTTGGCGGAGGAATCTGCGTAATCGGTCAGCTGATGTTTGATGTTCTCAAGCTGACGCCGGCGCATACGATGTCGACGTTAGTCGTCATTGGGGCTATCGTAGACGGCTTCGATTTATATGAGCCATTGGTCAAGTTCGCTGGAGCGGGAGCTACCGTACCGATTACAAGCTTCGGTAATGCGCTCGTTCACGGAGCCTTAACCGAACTGCACGATCAAGGCTGGATCGGGGTAATATCCGGTATTTTCAAAGTAACAAGCGCCGGCATATCGGCGGCCATCATTTTCTCCTTTCTGGCTGCCCTCGTGGTCAGGCCTAAAGGATAGCCATTGCTATATTTTCAAATTGGAGGATCCTGTAGGATCTTCCAATTTTTTTTGTAGCGAAAAAGTTTGTGCACACCAAAGGAAGTACTGTAAAATAGTAGTATTGAGTATGAACTTAGGCGTTATTTTGGGAGGTTATGAAATGGATATTCGTCCTGCAGACATGCAATTATGCGCTACTATTCTTCGAAACTTAGAATCTTGTATCCTTGGCAAACAGGAAGAGATCCAAAGATTGCTCATCGCCGTTATTGCAGGCGGACACGTGTTATTAGAGGATGTGCCGGGCACAGGCAAGACACAATTAGTGAAAGCGCTGGCAAAATCAATCGGCGGCCAATTCCGCCGCATTCAATGCAATCCGGACTTGCTTCCTACCGATATTACTGGCGTTTCCATCTATCATCCCAAGCAAGAAACCTTTTTATTTCGTCCAGGTCCAGTAATGGCTAATATATTGCTCGCCGATGAGATCAACCGTGCGACTACGAAGACGCAGTCCGCTTTGCTTGAGGCGATGGAGGAAGGGCATGTGACGGTTGACGGAGATACGTACGAGCTGCCGCGCCCGTTCGTTCTGCTTGCTACACAAAACCCGATTGAGTTCGAAGGCACGTATACGCTTCCTGAGGCGCAGCTTGACCGATTCATGATGAAGCTGTCACTCGGTTATCCGAGCGAATCCGACGAGCAGCGAATGGTGTTATCTAATGAAGGAATACATCCGTCCGATCGAATTGAGGCGATGATCAACATCAATGATATGATCCATATACAGGATCAAGTGCAGCAGGTTCATATCGATGAGGCTGTCGGAAAATATTTGGTAGGCCTAATAAGAGGAACTAGAGAGCATGGCAGCGTCATGCTTGGTGCTAGCCCCCGAGCGGCACTGGCGCTGGCGCGTGCCGCTAAAGCGAGCGCATACATCCAGCAGCGTCAATTCGTGACGCCTGACGATGTAAAGGAGCTTGCTCCATACGTATTGTCGCATAGACTGCTACTACGAACGGAAGCTAGAATGAACGGGCTGAAAGCGGAGGATATCATCTCGCAGGTGATTCAGTCCACGAAAGTGCCGGTTCGGCTAGAGCGTTAGTCCGATGACAGCGGCTAAATCTACGAAGCTGCGGTGGCAGCTTGTCGCTATTATTTATTTGACCAGTCTTTTTTATTTTTTATTCCAAGGCGGCAAAACCGCGATCATGCTCTTTATGATTTTAAATTTACTGCTCATCTACTTGGTGCTTGGCAGATGGAGCGGCATTAATAAAGTATCGGGCAGCAGAAGCTATACAGCACCGGGCTCGTCCGCCCTTGACCAATCATTATCTGCCGGGAGCTCGCTTGATGTGAATCTGCATGTGAAGATTCCAGGCTTTTATCCGCTTCCTTATGTCATCGTAAGAGATCAGCTGCAGCGTCATAACGGGCAGCGGCTTGCGTTCGAGACCTCCTTTGTTCCGAATTGGAAGCGCGCAGGCCAGGTTGCCTATCAGACGCCGCCCTTGCAGCGCGGGGAGTACCGGTTCACGCATACGCAATGCTTGTCTTATGATGTATTCGGTTTGTTTGAGCATTCGGGCCGGTTTGGAACCGAAACGGTATTTAACGTGTTGCCGCAGACCGTTCCGCTTAGGCAGTGGAATGGGATCCAACGAGGCATACGCGGTCCTTATTCCCATGCCATCGCCTCTCGTTCCGCGAAGGAGACGACGCAAATTAACGGTGTCCGCGAATATTTGTACGGCGACCGCTTATCGCGCGTTCATTGGAATGCGACGGCAAAGACCGGCGAGTGGAAGTCAAAAGCATTTGAGCGCGAATCGCTCCCGCGTACGGTTGTCATTCTCGATCGCCATCCTGACGCCTATGGCGGCGAGCTCGCGACGCGTTTTGAGCTTGCCGTGTCTGCGGCAGCCTCGCTGCTCGAAAATGGCTTGAAGGACGATACCGCGATGGGCTTGCTATCGATAGGCGAGACGATGACGATGATTCCGCCCAAAGCAGGCCTCGATCAACGGAATTTGCTTATGAAGCACTTAACCTTCGTTGATGCGGATGCAGCTCGGCCGCTTTATGCGTCGCTTGCGCGTGCGGATTCCATCCTTGAGTCCGGAAGCTTTGCCGTCGTCGTTACACCTGACGTTGGCGCCGATATCATTCGGAGCATGGAATGGCTTTCCCGGAAAGGCATTACGCCTTGCATGCTTCATATCTCCTCCTCGGTTGATCGGTTAAGCCATAATACTTCTTGGAAGCTTATGATGCGTGAACGCGGATGGCCGGTATTTGAAATTCGTCAGCTGCAGGAGCTCCCAGCCGCTCTGGAAGGGAGTGGAATTGCATGAGGCAAGTATTAAAATCGATCGGCAGCTATATTACGGCTGACTGGTATGAGAAGCTGAGATTTATTTTTATCGCTATTATCCTGACGAATACGATTTCTATATTTGAGGGCTATTGGTGGGACGAGACATACGAAATCGCATATTATACGTTATTTGCAGCTGCCGCCATCGATGTGCTGCTGCCGCTTCGTTTCCGATATTTGAACCTAGTTCTTAAAATATGCACAGCCATTTTTATTACAACCCAATTAGCCAGAATGGATTGGCTTGTTGCGAGCCCGCAGCGCTGGGATGAATGGATCTGGTGGCTGCAAGCGCATGTCGTACAGCTGAACCCTTATATTTGGATAAGCGCCGCGCTGCTTTTGCTGCATATTTTGTTTGGCATTTGGACGACCACACGGATTCGGATGTTCGGGTTTGTTGGGGTAAGCATACTGGTTCTGACCATAGCGGATTCCTTTACGCCAATCTGGCTATGGGATGAGGTAGGGATGGTCGTATTCATTGGGCTGCTATGGCTTGTGGCAAGCCATATGTCGAGGCTGAAGCGGGAGCATCCGAACAGCTGGAAGGAGCTTATTGAATATCCGCTTCAATTAATATTGCCAATTGCGCTCGTACTATCAGTGCTTATGATTGTCGGACTGAACATGCCGTCATTATCTCCGATTTTGCAGGATCCATATACGATCTGGAAGGAATCGAAGGGCGAGAAGGTAGAAGTATTTCTTGGCGATAAAGGGGCAGATTCGGTCACTCCCGGAAGTACGGCAAGCGCGAGTTCCGGCTACAGCAGAAATGATCAAAAACTCGGCGGAGGATTCGAGTACGATTATTCACCGATGATGACGGTTACCACATCGCATCGCAGCTACTGGCGCGGGGAGTCGAAAAACTTCTATACAGGGGAAGGCTGGGTAAACGCGGAAGTTGGGCAATCAGAAAGAGGCGTTACCGGCGTGCAGAAGGGGCAAGTGCTTTCCTCGTTAGACGAGCCGCCCGTGGCGGGAACGTTAGAAATCAATCAAATCGTTACGATGATTCGCAAGGATACGTATCCGGTGTTGTTCGCTGCCGCACCGCTTACGAAGGTGAACTGGATCAACGATGACCAGAAGGAAATTCCGACTGGCTATATTTGGGTGCCTGATACCAATGAGCTGAGGCTGCTGAATTGGTCAATGAAAAACCGTATCTATCCGAAAACCTACTCGGTCACCTCCTCCGTGCCTGTTCTGGACGAGGAGCTGCTCAAAAAAGCTAAAGCTGGATGGACGAATAAAGCTGAAGCGGCAAGCAATCGTTATTATTTGCAAGTGCCGGATACGCTGCCAGATCGCGTAAAGCAGTTAGCGATGGACGTAACTGCTGAGGCAACCAATGATTACGATAAGGCCAAGTTGCTGGAAACTTATTTAAGGCTCAATTATAACTACAACAATAAGCCGGATGAAACGAAACTTACAGGCTCCACATCAGACTTTGTTGACCAGTTCTTGTTTGAGCTAAAGGAAGGTTATTGCGATTATTTCTCCACTTCGATGGCGGTAATGGCGCGAAGCCTTGGTCTCCCTACTAGATGGGTTAAAGGTTTCGCTCCCGGCGCGCTTCCGGCAAGCGACTTCGGTCCACCTACCGAATTCAGGGAGGATGTTAATCCTAGCGGAGCCGGCACCTATACGGTACGCAATTCCGACGCCCATTCTTGGGTAGAAATCTACTTTGAAGGCTTCGGTTGGATTCCCTTTGAAGCGACGGCTGGCTTCTCATTCCCTTATTCGTTCGCAGAAGAAGAGAAGGAAGTTTTGCCTGAGATTGATACGGATACGGAAGCTTCGACTGAATCGGTCCAATCGGCAAGCAAATCGAATGCGCGAATTTGGACATGGAGCGCAGTAGCGCTGCTTGCTGTAGTTGCAGCGGTTTGGCTGTTCGTCAGGCGCACCAAAGTTATTGTTTTCTTCCGCAAGCTCCGTCATGGCAGTTACACCTCCAATGACCGAATTGTACTGGAGACGCAGAAGCTGCTTCGCGTTTGCAAGAAACGCGGCATGGAGCGCGAGGATCATGAAACGCTGCGGGAGGCCGTTATGCGTTGGTCCCAAAGCCAGAAGCGGCTGCGCGATGACTTTAAAACGGTGCTAGACCGTTTTGAACAAGCTAAGTATAGCCCGATCATGGCAACGAACGAGGAAGCTGATCGTTTTGTACTGAAGGTGAAATCATTAATTGATCAGCTCAGGTAACATTATTCGCCATAATTTGAACAAATACCGCGCGCCAGTGAAATTGGCAGCGGTATTTTTTTGCAACAAATTTGGTTTGTATGGTATAGTTTCGTAAGATAGCAGGCAGAAAGCAGAGGGATCTCCAATATGTTTGAACGGCTGTTGCCGCATATGCGCGTTAATACAGTGTATGAAATTAACTTAGATGAGCTGCATGCAAGAGGCGTTCGCGGCATCATTACGGATCTGGATAATACGCTCGTCGGTGCGAAGGAGGCGCTAGCAACGCCTGAGCTTGTGCAGTGGCTTGATTACGTGCGCTCACGGGGCTTTCAGGTCGTTATCGTCTCTAATAATAATGAAACACGTGTCGGTAAATTTGCTTCGCCGCTGAATATTCCATATATTCATGCCGCGCGCAAGCCAGCAGGGAAATCGTTCCGGAGAGCGCTTGGCGTACTTGGGCTGGCTGCTGAGCATGCGGTCGTTATCGGCGACCAAATGCTGACGGACGTGCTTGGCGGCAATCGAATGGGACTGTACACCATTCTTGTAACGCCGATTGCTCCCTTAGACGAAGGGATCATGACACGAGTGAATCGCCGGATTGAACGGTTTGCATTAGTGCGTTTGAGGAAAAAAGGGTTATGGTATGAGGGGGAAACAAAGTAATGGAACAACAACTAAGTCAGACATCTGGCTCATGTGCGGGCTGCGGCGTGGCGCTGCAGACAAAAAGTGTTGAATTGCCAGGATACTTGCCGGAAGCGGCTAATGGACGCGATCCGGTTATTTGCCAGAGATGCTTCCGTATTCGAAATTATAATGAAGCGTCATCCGTTGCGGTTGATCAGGATGACTTCTTAAAATTGCTTGGCAGCATTGGAAATACGGACAGCCTTGTCGTGCATATTGTCGATTTGTACGATTTTGAAGGAAGCTTGATCTCAGGCTTGCAGCGCTTTGTCGGCAACAATCCGGTGCTGCTTGTCGTGAACAAAATTGATCTGCTGCCGAAAGCGATGAATGTGAATCGGCTTCGGAACTGGGTACAGAAGCAAGCGAAGGAAGAAGGGCTGCGGACGGTCGATGTCGTCCTTTGCAGTGCGAAGCGCAATATGGGCTTTGAGCGTGTCATTGAAGCGCTTGAGCAATATCGGAACGGCCGCGATGTTTATGTGGTCGGCGCAACGAATGTCGGCAAGTCCACGTTAATTAACCGACTCATTCGCGATTACAGCGATATGGAACGTGAACTTACGACGTCCCGCTACCCGGGAACGACGCTGGATGCTGTTCATATTCCGCTGGAGGATGGCAAAGCCATTATCGATACGCCGGGCATCGTCTATTCATCGCGTATGACGGAAGTTGTGCCGCGCAGCTTTCTTGGCTCTCTATTGCCGGACAAGCCGATTAAGCCGCTTGTCTATCAATTAAACTCGGGCCAGACGCTGTTCATTGGCAGCCTAGTGCGTTTCGATTTCGTCGAAGGCGACCGCCAATCGTTTACGTTCTACGTATCGAATGCGCTTAACATGCACCGTACGAAGCTGGAGCGCGCCGATGAGCTTTATTCGGATCACCGAGGCCAATTGCTTGGCGGACCTAGCCTCGAGGAGCTCGAGACGATTCCGGCATGGACAAGGCATTCGCTTCGCGTGAAGCGCGGCTTGAACAAGGATGTATTTATTTCCGGTCTTGGCTGGATTCAAGTGAACGGTACCGGCGGAGCGGTTATTGATATTTATGCGCCGAAGGGCGTTAAAGTTATGCTTCGCGACTCGATGATCTAAAGACATGGCCTTGGAAGGGGAATTCACTGTGACGAATATGAGCGCAGGAAACCGGATTGATAGCAATACCGTTTTGTATGGGGTAATCGGCGATCCGATTCGGCATTCAAAATCACCGATCATGATGAACCGTGCCTTTCGGGAAACGGGAATTAATGGCGTTTATAACGCTTTTCACGTGACGAGCGATCGTATACAGGATTTTGCAGCAGGCGTGAGGGCGATGGGCATTCGCGGCGTTAATGTCACGATCCCTCACAAGCTGGACATCATGTCCGTATTGGATGAGATTGACGCTGGAGCACGGGCGATAGGCGCAGTCAATACGATCGTAAATGAAGCAGGACGGCTTATCGGTTATAATACGGATGGAATCGGGTACGTGCGCTCTCTTAAGGAAGAAGCGGAGAGCGACCTTGCCGGCAAGCGTATCGTCGTAATTGGAGCAGGCGGAGCAGCACGCGGAATTGTGTATGCCTTGACGGGCGAGCAGCCTTCTCGAATCACGATCGCTAATCGTTCTGTAGATCGCGCGCGCGAGCTGGCAGCGTTGTTTCAAGACCAATCGGAAATCGAGGCGATCTCGAATGAGGAGCTGCAAGCCGCTTGCGGGCAAGCGGATATCGTCATAAACACGACATCCGTAGGGATGTTCCCGAAAACGGATGAGTCTCCGATTGATGCAAGCTGGCTGAAGCCGGGTGCGGTTGCAAGCGATTTAATATACAATCCTTTAAAAACAACCTTTTTACAGCAAGCTGAGCTGCGGGGCTGCCGTATTCACGGCGGTTTAGGGATGTTCATTTATCAAGGCGCATATGCCTTCGAATATTGGACGGGCCAGCCTGCCCCGGTCGCAGCGATGCGGGAAACCGTACTGGCTGCATTGCAAAGCTCATAAGACATTCATAATGGCAACAAGCAGACGAATTATTGAGATGAAAGAAGGAACATATACATGCTTACAGGTAAACAAAAACGTTATTTAAGATCACTCGCTCACCATTTGACGCCTATTTTCCAGGTTGGCAAAGGCGGCACCAACGATCACCTCGTTCGTCACATCGAAGAGGCTATCGAATCACGGGAGCTCATTAAAGTGTCCGTGCTTAACAATTGCCTAGACGATCCAAGGGAAATCGGCGCAGAGGTTGCAGCAGCAGCCGGCGCGGAGCTGGTTCAAGTGATCGGCAAGACGATTGTCCTTTACAAGGAATCGAAGGACAACAAACAAATCGAGCTTCCTAGCGCCGCCCGCAAATAATGATAACCATCAAAAGCTGGGAAAATGGGCATACTATATTGCGCAGGAGCTGCTAGTTAGCCTTATTGTGCTTGATGTCAGGAGGAGTTCGATAAGTGAGTAAGATTGGTATTATGGGCGGAACCTTCGATCCCATCCATATCGGTCATTTGATCGCAGCAGAAATGGCGCGCGAGCAATGTGATCTGCATGAGGTATGGTTCATTCCGTCTTACGGTCCTCCGCTCAAAGCGAATGAACCGGGCGTTAGCGGACAGCGGCGTTACGAGATGGTTTGCGGGGCAATTGAAAGCAATGCTTCCTTCCGCGCGTTTGATATTGAATTGCAACGCGGCGGAGTAAGCTATTCCTACGATACGGTGATGGAGCTTCAGAAGCTCTATCCTAACGATTCATTTTCCTACATTATCGGGTCGGACCGGATTAATGATCTCCCGCAATGGTATCGGATTGAGCAGCTCGCTGCACAAATCACCTTTATCGGATTAGAGCGTCCGGACGAGCCCGTTGATATTGCGGCGCTGCCGCTTTTTTTGCAGGAGCGGATACAGCTGATTCATATGCCGGGCATCGATATTTCGTCCACCGCGATTAGAAGCAGGGCGAATGCCGGGCAATCCGTCCAGTATTTAGTGCCGGATTCGGTGAATAGCTACATGAGGAGGTACAATTTGTATGAATCGTGAGCAAATGATCGACAAGGTGAAAGCTGAAATGCCGGAGCGGAGATGGCTTCACACGCAGGGAGTCATGGAAACGTCGGTTATCCTGGCTAGCAGATTTGGGGAGGACCCGGTACGCGCTGAGCTGGCTGCCATTTTGCATGATGTGGCTAAGTATTGGAAGGTAGAGCGCATGGAGCAGGTCATTCGTGACCAAGCCCTGCCATCCATCCTGCTGCAATATGATAAAGAGTTGTGGCACGCGCCTGTTGGAGCTTGGGTTGCCGAGCATGAATATGGCGTCACCGATGCCGAGGTGCTTGATGCGATCCGGTACCATACGTCTGGTCGGCGCGGAATGTCGAAGCTCGAAAAAATCGTATGTCTGGCTGATTATATGGAGCCTGGGCGGGATTTTCCGGGCGTGTCGAACATTCGAGAGTTAAGCGAGCAGGATTTGAATCAAGCTTTGGTAGCAGGCTTTAATTCTACTATTTCCTTCTTATTAGAAAAAGGAAAACGTATATTTCCGCTAACGATAGAAGCGCGAAACGGTTTATTGGAATAATATAGAAAATAACAGGAGGCTGAGCTATGGCGGTACATTCGGATGAGTTGCTACAAATCACGGTCGCGGCAGCAGAAGACAAAAAAGCGGTACGGGTAGTTGCTTTGAACTTGAAGGAAATTTCATTGGTGGCGGATTATTTCGTAATCTGCAGCGGTAACTCGGATACACAGGTGCAAGCCATTGCAACCGAGATCCGCAAGCAAGCTGAGAAAAACGGCACTCGCATTCGCGGCATTGAAGGTATGGATTCGGCAAGATGGGTACTAATCGATCTAGGCGATGTTATCGTACACGTCTTCCATCGCGATGAGCGTGAATACTATAACATTGAGCGTCTATGGTCGGATGCGAAGGTTGTGGAGTTCGCATGAGTTTTGTAGCGGGCACTACACAAACCTTAAGGGTGGCACGTGAAGTGTCGCCCTACGGTTATTTCCTCAGCGACGGAGAATCGGATGTGCTGATGCACTATACCGAGCTCGTCGGCTCCAAGCCAAAAATCGGCGACCAAGTGGAAGCCTTTTTGTTCTATGATTCGGAGGACCGTTTGGCGGCAACGATGAAGAAGCCGCTCCTTCAATTAGGCGAGCTTGCTCGGCTGCAGGTAGCGGACGTTCATCCGAGATTGGGATGTTTTCTGGAAATGGGCTTAGGCAGACAATTGCTGCTGCCGCTTTCGGAGCTTCCTGAGAGCATTGAATACAGGCCGCTTCCGGGCGACGAAGTGTTTGTTGTGATGAAACATGACAAAATCGGGCGGCTGGTCGCTAAGATCGCTTTTGAAGAAGAGCTTTCGGAGCTTGTATTCCCTGCACCGGAGAGCTGGAACAACCAATGGGTCGAAGGCTGGGTAACGAAGACGCTGCAGCTAGGCTCATTCGTCATCATCGACGGCGGCGTTGTTGGGTTTGGCGTATATGGGCTTATTCCAAGCGCTGAGCGGATTAGACCGCTGCGGTTGGGAGAGCGCGTAAGCGCACGCGTAACGTTCATACGGGAAGATGGAAGAGCTAATCTCTCGATGGCGCAGCGCAAGGAAGTTGGAAGAATAGAGGACGCCGATCGTATTCTAGCCTTTATTAAGGAAAGACCAGGCGGCGGGATGCCATACTCTGATCAAACAGATGCCGACATTATTAAACAAAAATTCGGGATTAGCAAAGGTGCGTTCAAGCGCGCGTTAGGCAAGCTGATGCGAGAAAGGCTAGTCACTCAGAAAGGCAGCTGGACGTATTTGGCTGTTGAACCGACTGCGGAAGCAGCTGGCCAAACGGCTGAGACACAGTCCTCCAGTTCCGGTTCTGAAGGAGCTGATGAGCAATGACACGCTCTTACGGGCAGTTCGCGACAGTCTACGACCAGCTAATGGAGGACATGCCCTACGCGGAATGGTTGGGCTTTGCAAGAGCGGCTTGGTCGCGTTACGGCATGCCTTCCACGGTTGTAGACCTAGGCTGCGGTACTGGGAGCATATCTATACCGCTAGCCCGTTCAGGCTTTCAAGTATACGGCATTGACCTGTCTTCAGACATGCTTACCGTTGCCCGCAGCAAGTGGGATGAGACGCCTCAGCAGGTCACAAGACCGCGTCCAGGCTCTATCCGGTGGCTTAATCAGGACATGCGCGAATGGGAGCTCCAGGAGCCAATGGATACGGTCATTTCGTTTTGCGATTGCTTGAACTACTTGACGGAGGAAGCGGATATCGAGGCTGCCTTCCGTGCTACATTCGCTGGCTTGCGCAGCGGCGGAACCTTCCTCTTCGACATGCATCCGCCAAAGCAGCTCATTCGTTATGCGGAGGAGCAGCCCTTTGTGCTTGATGAACGCGATGTCGCATATATATGGACATGCGATTTTGAGGAGGAGCGCTGCGAGATCGAGCATCATTTAACGATTTTCTCGCGTGATCGCGACTCAAAGTTCAATCGTTTTGAGGAATCGCATGTGCAGCGTGCATACGATCCGGACTGGATCGAGTCCGCTTTGCGCCGCGCAGGCTTTCAAACGGTCGATCGCTACGCCGATTTCGAGCTGCTTCCGGCAACGAGCGAGTCAGAGCGTCTGTTCTTCGCAGCTGTCAAATAGCTACAGGAATAGCGAAGGGTGTCACATAAGGTCTGTTACGACTTTATGGGACAACCCTTTTTTGATTTGGGTGGCTTGAGTTGCAGGCATGGATGATGGACTTATTGGGTGGAATCGTGGTGTGAGTAAGGTTGATAGCGACCTTTGCTCATGTTTATGCTGCTCGGGGGACTACATCTTGTGGTCGCATGGATTGCGAATGCGGGCTTGGCGGAGCATGGCCGCCAGCTTCTATATGTTGTATTCGGGTCGAATGCTGTCGAAAAATGAGTTGATTGCATTTTTTTATCAGCGGAGCTTAGGTGAACGAGAAGTGCTATTGGTTATCTAGGGATAGATGGTTGCATATCGCTAGATCTTGTGTTTCGCTACCTTATCTATTCGCGAAGGGCATCCTTTAACCGGCTGTTCATTCCTGCTTCAGCAGACGCTTTGCGGATGGAATCAAGCCTCATGTTTTTGATGGTTTGAGCCATTTGCTCCTGTTCATTTTCTAACTTTTCGATGTAAATTAGCAGCTCCGGCACCGAATATCCGGCATCTTTGAACAGTTTTTCGATCGATTCTCGCATTTGTTCTGCGGTTGTTTTAACGTTCATCTGGGCCTCCAAAATATCAATAAAATGTCACTATCCCATCATATCCTCATCTGGTAAAATAGTCGAGTGCGTCAAAAAAATAGATTAATATTTTCTCCATAATTTTCATTGACTACTCCTATATATTGATGTAGAATCAAAAACACAAACTACATATTGATGTAGATGAGTGCCTTTAATGATTAGCCCTTGGTAAATCATGAACAAGCGCAGCTGACGAAAATGCTAGTCAGAAGCGCTTTTTAATTGCTTATTTTCAGTAGGGGAGCGAACGTGTTATGCTAGTCGTCTATGATTCCAAAACAGGCAATGTCAAGCGTTTCATCAAAAAATTGAATATGCGGGCAGTGCCGATCGATGAGAAGGAAGAAGTGGACGAGCCGTTCGTGCTGGTCACGTACACAACTGGGTTCGGACAAGTTCCGGAGAAGGTCACTTCGTTTCTGGAAACCAACTCCGAAATGCTCCGCGGCGTTTCTGCCAGCGGCAACCGCAACTGGGGTGCCGGGTTCGCAAAGAGCGCGGATACGATCTCACAAAAGTACGATGTTCCCGTGATTTTGAAGTTTGAGCTATCAGGTACGAATCAAGATACGCAACATTTTGTCGAAAGGGTGCGAACCATTGAAGCATATTGAACTGAATAACGAGTTGATGCAGCGCGGTGCAGACGGATTTTACCAGCTGGATAAAGATAAAGAGGCTGTTGCCGCATTTATGGAAGAAGTAGAAGAGAAGAGCGTGAAGTTCGACTCCCTTCGTCACAAGCTAGACTATTTAATCGAGAACGACTATTACGATAATGTATTTGAAAAATATACGTATGAGCAGGTTGAGGCTGTATTTACGCTAACGGCGAACAGCGGCTTCGAATTCCAATCGTATATGGCAGCATCAAAGTTCTACAAAGACTATGCAATGAAAACAAACAACAAAGCGCAGTACTTGGAGCAATACTCCGATCGTGTATCTATCGTTGCTTTGCACCTAGGCGAAGGAGATGCAGCTAGAGCGCTCCGTATAGCCGAAGCGATGATCGACCAACGCTTGCAGCCTGCTACACCAACCTTCCTGAACGCGGGCAAGAGCCGCCGCGGCGAAATGGTTTCTTGCTTCCTGCTCGAAATGGACGACTCTCTTAACTCCATTAACTACGTGCTGGGCACATGTATGCAGCTTTCCAAAATCGGCGGAGGCGTTGCGGTCAACCTGTCGAAGCTTCGTGGACGCGGCGAGCCTATCAAAGGCGTTGAAGGCGCAGCGAAGGGCATTATGCCTGTACTGAAGCTGATGGAGGATGCTTTCTCCTATGCGGATCAAATGGGTCAACGCAAAGGTTCGGGCGCTGGCTATTACAATATTTTCGGCTGGGATATTATTGAATTCCTTGATTGCAAAAAAATTAATGCTGACGAGAAGGCGCGTATTAAAACGTTGTCCATCGGCCTTATTATTCCTAATAAATTTTATGAGCTTGCTGCACAAAACAAGCCGCTTTTCGTATTTGGCCCACATTCCGTACAAAAAGCTTACGGCAAACATCTCGACGACATGGATATGGACGAAATGTACGAGGAATTGCTTGCTAACGAGCTAGTAACGAAGAAAAAAGTAATGAACGCACGCGACATGCTGACAAAAATCGCCTCGATTCAGCTAGAATCCGGCTACCCATATATTATGAACAAATCCAATGCCAACAGCATTCATGCTTTGAAGGATATTGGCTCTATTAAAATGTCCAACCTGTGCACGGAAATATTCCAGCTGCAGGAGACTTCGGAAATTAAAGATTACGGCTTCGACGATGTTATTCAACGCGATATTAGCTGCAACCTTGCCTCACTTAACATTGTTAACGTGATGGAGCACAAGAAAGTGAAGGAATCGGTTCACGTTGGAATCGAAGCCTTGACGACGGTCAGCGATTTGTCCAATATCGACAATGCTCCAGGCGTTCGCAAAGCGAATGAAGAGCTTCACTCTGTCGGTCTTGGCGCGATGAACCTGAACGGCTACCTAGCTAAAAACAAAATCGCTTACGAAAGCGAAGAAGCGAAAGATTTTGCCGGCGTATTCTTTATGATGATGAACTACTACTCCATCGAGCAAAGCATGGAGATCGCCAAAGAGCGCGGCATTACATTTAAAGATTTTGAACGCTCCGAATATGCAAAAGGCACTTATTTCACTCGTTATGTAGAGAACGATTTCCGTCCAAAAACTGCAAGAGTGAAAGAATTGTTCGAAGGCATGGAAATTCCATCGCCTGAGGATTGGGCAGAGCTGCAAGCGAAAGTGCAAAAGCACGGCCTATACCATGCATACCGTCTGGCTATTGCGCCAACACAAAGCATTTCGTACATTCAAAATGCAACGTCAAGCGTTATGCCGATCGTAGAGCACATCGAAACGCGTACTTACGCGAACTCGACAACGTATTACCCAATGCCGTACTTGTCGCAAGACAACTACTTCTATTACAAATCGGCATACAACATCGATCAGTTCAAGCTGATTGATCTAATTGCAGAAATTCAGCAGCACGTTGACCAAGGCATTTCATCCGTACTGCACGTAAACAGTAATGTAACCACTCGCGAGCTGGCGCGTTTCTACGTCTATGCTGCGCAAAAAGGGCTTAAATCGCTCTATTACACAAGAACGAAGCGGCTTTCTGTTGAGGAATGCACGAGCTGCGCAGTTTAAGATCAATTTTAATCGATGCTTACGTAGCAAAGAAGGAGCTCACCAAATGAAAGCAGTAAACTGGAACCGCCCGGATGACGATTTCACACTAACATTCTGGCAGCAAAACGTCATGCAATTTTGGACGGATGAAGAGATTCCGTTATCGGATGACAAAATGGATTGGATGGAAATGACCGACGCGGAGCGCACGCTATACAAAAACGTGCTCGGCGGTCTGACCTTGCTTGATACGATTCAAGGCGGCATCGGCATGCCGAAGATTTTGGAGCATGTTGATGGCTTGCAGCGTAAAGCAGTTCTGTCGTTTATGTCCATGATGGAGCAAATTCATGCCAAATCGTACAGCAGTATTTTCACAACGCTCGCATCTGGGGAAGAGATCGACGAAATTTTCCAATGGGTAGAGCAAAATGAGCAGCTGCAAAAGAAAGCAAATCTCATTTCTTCATGGTATTCGAACATTACGGGACCAAAAGAGCTGTACAAAGCGATGGCAGCTTCCGTATTTCTAGAAAGCTACTTGTTCTACAGCGGCTTCTTCTACCCGCTTTACTTGGCAGGCCAAGGCAAAATGACAAGCAGCGGCGAAATTATCGATTTGATTTTGCGCGACGAAAGCATCCATGGTCTATACGTTGGCGTGCTGGCGCAAGAGCTGTTCCAAACATTTAGCCCCGAGGAGCAAGCACAGCTTCAAATCGAGTTGTATGCTTTGCTGAACGAGCTTTACGAGAACGAGATCGTGTATACAGAGCACCTGTATGCTCCGCTTGGATTAGCTGAGGAAGTGAATGTGTACGTCCGCTACAATGCGAACAAAGCGCTTATGAACCTTGGCATGGAGCCTCATTTCCCTGAGGAGCCGGTTAACCCGATCGTGTTCAACGGTATAAGCACACATACGAAGCAGCATGATTTCTTCTCCAAAAAAGGGAATGGCTACGTACGTACGATTCACGTTGAGCCTTTGAACGACGATGATTTTGTCTTCAACTTTTAATAAAACTTAATCGTTTTTCCATATATGAATCGCTCTTTATTCGGCCTTATGGCTGATGGAGAGCGATTTTAATTTTTTTTATATGAAAACGATTGACACTATATATATTCAATGTTAATATTTCCCTCTCAAATCTTGCACGGAGGTAACAAAAGTGATAACAGTTCATGGGTTAAGCAAATCGTATCAAGTAGCCAAGCGCTCGTCTGGCGTCAAGCAGGCAGTAAAGGCATTGTTTAAAAGGGATTATAAAGTTGTGGAAGCGCTTAACGATATTTCTTTCTCGATTGAGCCCGGCGAGATTGTAGGTTACATCGGGCCTAACGGCGCCGGCAAATCTACGACTATTAAAGTCATGAGCGGCATTCTCGTTCCAGACAGCGGCCTCTGCACGGTAATGGGATACACGCCGTGGAAGGACCGGGTTGCGTATGTGAAAAACATCGGCGTTGTTTTTGGCCAGCGATCGCAGCTATGGTGGGATGTGCCCGTTATCGATTCGTTTGATCTGCTTCGGGATATTTACAAGGTGCCAGAACAGGAATACAGAGAGACGCTAGCTTTGCTCACGGAAACGCTGGAGCTGCAGGAAATTATCCAAATGCCCGTCAGGCAGCTTAGTCTAGGGCAGCGGATGCGCTGCGAAATTGCGGCCTCGCTGCTGCACAGCCCAAGCGTCCTGTTTCTGGATGAGCCAACGATTGGCCTCGATGCGGTATCCAAAATCGCGGTACGCCGATTTATTCGCACCATTAATGAGGAGAAGGGCGTTACCATTATTTTGACCACGCATGATATGAATGACATTGAGGCGCTGGCGAATCGGATCATTCTGATCGGCAAAGGGAAGCTGCTTTATGACGGAAGCTTGAGCGCAATTCGCAATCAATTCGGCACAAAGAAGACGATTACCGTCTTGTACAACCATCAATCGGTTCCGCTTCAGGTACCGGGCGCGGTTATTGAATCATGGTCCCCCGAGCGGGCCGTGCTAAGCGTCGACACGGCTGAGGTCGTGATTTCGGAACTGTTGATTGGCCTATCCGCACAAGTGGATCTCCTTGATGTTACGATTGATACGCTGCCTATCGAAGATATGATCGTACAATTGTACAAGGAGCACCAAATATAATGAAGGCGTATGTATCAGTTTTTAAGCTGCGGCTCACAAACGGATTGCAATACCGCACGGCCGCGCTTGCGGGGATCGCTACTCAGTTTTTTTGGGGTTTTATTATCATAATGGTGTTCGAAGCGTTTTATAGCGGAGCGACTACACAGCCGCCCATTACATTAAGCCAGCTCATTACCTACGTGTGGCTGCAGCAAGCTTTCCTGGCTTTTATTATGCTGTGGTTTCGCGACAATGAGCTGTTCCAGCTTATTACAACGGGCAATATCGCGTATGAGCTTTGCAGGCCAAGCGGCATTTATGGGTTATGGTATGCCAAGCTGCTCGCGCAAAGGCTGGCGAGCGCGCTTTTGAGAAGCATGCCTATTTTAGTCGTTGCCTTTTGTTTGCCGCAGCCTTACAAAATGCCGGCACCTTCAGACCCGCTTGCTTTATTGTTGTTTATAATTGCACTCGTTCTCGGACTATTAATGATCGTCTCGCTCTCCATGCTGATGTACATCTCGGTCTTTGTGACGTTATCCCCAGCAGGCTCGCTGCTTATGTTCGGCGTCATCGGCGAATTTTTGGCCGGCATGGTCATACCTGTCCCGCTTATGCCCTCATGGCTGCAAAATATCGTCTACGTGCTTCCGTTCCGCTGGACCGCTGATTTTCCGTTTCGCGTCTATTCCGGGCACATACCGAAGGATGAAGCGCTGATCGGCATCGCCATTCAGCTGATTTGGTTCATCGTACTGGTAGGGCTAGGCAGACTGGCGATGGCAAAAGCATTACGCAGAGTCGTCATAAATGGAGGGTAACGGAAATGAAATTGTACGGAAAATATATGTTGATTTTATTTAAGTCGCAGATGCAGTATCGCACTTCGTTTTGGCTGCTCTCGATCGGACAATTTCTTGTGCCGTTTTCGATATTTGCGGGCTTGTACTTCATGTTCGAGCGGTTCGGGCAAATCAAGGGCTGGGATTTCCAAGAGGTAGCGCTCTGCTTCTCTATCATTCATATGGCTTTTGCGATTAGCGAATGCTTTGCGCGGGGCTTTGATTCGTTCTCCAGCTTGGTGGCAGGCGGCGACTTTGACCGCGTGCTGGTGCGCCCGCGCAGTACCGTATTGCAAGTGCTAGGCTCGAAATTCGAGTTTACCCGCGTCGGCAGGCTGCTGCAAAGCGCGGTGGTGCTCACTTGGGCGATTAGCCAGCTTGCAGTGGATTGGTCGCTGCTTAAGATCATCACTCTCTTTTTTATGATCGCGAGCGGCGTATTTATTTTTACCGGCATCTTTATGCTGGCTGCGACGATGTGCTTCTGGACGATTCAAGGGCTTGAAATCGCTAATATTTTTACAGACGGCGGCAGGGAAATGGCCCAGTATCCGCTTAACATTTATCAAAAATGGGTGACGCGCTTTTTTACGTTCATTATCCCGTTTGGATGCGTCAACTACTTGCCTTTGCTTTATTTGCTCGATAAAACGACAGGCAATGATTTGCCGTACATTTTGGCGCCTATGGCGGGCATCGTATTTATTTTGCCGTGCCTGCTCGTATGGCGCATCGGCGTTCGTCATTACCGCTCTACGGGGTCCTAGCGCCACAGAAATGAATAAGCAACTCCAGCAGGGATAAGAAAGGCGTTGTTGAATATGATCATAGATGACAGCAAAGGGGGAAAGTCGCTTTGAAATCGATAGCGATACGAGAGCTTGCAGAGAAATTTTCATTAGAAGTGCTGGCGGGAGAGGATCAGCTGGATCGGCAAATTGCAAAAGCGAGGGCATATCGCCCAGGGCTTGAGTTTGTCGGGTATTTTGAATTTTTTCCGCAGGAGCATGTCCAAATATTAGGCAGAAAAGAAATTACTTATTTGCATACGTTAAGTGAAGAGGAACGAAATCATCATATTGGAAATATCGTCAAATATCATCCGCCATGTTTTGTCGTTACCGCAGGTCAAGACGGACTGAAATATTTGAAAAAATATTGCGACCAAGAGGGCATTCCTTTGCTTCGCACAAAGATACCAACAGCTCAGTTTCTAGGGATGCTGGATGCGTATCTGCTCAACTCGCTTGCACCGGAAATTTCGATCCACGGCATCTGCCTGAACGTGTCGGGCATTGGCATTTTGCTGCGCGGCAAATCAGGCATCGGCAAAAGCGAAACCGCGCATACGTTAATTGGGCGCGGCTCTAGACTGGTAGCGGATGATATCGTCGTATTAAAAAAGCTGAGCTCGCAAACGCTGCTAGGAACGCACAACGGGAAAACAAAGGAGTTTCTAGCGCTGCGGAGCATTGGGCTTATTAACGTCGTCAGGCTTTATGGCAGGCAAGCCTTTCAAGACGAGACGCGTATCGTGCTGGATATCGAGCTGACCAGATGGCGGGACAATGAGCTAAACAATGATTTGGAGCTTGTGCCAAAAACGACTGAATATATGGGCGTACAAATTCCGCACATTGAGATTCAGGTGCAGCCGGGAAGAGATATTGCGGGTTTGATCGAGGCGGCGGCAAACAACTGGTACCTTAGACAGCAGGGCTACAGCGCAGTGGAAGAGTTTATGAAGCGTTTGGAAATGGAGTAGCCTTCGTTTTGCAGCCTGTTTATTCCTTACTTGAATGGAATAAAGGCGAAACGACATTCCATTTGCTAGTAAAGCATGATACACTAAGGGCAGAGAAAGCTCATCCTAGCGCACAAGTCCTGACAGATTCGAAGGAGGAAACCGCGTGGAAAACTGCTCAATCGTCACCAAACCTGCGCTCCATTTGGCAGGCATTAGCTATTGCGGCCCCTATTCATCCTTTCCGGATGAAGCCATCCGGCTGCAAACCGAGTTTTTGACACGCAAACATGAGTTAAATGACGCTGCCAAATCTACGGTGCTGTATAGTCCCTATTTTGGAAATGAAGTATTTGCGACGTACTTTGCTTGTTATGAGGTGCAGCATCTGGAGGAGGTTCCTCCCGGCATGGTGCAGTTCACGATTCCCGAACATCGTTACGCGATGGTAGCCTGCTCGAACAAAAGAATCGGCGAAGGGTATGAGCAGCTTCATACTTGGATAAACGAGATGCGGTTAGAGAAGCAGGAAAACGCCGTATCGCTGGAACTATTTTATATTGATGAGCATCATTTGGAGGAAGAGCCGGTAGAACTGCTTATTCCGCTCAAAGGATAACCTATATGAAGTGCTTGCGCGCAAACGAGAGGAGCATCGAATGAAAGTCATTCGCTCCGGCTCGTTTTGCGAGGGCAGGCTCTTTTTTGTTTGAACAGGTGAATGAGAAGAGGAAACGTATTGGCGGTTAAAGGGGAAAGAGGATCTTCAAGGAGCAGCTTGCCGAAGCTGGCAGCCGCTGGACTGCTGGCAGGTGCGCTCAGCGGCGTTGTACTCGGCCTTACGATGAAGCTGCTGGAGCGGCTAACGGGATCAGCTGTCTACGTCCTGCTGCTCAATATCGATTTTATTTCGTGGCTGCCGGGCCCAATGAACGAGTGGATGGAGTTTACGCTGCATATGCTCGTCTCGATTCCGTTAGGCATCCTATATTTATCGCTCTTGTCGCTTTGGCGCTCGCCTGCCGGGCTGAGCCTCGGCATGAGCCTTGCAGCAGCGTGCTGCACTTGGATACCGCTCACACAGCTCTCGGAGCGCACCCCAGCCATTGATGATCTTCAAGCGCTCTTATGGTGGCTGATCGGCCATCTTGTATATGGCGCAGTATTAGCCGCCTTTGGCACATGGTGGGTAAAGAGAGGAAGGATAGAGAAATGAGTTATGAGTTGCATATTGTAGATGCATTTACAAATGAGCGGTTCAAAGGCAATCCGGCAGCTGTCTGCCTATTGGAGCAGCCGCAGCCTGAAAGCTGGTTGCAGCAGGTAGCCTCGGAAATGAATCTTTCGGAAACGGCATTTATTGTGCCTAGACCAGATGGCTACGACCTGCGGTGGTTTACACCTGTAGGCGAGGTTGATTTGTGTGGGCATGCAACGCTGGCTACCGCACATGTATTATGGGAGTCTGGCAAGCTGCCGCCGGATCAAATGGCAAGCTTTATGACGAAAAGCGGACGATTAACGGCAAGGCGCGACGGAGCTTGGATCGTGATGGATTTCCCGGCCGAGCCGCCGGAAGCGGCCATTGCGCCAGAGGAGCTTGTTCAGGGCTTGGGGCTTATTCCGAGATATGCCGGCCGCAATCGGATGGATTATTTTGTAGAGGTGGACAGCGAGGAGACGCTTCGCACGCTGCGTCCGGACTTTGCGATGCTTGCCAGGGTGGAAGCTCGCGGCGTTATTGTAACAAGCCGATCGACTGGCTCTCCTTATGACTTCGTCTCACGCGCATTTTACCCAGCGACGGGAATCGATGAGGACCCCGTTACAGGATCGGCCCATTGCGCGCTAGCGCCATACTGGGCAAAGCGGCTGCGCAAGGACGAGCTGGTCGGTTATCAAGCCTCTCAGCGCGGCGGTATCGTGAAGGTGAAGCCGGATGGCGATAGAGTTTATTTGTCGGGACAAGCGGTAACGGTGTTGAAAGGACAATTGGAGGGATAATACGATGTTAATGATGAAACTGCCGAAGGAACAGAAGGAGCAGCTGACCGGCCGGATTCAGCAGTATTTTGAGCTGGAGCGTTCGGAGACGCTTGGATCGATTGCAGCGGAGCAGCTGCTTGATTTTATGATTCAAGAAATAGGTCCACATTTGTATAACCATGCCATTAATGATGCGCGCAAAGCGGTGCTCGAGCGAATGCAGACGCTTGAGGATGAGCTTTATGCGCTTGAGAAGCCGATTGCAGCAAGACGGTGATACGGGTCCGATAGATGCAGCGGCGTGCGGCTTTAATAGTGCGCTCCGCATCATCGATCGTCCAAAAATACGATTGGAAGCTATCAACACTCCTTGCCCAACTCCCCATGGATACGGTATGGTGCGACGATTTGTATATGAGCACGCCGTTTTTTGCGAAATATTACGAAATGACGGGACAATCGAGCTATTTGGACGATGCGGATCGTTATGTCCGGTCTGTTCATAGAGGCTGGGAGGGGCTGAAAAACGAGTGTATCGATAAATTCGGCAACGTTTACGGCGTTTGCAGAGGGTCGGGATATTCATACTCGGCTTTGTACTATAAAAATGAGCTGACCTGGCAGCTGAATGATACGCATGGCATCGGCATCGTGCTGCTTGCCGGCATCGAAGCGCTGCGGCTGCGCGAATTTTTTTCATCGCAAACCACGCAATAGCTTCGGATAACCGCGCCATATTACAAAGAAAAAAACACCGCAGCCGCCGGTGTTTTTTTCTTTCTTGTGGGGTTTCATATTAGACAGAGATATGCTATTATAAATGCGAACATAAGTTCTGTTTTCTAGGGTAAAGAACAGGAACATGGCAGGAAAGTAGGGATAGCGTTGGTGACGGATCGATATTCGGAAATAGATGAGGTAATCGCCTTTATTCATGAAAATATTTATGAGCCGCTTCCGCTTGCCAGATTAGCTCAATTTGCAGGCTATAGCAGCTTTCATTTCACGCGTATTTTTAAAGAGAGGATCGGTCTATCGCCTTTATATTATGCATCCTCCCACCGCTTGCAAAAAGCAAAGCATCTTCTGCTGCATACGAATTTGAGCATTCGCGATGTCGGATTAGAGATTGGACAGCAAAGCCTCGGCACCTTTACCTCTAGATTTACCGAGCGCGTAGGCGTCACCCCGTCTGAATTTCGCAGCTCCGCATTGCAAGTGGAAAGCCAAATGCGTTCCCTGCGGGAGCTAAACGATTGGAGAAAGCTTGAAATTCCTTCTACCAAGCACGACCGGATTGAAGGGACCGTTCACGCTGAAATCCCTTTTGAGGGAGTCATTCTGCTCGGCTTGTTCGCCAAACCGATTCCAGAAGGATTGCCTTTGTACGGAACGCTGCTTTCTTCGATCGGCCATTTTTGTTTGACAGGCGTCAAACCGGGCACCTATTATTTGATGGCAACATCGGTTTCATGGGGAATGCAAGCAAAGGATGTCCTGCTGCCGCAAAATACGCTGCGTACTAGATCCAAAGAGCCAATCACCGTCACGAGCTGCCTTTCCGTTCCGCATCAACAGGTTATGCTCTATACGCCACGTCCCGACGACCCGCCCATTTTAATTTCTCTGCCCCTGTTGATGAATAACTTTCTTAAGCGGGGTATCCCATAATTGTAGCCGTTAAACCGATAGCCATTGAACTACAAATTAAAAACGCTTGTTCATCTCGCTAAATGCTAGATGGACAAGCGCAGGGAAAGCTTTAGGCACGTGATTTTTTGTAAGCTGGCGTTAATTTGAACGGTGTTACCTTGTTTTTTCCAGTCGTCTTTGAATGGTACATAGCTTCGTCAGCTTGCTTAATCATCTCTTGAACGGCCTTGCTTTCTTTGGTTGTGCTGAAGCCGACGCTTATCGTAACCATCGTCTCCTGCTCGACTCTGTTCCTAATGGATTCCGCAACAATTTCAGGCTTCACGCGTTCAGTACTGATGCAGCTCAGCAGTTCTTCTCCGCCGTATCGTCCAGCCGAGCCAATGCCGCTAGATTCTTCCTTGATAATTTCAGCGACCTGCTTAAGCACGCCGTCAGCTTTATGATGGCCATGTGTATCGTTTAATTTTTTAAAGTTGTCAATATCGCAAAACAGAATCGCCATCTGCTTGTTGTTTTGGAGCAGTTGCTCCGCTTTAGAATAAAAATGACGCCGATTATATAAGCCGGTCAGACCATCCATAATAGACGACTGATAGGTATACATAAGCCGCTCGATCACCCATTCAAAGAGCAGGATGAACAGCAGCGTGTAATAGATGATCGGCAGCAGCTGGCTAATCGAAATGAGCCAAATAAGCGAGCCATGGAATACATAAGCGTTGGCGAGCCTAGCAATCTCGCTAGCGAAAAACACGATCAAGCTGGCATAATATTTGGAGCTCATATCCGCGCTTCTGGTATCGAGCATGATCATAAAAATAACGATTAAACCATAGAAGTCGAGTGCGGGAAAAGTAAAGGCTTGCGCCTCGACAGCCGTATCCGTCGTAAAGGGCGTAATGGCAAATTGTATGCCTGCAATAACGAAAGCCATCATACTCATTATAATAAAGGGAATGACTTTGAGCTGAGCGGAACGATGAGTATATAATTTCATGAAAACAAAGTTTATAATAATAAATGAAATGATCTGCAAGATCGTAAATGCCAAATAAAGCCATGGGGATAATGACCAGCCCGGATAGGCCAGAACGACGAGCAAGCACTGCTTGACGATGATGAGCGGTATTGCTGTAATGAGCAAGCGATAAATTCGTTTATTGCGATAGCTGACGTAAAGCCTTACTGACATAAAAAGCATTAAGATGAGAATGACGATAACTGCCGAGGATGAAAGCAATTGACCGTTCGGGCCTGATAGCCATTGTGTAATTGACATGAGTTAACCACCGTTATCTAGTATTGGTTGCAGCAGCTTTACAGAAACATATGTTCTAATATATCATGTTTTACGGTGTACGAACAGCTGAGGATAGACGTTTTATGTTGAAAGGATGGGACACATGAATATTTTACAAGCATTGTTTTTTCCACCGGAGCAGCCGGGCGGAGTTTCTTCCATGATCCCGTACATTCAGGATAGATTTATTAAGATGGGTTGGCAGATGGAATTGTTCTCCTTGCCTAAGCGCGTAAGGAGCAAGGGACAGGACGAGGTCGTATTTGAAACCTTTGACCATACGGTCTACAGCGGGAATACGATGGTAGACAAATATATACAAACCTATAAAGACTACGTATGGTGGACAAAAATGCGCATCAAGAAGCCGTACGATATTATACATGCCCACCATCCGATTGCCGCGCTTGTCATGAAGCAGCTGTTTCCTGATACGCCGCTTGCGGTGACGATTCACTCCAGCTATGAGCGCGAGCTTATTTTGAACGGGAAAATTAAAGAGGGCGGACCGGAGCATCAGTTTCTAATGAGCATTTATGGCGAGCTAGAGGCGAAGGCGGATCATTTGCTGACCGTTTCCGAGTCGTTCCGTACTTATATCTCTCCGCACATTAAGCATCCCGAAAAAATTAAAGTGATTCCAAACGGGTTTGATGAAAAACGATTCAAGCCGATCGCCCATGAAAATGCAGTAACGCAGCTGATTACAGTGTGCAGGCTCGTTCCGGCGAAGGGACTTGACGTGCTGCTTCATGCTTGCGCGGAGCTTAAGAAGAAAGGCCATCCCTTTGTTCTTCATATCATTGGAGACGGTCCGATACGCGAGGAGCTTGAAGCGTTAGCGGTGAAGCTTGATTTGTACGACGATATTATCTTTTACGGCTACATGCTTCATCCAGAGGAGTTCATGCCGTTCTTCGATGTGTTCGTGCTGCCATCGCGCGCGGAAGCATTTGGTTCCGTGTTCGCGGAAGCGGCGTTATGCTGGCTAGCGCTCGTCGGGACGAATGTAGGCGGCATAGCCGAGCAAATCGATGATGGCGTCAATGGATTGCTTGTACCGCCCGAGGACCCAGTAGCGCTTGCGGATGCCCTTGAGAAGGTCGTGACAGATCCGACCTATCGATACAATTTGGCAAGAGCAGGCTGGGATAAAGCGAAGAAGGTCTACTCGCTGCAACGGGTAATCGCACAGCTGAAAAAAGTTTATCTCAATATGAAGCCGGAGTAGCGGTTCATTTTAAAACGGAATAGGCGGTTATGGGATGACGGTATCTTTTCGATTCATTCATGCAGCAGATTTGCATTTGGATAGTCCGTTCCGCGGGTTAGCGAAGGCACCGGATCACGTGAGAGAAGCTTTGACCGAATCGACCTTCGCTGCGCTGCGGCAATTGACGGGAGCCGCAATTCGCGAGCAAGTGGACTTTATTGTATTAGCCGGCGATCTGTTCGATGAGGCAGATCGCTCCCTGCGGGCGCAGCTTATGCTCGTTCGAGAGTGGGAGAAGCTGGAGGAGCATGGCATTGCGGTGTTTATTATTCATGGGAATCATGATCCGCTAAATGGCATGCGGGCTGCTCTTAAGCTGCCGTCTAATGTGCATGTGTTTGGAGCGGATCAGATGGAATATAAGCCGGCTTATCGCAGAAGCGGAGAGCTGGCTGCTTTTATTTACGGCAGATCGTACGGCACGCGGATCATGACTGAAAATATGGCAGCACAATATCAAATTCAGCCGGAGGCGCCGTTTCATATTGCGCTGCTGCATGGCAACGTTGACGGCGATGGTTCGCATGACCCTTACGCGCCATGCACGCTGGACGAGCTTATCGGCGGCAAAGGCTTCGATTATTGGGCGCTAGGCCATATTCATCATCGCAGAGTACTGCATACTTATCCGCATGTCGTTTATTCCGGCAATACGCAGGGGAGAAATCCGCGCGAAACAGGGGCAAAGGGCTGTTATATCGTTGATGTGTCTGCTGCAAGGGCGACCGAGCTGACGTTTTTGCCGCTTGATGAGGTGCGCTGGCTTGAGCATAGCTGCTCTATTGAAGCAGTTGCTTCAGAGCAAGAGCTATTGCAGCAGCTGGATATGGTCATAGAGCAAGTGCTGGCAGAAGCCGAAGGCCGCTCTGTCATGCTTCGGCTTACGCTTACCGGGCGCGGCACGCTGCATCAGAAGCTATCAGATCCTGTGGTCGTTCGGACGCTGCTAGAGCAGCTGCAAGAGGGTAGGCCTTATGCATCCGGGGAAGCCTGGGTGCTGGTGCATGGGCTTGAGGCAAATACGGGAGCCGAGCTGAACTGGCTTGAGCTGGCTTCGGAGGACAGCTTCGCCGGTGAACTATATCGATTGAGCGAGAAGCTGGCAGATGACGAAGCGTTGTGGCGTGATTTTGCGAAGGATGCGCTTGGTACGATTGCGGGGCATGCGAAGCTGGGCAGGCTTATGCAGGGCAAATGGGACGAGCTGCCAAAGCGCTGGCTGGAGCAAGCGCAGGAGCTGACGGTGGGGACCCTTCGTGGCAACGATCGGGACTAATGATGCCAAGCCGGAAAACTTATACGATAACCTTTAGGAGTTGACGATGCAGCATGAAGCTAATGAAGGCTGAGATTGACGGTTTCGGGCAGCTGTTCGGGCGGCAGGTTCCGCTTGATGCGCCGGTAATCATCGTGTATGGTCCGAATGAAGCAGGTAAAAGCACGGTTTTTGGCTTTGTACGCTCGATGCTGTACGGCTTCGCCAAACGCGGGCAGCCAAGCGAGCGGCAGGAGCCGGTGAATGGCGGCAAGCATGGAGGCCGTCTATTTTTTGGCGATTCGCAAGGGAAACAATATGTGGTTGAACGTTATGCGGCTGATGGATCAAGCAAGCTAAAAATTCGTGAAATGAGTCGAACGACGATTGATGGCAGCGGGAAAAGCTTTTTGGAGGATGCTGAAACGGCTTTTGCAGAAGAGGTATGGCTAGCGCAAACGGACTTTGAGCGGCAATTTCTTGGCGGGGTCAGTGAAAGGGTATACCGCCAGCTATTTGCAGTAACGCTCTCCGAGCTTCAGGAGATTGGCGCTTTGCCCAGCGATGAGCTCGGACGTTATTTGTACCAAGCGGGCTGGGACGACGGCAAGACGATTGCGGCAGCGGAGAAGCGGTTAGCTGCAGAGATGGAATCGCTTTTTAAGCCACGCGGGACGAATCAGCAAATCAATCAGCAGCTTAAGTCGTTCGAGCAGCTTGAAGCGGCTCTGCGGAAACGAGCTGATGCTATAACTTCATATAACGATTTGGTGCATCAGACCTCGAGGCTGGATGAGTCGCTGCGCGCACTTGAAGAGGAGTTGCCCGCGCGCGAGTCTCGGCAAACGATGCTGAACAAAGCTTGCTCGGTAAGACCGCTTTGGATGCGAAAGGAGAAGCTGCTTCTTGAGAGGGAAGGAATCGCCTATGCAGCGCGGCTTTCGGTGCATGCGGAGAAAAGCTGGGAGGAGCTTCTACGGCTTAGAGCGGAATACCGCGAGGAGATGGAGAAGCATCGCCAGAAAGCGCTGCTTATGGAGCTTCAGCTGGAAGCGATTAGCTTTGATGATCAGCTTATTCGGCTTGGAGACGAAACGGAGGTATTGCTTCAATCATCGGAGAGCATGCGCAAGCTTGCTCAAGATAGCGCTGAGCGGGAAATGGAGCTCCGTGAGCATGATGAGATGATCGCGAGACTCGTTACGAGCATCGCGCCGGAGTGGACGGAGCGGCAGCTTAGAGAGCTTCAAGTGACGGTTGCCGATCGGGACTATGTACGAGAGGCGAAGCAGCAGGAGCTTGAGCAGTCGCGGACGGAAGAACGATTCGCTGCCGAGCTTGAGACGCTAAGGCAGCAGGAGCGGGAAGCGAGCATGGCCTTGGAGGAAGCGAGGTCGGCCGCTGAACGGGATGAGGCTAGGCGCGAGCAGGCGGGCGGCGCTGGGTTTGTGGTGCTGCCGCGTACGCGGGATGCGCTGAAGGGGGCGTGGAACGCCCTGGATAGCGCGCTCCGCGAGTGGGAGCTCGAGCGGGCGCGCACTGCCGGCGCCGCCGGGTCCGCGAGCGATAGCGATGCGGGCGGCGCGGCAGCTGCGGGCCGGGGCGGAGCCGGCCCGCTTTGGGCTGCAGCGGCTGGCGCGGGCGGTGCCGCGCTTGCGCTGTGGTTTGCGGCGGCGGATAAGACGGCCGGCGGCACGGTGTTTGCAGCGCTGGCGTTAGCGGTCGCAGCGCTTGTGCTTGCAGCTGCGGCGCTGCTGCGGAGCCGCGGCGCGGAACAGGCGGCGGGCAGCCACAATAGCCGGCGCGGCAGAGGGCTTGGAAGCTATGCCGTCGCTGATAATAGAGCGGATTATCTCGCATTAAGCGAACGCGAGAAGCGGATCTATCAGGCGCTGGAGGTTATGGTGCGCGAGCCGCAGGAAGCTGCGGCATCGCTGCTTGCCGCGAAGCATCACAGCTCGGCTGAGCATGTGCTGGCAGCCGAGCAGGCGCGCACGCAGCTGCGCGCCGCAGTCGAAGCCCGCGATGAGGCACTCCAAAACAGCGAGCGCCTCATCGACAGCGCCAGCGAGCTCGCCCGCCGCCTAGAGCGGCTGCGCGCGCATGCCGCAGGCCGCAGCGAGGCGGCTGCCGCCGCTGCGCAAACCAGACAAGCCCTCGCCCGGCAATGGGCCGGCTGGCTTGCAGCACGCTCGCTGCCGGCGGGCATGTCTCCGGCAGCCGCGCTCGAAGCCTTTGACCTTGCCGAGCAAGCTTTGCAGCGGCTGCAGCAATACGACCGGCTGGCGGCGAAGCAAGCCGCAGCAAGCAAACAGCTGGCCGCTTTCGCTAAGCAAGCGGCCGACTTGTGCGGGCATCTCGAAGAAGCAAAGGCGCAGCTCGCCGCCGACCCCGCGCTCGCACTTCGGCTGCTGCATGCCGAGATACGCCGGCATGCAGCAGCGAAGCAGGAGGCGCGCGGCATCCTCGCGCGCCGCGATGAACTGCACATGGCGATGCAAGCGGCGGACTCCCGTCTGCAGGAGCTGCATGCCCAAATCGCAGCGCAAATAGAGGAAGCCGAGCTTACAAGCGAAGCGCAATATGAGCTCGCCATTCAGCATCGCCGCGATTTGCAGGAGCTGGAGCTTGAACTGTCCAAGCTTACGCTTGAAATGACGGCGGGCTTATCGGAGGAGCGGGTTTTTGAGCTTGAGGAGCTTTTCAGAACGTACGACGAAGAGCAGCTTCAAGCGCTGCAATCGGAGTCAAGCTATGAGCTTGAGGCGCTTGAGCAGCGGAAGCGGGAGCAGCTTGAGCAGCGGGGAAGCTTGCGGCAGTCGCTCGAGCATCTGCTTAAGGAAGAGGAGCATCAAAAGCTGCTCTCCGAGAAGGAAATGACGATTGCGAAGCTTGCGGCGGATACGGAGCGCTATGCTGTGCTTTCTATAAGCGCCGCGTTAATAAGCAGGACGAAACGCATTTACGAGGAAGAGCGCCAGCCCGTCGTGCTTCGGAACGCATCACGTTTGATTTCGAAGCTGACGGACGGGAAATACATTCGGGTGCTGACGACGCCAGGAGAGCCGGGCATACGGCTTGAATCATCGGATCACAAGCTCATCGACAGTGCGATGTTAAGCAGAGGGACTGCTGAGCAGGTGTATTTAGCGATGCGTTTCGCTTTGGCGGAGGAAGCCTCGCAGGGAACGAAGCTGCCTCTTATGCTGGACGATGTGTTCGTTAATTTTGACCTGGGCCGGCTGCAAGCTGTGACGAAGCTGCTCGCCGAACTGTCAAGCGATAGGCAAATGATCGTGATGACCTGTCATGAACATGTTAGAGATGCCATGCTGATGCACTGCAAAAATGCACGGCTCGTGCAAATGTAGCTACATAAATAACGGCTTCTCTTAGCTATGCGTTACACGTTTGCGGATAATCAAGATAAGCCAGCCAAAGCTGATCAGTCCAAAAATAGGATAAAGCGTCGATAGCAGCGGGCCAAAGCCGATTTGGCTGGCTACATAACAAATCGCGAGTATAAGCAGGACAATTAAGCTGCGTGCCCATTTCAACCGTTCATGGAGTTGGAGGGTGAGGCCGTAGATGTCAGCGATAAGCGTCGTAAAGATCTCTGCGAAAATAATAAAAACGTAAATGAACTGAACGCTTGGCCCCAGCTGCCTTGCGATCCCGCCCATCGGAATGGCAAATTGCTGAATGCCCGGCATGTGAACGGATAGGGCGATATGGCCAGCCAGCAGCATAAAGCCGATGCCGATCCCGCCAACCCATGACCCGGCAATGATTACTTTGCGATCGCGAATTTCTGCGCCAAGCGGTACGAGCACAGCCTGCGACATCGAGAGGTTAAAGGCGGTGTACAAAAACGGTGAAGCCCAAGCCGCCCAAATCGAATGGTCGCTTGAGAGCGTAATGAACTTGTCCGCACCCGGCGTTCGAAAGGTGTCGATAATAATGAGGATAGTGAACAAAAGCATCACGGGAACGACAATAGCATTAACCGTTAGGATGGCATTCATTCCTTTGCGCAGCAAAAAGTAGCAACCAGCCATCGTAATAAGCAGGCCTGATTGATAGGATATATTCCAATGCTCATAAAAAATCGTACCGGCTCCAGCGAGCATAACCGCTGTTACGCCTAGGAGCACGACGAGCATGAAATGGCTGATGAGTCGCCCGTATCTGTCGCCGAACAACGCTTTGTTCAAGTCCTCGTAAGATTTTGCTCTTATTTCGCTGGCAATGAGCATCATCTTGGTGCCCAGCCAGATGAACAGTACGGTAGTCAAAGCAATCGTGACCGTTCCCCAATAACCGAAGCGGGTAAAAAACTGCAATATTTCTTGCCCGGTGGCAAACCCAGCTCCTACTATTGTGCCCATATAGGTTGAAGCGATTTGCAGCACCTTTCCTGTACGTTTCCACATCGTCTACCGTCCTCCGTTCGATGACCCTCTATATAAGAAGGTATGTCCAATGGGGGACAGGCATGACTTTTTTCAAAATTTTAGGATAAAGAAACGCCATCATGAGGAGTTAGGACATGTCGATGCTCATTGCGATTGCTGTATTTGTTACGTCATTAGTATTAATACTGATAAAACCAAAGGGGATTAACGAGGCGTTTGTCGCTTTGGCAGGCGCGGTCTTGCTGTATGCCGCTCAGCTTATAAAGCCGGAGGATGCAGCTTACATTTGGAGCTTTGTTTGGAACGCAACATTCTCGCTTATCGGCATCATGTTATTTACGTCGCTGCTCGATCATAACGGTTTTTTTCGCTGGGCAGCGCTGCATCTCGTCCAACGCTTTCATCACCGGCAGCTTGTCCTTTTTATCGGTTTGTCGCTGCTTGCAGCCCTTGTTACCGTATTCTTCAATAATGATGGGACGATCTTGATCATGGTGCCGATTGTGCTGGAAGTAACGGCGCTGCTCGGGCTTTCGCGCAGCGGGAGGCTTATTTTCCTGTTAGGGGTAGGTTTCATGGCGGATACGGCGAGTGCGCCGCTCATGATGAGCAATTTGACGAATATTTTGACAGCCGACTTCTTTCACATCTCGTTTGGAGAGTATGCATCCCGCATGCTGCTGCCCGGCTTAATCGCAATTGTTGCCACCGTAGCTGTGACGGTCGCCTTTTTTAGGCAACCGATCAAGCGAGAGGAGACGAGGGAGCTAGCGCCTGAACGGTTCCCGAAGCCTTCCTCCGCTATTACGGATAATCGATTGTTTTATTTATCATGGCTTAACATTGTCATTATGATGATTGGATATTTAGGATCGGAGAAGATTGGAATTCCGGTGGCGGCTGTAGCGCTTGGATGCGCTGCGGTGCAGTGGATCGCTTCGGCCTTAGCGGGAAAAGCACCCTTCAAGCAAACGATAGGGCGGGCGCCTTGGCTGATTATCATCTTTGCTCTGTCGATGAACTTAATCGTTTACAGCTTGCATGTGCATGGGGCGACGGCATGGTTTCCAGCCGTTCTTGAACAGATTAACGAGAAAGACGAGTGGAGCGGCATATTTGGCTCGGGCCTATTGTTTGCACTGCTTGCAGCAGCGATCAATAACTTGCCGGCGGTACTCATTTCCTCCCTTGCGATTGAACAGGTGAACGGTCCGGACTATTTGCCTTATGCTAGCTTGCTAGGAACATCCGTTGGGGCGAAGCTTACGCCAATCGGCTCGCTTGCGACATTGCTTTGGATCCAGCTTGCCCGACAGGGAGGCATCTCCATCAGCTGGCGTGAATATACCAAATACGGACTTCTTCTTACGTTTCCGATCTTGCTGCTCGCCTTGCTAGGCCTATGGGTGCTTGATTGGTCTTAGACGTTAGTGAAGCGCAAGCAGCTTTATCGATACGATTTCGTTATGTACAGGGTCAAGATCAAGCTTTAGCAGCGCTCCTTTGGCCTTGTAGGTCAATAGATAGGTCGTTTGCTTATCGGGCTTTCCAAGCGAGCTAAGCGCTGTCTCAGGGTCATCTCCAATGTGAAGCCCGCCCAGGCCAGCTGAGATGCTTTTGTCGAAAACCTCGATGTATTGGACTTTCTTGTTCGTATTGATGCCAATGGCAAAGCCCTTGTATTCCAGCACTTTAATGGCTTCGGCCTCTTCTTCAAGCTGGTAGCTGTCAACGGGTTTGCCAAAAAGCTTATTGACTGCGGCATCGCTGCTGCCGATCGCTATGCCATTGAGCTTTGGTTCCTCGGCGTTCCAAGCTGCGTCCTCGCTTGCGGTTTTGACCGTTGCTTTCGTATCTTCTTTCTTGCGTACCGTTGATGTCTTAGCGCTCGTATTGCTAGTCGTATCGGCAAAGTTGGAGTGCGGCTCATCCGTTTGAAGGTCATTGTCAACCTGTTCGGAATACGTTTTCTGCGGGCTGTTTGGCTCATCATCCTCTTCGGCTTGAATCGGTGTTGCGTTGCCCGTATAATCGGGTGGAGCTGTCACTGCACTCTGGCAGCCAGCGAGCAGAAGGACAAGCGCTGAGGTAGCCGCAAGCATCGCTGTTTTGGTCGTTTCTTTTTTCTTACGAAGCATGTTCTGCACTCCTTTCGTTATATAACAATAATCGGCAACTATATGGATAAATGTTTGAAAAAAGTCTAGTTCAACAAGCGGATAATCGCTACCAGTTTAGACGTGAAATGGTGGGAAAAGTTGCACTTTTTTACCGTAGATTAGAAATTATTCCTTAGATATACTTGGATGATAGGTTGGTTTCAAGCTAACCCCTTCAAGAGGGTTGCACTTTTTGCCTGACCTATGGTACGTTAACGAAAAGGATTTTGGTGGAGGTAATGAAAGATGGAAAGCTTAAAACAACGCATTTTAGCAGAATCGTCCGTATTGTCGAGTAACGTGCTGCGGATGGATGCTTTGATCAACCACCAGGTCGACCCTGCATTGACGATGGAAATGGGACAAGAATTCGCAAGGCGCTTCGCAGAAGAGCATATTACGAAAGTCATTACGGTCGAATCCTCAGGCATTCCCGCTGCTTATGCAACGGCGTATACGCTTGGAGTGCCGCTCGTATTCGCTCGGCGCAAGAAGACGTTGATCGCAGACCCAGACGCATATTTGGAAAGAGTACCTTCCTTTACAAAGGGAATGGTTACCGATATTATGGTGTCAAAACAGTTTCTAACCGCAGAAGACCGGGTACTGTTTATTGATGACATTATTGCAAATGGCGATGCTGCACGCGGACTCATTAAAATTATCCAGCGTTCGGGCGCAACCTTAATCGGTCTTGGCGTAGTCGTCGAGAAGTCATTCCAAGCCGGCGGGAGAGCTTTAAGGGAACAAGGCATTCGAGTGGAGCCGCTCGTCCGTATTTCATCGCTAGATAACGGTGAAATTACATTTGAGTAAGATGTTCCAGTACAAATGCCCTTTTCCGAGTCGGCATTATCGCTTATAATGATACAGAAGTGATCGAGGGGAGGCACAAGTTATGGGGGAAATGTCTGCAGAGTTTATGTATGCGAAGCTTAGCGACGCGAAAGTCCACTTTGAGCGTGCACTAGATTGCAAACATACGGAATTTGATGATTTGTATCCTTATATGATTGAGCATCCGCAGTTTTTCTGGTACAAACGCTATGTGGCGTGGTCGGAGCTGCTAACGATTGTGAAGCTGTGTGACGAATTATCCATTGAATGGCGGGATCAATTCACTGACCGCCAGAGCGAATATATCGGCAAGCGTGTAATGTCTTCACGCGTGCTGGATGAGTGGTACGAAACCAATGATGCAAAAGAGCATGCAGGTTAATTGAAAGAACAGTAGATGGAGTGAATCATTTTTTTATAAGTTGAATGGAGCCTCAATGTGATGCGCGAGCATGCATTGAGGTTTTTCAATACAGACTTGGCACCATTTTAGGATCGGGAGGGAAAAGCAGTGGTAAGCGAAGAACAATTGGACCAATTCCGCGTTAGCGGCGTGACAGTGAGAGTCGTACGGGACGCGATGGAAGCAAATGATGTGCACGGCATTGTAGTGGCATGGGACGAGTCCTCCGTTGTGATTCGACGTCCTAGTCGCCGAGTGGTGAAGCTGAGCCGGATTTATAGCTACGCTCCGGCATCGGAGGAACGGGCAACGCCTTTTGAGGATGCTACATAAAAAGAGATTGATGTTTTGGGGCCATTCGATTTTAGGATGGTCTTTTTTTTGTTCAGTTATAATGACTATTATTTTTCTTCAACTTCCATCGTTCGACATATATAATCTAAGTATGATCCTTGTAAACGCGGATAACTAAAGGTGGAAGCAACCTATATGGTTGTGGTTATAGAAGCCAGGTATGCGCTCTACATAAGTAACGAATGAGGGGGAGCTTATTCTAATGCGATATGAAATTAAACAGAATATGATTGAACGAAATTGGGATATCGTAGCTGGCCGGAAAGAGATTTTAAAAGGAATGGCTGATCAGAAATTTGCCGAGAAGGTAGCTGAAGAATTAAATAAAGCTTACGAGCAAGGCAGTGCTGACAGAGAGAATATAGATAAGAAGATAGATGATGCGATAAAAAATATTTTTTTCTAAGCGTTGATGTATGAAGGGATGGGATGATAGGACGGGTGCGGCTAATTAAGCGGCGCCCTCAATAATTAAGTGAATATGCAAGCAACAAAAAACACTCGCTATTATGATTTGCATTTCATAATAAGGAGTGTTTTGAATTTACAATATAAAGTCAATCATTGACCATTGGATTATACATCGTCTAAAATAGTTTATAATGCTTTTTTTTAGGATGCGGTCGAGAGGACTCGAACCTCCACGGCTGTTACACCACTAGAACCTGAATCTAGCGCGTCTGCCAATTCCGCCACGACCGCATATTTTGTTTCAACAGAAAATATCGTAGCATGAATAAGGTGGAATTGTCAACAATATTTTATAAAAATGGGGGAAAATGCAGTGAAGCAATTAGAGCAAAAAATTTTGGAGGAAGGAATCGTCCTAAGCGGAAATGTATTGAAGGTGGACTCCTTTCTCAATCATCAGGTTGATCCGCAGCTTATGCTCGGCATTGGTCAAACCTTTGCTTCATTATTTGAAGCACAGGGCGTTACTAAGGTGCTAACGCTGGAATCCTCAGGCATTGCGCCGGCAGTGATGGCTGCGCTGACGATGAATGTGCCGCTGCTGTTCGCACGCAAACGCAAGTCGCTGACGCTTAAAGACGATCTTTATACCGAGAAGATATACTCATTCACGAAGCAAGAGGAGAGCGAGGTAACGGTGTCGCGCAAATTTATGGCTGCGGAGGACCGCGTGCTCATTATTGATGATTTTCTTGCTAACGGTGATGCGGCGCTTGGACTAGCACGGATCGTAGAGCAAGCAGGCGGAACGGTTGCGGGAATTGGCATCGTTATAGAGAAAGCATTCCAGCCCGGACGCGAGAAGTTGATTGAGATGGGCTATCGCGTGCATTCCTTGGCACGCGTCGCTTCCTTGGAGGACGGGAAAGTTACATTCGCTGCTGAGCCCGCTGCGCAAACCGCGTCAAAAGATTGACAATTTTAACACCGTGTAACTATAATGCTTACAAGGCAACTGGCTTAAGCCGCAATTTTTGCAGGCTGCAATATTAATTATTTTTGACGGGTGGTGAGTGCGTTGACTAGCAATCGATTTGCGGTAGCGGTCCATATTTTGACGTTATTGGAGACGAACAAAGCAGCAAGGCTGACTTCAGATTATATTGCTGGCAGCGTAAATACGAACCCTGTCGTCATCCGCAGAATTATGGGATTACTAAATAAAGCTGGTCTCGTCACAACGAGCGCTGGCGTAGCCGGAGCTGTCCTGAATAGAGCGGCGGCCGAAATAACGCTCCTCGACATATACAATGCCGTCCATAACAATGGGCAGGATGAATTGTTTGCTATCCACGAGAAGCCGAATCCGGCATGCCCGGTTGGCCGCAATATCCAGTCATCGCTGGAGATTGCATTTAACGAGGCGCAGAAAGCGATGGAGGATAAGCTGGCAGACATTACGCTTGCTGCCATTACGGAGGATGTCGCAGGCAAAATATAATTTTGCAAGAGAGGCCTGATTTGGGCCTCTTTTTTTTGCCTCTCGACATCTTTCATTCGATGATATTGTCATGATGGACGATTGTTTCCTAATAAGTTTCTTGTTTTCCGTATATTTTCCAGTCCCTTCACAAACAATGATAATAAAAGAGTGAAGGGTGTGCAGCAATGGGCAGACAGCAAGAGTGGGCTAACGGCCGCAACGAGAAAAATGGATTTGGAAAGAAGGAACGCTTCCTCATTAAGACAGCTGTTGCTGCTATATGTATAAGCAGCTTAACCCTAGCAGGAAGCGCTGCCGGGTATGAACGAATATTCGACCAGCCTTCACCTGGGAGCATAGCTGCTGCTGCCGAGAAGCAAGAGCCTCGGACCGTTGCCATCGTGATCGACGACTTCGGCAATGGGATGAACGGAACGGCGGAAATGATGAAGCTTCCGGTTAAAATTACCGCCGCTATTATGCCCTTCATGCCGACGACAAAGCAGGATGCAGAGGAAGCGCATAGGCTCGGGCATGATGTGATCGTTCATATGCCGATGGAACCGAATAAAGGGCTCAAAAAATGGCTGGGTCCCGGCGCATTGACGACGGATTTGAGCGATGCGGAGGTTCGCAAGCGCGTAGAAGAAGCCATTGACAATGTGCCGCATGCGATCGGGATGAATAATCATATGGGCTCGAAGGTGACGGCAGACGAGAGAATGATGCGAATCGTGCTTGGCGTATGCAAGGAACGGGGCTTGTTTTTTCTAGACAGCCGGACAACCTTTAAGACGGTCGTGCCAAAAATTGCGGCAGAGCTTGGCGTACCGCTCGTTTCCAATGATGTGTTTCTTGATGATGTCTATACGGTCCAGCATATTTCAAAGCAAATTGGCGTGCTTCGCAAACATTTGGAACTGCATGCCAGCTGCATCACGATCGGACATGTTGGACCTGCGGGCCTGAAGACGGCAGCCGTCCTTCAGCAGTCCATTCCTGCGATGCAGCAAAGCGTACAATTTGTGAAGCTGACTAAGCTCATTCCGGGAGTTTCAATGAACGATCCACTTATACTGCCTAATCCCTGAAGCGATGGCGGACGCAACCTCCTGCTGACGCTTCGGATCGGTCAGCATCGTGCGATCTCTTTCGCTGCTAATAAATCCCATTTCTACGATAACGGCTGGCTGTTGAACGCGTTTAAGCAAATAAAACGGCTTTCCTTCCCTTGGAAGGAAGGCTGTATTTTGCTGTCTGTTGAGCGCATCCTGAATGCAAAACGCGAGTAAAGAGCTTTCTCCGCTGCTCTGATGCAGAACAAGCGGCCCTTGCGTGGAGCTTTTTTTCGACCAATTGACATGCAGGCTTACGAGAAGCTCGCTTTCAATTTCCTGGGTAAGCTGCTCGCGCTGCGATAAGTCCCTGCGATGTCTGGAGCGTGTAATATGCCAGCGGTTATCGTCACTTAATGCGTAGTCGCCTGTACGATTAAGCACTGCAGGAATGTTTTGGTTGCGTAAAATAAAATATAGCTTGCGCGCGACAGCTAAATTAATATCCTTCTCCAAAATATCGGCAGATGAAGCCCCGCCGTCAATGCCGCCATGACCAACGTCAATAATCACGACCGTAGACGGCAAGGCCCAATCTTGATCGGTTCCTACTGGCAGCAGGGGCCAAGCTTGAGCGCTGGATGAGCTGTTAAGAGCTGCAAGCCATAGCACGATTAAGCCGAGGGCTATTTTACGAAGCATAATAAGGTTTCCTCCACATCACTTTGACTTAGTGTTAGCGTGGCTGTTTGAAGGAAAACTCATGCATGTTTACATTCGAAACCTGCAGGGCAAACTTATAACATCATCTTATACGGACTTGGAGAGGGGAGCGGGACATATGGCAAAAGGCGATGAGTACGTGAAATTCGTTACGGAGCGGTTCGTAAACTATATGGAGACGCCGAGGGAGGAACGTAAGCAAATAAGAACGTCAGCCAAAGCGAGAAGAGAGCCTTGGCTGACGAGATGGTTTGGTTATGGTCCAATGAGTATTATGCTTTGGTGGCGCGGCAGGGCTGAACGTCATCGGTAAAAATGACCAAGCTCGATTAGTAAGGTTAATGGGATATAACGGCGGTCTGAGCCGTTCTCGTCCGCCTCGAGCGCAACGTATATAGGTCCGGTGCTCCATTTGTTATATCCGACAACCGACCACACATACAGCATTTGACCATCGAACAGCTCAGCGGTGTAGCGGAGTTGTTCTTTGTTGTTCAGATGGGCAAATAAATCGGAATAAGAGCTCGAACTTAAGGGCATGGGCTGCTTGGTCAACCATGGCAGCTTAGCAAATGCATTAAATGATGGCAATGTTACCTGTTTCAAAATCGTCGCTTTATCTGCTGCCAGCATCTGTCCCGTATTTTTAAGTTTCATTGCCGAAGCGGCAGCCCAGTCACTTGATTGAACGGGCAGCACCTCGCCGCTTGCTGCATCCGTATAATACGTATCCTTATCCGCGGTTACCTTCCAAGCTGCCAGCAGCGGGTGCACATATAGCGCTTCGGTTTTGGAGGCAGGCTTAAGCAGCTCCAGCTGCTTCATGGATCTAGAGAGTATTTGCTCATCAAATAACGGGTGCGTGCTTGTCCCATATTCGCCTAGTTGATATCCGCCTTTCTCAAGGGCATTCACGACGAGGTATCCTACTGTATCCTGATTTTGCTTCACAAGGACAAGCCAGCTATGAGTACCCGGGCCAATTGGCGATACGACAAGGGATGACTTCTTCCAAGCTGCAAAAGAGGGCGAAGCGGCAAGCTCGTCCACCCAACGCTGCGCTTGCTGCTGAACAGGCTCGTAAGCCGTCGCGCGGTTTGCAATGGCTGCCGCAGATTGCGGCTGTAAGCCTCCGGCATATAGAACAATAGCGGTTAACACGCAAGCCGCTGTAAGCTTAATAAATTTTCTCCGCATCATTAATCACCTCTATGCTATTGTAAGGGACATGCTTTAAGAAGGCTGTTGCAACCTGTCGCGATAAGGCGGACCTGCGACCGCCTTTTTTTGACGTATCAATGGGGAAATCGTCTAATTACCGTTAATCGATGCCTTCGAGATGAAAGATGCCGCAGTTAATGGCGGACGCAGTCACACGAGGCTCGTATTGCCATCGGATTTCGGCTTGCCGCTGCTCGAATTGCTCCTTGATAGCCGGCTTGTTTTCTTCAAGCCCGTTCTTAATAAGCGGCTCGTAGTATCCGCTTATCCGCTCAAGCTCCTCCTCCAGCCTCGCAGTAGCGCTTTCCGCCCAGCTATAATCATAGCTGCGAAGCTTACGCTCCAGTGCTTGCTCGACGATGCCAAGTGCCTTGTTAAAGGAGATGCCATTTTTCGTAATATGAATATTGGCAGGCAGGCGCGGCGTAAGCTTGTGGTTGAGCAAGCGATCATAAAAAAGCTCCACGCAATGGCCTGTCGCAAGTGAAACGCCATAGCAATGAATTTCCTCGCGCTTGCGGTCGCAAGCGAATTCGACCCGCATATTGACGCCTAGCCATGCAGTATATGGTGTCGAGGAAAAGGGATTGCTGCTGCGCTTCTCCGGCTCTTGGAACAAATAAACAAAGCTGCCCTTCGCTTTGGCTGCGTCAAACAGCATATCCAGCTTGCGCGCGCCAAAATACAAATCCTCGCGCGGTACGCGGGCAGGCGCGGCAAGGCTGCCGTGCACGAAGCCGAGCGAGCGGCCGAGTGCGGCGTTTGCCGCTGCATCCTGGGCCGTTTCGCCTGCATCTTGCTGAACGGAAGCGGCATCGATCTTCTTCAGCTCTTCAGCGGCGTCATATTTGTTCTTATCCGTTACAAATAGGAAAGTCATCGTCTCCGGCTCGGCGCCGACCCGGTCGACGAAGCTCCAATAATAGGGGCGATTCGTAAGCTCGCGATCAGCGTGAGGAGAGAGCTTAACCGTAAAATGATTGGGCGACTTCTCGAGTATCGAGCACTCCGTTGCTTCTAAATAACGATTGACGAATTTGTGCACCTGCTTCTCGTTCATGGCTGAACCTCCACCGTTTGTCCAAGCGTATCCAAATTGACGAGCAGATTGGGACTAGCCGGCAGCGGATTTTCACCTGTGATGACCTCATCGCGAATTCGGCTAAGCGAGGAGCCCAAATGATTGATCTTCTGCTTTAAATCCGTTTCATTGCCGGCTTCCAGAAGCATGCGCGCAAGGCGCTGCTCAAGGGAGCCGTCGCCCTTCTCGAAGCGCTCCAATATGTGATCCAGCTCCCCGATCACAAGTTCGAACAGATTGATTTTTTCGTGCAAAAGATTGACGATATGCTCTTCGATTGTGCCGATCGTGCAAAGATTGTAAATTTTGACGTCTTCCTTCTGCCCAAGACGATGTACGCGGCCTATCCGCTGTTCCACCCGCATCGGGTTCCAAGGCAGGTCAAAGTTGATCATATGGTGGCAAAATTGCAGATTTATGCCTTCGCCGCCAGCTTCCGTAGCGATCAGAATTTGGGCGCGTCCGCGGAATAAATCCATCATCCAATCCTTTTTGCCGCGGTTCATGCCGCCTCGATAAGGGACGGCGACCATGTTTTGCGCACGGAAAAATTGCAGCAAATATTCCTGGGTTGCCCGGTACTCGGTGAAAATGATGACCTTGTCATTCATTTCTTTGACGAGCTCCATCGCTTTTTCCGCTTTCGTATTCGCTTTGATATTGCGTATTTTTTCAACAAGCTCCCAAATTTTCGGACGCATCGGAGAGTCCTCCGACGTTTTCTTGAAGAGGTTGACCAGCGTCAAAAATACGGCATCGCGGCTGCTGCACACTTCACGCTGAAGCGTAACGAGGGAGAGCATGCTCGATAAGTCGCCGCCGCTTTCCTCATAGCGCTCCTTAACAAATCCGGTAACCGCATCGTAGAGCGCCTTCTCTTCCTCCGACAAGGTAAGCGGTATATTTTTGACAAAACGTTTCGTGAAATGGATGCCGCCGTCTCCGCGCCGATTGCGAATCATGACGCCGGACAATGCTTCCTGCAGCTGGTCTTCATTTTTAGGAAGCCGCTTGTCGACAACAAAGTTTGCGGCAAAATCGCTTTGCCCACCGAGCTGGCCAGGCTTAAGCAGCGTAATGAGATTAAACAGCTCGTCCATATCGTTTTGGATCGGAGTAGCCGTTAGCAGCAAGCAGTATTTTTTGCGCAGAAGATTGGCGAACTGGTAGTTTGTCGTTTTCTTGTTCTTGAGCTTATGCGCCTCGTCGATAATGATTAAATCGTAGTCGGTGCCAAGGACAAGCTCGCGATGAGGATCGCGCTTAGCAGTGTCGATAGAGGCGACTACAACATCGTAACCCCATGTATGCGCCTTCTTCTGGGCAACGGCCGATATGCCGAACTTCTGATTCAGCTCACGCACCCATTGAAGCACAAGAGAGGCAGGAACGAGTATTAACACACGTTTCGCAAGTCCTCGCACAATATATTCTTTGAGAACGAGCCCGGCTTCTATCGTTTTGCCCAGACCGACCTCGTCGGCAAGTATGGCGCGGCCGCCCATTTCATGCACAACCTTGCGCGCCGTGCTGATTTGATGCGGCATCGGCTCAAAGGAGGGCAGTGATCTTAAACATAGCAATTGCTCGAAGCTCTCGATCCGCTTCGCTTGTTCAGCCTCAATTGCGAGCTGGTATAACGTCCAATCATCCCACGGCCCGTTTTTTGTAAGACGATTTTGCAGCTCCTCAAACCATGTGCGGTCACACTGCAGATCGACTAAAGGATGAAGCTTGCGCGTTACGATTGCTGTGCCGGCTTCGGCTGAGGCAGCCTGCGGCGTTGTTTGGAATGTCATCTTGAGCAGCTCCTTCCGCAGTAAAAGGGATAAGTTGTAATCAGTATTGCCTTTTCATCCAATAATAATAAGAAGGCGATTAAAAAAGAGAATGGACAAGCAAAAGAGTGAGAGAGGCCATGAAAGCGGCGAAGGCTGCTATATTTCGCCAAAAATCAGTCTGAAAATCAATATGTAGTATTGTATAATGATTAAATGACACAATATATTGTGCTATTCGCATATAATTACGTACATATGCCTACAGCGCGGGAATCCGAAGGAGGAAGCGGCAGTGATGGAGACGTCTAACGGGAATCGGCTTGAGGGACTAAGCGAAAAAATATTTTTGGATCGGTACGCCTGGAAAAATGCAGATACGAGCAAAACGTTAGTCGGCGATATCGTACTCGTTCTGACGAAGGACGATCCGAAATTTCCGGCGAAGGAAGTGGGGGAAGTAGTCGCGCGTGAAGGAAATAACGTTACGGTTAAGCTTAGAAACGGGGAGGTTGTCGAGTCCAGCGTAGAGAAGCTGACGCTTACGATTGAGAAGACGCCAGCGGAGATGTGGGATCGCCTCGCGGGTGCGATGGCTTCCGTCGAGACTAGCAATGAGAAACAGAAGGAATGGCATCAGAAATTCAAATATATTTTAGATGATTGGAAGCTAGTGCCCGGTGGGAGAATCGCGGCGGGAGCAGGCGCAAGCGAAGAGTTGACGTTGTTTAATTGCTACGTTATTCCTTCGCCTAAGGATAGTCGGGGCGGCATTATGAAGACGCTCAGCGATATGACGGAGATTATGGCGCGCGGCGGCGGCGTGGGGATGAATCTGTCTTCGCTGCGGCCTCGCCGGGCTATCGTCGCTGGGGTAAATGGATCGTCGAGCGGCGCCGTATCATGGGGAGGGCTGTTCAGCTACACGACGGGGTTAATCGAGCAGGGCGGCAGCCGCCGCGGCGCCTTAATGCTTATGTTAAATGATTGGCATCCAGACGTGCTGGAGTTCATCACCGTCAAGCAAACGATGGGTCAGGTGACAAATGCGAATTTATCCGTTTGCGTAAGCAATAAGTTCATGAAGGCTGTAAAGGAAGATTTGGAGTGGGAGCTTGTGTTCCCGGATACGAAGGAATCGGATTACAATGAGCTGTGGACGGGGGATCTAGAAGAGTGGCGGCGGCTTGGCAAACGGATCATCCCGTACAAGACTGTACGCGCTCGGGAGATTTGGCATGCCATCATCGAATCGGCGTGGAAATCGGCAGAGCCTGGCGTCGTCTTTATGGAGTATTACAATCAAATGTCTAATAGCTGGTATTTTAATCCTATTATTAGTACAAATCCTTGCGGTGAACAAGGCTTGCCAGGCTGGGGCGTTTGCAATTTATCTGCGGTGAATCTATCGAAGTTCTATGATGAGAAGGCGAATGACGTCGATTGGGAAGAGCTGGCGCGAGTGACGCGATGGTCGGTACGGTTTCTCGATAATGTAATCGACAAGACGCCGTATCATTTTGAAGAAAACGAGCGGAATCAGAAGCTTGAGCGCCGAATTGGGCTCGGAACGATGGGGCTGGCGGAGCTTATGATTAAGCTGGGCGTCCGATATGGCAGTAAGGAATCGTTGGCATTTTTAGATAAACTGTATGGTTTTATGGCTCGCGAAGCTTACTTGGCGTCGACTGAAATTGCAGAGGAGAAGGGCTCATTCGAAGCCTTTGATGCTGACAAATATGTGCAGAGCGGGTTTATGAAGCATATGATTGGCGCTTTTCCGGAGATTGGGGAAGCTATTGCCGATAAAGGCATGCGTAATGTTACCGTCATCACCCAGGCGCCTACAGGAAGCACGGGAACGATGGTCGGGACCTCTACGGGGATCGAGCCTTATTTTGCATTCGAATACTTCCGCCAGAGCCGGCTTGGGTTTGATCAACAAGACGTGCCCATTGCTGCGGACTGGAAGGCTAAGCATCCGGGCGAGGAGCTTCCCGATTATTTTGTAACGTCGATGAGCTTGTCGGCGGAGGATCACATTCGCGTTCAGGCTGCGATCCAGCGATGGGTTGACAGCTCGATCTCGAAAACGGCCAACTGTCCGGCGGATTTTACGGTAGAGGAGACAGGCAAGCTTTATGAGCTTGCATTCGAGCTTGGCTGCAAGGGCGTAACGATTTACCGGGATGGCAGCCGCGATGTACAAGTGCTCTCAACGAAGAAGGAAGATTTTGTAGAAGCTAAGGCAGCTGAAGCGCTGCCTGATTCTGCTGCTTCGGCGGAAGCGGGCAGTGACGAATATTTTGATGCGGATTTAGTCGAGGCTGTTGTTCCCGCAGTTCCAACGGAGCTGGTGGTCGATAAGCAATACAAACGGAGGCCGCAGGTGCTGCGAGGTGCGACCTACAAGGTGAATACGCCATTTGGCATGGCTTATATTACGATTAATGACTTGAACGGCACGCCAGCCGAAATCTTTTTGAATGTTGGCAAAGCAGGCTCGGATGTTTTTGCAATGGCTGAGGCTTTGGGCCGCGTCTGTTCGCTGTTTCTGCGATATGGCGACCATGGGAACAAGGTGAAGCTGCTTATCAAACACTTAAAAGGGATCGGCGGATCAGGAGCGATCGGTTTTGGCGTCAACCGGGTGGAGTCCATTGCCGATGCGGTAGCCAAATCGCTGGAGCTGCATCAAGCAAGCGGCGAGGAACAGGCAGTGACGGTTGAAGGAGCAGCGGGTTCAAACAATCTAGCTTTTGAAGAGACAGCCAAAGGCAGCTTGCCTGAGACGCATCCGCCTATGGATATGACTTCGCTGGACCTTTGCCCTTCCTGCGGCTCTGCTTCATTAATTAATATCGAGGGTTGTAAGCAGTGCAGCAATTGCGGGTATAGCAAATGTAATTGATGGTGAATTAAAGTTACGGCTTAAAAACAAATGTTGATGGGGAACACGAAGAAAAAGTTTCTTAATAGCTGCATGCTGCTGGACAAAAGCCTGACCTCTCATGAGGTCGGGCTTTATTGGTTAATTAGTCACGCTTGGGACACTAATTTGATTAAACTAATTGTATGACCAAAGTATATATATGGTCACCGGTGCACCCATGGTAAAATAATGGTCACAGTAGTCCCTAACCCTAATTCTGACTCGATCTGAATCCGTCCGCCATACATTTCGATCAGTTGTTTGCAAATCGACAATCCTATGCCTGTCCCTCTTTCCTTTGTTGTAAAGAAAGGGTCAAATATACGGTTTGAAATGTCCTTCGGGATTCCCTCGCCATTGTCTTTAAACGTTAGCATTATTTCATTTTTCTGCGTGACGGTGGTGGCTATTACATCTATGCTGCCTCTAACTGTGGTGAATGAATCAATGCTATTTTTTAAAATGTTGAGGAACACTTGTTCAAGTTGAGAAGCGTTTCCAAACGTGTGCAATTCTTCTTTGGAATAATCAACGGAGAGAACGATATCATCGCTAAGTATGAGTTGATTCACAATGTTATTAACTCTATGTAAAACCTCTTTCACATCAAAAATATTGCCGTCATTTTTTGAGCTATCGCCTCTTCGGGCCAGAACAAGAAAGTCCGTTACAAGTCCGTTTAAGGAGTCAATTTCTTTAATGGTTATGTCTAAGTATTCTTTTAATTCATCAACCTTGATTTCAGGCTCACGAAGTCTATGACTCACAAGCTGAGCAAATCCTTTGATCGATGCAAGTGGATTGCGTATTTCATGTGCCATACCTGCTGCCATTTGTCCCATGACTGCTATTTTTTGTTCATGCAAATGGTCAATCTGTTTATTTTTATTTGACAAATAACCGCGAGCAAACCCTGTAAAACGGGTCCAGTTGCATTCCATTAATCGATTATACAAAAACAATAGATGAATGGAATCATCCACGATCCCTTTAATAATTTTGAACATAATATTCTGAGCCGTTAAGTTTATGTCCTTGCTCATTTCCAGGATGATATCAACATGATCACCGAATATTTCTGCAGTAAAAACCCCTTGCTCAAAACCTTCTTGTTCTAATGTATTCAGATATACGATGTAATCCGAAGAACTCCAGAACAATGCTTCTATCATATGCATCAATGTCGTCCTAAATACTGAATCTAACAATTCCTTATGAGTCTCTATGAACCAGGCGGACTCTGAATTTTTTAAAGTTACGGAATGAAAATGCGTTTCTAGAATCAATGGAATAGATGGGATTAATAATGAACGCAATCTATTTTCGCTATACGCCATTGTCGTCCTCCCTCTTTGTTAATGGTCTATATTTCTATAAAGAAATGTAATTTCCTGCTATATAAACGGGTTGTTTTTAGGAGATGGAGACTACTGGGTAGCGTTGGCCATACTTTAAGAGGTGTTAAATGAGAAGTTGCGGAAAAAGTTGAACTCTGACTGAGGCTACACTAATTGCTTATGGGGAGCTACCGTCGGGATAGTCCGAATGAAGTCCGCGCAATAGCGGACTTTTTTAATTATCAAAATAAGTTAACCAACGGGCAATTAAAATGTAATCAAGATTGATTGCGGAGTATCATCTGATTCAGCTCGAGCAGTGACCATAACTTATCAGCAATCTCCTCTACAGTACAAGGCATTGCATGGGTAAACCACCATTCAATCACTCCGACAATCGCAGAACTCAAAAATTGCACGAAAATATTTTTACTCAGCGCGAGATTCCGATAAAGTCTTTATTAGAAAATGCGTTTCAACAGGTTAAGTATAAATTAGTATATCATGATGATATGGATGCTTGGCTCAAAAGTCATATCGTCCCTATAGGAGCTTTGCACTCTGTTAGTTTTCTTTACGACGGCGATTTGAAAAAAGCATCTAAGGACAAGGCGCTCTTAAAGCAAGCTATATCCGTAATGGATGAGGGGTTTCAGATATTAGAAAAGCTAGGTTATACGATCACACCAGCAAATCAAGCTAGCTTCATTCGAAAATACAGACAGGGTTCATATTATGCTCTGAAAATAATTCATCATTTACCGTTTATGAAGTGGATTGATGGATCTTTTGGAGAAATTGCAGCATTGTTTGATTCGTTCGATAAGTTGAAACAACGTGTAAACATTGCGACTTCCAATTGGGACGAACTGAAAAAAAAGCTAGTTACATATCCACGAGTGGGTAGAAAACCACGCAGCGTGGTTCTTATTTTATTGATGAATGTATGCCATTATATTTCTAGGGGTGATTGGATGTTTACTGAGTTCAATTTGACGGATGACCGCCCAGCTCATATCCAGGTTAAGGAATACATGAAACGTTTAATGACAATAGGTGTATTGCAAGCGAATCAGAAACTTCCGTCCACGCGTGAACTCAGTTCATTGTTGAACGTCAGTAGAAATACGGTAGTTAGCGCTTACGCTGATCTGCAAGACGAAGGGCTTGTGTATGTAGAAAAAGGAAAAGGGAGCTATGTTGCTCAAATGTTGGGCGAGGCCGTAACTGCACCATCATGGCAGTTTAATTGGAAGCAAAACATTAGTGACCAAGCAAAGATTGCTGAAGAACTGGATCTTATCAAGCATGGAATACGCTCGAACAAAGGGGAAATCAACTTTACCAGTATCGCACCGGATGAAAAACTGTTTGATCTGGGCAATGTCAAACGAGCATTTTTGGATCGGATGTCCATTGAGGGTGAAATCATCTTAAACTACGGATATGCGCAGGGCTACAAACCGTTAATGGATTATTTGCTTCGATACATGGAGAATAAAGGGGTTAATCTGGAGGGTAAGACAATCCTGATTACGAACGGTTTTACAGAAGGGTTAGATATCATTTTGTCGGCTTTAATCCAAAAAAATGGGCGTGTCATTTGCGAGAATCCTACTCATCATGCAGCCATTAAAATGTTCAAGATGCATGGATTGGAGATTACGGGAGTCGAGATGGAGCAAGACGGGATCAATCTTATGGAGCTGGAGAGAGAATTGTCAGAACGTCCGTATGATTTAGCTTACCTTGTGCCTTCTTATCATAATCCAACTGGCATTGTGATGTCTCCCCATAAACGAACGGAAGTTATCAAGCTGCTGCATAAATACCAAGTCCCGCTCATCGAAGACGGTTTCAATGAGGAACTGAGGTATTCAGGATCCCACGTTGCCCCTTTAGTTGCTTGCAATGGTAGTGGAAACAGCGTCATCTATATAGGCAGTTTTTCGAAAATCCTTTTCCCTGGCCTCCGGGTTGGATGGGTCTTGGCCGACGAGGAATTAATTGATTATCTGGAAAGCGTAAAGAGAGCGCGAAGCATTCACACTTCTACGCTAGATCAATCTTTGCTCTATCAATATCTTCATAATGGCAACTTCGAGAAATATTTAAAAAAAGCCAAATCTGAATACAAGCGAAAGTGTGAATTAGTCATTCGGTGCTGCAAAGCGTTTATTCCGTTAAAGCGTCTTTCAGGCGACGGTGGACTTCACGTGTTTATAGAATTCGATCATAACTTTGATACCAATGACCTGTTAGAACGCTGTCGTCACAAAGGGGTCATATTCACACCGGGAACCATTTTTTTTACGGACAACGAGGGCCATCATACTATGCGCCTTGGATTCTCACGAGTTGCAGACGAGGATATTGTAAAAGGGCTTCAAATCATAGGCGATACAGCTAAACAAATGATGAGGGAGGCACGGCAATGAGAGTTGGTGTGATTATGGGGGGTATTTCATCGGAAAGAGAGGTATCCCTTATGACTGGTCGAGAAATGATTGCTAATTTGGATAGAGATAAATATGAGTTGTATCCGATTGAAATCAATAGTAAAGATGAGCTCGTAGAAAAAGTGAAAAACATGGATGTGGCGTTGCTTGCGCTTCATGGAAAGTATGGTGAAGACGGTACGATTCAAGGAGCGCTTGAAACGCTGAGCGTTCCTTATACCGGGTGCGGCGTTTTATCGAGCAGTCTTTGCATGGATAAAAACATGTCCAAAAAACTATTTCGCAACGAAGGCATCCATACCCCTGATTGGATCCATTTGGGCAGTGCAGATGAATTATCCATTGAAGACGTCGAACGACTGGGATATCCGGTTATTGTGAAGCCCAATTCAGGCGGTTCGAGCATAGGAATTAAAGTGATAAAAAACAGAGAATCGTTAATAGCCGAGGTGCATGAAGCCTTTCAATGGGATGATGAAGTGTTGATTGAGCAATATATTAGAGGCGAAGAGATAACCTGCTCCATTTTAAACGGAAAACTTCTTCCCATCGTCGCTATTCGGTCTCAATCTGAATTTTTTGATTACTCTTCCAAGTATGATGACGGCGGGGCCGATGAACAAGTGATCCAATTGCCTCCCGATACTTTCGAGCGAGTCCGTGCTTCTGCGCTAGGCTGCTATCAAACATTGAAATGCAGTGTTTACGCCAGAATCGACATGATGATTAAAGATGGAATTCCTTATGTAATGGAAGTGAACACATTGCCTGGCTTGACGAAAAATAGCCTCCTGCCCAAAAGTGCCAAAGCTGCGGGTATTTCATTCAGCCAACTGTTGGATTTGATCATTAAATACTCACTTAAGGAAAGAAATATATCAAAGAATAGTGCCTTATAACGATAGTTAAATATTATAGCGGCAGCATACCTGGACCGGGACGGCAAAGAGCATGCCTGCTTTATTTTTCTGAAATGCGAACCTAAGCACAAAGCAAGCACTGCCGGGAGACGAAAGCGTCGTAAAGATAAAAAGAGCAAGCGCTGCGACAGCGTTTGCTCTTTTTATTGAAATAACGGGAAGAAAGCATAACAGATCCCGATATTCAATTAATGGATTTCATCAATAGACCGTTTTTTTACGATATCCATCAGAAAAACTCCTAAATCATCATAACTCATTGCATCTAACTTCGCTTTGACAGCTTCCGGAATAGTCTCTATTTCACAAATTCCTTTGATAATATCCATTACCAATTCAACTCTATTTTGATTCCGGTCCTTCGTGTCCATGCTCATTCATTTGTTCTCCTGTTCTAGATAAATGTCCTTCTCTCTTGGCATACCTATAGCGTAAAAAGATGATTGCCGATTTTTTTGGTGGCTGTACGCGAATTGAACCAAGTCGATTTGGAGATAACCGGATTGAAGTAGAACAACGCATTGCCGGTCGGGTCCATTCCTTTCACAGCAGCTTTAGCCGCCTTGAAAGCCGTTTGATTCGGAATAAGCCAGTACTGTCCGTCTTTTACGGCTGAGAAAGCATTTGGCTCCATAATGACTTCTTTTACTGTATTCGGAAACTTGGAAGACCGGAGGCGATTCATTACGACCGCACCGACCGCCACTTGACCTTTATATTCTTCCCCTCTGGCTTCGGCATAGATGACTCGCGCTAGCATGGAAAGCTCTTTTTTGTTGACCGACAATTTTTTGAGCTTCGCCCAAGTTTTCGGACCTACAACGCCATCACTTTGGATCCCGTTATTTTTTTGAAACCGTTGGACGGCGCTGAAGGTGGCCTTGCCAAAATTTTTATCGATGGGCAAGTTGTAATATCCGACCGACTGAAGTCGGAACTGCAGCTCCGGAATATCCTCTCCCTCGCTGCCGAGTTTCAACACAGGTGAAGCATCTGCTTTGTGATTTGTTGCGGTGGCGGTAACTAGTACTAGTAGAGCGAATAGAGTCAGAAGTCTGTACATGATGAATAAATCCCTCCGTGTGCGAATAATAGGAAAATTATTGAATGGCTTAGAGCGTTTATTCTAGCACAGCATGAATAGGATAATCTTGTTAAGATTTTCTCATATACATCGCCCCCTGAAAGAAGGGAAATGCATCGAATTATTATTATATTTACGATGATGGACTACTAATTTTTGGCCTAATCCATTGTTAGGGCCGTTTCATCAACGGTGAGACAGTCCCTTTTTTGTTACAGCAGGTTATATGCAAGGGATTAAAAAAATCTACTTTCGGTAGAGGATATTATGGCGTTTGCGGAGAATATTTTTACTACGATTCAAATTAATGTAATTTATGAGGTCGAGAGAGCCATATATTTGTAAGCAGCAGCTTGTAAGTCTATATGCACGAACAAAATATATCATTGCTGCAGCCCTAAAGTTAAAGCGCTTAAATTATTTAAAAATAGAGAAAAATGATACGTTATCTAACTTTAGATGCCTTTATAACAAATCAAGTAATACGTATAGTTGAAATAGGAATTGATAAGAAAATGCAAATATGTAAATAAAAACAAATTAAAAGAGAGGAGAAAAGCTTTAGTGAAGATTCAGAAGAAGAAATGCGGGCATGTCAAACGTGCATCGCTTTTCTTCGATCTTTCTTATTAATTCTGATTTATTTAAAAACGATTTTAATCAACAATAAGTGAAAAAAACTGGAAAAGAGGTGTTTAGATGATTCATCGTAAAAGATGGTTAGCGCTAGCCGTGAGCATTTGTTTAACCATCACTATGTTGCCATCGTTTGGATTAGCAGCTCCCGGACCTGTGCCAAGTCCTTGGAAAGCTCAAAATATTGGGTCACCTGCAATTCCGGGAAATGCTACGTTTGATCCTGCCAATGGCAAGTTTTCAGTAAGCGGCGCCGGAACGGATATTTGGGGAACCAGCGATCAATTTAATTACGTTTATCAGCCTTGGACGGGCGATGGAGCCATTATAGCGCTTGTATCTTCACAAACGAATACGAACGAATATGCCAAAGCCGGCATATCGATCAGGGAGTCATTAAATGCAAATTCCAAGCATGTGGATTTGCTGCTTACCCCTAAAAACGGTTTGGCGTTTCAATACAGATCGGCCACAGGAGGCACTACGAAAGACGTTAAAGCAGCCTCTACCAGCCCTTATTGGATTAAGCTGGAGCGCACCGGCAATCTCATCAAAGGTTATGTATCCAATAATGGTCTTAACTGGGGTGACTTAGGAAGCGCAACGGTTGCGATGAGTAATTCCTTGTTCGTTGGTTTGGCGGTTTCAAGCCATAACGTCAATGCTTTAAGCACGGCTACCTTTGAAAATGTAAAGGTCAATAACAGCGGGGATGTATATCCACCCACCGCTCCGACGGATTTGAAGGTAGGAAACATAACGAACGCAAGCGTGGGCATTTCATGGACAGCATCGATCGACGATGTAGGAGTGACAGGGTATGACGTCTTTAAAGACGGTGTATTAACACAAGCTAATGTGCCTGGAACAGCTTATACTTTCACTGGGTTAAAAGCGGATACGAGCTATAGCTTTACCGTCAAAGGAAAAGACGCAGCGGGGCAGGTTTCCGCAGCGAGCAGCCCGCTTGTAGTGAAAACCTCGTCTTCGAATGACACGCAAAGCCCAACTGTTCCAACGGGTTTGAAGAGCACGAGCAAAACGTCTTCAAGCGTTAGTCTTGCATGGACGGCAGCTACGGATAATGTTGGCGTATATCAATATGAGGTGTTCAACAACGGGGCAATTGCAGCGATTGCTTCAAGCACTTCCGTAGTTATCAATGGATTGAATGCGAACACGACGTACAGCTTTACAGTGAAAGCAAGAGATATAGCAGGCAACATCTCGGCAGCCAGCAGTGCGCTGTCCGTGAAAACCAATGCAGCTTCAACGGAGCCTTACTCAGTGCAAGTCGTAGGCAACAACCTAGAGGTTCCATGGGCGCTTGACTTTGCGCCGGACGGGCGAATCTTCTTTACAGAGCGCAACAGCGGAAGAATTCGCGTCATTGTTGACGGTCAAGTCAAATCCACACCGGTCATCACACTTGGCGCACCATTTTACTATATGCCTAGAAGTGAAGGCGGATTGCTTGGCATAGCCGTAGATCCGGATTTTAATAAAAATCATTATCTCTATGTATACCACACGTATAGAACGAGCAATAACCAAGTTAAAAACCGCGTCGTTCGACTGGTTGAAAAAGATAATAAGGCAACGGTGGATAAAGTGCTGATCAGCGACCTTCCTGGCGCAGTTTATCACAACGGCGGCCGCATCAAAGTCGGACCGGACAAAAAACTGTATTTTGGCAATGGTAACTATGGTCATTCAGAAGAAACGCTTAACTATCTTGGAGGAAAGATCTTCCGCCTGAATCTAGACGGTTCGATTCCAAGCGATAACCCGTTTGGACCAAACTCGCCGATTTTCAGTCGTGGACACCGCAATCCGCAAGGAATTGCTTTCCAGCCTGGAACGAACCGCCTCTTTGAGTCGGAGCATGGCGAATCGTCGCATGATGAAATCAACTATGTCGTGCCAGGCGGCAATTACGGATGGCCGAAGTTTGAAGGACCAAACCATAATGGCACGGGAATTACGGCGCCGCTCATTTACGCGCAAGGCACAACGTGGGCGCCATCGGGCATTACGTTCGTAACGAAAGGCCCGTGGAAAGGCGATCTTCTTGTAGCCAATTTGAAGGGCAAACAAATCATTCGGATGGGTATCGTCGAGAAAAACGGCAAGCCAACGATCAGCAGCAGCAATTTGAGCTATTTGTACAAAAACCAATATGGACGCATCCGCGATGTCGTGGAAGCGCCAGATGGCTCCATCTACTTTGTTACCAGCAATAACGGCGATAAAAACGGAGACGGATCACCGGACAAAATCGTTCGTTTGGTGCCTAACTTTTAATTGGATCGCGGAGGGAGGTGAAGTTATGTGGGTTAAGCCAAGCTATAAGGTGATTGATGTTTGTGCTGAAGTGACTTCTTACGCTTCTCAAAAGTAGCAGCTGCGTGCCGGAGAAATCCGGCACTATTCTTTATTGGAGGTCATGAAGATGCTTGTGAAAGTGTTGGGATCGGCGGCTGGGGGAGGATTTCCACAATGGAATTGCGCTTGTTGCTACTGTAGCCGTGCTAGGGAAAGAGATTCAAACGTGAAAGCGAGAATGCATAATGCGCTGGCGCTTAGCCTAGATGGGCAGTCGTGGTATTTATTGAACGCGACGCCGGATATTCGGGAGCAGATCGAGGCACATTGCACCTTATGGCCAGGCCCAGGCCTGCGGGATACACCCCTATTGGGCGTTCTGCTAACCGATGCGGAGCTAGATCATACTCTTGGACTCTTAAGCTTAAGGGAAAGCGCGGAGCTGGAGATTTATGCGTCAGCCCCAGTTTTGCATGCGCTTACGCATGCGTTTCCAGTCCGCAAGGTGCTAGAGCCATATGCAAAGCTGCGCTGGCAAGAGGTGAAAATGGGCGAGCCTCTATTCCTATTCGGAGGAAATGTGGTCATACGTCCTTTCTATTTAGGCTGCAAGTCGCCCCGTTACGTGGCTGCTTGCGGCAGTATGGAGAATGACTGGATGAATCGCGAATGGGTAATTGGCTATCGCATCGAAGATCTATTATCCGGCGGCGTTGCGGTCTATGCACCGGGCATAGAGTCTTGGACCACTGAGTTAGAGCAGAATTTGGCGGGCGCACATACTATTTTTATAGACGGAACCTTCTGGCAGGGAGATGAGCTTCGAAATCTGGGCATCTCCGAACTAGGAGCCGCTGATATGGGGCACATCCCTATCACGGGTTCTGATGGAAGTTTGCAAAAGCTTATTTCAATGCCCGCTTCCCGTAAAATCTATATCCATATCAACAATACTAACCCGGTCCTCGACCAAGCTTCCATCGCATATCGCAGACTTCAAGAGCAAGGCATAGAAGTAGGTTACGATGGCATGGAAATGGAGGTTTAAGATGAAAGAGGCATGGTCTAAAGAAGCTTTTATGATGGAACTTAGAAAGGTTGGGGAGGCGCGTTATCACGATAAGCATCCGCTGCATTTGCGCATGCATGAAGGGAAGCTTCTGCCCGCAGAACTTCGGGCATGGATAGCGAACCGATTTTATTATCAGAAAAATATTCCCGTTAAGGATGCGATCGTTCTCTCTAAGCTTCCAAGCAAGGAGGATAGGCGGCTATGGCTCCAGCGGATTATCGACCATGACGGCCGCGAGGGAGACGAAGGCGGAATTGAAGCATGGATTCGATTAGGGGAAGCTGCGGGCATCCCGAGAGAGGATATGGTGAATGAGCGTTTGGTTATCCCGTCTGTTCGGTTTGCGGTCGACGCTTACGTTAACTTTTGCCGCAATCAGCCTTGGGTTATTGCTGTAGCGTCATCTTTGACGGAGCTATTCGCGCCCATTCTGGTTTCGCAGCGCATTGCCGTGTTTGAAGAGCTGTATCCATGGATTCGCCCCGAAGGGCTGGCCTATTTCAGAGGAAGGCTGCATCAAGCGCCTCGTGATGCGGATCATGGCTTGGAGCTGGTGCTGCGCGAGTGTACAAGCCGAAGGGAGCAGGAGCTCGCGATCGCTGCGCTTTCCTTTAAATGCGACGTGCTTTGGGCCATTCTGGATGCGTTAAGCTGGTCAGCGCCAAGGGAGGCGGACCATCGGCATGAGCAATTGGGGGTTGTCTGAACGGCCAAGGCTACGTCCACCGGCGCGTGTCAAATACGACCAAACCCGCCAAACGGATTTATTGCTAATTCCTGAGCGGATTATCCACCTGAATGGCACGGCGGGCGCTATCCTTCAATTAGTGGACGGTAAGCGTACGGTCTCACAAATCGTTGATGAACTGCAAGCCAAATATAATCAAGAAAGTCTGCAAGCGGATGTGGTGGAGTTTCTGTCACTTGCATCAGAGGAGGGCTGGATTGAGCGATGAAGGTAAGCGCGCCGTATGCCTTAACTGCAGAAATGACACATCGTTGCCCGCTTCAATGCGGCTACTGCTCGAATCCCATTGATCTGCAAAAGCGCGAGAATGAGCTCCCTACCGATGATTGGCTCAGATTGCTGGAGGAAGCGAGCGAGCTTGGCGTTGTGCAGGTCCACTTTACCGGCGGCGAACCGCTATTGCGGACTGATTTGGAGCAGCTCATACGAAGGGCACGCGACTTGGGCCTTTATGTAAATTTGATTTCAAGCGGCGTAGGTCTCACGGAAAAAAGAATGCACAAGCTTACGGAAGCTGGAACTGACAGCATTCAGCTTAGCATACAAGCCTCGACGGCGGAGCTTGCTGACCGAATTGGCGGCATTAAGGCGCATGAGATCAAGCGGAAAGCGGCTGAAATCATTCGTTCCGCCGGCATGACATTGAATATGAACGTTGTGCTGCATCGTCATAACTTGCATGAAGTTGAGGAGATGATTGCGCTTTGTGCTTCGTGGGGAGCAGAGCGGCTAGAGCTAGCCAATACCCAATACTACGGATGGGCGCTCGCAAATCGCGACGATCTTATGCCTGCCAAGGAGCAGGTTATGGCGGCAGAAGCCGCATTTTACCGGGCGAGAGAACGGTATGGCAAGCAGATGGAGCTAATCTGGGTACTTCCAGATTATCATGAAAACCTGCCAAAACCGTGTATGGGCGGTTGGGGTAAGCTGTCCTTGACGATTTCCCCAAATGGCATCGCATTGCCGTGCACGGTGGCCGCAAGCATTCAAACCTTAAGCTTTGAGTCTGTCAAGGATCGCAGTCTATCATGGATATGGGAGGAATCGGAATCGTTCCAAACCTACCGCGGATTCGATTGGATGCCCGAGCCTTGCAAATCCTGTGATTTGCGCATTCAGGATTATGGCGGCTGCCGCTGTCAAGCCTTCCTGCTGACTGGCGACGCCAAGAACACGGACCCGGTATGCGAGCGATCTCCCCATCATCATCTCATTACAGAAGCAGTTGCTGTTACCCGCTTATCTCATATTTCTTACCGAGAATAGATGAGGAGGAGCCCCTTGATGAGAATATTCGATGCACACTGCGACGTGCTGAGCAAGCTGCTAGCGAACTCGGAGCTGGACTTTGTGAACGAGGCTAGCAAACTGGATGTCACATTAGAGAGGATACGTGAATCCGGCATAAGCGTTCAAAATTTTGCGATCTACTTATCGGACAAATGGCCGACCGAATTCCGGTATGTACTCGAATGCGTGGATCTCTTTCTTCGGCATATCGTCTCCCAGGGACGCTTGGATTTTATTCGTTCCAGAGAAGATTTGCTAAGGGTTGCAGCAACGGAGCGATGCGGAGCATTGCTGTCGCTCGAAGGGGTTGATGCGCTCCAAGGCAACCTGGCTTATTTGCGTATCTTATTTGAACTAGGTGTACGAAGCATCGGCATTACATGGAATGATGCGAATTGGGCTGCTGACGGGGTGCTTGAGGGGAGAGGAAGCGGGTTTACGGCAAAAGGGCGGAGCCTCGTCCAAGCGTGCAATCGCCTGAATATGATTTTGGATGCGTCGCATCTCTCCGAACGTGGTTTTTGGGAGCTAATGGAGCTCTCCGATAAGCCATTTATCGCTTCACATTCCAATGCGACCCAAATAAGCCCGGTGCTGAGAAATCTGCGGAATGAGCAAATTGCTTCGCTAATTAAGAAAGGGGGCGTAATGGGAATTACCTTTGTGCCTCCGTTTGTTCAAACCGAAGAGCCGGTTACGATGGACAAATTGCTGCTGCATTTGGACCATGTATGCTCGCTTGGCGGCAGCCGGCATGTTGGGTTTGGCTCTGATTTTGACGGGATGGATCGCTGGCTTATCGGTCTGGAGCATGCGGGAAAGTACGCCGGATTGATCGATTTGCTGCTTAAGTATTATCGTGAGGAGGATGTTGAGCATTTTATTTATAAAAATTGGTATAACTTTTATTACGAGCATCTCCCTGGGGCAACTATGGATTTAGAGGCTGGACATTAAGAAAGGTGGGAAGTTTTTGTATAACATCCTTTTTGTAGACGACCCATCGGAACTTTACAGCGCCATGTATACGGATTTTCCATGGGGTCAAATCGGATTTCAGATTGTAGGACAGGTCAGCAACGAGCAGGAAGCGCTGCAGTGGATTGAAGAGAAGGGGAATATTGACGTTGTATTTACGGACATCCGAATGCCGGCACTAAATGGGGTTGATTTGGCAAGGGAGCTTTATGAGCGAAAGTCGGGAATAAAAGTGATTTTTCACAGCGCGTATCGCGATATTGATTATGCCTATTACGCTATTTTATACGGAGTACGTGAATATTTGATTAAACCGGCTCAGTATGAGGCACTTATGAATGTGATTACAAAAATCCGCATGGAACTGGAGGAGGATGGCTCAAGGACAGCAGCAAAAAGCTTATTGAAGGAGGCGGAAGTGAAGGATGCCCTGAGAGGCAACGGAAAGCTAGTGCAAGAGATTATTTCTTATGTGGAGCAGCATTACCAAAACGTTAGTTTGGAATGTGTGGCAGGCCATCTCTATATGAACGCCAACTATTTGAGCCAATTGTTTAAGCAGCGGACAGGGAAAACATTTTCCGATTTTGTCATTAGCGTAAAAATGGAAAAGGCCGCGTGGCTGCTTCAGGATTTTCGAATCAAAACGTATGAGGTGAGCGAAAAGCTTGGCTACAGCAACGCAAAAAACTTTTCCCGCACGTTTAAACAGTTTTACGGCGTTACGCCGAGCGAATTCAGGAATCGATAATAGAGTCAAAGTAAAGTCCTTGATGATGAAATAAGCAAGGCGCGGCAAAAAAGGGATATGTGCATTCATATCCCTTTTTGTTGTTTTCACCTAATTTTTATTCTCCAGCAAGGCAGCAGGATCGGTATATTGTCCATTTTTGACGATTGAAAAATGCAGATGGGTGCCCGTCGATTGGCCGGTACTGCCCATAAGTCCAATAAGCGCACCGGACTTCACGGCTTGTCCTTCTTCTACTACCAGCTTAGACAAATGACGGTACTCGGTTTGCCAATTATTATTATGCTCGATGATTACGGTAATGCCTTTTGCTTTGTCGTAATCAGCTTTAATAATGATTCCATCTGCGGCGGCATTCACTGCCGTTTTCTCGGAATTGACGATATCGATCCCGTCATGCAGTCTTCTTTAAGCTGTTTGGCTGGATTTGATAGTCATATGATGTGGAAATTTGACCGTCAGCGGGACTGCTGAACGTTAGTTTACCATCAGTTGCCTCTGCTGTGCCAGCCGCGAAGGCGGATGGCAATGACAGCATCGCAGCGACAATAAGGATAACAAGACCGATCAGGGAGTAACGGTTCTTATTGTGTTGGAATGAACGAATCATAATAATTCTCCTTGCGATTTGTTTTTTATAGCCAGAGAAAGGAGTGCTGGCCGATAGCATCCGCTCGGCAGCTCCGATCTCCAGCATGTTCACAATACAGGCTGCGTACGTTTCCTTAAGCGATGATGAACGAAGCACGCTTGCATCGCATGCCATTTCTTGCTCGAGCCGCATTCGGTATAAGCCGTACCAAACGACGGGGTTGAACCAATTGCATAGACTCATAGGCTTGAAAAAATCCAAAAAATATTTATTTTAGATCAAACCGATCGTCTCTCCCCAGCGTTATCTCTTCATGTAAAGACCATAAAGGAGGAATTAATAATGCTGACACGATTAAGGAAACTGTTTTTGATTACTGCGATGTGCGTGACATTTGTCGCTGCTCCGCTTGGCTCGGCATCTGCAGAATCTGCGTCTGGCATTCAGTCCGATGCCGATAAAGCATTTGAGCTTGGACTGCTTATCGGTGACGGCAAGGGTGTTGATGCTGCTTATTTGAATAAAACGTCAACCCGGCTGCAAGCTGCTATCATCTCGCTCCGTCTTAATGGAAAACTGAAGGAAGCGCTAGCTTTTAACGGAAAAACGACTTTTGCAGACGCTAAACAGGTGGGTAAAGCAAATCAATCTGTTCTGGCTTATCTCAAGAGCAAACCGGAGCTAGGCTGGCAGGGCTCTGGCAACAATCTCTTTGAACCAAGCGCTGCGATCAGCTCCAAGCAATTTTACAAGGTCATTTTGGAGAACCTCGGATATAAATCCGGAACAGACTTTACATACCAACAATCAGAGGATTTCGCAGCGTCGCATGGCCTGAAGCAGATTGCCGGCAAAGCGTCATTGCAGAATACGCATCTAGCAACCTCACTCGTAGAAGCGCTGTCTGCCAATACGAAAAGCGGCAAGCCGTTTTTTGATACGCTGCAAGCAAGCGGAGTCCTTGCATCCCAAGCTTCCTTGCCGCAAGGCGAGCGAATCGGGCTAGCGAAAAACGACAAGCTGGGTACTTATTTTACGGATAAAAACGGCCGTACGCTTTATTTCTTTACGAAAGATGCGGAGAACGTGAATTCCTGCCAAGGGGATTGCTTGAAAAATTGGCCGATCTATTACGATGCTAATTTGCAGCTGCCGGCTTGGCTTAATAAAGCTGACTTCGGCGTTATTACCCGTACAGACGGCGCGAAGCAGTTAACCTACAAAAATTGGCCGCTCTATTATTTTGCGAAGGATAGCAAAGCCGGCGATGTGACGGGTGAGGGAGTTGGCGGCGTATGGTTTACAGCGAAGTCTGATTACGCGGTCATGCTTGGCACCTCGAAGGAAGCGGGTAATTATTTGACTGACGATTACGGCAGAGCGCTTTATTATTTTGACAAGGATACAGCGGGTAAAAGCGTATGCGAAGGCAATTGCTTAGTGAATTGGCCAGCATATTCATCCTCTAACGTTAGTGTCCCATCTACGGTTAAAGGTACCGATATCGGAGCGATTACCCGTCCGGATGGAAGCAAGCAAGCTTCTTATAAAGGCTTCCCGCTCTATTATTTTATTAAAGATACGGCGCATGGCGATTTGCTAGGGCAAGGTGTCAACGATGTCTGGTACATCGTAGATCCTGCCAAGTTTAATGGCACAGCTGCTTCAACGGCACCCGTTGTACCGACTACGCCAACAACACCGGCTGCTACGGCTAAGACTTACAACATTGACATCAAGGAGTACTCGTTCGGAAAGGAAGCACTTACTATAGAAGCAGGCTCGAAGGTTACCTTTACTAATTTTGATGAGATGAAGCATAATGCGGTAGCGCTGGATGGCGCATTCTCGACTCCATTGCTGGCAAAAGGAGAGTCCTATACGGTAACCTTTGATAAACCAGGCACTTATAATTATTTTTGCGAGCCGCATAAGTCATTCATGACTGGGCAAATCATCGTAAAGTGAGCGTGAAGACATGCGAAAAATAACTTATGGATGCTCGCTGCTTTTCCTGATGCTACTCATCTTATCCGGCTGCGGGGCTCAGGCAAACGAGCCTGCCGCTCACAATGAAATGGCTGTGACAGCTACTCCGACAAGCTCAAGCGCTGCTGATGAGAATGCTCAGGAAACGGAAGAAGCGGCGAATACGGCCACTCCATCAATTAGCCCAACTGAGGCTGCAACCCCGCCATCGGAGAAACCGGTTAAGACGGAAGAGCCGAAGGAGACGGAGAAAACGGCGGCAACGCAGAAGCCCGCTGCTACGGAGAAAGCGATAGAAACAAAGCAGCCCAAGGCTACAGCAGCGCAGCCTAAATCTACGCCAAAGGCACCGGTTAAGACAGAAGCCCCGGTTCAGCCGAAAGAGACTGAGGCAGTAACTGTCCACACGGTTGAGATTACGAACTTCGCTTTTTCCCCGGAGAAGCTCGAAATATCGCAGGGCGATATCGTTAACTTCATTAATAAAGATGAGGTCAAACATACGGCTACGGCGGATGATGGGCAATTCGATACCGACTTATTAGCTCAGAATGCGAGCAAGAAGGTTACCTTCACAGATGCCGGGGAGTTCGGCTATTATTGTACGCCGCATCCCGGTATGCGAGGGACGATCGTCGTGAAGGAAAAATAATAGGTTTAGTTGAGGAGCAGCTGTTTGATATGCTCCCCCTACAGTAGACAGGTGAAATAATAAAACCTGATTACTGTAAGGGGAGCTTTTTCATGGCTAAAGGAAAATATAATGCACTAGAGAAACTTACGATTCTCGAAGAAGTGTCAAATGGGGAAATTGGTTTTTTAGCTGCGACTAAGAAGTATGAGATCAACAAAACAACGTTGATGAAATGGCAGCGTCGCTACAAGCTGTATGGCTATGAAGGACTGGAGCACCGTACACATAATCGAAGTTATAGTGCAGAACTTAAGCTCCAAGCGGTGAAAGATTACCTTGAGGGTGTATGGTCTAAGTACCAGATCATCGATAAATATAAGATTGCAAGTACAACCCAGCTCTCCAACTGGATTAAGAAGTATAATAGTCATAGCAGCTTAAAAGCCTATAAAGGGGAAACAAAAGCTATGACAAAGGGTCGCTCTACGACGTGGCAGGAACGGATAGAAATTGTCCAATATTGTATGACTAATCAGCATGACTACCAAAAGACAGCGGGACAATTTCAGGTCTCCTACCAGCAAGTATACCAATGGGTGAAGAAGTTCGAGGATCGCGGTCAGGATGCATTAAAAGATGGCCGTGGAAGAAAGAAAGCCCCGGAAGAGCTAACGGAAGCCGAACAACAGAAACTTAAGATGAAGCAGATGGAGTACGAAATGGAGCGCCTTCGGGCGGAAAATGCATTCTTAAAAAAGTTAGAGGAACTCGAAAGAAGGCGACGCTAAGTCAAGTAAGACAGGAGACAACCTACCTTGCTATTCAAGCGCTTCAACAGGAGGCATCAATGTGTATTCAGCTTCTCTGTGAAGTTGCTGGAATTGCACGCTCAAGCTATTACAAGTGGTTAAATCGCACACCTAGTTCTCGTGAATTAGAGAATGAACAGTTGATATCGTTGATGATAAACATCTATGAGAAAGTAGAACGTACCTTTGGATACCGTCAATTAACCTTACATGTGCGTAAACAAACTGGGAAAAAGCTCAACCATAAGCGTATATACCGGCTAATGAAACTAAAAGGTATGCAGTCCGTCATCCGCAGGAAGAAAACGAAATATGTACGCTCCACTCCACAGCAAGTGGCTGAAAACCTGTTAAACCGTGAATTTCAAGCCACTGAACCAAATGAGAAGTGGGTGACGGATGTGACCGAATTCAAATATGGACATGGTCAGAAAGCGTATTTGAGCGCTATTCTAGATCTCCATGATAAAGCCGTCGTCTCCTATGTATTGGGGCATTCAAATAACAATCCGCTAGTATTCCAGACTTTAAAGCAAGCCCTACAAGCAGCTCCAGGAAGCAAACCCATGCTTCACAGCGATCGTGGATTTCAATACACCTCACTGGACTTCAAGAAGTTATTGGACCAAAACGAGTTGTCTCAGAGCATGTCCCGAGTTGGTCGTTGCATCGATAACGGACCAATGGAATCTTTCTGGGGAACTCTAAAATGTGAGAAGTATTATTTACACACGTACGAAACCTTTGCGGACCTTAAGAGAGACATCGAAGCCTACATCTATTTTTACAATAACGAACGATTACAAGCAAAATTAAACGGCCTCAGTCCTATGGAATTCAGGAGTAAGGCCGCTTAACTGTTTTTATTATTTGTACTGTCTACTTGACGGGGTGCTGTTCAGTTCTAGGCTGCTCTTCTTTCTGATAACATAAAGAAAAACAAGCCTGTCGTGGAGGCGCTATTCGATGCTTAATCTTACCGATCAAGAACTGATGCAGCTCATTAAAAGCGGTAAAAATAAAGCACTTTCCGTTCTTTATGACCGATATGGTGCTTTGGTCTATTCCTTTGCCATTAAGGCGGTACGGGATGAGCCAACTGCAAGAGATATTTCACAGGCGGTATTTATGCGCTTATGGACAACGGGATCGGATTACGACCCAGATAAAGGACGTTTTACGAGCTGGCTCCTAACGATAACCCGCAATATAACGATGGATCATCTTCGCAAGCAAAGAAGAGATGCCTCAGGTATAGTTCAAATAACGGAGGAACGTTTCAATGCATTGCCTGATCAACTAGGCTTGTCTCCAGAGGAGCATGTCGTCAGGCATTCCTTAAGGGAGCAAATTCAACAGGCATGCAAGCATTTATCGAATTCGCAGCGAACGCTGGTCGAGCATTTTTATTGGCAGGGGTACAGCTTGGCTGAACTGGCGCAGCTGTATGACCAGCCTCTCGGGACGGTCAAGAACAGACTGCATCAAACGTTAAAAATATTGCGTAGGCATCTTGCAGCAAAGGGGGATCTTTAAATGAATGACGGCTTTTACGGCATCGATTGCGATTTCATACTCGATTATCTTTCTGGTTCTTGCTCCGAAGAGGAAAAGGAAGCATTCGAACGTCATTTGACTTATTGTGATTCTTGCAAGCAAGAGCTCGCCGAACTGCAAATCGTATGGGAGGAGCTTCCCCTAGATATGGAACGAATTGAGCCTCCGAAGGATTTAAAGGAGCAGATCATGGCGGCAGCCAAAGCGTCGCCTAAGCGCCCTATAGCATCGAATAAATGGAAGCTATGGAAGACCGTAATGGCGATGGCTGCGGCAGCGCTGATTTTTGTAAGCGGCTCGCTATGGGGAAAACCTTTATTCAACGGAAAGGATACGCGATTGCAGACGATCGAGAATGCCTTATTTGCTCCCGCCTCCGAAATCGTGCAAATTAATATGCTGAAGGCGGAACCGAGCGAGAGGGAGCATGCGTATGGGATCGCGTGTATTGTTGACAATGGGAAGAGCAAACAATTTGTTGTGTATGTGTTCGGTGCCGAGCCAACCAAAAATGAGGAGGCTTACCAGGTTTGGCTTCTCCAAGACGGCAAACGCACGAGCGCAGGCACGTTCCGAGTTGATGAGAAAGGAGTCGGTCTGCTCGCGATGGCGATAGAATCAGAAAAATTAACCTATGATAGCATCGGCATCACATTGGAGCCTGACGAGAAGGGCGATCAGCCGCGCGGGACTAAAGCTTTTGGGACACAAGCCGGTCCCTATTCGGTAAATACACTATAGCGATAAATCGAAGCCGCCTTGGATCAAGGCGGTTTTGTTTGTGCCGAGGGATATGAAACTATTATTCTATAAAACAATCAATTGTCTAGTTACGAATGATAGATTCTCTACATATGTTGTAAGTAGCTTCTAAGAGGAGGTAATACGCATATGCCAAAAGGAAAGAAAAGCGCACAAGGAAAGTCATTAGGAAACCGTACAGGTGGTAACCGTACTGGGGGCAACCGTACTGGGGGCAACCGTACTGGGGGTAACCGTACAGGAGGCAACCGTACAGGAGGCAACCGTACAGGAGGCAACCGTACTGGGGGCAACCGTACAGGAGGCAACCGTACTGGGGGCAACCGTACAGGAGGCAACCGTACAAGAGGCAACCGTACAGGAGGTAATCGTACTGGCGGTAATCGCTCAGGCGGGAACCGCAGCGGACATCGATCAGGTGGAAGAGGACCTGGCATTCGCCCTCTAAATCAAGCGGATTCCGTGCAAGAAACACAATAACGGCATGCAAAAAGCAGCTTGTTCCTCTTTGGAGGATCAAGCTGCTTTTTCATCGTTACAGCAAAGTAATCTTAGCCCTTTCCCTTACGGGTCATTTCCGCTAGGTCATCCCACTGCTTGCTCGTAACCTCAGATAAGCTGTTGAATTGCCCTGCGCCTTGCAGCCATTCGCCGCCGTCAATCGTTACAACTTCGCCGTTCATATAGGATGCAAAGTCTGAAATGAGAAAAGCGGCCAGATTAGCAAGCTCCTCTTTGTTTCCCACCCTCTTTAAGGGGACGCGGCCGATCATTTTCTCTTCCAGCTCAGGTGTAGGGGCGAGGCGTGACCATGCGCCCTCAGTGGGGAAAGGTCCTGGCGCGATAGCAACTTGACGGATTCCGTAGGGTGCCCATTCCACTGCAAGTGACCTCGTTAACGCAAGTACGCCAGCTTTCGCTGCTGCGGACGGTACGACATAACCCGAGCCCGTAGAGGCATAGGTCGTAACGATGTTCAGCATCGTGCCGCCTTTTCCTTGCTCAATCCACCGTTTTCCTACTTCCAGCGTCGTATAAAAGGTGCCGTGCAGCACGATATTCAAGACTGCGTCTACCGCTTTTGGCGAGAGCCGCTCCGTAGGGCTAATAAAATTGCCGGCAGCATTGTTAACCAATATATCCACATGCCCAAAATGGTTCTCTACTGCCGTTATCAGTTCGCTTACTTGAGCGGGGTCGCGTACATCACAGCATTTGTAAAATACGGCGCTGGTCGCAGAGCTCATCTCTTCGGCTGCTTTGGCAAGCACAGCCTCCCGCCGACTGGCAATCGCGAGATTCGCGCCAAGCGAAATAAACCGCTCGCCCATGGCCCGGCCAAGCCCTGTCGCTCCGCCAGTTATGAGTACGACCTTGCTTTTTAATAGATCAGTGGAAAAAGGCTCCATACGCTCACTCTCCTCTGAATCAACATCGCTTTATTTCTTTAATCATATCAGCAATAGCTGATCGTTATGCCCGTACGCGATGTGAGGACGGATATTTTCAGATAGGAGCTGCGATGAAACCCGTCAACAAGCTGTTTTAAGCCATATACCTTCCAATAAAGCCGGTTACCTTTTGCTCATAGGTTTGTTTGTCGGTGGCGTAAGCCATGCCGTGGCCCGCATCGGCAACGATATAAATTTCCTTCTCCGCTGTGCAAGCTTCGTACAATTTCCACACCATTTCGGTTGGCACAAACGTATCCTCGGCGCCATGAATAAAAAGCATAGGCAGCTTGTTCTTCTTCAGTTGGGACAAAGCCGATGCCTCATTAAAATGATAGCCGGCTTTTAATCGGGTCAACAAGCTCGTTGCCGGCAAAATGGGGAAGGCGGGCAGCTTGTAGATTCGCTTCAGCTGGTACAGGAGCTGATCATGGACGGAGGTGTAGCCGCAATCCTCTACAATGGCTTTGACTTGTTTAGGAACGTCCTCGCCGCTTACCATCATAACGGTCGCTCCTCCCATGGAAATGCCGTGCAGAACGATCTGCGCACGATCGCCAACAACCTCTGCGACCTTGCGAATCCAAAGCAGGTAATCCTTCCGATCGGGCCAGCCGAAGCCGATATAATCGCCTTCGCTGCCGCCATGTCCCCGGTCATCCGGCATGAGCACATGGTAACCAAGCTTCTCATAATATAATTTGGCGATGCTGCCCATCTCTTTTCCTTGCGAGGAATAACCATGGGCGAGTATGACAGCCCGAGTGGTTGGCGCTTTAGCCGCAAGGTAATAGCCGACGAGTGCCAAGCCGTCATCTGATTTCAAATGCCACGTCTCGTACTCTTGGCTCTCCACCCATTCTACCCCCATAGGTTCTACAGGCGTAGGCTGTATCTTCTCGGGGAATGCTTCGGCGATCAAATTATCCGTACTATTGCTGCCCTGAATCTGGGCTAAATCCGCGTTGTCGCTCAAAAACGCCTTGGAATTTCGTTTTATGGCAACATGATAGAAATAAAAGCTTACAGCAACCAAAATCAATAGCAGCAGTAAAATCAAGCTGCCCGTCCCAATCCATATCGGGCGGATACTCAGCGTCATAGCGTTTAACTCCTTAGGGTTATTCTGGAAAGCGGTACAGCTATTATTAAAAATAGCAGGCTTGCTGCTGTGATGCAATGATATGCCGGCCAATGGAATAGGTATGGCTGCTCGGAACCTATGGAAATAAGGCTTAACCCGGAAAGTCAAAACCTAAGCGAGCATGAAAGGGAGGCCGCGTAAGTGATCTCCTTGTTTAATAGATGAATCATTTCTATAACAGATCCTAAATTTTCAAATTCTTATTATTTTTTTAACAGACGGTTGATAAATAACGAGTAACATTCAAGGTGGATTAAAAATAGAATTCTCATGGAGGGTATACCAGAATGAACAAATCAATGAAGGGTTTACTGGCTACAGGGCTTTCACTTGCAGTGATCTCAACCAGCTCGCTGCTGATGGCTGCTGATTCGCAAAAGTCGCAGGTGAAGAAATCAGACTCCAAAAATATCATCGTACTGATCGGCGATGGCATGGGTCCTGCACAAGTATCCGCAGCTAGACTGTATTCAAAATCTGTACTTGGTAAACCACATCTTACATTGGATTCCTATTATGTTGGACAGGCGACTACATATGCGGATAAAGGCGAGGATGGCGACAAAATCGTATCCGGTGCTATTACGGATTCAGCGTCTGCAGGTACAGCCTTCGCAACGGGAAATAAAACATATAATGCAGCTATTAGCGTATCAAACGAAGATGTTTCCAAGCCTTACGCATCTGTAATCGAAGCGGCTGAGATGAACGGCAAAGCGACAGGTCTTGTTACGACAGCGCGGATTACACATGCTACACCAGCCGTATTCGGAGCGCATGTTCGCAGCAGAGACAATGAAAGCGCGATTGCATCACAATATTTGGACAGCGGCATTGATGTGCTCTTCGGCGGCGGCGAGCAGTTTTTCCTCAGCAAAGACGAGAAGGGAAAACGTGCGGACAAAAGCATCATCAAGGATTTTACGGCAAAAGGCTATAAAGTAGTAAAAGACAACAAGTCGCTTAATGCTTTGACTTCAAAAAATCAAAAGGCAGTGGGACTATTTGGTTCCTCACATGTTGCTTATGTGCCAGACCGTACAGAGAGCACGCCTAACCTTGCCAATATGACGAAAAAAGCGTTGGAAATTTTGTCGGCGGACAAAGACGGTTTTGCCATTATGATCGAGGGCGGCCGAATTGACCATGCCAGCCATGCAAACGACTTCCCAACGACGATTCAAGAAATGCTGGATTTTGATGCAGCCGTTAAAGTCGCGATGGAATTTGCTAAAAAAGACGGCAACACTTCCGTTGTGGTTACTGCTGACCATGAGACAGGCGGACTTTCGCTCTCCCGCGATAACATTTATGAATTAAACATCGACTTGTGGAACAAGCAAAAGCATTCCTCTGAGTTTTTAATCAATGCTTTGAAAGATGCGAAAACGATCGACGACATCAAAAAAATCGTAAGCACGAACACGTGGATCAACGATTTGTCCGATGAAGAAGCGCAGCAAATCTTGGACGGAGACGGTTCTTCATACGGCAGAGAAGGCGGCTATAACGCGGTCATCTCGAAGCGGGTTCTGGTCGGCTGGTCTGGTCATGGACATTCCGGCGTTGATGTAGGCGTATGGGCATATGGACCGATCGCGAGCCAAGTGAAAGGCCAAATCGACAATACACAGATCGCTTTAGCTTCAGCAAAAGTAATCGGCGTAGATTTGAAAAAAGCGACAGCATCGCTGCAATCGAAGCATCTGTATCCGAAGTTCAAAGTGAACCGCGACGGCGTCGTTTTGTACCCTGCCGAAGCGTTGGCGAAAGCGCTTGGCGGTACTTATAAATCAGGTAATGGCCCTAGCACGCTGACTAAAGGCAAAAATACAATTGAAATCAATAAAACGAGCTTAGCTGTAAAAGTAAACGGCAAAGCTGCTGCTTACAAAGCGGATCTGGATAACGGCAAGTTTTATCTTCCGCTTGAAGCATTTAACAGCTTGACTGGAACGAAGATGACTTGGGACAGCTTGTCCGAGCGCATCGTTCTAAAGAAATAAGCGGTTCTTAATAACAATGAAAACAGGGGAAATCCGTTTCCCCTGTTTTTCCATTAGGAGTGAGATGAATGATTGCTATCGAGCAGCTAGCCAAAGGATTTTCCATTAATGGAGAAACGATTGCTATTCTCGATATTCCGCGTTGGCATGTTGAAGAGGGCAGCAAGATTGCGATCATCGGGCCAAGTGGTTCCGGCAAAAGCACCCTTTTGCATATGATCGGCGCTCTATTGAAGGCTGATACGGGTACGATTCATGTGAATGGCGTGGCGCTTCATGAGCTTTCGGAATCACACCGTGATCAATTTCGCGCTCAGCATATTGGATATATTCTTCAGGACTTTCATCTTATACCGTCCCTTACGGCTAGGCAAAATGTAGAATTGGTCATGAAAGCATCGATGAGCCGCAAGGAAAAAGCGGCTGAACTAGACCAATGGTTTGAGCAAGTAGGCCTTAAAGACCGTATGCAGCACCGGCCTTCGCAATTATCAAGAGGGCAACAGCAAAGGGTAGCGATCATTCGCGCATTGATTAACCGCCCATCCATTTTACTAGCAGATGAGCCTACAGGGAGCTTGGACTGGGAAACAGCAGGCGAAATCACCGATATTTTGCTATCGGAAGCGGTTTCCAAACATACGACGCTGTTGACGGTGACTCATGACCTCAACCTCGCTGAACGATTCCCGGTTCGACTACATATTCAAGATATCAACAAAGCGTACAAGAGCAATCCGAATGTCAAGCATCCCATTCAAAAGGAGAGAGCCGTATGACGCAGTGGACGCTTATTTTCCGAAACCTGGCGCATCGGAAATTTCTTTCCCTTCTGACGGTTATTTCGGTTACTGTTACGGTTGCGTTGCTTGTGTTTCTTATTCTATGCCAGGCTAGCGTCGATGAAGGAGCCAAAAAAGGCTATGGCCCGTTTGAACTCGTCATCGGGGCTGATGGGAGCGATTCGCAGCTCGTGCTCAATACGTTTTATCACGTTGGCGCGCCAACGGGCAATATTCCGCTCGATGTGCTGAATCAAGCCAAAGAGAATGATCAAGTCATGAATGCTTATGGCATGACAACAGGCGACAATTACAATGGATTTCCCATTGTTGGCATAGAAGCCGAATATTTTTTTACGCGCTACGGAGATCAGAAGCTGGCTTCAGGCAAGCTTTATCAAAGCCTAGGTGACGTAGTCGTTGGCGCGCATGTTGCGAAATCGCTTAATCTCCATGTCGGAGATACGTTTAAAGGCGGGCATGGCGTAATCGAAGAAGCAGATCATTCATTTGAAGAGGAAGAAAGCGGTCATCATGATGCGCATGAAACCTTTGCATACCGGATTACCGGTATACTGCCTTTTCTAAACACGCCTGATGACAGAGTGGTCTTTACAACGATGGAGTATGCATGGGCAGTTCATGGGGAAGAGCAGTCACATAAAGAGGTGACGGCGATCCTGATCAAGCCTAAATCGATCGGCGGCTTGCCGTTAATAAAGCAGCAATACGAAGCGATCGATAACGTGCAGGCTGCTTACACAAGCAAAGCAGTGGCGGATGTGCTAAGCGTAGTAGACAAAGGGACGGAAATGATCAGCTTGGTTACCGTGTTATGCATGATTTTAGCTTCCATTTCGATACTGCTGTCTCTAACTGCCGCTGCTAACGAACGGCAAAAGGACGTCGGACTGCTGCGGATTATCGGCAAATCAAAACGTTTTATATTTATGAGCTTTATCGGAGAGGGATTAGTGTTAGTCAGCTTAGGTTTGCTTATTGGATTGGCAGCGGGCCATTTATCCGGCTTCCTATTTAAAGACATCCTGTTTGAATATACAGGAATTCAAATCAAAGCTTTATTGTTCAACGGGCAGCATGTGCTGCTAATCGTTGGCACGATTCTATTTGGATTGCTGGCTATGCTCATCCCATCATTCAAAATGTACCGGATAGATCCTATGCAATTATTCAGAGCTTAGAGGTGATAACGATGAATAAACGTCTAGCGGCTGCTCTATTAACGCTGGCGCTGCTTGCCGGGTGCGGCAACCCTTCAAAGCAGCAAGAAGAAGCCGGCTCATTCGCCATGAACAGCGCTGCATCCACTCCGGCTGCGGGAAATGATGAGGCTGTCGCTACCGAGGCAGCTAGCCTAGAGTCAAGTGAAAAAGAAGTTGCCGTCGTTGCAAACGAAGCAACAAACACGCCTTCTGAAACTGTCGTTCCTGATAAAACAAAAGCTGCAGCATTGCCTGATGAAGGCAAGAACATAGCCGCTTCCGTTCCAGCTGAGAAAAAAACGCCTGCTGCAACAAAGCCGCCTGTCCAACAAGAAAAAAAGCAGAGCGTGCCAGCCAAAGCGGCAGACAAAACGCCAGCTAAGCCACCAGCTAAAACGCCGGTATCAGAATCTAAGGAGCCTCTCAAGGAAGCAACGGACGATGCGAAAAACGTTCCTGCAGCAGGAAAGAAAAATAACGGAAGTGCCGAAATTTCATGGTCCAAGTTTTTTGACAACGAGGATCAGACAACGCCGTCCGATCAATTCTGGGATCTTAGCGGCAGCAACGTGGAAATCAACGGATATATGGGCGAGGTTTTATCGTTTGAAAACAACTGGTTTCTGCTGATTCCAAAGCCAGGCGCAGAATGTCCTTTTGACAACGGAGACGAAACGTATTGGAATAAAATTATGATTGTTTTTGTGCCTGAGGGTACGAAGTTAAGACATCACACAGGCCCGTTAAAAATTTCCGGCAGGCTGGATGTCGGCATTAAAATCGATGAGTCCGGCTATAAAACGATGTTCCGTCTGTATGACGCTTCATTTGAAGAAATAAAGGAATAGTAGACCGCAAAAAAGGAGAAGGCGAGCAGGAGCCTTCTCCTTTTTCATTAACGCAGGTTTAGCTTTTGATTAGGATCGTATCGCTTGCAGCGTTCCATTTGACGGTGGCGCCAAGCGCTTCCGTCACGAAGCGGAGCGGGACAATCGTTTTGCCCTGATCATAACGAGGCGCTTCCGCAACCTGCTTCGTTATTCCGTTGATGGTTGTCTGACGCTTATTTTCCTCTAGCAGGATGGTCGTTTTTCCTTTGCTAATCGTTATTTTGCCGGAGTCGTAATTCACCTTCGCTCCCATTGCCACGAAAACGTCGCGCAGCGGTACAAAGGTTGTTCCATTAATGATAATTGGTGCGGCTTTCAGCGGAATGTAATCATCATTTAGTTGAACGGAGAAGCTCTTTATTACAGCTGCAGGCTTGATTTCGGATAATGTTTTTTTGGGTGCGGCTCCTTGGCTGGCAGAACCATACTTAGCATCGCCCCATGACCATACCGTTCCCCTGTTATCGAGCGCAAGCCCGCTATTGGCTGCTCTTGCTTCCAGATCCACGATACGGCTTAAGCCTTTGATTTGAATCAAATTGCCATTGTCTTCGTGATTCCAAATGGAGCCATCCTGATGCAGCGCTAAATTATAATTGGCGTCGAACGGAGCTGCAGATATTTTGATGAAGCCGCCTTTAGACTTTCCGGCAGTGGGTTCGTAGTAACCTACGGTTCCGTCTTTTCGAAGCAATAAAAGGCTGCCCATATAATCATTGTACATTTCCGAGACAGCGACAATGTCTTTGGTTGCCCAGGGCAAAGTATCCTCACCCATACGCACATTGTCCCAATACCCCCAGCGATTGACGCTCCCGTCTTCTTTTACTATTGATATATTGTTTTGCGATGCCGCGATTGCTACGATGCCTTCGCGTTTAATCAATCCGGGAACATATGCTTTCTCCTCATCGGGATGCTCTTCAAAGGCATTGCAATAGCTTTGTTTAAAAGTGAAATCAGAACGTGTCATCGCCGAGATGCAAGTGCTGCCCCAGATCCATGCGGTATGATCCTTAGCCAAAGCAACATGAAAGGAACCGCCGCTTGCGATAGCGATTACGTTTTTTAACCCTTTAACCTGCGCAGGCTCATGGTTTAAACTTGGCTTTTGCTTATCCGTGGTACCATTTCCGAGCTGGCCAGATTCATTCGTGCCCCAAGTCCATACGGTGCCATCTGATTTCAGTGCGATGTTGCCCACTTCGGCTGAGACAGCTCCCGGAATTTTGGGGCCGCGTTTCGCAAGTCCATTTCCTTCCCATGTCCAGATCGTGCCGTCCGACTGAAGCGCCAGATGTGATTCTAGCATCGAATCTATATCGATAATGCCGTTTAACGCGGTCCCTTTCAGCACCGTATCCGCCGGATTGGCGAAGGCGGTATGAACCTGCATGAAACAAATAGAGAGAAGCAGAAGCGTAAGTCCTGTCCATTTCTTTAATGCTCTCATCCTGTTGGCTCTCCTTCTCACGTGTTAGTAGGGTATTAATAGTTAGACGTAAGCAGATACCGAAAAGTTATTTATACCGTTAAAAATAAACGGCTGCATAGAGGATCAGATGTTCTTTGCCAAAAAATAGGTTATACTAGGCTTGTTCAGCATTTATTCGGGTCTTATAAGGGGTAATCGGGGCATGGAAATTGTAGAAGCAACTATCTCGTCCATTCAAGCCGCTTTGGAAGCAGGGGAGCTTACGTCACGTGAGCTGGTCCTGATTTATTTTGACCGAATCGCATCCCATGATAAGGATGGCCTAACGATCAATTCGGTGCTTGAGCTTAATCCCGATGCTTTATTTATTGCTTCTGCCTTAGACAGTGAACGAGCAGCTCAGGGTCCAAGGGGTCCGCTCCATGGCATCCCGATACTGCTTAAGGATAATATAAATACCGGCGATTTGATGCATACGAGCGCAGGCTCGCTTGCGCTTGCGAACAACTATGCAGGCGAGGATGCTTTTATAGTGAAGCAGCTTCGCGAAGCGGGCGCTATTTTGCTCGGAAAAGTGAATATGACGGAGTTTGCCAACTTCATGACGGACGGGATGCCGTCTGGATACAGCTCGCGCGGCGGACAAGTTTTAAATCCGTACAATATTTCGGCGCCAACCGGCGGTTCGAGCGCTGGCTCTGGCGTCGCGGTTGCGTGTAATTTTTGCATGGCATCAATCGGTACGGAAACCTCGGGCTCGATATTGAATCCGGGTAATCTTAGCTCAACCGTAGGCATTAAGCCGACGGTCGGGCTTGTGAGCCGTTCGGGCATTTTGCCGCTCTCGAACAGTCAGGATACAGCAGGTCCGATGGCAAGAACGGTGACCGATGCCGTGCATGTTCTTAATGCGATCGTGGCGCATGACGCGAATGATGCAGCGATGGGGGCAGGATATTGGGGCAAGCAAAAGGACTATAGCGTATTCCTTGATCCGCGCGGTCTTGATGGAGCTCGAATCGGCGTTCCGAGAGATTATTTTTTTGAGGAGCTAACGGACGAGCAGCTTGCAATCTTCAACAGGGCAGTGGAGCTAATGCGGCAGCACGGCGCGATCATTATAGATCCGGCTGACGTTCGGACCGCTCGCCAAATCAAGTACTCTTCGGTTGTGCTCAACGAGTTCAAAACCGTACTGAATGCTTACTTGTCCAAGCTGCCTGCAGGCTCCAAAATTCGAACGCTGAAGGATATCATCGCCTTTAACAACGAGCATCCAATCGAAACGCTTAAATATGGTCAAACGACGCTGCTTTCTGCCGAAACGACGACTTCGGGAACGATGACCGAAATTACGTATATTCGCGATCGTGCTGCCGATCTCAAATTGTGCAAGGACGAAGGGCTGGATGCAACGATGAAGGAGCATCAGCTGGACGCGCTGCTATTTCCGGCTGATTTTGGAGCAAGAATTACGTCCCGCGCTGGTTATCCGTCCATAGTCGTTCCGGCTGGCTATACGGGCAAGGGAGTACCGTTTGGCGTCACGTTTGCAGCGAGGGCGTACGAGGAGCCGGTGCTCATTAAGCTTGCATATGCCTATGAGCAGCTTAGCTTGGTTCGCAAACCGCCTTCCTTAAAGAGCTTCATTTAATAGAGGTAAAAAAAGGAGAGGGAGTCTGCTTTCTTGACCGTGCTACAACGACTAGGATGGACAAAAAGAAGCTCCTGGCTTATGATCAGCCGGGAGCTTCTTTATTAGGTTAGCCTGCTATTTCTTCGCTTTGAAGTGAACAACCGCGCTATAAAGCATTTTTTCGATTTTAGGATTAAATACGGCATGATGGCTGACGTGGAACACCTCTAACAGCAAGCCTTTATTATTTTCAATTTGCTGGTCGATCTTAAGCTCCAGCGTTCTCAAATCATATGCCTCAAAAAATTCAATCTTGTTTTCAATCAAATCTAACCGGAAGTCCATTCGAGTAGCTCCTAAACATAGATTTATTATCTAAATCTATTATACAGGCATATTACTTCGCCCACAAAGATTCAATTTCCTCAAGCGATTTTCCTTTCGTCTCCGGCACAACCCGCCAAGTAAACAAGCAGGCGAGCAGCGCCATGCTTCCGTAGATCCAGAACGTCGCGGCAGGTCCCGCAGAGCTAAGCAGCGGCGGAAATGACTGTGAGACGAGATAATCCGCCGCCCAAAGCGCCATAGCAGCGATAGCCGTCGCTTTGCCGCGAATGCGGTTCGGGAAAATCTCGGACATAATGACCCATACGACAGGTCCAAGCGAAATCGCGAAGGAAGCGACGTAAAGCAATATAAAAATGAGAACGAGCGGGCCATCGGCATGTCCGGTTTGAAAGGCGATGCCAATCACGAGCAAACAAATGGCCATCGAAGCCGAACCGACGAGCAGCAGCGCTTTGCGTCCAACCTTATCAATCAGCCATAAGGCGACGATGGTGAACAGGAAGTTGATAAAGCCGACCAGTATCGTTTGAATCAAAGAGGCGTTTGTGCCGGCGCCCGTTGCTTTAAATATTTCAGGCGCATAATACATCACCGCATTAATGCCTGTAACCTGCTGGAGCACGGCAAGTCCTACCCCAACGATTAGAGCTATTCGCAATGAAGGGCTGAACAGTTGGCGGATCGAGCCGCTTTCCTGCTCGAAGGACTGTTTGATGTCGAGCACTTCTTGTTTGGCAAGCTCTTCGCCATGGATACGCAATAAGATCGGGAGTGCTGACGCCGCTCGTCCTTGTTTAATCAGCCATCTCGGGCTTTCCGGGACAAACAGCAGCAAAATCAAAAAGAGCAAGCCGGGAATAGCGCCTACGCCGAACATCCAACGCCAAGCAGAGGCTACAGCCCATGCTTCATCGCCCGAGCTGGATATCCATAGATTTACGAAGTAGGTAAGGAAGATCCCGGTTACGATTGCAAGCTGGTTAAGCGCAACAAGCCTGCCTCTATATTTAGCGGGAGCAATCTCAGCATTGTAGAGCGGGCAAAGGGTAGAGGTAATGCCAATTCCGATGCCTCCAATAATGCGAGCGATAATAAAACCGGAGAAGCTGTCCGGAAGCGCTGAGCCGATCGAGCTAATAATAAATAAAATAGCTGCTGTGATGAGCACTTTTTTTCGGCCGAAACGATCGCCTAGAACGCCTGACATGGCGGCTCCGACGATACAGCCAATGATTAAGCTAGAGACAGCCCAACCCACCTGCAGCTTGGATAAGTCGAACCGATCCTCCATAAATCCAACGGCACCCGATACTACTGCGGTATCGAAGCCAAATAATAATCCGCCAAGCGCGGATACGATAGAAACAAGGGTTACGAACTTCATGCTCACTTGTTCTTTTTTGTTAATTATCGCCGTTCCCAATTTCTTTTTCTCCTCTCTGTCAAACCCATCCTGCATTCAAAACGAATTTCATTATATCACGCAAAATGCGTGTCTCCGCGGGTAAACTCCTTCACTAATCAGTGTTGTACACGCATTAATTTTGGGCTATGGATGTACGGTGGCGCCATTTTGGGAAACTAGCATTTTATTGGCCTGACGAACACAAAAAAGTCCATGTCGATGCGACATGGACGCTGTTAGATCCATTTATTTGGTTTGGCTGCGGTAGTCGGAAGGGGTGACGCCGGTCACTTTTTTGAAGACGCGGCTGAAATAATTGGGATCATTGTAGCCGACCTCAAAGCAAACCTCCTTTAGGCTCAGCTCGCCTGAACCCATTAACGCTTTCGCTTTATCAATTCGCAGCGCAGTGACATAGTCGATAAATGTGGTGCCAACCTGCTGCTTAAAAATTTTGCTGAAATAGTGGGGATTAAGATGTACGAAATCCGCGACTTCTTCTAGCGAGAGGTCTTCTGAAAATCGGCTTTGAATATACGTTTGCGCTCGGTCTAGAACCGTTAGGGTCTGCTGCTCGCGCTGCTCGCGAATACGCTGCATGGCGGAGAGGACGTAAGCGTCCGGGATCGCTTCAGCGCTCGCCGGAAGGCTCATTTGAGCGGATGCAGAGTTGCCTGTTCCTTGCTTTAATTCGTCGAAGTGGCAGACGCTGCCGCATTGTTCAAAATAATTGGAGGCAAACACCGCTTCAAAATAAGATTTACGCAGTCCTTCCGCGCCAGAGCGCGTTTGTCCAATTCCGATTAATAGATCAACCTCCAGCTGCCGGGCGGCTGCCGCGCATAAAGCTTCCCCGAACGCGGTGGTCGTCTCCTTCCATTCGGCTTCTGTCAGCGCAGCGGGCTTGTTTATGAAAATCGCCATATGGCGGTCGATCAACGAGCTTACGATGCTGGTCGCCGCATTGGATTTGGCAAATCCTCTAATCGTGTCGTAAATTTTATGCTTGGGATCTGTTTTGTAGCGTTCGGGAAAGGCGATGACAATCGCACAGCCTTGCCCAAGAGAAAAATTAAGCCATTCAGACAATTGCTCAATATCGGTGTAAGTAATATGATCGAGCATAAACATCATCGCCAGCTCGTTTTCTGCCAAGGGCAGCAATTGAGACAGCCTTTGCCTGAGCTCCAGTTCTTCCGAACGTTTCTTTTTTTCCTGCGCGAGATCCTCTAAGAGCCGATTAAGGGTTTGAACGACCTGCTCGCGATTCGCAGGTTTGATTAGATACTCCTTAACGCCTAACGTTAGCGCCTCTTTGGCATAAGCAAAATAATCATAAGCCGTCACCATGACGAACTGGGTCTCCGGCAATTTGTTTTTTATTTCGCGTATCGCTTCAAGCCCTTGAATGCCTGGCATATTGATATCCATCAAAACGATATGCGGACGATGCTCCTCAGCCCGCTCTATCGCGATACGCCCGTTCTCGGCATGAATGATCTGAAAGGTGTTCGGCAGCATCCTTTCGATGATCCACTCCAAGCCTTCGCGCTCAAGCGCCTCATCATCCGCGATCAATAGTCTGTACATGAATGGGTTCAACCTCCTTTTCCTTCGGAATTCGAATCGTAACCTTGGTTCCTTGGCCAAGCTTGCTTTCTATTTCGATCAGCTCGTTTGCGCCATAAAACAATTGCAGCCGTTTAAACACATTTTTGGTACCGAGTCCCGTAGATTGTTTGCTGCTTGCGTCAGATTCGAGGCGCATCAAGGATTGGCGAACTTCCTCGGTCATCCCGCTTCCATTATCTGCTACGGAGATGTGCACGCCGTCCGGTCGCCGTGCGATTTCAAGCCGAATGCCAGCGCCGCTCTCCATTTGCTCGATGCCGTGCAAAAAAGCATTTTCAACGATGGGCTGGAGCGTTAGCGCGGGAATAGGCTGCTGCAGCGCAGATGGATCGATATCCATCACCAGCTGGATGCGATCGCGAAAGCGAGCCTGCTGCAGGATGAAGTACTCCTTCACATGGGCAACCTCATCGCGCAGCGTGACCGGCTGATCCAGATTGCGTAAATTGTATCTGAGCAAATTAGACATGGAGACGATTAGATCGCTCGTTTTCTCGGCTCCTTCGAGAAGCGCCAGCTTGGACAGCACGTTCAGCGTATTGAACAGGAAATGCGGGTTGATTTGGCTTTGCAGCGCCTGCAGCTCCAATTCCTTGACAAGTCGGTCCTTCTCTAGACTTTCTTTATCCTTCTCGATCAATAGGAGCAGGTCACTCGACATTTGCTCGAATGCGCCGGTGAGCAGGCCAAGCTCGTCATTGGGGTGCTGTTGCCCCGGACGGGTACTTTGCTGTAATTGACCCTTTGAAATTTGCTTCGCGCGCGACACAAGCCTGCTGACAGGAGCGGTGATGCTGCGCGAAATCCATATGGCAAGTAAAATGCTCAGCATCGTGTTAGTGATGAATACGGCTGCACCGAGCAGATACATACGTTTGTTTTCGGTTTGAATTTGCCCGTAGATCGGTTGATAGATGATTAATTCCATATCGACCAGCTGCTGCCCGTCCTCTCGAATGAAGCTTACCGTTTTCTCTGCTTTTTCGTATTGGGCTAATGACGCCATTGAGCTTTCGGCTGATACTGCCGCGAAGGCGGCTTGCTGCTGCTCTAAAAACGTATCGAGCAAATGCGTATAGCTTGTTATGGCAGACGAGCGGGCGGAGGTTGCTTGCTGAGCGGGCAGCTGGGCGCGAAGCTCCATTAAATGATTTCGATTTTGCGTATAGAGCTTATGATTAGTATCGGTTGGATTTAGCAAATAGCTGTGAAGCGCTCCTAAGCTGTTCTCGGCAGTCTGTGCGGACTGGTTGTACAAGAGGAGGCGATCCATCATTTGATTATAGCCTTGTTGAACCATTTTTCCACTTTGGAACAAAAAGAAGGTGATCAGATTGACGAGCAATACGAGCAACGGGATAAAAACAAGCAGCTTCGTACGAATGGTCATCGGCTTGTTTCTCCCGTTGCAGGATTTAAGGTTTGGCTGCGCTGGACAGTCATCTTCGTAAAATGCTGCTCGGGAAGCTCCGCGCCATGCAGGAAATCATTCAGCAGCGAAATAGCATCATAACCCATGTTATATGGCTGCTGGACGATGGTAGCTTTGATCTCCCCGCTGCGGATACGCGCAAGCGTCTCCTCCAAGGCGTCAAACGCAAAGATTTGCAAGCCGCTATCCTTCGTTCGCTCAGCAGCCTCGGCTATGCCGATGCCATCCAAGGCGCTAAGTCCAACCATATAATCGAGCTGTGGGTATTTATGCAGCAGCTCCTCGGCTTCACCGACAGCCTGGAGACGAGAAATATTCGATGAACGAACCTCAACCAGCGTCAGTTCAGGGAACTTAGCGATTACCGAGCGAAGCCCTTCCAGCCGCAGCTGCTGATTAGGCGCTTGCTCGTTTCCGATGAGAACGGCAACCTGTCCTTTTTGCGCAGCGGCATCGGCAACGAGACCGCCCATTATTTTACCGGCAGCCAAGTTGTTTGTTCCTACATAAGAAAGCCTTCGGCTGCTCGGCTCATCCGTATCTATCGTAATGACGGGAATATGCCGGCTTACCGCTTGATTGATCAGGTCCACGAATTGCGGATCGTTTATCCCCTGAACGAGCAACGCATCGGCTTTGGCCGCGATGGCTTTCTCCAGCAGCTTGATTTGCTCATTCGGATTTATGCGAACCGGTCCCGTATATTCAAGCTGCATCTCGTATTTAGAAGCAGCTTCCGTTGCGCCTTGTTCAATCGAACGCCAATAAGGATTATCGAGCTCTTGCGAAATGAGAACAACATGGTAGGGGGCTTTCTTGCTGGCTTCGTTTGCGAGTATCGGCTGCAGCAGCTCGCGAATTCGCAGCGTCGAGAACAAAAAGCTTATAAGTATGCAGGAGAAAATAACAAATAGGACAGCGATTCCAATATTCCATTTTCGGTTGGGCATGATACAGCTCCTTAGAACGTCCATTTATAATGGATCATTATACAAGAACCAGCTTGCAATCAAAAGTTGGGGCGGAGAAGGCGGATCTTTCAGGTATACAGGCAATAAGAAAATCATTATAATTTAGTAAAAATTAGGAGGAGAAAGTATGGAGCTGTGGTCTTATCCGATAGGCAAATTTATTCGGGAGGAGCATGCAACCGAAGAGCAGCGCAGAAGCTGGATTCAGGAGATTGCCCGCTTTCCCGCAAGGCTTCGATTGACGGTGCAAAATCTAAATGAAGAGCAATTGCTAACTCCCTATCGGCCTGGCGGCTGGAATGTGAAGCAGGTCGTCCATCATCTGGCTGATAACGATATGAATGCTTTTATTCGTTTTAAAAGAGCTTTAACAGAAGAGGCTCCGCTCGCAGGTACCTACAACGAAAAACTATGGGCTGAGCTAAACGACTATCATGAAACGCCAATCGACACGTCATTAATACTGATCGATTCGCTTCACCAGCGATTTGTCATTTTGCTCCGGCAACTTACGCCTGATCAATTCCAGCGCAATTTTGTAAGTCCAACGCATGGCAAAATGAATTTAGCTGCCGCAACGCAAATATACGCTTGGCATGGGCGCCATCATGCCGCTCAGATTGATTCATTAATGGAGCGAATGGGCTGGGATAACGGATATCATGCTTTTAAGAATGGATGAGGCAGTGTTTGATTAAGAAAGAGCTTCGCTAAGGCGGGCTCTTTTTTTCTTTTAGTGGAATTGAAGCTTATTGAATGAATGAGGCTTTGTGATTAACCTTAAAGTTATGAAATGAGCTGATTTGAAGGGGTTTTCAAAGTATTTGTTGACAAATAAGTTAATGAAGGCGTATTCTTGTTACGAAATGATTGTTTTTATGATTTATGATTAACTTTTGTGTTAATTTAAAGAAAACAAAATGATTAAATAACATGAAGAGAGGCTGCGTGATAACAATGGCTTTAAATACGGTAAACGATAAGCAGGTCAGCATCCCCCGTTCTGAATATCCACGTCCCGATTGGCAGCGTGCTGATTGGTTGAATTTGAACGGAACTTGGTCCTTTTCGTTTGATCATGAGAATAAGGGACTACAAGCGGATTGGCAAAAGTCGAAGGGGCAGTCCTTGCACTCCGAAATAACGGTGCCGTTCTCGTGGTCAAGCCCACTATCAGGTATCGGAAGCAACGATAAAGGGATTGCCTGGTATCACAAGGAGATCGAATGGGCACCGGCTACAGCAAACGCTAGAGTATTTCTTCGTTTTGGCGCTGTCGATTATAAGTCTGACGTTTGGGTGAACGGGATTTCGATCGGTTCGCATGAAGGCGGTTATGGCAGCTTTGAATTTGACGTAACAGAGGTTTGGTCATTGGAGGCAAGCAACTCGGTCGCGGTTCGAGTCGAAGATTTTGACCATAATTATCAAGCGCGCGGGAAGCAAGGCTATGGCGAAATTCGCGGAATATGGCAGCCGGTATGGCTGGAGGCACGTCCTCAAAGCTATGTTCGCGAAACGAAGTTTCATTCGAAATTAGACGGAACCGTTGAAGCGAGCACAACCGTCATTGCCCATAGTTCCGGAGCAGCGCAGCTATCGTTCTCATTTGCGGAAGGCGCTGTGACTCATCAAATCGAGGCGGAGCTGGTGGAAGGCAGCAATACGGTCAACACCGCTTTCGTTATTTCTGACCCTAAGCTGTGGAGTCCCGAATCTCCTTATTTATATGAAGGGGAGGTCAGCTTGACTAGCGACGGACAGACGGATGCCATCCGCACTTACTTCGGCGTGCGCGAGATCGGAACCGCGATTGTAGGCGATCACAGCTATCGGTGGATCACGTTAAACGGCAAACCCATTTACCTAAATGGTACACTGGATCAATCATTCCATCCAACGGGTTATTTTACTTATCCGACTGACCAAGAGATGCAGGATGAAATTTATCTCATGAAACGGCTGGGCTTAAACTTTGTCCGCATCCATATTAAGCCTGAGGAGCCGCGCAAGCTGTATTGGGCAGATAAGCTAGGCATCCTTGTCATGGAAGATATGCCGTGCTTCTGGGGAGATCCGGATGAGAAGGCAAGAAGCTCATACGAGAGCGAAGCGCGTGAAATCATTGATCGCGATTATAATCATCCATCCATATTCTCTTGGGTGATGTTTAATGAGACATGGGGCTTGAAGACGGAGAGCGAGGCGGCTTCGCTTACGACAGACACTACCCAGCCGAATAATTATTTGACGCAAACGCAGGAATGGGTACGAAGCATGTACCGCTGGGCTAAGCAGGCTGATCCGACCCGCATTGTGGAAGATAACTCGCCATGCAACTACGATCATGTAGAGTCGGATATTAATACTTGGCATTTTTATATCAATGGTTATAACGAGCTTCGCAGCCATGTTACCGACGTGGTGGAGAAAACGTACGCTGGCTCTACCTTTAACTACATTGGCGGCAACACGCAAAGCGATGCGCCACTAATGAACAGCGAGTGCGGCAACGTGTGGGGAATCGAAGGCGGCGCAGGCGACAGTGATCTAGCATGGCATTACCGCTATATGATGAACGAATTCCGTCGCCATGATAAAATGTGCGGCTTCGTATTTACCGAATTCCGCGACGTCATCAATGAATTTAACGGCTATTACCGTTTGGACGGAACGGATAAGCATTTTGGTTACGAATGGTTTGTGCCCGGCATGAGCGTGGCCGATTTGCATTCGCCAGACTTTATCGTCATTGATGCTCCGCCTTGCCAGACGTTGGATGCAGGCTCCTTTGTGAACATAGAACTGCTCCGTTCGAGCTTTGCGGATCGTTATCATGGCCAGTCGCTTCAGCTGGAATGGGAGCTTTGGTACGATAATCTAGGCATCCGAGTCGTTTTGGATTCGGGCAGCGAAGCCATCGAATGGAATGGCTACGGCGTTAGCCCGCTTGCCTCTTTATACTCGCAAATGCCTAAACAGGATGCGGTTGCCGTACTTGCGGTTCGTCTCATAGCACCGGAGGGCACAACGATTACTCGAAACTTTATAACCTTTGATGTTCGCAGCAGCAAAACGAATGGGCATTATGATGTCGATGGCAAAATCGTTAGCGTTCCGGTAGCGAGCTTCTCAGAGAGTGAGTGGCCATACAGCTGGAATGCGCTAGGGGAGCAGAAGGCAAATGGCGGAGAGTCGGGCTACTTTACTTATGATGTTCAGCTTCCGTCCGTATCCGAGCAACCGGTTATCTACGATATCGAGCTGTTTTTCGAAGCAAGCTCGAAGCGTCTGCTGAAACGCAATCTCGGGGAGAGCGTACTGCAAAAGCTGGACATATCCTTCATGCACGGCGCGCTGGCTGACCCTGAGTACAATATGAACACTTACTACATGACAGATACGCAGCGGCATGAATCCAAGCTTGACGTACTTATCGACGGCGAGCTAATCGAGTCGATTCTTCTCACGGATAATCCGGCTGACAGCCGCGGCGTGCTGTCCTGGCATTATCAAGCTGCAGCGAACAAGCTGGAGGAAGCAGGCTCCTATGGCTACCTGTGCAACGTTATTTTGCCAAGCACGGTAACTGCAAAGCTGAACGCCAGCCGCAGCTTTAAGCTTCAACTGGCAGCAGAGCAGGGCGGATTGGCGCTATATGGACGCAATGCAGGACGGTACCCGATCGACATCATCGTTCATATTAAAGGTTAATCGGCTTTTTATCATGTAAAAGGAAGAGACAGCTTCGCGCGAGCTGTCTCTTTCTGTTATGGCCAGCTTTACTGGAGACAACTAACGGAAGATAGAAAATTCGCTAATTTGTTCATGGTTAACATGAAAATAAAGCGGAACTATGATATAAAGGAATGGAAGAAAACGAAAGGGGGGTACATATAGATGGGAGTTCCTGCTGGCGTTTGGATTTTTGCGGGCATTATCGTCGTGTTGCTCACTTGGCTGACGTTATGGATCACAAAAAAGGCTTATTCCAAAAAATGGGATGAATCAGATACATAGTATCCGCTGATGAACGAACGAATGCCTAACATAAACGATACAATAGGCTCCTTGGCAATCAGGCAGAGGAGTCTTTTTGTATGAATAATCAAAATGATTCATTAAATCTGGGAATTCGTGTATAATGTGGTTGATCTTTTTATTAAAAAGGAGTGCAACCGATTGAATCCCTATGATCAGGCTCAGCAGTTAATACATAAGAAAGAGAACCGCTATTATGTTTATGCGCTTATTTTTAGTATCGTCGTTTATTTAGCATTGTTTCTATCGATCATTTTTATTTTTGTTATTCCTATTCTGATCGTGCTCCCGCTTTTCGCACAGGCGATTATGCTCGCAACCATTCGCACGAATGGGGTGCGGATTACGCCGCGGCAATTTCCGGAGGTATTCGAAATTACGCAAGAGCAATGTATAAAGATGGGGTTTGCTACCGTTCCTGACATTTATGTAATGGAATCAAGCGGCGTACTAAATGCCTTCGCCTCGCGTTTCTTCGGAAGGAATATGGTCGTCCTGTATTCAGATCTATTCGAAATTCTTCAAACGGGCGGGGAAAAGGAGCTGGCATTTGTCATTTCGCATGAGCTGGCGCATATCAAACGCAATCATTTAACGAAGCAGCTGCTCATCATTCCCGCATTATGGTTTCCGTTTATAGGTGAAGCCTATTCCCGGGCTTGCGAATATACTTGCGACCGAATGGCGGCTTATTATACCGATGATGCAGAGGCCGCCATGAATGGGTTGACGATTATGGCCATTGGCAAAACCCTTTACAAGAGAGTCGACCGCGAGGAATATTTACAGCAGAGCAGTTATGAAAAAGGTTTTTTTGTGTGGCTTTCCGAGAAGCTTTCGACTCATCCGCCGTTGCCAAAACGAATACATGCCATCCAGCAGCATGCTGGCTTCTCAAGCGATATTGTTTTTAGGTCTTCGCGCTTTGGCGGACTCATCGCTCTAATCGCTGTGCTGGTTGTGGCGGGGGCCGTTACAATCGGGATTACTTTCTCCAAATCGATTGACACCTTTTTTACGAGTACAATTGGGGAGACGCCTTCGGCTGAGGAACTGCTTGGGGCAGCCGCAGATTCGGATCTGAAGCGAGTTCAAGCGTTGCTGGCTGCTGGAATCGATCCAGATACAACAGACGAAGAGGGCTGGACAGCGCTAATGTGGGCCGCCCAGCTTAATGAAACGGAGATCGGTGAAGCATTAATAAACGCGGGCGCTGATCTGAATTTGGTAGAATCGAGCTATGAAGAAACGGCGCTTACGGTTGCCTTGTATAATGGCAGTTTAGAAATGGTTGCGCTGTTGCTTGAAGAGGGGGCTTTTCCTGATTTGCAGGATAGCACAGGGTGGACGCCACTTATGACAGCAGCATCAAGCGGTGACTTGGAAGCTGCAAAGCTATTGCTAAAGGCCGGGGCAAATCCGATGAAGTATGATGAGTCAGGTTATACGGCTGAGGATTATGCGTTAGAAAATGGTTTTGACGATATCGTGCTGCTGCTTCACGAAGGCAATCAAATATAAAAAGCAGCAAAATACAAAAAAAGAAGCTTGATTGCTCAAGCTTCTTTATTCTATGTATAACGTTTCGATATGAGTGTGCTTGATGGTCGGGACGACACGATTTGAACATGCGACCCCCTGGTCCCAAACCAGGTGCTCTACCAAGCTGAGCTACGTCCCGCTAAAAAAAGATGGTGCCGTCGAGAGGACTTGAACCCCCAACCTACTGATTACAAGTCAGTTGCTCTACCAGTTGAGCTACAACGGCACGTCGTATTCGTTAAACACAAGATGTATTATTGCATATAACTTGTACTGATTGCAAGTGTTTTTTTTTAAACTTTTTTTGAGAAGGATGATTAAGATGAAAATTATCGTTGCTCCCGATTCCTTCAAAGGTTCCAGAAGCGCCGTTCAAATCGCTGCTTCGATAGAAGAAGGCATCCGCCATGCATTTCCGGACGCTGAAATCATTAAGCTTCCAATGGCTGATGGCGGCGAAGGCACGATGGAAATTATCGTTCAGGCTACTGGAGGCAGCTTTGTAACCGTGCCTGTTCATGATCCGCTAGGCCGCACCATTCAAGCCAGATATGGCATAACGGGGGATGGGCATACGGCAGTGATCGAGATCGCGGAAGCGTCGGGGCTTGCCTTGCTGCAGCGTGAAGAGAGAGATCCGCGAATAACATCGACATACGGTACTGGCGAGCTGATCCGGCATGCCTTGCTGTCAGGCTATCGACAGTTTATCGTTTGCTTAGGCGGCAGTGCGACCAATGACGGCGGTGCCGGCATGCTGCAAGCGCTTGGGATGAGATTGAGCGACGCGGAAGGGAATGAGCTGCAGCAAGGCGGTATCCACTTATCAAAGCTCGCGGTCATGGATGATTCCGATTTGGATAGCGGCATAAAAGAGAGCAGGTTTATTATAGCAAGCGATGTACGCAACCCCTTATGCGGTGAAAATGGCGCATCCGCTGTTTACGGTCCGCAGAAAGGCGCTAGCCCCGAGGTCGTAAAAGATTTAGATCAAGCATTGGTACATTACGCGGATATCATTCACAAGCAGACGGGTGCTATAGTGGCAAGCTTACCTGGCAGCGGCGCAGCAGGCGGAACAGGAGCCGCCTTGTTAGCTTTTTTTGATGCTTCTATGCAAGCAGGCGCTCGCTTAGTGATGGACAGCATCGCCTTTGATAAGCAAATACGTGATGCCGATTGGATAATTACGGGCGAAGGCCGATTAGACGGGCAGACCGGGTCCGGCAAAGCGATAGAGGCCGTATGTGAGGCAGCAGCCTTGCGGAATATCCCTGTTATTGCGGTATGCGGTTCTATTGAAGCGGATGCGGCATATACAACAAAGCTTGGCTTGCGTGCGTGTTTCTCGCTTGTTCCGGGCCCATGCACCGTTGAAGAAGCGATTGCTAAGGCGGATGAATGGATGCGAGAGAGGATGATCCATATTTTCAGCTTGCTTAGGACCAAATAATCGGCAAGGATGGCTATAACCTTTTACGTACATAAATCATTATAAAAAAGCAGCCCTTGCGCGTAGCAAGGGCTGCTTCTTTTGTTGATTGTTAGGTTAAGCGGTTTCGCCTTCGACTGCGTCTTCGTTTTGATGAATAAGCATTTCGACCTTGCGAATCCGGTTTTTGCTCGTTTCACGAATAATGAATTTATAATTTTCGAAAAAATGCTCCTTGCCCGGCTTCGGATCAGCTACTTGGCTGTAAAGCCAGCCGCCTACCGTATCGACATCCTCTTCCTCGAAGTTCATGCCGGTTAAGTCACTCAACTCGCTAAGCGATACTTTACCGTCAAGCAGGTAGCAGTTGTCTGCAAGCTGTTCGATTTCCTTGCGCTCGTCGGCATCGAATTCATCTCGAATTTCGCCAACGATCTCTTCCAAAATATCTTCGATCGTAATGAGACCGGATGTACCGCCGTATTCATCAACGAGAATGGCGATATGAACGCGTTCCAGCTGCATCCGTTTCAATAACATTTTAACCGGGGTAACCTCAGAGACGCTAAGCACCGGATGAACGAGCCTCTTAAAATCCAGGTCACGGTCTGTTTCATATTCAAGGAAAAGCTGCTTCGTATTGATCATGCCGACGATGTTATCTTTGCTCTCAAGAGCGACCGGGAAACGCGTATATTGTTCCTTGCGAATAATTTCCATGTTATCAGCTAACGATTTGTTTGTGTACAGGCAGATCATATCGGTGCGCGGCACCATAATTTCTTTAGCCAGCAGCTCGTCAAAAGCAAAGATGCGGCTCACATATCCGTATTCTGTATTGTTAATCTTTCCGCTTTGGTAGCTCTCATTAAGAATGATTTGAATTTCTTCTTCCGAATGCGCTTCTTCATGCTCCGTGGCAGGCTTCAAGCCGAACAAGCGAACCAGTCCGTTAGCCGAGCCGTTAAGCAGCCAAATGAAAGGATATAAGATCTTGTGGAACAAAATAATCGGTTTTGCGGTTAAAAAGCTAATGAACTCCGCTTTTTGGATCGCCCATGTTTTTGGAGCGAGCTCGCCGACTACGACGTGCAGGAACGTTACCGAAAGAAATGCGATTAAAAAGGATAGAATATGACTGATGTCATCATTTAAGGCAAAACGTTCAAACAAGGGTAAAAGCATTTTTTCAACTGTTGGTTCTCCCAGCCAGCCAAGCCCGAGCGCTGTGATAGTAATACCTAATTGGCAGGCTGACAAGTAGGCATCCAGATTACTCGTAACCCGTTGAACGGCAAGCGCGTTCTTCCGGCCCTCAAGCACTAACTGATCGATCCGACTGGAGCGAAGTCTAATGATGGCGAACTCCGTTGCGACGAAAAAAGCAGTTAATAAAATAAGAAGAGCAATCATGAATAAATTGAATCCTATACCCATTTTCGTTTCTCACTACCCTTTTATATTTATATTTTTGTTATTCTTATGATCTACTATAACGAATGATTACAGGTTATGACAAACGCCATTTGCAACGGTAACAGCCTTATATGCGCTTCTAGAGCGATTTTACGAGATGGAAAAGCTTATTCTCATTGATTTTCGAGCCTTTACAAGTGTCATTCTCCGGCATATGATGAGTTCATATGAACTTGAAATTCAGAATGTATGACGAAAGCGCGAGGAGGAAGCGATATGGAGTCCTTTACGCTTACTCGAAAAGAGATGGCTTGCTTGCTGCTTGCTTTAGATGGAAAGTATAATCTGAAGCCGCTGCAAGTGCTGCAGGCCGCATGGACGAAGACGCATCAATATGATTTGGAAAAGGGAACGGGGCTGCCCGCATTTCTATCCACGCTGCTGCCGCCGATTATTGAGAAGCTAATTAAAGGCAATGAGCTCAAAGGCTTTTCGCTGCATGAAATTGCTGCTCTCGGCCAGCTGATCGAATATTCGAATCTGTCGATTACCTCCATGCAAAACTGGGTAAAGCGAGATTTCAAACCTTATTTCGACTGCCCGAAGGCGGGCAAAAAATATTCTCTAAACCAAGCAGCGTTATTGTTTATTATTGATGATTTAAAGTCAAATCTTGATTTTGAATCGATACGCAAGCTGTTTGAGATCGTATTTAAGAAGCCTGAGGATCAAAAGGATGACCTAGTTGGACCTATTGAATTATATGCATCCTATACGAGTATGTTTGAGGAATTGGACGCGAACAACGATCAGCTGCTTGATATTTCCGGCCACTTGAAGGAACATCCCCATCAGGATTCATTGACCGAGCATGTTATTCGTTCATCGGCGAACCAATTTGCAAGCAGATTGCCTAATTTAACGGAGAAGCAGCGCGAAGCTGTGCGGAATATATTGCTTGTCGCAGTCATTTCGATACAAACGTCCTATTTTCATTCCCTGTCAAGGCGATATTGCAATGCGACTTTATTTCTAAATCCGGAATAAATTAGTTCAAAAGGGATATACACGTTCACTATAATGTCCTATAATTGTTATGTTATAGGTATAACAACAACAGATAAACTGAAAAAGGCAAACTTGTCGAAAGGCAAGGACGCAAAGTTATGGGCCTAAGGTGCTATCACTAAGGCTGCCAGACCGCCGGAAGGATAATAGCTATTAAAGCTGTCCGCCTCCTGGGGCTGGATAGCTTTTTTTTGTTTTTTTCAGAAAACAGAGGAGAGAGAAACAAATGATTTTCAAGAAATGGCTGGAGAGAGCCGGGAAATTAACAAAGAGGTTGAACACAAAAAAGATCACAAGCAGGCTGTTGATCATTTCCGCAATCATTACCGTTTTTAATTTAGGATCAGGCATTTTCATTTATGTGCAAAATCTTTCAGTTGGCAGCTCGGTTAAGGATGCGGAGCAATTGTCAAAGGTGGAGCGCAATTATCAAAACATTTCGAACAAATTGCTGAACGGGATGCTGCTTTTGGTCGATGTCATTGAAAACGGCGACAGCGATTTGGAGGCTATAATGAAGGATCTGCAATCGTTGCCTCCGAAAATTGATGATTTAGAGAAACAGCTTATCGAAATGGATAAAAAATACCCGCCAAAAACGGATAACGGCGCGAAATATGCCAATCAAGTCGGCGTCATTCGCCTTGCGTATGACAACTTGATGAAAACGAATACCGATGTTTCCGGACTGTCTGCGGAAGAGAGATCGCTTCGGATCGGCAGCTTGATTAGCGTCTATACGGTAATCTTAAGCTTCTCCAACGACATCATGAATGAGAGGCTGACGGCCGATACCGGAACGACCCAAAACAACTTAAATAGCGACGTATCAAGCGCAAACATAATCGTGCTGGTCAACGTTATTTTGCTTGCAGTGCTTCCCGCGATTATGATCTTCGGCGTTACGCAATCGATCAAAACGGGACTGCTTGGCATTACGAGACGCATTCGCGCCTATGCAAGCAATGATTTTACGAGTCATGAAAAGCTGGTGCGGACGGATGAATTCGGACAAATCGATGAGGCTCTGGCCGAAATGGGCGACAATCTGCGCGAAACGATTAAAGCGACGCTGCAGGTGAGTGAATCTGTCCTTCTTGTATCGCGCAATATGGATACGATGATCGGAAGCAACCGTCAGGCATCTGAAGATGTGAAGGGCCAGGTCGATCTCGGCAGAGAAGTATTGCTATCGCAATATGATGACGCATCCTCTATTTCGGCTGTAACAGAGGAAATCTCGGCAAGCTCCCAGCAAATTGCGGCATCAAGCGAGTACATAAATAACGATATGCGCCAAATGAAAATATCCTCTCAGGACGGTTCGAAGCAAATGGCGGGAGTTGTCGTCATGGTGAATGAGACGGTTGATCAATTCTCGAAGCTGACGGAAGCTTTTGAGACGATGAATGACCGCTATAACAATGTATCTAAGTTTTTGAATGGCATTCAGGACTTGAACACGCAAACTAACCTGCTTTCACTTAATGCCTCCATCGAATCCGCAAGAGCGGGCGAGCACGGAAGAGGTTTTGCAGTTGTCGCGGAGGAAATTCGAAAGCTGTCCAGCCAGACGGATTCTATCTCCAAACAAATTACGAAGGAATTAACGCTCATCCAAAGCGATGTGGCGCTCAGCAGCAAAACGATCGGCAGCTTCTCTAATGTCATCCATTCGACGCGCCAAGCGTCTGAAACGGCGAGCGGCACATTCCAAACGCTGGAGTCCCAGAGCAGCGTGCTGTCGGATCAAATGAGCGAAATCTCGACTGCGATCAACGAGATTACGGCGGGCATCGCTCACATTGTAACGGCGGTTGATAAGCTGCTGACTACATCCTCGGACGTAAATGGGAAAATGGAGCATATGAGCGAGCTCTCCGTTAAGCAAAATGACATTTCCGATGAATTGCGCACGCTTGCTGAGAAGCTGACTCATTCTTCTCAGGATTTGAAAGAAAAAGCATCTGTATTTACAGTATAATTAAGGATTTATTGTTCCATTTGACCGTTCAGCCTTGTGCTGGGCGGTTTTTTTATGTCATTTCAAGCTCTTGGATAAATCACCAATTTGTGACGTAAAAGAGGGATAACCTAGTGAAATGCCGAATTGAATGGTGGAATTAAACAAATAAAATAGAACCTCTATGGGGGATACGATGAGCAATTTGAATTTTCAAGTTAATTTACAAGGCATGATCGAACTTCTTTCCAAACATTTATATTCGAATCCCGGCGTATTCGTAAGGGAATTGCTGCAAAATGGCGTTGACGCCATAACGGCGCGCAATCGGCTTGGCCATCGATTTGACGCCCGCGTTACGATAGAGCTGTATGCTTCACGCACGATTGCGGTTCATGATAATGGAATTGGCTTAACTGAATCGGAAATCCATCGTTTTTTAGCCCAAATCGGAAGCACCTCGAAGCGTGAGGAGCTGGATGCAGCGGATGATTACATCGGACAGTTTGGCGTAGGATTGCTTTCCTGCTTCGTTGTCAGCGGAGAGATTGTTGTCATTACCCGCTCTGCGCTTGAAGGGGATACTCTGGAGTGGAGAGGGCGGCCAGACGGAACCTACTCCATTCGCAAGCTTGAGAAGGATGCGCCGATCGGAACGACTGTATTTTTAACGAGTAAGGAAGGTTATGAGGATTACTACGAATGGGATCGATTATCGGAGCTGATGACACATTACGGTGAGTTTCTGCCTGTTCCGATAGAATTATCCGAGCAGGACGCCAACATAACGATTAATAAAGATACCCCTCCTTGGTTGATGAATAAACAAGAAGCGCTTGAATTTGGCGAGTATGAAATGAATCAGAACTTTGTGGACGCTATCCCGTTAAAATCGGTCATTGGCGAGCTTGAGGGCGTTGCCTATATTCTGCCTTATGCCGTTAGCCTGCAAGCGGAGAAGAAGAATAAAGTTTATGCGAAGCGAATGCTGCTCTCGGACCAAATCAATAGTTTGCTGCCGGATTGGGCTTTTTTTGTTACCTGCATCATCAATACCAATGGGCTAAGGCCAACGGCGTCCCGTGAAGCTTTTATGGAAAATGAGCTATTTTATACGGTAAAGGATGAGCTGGGCGAATGCATTAAGCGGTATTTGATCGAGCTATCTGAGACTAATTCGGACGTGTTCGAAAAAATGGTCCGGATCCACTATAACTCACTTAAAGCGATGGCGGCCGAGGACGAAGAGCTTTACCGACTGTTTATTGGTTCCTTATCCTTCGAGACGTCGTTTGGCATGATGAAGATGAGAGACATTTTGGCGCAAACCCGACAGATCATCGTCTCCTCTACACTTGATGAGTTCAGGCAAGTCGCGAGGGTAGCTAAAGCGCAAGAGGTGATGGTTATTAATGGCGGCTATGTGCATGATTTTGAACTGGTGCGCAAGCTTTCCGAGCTTGATGAGAACATCGAGGCAGCCGTGCTCGACCCGATCAATTTCTCTAATTATTTTCAAGATGTTTCTGCTGGAGAGCTGGAAGTCGTTCGCTCTTTTTTGGAGCTGTCGGACCGACTGCTGGCCCCGTATCAATGCAGAAGCGTAGTAAAACGCTTTGAGCCTGCTGACTTAGCGGCGCTGTACAACACGAATGATGAAGTGAATTTTTTGCGCATGGCTGAGCAGACGAGGGAAGCGGCGAATGATTTATTTGCAGACATTGTTGATGTCGTCATTCATGAAATGCATGAGCTTCCAATGGCCAGACTTTGTTATAACTTCAACAACCCGCTTATTTATAAGGCGATGACTAGTCAAAATGAAGACATGCAGAAGTTATGCATTGAGACCGTGTACACACAAGCCTTGCTCCTTGGCAATTATCCACTAGGTCCGGAGGAGCTGAAGCTTATGAACCAGTCGTTCCTGCAAGTGCTTGAGATTGGACTTAGTCAGGCAGGTGAGAGCAGGTCATGAAGCAGCGATATGATCAATTGCGAAGCGATGCTTGGAGTTTGCCTGAAGGGAAGCAGAAGCTTGCGGTGCTGGAGGAAGCCATTCGAATTGCTGATCTGTATATGTCCACAGAGGATGCCTACCATGCCCGCATGTCCTATTCATCGTCTGCGCTTGACTCCGGGTTTCAAGAAAGATTTCTCGTGTCGTTTGCATGGTGCCTGACGCAGTTTGAGAAGGAGCCGTCCACGTATTACAGCTTCTCAATCATTTGGCATTATAAATGGTTTGTTAATCAGATATGGCGTTTTCCGCAATTTGGTGCAGCCCAAATCCAAGCCGTTATTGATGATTTCAAGGCAAAATGCCTACAATACGGTCACAGCTTGCGTCCCTATTATCAAACCCTTCATCGATATGCGTTATCCCGTGGCGATATGGAAGCTGCCCAACTGAATTATGACCTATGGCGTAAAACGGCAAGGGATGGCATGTCAGATTGCAGCGCTTGTGAACAGAACGGCTTTGGTTATTATCACTTCACAGCTGGCAGATATCGACGCGGGTTGCAAGCGATGAGACCCATAATGGATGGCCGAATGACTTGCAAATCAATTCCGCAAAATACGTACAGCCATCTTCTGCTCCCATTGCTTGAGACCGGGCAAGCTGAAGAGGCGATGAAGATAGCGAAAAAAGGTGCGCGATTGCTGAAGGGACCAGGCTATTTAGAAGAATACGGCAACTTTCTCGCTTACTATGCGGCTACGGACATCCATAAAGCGGCAAAGTGGTTCGAGCAAACATTCGCTTATGCCGTGGAAACTAAAGTAGGATGGGATCGTTTCTTATATATGAGCTCGGCGCAAGCTTTTCTAATGAAATGGCATGGACAAAAACGTCGCAGAAAGCTGAACGTGGGCAGCAAGATTACTTATGAAATGATCGAGCAAGATGCTAAGTCATTAGCGCATGCTTTTGATAGGAGAAACGAAAATAATTATTGCACGGAGCTGCTAAAACAGAGAATGAAGCAAGTCCAAAAGTTGAGCAACAGTTAACCCATCGGTTGACGGAAAGCAAATGGAAGTGGTTCAATTGAACTAACGATTTTAAGTCATCAGAGAGGCAGTGGCACATTTATGTTCAAGCAATTTATGAAAGCCGCAAGGGTAAGGGTCATTCCGGTCATGCTTATTCCGGTGGCGCTTGGCGCTCTTGGGGCTTATGTTTGGGATGGCATTTTCAATCCATTATTATTTGTCATTACGCTAATTGGCGCGGGAACGGCCCATTTGTTCTCCAATATGATTAATGATCTGTGGGATTATTACAATGGTACGGATACAGCCGCTCAATCGACAGAAGGGGCGATTGCGACAAACTCCGGTTATTTGACCAAAGGGACTTGGAGCATTCGTACCTTTGCCGCCGTTACATGGGGGTTGTTCGGCATTGCGGCGATCTGTGGCGTTATTCTCAGCTTGCTAAGCGGATGGCCCGTGCTCGTATTTGGCGTACTTGGGGCGTTGATCGCTTATTTCTACGTAGCGCCTCCGATCCAGTTCGGCTATCGCGGCAAGGGGTACAGCGAGGTGGCTATCCTCCTTTCCTTTGGCGTGCTGCCAGTGGTTGGCGCCTATTTTGTGCAAACGTCGCATCTTGATTACAGGGCCTTGCTCTTGTCGCTTCCGATTGGGCTTCTTACGACGCTCATTTTGTTCAATCATCATTTCTTGCACTGGCAGGCTGACAGGCAGGCCGGCAAGCGGACTTTAGTCGTCGTATGGGGCGAGCGGCGTGCACTGTTATTTTCAAGGGTGCTGCTTGCGCTTGCCTATTTCTCGCTTGTGGTGAGCGTAATGGCGGATGCTCTTCCTATCTATGCCCTTCTTGCTCTGCCTACGGCGATCCCGCTCTATCTCGTTTACGGAAGGCTCTCTTCCCATAACGAATCACCTGCCTACTTGCCGCTGATGGGAGCTTCCTTGCAAGCAACCGTTCGCTGCGGCGCTATTTTAATCGCTTCTTTAATAATCCAAGGTCTCATATAACATTAACAACCAAGAGAGAGGTCATGACGATGGACAAGCAAGTGATATTAGGTGATTTTCATACGATATTAAATGAAGGGGAAGTATGGAAAATCGGCGGTTTCCCGCTGCAAGACGGCTCCTTCTGGCAATACCGCGAGCCGAATGCAGTCGTTATCGTCCGCAACGGAATGCTGTATGTTCGCGCTCCGCTCAGCCGCTCGAACGATCAAATTCAAATTCTCGATAATGCCAAACATATGTATTATTCAGCCGAGCCCGTTGCCGTTCCAGAGGCAGGCGAAATCAGCTTCGAGCTGCAAATACGCGCACGTTCCCAAAATACGGCGCCGAACGATTTGTATGACGGCTTTGTATCATTAAACCTTCTTGATTTCTCTACAGGCGGAGCTTTGGATTTCTTCGCGGGGAATGACAAATACGCAAGCGTATACGCCGTGCTGCCTTTTCCAGGGGTGAAGGTGCCGGAGACGGACAAAACCCGTTATTTTTGCGTGTTTAAGGAAGATACGGATTTTGAGGCGAGAGAATTTAATACGTATAAGATTACGTATAATCACGCTGGGGACGAAGTTGTTTTTTATGTGAATGGCCGCGAGGTGCGCAGAGAGCATAATGTGCCGGTTAAATTCAATCAATTTACGGTTGCCCTCGGCATTATGACGGAGAAGGATTTGTCGCCGGAGGGCAGCGTGTCGGTGCACGGCCAGACGGTCATTGCCGAGTGGTCTCCCATTACGATCGAAATAAAAGAGTAAGCTGTTGTGAAGGAGCTGCGATATGTTATTCGTTCTTGTTGCGTTGTGGGCTATTGCGGCCATTATTTGGCTGTCAGATCGGCAAGCATCCATTAATCATTGGTTAGGCGCCGTAGCATTTAGCGGAGGGGCGGGGGCGCTTGCTGCTGTCCTTGATCTGCAATGGCTTCCTGCTGCAGCGGACGCGGGAATGAATGAGGTAGCGCAGCAGCTCCTCTACCGTTTGCAAGCGGTCTCTTCATTAGCCTCCTATTACGGTTTGCCTTATTCCTTCGCGCTGTTTGCTGTTGCTTACCGTCCGGTTCGAATGACGAAGCGGCTGCAGCAGCTGTTGCCATTGTTGCTGCTCATACCGATCCTATTATGTATAGTGTTCACGCCTTTCTATACAGAATTGTACCCGATCTCCTTCAAAATAGTAGTCTGGTGGGCGGTGCCCTATATTCTCTATGGCGCGGTGCAAATACTTCTCAAGCGGCAGCTGCACGCGTCCTTCTCGCGCACGCATTGGATCATTTGCTCGGCGGTTCTGCCTCCGGTTATGTTCTGCATGGTTATGAATTACGTGCTGCCAAGCTTCGGGATGCTGCGCATGTGGGTTTATAATACGTGGATTGTTGGTTTAGGGGTAACGGTATTCGTCATTGGGCTGTTCACATACGGCTTTATGGGTGTGCGGGTTAATATCGACCGGAGGAGATATGACTCTACGCTTCGAGCGGTCACGTCGGGAACGGCCATTCTCAATCATGCGATTAAGAATGATGCCGGCAAAATGCGGCTGTTCTCGGAGAAGATGAAAGCGTACGCCTTAGAAACAAATCAGCAGGAGCTGCTTGCCGATATTGAAACGGTGCTTCATGCCTCCCGCCATATGCAGGAGATGCTGCAGCGCGTTCATCGTCGGACGGAGGATTTAGTGCTGCGCGTCGAGACAACGGATTTGGCAGTGTTAGTCGAGCAAACGATAAAGGGGTATGAGCCTGCCCTAGGCAATATTAAGCTGCATACTTCGCTAAGCGAGGGCTGGAGCTGCCGCGTCGATCCGGCTCAGGTAGGCGAGGCGCTTGGCAATGTCGTTTCAAATGCTTTAGAGGCAATGAAGAACAAGGGAGAGCTGTATATCCAGCTCAGCGAGACGAAGCGAGAGCTCGTTATTGAAGTGCGTGATACCGGTCCCGGCATGGTCAAAAGCGAAATGGCTAAGGTGCTCGAACCGTTCTATACGACAAAAAGCGGAAGCGACACCAATTTTGGCCTTGGCCTTCCCTATGCCTATCATGTGATGCGCAAGCATAAGGGAATGCTTGATATGCGAAGTAAACCAGGTGTAGGCACATCCATCTATATGACGTTTCCTAAACGAAGCGTTCAAGCGGCAAAGACAGTAGTAATGGAAGCGGAAAGGAGTGAAGCCCATGGATAATATTCGGGTTTGGATCGTTGAGGATGATCCCGACTGGCTTCGCGGCCTCGTGGCCTATTTGAACAAGGAGCCTGATATCGAAGTAGTCTGGACGTCGAGCAAAGCAGAGGACGTAAGGCAGGCGCTGCTTGCCGGCAAGCAGCAGCCGACGCCAGCGGACGTTGTGCTAATGGACATTATGCTGGATGGCCGTCCGGAAGGCGTTCTGCTCGCCGAGGAGGCTGCCGCAGCCACAGGCTCGCGTGTCATTATGCTTACCTCTATGGAAGAGAAGGAGCTCATCTTCCGTTCGTTTCAGGCAGGAGCAATCGATTATCAAATCAAGTCCGATTTTGAAAATTTGCCTGAAGCCGTAAGGTCGGCTTTCCGGAGCCAGTCGCCGATCAACGCTGCTGTGGCGGAGCGGATGCGTGAGGAATTTCGCAGGCTAAAGCTGCTCGAGCGCGAGTTCGAGGTTAAGAAGCTGGGCGATCTCATCACGCCGTCGGAGCTACAATTGCTTGATTTGATCGATCAAGGCTATACGCAGCCGCAGATTGCCGACAAGCTTGTCGTTTCGATCCGCACAGTCAAAAACCACGTTAATCATATTTTAAAAAAGCTGAATTTAACCGGTTCGCGAGAGGCGGCTAATAAAGCGAAAGAAATGGGCTTATTTCATAAGAAAAATGACGAGGATAGTACCATATAAAGTTGGTACTATTTTTTTTATGTCATTTTTTTCAAAATGAAGGGGAAGGGAGGGGTTAAGGATGGCGTTTGAAATGTTTTCGATTGCCCACTTTGCCGGTTTGGCCGCAGCTGTGATCCTATTTGCAGGCATTATCGTTTTTCGCAAACAGATGAGGGAGCCGGGCGTGAATCGAACCGTGCGTTATGGGCTGGCGAGCTTGTTGATCGTCTGCGAAGCTTCCCTACAGCTATCCTACTTGCTTGAGCATCAATGGGATGTAGGCTCTTTGCCCTTTCAGCTATGCAGCCTAATGGTTTTGGTCAGCGCGGTGTTGCTGTTGACGAATAGAAAAAAGCTGAATGACATCGTTTTTTTTCTAGGGAGCATGGGCGCGCTTCAGGCACTGTTAACCCCAAACTTAGATGAAGCCTTTCCTCACTTCCGTTATTTTCATTTTTTTATCGCGCATATTGCAATCGTTGGCGCTGCATTGTTTATACTTGCTGTGGAGCGATACCGGCCGACTTTTCGATCCGTAATGCGTGCAATCATTTGGCTGCATGTGCTTGCCATACCTGCGGCCATTACGAATACGATCTCAGGCACTACTAACTTTATGTTTTTGGCGCAAAAGCCAGGTACCGCATCTTTGCTTGATTTGCTGGCGCCATGGCCATGGTATTTGCTGCAGCTGGAGGCCATTGTTTTTGCCTTATGCATGCTGTTATATGCGGTCATATGGCTTCTGGACCGTTGGTTGAAAAGAGAGGGACAGACAGCCCGGTCATAATTACTTTTCGCGATGGGGATAATGAACGGGTCTGGCTTGACAACCTATACGATATATAATAAAGTTACTAAAGTTAAGTAATTAATTATAGCTTTCGATTCGTGCAGCTAATTTTTATGACACATGACATTTGAGAGGCAGGAGAAACAATGACATCAGAAGCATTTTTGGACGCAGTCAAATCAAGACGCACTTTTTACGGTATTAGCAAAGAGGCAGTTATCTCTGACGACAAAATTGTAGAAATCGTGCAAGAGGCGGTTAAGCATACGCCATCCTCCTTCAATTCACAAAGCGCGCGAGTAGTTGTATTGCTCGGCGACAATCATGATAAGCTTTGGGATATTGCAACGAACACGCTTCGCGCTATCGTTCCGGCAGATCAATTCGAGGCGACTGAGCAAAAAATGGGTTCTTTCAAAAGCGGATACGGAACGGTTTTATTTTTTGAAGATAAAAACGTGGTTGACGGCCTAATGGCAAGCTTCCCTTCTTACGCGCAAAACTTCCCGATCTGGTCGCAGCAATCCTCGGGTATGCATCAGCTGGTTGTGTGGACTGCGCTTGAGAAAGAAGGCTTTGGAGCTTCGCTGCAGCACTACAATCCACTAATTGATACAGAAGTGAAGACAACTTGGTCTTTGCCTGATTCATGGCAGCTTGTTGCTCAAATGCCTTTCGGCAAACCAACGGCAGCACCTGGCGAGAAAGCTTTCCAACCGATCGACGAGCGCGTAAAAGTATTTAAATAAGCTTGAATGACAGATGGCGATCCTATGGGTCGCCATTTTTTTATATGAGGTGGTTAAATGCTGGCGCTGGAATTATAATTTACATACGAAACTATGGCGAGTGGAGATAGGGGAGAGCAATTGATAAAAGCAGTATATTTTGACTTGGACGACACCTTGTACGACCAGCTCCAACCGTTTCAGCTGGCGGTGCAAAGCACGGATTTGATCCACCATATCAACGAACAATTGCCTATAGAAGATCTATATAGGCGCATAAGGCGACATAGCGATCTTCTGTGGGAAAAACATATAAGCGGGCAAATGACGCTGGAGCAGCTCCGGATAGAGCGGACGGTTGCGGCGTTTAATGAGCTCAGCATAAAAGTAAAGGATGAAGCTGCTTTGCAGCTGCAGCGGAATTACGAGCTGGAGCAAACGCGCCTAACGCTCAGAGACGGCGCTGCTGCTTTGTTTGAGCAATTGAGAGATGGCGGCATGGATATCGGCTTAATTACGAACGGTCCCACCAAGCATCAAATGAACAAAATAAAAGCGCTGGAGCTTTTAAACTGGGTAGACGAGAAGGCTGTCTATATTTCGGATGGAATCGGCATGGCGAAGCCTGACCCCGACGTCTTTCATCATGTTCAGCAGCGCGCAGCCTATCTGCCAGAGCAAATGGTGTATGTCGGAGATGCATGGCATAACGATATTGCGCCTTCCTCGCAAGCGGGTTGGTCTCCTATATGGCTGAATCCAAGAAGGCAGCAGCCAAATGCTTCGGACAGCAACGTGAAATATATGGAATGTCGTGCCCTAAACGAAGTCATGCCGCTGGTCATGGCGTTAAATAATAGGGATACTGGCTGTTTGCTCTAAAAACATGTACAATAAAAACCGATATACTTAGAGTAAATACGACTACATACTTGAAATCGTACAGCTAGGAGGAAATCATGAGTATTGACCCTCGGATTATAAAAACGTTACTGCAGCTTCAGCTTTCTCCGAGCCTGGATTTGCAAGCCGCATCAAACCCCTTGCAAGCAACGACCGGCGACGGCTCTGGTTCCTTATTTGATACGTTATTAAATCAATATATGTCAGACATCTCATCTGAAAATGGCGCGTCAGCTCCGATTCTTCCGGCAGATGCGCTTGCACAGCTTTCTTCGCTGAACGGCCTGCCGAACGTTTCTTACATCGGTTCTGGGGATACTAACCGCACGCCAAGCGAATATGACGAGCTGATCCAGCTAGCCTCCGCCAAGTACGGCGTAGATGCTGCCTTGATCCAAGCGGTCATCCAGACCGAGTCCGGCTTTCGTCCGGATGCAGAGTCCGGTGCAGGCGCAAAGGGCCTTATGCAGCTAATGGACGGTACCGCAAGAGGGCTTGGCGTCACCAATTCATTTGATCCCGCGCAGAACATTGAGGGCGGGACTAAATATTTGTCGATGCTCTTAAAAAAATATAACGGGAACGAGCAGGTTGCCCTGGCAGCTTATAACGCCGGTCCTGGACGTGTGGACCGGACAGGCATTCGAACGAATGAGCAGCTCATACAAAATCTTGAAGCGCTGCCGGAAGAGACGCAGCGATATGTTGCAAAAGTGATTCAAGCTAAGTAAAACGGCAGTATTAAGATCACGATTTTGTTTTCTGCCACGCAGGCGGAAGCAATCGATGATCTTTTTCTTTTTTGGAAAGGAGATCATTCCGCGATGTTATATTTTGATCACTGTGCTTCAACGCCGCCTTATGATGATGTCGTGCAGACGATGATGGAGGTTATGAAGTCGCAATATGCGAATCCTTCATCCCTTCACCGTGCCGGCACCGATGCTGATAAATTAATCGAACGCTCAAGGGCGCTCCTCGCGGAGCGTCTGCAAACGAAAAGAGGCAAATGGATATTTACATCAGGCGGGACCGAATCCAACAATTTAGCGATAAAGGGCGCCGCTCGCCAGTATGCGGGCCGTGGCAAACATCTTATTACGACCCAGATTGAGCATGCTTCCGTGTACGAATCGTTCGCCCAGCTAGAGCAAGAGGGCTTTCGCGTCACTTATTTGCCTGTAAGCGAGTCAGGCCATGTACGATTAGAGCAAGTAGAAGAGGCTCTTACGGAGGAGACCATCCTGGTCAGCGTCATGCACATCAACAATGAAATCGGATCGATGCAGCCAATAGAAGCCATCGGACGTCTGCTCAAGCGCTATCCGAAAACCTTGTTCCACGTCGACGCGGTGCAAAGCATCGGTAAGCAGCCAATTCTTATCGAGGATTGGGGAATCGATCTGCTCAGCGGATCAGCTCATAAGCTTAGGGGACCAAAAGGGGTAGGTTTTCTTTATGTCAGCGACGGCATAACGCTGCAACCGATGCTTTCGGGAGGCTCGCAGGAGTATGGCAGCCGCCCCGGCACGCAAAATGTGCCAGGCATCGTTGCATCCGCTAAGGCGCTGCGCATGTCGCTTGAGTCGATGGAGCAACGGGAGAAGCGAATGAAGCTGCTTAAGCAAAAGCTCATTCGGCTTATAGGCGAACTGCCGGAGCTTAAGCTTAATGGCGGAGAGCCGACCGCTTCGCATATCGTCCATTTTTCTTATCCCGGCATGAAGCCCGAGGTTATCATTCATATGCTGGAGCAGCATGATATAATGGCTTCAACCAAATCTGCTTGCTCCTCTAAGGACGACAAGCCTAGCCGCGTGCTGCTGGCAATAGGAGCAAGCCGCGAGCAGGCAACAGGAGGAGTGCGGATAAGCTTTGGGGATGAACATGAGGAGCGGGATATCGATGCCTTAGGCAAGGCGCTGCGCGCCGTTGTCTTGCAATTGAAGCCGCTTGAGAGGAGATTGACTTAAACTTGCTTTATGATCAAATTGTGCTCCGTTACGGAGATTTAATGGTAAAGGGAAGAAACCGCAATAAATTCGAGAAGCGAATGCTTGATCAAGTGAAGCAAGCTTTGCTCCCTTATGAGCATATTACTTATTTCAAATCTTTTGGACGGCTGTTTGTCAAATTGAACGGACATCCCTATGGGCCTGTTGCGGATCGCTTGAAGGATTTGTTTGGCATCGTTTCATTAAGTCCGGTCATGAGCACGGAGCTTGACCTTGAGAAAATAAGAGCAGCGGCGCTTGCCCTTATGCAGTCATTGCCGGAGCAGCCGGCTACGTTTAAAGTAAGCGCCAAGCGAGCTTGGAAGCCATTCCCGCATAACTCGCAGGAAATGAATCATTTGGTTGGGGGCTACGTGCTGCAAGCGATGCCGGGTCTTAAAGTAAATGTAAGCAAGCCTGAGGTTGAACTGCGGGTGGATATCCAAGAGGAAGCGACTTACGTATTCTACGATGTTATACCGGGCGCAGGCGGATTTCCGTTCGCATCGAACGGCAAAGCGATGCTGCTGCTCTCTGGCGGCATAGACAGCCCCGTAGCAGGCTGGCTTGCGCTGCGCAAAGGGCTTGAGGTGGAAGCCGTCCATTTCCACAGCTACCCATTCACAAGCGAGCAGGCAAAGGATAAGGTGATCGAGCTTGCAAAACGTTTGTCGTATTTTAGCGGGGAGCCGATCAAGCTTCATCTGGTTCCCTTTACTGAGATTCAAACGACTTTGGTGCAAGCAAAAAGCGACAACCTGATCATTACGTTAATGCGAAGAGCGATGCTGCGCATTACGGAGCAGCTAGCGGAGCGCAATGGGGCAAACGGCATCGTTACGGGAGAAAGCTTAGGACAGGTGGCGAGCCAAACACTCCCAAGCATGAACGCGATCGGCCGGGCAACAGAACTGCCGCAGCTCAAACCGTTAATTATGATGGACAAGCATGAGATCATTCGGCTCGCGGAGAGAATCGGTACGTACGGGACGTCGATTTTGCCCTATGAGGATTGCTGTACGTTATTTTTGCCAAAATCGCCAAGCACGAATCCAAACCTTAGAATTGTTGAGAAGCTCGAGGCATTAATTCCGAATTATTCGCAATTGCTTAAGGATGCAGTAGAAGGCACCGAGCAGCTGCTCCTATCGCCTGAATTACAAACGACGGTGCAAACGGCGGGCGAGGATAGTTGGTTTTAGCGTTATACAACGAAAAAAAAGCAGGAATCCCGTTAATGGGATTCGCTGCTTTTTTGTTGAGCTTGTTTTTTCTTGCTCTTATTGGTTAATAAACCAGCGACAATCGTAATGATAATGACAAGAATTACGAATGCCCAGAAGATTAGCTGGTTTTCGAAAAATGCTTTGAACGCTTTTTCATGCGTTATCATCTTGGCAGCCGTATAAGCGAGTACCGCGGAACCGAGATATACGATCCATTCAAACCGATTGATCAGCTTAATGAAGATCGTGCTTCCCCATACAACGACGGGTACGCTAATTATTAGTCCTAGAACGACGAGCAGCGTATCGCCATGTGCTGCGCCCGCAACCGCGATGACGTTATCGATTCCCATTGCTGCGTCGGCAATAATGATTGTCCGTATCGATTGCCAAAGCGTGTTGCCTGATTTGATGCCATCATGAGCATCTTCCTGCACGAGAAGCTTGTAAGCGATCCATACTAAGAGGAGGCCTCCTACAAGATTTAACCAAGGAACGTTCAGGAGCTGAACGACGAGCAGGGTGGCGATGATCCGAATGCCGACTGCACCTGCAGTTCCCCAAATAACGGCTTTCTTTTGCTGTTCCTTCGGCAGGTTTCGTGCTGCTAGCCCTATAACGATGGCGTTGTCTCCGGCCAAAATAAGGTCGATGAAAACGATGGTCAGCAGGGCGGAGAAAAACTCGACTGAAAATAGTTCCATAAGTAATCTCCCTCCTTCCAAATACAAGCAAGCTTCAAGTCAACACTCAATACGAATGCTGATAAAGATGGATTCATTTTTTTCTTTTTTATTTCGGACATATTCCCGACAGCTTGTTCATACAGCTGATAAGAGGGGGGATGCAGCTTGGACAGCGTCATTATATTTATCGAAATCGTCTTAATTAATGTATTGCTTAGCGGAGATAATGCCATTGTCATTGCCATGGCAAGCGGCCAGCTCCCGCCTGAGCAGCGCAAGCGCGCCGTATGGTGGGGGGCATTAGCTGCCGTAGGACTCAGGTGCATTTTAACCTTGGTAGCCATCAAGCTGCTGCAGGTGCCTTTTTTGCAAGCGATCGGAGCCGTTTTATTGTTTTATATCGCCGTTAAGCTGCTTGCGGAGGCTGGAGGACAACAGGATTCGCATACGGTAAAAAAAGCGAAAACGATCGGTCAAGCGATCTGGACAATCGTCGTGGCTGATTTCGTTATGAGCCTGGATAACGTGCTGGCGATCGCTGCTGTCGCCGATGGCGACCCTGTTCTTATTTTGCTCGGAATCGCGCTCAGCATACCTATGATCATTTGGGGAAGCCAGATGCTCGGCAAGCTTTTGCAAAAATTCCCTGCTCTCTCTTATATAGGAGCTGCCTTGCTTGCTTATGCCGCCGGAGGCATGCTCATGCATGATCCCGGCCTCGATAAATGGCTGTTTCATGGCTCCAAAACGCTTGCAGAAGCGATTCCGCTGCTCTGCGTACCGCTTGTCATTGCACTGGCAGTTGTCAAAAAAAAGCCTATATTATAATGTTTATAGCCTGCCCCGTTTACTCAAAATATTGAGGAACGGTTTTTTTTTGCGGATAGCCTCGCTACGTACTGGTATTTTTGCCTCAGTTCCATTAAACTAATATAGATAAAAACTGTCGTCTTTCGTCAAGATATGCGATTGGCGTTGTAAGGAGCGGAAGCGCAAATGCCTAATAACAAATATTCCGCTGGAATTATTTTGCTGTTAGCCGGGGTCGTTATTTTGTTGGGCAAGTTAGGTGTATTCAGCTTTTTGGGCGCAATCTTCTGGCCGCTGCTCGTCTTGATTCCCGGAGTGCTGTTGCATGTTCTTTACTTCGGGCGACTAGTTCCTGCGGTCGTGCTTGTACCAGGCGGAATGCTCGTCGTATATGCCCTGCTGTTTGTCGTATGCAACCTTTTTGGATGGGATAGCTTGAAATATTTGTGGCCGCTGTTTATTTTTGGCGTAGCAGCAGGCCTTTACGAATATTATTTGTTTGGTTCATCCAGACCGCGTGTTGTGCTCACGGCATCGATTGCGCTAGCTGCCGCATCGGCCGTGTTCGTTATTTTAGTACTTTTGTGGAGCTGGGGGATTTATGCGATTGCTGTTGCATTAATTGCAGCAGGTGTTTGGATGATGCTAGGCAAGCGCAGACGTTGGTAAGGGTATAAACAGGCTTTAAATAAAAAACAAATGGAGTGGATTACAAGTTATGCAAGCAAGAGAGAATTTACGGAATATCGCAATTATTGCCCACGTTGACCACGGTAAAACGACATTGGTTGACAAGCTGCTTCAACAATCAGGCACGTTTCGCGATCATGAAGCAGTACAGGAACGCGCAATGGATTCAAACGATCTTGAGCGTGAACGCGGTATTACGATTTTGGCAAAAAACACAGCAATTAACTACAAGGATTATTTGATCAACATCGTAGATACGCCTGGACATGCTGACTTCGGCGGCGAGGTTGAGCGTATTATGAAAATGGTTGACGGCGTACTGTTGGTCGTTGATGCGTTTGAAGGCTGCATGCCGCAAACGAAGTTCGTTTTGCGCAAAGCGCTTGAATCGAACCAAACGCCAATCGTTGTAGTGAACAAGATTGACCGTCCGAACGCTAGACCTCAAGAGGTTGTTGATGAGGTTCTGGATCTATTTATCGAGCTAGGCGCGAACGATGAGCAGCTTGAGTTCCCGGTTGTTTATGCATCTGCGCTTATGGGTACTTCCAGTCTTGATCCTGAGAAACAAGATGAGAACATGGAAGCACTATATGAAACCATCGTTAGCAACATTCCTTCGCCAACTGAAGATACGGAACAACCATTGCAATTCCTTGTTACTTTGCTTGATTACAATGAATACCTTGGCCGTATTGCTGTTGGACGCGTTAACCGCGGTATCATTAAGCAAGGTCAAACCGTTGCGGTTATGACACGCGAAGGCGGCAATAAACAAGCTAGAATCGAGAAACTATTTGGTTTCGTTGGTTTGAAGCGCGTTGAGATCGAAGAAGCAGGCGCTGGTGATATCATCGCGATTGCAGGTATCCGTGAAATCAACATTGGTGAAACGATTGCTGATCCACAGAAGCCGGAAGCTTTGCCTGTTCTCAAAATCGACGAGCCTACGCTTCAAATGACGTTCCTCGTTAACAACAGTCCTTTTGCAGGACGTGAAGGCAAATGGGTTACATCCCGCAAGCTTCGCGAGCGTCTATACAAAGAGCTTGAGACTGACGTTGCGCTTCGCGTAGACGAAACAGACAGCCCGGATGCATTCGTCGTATCTGGCCGCGGTGAGCTTCACCTAGGCATTCTGATCGAGAACATGCGTCGTGAAGGCTTTGAGCTTCAAGTATCCAAGCCGGAAGTTATCATCAAGGAAATTGATGGTTCGAAGAAAGAGCCTTACGAGCGTCTACTAATTGACACGCCTGAAGAAAGCATGGGCGCTGTTATGGAGAGCCTTGGAACGCGCAAAGCAGAAATGCTTAACATGATCAACCACGGCAACGGCCAAGTTCGTTTGGAATTCAGAATTCCTGCACGCGGCCTGATTGGATACCGTACACAGTTCTTGACATTGACTCGCGGCTACGGCATCATGAACAATGCTTTTGACAGCTACGGCCCACTTGCCGGTTCCGGCGTAGGCGGCCGTCACCAAGGCGTTCTTGTTGCAAGCGAGAACGGTACATCGACATTCTACGGCATGATGGGCGTAGAGGATCGCGGTATTCAGTTCCTTGAGCCGGGCACTGAAATTTATGAAGGCATGATCGTTGGCGAGCATACTCGTGAGAATGATATCATCGTCAACATCTGTAAAGTAAAACAACTGAACAACATTCGTTCCGCTGGTAAAGACGATACCGTTACATTGAAAAGCCCTCGTCTATTCTCGCTTGAGCAAGCGCTCGAGTACTTGAACGATGACGAGTATTGTGAAATTACGCCGAAGACGATTCGTCTGCGTAAGAAAATTTTGAACAAAAGCGAGCGCGAACGCGCGGACAAAAACCGCAAAAACGCACAAGCCAGCGTTTAAGAGCCGATCATTTAACAAACGTAAGGTTTTGCTCGCGCAAAGCCTTACGTTTTCTTTAAAATATAAGTGGGATTATAAGTTAAAACTTATAATCCCACTTATATTTCACAGTGAAACGATGCTGTGCAACTAAAAAGCGGCGCAGGCCGTTTACAATGGAGAAGGAGGTTTGCTGCATGCAGGCTTGGCTAAGCGATCATAAGCTGATTTCTTATTTGATCATTCTGGGCTTTACGATATACATATTCAATAAAGTGTTTCGTGCTCAGCAGAAGCTGCCGTTGTTGAAAGAAATAATGGTCTATGTATTGATAGCGTTCGGATCTTTCGTATTGATGATCTTACAGGTGGATAAGCTGCCTATCATTCAATGTATGGGAGTAGCGGTTTTAATGATGCTCATGCTTCGGGGGCGTCAATTATATGACAAATGGAAAGGCAACAAAGCCGGCGAAAATGCTCCTCAGAATGCGGAATCAGGCAAATGAAGCTAGAGGACGCTCTTTTTAACTGGCTGCAAATTAAGCTGGTTGCGGAGGCTAGGCAAGATGATCAGGCAGCCCTCGACACGCTGGTTTTTTTTGAGCAAATATTGACAGAGGATCATGGCTTGTCGAGCTTTGCCGTAACAAAGATAGACGATACGATGATTCATCTGAAATATGAGAAGGATGGCCGTTCTAAGCTGCAGCTATATCCTCGGGAGCTTGGCGAACAGCTTTTGACGGACATTGAATCAAATCCAAAATACAACTGAACTTGAAGGTGGCACATATGAGCAAGGGTTCAACAGAATTACCTCCAAGAGCGGGCTCTCGTCAACCAGTCAAAACAAAAAAGCAAAAGCCTCGTAAGAAACGCTCGATATGGAAAACATTTTTTATATTGTTATTTGCTGTACTTCTGCTCGTTGCGGCAGGTTTAGCTTATTTGGTGTTTAAGGCCGATAATGCCGTTGATCAAATTGCTGCCCCAAATGATAATGAGGTAGTCATACCTGCCGGAGAGTCTGTTAAGGAAAAAGCGGTAGCTATGCTGTTAATGGGGATTGACTCGCGTTCCCATGGCGGCGGCTTGAATACGGACGTAATGATGGTTGCCGTCTTTAATCCAAAGACAAAGTCCGCCACGCTCGTTACGATTCCACGGGATTCAAACATTGATGTGGATGGCTACAGAGCGCGTAAAGCCAATAGCTTTTATGCTGATTTTTATATGAGCGCACTTAAGAAGGATATGAGCAAAGAAGCGGCTTATGCAGATGCCAAACAAGAGGTTCGCACCGTAATGGGCAAGCTGTTCAACATCGACATTAAATATTCTGCCGTTATTAATTTCCAGGGGTTCGCAGACGTCGTGGATGCGCTGGGCGGCGTGGATGTAAATGTAGATATGCGAATGAAGTATAAGGATTCCGCTGACGGCACGAATATTGACCTGAAGGAAGGCTTTCAAGAGCTGAGCGGAGAGAAGGCGCTTGATTTTGTCCGCTACCGCAAATCGAACAACGGCAAAAATATGTCAAGCGACTTTGAACGAAATGCAAGACAGAGCCAAGTCATTGGCGCTCTAACAGACAAATTGAAATCGTTTGACGGCGTAACGAAGCTTGGTTCTGTTATTGAGGCAGTTGGCAATAACTTAACGATGGATATGCCTTCGAAAGAAATTAAAAACATGATGGCTAAATATGTGGGTATGGGCCGCGATGATATTACAATCATTCCGCTTGAAGGAACATGGAAAAGTCCTTATGTATATTTAGATGAGACGAAGCTTAACGAAGCCCGGGCTGCACTGCAAGCAAAATTGGCTGAATAACCGTAGACTGCAACTAATATTATAGCTATAATAAAGCTACAGAGGCCAGTTTATAAAACTGTTCAGAAGGAGGTCATGCGAATGACCAATGCCGAATCCATAAGATCCGAGCAACCGATCGATCAATTGCTGAAGCAGCCAATCGTTCTACTGCATGAGCTAAATGCGGTATCTGACAGTGTGACCTCGAACATTATTGGGAGCGGGGACGCGATGGACCATGACGCGTGCTTGTCCACTGCCCTTGTGTGTATCAAACCAAATAAGAACGTTGCTGCGAACAGCTTGGATGTACAAGTTTTCGCAGCCATGAAGAAAGCCTAGTGATCGCTCACTAGGCTTTTTGTGTCTTCAAGGGGGTCTTTACAATTTCTTATTCAACGCAGGAGCTTGCTGCGATTCTGGCCCAATCGGCTTAACGTCACGCGGTATCTGCGGAATGAGTCTTCCTATGATATCGGCCATTTCTTCTGCAAAGCCGGTGATTGGTTTGCCGCGCTTGATGTCAGCGCCAATTTCATTGATTCTCTGAGAGAGATCCATATCCGCAGTAACGAGAGCGTCAATGCCGTATGGATCTTTGTGGAAGGCTTCGGCGACGGAGTATTTAATCGTACCGACTCTTGATCGATCCAGCTTGCTATCCACATCGATGCCAACGATTGCAGTATTGCCGAACACGACGCAATGTGCGTTCGTTACACCGTGAACTCCTTTGGCCAACTGCTCCAGATGTGCCGCAACCTGCTTCGAGTCTTTTATTTCCTTTTTCCTCGGCGCAGTTTGTTGTACATGGACTTTGCCATTATTTCGTGGAGAGGGTGATGTCTCATTACGTGCGACGGTGCTGCAGCCTGTCGCTACAATCGCAACAATGATCGCTGAAGTTAGCCATTTGAACATGTTTGCCACCTCTTTTTTATCGTTGAAAAATCTAAAAGTCACCTGTCAATCATAGTCTACCCGCAGCAGCGAATTGCTATGTATGGCCTCTAATGAATATCCAACGCCGGGAGGGTTCTCATGAAAAAAATATTCGTGCTCGATACAAATGTGCTGCTTCATGATCCGCAAGCGATTTTTGCTTTCGACGATAATGAAGTCATAATTCCCGCGGTCGTGTTGGAGGAAATTGATTCCAAGAAGAGGTTAGCAGATGAATTAGGGCGTAATGCCCGTTCAATCTCCCGTCTGCTCGATAAGATGCGTGAAAAAGGCCATCTGCATGAAGGCATCGAGCTTCCGAGCGGCGGCATACTCAAGGTGGAATTGAATCACCGCAGCTTTATGCGCGTGCAGGAAATGTTTGGAGAAATGTCAAACGATAATCGGATTTTGGCGGTCGCGCTGAATTACCATATAGAGCAAGAGAATGAGCCGGAAAAGCAAAGCATTGTCCTCGTAAGCAAGGATGTGCTCGTTCGCATTAAGGCCGATGTGCTTGGATTGCAGGCACAGGATTATTTATCGGATCGAGTCGTCGTCTCATCCGACTTCTATACGGGGTATATGACCCTTTACGTACATCCGGCAGTCATTGATGAATTTTACACCTACCGCTTCTTGACGGTGAACAACCTGCATTTGAACATCCGATTAAATCCGAATGAATTTGTTATTTTACGCGATGAAATGGGTACTTCAAAATCAGCGCTGCTTAAGGTAAGCCAAGATGGAGCGAGGCTTGAGCCGTTATTTTTAAGCAATGATCCGATTTGGGGCATTACGGCCCGCAATGCTCAGCAGCGCATGGCGCTTGAGCTGCTCCTAAATGACGATATCCCGCTTGTAACCCTCACAGGCAAGGCTGGCACCGGAAAGACGCTGCTGGCGCTTGCGGCGGGCCTTCTGAAGACGGAGGATGAGCATAAGTACAAGAAGCTGCTTATCGCAAGACCGGTAGTGCCAATGGGCAAGGATATCGGCTATTTGCCAGGTGAGAAGGAAGAGAAGCTGCGTCCTTGGATGCAGCCGATATATGATAATTTGGAATATTTATTCGATACGAAAAAAGCAGGCGACATCGATAAAATTTTGATGGGAATGGGAAGCATTCAGGTCGAGGCGCTTACCTATATTAGAGGAAGGTCCATTCCTGGACAATTCATCATTATCGACGAGGCGCAAAACTTAACGAAGCATGAAGTAAAAACGATCGTATCACGGGTAGGCGAGGGCAGTAAAATCGTCCTCATGGGCGACCCGGAGCAAATTGACCATCCGTATTTAGATTCCATCAGCAATGGACTTACGCATATTGTGGAACGGTTCAAAAACGAGGGAACAAGCGGCCATATGACACTTGAGAAGGGCGAGCGCTCTAAGCTTGCACAGCTAGCCGCTGATTTACTGTAACTAGCTCAAAGCAAAAAGCAAAGAACGAGTCTTAGAAGCGATTCTAAGGCTCGTTTTGTCGTTTTAAGCCATATAGGACATAAGTGCTCCTTTTAGCGTGAAAATTTCCTGTATAAAGGTCCATTTGCTGTTACTATAGTAAATGACATCGATATTTTCCCGTCCGCTTGGTTCAAACGGCTCATTCGCTGTTGCTTTTGTATATTTCCGCTAATTACCAGCAGCCTATAACAGGTTCATTTGGACAAACTTTGAAATTATTGTTATCCTATTTTTAGTAGATTCAAGGATGAAAGGAAGAACGCTGTGACTCCCAGAAAATATGTGCCGTTTATTATCGGTGCGTTACTGTTAGCAGCACTATTGCTTATCCCATTCTCGCGTGATGCAAATCCGACAAGCGTCGGAAAGCCGGACGGGAAATCGAATATACAGCCCGCGCCGGGAGAGCTTGTCATCGATCAGCTTACCGAAATTTATGTAAACGTTTCCTTGCCTAATTCGCAGTTTCTGCAGCTGCAAGATTTAAATCGGAATTTTATGATGAAATATCCTCATATACAAGTAATACTAACGAATGATCCGTCCAACGGCCATGCATATGACGAGTGGGTGGTTCAGAGCGAGCAGGGGGAAGCGGCAGACATTATGCTTCTCGATAATGGCTGGGTAAGGCCGTTTGCCGTGCGCGGGTTTCTAAAGCCGGCAGACAGCATGATGACGGGTGACACGCTCTCCGATCAGATGCCTGGGCTGCTGGAACCGCTCAAATGGAACGGTTATTTATGGGGGGTTCCGAGGGATGTGAATCCATATGTGGTTGCATGGAGCGGATCTCTGCTGACGGAAGCAGGGTTAAAAGCGCCGCCAAATGATTTTGGAGCTTACCAAGCTGCTGCTGCGCGCATTATCGAGCTCCATCCCGAGGCAAGCATAGTTAACTGGAGCGCAGGGGATTTAATGCAGCAGCTGATATGGCTTGCCGCATTTGATCCGAATCAATCAAACCTGCTGAACATGCAGCCGTTAAATGAGAAGCAGGCCGCGCAGCTCGAATGGATGCAAAAGATGGAAACGTATATTAGCCGCTTCGAGAATAGTGCAGTCGATCAATTAACGGTTTCATTTCAGGGCAACAATTTGCTGGCTGCCATTATTCCTTGGGATGATTACGAGAACCTGAGCGAAGGGCTAAGGAATAAGCTTGTCGTGGATCGAGAAAACATATATTCCCCATGGCTGAATGGTCACAGCTACGCGATCTCCGCCAACAGCGAGGCGGAAGAGGAGGCGATGCTGTGGATCAAAGAAATTACGGATGTGAACAACCAGCAGACGACCTACGACCGATCGGGCCAGCTGCCGGCAAGAGCGTCTTTGTATTCGTTCAACAGCTCGCTGCAGACGGATCAGGTCCAAATACCGCCTGCATGGTGGAAGAAGGTGCTCATTGCGAAGCGGGAGGGAAATGAAATGCCGCTGCCTGATCCGATGTGGCCTGAGAAATGGCAGCACAGGGAGCAGATGTGGAAACATTTTTCCGAAGGGACATTCCAGCTGACTGCCTATATCGAATCGCTCAAAGCGCAAGTAGATTAAACGAAAAAAGCCTGCCCCGTTTTGACCCGGGACGGGCTTCATTGCTTTTAAGAGGTGGAATCAGCGACTTGGTCAAAGCTTAAGATTCAGCTTTATCGTCAGCTCGCCGTCAGACATTTCGACGGAGTCCGCCTTTAGGAAGGATACGATTAGATCTGGATAAAAGCCAAGGTCAAATTCCTTCTCCAAAGCTCGACGGGTAGTGTCAGGCAGCGCGAAGCCGTTAAAAAGCAGCTCATCCACATGAAAGAGGATTGCGTTTTTTGGTTCATTTTCTACCGTATAATGACCGGCGACTTTTATTTCCATATTGCCTTGCTTGCCTTGGGCAACGACTTTGCCGTAAACGAATTCAAACGCAAAATTGTTGAAAATGTCATTTTGCTCGCGCAAAAACGCGTTCAAATCATTCTCAGGCACACGTATCGTGTATTGAAAGCCCTTGATTTCAAGCAGCTGCTTGTTATCCTGAATCCAGGTCGGCAGCTTCTTCATCGCTTTGGAAAGCGCGCGGAAATATTGTTTGACCACGTCGATTCCTGCGGTATCCCAGTAAGAGGTAAGCTCCTTCATCAAAATACGGATGCGGTCGGCATCGGACCGGCCTGACAGCTGTGCATCCAGCTGTTTTTCTAGAGCCACTACACGTTCTCTTTGCGTCCGCAGCTGCTCCTCGATCGTGTTCAGCTCGTCTTGCCTTGTCTCAAGCTTCTGGTAGCCTTCCTTCACCTTCTTGTATTGCTCGACGTATGTATTCAAGGTATGCTTGTCTTGCGTAAGTATAATTTCTGCATAGTCCAGCATTTGAAACAGCTCCGATAATGAATCAAACGATAAAAGCGCACGGAACAAAAAATCGCGATCTCCCATATAATAAGCGCGCAAAACGCTTCCAGCCTCGTCCTGCTTGTCCGAGATTTGCTGCTCCTGTAGATGAAGCTGCTTCTCCGTATCCGTCATTGTAAGCGTAAGCTGCTGCTTTTGCTCTTGAATGCGGACGATTTCTTTATCGATTTCCACGACGGATAAACTTTTTTCAAGCAGCGAATGCATGTCCTCCTCATCAACCGGCAGAGGCTCTGCCATAACGGGAAGCCGAATCAGGAGCAGTGCAATTAGGAGCATCACCGTGGCTGCTATGGAATTACGATTACGCTTGGCTGTCAATGTCAACGGCATCGTCCCTCCTCAGCATTCATTTTATGCGGCAATCCATTCTATTATATCTTACATTTGGAAAAGGATGAACCTTATGATGAAGGAAAACCCGCTTGCTGTCTCTATTGCGGCAGCTATTGCAGATTCGGAATTCAAAGGCTGGCCTATCGACCGTGAAGGGAAAAAGCAGCTGGTTAGCTGCATTCCCTTTCATCGTTACATGAGCACTTGTTTATATGATACGGATTACGGTTATTACCGCTCGGGGCCAATCCGCGTAGGCAAGGAGGGCGATTTTTATACAAGCTCGGGAATTGGACATGTTCTGGCTGAGGTTGTTGCTGGCTGCGCAATTAACTACAGCGAATCCGTAGGCGAGCCTCTGAAGCTTATCGAGTGGGGGGCGGGTACGGGGCGGCTTTCTGCACAAATTGCGGAGGCTGGCGCCAAAAGAAGCAGCGAGTGGGCAGAGCGATTCCAATCCATATTGATTGAGGATCATCCGGCGCATGGACAAGCAGCAAAGGAAGCTTTTGCCGAAATAAGCGATACGCTGAGTGCTGAGCCCTTGCTTGCTTCATCGGACGAGGCTTGGGACGCAAGCTGGCTGAAGCAGCCGGCGCTTGTGCTCGCAAACGAGCTGCTGGACGCTTTTCCCGTACACCGCGTGCAGCGGGTAGACGGTGAGCTGCTTGAAATAGGCGTTGCTGGCGATGAGGTGCAGGGTTTTTATGAAGTCTGCATGCCGCTTACAGATTCACGGATATGCGGTTGGCTTGAGCGAGACGGCATTCAGCTGAGAGAAGGACAAATGACGGAGGTTCATGCAGCGGCAGCAGCGTTCCTTAAGCGGCTCGGAGCGGCAATGAGGACCGGACGCCTAATTCTAATCGATTACGGGCATGAAGCAAGCGAATATACCGCGGAGCATCGCATGCTCGGTACGCTAATGTGCTATTGGCGTCATCAGGCAAGCGACAATCCCTATGTACGGATCGGGGAGCAAGATATGACCTCACATGTCCCGTATACGTTTATTCGTCATGAAGCGGAGGAGAACGGCTGGCGCGTTGCCAGCTATTCGACTCAAAAACAATTTTTGATCGAAAATGGCGTTCTGGAGCTCCTCCAAAACGATTACAGCACCGATCCCTTCAGCAAGGCGGCGAGAATGAACCGATCCGTCAGGCAGCTTCTGCTGAGCGACCAGATGAGCGAAACGTTTAAAGTGATGATTTTGGACAAAATATAACGCGGACAAAAGAACGGTGCCACTCCTAATGGAGCTGACACCGTTCTTTTGCATGGCTTAAACGCGAAACGAGCTTTGCCGTCAATGACAGCAAAGCTCGTTTTCACTTAGCTTAAGTATATGACCTGCCTAGGCGAATCTTCTGTGGCGCCTTTGTTAGAACGGCAAGTCCATCTTGAAGACCGACCAATACGTGAAACCCACGAATGAAATGATCATATATCCCCAGAACATTACGATGTAAGTTCTTTCGGAGAAATTCAAGTAGCCCAGAAATACGAAAGCGACGGCTTGTGCAAAAAATAAAAGCGCAAATTCCGTCATATGGCCTGCAAAAGCCATTAGTCCGATTACCAGGGTCCAAAAGCCAAGTACCCGATACATGCGTGCCATGATGACATCCCCCTTTCGCTGCGACCCGATTTTCTAATGATCATTATAACGTTTGGCGAAATAAGTGTAAACCAAAAACGGTGACGAAATCGCAAATTTTTTATTTAAGGCCATTCCTACATACGAAGTCTAGATATAGTTTGCTCAATAATAAGAGCTAACATGTATGAGTAATTGAAAATTTGGTTATACAATTTAGTATCCAATAGATTCTATGAACTCTACCAAGGGCATAGAGATAAAGTAAGCGCCTTTACGTTAGGAGGTTTTTGTTGCATGACAGCAGTCAGACAAGATGCGTGGAGTCCGGACGACGATCTAATACTCGCCGAGGTTACACTACGCCATATTCGCGAAGGAAGTACCCAGCTTGCCGCTTTTGAAGAAGTAGGCGAACGAATCGGGCGGACGTCCGCAGCATGCGGCTTCCGTTGGAATAGCTGCGTTCGTAAACGGTATGAGGATGCAATCCAAATTGCAAAGCAGCAGCGCCAGAAACGAAATTATTTGAAAAAACAAACGATTGTCGCAACGCCGCATGTATCATCGATTGCCGTTTTTGAAACGGATGAGCGTGGTTTCAAGCAAGAAAGCAGCTCGATCGAGGAAGGGTTGTCCGTAGATGCTGTTATTCGTTTTCTCCGTGGATGGAAGACGACCTATCAGGATTTGACGCGGCAAATCAAATGGTTTGAGAAGGAACTGAAAGACAAAGAGGATGAGTTATATCGTTTGCGCGACCAGAATGAGAGATTGTCCAAAGAGGTCAATAATGTTCAAACGGACTACCGCGCAGTAAACGATGATTACAAGACCCTTATTCAGATTATGGATCGTGCAAGAAGGCTGACCGTGTTAACGAATGATGACGAGGCGAAGCCTAGATTTAAAATGGATGCAAACGGCAATTTGGAACGTATTGAATAAGTTATAAACCGAAAATGTGAGAGGCTGGCCATTTGTAATGGCTGGCCTCTCTTTTTAATGAATATAAAAAAATAAGATTTAGTCGCTTCATGATCAGTTGATTTTTTTTCGCCAGATTTGATACGATGATTGGAAAATAACGGGCAGCCGGGCTCGGGAGGAATGAAATTTGCGAATTGATGTAGTAGGCGGGGGATCGCTTGGTCTGCTCTATGGGGCGAAGCTAGCAGATGCGGGCGCTGATGTCACGATATGGACGCGCAGCGAGGAGCAAGCCTTGTTGGTTGCGGAGCAAGGAATCAGGTTGATTGAGCTTGGCGGGACTAGCGAACGGTTGATACGCGTGCGAAGCGAATGGATGGAGCGCGCGAGCGAACGGAGATGGATGAAAGACCAAAATCATAAAAAAGCGGATTATCGTTGGGTGCTGCTGACGGTCAAGCAAACGGATTTGGATGATCGGCTGTTAGAGAGACTAGCCCAGCTGACAAACAGCCCGATAAATGACGGAACGGCAATGCTGTGTTTGCAAAATGGGATCGGCCACTTGGAGCAGATCCAGAGCAAGCTTCCGAACATGCCGCTGCATGCGGCAGTGACGACGGAGGGAGCTAAACGTCTTGATTCTCGAACGGTGGAGCATACCGGCAGGGGACAGCTTTGGCTGGGCAAGTGGGGAGAAAACGGGCGTAAAGAGGATGAATCTCTCGTTTTCCCGCAAAATATGTTGGTTTCTATGCTGCAATCGGCAGGATTTGCCTCTTTTCTGTCGAATGATTTGGAGAATCGGATTTTCCATAAACTTCTTATTAATGCGGTCATCAATCCGTTAACGGCGATTTTTGATGTGGAGAATGGACAGCTTCCAGAGCATCCAATCCGTGAAAAGCTAATGCGCGAGCTGTATGCGGAATCCGAGCTTATCCTTGTAAACGCGGGTATGAGCATGCCTGAGGACGGTTGGCAGCTCATTATCGATGTTTGCAGGCAAACCAGTCGTAACATTTCCTCCATGCTAAGCGATGTTCGGGCAGGCAGGGTGACAGAAATAGATGCGATTAATGGCGGAGTTGCCAGGCTAGCTGGGAAACAAGGCCTTGAGGCACCGCTTAACAGAGCCATAACGGAACTTGTACAGGCTCTGCATCCGAAGCTGAATGGGAGGGAGTGAAAGACGTTGGAGATGATAGTGAATAGCATCAAACATGCATACGCGTATTTGGCGGTCATTCCAGTCATACCTTTCGCAATCATCTTATTTGGTTATGGGGCTTATATTCAGGATCGAAAGAAAGCATTCCGACTGGCCATGGACGTTACGACGGCATTATTAATCGGGTGCGTAGCTGTATTGTTCGATATTTTATTTGGCAGCAATTTTGGTCTCTACGGCATATTGTTATTTATGCTGCTAGGAGGCGGACTGCTCGGCAATGCGCAGTTCCGCAAGCGAGGCGCGATCGACGGCAAAAAGATTTTCCGAACGATTTGGCGGCTAAGTTTCTTCTCGATGAGCTTGCTCTACGTCGTATTCATGTGTATTTTCATTGGCAAATTGATGCTGACCGCATAATCTACATAACATCCATTAAAACGCCTCTTATAAAGAAGAGGTGTTTTTGCTTTGACGGACGGCTTCACCTTTGTGTACAATTAAAATATTCAGTTTACTACATTTTAAGTCGCATAGACGACTATCAAGCAGGAGGTTACAGGCTGCGCTATGAGAACAGAAACTTATTCATTGCCAAGCGCTCAGCCTTTGACAGAGGCTTATATACACCGCACTGATGACCGTATCGAAGCATTGTACGGCTATCACGCGGGAGCGGAGCAAGATTGGGATAGACGGTTTAAACGTTTGGAGCAAAGCAGCCATGTGAGAGCTGAGGCTGCCGAAGTTGCGCGAGCGCTTCGTGCTTACAATGAGGCGGCAGGCGCCGCGCCTGAAGTGTTCGCATCGATATCAGCGATTGCAGAAGGTGCGCCGGTTGTCGTGGGAGGTCAGCAAGCCGGCTTATGGACCGGTCCGTTGCTCGTCATACATAAGGCGGTTTCCATTATTGGAGCGGCTAAATCTGCGAGCGAGCAGCTAGGACGGACAGTCGTACCGGTTTTTTGGGTCGCTGGCGAGGACCATGACTGGGATGAAGCCAACCATGCTTATGTACTGACTGCCGAGCAGGAAATGCGGAAGCTATCAGCCGCACGGCCAGAAGGGGCGCGCACCTCAGTAAGCCGCACCACGATTTCAGAGGAAGCGTGGACGGAGCTGCTGGCTGAGCTCGAGCAAGCGCTGCCGCATTCGGAATTCAAGCCGTTGCTGCTTGAGGAATTGCGCCAGATGTCGCAGAAAGCGAAGTCGTTATCGGATTTATTCGCTATGATTTTAAGCCATCTATTTGGTAAGCAAGGCCTTGTTCTTCTGGATGCTGACCATGCTGTGATCCGCGGCTTGGAAGCGCCTATGTTTAGAAAGATCATAGAAAAGAACGACGATTTGGAGAAGGCTTATCTCGCTTCCGCATCTAAAGTCAAAGAATTCGGGTACAGCTTGCAGGCTGACGTAACGCCCGGCAGCGCGAATCTCTTTCTGTTCCACTCGGCAAACGGCGATGAAAGAACGCTTCTTCATAAGAAGGACGGTCTATTTCAAGACCGCAGAGGCCAGTTGTCGTTAACGGAAGACGAGCTGCTGCAGATTGCGGATGAGCAGCCAGAGCAGCTCAGCAATAACGTGCTGACACGGCCGCTTATGCAGGATTATTTGTTCCCAGTGCTCGCTACGGTGCTTGGTCCCGGTGAAATTGCCTATTGGGCTTTGACTGGCGAAGCATTCCGTACGCTTGATATGGAAATGCCGATCATCGTGCCTCGTATGTCCTATACGTTAATAGAAGGAACGGTAGCTAAGCATATGGACAAATACGAGCTTTCCTTCGAGGATGTCATGGAGCGCTTTGAGGAACGCAAGAGCGCATGGCTGAAAGAGCAGGACGGATTGTCCATCGAACAGCAATTCGAAGATGCAAGGCAGCAATTCGAGCAGCTATACAAACCATTGCTTGATTTGGCAACAACCGTTCAGCCTTCACTTGCTAAGCTCGGAGACACGAATATGCAAAAAATCGTCGAGCAGATCAATTACATGGGCTCGAAAACCGTTGACGCCTTCAACAAACAATTCGAAGCGTCCACTAGGCAGCTTGATCGTATCCATCACTCCATTAAGCCGCTGGGTAAGCCGCAGGAGCGGGTGCTTAATATGACCGCCTATTGGAATCGATATAGCTTGAATTGGCTAGATAAGCTGCTAGAAGCGCCGTACAGCCGCGAAGGCGGACATGAAATCGTTTATTTGTAAAATAACAGGAGGTTATACGGAATGAGTGCAATTGAAAAAAGCATCGTAGCCGATATGTCATTGGCACCGGATGGACATTTGAAGATTGACTGGGTTGCAGCGCATATGCCGGTTCTGAATACGATCCGCGAGCAGTTCGAGAAGGAACAGCCTTTCAAAGGGCTTAAGGTTACGATTGCGCTTCACTTGGAAGCAAAAACGGCATACCTGGCTAAGGTTGTCAAAGCGGGCGGGGCTGAAGTAACGATTACCGGAAGCAATCCATTGTCAACGCAGGATGATGTTTGTGCCGCACTGGTGGAGGATGGCATTACTGTATTCGCCAAATATAATCCAAGCGCTGAAGAGTTCAAGGCGCTTAACATTAAAGCTCTAGAGTGGAAGCCTGATCTTATTATTGATGATGGCGGAGACCTTGCTACGATTCTGAACTCGGAGCATCCAGAACTTGGCGAGAACCTTCGCGGCGGAGCGGAAGAAACGACGACTGGAATCATTAGGCTGAAAGCGATGGAGAAGGACGGCTCCTTGAAATTCCCGATGGTTGCGGTAAACGATGCGTATTGCAAGCATTTGTTCGATAACCGTTATGGTACGGGCCAATCGGTATGGGATGGCATTAACCGGACTACCAACCTAATGGTCGCGGGCAAAACGGTTGTCGTTGTCGGCTATGGCTGGTGCGGCAAAGGCGTTGCGATGCGGGCGAAGGGGCTTGGCGCGAATGTCGTAGTAACCGAGATCGATGCGATCAAAGCGGTTGAAGCTTACATGGACGGCTTTGCCGTTATGCCGATGATTGAAGCTGCTAAGGTCGGAGAGTTTTTTGTGACGGTTACCGGCAACCGTGACGTTATCCGCGGCGAGCACTACGAGGTTATGAAAGACGGAGCGATTATCTCAAACGCAGGGCATTTTGACGTTGAGGCGAACAAGCCAGAGCTTGCTGCATTATCGGCTAGCGTGCGTACGGTCCGTCGCAACATCGAAGAATATAAGCTGCAGGATGGCCGCAGCATCTATTTGTTAGCAGAAGGACGTCTTGTTAATTTGGCTGCCGGCGACGGACATCCAGCGGAAATTATGGATATGACATTCGCGCTTCAAGCCGTTGCTCTAAAATATGTGAACGAGCAATACAAAGCGATCGGAAGCAAGGTCGTTAACGTGCCTTATGAGCTTGATGAGCAGGTAGCGCGCCTCAAGCTGCAATCGCTTGGCTTTGGCATCGATAAGCTCACTGATGAGCAGGCCGCTTACTTGGACAGCTGGAAAGAAGCAGAATAATGAATTGGGAAGCCGCGAGCAATCGCGGCTTTTTTTTGTTTTGTAACCTTTTATTCCCAAACCGCGTCTAGAAGTGAAACGGTAAGGGGGGATTATTTTGTACAAACAGACAAAAAAATATTGTACTTGGGTTATTTTTATTTTGTTGATTGGGTTGTTGGCAGGCTGTGCCTCGTCAAACTCCAATGTTGCAAGCGACAAAGCGGCAACGGAGTCAGCGCCAATGGAGGGCGCCAATGCTGAAAGCAGCAGTGAATCCATCGGGGATAAAGCTGCGACTGATACTGCCGTGACAACTGGAGGAGAAAGCGATACGGCTGCAGGCGGCGGCTTTTCTTCTGAGACTGCAGCGGGTGCAGAGGGCTTTAACCAGAAAATTATTTATACCGCTGCGTTAAGCATGCAGGTGGATGAGCTGGCAGAAGCCGCAGCTTCGCTTCGCAATGCGATTCACCAAAGCGGCGGATATATTTTGCAATTTCAAGATACAAGGCATGAAGGGGAAATCGGTTCTACTTATACTATAAAAGTTCCGGCAGCCGGATTTATGTCATTTATCGACCGGATCGAGCTTATCGAGCATAAAACATTTGAAAGAAATATCGGCGGCAAAGACGTATCGGATGAATATGTGGATCTTGAATCCAGGCTAAAGGCAAGGCAGCTAGTGGAGACAAGGCTGCTTGCGATGATGGATGGGGCTGTTAAAGCGGATGATCTATTGAAATTTTCAGCGCAGCTCTCGGAGGTACAGCTCGAAATTGAGCGCATCAAGGGACGAATTCGTTATTTGGATAATAACGTAGCCTTCTCTACTGTGGAGCTGCGCCTGTACCAAACAAACCAAGAGCTGAAAAAAGAAAATGTAGAGAAGCCGAGCTTGGGCGGCAGAATGTCAGATGCGATAACAGGCAGCACGAAGGTCGTATGGGATGCCATAAACCTATTGCTCATTGTACTGGCGGGGGCAGTACCGGTGGCAGCAGTTATTGCAGTCATTGCTATACCTGCCGTTTGGATTTACCGGAGGAAGAAGAAGGTGACCAAGACGAACAAAATGCCGAATTCAGATGAGGAAGGGCAGCCGCCAACCGTTTAAAGATTAAGAATCATTAATACTATGAAATATTTTAGAAAAATCCTGCTCTTGGAGCAGGATTTTTATTTTAGGTGGCGAACTATTGTATCTTAGTGGGGAAAAGTGGGGCAAAGTGGTGGATACGGGGGAAGGGGTGGGTCGAAGTCATGTTTATGGGTGAATATCAACATAGCATTGATGAGAAAGGCCGCATCATCATACCTTCGAAATTCCGCGAATCACTAGGAACCTCGTTCATTGCTACCCGCGGTTTAGACAATTGCTTATTCGTATATCCCATGAGTGAGTGGAGCGTTTTGGAGCAAAAATTAAAATCATTGCCGCTAATGAAATCAGATGCGCGTGCTTTTACCCGGTTTTTCTTTTCCGGTGCTACCGAATGTGAGCTTGATAAACAGGGAAGGGTAAACATACCGGGCCATCTTCGCGAATATGCGAAGCTGGACAAAGATTGCATGGTGCTAGGCGTCTCCAGCCGCGTAGAAATTTGGAGCAAACAGAACTGGGACGGCTATTATGAGCAGTCGGAGCAAACTTTCAACGAAATCGCTGAGAAGCTCGTCGATTTTGATTTCAACTTCTAGAATGGACAACAAGAATGGGAGGGCTGAGGCGTGTTTCAGCATATTACAGTACTTTTGGAAGAAGCGGTTGACGGTCTAGCTATTAAGCCGGACGGCATCTACGTCGATTGTACGCTTGGAGGGGCCGGGCATAGTGAGCTTATCGCGTCCCGATTAGGCGAAGGAGGGCGGTTAATCGCATTCGATCAGGATGACTGGGCGCTGGAAAATGCTCGCGTTAGGCTTGCTCCATATATGGATAAAGTAACGCTGGTAAGAAGCAATTTCCGTGATTTAGAACAGGAGCTAAGAGGATGCGGCGTTCCTATGCAGGACGGCATCCCGCAGGTGGACGGCATTTTGTTCGATCTAGGCGTATCAAGCCCGCAGCTTGACGAGGCGGAGCGCGGCTTCAGCTACAATCATGACGCCCCGCTTGACATGCGCATGGATCGGGAGGGTGACCTCACGGCTCATGAAATCGTCAATACATGGGATGAACGTGACATTTCCCGCATATTGGACCGCTACGGCGAAGAGAAGTTCGCCCGCTCCATCGCAAGAAACATTGTGAAAGCGCGAGAAAAGGCGCCAATCGAGAAAACAGGCGAGTTAGCCGAGCTAATCAAAATATCGATTCCGGCAGCAACTAGGCGTACGGGCGGACATCCGGCCAAGCGCTCCTTCCAAGCGCTACGCATCGCAGTAAATGATGAGCTAGGCGCAGAAGAAGAAGCACTGGAGCAGGCGATTCGCTGCTTAGCGCCCGGCGGCCGAGCATCCGTTATTACCTTCCATTCGTTGGAGGATCGCATCTGCAAGCAAATGTTCGCGAAGTTTGTGGAGAAATGTACTTGTCCACCCGACTTTCCGCTATGCGTTTGCGGCAACAGCGGGACGGTAAAATTAGTGAACCGCAAGCCGGTAGTGCCTTCCGAGAGAGAGCTTGAGCTTAATCCGCGCGCAAGGTCTGCAAAGCTTAGAGTAGCAGAAAAATTGTAAGAGGGGGATTTGAATTGGCGTATGTGAATGGCAATTTGGCGCTGCAACCTAAGCGGAAGCAGGATCAGCAAACCGTTATTAAAGAAACGAAACGATTGGTTAAAACTCGCAAATCCTTACCGGTTCAAGAAAAGCTGTTGTACATGTTCACCGTATTAATGTGCGTTGTAGTTGCTGGTGTCATTATTTTTCGCTACGCGCAAATCTATGATATGAACCTCGACATTAAGAAGCTGAACAGCGACTACCAAACGATGAACATTGAAATGGAAGATTTGAAGAAGCAGGTTGAAATGCTAAGCGATCCTGAACGCATCCGTAAGCTTGCCGAGTCGCAAGGAATGGTTAGCTCGCTTGAGGGCGGAATAACGGTAACGACTAACGACAAAGAGTTGAAAACGGCAATGAGTGATCAGGGTGAATGATGATGAAAAAGAGAATTAGATTGCGGACACTGTTGTTTGGAGGGGTAATGACCCTCCTTTTTCTCATTTTAATAAGCAGAATCTATTTCGTGCAGGTGGTAGAGGGCGCGAAGTACTATGATCTGGCGAAGAAGAGATGGTCAGCTGCGGAAGAGATTGTCGCCAAACGCGGCACGATTGCCGATCGAGCGGGAAATGTGCTGGCGATGGACACGATCGCCTATAATGTCTCGGTTAATCCCAAATTGATTAATGAAGAGGATCTGACGGAGGATATTGTTGACGGCTTGAACGAAATACTTGGCATTTCGAAGGATGAGCTTCGGAAAAATGTAACCGCCAAAAAAGACGATGGTACATACGTGGTTAACCGGGAGGTGCGTAAAGGCGGCTGGCAGATCGACAAAACGCATGCCGATAAAATCAAAGAGTTTCGTGAGAAGTTGTCCAAAGAGAAGAAGGTGACTGATGTCGGCATTGAATTGGCGGAAAGTTTGAAACGCTATTATCCTAGAAAAACTTTAGCTTCGCAGCTAGTTGGATATTTGGACCGGGAAGGCGCAGCGATGACTGGCGTAGAAGCTTTTTTCAACGATCAGCTAAGCGGCACTAACGGCTTTATAAAGTACGAGAAAGACGGAAAGCGCGTGCAGCTCGCTGGGGGCGATGTGGAATATCAGCCTGCCAAGGACGGCCAAAATATTAACTTGACTATCGATAACGATATTCAGTTCTACGCGGAGGAAGCTCTGCTGGATATTGTGAAAAAGTATGCGCCTAAGAGCGCGACGGTTATTGCAGCAGATCCGGATACGATGGAAATATTGGCCATGGCCAATACGCCGCAATATGATCCGAATGAATTTTGGAAAAACAATTCGAACTCCTATAATCATGCGATCAAATCCTTGTACGAGCCAGGTTCAACGTTCAAAATCGTAACATTGGCAGCGGCAGTGGAAGAAGGCGTATTTAATCCGGAGGAGATGTACAAATCAGGCCAGATTAAAATTAAAGGCATTCCAAAGCCTATTCGCGATATTAAGCGCGAGGGCTGGGGGACGATCTCCTTTTTGGATGGCTTGAAATATTCCAGTAACGTTGCATTCGTCAAGCTGGGATATGAGAGATTAGGAGAGCAGAAGCTGAGAGATTATTATACGAATTTCGGCTTCGGACAAAAAACGAACATACAGCTTGGCAGTGAGCTTACCGGCTCCATTCGCTTTCAGTACGCGAGCGAGATTGCGAATGCAACGTTCGGACAAGGGGTATCCGTTACGCCGATCCAGCAAGTGGCAGCCGTTGCGGCTGTTGCGAATGGCGGCAAGCTCCTTCAACCGCAAATCGTTAAGAGCATCACGGACCCGACAACCAAAACGACAAAGACAATCGAACCGAAGGTCGTTCGTCAGGTGATCTCGGAGGAAACATCGCGCAAGGTCGGCGAATATTTGGAGCAGGTAGTATCCGATCAAGAGAAGGGTACCGGTAAAAACGCCTATATCGAAGGCTATCGGGTTGCGGGAAAAACAGGTACAGCTCAGAAGGTAATCGACAATAAATATTCCACAACAAAGTTCGTCGTTTCGTTTATCGGATACGCGCCTGTTGATGATCCTAAAATTGTCGTATATGTCGTTGTGGATGAACCCAATGACCCTACCGTCGGTGGAGGAAGGGTTGCTGCTCCGGCGTTTAAGCAAATCGTGCTGAAGAGCTTGCGCAAAATGGGCGTAGCGCCTAATTACCCTACGCAGACGGATGACGTGAAGAAGGAAGTTTCGATAACGGTTCCTAAAGTAACCGCGCTTCCTATTGCGCAGGCAAAGGCTGAATTAAAAGCAAAAGCGATGACGTTCGAACAGGTTGGAAACGGAAAGACGGTCTTGCAGCAAATTCCAGCGGAAGGCTCATCCGTTCATCCGACTCAGAAAATCTATTTGATTACCGAGCAGAAAGAGAAGCTGGCAATTCCGGATTTGAAAGGCGTGTCGCTCCGTGACGCGCTGGAAATCACCTCGCTCATAGGCATACGCCTTATTCCGGATGGGGAAGGCTTTGTTGTATCCCAGAAGGAAGAGACGTTAAATAACGTAAGGGTATTGAGCGTCAAGCTCGCTCCGCCGCTTGGCGCAGACGGGCAAAAGGATACGGCAGGGCAAGACTCGGATGCCGAAGGGAAAGCAAATGAGGACGATGCAGATACCCCTCAGGGTGATTCCGAACCGGGCGGGAAAGCATCAGATGATGCCGCCAACTCTGGCGGAACGACGAATGCAAGCAGCAACGCCAGTACCAACAACAACGCCTCTGGCGAATAAGCAATAATTAAACACGGACGAAGGCGGCTGCCTTCGTCTAAAGCTTGTTCTATCCTTCGCTTGTCCCGAATAATCTGGGAATGAGCGTCATCGAGCGCTCCTTTCGAAACAGTCAAGCGGAGGGGGAACAAGTTGTGAAGGTATCCAATGTAACGGTCAGGCGACGTTTATTTATCGTACTTATATTGGCGGGAATTTCATTTCTCGCCTTATGTATCAGACTAAGCTATGTACAGTTGTGGCAAGGCGAGGAGCTGGCAGATAAAGCGGAGAACTCATGGCGGCGCGATATTCCGTACGTTGCTAAACGCGGAGAGATTGTCGACCGCAACGGGATACAGCTCGCCTACAACGTCAGCTCTCCAACTGTCTACGCGATTCCTGTGCAGATCAAAGATCAGCAGGCGGTTGCAGCCGCGCTTGCCCCGCTGCTCGACATGTCGCAGGAGACGCTCTTCAACAAGATCAAAAGAGGGAAAATGATCGTAAAGCTTGGGCCAGGCGGCCGAAAGATTACGATAGACAAGGCGGAACAAATCCGCGCGCTGGATCTTCCTGGCATCGTTGTTGCCGAAGATAACAAACGGTTTTATCCGTATGGCAGCCTTGCTGCGCATGTGCTCGGTTTTACGGGAATCGACAATCAAGGCTTAACGGGCATTGAAGCCAAATACAATACCGAGCTTAGCGGCATCGGCGGCAGCGTATCTTTTTTGTCTGACGCAGCCGGCAGGCAAATGCCGAATTCGTCGGATACCTACGTCGAGCCGAAGGACGGGCTTACGATGCAGCTTACGATCGACAAGCAAATTCAGACCGTCATGGAGCGAGAGCTTGATCAAGCGATGACGAAGCTGCAGCCGGACGGCATTATCGCCATAGCGATGGACCCGAATAACGGAGAGATTCTCGGAATGGCAAGCCGTCCTACGTTCGAGCCGGATAAGTACCGCGAGGTGCCGACGGAGGTTTACAACCGCAACTTGCCGATTTGGATGACCTACGAGCCGGGCTCCACCTTTAAAATCATTACGCTTGCCGCTGCTCTGGAGGAGAAGAAGGTAGATTTGAAAAACGAACGCTTCTTCGATCCCGGCGCTATCGAGGTTGGCGGTGCAAGGCTCCGCTGCTGGAAGAAGGGCGGACATGGCAGCCAGACGTTTCTGGAGGTAGTTGAAAATTCATGCAACCCCGGCTTCGTAACCCTTGGCCAGCGGCTTGGCAAAGAGAAGCTGTTCGATTATATTAAGAACTTCGGCTTTGGCACAAAGACAGGCATCGATATAGGCGGCGAGGAAAACGGGATTTTGTTCAAGCTCAGCCAGGTCGGACCGGTTGAGCTAGCCACGACAGCGTTCGGCCAAGGGGTGTCGGTTACGCCGATCCAGCAAATTACAGCGGTATCTGCCGCCATTAACGGCGGAACGCTATACAAGCCTCATGTAGCGAAGTCTTGGATTAACCCAGAAACCGGCGCGACCGTAGAGACCGTCAAATCAGAGGCCGTGCGCAAGGTTATTTCGGAGGATACTTCGAAGCAAGTGCGCGAAGCGCTTGAGAGCGTAGTGGCGAAGGGAACCGGTAAAAATGCTTTCATCGACGGTTACCGCGTAGGCGGCAAGACGGGTACTGCGCAGAAGGTTATTAACGGCCGTTATTCACCGAATGAGCATATCGTTTCCTTCGTAGGATTTGCTCCGGCGGATGATCCGCAAATCGTTATTTACGTAGCGGTCGACAATCCGCAGGGAATTCAGTTCGGGGGCGTTGTCGCAGCGCCGATCGTCCGCAATATTATGGAGGACGCATTGTCGATCTTGGAAGTGCCTTCCCGCGAGAAGCAGATCGACCGGATCTATAAGTACGGCGAAACTCCGATCGTGACGGTGCCTAATCTGGTGGGCAAAACCGTGTCGGATTTGTATGAGGATCTGAACATGAATTTTAATCTAACGTCAGCAGGCTCGGGAAAAACGGTTATCAGGCAAGCTCCAGCTGCCGGAACCCGCGTTGACCGCGGTTCAACGATTCGGATCTATTTGGGCGAAGACGATAATATATCCCACTCCCATTGACTATAATGGTAGTTAACGAGGGTGCTGAGGGCGGCATATCGATGCTCCGTCAGCGCTTAAGGGAGGAGTGGGGCAGATGCGTTTAAAGGATGTTGCGGAGCTGCTTGCAACCGCGCGGCTCATGGGCGATGGGGAAACGGAATTAAGCGGCATCGAAACCGATTCACGGAGCATCAGCGAGGGTCAATTGTTTATCTGCCTAAGAGGTCACACCGTTGATGGCCATTTGTTTGCGCCTCAAGCAGCCGCGGCCGGGGCTGCTGCGCTTATTGTGGAGCGGCCGCTTAATTTGTCGCTTCCGCAAATTGTAGTTAGGGATTGCAGGCTTGCAATGGCAGTCATCGCCAATCATTTTTACGAATATCCAAGCCACACGCTCAAATTAATCGGTGTCACGGGCACGAACGGCAAGACGACAACCACGTATTTGATTGAGCAAATTTTGAATGATCAGCATAAGCCAACCGGCGTGATCGGCACGATAGAGCGTCGTTACGCAGGGCTTTCGTTTCCGATGACGAGCACGACCCCCCAGACGCTGCAGCTGCAGCGTTATCTTGGGGAAATGCGCGATGCGGGCACGAAGTATTGCGCAATGGAAGTATCGTCTCACGCGCTGGAGCAAGGCAGGGTGAAGGGCTGCCGTTTTCGGACGGCGGTGTTTACGAATCTGACGCAGGACCATCTAGATTACCATGAAACGATGGATCGATATGCGGCAGTGAAAGGCTTGTTTTTTTCGAGGCTGGGCAATGAGTATACGGCTGAGGAGAGCGAGCGTTCCTATGCTGTTCTAAACGCGGATGACGCCGCTGCCGCAGAATACGCGGAGCTGACGGCATCGGAGGTGGTGACCTACGGGATCGATAAGGAGGCGGATGTTCGCGCCTCGAATATTCGTATTACGGCGCAGGGAACTTCTTTCCATGTCCAAACCTTTCGGGGAGAGACGGACGTAACGCTTCAAATGGCGGGCAAGTTCAATGTATACAATGCGCTTGCCGCAATTAGCGCCGTGCTTCTTGAAGGGGTGGAGCTGGAGGCGATTGCACGCAGCTTAAGCGCGATTCCCGGCGTTCCCGGACGCGTTGAGGCAGTTAATGCCGGGCAAGCGTTCGCCGTGATCGTCGATTACGCACATACGCCGGATGGTCTGGAAAATGTGCTGCGGGCGATCGAGCAGTTTGCCGAGCAGCGAATTATCTGCGTATTTGGCTGCGGAGGCGACCGGGATCGGTCGAAGAGGCCGCTAATGGGAAAAATTGCCGTTAAATATGCAGACTACGCGATTATTACTTCGGATAATCCGCGCACGGAGCCGCCGGAGCTTATACTTAAGGATATTGAGGATGGTCTTATTAAAGGTAAAATCGATCCTTCCACATATGAATTACTTGCCGACCGGAAGGCGGCAATTCAAAAAGCGGTTGAAATGGCAAGCCAAGGCGATGTAGTATTGATTGCGGGGAAAGGTCATGAAACCTACCAAGATATCAACGGAGTCAAATATCCTTTTGATGATCGAAAAGTAGCGAAAGAAGCGATAAGGGGAATCATACATTGATTAAACGTACGATCAAGCAAATGGCCGAAATGAGCGGCGCAAGATGGAATGGAAGCAATAAGGAACTAATGATAACGGGTGTAACGACTGACTCGCGGCAGGCTGCTGCGGGCCAGTTGTTCATTCCGCTCGTTGGCGAGCAGTTCGACGGGCATGCCTATTTGGAGCAAGCCGTTCATAACGGAGCGGTAGCTGCGCTATGGCAGAAGGGGCGCGAGGTGCCGGAATCGATGTCCGACGTGCCTCTCCTCATCGTAGGGGATACGCTCGTTGCTTTGCAGCGGCTTGCGTCCGCCTACCGAAGCGAGTTAGTCGTGCGCGTCGTTGGGATAACGGGAAGCAACGGCAAAACAACGACAAAAGATATGACGGCTGCTATTCTCGGAACCTCTTATAAGGTTCACAAGACGGAAGGCAACCTGAACAATCATATCGGCTTGCCGCTGACCGTGCTTCAGCTTGAGGAGGACACGGAGGTAGCCGTCCTTGAGATGGGCATGAGCGGCTTCGGCGAAATCGAGCTACTTACGAAGATAGCGCAGCCGGATGCCGCGATCATTACTAACGTTGGCGACGCCCACCTGCTGCATCTGGGCTCGCGCGCTGGCATTGCCAAAGCGAAGCTGGAAATCGCTCTCGGCTTAAGCGAGGATGGCTTGCTGCTTTATAACGGCGACGAGCCGCTGCTCGAAACCGAGCTTGAGCGCTCCGTGCTGCCGGCTGGCATCGTGCGCCGCACCTTTGGCTTAGCTGCGCATAATGAATGGTCCGCTGCCGACATCGTCATTGAATCGGAAGCCGCTTCGTTTACAGCGATTTATAACGGAACGCCAAGCGGAATCGGGACCGTGCGAATTCCTGTGCCCGGTCAGCATAATGTCAGCAACGCGCTTGCCGCGATCGCAATTGGACGCTTCTTCGGCGTTCCGGCTGCAAAGATCATCGAAGGCTTAAGCCACTTGAAGCTGACAGGCATGCGTATTCAGCCCGTACGAGCTTTTAATGGCGCGATGCTTTTGAACGACGCCTATAACGCAAACCCTACAGCTGTTCGCGCGGCGATTGATCTTGTCGAGCAATTGGAAGGTTATACACGCAAATGGATCGTGCTTGGCGACATGCTGGAGCTCGGGCCGGATGAGCAGAAGATGCACTTCGATGTCGGAGCTTACATTACGCCTAGCAAAGCCGATGCGGTCCTTACGTTCGGACCGGTCGCGCAGCATATCTCGCAGGGTGTGAAGTCGCAATTTCCAAGCGCTTCTGCGAATGATGCGATTCGTCATTTTGAAGAGAAAGATGAGCTTGTACAGTGGCTGCGCAATCAGCTTTTGCCAACGGACATCGTCCTTGTAAAAGGTTCGCGCGGCATGCGGATGGAACAGATTGTCCAAGCTTTGGAAGTGGGGTGAGGAAATGGACATGATGGTCATTTTATTTTCGATAGGCGCCTCCTTCTTGCTAGCGGTTTTGCTCGGACCATTGTTCATTCCGCTGCTACGCCGCTTGAAGTTTGGCCAGCAAATTCGTACGGAAGGCCCGCAAAGCCATCTGAAAAAAAGCGGAACGCCAACGATGGGCGGCATCATTATTATGATTGCGCTCATGATTGCCTTTCTGAAGTTTTCCGATAAAACGGCGGAGTTTTGGGTGCTGTTGACGGCTTCGCTCGGCTTTGGCTTAGTAGGCTTTCTGGATGATTACATTAAAATTGTTTTCAAAAGATCGCTTGGCCTCACTGCTAGGCAAAAGCTGTTCGGCCAGCTGCTGTTCTCCATAATCGTGTGCGCGATGCTCTACAATATGCACCACAGCACCGAAATTACGATGCCGGGCACAAGCTGGGGCTTTGACCTAGGCTGGTTCTACTACCCGCTAGTCGTCATTATTATGTTCGCAGCAAGCAACTCGGTTAATTTCACCGACGGTCTTGATGGCCTGCTCGCGGGCACAAGCGCAATCGCCTTTGGCGCATTCACCGTTGTCGCGCTGCAAACGTCGGCACATGAATCAGCGGTGTTCTCTGCCGCTATGGTCGGCGCTGTGCTAGGCTTTCTCGTATTCAATAAGCATCCGGCAAAGGTGTTCATGGGTGACATGGGCTCGCTCGGCATTGGCGGCGGGATTGCGGCAGTGGCGATTTTGACGAAGACCGAGCTTCTGCTTATCATTATTGGCGGTGTTTTCGTACTCGAAATGCTTTCGGTTATTTTGCAGGTAGGTTCATTCAAGCTCAGAGGCAAGCGCATTTTCAAAATGAGTCCGATCCATCACCATTTCGAGCTGGTAGGCTGGTCCGAATGGAAGGTCGTTACCGTGTTTTGGCTCGTTGGATTAGTGCTTGCAGCAATTGGACTTCTTTTTGTTATATAATTGAGACAAATGTAATGAAAAAGCGGCTGCCGATTTATTTGGGGCCGCTTCATGTATCCATAGAAGGGACTGTCAGTTATGAATCATCCGGCATCTTATCAAGGCCGCCGAGTTGTCGTACTAGGCTTGGCTAGAAGCGGGGTTAGCGTAGCGAAAGTATTTCATCAATTAGGCGCTGACGTCGTAGTGAACGACATGAAAAAACGCGAATTATGCCCCGAAGCGGACGAATTGACTGCTTTGGGCATTTCTGTGCTATGCGGCTACCACCCAGACGATCTAATTACAGAGGAAACGGCGCTGTTGATTAAAAACCCCGGCATCCCGTACACGTCTCCGCCTGTGCAGAGAGCGGAGGAGCTTGGCGTTGAAGTCATTACAGAGGTAGAAGCGGCTTACTGGTTATCTCCTGCCCCGATCATAGGCATAACAGGCTCAAACGGCAAAACGACGACGACGACTTGGATCGGCGAAATTTTAAGCACTGCGGGCTTGAAGCCCATCGTTGCAGGAAATATCGGCCGTCCGCTCTGCGAAGCAGCCCAGGAGGCAACGCCGGACCAATGGATCGTTGCAGAGCTCAGCAGCTTTCAGCTTAAAGGGACGAATGCCTTTCGCCCCCATATCGCGCTATTGCTAAACATTGCAGAGACGCATCTGGATTATCATGGCGATATGGATGACTACGTCAATTCCAAAGCCAAGCTGTTCGATAACCAAACCGAGGATGATGTGGCTGTCGTTAACTGGGATGACCCGGAATGCAGAGCGCTATCCGAATTTCTCGTCGCGCAGCAGCTTCCGTTTTCCCTTTATGAGCGGCTGGACACAGGTATTTATATTGAGCCGCCATATGAGCTGGATGTCGTTGATTCGCAAGAGCAGGAAGCGGCAAAAAATAGACAGATCGTATTCCGACAAGGAGAAGATTCGGAAATAACGATTTTGCCAGTCTCCGAGCTTGGCATACCAGGGCGTCACAACGCTGCTAACGCGCTTGCGGCTATTGGAGCCAGCTTAGCTGCAGGAGTTGCCCCGGATCAGCTTATAGCGCCGCTCAGGGAGTTTGATGCCGTAGAGCATCGGCTGGAGTTCGTGCGCGAAGTAAACGGAGTCAAATATTACAACGATTCCAAGGCGACAAATCCAGTCGCGACTACGATTGCGGTTCAATCCTTCGCAGCGCCGATCGTGCTGGTAGCTGGCGGGCTTGACCGCGGCTCTGATTATATGGAGCTTGTTCCTTTATTCCGCGAACGCCTCAAAGCGCTCGTTACATTTGGCCAGACAAGCGAGAAGCTGGCCCGGGTTGCTGAGCTAGCAGGTTTAGGCAAGATAGAAATCGTCGAACCTAGTGAGGACGCCGAGTCCGTCCTGCGACAAGCGGTGAAGCAAGCAGCAGCTATAGCTGAGACAGGTGATATCGTGCTATTATCGCCTGCATGCGCTAGCTGGGATATGTTTGCCTCATATGAGCAAAGAGGGCGCATTTTTAAAGATTCGGCGCATACCTTGTAAGTAGGGGGCATGTCCCTACTTTCCCATGCTAAGAGGTGTGTTCGCTATGGCCAAAGCGCGTTCTGCCCCGGATATTTGGATGTTGTCTGCAATTGGGCTCATTCTCGCAATCGGGTTGATTATGGTATACAGCGCTAGTGCAGTGCTAGCTTTTCATGAATTCGGCGATCGTTTCTATTTCGTGAAGCGCCAGGTTATATTTGCCGCTTTAGGTGTAGGTGCGTTACTATTTACAATGAATACGCCCTATACCGTATGGAAAAAGTGGGCGCCGATGGCGTTAATTGTTTGCTTTGGACTGCTGCTGCTCGTTTTGGTTCCCGGTGTCGGGGTCGTGCGCGGCGGTGCCCGCAGCTGGCTCGGCATCAGCTCCTTCGGCATTCAGCCTTCGGAATTTATGAAGCTGGCCATGATCCTGTTTCTATCGAAGTGGCTCTCAGAGAAGCAGCAGACGATTACGCAATTCACGAAAGGGCTAATGCCGCCGCTTGGTTTAGTGGGACTAGCCTTCGGCTTAATTATGCTTCAGCCCGATCTTGGAACCGGTGCGGTTATGGTAGGCGCATCCTTGCTGCTTATCTTTACGGCTGGCGCTAGAATGGCTCATTTGGGCGGGCTGGCGATGATCGGTGTTGTAGGTTTTATCGGACTGGTTATCGCAGCGCCGTATCGCTTGAAAAGAATAACGAATTTTCTTGATCCATGGGCAGATCCGCTAGGCGGGGGCTATCAAATCATTCAATCTCTGTACGCGATTGGGCCTGGCGGATTAGTAGGGCTTGGCCTTGGCATGAGCCGTCAAAAGTTCAGCTATTTGCCGGAGCCGCAAACCGATTTTATTTTTTCGATATTAGCGGAGGAACTCGGCTTTATTGGCGGAGTTACGCTCATCTTATTATTTTTAATCGTTATTTGGAGAGGCGTTCGTGCAGCCATTGCCGCGCCGGATACTTTTGGCAGCTTGCTTGCTGTTGGCATTACCGGCATCGTCGGCGTGCAAGTGCTCATTAACATAGGCGTCGTCATCGGCATGATGCCAGTAACGGGCATAACGCTGCCGCTCGTCAGCTACGGCGGTTCGTCGCTTACGCTTTTATTAACGGCACTGGGCATTTTATTGAACATCTCTCGATATTCGAGGTGAGGGTGGATGCCTGATTGGATTGGCCATTTAGAACATAATGAATTCAAATGTCCGGCTTTTGATCGGTTTGCAGCTAGCTTTCACGCGGCTGCGGCCTTTCAAGCCGGATATTGCTGTCGATATGGAAGGTTAGATTTTCATACGGCTTACATTCGAAAAGTACAGGCTGTTCTCGTTAGCTCGAATTCGGCAGCGGGTATTGCTTGAGAAGTATAAACGGGATAGACGCAAAACTTTAGCCAGCACGATTTGCCTCAAGCAAATCAGATATCATCCGATTCGGGAACGGTCCGTTCAATATGGGCCATTGTCACACAAGAGCCTATAAGGGCATAGGATACACTATATTCGTGACCGTCGCCCGAAAGGAGCGGTTGTTGCAACAAAACGATCCGGCTGCAGCGTTTTAGAGCTTGCATACGGAGATCAGCGAATCGTTTCATTATCATTTATTCAGCAAGTCATGTGCATGCGATCGGGTTTTGCTCTGCAATTCCTAAACGATGCGTACAAGGCAGGTTTTGCCCTGCAATCCTTAAGGAGGTTCAACTAATGGAAGCATTTAAAGCGGAATTGGAACAAGCCAATCTTGGCGAAGTTTTGTATAACGTACCGCTCTCGAACTATACAACATGGAAAATCGGCGGTCCCGCTGATATATTAATCCTCCCTCGGAGCAAAGAAGAATTAGTTGCTGCGGTTCGTTTGGTGCAAAAGCATCAACTGCCCTGGACTAATTTGGGCAGAGGCTCAAACATGCTGGTGAGTGATAAAGGCATTCGCGGCGTTGTAATTAAACCGCACAGAGGGTTAGATTACGTGCGATTTGAAGGATCGCTGGTGATAGCCGGCGCTTCGTATTCATTAATTAAGCTATCAGTCATGGCGGGTAAGGAAGGTCTGACCGGACTTGAGTTCGCGGGGGGAATTCCAGGTACGGTAGGCGGAGCCGTCTATATGAATGCTGGCGCGCATGGATCGGATGTGTCACGTATTTTTAAGTCAGCTGAGATTGTACTGGATACAGGAGAGTTGGTACGCTACGAACGAGATGACATGCATTTTTCTTACCGCCATTCGATTCTGCATGAGCAAAAGGGCATTGTCGTTGAGGCAACACTCGAGCTGGCAGAGAAGGATAAGAAGGAAGTCCTCGCTGTAATGGCCTCTTACAAAGAGAGAAGATTGAGAACGCAGCCGCTGCAGCTTGCAACAGCAGGCAGCGTGTTCCGCAATCCGCCTAATGATCACGCCGCTAGACTTATTCAAGAGGCGGGACTCAAGGGTGAAAGTCTCGGCGGGGCGCAAGTATCGGAGCAGCACGCCAATTTTATCGTAAATACCGGGCAAGCGACAGCTGAAGACGTTCTCGCCCTCATGACTCATATACAAAGCACCGTTCAGGACCGCTTCGGCATCCTGCTGGTGCCGGAAGTATTGGTGGTGGGTGAGCGGTAATTCGGAGGTGATACATTGGACAAATTGGTGATTGAAGGTGGGAAACCTCTCTCAGGAACCATAGTTATCCAAGGAGCGAAAAATGCCGCTTTGCCGATTCTGGCTGCCAGTCTGCTGGCCGATGGCACAACAACGATAGATCATGTGCCTGATTTGCTAGACATCGATGTCATGCTGAACATTTTACGCGAATTAGGATGCCGCGCCGAGCATTCGGGAGGAACAGTCGTGCTGGACACAGATACTGCACATACATCCCACGTGCCGGAATCGTTAATGAGACAGATGCGCTCTTCTATTTTTCTAATGGGACCTTTGCTGGCTAGGTTTGGAGAAACGCAGGTTTACCAGCCTGGCGGGTGTGCAATTGGCGAAAGAAAGATTGATCTGCATTTAGAGGGTTTAAAGGCGCTTGGCGCAGAGATAGAAGAGCTCGGCAACCGTATTATTTGCCGGGCGGATAAATTGCGGGGCGCCGACATTCATTTAACTTTCCCGAGTGTTGGCGCTACGGAAAACATTATGATGGCCGCTGCTCTGGCAGAAGGCCGAACAACGATCACTAACGCCGCGCGTGAGCCGGAAATTCAAGATTTGCAGCGTTTTCTAAATGCAATGGGCGCGAAGATTATGGGTGCCGGAACCGACACGATAACGATAGATGGGGTACAGTCGCTAACACCATGTCGTTACAAGGTCATTCCCGACCGCATAGTAGCTGGGACGATTATGGTAGCTGCCGCCGCAACACGCGGCCATGTGACGCTCCAAAATACGCAACCCGCTCACTTATCGTCCTTGATTCATGTTCTGCGCCGGGCAGGTGTTCAAATCGTTGTCGACGGTGATATAATTAAAGTTGGCAGTGCTACCAGACCCAAAGCGGTTGAGAGAATTGTAACCTCTCCGTACCCGGCTTTTCCTACCGATTTGCAGTCTCAGGTTATGGTGCTGCTTACGCTTGCTGATGGAGTAAGCGTATTGAAGGAAACGATTTTTGAAGGCAGACTTAAGCATGTGGATGAACTGTCACGTATGGGTGCTGACATTCGCGTTGATATGAACGCCGCATTCATTCGTGGCGTGCCGAGGCTCTATGGAGCTACGGTGGAGGCGACCGACCTACGAGCGGGCGCGGCCCTTGTCATAGCAGGTCTAGCAGCGCAAGGCAAAACGGTCGTTGAGCAAATTCATCACATTGACCGCGGCTATGAGAAAATCGAAACGATGTTGTCTAGGCTTGGTGCGCGCATATCGCGATATTCTCCGGTGCCTAATAACTAATACTATGCGCATGAGCTGCAAGATAGAAACAGCCGGTACGCTATTGATGCTGAGCGAAAGCGAAGGCATGGAAGCTAGCCGGATGTTTTTTGGGGAAAGAAGGGACAAGTTATGAGCTCGCAGATGCCTGTACTGAAGGAACCTAATCGAAAACGAATGGGCAGCCGAAAGCTGTTAACCATACTTATTCTATTGTTTGTTGCTCTTTTGGCGGTATTATTTTTTAATTCCTCTATCAGCAAGGTTTCAGAAATACAAATTGAGGGTACAAGATTTGTTACAAGTGAGGAAATAAGCAAAGCATCCGCGATCTTGGTTGGCGATGCGTTTTTCCGGACTTCATCATCGACGATCAGAGAGAGAGTGCTGACGCTTCCGCAAATAAATGAAGTAAAGGTCACAAAGGTTTTCCCGGGCCTTGTGAAAATTGCAGTGGCGGAGTTTCCGGTGGTGGCATTCGAGCTCTCCAAGCAGGGAGAAATGACAGCGCTCTTGTCTAACGGGACTACCGTTGAAGCGGAAAGCGACGTTATGCAGCTTGTGGACAAGCCCGTGCTCTCCGGCTGGACGGACAATAATCCGGTAAAGGCAGAGTTAACGACGCAGCTTGGCAAAATAACGACGAAGCAGCTCTCCGATCTATCGGAGATTATCCCTTATCCATCATCCGCTTATCCCGATCGCATAAGGATATATACGCGAACGAAATTTGAAGTGATTACGGCCGTCTCCGTTCTTACGGAGAAGATCGAGGCGCTGAATGCTGTAATCGAGACGCAGGAGCCGGGGAAGATTACGATGCTGCTTGCGGATACATATGTTCCTTTTCAGAGCGATAGTCCAGAAAATATGGACGCTGATCAAAAAGAGACTACTCAATAGCTTCAAAGAATGGTAGAATTTTATTTATCGCATTCAAACTCGATGGGGCTGGATAACATTAGGAAATATAGAGTGCCGCAAGGGGCGGGGCTCGACAAAAAGCGAAAATACTACGAAAATTTTGTTGAAAAAAGAGGGAAAATATTAAAAGCGTTGAATAAGTAGGAAGACCTTGAACAAGTGAAATATTAATTTTTATTTGAAACGGAGGTGCCGCAGGATGAGCAGTAACGACATCATCGTCAGTTTGGACATCGGTACATCCAAAGTTCGTGCTATTATTGGTGAAGTAAATAATGGAGCCATTAATATTATTGGAGTTGGATCTGCCGACTCAGAGGGTATTCGCAAAGGAGCAATTGTAGATATTGACCAAACCGTGCAGTCGATCCGCAATGCAATAGAGCATGCAGAGCGCATGGTAGGCATTCAAATATCAGATGTTTACGTAGGAATTCAGGGCAACCATATCGCACTGCAAACCAATCGTGGCGTCGTTGCAGTATCCAACGAGGATCGTGAAATTGGGGAAGAAGATATTGAACGAGTACTGCAAGCAGCTAAGGTAGTAGCGCTCCCGCCAGAGCGTGAAATTATTAATTTAGTACCAAAACAGTATTTGGTTGACGGTTTGGAAGGTATTTCCGACCCACGAGGTATGATCGGAGTGCGTCTCGAGGTTGAGGCGACCATCGTCACGGGGACGAAGACTGCGATACACAACCTGATGCGTTGTGTAGAGAAAGCAGGCCTTCGTATTTCTGGTGTCATTTTGTTATCATTAGCGTCAGGTGTCGTTTCACTGACCAAAGATGAGAAATCAATGGGCACTGTACTTACGGATATTGGAGCAGGCTCATGCACGATCGCCATTTATGACCAAGGCGGACTAGCTGCTACATCGACGCTTCCAATCGGCGGCGAATATGTAACTAACGATATTGCTTATGGCTTGCGTACGCAAAGCGATCAAGCGGAGAAGATTAAACTGAAATACGGATGCGCGAACGTGCTCGACGCGGCCGAAGATGTGAAGTTTAAAGTAACTCGCATGGGCAGCAACGTGGAGAAGGAATTTTCACAGGTTGACCTTGCCAGCATTATCGAACCGCGCATGCAAGAAATTTTCCATCTGGTTCGCCAAGAAGTACGTCGACTCGGCTATGGGGAAAAGGTTAACGGCTACGTCTTAACCGGTGGCTCGGTGTCGATGCCAGGAACGCTCGCTTTGGCCCAGACAGAGCTGGAGTCTTCCGTTAGAATCGCACTGCCTGATTATATCGGAGTAAGAGATCCGGCTTTCAGCAGCGGTGTTGGCATGATCCAATATGTGTCGAAATATATGGGAGCTCGAGGAACAGGAGCAGTGAAGAAAACGGCAAGCCGCAAAGCAAGTCCAGCAGCTTCAACTAAACCCGGTATGTTCGAGCGGATCAAAAGCATGTTTAATGAATTTATTTAAAAATATAAGATAATATAAGATTCACCTCTATACGATGCTTATATTTTACCGCGAAACGTTGCTGCACAGTATCAATGATACTGTCAGCAGTTTACGCTTGACTGGGGGAAAATGAAGATGTTGGAATTCGACTTTGAGCTTGAACAGCTTGCTCAAATTAAAGTAATAGGTGTAGGCGGTGGCGGTAGCAACGCCGTTAACCGCATGATCGAAAATGGTGTTAAAGGCGTCGAATTCATTACGGTGAACACGGACGCACAAGCGCTTCATTTGGCTAAATCCGAGCATAAGCTGCAAATCGGCGACAAGCTGACACGTGGTCTTGGCGCAGGGGCTAACCCAGATGTAGGCAGCAAGGCTGCCGAGGAATCCCGCGAAATCATCATGAACCAGCTTAAAGGCTCGGACATGGTATTCGTTACGGCTGGTATGGGCGGCGGCACAGGAACAGGCGCAGCGCCAGTCATTGCTGAAATTGCCCGTGAATGCGGCGCATTGACAGTTGGGGTTGTGACGCGTCCATTTACTTTTGAAGGACGGAAGCGTTCGGGACAAGCTGAGCTTGGCATCGAAGCTCTCAAAGAAAAAGTAGATACGCTAATCGTTATTCCGAATGACCGTTTGCTTGAAATCGTAGACAAAAAAACGCCGATGCTAGAAGCGTTCCGCGAAGCGGATAATGTACTTCGTCAAGCGGTACAAGGCATCTCCGATCTCATCGCTGTACCTGGTCTGATCAACCTCGACTTTGCAGACGTGAAGACGATCATGACAGAACGTGGCTCCGCATTGATGGGTATCGGTATCGCAACCGGCGAGAACCGTGCCGCTGAAGCAGCTCGCAAAGCGATTATGAGCCCGCTGCTTGAAACGTCGATCGACGGCGCTCGCGGCGTTATTATGAACATTACAGGCGGAAGCAACCTTTCGCTTTATGAAGTGAATGAGGCGGCTGAAATCGTCATTTCGGCGTCTGATCCGGATGTAAACATGATCTTTGGTGCTATCATCGATGAAGATTTGAAAGACGAGATTAAAGTAACCGTTATTGCTACAGGCTTCGAGCATAAATCGGCTGCAGCTCGCCGTATTCCGCAGCAACAGCCTGAAGCAACGGATACAAGACAAGCAAGCACCGCTAACCCGGTTAAGCCTTTTGGTTCCAACAATACGTCTAGTGACCAACTAGAAATCCCTGCATTCCTTCGTAATCGCCCACGCAGCGATCGCTAGCATTTTATTGCTTCACGCCCTACCAGTTTAACTGGCGGGGCGTTTTTTTTATTTGGCAGGAGAGGGGCGGCAGCGTGTGCGTGCTTACAGGCCGAGCTCGACGTGTGGATAGGCTCGAACGGGAGACGTAAGCGCATAGATGTGCTTACAGAGCCACAGCAGCTCGAGATAGTACTCTATTAAGAACCTAGATGTGCTTACAGCTGAGAATAGCTTGTGGGCAGGCTCGAATGGGAGTCGTATGCACACATGTGTGACAGCTTCAGCGTAACTCGAGATTGAGCGCTTATAGAACCTATGCGTGCTTACAGGCTAAGATAATCGTGCAGGTAAACTCGAATGACAGAGCCATAAGCACAAATATGAGCTTACGTAGATTCGAGAAACGCCGCTTGCCGTTCGGGGTTTATTTTGTAGCAGCGGATTCTTTTTGTGCCGTTGCCCGCTGGCAGAAGCATTTGTTTTTGTACCATGCTGTGCAGCAATTTTTGAGCATCTCTTTTTTTGACTTTTAAGAGAGCGATGACGTCGGATGGGCGGATAGGATAATCCAAACAGGCTGAATATTTTAATATCTCTAGCTGCAGGAATTCCTCTGCGCCGGATTCATGCTTTTTTCCAATCAAGCTCTTGCCAACAAATTGTTGAAGGAGCTGCTGGCACATGTGCGGCTTATCTTTGATGTCGTCATAGGAGAAGCGCAAAACGGTCCAACCGTCGAGGACCAGGTGGTTTTGGCGCATGAAGGAAGCAGAAAACGGCCAACGAGTCATTTCTGTGGAATGTGCGCGGCAGCCATCGAGTTCAATGGCGAGCTGCAAGCCATCTCTTAAATATGCAAAATCCAAATAGCACGTACCATCACGAAAGCCGGAAGCCTCATACTCCGGATACAACCCGTCCAGCTCCTTAAAAGCGGGGTACCAAACCAATTCTACAAATTGCTTTTCAGCATGGCCAAGACCCTGCTCAAGCCTTTGCCTACTTTCCCCCTCGCGTGATTTCAGGTTTATTTCCAGCCAACGCTCGTAATCAGAATGAAACGACATGTATACTCGCCTCCTCCATAAAATAAAAAAACCGCCTACTTCGGGAAAAATCCCGAGGCAAGCGGCGTGCTTCGCTGCTTTATGTCTATAATTGGAATCATACTCTATTTCCGAACGCTGAACAAGCAAGATAACCCCGTTCTTTGATTCATCATTTACCGCTGTTCGCAAACCAATCAAAACGACAAAATCAACCATCAGCCATTCGTATAATAAACAGCCACTTCAAGAGAATTCCCTTCACAGAAGAAGGGCGTTGCAAAGCTTCCAGCAACCAAAGCGTTTCACCATTATATAGCTTTGATTTAAAACCTGCTTTTTGATTCAAGGACGCTTTCCTAACCATTCAAATTGAAAAGTCAAGCAAAATAGCAGGCGGTTTTTATACAGATACTCGACAAAAAAAGATATGTCATGCTGTCATGAATAGACAGACTTTGAAATAGGATTTTAATATACTAGTCTCAATCGTTCTCCCGGGTGCCGGCTGCAGGCCCGTTTACCGCCAATGCAGGAAGGTGACCGAAGTGGCTATTTATGTGGATGTTATGTTTTTGCGAGAGCTGCTTGTTGATGGTGCTATTCTATTAACTTCCGCGTGGGCCCGTCATCTTAAACCACGGCCTTGGCGGGTGTTATTGGCTTCTGCTGTCGGAGCTTGTTATGTCGTATTAATGCTTTTTCCGCAATTATCCTTTTTATTTACATTAGCCGTAAAAATTGGGATGTCGCTTTTGATGGTGTGGATTGCGTTTGGGTTTGCGTCCATTCAGCATTTTTTGAGGAATGTCGCGGCATTCTATGCGGTTAACTTTGTTGCCGCCGGCGCGGTGCTTGGGCTTTATTATTTGTTCATGCAAGGGTCCGGTGAAGTTTGGAGGACGATTACGTTCGTAAACGGCAGCATGCGCGTGGAGCTCAAGATGGGATTGTTTTATTTAATTGCTGCGTTTTGTATCGGACTGTATATATACCGTACCGTATTGACGCAAAAACGAGAAAGGGAGCTGGTGCAAACTCATTTGGCAGAGGTCAAAATAACGATTGGAGACCGTATTCAAACCTGCGTTGGCTTGATTGACACCGGCAATCAGCTCTATGATCCGTTAACACGGACGCCGGTCATGGTAATGGAAGCTTCATTATGGCAAGATGATTTGCCCGAATCGTGGTTGAATAGCATACGAGATGCACAAGTAGATCGTCTTGTAGCGGGAATGGATGAACAGCCCTTCGTGTGGCAGGATAGGCTTCGTCTCGTTCCATTCAGAGGTGTCAACCGGGGGTCACAGTTCATGCTAGCGATAAAGCCGGATGCGGTTGAGATTACTAGGGAAGGACAAGTATTTGAAACGCGGAAGGTGCTTATCGGGCTTGACGGCGGAAAGCTAACGTCTGATGGGGCATATCGAGCCATTATCCATCCGTCTATGGTACAACAATAAAACCGTATGCTCATACAAACGAGGAGGGATGGGCCTGATGCTCGTCAAGTACAAATTGATCCTTCAGTTATACTATTATCGCATTATGTTTTTATTCGGATTAAAAAGTGAAGAAATTTATTACATCGGTGGTAGTGAAGCGCTTCCACCGCCATTAACACGCGAAGAGGAAGAATATTTGCTGGAAAAGCTGCCTACAGGCGACACGGCTATTCGTGCAATGCTGATTGAACGGAATTTAAGACTCGTCGTGTACATCGCCCGTAAGTTTGAAAATACCGGCATTCATATTGAAGATCTCGTATCGATAGGCGCGATTGGTCTCATTAAGGCGGTAAATACGTTTGATCCGGAAAAAAAGATCAAGCTTGCGACTTATGCCTCGCGCTGTATCGAAAATGAAATATTGATGTACTTGCGCCGCAACAGCAAGACCCGTACGGAAGTATCCTTTGACGAGCCGCTTAACATTGATTGGGATGGCAATGAGCTGCTATTATCCGATGTGCTCGGCACCGAGAACGATACGATTTATCGGAATATCGAAGAGCAGGTTGACCGCAAGCTGCTTCATAAAGCGCTGGATAAGCTGTCAGAGCGCGAGCGGATTATTATGGAGCTGCGCTTCGGCCTTGCCGATGGCGAGGAGAAAACGCAAAAGGATGTGGCCGATCTTCTTGGCATTTCGCAGTCGTATATTTCGCGTTTAGAGAAGCGGATTATAAAAAGGCTTCGAAAAGAATTTAACAAAATGGTGTAAGCCCGCACCCCGCTTGCAGTTGTCGAACGATGTCGCAATAGGAATAAAAAGGCCACCCAAGGAGATAATGTACATTAATGTTTCTCCTTGGGAGGTAATCACGTTGACCCGAAATAAAGTCGAGATCTGTGGAGTGGATACTTCGAAACTGCCTGTCCTAAATAATGTCGAGATGAGAGAATTGTTTACGGCATTGCAAACCCGCAACGAGTGGGCAGCAAGAGAGAAATTAGTAAACGGCAACCTGCGGCTTGTGCTTAGCGTTATACAACGGTTTAACAATAGGGGAGAGTTTGTGGACGACTTATTCCAAGTCGGCTGCATCGGACTTATGAAGGCGATAGATAATTTTGACCTTAGCCAAAATGTCAAATTTTCCACCTATGCCGTACCGATGATTATCGGAGAAATACGCCGTTACTTGCGAGACAACAACCCGATTCGTGTCTCACGAAGCTTGAGGGATATCGCCTATAAGGCACTTCAAGTAAGAGATAGCTTGACGAACAAAAATTCACGCGAACCGACGATTTTTGAAATATCCGAGGCGCTGAATGTTCCGAAGGAAGACGTCGTCTTTGCGCTTGACGCTATCCAAGATCCGGTTTCCTTGTTTGAACCGATCTACCATGACGGCGGAGATCCGATCTATGTCATGGATCAAATTAGCGACGAGCGGAATAAGGATGTCTCGTGGATCGAAGAGATTGCGCTTCGCGAGGCGATGCACAAGCTGAATGATCGAGAAAAAATGATTTTGTCCATGCGTTTTTTTGAAGGAAAAACACAAATGGAGGTCGCCGACGAAATCGGGATCTCGCAGGCGCAAGTATCACGTTTGGAGAAGTCAGCCATTCAGCAAATGCAAAAGCATGTTAAAACATGAGTTGAAGCTTGAAAAACGGTGCCGCGAGGCATCGTTTTTTTGTGTGCAATCGAATTTAACTAACGATGCTTGCTATCTTTGCCCTCATTCGAGCCGCACATGATGGCAAGCAGCTGCCGCACCTTTTGCTTCGCATCCAATGCCTGGTGCTGCCGGACCAATGTGCATTAAAAAAATATATGCCGATCAAGCTGCTCGTTTTTTTGAGAAGAAGGACATTTTGGGCAAATTGCTCATATAGTTATAGGAGAGGCAAACGGACGATCACTCTACTTGAAAAGTGGTGAACGGAAATGAAAATATCTGATTTTCAGACGAAGGACGTTATTAACATTGTAGATGGGAAGAAGCTCGGACAAATATCCGACTTGGAGCTTGATCTGCGGCAAGGGCGCATCGATTCTATCGTAGTGCCGCAATTTACGAAGTTTCTAGGTATGTTCGGAGGCGGCGGTACGGAGGTTGTCATTCCATGGCGCAACATCGTTAAGATCGGAGCGGACGTTGTGCTTGTCAGAATGGACGACACAAAGCAGCTGCGCGCCGAGGAAGATGATTTGCACGCTCGCTCGTAACACGGTAAACTGTGTCTAGACGAATGGAAGGATTGTACAGCAAGCCTGAGCACAGCGAGCAGCTGGGTTTGCTAACCAAGCCTTTAATTAGAGGTGAGAGATAAATGGATGCTTTTAAACCTATCCAATCAGCGAAGGGGCCTTCGCTTTTTTTGTTGTCCGAATGGAATGCCCGGGATGAGCGGTTGACGGTTGGCTTTACGGGAAGAGATGGCGGCGTTAGCAAAGCGCCTTGGTCGTCTTTCAATATGGGCCTGCATGTGGGAGACCTTGATGAAGCGGTGATAGCGAATCGACAATTGCTGGCTGATGCTGTCGGCTGGCCGTTTGAAGCGTGGACTTGCGCCGAGCAGGTGCATGGCAACCGCGTGCACCAGGTTACCGAGGCAGATAAGGGACGCGGCAGGGCGACTTTAAACGATGTGCTAAAGGATTGCGACGCGATCATGACCGACGTACCGGACGTGCTGCTGACTTCATTTTATGCAGATTGCGTGCCGCTCTACTTCTACGATGCCGAGCATAATGCGATTGCGCTTGCGCATGCCGGATGGAAGGGGACTGTGCAGCAAATTGCTACGGAGACGGTACAGGCTATGGTGAGTGCTTATGGAACGAACCCGCAATTGCTGCGTGCTGCAATAGGGCCTTCAATTGGAGGCTGCTGCTACGAGGTTGACGGACCGGTTATAAACCAAGTACAGCAGCTACTAGACCGCCTAGGGTTGCAGGGTGAAGAAGCGGAAGCGATGCTGAAGAGAGAGGGCAATGGCAAAGCGAACTTAGACTTGAAAGAAATAAACCGACAGATTATGATAAAAGCAGGAATTTTGCCGATACGTATCGAATTAACAGAGTGGTGCACCGGATGCAGGCGGGATTTATTTTTTTCCCATCGCAAAGAAGGTGGCATGACCGGCCGAATGGCCAGTTGGATCGGCATTCGGGAGAGGTGAAGCATAATGACTACTTTACAGGATAGAATTCAGCTCGTTGAGGAGCGCATCCAGAAGGCTTGCGACCGTTCAGGACGAAGCAGGGATGAGATTCAAATCATTGCGGTCACTAAGTATGTGTCCTTGAATACGACAAAGGCTGCATTTGAGCAAGGCTTGCGCCATCTTGGCGAGAACCGCTGGAAAGTCGCCCAGGAGAAATGGGAAGCGATCAGCGGCAACGCCGATCAAGACGCGGACGAGCAGCCCATTTGGCATTTCATCGGTTCATTGCAAACGAATAAAGTGAAAGACGTCATCGGGAAGTTTACATACATGCATTCGTTGGACAGGCTGTCGCTTGCGGAAGCCATCCACAAGCGGGCTTCGCAGCTTGGCATTATTGTTCCTTGCTTCATTCAAGTCAATGTCTCAGGGGAAGATTCCAAGCAAGGCCTTGAACCGGAGCAGCTATTCACATTTGTGGAGCAGCTGGGTGAGTTTCCTTCGATAAAGCCAATTGGACTGATGACGATGGCTCCCTATGAGGCGGAACCCGAGCAAACCAGGTCAGTATTTAGAGCTTTACGAGAGCTACGGGATGAGTTGCAGCAGCGCCCGGAACTTCCAAATACCATCACCCATCTATCAATGGGCATGTCGAATGATTTTGATGTTGCGATTGAAGAAGGAGCGACATGGATTCGCCTTGGTACGATTCTAGTAGGGAAAGAGGAGGAATAAAGGATGAGTGTCATGAACCGTTTTATGAGCTTTCTTGGCTTGCAGGACGAAGAAGAAGTCGTTGAGAGAGAACGGGTCGTACAGCAGGAAGAACAAGAAGCTGAAACTTCTCCCTTTGAAGCACGTAAAAACACAAAGAGCAATAATGTTGTTAGCATTCACTCGCAGAAAAATGTCAGAGTTGTGCTTAGCGAGCCCCGTTCTTATGATGAAGCACAAGAAATTGCCGACCATTTGCGTTCACGCCGTGCCGTCATCGTCAATTTGCAACGCGTTCGCAATGATCTTGCTGTTCGGATTGTTGATTTCCTAAGCGGTACAGTGTACGCTTTAGGCGGGAGCATCTCTAAGCTAGGCCCCAATATTTTTCTGTGCACGCCGGATTCAGTGGAAATTCAAGGTGCTATTACAGAAATGCTGGCCGAGGAGAACGACTACAATAAAATGAGGTGACCTTGAGTTGTTAAATAGTGTTGAAGGCGCGATTAATACGCTGCAAAGTATTTACAGTTTTATGATCATTGGATATGTGCTTCTGTCATGGCTGCCTAATGCTCGCGAGAGCTTTATCGGTGTGTTTCTTGGCAAGATGGTAGAACCGTATCTCGGAATATTCCGGAGATTTATCCCGCCGATTGGCGGCATGCTAGATCTGTCGCCTATCATAGCACTGTTCGCTTTGCGTTTCGTAGCGTACGGCTTGATTGCAGTAATCGGATTCTTTATTAATTAAAGGAATGAGATCGTATGAAACAAGGAATATATGATCATTTCCACCCCGATGAGAAACCTTTTGTCGATCGGGCGGAGGAATGGATAGAGCGGTCCGCACAGCAGCATGAGCTGAAGCGGACCGATTTTTTAGACCCTAGGCAAGCGCAGATCTTGACGATATTAGCTAACCGGAATCCTGACGTAAGCGTTCGCCTTGATGGCGGCAGCGAACAGGCGGAACGGAAGCGGGCCATTATCGGGCCGGATTACCGCAGCTTGGACGACGAGGCGATTGGCATTTCTGTTCTAGCAGTCAACGGGCCTGGACAAGCTAGCCTCGAGCTTGATCATGGTGATTTTTTGGGCGCTTTGCTCGGACTTGGCATTAAAAGAGACCGAATTGGTGACATCTATGTGCATGAACATTTTTGCCATATCATCGTTATGGACGAAATTGCCGATTACTTAAATATACACTTAAGACAGGTACACCGAATAAATGTTCTGACGGATGTCCTTCCGCTATCTGAACTGCGGACCGTAGTGCCGAAGCTGGAGGAAATGAGCTTGTCTGTCGCATCCATGCGACTGGACGGCATAGCAAGCGACGTCTACCGGATCAGCAGATCCAAAATCGTCGATCCGATACGAGCAGGCAGATGCCGGGTTAACTGGAAATCGGAAGAGGACCCTTCCGAGCAGCTTCGCGCTGGAGACGTTGTGTCTTTCAAGGGTCTAGGCCGATTTAAAGTGCTGGAAGTCGATGGTGTGACAAAAAAAGGCAGAATCCGCGTCAGGATAGGCAAATTTATTTGAGCGATTGCAGGATTTTACATGCAGTTGTCGAATGTGTTCTCATTAAATAGTGTAATCCGGTTGCCAGAGTCACAAATACCATGAGGAGGTGCGCCAATGCCTTTATCGCCATTGGACATACATAACAAAGAGTTTGGCCGGAGATTGCGCGGCTATGACGAGGATGAAGTAAACGAATTTCTAGATCAAGTCATTAAAGACTATGAGTCGCTCATTCGTGAAAATAAAGAGCTGCAAAACCAATTGCTTGGTCTGCAGGAAAGATTGAATCATTTTACAAATATCGAAGAAACATTAAGCAAGACGATTATCGTTGCGCAAGAAGCGGCTGATGAGGTAAGAAACAACGCGAAGAAGGAAGCGCAGCTCATCATTAAGGAATCGGAGAAAAATGCCGATCGCATTATTAACGATTCGCTCGCGAAGTCTCGCAAGGTTTCGCTTGAGGTTGAAGAGCTTAAGAAACAAGCTTCCGTGTATCGCGCACGTTTCCGTACGCTAGTAGAAGCGCAGCTTGAACTGCTCACCGTAGACGGCTGGGATACGCTTGAGCCAAAAGCTAGACAGACGGAGCACGAGCTGACCCTCGGATAAACTTACGACAAATAGGCGAATTGACATTTGACATTTGGCCTGTTGTTAAGCTATAACTAATGATAATGAATTATTGATCTAAACTTCGTTGACGAGAACAAGTACGTTTTAGGGTCACTCCTCAGAGAGCCGGCGGCAGCTGAAAGTCCGGTGTGTGAGCCATTTCGGAATATCCTCTCTGAGAAGCGGCGCCGAACCTGCGAGAGCAGCAGTAAGTGCTGACGGCCGTCCCCCGTTATAGGGAACGCGAACGGAATGTTCGCGACTAAGGTGCCGCATGAAGCGCAGTTCAAGTGAGCTGTTGCCTTCATCTTCTTGCTAGCTGTTTGGCAGAAGCGAATGCGGAACAAGGGTGGTAACGCGACTAAGCCTCGTCCCTTCTCATAGGGATGAGGCTTTATTTTTGTTTAAAATTAGGAGGCTGGAATTATGCAACGCGTAGATGTTAAGGAACGTGCCCGCAGTCGTGAGATGCGTGTGCTTGAGCAATGGAAGAAAGAGGATACGTTTAAGAAATCAATTGCAAACCGGGAAGGCAAGCCGAATTTTGTATTTTACGAAGGACCGCCAACCGCTAATGGAGCGCCTCATATCGGTCACGTGCTTGGCCGTGTTATTAAAGATTTTATCGGTCGTTACAAGACGATGGCAGGCTACCGCGTAATCCGTAAAGCAGGCTGGGATACGCACGGTCTTCCGGTTGAGCTCGGCGTAGAGAAGCAGCTGGGCATTTCCGGCAAGCAAGAGATCGAAGAATACGGCATTGAGAAATTCGTGAACAAGTGCAAGGACAGCGTGTTTGTATATGAGAAGCAATGGCGCGAGCTTACAGAAGCGATCGGTTATTGGACGGATCTAGACAATCCATACATCACGCTTAAGAACGAGTACATCGAGAGTGTTTGGCATATCTTATCTAACATCCACAGCAAAGGGCTGCTGTACCGTGGACATCGCGTGAGCCCGTATTGCCCGGATTGCCAAACGACGCTCAGCTCGCATGAGGTTGCTCAGGGCTATGAAGATGTTAAAGATCTAAGCGCGACTGCGAAGTTCAAGCTTAAGGATTCCGGAGAGTTTGTTCTGGCATGGACGACTACCCCATGGACGCTGCCAGCAAACGTAGCGCTTGCTGTTAACGCTGAGCTTGATTATATCCGTGCTTCTAAAAACGGCGAGGTTTATATCGTCGCTCAGAATTTGGCTGAGAGCGTACTGAAGGACGGGTATGAAGTTCTATCCGTGGTGAAGGGCGCCGAGCTGGTTGGCCTTAGCTACGAGCCGCCGTTTAATTATGTCGCGATCGAAAAAGGGCATATCGTTATTGCAGGCGATTTTGTCAGCGACACTAGCGGTACCGGTATCGTTCATATCGCACCTGCGCATGGCGAGGACGACTACCGAGTTTCGCGCGATAATGGAATCAGCATGCTAAACGTCGTTGATCTAGCAGGCCGCTACGTTGCGGAAGTAACGGACTTTGCGGGCCGCTTCGTGAAGGACAGCGAGCTTGATATCGATATTGTCAAAAATTTGAGCGAGCGCGGTTTGCTTTACTCGAAGGAGCGTTACGAGCATAGCTATCCGTTCTGCTGGCGCTGCAAAACGCCATTGATCTATTATGCAATGGAGAGCTGGTTCATTAAGACGACTGCGGTTAAAGATCAACTGATCGCGAACAACAACAGCGTAGATTGGTACCCAGGCCACATTCGCGAAGGACGCTTCGGCAAGTTTTTGGAGGATTTGGTGGACTGGAACATCAGCCGCAACCGCTACTGGGGCACGCCGCTTAACGTTTGGGTTTGCGACGTGACGGGCAAAGAATATTCGCCAAGCAGCATCGCAGATTTGCGCGCAATGGCAATCGGGGATGTGCCAGAGGATATCGAGCTTCACAAGCCGTATGTGGATGGGATTAAGCTGAAATCTCCATTTGCCGAAGGCGCGGAGATGACTCGCACGCCGGAAGTAATCGACGTTTGGTTCGACAGCGGCTCGATGCCTTTCGCCCAGCATCATCACCCGTTTGAAAATGAGGAGCAATTCGCAGAGCAGTATCCTGCAGACATCATCTGCGAAGGGATTGACCAAACGCGCGGCTGGTTCTACAGCTTGCTGGCAGTATCGACACTTTACAATGGCAAAGCGCCGTACAAAGCAGTTATCTCGACAGGTCATATTTTGGATGAGAACGGCCAGAAGATGTCCAAGTCAAAAGGCAACGTCATTGATCCTTGGGAAATCATCAACGAATACGGTACTGATGCATTCCGCTGGGCATTGCTTGCTGATAGCGCGCCATGGAACAGCAAACGGTTCTCCCGCGGCATCGTAGGCGAAGCAAAATCGAAGGTCATTGATACAATCGTCAATACGCATGCGTTTTTTGCGCTTTATGCATCCATCGACGGCTTTGACTATAATGCGCATGCGGAAATCAATTCGGATAACAAGCTTGATCGCTGGATCATTTCCCGCTTGAACAGCTTGATCAATACGGTAAACAAAGGGCTTGAGGTTAATGACTTCCTTAACCCTGCCAAATCGATTGAGACGTTTGTTGATGAGCTAAGCAATTGGTATATCAGACGTTCGCGCGATCGATTCTGGGGAAGCGGGCTTACCGATGATAAGCTGGCTGCCTACCAGACGCTTCGCAGCGTACTGCTTACGCTCTCTCGTCTAATCGCACCTTATGCTCCGCTACTTGCCGAGGATGTGTACGGAAACTTGGGCGGTGTGGGCAGCGTGCACTTGGCTGACTATCCTAAGGCGGATGAAGCCGCGATCGATGAGACGCTGGAGCGCGATATGGAAAGCGCGAAGCAAATCGTTGAGCTTGCGCGCAACGTTCGGAACGAAACGGGCATCAAGACGCGTCAACCGTTGTCGGAGCTAATCGTATCGCTGGATCGTGATTTTAACGTGGCGGACTACGAGGATATCGTGAAGGACGAAATTAACGTCAAAGCGATTACGGTACAAAATTCAGACAGCGGGTTTGTTGATTTCACGCTTAAGCTGAACCTTAAAGTTGCCGGCAAAAAATACGGTAAAAACGTAGGTCCAATCCAAGCGCAGCTGAAAGGTTTGAATGCTGAGCAAACGCGCAGCATTGTAAATGGCGGAAGCTTTGATTTCACAAGCGCAGAGGGAGAGCAGCTGGCAATTGCTGTCGACGAGCTGCTCGTTGAGAAGCAAGCGAAGTCTGGCTTTGCTTCGGCATCCGGAAATGGCGTTACCGTAGCGCTGAATACGGATATTACGCCTGAGCTTGAGCAAGAGGGCTGGGTACGCGAAGTGATCCGTGCCGTTCAAGACACGCGCAAAAAGCTTGATCTGCCGATCGAGAAACGGATTGATCTTGTGCTGGATGTGGATTCCGAGCTTAAAGCGGCTCTTGAAGCATTTAAAGAAGTGCTGCATGATAACGTGCTCGTACAGTCGGTCGCGTATGAAGAAACGGCTGAGATGGAGAGAGTATCGCTTGGCGAGAAGGCAATAGGGATTTTCATCCGCGGATAAGGATATAGTATATAGGAAAACAACAAACGAAAAACGAGGCCGTCGCCTACCGGCTGCTGCAGGATGCGACCGAAAAGTCGCATGGCTGCAATGGCAGGGAGGTCTGGCCTCGTTTTATTGTTTGACAAAGGGGATGCCTCGTATGACAACAAATAATCCGGAACAGCCGAAAAATTTGGACGAGCTGCAATCTTCGATGAGCATGCTTGATAAACGACTGCAAATTATCGCAAACGATTTGGAGCGGACGCAAATAGCCGATTACGTTCAACTGCTAAACCGGCCAAGAACGCTAATTTGGAAAAATCTGCTCGCTGGCACAGCCAGAGGTGTCGGAATCGCAATCGGCTTTACTTTTTTTGCTGCGACTATCCTTTATGTGCTGCAAATATTAGGTGCGCTTAACCTGCCGATTATCGGCGACTATATTGCGGACATCGTCCGAATCGTACAAATACAGCTAGAAGGCAAAACGTATTAAACGTTATAACCGCAATAAATGTGCTGATTCAAGTCGTTTCTTCAAGCTCATCGCTTTCTAAGCCATGATCTCCTTCACCCGTATCCAAATAATGCCGATATTCCCGGTTGCGGATTACGGAGACATGCCGGCCGGTGATGTCAGTCGCGAGGAAGCTCTCGATTGGCTCAACGAAGCCGTCATTTTCATACGCATCAATGCCAACATTTACATAATCGGCGACATTCCGATTCTCTGACATGGCAGGTGAATCCGCATTGCCCCATTGCTCAACAATTTGCCAAGCATCCTCGCCGTCAAAGCCGTTATAAGAATCTTGCTCGTCAAGGCTGGTTCTTCCAAACGGAGGATCGAGCACCAATTCTTCAACGGGCCTGCGAAGAGATAAATGCTGGCGCGGTGCATGCTCGATACAATAAAGCGTATCGGGAACGGCATCAAGCCGCTCAAGCGGGATCGGTTCATGACATGCTGCGCAAATGCCGTATGAGCCATTCGCTATCGCATCAAGTGCTGCGTCGATGCGGCTTAAGTGAAGCTCTTCCTGTTCAAGCAGCGCAACGTCTTTTTCACGCTCGTATAGCTCGGTTGCAGTATCGCCAGGGTGATTGTCGATGGCCGTAAGCTCGCCGGTATCATCCCGCAGCGATTGAGATAGTCCATAATGATCATTATCCGCAAGTCGCTTCTCGATCTCGCGCTGCTCATCCAGCAACCTGCTTTGCAGCAGACTAATATGAGCGTTTGATGGGGTTGTCATTTTTGAGCGCCCTCCTTAGCAGGGAACATAATTGCTGTATTAGCTTTAGCCGAAAGGCGGATTTTCAGTATGGTCTTCAATGGAAGAACAAACGCGATAGGCTGGCTCTCGTTTGCTTCCGTATGCTACAATTGATTGGAATTATACAAATGGGCTATTTCGGCTAATTATGTATGAATGCCGCTAGTTTTTTTGGTTTGAAACGTTGCTTCACAAAAAATTAGGAGTGATTAGATGCGTTTTTATTATTATTGGGTAGCCGTAATCGTGTTTGTCCTTGATTTTGTAACAAAAAAAATAATTGAAACAAAGCTTAACATCGGGGATCAAATTAGCGTAATCGGTAATTTTTTTCACATTACCTCGCATCGAAATCGAGGTGCTGCATTTGGCATCCTGCAGGAGCAACGGTTGTTTTTCATCATTGTCACGGTCGTCATTGTAACAGGCATTATATGGTACATACAGGCGATGCGAAAAACAGCTAAGCCATGGCTGCTTGTTGGGCTTGGGCTCGTGCTTGGCGGAGCGATTGGCAACTTTTTGGATCGCGCGCGGTTTGGAGAAGTAGTCGACTTCCTGCAGTTCACCTTCGGCAGCTATGAATTTCCGATTTTTAACGTGGCGGATTCGGGTATCGTCTGCGGCGTCGCATTAATACTAATTGACACGTTGTTGTCCGCTAAGGACGATAAGAAACGTTTGCAAAATGGAGAGGACAAGGATCAAAACAATCATGAGCAACAGCCTGTATAATGAAGAGCCTTTGGAATGGGTTGCAGAAGCTGAGCAATCCGGCGAACGAGTAGATAAGTTTGTAACAGACAGCATCGACGATGCAGCCGTATCGAGAACACAGGTACAGGAATGGATCAAGGCGGGAGCCGTATTGGTTGACGGCAAGGTTGCGAAAGCGAACGTGAAGGTAATGGAAGGCAACCAGGTTGTACTTACAATACCTGAGCCGGAAGAAGCCGCGATCATTGCTGAGAACATTCCGCTTGAAGTGATTTACGAGGATTCGGATCTCATTGTCATCAATAAAAAGCGCGGGATGGTCGTTCACCCGGCGCCGGGACATTCATCCGGTACGCTCGTGAATGCGCTTATGTATCATTGCAAGGATTTGTCCGGCATTAATGGCTTGATTCGTCCCGGCATCGTACACCGGATCGATAAGGATACGACGGGGCTATTGATGGCTGCAAAAAACGATCTTGCGCACATCTCGCTTGCCGAGCAGTTGAAGGAGCATACGGTGACGCGCAAGTATATCGCCCTCGTGCATGGCAACTTGCCGCATGACCAAGGGACGATCGATGCGCCGATCGGACGCGATTTGAATGATCGCAAGCTGTTTACCGTAACAGAGCGAAACAGCAGGCATGCGGTAACCCATTTTCACGTGCTGGAGCGTCTGGGTGATTATACGGTTGTTGAGCTGCAGCTCGAAACCGGACGCACCCACCAAATTCGCGTGCATATGAAATATATCGGACACCCGCTTGCAGGAGACCCGGTATATGGCCGCAACAAGACGGTGGCTCTTAAGGGACAGGCTTTGCACGCGGCGCTTCTCGGCTTTACGCATCCGCGCAGCGGCGAGCGGCTCGAGTTCGAGATGCCGCTGCCGGCTGATTTTGAGTTTGTGTTAAGCAACCTGCGGTCAAGGTAGATCAACACGTGCAAAAGTGCAAACTTTTCACCACTTTATTCATTATTTCGAGCTGTGAAGTGAGTTATTCTAACAATAACAACAGATTTGAATGATAAAATAAGGACAGGTGACACGAAATGACTTCCATTAACCAAAATTACTTGGAGCTGCAAGGCAGCTACTTGTTTTCTGAAATTGCAAAACGCCGCACAAAATTCATTCAAGAAAATCCAAACGCAGAAATTATTAGCCTTGGAATCGGCGACGTTACGCGCGGCCTGCCGGATGCAGTGCTTAAAGCTATGCATAGCGCGGTAGACGAGCTTGCGGCTCCCGGTTCATTCCGCGGTTACGGCCCAGAGCAAGGTTATGATTTCCTAATTAACGCGATTATCGAAAATGACTATAAAGCACGCGGCATCGAAATCGCTTCGAACGAAGTGTTCGTAAGCGATGGCTCGAAATGCGATGTCGGCAACATTCAAGAGATTTTTAGCGAGAACAGCATCGTTGCCGTTCAAGATCCTGTATACCCTGTGTATGTAGACACGAACGTAATGGCTGGCCGCTCAGGCAAATACAACCAAGAAACAAAACGTTATGAGAACATTTCGTACCTTGAGTGCACAGCTGAGAACAACTTTAAGCCAAGCCTGCCGGACCGCAAGGTAGATATCATTTACCTGTGCTATCCGAACAACCCGACAGGCATGACGCTGACGAAGGAAGAACTAAAGGTATGGGTTGATTATGCAAAAGCGAACAACTGCATCATCCTATATGATTCGGCTTATGAATCCTTCATTCAAGAAGAAGATGTTCCGCACAGCATCTACGAAATCGAGGGTGCTCGCGAGGTAGCGATCGAATTCCGCAGCTTCTCGAAAACAGCAGGCTTCACAGGCGTACGCTGCGCATACACAGTCGTTCCACGCGAGCTGAAAGGTTTTGATGCTTCTGGAAACGAAGTTTTGTTCAACGACTTGTGGAATCGCCGCCATACGACAAAATTCAACGGCGTATCTTATGTGACTCAACGCGGCGCAGCTGCTATTTATTCGGAAGAAGGCAAAGAGCAAATCAAAGCATTGGTTGATTATTACATGACTAACGCTGCGATTATCCGCGACGGGCTGGCATCTCTAGGATTGGAAGTATTCGGCGGCGTCAACGCTCCTTACATTTGGCTGAAAACGCCAAGTGGCTTGGATTCATGGGCATTCTTCGATAAGCTTCTTACGGAAGCCAACATCGTTGGAACGCCTGGCGTAGGCTTCGGACAAAGCGGCCAAGGCTATTTCCGCCTAACTGCATTTGGCAGCCGTGAAAATACGGAAAAAGCGGTAGAAAGAATCCGTAAGCTCAGCCTTTAACAGCCAGCGCTCACCTTGTATAGCTGATTGGGAATGGTTCACACTATGTACAAGCGGAAATATTCGTTTTTACTTGACATCAAATGTCGAATGTGGGATAATTCCTTTGATAAACAGCAGTACCTTTAACTCAGTCCCGAGAGGCTGGCAAGGTAGCGTGAATAACAAGTTATAGAAGAGAAGAAAGAATAGGACTTCCTAATGCGCGGCTTTCTGTGACGAGAGCAGCGGTGGAGCGTACCCTATCTCTTCATGGCTTATCACAAGCTCCTTGCGATTTTTGCAAGGAGCTTTTTTTGTCGCAACCTGGCACATTTGGACGATTAAGGAAGGGGTAAGCGGAAATGACGGAAGAAGAGCATTTGGTCATCATGGATGAAACGGCAATTCGCCGGGCATTAACGCGGATTGCTCATGAAATCGTGGAGAAGAACAAGGGCATCGATAACTGCGTAATCGTAGGCATTCGCACTCGGGGAATTTACCTTGCACACCGCATAGCGGAGCGCATAAGGGAAATTGAAGGGAAGCCGGTACTCGTGAGCGAGCTGGATATTACGCACTACCGCGATGATCGCAAGTCCGCTAGGTCTGCGGATGTTGAAGTCGCAGCAGCAGTAGGCGATACCGACGGCATACCTTTTACGGTTCAAGACAAACGAATCATATTGTTTGACGACGTGCTGTATACCGGACGGACGATACGGGCGGCAATGGACGCGCTTATGGATTGCGGGCGACCGCAAAGCATTCAGCTGGCGGTGCTTGTGGACAGGGGACATCGGGAACTGCCTATTCGGCCTGATTTTGTCGGCAAAAACGTGCCAACCTCGAAGCAGGAGCAAATTGACGTCGCTCTTAGCGAAATCGACCAAATCGATCAAGTAACGATCATTAACCAGAGGGGGCAAGCCGGATGACGATGACACAGCTTAAACAACGGAGTTTGCTCGGATTAAAAGATTTAAGCAAGGATGAGATCGAATCCATTCTTGATCGCGCAGCATACTGGGAGAATCATGCAACGAAAGTTCACACGATGATGCAAGGCAAGTTCGCCGCGAACATGTTTTTCGAAAATAGTACACGGACTCGCTTTTCCTTCGAGGTAGCAGAGAAACGCCTCGGCACCGAGGTGCTGAACTTCTCGGCCGCGGTATCAAGCGTGCAAAAGGGCGAATCGATTTATGACACGGTTCGCACGCTCGAATCCATGGGAATCGACGTTGGAATTATCCGCTTGAAGCCAATCGGCGTGCTTGCCGAGCTGGCAACCAAAATTAAGGTGCCGCTGATCAACGCGGGAGATGGCAACAACGAGCATCCTACCCAGGCGCTCCTCGATATGTATACGATGCGCAAACATTTTGGACAACTCAAAGGATTGACGGTTTCGATTGTCGGGGATGTGCTTCACAGCAGGGTCGCAAGATCAAACCTGTGGGCGCTGCAAAAATTCGGTGTCAACGTAAACTTCTGCTCGCCGCCGAACATGCAAGCATCCGATCTGGATGTCTCTTATGTCACTATAGATGAAGCTTTAAAATCAGATGTCGTCATGATGCTCCGCGTACAGCTAGAGCGTCATGAGAGCGGCATGCTGAATTCCGCTGAGAGCTACCGCGAGCATTACGGCTTGACGGTGGAGAGAGCAAGCAGGCTTGCAAACCATGCGATCATCATGCACCCAGCGCCAATCAACCGCAACGTAGAAATAGACGATGAACTGGTTGAACATCCGCAATCACGCATTTTCCCGCAAATGGAAAATGGGGTGCCGATACGGATGGCCGTTATCGAACGTGCACTCAGCTAATCGCAGCAACATAGACCGAACAATCCGGAGGGTGAAACGAATATGTCATTATGGATAATTAACGGTAACGTATGGAACGAAACTTCGGGCAGCCTGGAGGCCAAGCATATCCAAATCGCAAACGGCAAAATCGAAGCGATCGTAGACGGCGCACAAACGCCCGATACGGGCAGCTCAGAGGTTATTGACGCGGCGGGCAAGCTAGTATCGCCAGGCTTTATCGATATGCACGTTCATTTGCGCGATCCAGGCTTTGAATATAAAGAAGATATCGCAACAGGCACCCGCTCAGCGGCTAAGGGCGGCTTTACAACGATTGCTTGCATGCCAAATACGCGCCCGGTAACGGATACGGCTGAAACGGTTGCTTATATTAAAAACAAAGCTGCTGATGTTGGAGTCGTTAAGGTTCTGCCTTACGCATCCATTACCAAAAACGAGCTTGGCCGCGAGCTGACGGATTTTGCTTCCCTTAAGGAAGCTGGCGCGATTGGCTTCACGGATGACGGAGTTGGCGTTCAAAACGCGCAAATGATGAAAAACGCGATGGCGCTTGCGCAATCGATGGATATGCCGATCATCGCGCACTGCGAGGACGACACATTGGTAGAAGGCGCTTGGGCGTCGGAAGGCGAATTTTCCCGCAAGCATGGCTTGAAGGGAATTCCGAATGAGTCGGAAGCGATTCACGTAGGAAGAGACGTATTGCTGGCTGAAGCAACGGGCGTACACTACCATGTCTGTCACGTCAGTACAGAGCAGTCGGTACGGTTGATCCGTCTTGCCAAGCAAATCGGCGTTCGAGTAACCGCTGAGGTTTGCCCGCATCACCTGCTTTTGTCAGATGAAGACATTCCGGGCCTTGATGATGCAAATTGGAAAATGAACCCTCCGCTCCGCACGCCGCGCGATGTTCAAGCGGTAATCGAAGCGATTGAGGATGGCACGATCGATATGGTCGTTACCGATCATGCTCCGCATAGCGCGGAAGAGAAGGCTCGCGGCGTACAGCTTGCGCCATTTGGCATCGTCGGGTTCGAAACGGCTTTCCCGCTCTTGTACACGAAATTTGTACAAACCGGCAAATGGACACTCGGGTTCCTGTTGCAGCGTATGACCGCTGACCCGGCTCGCGTCTTCCGTCTACCGACGGGCCGTTTAGAGCAAGGCGCGCCTGCCGATGTAACAATCGTAGATTTGAACAGCGAGCGCGCGGTTGATCCAGCCACTTTTGCCTCGAAGAGCAACAATACGCCTTTCGGCGGCTGGAAGCTTAGCGGCTGGCCAGTAACTACCATCGTAGACGGCGCTGTCGTCTGGTCTGAATAATTTTATCAACTTACTTAAGCTAATATATGGGAATAATGAACACCTGAGGAGTGATACGGATGCAAGCAAGATTATTGTTGGAAGACGGTACGTTGTTTACGGGCCTTTCGTTCGGTGCAGAAGCGCAAATGATGGGCGAGGTTGTATTTAATACAGGTATTACCGGTTATCAAGAGGTCCTCTCCGATCCGTCCTACTGCGGACAAATCGTAACGATGACTTACCCGCTAATCGGCAACTACGGCATTACACGCGACGATTTTGAATCGATTCGCCCATTCATTCACGGGTTCGTCGTTCGTCGGCACGAAGAAGTGCCAAGCAACTGGCGCGCGCAATACTCGCTGGGACAGCTTCTGAAAGAATACGGCATTCCAGGCATCAGCGATATCGATACACGGATGCTTACTCGCAAGCTTCGTAACTACGGTACGATGAAAGGCTTGATCACGACTGGCAACGAGCGCGTTGAAGAGCTTGCTGAGCGTCTGAACATTTCGAAGCTGATGACTGACCAAGTTGCACGCACATCGACACCAAACCTTTTCTCAAGCCCAGGACAAGGCGAGCGCATCGTGCTTGTAGACTTCGGAGCAAAAAGCGGTATTTTGCGCGAGCTTACAAAACGCGGCTGCGACGTTGTCGTCGTTCCTCATAATACAACTGCAGACGAAATTCGTCGCCTAGCTCCAGACGGCATTCAATTGTCCAATGGCCCTGGGGATCCGCAGGATGTGCCATATGCCGTTAAAATGATTTCCGAGCTGCTTGGCGAATACCCAATTTTCGGCATTTGCTTGGGTCACCAGCTGTTCGCGCTAGCTTGCGGAGCAGAAACGACTAAGCTGAAATTTGGTCACCGCGGCGGTAACCACCCGGTTAAAGAGCTTGCGACTAACCGTTGCTACATTACATCGCAAAACCACGGATACACGGTGCTTGAAGAGTCCGTAGCGAACACGCCTTTGACAGTTACGCACATTAACAACAATGACCGCACGATCGAAGGACTTAAGCACAATACATTCCCTGCATTCTCGGTTCAATATCACCCAGAAGCAGCTCCTGGACCTTACGATTCCAGCTATTTGTTTGATGAGTTCCTAGAAATGATCCGTACGCACAAGAAAAACAACCCACAAAAACCTCGTCAAGCGGTGTTATCGGAGACGTTGAAAGGAGAGCTTCAGTATGCCCAAAAATAATGAACTCAAAAAAATTCTCGTGATCGGATCCGGTCCGATCGTCATCGGACAAGCGGCGGAATTCGACTATGCCGGCACACAAGCTTGCCAAGCGCTCAAGGAAGAGGGCTATGAGGTTGTTCTTATAAACAGTAACCCGGCTACAATCATGACAGACACAAATATGGCCGACAAAGTATACATCGAGCCAATCACGCTTGATTTTGTATCCCAAATCATTCGCCAAGAGCGTCCGGACGGATTGCTTCCGACGCTTGGCGGCCAAACCGGCCTTAACATGGCGGTTGAGCTTGCGCGTGCCGGCGTTCTTGAACGCGAGAACGTGAAGCTGCTAGGCACGCAGCTTACAGCTATCGAGAAAGCGGAGGATCGCGATTTGTTCCGTGATCTGATGCGTGAGCTTGAGCAGCCTGTACCGGATAGCGATATCGTAACAACGGTTGAGGATGCGATTGCTTTTGCCAATACGATTGGCTATCCGATCATCGTTCGCCCTGCATATACGCTTGGCGGAACAGGCGGCGGTATTTGCGCGAGCGAAGAGGAGCTTCGTGAGACAGTCGCTTCCGGTATTCGCTACAGCCCGATCAGCCAGTGCTTGATTGAGAAATCGATTGCCGGCATGAAGGAAGTCGAATATGAAGTTATGCGCGATGCGAACGACAACTGTATCGTTGTATGTAACATGGAGAACTTTGACCCGGTTGGCGTTCATACAGGCGATAGCATCGTCGTAGCGCCTAGCCAAACCCTATCCGATCGCGAGTACCAAATGCTTCGCTCGGCATCATTAAAAATCATTCGCGCTTTGAACATCGAAGGCGGCTGTAACGTACAGTTCGCGCTTGATCCACAAAGCTATCAATACTATGTGATCGAGGTAAACCCGCGTGTTAGCCGCTCTTCGGCGCTGGCTTCCAAAGCAACAGGTTACCCGATTGCAAAAATGGCAGCAAAAATCGCGGTTGGCTACACGCTGGATGAGCTGGTTAACCCAGTAACCGGCCAAACGTACGCTTGCTTTGAGCCAACTCTTGATTATATCGTATCGAAAATTCCGCGCTGGCCTTTTGACAAGTTCGTAAACGCGAACCGTAAGCTAGGCACGCAAATGAAAGCAACAGGCGAAGTTATGGCAATCGGCCGTACATTCGAGGAATCGATTCACAAAGCCGTTCGCTCGCTTGAAATCGGCGCGCACCGCATTCACTTGGAAGAAGCATCGTCACTAGAAGATGCCGTGCTTCGCTCACGCCTTGAGAAGCCGGACGACGAGCGCATGTTCCTTGTAGCGGAAGCGTTCCGCCGCGGTTACAAACTGCAGGAAATTCAAGATATTACAAACATCGATTGGTGGTTCCTTGACAAAATTCAATCGATTGTAGCATTTGAAGATCGGATGCGCAGCGAGTCAACGCTTTCGCAGCAGACTCTATATGAAGCCAAACGCAAAGGCTTCTCCGATCGTTCGATCGCAGAAATCCGCCGCGAAGGTTTCCCAGGCGGCAGCCATACGACTGAGGAAGAGGTGCGCGCGCTTCGCGTTCAACATAATCTTAAGCCGGTTTACAAAATGGTTGATACATGCGCAGCTGAGTTTGAAGCTTCCACTCCGTACTACTACTCCACTTATGAAGTAGAGAATGAAGTTACAGTTACGGATAAACAGAAAGTGCTTGTACTTGGTTCCGGCCCAATCCGTATCGGCCAAGGCATCGAGTTCGATTACTCAACCGTTCACGCAGTATGGGCTATCCAAAATGCGGGTTACGAAGCGGTTATTATCAACAACAACCCTGAAACGGTGTCAACTGACTTCAGCACATCCGACAGACTGTACTTTGAACCATTGTTCTTCGAGGATGTTATGAACGTCATCGAGCAAGAGAATCCAATTGGCGTAATCGTACAATTCGGCGGCCAAACGGCGATCAACCTCGCTGCTCCGCTCTCCAAAGCAGGCGTACGCATTCTTGGCTCCAGCCTTGAGAGCATCGATGCTGCGGAAGACCGCAAGAAGTTCGAAGCATTGCTTCGCAGCTTGAACATCGCTCAGCCTGACGGCAAGACTGTAACTTCGGTTGACGATGCAGTCGTTACCGCTCAAGGACTTGGTTACCCTGTACTTGTCCGTCCGTCTTATGTACTCGGCGGCCGTGCAATGGAAATCGTATACTCGGATGAAGAATTGCTTAACTACATGGAAGTTGCCGTAAAAATCAACCCTGAGCATCCGGTATTGATTGACCGCTACATGCTGGGCAAGGAAGCAGAGGTAGACGCGATCTGCGACGGAGAAACCGTGCTTATCCCAGGCATCATGGAGCATGTTGAGCGCGCTGGGGTTCACTCCGGAGATTCGATCGCGGTTTATCCGCCACAATCGCTTTCCGATGATATTAAACAACAAATCGTCGACATTACAATCAGCATCTCCAAAGCGCTGAACGTAATCGGACTTGTCAATATCCAGTTCGTTATCCATCAGGAAAAGGTGTATGTCATCGAGGTTAATCCGCGCTCGTCGCGTACGGTGCCATTCCTAAGCAAAGTAACGAATATTCCGATGGCAAACCTTGCTACAAAAGCGATTCTTGGCACAAAGCTTGCTGACCTAGGTTATGTAGACGGCTTGTGGCCAGAGGATGAATACGTATCGGTTAAGGTTCCTGTATTCTCCTTCGCTAAGCTTCGCCGCGTTGACCCTACTTTGACACCTGAGATGAAATCGACGGGCGAAGTTATGGGCCGCGATGTGCAGTATGCCAAAGCGCTATACAAAGGCCTTATCGGCGCAGGAATGAAAATTCCAACATCAGGCGCAATCATCGCTACTGTAGCAGACAAGGATAAAGAAGAGGCAACTGAATTGCTGCGCGGCTTCTTTAACCTAGGCTACAAAATTATCGCAACGGGCGGAACGGCTAAGGCGCTGGAAGAAGCAGGCTTAATCGTTACGACTGTTAATAAGCTAAGCGAAGGCTCACCGAATATTTTGGATCTCGTACGTGAAGGTCAGGCGCAATTTGTCGTCAATACATTGACAAAAGGCAAAGCTCCTGAGCGTGATGGATTCCGAATCCGTCGTGAAGCCGTTGAGAATGGCGTTGTTTGTATGACATCGCTCGATACCGTTCGCGCATTGCTAGTCATGCTCGAAACGCTAAACTTCTCATCGCGCTCGATGCCAGTGGTGCTTCAAAAGAAATAAGCTCACCGCAGCTTAAAAGTACGGCCAGCGTTCATTGCTTTGCTAACCTCCAAAGGGCCTTAAGCCCTGCGGAGGCAGCATCAAGCAAGGCGTATGGCCGTTTATTATGCAAATGTACAGAGAAATGGAGAGATTTCGAATGAAGTTGACAAACGAGCAAGCTGCAGGACGGATTATGGTAGCGCTGGATTATCCAGATGCAGCAGCGGCAGAGCGTTTAATTGCCGACCTGCAGGGCATTCCTTGTTATATAAAAGTGGGGATGCAGCTGTTTTATGCCGCAGGTCCTTCATTTGTGAATAGCTTGAAAGAGCGAGGCTACTACGTTTTTCTTGATGTCAAAATGCATGATATTCCGAATACGGTCAAAGGCGGGGCAAATAGCGTAACGAAGCTTGGCGTAGATATGTTCAACGTGCATGCTGCTGGCGGAAGCGCAATGCTTGAAGCGGCTTTAGAAGGGGTAGACCTTGCCCTAGCAGGCAGCGGACAGCAAAGGCCGACCGTTATCGCGGTTACCCATTTGACTAGCACGAGCCAGTCGACGCTTAACGAGCAAATCGGCATTGGCGGTACGGTGGAGTCGGCGGTTCTTCGCTATGCGGAGCTGACGAAGAAGGCAGGACTAGATGGCGTAGTCGCATCGCCTTCCGAGGTTGAAGCGATCAAAGCGGCATGCGGCGCAGCTTTCAAAACGATTACGCCGGGCATCCGTCCGGCAGGCGCAGCCGTGAACGATCAATCGCGCATTATGACGCCTAGCGAAGCACTTAGCCAAGGCACTGACTATCTGGTAATCGGCCGTCCGATTACAGCGGCACCAAGTCCAAGAGCAGCATTAGAATCCATTATTGAGGAGATGACTTCCTATGAGTAAATTAACTTTATCCGAATTGCCAACTCAAATTGCCAAAAGCTTGCTTGAAATTGAAGCCGTCGCGCTTCGTCCGAGCGATCCGTTCACTTGGACATCAGGCATTAAATCGCCGATCTATTGCGATAACCGGCTTACGATGACTTACCCGGAAATTCGGGACTTGATTGCAGAGGGGTTCGCGACGATCATACGCGAAAATTATCCTGATGCAGAGGTTATCGCGGGAACTTCGACAGCCGGTATTCCTCATGCTGCATGGGTCGCGCAAAAGCTTAACCTGCCAATGGCATATATTCGTGACAAAGCGAAAGGCCATGGCAAGCAAAACCAAATCGAAGGTCGCGTTAACCCTGGACAGAAGGTTGTGGTCATCGAGGATTTGATCTCGACAGGCGGCAGCTCGCTGAAAGCTGGACTTGCTGTGCGTGAAGCCGGCGCGGAAGTGCTTGCCGTGCTAGCGATTTTCACCTATGAGTTCGATTCTGCGGTACAATCGTTTGCCGATGAGAAAATGCCGCTTGCAACGTTGTCTAACTACAGCGCTTTGATCCAAACGGCTGTACAACTCGGTAAAGTAGCTTCCGAAGATGTGGCTGCCTTGCAGGCTTGGAGACAGGATCCGCAATCGTTCGGTAAATAAATAGGAATAAGAGTCATTGAAGGGCGTGCTCGCAATTATGTGAGCACGCTTTTTTTGTGATAATAATCGGGAATTCGACAAAATTTTTTAAATATTGATCCTGATGATCTCTTATTAATTATTCAGTTTCCCGATAAATAATAATAGAACTATTTTTATGAATTGAGGGGCGGGTTTTTATGAAATTATCTGTAAGATTCAGGTTGGCGTTGTTAGCGATTGTTCCACTACTCTTCTATGTAGGCACCAGTCTTTATTTGCTTGGGGAGCAGAGGTCCGTATTTGATGAAATGAAGGAACAAATTTATGGAACAACCAATAAAGTAGATACGTTAATATTGAATGCAGATCGAGATATGTACCAAGCTTACCAAGCCTATCTGAGAGTGGAATCAGGCAGCTTGGATCAAGCTGCGGCGGATGAAGCCCGAAAGGAATTGGCGGAAAATCTAAAACAGGTGGACGAGCGGGTAGCTGAAGCGCAAGCGATCGTATTCGCGAAAGGACTGCAAAAATTAACAGCAAGCGAGTCGAAGCGCGATATCAATCAAACGTTGATCGAATTCAGAGCTAATTTTAATTTTTGGTCCGCAGCAGCCCTAAAAGCAGTGGACGACGGCAACAACAAATTCCAAAACAGCCAGATTGATAAAAGCTTCGTTACGAGCCGCTCTGGCATTGATGAGATCGGGCAAGCCATTGATATCTATGCGGAATCAACTATCGCACACATAACGTCTCAATTGGATAAAACTCAGCTGTACATATTGATTGGCATTATTGCGGTTACGCTTGGATTATCGATTGCCGTCTTCATTACGATCCGTCACATTATGAAAACGATCAAAAGCGTCGTGTACAAGACGGAGAGGGTAGCAGAAGGGGATTTGACTGTTCTTCCTGACCAGAAATACAGCAAGGACGAGCTAGGCAGCATTTCGAAATCGGTTGATCACATGATTGATGCGATGAAGCGGCTCATTACCGGCATTGCCGTCCATGCTTCTGATGTTACGAAATCAGCTTCCCAGCTTACTGTGGCATCCAAAGAATCGGCAGCAGCGACTGAGCATGTCGCACTGAACATTCAAGAAGTAGCTAGCGGCTCCGAGGTTCAGGCGAGAGGCGCGGAGGAAACATCCAGAGCGATTGAGGAAATGACGATCGGCATTCAACGAATTGCTGAAAATACAGCTTCTATTGCCGATAAATCGACGTCCACGTCGCAGCAAGCTGACCTTGGCCATGAAGCGCTGCTGCGCTTGGTTGCTCAAATGGATGAAATGACCGTTGTCATCAGCAAGCTGTCGGAGACGATCGGCACGCTGGAGCACCGCTCCAAGGAAATTGGCGCCATTGCCGAGAATATTACAAGCTTCTCCAACCAAACGAATATATTGTCGCTTAATGCGTCGATTGAAGCCGCTCGCGCCGGCGAGCATGGCAGAGGTTTTGCGGTCGTGGCAGGAGAGATCCGCAAGCTTGCCGCGGGCTCCCTTGCATCGGCTGACGGCATTCATCAGCTCGTAGACGTGACTCAGAAAGAGATTGCGGGAGCCTCCGATTATATGTCGCAAACGATTGAAGAGATGAAGCTAGGCAGCGAGCGCGTTAAGGAAGTTCGTCAAAATCTGGATATCATCTTGAATTCCATCAATGAGATGAGCGAGCAGATTCATGAGAATTCCTCGATCACTCAGCAAATGTCCGCCAGCTCCGAAGAGGTCAGCGCTTCGATGGAACAAACGGCTGCGACTGCTGCCGTCAACCTGGAGAAGACGGAGAGCGTTGCCGCGGCAACGGAGGAGCAGCTTGCGCTAATGGACAACATTTCAGCCTCCGCTGGTCATTTGGATGAAATCGTACAAGAGCTGGACCTTGCCATTTCACATTTTAAAGTGCAGTAATGCGCTGCAAAAAGCTGCAAATAGCGTGATGCGGAAGCATTCGCTAAAAGCAGCTTTTTTACTTTGTAAACTTTTTAAAATATGTTTCTTTTTGGCGTAACTTTTTGAGCATGTCCTTCGTCTATCATGTAAGATTAGAATTATGAAAGTTGGTTGAGGAGGGATCGGAAGCGCTAATGGCTATTCCGCAGGAAGAAGAACAAACAACAGAAGCGCAGATTGAACCCGCTGTTGAAAGTCGCAGTCTACTTACCGTAACCGATGTAGAGCGTACGTTTCAAGTTGGAGGTTCTCCTCTGCATGTATTGAAGGGCATTCGAATGGAGCTCAAGGAGCGCCAGTTAGTTATGCTTAGGGGCAGATCGGGTTCAGGCAAGACGACGCTGCTGAATTGCTTAGGCGGGCTGGATACGCCGAGCAAGGGTGAGATTTTGTTTAATGGTTTGCCGTTTCACAGCATGAGCGATGATCAACGCACGTTAGTCAGGCGCAAGCACATGGGCTTTATCTTTCAAGCTTTTGCACTCATGCCTCTTTTATCTGCACGGGAGAACGTGGAGCTTTCGCTTCGCATGGCTGGCGTTCCGCGTGCAGAGTGGAAGGATAGAGTTACCCAGTGCCTCGAGCTTGTTGGACTCGAGCGGAGGATGAACCATCGTCCCTTCGAGCTCTCAGGCGGCGAGCAGCAGCGTGTGGCTATCGCTAAAGCAATCGCTCACAAGCCGATGCTGCTTTTAGCCGATGAGCCTACTGCAGAGCTTGATACAGGTATGTCAGCTCAAATTATGGCCGTTTTCCAAAATATTATTCGCACTGAACAAGTTACAATTTGTATGACTACACATGATCCTACGATTTTGGAGGTTGCCGACCGTGTCTATGAAATGGTGGACGGAAAGTTTATTTAAGCGTTCAATGGTTGTTGTTATGAGTGTTTCCTTATTATTTGCAAGCGGGTGCTCCTTGCTTCCGGCAGAAGAAGAGGAAGAGGTATTGCCTGAAATCGCACCGCCGCAAATATCCAAGAAGCCGGAGTACGAGGTGACGACTGCCACGCTTGAGACGAAGGTGCAAGTAATCGGAAAGTTGATTTCCTTGGAAGAGGAAACTTTGTTTTTCACACTAGACGGCAAGCATTTGAAGGGCGTCTATGTGAAAGCAGGAGAAGCGGTTAAGGCCGGCCAAGTGATCGGTGAGCTGGACGTCGATGACTTGGTCAAAACGCTTCGCATGGAGAAGCTCGCTTTTAAGAAAGAAGAAATAGCAATGAAAGAAACGCTACGTCTGCGCGATGAGATGGATCCGATTGAGTTCGAGGAGAAGTCGATCGCATTCGAAGAGCGCAAGCAGAAGCTTGTTGACATGGAAGAGGAAATTGCAAAGGCGAGCTTGAAGGCGCCATTTAGCGGTACGGTCGTTACGCTCAATGTAGCGAAAGGCGACCTGATCAAAGCTTATGCTCCGATTGCGATTGTAGCGGACACGAGCAAAATTACAGCAGCTGCAAAGCTATCGAAAACAGAGCTTGAAAAAATCGCTGTCGGGCTTGAAGTATCGGCTAACATTAGCAACGTGGGTACTTTTAAAGGCAAGGTAAAACAGCTACCGATCAAAGTAGATGAGAACAATAATGGCGGCAACGGCGGCAATCCTGGCGTGACGAAGCCGGAGCGCCCTGAAGACTTCCTCATCGTCGACCTTAAGGATTTGCCAAAAAACTTAAACAGAGGTACGCCGCTATCCATTAACATCATTACGAAGCGCACAGAAAACGCCATCGTTATTCCTCCTTCTACGCTTCGTTCCATTGGATCCCGTACTTACGTGCAAGTTATTGATGCTGACGGCAAGCGTGAGGTGGATGTAGAGGTCGGCCAACAGACCGCGACGCAGATCGAAATCCTGCAAGGTTTGAAGCCGGGGCAGAAAGTTGTAGGTCGATAGCCGATGGGTATTCCGCTGTTTCGTTTTTTGTTCCGCAAAATGTGGAACACGCGCTGGCTAACCTTAAGCACGCTGGCGGGGCTGACCTTAGCGGTTGCTTTTGCGACCAGTATACCGATGTACGCGGATGGCGCGCTCAAGAGAGTCGTAGCTGAATCGCTGCAGCAGAAGAGTTCCGGATTACCGGCTGGCTCCCTGCTCATGAGGTATCAATCACCCGCTGGCGGGAAAACGGATTTATCGGCGCTGTCGGAGCTTGAGAACTATATCAAGGATGGAGTGCCGAAGGAGATCGGCTTTCCGTTTCAAACATACGTTAACAACTATTCCATTCGCAGCACAGAGGTTGTGCCTGAGGATCCTTCAAAGGTAGATGCTGGGCGCAATCGCCAGCTGACGATTATGACCATGTCCGGGCTTGAGGCAAATACGGAGCTTACGCAGGGCAGATGGTTCGTGAACACTGAAGGGGATGGAGAGATACTCGAAGCGGTTATGTTCGAGGAAGCGATGTATCGCAATGATGTACATATCGGTGATATTTTTGAATATCCGGTATTCGGCGGGCTAGACCTTACGTTACGGGTCAAAATCGTCGGAGCGGTTAAGCCGCTTAGCGATACGAGTTCATACTGGTATCAAGGAATGGAAAGCTTGCTGAATACGTTGCAAATTAGCAATCCGGCGTTCGAGAAGTACCTGCTTGCTAAGAAAGGCATTCCGCTTCATAACGCCAGCTGGTATTATGCTTTCAATTTATCGGAGATTCAAACGAGCCAATTATCGCCGCTTGGCAGGACGCTTGAGCGCCTCAACATTGAGTTGTATCAGCGCCTCAAGGATACGCGAGTAGAAATATCCTTTGCGTCCACGCTTACGGAATTTAAGAAGCAGAGCCTGCAGCTGCAAACGCTGCTGTTCACGCTTGCCGCACCAATGCTGGCAATGGTATTTTTCTTTATTGCAATGAATGCCCGCCAGTCGCTCGATAAACAGCGCAGCGACATAGCCGTGCTTCGAAGCAGGGGAGCGGGAACGCGGCAAATTATTTGGATTTATTTGCTCGAGGGATTGTTGCTTGGCGGCATAGCGCTTGCGAGCGGCCCCTTTATCGGCTGGTTCATGGCGAAGAGCATAGGATCGGCCAATGGCTTCCTCTCTTTCGTCAATCGAAAGTCGATTCCGGTGGGCTTCTCTACGGAAGCGATAATCGCAGGCGGCGCAGCAGTGCTGCTTGCTCTTCTTGCGACTATTATTCCAGCAATCATGTATGCAAGGTCATCCATAGTCAGCTACAAGCAGGATCTTGCCCGTTCAGACCGCAAGCCGGCATGGCAGCGATGGTACCTTGATGTGTTATTGCTAGCTGCTGCCGGTTATGGCTGGTATATGTTCAATGAACGGCAAATGCTGACGTTCAAGACGGGCATGACGACAGATCAATTAAATGTACAACCGTTTTTATTCTTTGTACCGGCTCTATCCATTTTCGCACTAGGTTTATTTTTCTTGCGGCTGTTCCCATGGCTATTGAAGCTCTTCACATGGCTCGGACGCAAGTTTTTACCGGTGCCGCTTTATTTGACGCTTACTCAGCTTTCTCGCTCGTCAAAGGGCTATTACCCGCTTATGATTTTGCTTGTACTAACGCTTGGGCTTGGCGTATATAACGCGTCGGCTGCTCGAACGATCGATTTGAACTCGACGGAACGGACGCTTTATAAATACGGCGCCGACGTTACCATTCAAACGGTGTGGGAAGGCTCTCCGGAGATTACGACGAAGCCGGGCAATAATGGCGGAGGCAATGGAGGAAACGGCGGAGGTTCAGGCGGAGGCGGCGGAAATGGCGGTGGCGGAAACGGTGGTGCCGGAGGCGGCGGAAATGGCGGTTCTGGTGGCGGCGGTCAAACCGTGCCAACAAAGGTTTTGTTCAGCGAACCGCCCTTCGAGCTGTTCCGTTCCCTTGACGGGGTAGAAGCGGCAGCGCGCGTACTGCAAGCGAAGGGGAGCGTCGTCATCTCAGGCAAATCAATCGGCCAAGGCACGATAATGGGGATCGACAACGTCGATTTTGCCAAGGTAGGCTGGTTCCGCAACGATTTGTATGCCGCTCATCCCAATGTTTATTTAAACAATTTGGGATTGTATGAGCAGGCTGCGCTTATTCCATCGAAGGTAGCAGAGAAGTATCAGCTTAAGCTAGGGGACCCGGTATCGGTTGGATTCCCGGAGGGCAAGGTTGATTTCGTGGTGGTCGGCATTTTGCCTTACTGGCCTAGCCAGTACCCGGATAAATCGCCATTTATCATTACGAATTTGGATTATATTTATGATCAGCTTCCGCTTATCCCTTATGAAGTTTGGCTGAAGATGAAACCGGACGCGAAGGTTGCGCCGATCGTCCAAGAGCTTCAAAAGGCAGGCATAGAGATCGCTTCTATTAATGATGTTAGAAGCGAGCTGATCATACAATCGAAGCTTCCAACCAGAGGCGGGGTTTTCGGCATACTGAGCTTGGGTTTCCTGGTTTCAGTCATCATTACGCTTGCTGGTTACGTACTCTTTTGGTTCTTTAATCTATCGGGGCGTGTCGTTCAATTTGGCGTATTGCGCGCTATGGGGTTATCCCGCAAGCAGCTCACAGGAATGCTGCTGCTTGAGCAGCTGTTCACAGCTGGCCTAGCCATAGGCTTGGGTGTTCTAATCGGGAAAGCGGTTAGCTTGCTCTTCCTGCCGTTCCTGCAAACGACGGAAAATGTGGCCGAAACGGTGCCGCCATTCAGGGTCATTTTCGAATCGAGCGATACGAATCAATTGTTCATCGTAGTCGGATTTATGATGCTGATCGGCGCATTGCTCCTCTTCCTGCATATTCGCAGGCTCAGAGTGCATCAAGCGGTTAAGATGGGAGAAGAACGATGACAACAGCGATGATCGATTGCGAAGGTCTGGTGAAAATTTACAAAACAGACGATCTAGAGGTCGTCGCCTTGCAAGGCTTGAATTTGAAAGTTAACGAAGGCGAGCTTATGGCTATCATCGGCAACAGCGGCAGCGGCAAATCGACGCTGCTGAACACGCTGGGCGGTCTTGACCGCCCTTCTGCCGGGCAGGTGCACGTAGGCCCATGGGATTTGCTTAAGATTACGGAAGAGGATCTCGTGAAGTATAAGCGGGAAACAGTAGGTTTTATTTGGCAAAATAATGCCCGGAACCTGCTGCCTTACCTCTCCGCGCTTGAAAACGTAGAAATGCCGATGATGTTATCGGGGAAAGTTGATCGGCCTTATGCGAAGCAGCTGCTTGAATGGGTCGGCTTGAAGGAGCGCATGCATAACAAGCTCCATCAGCTATCAGGCGGGGAGCAGCAAAGGGTTGCCATCGCGATCTCGCTGTCGAACCGTCCAAGGCTTCTGCTCGCTGATGAACCTACCGGTTCCGTCGATACGGCAACCTCAGATTTAATTATGGGTATTTTCCGCAGGCTGAACCGCGAGATCGGCATTACGATCGTGATCGTTACGCATGACTTGACGCTTGCTGGCAAGGTAGACCGCGTCGTAGCCATTCGCGACGGGTTAACGAGCACGGAGTTTATTAAACGAAATCCGAACATCAATCTTGATGGTGGTGAGGCAGAGCTTCCAGCTGCTGCAAGTGGACTTCAATCTGTCCATGAAGCCTATGTCGTTGTAGATCGAGTTGGACGGTTACAAGTGCCGAAGGAGTATTTATCCGCCTTAAACATTAAAGACAAAGCAACTATGGAATTTGACGGTGAGCGGATTATTATTACGCCGCCTAAATCATTGGGGGGTTAATCAAATGAACAAACAACGGTTATCAGGCATGCGGATTCGAAAATTTACTTTGGTAAGCCTAACGCTTGCCTTGCTTATTGGCTTGCTTGCCGCATGCAGCGGCGGCTCTAATGAGTCGGCAGAGAAGCGGGTATTGCGGATTGGCGTACTTTACGGCGGATCGGATAACGAGCCTTATTTCCGCCAGCAGTACACGGATATGTATGAGATGTCGCATCCTAACATCACGTTTGAAATCGTAGGCGCAATCAACTATGATGATCAACGTTTTGAGCAGCAAGATCAATCCAAGCCTGCGGCGCAGCCTGATCCTTACGAGAAGATGAAGGAAATGCTGAGCGGCACAAATCCGGTAGACGTGGTCGTACTTGACTACAATATGCTTCGCAGATTGACGCAGGATAACCTGCTTCAGCCGCTGGATCCGCTTGTTACGCAAGACAAATTCGATTTGAGCGATTATGTCCCAACCGTTATTGACGGAATTAAAGCGGCAGGCGACGGCAACCTTTACGCGTTAACGCCTACGTTCAACTCTTCTGCACTTTATTATAATAAAAAGATGTTCACTGAGGCAGGTGTTACTCCGCCAACAGACAAGATGCAATGGGCAGACATTCTTAACCTTGCGCGTCAAGTAGCCAAAGGCGAGGGAGAAGACCGCAAATTTGGATTCTCGTTTAACCGCTGGCCGTCAGATGGCTTTAACGACACACAAGTTTACAGCCAAGCGCTGCAATTGAAAATGTGGGATGACAAAGCTGAAAAAATGCTTGTTAACAGCGACCAATGGGAAGGCGTGTGGAATACGGTAGCATCGCTTTACCAAGAACAGGTTGTTCCGACACAGGAATTCATTAACAAGATGTACGAGAAGCAAAGCGCTGAAGGCGGAAATGACCCTTTCTATGGCGATTTGTTCATCAAAGGCAAAGTTGCGATGACAATCGGTGACTACGGCTACATTAACGAACTCAAAAAAGCAGCGGACAACGCTTCTAAAATCAAAGACTTTGAGCCTGTTGATTGGGATGTCGTAACCGTTCCTGTACACCCTAATGATCCTGATGTAGGCGGAAGCATCTCGCTTAGCCAACTGATGGGGATTAACAGCAAAGCCCAAAATGATAAAGACGCTTGGGACTTTATTAAATTTTCAAACAGCAAAGAATGGGCGAAGCTGAAGTCGAGAAGCCTTTATGAGATGGTTGCACGCAAAGAGTTTTTGACGCCAATCGGCGGCTTGCAATACAACATGAATGCTTTCACTACGCTTAAGCCGCTGCCGCCGACTAGCTCGGATGCTGATCAAATTTATCGTACAAAACCAGGCGTTTGGGAAGCGCAACAGCCTGGCTACGAACTGTTCCAAGAAGTAATCAAGAAGACGAAGACAGCAAAAGAAGCACTTGCTGAGTGGGAAACTCGAGGAAATGCTGTGCTCGAAAAAATCAAAAACAATCCGACCGGAGAAGCTACCGGTGGCGGCCCTTCTATTGAAGTGATGCCGAGAGGATAATTTTTTAATACCGTAAAAAGCCCGCAACCGACCTGAGCGTCGTTTGCGGGCTTTTTCTTATCCAGATGGATATTTAAGTCTATCCTCTTAACAGAAACGATTGATAAGCGGTCCAGGAGCCGTTATCGGTCTGGTATAACAAGTGAACGCGGTCGATTTTGGAGGCGAGGTCGATCGACTGCATGCGAAGGTTGCCATAAAGATCGTGAAGCTCATCAGCGGAGAGCTCTTGCCCGATCGTGACATGCGGCGTATAAACGTACTTTCCTTCGTTCGTTATCAATGGACCGCTGCATACTTGCTCTTGGAGCTTCAGCATGGCATCTGTGTCTTGAAGCGCTAGATAGAGAACATGATTAACGGGATAGAAGGTAGACACCCGGTTCAAATGGATAGAGAATGCGGGCAGCTTTGAAGTGACCTGCTCTAAATGAGCAACAGCAAGCTGCAGCTGCTCTTCCGTCCATTCCTCTGCGTCTCTAACCGTTAGATGAGCAGGGATTGCTGCGTAATGCGGATCATGGCGTCTGCGCCAGCTATTAGCGATATCTTGCACATGTTTCTCCGGGAAAACGACTATTCCATATAACATGGCTATCAGCTCCTTCATAATGACCTAATTTGAGTATACCCGATTTGATCGAAATATAAGAAGCCCTCGGGAAGGATTAAGTGATCCATGCTTGTATTATCCGAATTTATGGGTATTCTAATGGCTACAACCTTTGTTGTTGTGGCAAATACGCTGCCAAATACGCTGCTTATCCTATAAAAACAGTGGGGGGATTCGCATGAGATGGGTGTACTGGGTTCGCCTATACGAAACGAAGTTTCAAGCTGGTTGCCTAGTTAGAAGAATGGAAAATGATTGGTGGGTTTACGGCTATGAATGCCCGAGTGAGGTAGAAGTTTTTAGATCCCGCAAAGGGCGGTTTGGCGTTAGATTTATTCCTTAAAAAAAGAAATAAAAATAAATTAGAATATTTTGCTTGACTTAAAACATCCCCATATAGTATATTATTTTATGTCGCCATTTCAAGAAGCTTTGCTCAAATGGATATACGTCGCGGGGTGGAGCAGCCCGGTAGCTCGTCGGGCTCATAACCCGAAGGCCGCAGGTTCAAATCCTGCCCCCGCAACCAACCTTTCGATTATTACGTTGAAATATACGTTTTTCGAGGGCCCTTAGCTCAGTTGGTTAGAGCGGTCGGCTCATAACCGATTGGTCGGGGGTTCGAGTCCCTCAGGGCCCACCATTAGCAAAACCTTCTCATTATGCCGGGGTGGCGGAACTGGCAGACGCACAGGACTTAAAATCCTGCGGTGGGTGACCACCGTACGGGTTCGATTCCCGTCCTCGGCATACCTCGAAAGCATTGAGCTTTCACGAACTACATAAGCTTCAAAATAATGAAAAAGCTCTTTCTCTACACTTGCCACAAACAAGCGTTGGGAAAGAGTTTTTTCTTTGTGTGCATTTCGAAGCTATTACGTTTTAATTTAAATGTTTCATATAAATTTTGTTTTCCGAATTTCTTTTTAATTAGCAGCTTCCCTTGCCGCATTATGCGCTAGCCTATGAAGGGGATTATTCTGTTTGTGCTTACTCATGTACTTTATTTCCACTCGAACTTCCGGAAACATCGTTTTTAAGTGATGCATAGAAGCAAGCACTTCAGATCTTGCCTTTTCATAATGCGGATTTAAAAAGGCGTTTCTAGATAAAAAATGCTCGATTCGGCTGCAATCCGTAAATATGAAAGCATGTTTCGGTTGATGTTCGGTTAATGCCCTTGTAAGTATTTCAAGGCTGTACAGGATAGCGAGCAACTCTCCGTAATCTGAGCCCTCATCTTGTACGAGATACAGTTTCCGGGCAGTGACCTGTATGGTTCTGTTATGGACAAAGCAGCATCCCACGCCAAAACCATTTTTTGATACGAAGCCTGAGTAATCGCAATATAGGCAGATCATGCCTTTGTTAAGTATATTTTGTCTTAGACTGGGAGTTGCATAGGCTTTATTGATTAAGATATGGTTGGTAGAAGCCACGTGTTTACGAATCTCCTTTTAATGAAGTATTGAATTGGTTTGTAATAATGGTTGATATCTATACCGGCAGTAAACTATATTTTTAATATAGACGAAAAATAGATGGTTTAATCGGGAAGCGGGAGATCGTATCACAGCTTGGCGCTATGCTTGCTTGTGGGAGTACTTGCCAAAGCCCCATTTTTAATTAACTGGCATACTTCGGATTGCTTACCGCATACACCTTACATGATGAGTGAAATACTCATAGGCGTTCCGACCGTTTATTGATGCCAATAAAAAAGCTTGTTTGGAGGGATTTCGAACATGAATGCAGGATTTTGGGTTCGATTTGGGGCTGGATTGCTGGATAGCATTATCGTTGGTATTCCATTATTTATTATTTCCTTGCTGATTACCGGCGGGCTTGAGGGAAGAGAGTATTTTACCGATGTGATTTCATTTCTTTACACCGTACTCGTTCCTGTTTTTTGGAGTGGTTACACGATTGGAAAAAGAATTTGCGGCATTCAAATTCGAAAGCTGGACGGTTCGCCTCCGGGGCTCGGAACGATGCTTTTGCGGCATGTTGTTGGCGGGCTCGTATACGGAATAACTTTGGGCATTGCGGCTATCGTCAGCGCCTTTATGGTTGGTATGCGGGAGGATAAGCGTGCGATTCATGATTTTATTGCGGGGACGGAAGTTGTGCATACCCATTAAAAATAGCGAGAGTGGCTGGCTGCGAATAATCGCAGTTGGCTTTTTTTTATTGCAAAGTTTTTGCTTTCTCTATTTTGAATGAAGTAAACTAGAAGCTGTAACGTTATACTTGAGCAAATAGGGGAAGTAGGCGGATTAATGAATCAGCAAAACAATGAGGAGTCTTCACTTAAGCAGAGCTCGCGCCGTTTATATGCGGAGGTGTTCTCGTTAAAGGATACTTTATATCATGATCTACTCGAGCGGTTCAAGGGCGATCATTTTTTGACCGAACATAAAGAGCAGTGGAAAACGGGCATTATGGCTGCCGCGATCTCGACTGCGCTTTTTAGCTCAGCATTGACGGGAAGCAAGGAGTTTCCTTACGTGTATTCCTATCTGAAAATAAAGCTCAAAGCGTATCATCCAGAAGGGGAAGCGGCAATCGAGAGCTGCATGGGCGTTATTTCGAACCTGTTAAATGGGGCTGAATACAACGCGGAAGCTTTTTCGGAAGGACTCGCGTTATGGCTTTATTTTAGCATGAGGGGCAAGGAAACGTTTATTGAAGAAGAAACGGTGCCCTATATGCTGGCTGGCCAATATATTAATCAATATTATTATAATTGGTTTGATAAGCAAGGATAAATATAGTTTTCATTCATCTCAGAGGGAGGCGCAGATGTGACGATTTTGCCTAATAACGATTGGTCACAGCGGTTAGAGGAAGAGCTTAATGCTCCGTATATGGCGGAACTGCTTGATCTTCTTGATCATAAATATGAGACGATGACGGTATACCCGGAGAAACAAAATATATTTAATGCACTAAATTATACATCATATGAGCAGACGAAGGTGGTCGTTTTGGGACAGGATCCTTATCATGGCCCTCAGCAGGCGCAGGGGCTTAGCTTCTCCGTGCAGCCCGGCATGAAGGTGCCTCCATCACTCAAAAACATTTACAAAGAGCTGGAGGCGGATGTAGGCGCTCCAATTCCTGACCATGGCAGCTTAGTCTCTTGGGCACAGCAAGGGGTGCTGCTCCTCAATACGGTGCTTACGGTGGAGGAGGGCAAGCCGAATTCGCATCAGGGGCTTGGGTGGGAGCGGTTCACCGATTCGATCATTGCCGTGATGAACGAAAGGGACAAGCCGGTCGTCTTTATGCTGTGGGGCAAGCACGCGGAGACGAAGGCGGAACGTATTGATCGAGAGAAGCATCATATCATCTCCTCGCCTCATCCTAGCCCGTTTGCAGCCCGCAAAGGATTCTTTGGAAGCAAACCTTTCTCGCGGGCAAATGCGTTTTTAGAGACGATTGGGAGCGATCCTATCGACTGGACGATACCGATGTTATCAGAGTTAAAAATATAATTTAAAAAAAGGCTTCTCCCATGACCGAGCGATTGCTCATATCATAGGAGAAGCCTTTTTCCGTCATATTACTCGGCGATGATGCCTGTCGATGACTCGCTTGAAGAAGCGGACTGCGGAAGTACCGGTTTAAGCTTGGCATCCACATAAGTAGATACTTGAACATCGGTTACGACCTGCGGATACATTTTATCCGGATCAGGCAGAATCGTTTCCACATAAATAACCGCTTTGTCTCCTTCGAAGCCAATGGAAGCGATCCGGATGCTGTAGCCCGGATGTGGTACCTGCGTGCTGACCGTTACTTTGTTGATCTCGGAGTTTACGGCAGCTACAGTAAGCTTAAGGTTCAGTGTTGGTTGCTCAGGCAAATTAGGAATAGGAGCCGTCTCCTTTACGAATTTGATGCCATCATGGAGCCAGCCTGCGGCATCGCTGCGAGTGATCGCTTTTTTAGGATAAAACTTGTTCGAGCCGTCCAGCGTGACGATTTTGCTAATTAGCAGTTTTTGAATGCTGTTCATGTAATCCTTGTTGACGTCAGCTTCATCCTTAAGCATCATGTAAATTTCGATATAAGCATAATCGCCTTTTTTCGAAATTGCCTTGAACAAGTGATGGGCGAACTGCTCGCGAGTCATGATATCATTAGCTTTGACCGTTTTTGGAATTTCAAGCCCATTAAGGTTAGCAATGATAAAAGCTTTCGAATACCATGCATTGTCTTTCAGGTTAGTGAAGTAGTCGCTTGCTTTAGGTTCTTTAATGAAGCGGATATTATCAATGTTAAGCTCGAATCCTTTTACAAGTAAAGAAACACCTTCTGCATAAGTGAGCTTGCCTTTCGGATTAAACTTATCCGCTTTATTGCTGCTTAGTATGCCTTGTTTTTTAAGCTCGTTAATTTTCTGCTCATTTACATCATTTTTAACGTCCTTAAATGCCCAGACGGTTTGTCCGAGCGTGAAGAGCATCATTGCAACCAGTGTCAATATTATAATCGGTCGTTTTCTCATACGGTCACCTCTTCTATTATTTGCTGCAGCACTTATTTAACGAAGGGAAAAGGCAATTTGTTGCAAACCGCTACAGATTTATTGCAGAATGTGTTATCGCTGTCCCTAAGTTGAAGAACGTTCTTACCTATAGAATGGCCAAATGGATAAAAAAACCTTCATGGCTTGTTAGATAGTTATAAAGCACGCTTGAAGGGGAATTTTCTATATTTACAGAAAAACGCTTGAAAAAGAAGATGTTTTCCTTTAAAGTTCTTTATTGAGAACGTCGAACCGTTCAAAAAAGACTCCGCTGGAAGGTTGTGCATTGTAAATGAGATTTAAAGAGTTAAAGCTGTTTTGGTTTTCCGACTTGTACCGTTATGAAGAATCCGAAAAGGTAAGTATGAAAAAAGTATTTTACCGTCAATTTATGCTCCCTGGCTTTCACTATATGTTCTGGTTTCGCTTATGCAGGTATCTCCGTTTAAAAAGCAAGGTCTGGTATCCTTTTTACGCATTCAGTATGGTTATGCTGCAAAGGTATAAATATAAGTACGGCATTTCGATCTCGCCTGCCACGGATATTGGCAAAGGTTTTTATATCGGCCACTATGGCGGCATAGTCATTAGCAGCAAAGCTAAGATTGGGGACAATTGCGTAATCATGCAAGGCGTGACTATTGGTGCTAGCAATAGAGGGAAGTCAAAGGGCGTGCCGACAATAGGCAACAATGTTTATATGGGAGCCGGAGCGAAAATCATTGGAGCCATTACGGTCGGAGATCATGCGGCAATTGGCGCAAATGCGGTTGTGACTAGGGATGTGCCGAATAACGGCGTAGTTTCGGGCATACCAGCCGAGGTTGTATCGATGCAAGGATCAGAAGGGTATATAAGCTTTCCTTTTCCGGTGAACAAATACAAGCAAATGCTAGGGTTTACGGATTAAACTCGATATTTTGACAACGATCGTTTCATGGAAAAAGGAAAAACCCGAAATCCCTTATCATATAAAGGATATCGGGTTTTTATGCTTATGATCGCAAGAGGTTCGAGCCTGCTGCTCCATAGCTACTCCTATTCTGAAACCGGGAGATTCCGTCGAAGCAAAGAGATATGTAAAAATAACTGTCCGTTTTTGGCGTAATTTGGTAGAATACTTATAAATTATATTTTGGAAGAGGTCAATCGAAATGCGTTCATTAAGAAACTTCCTAGCACTAATCTGTTTTATTGGTTCTCTTGCATTCTTTATAATAATCGTACTTACTTTCGTCGAACCTAGTTTAGAAGGAAGAGGTTTGGCAGTAGTTTTGACTGTATTTTGCTTCGTCCTCGGACTTTTTCTGAGCACTAGATCCAAGCGCGGAGCTGCTTACGAAAGGGATCGGCTGCTCAGGGGGATTCTTGGTACATCCACCGTACATCATCTTGAAGGCCTTAGGATTGCAGAAAAAACAAGATGTGCCGTAACGATCTACGCAGATAGATTGACCGTGGAAGGAGGAGGCATTACATTCAATCTGACAACATCGCAAATTACGGCTGTGGAGATCAAAACAGACGTGGAGATAGCAAATGTTGTGCAAAGTTTGCGAACTAGAATACCTTACGGAACGGTTGATAGACTTGAACTCGGTCCTTTAGGCATTGTCATCGGCACTCAAGTCATCAACAGAGAGAGGCGAACAAATAAGTTTTATTTCATTATTAATTATAAAAATTCTTCCGGGGAAATTGCGGCATTGTTATTTCAGGATGACATAACACCACATATGACTAGGGATCTGGTTAAGAAGTTGAAACCGATAGTAAGGGTGAACGCACCTACAATTGTGCAATTATAAATGCTTTATTCCAACATCTTCGATTAGAAGGTGTTTTTTATTTGGCTGCTCGATATTGCCGTAAAACAGGAAAAAACCCGCAATCCCTTATGATACAAAGGATTACGGGTTCTTATTTGTATGATCTGAACAGGGTTCGAACCTGTGACCCCTACCCTGTCAAGATAGTGCTCTCCCAGCTGAGCTACCAGATCGTATTAGCGACAATTAATAATATAGCAGGATAAGGAAATGAAGTCAACACTTTTTTGGGGATTTTGTAAAGAACAGCTTCCCCGTCAGATTGCAGTGCCGATGTCGAGCGGGTTATAATGCTTTACGTGGTACAAGCGCTACATATGCTAGTGGATATCAATCATGATACATAGACAGGAGATGGCAACAAACATGTTTAATAACGACATTCACAATCAATTTGCGGAAGCAATCAAATCATTAATTGGCAAACCGGGTATCGTGCACTTGCAAAATGATGTAGATTTCAAAATAATCGTACATCAATTTACAGCATTCGAAGTGTCGGAGCATTATGATGACGAGAGAGATCCGATGATTTTTAAAGTTTCCTTTTTAAATGAGCATGGCAGGGAAGATGCGATTGAAATTTGGGATAGCGCGATTGTCGATCTTGACTTTACAGTACCGGAAGTAACGGAAGAATGGGTGACTCCTGGGCTGCAGTTCACGTTTGCCATCCTTAAGGATGAGAGCAACGCGATTGAATTTTATGCAAGATAAAACACGATCTTCTATACATGCGAGATCACTTGATTAACGTTCTGACCTAGCCAAGCAGCTTGAATATTCATTGAGGAGATAATCGAGCTCTTGGCTGATTTTGACAACAGCCTGATCGGTAAAGTTGTTGCATGCGTCAAACATAAGGACCATTTCGGCGCGAACTTCTTCAATTTTCTGCTGATAGAAAAAGTGGTTCATCATAACCCCTCCAACTTTTCATTCGTTAAGATTAGAATAAACGAAGGTTGTTAGAATTTTTCGAACAAAGAAATTAGGAAATTGTTAGTTTTTTGAACAATTTTGTAAAAGTCACCCTTCGTATTTGATTAACTACACCAACAAGGATATTCTGAAACATTTTCAAAATTGAGAGATGAAAAACCCCCTAAGGAATAATTGCCTTTGGGGGACATGTTTAAACGCGAAGATCAATGCTTTGCCCTAAATGAGGCTGTGCGCTTTGAAGCATTTGCACGAGGTTCTGTCCTTGCTGAGTAGCCTGATCCTTGGCTATTGACATGACACGGATACTCGTTGCAAGCGCAAGGCTGTTCTGGTGCATCGTAATTGATGCAGCTGCAATATCCATATAACACCTCCTACTTGAATTATCGGCAAGAAGGAGGAACTATTTTACATCTAATTAAGATTCATGCGGAATATCGCATTTATTTCTGATGAAATGGATTTGGTTTCTAAGCCGATTGATATGCTGCTGTTCTTCCTCGGTTTGTCCACTTTGAGCGCCTAGCTCTAACTGCTCCAATTCCTGCAGCAAGCTCGGCAGATCATGAGACGCGTTCGAACAATTATAGCTGCTGTCTACATTTTCAAGCATCGTTTTTCCTCCAATCAGTTAGGTTAGGCCAAAGAATGGTTATCCCATGTCCGTCCGTTAGTATGAGCCTTTTTTCGTTGGATATGCATATTGGAAACGTATACTAAAGCTAACCAGCCACGCATACCTATAAAGAAAGCGCTCAGGAGGCGGTTTCTGTTGGCTGCAGAGTATGCCTATTTAGCCATTTGGCTATTGGGGATGTTTGGAATTATCGGTATTGTAGTTGGTGCTGTGGCTAATTTCGCCATCAATGATTCATTATCGCATGATGAACAATTTGTGTGGCGGAGGAAACTTCCGGCAGGGGCATTCAAAAGAAAATAAAAACGGAAATCCGGCGTTCGCTTAAGGAAGCGAGTTCGTCGGATTTTTTTGTGTTTTTGTGCGGCAACCGGATTGATTTCTCTTTACAGGCATTTCTTGGTCTGCTAGAATGGCTAAATCTAATTGTTAACCTAAAATAATTTATTTTGGTTAACATATAGAAATCTTATCGGATGGTGATCGTTTATGACACCGGGTTATGAATGGCTTGCCGCGATGAATAAGGCGCATCTCTGGCATCCCTTTACTCAAATGAAAGATTACAATGACTCTGATCCGCTCATCATCGAACGCGGGGAAGGTGTCCGGTTATACGATGTTCAGGGGCGTCCTTATTATGACGGCTTCTCATCGGTATGGCTTAATGTCCACGGGCATAATGTGCCGCAGCTGAATCAAGCGATAACCGACCAGCTAGGAAGAGTTGCCCATACGACTTTGCTTGGAATGGCAAATGTACCGGCAATCGAGCTTGCTGAGAAGCTGGCACGGATCGCACCGAAAGGCTTAAATAAAGTATTTTACTCCGATTCCGGAGCGACTGGGGTCGAGATTGCGGTCAAAATGGCTTTTCAATACTGGAATAATCTAGGGGAAAAGAGGAAATCGACGTTTGTCACCATGAATCAAGCGTACCATGGGGATACGATTGGCGCGGTCAGCGTAGGTGCTATTCCGCTCTATCATGACGTGTTTCGCCCAATGCTTTTTCCGACGCATGTCATTCCATATCCGTATGCGTATCGCCATGAAGGCGGTGCAACGGAAGCGAAGAAGGCTACGTTAACCGCATTGCAGCAGCTGCTTGAGACCAAGGCGGATGAGATCGCTGCTCTTATCGTGGAGCCGATTGTTCAGGGAGCGGGGGGAATCATCGTCATGCCGCCTGGATGTTTGCGCGAGATGGCTGATCTGTGCCGCAAACATGGCGTTCTGCTCATCGCGGACGAGGTGGCAACCGGTTTTGGAAGGACAGGCGCCATGTTCGCTTGTGAGCTCGAAGACGTCTCGCCCGATTTGATGGTCATCGGTAAAGGGCTAACGGGCGGGTATTTGCCTGTGGCGGCGACGCTTGCGACAGATGAGGTGTACGGCGCGTTTTATGCGGATTACAAGGAGCAGAAAACATTTTTCCACGGGCATTCGTTCACGGGCAACCCGCTTGGCTGCGCGGTCGCTTTGGCCAGCTTGAAGCTTTTTGAAGAGAACAGCATCGTGAAGGGAGTAAGCGCAAAAGCGGCATTTGTGGAGCAGCAGCTCGCCTCGCTTAAAAACAGGCCGCATGTTGGCGATATCCGTCAGCAGGGGCTGATGATCGGAATTGAGCTTGTGCGCGATAAAGCTTCACGTGAACCCTACGACTGGGCAGATCGCATTGGCGTTCGAATAAGTCAAAGGGCGAGAGAGCTTGGAATGCTGACGAGGCCGCTAGGCAATGTCATCGTGTTTATTCCCCCTCTTGTGAGCACGGAAGCCGAACTTGCTGCAATGACGGAAATTTTGGCGAAGTCCATCGTTGACGTTACCGAAAACGGCTTGATTCGATGAAGCTGATACGAGGATGTTTTGTAACGGGAACAGACACAGGCGTTGGGAAAACAATCGTTACAGCGGCTCTTGCTGCTGCGCTTCGCGCACAAGGGTTAAAGATTGGCGTTTGGAAGCCGGTGCAGTCCGGTGCCGTGCTTGGCAGCGGCGATACTGATGCGGAAATTTTGCTCCGATGCACGGGAATGGAAGAGCACGCCGAGGCGGTGGCGCCATTCTCATTCGAGGCTCCGCTAACCCCACTGCTTGCAGCCAAGGAGGCGGGACTGGATTTAACGCTGCACGAGCTAATTGTTGCAGGCGCTCCGCTGGTTGAACGTTATGACTCCTTACTCATAGAGGGGGCAGGAGGAGCTGCGGTTCCGCTGACGGAAACGGCGCTTGTAGCGGACTTGATTTCGGAGCTGCGCGTACCGGTCTTAATCGTCGCCCGTTCGGGTCTAGGAACGATTAATCACACTTTGCTTACGGTATCATTCCTGCGCGAACGCAAGGTTCCGATCATCGGCATTATTTTAAATGACGGAAGCTCGGCCGAGATTCATGACGACCCAAGCGTTGCAAGGAATGCAGAGCTAATCGAACGATATAGCGGCATAAAGGTACTCGGCCGGTTTCCATGCTTGCAAGACGATACGGATACAAAGTTATTGGTCAACACGGCTTTGGAAGAGCTTCAACTCACACCAATCATACAAGCGTTGACGAGTTAACATAGAGAGGACGAAGGAAAATGAACATGTTTGCTGCTGTTCCGGCATGGGATGCGTTTGCCAAAAAGGCGCTTGATGGCGAGCGTTTAACCGTTGAAGAGGGGCTTGCGGTACTAGAGTCGAACGATGATGAGCTGCTTCCCCTTATGCAAGCGGCTTTTAGAGTGAGGAAACATTATTACGGCAAAAAAGTGAAGTTAAACATGATCATCAATGCCAAAAGCGGTCTTTGTCCCGAGGACTGCGGCTATTGCTCTCAATCCATCGTATCGACGGCGCCTGTTCCAAAATATACGCTGCTGGAAAAGGATACGCTGCTTGCAGGAGCACGCGAGGCGATGGCGCGCAAAGCCGGAACCTATTGCATTGTTGCGGCTGGTAGAGGTCCGACGGAAAGAGAGCTTGCGCAAGTCGTGGATGCGGTAAAAGAGATTCGTGCCACGATGCCGCTCAAAATATGCGCATGCCTCGGCATTTTGAAGGATGGTCAAGCTAAACGATTAGCCGAGGCTGGCGTCGATCGCTACAACCATAACTTGAATACGAGCAAAGCCAACTATCCGTCCATTACGACAACCCATACATACGACCAGCGCATCGAGACCGTTGAGAAGGTGAAAATGCACGGCATGTCCCCTTGCTCCGGTGTCATTATCGGAATGGGTGAAACGAATCAAGAAATGATAGAAATGGCTTATGCGCTGCGCGAGCTGGATGCGGATTCGATACCGATAAACTTCCTGAATGCAATCCCGGGAACTCCGCTTGAGCATGCAGGCCGGATTCCGGCAATGAAGGCGCTAAAGGTATTGGCATTGTTCCGATTCATTTGTCCCGCCAAAGAGATCCGCGTCGCAGGCGGCCGCGAAGTCAACCTCCGTTCGCTGCAGCCCTTATCGCTGTATGCCGCAAATTCACTGTTTGTTGGCGATTATTTAACGACAGCAGGCCAAGCGATTACGGCTGATCATCAAATCATTGAAGATATGGGCTTTGAGATTGAGTTAAACGCACGATGAAGTGGATAGAAGAAGAGCTTTCATCATTGGCTGACTTATCGCTTTTGCGAACCTTGCGGGAGAGTGCTCCCGTTCCAAACCGTCCAAGCTATACGATGCGTAATGGACATGTGCTTCTAAATCTCGCCTCCAACGACTACCTTGGGCTTGCACAGCATCCGGTCATTATTGAATCGATGCGCGAAAAGCTGCTTATCGACGGTGCGGGCTCCGGCGCTTCACGTCTAGTGACCGGCAACGGTGAACAGTATGCAAGACTTGAAGAAGCGCTGGCAGCTTGGCAAAATAGCGAGGCGTCGCTTGTTTTTGCTAACGGCTACATGGCTAATTCAAGTGTGATCAGCGCGCTCGTCGGACGGGGCGATGTCGTTTTTAGCGATCAACTCAATCACGCGAGCATCGTAGACGGCGTTGTACTGAGCCGAGCGGAGCATGCAAGATACCGGCATAACGATATGGAGCATTTGAAGGTTTTGCTTCGCAAGCACCGTAATAAGCGGCGGAAGCTGATTGTTACGGATGCCGTTTTCTCCATGGATGGTGACCATGCGCATTTGCGGGAGCTCGTTTCCCTTAAAAACGAGTTCGGCGCGATGCTGATGGTGGACGAAGCGCACAGCGGCGGAATGTTTGGAAGCTGCGGCGAAGGTTTATGCCACGAGCTAGGCCTGCAAAATGAGGTGGATGTGCATATGGGAACATTCAGCAAGGCATTTGGCGTTTACGGCGCTTATGTATGCGGGAGCCGAAACTTAATTCGCTGGCTAATCAATAAGGCAAGAGCGCTGATCTACTCTACAGCGCTGCCCCCATCTCTTATCGCTGGAATATTAACAGCATTAACCTTCGTGCAAACCGAGCATTGGCGGAGGAAACGTCTCCGTTCATCAAGCTGGCTGTTCCGCTCCTCGCTTAGCGAAGCCGGCTTTCATATCGCCGACGGTGACACGCCAATTATCCCGTTAATCGTTGGAGACAACGCTGCTGCGCTTCGTTTCAGTGCGTTGCTCGAACAGGAGGGGATTGCTGCGGTAGCGATCCGCCCGCCTTCGGTTCCGAGCGGAACCGCACGCATTCGCTTCTCTTTATCTGCAGCGCATACGGAGCAGGAGCTGATTGAAGCCACCCGGTGTATTCGTCGCATAGGTTACCAACTGGGGGTGCTTCGCGCATGACCGTTATAGCTAAACATCCGGGGCTTCATTCTTGCTTGTGTGCAGTAAGCACAAGCATGAAACCATGTACGATCTTATGGCTAACAGGATGGAGCTTTCCGAATGTTATATTCAACCGGCTTCATGCATGTTTAACGGAATTTCATCATATTTCGGTGGATTACAGCAGGGCAGGCACGCCGGAAGAGATGATGAGGCTGATTGATGAAGGGGTGGCGAATGCCAGAGGACCGCTTCTAATTGCAGGCTGGTCACTCGGCGCATTGCTGGCTCTTAAATTTGCTTCAATTGCAGATGGTCTTTTGCTGTTTGCGGCAACTGCAAAGTTCACGCGTTCCAAGGAAGAGGCGGACCGCGGCTGGTCAGATGCTTATTTGAGGGAGATGATCAGAAGCTTAAAGCATGACCGACATGAGGCGGAAACAAAATTTCGGCAGTTATTGTTTGCGGAGGAGGAAGGGGCAGCAGGCATGCCTGGCTTTCTTCCGCCAATCGGCAGTTGGACAACCCCTGCGCTAATCGCTGGCCTTCAAATTTTACGACATGAGGATTGCTTAACCCTCCTGCCGGAAATATCATGCCCGGTTCTTCTTTTTCATGGCACAGAGGATAAGGTTTGTCCCGTTGGCGCTGCGGAAGAGCTGGTATCGCTTTTGCCAGATGCAGAACTGATCACATTAACGGGACGCGGCCATGCGCCGTTTATAGAATCGGAAGCGGGTATAGCCGAACAATTAAGGAGTTGGTGGCATGAACAGCAGAAAACAAATGATCAGCCGTCAATTTAACCGCAGTGCAGCCGGTTCTTATGATAGGCATGCGAACGTGCAGCGTACAATGGCGGATCAACTTTCACAATCGCTCCTTCATGAATTTAGCCCCAAAGCAGACGCTGCGTTAAACATTCTTGAAATTGGCTGCGGTACGGGGGCATTAACCGAGAGGCTGGCGAACGATTGGCCTGACGCCATCATTACTGCGCTGGACCTTGCACCTGAGATGATCAATGCGGCTAAGCACCGTATTGGCACCGTATGTAAGGGGTCCAATATACGATTTTTGTCCGCTGATATTGAAGAATGGGCTCCAATTGCAGCTTCGGGCTCATTTGATTTCATCGTCGCTAACGCTTGTTTTCAATGGCTGAGCCATCCGGTAGATACGCTGTTTCATCTAAGGCGATTGCTGCGATCCGAAGGCGAAGGCATGCTTGCGTTTGCCACCTTCGGGCCGGATACGTTTCATGAGCTGCATGAATCATTTAAAGCGGTTTATCTCGCGAGCGGGAAGGTGCCGCAGCGTCATGGCCTGTCTTTCAATTCCACATCAGAGTGGAATTACTTGCTCGAGCAAGCCGGATTCACGAGTGTCCAAGTTGCCAGATCGATTCAAACGGAGGTTTTTGTTTCCCCGAGCGAATTTCTCCATGCTGTAAAAGCGGTTGGAGCCAGCACCTCAGAAGCTGCTGTTACGCCCGGCATCAGCTCAAGAAGCTTGATCACCGGCATGTATAAGGAGTATAAAAATAAGTTCAGCATACCCGCAGGAATCGGCGTCACGTACGAGCTTTTATTCATTCAAGCACTTGCTGCTCGATAAAATCGGGCATCTCTGCATATTAAAGCCGTCTATGAGGCATTATAAGGGTTGTTGTACATTCTTCTACATTGAAGGGAGCTAACGAACAATGAGCGATTCGATTGGCGGACAAGACACGAGAGAACAAATTGTCGCGGTGCAAAAAAACGGAGACGGTGACCTGACGGCGTTCAAAACAACAAGCGGACGCGTGCTTGATTATGCAACGGCGCTTCAGGAAGTCCAAGCTGGACATATTTCGGGTGTCAACGCCTTCAAGGGCAGGGATGGAGATACGTATATCCGCGGCGATGCCGATGGCGACCCGACGAACAATTTGGATCAGCTGCCTACCTTTTAGAGCAAATCGTTAATGACCTAAAATAATTGGAAAACAAGCATAATCGGCCCACACCCGTCGATGGACGGCTGCGGCTCTATAAAGAAAGGCGCCGCATATGCGAATATGCAGGCGCCTTTCTTGTTTTTACGCGATGGTATAAGACTTATGCTGCTCAACGATACGCATGGCACCGGTTTTGCCTTCATATTGCTCGATAGCGTCCCCGTAGTGCATGAGCCATGTTTTGCTTTGGATTTGTTCCGGAAGGCTCAAAAGCTCCTCTAAGCTGGCGTGAACGACACCTGGCGCTTCTAGCTGGCAATCATGATAAATCGTCGTGACGCCTTCCTCGACCAATTGCTGAAGCAGCGGGAGATCGAACCGCATATCGGCAGAGTAGAAGAAGCTTCTGTTAAATACAAAGGAATAGCTGGGCTTGTTCACAATATGCTTCGTTTGCAGCAGCTTAACCGTTAATCCGGGATGAAGCTCGATTTCTATATTCGGCTGGAGCGGACGCACCTCAAAGAAATGCTCAAGCTTATCGAGCGGCTCCTGAGTAAGCCCGCCGCGAAGCGTATTTTCCCATAACGGTTCAATTAGCGATTCGGCAATATAGAGAACCGGCTTGCGATTGTATTTGAACATCATTTGAAAAGCGTATTCTTCCAAGCCGCCAACATGATCGCCATGAATGTGACTAATTAATACGGCATCCAGATCAGAGAAGGAGTAGCCTTGCTGATGCAGCGCTTTGGGGAGCGTAATCCCGCAATCAACGAGCAGCCGAAAGCCATTTTCTTCAATAAGAGCATTGTTATTATCGTATTTTTTCGCAAAAGCGCTTCCTGTTCCAATCATTTTTATATTCATCATACAACCTCCTCAACTTTCCACATGTTTACTGTACCAAATTTTGTGTAACGCTGACAATTCCAGATGCACATTCGCCCTTCCCTACATACAATGCTAAAGCGAAACGTATAGTGGAGGCGAGCGAAGGATGAGCAAAGGAAAAGGTAAAGTAGCTAAGAAAAAACAGCCGGCAAGCGATCGGAAGCAGTATAACTACAAGCTGGTGTTATCGGATACGTGCGCGGTGTGCAAAACGCCCTGCGCAAGGGGAATCAACTATTTGGCAAGGATGAGACAGCCCGGCACGGTAGGGAAGGGCGTGCCTTGCGTTCTTACCAGAACGTACGGGTAATAAAATAATCGGCCTGCGGTATTTCCCAGGCAAGCGCAGGTTTCAACAGCGTTTGACAGTGCTGGTCGAATTTTGCATCGGGCTAAAAATAGTTTTGTCCATGCCGCAACTTTGCTAGTGTTTTCGAGTATAACCATACATCCAGGCAATCGGATGGAGGGCTTACATCTATGAAACTCAGAAAAGTTGCTATTCTGCTGCTGTTACTGTCACTTTGGGGCGGAACCATGCTGTTTGCAGATTCCGCAACACAAAAGGTACGTGTCATCATTAATGGTAATGAGCAGGATGACGGAGGATTAGTCGCAGACAGCAAAACCTATTTGCCGCTTCGCCAATTAGCCACATCAATGCAAGCAATCGTTGAATGGGACAATCAAAGCAAACGAGCCACCGTGTATAAGCCAAATGTGCATATGTTCCTTTTCCAAAATAACGCGGTATTCGGAAACGTATCAAAAGGCTATCAAGCGAAGTTCAAAGTGTTTGCTCAGATCGATAATTTGAAGACGGATATCGTTGCCGTGAAAGTGTCGATCTTTGACCCATATGGTAAAGAGAAAGTGATTCAAACGGAATCCGTGAGTACGTCCAAGGACAATTTCTGGTATGCGACAGATGAAATTGACTACAAGTTTGAAGCTAGCGGGAAATATCCTATTCGTTTCTTTCTTAAGCTGAAAGGCTCGGATGAATGGACGCCTGTTTCCGAGAAATTAATTTCCTCCCAGTGATGCATAGGATTAACGCAGGCGCTCCTCAAATTTGAGGGGCGTCTTCGTTTGACCGCTGATAGAGTGTCATGTTACTATACGATAGTCTGTAAACATTATTGAAATGGGGTAATATCATGAGCGAGCATCAGCATGGAGATGATTGCGGCTGTGGTCAAGATCACGAGCATGAGGAGCATGTCTTTATCGTGACTGACGACGAGGGCCAGGAACGTGAAATGGTCATGGTTTATACGTTTGAATCCGAAAACAATGTGTACGCTGTATTGCTGGATCGTAATGATCCGGAAGCAGACGGTGTCATTTTCCGTATTGAAGAAGAAAACGATGAGTCCTTCTTGGTTGGCATCGAAGATGATGCAGAGTGGGATCGCGTAACTGCGATCTACGAGGAAATCGCACGCACGGAGAGCGAAGAGAACTAATTCTAGTTCGCAGCTTTCCAATAAGCGGGCACCAAAAAATTCGCGAGCACTGCTCGCGAATTTTTTTGTACCCGCTTATTTACGTGGATTATAGTAAATCGTACGCCCGTTGAACATAGTCAGCTCAGCCTGCAGCTGCTTCGCCATAAATTTACACAGCTCATTTGCTTTTGCCTTATCGCCATGCGTAGCCTCATCTGGAAGGACGACCTGCACGCAAGGAACGGTTTTGCCGGCTACGCTCGTTGTTTCACTGGGACCAAATATGATGTGCTTATAAAGAGGATTAATGCCTTTTAAATAAAACCAACGGTCATCTTGTTTCGATTCGATCGTATAGGGGAATGCGGCTTCGGCGTAATCCCAGCCTAACTGGGCGCCGGTTAGCTTGGTTTGCTCTACGTAATGCAGAAGCTGGCTTTGCACGTCTTCCAATGTCAGCTTTTCCACGGATGATCCTTGCACGAATTTTATGTAAGCGCTTTGACTCATCGCATCTCACCTCTGCCAACATCATAGCATGCTCGAAATCGGTTGACAATAAGTGGGATACCCTCGTTCCCTATCAAAAAAAACCGTCCCAAAAAGCACTTTCATGCTTCGTTAGGGCGGTTTTCATTATATTAATGCGATTAAGAAATAGCTGTTTCCTCTACGATTACTTTAACAAACTCGATGCTGCGGTCCTCAGGCCCTTTGACCGGCAAGCCGACTTGGACATGATCCACGATATAATCGATATTTTTTTGGGTAATCACTTCGCCTGGCAGCAGAATCGGGATGCCTGGCGGGTAAACATAAATAAATTCAGCAATGATTCGTCCCGCGGATTCCTTGAACGGCAGCACTTCCGTCTGGCCGTAGAATGCATCGCGAGGCGAGAGGGAGAGCTGAGGGATATCCGGAATTTTGACGACTAATTCACGTGCTTCAGCACCTTCATGGAACCGCTCTGACAAGCCGCGCAGCGCAATTAATAATTTTGATACGGAATCAGAGGTATCTCCAGGCGTAACTAAGCAAAGAATGTTATACATGTCGCTCATTTCGATTTCCACATTATAGTTGTCGCGCAGCCAATTTTCCGTCTCGTAGCCGGTAATGCCTAGGTGACGGACATGAATGGATACTTTAGTCGGATCGTAATCATAGGTAGCCTCATCGCCGAGAATTTCTTCTCCGAAGCAATAAAGGCCTGGAATCTCATTGATTTGCTGACGGGCATGCTGTGCCAGTTCAATCGCGCGCTCGGCGATTGCATGTCCATTCAAAGCAAGATTACGCCTCGACGTATCAAGTGACGCTAGCAAAATATAAGAGGTCGACGTGGTCGTCAGCATACTGATTACGGTCTGAATGCGGTGCGGATTAACTCTGCCCTTGCGAACATTAAGCACCGAGCTTTGCGTCATGGAGCCGCCGAGCTTATGAACGCTCGTCGCTGCCATATCCGCGCCAGCCTGCATAGCGGACATCGGCAGCTTTTCATGGAAATGAATAAGCACGCCATGCGCCTCGTCCACAAGGACAGGGATGTCGAAGCTATGTACGAGATCCACAATCTCCTTGAGATTAGCGCAAATGCCGAAGTAAGTCGGGTTGATAACAAGCACGGCTTTGGCATCCGGGTGGCGCTCCAGCGCCTTGCGCACGGAGCGGGTCGTAATGCCGTGGTCAATGCCGAGATTATTATCCCTAGCAGGCGAAATGAATACGGGTCTTGCGCCTGCGAAGATGATGGCAGCCATAATGGATTTGTGCACATTGCGGGGTACGATGATTTTGTCCCCGGGCGCGCACACCGATAAGATCATCGTTATAATCGCGCCGCTGGTTCCTTGCACGGAGAAATAGGTATAGTCCGATCCGAAGGCGTCAGCAGCCAGCTTCTGCGCTTCTTCAATAACGCCTGTAGGCTGATGCAGGTCATCAAGCGGTGCTATATTGATTAAATCGATCGACAACGCGTTATCGCCGATAAATTCGCGAAATTCCGAGTCGCTGCCCAATCCTTTTTTGTGTCCGGGAATATGAAACTGAACGGGATCCTGCTCCGCATGTCGGCGAAGCGCGGTGAAGAGCGGGGTTTTATTGTGATCCATCGCTATCATCCCTGCCTTTCATTAGAGGTAACAAACAAAGTTGAGTATAGCAAATACAGGGGGGAATGCAAGCTACATTTTTTTAATAATAGCCGAGGCAGCTTATTTGTTCTTCAATTGTTCATAGATGATGGTTAAAAGGATATGGTAACATAGGTTGGTGGAGGGGTTGCAGCATGAAAGATAAACGAATGCTTATCGTAATGGCTATTCTAATGACAACGTTTATAGGATTCGGCATTATCATCCCGGTTATGCCTGAAATTATCCAAGCAGCGGATCCTAGCAAAGCGGAATTACATACGGGCAGGATGCTGGCTATTTATTCCGCAGTATCATTCATCCTCTCGCCGTTTTGGGGGAGCTTGTCCGATCGAATCGGCAGACGGCCGATTATTCTAATTGGCGTACTTGGTTTTGCACTTAGCTTCTTGATGTTCGGGTTATCCTCGGGCAATTTAACGCTTATGTATTTGTCACGAGTGCTCGGAGGTTTGTTCTCGGGAGCAGTCGCTTCCGTTATCGTCGCGTATGTCGCCGACATAACGCCGCCGGAGGAGAGGACCAAAGGAATGGGGCTTGTCGGCATGTCGATCGGCCTTGGCTTTACGATTGGTCCCGGCGTTGGCGGCTTGCTCAGTGTGATTACGCTTGAGACTCCTTTTTATGCGGCATCTGCCTTAGCGCTCATTACGTTTGTGCTTGCTGCGGCGAAGCTGAAGGAATCGCTTGCGCCTGAGCAGCGGAGGAGCAAATCGGAGAAGCGGGTATCGCGGCTTGCGGCTTTTACAGGACCGCTTAAATACTTGTACGTGCTGGCGTTTTTTGTAACGTTTACGCTCGCGGGAATGGAAGCTACGCTGCAATTTTTTGGCATGCGCCGCTTTGACGTGACTCCGCTGCAGGTCGGCATTTTGTTTTTTGTTTGCGGGTTTGTTGGAGCGCTTGTGCAGGGTGGTGTTGTGCGCAGACGCATCAAGACAGGCGAGGAGCCCAAATATATTGCTTTGGGGCTTGTCATTTCCGCTATCGGTTTCTTCCTCCTGCTGGCCGCACATTCCTTATGGTGGGCAACGATGTCGCTAGCTGTATTTGGAATCGGCAACGCCTTGATCCGTCCGTGCGTGACGTCGCTCATTACGCAGAAGACGACAGTAGGCACAGGTGTCGCGTCGGGTTTAAGCTCATCAATGGATAGCTTAGGCCGCATAGCTGGACCGCTGCTAGGCTCCTTTTTCTTCACGATTGAGATGGGACTTCCTTACTTGCTGGGCGGCATATTGTGTTTGGCGGCGCTTCTGCTGCTGCTTCGTTTCCGTCAATTGGACAAGCACAGCTTCTCGGAAGGCACAGTAGATACGGCTAAATAAAATAAAAAAACAAGCCGGTTGTTCATCATAAGATGGACAACCGGCTTGTTTTGTTTAGGGGGCAAGGCCTTTGAGTATAAAGGTGATCGTTGCCTCCCGTTCCTTCACGTCATCCCAGCCGCTATCCGCTCGAGTGCTTGAAAAGGTCCGAAAAAGCACATAGCCCATGAGAGAGGAAGCCGCGAGGCGTATGATCGTAAGCGGCGACCAATCCACAATCGTGCCTTCCTGCTGAAACTTCCGTATATTGACGCTAAATTTCTCGAACACCTTCGTTAAAATCAGCTTATGGAATTGCTCTTGAAGGTCAGGATGAAACGGAATTTCTTGCACGAATATTTTGATGACCTGTATATGGCGCTCTACAAACTCTATGCGATTCTCGATAATTGCTCGCAGCAATTGATCCAGGCTGTCATAGCTGCTGTCGAGCACTTTATAAAAATCGCGGAGCACGAATGGCGCTACAAGCTTTGCCATTACAGGTGCTACGATAGAGAAGAGCAAATCCTTTTTGGTCTTGTAATGGCGGAAAATCGTACCCTCGGCAACGCCTGCACGCTGCGCGATTTCACTCGTAGAAGATGCGGCAAACCCTTTTTGGGCAAAAATTTCCGAAGCTGCCTGCACGATTTTTAATTGCTTATCGGTCATCCTTACTTCTTCATCATCTAGCTTCAACAGCTCTTGCAGCCATTGCTCAACCGGTTCTTGCATCTGAGACACTCCTTCGCTCTTACCCATTCCTTCATTATATCAGAAGCTTAACGATGCTACATGCGGCGGTGCTTCTTTAAAGCCAGCACATTCAATAGAGCAAAAATACAAGAGAAGCCGACTAACACGTAAACATCCGTTTGAAAATCACGCCAGCCCTCGCCGCGAATCATGATGCCCCGCATGGCATCGGCACCGTAATAAAGAGGCATGACGAAGCTTAGCTTCTGCAGCCAAGGATTCATCGCGTCGAGGTTGAACAAGCCAGAGAAAAACGCTTGCGGCACGATAACAATCGGAATGAACTGAATAATTTGAAATTCACTGCTGGCAAAGGACGACAGCAACGTTCCGAGCGTTAATGCCGTTAAAGATAGCAGCAAATTAATGAGCAGCATATATCCGATATTGCCAGCCATGTACAAACCGAGAACGTCAACGGAAAACCAGGCGATCAAGGACGCTTGCAGCAGGGTGAAAATGCCGAATCCGGCTAAATAGCCTGCGACGATTTCACTGCGCCTAATCGGCGTAGCGAGCAATCGCTCGAGCGTTCCGCTTGTTCTCTCCCGCAGGAAGGAGACGCCTGCAAGCAGGAAGACAAAGAAAAACGAGAAGAAGCCGATGAGCACAGGTCCAAAGGAATCAAATGCAGCCATGTCTGGTCCGCCGTGCAAATACGTAATAGCAGGTGCGGAGCTTGCTGCTCCGTTCTGAAGTACATTTTGCAATAGCAGCAAGACGGCTCGGTTAGTGGAGGGGTCGCTCCCCTCAAGCGTTAGCTCCGGCGTGCCTGCTCCGCTTAGTTGAAGGATGGCGTCGAGCTTGCCCGCTTTTAATGCCGCCTGCGCATCTTCAGCAGAGCTGTAGCTTATAATCTCCGCATTCAAGGTCTCGAATTTTTCCGTGATTGCCGCTGGAGGATCAATCATCCCAATGGCAGGCGAGACGGCTTGCCCGTCAAATACGAGCTTCATCAAGCATAGAATGAGCAGGGGAGCAAGGAACAGCATGGCAAGCGTTCTTTTGTCACGAAGAAATTGTTTGATGATACGAATGGCAAGCGCACGTATTCTCATGCTTCAACGCCTCCTTCACGGCCAAGCGCGATGAACGCTTCTTCGATGGTATTTGCGCCCGCTTGCCGGATAATCGCTTGAGGCGTATCGACGGCAATAAGCTTTCCGCCTCGGATCAGGCCAAGCCGATCGCATTTTTCCGCTTCATCCATCACATGCGTCGTAATAATGATCGTTACGCCTTGCTTGGTAAGCGCAGATAACTCCTGCCAAATCGATTGGCGCAGAACAGGGTCAATTCCGACCGTCGGCTCGTCAAGCACGAGCAGCTTCGGCTCGTGCAGAAGCGCGATTGCCAGCGAGAGCCGGCGCTTCATCCCGCCGGAGTAGGCTGCTGTTTGCTTATTCAAATGATCGGTTAATGCAACAAGCTGGGATACGGCTTGAATCCTCTCTTGAAGGACCGCCCCCTTTAATCCGAACATAGCGCCAAAGAAAGCTAAATTTTGCTTGCCCGTCAATTCGTTGTAAAGCGCATCCGACTGCGCCATGTAACCGAACGCTTGCAGCATTTTTAGCTGCGGCATCGGCTCGCCAAGCATGCGGACCGTGCCTGCATCGGCATGATCAATGCCTGTCATCAGCTTGATGAGCGTCGTTTTGCCCGAGCCGGAAGGGCCTAGCAATCCGAACAGCTCGCCCTGCGAAATGGAAAGCGTAATGTCTTCAAGCACGGCTCGGCCGCCGAATGAACGTGTAATGCCTTGCACCTCGACGGCAATGTCAGCTCCGGAAGGCTCGTTTTTGCTGGCAAACATGATGGGTCACGCTCCTCGTCCTCATAAATGAGTAAGTACTCACTTTATTATACATACGATTTGCGCGTTCGTGAAGTGAGTACTTACTCATTTTTTATAAGCTTGTAATCGGTCTACAGACGTAGCCGGATTACGACTAAGGGCGAGAAACAAATCCCTTCTCTGGACGTTTTTGCTATCCCCAGCTTCCCACTATGATTAGAAAAGACAATACAAAAGAAAACCGTAGAGGGAAAAGGAGTCGGAAACAAATGAGTAGATTGACAGAATGGTCATTCCGAAATAAGGCGGCCATGATTCTAATCGTCATTATGGCATTAGCGATGGGGGTAATCAGCTATTTCAGGCTGCCGATGGAGTTTTTGCCAGCAGCTGATAATCCGCAGGTTATGATAACCGCGATTGGACCGGGAAGCGATGCGAAGTCGATGGAGCAAATGGTCACGAATCCTCTGGAAGAGGCCGTAACGTTCGTGAAAGGGAAGACCGACATGTTCTCGACTTCAGGTGACGGATACGCCCAAATCAATATGAATTTTGACTCGAAAACGAACATGAAGGAAGCAAAGGCGGAAATTGAGCGGGTGGTGGATCAGGTCCAGCTGCCTGCAAATGTGATGAAGCCGTTCGTCGTTCAATTCAACACGTCGATGATTCCAATCGCGTGGGTTACGTTGACGTTTGACGAGGGAATGAGCGAGCAAGAGAAGGAAGCTAAGCTGAAAATCGTTACGGCAGAGCTTCAGAAGTCAGAAGGCGCGAGTCAGGTCAGCGTAAGCGGCAAGTCAACGCCAACTGTACATGTCGTGCCTACAACAGATAAGCTTGCTGCAGCGGGCATCCCTGTGCAATCGCTTATGGGCGTGCTGCAGGGCAGAGGGGCTTCCGTTTCGATCGGAGAACGCACGCTTGACGGAGGAGCCAGCAACCTAAACGTATATGACCAGGTAACGGATGTGGAAACGCTGCGCAGCCTTCCAGTCGCGGCAGGCGTAAAGCTTGGCGACGTGGCGACGGTGGAGCTAGCTAAGGATCAAGAGAGCATCAGCCGCATGAACGGCAAGGATGCGATCATGTTCACCATTTCTAAATCAGCGGATGCAAATGCGGTTACGGTCGGCAAAGGAATCGAGAAAACGATTGAGCGCCTAAACGCAGACAATAAGGGAATTGAAGCTTCTATCATTCTAAGCACTTCCGATTCAGTTGTCTCTTCCGTTAATAGCATGATGCGGGAAGTATTGCTTGGCGCATTGTTCGCTACAATCGTTATCTTATTGTTCATGCGCAATTTTAAAGCGACGATCGTAACGATTGTTTCCATACCGCTGTCGCTTGGCATTACGCTTTATTTGCTGCAGCTCTCAGGCGTATCGCTTAACATCATTACGCTTGGAGGCGTAGCGGTTGCGGTTGGCCGCCTAGTTGACGATAGTATTGTCGTCATTGAGAACATTTACAGAAGGCTGCAAAAAGAATCCTTCTCCGTCAAGCTCATTACGGATGCAACGAAGGAAGTAGCATCCGCCATTACCTCGTCAACGCTCGTAACGGTAGCCGTGTTTCTACCGATGGGCCTTCTGCGCGGCTCGCTGCAAGCCTTTCTGCTGCCCTTCGCGCTAACGGTTGCTTACTCGCTGCTAGCCTCTCTCTTAGTCGCACTGACTGTCGTACCGCTTCTAAGCGCGTTGTTGCTTCGGGGCACAAAGGAGAAGGAGCATGCCGGCTCGCCTAAATTCGCTGCCTTCATCCGCTGGAACCTTGCGCATAAATTAGTGCCGTTAATGATTGCGGTGCTGCTGTTCGCAGGCTCGATCAGTGCTTACATCTTCATGCCAAAAGGGGCGCTTGACTCCTCTAGCGCCGAGAATGTCAACGTAACGCTGCAATATCCAAGCGAAACGCCTGCGGATGAGGTGCTTGATGCAGGCAAAAAATTCGAATCCTATATGACCGGCAACAAAGATATCGAATGGGTCATGATGATGCTTGGCAATAGCGCCGATGCGGCCAAATACGGATCTGTATCGTCGCCTACGCTAATCACCTATATGATTGATCTTAAGGATGGCGTCGATGCTGAGTTATTTATGGAGGATGTAAAATCGCAGAAGGACAATTACAAAGATGCAACGTTAACGGTTAATGCATCCGATTTAATAATGGGAGGCGGGTCGCCGCAAATCAATATTGACGTGACCGGCGACGATCCTGAGCAGCTCGCTCAAACCGCGGATAAGCTTATCGCTGCCATTAAGCCGATTGATGGGGTGCAAAAGGTTGTAAGCAACCAGGAGGAGAAAAAATCGGTTTACTCGTTCAATGTCAATCCTGCCGTTGCAAAAGGCCAAGAAGTGGCGATGCAGCTGCAAAGCATGCTGAACCCGGTGCCGATTGGCACGATTAGGCTTGAGGACAGCGATACGCCGGTTATTTTGCAGCCGGTCTTGAACCCAGCCTCAAAGGCGGAGCTTGAGCAGCTCACTGTAATGACGGAGACAGGCGCCACTCCAATTTCGAAGGTGGCGGAATTGACGCGCTCCGAGGAGCCTGCCTTGTACTACCACAAAGACGGGAAAACCTATATCCGAGTAACGGCTAACGCCGAACCTAAGGAGCTTTCGGTCGTTGGCGATAAAGTCGACAAAGCGGCAGCGGACATGAAGCTGCCGGAGGGCGTAACGCTTGCAGTAGGCGGGGCGTCTGCCGATCAATCGAGCGATTTCGCAGATCTCGGATTAACGGCGCTTATTTCCATCGGTATCGTGTATCTGATCATGGTGCTGACCTTCAAAACGCTTAGAGCACCGCTCGCGATAATGATTTCGCTGCCTCTGGCCGCAATTGGAGCTGTAACGGGCTTGCTCGTATCGGGCGTAACGCCTGATTTCACGGCGATGTTCGGAGCGCTGATGCTGATCGGCATCGTCGTCACGAATGCGATCGTACTGATTGACCGCGTGAAGCAAAACGAGCAGACCATGTCGATACGCGAAGCTTTGATCGAAGCAGCGACGACTCGGATGCGTCCGATCGTGATGACGGCGGTAGCGACAGTATCCGCGATGCTGCCACTCGTGTTCGGTTCACATGAATCGGGAAGCATCGTTTCCCAAAGTCTTGCCATCGTCGTAATCGGAGGTTTGATCGCAGCAACGCTGCTTACGTTGATCATCGTTCCGTGCGTGTATGAGCTGCTATTCTTCCGCACCTCCCGCAAACAACGGCGCGCTAACGCAGCATCCGCGCAAGCGGAAGCCGCCGCCGCGCAGCAGGTTTAATAATAAAAGGCTGTACCACAAAGGTCAAAATCGACCTTGGGGTACAGCCTTTCTTTGTTGTTATAGGTTCGCCATGCGGTATAGCGGCATCAGCGTCTCGTAAGTAGAAGAAACGAGCGCCAGCAGCGCATCCCCGTCTCGAAGGATCGGGTCATCCGCCTGCACATGGAGACCGATTAGGAGCTCAGCCTTCTGCACGTCACGGAAGCGGACGAGGGCATCTTTCCAATCCTGCTTCGACATGCTGCTGACCGCGGTCGATTCCTTCTTCATATGATCCAATGAGAGCACATAATGCTCGGGAACCGTTGCGATTACGTCGTCAATTTGCTTAAGGAAGGCTTTTGCAATGTTGGATTTGTTCGGCACCTCATAAATAAGCGCCAGCCATATAAATAAATGATCATCGAACAAGCCCAATTGAAAATGAGGATGCGCTTTGTAGCCGCGCTTATTGTTGCAGATCGCGAGCCAAGTATCCTTCGGCGGATTTACTTTGCGGCGAGCATGCCTTGCTACATGCAGATACATTTCGTTGCCGGCATGCACGGCTGTATCTACGCTGAGCTGCTCCCCGAGCGCACGGAACTTTGGTTGAATTTGATTTTGAATAGCTGCCATTCGTTCTTCAAGACCCTCGAGTCCAAAAACATCAAAGTCAGCCTGCGTGAAGCCAGCTAGAGAAGTAGAAGCAGTCTGTGTAGTCATCGTTATAATCTCCTTCGGTTAACAAGAATCATTGATGCAATAATTTCAAATAAAAGATAGCGATTTGGGTGCGGTCACGCAGCTCGAGCTTGTTTAATATTTCGGTTATATAATTTTTGACTGTGCCTTCACTTAAAAACAAGGAGGCGGCAATCTCTTTATTGGATTTGCCGTCTGCAATAAGACGCACGATTTGGCCTTCAGCCGGCGTGAGGCCGTTTATCGTCGGCGGCTTGCTTGTATCGGTGCGAGGCGTCTCCAGCATGCCAGCAAGCTTGCGGGCAATTTCGGGATGGATGAGCACCGAGCCCTCATGAACCGTTTTGATGCCGCTGATGATGCGGCTTGGCGGTACATTTTTGAGCAAATAGCCATTCGCTCCGTTACGAATCGCCTGCGCGATATATTCATCGTCGTCGAAGGTCGTCAGTATAAGGACGGCAGGGGGATGCTCAAGCGCACGCAGCAGCTTCGTACCCTCCACTCCGTCACATACCGGCATACGGATGTCCATGAGGACGACATCGACGGGATGCTGGCGGACAAAATCGGCTGCTTCCTGCCCGTTAGCGCAAACGCCGGCAACCTGTAAATCTTGATCGAGATCCAATATGACATTCATGCTCTCACGAATAAAAGGATCATCATCCACTACCAATACTTGAATCATAAGCGCGAACAACCCCATTTCTAAGCAAGTGGTATCGTCGTTAACCTCCGAGAAGCGGCAGCGTTGTCGTAACCGAGAAGCGGCCAGCGTTCTGCCACTCCAGCCTGCCTCCGATAAGCGATATCCGCTCTTTCATCCCCTTCATGCCAAGACCAGCTTCAATAGGCTCGCCTGGAAGGCTGCCATTATTGGCTATCGTAAGCGCGACGGAATCTTCCGAGAAGTCAAGATCTACCGTAACTGCGGTCGCTTTGCCATGCCGAACGGCATTCGTTATGGCTTCTTGGGCATTTTTGAACAATATAAGCTCCAAGCTCGGATAAAGCGGCCTTGGGTGTCCGTTCACTTGAAAGCTGACGGTTATCCCCAAAGCGGAGGCGGATTCCTCAACGAGACGATCCAGCGCGTAACGCCTGGCGTCCTTCTCGCCATCTGCAGCGAGCCTGCGCACCGTACGGCGCATCAGCTCCATGCTGTCCTGCAGTTGGTCGCGTATTTGCGTAAGGGTGCCTTTAGCTCGGTCCGTATCCGCGTCAAACAAATGCAAAGCGGCCTCGGACATCATTTTGACACGAATAAGCCGGTGGCCCAGATCATCATGTATATCTTTGGCGATGCGATTCCGCTCTTCGACCTGCGCATTATGCTCCACCTGCAAGGCATAATCCTGCATTCTGCGTCTCGCAGCGTCGAGCTCCGCATGGCTTGCAGCCAGTGCCCCATACAAATCTTCGATTTGGTGGCGTTTTTCCTCGAACTCATTGGACGCATATAGAATGGCAGACGTTGTAACCCAGAGCACGGCGACTGCAAAAGTAATTTCATTGTCTCTGCCATGCAGGCCGGACAGCAATGCCAATAAACCAATCGCCGCCCAGAAAACGCACATCATAGGCGCGGGTCTGCTGCGAAATGTCGCAATGAGCGTGGAGAATAACAATAGAAACAAAACACCGCCATACGAGTAGGAAAACCAAGCAAAGCCGATCAGCTCCGCGAGCAGCAATAGATTGCCGGCTTTTGGAAACTGGGAAGAAGCTTTAATCAGGAGCAGGGCGAGCAGCACATAAGCGGTGTAAAAGGCGTACGAGCCTGCATTTACGTCAACGATGCTAATAATAGGAGGGATCGCTACGAGCAAAATCCGAATCCGGTGCAGCAGTATATTCATGGTAAAATGGCTCCCGCAGCTGAATTTGCTTCATTATAGCATAATGTTGCATGGGCGAACGATAATGAAAACAGCTTTTCATCTAACTTTCATGATGCTCGCGGCACTTTCTACAGGAGATGACTTTTGTCACCTTCAGAAGGTGACTTAATAGACCTGTTTCGAGGATAGCGATCTTGTATGATTGGTTTATCAGAAACAGACCGAAAGGATGAATAATAAATGAGTCTAGTCACATTTCGCGAGGTTGTTAAAAAATACGATACGACATTAACGGTTAACCATCTTAGTTTCAATATCGGCGAAGGAGAAATATTTGGCCTGCTTGGACCAAACGGCGCCGGAAAAAGCACTTCGATCCATATGCTGTCGGGACTGCTAGAACCAAGCGGCGGCGACATTTTGGTGGATGGCTTCTCAATCCGGAAGCAGCCCCTTGAAGTGAAGAAGCGTATCGGTCTAGTGCCGCAGGAGCTGGCTATTTACGAGACGCTGACAGCCAGAGAGAACGTTACCTTTTTTGCGAAACTGTACGGCTTAAGAGGATCGCTTCTGCGCGACCGCGTTGACGAAGCGCTTCAATTCGTAGGACTGCTGGAGCGTGCCAAGGATAAGCCTTCAACGTTCTCGGGTGGCATGAAAAGGCGCCTTAACATCGCCTGCGCCATCATGCACCGGCCAAAGCTCATCATTATGGATGAGCCGACTGTCGGCATTGACCCGCAGTCGCGGAATCATATTTTAGAATCGGTAAGAGCACTGAATAAACTGGGCTCAACCGTCATTTATACGAGCCACTATATGGAGGAGGTTGAGGCGATTTGTACACGAATCGGCATCCTGGATCAAGGCAAGCTGATCGCATGCGGCACGAAGGATGAATTGAAGCGCCAGGTCGGCCAAGCAGAAAAGCTGATTTTTGAAATTGACCGGAAATCAAGCACCGCGCTGACTGAAATAACAGACCATCCGGGCGTACAGCAGCTTGATGAGCATGACGAGGGTTTGACGCTTGAAGTGTCGGTGAAGGAATCGCCATCCATATTGCAGGATCTGTTGTTTATTATCCAGAAGCATGGCATCAATCTTCGCAAGCTGACGCGGATAGAGCCGAATCTTGAGTCGCTCTTCCTTCAAATGACTGGGCGCACTTTGCGTGACGAATAGGGGGAGTTAACAATGCGAGCATGGTGGACGACAGCTTATTATGAGCTAATTAAATATAGTCGGATGCGTTCGGTCCTCATTGTATTGATTGGATTGCCATTAGTACTGATCCTGCTGCTTGGAAGCGCGTTTGATACGGAGATTAAGCCTTCAAAGGTTGCGCTGTTTACGGCAGATCATGGTGAAATGAGAGCAAGCATCGATTCGTTCTGGAAGGATGAAGCGATCGCGCCTTACATTAAGGTGGTTGAGGCTGGTTCAGAGAAAGAGGTGCAAGACTTTGTGCGCGAGGGAATTGCCGACTACGGCGTGTATATTCCGGCAAATTATTCGGAGCTGTTGAAGGCCGGTGAAACTGCCAAATGGCTGACATACTCAGGGCGTTACGAAGAGAAAAATATAGCAGCGGATGCCGTTGTTAACCGATACTTGGCTAATGTGAACCTGCGCTTGGCGGCGATAGAGACGCTCGGTCCGGAGCTCGCGGCTTCACTTAGCGGAGCTGGCAGCCAAGCAGAAGCTAGCAAGAGTCACATTGCAGCCTATAATCTCGGTTCAGGAGATAGTCAAGAGTTCGGAGAAACATCTGCGATCCAATATTATTCAGCAGCTTATTTAATCATGTTTCTACTGTACGGAGGCATGTCAGCGGGGCTTGCATTGCTGAACCAAAGAGAGAGCGGCACGCTGCAGCGCATGTATGCGATACCTAGCTCATTTAGAGCGATCGTGTTTGGCATCATCGTTGGAGCCGGCATGCTTGCTGCGCTGCAAGCGGTCATTATCGTAGCGTTCACCTCCTATGTATACGGCGTGGATTGGGGCAGCCACTTAGGCTTGATTACACTCATATGTTTGCTTACGGCAGCGGCAGGCGCTGGGCTTTCTATCACGATCGCGTCCTTTGCCCGCACGCGGAAAACAACGCAAACCTTGTTTACTATTATTGTCTTCAGCATGACTTTTCTTAGCGGCGGCATGATGACCGGCATAGAGAAAATGGTTGGCGGCGCCAATAAATTAACGATCAATCATTGGGCAAACGTGAGTTTGCGAACGCTTATGAGCGGTACAGATACATCTGCGGTTTGGAATGGAATCGGGATACTTGGCGTTATTGCACTAGCGTTTACAATTATCGCAGTGATCAGGCTGCCAAAGGTGGTGAAGCAGCATGCCTAGCTTTCATATCGCAACTCAACTAATACGCAGAACGATGGGATCTCGCCGCGGACTAATTATGAACGTGCTGGTTCCTGCAATCTTTCTTTCTATTATGGCAGGGCTGTTTGCTAGCTTCGATGGGCAAAAAGCGGTTATTGCCATTAGCAATCAGGACGCTGGCCTATTAGGCAGCTACCTTGCTTCCTCGGTAGAGCAGGAGAGTCTCTACGAGATCCATTTGGAGCCGAAGCTGACGGAACAGGAGCTTAAGGATATGGTCGTAAATGGGAAAGCAGATGCTGCTATCTACATCCCTTCCGATTATTCCGCCAAGCTGCTCGAAGGCAGCGTAACGGAGGCGAATTTGTACCGGATGAATGTGCAATTGTGGAATGCATCGCTCGCAACCTTGCTGGAGACGGAAGCTAGTAAGCTTTCCTCCTCTGCAAGCCTTGTGAGCAGCACTGGCGAAGCGGATTTGACAAAGCTGACCGCGCTGCTTGATGCACAGGCGTCGCCAAAGGTAGTTGCCGATAAGGTCAGCATGAAGCTTGGCAAGATCGTTTCCAATCCGACGATGATCGGTTTAATCCTTATGTTCGTCATGATGCTTGTCAGTCAATCGATCGGTTTCGTCCTTGAAGATAGAGAGAAGCGGACGATGGCGAGAATGTTCACCGCTCCGCTCCGCGCTATCGATATCGCCTTCGGCAATTTTATGGGGAGCATGCTCGTAGGCACGATACAGCTTGTTATCGTGCTCAGCTTATCTTATTTCGTATTCGGCTACTCGCCGGGCATCTCGTTTGGGTCGCTGCTGCTTGTTCTGGAGTGCTTCTTGCTGGCGGCTGTTGGCCTTGCGTCGGCGGTTGCCGGGCTTGTGCGCAACAGCGCCCAGCTTTCGCAGATCAACAATCTTATTATTACACCGTCCTGCATGATCAGCGGCTGCTTTTTTCCGATATCCATCCTGCCTGATTTTATGCAAAAGCTCGCTAATTTCACTCCGCAAAAATGGGCCATTCAAGCGGTTGACCGTTTAGGCGGCGGAGGCAGCATCAGCGATATCGGACTTCAGCTTCTTATTCTGCTCTTATTCGCAGCCGTTATGATTGCGTTTGGTTCAGCTGTGCTTAGACCGAATCGCGCAAGCAAATCATAGAACACATCCAGTGTATAAAATATGGCTTGACTTCGCTTCCTTTGTATTGTAAATTTTATCAAAAGTTAATGACAATATAACAGCGTCGACCAAGGCTATGTTGATCAGCTGCCGTTTATCTCAGAGAGGAAGCCCGCAGGCTGCAAGGCTTCTATGAACGACTGATTATTCCCTACCTTGAGAGCTGCGGCGGTTAAGAAACGAGAACCGCTGCCGGAAGTCATCTTCCGTTATCTAAGCAAGGGCTGCCACAATGAACGGCAGCTATACTAGGGTGGTACCACGAACGCATTCGTCCCTTACGAATGCGTTCTTTTTGTTTTCATTTAACCTAATTTAATCACAAGGAGGCTATTCAACTATGAGACAAAGCCAGTTATTCATGCCAACTTTGCGCGAGGCGCCATCGGAAGCGGAAGCAGCCAGCCATATTCTGATGCTGCGCGCAGGTCTGATCAGACAGCTCGCGGCTGGCATTTATACGTATTTGCCGCTCGGACGCCGCGTGCTTAGAAAGCTCGAGCAGATCGTGCGGGAGGAAATGGATCAAGCAGGGGCGCAAGAGGTGCTGATGCCTGCGATGCAGCCAGCCGAGCTCTGGCAGCAATCCGGTCGTTACGAGGTTTACGGTCCTGAGTTAATCAGGCTGCGCGACCGCCACGATCGGGAATTTACGCTGGGTCCGACACATGAGGAAGTGATCACCGCTCTGGTTCGCAGCGAGGTGAGCTCCTATCGCCAGCTGCCAATGACACTGTACCAGATTCAAACGAAGTTCCGCGATGAACAGCGTCCTCGCTATGGGCTGCTGCGCGGCAGAGAGTTTTTAATGAAGGATGCTTACTCCTTTGACGAGGACTTTGAGGGCCTTCACCGCAGTTACATGAGCATGTATGAAGCGTATAACCGTATCTTTACGCGCTGCGGCCTGAATTACCGCGCCGTTGAAGCGGATGCCGGCTCCATCGGAGGCGAGGGCGGCACGCATGAATTTATGGCGCTCGCCGAGATCGGTGAGGATACGATTGCGGCATGTGATGCTTGCAGCTATGCGGCTAATTTGGAAAAAGCGGAATTTCGTGCCGAGCTGCGGAGCGAAAGCGGACAAACCGTTCAACATAAAGAGCCGGAGCGTCTCCATACGCCGAACATTAAAAAAATGGAGCAGCTTGTTGAGGCGTTTGGCGCTCCTGCCGATACATTTATGAAAACATTGATTTATTCGGCCGACGGAAGCCCGGTAGCGGTTATCGTAAGAGGCGATCATGAGGTCAATGAAATCAAGCTGAAAAATGCGCTAGGTGCCACGCAGCTGGAGCTTGCGGATCAGGAGACTACTGAGCGGGTGACAGGTGCGCCAACTGGCTTTGCAGGTCCGATCGGCTTAACGATTCCTATCTTTGCAGACTATGCGGTGCTTGCGATGGAAGCGGGAATCGCAGGCGCAAACGAGCAGGACTATCATGTAGGAAACGTGCAGCCGCGCGTTCATCTAGCGCATGCGCAGGCAGGCGATTATCGCAATGCATTGGCCGGAGACGGCTGTCCGCGCTGCGAGCAAGGCCATTTGACGTTCCATCGCGGCATCGAGGTTGGGCATGTGTTCAAGCTTGGGACAAAATACAGCGATGCGCTGAATGCTAAATTTCTAAATGCGGCGGGTACGGAACAGCCTTTCATAATGGGCTGCTACGGTATCGGGGTATCACGGCTTCTATCAGCGGTACTTGAGCAGCATACAGACAGCAACGGGATCATTTGGCCGAAGGCTATCGCGCCGTATCAGGTGCATGTCGTGCCTGTATCCGCCAAGGATCAGGTGCAAATGGATTTGGCGCTTCATATAGCGGCTAGGCTGCAGGAAGCGGGCGTAGAGACGCTGCTTGATGACAGGGACGAGCGACCGGGCGTCAAGTTCAAGGACTCGGACCTAATCGGCATACCGCTGCGCATCGTAGTCGGGAAGCATGCAGCCGAAGGGATCGTCGAGCTTAAGCGTCGAAGCGAATCGGAAGCGCAAAAGCTAGGCTTAGAGGAAGCGATTGCTTTTGCGCTCGAAAAGTAAGCATCTAACCGAAAATAATGCGCTTTCATATAAAATTCCCACTGCCGCCTATGGAATAGCGGAACGAAAGGGTAGCGAGCCGTCTGGATTTGGAGACGGCAGCGCCCTTTTTTTAGTTTAGTCGGCTGTATTCGTAAAATTAGTCAATAATCCAAGTTGCCATAACATAAGATGGAGTATAAGATGAAGATAAGAACAAATTATCAGAACATTTCGTCAACTCATCATCATCTAAACTGAGGTAAGGGAGGGATTGCCGTGAACAAAAGCCACGAAGTCGAATACTGCAATTTGGAGCTGCGATTTGACCGCCGGCAAATCCAAAATCTCATCCGCGATCTTATTCAGGAAGGTTACTCCTTGTATTGGAGCGAGACGGAAGGGCAGTTTTTAGTATCCATTCGAACCGGCCGCAAGCTCGTTAAGCTGCAATTCCAACGAATGAAGAATCGTTACAAAATTGTCGGCGACTATATCATCAAAGACGAGAAGCTGTCAGAGTTGATTGAAAAGCTGATTAATGACACACGTGGACATGCGGTTGTGAAGCGCATTAAAGATCGTCAAATCGTCATTGAAAGTATTATGTTCGGTGAGATTATACGACTCGTGGAGGTGTCCGGTATGGAACATCGGATTATTTATCAGAAGAAGCCTTTCGTTACAATAGAAGAAATGATTAGAGCTTTTCAATCCAAGCGAGCAGAGGAAAGAGCCATCGTGCTGCGTTATGAACTGGATTACGAGCTGTCGATGTTATTCGATGCACTGCAAGGCGATGACGAGGAAGCGGTTACGGAATCGAAAGAACGGCTGATGGCGCTCCGTTCGGAAATGTTGCAACTGGAGCTCTGATGATGGATGTTGGTCCCTATATGAAAATCTAAAAGCGATCGAAAGCTGTGCGGAATATGCAGCCTTTGATCGTTTTTAGGTTGCGCTGTGAGCTTGAATCCGCAGGTGGTTGTAGAGAATAGAATGGGGATTTCCTTCATATATAAGATAAACTTTTTGAATCGGTCAATATTTTTGATGCTGCAATTGAGACATTTTTCTAGGCAAATAGTTTTCTTCTTGGCGTAAAAGGAGTAAAATGAAACTATTGTGACCCAAAATAGATGATGAAGGATGGAAGAAACCAGATGTCTAAACAGCAAATTGGCGTTATTGGATTGGCCGTAATGGGTAAGAACCTTGCCCTTAACATTGAGAGCAGAGGCTTTACAGTATCGGTATTTAACCGCTCCCGCGAGAAGACAGATGATCTCGTACAAGAAGCAGTTGGCAAAAATCTTGTCCCGACGTACACGATTGAAGAATTCGTGCAATCGCTTGAAGTGCCGCGCAAAATTTTGATCATGGTACAAGCTGGCGCAGGAACAGACGCAACGATTGACTCCCTTGTTCCTCATTTGGCTGAAGGCGATATTATCATCGATGGCGGCAACGCTTATTTCCCTGATACTGTTCGTCGCAGCAAAGACCTTGAAGCAAAAGGCTTCCGCTTTATCGGTACGGGCGTATCCGGCGGCGAAGAGGGCGCTTTGAAAGGACCTTCGATTATGCCAGGCGGTCAAAAATCCGCTTACGAGCTTGTTGAACCGATCCTGACTGCTATTTCTGCTAAAGTAGGCGATGACGCTTGCTGCACGTATATCGGACCGGATGGCGCTGGCCACTATGTGAAAATGGTACATAACGGAATCGAGTACGGCGACATGCAGCTGATTTGCGAAGCATACGACCTGCTCAAAAACGTGCTTGACGTAAGCGCGGAAGAGCTTCACGAAATTTTCTCCGAGTGGAACAAAGGCGAGCTTGACAGCTACCTTATCGAGATCACAAGAGATATCTTCTCCAAATACGATCCTGAGACAGGCAAACCGATGGTAGACGTTATCCTAGATTCCGCTGGCCAAAAAGGTACAGGAAAATGGACAAGCCAAAGCTCGCTGGATCTTGGCGTTCCGCTCTCCATCATTACGGAATCCGTATTTACTCGTTTCTTGTCCGCAATGAAGGAAGAACGCGTTGCAGCAAGCAAAGTGCTTAACGGCCCTGCAAAAACACCTTTCCAAGGCGACAGAGCGGCATTTATCGAGTCCGTGCGCAAAGCGCTGTTTGCAAGTAAAATTTGCTCGTACGCACAAGGCTTTGCCCAAATGCGGGCAGCTTCCGAAGAATACAACTGGGATCTTAACTACGGCGAAATCGCAATGATCTTCCGCGGCGGCTGCATTATCCGTGCTCGCTTCCTGCAAAATATCAAAGACGCTTACGACCGTGATCCTAACCTGCGCAACCTTCTTTTGGATTCTTATTTCCAAAACATCGTTGAGTCCTACCAAGGCGCTTGGCGCGAAGTGATTTCTGCCGCTGTTACTAACGGCGTACCGGTTCCTGCTTTCTCAAGCGCAATCGCTTATTTCGACAGCTACCGCACAGAGCGTTTGCCTGCTAACCTGCTTCAAGCACAACGCGATTACTTCGGTGCCCACACGTTCAAACGTTTGGACAAAGAAGGCAGCTTCCACTTCAACTGGATGCAATCTTAATACGAGCAGCTCTTTAACGGTTCCGCTCGCGAGGATTGTCCACATACAATCCGTGCGCTGCTTGGCGCAGCCATTCTCGCAGCCGATCAGCCTCTTGGTTGCTGTAATGCCTGCGATGAATGAGGGACATGGCCGCTACGGCAAAAAAATGAAAGTTTTGCAATAAGCGTGGCTGCGAAAGATCCATTAAGGCTGGATCTTCGTCAGCCACCTTTTTTTTAATCAATTCAAGCATCCAGACAACATCCGCGCGACAGAGCGGATGATCGGGATCGAGAATACGGTCGATCCGTTTTTGAGTGGGGTGGAATTGTTGCGGATGGGGATCTCTGGTCATCGCTAAAGTCACTCCTATTCATCATCATTCATCATTATCATCCATACGGCATATGCAACTTTTTTATACCCTAGAATTGCAAAAAAATGATATGATGTTGAAGAAAATAGGGTTTACCAAGAACGAAAAGGGTGAAACGGTTACGATGGACAGGCAACCATTAAAGAAATTAGTATTAATTGGGTTTATGGGAACCGGCAAGTCAACCGTCAGCAAGCTGCTCGCAGAGAAGCTTGACTGGAAACGTGTCGACGGCGATGAGGAAATCGAGAGGCTTGAAAACAGGCTTATTTCCGATATATTTGCGGCGGATGGCGAGGCGGGTTTTCGGATCATTGAAACCAAGGTGCTTGATACGATTTTGGCGAGCGAGGAGTGCTCTGTTATTGCTACAGGCGGCGGTGCCGTACTCAGCGAGGTGAACAGGGAGCTCATGCTGAGCAAGGGTTTTGTAGTTGCACTGAAGGCGAGTTCCGAGCAAATCATTGCAAGGGTCAAAAATGATACCGCAAGGCCGCTGCTGGAAGGCAATGCGGTTGAGCGAGTTAACCTGCTGCTTGAGCAGCGCAAGCATGCTTATGATTTCGCGCATTTGACGATAGATACGACAGATATGTCGGCAGAAGAAGTCGTTGATGCGATACTTGCGCAGCACGTCATTTCGTAATTACTGGATGGTTCATCACGCCAAACGGCCGATCGGCCGCTTGTGGTGTATATATTATTGTAAAGGGAGATCATACGAACTATGGACGTATTAGTGACGCCAACGCCAAGGCTTGAAGGCGAGCTTCAAGCGCTATCCTCGAAAAATTACACGACCCGCTACCTGCTTGTAGCAGCTCTTGCGGAAGGAACAAGCACCATTTATTATCCGGCTCATAGCGAGGATAGCGACGCTATGCGTCGTTGTATCCGCGATCTAGGAGCGACGGTGGAAGAGGATGATGAGAAAATCGTCATCACCGGCTTTGGCCGTCATCCGAAGCCAGTTGATCAGCTTGACGTAGGCAACGCAGGTGCTGTATTGCGGTTTTTGATGGCTATTGCGGCACTATGCCCAGATGTAACCTTCATTAATCGTTACCCGGATTCGCTAGGCAAGCGTCCGCACAGCGATTTGATTGAATCCTTGACTGCTATGGGCGTTTCTATTGAGCACCAAGACGGCAAGCTTCCTATCCGTATCCAAGGCGGAGCGCCAAAGGGCGGAAAAATCCAAGTGTCGGGCAACATTAGCTCGCAGTTTTTGAGTGCGCTGCTGTTCTTGACTCCCCTGCTGGAGGAAAACAGCGAGATCGAAGTGCTGCATGATTTGAAATCGAAGGTTGTCGTTGGCCAGACGCTTGAAGTATTGGAGCAAGCTGGAATCGTCATCCATGCCGATGAGGACTATATGCGTTTCCGTGTTCCTGGCAATCAAAGCTATGCGGCTAAAACATACTCCGTTCAAGGAGACTATCCGGGATCTGCGGCTATTTTGGCTGCTGCTGCCGTAACGGAATCCGATGTAATCGTTCATCGCCTTGAAGAGAAGAGCAAGCAAGGCGAACGCGCGGTCGTCGACGTGTTGAAGATGATGGAGGTTCCGCTGACGCATGAGGGCGGCATTGTCCATGTTAAAGGTAACGGAAAGCTGAAAGCTGTTGAGTTCGATGGCGATCATGCGACCGATGCCGTGCTTGCGATGGTTGCTGCGGCCGTTTTTGCGGAAGGAACCTCACGGTTCTATAACGTAGAAAATCTGCGCTACAAAGAATGCGACCGTATTACCGATTATTTGAATGAGCTGCGCAAAGCAGGCGCGAACGTGGAAGAGCGCCAAGCTGAAATTATCGTGCATGGCCGCCCCGAAGGCGTCGAGGGCGGCGTTGAGATTAATGCCCATTACGATCATCGCGTTATTATGGCTTTGACGGTCGTTGGTTTGCGTGCGAAACAGCCGATTCGCATTCGTGATGCTCATCATGTAGCCAAGTCGTATCCCATTTACTTTGATCATTTGAAAGCTTTGGGAGCGAACGTTGAGTGGATTGAAGGCTAAATGATGAAAGGCGGCTCGGCGCTTGTTCCTAAATTGATGAATTGAGGTGTTACGATGGCATTTGAGAATCCTACGCGTGTGCAGATAAAGGGTATTTTGGAGAAAAGTACGACTGTTGCTGTTGTTGGCTTGTCAGACAATCCTGAGCGCGTGTCCTATATGGTATCCGAAGCGATGCAAGCAAAGGGCTATACGATTATTCCCGTCAATCCTAACGCCGATACCATATTGGGACAAAAAAGTTACGCATCGCTCAAGGATATACCCGTACCCGTTGATATCGTTAATGTATTCCGCAGAAGCGAGTATACACCTCCTGTCGCGGAGGAGGCGGTTGCGATTGGCGCCAAGACCTTCTGGCTGCAGCTTGGAATCGCAAGCGAGGAAGCAGCTGCCATTGCAGCAGCTGGCGGCTTAGAGGTCATTATGGATCGTTGCATTAAAGTTGAGGATTCTATCCTACTTCCTGGTGGAAAACCCAAATCATTACTGTAATAAAAAAACGGTCACTCCTACACACTAAGAAAGGCTTCAAGAGCGAGTGCCGAACTTGTTATCGCATAATCAATGTGGGCGTAACGGTCGGTAGTCATCTGAAGACTCTATGAATGGTATCCAAGGAGGACACGACGTGAATCAATTTTCGCAACAACCGGGTAATTTCCAAGGACAACAGAGCTACCTAAACCAAAACGCACAATTCCAGCCAACAGGCAATGTGCAATCGCATTATCAAGGGCAGCTCAGCCAACCGACTTTTGGCAGACAAACGAATTCTATCGTTTCGAATGTGCCAGGCGGTTATCAAGCGTCTAATTCTTATAACCAAGGTGCGCAACAACATTTTGCTACATCTGGCTATTCGAATATGACAAATCCGGTAGGAACGAACAATTCATTCATCTCGCATCAACCGGTTCAAAGCTATGCGCAATCGCCAGCAACGGCTTTTGGCAGCACAGGTCCGGTTATCTCGCATGTTGGCTATCAAGCAGGTCCTGACAGTCAACAATCGCAATCTCATTATCAACCGTCCTCGAATTTTGGTTCGCAGTATGCTCAGCATGCGGGATCATCAAATTTTGGTGGCTTTGCACAATCTAACTTGCAAAACCAGCAAAATAACTATGGCGGCATGACTCAAACGCATTCAAACACAACATCGATGCATCCTGTATATGAGGCGACTAATGCTTATCAACAAGCAGGCCCAGTCATTTCACAATTAGGCTGGCAGTCGAATAGTGGTATTAACAACTCACCATATTCCGGCGGCAATCGATAACATCGTTTTAAAAAATTAAGATTAGAATCATCAACAACGGCGGGCCTTCATAGGCTCGCCGTTTTACTTTGACAAAAACGTAGCAAACGCTTAACATCGAAATAGATATAATGGACTAAATGCTTATGCAGTCAGTTTTGCAACGCAAATTCGCATTTGCAGCGCAAAATGCAAAGGAGGTGCATGATGGTTTTCATAGGAAGCCTGCAGCAGCTCGGTAGAGCTTTTATGCTGCCGATGATTGTATTGCCGGGAGCGGCAATATTTTTGAGCTTAAGCAAGCTGCCTTGGGCGTACATAGGATTACCGGGCATGGAAGGTTATTTAATTGCCGCAAGCGAAACGATTTTTACGTTTTTACCATATATCTTTGCGCTTGGCATATCGCTTGGATTAACTGGAAACGCGCTTGCAGCCGGTATGGCAGCGCTCGTCGGAATGTTTATTTACAGCGGCATTACCGGCACGGCTGAAGTGCCGATTGAACCAACCGTACTTATCGGGACTATAATTGGTATTTTATCGGGTGTCAGCCATGAGAGATTCAAAAGTCTCCGCTTGCCGGAGTACATACAGTTTTTTGGAGGGCCGAGATTCGTTCCGCTGTTCGTGAGTTTTGTTTCCTTGCTATTCTCGATTGGCATGATCAACCTCGCACCTTATTTGCAAAAAATGCTTGTGGAGCTTGGCGATATCGTTGCTTCTGGCGGCGGATTCGGCATCTTCTTGTATGGGTTCGTACATCGCATTCTGGTCGTGTTCGGCCTGCACCATCTAGTCAGCCATGTGTTCTGGTTTCAGATTGGCGGCTATGAGACGGAGACGGGCAGCATGGTATACGGCGACCTGCCTCGTTTCTTTGCGGGCGACCCATCGGCGGGCGTGTTCATGGCAGGGCTTTATCCGACCATGATGTTTGCTTTGCCGGCCATTGCGCTTGCGATTATTCATGAAGCGCGCGAGGATTTGAAGCCGAAAATACGGAAAACGTTCCTATATGCAGCACTCGCTTCATTTTTGACGGGTGTCACGGAGCCGGTAGAATTTGCATTTTTGTTTGTTGCTCCGTATTTATACGTCGTTCATGCCATATTGTCAGGTATCATCATGTGGGTTACCTACGAGCTTGGCATTAAGCACGGCTTCTCTTTTTCTGCGGGCGCCATCGATTTTGTCATTAATTTGCATTTGGCTACCCGGGGATGGCTTATTATTCCCATTGGCATCGTCGTTGGTTTTGTTTATTACTTCTTGTTCCGGTGGGCGATACGCAGATTTAGAATTCCGACGCCTGGCCGTGAGGAAGGCTCGCAGCTCGATGAATGGGCAGGCGACATTCCTTACCGTGCCCCGCTTATCTTGCAAGCCATTGGGGGCAAGCAAAATATAGAAAAAATGGAGTCCTGTATTACTAGACTGCGGCTTAAAGTTTCCAATGATAAGCTGCTCGATATAAATTCATTACGCAATCTAGGAGCAGCAGGCGTCATTAAGCTAGGCGGCGGACATGTTCAAGTCGTATTCGGGACTTACTCCGAGCTCATTCGCGAGGAAATGATCAAGACGATCCATCGCGATCAGGCTCAAGTACTGTTCCACTCGCCGATGCAAGGACGAATGATTCCGCTTGATGAGGTGCCGGACCCTATATTTGCCGGCAAGCTCGTTGGACAAGGCGTGGCATTCATTCCCGACAAAGGAGAGCTTGTCTCTCCAGTCAAAGGAAAGGTCATTCATATTTACCCAACTATGCATGCAATAGGCATTCTTACTCCTGAAGGGCTGGAGGTACTGCTCCATATCGGAATCGACACCTCTCGCCTTGCAGGCAAAGCTTATTTTAATGCGGTGGTGAAGGAAGGCGACGAAGTTACGCCAGGCATGCTGCTTATCAAATTTGATTTGCAGCGCGTCAAGAAGGAAAGCAAGTCGCTTGCGACACCGATGGTTATTACTAATTCCGATCTTGTACACTCTTGGCGGTTTGCACCGTTCAAAGCGGTGAAAAAGGGGCAGTCCTCAGTATTGTCTGTTGTACTTAAAGAGAGAAACGGTGGAGGGGAAACACAATGATTCAAGGAATAGGAGCGTCAGCAGGCATAGCGATTGGGAGATCGTTTGTGCTTCCGAATTGGGAATGGGAATTACCGGAGCAAAAGATTGATGTAGCTGATTTTGCCCGCGAGTTCGAACGTGTTTACGAAGGCATTCGTACCTCGAAATCGGAAATCGAGCAGATCAAGGACGAGCTGCGCGATGTTGTCGGTTCGGAGGAAACACATATTTTCGATGCTCATATAGCCATTTTGGACGATCCTGTCTTTATGAATGAAATACAAGGCATTATCCAGCGCCAGTACAAAGCGGCGGAAGTAGCGGTGAAGGAAGCGATCGATCATTTTGTAACGATGTTCGATTTGCTCGATGATGAATATATGAAGGAGCGGGCGCTTGATATTAAAGATGTGGGCAATCGATTGCTGAAGCATCTGCTGGGAGCGCCGGAAATTACGCTCCCTTCGGATACGCAGCCCTTCATTCTCATCGCGAAGGAGCTCTCGCCCTCACAGCTTGCTCATATCAATCCGCAGCATGTTCTTGGCATCGTGACGCTAGCGGGAAGCACGACTTCCCATTCGGCTATTATGGCGCGCGCGCTTGGCGTTCCGCTTGTCGTAGGCGTTGAGACGAAGCTTGCTGAACCGATACAAACCGGACAAACGATCATTATCGATGGCAGCGACGGAACCGTGTTTATCGACCCCGTGCAGCAGGTGATCGATTCCTATTCCGAACTGCACAGCCATCAATCGGAAGCGAAGAAAAAGCTGCATGGCATTGCAGGTCACCGTCCTGTGACGCCAGATGGCAAACGATTGGAGCTTGCGGCTAATATCAGCTCGTTCAAAGAGCTGGAAATTGCGCTCCAGAGCGGCGCGCATGGCGTAGGCTTGTTCCGCACCGAGTTTTTGTATATGGACCGCAATCGGTTTCCGAAGGAAGAAGAGCAATTCGAAGTGTATCGCAGCGTAGCCGAACGGCTTGGAGGCGAGCCGCTCGTTATTCGGACGCTAGATGTCGGAGGCGACAAACAGCTTGATTATTTTGAGCTTCCTGAAGAGGATAATCCTTTCCTTGGCTACCGTGCGATCCGGATTTCACTGGACCGTCAGGACTTATTTAAAACGCAGCTGCGCGCTATATTGCGTGCCAGTCATTATGGCCAAGTGAAGCTGATGTATCCGCTTATCTCTTCAGTTGACGAGGTGCGCGCAGCCAACGCAGTGCTGAACGAAGCGAAGCGTGAGCTGGAGGAAGCGGGACAGCCTTATGACAAAGGAATGAAAATCGGCATTATGATCGAGGTGCCGGCAGCCGTCATGATAGCCGATTTGCTTGCGGAGGAAGTTGATTTCTTCAGCATTGGCACAAATGATTTGGTTCAGTTCACGCTTGCCGTCGATCGTATGAACGAGGAAATCTCCCATTTGTATGAGCCTTATCATCCTGCGCTCATTCGAATGCTGCGCATGACCGTTGAAGCGGCGAAGCGAAGCGGAATTACCGTTGGCGTATGCGGGGAGCTTGCGGGAGATTTAAGAGCGCTGCCGATTTGGCTTAGCTTGGACGTGGATGAGCTGAGCATGTCATCTCATTCGATCTTGCAGGTGAAGGAGCGGCTGCTATGCACTTCTCAGGAAGAGAGCAGAGAAGTGTTTCAGCAGCTCCATGCCTGCCGCACGAGCACCGAAATACTAGAGCAGCTAAATGGCTTTATGGAACGATTAGACAAAAAAACAGCGAATGGTTAGCCCATTCGCTGTACTAATGCGTCTACAAATGCTTTGGCATAAGGAGGAAGATCCGGCGGTCGGCGTGCGGAGATGAGGTTTCCGTCAACAACGACGGCTTCATCAAACCATGTGGCGCCTGCATTTTCCATGTCGTCACGAATGCCGGGAGTTGAGGTTACTTTGCGGCCCTCTAATATTTTCGCCGAGATAAGTACCCAGCCTGCATGGCAGATTTGGCCGATTGGCTTGTCCTGCGCATTCAGCTCCTGCACAAGCTGCAGCACCTTCGGGTAACGGCGCAGCTTATCGGGAGCCCAGCCGCCTGGCACGAGCAAACCGATAATGTCCGCGCTGTTCACTTCGTCAAATGACATGTCAGCAACAGCAGGCACGCCGTATTTGCCAATATGCTTCTTGCCTTTCTCGGGTCCTGCATACAAGACGGTTGCACCGGCCTCGCGTGCGCGATAAACGGGATACCATAGCTCCAAATCCTCAAACTCGTCGTCTAGCAAACAGATGACGGTTTTGTTTTGTAATGACATTATTTTCCCCTCCATCTATTAAAGATCTCTATTATTGTAACGAAGGAGAAACAATGAAGCAAACAGATTCGATTTCAAAATCATTCTCTTACCTTAGGCTGCTTCGTTTTTTGCCCGCGGTAGCCTGGATGGCCGTTATTTTTGCCTTGTCCTCCAGAACTAGCGACGAGATCGGTACGCTGCTGCCTTTCTTTCAAAAGTTTTTTCCGTTCATGGAAGATTTTAATTGGGGCCATTTTGTCTCTTATTTTGTTTTGGCTCTAACCATCGATTACGGCATCGGCAAGCGGGGCGACCGTTTCTGGATGAAGGCTGTTATCGTGCTGCTTTGCGGGCTATACGGAATTACGGACGAGTATCATCAATCATTCGTGGGCGGCAGAATGCCTGACCCTATGGATGTGCGCAACGATATGATAGGAGCTGCGATATGGACAGCTCTTGCAGCAATACCGCCGGTTCGAAAAAAATGGAGAAAAATCGCCCATTAATTCGGAAGCTTTTGGCAGGCTCCAAAGATGAATTTAGTAGTAAAAATTACATAGCTGTGTAAGCAGGAATTTATGCGAAAATGGTCGAATCATTTATACTATTGTAACTCTAAAAAGCAATACTTAGCGGCGATAGCTGCTACTAAGAAGGAGTGGACCACTTTGCATAAGCGGTGTCATTGTGGTGACATCATGAAGATGAAACTGCGCACAGTAATTTATTCGGGGAAGGTCGAGATCGACAACGTACCGATTTTCTCATGCACTACCTGCAATAGGAGCGAAGTTTTTCCGGAGGTGAAGCCGGATTTAACGGGATTAATATCGCAATTGGGGGCTCAACCAGATAAACAAACCTTTCTTTTTAATGAATGCAATGAATGGGCGAACTTGCTGGTAGAGGCGAAGGCGGAGAAGCAGCAGACGGACCAATCCGCTTTCGAGAGATTGGTAGAGCAGCGAATCAATAAGCTGCTGGATTTGTATTTGCTTGCTCAGTCTCTTAATGATGAGGCTTGGATCGAGGATTTAAAAAAGCGGCTTGAGCAAATAAGCCGTCGCACTCTCCTTACATAGTCGCTTTGGACCAGCGGGCTTTCAGGCTATACGAGCCGCAGCAGAGCGGACACTGCGTCCATCATGGAAGCGATGCTTTTTATCCTCGCTCTTTGTGTGACGCAGGCTGTGGACGGGAGCTGTTAGAATGGATAGGCCCGTGTGTGCTCGAGTGTTTTTGAAGATAAGATTTGGGGTTTAGCAGTGACCATAGGGCAAGCCGAAGGGAGGAAACTTCCAAGGCTTGCCCTTTTCCATTTGTAGATATGTTGAAATATTTTGGAGGGCAAACGGGAGGCAAAACAGCATTTCTGCGCTTATCCAGCCGCGCGGCAAGCCTTATATCTCTGCAACATTACCATAGCATTCAGGCTGTTTGTGCTGTGCATTTGGCTATAGATGATTGTTGAAAAAATCAATGAAAGCACGGAATATCAGGGTTTTTGACGTCTTTTGTTTTGCGTTGCCTTTCCCTTTATGCTATGATTACGTTAATATACGGTGTACGAAATTTTAAAATTTGAGCTAATGGAGAGAACCACTGTGACGGTAACCATTTATGATGTAGCAAGAGAAGCAGGAGTGTCGATGGCTACGGTTTCCCGGGTTGTAAATAACAATCCCAATGTGAAACCAGCAACACGCAAGAAAGTATATGAAGCAATTGAACGGTTAGGGTATCGTCCAAATGCTGTAGCAAGAGGTCTTGCGAGCAAAAAAACGACTACAGTTGGCGTTGTCATTCCCGATATTTCGAATGCCATTTTTGCCGAGGTAGCGCGCGGAATCGAAGATATAGCGAACATGTATCATTATAATATTATTTTGTGCAACGCGGACAAGAAGAAAGACAAAGAAATCCGCGTAATCAACACCCTTCTGGAGAAGCAGGTCGACGGTCTGTTGTTTATGGGCGGCGCCGTAACAGAAGAGCATCTGCAAGCATTCAAGACAGCAAACGTACCGATTGTACTTTGCGCGACTTCCGATGAAAGCGGACAAATTCCGTCTGTCGACATCAACCATGAGGACGCTGCTTTTGACGCGGTTCAACAGCTGCTTGCACAAGGACATAGACGTATTGCGATGATTAGCGGCACGCTGCAAGATCCGTCGATTGGTTATGCAAGGTTCCAAGGCTACAAGCGCGCGCTTGAAGCTGCCGGCATTGCCTATGACGATTCCTTGGTGCGCATCGGCAATTATCGTTACGAATCAGGCGCGGAAGCAATGAAATATTTTATTGAGCTGGACGAGCGTCCAACAGCTGTTTTCTCTGCAACGGATGAAATGGCGATTGGCGCGATTCACAGCATTCAAGACTCCGGCTTGAAAGTGCCGGAAGATATCTCCGTAATTAGTGTTGATAATAGCCGGATGGCATCGATGGTTCGTCCGCAGCTTACTGCAGTAGCGCAGCCCATGTACGATATCGGTGCGGTTTCCATGCGTTTGCTGACGAAGCTGATGAAGAAGGAAAACGTTGATCAATCCAAAGTAGTACTGCCGCATGAAATCGTTGTGCGTCAATCGGTTGGAGGAGTATAAAAGAAATGTCGTTTAACAAAATTGGTATTATTGGGGCTATGGCGGAAGAAATTGAATTGCTGCATGAGCATGTTAACGTAGCGTCTCAGGTGACGAAAGCAGGCATCACCTATTATGAAGGCACGTTTCACGATAAAGCGATTATTTATTGCAAATCGGGCGTAGGTAAAGTAAATGCAGCCGTATGCACGCAAATTTTGCTTGATCTCGGAGCTGATTGCGTACTGTTTACAGGCGTAGCGGGCGCAGTTGACCCTCAGCTAAACATTGGGGATATTGTCGTTTCCACAAGCTGCGTGCAGCATGATATGGATTGCTCGCCGCTTGGCTTTGCACGCGGGACGATACCTTTTCATCCTAGATCGGAATTTCCGGCTGACGAGCGCTTGATCGAGCTTGCTTCAGCAGCAAGCGAACGACTTTTTGCAGGACGCAGCCTTAAGGGCAAAGTGCTGTCAGGCGATCAATTTATTGCTAGCCGCGAGACTGTGAAGCTGCTGCATGAGACGCTGGACGGCGCATGCGCGGAAATGGAAGGAGCTTCGGTCGCACAGGTATGCGATATGAATGAAACGCCATTTGTGATCATTCGTTCGATGTCGGACAAGGCTGATGGATCGGCTCACGTGAACTTCCCGGAGTTTACGGTTAAAGCGTCCAACAATTCCTACCAAATTATTGATGATATCATCAAACATATTTAATGCATTTAGAAGAGAACAAGCCCCGATTCTGGCATCGGAGCTTGTTCTTTTTTTGTTATGGTTTTAAGAGGCGGCTTTAAATATCCTGGACTACGATCTTTTGCATCGCCCTATTTTTTTCGGTGATCTCGGTCCGCCTTGGCATAGGCTCGATGTCAGATGGATCATCCAGCCATTTTGTCGGCAGCTTGAGCGGACTTATTGCGGCCCAGCGCTGAAGCCAGCTATCAGGAAGCGAAGGCGCTTCACCAGCAGTTACCGCTTTAGCGATGGGGTGTTCTATCATCGTGAGCCACACCAATGACCAAGCTCTAGGCACAACGCGGAAAATGTCATAACCGCCGCCGCCAAGCGCAATCCAGCGCCCATCAGTATGCTCATGGGCAAGCTCATGAATGATTGCTGGAATCTCGGCATAGATCCGCATGCTGCAATGGATATGGGAAAGCGGGTCGTATGCATGCGCATCACAGCCATGCTGGCTAATAATGATGTCCGGTTTGAAGGCTTCGATCACTTTGCGAAGGGTGACATTAAAGCTCTCCAGCCACGAGTCATCCTCGGTATAAGGCTCAAGCGGAACATTGTAGCAGGCGCCTAAGCCATGGTCCACGCCCTTTTCGTACACGAAGCCTGTTCCAGGGAACAGAAATTTACCGGTTTCATGTATCGAATAGGTGCAAACGTTAGGATCATCATAGAAAACCCACTGAACGCCATCTCCGTGGTGGACATCCGTGTCAATATAAAGTACTCTAGCGTCGTAGGTTTGGCGGATATGTTTGATTGCGACCGCTGCATCGTTATATACGCAAAAGCCAGAAGCGCGGTCAGGAAAGGCATGGTGCAGTCCGCCGGCGATGTGGTAAGCATGCTTGGTTCGGCCTGTCATAACCGCATCAGCCGCAGCTACGGAGCCGCTGACAATCGTCATCGCAGCTTTATGCATTCCTGGAAAATAAGGCGTATCCTCGGTGTGAAGGCCGAATTGCTGAGCGAGAGTGCTGCTGTCATTAAATTCCGCGTCCTCGCTTAATTGCTTGACCGCTGATAGATAGTCGGTTCGGTGAACGAGCGACAGCAGCTCTTCCTCGGAGTAGGAGGGAGGAGCCTCCATTTGCTTCTCAGAAATCGCGTTTATTTCTTTAAGCAGGTCTATCGTTAGCGTAATCCGCAGCGGATCGAAAGGATGCTCCTCACCGAATTTATATCCGCTAGAATCCGTATGATGAATGAATATAGCATCTGAAGCCATCCCTATCCTCCTAAAAGGTTTGCGAAGCAAACCTACTTCGTAAGCATGAGCTAAGGTTTGCGAAGCAAACCTACTTCGTAAGCATGAGCTAAGGTTTGCGAAGCAAACCTACTTCGTAAGCATGAGCTAAGGTTTGCGAAGCAAACCTACTTCGTAAGCATGAGCTAAGGTTTGCGAAGCAAACCTACTTCGTAAGCATGAGCTAAGGTTTGCGAAGCAAACCTACTTCGTAAGCATGAGCTAAGGTTTGCGAAGCAAACCTACTTCGTAAGCATGAGCTAAGGTTTGCGAAGCAAACCTACTTCGTAAGCATGAGCTAAGGTTTGCGAAGCAAACCTACTTCGTAAGCATGAGCTAAGGTTTGCGAAGCAAACCTACTTCGTAAGCATGAGCTAAGGTTTGCGAAGCAAACCTACTTCGTAAGCATGAGCTAAGGTTTGCGAAGCAAACCTACTTCGTAAGCATGAGCTAAGGTTTGCGAAGCAAACCTACTTCGTAAGCATGAGCTAAGGTTTGCGAAGCAAACCTACTTCGTAAGCATGAGCTAAGGTTTGCGAAGCAAACCTACTTCGTAAGCATGAGCTAAGGTTTGCGAAGCAAACCTGCTGCTTAATACATAAAGCGTTGCCGAAAGCGAACCCGGTCAAAATGCTCGACAGAGCTGAGCGGAACTTCCTTGCCAATGCGCACCATGAGGCAATTAGCCGGATGGGAGCAAATTTCGGGATCATCCGTTGCGAACCAAACCATGCCAACGGATTGCATCAATCTCTCCATCATTTTGCGGTAATCCCACACGTTCAGCTTTGTTCCTTCCAAATCCCAGTGCCAATAATATTCAGTCGTAAAAACAATCATGTTCTCTAGTTGTTCTTCTGCAAAAGCGAGCTGAATCATTCGCTTTCCTAAGCCTGCGCCGCGATAATCATCCGCTACTTCTATCGCTCCAAGCTCAATGAGATCGGTCATTCCGCCTTCCGACCAGCGTTCAAGCTCATCGGCATAGTGAAAGGTGACGTAGCCGACGATAACGTCACCCTCACGCGTCAAAATGATTCTTCCTTCATCAAGCCCAGCGATCTCGACAAGCGCATCATGCTGCTCATGCGGCCTGCGGAATGCGTCTAGCGATTTGTGCATCTTCATGTTTGCTAGCCGCTCAGGCGGTACGGGTCCTTCAATAATAAGCTCACGGCTTGCGTCCAGAGCGAGCTGTTCCCGCTGCAAACGCTTTCGATGTTCCAAGGCTGAACCCCCTTTGCTGTTAGGCTGCTGTCAGATCTCAAACCTCTACTACTCTTTATAACAAACATTCGAGTAAATGAAAAGCGTAGTCGAATAGAAAAAGGTTATGCTATAATAGGTTTGGCGGTTGAAATCATGGGTATGCGAATGGTAGTCAGCTTGTTTGCCTCAAGTAATGACTCGATTTTGAAAGCGTATTCTTATGGATGAAACATACAGATTTGATGGGAGAGTGATAGTATGATCAACTTACATCAAGAAAGAATTCCAGCAACGGCACAAAATCCGAATTTACCGAGCTATGAAGCAGCAGTAGACTCCTTTGATTGGAGCCAGATCGAAAGTCAATTCAGCTGGCATACGACAGGAAAAGTGAATATGGCTTATGAAGCCATCGATCGACATGTCGAGCAAGGCAAAGGCGGGAAAATTGCGCTCTATTATAGCGATAATGAGCGCGATGAATCCTATACTTTTGAGCAGCTGAGCAAGCAATCCAATCGTTTTGCAAACGTTTTACGCAAGCTTGGCATTACGAAGGGCGAACGTGTCTTTATTTTTATGCCTAGGACGCCTGAGTTGTATTTCAGTGCGCTTGGCGCGCTTAAGGTTGGCGCAGTTGTAGGACCTTTATTTGAAGCTTTCATGGAGACGGCGGTAAAGGATCGGCTGCAGGACAGCGAAGCTACAGCGATCATTACGACGCCTGCTTTATTCAAGCGGATAAAGCGCGATGAGCTGCCTAATCTGAAGCATGTGATCGTCTTCGGACAAGATGTGCCGAAGGAAGAGGGCATCATCGATTTTGCGGAAGAAATGGCTGTTGCATCGGACGAAGCAGAGATCGAGTGGCTTGATCGCGAGGATGGCCTTATTTTGCATTATACTTCCGGTTCAACCGGCAAGCCTAAAGGTGTCTACCATGTTCAAAATGCGATGATACAGCATATGTACACGGGACAAATTGTACTTGATTTGAAAGAAACGGATATTTATTGGTGCACAGCCGATCCAGGCTGGGTGACGGGCACGTCATACGGCATTTTTGCCCCGTGGCTGAACGGCGCTACGAATGTCATTCGAGGCGGACGTTTCAGTCCAAGCGATTGGTATAGCGTTATTCAAAAATACGGCGTAACCGTCTGGTACAGTGCACCTACAGCTTTCCGCATGCTTATGGGCGCGGGCGATGATATCTCCCAGCAGTTCAACCTGACAAGCTTGCGTCATGTGCTTAGCGTAGGCGAGCCGCTGAACCCAGAAGTTGTCCGGTGGGGACTGAAGGTATATGGCCAACGCATTCATGATACTTGGTGGATGACGGAGACCGGCGGCCAGCTAATTTGCAACTATCCGAGCATGGACATTAAGCCAGGCTCGATGGGCAAGCCTTTACCGGGCATTAAAGCTGCGATTATCGATGACAGCGGCAATGAGGTTCCGCCTTACCGGATGGGAAATCTAGCGATTCAAACCCCTTGGCCGTCCATGATGCGCAAGGTATGGAATAATCCTTCGAAATACGAAGAGTATTTTTACCTAAAAGGCTGGTATATCTCAGGTGACTCCGCTTATATGGATGAAGACGGCTATTTCTGGTTCCAGGGACGCATCGACGATGTCATTAATACAGCGGGCGAGCGCGTAGGGCCGTTCGAGGTAGAGAGCAAGCTGGTTGAGCATCCGGCAGTAGCGGAGGCGGGCGTAATCGGCAAGCCAGACCCGATGCGCGGAGAAATTATAAAAGCGTTCATCGCGCTGCGCGAAGGTTATGTGGCTTCGGATGAGTTGAAGCAGGAAATTTCGCAATTCGTAAAAGTAGGCTTATCCGCGCATGCAGCGCCAAGAGAAATCGAGTTTAAAGATAAGCTTCCAAAAACGAGAAGCGGCAAAATTATGCGACGCGTCTTGAAGGCGTGGGAACTGAATTTGCCAACGGGCGATTTGTCCACGATCGAGGACTAGGTTCATAAACATAGAAGAGAGGATGTCTCCCAAACGGGCGGCATCCTCTCTTTTTGTTTTTGCATATTACCGCTGGAATAGCTCGACCCGTTCACCATCAATCCCGCTTACGAAAAAGTATCTGTAGCCGTTCGGCAGAGTTGTAATTTCTTCATCCACAAACGAAACGTCTAGCTGCTTCAAACGTTTGAACTCGGCTTCTATGTCGTCAACCGTTACGGCAAAATGATGCACCTTTCCTTCAACCGGAAGGCTATCGTTGTAGCCCTGAACCAATTCCAGATCCGTCTCGTCGGAATCGCCAAAACCGAGAAAAGCCAGCTCAACAATACCATTTGTATGCTGTATGCGCCCTTTAAGCTCAAATCCGATAATGTTGGTGTAGAAGGCAATGGATGCCTCAATATCTTTAACCATTACGCCAACGTGATCAATACGTCTCTTTGTCATCGTTTTTGTTCCCTCCTCAAATTAGCTATAAATATTTTCCTTTATGTATTCAATAAATTTTATCACAAGGAGAAGAAAATTGTCTATGCGCTGGAATTTGCAGAAAATGGGTTGACATTCAAACTCGCCGATTTATAATGATGTTATATCTTAGTAAAAAGGTAGGAAAAGTTGTGTAAAAGGAGGTTAGCAGTTGGAGAAAAGGAAATTAGGCAATAGCGAGCTATTTCCATCGGTTATTGGCTTTGGCGCATGGGCTGCAGGAAAGGCGGGCTGGGGGGAAGTAGCGGATAACGAAGTCGAAGCTGCCATTCACCGGGCGTATGATTTAGGGATTACTTTTTTTGATACAGCGCCAGTCTATGGATATGGGCATTCTGAGCAATTGCTTGGAAAAGTGCTTCAGCCTTTTCGGGAGAAAGTGATTATCGCGACAAAAGCTGGCCTCGAATGGAATACGCAAGGGGAGGTAAGCGTTAACGTAACGAAAGCGAATATCGTGCGCGAAGTAGAGGAAAGTCTGCGGCGCTTAAATACGGACTATATTGATTTATATCAGATACACGCACCGGACTCCAGCGGCAAAACATCCATTGAAGAGACCTTTGAAACGTTGAATCAGTTAGTGGAAGAGGGGAAAATACGTTACATTGGCGTCTCGAATTTTAATGTGCAGCAATTGGTTGCAGCGCAAACGGTCAGTTCTATCGTTTCTTTGCAATCGCCGTATAATCTGTTCCAGCGTGATGTAGAACATGCGGCTTTGCCTTATATCAAACAGCTGAATATCGGATTTATACCATATAGCCCCTTGGCGCAAGGGCTGCTTACGGGGAAATTTAATTATTTAACGAGACTGCCACAGACAGATGTGCGCGCGCAGCTAAACCCTTTATTTTCGGAAAAACAATTCGTCAAAAATCTCGTCATCATTGAAACTTTTACCGGCATAGCTAGAGCGATCGGCAAGCCGCTTAATCAAGTCGCAATTAATTGGTTGTTGTATCGCAAGGAAATTTCAAGCGTCATTGCGGGAGCTAAGACGGTCAAGCAAGTAGAAGAAAATGCAGCTGCTGCCAGATGGAGCTTAACCAGAGAAGATTATGAGCAAATAAGTCGATTGTTCGAAACGGATTCTTCTTATGCCATTTAACTCACAATATTAAAAAAAGGTAGCGGCCTCATGCGAGGCTGCTACCTTTATTGATTATGCTGCAATCCAATTAACTTACGGTTTGCTTCGATGATGGACCAGATTCGCCGTTTGCATTTTCCGATGTGACGAAAAAGCTTCCGGTTATGAGTGGTGCAACATACTCAAAGCTCGTTTCCGTGGTGGAGGCGATCCTTGAATATTTTCCATCGTTATTTGGACTGTAGTATACATGATATTTTGTCACTTGGTCCGAGACGCTGTTAGAAGCCCAAGTTAGGCGTACGCTAAGATCCGTCTTTGCTGCTTTTAAGTCCGTCGGAGCAGCAGGTACTGCTGCTGCCGGCGGTTGCTCCCCGCCCGGGTTTTCCCCGCCTGCAGGCGGTGTAGGGATGATTGGCACGTTGCCGTACTGAACGAGCTGGCTCGGTGCAGATTCCTTGCCGACAACATCAACCGCGGTTACATAATACGTATAGCTATGGGAGCTGGAGGCGTTGAGCTTCATTCGTTTCTCAGCACCTGCAATAATGGATTCCCCTTGCTTCTCGTAAGCGCCCTGATTAAGCGATCTGTAGACGCGGTAACCGACGACATCCTTAGCAGCACTGTCGCTAAATGTCAAAATGAGCACTCCATCCGATGATTGCAGCTTAACGCTGGCAGGAGGCGGTGGAGCAGCCCCGTCATCGACGCGCGGATCCCGTTTGGACGGTGCATTGTCTTTCGCATCCGCAGGCAGGTATACCTCAATCGGACGCCTGCTTTTTGCCGGTAATTTAGACTGTGCGTTCTTGATCTCATCCATCAGGACGTCAAGTGGCTTCTTGCGCTTAATAACGATTTGTTCCTTAACCATATCGCTTGGCGTAGCAGGGTTAGGGACATAGTTGACACCCTCGTAAGTGATATACGCCATCTTCACGAGCGCATCGTCTGTTTTCTTCGGTATATCTTTTTTGTTGAACCAGTCGGTAACAAGCATGCCAGCTTCCTTCGTTAATTGGCTAGGGAGCAAGCCGCTTGCGCTCGACACCGTTGCTTTGACGATTCCGGAAGGCCTCTCGAACTTATCGGTTACGAACATTTCAGGTTTTGTTTCTGCTACTTTGTTCATAATTAACGCCCATATCGACCGTGCTCTTGCTTTGCCGTTCTCGCTCAGGGAATTAACCTGTTCTTCATAGCCGGCCCATACGCCTAACGTAATATCAGGAGAGAAGCCCATGAACCAAACGTCGCCGTAGCTTTGAGTGGAGCCTGTTTTACCGGCAATCGGAATTTCACCGTATTTTTTGAATTGCGATTTGAGCTTGTTGGCAGAGCCGCTTCTGTCCGAGATGACAGTAGACAGCATATCTGTCATCAGGAACGCGCTTTGTTCCGAGAATACGCGTTTTGGCTCTTGCTTGTGCTCATAGACGATTTTGCCATTAGCGTCGGTAATTTTCGAAATCATATAAGCGTCATTGAAAACACCTTTGTTCGGAATAGAGCCATAAGCGTTCGTAAGCTCTTCAACGGACGTACCGATGCTTAGTCCGCCGATTACGCCGGTTTGCGCATACGCATCGCCCGGCTGAAGCGTCGTGATGCCGAGCTTTTTAACAAAGGCCCAAGCATTCTCGATCTTGACTTCCTCGTTAAAAATTTTCAATGCCGGCAAATTCAAGGAACGGTTTAACGCCTCACGCGCCGTAACGAGACCTGCAAATTTCCGGTTTACGTTCATCGGAATGTGGAAGCCTTTCTGACCGTCCTTGAGTACCATTGGCGCATCATCAATGATGCTGGCAGGCTGGATAAGCCCCATTTCGATTGCCGGCAAGTAGGCGGCTAACGTTTTCATGGTAGAGCCTGGCTGCCTAGTCATTTGAGTGGCGTAGTTCAGCTGTTCCTCGTAAAAGTCACGGCCTTCCAGCATGCCGACAATCGCGCCGGTTTTGTGGTCCAACATGACTGCGGCGATTTGCTCTAGGCCTTTCTCCTCGCTATAAGGAGAGAAGTTTTCATCATTGCTGCCGATCTCGCGCATGAGTCCGTAGATATCCTTGTCAATCGTCGTATAGACGTGATAACCGCCGCGAAGCAAATGGTCGCGGGCTTCTTCAATCAGCGGCGCATTTTCTTTTTTGCGAAGATCAGCTTTGGTTAATGTCTTATCCTGCTCCATAAGCATAATCTCTGCTGCTTGACGTTCTGCTTCAAGCATCAAGTAAGGGTAAGTCGTATAGGCCTTCTCCGATGGCTTCGCAAGTGTCTTGCGAATATCGAACTTGAGCGCTTCATCATATTCTTGCTGGGTGATGCGGCCCGTCTCGAACATCCGCATAAGCACGGTGCGTTGACGGCCAAGCGCGAGATCGAAGCCCTTTTGATTGAATTGGCCTTTTCCCGTAAATGCCGTGTATGCTGAAGGCCTTTGCGGAAGGCCTGCCAAATATGCGGATTGCGCAATGTTGAGTTGGTTTAAATCTGTAATGTCAAAGACGCCTTTGGCAGCTGCCTTGATCCCGAACAAATTGTAGCCGCTAGAACCGTTGCCAAACGGAACCTTGTTCAAATATGCCGCTAAAATTTCCTTCTTGGTCAAATAACGCTCCATGCGCAGGGACAAAAAGATTTCTTTGATTTTACGGCTGTCGGTTTTGTCCAAGCTTAGAAATACGCGGCGAGCGAGCTGCTGGGTAAGCGTGCTCCCCCCGGTTTGCGTATCCTCGTTAAGTAGCTTTTGCTTCACGGCGCGTCCTAGCCCGTTGATGTCTACCCCTTTGTGCTCGAAAAAATTGTTGTCTTCGATACCGAGTACGGCATTGATGACCTGAGGCGGTAAATCATCGTATGTAATGATCATTCTATCCTCAGACGTTCTCAGCTGTCCGACAAGTGTATCGTCATTGAAGTAGACGAATCCGGTTATGGCATTCTCGCCGACTTTCTCTTCAATAACGGTTCGTGGCCTTACTTCTTCATTTTTTACGAGTGCCGCAACATAGCCAGTAACGGCGCCGCCTGCAAGCAATCCGATAAAGATTCCAAAGTATACCATCCATTTGACTGTTATAAATGTTACGATTCCGAATGTACGCCATTTGCTTCGTTTGATTGGCGACGGTTGACGATCCTCTTGCATCCTTATAACTCCTCCTCCAAATAGCACACCTATTATAACATAAATCAACAAAATTACGCATGCTTTAACAAGATTGACTTCCTCCTAGGCACTGTGGTATAAAATCTATAATGTTTTATCTAATCAATGCTTTGAAGGGCATCAGTAGACAGCGAACCGCATTTTGCAGAGAACCGGTGGGTGGTGGAAACCGGTATGCGCCGCTTGTTGAATTACCGCCTGGAGCTAAGTGAAGGAACCGTATGCTAAGATCGGCTTTAGCCCAAGAAAGGGCGCCTGTCTTAAGCCGTAGTAGTTCACTTCGGAGCCCGTCTCCGTTATCAACAACGAAGTGAGAGTGTCGTACAGCCCATTTGCTTGATAGGCTGGCGTACTCTAACGAGGGTGGTACCGCGAGCTAATCCTTCTCGTCCCTTGGGGCTGGAAGGATTTTTTATGTCTATATAGACGCATACGAGGGAGGAAAAGTTGTATGGTGAAGTGGGAAAGTTTGTCGAAAGAACAGCAAAACGAGGTGGAGCGACAGCTCGCGGTTATCCGGCGCGGTGTCGTTGAGATTGTGCCTGAGGATGAATTAAAAAATAAAATAGCTAATGCCGTTGCGACGGGCACTCCGCTTAAAGTGAAGCTAGGTCTTGATCCATCGGCGCCGGACATTCATATCGGTCATACCGTCGTGCTGCACAAGCTGCGCCAGTTCCAGCAATTTGGCCATCAGATTCAGCTTTTAATCGGTGATTTTACGGGGAGAATCGGCGATCCTACAGGCAAATCGGAAACGCGGAAGCAGCTGACGGAAGAAGACGTGAAGCGGAATGCGGAAACGTACCAGAAGCAGATTTACAAAATACTGGATCCAGAGCTGACGAAGCTTTACTACAACTCGGAGTGGCTGGCACCGCTGAACTTTGCGGAGGTTGTTAATTTAGCCGCGAAGGTAACCGTAGCGCGCATGATGGAGCGTGACGATTTCACGAAACGCTACACAACCGGCCTCCCAATCAGCATTCATGAATTTTTCTACCCGCTAATGCAGGGATACGATTCGGTTGCGCTGGAATCCGATGTAGAGCTTGGCGGCACGGACCAGAAATTTAATCTGCTTATGGGCAGAACGCTGCAGAAGGAATATGGCAAGGAAGCTCAGGTAGCTATTATGACGCCGCTGATCGAGGGCTTGGACGGCGTAAATAAAATGAGCAAAAGCTTAGGCAATTACATCGGCATCGATGAGGAGCCTAACGAAATATACGGCAAATCAATGTCCATTCCAGATCGACTTATGTACAAATATTATGAACTGGCTACCGATTTAAGCAACGAAGAGCTGGCAGCTTTGAAGTCCGGTCTTGAGGATGGCTCCGTGCACCCGCGCGATGCGAAAATGCAGCTGGCAGCAACATTCGTACGAATGTACCATGGCGATGAGGCAGCGAAAGCAGCCGAAAACCATTTTGTAACCGTATTTCAGCAGCGTGCTTTGCCGGATGATATAGAAGAAGTAACCGTATGGACAGGAGATCTGGAAAACGGTCAAATCCGAATCGTAAAGCTGCTTACGGAGCTTGGGCTGCAGCCGACGAGCAGTGAAGCAAGGCGCAGCGTGCAGCAGGGGGCGGTACGTATTAATGAAGAGAAAATTTCCGATGTGAACGCTGACGTTACACTGCATGACGGTGACGTGCTTCAAGTCGGCAAACGCAAATTCGTCAAAATTAAATTAGTATAATTGTTCTAATAAAGCTTGTTGAATGGATAAAATTCAGCAAGTTTTATTTTTTTAGAAACAAAACTGCTTTTTGAACGTAATAAATAACGGAAGCATTAACAGGTTCTGGATACAGTGAGAGGAGGAGGAAGTTGGAGACGCTATTTATGTCTTGTCTAATCGGCGGTATAATGTACGCCCTCGTTAGTGTCATTTTTGGGGATTGGCTGGGGCAAGCATTGGACGGTGCACTTGATTTCTTATCGTTAGACGGTCATTCTTGGCTGTCGCCGACTGCGCTCGTTGGGGGAATTACCGTTTTTGGCGGGGCAGGGCTCATGCTCGATCGATATACTTCCTTTGGATCGACAGCCATCGTTATGGTTGCCTTATTGATTGCGCTCCTTGCTGGAACGGCCGTTTTTTTCCTGTATATCAAACCAATGGAGCAAAGTGAGAACTCGATCGCTTTTTCGCTTAATGGAATGTCAGGCATGCTGGGAGATGTGCTCGTTCCAATTCCGGCTGCCGGTTATGGTGAAGTGATGGTTAAAGTGGGGGCTGGCTTTACGAATCAGATTGCGGCAAGCTTTGATGGAGTTGAAATTGCAAGCGGCGCAAGAGTAGTCGTTGTCGAGGTAAAGGACAGCACGCTTTATGTTTCCGAAGTGAACTTATCTTAATTAAGCAGTAGAGAGGGGAATGTCAATGCCGGAAGTTTTTGTTATACCTGCAATCGTAATTGGAGTGCTTGTCGTATTGGGTCTTGCCTTCTGGGCGCGCTATAAGACAGTCAGCCCGGATGAGGCAATGCTCGTAACGGGATCGTTTCTCGGCTCGCGCAACGCCAGTACGGATGAATCAGGCCGTAAGGTAAAGATCATAAGAGGCGGCGGCGCGTTTATTTTACCGATATTCCAAAAGGCTGAGTTTCTGTCATTGCTGTCGCATAAGCTTGATGTGTCGACACCGGAGGTCTATACGGAGCAAGGGGTTCCGGTTATGGCGGACGGCGTGGCGATTATTAAAATCGGCGGAGCGGTTGAGGATGTGGCAACGGCGGCGGAGCAATTTCTAGGCAAACCGACCGAGGCGCTCAAGGGTGAAGCGCAGGAAGTGCTGGAAGGACATTTGCGTGCTATTCTAGGCTCCATGACGGTCGAAGAGGTTTATCGCAACCGCGACAAATTCGCCCAAGAGGTACAAGGCGTTGCGGCTAAGGATTTGAAAAAAATGGGCCTTCAAATCGTATCCTTCACGATCAAGGACCTGCGCGACAAGCACGGATACTTAGATGCGCTCGGCAAGCCGCGTATCGCAGCTGTCAAACGGGATGCGGAAATTGCAGAAGCTGAAGCGGTGCGGGATGCTAGAATTCAAAAAGCGCTTGCGGCGGAGGCTGGCCAAAAAGCCGAGCTTGTGCGCGACACAAACATCGCTGAAGCAGAGAAAGAGAAAGAAATGAAGGTCGCATCCTTTAAACGGGATCAGGATACGGCGAAAGCCGAAGCAGATCAAGCTTATTCGATTCATGAAGCACGCGCGAAGCAAAGCGTGGTTGAAGAGCAAATGAAGGTGGAGCTCGTGCGCAAAGAGCGTGAGATCGACCTCGAAGGCAAAGAGATTTTACGTCGCGAGAAGCAGTACGATGCAGAAGTGAAGAAAAAAGCCGACGCGGATCGTTATGCGGTCGAGCAAGCGGCAGAAGCGAACAAGGCGAAGCAGCTGCGCGAAGCAGATGCCCTGCAATACCGGATCGAAGCAGAAGCGAAAGCGCATGCAGCGCAGAAGCGTCTGGATGGTTTGGCTGTTGCAGAAGCGGAGAGAGCGAAGGGAACGGCGGAGGCCGACGTGATCAGGCTGCGCGGTTTGGCGGAAGCGGAAGCGAAAGAGAAGCTAGCCGAGGCGTTTGAGAAATTTGGTGAAGCGGCCATCCTCGATATTATCGTCAAAATGCTGCCTGAGCTTGCCGGCAAAGTGGCTGAGCCGATCAGCAACATTGATAAGCTTACCGTTGTTGACACCGGGAACGGCGAAGGGGCGGCGCGTCTAAGCAATTATGTGACTTCATTGATGTCTACCGCGCCAGAGATGCTGAAGAGCGTATCCGGTATCGATGTGAACGCGCTTATTAAAGGACTGACCTCGAAGGCGATCAGTGTGCCAAGCGGCAATGCTAAGCCTGTAGAGATTACAGCAGCACCAAAACTGCCTGACCAAGCTTAAACGAAAACATAAAAAAACCTTGAACCGAATGGTTCAAGGTTTTTCTCATAATTAACGGCTGTAGAATTCGACGATTTGTTTCTCGTCGATATCTTGGGAAAGCTCACCGCGATCAGGCAGACGAAGGAATTTACCTTCCAATGTTTGATCGTTGAACTCAAGGTAGTTCGGAAGGTGGTGACGGCCTTCCATTGCTTCTTTAATCGTTCTTAGGCTGCGGCTGCGCTCGCGCAAACCGATTACATCGCCAAGAGATACGCTGTAAGAAGCGATATCCACTTTCTTGCCGTTTACAGTTACGTGACCGTGCGATACCAACTGACGTGCTCCTGCACGGGAGTTGGAAAGGCCAAGACGGTAAACGAGGTTGTCAAGACGGCTTTCAAGGAGGCCCATGAAGTTTTCACCGGCTTTACCTTTCATTTTTGCCGCTTTGTCAAACAAGTTGCGGAATTGTTTTTCGTTCAAACCGTACATGTGGCGAAGCTTTTGTTTCTCTTGCAATTGAACGCCGTAACCGCTCATTTTTCTGCGTTGGTTAGGGCCGTGTTGACCTGGTGGAAAAGCGCGTTTTGCAAGTTCTTTACCCGTTCCGCTCAAAGAGATTCCAAGGCGACGGCTTAGTTTAAATTTAGGTCCTGTATAACGTGACATACGTAATATTAACTCCTTCATCAAATAAATTTGTGAATGGGGTTGTGTTTCGCCGAATACGTTCAAAGTCCGAGCAAGCTCGTCCCTGTTAGGCTAGTCAGCCGCTGGCCTACAGCGAACGTATTTCATGAGGGTGACACAAAACCGTACGCCCATCTATTCATCAATAAATAATATATGAAATATATAGTCGTTGTCAAGGTTCATGCATGAAATTAAACAAGAACGTAAGCGCATCGAAAGACCTATATTTTACATACATAGTAGTGCAAATTTCTCAAAGATGGAGTATGATGATTGTAATAATAAGCGAAAATGGGAAGCTCATCTCCTTGGTTATCAGATGAAAGGGTTGGGGCTGCATGGTTGATCGAGTGAATAGCAATTTTGCATATCATAAAACCTCTACAATTGTGGATACATCAGCAGAATCACAACCGGTTTGGTTTAGCAGTGAAGATATTAGCGATGCGGACGAGTCCTTGTTATTTCCTTTGTTTCAAGACAGCTTTAAGCAGTGGGCAAAAGAATCAGCAGCGTTGGCTTCATTTGAGAATGGCGAGTTTGCGCTATTTAATAAAGAAGGGGAAGAGGTCGCTGCAACGGGGCAGTATCGCGATGGGCGCGAAAATCGTAATGCTGTGCTAATGACGGCGGTTAGCCGTGCTTTAAGCGGTGGAGAGGCCAGCATTAATGGAACGGAAGATTTATTTGTGGCAGCGGTGCCTGTTCATAGGCGGAACGATGGTGCCGTTTTTGGCGTTTTCACCTACCTATCAACTAATGGATCTCGAATAGAGCTAGAGCAGCTTCTTGGATGCTCGCTTCATTTCCGCAGCTGCTTTTATCATATGTTCGAACAGATTTATGTTAAGGATCTGCTCTTGCAGCAGCGGAGGGCTGAGAAGGAAGCCGACCGTAGAAACGCTTTGTTTCAAGCCGCCAAACGGCTATATGATCAAATCGACGTATCCTCCGTGCTGTCGGAGCTGCTTCTCAGCCTAGAGATGCTGTTCCCAAGCTCAGAGGTTGATTTGTATCTATCGCAGGATCATTTGAACGGAGATCCGCGCGTGAAGCCGCTCGTTTTCAAAAATGCCGAGCATGATCTCGTGGCTAAAGCGTTTCTTAACGGACAATCGGTAACCGAGCATGACCGGGACGGCACGCTGCGGCTCGCAGTCCCGATGACCGGCAAGCAAGCCGCATATGGCGTGCTCCGCATGTCAATCGGTCCAGGCAAATGGGATGAGGCGGATTTGCCGGCCTTCCTGCTGCTCGCGGATACTTCAGGCTCTGCCTTTGAGAATGCGAAGCTGTACGAGCAGTCAAATTTGCTTATCAATGAGCTTCGTCTTATCAATGAGCTCACGAAACGTCTGAATCAGTCCCTTAGGCTGAAAGAAATTTTTCAGTTTGCGAGCAGCGAGCTTTTAACGATATTTGATGCGGATTTTTGCTGCGTCCTGCAGCTTAATAAAGAAAAAAATCAGTTTGTTGTCATGTCGAGCAACTTTCCTGCACTTGCAAGCGAGCATTTCTCGCCCGATTACGGCTTTTGCGGAATGGTTTACCGGACGAAAGAGCCGCTGATCATATCCGATTACTGGCATACTCGCGTTGTAACCTCCAAGCTGATGGACAATACGAGCTCGAGATCGCTTATCGCTGCGCCGATCCTGGTCGATGGCGAGGTCGTTGGCGTCATTTTGGTCACGCATAAGGCGCCAAATTTTTTCTCCTACGAAAATTATAAGCTGCTGCAAGTGATGAGCACGCATATCGGCCTTGCGGTTACGAATGCGTCCCTGCATGCGGAAGTGCGCCGGATGGTAATAACCGACAATTTGACAGGGCTGCATGCCCGCCATTATTTAAATGAACAAATTCAAAACCGTCAGCGCAAAGATCCGTTTGGATCGCTCATACTAGTGGACATAGATTTGTTCAAGCGGGTAAATGACACGTTTGGCCATCAGGTCGGCGATCGGATTCTGATTCAAGTGAGCGATATCATTAGGAGCTCGATCAGACACGGCGACATTGCGGCACGTTGGGGCGGCGAGGAGCTTGCGGTGTACCTGCCGGGCATCCGAGCGGAGCAGGCTTATCGCATCGCTGAGCGGATCCGCCTGCAGGTGGAGAAAGACACCGATCCTGTTGTAACCGTATCCTGCGGCGTCTCCGAGTGGACGTTCGAGGATGAGAAGGTTAGCGTCGAGTCGTTGTTCTACCGAGCGGACATGGCGCTTTATGAGGCTAAGCACAACGGGCGAAATTGTATTTTCGTAGGACAGAACTAAATAATGCCTGTTTTCCACAGCGAGACAGGTTAGATGAAGGATGCCTTGACGGGCATCTTTTTCTTTTTGCCCTTAAACGGAATAAGGAGCAAGCAGGTAAGGGACGATATTACAATAATAAGTTGGACGGGAGGAAAAGAGATGGGAAGAAATAAGGCGATTGGAGCAGGCGTTGTGGCAGTAGCTTTAATGATGTCTGCACTCGGCTGCGGCAGTGCCGGCGACAAGCGAACACCTAAGGAGTGGCTGTCTTTGTCATACTCGGGGCTTGCGGCAACGGATCAATATGATTTTACGGGCTCGATGAGCATGAAGACGGCGGACGGGCTCGAGTTTAAGCCGGAAGTATTTGAAGGCAAAGTAGTGGATCATCAGCAATTGACGCTTCAGACGAATACGGCGGACCCGCTGCACTGGAATCCGGTACAAGTGCTGGAGGCGTTAAACAATGCCAACGACGAGGTTCGTTTGTTAAATGAAAGCAATAATCCAGACACGGTTACGCTGCTGATTACCGAGAATGCCAGTGTCTCAAAGGAGAGATGGGAGCAGCGCCTGCGGCAGCAGCTCGATCAGCTTGATGTACCGGCAGCGGATCGTCCGTATCACGAGGAGTGGTCGAAGGAACTGGCGCGTTCCCGCAAGCAATTGGAACAGATGCTGGCGTCCATGCAAGCGGTGACGAAGTATGAGCTTGTCATCGACCGAGACCGGCTGCTGCCGCTAAAAATGGAGGAGAAAACATCCTTCAGCTACACGTATAATCAAAAGCCGGCAGCCGAGGAAAGGCACACGACAGTAAGGTTTCAATCCTTTAACGGAGCATCGAGCGAAACTGTTCAACAGACGCAAAAACGTGTTACGATGGATTAGATCGAAAGGAAGAAGGAGAGGATTTTTAACATGCGTGACCCAAGATTGCAAAAGCTAGCCCAAAATTTAGTCGAGTATTCCATTGATGTTCAGCCTGGCGAAAATGTGCTCATTGACATGGTCGGTTCAGAACGGGAGCTGACAAAATGTTTAATAGAAGAGGTTGCTAAGCGCGGCGGAAGACCGTTCGTAGAATCGAGCGATCGCTCTGTGCTTCGTACTTTATTGCAGCATGCTACCAAAGAGCAAATGGAGCTATGGTCGTCGCTTGATTTGGAGCGAATGAAAAATATGCAAGGTTATATCGCGGTACGCTCCGGCGACAATGTCAATGAGCTGGCTGGCATACCTGACGCGAACATGCGCTTGTATGAGCAAATATACAGAAATCCGGTACATATGGAGCAGCGCGTTAAAAAAACAAAATGGGTCATTCTGCGTTACCCGACCCCATCGATGGCACAGCTTGCGAACATGAGCACGGAAGCGTTTGAGGACTTCTATTTTGACGTATGCAATTTGGATTACGCTAAGATGGATCGAGCGATGGATCCGCTGCAAGCGCTCATGAGCAAAACAGATCGCGTGCGCATCGTATCGCCAGGCACGGACCTGAGCTTCTCGATCAAAAACATCGGAGCTAAAAAATGTTCGGGACACCGCAATATTCCTGATGGCGAAGTATTCTCCGCGCCTGTCCGCGATTCGGTGCAAGGTACCATTACGTATAACGCGCCAAGCGTTTATTCCGGCGTTACGTTCCAAAACATTTCGTTTACGTTTGAGAACGGAAAAATTGTCAAAGCAGAAAGCAATGACACGGCCCGCATAAATGAGATTTTAGACATGGATGAGGGTGCTCGTTACATCGGTGAATTCGCAATTGGATTTAATCCGCATATTTTGCATCCGATGAATGATATTTTGTTCGATGAAAAAATTGCCGGAAGCCTGCACTTCACGCCAGGCCAAGCGTATGAGGAAACGGACAATGGCAATCGCTCCTCCGTCCACTGGGATTTGGTGCTAATCCAACGGCCGGAATACGGCGGCGGGGAAATATATTTTGACGATATTCTCATTCGTAAGGATGGCGTGTTCGTTATTCCTGAGCTTGAAGCATTAAATTCAGAAAACTTGAAATAAATGAACACAATGATATCGCTTTCCTCTATAATAAATGGAAAATAAAGCGTTTTTCATTTTACCACTTGCTCGATGTTACGTTTCGGGTTATCATGGTGACAAAGGTAAGCTTTACTAATATAACTGGAGGGATCTCCCATGTCCAACAACGCAGCTATTGTAGAAATTTCCCAAACGGCTAGCCAATTCACTTCGTCCATCGTTCTGCAAGCCGAGAGCAAATATATCGATGTAAAAAGCATCCTCGGACTATTCACAACACTAGTAGGCGGCCATGCATATGAACTGCATGTACACGGACCTGATGCTGAAGAAGCAAAAACAGCGATGGCAGATGTTTTCGCTAAGCACAACTTGAACGTTACCGTTATTACGGATTAGTAGTATTATAATATTATTATAATATTCCAGAATTGGCGTCCCTTCATTTTTGAAGGGGCGCTTTTCTGTTTTGACCTTGTATAATCCCTCTTTTTCGTCTAATATAAAGGGTATAGAAGACGGCGGATACGCGCACAGGGGGGAAAACGATGTCTTCACCGGAAATTACGGTACAATTGCATGAGAAAGCGCTTCGTCTCCTTCAAGAAGATGCGAGTAAAATAGAAAAGCTAATCGAAGTTCAGATGGAAAACTTGACTACCCGTCAATGTCCGCTGTACGAAGAAGTGCTAGATACGCAAATGTATGGATTCTCGCGAGAGGTTGACTTTGCTGTTCGCGCAGGCTTGATAGCAGAGATGGCAGGCAAGGAAATAGTGAATCGATTAGAGCGGAATTTAGCGATGTTATACGAAGCTTTGGAAAGAAAAGAGTAGCCTCCGGTTGGAGACTACTCTTTTCTTTATATATGAAGGTGCATGGGGCAAATATTTGGCCTATACGAGGTAGAAGGCGATACCGAGAATCACGTAGACCATAATGAGTAGAACACCCTCGTACCAGTTCGTCTGTCCATCCCGCGATACCGATTTGGCGATAAAGACGGAAACGCCGATTGCGGTCAGCTCGATTGGGGTAAAGACGATATCCATCGTGTTGCCGAACAACGCGCTGACAAGGATGAGCACGGGCGCTACAAACAAGGCGATTTGCAAGCTGCTTCCGATGGCAATTTCTACGGCTGCGCCAATCTTGTTTTTCATGGCTAGGATGACGGCAGCGCTATGCTCCGCGGCATTACCGACGATAGCGATGACAAACGCCCCTATAAACAGCTCAGATAGGCCAAATTGGGCGCTAAACGCATCAAGGGTATGTACGAGCCATTCACTCACAAACGCCACCATAACGGTCGCGAGGAGGAGGAACAAGATCGACTTTCCTTTGGACCATGCAGGCTCCTCGCCATGATCGGCATTCATGACGACGTCTGACAACATATCCTTATGTGTGACCATCGAGAAGATGAGCCACAAGATGTAGGAGACGATCAGAATGCCGGCAACCGCTAGACTTAAAAATTGGTCTTTCTCAAAGGTGAACTTCTCTGAAACAACGAACACCGCCGGTACGAAAAGACCGATAACGGCCATGATCATAAGGGTGGAGTTGTGATCGGCTAGCCGGTTGTTGAAGCGCTGCTCCTTATACTTCAACCCGCCTAGCAAAATGCTGAGTCCTAACACAAGCAAAAGATTTCCGATGATCGCCCCTGTTAAGCTTGCCTTCACCATGTCAAATTGCTGTGCTTTGATCAAAAATATTGCGATAATAAGCTCAGCGGCGTTGCCGAATGTCGCATTTAGAAACCCGCCCAGCCGCTGTCCGGCATAGTGGGCGACGCTCTCGGTCGCTTTGCCAAGGAACCCTGCCACAAAAATGATGGCGATCGCTGAAATGACGAACTGCGCTGTGTTGTTAAAGTGAGCGAAATGACCGATCGCGCTCAGCGCAAACATGACGATCAAGCCTGTGAAAAACAATTTTTGATTCATACGAAGCACCTCTTTGCAAATTTGCTGAAAACCTGATAATAATATAGCGGAAATGAGGAGACATGTAAACTTTACCAACATGCTATCAAAATGAAACTTACAAATTGTTATCATTTAAAATAGCAAATATTCACATTCATTTAAAAGCACTGTTCTTGCTTCGCGCCTAAGCTTCCATTACAATAAACGTATATGGCAAAATGAGGAGTGTGTCACATGACCGAAGAACTTCAAACTGGTCTTATCCGAATCTCTGATGATGTAGTAGCAACGATAGCTGGACTCGCAGCGCTTGAAACGCCAGGCATTGCAGCAATGTCTGGCGGTATCTCCGAAGGTCTTGCCAAACGTCTAAGCGGCAAAAACGTGCAAAAAGGCGTATCTGTCGAGGTAGGCACGACAGAGGCGGCAATTGATCTTCGAATTATTGTTCATTATGGCATTCCGATTCAAGAAGTATGCCGTCAGTTGCAGCTTAATGTTCGCGAATCCGTAGAAAACATGACAGGCCTGCATGTTGTGGAAGTGAACGTGAAGGTGGAAGGCGTAGCCTTCAAAGAGGAAGAATTGGAAGAATCGCAGCTGCAGCAGCAACGACTGAAATAAAAATAAGCAAGCAACAAAAGACCTCTTACATGGAAGAGGTCTTTTGTTTTGCCGCAAATCGGTTTTGGGAGCCGCTTTTTGCGCTTCGATTTTCAACTTTATTCGATTCTCTTGAAATGCTTAGAAGAATACCCATACTCATGAGACAAAAAAGCAGCGATGAGCCGCCGTAGCTTATGAATGGCAGGGTAACTCCAGTCATCGGAATGGCGCTGGTTACGCCTCCAATATTAATGAATGCCTGTATGGTCAGCAGGCCGACGATGCCGATGCCGACAATCGTTCCGTATTCATCAGGACAGCGCAGAGCGACGATAAGGCCGCGCCATAAAAAGACTAAATAAAACAATAAGAAAATCGTGCTTCCGATAAAGCCAAACTCTTCGGCGATGATCGAGAAAATAAAATCATTGTAGGCGTATTTTAAATAATGCAGTTTTTGAATGCTTTCGCCAAAACCAGCTCCGGTCAATCCGCCATGCCCCAGCGCTTGCAAAGATGACACAATTTGAAATCCGGTATTTTGTGCATCAGCCAGTGGATCAGAGTAGGCCGTAAACCGGTCAATTCTATATTGCCAGCTTGTTGGGTCGATAGCCATTCCTATGCTGACTACAATTGTGCCTAAAATCGCGAGGACGATCCCTACAGCAAATAAATGCTTGAGGTTCGCGCCTCCTGCTATAATCATTATCGCTGCGCATGAGCCAAGTACCAAACAAGAACCAAGGTCTGGCTGCATCATAATTAGGCCACAAATGAACCCGACGATAACGATGACCGGCAGCAGTCCCTTTTTAAAATCACGAAATTTCTCGCCTTTTTTGGAAATCAGCGCTCCGAGATACAAGATAAGCGCAAGCTTGGCAGCCTCGGTTGGCTGAATGCCAAGTGATCCGATACCGAACCAACTCCGGGCGCCGTTAATGCCCTCGTTGACAAAAGGGACAAGCATGAGCATGAAAATGACAGGTACAAAAAAAAGCATGAAAGCTTTCTTATATACTTGATAACGCAGGTTCATCATAAAGAGCATGATGAACGTACCAAGGCCAGCCCATATGAGCTGGCGTTTGATAAAGTAAAGTGAATCATTCCCTGTTGCTTTTGAAACCGCTGCTATTCCGGAGCTTGCGCTGAATACCATCACAAGCCCAAAACCTACTAGCAGAAGAGTCAAAATGAGAAGCAGAAAGTCCGGTCTTCCACGGCTACCGTTCTGCGTGGCTTTCATGTTGCCACCGTTATGCTAACAGCTGTTTCAATTGTTGAAGTCTTTGTGTAGCTGTATTCATAATAGGCTGCGGTACCGGAGATTCATACTCAAGGCCATGCGGGAAAGTAGCTCGTCCAATGTAGACGGATTCAATAACAAGCACGGCATGCGGCGATTCAAGCTTGCCTTCAACAGCGCGAGTAGTAATCCTTAAGAAATATTCGGAACCGCTAGCGCGATCCTCAAGTTTTAAATCGTATGTAGCGCGATAGTATTCCCATTGCCAACGGACGAAGCCAACTTTTTCAGCAGATTCATCTAAATGGTCTAGTTCGCTTTTAACACCGTTTAAGCCGGTATTTTCAATAATCATGGTAGTTCCTCCTAAAGGTTTTGTGAAGCAAAACTGACTTCGTAAGCATATGCTTCCATTTCAAAAGACAGAGTTGTGCATTCTTTTCTCATGATAGTATGTTTCCCCAGCAAGCGCAACCCTTACTCCCGCCACTCGCCGCGATCAAAAGTGACATTTTGACGAAATGTATAATTCCTGCTGATTCATTGTCGCATATGCTTCCTTAATAAGGCTGACATCTGGTAAACTAGATAAAATGATCTTATCTGTTAGGAAGCATGGCTTCCTAAGGTGCGCTTTGTGAAACAAACCGCAGAGTGAGCTTTCAGAAATTTTTTTGTTTCACAAAAAAGTAAGGAGGTTTGCGATTTGCAGACAGAGGATGTCGTAGATCTAGAGCTTCAGCAGCTATATCCGAGTATGATTCGTTGGCGGAGGCATCTCCATCAATATCCGGAGCTTTCGTTTCATGAGCGCGTAACGTCAAGCTGGATTGCAAGCCAACTTGAAGCGCTTGACTGCGAGGTGCAGAAGGACGTTGGCGGGCATGGGTTAATTGCTGTCTTTAAAGGGGGCAAGCCAGGGCCAGTGGTTGCGCTTAGAGCAGACATTGACGCGCTGCCCATTCAAGATGAGAAAAAATGCGATTACGCGTCAAAAGTGCCGAACGTCATGCATGCATGCGGCCATGATGGGCATACGGCAACGCTGCTGGCAGTCGCTTCGTATTATTCGGCTAATTTAGCCGAAATAAGCGGTGAACGCAGGCTGCTATTCCAGCCTGCCGAGGAGGTTACGCCGGGCGGAGCCAAGCCGATGATTAAAGACGGAGCGCTTGACGGTGTAGATGTCATTTATGGCGTACATTTATGGACGCCGCTGGCGCATGGTTTGGTAGCTTCTAAAGGCGGGCCGTTCATGTCTGCCGCAGATGAATTCGTTATTGATATTGTTGGACGCGGCGGGCATGGCGGGCTGCCGCATCAAGCCATTGACGCGATCATGATCGGCTCCACGCTTGTTCAAGCCGTGCAATCGATCGTTAGCCGCAATGTAAATCCGCTTCACCCGGCAGTCGTGTCCATCGGCTCCTTTCAAGCAGGCTCAACCAACAACGTAATTGCAGAGAGATGCAAGCTGATGGGTACGGTTAGGTCATTTGACGAGAAAACAAGGAAGATGATTCATGACCGTTTGGAATCGCTCATTACGCATGTGTGCCAAATGCATGGGGCTGAATTCGATTACCAGATGCGGATCGGATACCCGCCGGTAGTGAATGATGAATCGGAGGCCGAGCGTTTCTTTAAGGTTGGCGCGCAGTTGTTCGGCGAGCCCGCCGTCGTTCTTTCGGAAGCGATCACAGTAGCAGAGGATTTCTCTTATTATTTGGAGAAGGTGCCAGGCTGCTTTATGTTTGTAGGAGCAGGCAATGAGAGCAGCGGGGCCAATTACTCGCATCATCATCCGAAATTCGATATCGATGAAAGGGCGATGCTTCGCGCTGCAAGGCTTCTGATCGGCATGGCAGAAGATTATGCGACTAGCCTAGGAGCAGACAGGCTCAACCTCTGAACGGATGTAGCGGCGGAAGCGTGGAGTACGACTGAACATCGGAGATAGCCCGCATTGAACAGAATGGTTATAAACATAAAAAATAGCGGTACAGGAGGCAATTCCTGTACCGCTATTTTTCTATCCTCTTCAATGGCTGTTTGTTTAATCAGATTACGGCAAGCGATTGCCGCCCGACCTCATGGCATTCATTTTTTGCATGGGAGATAGTTGCCTTGATTGGCTAGTCGTCTTCCCAAACAGAAACTAATTCATTGTATTGGTTGTACAGCTCAGCGGGATCTGACTCTTTGTTATTCCAAATATTAGTTGCGCCCCATTGTAGGACGGCGAGATCGGATGCTGCCGTCTCGTCTGCAGAGGAAATGACCACTTTCTGACGGGCTTCCAGCGTGTAAGCACTAAAAGGGTAGGTCTGGTTGCCGCGAACACTGACGAGCTTCCAGCCATTCAAGTCGATCGCTTGGTCTGTCGTGTTCGTTATCGTGACAAGCTCTGCCAGCTTGTCCACCTCAATGAGAATTCCGCTTCGCGCGGCCTTCTTGACGGGGAATTCCGTATGATTGCTTTCAAAGGCACTGCTCCACAGGCCGATTTTGGCTTGTTTTGCTTGCTGCTCCAGCTGCTTGTATGCGTTTTCCATCTTGACATTAGGTTCAACAATCAGGACCTTTGCCAGACCTTGCGCAAGCAGCAGCTCGTTTAGTATCCGCCCATCCTTAAGCTCGACAACAGCCAGCGTACGGCCGTATTGATCGGTCGTTTCCTTGTCGAAGGTAAGCCGGACTTCTTGGGATTCAGCTAATAGCTCCTCCGTCGCAGCAGACGCTTCGGGTCCAAAGGCTTCCACCGGACTATCGGGCTTCTTGGTTTCCGGCGTATCTACATATAGAAGTCGAATGGTCGTCTCGTCGGAACCGGTTTTGATTTTGAAGGTGTCACCGTCTATATATCCGGCTACCTGATACCATTGGTTCGTTTGAATAACATTCGAGGAAAGCTCGGAAATGGCCGAACAGCCGGCAAGCGGCATGCAAATGAGCATGAGGAGAATGATTATAATTCTTTTCATAGAAGGGATACCTCCAGCCCAATGTGCGGTCAATTATGAGAACTTCTTAATTACTATAACACATTTTATATAAAAAAATCGCGTAATACATGCGCAGGTTGCGGCATAAAAAAGTGTTAAATTCTTCATACTGACAGGTGAGGGCATCTGAGTAGAACATTAAAAGGCAAATTTATGAAATAAACTAGAAATAAATGGCTGGAGGAGGAGAATGATGCACAATCTTCACGAAAGGCCAATAATCGTGCAATCGGATTTATTGGTGCTGCTTGACGAGAGTAAACCTATGGCACAGCAAGCAAGAGAGAAGCTCGTTCTCTTCATGGACGCCGTCAAAAGAGCGGGTTCAATTCATACCTATCGAATGACCCTTTTAACGTTATGGAATGCGGCAGCAGCAGGAATTACAGCGGACGAAGTTGTAGGCTTGCTTACGAAGTACGGGAGATATGAGCTGCCATTTCAGGCGGAGGCAACGATTCGAAAGCTGATCGGCAGGTACGGCAAGCTATGGCTGTCATCTGAATCCGGCAAGCTTATGCTGCATGGAGAAGCATCGATCATAGATGAGGTTATCACGCATCAATCCATTATGAGCTGTGTGACGATGAGGTCTGAGGCGACAGCTTGCGAGCTGAACGATAGCTGCAGGGGGGCTTTGAAGCAGGAGTTGACAAGGCTTGGCTATCCCGTTATTGATTTGGCAGGTTATCACCTCGGAGAGGAGCTTGCTATTCAATTAAAAAATCGAACGCTGAGCGATCGGAGCTTTGTGTTAAGGGAATACCAGCAAGCTGCTGTTGAACTTTTTTATAAGGAAGGAACCGTGCAAGGAGGCAGCGGCGTTATCGTATTGCCCTGTGGAGCGGGAAAAACGATCGTAGGCATTGCAGCGCTGGCTAGGCTTGGCAGGGCAACGCTAATCTTAACGTCTAATTCGACCTCTGTTAAGCAGTGGAAGGACGAGCTGCTTGATAAAACATCGCTGACTGATCCTGAGGTCGGTCAATATTGCGGCACGCTGCGGCAGGTTCGTCCGGTTACGATAGCAACCTACAATATGTTGACGCATCGAAAATCAAAGGACGCTCCTTTTACCCATATGAAGCTGTTTTCGGAAAGGGATTGGGGACTCATTATTTATGATGAGGTGCATTTGCTCCCAGCCCCTGTGTTCAGAATGACTGCGGATATTCAAGCAACGAGGCGGCTTGGCCTAACGGCCACGCTCGTTAGGGAGGATGGCTGCGCGGAGGACGTTTATTCCTTGATTGGTCCGAAGCAGTACGATATGCAGTGGAAAACAGCCGAGGCGGGCTCCTATATTGCTTCGGTATCGTGTACAGAGATAAGAGTGCCGCTCCATGCAAATAAGGAAGCGTTATATGCGCAGGCAAGCGCGCGCTCGAAGCTTAGGCTCGCAGCTGAAAACCCTGGAAAAATTCCGGTCGTACAGCAGCTTTTGCGCGAGCATGCAGGCAAGCCTACCCTTATTATTGGACAATATTTGAACCAGCTGCATGAGCTTTCTGCGGAGCTCGGCGCGCCTCTGTTAACGGGAGAGGTGCCTCACCAGGAGAGGCAACAGCTGTATGACCGCTTTAAGTCGGGGCAGATTTCCGTGCTAATTGTCTCGAAGGTAGCGAATTTTGCCGTTGATTTGCCTGATGCGGCTGTCGCGATCCAGCTCTCCGGCAGCTTTGGCTCGCGCCAAGAGGAAGCGCAGCGGATCGGGAGATTGCTAAGGCCCAAAGCGGGCAGCAATCGAGCATGGTTTTATACGATTGTGACCGATCAAACGAAGGAAACGGAATTTGCACTTAAGAGACAGCTGTTTATGCTTGAGCAAGGATATCAGTACGAGAGGCTTAGCTTGCCACATAATAAGAATGAGGTTGCGGAGGCTGCTGCTCAATGAGAATGCAACAATTAGCAGGTAAGCTGCCCGAGGAACGAAAAAAAAGCTTCATGCAAGCATCAGCATGGCAAACAGCGCGGCAGCAAGGCTTGTTTTGGGAGGAAGCGGCTGCAAGGGATGAAACGATACTTGAGGCTGCCGCAGCGCTGACTCCTTATGCGGCGGAAGTATTAAAGGGAATGCTGCGACTATTTGCCGCTGTGCCTGCCGAAGAAGAGCGGCTCATTAAAGAGCTGCGACGGCATACCGACTTATCCGGCGCAGAGTGCCGAATCGGAATCGCAGAGCTGGAGGAAGCCGGCATCTTATTTTCCGCTCGCAAGGTTTGGGGTGAGAACCTGTATTTTGTGCCTGTGGATGGCTTCGCCAGTTGGCAGAGGGCATTATTCCCAAGCAACGCTGAACCCCTTGCAGCAGAGGACAGGGAAAGACTAATGAATGGGGTCATGAGACCTTATTGCCGGCCATTTGGCAGACAACTGCTTGCAGCTCTATCGGTATTGGGGCGAAGCGGATTAGCGGTTACGGTAAATGGAACGCTTCCGAAAAAAACGGTGAACAAGCTGCTGCAGGCATTAGATATAGATGAAAGCTATTTGAAATCCTTTGCATTAAAAGGGGCATATTCTGATGTTTATCCATTGAATGCCGCTTTTATTTTGGAGGCGGCATCAGCGCTCGGCTTGATCGAAACATTGGACGGATCAATGCGGTGGAATGAAGGTATGCTTAGCAAATGGCTGAACATCGGAGAGCCGGAGCGGGAGAGCCAATTAATGGATTGGTGTTTGGCGCTGCTCCTGCCGGCCGGAGGCATGAGTGCGCATTTGGCGACGGCATTAACTGCACTGCAAGCCGGGGAATGGTTTTCTAAGCGCAGGATGAATGAACGGCTGAATGAAGCTAAGCTTCTTATGAGCAGCGGTGCAGATTCGAATGAAGCTGGCTTAGAGCTGTCCTGGTATGGATTATTGTACAGTCTTGGCTGGTTAGAGCTGGTGGATTATGCCCACTCTGACCACACGGAGCTGTTTTTCCGGTGGAAGTCTACAGCTCCAATAAAAACTGCGAGCAAGCAAACGTATGAGACACATTCTTCTTATGCCGCTGTACAGCCAAACGGAGAAATTATGGTTGAGCCGGAATGCCCTTTTTGGATCAGATGGGAGCTTGAGCTTCTTGCTGAACGGAAATCGGATGAGCTGGTCGCGATCTACCGTGTTGAAGCGGCTTCGATTTCCCGAGCTTTAGAGCATGGAAGGACGCATGCTTCCATCCAACATTTTCTTGAGCAAGCATCGGGCGAGGAGTCGTTGCCGCTTGCGATGCTGGCTATGCTGGAGGAATGGACAAGCCGTGCATGCCGGACAGCGTTTGCCGAGGTAGCGCTGCTGCGCTGTGACAATGAAGCGATGGCGGCGATCGTAGAGAACCATCCAACAATTGCTCCCCTGCTTACGCAAAAGCTTGGTTCGTGCGATTTTATCGTCGATAAGGCCCAGATAAGCGCCATTAGAGGCATGCTGCAAAAAGCAGGTTATCCCGCTAGGAAGGCCGTACAATCAGACGGTCAGTATGAGGCGGACAGCTACCCAATTATCTATATGGAGAACGAACAAGCCTTGGAACCGCTTTTGACGGGCAAGCATGCAGGAACTTCGCCTTCTTATATTTACGAAGCTTTTTCGCTGCAGCATTTTGAACTTAATGAGCAAGCTGCTAGGAAGAAACTTCAAACGATGGCGGAGCTTGAGCGGGTGCCCGTGATGTGGACAAAGCAGCTGCGTGCCTATCACCACTCCACCAGGAAGGAGCTTATCGAACACGCCTTGCAATGGCAAACGCCGGTTCAGCTGCTTATGGAGCGCGAGCTTCGATCATTTGTTCCGGAGAGGCTTGAGCAGCAGGATGACGGCTGGGCTGTCGTTGGCATGCTTCGCGATGAGCCGGAGAGGCTGATGATTCGGTTAACGCCGGATATGTGGGAGGAAATGCGGCTAGTCATTCCGGGTCAAGGCGCTTCAATATAATCTCTATCTATTGGCTTTGCGATTATGATATGATAGTGTAGAATTTAGCGAATTGAAAAGAGGTGGATGAATGCCAACTGCTGAAGGTTTAACGGCTAATCAGTTGGAGCAACCGCAAGGCGGCGTTTCTTCTCTTGATATGGCGTCGCTGCTGCTTTGCGCCTATGAATTAGGTGACTGGATCAATCAATCGGCGGAAGTCGCCGAATATTTATATTGGAAGTCGGCTGTGAACGAGGACGAAGAAGTGAAACTGCTGACGAGGCGGTTCGACAAGGCAAAAGAGTTATTTGAAGAATGTCAACGATTTGGCCGTTTTCACCCCAATTACAACGAGGCGAAGGATAAGGTCAAAGTCATTGAGCGCGAGCTTGGAGAGATTGAAAGCGTTCGCCGCTTCAAATTTGCCGAGCAGGTCGTAGACGAGATGCTTTATGATGTTTCTCGTACGATCGCAGAGTCCGTATCGCAAAACATTAAGGTGCCGGGCAACGAAAAAGCTGGCGGCGGAAGTTGTGGAAGCGGCGGCTCATGCAGCTGCGGCAGCGGCGGTTGCAGCTAACACGGGCTTACGAAGTAGGTTTGCTACGCAAACCTAAGCAAAGGCTTACGAAGTAGGTTTGCTACGCAAACCTAAGCAAAGGCTTACGAAGTAGGTTTGCTACGCAAACCTTTGAGGAGGGAAAAGATGCTACCGGATCGAACGGGTTATATCGTATGGGTAAGCGATTTGAAAGCAGCAAGGTCTTTGGAAAGATTCGGAACGGTTCATTACATGTCGCGGAAGATGCATTACGTCGTCATGTACATGAATGCGGAGCGCTCTGAAGAGGCTGTGCGGCAAATGGGGAAGCTTTCGTACGTTCGTAAGATCGAACGCTCATACCGAAATGAGATCAAGACCGAATATAGCAAGGACAGTGAAGATAAAACAAGATTTTACAGCTTGTAAGATAAATTCCAACCTTTTCCTTTCGGTGATGTGAACAGTGAGGTTGCATCGCTCGATAAGGTTATGTAATAATGTAAAATATTACATTATTCTGAATATCAAATGCTTCTCAGTGAGAATTAATACTGAGAAGCTTCTTTTTTATATACGTATTCCAAATACTTACATAATTGGTCTGACTTTAATTTATTGTTGTAATCTCGGACAATCGTGGTAAAATGGAATTAAATACATAGTATAAAAGCCCTGGTTCCTTGGAAGGAGTAGGTTGCGTGGTGAAAGATAAAATGACGAGAAGATGGAGTACATATGAGTCGTTTTATATCGATCTGGGTGATAAGAAAGTTGCGGATATCGTGATTACGAACCATGCCAAAAGTCGTTGGCTGGACCGGATAGAAAGCGAAAAAACCGGCTTTGAAGACATCGCAGAATTTCTATGGGAATGCCTCAAGCAAGGGCGCGTAGAGCCTTATTACCGCAACGAACAGGATGTTTACCTAATTGATGATGACCTTGTATTTGTTGCGGAATTTGCGGACTCACTAACGGAAACGGATATTACCGGATCTCCTTTACATAAGATGATCATCGTAACCTTTTTAGGGCGCATGTCAGAAACCATTGAGCTTAGGGACCTAAAGTCCTATTATTCATGGCTTCGTCATTCTAGGCGAATGACTCTTGTGAAGAGCAGCAGAAAACGAAAATAGGACTTTATAACTATATATAAATGGGGGAAGCATGCAATCTGCAAAAAGATTGCATGCTTTTTTTGTTGCGCTTGTAAGATTCTGTACAAGCTTTATAGTATAATAATGACCAGAAGAAAGGATGATTGGTTCATGGCGCTTAATTTTCACCAGCTGCATATTTTTTGTACGGTTGCGGAACGAGGCAGTTTCTCCGCAGCGGCGCAATCTTTACATATGACTCAACCCGCCGTTACGATGCAAGTACAGTCGTTGGAGGATTATTTTGGCACGAAGCTGCTGCAGCGTTCTACGAAACGCATTGAACTGACGGAAGCGGGAAGGGCTCTTATGCCTTACGCTCAGCGCAGCATCGACTTGATCCGTGATACGGATCAGGCAATGTCGGCTTTCACCAAACAGCTGAAGGGAAGGCTCCAGCTCGGGTCAAGCTTAACGATCGGGGAATATATATTGCCGCGATTGCTCGGTCCGTTTGGCCAGGAATACCCGCATATTTCAATCAGCATGAAGGTTATGAACACTTCGCAGATTATGGAGGATATTTTGAATCACCAGCTTAATTTTGGCCTTATTGAAGCCCCGATTAATCATCCGGATATGCATATGGAGGCGGTAATGAGCGATGAGCTCCGATTAATCGTTTCCAAATCCCATCCATTGGCTGAGCGGGAATCCGTTACGTTAGAGGAAGTGATGGAATATCCTTTTGTGCTTCGGGAGCAAGGTTCAGGGACGAGGCTTGTAATGGAAGAGCAGCTGAGGAATAAAAATATCGATCCTTCCACTATGAAAATCGTAATGGAGCTGGGCAGCACGGGAGCTGTGAAGTCTGCTGTTGAGGCTGGCTTAGGCGTTTCCTTCATTTCATCTTCTTCCGTCAAGCATGAGGTAGCGCTCGATTTGATCCGCATGATTAAGGTGTCGGATTCGAAGTTTCAGCGCCAGTTTTATTCCATATACTTAAAATCGGCGATACTGCCAATATCCGCTGTCACATTTTTATCCTTTTTGAGAGAGAGGGACTTGCAGCAATGGCTCTAATGAATGGACTTGCTGATCTGCATACACATACGACCGCTTCGGATGGCATGCAATCTCCTGCTGAAAACGTTAGATTGGCAAAAGCGGCGGGGCTTGCCGCAATCGCGATTACCGATCACGATACCGTTGCCGGCGTGGCGGAGGCGATGCTGGAAGGGGAGCGTTTAGGAATAACTGTTGTGCCAGGGGTTGAAGTGAGCACGGTTGCAGATGGGACAGATATTCATATCCTTGGTTATTACACGAACAATGATGACGAGAAGTGGCTAACGCGTCTTGCCAGCCTGCGTCGTGTAAGGGATCAACGAAATGAAATGATTTTAGATAAGCTGTGCGAGCTCGGAATAGCAATCACGATGGATGAGGTTATCGCGGCTGCTCATGGAGACGGCAAGCTCGAAGCCTTGCAGGATGCAGCCGTTAGTATCGGTCGCCCGCATATTGCCGCTGTCCTTGTGAACAAGGGAATCGTCTCCACTATGAAAGAAGCATTCGACCGTTATTTAAAAACAGGAGCTGCTGCTTACGTCAATCCGCCAAGATTAAACCCATTTGAGGCGGTTGATTGGATTCGGGAAGCCGGCGGCACTAGCGTAATTGCGCATCCGGGGCTTTACGGCAATGATTCGTTAGTCGAGGAAATTATTCGGTATGGCGTGCAAGGAATCGAAGTGTTCCATTCCAATCACGGTCCGGAGGAAGAACGCCGATATGCGCAGCTTGCAGCGAGGTATCAATTGATTGCAACGGGCGGATCGGATTATCATGGATCGCGTCAAGGCGTTATTTTTCATGGTGAAATAGGCAATCGCACGGTAGATGTGAACGTTCTCCAGCAGCTAGAACCTTTATGGGGGAAAGAGCGCAATGAACCATAGGCTCTTTACGATCAAGGAAGCCTCCATGCGTACCAGCTTATCAACGCAGCTCATTCGGAAATGGGAGGAGCGTTACGAGGCTGTTATCCCGCAAAGAATGGCAAATGGCTATCGCGGGTATACGAATCATGATATAGAGACCCTTCTTTGGTTTAAGAAGCAGGTCGATGAAGGCGTACCGATCGGAATGGCTGTTCAGGAATGGAAGAACGCCGATCATGCAGCGATGGATTGGACAAATCCGATTGAGCAGCTGCTTCAAAGTTTTATTGAGCTTGATTTAACCAATGCCGAGCGCATTTATGAACAGCTTCTAGCGGTTCTTCAATTGGAAAATTTGATGCTTCAAATTTTGGAGCCGACGCTCGTCGAGCTTGGAGAGCGCTGGGAACGGGGAGAAATTTCAGAATACCAGGAGCATTTCGGCAGCCTCTTTATTCGGGACAAAATGCTCGCGATCCGCGGCATGATTCGCACAGTTGACGATAGCCCATTGATGGTGACGGCATGCGGACCGGGCGAGCGTCATGAGCTTGGCATTTTATTTTTTGGTTATTTTGCGCAGATGGAAGGTTTTCGGGTCGTTTACCTGGGAAGCTCGCCCTCGGAGAAAGGGATTTTTGATTGTTTGGTGGAGGTACGGCCGGCAGCTTTTACATTTAGCTTCTCTGTCACTCAAGCTTTGGAGGAAGCGGTGCCTTTTCTGCAAGAGCTCGATCAACGGATTACCGGCGGCCAGCTGTCAACGAAAGTTTTTATTGGCGGAAAAGCGATTTATGAGGATGGCCTGCTGGCAGGAACCAAGCATGTGCACATGCTTGTAGGCGATGGCAAGCGCTGCGTCGAAAAAATAAAAACACGGTTTCTTATTCCAAATGAATAAGAGCCGTGTTTTTTTATGCGCAATCGTCTTTACTTTAATTCGCTTGCGAGTGATTTAATGCGCTTCTCGTCAGGCGTGATGTACAGCGTCTTCTGGTTGTCGTATATGACGAAGCCGGGCTTTGCGCCGTTTGGCTTGCGCACATGCCGGATTGTCGTGTAATCCACGGGGATCGAGCTTGAGTCACGGGCTTGGCTATAGTGTGCAGACAGCATTGCCGCCTCTTCTAGCGTCGCATTGCCGAAGTCGCCGCCTCTTATAACGACATGCGAGCCAGGGATATCCTTCGTATGGAGCCATGTGTCGGAAGGCGCCGCGAGCCGGTTCGTTAAATATTCGTTTTGCGTATTGTTTTTGCCGACATATATCGTTGCTCCCTCAGAGGAGGTGTAGCATAGCAAAGTTGGTTTAAGCGTTTTTTTCTTCTTCGGACCGCGCCGGCCGCGCTCTTTCATATAACCCTGCTCAACGAGCTCGTCACGAATCTCGCCAATATCGCCTAGCGATGCGTTGTCAACCTGCTGCAGCAGCGCTTCAAAATATTGAATTTCGGTACGGGCGATTTCCATTTGCTCGGCAACGATCGATAAGCTGTTCTTATGTTTCGTGTACCGGCGGAAATAGCGCTGCGCATTATCGGAAGGCGTGAGCTGCGGGTCAAGATCAATCTTGATTACAGCTTGCTCCTCATCATAGAAGTTAACGAGCTCAATGGTGGTGTCGCCGCGCTTTATTTGATGCATGTAAGCGGTAAGCAGCTCGCCGAGCACTCTATATTTTTCCGCATCCTTCGCTTCAACAAGCGTATCTTCAAGCTTTTTAATTTTTGTAATGTTTTTTGCTTTTTCATTTTGGACGAACCGAATCAGATCGGCAGCACGCTGCTTAACGGTATCGCGTTCCGCCTTATTGCCGTAGAAGCCTTCAAGACAAGTGCTTATGTCCGGAAAAACAACGGCTTCGCCTTCAATATGGGTAAGCTCCGTAATGGAGAAAAAGGATTTGCCGGTGTCCGCGTTTGTTTTGATCGTAGGCGTATAATGGTCGTTTCTGACTTGCTCGATAAAGCTTGAGTAGCTGCTCCATAATGCAGCTAGGCTTTGCTGCGATACGCTTTCGTCAGCGGATTGCTCGTCTGTGGCTAAGTCAGCGTGCGCACGGTGTACAAGCTCCTTAGCAAGAAGCGGGCTGAAGCCGCATAGCTTGTCTACTAGCCTTTTGTGCAAGGGAGCAGTCTCGTCTGTTTCGCTTAGCGCATCCAAAAATTGCTGCTCGTTCTCGATAGCCAGCGGATCAAGCTTGCCTTGCTCGGGCGGCGAAGCGTAGCTGCTGCCGGGCATTACGATACGATGGCTGCTGATAGCTGGCGTAACATGATGAATGCCGTCATGAATGATGCCGGTTGATGGATCCATCAAAATAATGTTGCTATGACGCCCCATAATCTCGACTATGATCGTTTTGTTTGATAAGTCACCTAGCTCGTCGCGATGCTTCACTTCAATATGAATAATTCGCTCGGCCCCGATTTGACGAATGGACTCGATCATGCCGCCCTCGCAATGCTTCCGAAGCAGCATGCAAAACATCGGCGCTTCCATTGGATTGACATATGTACCGGTAGTCCAGTGGACTCGGGGATAGGTTGGGTTGGCGGACAGCAGCAGCTTGCCCTGCATACCGGCTCCGCGAATGCTGAAAACAAGCTCGTGTTCGGTTGGCTGATGGATCTTATGTATACGCGCACCAACGCAGCGCTGTAGGTCATGCGTGATCGCATGGGTGACGATGCCGTCTAATGCCATGGTGTAGTTCCTCGCTTCCTTGGTCTATCTTTCTCTATCATGCCATAGTTGAGACAAAAACTTAAGTCCTTGATGGGATATTTTATGGGCTGTCCGAATACATTTACCCTATAAAGGCTGTCCGAAGGGCCGGCGTCGTTGCTGCTTGGCTCGGCATATTACGGGAGGGAGTTATACCATGGAACAAATGAAATGGCATCAAATGGGGACAATTGAGTTGGTTGACGCGTTAGTCAGCTCCCCAGATCAAGGGCTGACGACGTCGGAAGCGGCGCAGCGGCTGGAGAAGAATGGACGGAATGAATTGACAGAGGGGAAGCGCGTATCGCCGATCTTGCTGTTCCTCAACCAATTTAAAGATTTTATGGTGCTCGTCTTGATGGGAGCGACATTGATTTCTGGCTTGCTGGGCGAATATTTGGACGCGATTACGATTGTCGCGATCATCGCCCTGAACGCAGTGCTTGGTTTCGTGCAGGAGTTTCGCGCGGAACGCTCCTTGCGGGCGCTCAAGGAATTGTCTGCCCCAACGGCCAAAGTTATACGCGGCGGGGAATTGCAGACTATTCCAGCCAAGGAGCTGGTTGCCGGAGATCTGATTTATTTGGAAAGCGGAGACCGGATCCCGGCTGACGTGCGCCTGCTGGAGGCGAATAGCTGCTATGTTGAGGAATCGGCTTTGACGGGGGAATCGGTACCGGTCGGGAAGCATGCAGTAGCAATCGGCGAGGATGATCTGCCGCTAGGCGACCAGCTCAACATGGGGTTTATGGGGACGATGCTTACTCGCGGAACAGCAAGGGCCGTCGTTATTCGTACAGGCATGGATACCGAAATGGGCAAAATCGCAGGACTCATCGAGCAGACGGAGTCGATGGAGACGCCGCTGCAGCACCGGCTAGAGCAGCTTGGCAAAATACTAATCGTCGTTGCGGTAGGTTTAACGATTATGGTAGTCGCAGCAGGCATTATGCACGGTCAGCCAGCGTACGGCATGTTCCTTGCCGGCGTAAGCTTGGCGGTTGCGGCGATTCCGGAGGGCTTGCCGGCTATCGTAACAATTGCGCTTGCGCTCGGCGTTCAGCGGATGATCAAGCGGAAGGCAATCGTTCGCAAGCTGCCATCCGTAGAGACGCTGGGCTGCGCTTCTGTCATTTGCTCAGACAAAACCGGAACGCTTACGCAAAACAAAATGACGGTTACTCATGTGTGGATTGGCGGAAGGCAGCTTGAGGTAAGCGGTGAAGGTTATGAACCGACAGGTGCCATTTATGAAGCGGGCAACGCCCTTGACATTAAGCATGATCAATCCGTCAAACGTCTGCTTCAAATAAGCGCGCTCTGCAATAACGCTCAGATCGTGAAGGTAGAATCGGCGGAGACGGGTAAACGCAAGAGCAAGGAAATCCAAGAAGAGTGGGTGCTTAAAGGCGATCCTACCGAGGGAGCTTTAGCCGTGCTCTCGGCTAAGCTCGGTTCATCCGCGAAGGCGCTTGAGCAGCTTTACAAGCGGGAGAAGGAGTTTCCATTCGATTCGGAGCGAAAGCGGATGTCGGTTGTCGTTGCGCATCAGGGCGGTCGTCTCATCTGCACGAAGGGTGCTCCTGATTTGCTGATGGATCATTGCTCCTATGTGCTATGGGAAGGCAAGGTTGTGCCTTTTACGGCTACTTTAAAACGCAAATGCGCAGAGGCAGGCGAGCTTATGGCGCAATCCGCGCTTCGCGTGCTTGGACTTGCTTATCGCGATCTGCGCGCCGGCGATGTGTGCGAGACAGAGAGCGATGCGGAATGCCAGCTTGTATTCGTTGGCTTAACCGGCATGATCGATCCGCCGCGCCGCGAGGTGAAGGAAGCGATAGCGACCTGCAGACGTGCGGGAATCAAGACAGTAATGATTACCGGGGATCATCAGCTGACGGCGGAAGCGATTGCCGGACAGCTCGGCATCATGCCGCGCGGCGGCATCGCGATGAGCGGCAGACAGCTGGAAGCGATGGACGACGAGCAGCTTGACCGCCTCGTGGACAACATTTATGTATACGCGCGCGTTTCGCCAGAGCATAAACTGCGGATCGTCAAGGCGCTTCAGCGCCAAGGGCATGTAGTTGCCATGACAGGCGACGGCGTTAACGATGCTCCTGCGATAAAAGCGTCTGACATCGGCATCGCGATGGGCATTACCGGGACGGATGTATCGAAGGAAGCTTCGGCGCTCGTTCTAAGCGATGACAATTTCTCGACGATCGTAGCTGCCATTGAAGAAGGCCGCGGCATTTATGAAAATATTCGCAAATTCATCCGGTACTTGCTTGCATCAAATGTCGGCGAAATTCTCGTTATGTTTTTAGCGATGATGGCGGGGCTTCCGCTTCCGCTCGTACCGATTCAAATTTTGTGGGTCAACCTGGTCACAGACGGCCTGCCGGCGATGGCGCTTGGCGTGGATCAGGCAGAGAAGGATTTGATGCAGCAGAAGCCGCGTTCGGCCAAAGAAAGCATTTTCTCGCGCAGGCTCGGCTGGAAAATCATTAGCCGCGGCATATTGATCGGGGTTTGCACGCTTGGAGCGTTCTGGATTACGCTGCATGATGCGCCGGGCAGCGCTGCGCAGCTTATGAAGGCACAGACGGTCGCTTTCGCAACCTTAGTCATGGCACAGCTCATTCACGTATTCGACTGCAGAAGCTCGCGCTCTATCTTTCACCGCAATCCGTTTCAAAATAAATATTTGGTGCTCGCTGTACTCTCGTCGCTCCTTCTGATGATCGGCGTGCTTTATATTGAAGCCCTGCAGCCTATCTTCAAAACCGTTCCGCTTAACTTCCGCGAATGGTGTTTGGTCTTTGTAGCGGCAGGAATTCCTACTTTCTTAATGGGAATTGGCAGCGTGCTCGGCACTAAGAATAAAAATAAGACCAAATCAAAATGGCCGATCGGACCGCAAACCGCGGCGAGATAACACAAAAATACAAATCATGATACAAATTATGAATAGCCTTTCTCCTTGCTTTGCGGTATGCTATTAGCAATTAATTATAGTTTTATCATACCTAGAGATGCGGCAAGGAGAGGGCAAACAGATGAATTTTACAAAGATGAACGGTTTAGGAAATGATTTTGTCGTCATAGCTGGCGAGCAGCAGCTCCCGGATGATGCAGCGGATTTGGCCATCCGGCTTTGCAACCGGTTTTTTGGAATCGGGGCAGACGGACTTGTTTATATTTTGCCTTCGGAAGTCGCTGATTTCCGCATGCGCATTATTAATTCCGATGGCTCGGAAGCAGAGCAATGCGGCAACGCTATACGCTGCGTAGCTAAATATGTATACGATAATGGTTTAACCGATAAAGAAGAGATTACGATCGAAACGCTTGGCGCCGGCGCTCAAAAGGTGCAGCTTACCGTTCAAGGCGGCGAAGTGTCATCGGTCCGCGTCGATATGGGAGAGCCGATTCTTGGCGGCCTGCAAGTGCCGACAACCATTGATGCCGAACGCGTCATTGAGCATCCGATTGAGGTGGACGGACGTGAATTCCGCTTCACCGCCGTATCGATGGGCAACCCTCACTGCGTTATTTATGTAGAGGACGCTGTTCATTTTGATCTGAATACTTGGGGTCCGAAGCTTGAGACACATCCGCTCTTTCCTCGCAAAATCAATGTTGAGTTCGTAACGGTTAATTCCCGTACGCATACCGACATGCGCGTATGGGAGCGCGGCGCGGGACCTACGCTTGCTTGCGGCACAGGTGCATGCGCAACGGTTGTCGCTTCGGTATTGACCGGCGCAACGGATCGGACGGCTACCGTATCGCTTAAAGGCGGCGACCTTCTCATTGAATGGAATGAGTCCGATAATCACGTATATATGACTGGACCGGCTGCGGTATCGTTCCGCGGTACACTGTAAGAGCAAAGTTAGATGGGTGGAATGAAAATAATGAAACCGGATTTGCGGGAAGCGCTCCAGCAGCGTATCTTGACCGGGGACGGCGCGATGGGAACCTATCTGTATCAGATGGGGTTCCCTGTCGGCGTTTCTTACGAGGAATTTAATACGATTCGTCCCGATGTCATCGAGAACATTCACCGCCGCTATTACGAGGCTGGCGCACGCGTCATCGAGACGAATACGTTTTCTGCCAATTTGGAGAAGCTCTCCAAATATGGCTTAGAGGATGAGATGGACGCCATTAACCGTGCCGGCGTGCGCGTTGCGCGCGCCGCAATCGGCGATGACGCTTATGTTGTTGGCGCGGTGGGCTCGGTACGTGACGGCAAGCTGAAAAACTTGCGCACAGCTAAAGTAATCGAAGCTTACCAGCGCCAAATGCATGCTTTGCTTGACGAGGGCGTGGACGGGCTTCTGCTTGAAACGTTTTATGATCTTGATGAAATGCTGCTTGCGCTGCGTATTGCGAGATCGGCTTCCAACGTGCCTGTCATTTGCCAGTTTGCAGTCGAGGATGTTGGACGCACGCAGGATGGCAATGGAATGAAGAGTGCGTTCGATCAGCTTCAAGAGGCCGGGGCAGACGTTGTAGGCTTTAACTGCCGCAGCGGTCCTAACGGTATTATGAGAGCGATTGATTCGATAACAGGTCCTGTCGGTTTGCCGCTGTCGGTATATCCGAACGCAGGTATTCCCGACTATATTGACGGCAAATATGCGTACAGCGCTGGTCCTGAGTATTTTGCTGAGTCAGCGATGCGCTTTGCCGATCGCGGTGCGCGCCTCATCGGCGGTTGCTGCGGAACGACACCTGAGCATATCAAAGCCATAGCTGCTGCGCTTGACGGTTATGTTCCTCAGCTTGGACAAGCGGTTGCTTCTCATGCCGCGGTAGAGACGATTGTCGTAAAACCAGCGGAGAAGCCGGCTGCATCGGATACGGCTCCCCAAAAGGTTGAGGTGCAGGAGCCAACTATCGTTGATCTAGTGCTGAAGCGTCATACGGTAATCGTAGAGCTTGATCCGCCGCGTGATCTGGATATTCGCAAGTTTATGGACGGCGCAGCCGCCCTTAAAGAAGCGAAGGCGGATGCCGTTACGATGGCTGACAATTCGCTTGCCGTTACGCGCATGAGCAATATCGCGCTTGCAGCGCTCGTACAAGAGAAGGTAGGCATTCGTCCGCTCGTTCATATCGCATGCCGCGACCGCAATCTGATCGGAACACAATCCCATATGATGGGACTGGATGCGCTTGATATCGATCATGTGCTGGCTGTAACGGGAGATCCGGCACGATTCGGCGATCTGCCTGACTCAAGCTCGGTGTATGACCTTACCTCATTCGAGATGATTCGGATGATTAAGCAGCTCAATGACGGAACGGCCTTCTCCGGCAAGCCTCTTAAGCAAAAGGCGAAGTTCGTCGTAGGCGCGGCATTTAATCCGAACGTCAAACATTTGGATAAGGCTGTCCAGCGTCTCGAGCGCAAAATCGCTTCAGGCGCGGACTATATTATGACTCAGCCTGTATACGATCCAGGATTGATCGAACGGATCGCCGAGGCGACGAAACATTTGACCGTACCTGTATTTATCGGCATTATGCCGCTAGCTAGCGGGCGCAATGCTGAATATTTGCATAACGAGGTGCCGGGAATCCAGCTGTCTGACGAGGTTCGTCAGCGGATGTCGGGTCTCGAAGGCGAAGCGGGCCGTGCGGAAGGCGTGCAGATTGCGAAGGAGCTGCTCGATGCGGCTTTGCCGCATTTTAAAGGAATTTATTTAATTACTCCGTTTATGTTCTACGATATGGGCGTTCAGCTTACAGAATATGTATGGCAGAAGACAGAGCGTATGTAGCCAAATAGCTTAGAATGAATGCGAAAAACAGGCTTTTTTGCTTGTTTTCGCATTTTCGCTTGTTCGTTTGTAAAAAATCAATTAAAATAAAGCATGGATACTGTTGCCACACTTACACAGGATGGCAAGGACAGGCTGCCGATCAGCAGCTTCGGCATAAGCTTTAGCGTGCTTCGGGACGTATGTCCGGCACTTTTTTCGTCAACAATAGTGCAGTAGTTCTGTCGGTTTTTGGCAAGAACGCAAACTTGTCGTATTCACATTTATAAAATATAAAAAAGAGTGTTTGAACATTTGCAGGCAGATGCACAGGGAAGATCGTAGGCGGAGGAGGAACCAGGCTTGGCTATTAAACTTATTAATATCGGATTCGGTAATATTGTATCAGCTAACCGCATTATTTCAATCGTAAGCCCGGAATCGGCTCCGATTAAGAGAATCATTCAAGAAGCACGCGATAGGCATATGCTTATTGATGCCACATATGGACGCCGCACACGCGCTGTTATTATCACGGATAGCGATCATGTGATATTATCAGCAGTACAGCCAGAGACGGTTGCACACCGGTTGTCTACCAAGGACGACGATAACGACGAATAGTACGGGGAGTAATATGGATAAGGGATTGCTAATTGTGTTGTCCGGCCCTTCAGGGGTTGGCAAAGGAACGGTTTGCTCCGTTCTTCGTAATAAGGTTCCTGAGCTGGTGTATTCCGTGTCGGCAACGACTAGAATGCCGCGTCAGGGTGAAGTAGACGGCGTTAATTATTTTTTCAAAACGAGAGAGCAGTTCCAAGAGATGATTGCACGAGACGCACTTTTGGAGCATGCTGAATATGTTGGTAACTACTACGGAACTCCGCGCGATTTCGTGGAACGCACCTTAGCGAGCGGCAAGGATGTTATTTTGGAGATTGAAGTGCAGGGAGCGCTTAAGGTAAAACAAAAGTTCCCGAGCGGCATCTTCGTATTTTTATTGCCTCCATCCTTGGATGAGCTGAAGCAGCGAATTACCGGCCGTGGTACCGAGACTTTGGATACGATCAATAATCGCATGTCTGTAGCGGTAGAGGAAATGAATTTGCTCGGCCACTACGACTATGCGGTATTGAATGATGAGATAGATGCTGCTTGCGATCGTATTCGCAGCATCATGATTGCAGAGCACTGCCGCAGAGAAAGATATTTACCTTACGTTTCCGGAATGGTTGCCGCAATTGAGAAAGCATGAGTGAGGAGAATGAACGATGTTATATCCGTCCATTGACGAAATGGTGAAAAAAGTTGACAGTAAATACACGCTTGTTGTAGCGGCTTCGAGACGCGCTCGCATGCTCCGCAACGGAGACAAGTCGGAGCTCAAAAATCCGCGCTCCCGCAAGTATGTAGGTGTTGCGCTAGAAGAAATTTACGGCGACATTCTCCAAGTAGAAAACCTCGCTACCAAAGAGGATTAATCCAATATTCGTTAACTAGGAACGGAGTGCCTACTTTATAGTAGGTGCTCTTTTTTTGTGTTATAATGAGAATGTTTATCACTTGAATAATCGTTTTTTGTAGTCCTATAAAAAAAGGGTGTGGTTTGCGTTGTTTTTAAAGCGAGTACCAGTTAAACGTAAAGGCGTAAGCTGCTTTTACTATAAAATAGTTGAATCTTACCGGGATGAGCATGGCAAGCCAAAGCATCGATTAGTTTCGAATCTTGGCATTCTGACAGAGGCAGAGGCGGCTGAAATGAAGCGGAAGCTGCAATTGGGCAAGGATGCGGATGCTTTGCGAAGGACTGAAGCTAGAGAGGCTGCTGTATCAGACCCTGAACCTAAGCGGAATAGACCAAGGAGACTGTCCAACAAAGCTGAAACAAAGATTGAGCAAAATAAGCTTCATGGCCAGGAAAAGCAAGCAGTTGCACAGCCATGGCTAGTTAGCGCGCTTGAATATATAAGAGAAAACTATCGAAATCCGATAACGAGAAAGCAGCTGGCACAATCCTCTGGCGTTAGCCTCGAGCATTTTTCAAGGGAGTTCCGGCGGCATACGGGCAAAACCTTCAAGGCTTATCTGACGGAGCTGCGCATTCGAGCTGCCCAGGAACAGCTGCTAAGCTCGAGGTCCGGTTTAGTAGATGTCGCGCTCAATGTCGGATACAAGGACGGATTTTATCTGAGCAGGAAATTCAAGCAAGTAGTCGGTACGGCACCTCTGTTCTATATTAAACGTCCGAAGAAAATAGCATCATTGACCTATAATTATTCAGCAAGCTTGCTGGCTCTTGGCATGACGCCAAGCGTTGCGGTTGTCTCAGGCTGGGTATCTGGCTATTTTCGAGATGTGGTCAAAGAGCAACCCAGGCAGTGGTATGGGAATGTGCCAATCCGCATAAGCGATGCGATAGGTCCGTTTAAGCCTGATCTGATTTTTGATTATCAAATAAGCGAGGAGCTTGCCTTGGAGCTGCGCGCTATTGCGCCGTTAATAAGCTTGCCGTTCGAGCAGATGGATTGGGATGAGCAGTTTCGGTTTATCGCAGAGGTCGTAGGCAAGAGCGGCGAAGCAAACGATTATTTGAACAGGCTCGAGAGTTTGATGGTGAAAGCAAATCGAAGGTTGGACCAGAAGCTAGGTACCCGCGGAACGGCGGTTGTTGTGGAGCTTGGCATGGACAAGTGTTATGTTTTTGGCGAAAAGTGGGGGCGAGGTACCCATGTTCTGTATGATCAGCTTCAGTTTGCGCCGCCCCAAAGCCTATTGCAGGATGGAAGCTGCAAAATTGGTTATGTACAAACTTCGATTGAGAATATTCATGCATACGCGGCCGATCATCTATTTTTTGCGCTGCCGACCTGCGCAGTTGAACGAGCGAAGGTGCTCACTTTTATGAATACAGATAGCTGGAACCAACTCGATGCCGCCAAAAATAAACAGATCTACTCGATTGACGGGGGATGCTTTTACGGCTTTGATCCAGCCTCTACCAAAAGGCAGCTGCTCGATATCGTTTCCTTGCTTACCAAACATGAAAAGTAATTTTGTGCGCAGCATCACATTAAGGCATGGACGAATGACGCGCTCAGTTGGTAAAGTTATTTTTGAGAATGATTATCATTCGTATTAAATAACAGAGGGAAAGAGGAGTTAATGAATGTTGCGATTAAACAAAGGTATGTGGTTAGGATCTATTTTGCTCGTATTTATTATGCTGATAACGGCTTGCGGCGGTGCAGGCGCCCAGAAAAACAAAGCTGTTAACGAAGCGGATCAAGCAAGCGAGGCGCCGACTGCAGATGAGAAGGAAACTCGTCTTTACAATACGATTCATGGCGATATCGAAATTCCGGCTAATCCAAAAAGAATTGTAGCTGACCAGTATTTGCAAACGATGCTTGCTTTAGGCGTTAAGCCGGTAGGCGCCGATCAATATTATATCGATAATCCTTATACGAAGGATCTCGTTCAGGGAATCGAAAGCATCGGGGAGAGAAGCGCAGTTAATTTGGAAAAAATTACGGCGCTTGAGCCTGATCTTATTATTACGGCGACCGAGGATTCGAATACATATGAGCAGCTTTCGAAAATTGCGCCGACGGTCAACATTCCCTTTGGAACGAATGCAACCTTTAAAGGCGTGCATGCGGAAGTAAGAGGAATCGGAGAGCTGCTTAATAAGCAGGAAGCGGCCGAGCAATGGATTGGCAATTATGATAAGCGAATCGCTGAGCTGCGCAGCCAGTTAGACGGGGTTATTGCTCCGACGGAAACGTTCTCGATTATCGAGGCGGCATCTAAAGTGTTTTATACGTTTGGAGACAATTTCGGAAGAGGAGGTCAAGCCATTTACGGCGCTTTGAAGCTGACTCCGTCCGATATTATAAAGAATGAGTTAATGAAGGAGCAGTGGAGAGAGCTTACGCTAGAAGTGCTGCCGGATTATGCTGCCGATCATGTTCTCTTGTTCTCGGAGGATGGCACGGATCAATTCAAGGACAGCGCAATCTGGAAGGCGATCCCCGCGGTAAAAAACAATCACGTGTACGAGCTTGCGGCGGATCGTTATTGGTATTTTGACCCGGTTTCGGTGCTGGCGCAATCCGAGGAAATAACAGCCATGCTGCTTGAGCGGAATCAAAAATAAGGATGATGCAAGGCGAAAGAGAGCTGTCCAAAAGCCGTTTTACGGTATTGGGCAGCTTTTTTAAGTATGAATGCCTATAATTTGATAAACTAAGCTTACAAGTAATGAATGGCTCAAGCCAAAGGGATGATCGATAAACGGCTGATGGAGAGGTTGATGGCTATGGCTAATGATCAAGAGCTGAAAGAAATAAAGGAAACGCTTCAGAAGCTTGAAGGTCAGGTCGCTCAAATTAGGGCGGATTCGAAACGTCAAAGATCTGGTTTTGCCCGATTTTTCATTGGTTTTTTTATCGTATTCTTTGCAATCATCATTGCGAGTGGCGTTATCCAGTTTATAAGCCATAATAAATAAATGTAGAGGAAGATTGAAGGCATGACGATTACATTGAATCAATATCCTGCTCTCTCAAAGGGGATTGTATGGGGCTTTGTTGAAAATTGCTTTTCGCTTGATTATGAGGTGGATACAGCTTCTGTGAGCAATATAAGCATCATTCCGACAGTAGGCGATAAGTATGTTGTAATGAAGATAGATAACGGAAAATGGGAGCTAATCGGCGGTACGCTTGAGCCTAACGAGCATCATATGGACGCGCTGGAGCGGGAAGTAAAGGAGGAAATTGGCGCGGAGCTGATAGACTACACGCTCTTTGGCTGCTTTAAATGCCATTCGTCCGCGAGCGAGCCTTACCGCCCTCATATTCCTCATCCTCATTTCGTGAGACTTGTCGGGTATGGCGAAGTAAATATTGTCGGTGAGCCTCTAAACCCGCCCGATGGCGAGCAGGTCATTGCAGTAGAGGTAGTTGGCATCGATGAGGCTGTTAGATTGTTCGAGGAAATTGGGCGCAGCGATATTGCCGAGCTTTACCTGATGGCGCATCGACATAAAAACGGTCAATCATAGGCGCAGAGAACAGATTTTATCGGATAAAATGTAATCGTTCAGGTTAGATTTTGAAGCTGCATATGTTATGATAGATGGTGGGACTTATGTTTCAGGGACGAATGAACAGGAGGGAACGGAATGGACAAATTGCGTTATCCAATTGGCAGGTACTCGTTCGAGGGAATGACGGTTAAGCATCGCGAGCAATGGATTTCAGACATAGAAAAGCTGCCTGGGCAGCTTAGGGCGGCGCTAGCGGACTTGAATGATGAGCAGTTAGACACCTCTTATCGGAGCGGTGGCTGGACACTGCGCCAAGTGGTCCATCATCTTGCGGATGCTTCAATGAATTGTTTCTCGCGCTTCAAGCTTGCGCTGACTGAGTCCAATCCGACCATCAAGCCGTTTAACGAAGAGCGATGGGCGGAGACGGCAGACAGCCTTCAAGCGTCACCGGACATCAGCTTAGCGATCGTAGAGGGCATTTATGCTCGCTTGGTATTGCTGCTTCGTTCGATGCAGGCATCTGATTTTGATAAAATGTTCTACCATCCGGAGAAGGGCAGCCAAATTGGGCTGGCTAATTTTCTAGGATTCGTTGCGTGGCATGGCAAGCATCATGTTGCTCAAATAACAAGCTTAAGAGACCGCAAGGATTGGTAGTTGGTCGTAGCGCCAATGTAAAAATATAAGCAATGATAAGCTTGATAGGGAGATACACCATGCTAAAAGGGAAATCAATTATACTCGGCATTACAGGCGGCATTGCAGCCTATAAAGGCGCGGCGCTATGCAGCAAGCTGGTGCAGGCGGGCGCGACCGTACACGTTATTATGACGGAATCGGCTACAAAATTTATAACGCCGCTAACTTTGCAAACGTTGTCTCGGAATCCGGTTTATATCGATACGTTTGATGAGAGGGATCCAGCGGTCGTATCGCATATCCATTTGGCTGACCATGCGGATTTAATCGTTATTGCTCCGGCTACCGCCAATGCGATTGCGAAGCTGGCCGGAGGCCATGCCGATGACATGCTGAGCACGACGCTGCTCGCAGCGACATGTCCGATATTAATCGCTCCGGCAATGAACGTGCACATGTATGAGCATCCTGCCGTTGTGAACAATCTCGAGCTGCTTGCTTCCCGCGGCGTCATGTTTGTTGAGCCTGGCACCGGCCAGCTGGCATGCGGTTATGTTGCAAAAGGGCGCCTTGCAGAGCCGGAGGACATCGTTATGGCGATTGACTCTTGGTTCAGCCAAGGCGGCAAGCTGAAAGGGAAACGGGTGCTTGTCACCGCAGGCGGCACGATGGAGCGGCTTGATCCGGTACGATATTTGACGAATGATTCATCCGGCAAAATGGGCTTTGCGATTGCAGAAGCCGCGCTCCTTATGGGCGCTGACGTGACGCTGGTTGCAGGACGCACCACGGAAGCGCCGCCTACCGGCATGAAGGTCATTCGGGTGGAATCCGCGCAGCAGATGCTGGAGGCGGTAACGAGCGTTTATGACGAGATGGACATCGTCGTAAAATCGGCAGCAGTAGCCGATTACAGGGCGGTAAACATCAGTGATCAGAAAATGAAAAAGAGCGGCGAGAAGCTGGTGCTGGAGCTTGAGCGGACCACCGATATTTTGGAGACGCTTGGACAGCGAAAGCAGCATCAGTTTCTTGTTGGCTTCGCGGCAGAAACGGAGCAGGTTGAGCATTATGCGATGGACAAGCTGCGCAGAAAGCATTGCGACCTCATTGTAGCTAACGATGTGAGCAAGGATGGGGCAGGCTTTAACGGGGATACGAATATCGTTCAGGTTTTTGGTTCGGAGGGGCTGGTTGATGCCATGCCGCTTTTGTCTAAACGCGAGGTCGCTACCCGATTGCTTACGTTGATTGCAGAGCGTCTTCCTTCTTCCGGAGGGAGAGGCGAATGATTGCTAAAGTCATTGTAGACGTGCCGAGCCGCCAGACGGATCGGCCGTTTGATTATGAGGTACCCGCGGCGTTAGCGGACTGGATCGAGGTAGGCAGCCGCGTCGGCGTACCGTTTGGACCGCGTGTCCTACAAGGCTTCGTCACGCAGCTTGCAGAGACAACGGATGTAGACATGAAGCGTCTAAAGCCCGTTTCGGAGCTGCTCGATCACGTCCCGCCGCTGCTGCCCGATCTTATCGAGCTTGCGAAGTGGATGAGCGAGAAATATTGCTGCTCATGGACGACGGCGCTGCAAGCGATGATTCCGGCTGCTTTGAAGGGAAAGGCTGAACGCCTTGTCGGCATACAGGACGAAGAAGCGGCAAGGGAGGATCTTCCCGCTGCCATGACGGAATGGATCGGATCAAGCGGACAGCTCGTAAAGCTGGAGGGGCTGCTGGAACGTTTCCCGGAGCATGCGAAAGCAATTAAGGCTGCGCTGCGCGAGGGTGTGCTGGTCGAACAAACCTCTATTAAAGACCGCCTTGCCATCCGCAAGGTTTTAACTGTATTCGTTCCTGATGATACTGACGAAATCCGCAGGCAAATGGAAGCTTTGCCTGCGCGAGTAGCAAAGCAGCGCGAATTGCTGGCTTATATGCTCGATCACGGCGGACCCTTGCCTATGCAGCAGCTGCTCGCCGAGGCGGGAGGTTCTGCGGCAAGCGTGCGCTCTTTAGCGGAGAAAGGGCTTCTCGTTATAGAAGAGATCGAGCAGCAGCGTGATCCCTATGCGGGGCGCTTCTTCGAGCGAACGACACCGCTTGCGCTGACCGAAGGCCAGCAAGGCGTATTTGAACGTATCGCTAGAGCCGTTCATGCAGGCGAGCCTCAAACGATGCTGCTGCATGGCGTAACGGGGAGCGGCAAAACGGAGGTTTACTTGCAATCGATTCAGTTCTGCTTGGAGCAGGAAAAGCAAGCGATCGTGCTCGTTCCCGAAATTTCGCTCACCCCCCAAATGGTGGAGCGCTTCAAAGGACGGTTCGGAGATGCGGTGGCAGTGCTGCACAGCAGGCTCTCGAACGGCGAGCGCTATGACGAGTGGCGCAAAATTCGCAGCCGCCAGGTACAGGTGGCGATTGGCGCGCGTTCGGCTATTTTTGCACCGTTTGAACGACTTGGGCTTATTATAATTGATGAAGAGCATGAATCTTCCTACAAGCAGGAAGAGAGCCCGAAATACCATGCGCGCGATGTGGCGGTGCGAAGAGCGAGGCAGCATGGTGCCGCGGTCGTGCTTGGATCGGCAACGCCTTCTTTGGAGTCGTTTGCTGCGGCAAGCCGGACGTTAACGGCAAGGGACGAGGGCCGCGAGCCGGCGCTGCTGCCGATGCCCATACGCGTAGGCGGCAGGCCGCTGCCGCCGGTTGCGGTTATCGATATGCGCGAGGAGCTGAAGGAGGGCAACCGCTCGATGTTCAGCCGCCTGCTGCACAGCTCGCTTGCCGAGCGGCTTGAGCGTGGTGAGCAGTCGGTGCTGCTGCTGAACAGGCGCGGCTACTCCACATTCGTCATGTGCCGCTCCTGCGGTTATACTGCGGCTTGCCCGCACTGCGACATTTCCCTAACGTATCATCAGAAATCGCGCGCGCTGCGCTGCCACTATTGCGGGCATGCCGAGCAGGCGCCAACGACCTGTCCTTCCTGTCAAAGCGAGCATATTCGTTATTTTGGCACCGGGACGCAACGGGTTGAGGAGGAGCTCTCGAAGCTGTTCCCAGGCATTCGGGTAATCCGGATGGATGTGGACACAACGACGGAGAAAAACTCGCATGAGAAGCTGCTGAAGCAGTTCGGAGAGCGAAAAGCAGATGTGCTGCTAGGCACGCAAATGGTAGCGAAGGGGCTCGATTTTCCTTACGTCACATTAGTCGGGGTCATCGCGGCGGATACGTCGCTTAATTTGCCTGATTTTCGCGCAGCCGAACGAACGTTTCAATTGCTTACGCAGGTTGCGGGGCGAGCTGGCAGGCATCATTTGCCAGGTGAAGTCGTTATACAAACCTATGCGCCGGAGCATTATGCGGTCGTAACGGCGCAGCAGCATGATTACTCGGCGTTTGTAAGCGAGGAGCTGCGGCATCGCAGCGCAATGGGCTATCCGCCTTATTGCAGGCTGATCCTCGTCACGATGTCCCATGAGCAGCTGCCGCTGCTATCGTCCATCAGCGAACGATTTGCGGCGGACCTGCGCGAGTTAGCCGAGAATGAGGGCGTACTGCTGCCGCTAAGCAGCGGATTTAGTAGAGCGCTTGAGGTACTCGGGCCTGTTGCATCGCCGATTTCGAGAATGAAGGATCGCTACCGTTTTCAATGTGTGATAAAATATCGGGGGAACATCGATGCTTCGGCTCTCGTTCGCAAGGCGCTCACGTCGTTCACAGACGGGCCGCCGCAGCGCCAGGTGCAGTTCAGTATTGACGTAGATCCGCAAGTTATATTATAAATAGCTATTACTATTTTATTGAACGTAAAGGAAGGGAATACTATGAGTATCCGTATAATTGTGAAAGATCCAGACCCGGTTTTGCGGGAGGTAGCTAAGGAAGTAACGAAGTTCAACCCCAATTTGCTAAAGCTTGTAAACGATATGGCAGAAACGATGTACGACGCGGAAGGCGTAGGCCTTGCAGCGCCACAAATCGGTATCTCAAAGCGGGTTATTGTCGTTGACGTAGGCGATGAGAACGGCTTGATCGCGATGGTTAACCCGGTTATCGTTGAGCAGGAAGGCGAGCAGCTTGGTCCTGAAGGCTGCCTGAGCATTCCTAACCTGAACGGTGATGTGCTGCGTGCAGACCGCATTGTCGTGACGGGCCAAGACGTTAACGGCGAATCGTTTACGGTCGAAGCACAAGGTTACTTCGCGCGTGCTTTCCAGCATGAGGTCGACCATTTGAACGGCATTTTGTTTACCGATTTGGCGGAGAGTATCTACGACATATCGGAAAGAGCTAGAAAAGGCGGCGAATAGCTTCATGCGTATCGTATTTATGGGAACGCCGGATTTTGCCGTTCCCTCTTTAAAACTGCTTCTTGAGCAGCAGTACAATGTTGTCGCTGTCGTAACACAGCCTGACCGGCCGAAGGGCCGCAAAAAAACGCTGACGCCGCCGCCTGTAAAGGAAGCGGCGTTGTCGCTTGGCCTGCCTGTGCTGCAGCCGGAGCGGATGCGCAGCGCAGAAGCCGTTGCAGCGGTGGCGGAGCTAGCTCCTGACCTAATCGTAACGGCAGCCTACGGCCAAATTTTGCCGAAGGCGCTGCTTGATATTCCGCGTCTTGGCTGCATTAACGTGCACGGCTCCTTGCTGCCGAAATATCGCGGCGGCGCTCCTATTCAGCGCTCTATCATCAATGGGGAGAGCTCAACAGGCGTGACGATCATGTATATGGCGGTAGGTCTCGACACGGGCGATATGATCAGCGTCGTGGAGCTTCCAATCACGGACGAGGATACATCGGGAACGATGTTTGAGAAGCTAAGCATTGCTGGCGCGGATTTGCTTGGCCAAACGCTGCCGTCGATTATCGCCGGCGAGGCGAAGGCAGTGCCGCAGCAGGACGAGCAGGCAACATATGCGCCGAACCTGACTCGCGAGGATGAGCGAATCGATTGGACGAAGTCCGCACGCGCGATCTTTAATCAGGTGCGCGGCTTGTCGCCAATGGCGGGGGCATTCACTTATTTGAATGGCGAAGTTTTCAAAGTGTGGCAATGCGCTGTTCCATCGTCTTCTTCGAAAGCAGCAAGCTCTGCGCCGGGCACAGTGCTAGCAGCGGACAGCAGCGGCATTCAAGTCCAGACTGGCGACGGCGTGCTGGTGCTAAGAGAAATTCAGCCTGCGGGAAAAAAAGCGATGAGCGCTTCGGATTGGCTGAAGGGTGCGCGTCTTGAAGCGGGCACGCTACTTGGCGATGGAGGTGCAGCATGACGGAAAGCACGCAAAAGCCAAACGCCAATCGCAACGGCAGCAATAGCGTGAAAGGAAAGCCTAGAGCTAAATCAGGCAATAAGCGTCCTGCGAGCGGCGGCAAGCCTGCGGGCGGTTCCCCGCAGGCGCAGCAGCCGGGATCGCGCAAGGCAAAATCCCCGCGCGAGCTAGCGATGGATACGCTTGTTAAGGTTGCTCAAACCGGCGCCTACAGCAACTTGCAGCTTAACCGGACATTGCAGGATGCAGGCTTGCAGCGAGCGGATGCCGGCCTTGTCACCGAGCTTGTGTACGGTACGATTCAGCGGCAAGCGACGCTTGATTACTGGTTAAGCCGGTTTGTGTCCAAGGGGTTACATAAGCTTGAGCCATGGGTTCATCAACTGCTTCGCATGAGTGCTTATCAGCTTCTTTATTTGGACCGCATTCCCGCGCACGCAGCGGTGAACGAAGCGGTAACGATTGCGAAAAAACGCGGACATTCCGGCATTTCCGGCATGGTTAACGGCGTGCTTCGCAGTATCGACCGCGGCCGCGGGGAGCTGCAGGCTTCTGAAATTAAGCATGCGGATCCTATCGTGCAAATCGCGCTTCGCCACTCCTACCCGGAATGGCTCGTAAGCCGCTGGGTTGCCGCTTACGGCGCCGAAACGGCTGAAGCGATCTGCGCTGCGGGCAATGAGCATCCGCATTCCAGCGTTCGGGCGAATACGCTACGCGGAAGCCGCGAAGACGTAATCGAATTGCTAAAGGAAGCCGGATATGAGGCCGAGCCATCCGCTATCGCGCCTGCGGGCATAGCGATCAATCGCGGCGGCAATCTTGCCGATACGGACGGGTTCCGTGAAGGCTTATGGACGGTTCAGGATGAAAGCTCGATGCTGGTCGCGGAGGTCGTAGCGCCAAAAGCAGGCATGCAGGTACTTGATTGCTGCGCTGCTCCCGGCGGCAAGAGCACGCATCTGGCTGAGCTTATGGGCGGCAAGGGCAAGGTATGGGCGAATGATCTGCATGCTCATAAGCGTGATTTAATCGTCACGCAGACCGAGCGTTTGAAGCTTCGCAACGTCGAGGCGATTACCGAGGATGCGCTTAAGCTGGCGGAACGCTTCAAGCCGCAATCGATGGATGCCGTCCTGCTGGACGCGCCATGCTCCGGATTTGGCGTTATTAGGCGGAAGCCGGAAATCAAATGGACCAAAACGGCAGGCGATGTATCCGATATTGCAGCCGTTCAGCAGCGTCTGCTGAGCGCAGTATGCGATTTGGTTCGCCCTGGCGGCGTGCTCGTATACAGCACATGCACGATCGAGAAAGACGAGAATGAACAGCAGGTTGCGAAATTTTTGCAGGAGCATCCTGAGTTTGAACTGGATCGCAATTGGCCGGAGGCCGTTGTAGATCAGTTAAAGAAAGTTGGCGCAATAAACGAGCATTTCGATGGACAAGCGCAGCTGCTTCCGCAGCATTTTGACAGTGACGGATTCTACATCGCTAGGATGGTAAAGCGTCCATAACCTATGCTTATGGCTGAACATGGACGTTTGTGGTAAAATAAATCGATGGCGGCGACCGGAACGGTTTAGCCGCCCTACTATAAGGTACAGGTGTGATGAAATGAAACCATGCGTATATGACTACACGCTCGAGCAGCTTCAACAATGGATGATTGACAACGGCGAGCCGGCATTCCGGGGCGGACAGCTGTTTGATTGGTTGTATGTGAAGCGAGTGAAGAGCTTTGAAGATATGTCTAACCTATCTAAAGGGCTTAGAGAAAAGCTTGACGAAAGCTTTCAAATTATAACGTTAAACGAAATTACGAAGTTTGAATCGAAGGACGGAACCGTTAAGTTTCTGTTCGGCCTTCATGACGCGCATGCAATCGAAACGGTTATTATGCGGCATAACTATGGCAACAGCATTTGCGTTACTACGCAGGTTGGCTGCCGGATCGGCTGTACGTTTTGCGCATCGACGCTTGGCGGCTTGAAGCGGAACCTGACTGCGGGCGAGATCGTCGCTCAGGTCGTGACTGCTCAGCAGATGCTTGATGCTACAGGCGAGCGCGTTTCCAGTATCGTTATTATGGGTTCTGGCGAGCCGTTTGAGAACTATGACGCAACGATGGCATTCCTTCGCATCATGATTCATGAGAAGGGCCTGAATATCGGACAGCGCCATATCACTGTATCAACAAGCGGAATCGTCCCAAGCATGTATAAATTCGCAGAGGAAAATACGCAAATTAACTTGGCCTTGTCGATCCATGCGCCAAATGATGCGCTTCGCTCGAAGCTGATGCCGGTCAACCGCCGCTTCCCATTTGATGACGTAATGGCAGCTTGCCATAACTACATTGCGAAGACAGGCCGGAGAATTACGTTTGAATATGCGCTTATCGGCGGAGTCAATGACCGTGCCGAGCATGCGCAAGAGCTTGCGGACGTGCTTCAAGGCATGTTATGCCATGTCAATTTGATTCCGGTTAACCACGTGCCTGAGCGGAATTATGTCCGTACGCCGCGTGAGGACATCTTTGAATTCCAACGCGTGCTTGAGAAAAATAAAGTGAGCGTAACGATCCGCAGGGAGCAAGGTCATGATATTGCGGCAGCTTGCGGCCAATTAAGAGCGAAACATATGGAGTCTCAGGCGAGGTGATGACTGATTGTTAACGGCAAACCGCAGTGATATCGGACGGGTTCGTCAAGTCAATGAAGATCAATCATGGGTTAGTCAATTGAATAACGGGGTTACCCTTGCCATCGTAGCTGATGGCATGGGCGGTCACCAAGCTGGCGACGTAGCGAGCCAGAAGGCGGTAGACGCATTCCGCAGCATGCTGGAGCAAAGCGCAGCAAAGGCTGACCTATCTCTACAAGAAGGCAAAATGCTTATTCGACAAGCCATTTCGCAAGCGAATGAGGCTGTTTTTGAGTTGGCTTCGCGCAATGAGCAATATCACAACATGGGCACTACGATTGTAGCTGCTTTGGTTAAGCAGAATAATGCGATTATTGGACATGTTGGCGACAGCCGCGCATATAAAATTAATGAAGGTGTCATCACGCAAATTACGAATGACCATACGCTCGTCAATGAATTGGTCAAATCCGGCCAGCTCAGCTTGGAGGAAGCAGCCCATCATCCGCGCCGCAATGTGCTTACACGCGCAATTGGCACGGATTCACATGTGGATATCGAGGTGCAAGCGGTGGAGCTGTCTCCGCAAGACGTGCTGCTGCTTTGCAGCGATGGATTAACGAATATGGTGAGCGAGCAGGAAATGCTGCTAACGGTCACGACGGAGCAGCTGGAGCTGGAAGCTAAAGCTGATCATCTCATTCAGCTTGCGCTGCATGCTGGCGGAGACGACAATATAACGGTCGTTCTCCTGCAAGAAGCGGCTGGCACGAACCGAGAGGGGTGACAAGGATGATCGGACAGGATTTAGGCGGGCGTTATGAGATTTTAACACGTATCGGCGGCGGCGGAATGGCGCTTGTTTATAAAGCGCATGATGTGCTGCTCAACAGAAAGGTCGCGGTAAAGGTGCTGCGGCAGCAATTTGTGCATGACGAGGAATTCATACGCCGATTCCGTCGTGAGGCACAGTCAGCAGCTGCGCTTTCTCATCCGAATGTCGTCAGCATCTATGATGTAGGGCAAGAAGAGGATACACATTACATCGTAATGGAATACATTGAAGGCCACAATTTGAATGAAATCATACAAGAGCGTGCGCCGTTGCAAACAGATGAAGCGGTGCGTATTGCCATGCAAATCGCCGATGCGCTGGATCACGCGCATCAGAATCATATTATCCATCGCGATATTAAGCCTCATAATATCTTAATCGGCAAAAACGGGCGCGTTAAGGTTACCGACTTCGGTATTGCGCGCGCGGTTACATCGTCAACGATTACACAGACCGGCTCTGTCATGGGCTCGGTTCATTATTTTTCTCCTGAGCATGCCAAAGGGATCAATACGGGAGAGAAGTCTGATTTGTATTCGCTTGGCATCGTGCTCTATCAAATGCTTACCGCGCAGCTGCCGTTTCTCGGCGAAAGCCCGATCAGCATAGCGTTAAAGCATTTGCAGGAAAATTTCGAAGAGCCGCGTATCGTTAATCCGCATATTCCCCAAAGCGTGGAGAACGTCGTTCTTAAAGCGATGCGCAAAAACCCGAGCGAGCGTTACAACTCGGCGCATGAAATGCTTCTCGATCTGGATACATGTATGCGTCCAGACCGGTTGAAGGAGCCTAAAATTACGTTTACGCATGTCAACGATTTGGAAGAGACCCGCGTCATGCCTGCCATTCGCGGAGATATTGCTTCTGCGGCTCCTAAGGAGCGGGAGCAGCCGATTAATGCGAAGAATGAAGAGAAGGCAGCGGTCAAAGAGCTGCCTCCTAATTCGAAAGGCTGGAAAAAGCCGCTTACGGTCGTGGGTGTTACGCTGGTTGTCCTTGGACTTATTATTTGGGGCTTTATCTGGCTGCTCGGCTTCCTTGACATAGCGGAAGTAGACGTGCCTTATGTAGTAGGCAAGCAGGAAGCCGAGGCGCGGCAAATGATTGAAGCCGCTGACCTTAAGGTGGAAGAGCCGGTCCTTCACGAGCATAACAAGGAAATTCCGAAGGATCAGGTACTCAATCAGTCTAAGATGAACATGAAGGTAAAGGAAGGCTCCCTAATTCAAATTACAGTCAGCGATGGGCCGGAGCTTGAGGAGCTTGGCAATTACGTCGGCAAAGCATTGCAGACGGCGATTGACGAGCTGGGCGCATTAGGCATTACCGAGGACCAAATCGTCATTGATCCGGTGTTCAGCGAGGAGGCTGCGGATACGATACTTCAGCAGTCGCCTAAGCCTGGGGAGCAATATAATCCGGAATCCGTTGAATTTAATTTCATGGTCAGCAAAGGCCGAGAGACCGTTCCGATGCCGAATTTAATCGGCAAGCGCCTAGACGAAGCCAAGGATCTGGTTAAGGCAAGTGAGCTGACGCTTGATGACGCGGATATTTTGTACGAACCTAGCTATTTGCATCAGAAGGATTTTGTCATTAGCCAAAACCCGTACAAACCGAAGGATCTTGTATCCAAAGGGGCAAAAATCTCGATCCGAGTAAGCTCGGGTCCGCCAGCGGATGCGAAGGAGCATCAATTCAATATTACGATCTCGCCGGCTGTAGCTGGAAAGACAAGTGAAATTCGAATTGAATATTCCGATGCGCGCGGTGAAAAAATTGAGTGGGATAAACGGCAAATTACGAGCACTCAAACGTTCCCTGTAACCGTTCTTGTTGCGCCGGATACAGAAGCCAGAGTGACGGTTTACCGCGACAATCAGTTTATCGATACCAAAACGATTTCGTACGATGAATTATTGCAGGGTACGAATTCATCCACCTTGACCATTCCGGGTGAACAAGTGCCGGCGACAGATGTGCCGGTGCAAACGGAGGTTACCGAAAGCAATGATGAGCCAGTTGAAGAAGAGCAACCAACACAGCAGCCATAATAGTAAAGAAGGTCATCTCAAAGGCACAATTGTAAAAGCGCTTAGCGGTTATTACTATGTGCGAGCGGAGAACACGGCATCGGACTCGGTAACGGTCCAATGCCGCGCCCGCGGCGTGTTTAAGAACAGGGGACTTACGCCGCTCGTTGGCGACGTGGTCATGTACAGCTTGACGGAGAACGGGGAAGGAACCGTTGAGGAGCTTTTGCCCCGGACATCGGAGCTTATCCGTCCTCCAGTAGCGAATATCGACCTAGCGATTCTGGTGTTCTCCGTTACGGAGCCTGCACTGAATTTACAGCTGCTCGATAAATTTCTAGTGCATATCGAGCATGTCGGCATACCGGCGGTATTATGCTTAAGCAAACAGGATTTAGAGAATGACGGTTTGGAGACAGAGGAGGCGCAGGCTGCGGCCGCCTCTGTTAATCGTATATACAGGGCCCTTGGCTACGAAGTCTATGGGACAAGCTCACGGCTTGGCGAAGGGATTGCACCGTTTCAAGAGAGGCTGAAGGGCCATTTGGCGGTTTTCGCGGGCCAATCGGGCGTAGGGAAGTCCTCGCTGCTTAACGCGATCGTACCTGGCCTAGAGCTAGAGACAAATGCAATCAGCAACAGGCTGGGAAGAGGCAAGCATACAACTAGGCATGTTGAGCTGATTGAGATCGGCGGAGGCTTAGTAGCAGATACGCCAGGTTTTAGCCAGCTGGATTTTCAGGAGTTAGGGATTGAGGATTTAGGCTATTGCTTTATCGAGATGCGAGAGCTGTCACCAAACTGCAAGTTTAGAGGCTGCACGCATGTGCATGAGCCAGGCTGCGCCGTGCTTGCGGCGGTAGAAAGCGGGGCTATCGAGAAGAGCAGGCATGATCACTACCTTCTGTTTCTAGCTGAGATGAAAGAGAAAAAACGGAGGTACTAACAACGATGACCATTATTGCACCTTCTATATTATCAGCGGATTTTGCAAGGCTAGGAGAAGAAATTAAGGCTGTGGATGCGGCTGGAGCGGATTGGATCCACATTGACGTGATGGACGGGCATTTTGTTCCAAACCTCACCTTTGGCCCGCCGGTCATTTCGGCTATCCGTTCAGCTACAAAGCTGCCCTTTGATGTACATCTCATGATCGAACGCCCGGAGCTGTCCATTGCAGACTATATAGCTGCTGGGGCTGACCGCATTACGATTCATGCTGAAGCGTGCGTGCATCTGCACAGAACCGTACATTACATTAAAGAAAAAGGTCTTCCGGTTGGGGTAGCGATTAACCCAGCAACGCCGGTTTCGGTGCTTGAGCCGATTTTGCATGATCTTGATCTCGTGCTTATTATGACGGTAAATCCGGGTTACGGCGGACAAAAATTTATTCCGTATTCGCTTGTGAAGCTGCGCCAATTGCGCGCCATGTTGGAGGAGCAGGGCCTGAGCGATGTGCATGTTCAGGTTGACGGAGGGGTTAATCAAACGACGGCAGCTGTTATCCGCGAAGCTGGAGCCAATGTGCTTGTAGCGGGGAATGCCGTGTTTGCGCAGAATGACCTTGCTGCGGCAATCGCGGTATTACGTTAGGGGCCGGCGCAATGAATGAGAAGTTGAAAACAACGTTTTGGCTAATCGGCTATACCTTTCTTGCAGGGCTGATGCTGGCGCTTTTCTCTATGTTGACGGAAGTTTATCGGTATCTATTTTCCCTGCTGGCTTTATACATAGGTATACGCTTCTTTCGGAGGTTTGAGACGGTAGGGCTGCGAATTGCTTTCTTCGTACTAGCGATTGTATTTTATTTGCTAATCGCCGTTGTCGCGGCTGCTTTTGTCTTTTTGAGAGATCATCAAGCGCCATAAACGGGCTTGTCATGCAAACTCTTCGCTAGCTCTCGATGGAATAGGACGAACTGACTACGCATAGGATGGTTACATGAGCGTAGCAGTTTTGTCACGGATTAATTCGATGAGCGTGTCTGAGGAGGGATGAGGCATGAAATTTTATACAATCAAACTGCCTAAATTTTTGGGCGGGTTCGTAAAGGCGATTTTGAATACCTTCCAAAAAAATTAGGTCAATATGCTGCAGGGCACCCTTCGGCCGTGATCGTGGAAAAGTAAAAGAAAAGCACCTGAGCGCTCAGGTGCTTTTGTCTATGGCCATAGCCATCATTATACGCGGGTAACTTTACCAGCTTTCAGTGCGCGAGTGCTGACATAAACACGTTTTGGTTTACCGTCAACCAAGATGCGAACCTTTTGCACGTTTACGCCCCAAGAACGACGTGTTTTGTTGTTTGCGTGGGATACGTTGTTACCTTTACCAGGTGCTTTACCTGTAAGAAAACATTTGCGGGACATGACTACACCTCCTTTAAGTCTTGCTAGAGCAAAACTGATTCCATTTACAATGGCTTCGTTATGCGTGAGGAAAACTTCATTCGTAAGCGAAATAACATTTAAACACACTTGAATATCGTATCATAAACATTGGATCTGTTCAACCTAAATCTACGGACAAGGTTGTGAGCCGCCGCTTTGAAAACTTGCAATGGCGCAGAAACACTGGATTTATCGATCGGACTTCTATAAAGGTCACGTTTATAGTACAATGAACGTAGTCCATAATATATACAGTAAGGGAGTGTATTTCCATGCCTCTGCAGCTAAGCACCGAATTAGGTTCCATACATGTCTCAGACCATTGCATAGCCATTATTGCCGGCTCTGCGGCCATGGATTGTTATGGACTTGTCGGAATGGCTTCCCGCAAACAACTAAAAGACGGAATTGCCGAGTTGCTCGGACGGGATAATTTAACCCGGGGCGTCGAAGTTAGACGAGAAAATGAAAAGCTTCATATTGATCTCTACATCATCGTGAGCTATGGAACGAAAATTTCCGAGGTAGCGCATAACATTCAATCCAAGGTTAAATATGTGCTGAATGACGTTATCGGTCTACAAGTGGAAGAAGTCCATATAATTGTGCAAGATGTCAGGGTACTTAAGTAACAGGGAGGGAAATTTCGTTGAGTAAGCGCTTTATAAACGGATCTGATTTTGCCGCAATGGCACTGCTCGGCGCGGATTATTTACAGCGCAACGCAGAGCACGTTAACGCATTAAATGTTTTCCCGGTGCCGGATGGCGACACGGGAACTAATATGAACTTAACGATGTCCTCTGGCGTTAGTGAACTCCGCAGCAAGCCGTCAAGCAGCATCGGTAAAGCGACGGAAGCATTATCGAAGGGGCTGTTAATGGGCGCAAGGGGCAACTCTGGCGTTATTTTGTCACAGCTTTTCCGAGGCTTCTCTAGATCGCTTGCCGGTCTTGAAGAGGCGGGAACGACGCAGCTCGCCGCTGCTTTGCAATACGGTGTTGACCTCGCTTATAAAGCTGTCGTAAAGCCAGTCGAAGGAACGATCCTTACGGTCGCCAAGGAAGCTGCTAAGCATGCGGTTCAATATGCACGCAGAACAAATGATGTCGTTGAATTGATGCAAGAAGTGCATCAGAAGGCGCATGAAGCTTTGCAGCGCACGCCAGATTTATTGCCTGTCCTTAAGCAGGTTGGCGTAGTTGATTCCGGCGGACAAGGCCTTGTATTTATTTATGAGGGGTTCGTGCGCAGCCTGACAGAATTAGACGGCCAGCTCGATTCCTATTCGATGGGTTCAGAAGCGGCTCCTCCAGAGGAGGTAGCTGTTCCGACAATAGCTCCTGCACCAAACATCCGTAAGCAAGAGCTTTCATCGGCGCAATCACGCTTATCAACGGAAGCAATTGAATTTTTATATGATATGGAATTTTTTATCAATCGCAAGCTAGCTGGGCATACGGGAGCGTTTTTTGATGAATCCGCTTACAAACGTGCGCTTGGAAAAGACGGAGATTCCATACTTGTTATAACAGAAGACGATATCATTAAAGTGCATGTACACTCTCGCAAGCCTGGCGACGTGCTGAATCTATCACTTCCTTACGGCGAATTAACCGATATTCATATTCTTAACATGCGCGAGCAGCATCGCGATTTGCTTGAGCATGAGCAAGAACATTCATCTTCGGACATAGCGGACTTCTCCGCGGCTGAGCTGCTTGCCGGGCAGGCTGTTCAAGGCATCCCGCCAGGCCAAGTGTTCGAGAAGGCGCCGTTTGGCATTATTGCGGTCGCTTTAGGCGAGGGAATCGCGGACATTTTCCTCGAAAATGAAGTCGATACGGTATTGTCCGGCGGCCAGACGATGAATCCGAGCACCGAAGACTTTGTAAAGGCTATCGAAGCGTTGTCTGCGGAGCATATATATATTCTCCCGAATAACGGAAACATTATTTTGGCGGCGGAACAGGCTGCTGAACTAAGCGAGCGCAGCGTTACGGTCATTCCGACAAAAACGATCCCGCAGGGCTTAGCGGCGGTACTCGCATTCAAGGAAGAAGAAACGGCTGAGCGAAACAGCCTATGGATGAAAAATGCAGCGGAGCAAGTGCTCTCTGGACAAGTAACGAAGGCTGTGCGCGATACGACGATTGATGGCGTATGCATCAAGGAAGGCGATTATATCGGCATTAAGGAAAAAGCGATTATGGTTTCGAATGCCAGCCTGCAGGACGCCAGCCAGTCGCTAATCGCAAGCATGATGAGCGCAGGTGGAGATCTGCTGACGATTCTTACCGGTGCGGAAGCCGATGCAGCAGAGACGGCAACGCTGTGCGAGTGGATCGGCGAGCAGTATCCTGAGCTTGAGCTGGAAGTGCAAAAAGGCGGACAACCGCTGTATCCTTATGTTTTTGCGCTCGAATAAAAGGTTAACGTTTTAAAGCTGGGAGGGGTTAACATTGGGGAAGGTTAGAATCGTAACGGATAGTACGTCCGACATTCCAGAAGAGGTTAGAGAAAAACTGGGGATCACGGCTGTGCCCCTTAAAGTGCTCTTTGGCGAAGAAACGTTTCTGGATGCGGTGACGATTACGTCCGAGCAGTTCTATGAGAAGCTTGCACAGTCTTCCGCGCTTCCTACGACGTCGCAGCCATCGCCAAATGAATTTTCAGACGTATATGAACGTCTGCTTGCTGAAGACGCCGAGTCGCCTATTATTTCGCTTCATTTGTCTGCGGCGCTCAGCGGTACTTATCAATCGGCTGTAATTGCGCAGTCCATGCTTGAGGGAGAATCTGATATTACGATTTTGGATTCGAGATCAGCTTCATTTGGCTTTGGGATGCGTGTCGTGAAAGCGGCTGAAATGGCGCAGGCAGGCGAATCCAAGGAACGGATTATCGCGGCAATCGAGCAGCTCGAGCGCGATACGAATTTATATTTTCTCGTAGATACTCTCGAATATTTGCAGAAGGGCGGAAGGATCGGCAAAGCCTCCGCGCTGATTGGTTCGATTCTAAACATCAAGCCTATCTTATCCTTGGATAAGGAAGGTGTCGTGCTTGCGGTAGATAAAGTGCGCGGCTCCAAGAAGGCCATGGGGCGCATTGTGGAGATGCTGAAGCAGACGTACGGCGACGAGCCGGTCGGTCTCACAATGGCTTACTCTTTCCGCAAGGATACGGCAGAGGAGCTTCTTGAGCTTCTCAAGAGCAATTTTAATGTGCAAGCCATTGGCTGGACGACGATTGGCGCGGTTATCGGTACCCATACGGGACCGGGCGCATCGGCCGTGTTTATGTACAGGATGTGATATGATGATGACGCTGGATCAAATTTCTGTTCGGCAAATCAAAGGCGTGAGCGCTCCTAAGGAACAGGAGCTTCACGCCTTTGGCGTGAGAACGGTTGCGGATTTACTGGATTATTTTCCATTTCGTTACGAGGATTATCGCATTCGCGAGCTGACCGACGTAAAGGAAGGCGAGAAGGTCACGGTGCTCGGGCATGTGCGGGGCGTCCCCCTCTTGCAGCGCTATGGCAAGAGCAAGTCGAGGCTCACCTGCAAGGTGGAAGTGGGGCAGTGGCTGGTTACAGCTGTATGGTTTAACCGTCATTTCCTACAGGATCAGCTGGTCATCGGGCGGGAAATTATGCTCACCGGCAAATGGGAGCAGCAGCGCCTGCAAATGACGATATCGGACTCGGAATTTCCAGGCAGCGGCGGCGCAGCTAAGTCGGGAACGCTGCAGCCGGTTTATTCGGTCGGCGGAAGCATTACGCAGCCGTGGATGCGCAAGACGGTGCGGCAAGCTCTGACGCAGTACGGGACGATGATCGAAGAGATGCTGCCGCATGAGCTGGTACGCCAGCATGATCTAATGGCAAGGCGAGATGCGGTTCAGCGCATTCATTTGCCGGATGATACAAAGGAAGGACAAGCTGCCCGCGATCGGTTGGTTTATGAGGAGCTGTTTCTTTTTCAGCTGAAGCTGCAGGCTTATCGGGCGCTTAATCGCAAGCGCAATGACGGCATTGCGCATCAGATCGAGAGCGAGACGATTCGCCAGTTTGCCGCGACTCTACCGTTCGAGCTGACCGATGCGCAGAAGAAGGTCGTCAATGAAATTTGCGTCGATATGAGAAGGCCGTCCTGCATGAATCGCCTGCTGCAAGGCGATGTTGGCTCCGGCAAAACGGTAGTCGCAGCCATCGCTCTGTACGTAGCGGTTAAATCAGGCCATCAAGGGGCGCTCATGGTGCCGACCGAAATTTTGGCGGATCAGCATATGCGCTCGTTAACGAGAATGTTTGCCGATCTTGGCATTCAGGTTGCCCTTCTTACAGGCAGCCTTACGGAGAAGAAACGAAGAGACGTGCTTGCCGGGCTGCAGATGGGAATCATCGACATTGTAGTCGGCACGCATGCCCTTATTCAAGATGATGTTTTCTTTCGGAGCCTGGGGCTAGTCGTTGTCGATGAGCAGCATCGCTTCGGCGTAAATCAGCGCAGCGTGCTGCGCCGCAAAGGAATGAATCCGGACGTGCTGACGATGACGGCCACCCCTATTCCAAGAACGATGGCGATTACGGCTTTTGGGGATATGGATGTGTCGACGATCCGCGAGCGCCCGCATGGCCGCAAGCCGATCAAAACGTATTGGGTGAAGCACAGCATGATGGAGCGCGTGCTCGGCTTTATTCGCAAAGAGGTTAGCAAGGGCAGACAAGCCTATATCATTTGCCCGCTGATTGAAGAATCAGAGAAGCTTGATGTGCAAAATGCAATTGACCTGTACGTGCAAACCCAGCAATCGTTTCCCGATTTGCGCGTGGGGCTGCTGCACGGACGGCTTTCAGCTGCCGAGAAGGAAACGGTAATGGGCGCTTTCGGCGCGAACGAGACGCATGTGCTTGTCGCGACGACGGTTGTCGAGGTAGGCGTCGACGTTCCGAACGCGACGCTTATGATCATTATGGACGCCGAGCGGTTTGGCTTGTCTCAGCTGCATCAGCTTAGAGGCCGGGTTGGCCGGGGCGAGCATCAATCACATTGTATACTCGTTGCCGATCCCAAATCGGAAACCGGAAAAGAGCGGATGAAGGTGATGACCGACACGGATGACGGCTTTGAGTTGTCGAGGCGCGATCTTGAAATTCGGGGCCCCGGCGACTTCTTTGGGACGAAGCAGAGCGGCTTGCCGGAGTTCCGCTTGGCGGATATGGTTGCCGACTATGAGGTGCTGGAGATTGCTAGGGACGATGCCGCTGAATTAACAGGGCGTGACGATTTTTGGTCGAATGAGTCCTATGCCAGATTGCGCAGCGTATTGCAGAAGGATCAATTTTTTCAAGGAGAACAGCTGGACTAGGCAATAATTACCTTCAAACGGCATATAGATTAAAGATGTAATCGGATTGCCGGATGGAGGTGTCAGGGCAGTGAGTTACCAAAATTATGGAATTCGGCCGCAGCTGGTCGAGCGCGTTAAATACAAAATGAAAAACCCTGTAGTGAAGGACAAAATTAGGCAACTGCTGGGCAATGTAACGAAGTATGATTTGCAGGACCGGCCAAAGGTGAGGAAGCTTGTGAAAGCGGCGGCCGTTATTTTGCAGGAACAGCTTACGGATACGCAGGAGGACCAGATCGTCGCCTTCGTGATGGGGCAAAAAATCGATCCCAACAACACGTTTCATCTGTTGAAGCTGTGGGGAATGTTTCGCTGACCGCTTAAGGTCAGCGATTTTTTTTTTGTTATCAGCAGAGTCGCAGCTTCCTTCTCTGCACTTACCACAGCTCTAGCTGCTCGTCCACTTTACATGGCTCGATTAACGCAGACTCGTCGTTGCGGACGCTTCCAACGGCTGTTGAAACGGGATAAGCCTCGAGCTCATGCGCCGAGTAGGGCTGCAGGAGCGGCGTGATCGCACTAACGTCCGTCACCGCGCGGTTCAGCCAAAGCTGCTCATCCTCCGGACGCAAAATGACCGGCATCCGGTCGTGAATCGGCGCAACGAGCTCGTTCGGCGTTGTGGTTAATATCGTGCAGCTATTTATTTTGGTCCCGTCAGGCGAGAGCCATGTCTCATAAAGTCCTGCCATGCTGAAAATAGAGCGGCTCTTCAGCACGATGCGCATCGGCTGCTTGCCACTCGCCGTCGTTCTCCACTCGTAGAAGCCATCTGCCGGGATGATGCACCGCTTGTGGCGCAGCGGCTTCTGGAAGGCAGGCTTGCTCGCTGCCGTCTCCGAGCGCGCGTTAAGCATTTGGAAGCCGATCTTCGGGTCATCAGCCCATGGCGGCACAAGTCCCCATTTGAGCTCGCCGAGCCGGTTGCTGTGTCCGTCGTTAATGATTGACAGCACCTGCTGGCTTGGAGCTACGTTATATTTTGGACGGTGGAACGGCACCATCGTCTCCTCGATCATATATCTGACCATCAGCTCTTCCAGCGTAACGGTGAGCGTATATCTTCCGCACATGACTCTCTCCCTCTTTCCTTTCGCATGCTCTTATTATACATCTTGGGAAACGGCAGCGCATATGTTGCTTACACGGTATGACATGCGGCACAGTGGCAGATACTGGTTCATATAGACTTGCAGCTTTATATCAACTCCTACGTAGCCAATGATGTTGAACAAGGAGCGCTGACGATGGGCAATAAAAATGGATTACGGACATATCGCCGCTCAATCGGCTACTGGCTGCGCCAGCTGCTCGCGCTTCCCGGCGCGGCGTTTGAGTACGCGATCGGGAAATGGGGCGCGATGAATGCCTCGCAAGCGATGATGGCAGAGGCGGCTCCGCTGCAATTATCATCTGCTGCCGTTGCGAAGCTCATGTACGCATGGTCAAAGCCCGCCGTATTGCCTGCGGCTGGGCCATCGGGCAGCTGGAGCATGGAGGAGCTAGCGCTTATTGATCGAATCCGCTCGGAGACGGCTGCCAGCAACCGCAATAATGTAACGCGAACCGAGGCATACCGCAGCGTGTATTTTCGCATGCCGGAGCTGCACTGGGCGTTTCTTGCCCATATGGTGTCGCGCAACGGCGGCTGGAACATGACGGATTTGCAAGGGGAGTGGCTGCCATTGCTGCTGACGCCCGAGCAGCGGGAGGCGGTGTTCCGTTTTTTGGAGCAGGCGAACGCTTTGATCTTTCAGGATGCTTATCCGCAGCTGCTGCTGTACGAATGGAGCCGGCGCGAGGGCAGGAGCCTGTTCCATCTGCTGCCTGCTTTTGGCGTATCGGCTTTTATGGCACCGGTTTGGAAGCAGTTCTGGCGTGACCGCGACCCCGTGCCGCTAACGATTGCGCTAATCGTAAACGAGCAGCATTATATCGAGCAGCGTGTCGTGCAGCAGCCTTATTTTCGCGAAAAGGTGCTTCATACGCTGTTTTTTGGACTGCAATCGCTGCTGCAATTGAACGGCGTGATTTTTCCTTATGGGAATGGGCAAGGAAAAGGCGATGAAGCCGAAGTGCTGAGGCTCTCCGGGCTCATCTTGGAGAGCTTCGAAAATTTGCATGAGCGAATTGAATTCGGCAAGCGTCTTTATGCGCTGCTGTTTGGCATCCCCCGTGTGCATGACGGTGCTAAATGTTTTGCGGGAGCGGTTAAGCATAGCGGCTCGCGTGCCGACTATGCGCCCCATATGTTCGCTCGCGTTCGCAAGGGGCCGCCGCAGCGCGTCTATGTGGAGCGCCTCCTTGGCGGGCGGCTGAGGCCTGGAGCGGAACCGATCTACAGTCCGGAGCTTGGCTCGGCGTGGGGCGACCAGCCGGTTGGGCCGCCTGAGCTTGGCGATTGGTTTAAGTCGGCAGACGATATCGCGCCTTATTTTGAGAAGCTGCCGCTGCCGCATTCCTTTGAGATTACGAATGAATACGGGCTTATGCTTAATAAGATTGAGCTGGCTGTCCTTGCGATGCAGCGGGGGAAATAAAACGGCGGAACGAATGGCATGCGCTATTGAGTCTAATATTGAATTTTATTCAGCTATCGATCGTCACATAGAACAAGGAGCTGCCCAGCCTTCGCGCTTGGCAGCTCCTTGTTTTGAATGAATGGTTTAGAGACATTATTCCTCGGCTGCGGCGCCCTCGATATCCCGAATCGAGAACCATTCGCCATCGACCATAAAGCGGCCTTTCAGCTGATCGACCCGATCGACGATGCCGACGACGGTCAGCTCCTCCAGCGGATGGAACAGGCGAAGCGTGATGGAGTGGCGCTGCTGCAGCGATTCGTTCACGAAGCGGGCTACATTTTCCCACTCCTGCTCGTCAAGCTCTACGCGCTCCCGCTGCCTGAGTGATTTCTCATGCTCATTAATGGCGACCTTGTGCTCGGGCAGCATCATGCGGCTCGACTCCCAAAGCCCGTTGCCTTCAAGTTTCTTTCTCATTTGTAATGTCCTCCGATCTTCTCCGAGCGATGCAGCGCTTGCCCAGCGGGAGAGACGGATACGGCTCTTAAAATAACGGCGTCCCCGTACTTCTTCTTCAAGGCATCCGTCGCCCTCTCAAGCGCCATCGTCTTCTCGCGGTCTGGGTCAAACAGCGAGAGCTGGTACTCGTCATCCTGCGAAAATTGCGACAGGCTGATGCCGACCTTTCTTACGGGGTAGCCGTCCCAGTGCCGCAGCACCAGCTGCACCGCGGCGCGGTAAACCTGGTTGGTGACGTTGGTCGGATCGTCCATTTTCATTTGGCGGCTAAAGCCGGTCGGGCGGTCATAGTCGGCTCCCATCAATCCCACAGACACGACATGCCCCATATAGCCTTTGCCGCGGCAGCGCTGGCACACAAGCTCCGTCAGCTCAAGCAGCACAACCTTGATTTCCTCCAGCTTGCCGTAGTCCCGGGGCAGCGTCATCATATGCCCAACCGCCTTCGGGGCAACCTGATGCGTTCCCGGCGTAACGGGGCTGTCATCGATGCCGTTGGCAATACGCCAGTACAGCTCGGCGTTAATGTCGGAGTTTTTGCCGAATTTGCGGCGCATCATCAGCTTCAGCTTATCCAGCGGCGTTGCCGCTAGCTTGCCGATCGTATCGAGCCCCATCGCATTAAAATGGCGCGTCATACGGCTGCCGACCATGAACATTTTGGCGGTGGGCAGCGTCCATAGCGTATCTTGAAGCTTATCCTTCGAGAGGATGTAAATGCCCGATTCGTTTTTCTTTGCATAGTTGTCGCAGGCCGTCTTCGCCAAAATTTTATTTTCCGCGATGCCAAAGCGGGTGTATATGCCAAGCTCCGCAAAAATGCGAGTCTGGATATGATGCGCCAGCTCCTCCGCCGACCCATACAAATGCAGCGAGCCTGTCACATCGAGAAACTGCTCATCGATCGAATAAGGCTCGACGAGGTCGGTATACGACTGATAAATGCGCGTAATAGTCATGGAAATATCGATATACAGCTGCATGCGCGGTCTAATGATTACCAAATTCGGACACTTCGCAAGCGAATCGCCGAGTCTCTCCGCAGTGGTTACTCCAAATGACTTGGCGATCGGGCAGGCGGCGAGAATGATGCCGGACCTGCGTTCGGGATCGCCCGCCACGACAACCGGCAAATCGCGGTACTCGGGATGCTCCGCCTTCTCCACCGACGCATAAAACGATTGGCAATCCGCGAGCATGATGGCTTTATTAAGAGACATTTCGGCTCACCAGCTCTGCCGCTAATATATTTGCCGCAAGAAAGACGCGCTGTGCGCCCGAGTCGATGCAAAAGGCTCTAACGTAGCCGTTTCTCACCGATAGGACCCGAATTCTTCGTTTCGTAAACTTGCCTTTTTTGCTCATATAAATCACATCAACGACACAACCGATTACGCTGAACCATTTTTCTAATGTCATGATGTATCCCTCCAAGATAAGAACGTTTGTTCTTATTATATACAGAACATTCGTTCTTATACTAGTGGTTTTTTGTGGATGTTTTTTACAAAGACTGGCACGTTCCTCTGGCGATAGGTGACGTTTGAAATAGCGGCGTACATATTTAAATCCATATTGCGCCAAAATAGAAGCAACATGGAAATGAAAGGTGCCGTTATGAACAAACAAAATGCAGAGACGTTAACGCCGTTTAGTCCATCGCTGCATGCGAATCTGGAAACGATCCGCGATCGGTTCGGCGGAAGCTCGGATATTGTGATCCGCATGTTTCGCAGCGATGCGGCCCCCGATCGCGAAATCGCGATTATATATGTGGATGGAATCGTGGATTCGGAAACGATTAACGAAAGCGTCATGGAGCCGTTAATGTCGATGAAGCTGCCGGACCATGTATTCGTGAAGGGCGGCAAGCTGCTGGAGGCGCTTCGCAGCTGCATCGTGTCAATCGGATCGGTACAGGATATTCGTTCGTTGGAGCAAGCGCTCCAGTATATGACGGACGGGCTATGCGTCATTATGGCAGACGGGAGCGCTGCGGCATTAACTGCGGATGTCGGCGGAGGCGAGCAGCGCAGCGTTACGATTCCGCAGACCCAGACGGTTATTCGGGGGCCGCAGCATGGCTTTGTCGAAAGCATTCGAACGAATATCAGTTTAATACGGCGCATCATTCGTTCTTCGGACCTGCATGTGCAGGTGCATAAGATCGGCCGTCAGACGCATACGAACGTGGGCGTGCTCTATTTGCACGGCGTAGCGGATGAAGGAATCGTTAAGGAGGTTTACCGCAGGCTGGCGGCAATCGAAATAGACGGCGTGCTGGAGAGCGGATATATTGAGGAGTTTATTCAAGACGAGACCTTCACGCTTTTTCCGACGCTGCTGAATTCAGAGCGTCCCGATACGGTTGCAGCCGCGCTGCTTGAAGGCAGAGTGGTGGTCATGGTCGACGGATCGCCGATGGCGTTGATGGCGCCAACGACTTTTTTTACCTTTTTCCAGTCGCCTGAGGATTATTACCAGAGATACGATATTGCGACGTTCGTACGCATGATCCGTTATGGCGCGTATGTGATTTCGATTCTGCTGCCTGCCCTATATATCGCAGTGACGACCTATCATCAGGAGATGCTTCCGACTACGCTGCTTATTAGTCTAGCGGCGCAGCGGGAAGGCATTCCGTTTCCAGGCTTGCTCGAGGCGCTTCTCATGGAGGTTACGTTCGAGGTACTGCGCGAGGCGGGACTTCGGATGCCGCGGGCAATCGGCCCGGCGATCTCAATCGTTGGCGCTCTCGTGCTCGGCCAGTCTGCCGTGCAAGCAGGCATCGTATCGGCGGGTATGGTTATCGTGGTATCCTTCACGGCTATTTCCAATTTCGTTATGCCTGAGTTCAATATGGCGGCAACCTCACGCATTATCCGGTTCGCCTTCATGATTATGGCAGGCATTTTCGGCTTCTTCGGCATATTCATATCCGTGCTGATTATGCTTATCCATCTCGCATCGCTGCGCTCTTTCGGGGTGCCGTACATGTCTCCGATCGCGCCAGGGCCAACCAAGCAAGGGATATGGAGAGACGTGTTCGTGAGGCTGCCCTGGTGGGCAATTGTGCTTCGGCCTCTTGATTTGAACCTGCGCAATCCGAAGCGGCGCCCGAACGGAAAAAAACCGCCGGCACAGCGACACTCCGGCAAGCCGTAAAGAAAGGGAGGAACGGCAATGACTAAATGGAAGCTGCTGCTGCCGCTGATTGTGTGCTTGCTGGCTGCCGGCTGCTGGAATCGGGTAGAGCTCAATGATATTGCCGTAATTTCCGCAACCGGAGTGGATTGGAAGGACGGGAACTGGGTGCTGACGTATCAGGTTGTCATTCCGCAAGCCATTTCCAGCCAGAGCGCTTCAAGCAACTCGGCGTCGGTAAACGTGTTTTCCACGAAGGGCGAGAGCTTCCGCAGCGCAGTCAGCAAAGCGAGCCAGGAAACGTCGCGTCGCCTGTACTTCTCGCATACTCAAATCATCATTATTGGGCAGGAAGCTGCCCGCAAGGGGCTGGGGCCGCTGCTCGACACGTATCTTCGCAATCATGATTCCCGCGAGACGGTGAGTGTGTACTTGTCGAAGGGGAGCGCGCGCCGAATGCTCGAGCAGCTCATTCCGCTTGAGAAAATACCTGCTTCAGCCATTCAGCGCATGATCACAAACGAGGAGCTGAACAGCTCGATCTTCCGTCAAATGACGGTGCATCAAGTGATGATGGACTTGCTGGGCACCACCCATGCTACAGGACTGCCGGGATTGGTCGTGGCAGGGACTACCGAGAGCATGGATACGGTTGGAAAGCTCTCGCGCACCAACACGCCGTCTAAGGTCAGGTTATATGATTTGGGATTGATTGCAGGCGACAAGCTGGTAGGCTGGATTAACAATGAAGAAAGCCAAGGCGTGATGTGGCTTGCAGATCATGTGAAAAAAGCGACGATCCCCTTTGCATGCGCGGCGGATGGGGAAGGACAGAAGAACTCGACTATCCGGATTACGCATGCAAAAACCAAGCTGCGTCCAGAGCTGTCAAACGGCAAGTGGATCATGCATGTGAATGTGAGCTCGGAAGGGACGCTGATGGAATACAACTGCGCGGGCGAGCTTGCGAAGCCGCGGCAGGTCGATCAGGTCGAGCGGCTCATTGAACGGGAGATTGCTTCGATTATGGAGAAAGGCTGGAAGGCCGTCAGCAAGCACCGGGCTGATGTGCTGGGCTTCGGCAATGTGATTCATGAAAGGTATCCGAAGCAGTGGTCGAAGTCGCGAGAGAACTGGATGGAAATTTTCCCTAACACGGAAGTGAAAATTGCGGTAGAGGTTAAGCTTCTATCGACAGGCATGAGCGGAAGCGGCTTTAAGAAGGAGCAGAAGAAGAAGGGAAGCTCATAATCGGAAAGGAGACCGTATGCAGCAGATCGGGAAAAATCAGCTTTCAATTTTGATCATCGTATTTTTGATCGGCAGCACGCCATTGTTCGAGCTTGGCATCAAGGCGAAGCAGGACGCATGGATGGCGATGACGCTGGCTGCGTTAGCCGGCCTGCTGCTTACAGTTATTTATGTCCGCATACAGAAGCGCTCTCCCGAATCGGAGCTTGCCGAGCTTTACATCATGCATTTTGGAAAATGGATCGGCGGCTTTGTTGGCCTTATGCACGCGCTCTGGTTTGCGTACGAATCGATGCGCAACGTAAGGGATGTCGGCGAGCTCACGATGATGGCGCTGCTTTCTTTTACGCCGAAGTGGATTGTCATGCTGCTCATTTTGAGCGCTGCAGCTTATACCGTAAGCAAGGGACTTGAAGTGTTTGTCCGCGTCGTACAGCTGTTGTTTCCTATAGCAGCGCTTAGCTACATGGGCATTATTTTATTTCTGTTCATTGCCAAATTGCCGAAAATCTCGCACCTGTTTCCGCTCCTCGAGAATGGAATTGGGCCTGTAGTAAAGGCGGCATTTCCGGATTTATTGTCTTTTCCCTTTGGGCAGACGATTATTTTTTTCGTTTTCTGGAAGCATGTCAGCGAGAAAAAAATTATCGGACGCGTCTCCTATTTATCTTTTATAGGGGTTTCGATGTTTCTTATCTTTATGAATGCGCTCACGATTTGCGTTCTTGGACCGGAGATAGCTGCGCTTACGGCGCTGCCTCTGCTTGAGGTTGTGCAGTTAATCAGGCTGGCCAACTTTCTGGAGCGGCTTGACGTCATTGTAACGCTGCTCTTGTTTATAGGGCTTTATGTGAAAATGACCGCGCTATATATGGCTTCGGTATTCACGTTTAACGTCATAACCGGCATTGCCTATCGCTATTGCGTGATGCCGATTGGCATCATCATCTACGCCGCTTCGTTTTTGGAGAGAAATAATACGATGCATATATGGATCGGCCTTGATATTACGCTGAAGGTTGCCCCGATATTTCAGGTTTTGCTGCCGCTGCTTATGCTTATCGTAGGCATACGAAAAAAATATAAAGCGGCAGCGTAGCGGCAATTGATGAAGGGCATTTCTCACAGAAACGGCAGCCCCGACATATTTTATGGATACAGATCGAAATATGAGCATAGGAAACGGCTTATATTTCATCGCGATACGAGCATTGCCGCCGACGGACTGCGTAAGCCGTTTACGCTTGCTTGAGGGGGATACGCGTGAGCGATGCCATTAGGAGCACGACAAGCATTATTCTCGTTACCTACAATAAGCTTGATTACACGAAGCAATGCGTGGAGAGCATTCGCAGGCATACGCAGAAAGGCTGCTATGAGCTGATTATTGTAGATAACGGATCGACGGATGGTACGGTGGATTGGGCAACAAACGAAAGCGACATCATCGTCATCGACAACGGCAGCAATGCAGGGTTTCCGAAGGGCTGCAATCAAGGGCTCGCAGCAGCCTCCGGCGAGCTGCTTATGTTGCTAAATAACGATACGATCGTCACGCCAGGCTGGCTTGACGGCTTAAAGCGCTGCTTGCTCAGCGATGAGCGAATTGGTGCGGTAGGCCCGGTAACGAACTCAGCGTCATACTGGACGACGATTCCGGTCACGTACAAAACGATAGAGGAGATGGAGCTGTTCGCTTCCGCGCTGCATGCGATTCCCGACAAAACGAGGTGGGAGGAGCGCGTGAAGCTGGTTGGCTACTGCCTGCTTATGAAGCGGGAGGCTTGGGAGCGGGTCGGGCCGTTTGACGAGTGTTTCGGCATCGGGAACTTTGAGGATGATGACTACTGCTTGCGGCTTCGGATGGCAGGTTACCGGCTGCTGCTATGCGGAGATACGTTCATCCATCATTTCGGCAGCGTCTCCTTCAGCTCCGAGCCGGAGCTCTTCCGGCAAACTTTCAATAACAATGCAAATGTTTTTAGAGTAAAGTGGGGCTTTGATCCAGGCGAGGCGACGTATATACGAATGGATTTTAGTACCGTCATACAGCGGGAGTCCCATGAATACAGGCGCGAGGACAGCTCCATCCTGGAAATCGGGTGCGGCTGCGGGGCAACGATCCTTCATTTGCTAAAGCAGTTTCCAGCTGCCAAATGGTACGGCGTCGAGCGTAATGAGCTTGCGGCGAGAGTTGCCGAGGCGTCAGGAATTACGGTGTTCCGCTCGAACGAGCCGGAGGACTGGACACTGCCCGACGAAGGGCTGGACGGGATTCTGATCGGAGATGCGCATGCCTATGGCACGCCGCAGTCCATGAAGCGGCTGGTCAGCCTGTTAAGGCCGGGAGGCTGGATCATCGGCTGCTTCGCGAATCGTTATTATTTTGAAAATATTAGGCAATATCTAGACCCAACAAATGTGAAGGCGCAGCGCCAAGCCGCCATTCAGTATACGAAGCAGCAGGTCAATCAGCTGTTCACGCAGTCAGGCTTTGCTTATGTGAAGGTGACGCTCGCGGAGCATAAACCGCAGGAGCACCTTGACTATATCAGGCTGCTGGAACAAGTAACGAACGAAATGATTTCAGATGAGCTTACTGCCGCATATCTGCTCGTATACGGCCGTGTTGCATCTTCCGTTCAGGAGCAGGAGCCAGAGGCAGTTGTAACACCGGCCGAGCCAGGGCGCGTCCATGACAGGGAGGGTAAATCGCTGGAAGACGTTAACGTGCAGAAGATTGAACCGGCAGCAGCCCTCAAGGCAATGAAGCGGGAAATGCCTTCACCAGAGCGGCAGGAGCTATTAAAAGAGCAAAACGACGTACAGTTTACCGGCGAGCGGCTGGTTGTGAATCAGGCGGTTAAGCAAAGCTACAACAGCGTTTATCATGAGCATATGAGACGTTATGAATTTGCCGGTACGCGGGTAAAGGGACTGCGCGTTCTGGATGCCGCATGCGGAGCAGGTTACGGAAGCGCGATGCTGAAGCAGGCGGGTGCTGCCGAGGTGATAGGCATTGACGTTGACCGTGTGTCGCTTGAGCTTGCGGAGCGGGACTATGGCAGCGGCGGCGTGTCGTTTGTGAAGGGCGATGTGCTGCGGCTGCCCTTTGAGGATGAAGCCTTCGATGCGGTTGTCTCCTTCGAGACGATCGAGCATGTCGCTTCGGGAGCGGACTTTATTAAGGAGACGGCTAGGGTGCTAAAGGCTGGCGGATTGTTTATCGTATCGACGCCGAACCGCACCGTGACGAACACGCATATTTATTTTGAGGAGCGGCCTTTTAACGAGCATCATCGCTTTGAGTACCGCACGGCAGAGCTGATCGGCGAGCTTGTCCAGCACTACGCGGTCGAGGCTGTGTATGGGCAAAATGCGTTCGATGATTCCCTGTTTCCGGCAATGCGCTGGCTGCGGCAGACGAACGGCATCGCGCCGGGCCGGGGCAAGGAGCATAAGCGAGCTTGGACGCCGGATGAGCTGATCCCGCTTCATTTGCTTAAGAGTGCCGAGCCTATGTATGTGGTGGCGCTATGCCGGAAGACGAAGGGTTTGCAGGCTTGATGATAATCATTTTCAAAAAAAGAGTAGCATTATGATTGGGTTTTGCTATACAATTGAAAGTATTGACGAACCGAATATGTTCCGGGGAGCTGGTTAGGCCGGCTGAGAGGGAATTATCTGTACAATTCCGACCCGTTAAACCTGATCTGGATAATGCCAGCGTAGGGACAGAAGCTCTGTTTATTCAGCAAGCCTGATCTTAGCGATCAAGCCTTTGCTGCTTCAAACAGCTGCACAGCCAATCACATGGCGTCCTCCGGATTAGGGGGACGCTTTTTTTAATTGTTGCCAACCGGACACTGATGCGGACTCGTCATTTTACACAAATAGAAGCAGTGAGAGGGGAACAAACACATCATGAATCAGAAGAAAACGGGTCGCCAATCATGGAGAATAGTAGCGGCTATGCTCGTATTCGTCATGGCGCTGGCAGGCTGCGGCACAAACAACAACGCGCCGGAAGCGAGCAAGCCGCCGCAAGAGCAAGAGGGAGCAGCGGACAAGCCGCTGGAGAAGGTGCAGGTTGTACTGGACTGGACGCCTAACACGAATCATACCGGACTTTATGTAGCAAGAGATAAAGGTTTTTTCAAGGAGCAGGGGCTTGACGTTGAAATTATTCAGCCTGGCCAAAGCGGCGCCGATCAAATGGTAGCCTCGGGCAATGTGCAGTTCGGCGTAAGCTATCAAGAATCGATTACCATGGCTCGGATCGCAGGCGTTCCGCTCGTGTCGATTGCAGCGGTCATTCAGCATAACACTTCAGGCTTCGCCTCTCCGGTTGCGAAAGGCATTGACTCGCCGGAGAAATTCGAAGGCAAAACCTATGGCGGCTGGGGCGCTCCTGTCGAGGAGGCGGTCATTCAATCGCTAATGCAGGAGAAGGGCGCGGATGTCAGCAAAGTAAACCTGATCAGCATCGGCGACAGCGATTTCTTCACGGCGGTTAAGCGCGATATTGATTTTGCATGGATTTATTATGCTTGGACAGGTGTGGAAGCAGAGCTTCGCGGCGAAAAAATCAACATGGTTTATTTGACCGATTACAGCGACAAACTGGATTATTATACGCCGGTGCTGACGACAAGCGAGAAGATGATTAAAGAGAAGCCGGAGCTTGTTAAGGCATTCACGGCTGCGGCGGCAAAAGGTTACCAATACGCGATCGGCAATCCGGAGGATGCGGCAGAGATTTTGATTAAAGCGGAGCCGGATTTGAACGCGGATCTCGTGCGCGCAAGCCAAAAATGGCTAAGCCCGAAATATCAGGACGACGCGCCGCGTTGGGGCGAGCAAAAGCTTAGCGTATGGGAAAATTACGCGAGCTGGATGTTCGAGCACAAGCTGCTGGAGAAAGAGCTTGAAGCGGACAAAGCCTTTACGAACGAATTTTTGCCGGAATAAAGGAACATAGGGAGGCGGCAGCATCTGCCGCCTTGCGCCAACATCGATGAGAAAGAAGGAATTCTAATGGCAAACGCATTAGTAAGCATTCAAATCCTGCCGACTACGCCGGGTGGCGAGAGTGTTATCCCTTACGTGGACCGGGCAATCGAGATCATCAAAGCAGCGGGTGTACCGTACCGCGTAGCGCCGCTTGAAACGACGATGGAGGGCGAGCTCAGCCATCTGCTTGGCGTAGTGCAGTCGATGAGCGAAGCGATGACGGAGATGGGCTGTCCATCTGTCATTTCACAAATCAAAATTTACTACAATCCGGCTAATGGCGCCTCGATGGGCAGGCTGCTCGAGAAATATCCAGATGGGCAATAAGAGAACGCTTTGGTCCCAAACCTGGCCGCCATCAGCAGTGCTTATCGCGCTAATTGCTTGCTGGCAGGCAGCAACCGCGCTTGGGTTGTTCCAAGAGTGGCTGATTCCGTCTCCTATCTCAATCGTTCAAGAAGCAATCGATATTTGGCCAAGGCTAATGATGCATACAGAAGCGACGGTGCAGCTTACGCTAATCGGCTTCGTGGGGGGATCGGCGGTGGGCTTCGTGCTCGCCGCTTTGCTGCATTTAATTCCCGGCGTACGTACGGCGGTATACCCTTTGCTCGTTTTGACGCAAAACGTACCCATTATAGCGATTGCGCCTATTTTGACGATGCTGCTCGGCTGGGGTTTGCTGCCGAAGGCGCTGCTTGTCATTATGGTATGTTTTTTCCCAATAACGGTTGCGATGCTGGGCGGCTTAATGAACACCGACGCGCAGCTGCGCAACTATTTGCAAATGATCGGGATTCGCAAGTGGCAGCTATTTTGGCGATTGGAGCTGCCGCACGCCATTGTCCATCTGTTTTCCGGATTAAAAATCGCGGCCTCCTACAGCGTGCTCAGCGCGGTTGTAGCCGAATGGCTCGGTACGAATAAAGGACTGGGCTCGTTTATGCTCATTTCGTCCAAAGGTTTTATGCCCGATCGCGTGTTCGCGGCGGTCATCATTATCGTTGCGCTTAGCCTGACGTTATTTGGTCTAGTCACTTTGGCGGAGCGTCTTGTCATTCGTTGGCGCCCTAAGAAAGAGGTGAGGTAGCGAATGAGCAATATAAATGAGAATCTGCAGGCGACGTTGCAGGTGCAGGGCATCCGCAAGCGATTTGGGCAAGGCGCCTCGAGCAAAGAGGTGCTGGCGGGCTTATCGTTTTCCGTAGCGGATGGGGAATTCGTCTCCATTATAGGACCCTCTGGCAGCGGAAAAACGACCTTGTTTCAAGTGATTGGCGGCCTTGAGCGGCCATCGGAAGGCGAGATATGGATCGACGGCAAGCAAACGACCGGCGAGCGGGGACATATTTCATATATGCCGCAGCAATCTTCACTGCTCCCTTGGCAAACCGTTGCCGGCAACATTGAGCTGTCGCTTACGATCTCAGGCGTTGACCGAAAATCGGCGAAGGAGAAAACAAAAGAGTGGCTGGAGCGGATTGGGCTGCATGAATATGCGAATTCCTATCCGCATGTGTTGTCCGGCGGCATGCAGCAGCGAGTTTCCTTTCTTCGGGCTTTGCTTGCGCCGCAGAATCTGATGCTGCTCGATGAGCCGTTTGGCGCCTTGGATGCTTTGACGCGGCAGCAAATGCAGCAGTGGCTCATGTCGATCTGGGAGCATAACCGCAGATCGGTGCTGCTCGTTACGCATAGCATCGAAGAAGCCTTGTATTTGTCCGATCGGATTATCGTGCTGTCCGCTTCGCCTGCCGTAGTGCTCGAGGAATTTCAGGTACCGTTTGAGCGTCCGCGCCATGAAGCATTATGGACAGATCCGCTGTTCAATACGTTGAAGCAGCGTATTTATGAGCTGCTTAAGGTTGGCGCGAAGGAGGGGAGCTAACAGGTGGCTGCAGCATTTGGTTGGAACGAGCGTGAGGAGCAATCGGCTTTAAAGACTGCATGGACCGCAGGGGCATGCATAGACGCACATCTCCATCTCGATTTATATGCGGAGGAGGAGCGGGATTCGCTGCTGGAGGACGCCTTCGCGGAAGGCGTTGCAGCGGTGGTTGCCGTCTCGATGCATTTGCAATCCTCGGTGGTGAACCGTGAAATCGCGAATCGCTTTGACGGACGGGTGCATCCGGCCTACGGCTTTCATCCGGAGCAGCCGCTTCCACCCGAAGCGGAGCTGGATGAGCTGTTCGCGTGGATTCGGCTTCGCCATGCGGCGGGTGAGAGATTTGCGATCGGCGAGGTTGGATTGCCGTATTATACGCGGTTAGAAGCATCGCAAGCGGGTTTGCCATTTGACGAAAAGCCGTATTTGGAGCTGCTTGAGCGCTTCGCTGCACTTGCCGGTGAGCTCGATCGTCCGATTGTGCTGCATGCGGTATATGAGGATGCGGACAAAGCTTGCGACTTATTAGAGAAGCACGGCGTACGCAGGGCGCACTTTCACTGGTTCAAGGGCAGTGAGGACGTCGTTCGCCGGATGGCTGCCAGCGGCTACATGGTCTCGATTACGCCGGACGTTGCGTACGAGGAAGAGATTCAGCGCCTTGTCGCGCAGTATCGGGTGGAGCAGCTCATGGTTGAAACGGACGGACCGTGGCCGTTCGAAGGGCCTTATGCCGGCCAGCCGACACGCCCAGCGATGGCTGCCGATGCAGCTAAGCATATCGCTCAGATTAAGCAGCTGCCCGCTTTACAGGCCGCGGAAATATTGCTTGCCAATACGCGGCGGTTTTACGGACTCTAGTCGTTTAAATTAGGGCTGCCATGCAGAATGAAAGATTCTGCATGGCGGCCTTTGCTTTTGCTTGCTACAATCGTACCGCTTTGTCCATTGCAATTGCCGCATCCGCCGCATACAAAGATAAGGACAGGGTAACGAGGCGTGCCACGTAGGCAGAAGGGGGTCAGGAGATGGCAAAGCTGACAAAAGAACAATTTATCGAGACATTAGCGCCGATTGTATTGCGGGTTAAGCGAGAAGGATCACCAATGTTTCCATCCGTTCGATTAGCGCAAAATCTTCTTGAAACAGGAGGCGTCATTCATTCTTGGAATAATTTAGGCGGAATAAAGGTTGGCAGCGGGCAGACGAACGCATATTGGCATGGCAAAGCGGTAGTAAAAGGAACCTGGGAAGTTGTCGATGGGCGCAGCTCAAAAACAAAAGCCGCGTTTCGAGCCTATGACAGCGTGTATGATTTTTATAAGGATTTGGATTTGCTGCTGGCAACTCCGAGGTATGAGCGCGTTCGCCGTGCTGTAACGCCGGAGCAGCAGGCTGACATGCTGTTCGCATGCGGCTATGCAACCGATCCCGCATATCCAGCTAAACTAAAATCTATTATTACGCAGTATAATTTGAAAAAATATGATGCTTTAAGCCTTCAGCAGGAGCCAAAGCCGGAGAAGCTCAAGGATGCTGAGCATGTTGATGTTGAATACAAGGACAAGGTTATATCGGATGGTTACCTGCTTAACGGGGTGACTTGGGTGCCTGCAAGGGCGCTTGGCGAAGCGCTTGGCGCGAAGATTAGTTGGACGGGAACGCATGTAACCGTAAATGGCAAAGAGCTAGAATCCATTTTGTCCGAAGCGACGGGTTATGTTCAGGTTCGCGCTCTGGCAGCAGAGCTTGGGCTTGCCGCAAGCTGGGACCCGGCAGCGCGTATTATTTTGCTTACGTAAGAAGAGTCATAAGCTTAGCGTAAAATAAAGCCAGCGGGCAGCCGCTGGCTTGGTTTTTGTACGGATTACTCGAATCTATTAGACCGCTCCGGCTCAACAATCCTTACCAGCGGCCAAATTTGCTGCCAGTTCTTGTTCGCTATACGCGACTCGTAGTGCTTCATCTTCTCATTCGAGCCAGCAAAAAAGGGAGTCGGCTTGACCTCCATATGAATGACATCGTCGATTCCGCAAGGGGCGGCCAGTACAACATTATAATGATGATTAAGCGTAAGTCCGAGCGCTGTAGCGGTCTCTGGAAATTTGGAGATAGCATCAACGGAGGATGTATAAGGCAGCGCATGGTCGATGAGATGCATTCTTGCCTCGTTTTTAACGGACCAAGGGACAGTCGGATTCAAGGCTCGAAGCTCGGCTTCAAGCTTCTTCTCGACAGCTTCATCCAAATTGCTGGCATCGAAATAAATGACATCTACGTCCGGTGTGGCTGTCCGCTGCGGATAGCCATGCAGCACGTCCCAAATTTTTGAGCGGATGAAGCCTGCGCATACCCACCAATCCGGCAATTGCAGCATTTTGGCGGCGCTTAATACCTCCATCATCCATTTGTCTTCACGCACTAGCCGAATGATATCTTCTTCATTATGTATGCTCAAGGTTTAACCTCCACCTATGAAACCGTTTATTTAAAAGCACTGGGCACAACGTAACCGGCATCCTGCCGCGAGCTGCGGGAATGCCGGTTTATGTTGCGCTGCATGGCTTATGCCATTCATTTACCTTTTTTGGATGCGGCCCAGAAAGCGAGTATGACAAGGGGAATGAGAATGTACCAAGGGATAGTAATCGTGCCTCCAACAATAAATGCCAGTGCCATTACGATAATGACACCAAAAATAATGTACAGACAGCCTCTGCCGAATGTTTCCATCGTTAATCGCCTCCTAAAGCTTAGGTTTTGCTCGGCAAAACCTTCTTCGTAAGCAGCCACTTCCAGACAGTATATTCGGTTATAACGTTTTTATGGGTTGTATGGTTCCAATTAATGTGGCGCAGCAGGGGAGGAAGACAAAAAAATGGCCCACATCGCTGTGGGCCGGTGTCCTAGAACTATATATCAACAGTGGGGTTGATGTCTCTTATTATAAAAAGCGAACCTTAACCCAAGATTAAAAATGTTTGTCGGTTTGTTGAAATGAAAGGAGCGGTAATTATTGCCTCTATTCGCTGCTCAGGGAGCCGAAGCGATAATAAACTGCTCCCAAGCGCCGCCTACCGCAGTACGGTTCGCGTACAGTACATTGCCATTGTTCAAATCCGCACATACGAAGAGATTATTTGCAGCAGATTTCAGCGCCACAAGGCCGTTGCCTAAATCCTGCCTATAAAACTTCTCCCATGTTCCAATGAACGAGGCATTCGCGATCAAGCGGCCGCCGTTGTTAAGATCGGCTTGAACATATTTAAGGTTGGTGAGCGAGAGCAGGGAGATCGTGCCGTCTGCGTTATTGATGACCTTAAACCGTTCCCAATCTCCGGCAGTCGTCCGATTGGCGATCAAGGGATTAAGTCCGGCGTTATCCGCGCTCACAAAAGTGCTGTTTGCATTCGCTTTGAGGCTGGACCATGTTGCAGCAACAGGCGCCGCGCCCGTATATTTTTTCACTAAATTTTGAAAGACGGTATTCGAGGTGAAATTGGCGGTTGCGAACTGATTCCATTTGGCTGCGATGGTGGCTGCGCTATCGCTGTTTAAGTTTGGCGCAGGGTTGTTGTTATTGATGTAATAACCCCAGTTGCCTCCGCCCTTGACCTTATAGCTCCAATTCGTCCATGAGGCGTTTAAGCTATTGAGACCGTTCAGCCATTTTTCGTATAAATCATTTTGCCCAAAAGAGAATTCGCCTGCATAAACCGGAACATTCCAGTTTTTTTGGTAAAGCGCCATATCTTTGAGCCATCTATCGATTTCGGAGTTGGTCAAATTCCAGTCGTTATAATCGGTGAATTGATAATGATGGGTTTGATACATGACATTGCTCCAGCCATAAGCAGAAGGAGGGGAGGCAGCAAACCAGTCGAAGAAGGCTGCGATGATGATGACATGGTTAGGGTCCTTAGCGCGAACGGCTTGGTACAGCCTATTGAAGAAATCCATCTTTTGCTTGATTTGAGCCGCGTTCTCGCCCGCTCCCATCGTGACGAGCGGCTCGTTAAGCAGGTCATAGGCGGCGACGGTCGGGTTATTGTTATAACGGGTTGCAAGCCGCTCCCAAATTTGAACGGTCCAGTTCTGATACGTGGCGTTTGTCCACATTTGGTTCGAGTTTTCTTGGCCGCAGGAATGCCAAGGGCATGCCGCGCCTGGAGCTCCATGGAGGTCTAAAATGACGTAAAGGTTGCGGTTGCCAGCCTGCGTAATAATCCAGTCCAGCTTGCGGAACGTAATCGAATCCGGCTTCATCGTCCCGTTCGTATACATAAAGTCCTCCCAGTAGAGAGGGACGCGGACGACGTTCATGCCCATATTTTTAATCATATCAAGGTCGTTTGCTTGAATCCATGTGTCTTGGTAGCCGTTAATCAACGTTTGAGCGTCCGCTTCACCGAACCGGTTAATGAGTGTCCGCCGAATCGTGTATTCATCGACAGCGCCAGCAGGCGTCATCCAATCCTCCTGCAGCAGCCAACCGCCGAGATTCGTTCCCCGCAGATTAATGACGGAGCCGGCTCCCCAATTATTTTTAAGCACAGTGCCGCTTGTTTTCAGAAAATCTCCCGATCCAAATGCCGCATTAGCAACAGTTGGCCTCGATACCGAAAACAATAAGCCAAGCAAAAGCGTACTGCAAAGCATGAGAAGCAAACTTTTTTTCAAAATCATCACGCCTCCTCGTTTTTTGTACATCGAAGTCATAAGCATCGTCGTTAGCCGCTTATCTGAAAGCGTTTGCAATTTTCGTCAGACTGTTTATCCACTCCTCTTCATACGATCATCATCCCCTCCCAAAGAATAGCATTGTAAACTTTTGCAAAAAAGTACTCATTTTTTCGATTATGTATTCAAATTATGGAAGTTTAATGGAATACGCATAAAATTGATTCCCATTGCTCGCATAGATTTTTTGAGCTTGAGACAAAATAAAATGCACGAAATAATAAGACAAAGGGGACGAGTACATGAAGAAGTTTTGGACGGTTTTTGCTGTAGTTGCATGCTTAACATTCGTAATGGCTGTACCCGCTTTTGCAGATAACATGAAGTCTGGTGCAGTGGAGAATTACAGCAATAAAGGCATGGGCAATTCCGTGCCTGATGCTGGTATGCGATACGATATCGATAGAGGTGTCGATAATACGACACGCGCACTCGATGTTAACGACCATTCCAACATACGAGACAACCAGTACCGCACAACAGCTACGGCAACAAAAAAACCGATTAATTGGAGCTGGCTTGGCTTACTCGGCTTGTTTGGATTGATGGGCTTAAGAAGCCGTGACCGCGAGCGTACTTGACGAAGGCTTTCATTAAAGCTGAATGGGAAACGCGTAGAACCCCTGCCACCCAAGGCAGGGGTTTTATTTGTTGGATGCCGCTTTTATTTTCACTGCACATAACGGCCATGCTCAGGTACGGCGATCTCTTTGAATTTTTTCGCAAGCAGCGATAAATTATCTTTGAGCGACTCGCCAAACATCGGTTCCCCGTGCCCGGTAATAGCTAAATTGGGATTGAGATCAGCCAGCTTCTTTACGGATTTCTCAGCGGCTATCCAGTCTGTCGTAAAATATTTTGGCGGACCGCTAATTTCCTGCTCCTGCGTCATCACTTTATAAAGCGATTCCTGCTTAACCGTCACAAATGCGTCTCCGGCAATTAAAGTGCCGTCCTCCTCGCGAAAGAGCGAGATATGGCCGGGCGTGTGACCGGGCGTATGGATGTATTTCCAATCGGGGAGCCCCGGCACAACCCCTTTATCAGGCAGCGCCTTTACGCGGTCATCCAGATTAATGCCGTCATGGGGGAAGTAGGAGGACATCTCCGAAATGAGCCCGCCATGAACCGAGGGGTCTGCGGGAGGATAGTCAGCTTCACCGGTCAAGTAAGGAAGCTCCAGCTTATGTGCGTATACGGGAACGCTCCAGCGCTCAATTAGCTCAATGATCGCACCAACATGATCAAAATGCCCATGCGTCAAAATAATGGCTTTAGGCGGACAGTCAAAACGTTCCTCTGCCTCTTTTATAATTTTTTTCGCCGATCTAGGCATGCCGGCATCTACGAGAAACCAGCCGTCTTGTTTTTTATTCGGATCGCCTATAAAACACACATTGACGATTTGAATGGGATAGCAATAAATATCAGGCCGATAAGCAAGACCTTCTCCACTAGCAAAAGTGGTTATCGGCAAAAAAGATTGCTCGAATGAGCTCTCCAAGCAAAGCGCCTCCTTTGTCAGTAATGTCCTCTATAAACTGTCCTAATATATGGCGCTTATTCTACTCCCGAGTCGCGGTACGATTCGTATTTATTGGTTTGCTTCGGATTCGCATGGACAAAGAATGAAACATAATCAAATGGCACAAATTAAGGTGCTATATAGACAAGGAGGAGATCAGCAATGTCAAAAAAGGATCAGTTGCCCAAATACCCGGAATCCTACTGGATTGAAACTTCATCCGAGCTTTCATCTTATCCCGCGCTTGAACAAAATCTCGAAACCGATGTTGTTGTCGTCGGCGGCGGTATCTCAGGCATAACAACGGCGTACTTGCTTGCTATAGAGGGACTTCGCGTCGTGCTCATCGAAGCGGGACGGCTTCTAAACGGAACGACGGCACATACGACGGCTAAAATAACGGCACAGCATGATTTGATCTATGATGAGCTTATCCAGCGCGAAGGAGAAGAGAAAGCAGCCTTATATTACAAAGCTAATCATGAGGCCCTTCAATTCATGAAGCAAACGATTGAGCAAAACGATATCGATTGCGGATTTTCGGTACAAGACGCCTATGTTTATACAAACTCCAACGAATACATAAATAAGCTCGAGAAGGAAATGTCCGCATACGCCGCGCTAGGGATACCAGGAGCTTATTTGGATCAAACTCCGCTGGAATTGCCTGCTAGAGCAGCAGTCGTTATGCATAATCAAGCACAGTTCCATCCGCTGCAATATTTGTCCGCCCTCGTGCTTAAGTTTGTAGAAGCGGGAGGGACGATTTACGAAAATACAACTGCCGTGGATGTCGAGCCTGGCGCGCATCCACAGGTTATAACCAGCAAAGGGCGTCGTATGACATGCAAGCATGTTGTGTCCTGCACGCACTTTCCGTTTTATGACGGGCTTGGTTTTTATTTTGCGAGAATGCATGCGGACCGCTCATACGTGCTTGGCGTCCATGTGGAAGACAAATGGTCAGAGGGCATGTATTTGAGCGCGGAGGACCCGAAACGATCCATTCGATATGTCAAAACGGCGAAGCACGAGAAATTGCTGCTTATAGGCGGCCAAAGCCATAAGACGGGGCAAGGGGTCTGTACGATCAATCACTACGAGGAGCTGCGGAAATTCGCGACAAGCCATTTTCGGCTGAAGGAAATTGCGTACCGTTGGTCTGCCCAGGATCTTGCTACAGGCGACAACATACCTTATATCGGCCGAATAACCGCTTCTTCCCCAAATGTTTTCCTCGCAACCGGTTATCGGAAGTGGGGGATGACGAATGGTACGGCGGCTGCGCTGCTCATCAGGGATTTAATCATGGAGAAGGAAAATGTTTATGAGGGTTTATATGCACCATCACGCCCCACTACGTTGGGAGCCCTTAAAAATCTAATCGTAGATAACGCAGATGTAGCCAAGCATCTCATTGCCGGCAAGCTTGAATTGGTGCACAAGCATCCCGAGGATTTGGCTGTGGATGAAGGAAGCGTCGTTAAGCTTCATGGCAAAAGAGCTGGAGCATATAAGGATTCAGAAGGGAAGCTGTTCCTCGTGGATACGACCTGCACCCATATGGGATGCGAGGTGGAATGGAATAACGGGGATCGCACATGGGATTGTCCATGCCATGGCTCCAGATTTTCATACCGCGGCGAAGTCGTTGATGGGCCTGCTGAAGAACCTTTGAAAACATTGCAGCTCTGAGTGCTGTTAAGTGCTGCTTATTTATGCGCGCAAGAACGAGAAAGGGGAGCCTTTGTGAAAAAAAAGTGGGACTTAGCCGCTTTAGCATCTATTCCTTTAATAATGACGCTCGCTAACTCCATGCTGATTCCTGTACTGCCGCTTATGCAAAAAAAACTACACATTACTTCTGTGCAATCGAGCTTGATCATTACCGTATACGCGGCAGTTTCTATCCTTTGTATCCCAATCGCAGGGTATTTGTCGGATCGTTTTGGCCGGAAAATCATTATTATAACCGGCCTCTCCATTGCGGCTATCGGAGGATTGGTCTCAGGACTCGCTGCCTGGTTAATGGAGTCGCATGTGTATGCGGTCATCTTAGCCGGCAGGTTTATTCAAGGGGTTGGGGCGGCAGGCGCATTTCCGATCGTTCTTCCTTTAGTAGGAGACATGTTTGAAAGCGAGGAGGAGGTAAGCAGTGGGCTAGGGATGATTGAGACGTCCAATACGTTTGGAAAAGTACTCAGCCCCGTATTAGGCTCGGCGCTCGCGCTGGTCTATTGGTTTCTTCCATTAGCCGTTATTCCGCTGATATCGTTGATTTCCATCATTGGCGTTATTTTTCTTGTGAAGGAGCCTAAGAAAGGCCAGAAGGATAAAGGGGATAATAGCCTCAAAAGTTTTTTCCAATCCATCAAGCGGATACTCGCCGAGAAGGGTCGCTGGCTTTATGCAACGTTTGCGATTGGCGGTATCGCGATGTTTATTATGTTCGGATTCCTATATGAGCTGTCGTCAGTCCTTGAGGACCATTATCAGATCGATGGCATACAAAAAGGACTGCTGCTTGCTATTCCATTAAGCGCCATTTGCCTAGCCTCGTTCATTACTGGGAAAATCGTCGGTGAAAACAAGGGAAGAATGAAGTGGTTTATCGTCATTGGGATGGCCGCTTTAGCGGTCATGATGTTCATTTGCGGGGTTATGAATACGAAAGGGCTTGTTTTTTTGCTTGCCTTCATGTTTGTCAGCGGCGCAGGCATCGGCCTCGCGCTTCCTAGCTTAGACGCGCTAATTACAGAGGGGATCGAAAAGAAAGAGCGAGGCACGATCACCTCGCTCTACAGCAGCACTCGCTTTATAGGGGTAGCAGTTGGTCCTCCGGTGGCGTCGCTGCTTCTGAATAAGGAAGCTTGGTTATTTTATTTGTTTGCCGCGTTTGCCGTTTTTTGCTGTGCGCTAGCTTTGTTTGTCATTAAACCGAGCAAGGAGCAATCGGCCGATTAATCGGTTTGCTTACTTGTTTTAACTGCATGCGACGCCATCTTTATCCCGGTCCAGCTTCACGCTATAACCAGGGTCGCCTTTATGTAAGGGTGCTGCGCCTGCTTCTTTTGCGGCAGCGCAATTCGCATAATAAACCGTTTCTTCCTTCACCGGCGGCTGATCAGTTGCTGCGGGTACCGCAGCAGCTGCCGAATCGCCGACTACAAATAATACCCGTGTGCCGTCCTTCAGTTCTGCGAGTTGATTGCCGATCCAGGAACCTGCTCCGCGATTATCCTTTGGCGAAACGTAAGCGATATGTGCGCCGTTCCCGCCTTCCTTGCACATAGCCATCGGCCATTCATCACGATCAAAGCCTTTTTTGGTAGCAATACCGTTTAATGATGCATCCCGATTAGCATCTGCTCCGTTTCTGTCGATCGTACAGATAGCCGATGCGCCTGCCTTAATCGCTGCTGCAATATGAGCCACCGTCTCCGGGTAACGGTCGGTGGGCAGATGAATCGTTGCATCCACATTTAAATCGTTTTTAGCAGCGTTTGGTTCTAGATTGACTGATAAGGCTCCGCAGCCAGAGAGGATAAGAGATAAGGTCAGCAATGCGGTTAATAACGATTTCATGATGATTCTCCATTTCTTGTGATTTGAAGCCATCATACTACATCTTTAAAAGTTTGGCGAAGGGAATGTGCTTTGTAGAAAGCAGCTTTGCGTAGAAGAAAATACAAAAGGCCCATATGCCGGGCCTCTTGACAAGCTATTTGGAGTAAATCAACTTTGCGCTTGTTTGGAATGTGCATGGAGATAATTTAAGGAGCTATTAATAGCCGCCGCCGAAGACCCCGCAGCTACACGCGATAATGACCAACAAAATGAAAAGGACCAGGATTGTACCAGTATTTGTGAAAACACCGCCAACATGACCGGACATTTTTCATTGCACCTCCTCGTGTGTTGAGTACACTGTAGGTTATGCACCGGTAAGATGTTCTGATTGGGTGTTTGTCACTTAGCCAAACATAATGATCAGAGAAACGCAGCGCAAAGGAAAGAGGGCCAGCAAAAGAAGGCTCTTTCCTTTGCGGTGCGTCTTACATCCGCTAGTTAGCCGCGTTGCAAAAGGATAAAACCGGATACATCTGTCGTTTTTTTGCTGACCACAATAACAAAGCCGTTCTTTTTCAAACATTTTATTGCAGGGACTAATAGCGAGTTTGGGACCAGCTTGCAACTACAAGGCCGAGCGCTTCCAATTACGCGAGCAGCGGTTACTCGACGGGCGGAGCCGGGCACAAGCGGGTTTCTTGTCCAAGAAACTAACACTAAATCTGGTTGAAGCGGAATACCTACACGAGACATATCGATCACCTCACTTTCAAGAAGCTCTCTATATCAAATGCAGAGAGGGACCGATTTGCTATAAGCTAAATGCCTTTTTAATAGAGAAAGGGTTAATTAAATAGAGACAAGGATAGATATGCAAAAGAAAAAGCCCATGTTATGGGCTGCTGGTGGAATTAAGAAACAATATTTCAATGGCTTAGTTCGTTTTTTGAACCATTGCGCTCGCTGTTTTTGAAGAGTCATCAGCTGAATCATGGCCCGGTCCAAACAGGTTCAGTACGATCACCCCAATGACGATCAGGCCAATTCCGACCATGCTTCCGGCATTGATTTTCTCTTTCCAAATGAATACAGAAATAAGAACGGTAGCGACAGCGCCAACGCCAGACCAAATCGCATAAGCAGTATTTAGCGGAATTGTCTTCATGGCTAAAGATAAAAAGTAAAATGATATCGTGAAGCTTATTAACGTTGCGATGACTGGATAAAGCTTTGTAAATCCCTGTGAGGCTTTAATCATCGAAGTTCCAATAAGCTCGCCCAAAATGGATATAGCTAAAAATAGGTATGCCATTATGTATGATCCTCCTTCGTCCATGCCATCAATTCATTAAAAATAAGCTCTCTGGCATCCTTCTCTAATGGAGCTAATCCGAACATTTCCGAGAACCATAAGCCATCCGCCGCAAGCCGGGCAATCGTAGAACGAATCGGGTTCAATCCGTCATTCTCGATATTTTTTTGCCAAACCGCATACTGCTCTTGCATCTGTTGCAGTAATTCAGGGTTTGTAAAGAGGGCTGCTGAAAGAATGGAGCTCATCTCCAATCCATCTTCAAAACCTCTGAAGGTCGATTCCACGTAGGCTCTGCTCCATCTGCCATTTGGTTGAAGATCACGGTGCACTCTGTCTTGAATATCTTCTACGAATGCGTTAGTTAAATCTTCGACCATCCCGTTTATAAGGGCATCTTTGCTTGGAAAATGGTAGAGTAAGCCGCCTTTGCTGACTCCAGCGGCTTTCGCAACCGCTTCTAGCGTTAGATGCTCTACGCCTTGCTCTCTAACAATTATCGAAGCAGCTACTAATAAACGCTTGCGTTTAGGTACTAGATTGTCGATTGCCATTGGGATTCACCTCCATCATTACTGTACCGTCTGGACGGTTTTTTTGTCAAGACGAAAAAGGTGAAGGAACGGCTGCAAGCAAGCATTATGTAAAAGGAGTGGTTATGGATGTAGGCTGGCCGACTGGGGAGCCTTTAGTGACCAAAAGGCTCATAAAATGAGCCTCTTGGTAAGCTTAAGGAATGAACGGTTAACGCATGGAGGGGTTGCATTTAGAGTGTAGATTACTATTCTTAGTAACCGCCGAAGCCGCCAAATCCACAACTACAAGCGATAATGACCAATAAGATGAATAGTACAAGAATAAAACCGATACTGTTGTGAGCACCACCAACGAATCCAGACATTAAACATTCACCTCCCAGCATCTTAAGTACCATGTAGGTTATGCGCTATTGCAGCTGAGTGATTGGATGTTTGTCACGGTGGCATTTTATCGAGGCGATAAGCCCAAATGGAAAGAATAAGAAGGGAGGCAAGAAGCGCCCCCCCGTTACCTTGCCAAACTTAACGATGTTCAACTAAATCGATTGCTCCAAGAATTACATGGGCAAGACCAAAGCCAAGGACACCGACACCAACAAGTTTGTACTTGCTATTAAGCATTTTAGCACCAGATGCAGAAACTACAGTTCCAAGAACGGCAGGAATCAAACCTTCGCGCATAAAAAGCACTCCTTTTTGGTTTCGTTTAGCAAGACATCTTATTGTGCTTCAAAATTATTTTCATATTCCTTCGTTTAGGGTGCAAATGAAACGTTGCGAACGATATACCATAATCCAATAAAACCTACATAATAAAGAAAAATAAAAACGCCAAACAAAATGATGGTTACTTTCAGTAATTTCCGCATAGGGGGTCACACCTTTTTACAATGATCATATAGCTATTTTTTGCTGGGAGAGAGTACTAACATTATGTAGTACCATGAAGATCGATTGAGGCTCACCGCAATCCATTTAATGTAAAGCATAGAAATAAGTTATTAGGAGCACCATATTATTGGTCATTAAAGAACGAAATCAATCATTATTGGAGGTTCGCTTAATGGTAAATCAAAAACAATGGGCTGCAGATCAACAGGAGATGCAGCAACTACAACAAGCGCAGCAAGAAGTCCAAGCAGCGCATCAACTGTTGCAGCTCGAAAATCAAGAATTGCTCGAAGCGGAGCAGCAGCTGCAAAGCGAGACTCAGCAAGTGTTGCAAGCGCAGCAGCAAGTCAGGCAGGAGCAGCAGGATGTTCAGCTGGCGCAGCAAATTCTTCAACAAGCACAAGCTGTTGCGTTGAATCTTCAGAACAACCCGCTTCAAGGTTCAAATGAGGTAGAAGAGTAGATTTAGCTCAAATTAAACGAATAGCTGATGATGAAAAATCCGATAGTATGGACGATCATGTCACAGAAAAAGACCTTAATCCTCTAAATCAATAGAGAATTAAGGTCTTTTTCTGCGACTGCAAGGGCGTTTATTTGAAATTGGTTTCAAATAAACGTCATTTTCTTCAACAGGGAAAGAGGAAAAGCCTGCTTTTTGGCGAAATGTGTAAAAAAGGGGCGACTTAGATGAAAATATGGATAGGCATAAAGGTTTTTTTTGCATTAATTATTGCGTTAATATTGTATGATAATTCCAAAAACCCTAATCCTCATACTAATTTTATTGCATTAAAGTTATCTAACTGGGCGGAGAGACAGTTACCGAAAAAAACATGGAAGTTTTGGACGTGGAGAAGGTAATTGTTGTCATTGATCATTCGCTTAACCTTTTGCCGTGACATACGGTTCTATGTGGATGTGGACATGAGAGATGTTGTATTTATCGAAAATCAGTTTTTCGATCTTTTCAGTAATTTCATGGCCTTCAATGATATTGAGCTGTTGATCGACGCCTATCGTTACATCGACCAATTTGTTGTTGCCATGGACACGAGCCTTTATATCAATAATTTTTTCGACGCCGTCTACTTTGTGGATGGTTTTTTTTATGGTTTGCAGCTCAGAGTCATCAAAGCCATCCGTTAGTGAATGCGTGGAATCGCTAAAAATATCAAAGGCTGTTTTACAAATGGTAAAACCAACTAGGATAGCCGTTAGTGGATCTAACCAAGGAAGGCCAAATTGTGCGCCTACAATGCCGATAAAAGCACCAATGCTTACAAACGCATCGGACCGGTTATCTTGGGCTGCTGCCATCATGGCATGACTGTTTGTTCTTTTGGCTAGTCGAATATTGTAGATGTAAACCAAATATATAATAGCTGCACAGAAGAGGGCAGTCCATGCCGCGATCATATCAGGGGATTCCGTTATGGGGGCTTTAAACTTTAATATGGATTGGTATAGTACCTGGAGTCCAACGGCAAACATAATAAATGAGGCTATAAGCGCAGCAATCGTTTCAGCTCTATAATGGCCGTATCGATGATCCTTATCCGGCGGCTTTCTAGAGATTCTCAATCCAATTAATATGGCTATGGATGCAATAATATCAGTCGAGTTATTTAACCCATCCGCTGATAAAGCTTCCGAGTGAGTAAAATAGCCAATAATTAATTTTAAGGCTGATAAAAAAACGTATGCAAAAATACTTAGTAATGCGCCTTTTTCTCCTTGTCTAATTTCATTGTAAGAGTTTTTCATTTCGTTACCTCAATTCCTTAACAAGATAAATAAAATGATAGCCGAGAAAACAGGTGTGGGTCTAGAGAAACAGTGTTGTTATCGGCCTCAAAAATAACGGAAGGCAAACTCTATTGCGCGTATCCAAAAAAGTTGTTCTGGAGAAAGCCGGGGGCTTTCTGAACGGTTCAAAACACAAAAGACCCATAAAATGGGCCTTTTGACGAGGATTTTTGTAACGGAGCCAAAAGCTGGCATTAAAATTAGTAACCGAATCCACATCTGTTGTTATGGCTGCAGATATTACTTCTGTTATTGATTCTGTCATGGTTTCTCTCATCTTTTCTATCATCTTTTCTTTCGTCGTTTCTTTCGTCTCTGCGATCATTGTGTCCCAATACGCCGCAGCTGCAAACAACAATCACTAGTAGGATGAAAAGCACCAGAATCAAACCAATTTTATTGTGCATGATTTATATGACCTCCAAATAATTTAAATACGCTAGATGTTAATAATTTAGCCAAATACGCGGCAACTGCATGCGACAATAACTAACAATATGAACAGTACCAGAATAAAACCAAGACTGTTTTTAGAACCGCATTCACTTCCAGACATCAATAACACCTCCCTATCTTGACTACCATGTAGAATATGAGTTGATAGAGCTATGTGATTGTATGTTTGTTCCGATAGGATACTAGCCTTATATGGATAACTGACACCTAAGGCGGAATGAGAGAGCAGGGTGGAGCAAAAAAGAAGAGGTTGCCCTCTTCTTGTCATTGCGCTGTCATTCATTTGCGGGGAGAGAATTATAATAAGAAACGAAGGAAAACAAAGAAAAATACGATCAGTATAATGATACTGCTGATCCTACTCATTAGAATGTAAGCATCGCTAGGCTCGGAATTACCTTTTACCATCCAACCATATCTCATATGCATCCGAATTTAGAAAAGAAAATATTAAGTGCGGCAATCAAGACAAAAAGAATAGCAAATAGCACCATAATGAACATCTCCTTAGAACGGTATGCAGCGGTGCATGATCCGGCTTTGCATCGCTTATGGTTCGGGCTGAGCGCTTCGATACGAAGCAGAGGTAGATAAAATAGTAGAAAAATAAGCATATTAAATACATAAAGATGGCATGAATTACTGGTAAGATAAGAGATGAAATGATAAAAAATATAAATATTAGTTTTGCATCCATGTAAAACCTAATAATGTAGGAGACAATCATGCCCAAGATCACGAGTGTAGAAGCTCAAAAGCGGAACAAAGATCGTGTTAATGTATATGTAGATGATCAATTTCTTGTAGGTGTTTCTGCCTATGCAGTCGCTAAACATAAGCTCCAGGTGGATCAGGAAGTGGACCCTGCAAAATTGGAGTCGGTTTTGTTTGAAGACGAGCTCGAGAAGGCAAAAGGCTATATTACGAGCTACTTGATGAATAAAACGCAGCATATCCTTATTGAGAAATTGACCAAAAAGGGATATGAAGAAGGTGTTGTGCAGAAGGCACTAGAATGGGCCAGACATTATAAATTCGTGGATGATGAAGATTACGCGCGCAAGTTTGCAAAAGACGGCTCGAACCTAAAGAAAAATGGCAAACGAATGATTGCCCAAAAACTAAAACAAAAAGGCGTTGAACAAACGAGCATTGATATGGCACTCAGCGCAATATCAGAGTCGGATGAGCTAGAGTCAGCCGCGAAAGCGCTCAAAAGTAAAATCGAAACCTACAAAAGAAAAACAAAATCAGAACGAGAGTGGAAACAAAAATGCATTCAGTTTTTGATGGGCAGGGGTTATGGGTTTGACATCGCAAAAAAAACGATGGAAATGACTGCTTATGAGGAGGAGTGATTTTTTTGGGGATTGCTTTATTGAGAGATTGGACAAGTATATAGAATGTATAATAAAAAACTTATTATATTTAAGCTTTAAACAAAAAATCGGGCGCCCCTTTCGGAGCGCCCTTTTCATGGGAGAGGAGAAACCGGACGAAGAGCTTATGGGGAAACGTAAGTCTTCTCCGCGGTTGTCTACGACATCTTGCGACGCCGATGAGTTTATCATGTCCGGTTTGCTGGGGAAATATACATCATTTGTTAGTCCGTTTTTTTGATAGGCTCTGCTTTATTGTGAAAGGGGTTCTATGGTACGATAGGCTGGAATGAGATAGAAGGGGGCAATTGGAGTGAGAGTCATTGCGGGCGAGGCCAAGGGCCGCACGCTGAAGGCTGTGCCTGGCATGAATACGAGGCCGACAACGGATAAGGTAAAGGAAGCTATTTTCAGCATGATTGGACCTTACTTCGACGGAGGACTGGCGCTGGACCTTTTTGCAGGGACAGGCGGTTTGGGCATAGAGGCTTGGAGCAGAGGGATTGAGCGTACGGTGTTTGTTGATCGGGAAAATATAAGCATCGATGTTATTCGTCAAAATGTGCAAACGGCGAAGATGGGAAGCGCTGCTGAAATTTATAGGAATGATGCGGAGCGCGCATTGAAAGCGCTAGCGAAGCGGGGGCAGAAGTTCCGGCTTGTTTTTCTTGATCCGCCATACAAAATGATTACGATGGATAGCTTGATGGCACAGCTCGTAGAGAAACAAATGCTGGAGCCGGATGCGATTATAGTCGTCGAGCATGACGCCGCTCACCGGTATTCGGAGCAGATGGAGCATTTTGAGCAGCTGAAGCATGCGAAATACGGGGATACCGCCGTGTCCATTTATCAATATACCAACAAAGAGAGTCACGACGGGAGTGTAACAGATGTCAACGAATAAACAAGAGCGAGTAGCGGTGTACCCAGGTACCTTTGATCCTGTAACTTATGGTCATTTAGACATTATTCGCAGATCCGCCAAACAATTTGATCGGCTTATTGTAGCCGTTTTGAATAATTCAAGCAAAAATCCGCTGTTCAGCGTCGAAGAACGCAAAGCGCTGCTTGCGGAAGTTACGCGGGATATTCCGAATGTAGAGATAGACAGCTTCCGTGATCTGCTCGTCCGATTTATGAAATCACGCCAAGCTAACGTTATTATTAGAGGGATTCGTTCGGTAACCGATTTTGAATACGAGCTTCAGCTCGCTTCGACGAACCATCTGCTCGATGCCGAAATCGATACGATGTTTATGATGACTAATCCTAAGTACTCTTATTTGAGCTCCAGCATTGTAAAAGAAATCGCCCAATTCCACGGGGCTGTCCATGAACTGGTTCCGCCTGTCGTGGAGACGCAATTACGCGAGAAATACAAACCGAAGAGCTGAGCAGCTTTGTGAAAACAGCCATCATTTGATCCATTGTATATCATGTTTTGCCAGCTCGGCGATATGGCAGCAATATGGCGGAAACTAGCAAGCCGATTAGGGCGAGCAGGATGCAGGCTGGCAGTGAGAACTGCCATAAAAACGGAAGATCACCGGCTTTGACCGCAACGATAGCGGAGCTGTCTGGCATGATGGAGCCGTCAGCGAATGTTGGCACGGCGCCTGGGGCAAGCAAAGGACGCAGCAGCGTCGTGAGCGGCTTCCATAGCAGCAGCATAAACAGAAGGGCGTGCAAGGCGTGAGCAATTCTCCATGCGACAAACGGGAGCAGCTTGATGTCGGTGCCGGTAATGGAATAGCCCGCCTGCAAAATGCCGCACAGACCGCTCCATGCGAGAACCGCAGCGATAGCGGCGGCGTTGCCGAGCGTTCCCGCTCCCGGTGCATTCCATATAGCAGCGGAGTAGGCGCCTAAATGACCTTCAAAAAAGGCTTGGCTGATGAAGCTAAGCCCAGCTTTGTCCAGAAGCGGGGCAATCAGCGGCTCGGACAATTTAGCGAGCACAGCGGCGAAAATCATAAAGCCGCCGATCATCATAAGCTTCTGAACGCTTGCAGTGACGGAATCGCCCAGCGCTTTGCCGAAGCTGCGGCCGTCCTGCTCCCTGCCGATGCGAAGCGCTTCGGCTGCTCGCTGAAGCATGCCGCGTGGTTGCTCGTCATCGCTCGCAGTTGGAGCGGCAGCTTTAGCGGTCTGTTCTTTACGGCTTATAATTGTCATTAGAAGCATCACCCATAGCGCGGATAACCATACAACTACAGCTATGATGGCTCCAACAATGGGCTTATGCAGAAATCCTGCGCCAACGACGACGAGCATGAACAAGGGGTTGGGCATATGCGCCAGGGCTAGCATTCGCTGGCCCTGTTGCTTTGACACGACATTCTTTTTGCGCAAGGAAGCAACCGCCTCTGCACCTGCAGGGTAGCCGCCCATCCAGCCTAGAAAGATTGCGGGCGCGGCTTCTCCTGGCAGCTTAAGCCATTTGCTCATCATCGGCTGGAGCAGTGATCCCATCGCATTTGCAAGCCCGAAGGCGGTTATCAGCTCAAATAATACGAGAAACGGCAGCAAGCCGGGAAATACGATATTCCACCATACGGTGAGTCCTTGCAGCGAGGATTGAAAGGAAGCATCCGGCTGAACAATAATAGCTGCGACAAGCAATATGGACAGGAACGCTAATAGAACCGTTTTAGCCAATGCTACTCAACTCCTTTAAGACGCTGGGGCAAAGCGTGGTCGGACTTGGCAATAAGCTTGCTGCTGTCATGAAGAAATGGACAATCCTATACGTTAAATAGTACGCATGTGCAGCGCTTGATAGACCACATGGGTTGGCGTGTACAGCCATAGAGCGTTTTTTGGTATGTCTGGTATGCAAAATGGAAGTTTGAATGGAAGTGGGGAGTGGCGGGTGAAAAAGCAACGGTCGGATATGCGGAGAATAGCTATCATTGTGCTATCGACCGCAGCATTTATGTGGATATTATTGTATGCTCCTACACCTTATGTCGTATATGAACCAGGAATTGCTGTTCCGGTTAAGCCGATGGTTAAGATAGAAGCGGGGGATCGGCTGGGCAAAGGGGAGTTTTTGCTGACGGCGGTCAAGTTGACGGAGCCGAACTTTTTGCATGCCTTCTCGTCAATGCTGAACGCAAACATGGAGGTTCATCTCAAAAAAGACGTGCTTCGGGGCTATACGAAGGAACAGTATGCAGAACGTCTGAATGTCATCATGCAGGGGTCGCAAAATAACGCCATCGAGGCTGCTTATCGCTACGCCGGTTTGCCCTATGAGCGCAGAACGGATGGCCTAATCGTATCCGACGTTCTTATGGCGGAGCATGCCGATCCAAATGCCTTCCAAGCGGGAGACAAGCTTCTTGGCATGACAAGCAAACAGCCGTTAGGCAGTATAGATGAGATGCTGGAGACGCTGCAAGCGAGCAGCAAAGATAAGCCGATTCAGTTTGACATCGACCGCGGCGGCAAACGCCTTAGCGTAATCTTTCCTGCAAACGCATTTGAATCGGATAAGACAAATGAGCAATTTTTAAAGACGCTTGGCATTGTTGGCTTAACCGAGCTTCGCAGCTTGGTCCCGACCGATCTCGATAATCAACTGACTATAACGGCTGGAGAGATCGGGGGACCGTCTGCTGGACTCGTTTTTGCCCTTCAATCACTGGATCTGCTCACGAATGGTGATTTATCCGGCGGACATCGCATTGCGGCGACTGGGACGATTACCGTAGACGGGAAGGTCGGTGCGATCGGCGGCATCAAGCAAAAAATTATTATTGCAAGCAAAAAAGGCGCTCAGCTCTTTCTGGCGCCTGCCGATAATTTCGAGGATGCAAGCGCCAAAGCCAAATCACTAGGCACCTCGATGAAGGTCGTCAGCGTTAGCACGCTGGATGAAGCGATCGATCAAATAAAAACGTTCCATGCTGCAAGTGCCAATTAACTTATAAATTTAATTTTGTTCAATCGTAATCGGCTTGTCCGTAAAGTCTCGGAACAGCGGCTGCGGAGACGCTGCCCTAGAAACACCAAGCATGTAAACGCTGCTTGCCTGCGTATCCAGCTCTAGGTAGCGGAACGGTTTTGGCGGCCTAGCTGCGCTATTTAGTACGGGCAGCGATGCGGAGCTGCGCATGCGGCGCAATAAATGCTTGCCTTTTTCCGTAAAACCGAGCACTCTTATATATTCAACACCCGAAGCGAGCTTTTGTTGCGTAAGATCAGCTTTGCTGTGTCCGAGCAGAATGGCAAGAAGCGCGCGTTGAAGCTTCGTTCGCGTGTAGCGCTTCGTTTTCAATGCTTCCAAGATGTCTTCGAATTCTCGTGACTTGAGCTTCGGAAGGGCGTTCAGCAGTCGATGCTCCAGTCCCTCTGATAGTTCATGCATGTGTGCAAGCTCCGCTGGCGAACGGGTGACGACTGCATGCAGCAACGTGTCTGTAAAGGATGCCCAGCTAATCGGGCATCTGCCAGCCGACCATTCTTGCTGCAGGATGCGATAGGTTGACTCGGGAACATATGCGCGAGCTTCATCGAGCGAGCGCTGCTCAAGCAGCAGCTTGCGAATCGCGGTCGCACTTGCGATCTGGCTGTCGGTTGCCGTATCCTGATTATATTGGGCTTTTTCACGCGTGATGGTGAAAGGCTCCATTTTGCCGCCGAGTCGTTTTAAAGCGAGCAGGTAATGGAGCGCTAAAGTATGATTTGGCAGCGAGAAAGGGAACTTCGCTGCGGAAGCATAACCTTGGTCCGATAAATAAGCGGTTATTGCGCTGCTGTAAGCGCTTGGGTAGCTCATTCCCGTTTGAAGCTGCTGCTTTAAAAGCAATTTGAACGCCTGAGGCTCATGTGCGACGATCTCGGCAGCTTGCAGCAGCGGCTCAAGTTCGCCGTTCTCGGTGCCGAAGCAGAAGCTGTCGACGACGCCAGTCGCCTCCAGCAGGGATACTGCGCCGTAGGCGAACCATTCGGCAGCTTGCGTCGCGTATGCGACCGGCAGCTCGATAACGAGATCGCAGCCGCCCTCGAGCGCCATGCGCGTTCTTGCCCACTTATCGAGCAGGGCGGGCTCGCCGCGCTGGAGGAAATGGCCGCTCATGACGGCAACGACGGCGTCTGCCTGCGTTATTTTGCGCGATTGTTGCAAATGATACAAATGTCCGTTATGAAACGGGTTGTATTCGACGATAAGTCCGACTGTGCGCATTCGCTTGGGTCCTCTCTCTGTTAAATGTTGGTCGTTTCACTATAGCATAGTGAAGGCGCTCAATCACGGGCTGCTCAAAGACTTAAGGAAAAGCAGTGTGAAAATGTTGACAAAACGGTATTCTGATAGATATAATAATCTTTGTTTGTTTGGGGTGATCTGATGCAGTTTCATATTCAAGAAACAATGTCCAAAGGGTTGAAATTGACAGTTGACGAACAGTTGGATGTCAGTGACCTGTTTAAAGGACGCCAAGATGTTTATCGTACGGGACCGCTCCATGTATCGCTTCAGGTAACTGGGCATGAAGGATTCATTGAAGTTGATGGCAAGCTGGCCATTGATCTCGAGCTTCCTTGCTCACGTTGTCTCGAACCGGTGAAGGACCATACGGTTATTCGTTTCTCGGAAGTATTCAAGCGTCCTGCGGCTGACGAAGAACGCGATGAGGATATGGAAGAGGAAGAGAATGACTTCATTGAGGTGAATGGAGAAAGACTGGACTTGAGGCCTTATGTGGAAGAAGCGCTTCAGCTGTTCATGCCTTTTGCACCGCTTTGTAGCAATGACTGTAAAGGTCTCTGTCAGACTTGCGGACAGAACTTAAATGAGCACAAATGCAGCTGCTCCAACGAAAAGATTGACGTTCGTTTTGCGGCGCTAAAGGATCTATTTAAGGAATAAGCGTAATGCTGATTGAATTTTTGAAGGAGGTGTTAAATATGGCAGTACCTCAGCGTAGAACATCCAAGACTCGCCGTGATAAACGTCGTACGCATTTCAAACTTGCAGTACCGGGCATGGTGAAGTGTGAGCAATGCGGAGAGTTGAAATTGGCTCACCACGTATGCAAAGTTTGTGGATATTACAAAACAAAAGAGATCATTTCCCAATAGTGGATTGATGTCAGAAATAGCACTTCATCTCGCGATGAGGTGCTATTTTTTGCTGTAATAGAGCATTAAGTAAGCTGTTTAACAATGTTATAAACTGTAAATTTACATGCTGGATTGCGCTCGGGCGTATTTTTTTATATACTTAATTAGTACCAGGTGATAATATCAAGCAGCATACATATACTAATCGTACCGGTTTCATGCGAGGCTGAGGCGCGATTAGAATCGTTTATGTTACTATACGGTAAAAGGTGGTGCCGAACATCGAACGAATGCCCAAACGGCAGCGGCATCAGCAGCTTGCCCGACATATTGATGAAAATCCTTTTATAACCGATCGGGAGCTCACGCGACTGCTGAAAGTAAGCATCCAAACGATTCGGCTTGACCGAATGGAGCTAGGTATTCCGGAGCTTAGAGAAAGACTTAAGCTGATGGCTGAGCGTTCTTATGATTCGGTTCGATCGTTGCCATTGCATGAGGTGATCGGTGACATCGTCGATCTGGAATTGGACAAGAGCGGCATCTCGGTGTTCGAGATTCGCGAGGAGCATGTATTCTCCAGAACCGGAATCGCCAGGGGCCATCACGTGTTTGCACAAGCGAATTCACTGGCAGTTGCTATTATAGATGATGAAATTGCGCTAACCGTAACAGCGGACATTAGGTTCATTCGTCCCGTTAAGCTTGGGGAGAAATGTATTGCCAAAGCTTATGTTCGTTCCATCTCGGGCGAGCGGAGCAAGGCAAAGGTCGAGCTGTTCACGTATGTTGGCGATGAAATGGTGTTCCAAGGTAACTTTGTTATTTTTCGGTCCGCGGGAGACACAGATACTGAAGGAGGAGACGAACGTGCGGATCGCTATTGATGCTATGGGCGGGGATAACGCTCCAAGCTTAATTGTGCAAGGAGCGCTTGATGCGGCGGCGCAGTGGCCGGATACGGAGCTGCTGCTCGTCGGCGATACGTCTGTTATCGAACCGCTCATGAAGGGGCAGAAGCCTTCTAACATAACCATATGCCATGCGGATGAGGTTATCGGAGCCGATGATGAGCCGGTTAGAGCGGTGCGCCGCAAAAAAGGAGCGTCCATGGTCGTTGCCGGACAGCTCGTACGCGAGAAGCAAGCGGATGCGATGCTCTCTGCCGGCAACACGGGCGCTTTGATGGCGACGGGACTTCTCGTTGTCGGAAGAATGGATGGCATTGAACGGCCGGCGCTTGCGCCTATGATGCCAACGATGGATGATGTAGGGATTTTGACGCTTGATCTTGGAGCGAACATGGATGCAAAGCCGGAGCATTTGCTCCAATATGCGATCATGGGCAGCATCTACCGTGCCAAGGTTCATGGCTTGGATAAACCAAGAGTAGGCCTTCTGAACGTAGGTACGGAAGCGATGAAGGGAAACGAGATGACCAAAGCGGCTTACGCTTTGCTTCAGCAAGCGCCGATTCATTTTATTGGCAATGTCGAAGCTAGGGACGTTCTCAACCGTAATTGCGATGTGCTTGTTTGCGACGGCTTTGCCGGCAACATTATGCTAAAAGCGATGGAAGGCGCGGCGGGTACGATTTTCACATCGCTTAAGGATGCTTTCGGCAAATCGTTATTAACGAAGCTTGCAGCGGCTATCATGATGCCTAACCTTCGCTCGTTGAAAAAAAGAATGGACTATAAGGAACATGGCGGCGCTCCGCTGCTTGGCCTGAACGGTCTGGTCGTGAAGTGTCACGGCTCATCGGACGCGCTTGCCGTTAAGAATGCGGTAAGGCAGGCAAGAAGCGCGATCCAGGGCCAATTGATCGAAACCATTGCAGCAGAAATAAACGGGAAGTGAGTGTGCGAAATGAGTTTACATCCTGTAGGCATTATCGGAACAGGCAAATATGTTCCCGAACGCATTTTAACGAATAAAGAGCTAGAAACTATGGTAGAAACAAACGATGAGTGGATCGTTACACGCACGGGCATCAAAGAACGCCGTCTGGCGTCCGCTCAGGAAGCAACATCAGATCTTGCGCTGCATGCTTCGCTAAAAGCTATTGCTGCTGCTGGATTAACGCCGGAAGATATTGATCTTATTATCGTTGCTACGATTACGCCGGATATGTTTTTTCCATCGACTGCATGCTTGCTGCAAGATAAGCTGGGCGCTAAGAAAGCTGCTGCCTTTGATCTGTCGGCTGCTTGCTCGGGCTTTATTTATGGGCTCGCGACAGGCTCCAGCATGGTGGCTAACGGCATGTACAAGCATGTGCTTGTCGTAGGTGCCGAGACTTTATCCCGCATTACGGATTACACTGACCGCAACACATGCATTTTGTTTGGTGACGGTGCAGGCGCCGTTGTGCTTGGGCAAGTTGAAGAGGGCCGCGGCTTCCTCTCCTTCCAGCTTGGCGCTGACGGCAGCGGCGGGGAACTGCTTAAAGTCTCTGGAGGAGGCTCCCGCACTCCGGCATCGGAGGAGAGCATTCTGACGAAGCAGCACTTTATTCATATGGCCGGCAATGATGTTTTCAAATTTGCCGTTCGAATTATGGGAAGTGTAGCTGAGGAAGCCTTGCAGAAGGCAGGGCTTGAGAAGGACGATATCGATCTTCTGGTGCCGCATCAGGCGAACATCCGCATTATTCAGTCTGCTTTGAACCGGCTTAACCTGTCGGAGGATAAAGCGATGATTAACCTCGATAAGTACGGCAACATGTCATCGGCTTCCATTCCGGTTGCGCTTGCCGAAGCGGTGGAGCAAGGCCGTTTGAATGAAGGCGACAAGCTGGTGCTCGTTGGTTTTGGCGGCGGCTTGACTTGGGGCGCTTCGGTGCTTGTCTGGTAGTATATCTGCATTTGGAACTCATTTCTATAAAATAAGTACAGATAAGCTTTTCTCTTACGGCCGGCTTATATTTTAAAGCGCGATGCGGGCTTTGGCCGCTCTTAAGCGGAGCAAACCGTTAATGTGCGCAAGGGGGAACATACTTGAGTAAAACAGCATTTGTTTTTCCGGGACAAGGCGCCCAGGCAGTTGGAATGGGCAAAGATGTCTACGAGGCATTTGACCGCTCGCGTTCGATTTTTGCGCAAGCGGATGAAGCGCTAGGCTTCTCCCTAAGCAGCATTATATTTGAAGGGCCGGATGACGTGCTTAAGCAGACGGCTAACACTCAGCCTGCTTTGCTTACCGTCAGCGTTGCTCTACTCGAGGCGCTTGAGGGACGCGGCTTGAAGCCTGATTATGTTGCGGGCCACAGCCTAGGCGAATACAGTGCGCTTGTTGCTGCCGGCGTATTGTCCTTCGAGGACGCCGTTCGTACCGTTCGCGCTCGCGGACAGTTTATGGAGCAAGCCGTTCCGAGCGGCCTTGGCGCAATGGCGGCAGTGCTTGGCGCGGAGCGCGAGACGCTCGCAGCGCTATGCGCGGCTATTACTGCCGAAGGCTCGGCTGTTGAGCTTGCAAACGTGAACTGCCCAGGACAAATCGTAGTATCAGGCACGGCAGCAGGCGTACAAGCCGTTGTTGAACGCGGCAAGGAAGAAGCCGGCGCGAAGCGGGTCATTCCGCTCGAAGTCAGCGGTCCTTTCCATTCGTCTCTGATGAAGCCTGCGGCAGCTAATCTTCAAGAGACGCTCGCTGGTCTTGTGATGAAGGATGCGTCTGTTCCCGTTGTGGCAAACGTGACAGCAAATGTTGTTACGGCCGCTGATGAGATTCGTTCGCTTCTAGTCGAGCAGGTTTATTCACCTGTGCTCTGGGAGGATAGCGTACGCTATCTAATCGATCAGGGCGTGGATACATTTGTAGAAATCGGATCAGGAACGGTGCTTGCCGGCTTGATCAAAAAAATCGACAAAAACGTTCGTGTCATTTCGATAAACAGCATCTCCGCGCTTGAAGCGCTGTAGATATTGATCATGAGGGTGGAGGGATTAGAATGTTTGCAAGCTTGGAAGGGAAGAAAGCGCTCGTAACCGGGGCGTCGCGCGGAATCGGGAGATCGATAGCCATTGCACTTGCCGAGGCAGGCGCAGATGTTGCGATTAACTACTCCGGCAGCGAGGCTGCGGCAGCTGAAACGGCACAAGCCGTCGAAGCTCTTGGTAGACGCGCATTAGTCATCAAAGCTAATGTCGGCAAAGTGGACGAATTTGAAGCGATGGTGAAGGAAGTCATCGAGCAATTCGGAGCTGTGGACATTTTGGTGAATAATGCGGGTATTACTAGAGATAATTTAATCATGCGTATGAAGGAGGACGAGTTCGACCAAGTCATTGAAACGAACCTCAAGGGCGTTTTCAATGGCATTAAAGCGGTCACTCGTTCTATGATGAAGCAGCGTTCCGGCCGCATCATTAACATTTCTTCGGTCGTTGGTGTGCTCGGAAATCCAGGGCAGGCGAACTATGTTGCGGCGAAGGCTGGCGTCATTGGCCTAACTAAGGCTAGCGCCCGCGAGCTTGCGTCACGCGGCATTACCGTTAACTGTGTTGCTCCTGGATTTATTCAAACCGAAATGACGGATAAGCTTCCGGAAGAAATGCGCCAATCCTTATCCGGCCAAATCCCGCTTGCCCGTCTCGGTGATCCGAGCGACATCGCAAACGCGGTTCGTTTTCTTGCTTCGGATGCTTCAGCCTATATGACTGGACAGACGATTCACGTAGACGGCGGCATGTATATGTAACACCAAATAATTCCGTTGTTCGGAATTAAAACGGTTACGTATGGCATTTTATCTTTAATTCTCGTATAATACCATGGAGGAGGTGAACCGGATGTCCGAAGTAGTAGATCGCGTAAAACGTATCGTCATCGACCGTCTAGGCGTAGACGAAGCGGAAGTTACACTAGAAGCTTCATTTAAAGATGACCTCGGCGCTGACTCTCTTGATGTCGTTGAATTGGTCATGGAGCTAGAAGACGAGTTTGATATGGAAATTTCTGATGAAGATGCTGAGACAATCACCACTGTGGGAGAAGTAGTTAAATACATACAATCTCATACGTAAGTTGGACAAGTCCCGTTTATTAACAAACGGGACTTCTCTCCATCTAGGTGATTTTCAATCATTACGATTGTGTACGACTATCGACTTTATACCTCCTTATATTTCGAGTGTAAAGGCTCACCCCGTTTACGAACGGCATAGCTTGGATTTACCGAGAAATATAAGCAGGGTATACGCATCACAGTAACATCGATTAGATTGGACAAGATGATGCAGCATGCACATCTATTTTGCTGGACATAGAGGTGAATCGAATGAAACAAAGAGTTGTAGTTACGGGTATGGGGGTTATTACCTCGCTCGGTTCCGATTTGGAGCAATTCTGGGGTAACCTGTTAGAAGGAAAATCTGGGGTATCGGTTGTTGAGGCTTTCGATTTCTCCGAATACCCGACACGTATTGCCGCAGAAATCAAAAATTTTAATCCCGAAGATTATGGTTTAGATAAAAAAGAAGCTCGCAGAATGGACCGTTTCGTGCAGTTTGCAGCTGTAGCAAGCCAACTAGCGGTTAAAGATGCGGATTTGCAAATAGGTCAAAATGCGGACGCTGAACGCGTTGGCGTTATGGTCGGTTCCGGTATCGGCGGACTTGGCACATGGGAAGACCAGCATAACATTTTGCTGGAAAAAGGCCCTAAGCGCGTTAGCCCATTCTTTATTCCGATGATGATCGCAAACATGGCGTCTGGCCAGGTATCGATGCTCACTGGCGCAAAAGGTCCGAACAGCACGGCTGTAACAGCATGTGCAACGGGAACGCATTCGATCGGCGATTCATTCAAGCTGATTCAGCGCGGCGATGCCGACGTGATGATCGCAGGCGGAGCGGAAGCAACGATCAGACCTACGGGCATGGCAGGCTTTTGTTCGATGCGCGCGATGTCCGTTCGCAATGAGGAGCCTGAAAAGGCAAGCCGTCCGTTCGATACGGACCGCGATGGTTTCGTAATGGGTGAGGGCGCCGGCGTACTGGTGCTGGAATCGCTAGAGCATGCGCAAGCACGCGGAGCAAAAATTTACGCGGAAGTCATTGGCTACGGCATGAGCGGAGACGCTCATCATATGACTGAGCCTGATCCAGATGGTGCTGCTCGCTGTATGGTAAAAGCTTTGAAGGATGCTGGAATTGAGCCTTCAGAGATCGATTACATCAATGCGCATGGCACATCGACTCCGGTTGGTGATCGTTCGGAAACGAAGGCGATCAAGAAAGCGCTCGGAGATCATGCTTACAAAGTCGCAGTAAGCTCAACAAAATCGATGACAGGTCACTTGCTTGGTGCGGCTGGCGGCGTTGAAGCCGTTATTCTTGGCCTAACGCTTAAAAACGGCATCATTGCTCCGACTATTAATTTGGACAATCAAGATCCAGAGTGCGACCTTGATTACGTTCCGAATAAACCGCGCGAAGCGAATGTGAAGACAGCTTTGTCTAACTCATTTGGCTTTGGCGGCCACAATGCATCGATCGTGATGAAAGTTTATGAAGCGTGATTCCTTCTATGAGCTGCAGCAGCGGCTGCAGCTCAGCTTTAAGCGGACGAAGCTGCTCAGACAGGCCTTTACCCATACCTCTTATGTGAATGAACACAAGCGCGGTTCTGCTCAGGATAATGAGCGATTAGAGTTTCTCGGAGATGCTGTCCTGCAGCTCCTTGTGTCGGAATATTTGTTCGCAACTTATCCGCAGCGTCCGGAAGGTGAGCTCACGAGAATGCGTGCATCGATCGTGTGCGAGCCTTCCTTGGCCCAATTCGCGGAACGTTTAGAGCTTGGCTCTCACGTGCTGCTAGGGCGCGGTGAAGAGCAGCTCGGCGGCAGGCAGCGTCAAGCGCTGCTTGCTGACTTGTTTGAGTCATTTGTTGGTGCGATCTTCCTTGATGCAGGCATTGAGCAGACGAGGGCATTTTTGAATGAGCACATGTTCCCATTCGTTGAGTCTAACGATTACGGCCTGCTAGTGAAGGATTCCAAGTCGAAGCTTCAGGAGCGCTCGCAGCATCATGGGCTTGGCGCCGTTGAATATCGCATCATTGAGGAACGTGGACCTGCGCATGACCGTGAATTTGTCGTTGAGGTATATCTCGGGGAAGAACGTTTTGGCGTTGGAAGCGGGAGAACGAAGAAGGAAGCGGAGCAGCGCGCAGCGGCTGAAGCATGGCGTACGCTATCGCAGGAGCAAGTCTAATCAGCGAAGAGAGTGTCCAAAGCAGGCCATACGGCCCTCTGGACGCTCTCTCTTTTTTTGCAGAAAGAAGAATGAACAAGTGTGGCGCGAGCAAGGCGAAAGCAGACGCGCAGTGGTTGTTTTTAGCCGCCATAATGGTTATCAAGGCCCATAAGATGTGGTACAATGAGGGGTGAGGTGAAAACCAAGACATGTTTCTGAAACGGATTGAATTATCAGGCTTTAAGTCTTTCGCAGATCGGACGGAAATGGAGTTTGTAACCGGGATCACTGCGGTGGTTGGGCCAAACGGCAGCGGTAAAAGCAACATTTCGGACGGCATACGCTGGGTGTTGGGCGAACAAAGCGCGAAGAGTCTGCGCGGCGGCAAGATGGAGGATATTATTTTTGCCGGAAGCGACGCTCGTAAAGCTGTTAACTACAGCGAGGTTTCGCTGACCCTAGACAATGCCGACGGTGCGCTTCCCCTTGAGTACAACGAGGTGACCGTGACGCGCCGTGTGCACCGAAGCGGCGACAGCGAATATTTAATTAACAAGCAGCCATGCAGGCTAAAAGATATTACCGAGCTGTTCATGGATACCGGTATCGGTAAAGAGGCTTATTCCATCATTGGACAAGGCCGAATTGAAGAGATTTTAAGTACGCGCTCCGAGGATCGGCGCGGTATTTTTGAGGAAGCCTCCGGCATTGTCAAGTACAAGTCGCGTAAGCGCGAGGCACAGAGGAAGCTCGACGAAACCGAGACGAATTTGCTGCGCATCCACGATCTTGTCACGGAGCTTGAGGATCAGGTTGGCCCGCTGCGCAAGCAGTCCGAGAAAGCTATCCATTTCAAGGCGCTTAAGGAGCAGCTCAAAACGAAAGAAATCTCGATGTACGTACATAACATTGAACAAATCCACGGCACATGGACGGAAGCAAACGGCAAGCTTGAGCGGTTGACGCAGGAGCAGCTTCAGCTTTCCACCGTTGTCAGCAAGCATGATGCGCATTTGGAGAAGGATCGCCAGCAGCTGCGGGAACTTGAGCAGGCGCTCGATCAGCTTCATGAAGCGATGCTGCAAATTAGCGAGGATTTTGAGAAATGCGAAGGCTACGGCGAGGTTTTGAAAGAACGCAAACGCAATTTGGAGCAAAATAAGCGGCAATTGGAGGAATCCATTGCATCGCAGGATGCCAGAATTGGCACGATGACGCAGGAGGAAGCGGAATTCCGCAGCCGTGCAGCAGCGCTTCAATTGCAGCTTGCCGATCTTCGCTCGAAAATATCCGAAGAGGAAGCTCGTTTGCTTGGCGTTGCAGGCGGCGCGGTTGCTGATGCTGAGGAGACGCTTAAGAGCGAACTGCTCGAGGTGCTCAGCGCTATGGCTCAGCATCGCAATGAAATCAGATATGCGGCGCAGCAACAGGATACATTGCAGCGGCGTATGGAGCGGATTAGCGAGGACGAGACCAAGTGGCTGGAGCAGCAAGAGAAGTTGGATGCGAGGCGTTCGGAGCTAGCGGAGGCGCTTGAGTCTACGCTTGCGCGGCTTGAGCAGGCAAGAAGCAAGACGCTTACCGAATCCGAGCAAACGAGAGCGATTTCGCAAAGCTTGGAAGAAGTAACGCTAGCGATTCGCAAGTGGGAGCAAAAGCTCGACAGCCATGTATCGAGGCGCGACACGATGAAGGAAATGCAGGATGCGCTCGACGGCTTTATGCAAGGGGTTAAAGAAGTGCTCAAAGCTTCAAGGCGCGGCAACGGCGGAATCAGCGGTGTCCATGGCGCGGTGGCAGAGCTTGTCCGTGTTCCGGAACGGATCGAAACCGCAGTTGAGACAGCGCTTGGCGGTGCCTTGCAGCATATTGTCATGGAGGACGAGAAAACAGCTCGTACCGCGATTGCTTTCTTGAAGCAGCGCCAGCTTGGACGGGCAACCTTCCTTCCGCTTGACGTCATTCGCGGCAGGCAAGTGCCCGAACATGACAAACGGACTGCGGAATCCGTAGAGGGCTTTGTTGGGGTAGCGGCAGATTTGGTCAGCTCGGATTCTCGTTACGCCGCAATCGTCAACAATTTGCTCGGCAACGTCCTGCTTGCCGAAACGCTTGAGCAAGCGAACCGGATCGCCTCAAAATGCCAATACCGCTATCGCGTCGTGACGCTTGAAGGCGATATCGTCAACGCGGGCGGCTCGATGACGGGCGGCAGCTTGCAGAAGAAGGGCGCAAGCTTGCTTGGACGTCAACGCCAGATCGACGGGCTTGATCAAGAGATTGCCGATGCACGCCGGATGGTTGAGCAGCTGCGCAGCAAGCTTAGCGATTTGCGCAAGGAGCATTCGATAAGAACTCATAATATCGAGGAGCTTCGTGCGGAAGGCGAGAAAAGCCGCATTGAAGAGCAGCAAATTAGGGCTGAGCTTCAGCAGCTTCATAATGAAGCCAAACATCTGGATGAGCAGCGGCAGCTGTATTCGGCAGACCGCAATACGCATTTATCCGAGCAAAAGGATGTGCAGGCAGCTGCAGCAGCGGCTGAGCTTCGTTTGGAGCAGCTTGTTCTCGATGAAGTAAGGCTGCAGGAAGCAATCCGCATGGCGGAGGAGCGCCGCAAAGCGAGCGAATCCGCTAAGGAAGAGCTGCAAGGCCAGCTTACCGATATTAAAATCGCAGCAGCCAAGACGGATCAGGAGAAGCTTTCGTTCGAGGATCAATCGGCGCGCGTGCGGGCTGACATTCAGCGGGCGAAGCAGGAGCTGGAAGGGCTGCGCTCGTTATCTGTTCAGCAAGAGGAAGAGATAGAAAGACATGCGAACGAGACGGTTCAGCAGATCGAGCAGCTCAATCACCTCCGAATAAAGAAGCAAGAATGCGCAGAACAGACGGATCTGAAGCGATCCGCGCGTGCACAGCGTATTGCCGAGCTTGATTTGGGCGAGAGTGAGACGAAGGAGCAGCGCGCGCAGCTCAGGCAGGTTGAGGAGCAAATGCGGCAAACCGAAATCGCCGCTAACCGGCTCGACGTTGAGCTCGATAACTTGCTTCGCAAGCTTAGCGAGGAATATGAGCTTAGCTACGAGCTGGCTAAGGAGCAGTATCCAGTGCCGGAGGATGTTCTTGGGACACAGAACGAGGTACGGGACATCAAACGCCAAATTACGTCGCTCGGCGAGGTTAACCTTGGCGCGATTGAGGAATATGAGCGGGTAAGCGAACGGTTTCAGTTTTTATCGGAGCAGAAGGATGATCTTATAGACGCGAAGACAACGCTGTATCAGGTTATCCGTGAGATGGATGAGGAGATGTCGAAGCGGTTTAAAACGACTTTTGAAGCGATTCGCGGCCATTTTGTCGTCGTATTCGCGAAGTTGTTCGGAGGAGGCAGGGCAGATCTAGTGCTCGTTGAGCCGGATCGCGTGCTTGATACCGGCATCGACATCGTTGCGCAGCCGCCGGGCAAGAAGCTGCAAAACCTGCAGCTTCTCTCGGGCGGTGAGCGCGCACTGACGGCAATAGCATTGCTGTTTGCCATTTTGCAGGTGAAGCCGGTTCCGTTCTGCGTGCTTGACGAAGTTGAAGCCGCGCTCGATGAGGCAAACGTATCCAGGTTCGCGCAATATTTGCGCGAGTTTTCGGAGCTGACGCAATTCATAGTCGTTACGCATCGCAAAGGTACGATGGAAGAGGCGGATGTGCTGTACGGCGTTACGATGGAGGAAGGCGGGGTATCGAAGCTGGTATCCGTACGCTTAGAGGATGAGGAAGAGCCGGTATCCGCATAAATAAAGACAAACCGGCAATGTGAGGATGGGGAGTTGAACCGATGAGTTTTTTTAAGAAGCTGAAGGAAAGTATCGCAACGAAGACCGAAGCGGTAACGAATATTTTTAAAGAGGGCTTGTCGAAGACGCGCACTGCGTTCGTTGAGAAGGTCGAGGAGCTCATTACGCGCCGCAAGAAGATCGACGAGCTGTTTTATGAGGAGCTTGAAGAAATTCTAATCGGCGCGGATGTCGGCGTTAATACCGTCATGCAGCTGATTGACGAGCTTCGCGTCGAGGTGAAGAAGCGCAAGATCGAGGACGCTGCCGATTTGCAGCCTATTTTGTCCGAGAAGCTGATTCAGCTAATGAAGGGTGACGATCAATCCGGCTTGCGCATGGCGCCAAGCGGAATCACCGTTATTTTGTTCGTAGGCGTTAACGGCGTCGGCAAAACGACAACGATCGGAAAGCTGGCGCATAAGTTCAAGAGCGAGGGCAAAAGCGTACTGATGGCAGCAGGCGATACGTTCCGTGCAGGAGCGATCGAGCAGCTTGAGGTATGGGGCCAGCGCGTTGGCGTTGACGTGATCAAGCAGCAATCGGGATCAGACCCGGCAGCCGTAATGTTCGATGCGGTGCAAGCTGCCAAGCAGCGCGGCGTAGATGTGCTCTTATGCGACACGGCAGGCAGGCTGCAAAATAAAACGAATTTGATGGAAGAGCTGAACAAAATTTTCCGCGTCATTCAGCGCGAGTTGCCGGATGCTCCGCATGAGGTGTTGCTCGTTCTTGACGCAACGACTGGTCAAAACGCGCTCAGCCAAGCGAAGCTGTTCGGCGAGAAGAGCGGCGTTACCGGCCTAGTGCTGACGAAGCTTGACGGGACGGCAAAAGGGGGCATCGTCATCGCGATCCGTAATGAGCTCAGCTTACCAGTGAAGCTTGTTGGACTGGGCGAGAAGATGGGCGACCTGCAGCAATTTGATTCGGAGCAGTTCATTCATGCGTTGTTCGCTGGATTAATTCAGCGCGAGGAATTGCAGGACGAGGAAAAAACAGCTGAATAAGCTGGTTTTAAGTCATGTGGAGCGGTTGTTAATGCGGCTTTTAAAGGTGACAAGGGGAAATGCTTGACAGCTGCCTATGACGTCATGTATGATAAAAGACGTTGTCAGGTGTAAAGGTATTTACCTTGTCGGTGACACAAGCTTAATAACAGGAGGGGCTGACGGGATGAAAGCAAATGAACCAGATGCCTTATCCAAAACGACCCGTATAAACTTGTTGTTCGACTTTTACGAGCCGCTCTTGACAGAGAAGCAGCGGACGTTTCTCAAATATTATTTTCACGACGACTTCTCACTTGGAGAAATCTCAGCCGAATTCGGCATAAGCAGACAAGCGGTATACGAGCATATCAAGCGTGCCGAACAGGTGCTTGAGAGCTATGAGAGCAAGCTCGGCTTGCTTGTCCGGCATGAATCGCTTCTACAATTAACCGTGCAGCTCGTGAACAGCGTGAATGAGCTTTCGATTGCCGAGCAGGACAGGCAGGCGCTCATGAGCATGATTGCACAATTTCAAATAACCGATTAAAACATAATGAGTGGAGGTGACGGTACATGGCAGCATTTGAGAGCTTATCAAGTCGGCTTCAAAATGTGTTCAGCAAGCTGAGGGGCAAAGGTAAGGTTTCCGAGGAAGATGTTAGCGAAGCAATGCGTGAGGTGCGATTGGCGCTTCTCGAGGCGGACGTTAACTTCAAGGTCGTGAAGGACTTTATCGCGAAGGTGAAGGAACGGGCTATCGGCCTCGATGTGTCAAAGAGCTTTACACCCGGCATGGTCGTCATCGATATCGTAAATAAAGAGCTGACCGAGCTGATGGGCGGCACGCAAAGCAAGCTTGCGAAGGCGAACAAGCCTCCAACCGTCATTATGATGGCGGGCTTGCAGGGTGCCGGTAAGACAACGACGACGGGCAAGCTGGCTAAGCTCCTACAGAAGAGCAATAATAAGCCGCTTCTTATCGCGTGTGATATCTATCGTCCCGCGGCAATCAAGCAGCTTCAAGTGCTCGGCGATCAAATCAATGCGCCGGTTTTCTCCTTGGGTGATCAAACCTCGCCTGTAGAAATTGCGCGTGCCGGACTCCAGCATGCCAAAGAGAACGGCAATGATTATGTCATCATCGATACCGCCGGCCGCTTGCATATCGACGAAGAGCTGATGGAAGAGCTGAAGCAAATCCATCAGGTTACGAAGCCGGATGAAGTGCTGCTCGTTGTTGATGCGATGACAGGGCAAGATGCAGTTAACGTTGCACAAAGCTTTCATGAACAGCTCGCTTTAACGGGTGTTGTGCTGACGAAGCTCGATGGCGATACCCGCGGTGGCGCGGCGCTTTCGGTTAAAGCCGTAACAGGCTGCCCGATTAAATTCGCGGCGATGGGTGAGAAGATCGACTCCTTGGAGCCGTTCCACCCGGAGCGTATGGCTTCCCGGATTCTCGGAATGGGCGATATGCTCTCCTTGATCGAGAAGGCGCAGTCGAACATCGATGCGGAGAAAGCGAAGGAAATGGAACGTAAAATGCGTACAGCAGAATTTACGTTCGACGATTTCCTGGAGCAGATGGAGCAGGTTCGCAACCTTGGGCCGCTCGATCAAATTATGGATATGCTGCCCGGCATGAACAAGATGAAGGGCATGAAGGATATGAAGGTCGATGAGAAACAAATCGGCCGAGTCGAGGCGATTGTCCGCTCCATGACGAAAGAGGAGAAGCAAAAGCCGGAGCTGCTTAATCACAGCCGTCGCAAACGTGTAGCTGCAGGCAGCGGCACGACGATCGTCGAGGTTAACCGCCTCATTAAGCAGTTTGACGACATGAAAAAAATGATGAAGCAATTCTCATCGATGATGGGGCCGAAAGGTCCGAAGGGCGGCAAGAAAGGCCTAAAGGGCATGCTCGGCAAAAATATGAAGTTCCCGTTTTAATCGCTGTTTACTCTTTGAAGGAGGTGAATTTTCATGGCAGTACGTATTCGTTTGAAAAGAATTGGTGCTCATAAAGCTCCTTTCTACCGCGTAGTAGTATCGGATTCCCGTTCGCCGCGTGACGGACGTTTTATCGAAGAGATCGGCACTTATAACCCGGTTGCACAACCGGCTCAAGTAAAGATCGATGAAGAAAAAGCGTTGAAATGGCTGCAAACAGGAGCGCAAGCTTCTGATACAGTTCGTGACTTGCTTTCCAAAGCAGGTGTTCTTAAAAAGTTCCATGAGCTTAAGCAACAGAAATAACTGTTGAATAGCGGAGGGCCTTGAGATGAAAGAATTGATTCTTGTCATAGCGAAGGCATTGGTTGATCATCCTGATCAGGTGCAAATCAATGTGAAGGATGATGACCGTGGCACGATATACGAGCTTTCGGTTCACCCCGAGGATATCGGTAAAATCATCGGTAAACAGGGACGCATTGCGAAAGCGATGCGTACGGTAGTGACTTCTGCTTCCGTCAAATCGCAAAAGCGCGTCATCGTCGACATTATGTCATGATGCACGTAATGGAGGGAAGGTTAGGATGTATGTCCTAGCCTTTTTTTAATATGCAGCTATTTTAAACACTGCGCATATCCAAACGGCTTCGTCTCCAACGTGGAACGATGCCGTTTTTGCATGTATAATAGAGGGATACACATATGAAGGGCTGGTTGTAATGAGCGAAAAATGGTTTACGGTCGGAAAGGTAGTTAATACGCACGGTATTCGCGGAGAGCTGAAAATATTGTCGCAAACGGATTTTGCGGATGTTCGCTTCGCACCCGGGAGCAAGCTGCTCATGCTGAACGAGGAAAGCGGAGCATCGCTTGAAGTGAAGGTCATTAGCGCACGGGAGAACAAAACCGTATACATACTGAAGCTTGAGGGCTTCACTGATATTAATCAGGTAGAGAAATATAAGGGCTGGGTGCTTAAGGTGTCCGAAGCCAATCTGGTTGATTTGGACGACGGCGAATATTATTATCATGAAATTATAGGCTGCCGCGTCGTGACGGAAGAAGGCGAGGAGCTTGGCACCATATCGGAAATACTAAGCCCTGGCGCAAATGACGTATGGGTCGTTGATCGTCCGAAGGGCTCCGGCAAGCAGCTGCTATTGCCTGTCATCGATGATGTTTTGATCAGCGTGAATACGAAAGAGAAAGTCGTAACGGTCCGGTTGATGGAAGGATTGATTTAAACCGATGAAAATTGATGTGCTAACGTTGTTTCCTGAAATGTTCGACGGTGTATTTAACGCCAGCATTTTAGGAAAAGCGAAGGAGAAAGGGATCGTTACGCCACAAGCGATCAACTTTAGAGCTTATTCGGGCAATAAACATAATACGGTCGACGATTATCCGTATGGCGGCGGAGGCGGCATGGTGCTTAAGCCTGAGCCGGTATTTGCAGCTGTTGAGGATCTTAAGCTCGATGACAACATTAAGCCGCGCGTCATCCTGCTGTGTCCGCAGGGCGCTCAGTTTACGCAGCAGAAGGCGGAGGAGCTTGCAAAGGAGCAGCATCTCGTGCTGATTTGCGGCCACTATGAGGGCTATGACGAGCGTATTCGCGAGCATCTCGTAACGGACGAGCTATCCATTGGCGACTACGTGCTGACTGGCGGTGAAATTCCGGCGATGGTGCTTATTGATAGCGTGGTAAGGCTGCTCCCCGGCGTGCTCGGCAATGAGACATCTGCGGTAACGGACTCGTACAGCACGGGCTTGCTGGAGCATCCGCATTATACCCGTCCGGCTGAATTCCGCGGCTGGCCGGTGCCGGATGTCCTTATTTCTGGCCATCATGCGAATATTGAGGTGTGGCGGCGCCAGCAATCGCTGCTGCGGACGCTGCAGCGCCGTCCTGACCTGCTGAAGAGTGCGGCGCTTACCGACAAGGAACGGAAGTGGATCGCTGCACAATTGAAGCAGGAGCCTAATAAAGCAGGCAAATAGAATATCGATGTTAACAAACAAAGTGGTTGAGTAAAAACCACTACATTTTCTCGGAGCAAGCAGACATCGACGAAAAAGAAAAATAGCGGTACAGGAATTGCCTCCTGCACCGCTATTTTTTATGGTTTTTAACCGATCTGTTCAAATTTTGAAAACCCTCTTTATTATAATAGAAGAAACTGACTTATTATGGCGTATAAAAGTTTTGGGTATAATATACATTATAGGTTCCCCCGACTGCGACGCCTGTACCAAGCCGCTTAAGCTTGCTGTTCAGCAGCGTCTCGCGGTGACCGTCTTTGGAATTGAGCCATCCATAGTGAGTAAAGATGCTGCTTTGGTAACCAGCGGCGATATTCTCAGCTGCAGAGTGGTATTTGACGCCCTTCGCTTTCATGCGATCAAAGGGGGAAGAGCCATCCGGGTTCGTGTGATTAAAGAAGCTTCGTTTACTCATATCGCCGCTGTGTCCATGGGCTGAAGCGGCAGCGAGCTTGTCCCATTCGAGGATTGGAATGCCGCGAACAGCTCTTTCTGCATTCGCCAGATCAAAAAGCTGCAATTCAAAAGCTGCTTCGAGTTTGGTTGTATAGGATGTTTTGATTGGTTTGGAGACAGCCTGATTCATCCGAATGATGCCGGTTATTTTGCTTCCGTCCTGCCGGTCAATAAAAAGGATGGTACGCTCGTTTCCTATTGTATAGGCATAATAGTTCTCGTTCGCCTCGGCGTTAGTAGGGCGGATAATAAGCTTTTTGGCCGCAGTGATCGTTTGGCCGATATGGATTCCGGAAGTGCTTTTCCAGCTGTCGCTGTCGTTGGAGAAAAGCGCCGTAACGCGGTCGTTTTGGACGCCAAACATCATGTAGTGGTTATAGTCGCTGTTGTAAATATGCCAGGAGAATCCATATTCGCTTGGATCGATGCGTGCCGGCTTGCCAAGCGCTTTTTGGAGCTTCTGAATAGTATCGTTTAATGCGACTCCGCCTAGCGCATTTGTTGCTTTCGGAATTTGCGCTTTTGACAACGAGCTGGAATGCTTCTTGAGATTGTAGAAAAAAGTGAGCGCCTCCGCGCGGGTAAGCTTGCCGTCAGTGGCGAAGCCGCTAACCGTTGCAGATGTTCGGCCATTTGATATTTTCTCATTCAACAGCCATTGAACAGCGCTTTGCTCCGTAAAAGCTTCGCCGCTGGCAGCCGAGGCAAGAAGCAGAGCAGCTTCTCCGCGCCGAAATTCGCTATTTTGCTGCGCGCTGCTTACCGGCCAACCTAGGTGTTCGGCATAATCGTAGTATGGCTGGAACCATGCGCTGCCGCTTGCGGGCGATTCGGTTGCTAAGCCGTAAGCACGGAGCATCATGGCTAGAAATTCTGCTTCATTAACAAGATTGTTAGGCTTAAAGGAGCCGTCGCCATACCCTTGCGTCAACTTTTGCTCGATCGCCCATGTTATGTAAGTGCCAGCCCAGTGATCCTTCGTATCCTTGAAGTTCAAGGACTCAGCGGCCGCATAGCTAGGAGCTGTAAGGGTCAATAACAAGAGTGCGGCAAACATTCCTCCTTTTTTTATGGAAAAATATTGTTTTTTATCTGGAATCAAATGTTCCACCTCGTTTTGTCGGCGTATGTCATTATTTAGTATACAATAATAATGAATAAAAAAAGCATATTGTATTATTGGGCTGGCTGTGGTAAAATTTCTAATGTTGTTCGTAAAGTCGGACGGTCCGCTATCAGCGATGAACCGGTTCATAGGAATTCGGTGAGCTTATAAGAACGTCTATGGTGGAAGGAGTGAATCAAATGAATCTTTTGCAAACTATTGCGCAAGAAAACCTGCGCCAAGGTCTACCGAACTTTCGTCCTGGTGACACGCTAAAAGTTCATGTAAAAGTTATCGAGGGAACTCGTGAGCGTATCCAATTGTTCGAAGGCGTTGTAATCAAACGTCGCGGCGGTGGAATCAGCGAAACTTTTACAGTGCGTAAAATTTCCTACGGTGTTGGTGTGGAAAGAACTTTCCCGCTTAACTCGCCTAAAATCGAAAAAATCGAAGTGGCTCGCCGTGGTAAAGTACGTCGCGCGAAATTGTACTACCTACGTAGTCTTCGCGGAAAAGCTGCTCGTATTAAAGAAATTCGTTAAGAACAAACGACAAGAGGGGCTTGCGCAAACAAGCTCCTTTTCGTTTTTTCTCAAAGGTCATTTACATATTACAGTATATGGGAAGAAGGCGAACAGAGTGGACTCACAGCAGCGTAATGATGGTCTGAACAACGATAATGATAAAGAAGTGAACGATACGTCAAACCAATCCGATTTTCAGCAAAAATTACCAGACCGTGCCGTGGCCCATGCATCCGGCTCAGGCAAGAAGGGCGGTGCTTACAAGGAAATCGTAGAATGGATCAAAGCTTTAGTCATTGCGGTCGTTCTCGTATTTCTTATTCGCCAATTTTTATTTTCACCATTTATCGTAGACGGCCCATCCATGAAGCCTAACTTCGAGACGGGCGAGCGTTTGATCGTCAATAAAATTTTATATACGTTCCGCGAACCGAAGTTTGGAGAGGTAGTTGTATTTGACGTTCCGGAGCAAGGGCGAAAATTCATTAAACGGGTAATTGGCGTGCCGGGCGATACGATCAAAGTTGAAGGCGACGACCTTTATATTAATGATAAAAAAATCGATGAGCCTTATATAAAGGAAGCGATCGAAGAAGCGCATGCGAAAGGCGAGCTGTACAATGGCGGAGGGCCAAATTTCCCGAATGCCGAAGTGCCTGAAATGACGGTTCCGGAAGGCACGATTTTTGCGCTTGGCGATAACCGCAGCGATAGTACGGATAGCCGTGTGATCGGCTTTGTAAAAGATAAGGAAGTCGTTGGCCGCGCCGATATTATTTTTTGGCCGCTGGACAAGCTAGAGTTTATAAAGCACTGGACAAAATGAGGTGAGTAAGTAAATGGCCATTCAATGGTTTCCGGGTCATATGACCCGGGCGAAGCGGCAAATACAAGACAAGCTCAAACTAATCGATCTTGCCATCGAACTATTGGATGCTCGGGTACCGCTTTCGAGCCGCAATCCGATGATAGAAGAAATTTTGAACGGCAAGCCAAGACTGATCGTGTTGAACAAATCCGATTTGGCAGATCCGAAGACGACCGAGCAATGGATGGCTTATTTCAAAAATGAGGGCCATGAATCGATAGCGATCGACTCCTCGACGGGTACGCGTGTCAATGAGGTGCCGCAAAAGGCGAAGCAGATTCTGCAAGAGAAAATTGCGCGCCAAATTGCCAAAGGGATAAATCCGCGTGCAATCCGGGGACTTATCGTTGGCATACCGAACGTTGGGAAGTCTACGCTGATCAATAAGCTGGCAGGAAGAGCAATTGCTTTAACCGGCGACCGTCCGGGTGTCACAAAGGGACAGCAGTGGATTAAGATTGGTACGGAGATGGAGCTGCTTGATACGCCTGGTATTTTGTGGCCGAAGTTTGAGGACGAATTGGTCGGCTACCGGCTAGCGATGACAGGCGCCATAAGAGAGCAAATATTGAACGTTGACGATATTGCCTTTTTTGCGATGCGTGAGCTCGTGGACCGGTACTGGCCGAACATGAAGGAGCGTTACGAGCTCGAGACGCCGCCGAAGGATGTATCCGATTCGGATGAGATCGTACGAGTGATGGAGGATATCGGACGTCGGAGAGGGTGCCTGCTTAGCGGCGGACGCGTCGATCTGGAGAAGACGTCAGGAATCATTTTGCGTGATTTGCGTTCAGGCAAGCTAGGTCGCATCACGCTGGAAGCTCCACCTTATTGATGTGAAACGGGGGAACGTAACGTGCTGCAATATGAACAGTCGTTATGGCAAGATGGCTACAAAGCGATTGCCGGCGTGGATGAGGTAGGCCGCGGCTGCTTGTTCGGAGACGTTGTGGCCGCAGCTGTCATTTTGCCGCCGGGACTCGTGATTGAGGGAGTCAATGACTCTAAGAAGCTGTCCGAGAAAAAGCGGGATCAGCTGTATGAGATTATTTTGCAGGAATGCGTTGCTTGGTCGGCTGCTCGCGTTGACGCTGAAACGATCGACCGCATCAATATTAAGCAGGCAGCTAGACTCGCAATGAAGCATGCGGTGGAATCTTTGCAGGTGCCATCGGATTATTTGCTTATCGACGCGGAGAAGGTGGATGTGTCACTGCCTCAGCAGTCGATCATCAAAGGGGACGCAACCAGCCAGTCCATCGCGGCTGCATCCATTGTCGCTAAAGTTACCCGCGATAGACTGTGTACTGGCGAGTGGGAGCAGGAATACCCTGACTATGGGCTTGCTATTCATAAAGGCTACGCAACGAAGCTGCATCGCGAGCGATTGCTGGCGACAGGGCCAAGTCCCCTGCATCGCAGATCGTTTCTCGGCAACTTGTTTACAGAGGAGCAGCTTCTGCTCTTCTAGACTTTATTGCAAAACAAACAGCATGACGCTTGATTGATTGTACGAGGCAGAGGAATGCTTCGTGTGATGATCAGGCGTTTTTTTGTTTAAATATCTTTTTGGGCAGTATCGCTTCATGCTTGGCTTACTTCGACCGATATATGGTTTATAGGTTTAACGGAGTCGAAAAAGTATAACGTATAGAGAGCGATAAGCGCATAAGAAGAAACTCGCAGATAGGCGCTGGAGCAGCGGAGGCGGATGAGCAGATGAATATTAGTCAAATGATGCGGAGTTTCCTAGGGGAATCTTCAGGAACGGATACACGGGCGATGGAACTCAAGGTTGGCCAAGTTGTACGGGGCGTCGTACTGCAGGTGATGGAAAATAACGAGGCGCTCGTTCAGATTAACGGGGTGCAGGTGCGTGCGAAGCTGGAAGCCCCGCTTCAAGTGGGGCAAACAGCCATGCTGCAGGTACAGCCGCAATCAAGCGGAGCGCTTGTGACGCTGAAGCAGGTTGAACCGGGCGCTGTAGGGCTGCCGGAGGATACCTTTAAAGAATGGGCTAAGCAGCTCGCATTGCCTGAACAGAAATGGGCGGCGCATATTGTAAAGGATTTGCGCAAAGAAGGCGTCATTCTGAACCGTGAGGTTGCGCAAGCCTTTCAACAAGCCGCAGCGGCGATGCCGGCGGGCGGCGATGCGGAGCAGTGGATGCAGGCCGCAGCTGCAACTTTTAAACGGGGGTTGCCGATGACGGGCGCAACGGTTGGTGCCATGCAGCAGGTTATGTTCGGCCGCAGCGCCCATGAACTCATTGAAACGATGCAGCAGCAGCTTTCTGCGCTCGCAACCGGTGATCCAGACGGCGCTTCGGCAGAAGCAAAGCCATTGCCGCAGGCGGCAGCTCGGGTGCAAGCGTTGCTGGTAGAAGGGATGGAACTGTTGCGCGCGGCATCGTCGCCTAATGAGCCATCCAAGGCGGCAGAGATGGGAACGAAAGAAGCTGCAATTGCAAAAGCGCAGCTCGCACAAACAGCAAAAATAGAACAGCCTCTGGGGCAGGCGAGCGCAAGTACGCTTGCAACTGCTGAAGAGGGTGCGGCTGAGCAGGCGGCGCCCCAGACAGCAAGAGTCGCGCAGTCTCAGCCCAACTGGCTCGGGCAGATGATGAAATGGATGGGCGTAGACCACGAGCTTCAGCTTGCCAAGGCGGTTGCAGGAGCACCGGATACTTCCGGAAGCCAGCCTGCGCCAGCGCCGCAAGCGGCTGAAGCAGAGACTGCTGCTTCTGCTGCTGCGAAGCCTTTGCCTGCGCAAACAGCCGCAGCTTCGACGCAGCCCGCTCCACAGGCTGGCCAAGCGGTGGAGTTGACTAGAAAAGAGGCTCCTCAGACGAATGTACACGCGCAAGGGAATGCGGAAGAGCAGGAAGAGCCGCTGCCAATAAGAATCCAAGACACAAGGCATGGCATCGAGCGAGCGGCAGCAGCAATCATTTCATCCATTGCGGATAGTGTTCCCGTTGCAGAGCCAGCTTTGCCGGCACACCAAGAGTCGCTAAAAAGCGCGCTGCTGGCGTTAGTTTCTTCCGATCAGACACCGCCCGCGATCAAAGAAACAGCGCAGCAGCTCGTTCAGCAAATTACGGGACAGCAGCTTCTGCTGACGCCAGAGCGCAACAGCTCCGTGCTAACCCATGTTACGATGTTTATTCCGCTTAATAGTCCCGATGGCAAGCAGACCGCTTCCGTTCATATCCAGACGAGAAGAGGGCGCAAAGGAGAGCTGGACTCATCCAACTGCAGGCTGCTGTTCAATTTGTCTATGAATACGCTGGGGGACACGATGGTGGACGTTAATGTGATGGACAAAATCGTCAGCTTAAATCTGTGGAATGATCACCCTGCTATCTCCATGCTGGCAGAGTCATCCCGGAATGAAATAGCAAGCAGCCTGCAGCAAGCCGGATTCCAGCTGCTATCGCTTCGAACAACGCCGCTGCCAAAGGCCGGGGCTCAGGCGGCTGAAGCGACGGCTGCTGCCGCAAAAAGCCTGCAAGTGCCGGAAATGACCGCTTTTTCCTCCAATCGCTACAAAGGAGTCGATTATCGCATATGAGCAGCGAACAAGTGAATGATCAGCCCAAATCAAAAATCAAAAAGGCTGTTGCGTTAAAATATGAGCCTGGCGAGCGCACGGCCCCGGTTATGGTTGCCAAAGGCAAAGGGCATATGGCCGACCTAATACTTGAAAAAGCTAAGGAAAACGGCATTCCAGTCCAAGAAGATTCTTCACTTGTCGAAGTGCTCTCCAAGCTTGATGTCGATCAAGAGATTCCGCCAGAGCTTTATACGCTAGTTGCCGAAATATTAAGCTTTGTTTATCGTTCTGATCGCAAAGCAAGGGACATGAAGAATGGTTGAGCGCAAGAGCTTGGCGGATGATAGAGATAAACGAGACAACAGAAAGCAAACGGGCATGTTTGGCGAAGCGGCCGCATGTGACTATTTGTTAAGCAAAAACTATTCGGTTCTCGAGCGCAACTGGCGCTGCCGCAGCGGAGAAATCGATATTATCGCGGAGCATGAAGGAAGACTTGTTTTTATCGAGGTGCGCGCGAGGAAGCAAAATGGCAGATTTGGCACAGCGGCTGAATCGGTCGATCGCCGAAAACAGCAAAAGGTAAGGGAAACGGCTCAGGTTTATTTGCGAAGCGCTGGCCGTTCAAATGCTTCCGTTCGGTTTGATGTCATAGCAATCACGATTAACCGCACGGACGAGACGATCGTGGAATGCAAGCATTACGAGGGTGCTTTTTGAATCCATACATATAACAAAGGGCTTTTGCCTAGGTTAAGAACCTAACCTAAGGTGAAAGCCCTTTAGTTATTCGATTAGGAGTGCTGCCTCTCAAGACCGCGATATTGTATCGCTTCCGCTACATGCTCCTCTATTATAGACTCGCTGGATGCAAGGTCAGCTATGGTGCGGGACAGCTTTAACATACGATCATAAGCGCGCATGCTGATACCGAGTGCCTCAAAAGCATGCTCCAGCAAGCCGATCGCATCGGGTTTAATATTTACCGCTTTGCGAAGGGAAGCTCCTGTTAATTCACCTTTGCTTTTGGATCTGTTATTAGCGTTTCTTTCCTTCTGAAAATCCACTGCATTTCTAACGAGCGCCTTCATTTGAGCAGTGTTTAAAGATGGGGAAGCGGCGGCATGATCCAAAGATATCGGTCGCGGCACCTCAAGCTGCAAATCGATTCGGTCGAGCAGAGGTCCGGATATTTTGGAACGGTAACGGCTAATGATGGATGAGCTGCAGGTGCAGCGCTTATCCCCATATTCATGACCATAATAGCCGCAGGGACAAGGGTTGTACGAAGCAGCAAGCATGATGCTGGCGGGGAACTGGAATACGGCTTTGGAGCGGGATATGGTGACGATGCGGTCCTCTAGCGGCTGGCGCAAAACCTCAAGCACCTGCCTTGGAAATTCCGGCAATTCATCTAAGAACAGCACGCCGCGATGCGCAAGCGTAACTTCCCCGGGCTTCGGGATAGAGCCGCCGCCAATTAGGCCGCCAGCGGAAACGGTATGGTGCGGGGCGCGGAAGGGAGGCTGCGCAAGCAATCCATGGGAGCTTCCGGGCAGCTTGCCTGCCACGCTGTATATCTTGGTGACCTCCAGCGCTTCTTGCTCGCTAAGGGGCGGCAAAATGCCCGGCAGCCTGCGAATCATCATCGTTTTTCCTGTGCCTGGCGGGCCGCTCAGCAAAAGATTATGTTTGCCGGCTGCGGCAATCAGCATCGCTCGCTTAGCTTGATGCTGACCGATAACATCGCCAAAATCGCCGGGATCATCGCCTGCTGTTTCCGCGAGTGTTGAGGAACTATTTTTAAAGGAAATGGATTCATGAGCTTGATCGGCGCGGATATGCTCCCAGCCGTCTTGTTCTTGCTTCTGTAAATCCAGTTCGTTAAGATGGCTGAGCGCGAACAACTCTAGGCCGGAGATCCAGCTTGCTTCCTTCACGTTGCCGATGGGCAGCAATACTCTCTGAACCCCTACCTTTTTTGCTTGCTCAAGCATTGCCAGCACGCCGGCTACCGGCCGAACGCTGCCGTTTAGCGAAAGCTCGCCCAGCAGGAGGGTGTTCTCAAAATGTACTGCACTAATTTGGCCGCTTGCCGTCAGAATGCCTGCTGCGATCGCTAGATCAAAAGACGTTCCCTCCTTGCGCAGGTCGGCCGGAGCCAAATTAACGGTAATGCGGTCCATCGGGAAGGTGAAGCCGCTGTTTTTGAGAGCAGCCCTTACCCGCTCGACAGACTCGCGGACGGCGGGGTCGGGCAATCCTACAATGTTAATCTGCGGCAACCCGCTCGCAATATCTACTTCAACCGATATCCCTTTGCCGTCAACGCCATATACGCTCGCACTCTTGATTAAACTAAACAAAACAAAAAGCACCCCCATTTTGATGGATGAAGGTGCTTCCTTACGATTCCGCATCAGTATTATGAATTTGCAAATATCATAGAGGAGGCTGCTACATATTGTCAATGTTTAAAATGATTCGGGTATTGAAAAGCAGTTTTGGTCATACTAGATGGCATAGTTCACAACACCGATAAATGGCGGCCCCATCAGGTTTTAATCCTTTAATCTCAAATTGAGATGAAACCCATATCAAAAAAGCCGTATTAATTATGTATGAAAGTAAGGTAACGGATGGGGAAAGGTGCTACAATAATAGAGGTTTGTGTACATATGACTGATTTCAGTCTGTGAAATGGAGGATTTCAACAATGAATATCCATGAGTATCAAGGGAAAGCGGTCCTTAAACAGTATGGTGTCGTCGTACCAGAAGGTAAAGTAGCCTTCTCCGTAGACGAAGCTGTTGAAGCGGCTAAAGCGCTCGGAACACCGGTAGTTGTCGTGAAGGCACAAATTCACGCAGGTGGCCGTGGTAAAGCGGGCGGAGTTAAAGTAGCAAAAAGTATCGACGAGGTACGTGCATACGCTAGCGAAATTTTAGGCAAAGTGCTCGTTACCCACCAAACAGGACCAGAAGGCAAAGAAGTTAAACGTCTTCTGATTGAACAAGGCTGCGACATTAAAAAAGAATATTATATCGGCGTTGTATTAGACCGCGGTACAGGTCGTGTCGTTATGATGGCTTCGGAAGAGGGCGGCACTGAGATTGAAGAAGTTGCTGAACACTCCCCGGAGAAAATTTTCAAAGAGATCGTTGATCCAGCTGTTGGTTTGCAAGCTTTCCAAGCACGCAAATTGGCTTATGCCATCAACATCCCTAACGAGCTGGTTAACAAAACCGTTAAGTTCATGATCTCGCTCTACACAGCTTTCGTAGAGAAAGACGCTTCCATTGCCGAAATCAACCCGCTTGTCGTAACTGGCGACGGACAAGTTATCGCGCTTGATGCGAAACTTAACTTTGATTCCAATGCTCTTTACCGTCACAAAGATATCGTTGAGCTTCGCGACTTGGAAGAAGAGGACGCAAAAGAAATCGAAGCGTCCAAATTCGACCTTAGCTACATCGCACTTGACGGCAACATCGGTTGCTTGGTTAACGGTGCAGGCCTTGCGATGGCGACAATGGATATTATCAAATATTACGGCGGCGACCCTGCCAACTTCCTAGACGTAGGGGGCGGTGCTACAGCTGAGAAGGTAACAGAAGCATTCAAAATCATTTTGTCCGATGAGAAGGTTAAAGGTATTTTCGTTAACATTTTCGGCGGCATCATGCGTTGCGACGTTATTGCTAATGGTGTTGTCGAAGCAGCGAAGCAAGTCGGTCTTGACCGTCCGCTCGTTGTTCGTCTAGAAGGTACGAACGTAGACCTCGGCAAAAACATTTTGAAAGAATCGGGATTGAACATCGTGGCTGCGGATTCCATGGCGGACGGCGCGCAGAAGATTGTCGCTCTCGTGAAATAAGATAACTTGCTGTGCGGCCTGCGGCTGCATACGAATTCATTCAGGGGATGTGAGTTAAGAGTGAGCATTTTGGTCAATAAAGATACAAAAGTCATTACCCAAGGTATTACAGGCGCTACTGGCTTGTTCCATACCAAAGGCGGATTGGAATACGGTACGCAAATGGTTGGCGGCGTAACACCTGGCAAAGGTGGCACGAACGTTGACATTACACTTGATAACGGCACGCTCGTATCATTGCCTGTATTCAACACGGTTGCACAAGCTAAAGCGGCTACTGGAGCTAACGCTTCGGTAATCTACGTTCCACCAGCATTTGCTGCTGATGCGATCATGGAAGCTGTTGACGCTGAGCTTGATCTTGTCATCTGTATTACAGAAGGCATTCCAGTGCTTGATATGGTTAAAGTAAAACGTTACATGGACGGCAGCAAAACCGTTCTTATCGGACCTAACTGCCCAGGCGTTATTACACCTGATGAGTGCAAAATCGGCATTATGCCTGGTTACATTCATACAGCTGGACATGTTGGCGTTATCTCCCGCTCAGGCACATTGACTTATGAAGCGGTTCATCAATTGACGACTCGCGGCATTGGACAATCATCTGCAGTAGGAATCGGCGGCGACCCTGTTAAAGGTTCCGAGTTCATCGACATCTTGAACCTCTTCAACGAAGATCCTGACACCTACGCGGTAATCATGATTGGTGAAATCGGCGGTACAGCAGAGGAAGAAGCTGCAGAGTGGATTAAAGCCAACATGAAAAAACCGGTTGTCGGCTTCATCGGCGGCGCTACAGCGCCTCCAGGCAAACGTATGGGACATGCAGGCGCAATCATTTCTGGCGGTAAAGGAACAGCTGCTGAAAAAATCGCAACGCTTGAAGCTTGCGGCATTAAAGTAGCTCCGACACCATCGGAAATGGGTTCAACGCTTGTTAGCGTTCTTGAAGAGCAAGGCTTGCTCGAAAAATGTATTACACGTAAATAATTCAATAGTTCGATATAAGGTAAGCAACCTTTCAACGACCCGAAAACGGGAGTTGGAAGGTTGCTTTTTTATTTGCCTGTAGCCATTATTTTATGGGTTGACTTGCAATCTTATGCTGTGTAACGCACAATAGATAAGAATGCAGGCCAGCCCAAGCCAAGAAAGGGTTGGACGAGGATGGAACAAAATAAAGATATTCGCAGGCAAATGATTATTGCTTTACACGAGATTCCCGGCATTGGATGGTTTGCCATCCAGAAGGCCGTTAAGCATCAATTTTGGAATAAGCAACTATGGAGTATAGAGGATTTACTTGCGATAGGCTTGCGCCGCGACCAAGCGCAATCAGCAGCCGAGCGTTACGCTAAGCAATCATGGATGACGGCCAATGGCCGAGCAGAAGAAGTTGCAAGAGCAAATGCAGTTGAGATTACTCCCTATGATCCCGACTATCCGAACCTTCTGAGGGAAATCGCACAGCCGCCTTGGGTCATTTATGCCAAAGGCAGGTTGGAATTGCTGAAGCGACCTGCTATTGCCATTGTTGGTACGAGAGTGCCAACCGCATATGGCAGGCATTCGGCAGCTGCGCTTGCGCAGGAGCTGTCCTCTGCGGGCTTAACGGTCGTCAGCGGACTAGCGAGAGGGATCGATAGCAAAGCCCATGAAGCGGCTTTGTACGAAGCGGGAGGGACTATTGCCGTTCTGCCGACACCAATTGATAAGTGTTATCCGCCAGAGAATTTATCCTTATTTCACAAAATTGCGGAGCACGGCTTGCTGGTCTCCGAAACTCCGATCGGTACGCCGCTGCATCCTGGGCAATTTCCTCAGCGCAATCGCATCATCGCCGCCTTATCTGTTGGAACGGTCGTTGTGGAAGGCGCTACAAAGAGCGGCTCGCTCATAACTGCGCAGCATGCATCTGACATGTCGCGTGAGCTGTTCGCCATACCCGGTCCGATTTCATCGCCTAAGAGCGAAGGCCCCAATGAACTGATTAAGCGGGGTGAAGCAAAGCTGATAAGCGGCATTCATGACATTATCGATGAGCTGAAGTGGCTGCCAGCTGCATTAGAAGCCTATAGGGAAGCAGACAATTCGGACAACGCCAAGCAGAAGACAGAAGCGGCCCAGCTAACGCTGGAAGAGAGCAAATTGATCGCCTTTTTGAGGGATCAACCGTTATCTATTAATGAATTGCATGAGCTCTCCGCCATTCCGTTTGGACATTTGAACGCACTTCTGCTAAATTTATGTATAAAACGCAAAATAGAATTGCAGCCCGGATCAATATATATTGCTTTATAGCTTGCAATGGAGAGAGGAGGCGCCTTACATGGCAGATTCTTTAGTTATCGTCGAATCACCCGCAAAAGCCAAAACGATTGGTAAATATCTAGGCAGCAAATATATCGTAAAAGCTTCCATGGGACATATTCGCGATTTGCCCAAAAGCCAGATCGGCGTCGAGGTAGATAATGATTTTAATCCCAAATACATAACGATACGCGGCAAAGGCAGCGTCCTCAAGGAATTGAAGGATGCCAGCAAAAAAGTGAAACATGTCTTTCTAGCAGCCGATCCGGATCGCGAAGGTGAAGCGATTGCTTGGCATTTGGCGCACTATCTGGAGCTTGATGAGACGGACACATGTCGCGTAGTATTTAATGAGATAACGAAACAAGCGGTTAAGGATGCTTTCAAAACGCCGCGTAAAATTAATATGGATCTAGTAAACGCGCAGCAGGCTAGACGCATTTTGGATCGGCTTGTCGGTTACAAAATTAGTCCGCTTCTATGGAAGAAAGTGAAAAAAGGTTTGTCGGCCGGACGGGTACAATCGGTTGCGGTTAAGCTGATCATCGATCGCGAAAATGAAATCGATGCATTCGTTCCTGAAGAATACTGGTCGATCACGGCTAAGCTTAGCCATTCCGGCATTCCTTTTGACGCGAAGTATTATTCCATTAACGGAGATAAGCGGGAGCTTGGCAAGGAAGCGGAAGTTGAAGAAGTGCTCAGCGCGATGAAGGGCAGCAAGTTTACTGTATCTGACGTGCGGGAGAAGGAGCGCCTGCGCAATCCTGCGCCTCCTTTCATAACGAGTTCGCTTCAACAGGAAGCGGCAAGGAAGCTGGGCTTCCGGGCGTCTAAGACGATGTCAGTCGCTCAACAGCTTTATGAAGGTGTCGAGCTTGGCAAAGAAGGAACCGTCGGTTTAATTACTTATATGAGAACGGACTCCACGCGGATTTCACCAATTGCGCAAGAGGAAGCCAAGGAATACATTACGGAAAAGTACGGCGCGACGTTCGTACCTGAGCAACCGCGGGTTTATACGAAGAAAAACAGCAATGCTCAGGATGCGCATGAAGCGATTCGCCCGACATCGATCTTGCGTGATCCAGAAACGATGAAGCCATTCCTTAGCCGCGATCAATTCCGTCTATACAAGCTTGTGTGGGAGCGTTTCGTATCCAGCCAGATGCAATCAGCGGTGTTAGATACGATGACGGTAGATCTGCAAGCAGGCGAAACGGTCTTTAGAGCTACCGGCTCTAAAGTGAAGTTTGCGGGCTTTATGAAGGTATATGTGGAAGGCAATGATGACGGCACGGTAGAAGAGCATAAATTTTTGCCGCCGCTTGCTGCGGGCGATGTGATCAACTCAGAGTCCGTTGATCCCAAGCAGCATTTCACACAGCCGCCGCCAAGGTTTACGGAGGCACGGCTTGTGAAGACGCTGGAGGAGCTGGGTATAGGCCGTCCGAGTACGTACGCACCGACGCTCGAGACGATTCAAAAGCGCGGTTATATCGCAATGGAAGAGAAAAAGTTTATGCCAACCGAGCTAGGCGATCTCGTCATACAGCTTATGGAGGAGTTTTTCCCGGAAATTCTTGATGCCGAATTTACGGCCAACATGGAAGGAAACCTTGACCATGTGGAGGAAGGTACGGAGGACTGGGTGAAGGTTCTCGCGAATTTTTATGAATCCTTCGAGAAGCGGCTAGAGGTAGCCGAAGATGAAATGAAGGAAATTGAAATTCAAGATGAGGTTTCTGACGAGCTATGTGAGAAATGCGGACGCCATTTGGTTTACAAGATGGGTCGCTTCGGTAAATTTTTAGCATGCTCCGGCTTCCCGGAATGCCGCAATACGAAACCTATCGTCAAAGATATCGGCGTCACTTGCCCGAAATGCGCCGAAGGCAAAATTATTGAGCGACGCAGCAAAAAAGGCCGTATTTTCTACGGCTGCGACCAATACCCTGGATGCGATTATGTATCATGGGACAAACCGACGAACAAACCGTGCCCGCAGTGCGATTCTAAGCTCGTAGAGAAGCGCAACCGCAGCGGCGTGAAGCTGCTCTGTCCAACGTGCGACTATTCCGAAGAGGTGCTGGACGAAGACGAGCAAGGCACAGATACTGATTAAATTTAGCTAAAGACCAACATAATCTGCAGACGAATGTTAACGATGTAGCCGTCCTCCCTCCAAACAGGGAGGACACCGTTGTTAAACGGGCAGTTAATTCACATTAAACCCTCCTGTACAGGAGGGTTTAACCAGCGTTTATGTGAAGCTGACGACTAGATAACCATTGGGCCATTAGGCAGCACGATCGAAAATAGCAGGGGATTTGCTAGCGGTATAGACTTATGGATAATTGATAATAAAGCTAACAAACGATGAAACGAATCGATAGGGTAAGCTTGTTTAAGAAGATCATATAAAGTTAGGTTATCCTACTTGTTCTTGTAGGGCTGCGGTTGTCGAGCGGAGTCTCGCTATTGCAGAAAGTGCTGCAAAAACCTCACATGACTCTATGAATGTTAGGCTGCGTTGCAGTAAGTGCAGCTTAGATGAGTGTTGCCGTTTGCGAATTCGGCTTGGCAAGTTGATTTTTTTTGAAAAAGGCATTAGGGTTTTGTAAAAGCCTTTAACGTTTTTCCATTGTTTTTTTGCATCGTGAATTATATTTTGAAAGGATTGAATACATTTTGTCACAACCACAAAAAGTAACCGTCATCGGAGCTGGTCTAGCAGGAAGCGAGGCAGCATGGCAAATCGCATCGCAGGGAGTGCCAGTCGTTCTCTATGAAATGCGCCCAGTTACGAAAACGCCGGCTCATCATACCAATCAATTCGCAGAGCTTGTCTGCAGCAACAGCCTAAGAGCAAATGGACTAACCAATGCCGTAGGCGTCCTAAAGGAAGAAATGCGCCAGCTGAACTCGCTTATTTTGAGCTGTGCGGACCAGCATGCTGTCCCGGCAGGCGGAGCGCTTGCCGTTGACCGCGATGGTTTCTCGGGCGAGGTTACGCGCAGGCTGCATGAGCATCCATTAGTCGAGGTCCGCAATGAGGAAGTTACGGAAATCCCGACAGATGGGATCGTTGTTATAGCAACAGGCCCTCTAACGGCTCCAGGCTTATCCTCTCAGATTCAAGAGCTGCTGGGCGAGGAATATTTTTATTTCTATGATGCTGCTGCTCCAATCGTAGAAAAAGATTCTATCGATATGAATAAAGTTTATTTAGCATCAAGGTATGACAAAGGGGAAGCTGCCTACTTGAACTGTCCGATGACGGAAGAGGAGTTTGAAATCTTCCACGAGGCGCTGACGACGGCTGAGAAAGCTGAAGTTAAAGATTTCGAGAAGGAAGTTTATTTTGAAGGCTGCATGCCGATCGAAGTTATGGCAAGCAGAGGCAAGCAAACCGTATTGTTTGGACCAATGAAGCCCGTAGGCCTTGTCAATCCGCATACAGGCAAGCTGCCGCATGCGGTTATTCAGCTTCGCCAAGATAATGCAGCGGGTACCTTGTACAATTTGGTTGGCTTCCAGACCCACCTCAAGTGGGGCGAACAGAAGCGTGTATTCTCGCTCATTCCAGGGCTTGAGAATGCGGAGTTCGTTCGCTTCGGAGTTATGCACCGCAATACGTTTATCAATTCCCCTCGACTGCTTAAGCCTACTTATCAGCTTAACAATCGCGACACGTTGTTCTTCGCCGGTCAAATGACCGGAGTAGAAGGTTATGTGGAGTCGGCAGCATCAGGATTGATTGCCGGTATTAACGCTGCTAAGCTAGCACGCGGCTTAGAGCCGGTTGTGCTGCCAGAACAAACGACACTAGGAAGCATGGCTAACTATATTACGACTGCCGATTTCAAGCATTTTCAGCCAATGAATGCAAACTTCGGTTTATTCCCGCCTCTGGAGAAAAAGATTCGCAGCAAAAAAGAAAAGAATGAAATGATTGCTAATCGGGCACTTGAAGGCATCGAGCAATTTAAACGGGAACATTTGCAGTAATATTTCGTAATGATGGCATGGCATTCTATTTTCAATATGGAACCTTGAGGAGGCAACGCAATGGAAATGCAATTTCACGCAACGACCATTTGTGCAGTTCGTCATGAAGGGAAAGGCGCGATTGCCGGAGACGGGCAGGTAACTTTCGGGAACAGCATGGTCATGAAAAACACAGCCAAAAAAGTAAGAAGGTTGTACCGTGGCCAAGTAGTCGCAGGATTTGCAGGATCGGTTGCTGACGCGATAACGTTATTCGAGAAGTTCGAGGCAAAGCTGGAGGAGCATCACGGCAATTTGCAGCGTTCGGCTGTCGAGCTTGCAAAGGAATGGCGCTCGGACCGTGTCCTGCGCAGGCTTGAGGCGATGATGCTCGTTATGGACAAAACCGGTTTGCTGCTTATTTCGGGCAACGGAGAGATTATAGAGCCGGATGACGGCATTTTAGCTATAGGTTCAGGCGGAAGCTTCGCTTTATCTGCTGCTAGAGCGCTTCAGCGACATGCCCCGCAGATGGAAGCGAAGGATATCGCACGCTCGTCACTTGAGATTGCTGCTGAAATTTGTGTGTTCACGAATCAAAATATTATCGTAGAAGTAATCGAATAGTGACTGTAATAAACGAATTAGCTTCGGAATGCCATAGCGAAGAATAGAAATCGGAGGGATTTTATAATGGGAAATGATGCACTGACGCCGCGCCAGATCGTAGCGGAGCTTGATAAGTATATCGTTGGACAAAAGCCGGCTAAACGTTCGGTAGCTATTGCTCTTCGCAATCGTTACCGCAGAAGTTTGCTCGATGAAACGCTGCGCGATGAAATCGTTCCGAAAAATATTTTGATGATTGGACCTACCGGAGTCGGTAAAACAGAAATCGCTCGCCGCTTGGCGAAGCTGGTCAAAGCTCCTTTTGTCAAGCTTGAGGCGACGAAATTTACCGAGGTGGGCTATGTTGGCCGCGATGTTGAATCGATGGTCCGCGACCTCATTGAAACGGCAATTCGTATGGTGAAAACCGAAAAAACCGAAAAAGTTAAAGACCGTGCCGAAAAACTAGCTAATGAGCGGATCGTAACGCTGCTGGCGCCGTCTGCCACAAAAGCCAAATCCTCAAAAAATCCATTTGAGATGCTCTTTGGCAACCAACAGCAAGCAGATGAGCCGAAGGAAGCGCCTGAGGTAGAGAATGAGCTTTATCAAAAACGGTCACAAATCAAGGAGCAGCTCGCTGCTGGCAAGCTAGAAAACGAAGTGATTGAAATCGAGGTCGAGGATTCCTCGCCTAATATGATGGATATGCTGTCCGGTCAGGGACCTGAAGGCATGGGCATGAATATGCAGGAGCTGTTCGGCCAGCTTATGCCGAAGAAACCCAAAAAACGCAAGCTGCCGGTTAAGGAAGCGCGCAAGGTGCTGACGCAAGAGGAAGCGAACAAGCTAATTGACATGGACGATGTCATATCGGAATCGATTACACGTGCTGAGCAGTCAGGCATTATTTTCATAGATGAGATTGACAAGATTGCGAGCCCATCGCGCGGTTCAGGCCCTGATGTATCCAGAGAGGGCGTTCAGCGCGACATTTTGCCAATTGTAGAAGGTTCTACGGTTATGACCAAGTATGGTCCAGTAAAAACGGATTATGTGTTGTTTATTGCAGCCGGCGCATTCCATGTAGCCAAACCTTCGGATTTGATTCCCGAGCTGCAAGGTAGGTTCCCGATTCGGGTGGAGCTGACGAGCCTAAGCTTAGATGATTTTGTAAGCATTTTGAAGGAGCCTAAAAATGCTTTAACGAAGCAATATGCAGCCTTGCTTGAGACGGAGGGCATCCAAATCGAGTTTTCGGATGAGGCGATTCATGAGCTGGCATCGATTGCTGCCGATGTAAATCGCAATACCGAAAATATTGGCGCGCGCCGCTTGCATACGATTTTGGAGAAGCTGCTGGAAGATTTATCGTTTGAAGCGCCTGAGCTCTCACTCGAGAAAATGACGATAACCCCGGAATACGTACGGGAAAAACTGGGAAGCATTGCACAAAACCGCGATTTGAGTCAATATATACTGTAGTTGTTATGAGTTTTGGGAGGCATTAGAATGACTTTACTAACAAAGACAAGAACGCTGAACCGATTGCTGCAGCGTGCGGCCGGCAAAGCGCTCAGCTTTAGGGAAATGGCGGAGGTGCTATGCACGACGATTCAAACGAATGTGTTTGTCGTTAGTCGCAGAGGGAAAATACTTGGCTGCGCGGCTGTAGATGCGTATGATCATGATTTTATGCGCTCCTTATCCGCAGATGAGCTTCGTTTCCCGCAAGAAACCAACGGCCGTTTTCTTGATATGCAGGAGTCGATGACAAACGTTAAGCCTGATTCCGGCATTTACGAAACATTTCCTAGGCTTGGCGATCAAGAAATTATGACGGTAGTTCCGATCATTGGCGGAGGAGACCGTCTAGGCACTTTGGTTCTGACTCGTTTGTCGGGTACGTTTGACGATGATGATCTTATTTTAGCTGAATATGGATCTACGATTGTAGGTATGGAGATTCTGCGTGAGCGGACAGAGGAGATCGAGCAGGAGGTACGCAGCCGTGCTGTCGTTGCCGTAGCGGTTGGTTCTTTGTCGTTCAGCGAACTTGAGGCAGTCGAACATATCTTCGAAGAGCTGGATGGCAAGGAAGGTTTGCTGGTAGCTTCAAAAATCGCAGATCGGGTAGGCATTACACGTTCAGTTATTGTAAATGCGCTTCGCAAGCTGGAAAGTGCCGGCGTGATCGAAACTAGATCTTTAGGGATGAAAGGCACATACATTAAAATATTAAATCACCAACTCTTACAAGAATTGGATAAAATTAAGTCTTAATTATAGGACGTTCAGACCATATTGGCCCTATCTTATTTCAAAGATAGGGCTTTTTTCTTATTGTAATAATTTAGGAAATTGTTGAATATTATCATGTCGGCAAAAATCGACACACGATCTCATTTTTTTAATTTTTACTGTCGAACAAAGAAGGATTGAGCATTAATCTGTTGAATACGTTAAGAAGATCTCCTATGTGAAAGTGGTGAAACTACGTGAATTTGTTGAATGGCGCAGCATTTGGAAGATTGGAAGGTGCGCTACAAGCAGCTGAAATGCGGCAGCGCGTCATTTCTAACAATGTGGCAAACGGTGATACGCCGCATTTCAAACGGTCTGAGGTTTTGTTTGAGGAATTATTAGAGCAATCGATGGGAAATCAGCAAGGGCATTTGGTTGGCAAACGAACGAATCAAAAGCATATTCCGATCGGATCAGGCTCATCTACTCTACCAGTACCCAAACTTGTTACCGATGAAACAACTTCGATGAACAACAATGAAAATAATGTTGATATCGACCGTGAAATGTCGTTGCTTGCGAAAAATCAATTAAGCTATAACTTTTATATCCAACAAATTAATCATGACGTAAGAATGATGCGCGCAGCGATTGAAGGGAGAGTCTAAACGTGAAGCTGTCAACAGGATTTGATATTAGTGCTTCTGCATTATCTGCACAGCGGCTGCGCATGGATGTTATTTCCTCCAATATCGCCAATGCAGAAACGACTCGAGGCAGTTTCGTTAACGGACAATTTCAGCCTTACAAGCGGAAGATGGTCGTCATGGAGCCGATGCAGCAGTCGTTTTCCAGCATGCTCTCTCAACAGCTAAACGGCAACTCAGCTGCGCAAGGCGTAAAAGTTACGAGAATTAAAGAAGATCAATCGCCGAACAAGCTCATTTATAACCCCACACATCCTGATGCGGATGCAAAAGGTTACGTAAATATGCCCAATGTGGATGTTACGAAGGAAATGGTTGATATGATCGCGGCAACGCGTTCCTATGAAGCCAACGTAACGGCACTCAACGCAACAAAATCCATGTTCGTAAAGGCGCTGGAAATAGGGAAATAAAAGTAATCAAACCATATAAGATGCAATGGAGGAATAATGATGATTCAATCGATGTCGCTCGGTCCGGTTCAGCCTGTCAAGCTCATTGAAACTAAATCGGTGCAAGAAGCGACTCCGGCACAATTAACTGAAACGTTTGGACAATATTTGCAAACAGCCATCGATAACGTAAGCAACCAAGAACAAAACGTTCACAAGCTGAATGACAAGTACTTGGTGGGTCAAGTGGATGTTACGAAAGTACTAATTGCTTCTGAGCAATCGCAGTTGAGCTTGCAGCTCACCTCACAAATCCGCAACAAAGTAGTCGAGGCTTATCAAGAAATGATGCGGATGCAAATTTAATCCAACTTTTGACCTAGCATAGTATTTGGGTGAGGTGACAATGTGAACGAGAGAATCGCCCAACTTAGAGGCAGGCTTGCGCAGTTCTGGGGCCAAATGGGCAGAAAACAAAAAATATGGTTGGGGGCATCCATCAGTGGAATCTTGTTGACAATAATCTTGTTGACAATCGTATTTACGAGAACGGAATACGAAATTGCTTTTCAAAATTTGGATACCACCGATGCAGCAGCCATAATGACTTACTTAGACGGAAGCGGAATTCCTTATCAACTTAGCGGCAATGGCAAAAGCATTTCAGTACCCAGCACGGAAGCATCACGAATTAAAGTGGATGTTGGCTCTCAAGGGCTAGTTCAAAATGGGTCCATCGGCTTTGAAGCTTTTAACTCTAGCTCCAGTCAGTTTGGAACGACTGAGAATGAGTTCAATGTTAAATACCTTAATGCTTTGAACGGAGAAATCCAGCAACTGCTCAATGCGATGCAGGGAGTAGACAGTTCAAAGGTTCTAGTTAATTTGCCGAAGGAAAGCGTGTTTTTGTCTCCGGAAGACGCGGAGCAAGCATCGGCTTCCATCATGATGAAGTTCATGTCAGGCTATCGGCCTAGTCAAAAGGAAATCGACGGTTATTACAACCTCGTAAAAACGTCTGTCCCTAATTTAGCGATGAAGGACATCACGATTTCCAGCCCGCAGGGAGAACTTACATATTCTGAAGTGGACGGCGGTATATCGAACAGCACGGATGCTGTGGAATCGCAATTCATTATTCAGCGGAAATATGAAACGGAGCTAAAGAAAAACATTCAACAATTTCTTGGGCCGATCGTTGGCGCCGACAATCTAGTCATTCAAATCTCGAGCAGCATGAACTTCGACAAGAAGACATCGCAAGAGTCAGTGGTGAAGCCGCTTGATAACAACAACAACAACGGTATCATCATTAGTGAACAGATCGATAACAGTACTTCAACTGGAAGTGCTGGTCAGGCCGGCGGTGTTGCAGGTACCGGGGAGACTGATGTGCCAGGCTATGAAGCTTCATCGGCAGGTCAAGGTTCTTCGGAGACAAACTCGCAAATCAGAAATTATGAAGTTACTCGGATAAACAATAATATCGTTTCGGGACCGTTTGTTTTGAAAGACCTTTCTATTAGTATCGGCATCGAGCAGTCACAAATGAATGATGAAGCTAGTAGAACAGCTATTATGACTTATTTGACAGCTTTGGTAAGAGCTCAGCTTGCAGATTCCGGACAAGATGTTAATGATGACGCATTAATGGCTAAAAAAGTTGCGGTCATCGCGAGAACATTCTCTGGAAGCAGCACTGCTAATCAAGCGAACGCGCTATCCATGCCTTGGATTATTGGTATTGGCGTCGCAGCTCTAGCAATCATCGGCGGATTAATTTATGTAATTGCCCGCAGACGCAAAAAAGCAGTAGAAGAAGAAATAGAGTTAGCTGCTCCTGCTAAGGTAGAATATCCAACGCTTGATTTGGAAAGTGTCAATAATGACAGTCAAGCCCGTAAAAATCTTGAAACACTGGCCAAACGGAAACCGGATGAGTTCGTTAATCTTCTTCGCACATGGCTTGTGGATGAATAGAGGTGGTTCAATTGTCAAAATCAATGCAAGGCTTATCAGGTCGTCAGAAAGCAGCCATTTTGCTTATTACGCTTGGACCTGAAGTTTCGGCGCAAATATTTAAACATTTACGCGATGAAGAAATTGAGCAGTTGACGCTTGAGATCGCCAACGTCCGTAAAGTAGACAGTCTGGACCGCGAAACGATATTAAGCGAATTCCATCAAATTTGCATGGCTCAAGAATATATTACGCAAGGCGGTATTTCTTACGCCAAAGATATTTTGGAGAAAGCGCTCGGCGAAGCAAAAGCGCTTGAGGTCATTAACCGGTTGACAGCTACGCTGCAGGTGAGACCATTCGATTTTGCCAGAAAAGCGGAACCTACTCAAATATTGAACTTTATCCAAAATGAGAATTCGCAGACGATTGCTTTGGTATTATCCTATTTGCAATCCGAACAATCCTCTCATATTCTATCCTCGCTTCCGCAAGAGAAGCAGGCAGAGGTTGCAAGGCGTATCGCATTGATGGATAGTACGTCGCCTGAAGTTATTTCACAGGTAGAACGTGTTCTCGAGCAAAAGCTGTCCGCAACGGTTACCCAGGATTACACGAATGCCGGCGGTATCGATTCGATCGTACAAATTTTGAACGGTGTCGACCGAGGTACGGAGCGCACCATTCTCGACGCGCTTGAAATTCAAGATCCAGAGCTTGCAGAAGAAATCAAGAAACGTATGTTTGTATTCGAGGATATTGTCAATATCGACAATCGCTCTATTCAACGGATCATTCGCGATATCGAGAATTCAGATCTTCAGCTTGCACTCAAAGTGGCGAGCGAAGAGGTTCGAGAAGCTATATTCCGCAACATGTCGAAGCGCATGGCCGAGACCTTCAAGGAAGAAATGGAGTTCATGGGCCCCGTACGCTTACGCGACGTGGAAGAAGCACAAACTCGTATCGTTGCTACCATTCGCCGTCTAGAAGAGTCAGGTGAAATCATCATCGCCCGCGGTGGAGGAGACGATATCATTGTCTAATTTGATAAAATCTTCGAGCGTGATTACTCTTGAGCAATTGAAGCAGCTGGAATGGCTGCATCAACGGAATTTTGAAATCAACGAGCCTCAAGAACAGGAAGAAGATACCGAGCCTGTTCCTGATGAAGAGACGATCACGCTGCGAGATCAAATTTTGAATGATGCTCAGCTTTATGCAGAAGAACGTCTTCGTGAAGCGGCGCTTGAGAGCGAAAAGCTGCTCGCCGAGACGCAGCAGCAAATCGATGTTTGGTGGCTGCAAAAGCGGACCGATGACGAAGCGGCTTCCGAAGCTTCACGGCAATCGGGCTATGAGCTTGGTTATGCGGAAGGTGCTGCAAACTCGGAAGCGGAGCTGCGTCAAACTTGGGAGCAGAAGCTTGCCGAAGCATCGGATGTGCTAAAAACTGCTTTCCAAATGAGAGAACAAATCATTCAGGAAGCCGAACCTTTTCTTGTTGAACTGAGCTGTGCAATTGCTGAAAAGATTATTGGCCAGCAGTTGACGTTAGCTCCAGAGATGGCGATTGAATTAATTCGCAAATCATTGTCACGTCGAAGAGAGCAGGGCGTCATTACGCTTTGCGTCGCACCTGGCCAACTCGCTTTTGTACAAGCTGCTAGAGAAGAGCTTCATTTTGCGATTGACTCGCAAGCGGAGCTGCAAATTTTGCCAGACTCGACGGTGAAGGACAATGGTTGTGTTATTCGTTCATCCTTTGGCAGCATCGACGCTCGCATCGATACGCAGTTGGCTGAGATTAAACGTGAGTTAATCCATCTTGCTCATCACAGCGGCGAAGAGCGAGGTTATTCCAATGATAGTGAATAATTTGGATGTACTGAAGTACATCGAGCATCTGCAGCCTCTCGATCCGGTAAGGATAAACGGTAAAGTGACGCAGGTTATCGGCTTAACAGTCGAATCAGAAGGTCCGGACGCAAGCATCGGCGACGTATGCTTTATCTATCCATCCAAAGGCGCGAAGCCGATTAAAGCGGAAGTCGTCGGATTTCGAGATAACAAAGTTATTCTGATGCCGCTTGGCGATCTTCATGCGATAAGCCCTGGCTGCGATGTCGTTGGTACCGGCAAGCCCTTAACCGTTCAAGTCGGATCCGAGCTGCTAGGAAAAGTGCTTGACGGCTTAGGCAATCCGCTCGACGGTTCTTTTCTGCCAAGCCGGATGCCTCATTATTCGACTCATAATGAACCCAGCAATCCGCTCATGCGCCCGCGTGTCGTTGAACCGCTTGGCATTGGCGTGAGAGCGATCGATGGTCTGCTAACGGTTGGCCGCGGCCAACGCGTAGGCATCTTCGCAGGCTCCGGCGTAGGGAAGAGCACGCTGCTTGGCATGATTGCCCGGAACACGTCCGCCGATGTTAACGTGATCGCCTTAATCGGCGAGCGCGGACGCGAAGTGCTGGAATTTATGGAAAAGGATCTTGGGCCCGAAGGCTTAGCGCGTTCCGTCGTTATTGTAGCTACATCCGATCAGCCGGCCCTAATTCGTATGAAAGGCGCGTTGATTGCGACTTCGATTGCCGAATATTTTCGCGACCGCGGCTTGAACGTCATGTTGATGATGGATTCCGTAACGCGTTATGCGATGGCGCTGCGTGAAGTAGGGCTTGCCATCGGCGAGCCTCCTGCAACACGCGGTTATACGCCTTCCGTATTCGCAGCGCTGCCTAAATTGTTAGAAAGAGCAGGGACGGGTCCTACTGGCTCCATCACCGCTTTCTACACGGTGCTCGTTGACGGCGACGATATGAACGAGCCGATTGCTGACGCTGTCCGCGGAATACTCGACGGTCATATCGTGCTAAGCCGCCATTTGGCGCATAAAGGTCATTTTCCAGCAATCGATGTTCTTGCTTCTGTCAGTCGCGTTATGAAAGAAATTGTGACCGAAGAGCAACAGGATGCCGCCAATGAATTAAAGAAAATGCTAGCTATATATAAAGATTCGGAAGACTTGATCAATATTGGGGCGTACCAACGAGGATCAAATGCAGAAATTGATAAAGCACTCCAATTTATTGAGCCCATTCAGAGCTATACGAAGCAGAAGACCAATGAAAAGGTGAGCTTAGAGGAAGCGCAAAATCGTTTAATTACCGATTTCTACAGGAGTTGAATCGATAAATGGCATCGTTTCGGTATTCATTTCAAAAGGTCATTGATTTGAAGTCGAGTGAAAAGACACAAGCAGAGTGGATGCTATCAACGGCGATCGGAGCTCTTGCGGCTGAGGAACTGTCGCTTGAGGAGCTGCGCGCGAAGCAGCATGAATGGGAAGGCAAGCTTCATGAAGCTTCAAGCATTGCTGTCTCCTTGTCGGAATTGCAGGTTATCCAGCAGTACTTGGATTATTTAGTAGCTTGCATCACCAGCAAATTGAAAGATGTGTTGCATGCACAGAAAGCGGTTGAGCAAAGCAGGCTTAAACTTTCAGATAAAATGAAGGATGAAAAAGTTTGGCTGAAAGCAAAGGACCATGCGCGTGACCGGTTTCAATATGCGATGCAAATCAAGGAGCAGAACGAATTAGATGAGCTGGCAAGCGTCCGTTTCATGATACCAACCCCATAAATTGATGCGTTATACCGGCTAGAGGGAGTGAGTGGAATTGGCGGGTACGGAAAATGAAAAGCAAGGCTACAGCACACTTGAACGAATTATGTTCTTGATGACGCCGATTTTATTCGCCATCGTGTTGCTTGGCGTATTGTACACCTTGTTCAATATTGACTTTCGCAATAAAGTGCTGGAGGCCGGAAACTCGGTTCCATTCTTAAAAGACGTGCTTCCTGAACCAAAGGTTGCAGGCGGAGCCGTTAATGACGATGTTTTGAAAACAGCGAACATGTCATCTAAGATTGCGGACCTGCAAGCACAGCTTACTGCGATTGAAAGCGAGCTGGCGGCAGCCAATCAAACGAAGTCGGCGCTGGAGCAAGAGGTTAAGGATTTGGAGAACGATAACTCCCAGCTCAAAAGCTCCAATGACGAGCAATTGCTTGAGGATGAGCAGTACCAAGCGAAAATTCAAGAATTAGCGGGCATGTTCTCCAAAATTACGCCTAGTAAAGCAGCACCTATTCTGCAAAGCATGACTTTAGATGAAATGGTGCTCGTATTTGCGAATATGCGTCCTGACGACAGAGTGCGCATTATGGAGAAGATGAATCCTCAGACTGCTGCTGACGCAGCTATGAAGCTCAAAGACAACGTGAAGGTTAAGGATCTGCAAATCGCGGCGCTGCAAGCGAAGCTGGATGCGCAGAAAACACCGCAAAAAACACAGGCTTCCTCTGTGCTTGATGAAACGCAGTTAAGCGCAACTTTCACAGCGATGGCTCCTAAAAGCGCTGCTGAGCTGCTTGTCAAGATGGTGGATGTCAGTCCAAGCAAAGTGCTTCGCATCTTGAATGCGGTTGGCGACGCGCCGAGATCAACGATTTTGTCAGAAATGTCAGCAATCAATGAAACGGTAGCCGCCCAGCTCGTAGCTAAGCTAATGTCTGGAAGTTAAGAGTTGTACCCGTAACTTTTTTAGCCCCCTATTAGAGAGGAGGTGAGAAAAATGGAAATGATGGTATCACAAACCGCTGCTCCCCAGCAGCAAGCGCAACCGACTGCGGGTGGACAAGCAAGCAAAAGTGCAGGCGGGGCGGAATTCCAAAAAACGTTAGTTCAACAAATTAACGGGGAAGCGGCTAGCAGTTCTGGCAAAACGCAGGCCGTTCAGCTTGTAGCGAATGTAGCAAAGGACGCTGCGATTGAAGGAGAGGCTGCTGCCGCTGCGCCTGCTTTATCTGATCTAATGTCGATCATTGATGGCTTGCTTGAGCAGCTTGAAGTGCCGAAAACGGAAGACGGCGAAGTGAAGGTTGAAGACGAGCAGCAGCTGAAGCAGCTAGAGGCCGTCCTTGATCAAATGAATGCGCTGCTTGCGCTTCTAGGCATTCCAGTGCCAGTCATTCAGCAGCCAAAGAACCAACTGTCTGCGGAAAATGAAAGCCTGCCTATTAATGAAGCGGCTGTAAATGTCGCAAACGTAAAGACAAGCTTGCAGGATACGCTTCTTCAATTGCAAAACATGCTGCAGGAAGGTACGACAAAGCTCATTCAACAGCAAGAGCCAACTAAGCTGGTAGCGGAGCAGCTACAAGCGCTAACAGCGATTTTGGAAGGCGAGCCGGTGGATACGAATAAGTCTCAAACGAAATCGTCAGCCTTCACACAACAACTGTTTGCCGCGCAAAATGCACCGCAAGCTGATGTCAGCACTTTGTTGCAGCGTCTATCGCAGCAAACGGTTCATCCAGCCCTATTGTCTACGGCCATTCAGAACATGGAGCAAGCGGTCGACACAGAAGCGGGAGCTCTGCCAATCGAAACGAATTCTCAGGTGCATCTCGGCACAAGCCAATCGGAAACACTTCGCGGACTTACGCCGCTTGTCGCTAATGCGGCAGCTGCCACATCATTTGTTGTTGCCGACGATTTTGCCAAGTCGATGACAGGAATGATCGTGCAGAAGTTTGATTTAACGACTATGAACGGTGTATCAGAAGCAAAGATCATGCTTTTCCCTGAGCATCTAGGTCAAGTGGACGTTAAAATCACGATGCAAAATGGCTTGTTGACAGCAATTTTCCAAACGGATACAGCGATGGCCAAGGACATGCTCGATAACCAAATGGCGCAGCTTCGATCCGCGCTACAAGCGCAAGGCTTAATGGTTGATAAGCTTGAAGTATCACAAGGACAGTCGACTGCACAGCTTTCTCAGCAGCATCAAGGGCAAGGAAGCAGAGAACAGCAATCGTCCAACCGCCATACCTTTAATGGCGATGAAGGCTCGGGCGAAGCCCATTTTGAGACCGAAATGATTGAACAAGCCGCTATTCAAGGACTTGGCTTCGGCAGAGGGATTAATGTAAAGGCTTAGCAGGGCGGTTTTATCGTTAGAGTGAACGGAGGTGATCGGATATGTCTAACAGCATTCCTTCTCGCGTGGTTTGGCCGAATTACAGCCAAGAAAACGTGCGAGCTGCAGCAAATAAAGAAAAAGACACACTCGGCAAAGATCAATTTCTAAGTATTCTAGTCACGCAGCTGCGAAACCAAGATCCTATGCAGCCGCTGCAGGACAAAGATTTTATCGCTCAAATGGCACAGTTCACCTCAGTAGAGCAGCTAATGAATATGGCGACCGAGCTAACCTTAATGCGTCAGAGCATAGGCTCCGCTTCGACTTTGATTGGTAAAACGATCGAATGGAACGAGTATAACGAAGCTGGGGAAGTCACTAAAGCAAGCGGTGTTGTGGATTCGATTATATCGAAGGATGGCATCCTGCACGCAAGAGTTGGCGGCGCAGAGGTTGCGCTGGAATATGTCACTTCGGTTTCGGAGACAAACGGAGACACGAAGCCGCCGGACGAATCGGATGATAAACCTTCTGATAAAGCGAATGCTGAGGAGGGGGCTGAGGTCTAGTGAATGATGGCGTGAAAATCGGTCATATTTTTCCGGTTAAGTCCACACCTCTGCAGCCAAGCAAATCAGCAGTCAGCCGTTCATCGCAGCCAACTCCATTTCAAGAGATGCTTGATGCAAAGGTGCTTAAGTTCAGTCACCACGCAGAGGTTCGCATGCAGCAGAGAGGCATCAAGCTGCAGCCGGAATCTTTGACGAAAATTATGAATGCCGTTGAAGAGGCCGCATCCAAAGGCGCTCAAGACTCATTAATCGTTTTTCGCGATATTGCGATGATTGTCAACGTGCCAAGCCGCACGGTTGTGACGGCGATGGATGGCGGGCAAATGAGAAGCAATGTGTTTACTCAGATAGACAGCGCTATTATTTTATCGTAAGGCTGGACCTATCAGGAAGCCTCAAGCTGCGGACCGATTGAAGCAGTTTAATGATAGTGCGTACATCCTTTTTAAGCCAAGTGAGACTAATCCATATTCCAGGAGGAATAACGAACAATGCTAAGATCGATGTATTCGGGCGTATCCGGTATGCGCGGCTTTCAAACAAAGCTTGACGTAATTGGTAACAATATTGCGAACGTCAATACGGTTGGATTTAAAGCTGGCCGCGTGATGTTTAAAGATATTCTAAGCCAGACGGTTTCGGGCGTAACCGCGCCTGAGGACGGCGTGCGCGGCGGCGTAAACGCAAAACAAATCGGTTTGGGAGTATCCATCGGTTCCATCGATACGGTACATACCGCAGGGAGCGCAATGACGACGAACCAACCGGCAGATCTTCGGCTCGACGGTGACGGCTTCTTCGTAGTAAGAGCGAACGATGATTCCGAAATGCTGCTTACACGCGCGGGCAACTTTACGTTGGATTCCAATAGGCAGCTTGTTACGGGCGATGGATACTTTGTACTAAGCGTTGACCAAGAGCCAATCGTGCTTGACGAAGCGGTCACTGCTTATTCCATCGGGCAAGATGGAACGATTATGGGCGTTACCGCTGACGGAACAGAAGCAGTTGCACAGATTGGCGTAGCCAAGGTCATTAACCCTAGCGGCCTTGAGAAGCTAGGCGGCAATATGTACCGTGTCACAGCAAATGCTAACCCTGACGCTTCGATCGAAGACTTTATGTCCTTCGCAGGTGATCCGGAGCTAGGTACTGGTGCCATCATTGCAGGCCAGCTTGAAATGTCTAACGTTGATCTAACAGCTGAGTTTACGGAAATGATCGTGGCGCAGCGCGGCTTCCAAGCCAACTCGCGTATTATTACGACTTCAGATGAAATATTGCAAGAGGTCGTTAACTTAAAACGATAGGTAAGTCATAATGAGCGGGAGGCTTAGTGCCTCCCCCTGTGTGAGGGGGTAACTGATGATTACCGTAACGCGTTTGAATGGAACAAAAGTCACGATTAATGCATTACTCATTGAAGTGATTGAAGAATCTGCGGATACTGTCATAACGCTTACGACAGGAAAAAAGCTGGTAGTAAAAGAAAAGACAGCTGATCTGTTGCTGCTTAATCAACAGTATCTTCGAACAATCGGCCTCGTTGCGGCGGCCCAGAAGAGTGAGCAAACGGAGGGTCCCTCAACATGAAAAAAATGCTACCTTGGCTAATAACCATTTTATTATCCATAACGTTAATCGCAATCGTTGCTATTATTTTATTTAAGTCCTTTTTTACTGATCCCAAGGAAACGGCGACAGAGACCAAAACGATTGAAGTGAAAGTGCTGTCGGCTGATGAACGGGTGGAAGTTACATCCGAATTAAAGGATTTCAGAAGAAACCTTAAAGACCCTGAATATGTTGTGGTGCTCAGCTTTGCTTTCCAGCTTGACAGCAAGAAAACAAAGGAACAGTTCGACAAGCTGCTAGAGATTGAAGTCCGTCCTATCATTAACCGCACGTTAGCTGATATGACTGCACAGGAGTTTCAAGGGTCTCAAGGCGAAGATGCGCTTGAATCCAAGCTGCTTAACCTAATCAATCCGATTATCCCAAAAGGTAAATTGGTTAAGGTAGAAATTACGAACTTTCTTATTACAGAGCTTTAACTGACTACGCAGACATTCCTCGAAGGAGGTGAGATATTTGGTTGATGTTTTATCGCAGAATGAAATTGATGCGCTACTCGCTGCCCTCGATTCCGGTGAAATGGATGCAGAGGATTTAAAAAAGGAAGAAACGACACGAAAAGTCAGCCTGTATGATTTTAAACGCGCCGTTCGTTTCTCCAAGGATCATATTCGAAGCTTAACTCGGATCCATGAAAACTTTGCGCGATATCTGACAACCTATTTCTCAGCGCAACTTCGCACTTTTGTTCAAATTAATGTCGTGCAGGTCGAGCAATTGCCTTATGACGAATTCATTCGTTCGATTCCTAAGATGACGATCTTGAACATATTTGAAGCGGAGCCGCTGGAAGGGCGAATGGTGCTTGAGGTACATCCGAACGTAGCCTACGCTATGCTTGATCGTATGTTGGGCGGCCAAGGCATTGCGCCTTCTAAAATTAATAATTTAACGGAAATCGAAACGATCATTATGGAGCGTATCTTTAGCCGGACATTCGAAAGCTTGCAGGAAGCATGGAGAACGATCATTGATATCTCTCCTAGGCTGGAAGCTTTGGAGACGAATCCGCAATTTATGCAAATTGTTTCACCCAATGAGACGATAGCCCTCATCTCATTCAGCACTAAAATTGGGGATACGACAGGCATGATTAATCTTTGTATTCCGCATGTCGTCATCGAACCGATCATGTCCAGACTTTCCGTTCATCATTGGTTCGTATCGCAGAAGAAAGCGCGCGCGCCTGAAGAGGTTGAAATTTTGGAACAGCGCGTTAACAAAGCAAAGCTGCCGATCGTAGCAGAGCTTGGCGAATCCTCGCTTACTATTAAAGAGTTTCTAGGACTCAACATTGGCGATGTTATCTCATTGAATAAGTCCGTCGATGATGGTCTGAAAATTAAAGTTGGAGACAAGCTTAAATTCATTGGCAGTCCAGGTTCCGTTAAGGATCGACTGGCTGTACAAGTAGATGAGATCGTCAGCGAAGGAGTGGAAGAAGATTATGACGAGTAAGGACTATTTGTCGCAAGAGGAAATTGATGCATTGCTTCGTCAATCCTCCAATGAGCCGGATCCGGTGCAGTCCTCTGATACCGGTACCCAGCTTTCAGACTTCTTATCCGAAATGGAGCAGTCTGCACTCGGCGAAATTGGAAATATCACCTTTGGCAGCGCCGCTACCGCATTGTCAACGCTGCTTGGCAAAAAAGTAGACATTACGACGCCGCAAGTTACCATTGTTAGAAAAGATGAGCTTCCGGACATTTTCCCTAAGCCTCATGTAGCGGTTAGCGTGCAATACGTCGATGGTTTCCAAGGCATTAACTCTCTCGTCATTAAGACGAAGGACGCCCAAATCATCGCTGATCTCATGCTTGGCGGCGATGGGAACAACATTACGGTAGAAGAGCTGAATGAAATCCACATTAGCGCGGTGCAAGAAGCGATGAATCAAATGATGGGTTCCTCCGCGACTTCCATGTCGACGATCTTTAATCGTTTTGTCAATATTTCGCCACCGGGAATCGATATTTTAGACGTAAACAACGGTGACGGCATGGAGCATTTGCCGCCGGTAGACATGTTTATCAAAATCTCTTTCCGACTGACGATTGGCGATTTAATTGACTCGACGATCATGCAGCTTCTCCCAATTCCTTTTGCGAAGCAGATGGTTGATATTTTGATGGGGGTAGTGGAAGAGGAACCAGCTCAGCCTGTAGCAGCGACGCCTCCAGCGGCTCCTGCAGCGCCGGCAGCGCAGCAAGCTATGGCAATGCAAGAAACGGCTGCGACGGCTCAGATGGACGCTGTGGCGCCGCAAATGCATATGGCACCGCCTATGCAGCAAATGCCGCCTATGCAGTATCAAACGCCAGCCGCTGGATACGACATGCCGATGCAGCCGCCTGGACCGCATACATATGGTCAATCAGCAAATCGAAACGTAAACGTACAGCCTGTGCAATTTGCTAATTTTGGTAATGCACCGTTTATTCAACCTGATGAAACAAACCTCAATTTACTTCTCGACATACCGCTTAAGGTCACGGTAGAATTAGGGAGGACCCAAAAGCAGATAAAGGATATTTTGGAGCTGTCGCAAGGCTCAATTATCGAGCTGGACAAGCTTGCTGGCGAACCAGTCGACATTCTGGTGAACAACAAGCTAATAGCCAAAGGCGAGGTTGTTGTTATCGATGAAAACTTTGGTGTACGCGTAACCGATATCGTGAGCCAATGGGACCGCATTCAAAAATTACAATAGCATCCTAGGAGGATAAAAAGATGGCAAACCGCATTCTAATCGTAGACGACGCAGCTTTCATGCGCATGATGATCCGAGACATTTTATCAAAGAACGGCTACGAAGTCGTCGGTGAAGCACAAGATGGCGCTCAGGCGGTTGAGAAGTACAAGGAACTAAAACCGGATTTGACAACGATGGATATTACGATGCCGGAGATGGATGGCATCTCTGCACTGAAAGAAATCAAAAAGCTAGACGGCAATGCAAAAGTTATTATGTGTTCAGCAATGGGTCAGCAAGCAATGGTTATTGATGCGATTCAAGCAGGCGCAAAGGACTTCATCGTTAAACCGTTCCAAGCTGATCGCGTTATTGAAGCGATTAAGAAAACGCTCGGATAACGGTTAGACATTATGTTTAACATACCTTCGCGCATTTCAATGGTGTCTGCTCTTGGGATGGCGATATGGCCTGGTTTTGCGGCTGCTGCTGCAACAGACGGCAGCAGCGCAAATCAAGATGGGCAGATGGTGTTTACCGGATCTAAGGATCTAGCTGGCAGCTTGGTTTGGGTCATCATCTCGCTTGCCATCGTTATCACGCTGATTATTTTCGTCATTAAATGGCTGTCTCAGCGCAACCGTACGTGGGGAACGAATCGATCGCTTCGTTCGCTCGGCGGCATTGCGCTTGGACAAAACAACTCGCTTCAAATCGTTGAAATCGCTGGCCGGATATACATCGTTGGCGTAGGAGAGAACATAACGCTGCTAGATAAGCTGGATGATCCTGAGCAAGTCAGAGCGGTTATAACCGCGCTTGAACGCCAGCAGGAGTCCGCTTGGTCAAAGGATCTTATCTCCCAATTGGTTGGCAAGCTGCGCAGCCGCAACGAGAAGACAGGTCCAGAGCCTTCCAACGAGCAATGGAATAAGGAGTCATCCTTTTCAGATCTGCTGCAAACCAAGTTAAGTGAGCAAGCAGGAAGAAAGCAACAGCTGGAATCTCTGCTGCATAACTCTAAAACAAATGAACGGTTGATGGATGATGAAAAATAAATGGTGGATATCAATCGTTGCTGTACAGCTGCTTGCACTACTCATACATAACCAAGCATTTGCGGAGCCGCTTCCTGACCTATCCATCAACATTGGCGACGGGAATGGCGATACGCCCAGTACTAGCGCATTATCCATACTTCTATTAATTACAGTATTAAGCATCGCTCCTGCGATTATGGTTCTTATGACCAGCTTTACTCGTATCGTTATCGTTCTAGGCTTTGTAAGAACATCACTCGGAACGCAGCAAATGCCTCCCAACCAAGTGCTCATTGGACTTGCGATGTTCTTAACCTTTTTCATCATGGCTCCGACATTCTCGCAAGTAAATGATGTTGCGCTTCAGCCTTATTTAAAAGGTCAAATCTCGCAAACCGAAGCTTTTAAAGAAGCTTCCGTCCCGATGAAGAAGTTCATGTTCTCTCATACGAGGGAAAAGGACCTGATGCTCTTCATGAATTACACAAAAACGGAGAAGCCTGCGTCCTTCGAGGATATCCCGATTACGGTATTAATACCTGCTTACGCAATAAGCGAGCTTAAAACCGCTTTTCAAATGGGCTTTATGATCTTTATTCCGTTTCTGGTCATCGACATGATCGTGGCAAGCACCTTGATGGCGATGGGGATGATGATGCTTCCTCCCGTCATGATATCGTTACCGTTTAAGCTGCTTCTGTTTGTATTGGTAGACGGATGGTACTTAATCGTAAAATCTTTATTGTTAAGCTTCAACACGTGATACTAGCAGGGAGGGACGTCGATGAGTACTGATTTCATTATCGGATTGGCTGGTGAAGCCGTATTCGTAGTTTTGAAAGCCAGTGCGCCAATGCTCGTTCTTGCTTTGGTTGTAGGGTTAATTGTCAGCATATTTCAAGCAACAACTCAGATTCAGGAGCAGACGCTTGCTTTTGTTCCGAAAATTGTAGCGGTCTTCGTGTCCATCATCATATTTGGCCCATGGATTCTAAATACGGTTATCGACTTCACTTACAATCTGCTGAACAATCTTCATAATTACATCGGTTAGGTTGTGAGTGGATGAACGCGATCGTACAAGGCTTTCCTATTTTTTTGCTAATCTTTTGTCGAATTACAGCGTTTTTCGTCGTAGCGCCTGTCTTTTCTTCGCGAGGCGTGCCGAATGTATTTAAAATCGGGCTTGGCTTTTTCATTTCGTTTATCGTTTTTTTAACTTATGGAATGAATCAGACGATCGTCCCGGACGCGGAGTATGTGCTCGTCGTATTGCGGGAGATTTTGGTCGGAGTTCTGATGGGTTATGTGGTCTATTTGTTTTTTACAGTCGTGCAAACCGCTGGCGCCTTTATGGATTTGCAGGTTGGGTTTGCAATGGCAAACATAGTAGACCCTCATACGGGTACGTCAGCTCCATTGCTCGGCAATTTTAAGTACATGCTTATTATCGTCATTTTCCTATTGATGAACGGCCATCACTTCTTATTGACTGGTCTCATGGATAGCTACAAATGGATGCCACTGTCAAATGATTTATTTAGCAGATTGATGAGCGGAGGCGTGACCGACTTTTTGACGAGGTTGGTTGGCAATACGTTCTTGCTGGCAATTCAAGTTGCTGCACCGTTGATCGTTGCGATGTTTTTGACGGATGTCGGCTTAGGCTTCTTGACCAAAACAGCTCCTCAATTCAACGTGTTTGTTATCGGTATCCCGCTTAAGCTGATCATTGGCATGTTTTTGCTTATCTTGCTAATGCCAAGTCTTGCCGGCATATTCGAAAGATTGTTTTCCATCATGTTTGATGCTTTGGAGCAGTTATTCGGAATCGTGCAAGGACCGCCGCCTGAGGGACAATAGGAGGATGCTGCCCATGCGTAATTACCGTTTAAAGCTTGATCTTCAGCTTTTCAGTCAGGAGAAGACTGAAGAAGCAACTCCGAAGAAAAGAGATGAAGCTAGAAAGAAAGGTCAAATTGCTAGATCCTCTGACCTTCCTGGCTCATTAATCTTGATGTTTACCTTTATGGGCTTTATCATGCTCGGCGGTTTTTATAAAGAGCATATTATGATGCTGTTTGGAAATCTGTTTGAGGACTGGTTGTTGATGGAAGTGACGACTGGAAACGTGATGTCGCTTTTCACCGATATAACCATTCAATTGCTGCTCATTTTAATGCCGATATTTGCGATAACGATCATTATCGGAATTTTAGGAAACATCATTCAGTTTGGTTTTTTGCTGACCGGCGAGCCTCTTCAAATGAAATTAAACAAGTTAAACCCAATTAACGGCTTTAAACAAATTTTTTCCGCAAAAACGATCGTTGAATTTCTGAAAAGCGTACTGAAGCTGCTTATTATAGGTGTTCTCGTATATATGGCCATTTCCAAAGAGTGGGACCGCATATTGGTATTAGCAAGCTTGCCTATTCAGCAGATCTTTAGCTTTACAGCCGGATTGACGGTTAGGTTAGGCATTGAAATTGGTGCGGTGCTTACCGTACTCGCATTCGCAGATTTTTTCTATCAACGTTATGAGCATAACAAGAGTCTCAGAATGTCCAAGCAAGATATTAAAGACGAATATAAGAAATCGGAGGGTGATCCGATCATCAAGGGCAAAATTCGTGAGCGTCAACGCAGAATGGCGCTGCAGCGAATGATGCAAGAGGTTCCTAAAGCGGATGTCATCATCACCAACCCTACACACTTTGCTATCGCATTAAAATATGATGCAACGAAGATGGAGGCGCCTAAGATTATTGCCAAAGGCATGGATCATGTCGCGCTTCGAATCAGGGAGATAGCCAAAGAGAACGGTGTTGTAACTATGGAAAATAAACCACTGGCCAGAGCGCTTTATGAACGTGCTGAGATAGGGGATGTTATTCCTCCAGACCTGTTCCAAGCTGTGGCTGAGGTGCTCGCATACGTATATAAGATGAAGGGCCGAGTAAAATCATCATAACACTACGGGAGGAGACGGCATCATGAAAGCAAAGGACTTTGTAGTACTATTTGGCGTAATTGGTATTGTGCTCATGATGATTATCCCGATCCCAGTCCTATTACTAGATATCCTAATTATTTTAAACATATCGATCGCATTGATGATTTTGCTAATCGCCATGAATACGAGGGAAGCGTTGGACTTCTCGATCTTTCCGGCCATTCTATTGATCACGACCCTATTTCGCCTAGCGCTAAACGTATCTACAACCAGAAACATTTTGTCGCATGCGGAAGCAGGGGAAGTTGTTGCCACATTCGGAAGCTGGGTTGGCGGAGGACAAATCGCAATCGGGTTTATCGTCTTCCTCATCCTCGTAGTCGTTCAGTTTATCGTAATTACGAAAGGTTCCGAGCGGGTAGCGGAAGTTGCAGCAAGATTTACGCTAGACGCGATGCCTGGTAAACAAATGAGTATCGACGCGGATCTGAACGCAGGGTTGATTAATGAGCAGCAAGCGAAAGACCGCCGGTCCAAAATCGAACGAGAAGCAGATTTCTACGGAGCGATGGATGGTGCCAGCAAATTCGTAAAAGGTGATGCGATTGCATCAATCATCATTCTAGTAATCAACTTGGTCGGCGGCTTCATCATCGGGATGGCTATCCATGATTTGAGCTTTGGCGAGTCGCTTTCAACTTTCTCTATCCTAACGATCGGTGACGGTCTAGTCAGTCAAATTCCTGCTTTGCTTATTTCAACGGCTGCTGGTTTGATCGTAACGAGAGCGGCATCCGACGGCAACTTGGCCGAGGATGTTACCTCGCAGCTGTTCAAATATCCAAAGCTATTATTTATCGCAGCTGGAACGATCGGTTTGCTAGGCTTGACGCCGATCGGACCGATTCGGACTTGGCCTTTCGCCATTATGCTCGCATTTGGCGGCTGGTATATGCAGAAGGCGATTAACAAGCAGCAGGAGCAAGAGGAAATGCTTGTTGAAGAGCAGCAGATTGAAGAGGTTCGCAGTCCTGAGAGTGTTATCAGCCTCCTGCAGGTTGATCCGATTGAATTCGAGTTTGGCTACGGGTTGATCCCGCTGGCGGATACACAGCAGGGCGGAGATTTGCTTGACCGCATTATTATGATTCGCAGGCAGTGCGCTCTGGAGCTGGGGCTTGTTGTGCCTGTCATTCGGATTAGGGATAACATCCAGCTGAAGCCTAATGAATATGTGATCAAAATTAAAGGCAATACCGTCGCTCGCGGCGATTTGCTGCTCAATCATTATTTGGCCATGAGCCCGGGTTTTGAAGACGATTCGGTTGTTGGGATTGAAACGACGGAGCCTGCCTTCGGCTTGCCGGCAATATGGATCGATGAGCAGATGAAGGAGCGCGCCGAGCTGTCAGGCTACACGGTCGTTGATCCGCCTTCTGTCGTTGCTACCCATTTAACGGAGATTGTAAAGCGCCATGCGCATGAGCTTATTGGACGCCAAGAAACGAAGCAGCTTGTGGAAAATGTCAAAGAATCCTACCCAGCTCTCGTTGATGAATTGATTCCTTCTATCCTTACGATCGGCGATGTACAGAAGGTACTAGCTAAGTTATTGCGTGAGAAGGTATCCATTCGTGATCTTGTAACGATCTTTGAAGCTTTGGCAGACCATGGAAACTATACGAAGGATCCCGATATTTTGACAGAGTATGTACGCCAATCCTTATCCAGACAAATTACACAGCAGTTTTCTTCCGGCGGCGATACGTTAAAGGTCATTACGGTTGGTCCGCAGCTTGAGAAAAAAATTGCAGAGTCCGTGCAGCAATCGGATCAAGGCAGCTATATCGCGCTCGATCCGGTGTCCACGCAGCAAATTTACCAGAAGCTAAATGAGCATGTTAATCGTCAAATCCAGTCCGGCCAACAGCCTGTCGTTCTTGCTTCGCCCACCATTCGGATGTATTTGAGACAAATTGTGGAGAGAACGATGCAAGATTTGCCCGTTCTTTCTTACAGTGAGCTTGAGCCGAACATCGAAGTTCAAAGCGTAGGGGTGGTGAACCTATGAGAGTAAAACGTTATGTCGTAAATGCGCTGCCTGAGGCTGTTTCGATGATTCGCAGCGAGCTTGGGAAAGACGCCGTTATTTTGAATACGAAGGAAATCAAGGTTGGCGGGTTTATGGGGATGTTCCGCAAGAAGAAGATGGAGGTTATTGCCGCTATCGAATCTAATCAAGCGAACGTCCCGACGCCTCAGCAGCGAACAGCTAACCCCCAAGTGGATGCGGCTGTTGAGCAGATTTTGCAGACGGCGCAGCGTACCGCTACTGCTGTAATGGAGCCGCCTGTACCGGCACCTGCGCCGGTGCCGGTGAAAGAATCAAATGATCGAAAAGAACGAGAACAGTTCATTATTGACGAGATACGCGATTTAAGGGAATACATGGTCAAGCTCTCAAAGCAGCAGCATAATCTTGCGGCTATGTCCGAGCCGTTGATTCAGCTCAAGGAGCATTTGCTTGAACAGGAAATGGACCCGGCTTGGGTCGAGCGGCTTCTGCAAGGCATTGAAGAGAAACAGCATGAAGTTGAAGGCGAATTCAGCAAAGATCAGGTTTGGGAGCTTGCTGCAGCACAAATTGACGAGTGGCTGCGGCCTTATAGCGGCAGTGGAATTAGCAGCCATGTGCGAGTCGTTCATTTTGTCGGACCAACCGGCGTAGGAAAGACGACTACGATCGCGAAGCTGGCAGCGGAGCAAACGTTAAAAAAAGGCCGGAAGGTCGGCTTTATCACTTCGGACACGTACCGTATTGCGGCGGTGGACCAGCTTAGAACATATGCTACCATTTTGAACGTGCCGCTTGAGGTTGTTTTCTCGCAAATGGATCTAACTCGTGCCTTCAAGCAGCTTGAAGAGCAGGAATTGATTTATATGGATACAGCTGGCCGGAATTTCCGCAGCGAGCTTCACGTATCCGAAGTAAACAGCTTGCTCCAAACCACCGAGCCTAGCGAAACGGTGCTTGTGCTCAGCTTGACAGGCAAGACGCGTGATATGGCGGCGGTTGCGGACCATTTTAGCAAATATGGCGTTCGAAAAGTGTTGTTTACAAAATTAGATGAAACCTCGGTTTATGGAGCGATCTTCAATCTCATTATGAATTTTGAATTTCTGCCTACATACATGGCAAGCGGACAGACCGTACCCGATGATATCGAGTTGTTTCAAATCGATGTTTACATTAACAAGCTGCTCGGGAGCAATGGCCCATGATGGATCAAGCAGAAGCATTACGTAATTTAGTGAAGCAGCAAGAGCTTCAAGAAGAAGGCCGAACGACCCGCGTTGTAACGGTTACGAGCGGGAAGGGCGGCGTCGGCAAATCGAATTTCAGCCTTAACTTTGCTTTATCGCTTCAGCGGTTGGGCAAAAAAGTGCTCGTATTCGATGCTGATATCGGAATGGCGAATATTGATGTGCTTATGGGCATCTCGTCGACCTACAATTTATATCATTTGCTTAAGCAGGAAAAAACGATATGGGAAATCGTTCAGGAAGGTCCTGAAGGGCTTAACTTTATCGCAGGGGGCTCCGGCTTTCGCGACCTGATGGATTTATCGCAGGAGCAGCTTGACCGCTTTGAAATGGAGATCAGTAAGCTGCATGGGAAGTATGACGTTATTTTGTTTGATACGGGGGCAGGGCTTTCGAAGGAAACGGTCAAGTTTATTACGGCGGCTCAAGAAACGATCGTTGTCACAACGCCGGAGCCGACTTCGATTACGGATGCGTACGCATTGATTAAGATGGTTAAATCAATGGAAGTGGACGTTCATTTCAAATTAATCGTCAATCGCGCCGCCGATCCTCGCGAAGGAAAACAAACGGCAGAAAAAATTGCCATGGTAGCACAGCGATTTCTGCAATCCGAGCTGCCGCATCTCGGCATATTGCCAGATGACCCGAATGTGTCAAAGGCGGTAAAGCGCCAAATCCCGTTTACGGTGGCGTATCCGGGAAGCGAAGCGTCCGTAGCCATCGATCGGATTGCAAGGCAATTTCTAGAGATCCCACAGAGTTCTACAGCTAACGGCGGAGTCAAAGGATTTTTGCATAAAATGTTCAGACTCTCAAGATAATCCTTTGGAAGTGAGGAGGAAATGGAATGGCTCCTTATCGCATACTTGTTGTTGACGATTCCGGATTTATGCGGAAGATTATCAGTGACCTAATCATTCGGGACCCGCAATTTACGATCGTAGCTACTGCCAGAAATGGTCAAGAAGCGATTGAAGCGGTCCGCGAATGGAAGCCGGACGCCGTCACCTTGGATTTGGAAATGCCTCTAATGAACGGAATAGAAGCATTGCAAATCATTATGAAGGACAATCCGACACCGGTCATCATGCTCTCTGGAATAAGCGAAGATAACACGAGAGAGACGATTAAAGCATTGCAATTTGGCGCGTTCGACTTTATTCGAAAGCCTTCAAGCGCCATCTCGAATGACATTCATCAGGTCGGCGAGTTTCTGCTTGAAAAATTGCGCATAGCCGTTCTGACGAAGCGCTATCAGCCCATAATTACGATCAGCGAGAAACAGGAACCGGCCGTAAATGATTCTGAACAAGCAAAGCCAGTCATAGAGGCAGCAAGAAATAAGCCTTCACAACAAGAGGAGCCGATAGCAACGCCGCTGCCTACCCCTTTCAAGGATCGGAGCAACACGGTTATTCCGAAAACGGAGGAGAAGCAGCCGCTGAAGCAAGCGGCACCCCCTTTACATACAAAACAAAAAAACAAGCTTGAGGAAGCTGCGCCAAGCAAAGCTAAATCAACGATTGTTACGCGCAAAACCGTACTTAGAGAACCGCAGCTTGAGGCTAAGCCGGTTCATGTAGAGCCACCCTCTACAAGAAAAGAAAAGGCTGGCAGTCCGATTGCAGCGTTCAAACATATCGTAGCCATCGGCACTTCAACCGGAGGACCGAGAGCGCTTCATGAGGTTATTACTTCTTTGCCGGCTGACTTTCCGGCACCTGTGCTTATCGTGCAGCATATGCCTCCTAAATTTACGAAGTCGCTTGCTCAGCGGCTGGATAGCTTTAGTGAATTGCATGTCGTGGAAGCTGAACAGGGAGAGAGAGTAACGGCAGGGGTTGTCTATATTGCGCCTGGCGGCTTCCATATGGAGCTTGCAAAGGATGCAGCCGGTTATTCGATTTTGCTGACAGAGCAGCCGCAGCGCAATGGCCATCGTCCATCTGTCGATGTTTTATTTGAATCATTGGCAACGTTTCGCGAATTAAAGCGGCACGCTGTCATCATGACCGGAATGGGCAGCGATGGTGCAAAAGGGATGAAGCTGCTGCAAGGCTGCGGCATCGAAACAACGATCGCAGAAGCAGAAGAAACCTGCGTCGTTTACGGCATGCCAAGATCTGCGATTGAGGCTGGCTGCGTAGGTCATGTATTGCCTCTTCAACTCATTGCCTCGCAACTTGTAAAGGCAGTGCTGAAATAAATAGATAGCAAACGCTTAAACATACTAACAGGAGGTGCTAGGAAATGGATATGAATGCCTATTTATCGATGTTTATCGATGAATCTAATGATCACCTGCAGTCCCTGAATGAAAATTTGCTGCGGCTGGAAAGCGAGCCTGAGGAGCTTAGTATCGTTCAAAATATATTCCGCTCAGCTCATACGCTGAAAGGGATGTCAGCTACGATGGGCTTTGAGGATTTGGCGGCGCTGACTCATGAAATGGAGAACGTGCTGGACCTGGTTCGCAACAGCAAGCTAAAGATGGACAGCTTTATTTTTGACACCTTGTTCAAAGGGCTGGACGCTCTGGAAGCGATGGTTCAGGATATTGTTGGCGGAGGGACAGGCAAGGCAGATGTCACTTCAATCGTAGTGTCCTTGCAAATTATTTTGAAAAGCGATTATAGCGCAAGCAGTGCGGCTGCCGCTCCAACAGTGGCAGCAAATGCAGCAGGCGCTTCATCCTCAAGCGCATCAGGGGCGATGCTGCTTGATGAATTCCAATCCTCTATCTTGCTACAATCGATAGAGTCAGGGCACAGCGTCTATCACATCCAAATCGCGATTCGCGATAATTGCTTGCTGAAAGCCGTTCGTGCCTATATGGTATTTGATTTGCTAGAGCGCAACGGTGAAGTCATTAAATCCGATCCTCCTGCACAGGATATCGAGCAGGAAAAATTCGATTTCAGCTTCACTGTATTTACGATTTCACAATTGGGACAGGAAGATCTCCAAACACAGTTGCTAAACATATCCGAAATTGAGACTGCAATCGTGACGTTGCTTGATGCTGAGTCGCTAGCTGTACTTAGTCAATCTAACGCCGCAGCAGCCGTAGAGGTTGTTGAAGCAGCTCCAGTTACTCCAGCAGCGCCGGTTGTAAAAGAAGAGGCAGCTGTTAAAACACAGGCACCGGCAGCGCAACCCGCAGCAGGAGCACCCGCAAATGTAGCAAGAACGATTCGTGTAGACATCGAGAGATTGGATACGCTGATGAACTTGTTCAGCGAGCTCCTCATCGACCGCGTTCGACTTGAGCAGCTTTCCAGCGAAATTAAGCGCAACGATCTGACGGAGACGGTCGAGCATATGACGCGTGTCAGCTCGGACTTGCAAAGCATCGTGCTGAAGCTGAGGATGGTTCCTGTCGACTCGGTATTCAACCGTTTCCCTCGCATGATCAGAGATTTAGCGAAATCGCTGGACAAAAAAATCGATCTAGTCATTACAGGAGCGGACACTGAGCTTGACCGAACAGTAATTGACGAAATTGGCGATCCGCTCGTTCACTTGCTTCGCAACTCCGTTGACCACGGCATTGAAACCGTAGAGGAGCGTATCGCAGCCGGCAAGCCGGAGACGGGTACGATTAACTTGCGTGCCTTCCATAGCGGAAACCATGTTTTTATCGAAGTGGAAGAGGATGGCCGCGGCATTCACCACGAGCGTGTTCTGAAGACTGCGATTAAAAATGGCGTTGTAACGGAAGAGCAAGCGAAGCTGCTGTCGCCGGACGAAATTAATATGCTTATTTTTGCAGCTGGCTTTAGTACTGCTGACAAAATTTCGGATATCTCTGGAAGAGGCGTCGGACTTGACGTCGTTCGTTCCAAAATTACATCATTAGGCGGAAACGTAACGATTGATTCTGCATTTGGCAGAGGCACTAAATTTTCCGTTCAACTGCCGCTCACCCTTTCTATTATTTCGGCGATGCTTATTAAGCTGGGCTCTGAGAAATACGCTATTCCATTATCCTCTATCGTAGAAACCGGCATCATTCGCAAGGAAAATATATTGCATGTCCACGGCAACAAAATGATTGAGTTCAGAAATTCGATCATTCCGCTAGTATCGCTTAGCAAAGTGCTCGATTCTCCTGACTTTGATGAAAATCAAGAGGAAGAAACCGAAATTGTTGTCGTTCGCAAAGGCGAGAAATGGGCTGCTGTAATGGTCGATGAGTTTATCGGCCAAAGTGAAATCGTCCTAAAATCGTTAGGCAAATATTTAACCAATATCGAAGCCATTTCAGGTGCAACGATACTTGGCGATGGTTACGTAGCATTAATTATTGATCCGAATGCACTAATTAAATAAGGGGGTTTTTACGATGGGAGAAGAATTAAAGGTTATCGTGTTCGCATTAGGCAACGAAGAGTACGGAATTGAAGTAGATAAGGTTCGCACGATCGAAAGATTATCTCCAATTACACGCGTCCCAAAAACAGCAACGTTTATTAAAGGGGTTATTAATCTGCGCGGCGTGGTCGTTCCCGTAATTGACCTGCGCGGCCGTTTTAACCTATCAGAGACGACTGCAACCGAAAATTCAAGAATTATCGTTGTAGCAGTAGCAGATCTCGAGGTTGGCTTTATCGTAGATTCCGCGAATGACGTTATTGATATCGATACCGACACGATTGATTTGCCGCCTGAAATTGTTGGAGGCATTAAAGCTAAATACTTAAGAGGCATTGCAAAGCTTGGTGAAGGTCGACTTCTCATCATGCTGAATTTGTCCGAGGTATTGAACAAGAGCGAAATCATTCAGTTAGAGCAGCTAGAGGTATAACGAGTGAGTTTATTCAATCGTTTAGAAGCGTTTGAGCTGGATGTATTAAAAGAAGTCGGCAATATCGGTGCAGGAAACGCTGCGACTGCGCTATCGCGCTTGTTGGACAAACCCGTAGATATGGCTGTTCCAAAAGTAAGCCTACTGCCCTTTGAAGAAATCGCGGAGCGAGTTGGCGGTTCTGAACAAATCGTCCTTGCCGTATTCCTTCGGGTGGAAGGCGAAGCGCCTGGCAATATGTTTTTCATTATAGAAGAAGCATCGGCTAAGCGGATTTTACGCCAGCTGCTGGCGATGAATATTGAAGAGCAGGAGGGCTATTCTGAGATGGAGCTGTCTGCGCTTTGCGAGATCGGGAACATTTTGGCAGGCTCATATCTATCCTCGCTTGCAGACTTTACCCATTTAACGATGGCCCCATCCGTTCCTGCCATAGCAGTTGATATGGCAGGAGCCGTACTAAGCTACGGTCTCATGCAATACGGAGAGATGGGAGACTCGGCCCTACTTATCGAAACGACGTTTTTGGAAGATTGTCAATCGCTAGAAGGACATTTTTTCCTTATACCTGACCCAGAGTCGTTTGAAAAAATATTTAGGGCTTTGGGAGTCGTTACCGAATGATACAACAAAACTTGGTCAAAGTAGGCATGGCTGATTTAAATATTGCAACAGATGGAGCGATACTCAAAACGACCGGCTTAGGATCATGTGTAGGTCTCACGTTGTATGACCCGATCCGAAAAATCGCCGGTATGGCACATGTGATGCTGCCGTCTTCAGAGATTGCCCGCGAGACCAAAATAAACTTGGCTAAATATGCCGATACCGCCATTCCCGAGCTGTTGGACCGAATGATAGCAGCCGGTGCTTACGTTGAGAGAATGAGAGCAAAGATGGCAGGCGGAGCACAAATGTTTGCTATGTCCGGACATACCGATTCATTAAGAATCGGTCCCCGCAACGTAGAATCCTGCACGGCGATGCTGCTAAGATTTAAAATTCCGATTATTTCGCAAGACACGGGTGGCAGCTTTGGACGCACGATAGAGTTTAATAGTGATAATGGAATGTTAAATATAAGAAGCGTGCAGTTTGGTACAAAGGAGATTTGATATGCTAGGAACATGGCGATGGAATGTCGTATTTGGAGTTTTCGGCACCGTGCTTACGGTAGCTTTCTCGATCGGAAACAATCCGATTTCTGTAATGCTGCTTAGAAGCATGTATGCTTTCATCGCTTTTTTTGTTCTTGCGTATGCAGTACGTGCAATATTGGCATACATTCTTCAGCCCCCTACTCTAGTAGGCGAGCAGATCGAGGACGATGAGAGCAAGGGCACACAGCTTGACATGCAAACCCCGGACGAGTCTGCGGACATTAACCAATTGTTAAAATCGCAGCTGATGGATGGCGCGGCGAACTCCTCTGCTGATGCACAATCTAATGAAGCAACTGGATTTCGACCGCTTACTCCACCTCAATTGTTATCTACTAAAAATACACAGCCTGAAGAATTGGTCAAAGCCATTCGTCACCTGACAGGAGAGTGAGTCGATGATTGAGCAGAAAACCCCTCATCTGACAAACTTGCAGATGTGGCAAGCATGGAGAGAACAGGGCGAGCTGGAAGCAAAGAAAAAGCTGATTGAGCAATATTTGCCGCTTGTTGATTATGTTACAAATCGTATGGCGATTGGTCTTCCGAAAAACGTCATTAAGGATGATTTGGCAAGCAACGGCGTTATGGGGCTTATCGATGCCATCGAAAAATTTGATTATTGCCGCGGCTTGCAATTCGAGACTTATGCTTCTTGGCGCATTCGCGGCGCTATTATTGATGGTTTGCGGCAAGGCGACTGGGTGCCTCGCTCCGTAAGGGAGAAAGCGAAGCGAGTGGAAGAAGCCTATCAGCATTTGGAGCAGCAGTATTTGCGCACCGTTACCGATGCTGAGATTAGCCGTTACCTGGACGTGTCGGAGAAAGAATTTACGAATATGCTTCAAGATATCGCAGTTACGACGATATGCTCGTTAGAGGATCCCATTCGAGAAGAGGAATCGGAGACCAGAATGTCATTGTTAGTAGATGACAAAGCAAAAAATCCAGATCACAAGGTACACGAGTTTTACTTAAAGGAATCGCTAGTTAAAGGAATTGAGCGCCTCACGGAAAAGGAACGCACCGTCGTTTCTCTGTTTTACTACGAGGAATTATCATTAAGTGAAATTGCTGAAGTAATGTCACTGTCACCTTCGAGAATTTCCCAGCTCCACTCGAAAGCTATTTTGCGATTGCGGGGAGCTTTGGCTAAGCATAAAGATCAACTCATGCAACATTAGGAAGGAGGGGAAAAGGTGGATAATCTACAATTAGACTCATACCTTAGCATCCAGATCTCAGCCGATAAACTATCTGCCTTCTTGACATTTAGCCGGATTACGGATGAGTTTGGATGCAGCGGCGATGATCTAGAACGTTTTGTTCGAAGCAAAGGGGTCGTCTTTGGCGTGCGGGCTGAAGTTCTGAAACAAATTGGTACGAATCCGCTTGCGTACTATAAGGATCAGACTTTGATTGCGCAAGGCGTTTCGCCCGTACCGGGCAAGGATGGTTTCATACGATTAGTATATGACATGGAGAAAAGAAACAGCGCTCCTGCCGAGCTGGAAGACGGAAAGGTCGACTTCAAAGAAGTCGTCCAGCTAAAAAATGTTAAACGGGGTCAACTGATTGCAGAACGATTTGATCCACAGCCTGGTCCATCCGGCCAAACGGTAACGGGGGAAGAGATTCCCTCTAAGCTTGGGAAGCATGTAAGATTTAAGGTCGGCAAAAATGTCGTGCTTAATGACGAGCAAACGGCTATGTACAGTGCGATTGACGGCCTTATTTCGCTGACGGAAAAAGAGAAAATTAATGTTTTCCCGGTGTATGAAGTGAACGGCGACGTTGACTACAGCGTTGGAAATATTGATTTTGTCGGCACTGTCGTTATCAGGGGCAACGTGCTCAGCGGCTTTCGCGTTAAGGCATCTGGCGATATCCGGGTAATCGGCGGCGTTGAAGGAGCAGAAATCGAATCAGATGGCTCTGTTGAAATTACAGGCGGCATCCTTGGCAGCAACAAAGGTTTCGTTAAGGCAGGGCATAATGTTCGCAGCTCCTTCATTCAAGAAGGCAATGTCATCGCCGGAGAAGAGGTGCTCGTATCCCAGAGCATCATGCACTCGCATGTAAAGGCTGGCAGAAATGTCATATGCTCCGGTGCCAAGGGATTGATCGTGGGCGGCATCGTGCAAGCGGGCGATTTGGTAAGCGCACGAACGGTCGGCAATTCCATGTCAACCGCAACAACGATTGAGGTAGGCGTTAAGCCGGAATATCGCACGGAGCTGCTTGAGCTTAGAGGACGGCTCAAACAGAATATGGAAAGCTTGGACAAGTCGGAGAAAGCATTGACCATTTTGGATCAGCTGGCGGCTACAGGCAACCTTTCGCCGGAGAAGATGGCGCTTCGCATTAAATTGACGGCAACGAAACGTCAAACGCTGCTCGAGAACGATCAAACGAAAAGCCGAATTCTTGCTATCGAGAAATCGCTTGAGGATACTGATCGTTCGAGAGTCGATGTCAGCAACATCGTGTTTGGCGGCACAAAAATTGTAATTGGCAGATACACCAAATTCGTCAAAGATTCTTCGCAGCGCGTTACCTTCCGATATTCGGAGGGGGATATCGTCTTAGTTCCTTACACAAAGTAACGGCTGCAAAAGAATTGCGCAAAGGGGGAAGCTGCAATGACATTCAAATCAATGGATTTGCAAATGTCGGTTCCGCGCACGCAGGAATTTAGCGGCATGCATGGACAAGCGATTCATAAACCTGTAGCGGATCAAAATATGCTGGCTGCCCAGACTACGAAAGATACGGAGCTTGCCAGAGGGAAAAATTCGGCGGTAGAGCAAACGAACGGCCTTAACGTACGCAGCGAGAAAGATGGCCGGCAGGAAGATGCGAACCAGCAGGGCAGGCGTAAACGTTCAGAAATAGGCGCTGCGGAAAGCGAGCAGGAGCATCCTCCAACCCACCCCTTTAAAGGGCATAGGCTCGATATAAAGCTATAAGATTTAGGCGAACATTAGAAAGGCAGGCTATGAACGATGCAGCCATACTTGCAATATATTGTATTACTCGGAGCGGTTGTCATTGTTGGCGCCTTTGTAATGCCGAGAAAGAAGCAGGAGCATTCGCTTCCTTCGCAATCGATGCAAAACATGGAAACGGCGCTGGAGCAGTTCATGGAGAACATGGAGAAGGATAATGAAGAGCTTGTTCAGTTGGTTAGAGATGCACAGCAGGAGACAAAGGTTGATGCGGAGCGTCAGGAGCAAAGGATTGCGGAGCTAGAGAGAAAGTGTGAGCAGCTTGCAGAGCAGCTGCAAATGGCGCGATCTGCTACCGCAACAATTACGCTTCAGACTGCTTCTCCTCAGCCTCTTTCGATTGATGCGGGCAAAAGCGAAGCAGCTTTTGCGAAGCTCCCAGAGCCAGTTGAAGAGGAAGCTCCACGCGCAAATACGATTCATTCCCGTTATGCGGAGCTTTTTTCACTTTATGAACAAGGCAAATCCATTGAAATGATCTCCAAGAAGCTTGGCATGAATAAGGGAGAGGTACAGCTCATTATTCAGCTCGCGAAGCAGGAGGAGGCCGCTCATGCTTAAAAACCGCTTATTTTTGATCGGTCTCGGTGCTGGCATCATTATAGGCGCATTATTATTCCAGCTCATGCTCTCAGGCGAGCAGAGCAGGCAAAAGCTAGGTCAAATGGGCACGGAGCCAAGCGGGAAGCTCTACACGCAAGTGGAGGTCGACGCATTACTTGAGGCTGAACGCGACTCGTTTAAGCTTGACCAAGAAGCGAAGGCGGGAACAAAGACGCAGGCGGAGCCTAAAACCGAGCCAGCCAAAGAAGAGCAGCCTGCTGCTACTATGGATGCTCCCTCTCCTACCGCGGAGCCCGTAAAGGAAGAAGCGGCAATTAAGCATGTCATTCGGATCGAGGCGGGATCAAACTTAACCAAAACAGCAGAGCTGCTCGCCGCTAATCACATTATAGACAACAAAACGGCGTTTATTAGCCAGATGAAGAAATCAAAAAAACTGGTACGCGCCGGTTATTTTCTGTTTCAAGAGAAGATGACGGTAGCTGAAGCGATTGTAGTTGTAACGGGTGAGCCGATTACGAAAAAAGAAGCTGATGCGATTACTTCTAGCAAAAAAGCAGGTTAACCTATCTTTTCAGAATCATTGTTGCACGAGATATATATTTATGGTATATTAATTCACGGTGTTAAAAACGCACGCAGGTCAATTTTGCCAAACGGTGCTTCCGCCCGGCGGAAGTTTTGGTGAAAGATGCGACTAGCGGAGGAGCACTAAAAAAACCATTATAGGAGGTGTTGAAGAAATGGCGGTTATTTCCATGAAACAGCTACTAGAAGCTGGGGTACACTTCGGTCATCAGACTCGTCGTTGGAACCCGAAGATGGATCGTTATATCTTCACAGAAAGAAACGGGATTTACATTATCGATTTGCAAAAAACGGTTAAGAAAGTTGATGAAGCATACAACTTTGTTAAATCGATCGCTGCAGACGGCGGCACTATGCTGTTCGTAGGTACAAAAAAACAAGCACAAGATTCCGTGAAAGAAGAAGCAGAACGTTGCGGTAACTTCTACATCAACCAACGTTGGCTCGGCGGAACTTTGACTAACTTCCAAACGATTCAAAAACGTATCGACCGTTTGAAACAGCTTGAGAAGTGGGAAGAGGACGGCACTTTCGAAGTTCTTCCGAAGAAAGAAGTTATCATTCTTCGCAAAGAAAAAGACCGTTTGGAAAAATTCCTTGGCGGTATCAAAGGAATGAAAGGTTTGCCAAGCGCGTTGTTCATCATTGACCCACGCAAAGAGCGCATTGCTGTAGCAGAAGCTCGCAAACTTGGTATCCCAATCGTTGGTATCGTTGATACGAACTGTGATCCAGACGAAATCGACTACGTAATTCCAGGTAACGATGATGCAATTCGTGCCGTTAAGTTGTTGACGTCGAAAATGGCTGATGCAATCGTTGAAGCTAACCAAGGCGAACAAACAACGGCTTAATTTAGAGGCTTTAGTTAGTCAACAAAGGGTGGTCAGATGGTGATAAACCTCTCACTGCCCTTTTTTCGAATGTAAATGACTAGAACCAACAGTATATCATTACGGGGCTACATAGGCTTCGTATAATTTATAGGAGGGCTTACAATGGCAGTTAGTGCTAGCGCGGTAAAAGAACTACGGGAAAGAACTGGGGCAGGGATGCTCGATTGCAAGAAAGCTTTGGACGAAACAAACAACGATATCGAAAAAGCGATTGCGTTCCTTCGTGAAAAAGGTTTGGCAGCTGCAGCTAACAAAGCAGGCCGTATCGCAACTGAAGGCGTAGTTGAATCGTACATTCACGCTGGCGGCCGTATCGGCGTAATCGTTGAAGTTAACTGCGAAACAGACTTCGTTGCAAAAACGGATCAATTCCGTGAGTTTGCAAGAGACGTTGCTATGCAAATCGCAGCAGCTAACCCTAAATTTGTTAGCCGTGAAGAGGTTTCTTCCGAAGAACTTGAAAAAGAGCGCGAAATTTTGAAAGCTCAAGCGCTTAACGAAGGCAAACCAGAAAAAATCGTTGAGAAAATGGTTGAAGGCCGTATCTCGAAGTACTACGAAGAGTTCTGTCTTCTTGAGCAATCGTTCATTAAAGACCCAGACAAAACGATCTCCACTTTGCTTAACGAAAAAATCAGCAAAATTGGTGAAAATATTTCCATCCGTCGCTTCGTTCGTTACGAGCTTGGTGAAGGCCTAGAGAAAAAAGTAGACAATTTCGTTGAAGAAGTAATGGCACAAGTTAAACATTAATCCGAACGCACAGGCGGGGCGGGGCGTCCGCCCCGCCTGCTTGTATGATTAGAACATATTTGAGGGACCTCATCTAATGAGGTGCATGATGGAGGTATTAACGTTGGAGCATCCTGTGTATAAACGTATCGTTCTGAAGGTTAGCGGTGAATCATTGTCTGGACAGGAAGGTTATGGCATTGAAGCAACTGTCATATCTTCGATTGCTGATCAGGTGAAAGAAGTTGTTGCACTTGGCATAGAAGTCGCTATTGTCGTCGGCGGCGGCAACATTTGGCGCGGTATTGCCGGTTCTGCAAAAGGGATCGACCGTGCAACTGCCGATTATATGGGTATGCTGGCTACTCTGATGAATTCACTCGCACTTCAAGATGCATTGGAACAAATCGATGTGCCAACTCGCGTACAAACATCAATCGCGATGCAGCAAATCGCTGAACCGTACATCAGACGTCGTGCCATTCGTCATTTGGAGAAGGGTCGCGTCGTCATTTTTGCTGCTGGAACAGGAAATCCGTTCTTCTCAACAGACACGACAGCGGCGCTGCGTGCAGCTGAGATTGAAGCAGAAGTGATACTAATGGCGAAAAATAAAGTGGATGGCGTATATTCTGCGGATCCATTTAAGGATAGCACGGCTGAGAAATTTGAGGAGCTTACATACCTCGACATGTTAAACCGCAATTTAGGTGTAATGGATTCAACTGCAGCCTCACTTTGCATGGACAATAATATTCCGCTTATCGTATTTGCAATTACGGAGAAAGGGAATATTAAACGCGTCGTACTGGGTGAGAAAATCGGAACGATAGTGAGAGGAAGTGCGAAATAATGCCACAAGAGCTGAAGAAAAACGCAGAAGAACGTATGGATAAAGCGATCTCCGCGCTTAAACGTGATTTGTCGTCTTTGCGCGCTGGCAAAGCGAACCCTTCTTTGCTGGACCGTATTCAAGTGGAATATTACGGAGCGATGACGCCTGTCAACCAACTGGCTAACATAAACACGCCTGACTCCCGCACGTTGTTTATTCAACCGTGGGACAAATCGTCGATTTCGGCGATTGAAAAAGCGATTATGAAATCCGATCTTGGCCTTACGCCTTCGAATGATGGCGTAGCGATTCGCATTTCGATTCCGCCGCTAACGGAGGAACGTCGTGCTGATCTGGTAAAAACTTCGAAAAAGTTTGGTGAAGAAGCGAAGGTAGCTATCCGCAACATTCGCCGCGACGCTAACGATGGCATTAAAAAACTTGAGAAAACGACGATCTCTGAAGACGAGTCGCGTGGACATCAAGAGGATATTCAAAAAGCAACTGACAAGTTTATTGCAGAAGTAGATAAAGTGCTGGTTGCTAAAGAAAAAGAAATTATGGAAGTATAATAATCTCTGGGCCCCTCCGCTAGGTGGGGTTTGGTTTTGATTTCGGTTGGGAGGAAGTAAGATGATCGAGCGACTTTGGGCCAAACTAGGCAAATCGTCCTTACAGCCGACTGATTCTGTGGCCTTAGAAAATGTGCCTGAGCATGTTGCGATTATAATGGACGGGAATGGTCGCTGGGCTAAAGATCGTGGATTGCCACGAATGGCAGGTCATCATTCCGGCATGAAAGCGGTCAAACGTATTACAATTGCAGCAGACCGGTTAGGCGTCAAGTATTTGACGTTATATGCGTTTTCAACGGAAAACTGGAAGAGACCGAAAGCTGAAGTGGATTTTCTCATGAAGCTGCCCCAGCAATTTCTTGAAATTGAATTAGAAGAGCTGATTGCAAACAACGTACAGGTTCGTATGATGGGCCATAAAGAGGATTTGCCATCATTTACTATAAGCGCAGTTGAAGAAGCGATTGTGAAAACTGCAAACAATACTGGACTTGTTTTGAATTTTGCTCTGAATTACGGAAGCCGTAAGGAAATGCTTGAAGCCATAAAAAGTATCGCTTCAGAAGTTCAGGAAGGGAGTTTATCCCTGGATGAAATTGATGATAAAGTGATGGCAGATCGATTGCTTACAAGCGGATTGCCCGATCCGGATTTACTCATTCGTACTAGCGGAGAGCTGCGTCTAAGCAATTTTATGATGTGGCAGCTAGCTTACAGTGAGTTATGGTTTACGGATGTGTACTGGCCGGAATTTACGGAAGCGCATTTTCAAGAGGCGATTTTGGAATATCAGCGCCGTGCACGTCGATATGGTGGATTGTAGCTTCAAGCAACGGAGTGTGACTTTTCATTGAGACAACGAATTATTACCGGAGTTGTAGCAGGTGCTGGGTTCATCGGCCTTACGATCGTAGGCGGATGGCTATATACTAGTCTACTCGTATTACTAGCAATTATCGGCTTTACTGAATATGCGCGCATGAATGGTGTAGCATGGTCGCATCCGTCTTCTTTGTTCGGATATGCGGGTGTGCTACTGTTCGTGCTTCCTTGGTCAGATTGGGGAATAACGATTCCTTCGCCGTTAGCCATTCTTTGGGTGCTTGCCTTCTTATTGCTTGCAATAACCGTAATTACAAAAAATAAAACTACAATTGACGGCGCCGCACTTATGTTGCTAGGCGCTTTATATGTAGGCTATGGCTTTTCCGCTATGGTCGAGGCACGTCAAATTGAGCAACATGGTTTAATATGGACGTTTTTGGCCTTTGGCTGTATTTGGGCATCGGATATCGGCGCATATTTTATGGGACGAGCCTTTGGGAAAACAAAGCTCTGGCCCTCGATCAGTCCAAATAAAACGATTGAAGGCGCCCTGGGAGGCGTTTTATTTTCCTTAATCGTATCTGCGGTTTTCGCTTTGGCGATTCCTGATTTTATCGATTTGCCAAAAGCGCTGCTTATAGGCTTAGTTGCCGCTGTAGCAGGGCAATTTGGGGATTTGATTCAATCAGCCTATAAAAGGGTCAGAGATATTAAGGATACCGGCACGTTGTTGCCGGGACATGGCGGCGTGCTTGACCGATGCGACAGCTGGCTGATCGTATTTCCGCTGTTGGTGCTGACCGAGCTGCTGCCCGTATAAGTCAGGAGGATTTTTGGCATGAAAAAAATAAGCATATTAGGTTCAACTGGCTCAATCGGAACACAAACGCTGGACATTATAGCCCATGATCCTGATCGGTACACGGTTGTCGGCTTATCGGCTGGCGCTAACGTTGATCTGATTATCGAGCAGGCGAATCGATTCAAGCCGTCAATCGTCAGCTTGGCTTCCAAGTCTGACGCTGACGCTGCACGGCCTCATATGCCGGCAGGAACGAAGGTCGTATTTGGCGAGGAAGGCCTTATCGAAGTAGCGGCTGGTGTGGACGCTGACGTCGTTGTAACGGCAATTATGGGCAGCAGAGGCTTGCCTGCAACACTAGCAGCCATTGACGCAGGCAGAACGATCGGTTTAGCCAACAAAGAGACACTCGTTACTGCAGGTCATATCGTCATGGAGCGCGCACGCCAGCGCGGCGTAAGCATTTTCCCGATTGATAGCGAGCATTCAGCTATATTTCAATGCTTGAACGGCGAAGATCGTAAATCGATCAAGCAAATTACGCTGACAGCCTCGGGCGGTTCCTTTCGTGACCGGACAAGAGAAGAGCTTGAAGGCGTAACCGTCGCAGAGGCGCTTAATCACCCGAACTGGTCAATGGGCGCAAAGATTACGATTGATTCCGCGACGATGGTTAATAAAGGTCTTGAGGTCATTGAGGCAAAATGGCTTTTTGACGTTACATACGATCAGATAGATGTCATTATTCATCCGGAGAGCATCATTCATTCTTATGTAGAGTTTTCCGATCACAGCGTCATCGCGCAGCTTGGGATGCCTGATATGCGCGTGCCGATCCAATACGCATTATCTTATCCGGAGCGGAACGCTACTCCAACGAATAGGCTGAATCTAGCTCAAATCGGAAGGCTGAATTTCCGTGAGATGGATTTTGACAGATACCCATGCTTAAGGCTTGCTTTTGCATGCGGCCGTATGGGCGAATCCGCGCCGTCTGTCTTTAATGCAGCCAACGAGGTCGCAGTGGCACGCTTTTTGAAAGGTGAAATTACGTTTTTGGACATTGAGCGGATATTGGAGACGGTAGTTGAACGTCACGAGGTGTCTGCTATTAATGACTTGCAAATGATTGCAGAAGTGGACGCTTGGGCGCGCCAGCTGGCAGAATCCGTATAATATCGGTCAAATTCCGGTTCTCTTGTATCGGACGGGAGAATAATGATAATCTATGTACAGGCCGTAACGAACAGGAGGCTTCAGCTTTATGCACATGATTCAGGTCGTCTTTTTGACTATACTCGTCTTTTTCGTTATCGTAACGATCCACGAATGGGGTCATTACTATTTCGCTAAACGTGCGGGCATATTGGTTCGGGAATTTGCAATTGGCTTCGGGCCGAAGCTCTTTTCGGTAAAACGCGGCGAGACTAGATATACGCTTAGGCTGGTGCCGGCAGGCGGATTTGTTCGAATGGCAGGAGAGGACCCTGAAATAGTTGATGTTCAACCAGGCCAAACGATAGCGGTTCGGCTGAAGGACAATCAAATTACTCGTTTGTATTTAGATCGTCTTGACGAGAGAAGCGGCGTTATTCGCGGCGAGATCGTTAAAATTGATTTGGAGAAGAGCCTTTCTGTAACGCTAGACGTTGAAGGAGAGAATGAGAGCTTCTCGGTACATCCACAGGCTTTGATGATCGCCAAAGGCAAGGATACGCAAATTGCGCCGCTCGACAGACAATTCGGCAGCAAGACGGTGCGGCAGCGTGCGCTTGCGATTTTTGCAGGTCCACTCATGAATTTTGTGCTCGCATTCGTATTGTTTGCGACGTATATTCAGATGGTTGGCATTCCCGTTGAATCGCCGGATAAGCTGCTTGTCAGCGATATTTCGGAAGGCATGCCTGCCGATAAGGTTGACCTAAGAAAAGGTGACGTTATCGATGCGGTTAACGGAATCAAAATCGGCGCTGATTTCGATAAAATGATCGGGATTATCGGCAAATCACCGAATGTGCCAGTCAAGATGGACATCATTCGGGACGGCAAAGCCCAGCAGATTGTCATTACGCCTGAAGCAAATGAAGCAGGGGTAGGCAAGGTGGGCATAAGCGCAGCATTGCCTACACGGCCTGCGTCATTTTCAGAGACGTTTACCGGTGCGGGCAAGCTGATGAAAAATATGACCATAAGCATCTTCGAAGGATTCAAGAAGCTTATTTTCGGAGAGTTCAAGCTTGATGATCTTGGCGGACCGGTGCGTACCGCTGAGGTAACGAGTCAAATTGCGAAGCAAGGCATTGCGCAGTTAACTTCGTGGACCGCTTTGCTCAGCTTGTATCTTGGCATATTCAATTTGCTTCCGATTCCGGCTCTGGACGGCAGCCGTCTCATTTTCCTCGGAATCGAAGCGGTTAGAAGAAAGCCAATTGATCCAAACCGTGAAAGCATGGTGCATTTTGTGGGCTTCGCGCTCATTATGCTGCTGATGCTTGTAGTAACCTATAATGATATTTTACGATTGGTAAGAGGGGAGTAAGTTGTCGCTCATGTCTAAAGATAAACAGTTTGTTACAGAAATTACGCCGCAGAGCGAAGATTTCTCCAGATGGTATATAGATGTTATTAAAAAAGCCGAGCTTATGGACTACTCACCGGTGCGGGGCTGTATCGTGTTCCGTCCTGAGGGTTATGAGCTTTGGGAAAATATTCAGCGTGACCTCGACCGTCGCTTTAAAGAAACGGGTCATCGCAATGCTTATTTCCCGTTATTTATTCCAGAGAGCTTCTTTCAAAAAGAGAAGGAGCACGTGGAAGGCTTTAATCCGGAGCTGCCATGGGTAACGGAAGCTGCCGGCGAGAAGCTGGAAGAGCGGCTTGCTATTCGTCCAACATCGGAGACGATGTTTGGCCATATGTATTCGAAGTGGATTCAATCGTACCGTGATCTTCCGTTGCTTATTAACCAGTGGGCTAACGTAGTCCGCTGGGAGAAGCGCACGATGCCGTTCCTGCGCACAAGCGAGTTTTTGTGGCAGGAAGGCCATACCGCTCATGAGACGGAAGAGGAAGCTCGTCAAGAGACGATGCAGATGCTTGATGTGTACACTCAGTTTGTCGAAGAGTTCCTCGCTATTCCGGTTATCAAGGGCGAGAAAACGCCTTCCGAGCGTTTTGCGGGTGCTGTAGATACGTACTCCATCGAAGCGATGATGAAGGACGGCAAGGCTGTTCAAGCTGGAACCTCCCATTACCTCGGCACGAAGTTTGCAGTCGCATTTGATATCAAATTCCTTGATCGTGAAAATACATTGCAATTCGCGCATACGACTTCTTGGGGCGTAAGCACAAGGCTGATCGGCGCGCTTATTATGGTTCATGGCGATGATCGCGGTCTGGCGCTGCCGCCTAAGGTAGCTCCAACCCAAGTGATCATGATTCCAATCGGACCGGCGAAAATGCGCGAGCAGGTTGTTGGCCGTGTAGACGAGTTGTATGCCGAGCTCAAAAAAGCAGGCGTTCGCGTGCGTGTAGACGACCGTGCAGACGTTAGTCCAGGCTGGAAATTCAACGAATACGAGATGCGCGGCGTTCCGCTTCGTTTAGAGCTTGGGCCTCGTGATATGGAAAACGGACAAGTTGTACTCGTTTCTCGCATTACAGGAGAGAAGCGCGTTGTTCAACAAGCGAATCTCGTTGCTGAAGTTGAAGCGATGCTGGAAGAAACCCATCATGAAATGTTCAACCGCGCGAAGCAGTTCCGTATCGATAACTCGCGTTCGGTGGATACGCTTGATGAAATGAAAAGTTTTCTCGAGGAGCAGCGCGGTTTCGTAGAAGCTGGCTGGTGCGGATCTGCTGCTTGCGAGAAGCAGGTTAAGGAAGAAACAGGAGCAACAAGCCGGAATATCCCATTTGAACCGTCTACGCATAAGAGCACATGTCTCGTTTGCGGCGATGAAGCAAAACATACTGTCGTATTTGCACGTGCTTATTAAGAACTGAAGAAGCTCGGTTCGGATCTTAAGGAGTGGAGTTTTATGAGCCAAACCGCGGACAAGCGGCAGCGTTTCGAAATGCTTTTACAGCAAACGGAGCTGCCGCAGGAACTTATACAAACTTATTTTCAAGATGGTTACATCGATCAAGTTATCGTCAGCAACAGCAATCGGGAATGGACGTTTTGCATACGCAAAACGTCCATGGTGCCTTTACAGGCCTATAATGGCCTATGCCAAGCAGCTCGAATGAAGTTCGAGCATATCGCTGCGGTCTCTTTTATTTTCATATACGACCCTATTGTCGAGACCGAATCGATTGTTTTGCAATACTGGGGTTTATTTATGGAGTGGGCACAGCGCGAGATCGCATCCGTTAACGGATGGCTTCAGAAAGCCAGCATTTCGGTCGAAGGTGACGTGCTTACGCTATCGTTGCTCGATAACACAGGGCTGGAGCTTGCTCGCAAAAAACGGTTGGATGAGGAAATCATCCGCTTTTACAATCAATATTTTCAGCGCGCATGCAAGGTGAAGATGATCATGAGCGAGTCACGGCAAGAAATCCTGGACGAGTACGCCCTTCGGATCGTGCAGGAAGAGCGTGAGTACGTGCAGGAGCTGATGGCTAACTCGCAATCGGAATCGGAGCTTGTTGATGAAGCTGAAATTAGGCTTGCCGTCGGATATGATATCCGCGAAGAGCCCGTGCCTCTAATGAATATCATCGAGGAAGAAAAGAAAATAACGGTCCAAGGCGCCGTATTTGGCCTCGACGTGAAGGAGCTTCGCAACGGAAGCACGCTCTTTACGTTTAATGTGACTGATTTCTCGGATTCCATTGCGATGAAGATGTTCGCCAAAACAAAGGACGACGTCAAAATATTAAGCCAGCTTGCCAACGGCAAATGGGTCAAAGCGCGCGGACGGGTCGAATATGACCGCTTTATGCAGGAACCGGAGCTAGTGATGATGCCAAATGATTTGCATGAGGTTAAGTCACCTCCAGATCGTATGGACAAGGCGGAGGAGAAGCGCGTCGAGTTCCACCTCCACACAACGATGAGCGCGATGGATGCGGTAACGCCGGTTGACGTATATATCAAAACGGCTGCCAAATGGGGACATAAGGCAATTGCCGTAACCGATCATAGCAATGTGCAATGTTATCCCGATGCGAATAAAGCAGCCAAAAAACATGGCATCAAAGTGCTGTTCGGCGTAGAAGCCAACGTCGTTAACGATGCCGTTCCAATGGTGCTCCAGTCGAGGCCGGAGCCGCTTGCGACAGCGACTTATATCGTATTTGATATAGAGACGACAGGTTTGTCGGTTATCAATAACAAAATCATCGAGCTTGCAGGCGTCAAGATGCGCGACGGCAAAGAAATCGATCGTTTCTCGACGCTTATCGATCCGCATGAGAAGATACCTTATCATATTCAGCAGCTGACCAATATCAATGATGACATGGTAAAAGGACAGCCCGAGATTGAGCCGAAGCTTCGTGAATTTATCGAGTTTATTGGCGACGATATTCTTGTAGCGCATAATGCGCGGTTCGATATCGGCTTCATTCAAGCGAACTGCAAAGCGTTTGGGATGCCTGAGGTGAAAAACCCGGTACTCGATACGCTCGAACTGGCTCGGTTTATTTTTCCGTCGCTCAAAAATCACCGTTTGAATACTTTGGCGGATAAATACAAGGTCAGCCTTGAAAACCATCACCGCGCGGTTGACGATTCACTTGCGCTTGGCGGTGTGCTTTACGGCTTAATCGGGGATGCTGCGGAGCGTAATATTACGGACCTGAATCAGTTGAACGACTATGTCGGCATTGACTTATCGAACTCCAGACCTTTCCATAGCAATATTTACGCCTTAAATGCAGTCGGCAAGAAAAACTTGTTTAAGCTGATTTCGTTATCGCATACGCAGCATTTTAAACGGGTCGCGACGATTCCTAAGACAAAGCTCGTCGAGCACCGTGAAGGCTTGCTCGTTATATCCGGTTGTGAGAAGGGCGAGTTTTTCGAGACGGTATTGAACAAATCGTACGAGGAAGCGCTCGAGGTTGCGCGTTTCTACGACGTTCTTGAGATTCAACCGATCGATTTTTATATGCATTTAGTCGAAAAAGGTCTTGTAGGCAGCCGGGCTGAGATTGAGCAGGCGCATCGCCGCATCTGCCAAATCGGAGACGAGCTTGGCAAGCCAGTCATCGCGACGGGGAATGTTCATTATTTGAATCCGCGTGACAAAATGTACCGGGATATTACGATTCACGGCATTACGGGCTTTAGCCCGCTGAAGAGCATTCGCAAGCCAGACGCTCATTTCCGCACGACGGAAGAAATGCTGGAGGAGTTTGCTTTTCTCGGTGAAGCAAGAGCGAAGGAAGTCGTCATTACGAATACGGTGGAGCTTGCCGAACGCTTTGAACCGTATGATATGTTCCCGACAGGCCTATTTGCGCCTAACATCGAGGGAGCGGACGAAGAAATACGCAACACTTGTTATGACACCGCAAAATCGATGTATGGCGAGGATTTGCCTCAGGTCGTTATCGACCGATTGGAGAAGGAACTTATTCCGATCATTAAATTTAAATTTTCCGCCAACTATTTGATATCGGAGAAGCTCGTTAAAAAATCGAATGCGGACGGTTATTTGGTCGGCTCAAGGGGATCGGTTGGATCGTCGGTCGTAGCTACCTTTCTCGGCATATCCGAGGTTAATCCGCTGCCAGCCCATTACTTGTGCAAAAATCCGGATTGCCGCCATAGCGAGTGGTTTTTGGACGGAAGCATTCCGAGCGGATTCGATTTGCCTGATAAGCTTTGTCCAAAATGCGAGAAGCCGATGAAGGGCGAAGGACAGGATATCCCGTTCGAGACGTTCCTTGGCTTTAAAGGCGATAAAGTTCCCGATATCGATCTTAACTTCTCGGGCGATTATCAACCGATTGCCCATAACTATACGAAGGTATTGTTTGGCGACAAGAGCGTGTTCCGTGCAGGAACAATCGGTACGGTCGCCGAGAAAACGGCTTATGGCTTCGCTAAGAAATTTGAGGAAGAGCATAGCAAAAAATGGCGCGGAGCGGAGCTAGCAAGGCTTGCGAGCGGGTGTACCGGCGTGAAGCGGAGCACAGGCCAGCATCCAGGCGGTATAGTGGTCGTTCCCGATTATATTGAAGTAGAAGACATAACGCCCGTACAATTTCCTGCAGATGATGTCAATGCGGAGTGGAAGACGACCCACTTCGATTACCATGCATTTGATGAAAACTTGCTGAAGCTCGATATTCTCGGTCATGATGATCCGACGATGATGCGGATGCTGCAGGATTTGACCGGCGTTGACCCAACTAGCATTCCGATGAATGATCCTAAAGTGATGAGCATGTTCAACTCGACGAATGCGCTCAACATACCGGGCGAGAAAATACGTTCCTCGGTAGCGACGTACGGCGTTCCCGAGATGGGAACCAAATTCGTACGGCAGATGCTTCAGGAAACGCAGCCGTCTTCCTTTGCCGATTTGCTGCAAATTTCCGGGCTGTCGCATGGTACGGGCGTTTGGCTCGGCAATGCGCAGGAGCTTATCAAGAACGGAACGTGCAACATTAAAACCGTAATCGGCTGCCGGGATGACATTATGCTTTTCTTGATTTACAAAGCGGGCATGGATGCGGGGTTGGCTTTTAAAATTACGGAGAGCGTGCGTAAAGGTAAAGGTCTGACGCCGGAGTGGATCGAAGAGATGAAGCGGTGCAAGGTACCTCAGTGGTATATCGATTCTTGCCTCCGCATCGAGTATATGTTCCCGAAAGCCCATGCTGCTGCCTACGTCATCTCCGCTGTTCGGACGGCCTTTTTCAAGCTTTATTATCCGATTGAATACTATGCGACTTACTTTACAGTCCGCGCGGACGACTTTGATTTGGAACTGCTGTGCCAAGGGTACGATGCAATCTTGCGCAAGCTGATCGAAATTGAAGCAAAAGGGTTTAACGCGCTGCCTAAAGAGAAAAACATGGTATCCCAGCTGGAAATGTCGCTTGAAATGACAGCTCGCGGATTCTCCTTTAAGCCGATTGACCTCTATCGCTCCGATGCGACGAAGTTCCTTGTAGACGGCGATTCGCTAATTCCGCCATTTGCTGCAATTGCAGGTATCGGCGATAATGCGGCACGCAATATTGCGGCTTCGAGAGACGATGGCGAGTACTTGTCGATCGAGGATTTCCAGATGAAATCGAAGGCGACGAAGACGATTGTAGAGGTGCTTGGCAACATGGGATGCTTCCGTGGATTGCCTGAATCCAACCAGCTTTCCCTGTTTTAGAAAGAGGGCTGTTAGAAAAGATTTCTTGTCACTATAGTGCGGTTATGTTATAATTTTTCTGGCAATGATGATGATAAAGACTTTGATGCAGAAGAGTGGGGAAACCCACTCTTTACGTTTTGTATTTGGCAAAATGGCATAGTGCGTATAAACAGGAGGTCAACTGAATTTGAGTATTTCCAAAATCAAAGCTGCCGTCCAGGAAATGGTTCTACCATACCTCAGCAGTAATGGATTTGAACTAGTTGATATTGAGTATGTCAAAGAGGGAAGCAATTATTTCCTTCGTATATTCGTGGATAAAGAAGGCGGCATCGATATCGACGATTGCGGCCGTATCAGCGAATTTATGAGCGAGCAGCTGGATAAGAACGATCCGGTAACTGACGCTTATTTTCTAGAAGTATCTTCTCCGGGAGCAGAAAGACCGCTTAAAAAGGAAGAGGACGTAGTTAAAGCAATCGGTAAACACGTTTACATAACGACATATGAACCGATTAGCGGCGCTAAAGAATTTGAAGGGCTGCTACTTTCATTTGACGGGGAAAATGCGGTTGTACGTACTGGCAAGAAGGAGTACACCATTCCTTATGTCAAGGTAGCCAGTGCTAGACTCGCTATCGTGTTCTAATATTCGTTTTTTATATTGAAAGGGGGAAATCCAGTCCAATGAGCATGGATTTTATTGAAGCGTTACAGGAAATAGAAAGAGACAAGGGCATTACGAAGGATGTCCTGCTGGAAGCCATTGAGGCAGCGCTTATCTCCAGCTACAAAAGAAATTTCAACACAGCGCAAAACGTTCGTGTCGATATTAACCGCCATACTGGCGTTATTAAAGTATATGCCCGTAAGACCGTCGTTGATGAGGTGCTTGACCCGCGTCTCGAAATTACAGTAGAGGCATCACGGGAAATCAACCCTCATTATCAGCTGGACGATATTGCGGATATTGAAGTAACGCCGCGCGACTTCGGCCGTATTGCTGCACAAACAGCGAAGCAGGTCGTAACACAGCGCATTCGCGAAGCAGAGCGCGGATTGATCTATAACGCTTTTATCGATAAAGAGGAAGATATCGTTAACGGTATCGTTCAGCGTCAAGATGTTCGCAATCTATTTGTAGACCTTGGCAAAGTAGAGGCTGTATTGCCGCTTACAGAGCTAATGCCTACCGATAAGTTCAAGCATGGCGACCGCGTGAAGTCTTATATCACCAAAGTCGAAAATACGACTAAGGGTCCGCAAATCATCCTGTCCCGTACGCATCCAGGTCTATTAAAAAGACTGTTCGAGCTTGAAGTTCCTGAAATCTATGACGGCGTCGTGGAAATCCGCTCGGTTGCGCGCGAAGCCGGCTTCCGCTCGAAAATTGCTGTACATTCCCGAAATTCCGAGGTTGATCCAGTCGGATCATGCGTTGGGCAAAAGGGACTGCGCGTTCAGACGATCGTAAACGAGCTTAAAGGCGAAAAAATCGATATCGTTCGTTGGTCTGAAAGCGTGGATGAATATGTTGCGAATGCGCTTAGCCCATCCAAGGTGCTAGAGGTAATCGTATTCGAACAAGAGAAGATGGCACGAGTTATCGTTCCAGACTACCAATTGTCGCTCGCGATCGGTATTAAAGGTCAGAATGCTAGGCTTGCTGCCAAGCTGACAGGCTGGAAAATCGATATTAAAAGCGAGACTCAAGCGGAGCAGGAGTATGGCCGTCCGAAATCTTTGACGACGATCATGCACCAGGATTCGGTTTCCATCGATTAATCTCTATTAGGAAAGCGTCAATTCAGCTGGCAGAGGAGGGGTGTACAATGAGACCGAGAAAAGTACCGCTTCGCAAATGCGTCGCTTGTCAGGAGATGATGCCGAAGAAGGAACTCATTCGGATTGTGCGGACACCGGCCGAAGAGGTGCAAATTGACCTGACAGGCAAAAAAGCGGGCCGCGGCGCGTATTTGTGCGGTAAAGTGAGCTGCTTTAAATTAGCAAAGAAATCCAAGGCACTTGATCGAGCGCTGAAGCAGCATGTTGGAGATCATATTTATGATCAGCTCGAGCAGGATTTTGTAGCGGTTGAGGAGCAGTTTATCGCCGGCAAGGAGCTGATAAGCGATGAAGCAGAATAAGAGCTTATCACAGCTGGGCATGGCTATGCGAGCAGGCAAGCTGATTACAGGCGATGAGATTGTTCTCAAGGCTGTAAGAAACAAAAAAGTGCATCTCGTGATCCTTGCAGGAGATGCTTCAGAAAATACGAAGAAAAAATTTCGTGACAAATGCAACACCTACGGAATACAACTCGCCGAAGCATTCGACCGTGAGCAACTAGGAAAGGCGATTGGTAAGCCAGAACGGGTTGTACTAGCGGTAACCGATGCGCAATTCGGAAAAATGATTGCGAGTCATCTGAGCCATAATACGGAGGTGGATCATATTGGACAATAAACAAGACAGCAAGGACAATAAAGATAAGCTGCGCGTTTACGAGTATGCCAAGTCACTTAATATGAGCAGCAAAGAAATCATTACAATTCTTAAACGGCTTGATTTACCTGTCAATAACCATATGAGTGTCATGGAAAACGAGATGGTAAACAAGGTCGAAGGATTTTTCCGGAATATTAAACAAAATGCTGCAGCTAAGCGGGCACAGGAAACGACAAGCGTGTCTGTATCCTCCGCTCAAACTTCCGCAAGCCGGCCGCAATCGCAGCAGCCGCAACAGCAGCAGGAACGAAAGCTTGCACCCGTACAAGAAAACAAAAATACGAATCAAGACAGACAGGGGCCTATGAATTCTATTAATACGAAACCACAAACCAACCAAACCGAACAACGACCAGCAGGACAACAATCAACGAATCGTCCTGCGCAACAGTCCAGCAACAACCGTCCTTCACAAGGAAGCTCTAACGCAAGCCGCCCAAGCCAAGGGCAAGGCGGACAAGGAAGTCGCCCAAGCTCTAGCGCGGGTTCAAGCCGTCCAGGTCAAGGCCAAGGCGGCCAAAGCAGCCGTCCGGCATCATCAGGGCAAAATCGTCCAGCACAAGGCGGCCAAGGCAATTCAGCGAGCCGTCCTAGCTCTGCTGCAAGCAGCAGCCGTCCAGCACCATCCGGACAAAGCCGCTTTGATTCCAAGCCAGCTCAAGGGCAATCGCGCGGAAATGACAACAAAAATGCAAGACCAGGCCAAAAGCGTTTTGAAGACGGCAAGCCAGGCGGCGGCTACAGAGGAAATAACAACCGGGGCCAAAAAGGCCGCGGCGGCAAATTCCAACAACAACCACCGCGCGAGAAAATCGACAATACGCCTAAAAAGATTATCGTTCGCGGTACAATGACTGTCGGCGAATTGGCTAAATTGCTTCACAAGGATGCATCAGAAGTTATCAAAAAACTGATTTTCTTAGGCGTTATGGCTACAATCAACCAAGAAATCGATATGGATGCTATCCATTTGATCGCTACGGATTACGGCGTAGAGGTTGAAGTGAAAATTCCTGTAGAGGAAGATTCCTTCGAGACGGTTGAAGAATCAGACGAAGATGAAGATTTGGTATCACGTCCTCCAGTTGTTACAATCATGGGTCACGTTGACCACGGTAAAACGACTTTGCTTGACGCGATTCGCAAAACGAACGTAACTGGCGGAGAAGCTGGCGGGATTACGCAGCACATCGGTGCTTACCAAGTTGAAATTAACCATAAAAAAATTACGTTCCTAGATACGCCAGGTCACGAAGCGTTTACGCTTATGCGTGCTCGCGGTGCGCAGGTAACGGATATTACGATTATCGTTGTAGCAGCCGATGACGGCATTATGCCACAAACGGTAGAAGCGATTAACCATGCGAAAGCTGCCGGCGTTCCCATTATCGTTGCTGTCAACAAAATCGATAAGCCAGAAGCAAATGCGGACAAAATTAAACAAGAAATGACTGAATATGAACTGGTTCCGGAAGAGTGGGGCGGCGATACCATTTTCGTTGAAGTTTCTGCTAAGCAAAGAATCGGTCTTGAAGGCCTTCTTGAAATGATCTTGCTCGTAGCAGAAGTTAATGACTACAAAGCAAACCCTAACAAACGCGCTCGCGCTACAGTAATTGAAGCTGAGCTTGATAAAGGTAAAGGTCCGGTTGCACGAATTCTCGTTCAACATGGCACGCTAAAAATCGGCGATGCTTTCGTTGCAGGCAACTGCTTCGGCCGTATCAGAGCAATGGTGAATGACAAAGGCCGCCGTTTAAAAGAAGCAGGTCCTTCTACGCCGGTAGAAATTACTGGTTTAACGGAAGTGCCGCAAGCCGGAGATCCGTTCATGGTATTCGAGGATGAGCGCAAAGCACGTGCGATCGCTGACCGCCGTTCCATTAAACAGCGCCAATCGGATATGGGTGCCAATACACGCGTAACGCTTGATGATCTGTATAACCATATCAAAGATGGTGAAATTAAAGACCTGAACGTTATTATTAAATCCGACGTTCAAGGCTCTTCTGAGGCACTTAAAGGATCGCTTGCTAAAATCGACATCGAAGGCGTACGCGTAAAAATCATCCATAGCGGTGTAGGCGCGATTACGGAATCCGACATCATTTTGGCTTCGGCATCCAATGCTATCGTAATCGGATTTAACGTTCGTCCAGATCCGCAAGCTGAAGCAACCATTGCCCAAGAAAAAGTTGACGTTCGTATGCACCGCGTCATTTACAATGTTATCGATGAAATTGAACAAGCGATGAAAGGCATGCTTGATCCAATCTTCAAAGAAGTTGTTATCGGTCACGCTGAGGTTCGTAACGTATTTAAAGTTACGAAGGTTGGCGCAATTGCAGGCTGCATGATCACTTCCGGTAAAATTACTCGTAACGCAGAAGCTCGTCTTATCCGTGGCGGCATTGTTGTCTTCACAGGTAAGATCGAATCCCTCAAGCGCTTCAAGGATGATGCCAAAGAAGTGGCACAAGGCTACGAGTGCGGTATTACACTTGACCGTTACAACGATGTTCGTGAAGGAGATACGATCGAAGCGTTTGTCATGGAATCGGTAGAGAGGTGATTATAGCATGGCAAAAATTCGCGTAGGACGGGTTGGCGAGCAGATTAAAAAAGAGCTCAGCCAAATTATACAAACAGAGCTTAAAGATCCTAGAATCGGATTCATCACCGTAACTGGCGTTGAAACGTCGAGCGATCTGTCACAAGCTAAGGTATACCTAAGCGTGCTTGGCAGTGAAGAACAGAAGGAAGCGACGCTCAAAGCACTTGCAAGCGGAACGGGCTTTATCCGCACAGAGCTTGGCAAGCGTATGCGCCTTCGTCACACGCCCGTACTGCTGTTCAAGTTCGATAGCAGTATCGAATACGGCAGCCGCATTGAATCATTGCTTGAGAATATCAATAGCGGGAATGCAAGTCAATGAAGGCACAAGGTAGCTATGTGAAGCAGCTAGATGATGCGCTGGCTTTCATGAACGAATCCGACCATTTTCTGGTCGTGTCTCATGTCCAGCCTGACGGAGATGCCATAAGCTCTACTGTTGTCATAGGCTGGCTGCTTCAAAAGCTTGGTAAATCGGCCGTTCTGATTAATGAAAGTGAATTGCCGTCGAGACTTAGCTACTTGCATCAATTTGATTCGATCGTCAACTATAAGCAAGCTGTACCGCAGCAAAAGTTCGACGCCATTATTTCGGTCGATTGCGCTGATTTCAAGCGTATAGGGGAGGTTGCGAGCAGCTTTGCTTCTGAAGCAAAGCTGCTCAATATCGACCACCATCCGACGAACAACGGATTTGGTGCCGTGAATGTCATTCGTGCCGAAGCTGCCGCAACAGTGGAAATCTTATATGACTTAATCGAAAGAGCAGAAATTTCACTTGACCTGAATTGCGCAACAGCCATTTATACCGGTTTACTAACCGATACGGGCGGCTTCCGTTATTCTAATACTAGCCCGCGTGTTTTGGAGATTGCTTCCCATTTGCTTGCCTTAGGCGTGCATGGCAACGAACTTGCTGATCATTTGCTTGAGAAGATGACGATGGCTAAACTCAAGCTGCTCCAAATCGCGTTAAACCGACTCACCTTCTCAGATAATTTGGAGATCGGGTGGGTTTTTATTGGAAAAGACGATTTGCGGGATACAGGTGCGGTACCCGAGGATCTCGAAGGTATCGTAAATTATGCTCTTAATGTTGATGGAGTAGAGGTCGGCATATTATTTAAAGAAGCAGAAGACGGTTCTGTCAAAGCAAGCTTGCGTTCGGCGGGCAAAGCCAATGTAGCTGCAATCGCTCAGGATTTTGGCGGTGGCGGACATGTTAGGGCAGCTGGCTGTCGGCTTGAAGGCTCATTAACAGATTCGATTGACAAGCTTGTGGAAGCAGTTAGAAAGGCGTTGGTTTAAACGATGGACGGCATTTTGGCAGTCTGGAAGCCTGAAGGCTGGACTTCTCATGATGTGGTTGCAAAGGTTCGCCGCATTTTGAAAATGAAGCGGATCGGACATACGGGTACACTTGATCCTATGGTGACAGGTGTATTGCCTTTATGTTTAGGGCGGGCAACCAGAGTGGTTGAATATGTACAAGAGCGGCCTAAGTCTTATGAAGCCGTTTTGCAGCTTGGTATAGCAACGGACACGGAGGACTTAACCGGTACGGTCATTGAGCAGCAATCAACAGTGACAGTTACTGAGGAAGCGATACGTGAAGTATTAAGACGTTTTACAGGCGAAATTGAACAAGTTCCGCCTATGTTCTCCGCAGTCAAGATTGATGGCAAGCGACTTTATGAGCTGGCTAGAGAAGGCAAAACGGTTGAGCGCAAATCGAGAAAAGTTACGATTCATCAGATTGATCTCATTGACGCGCAGCTTGAGCTTGAGCAGCCCAAAATTACGTTTTCCGTCGTTTGTTCTAAAGGTACATACATCCGTACTTTATGCGTAGATATTGGCAAAGCACTTGGCGTTCCTGCTGCGATGGCACATCTGACGAGAACGATGTCTGGCGGCATCACACAGGAAAACTGCTTGACGTTAGAGCAAATCGAGGAACTGCAAAATGCTGGTGAGTTAGAGGGCCATTTAATAGCCGCTGACGAAGCCATCACCCATTTGGAGCGTGCAATCGTTCCGGAAGCATTCGGCAAGCTTGCGCTGCTGGGGCAGAAGATTAATTTGTCCCATGCGGATAACCAAGCTGCAACCTTTGAAGATGGACAACTTGTACGTCTTTATAACGATAATCTTTTGTTTCTTGGTATTTTTCAGATCGATCTGGGAGCAGCTGTTTTCAGACCAGTCAAAGTATTTTCAGCTTAAATTATCGATGTAGAAAGTTAACAGGAAATGCAGGTGTTTCAGCGTTGGAAATTATACCATTAAGTTTTCCTTTAAACGGTTTGTCCACGTTATCGCTGGACAAACCGCTTTCCATAGCAATCGGTCATTTTGATGGTGTTCATCGCGGACATCAAAACGTCATTCGCCAAGCGGTGCTTGAAGCGAAGAAAGCCGAAATGCTATCAGCGGTCTTGACCTTCGATCCCCATCCGAAGGAAGTGCTCGGTCAAGGAGATCAATATTATCGTTGCCTTACTCCTCTTCAGGATAAGACTGCTTTGTTCGCAGAGCTCGGAGTCGATCTTGTGTTCATTATGAGATTTGATACGGAGTTTTCTTCCGTATCACCTGAACGCTTTGTGGATGAGGTGTTGCGGACACTGCGCGCCAAGCAGGTAGTGGTGGGCTTCGACTTCAATTTTGGACATAAAGGTTTAGGCAATACGGAAGCTCTTAAGCAGCTTGGCCAGCCCGATATTGCCGTACATGTCATTGAGCCTTTATATGAAAATGGAATAAAAGTAAGCAGCACCTATATTCGTGAAGCGCTCGAGCAGGGTGACACGGAATTGGCTGAACGGCTGCTTGGACGCCCGTATGAGGTGAAAGGCATCGTCGTTCATGGGGATAAGAGAGGCCGCACCATTGGCTTCCCAACGGCGAACCTCCAAATTAATGCTCCGTATATTTCGCCAAGATTAGGCGTCTATGCGATAACGGCTTGGACGGGAGATAAAGCTTACTCTGGTGTATTGAACTATGGCTTAAAGCCAACATTCAACCAGAAGGAGCCTCAGCCCGTTATGGAAGCACATTTGTTTGACTTCAACGGCGATATCTACGGTGAACCATTGCGTTTGCAATTTGTTTCGTTTATCCGCTCGGAGAAGAAATTCAATTCCATTGATGAGCTTATCAGCCAAATCGGCACCGATGCTCTTCGGGCTAAGGAAATACTCGGTTACAACTAAAGCGGATGTTTTTATAATCTATTACGGATCGTGATATCATACAATTTATGTGCTTGGGAGATAAACTCGACAAGCGTATATCTTATATGTTATACTATACAACGTTGTGAGTAGGCATACATCTCGTATGTCATTCTCTAAACTTAACCTTAGCTTGGGTGTCCGATCTCACCGACGGCAGCGAGGCTAATGGCGATTATCAAGAAGGAGGTGAATTAGGATGGCAATTACACAAGTACGTAAAAACGAACTGATTGAGACGCATAAGACACATGCAACTGATACCGGTTCTCCGGAGGTTCAAGTGGCTATCCTGACTGAAAACATCGTTAACTTGACTCAACATTTGCGGGAGCACAAGAAAGATCATCATTCCCGTCGTGGTTTGCTCAAGATGGTAGGTCAGCGCCGTAAGCTGCTTGCATACCTTAAAAACAATGATGTTAGACGTTACAGCGCATTGATCGAAAAACTCGGCCTACGCCGTTAAAACATGCGTAATGAGAAGCAACCTGGTTGTCCAGCCGTCCGGGAATACCGGATAAGCGGATTCGGGTTGCTTTTTGTAATAGGGAAACACTGGGAAAAACCTGTATATTACAGTGAAATAGACTAAAAAAATAACCTTTAGGAGGGATAAGATGGTACAACGAATTGAGATGATGGTAGGCGGAAGACCGCTATCCATTGAAACAGGACGACTTGCTAAGCAAGCAAATGCTGCAGTAACCGTGCAATATGGCGATACTGTCGTATTGTGTACGGTAACAGCATCCGCAGGTCCGAAGGATTTGGATTTCTTCCCGCTTACAGTTAACTATGAAGAGCGTTTGTATGCCGTTGGTAAAATTCCAGGCGGATTCATTAAACGTGAAGGCCGTCCAAGCGAGAAGGCGATTTTGTCCAGCCGACTTACGGACAGGCCTATTCGTCCGTTATTCCCGGAAGGCTTCCGCAATGACGTACAAGTGATGAATATCGTGATGAGCGTGGATCAGGACTGCCCGCCGGAAATCGCGGCAATGATCGGTACTTCTGCTGCTTTATCGATTTCCGACGTTCCTTTTGATGGTCCAATCGGCGGCGTAAGCGTTGGCCGGGTAAACGGTCAATTCGTCATTAATCCGACAGTTGAGCAAGAGCAGCAAACGGATTTGTTTGTTGTTGTAGCGGGTACGAAGGATGCTATTATGATGGTTGAAGCCGAAGCGAACGAAGTAACTGAAGAAGTTATGCTCGAAGCCATTATGTTCGGACATGATGAAATCAAAAACATCGTCGCTAAAATCGAAGAGTTGCAAGCCATTGCCGGCAAGCCGAAAATGGAAGTTAAGCTACATACGGTTAATGCACAAGTGAATGCTGATGTTCGTGCTTATGCTTCCGCTCAGTTAGTTGAAGCTATTAAAGTAGAAGAGAAGCATGCTCGTCAAGAAGCCATTGACGCGGTTAACAGCGCGGCTGTCGCACATTTTGAAGAGCAATATATCGAAACGCCAGAGCTGCTTTCCGATGTGAAGGAAGTTCTTTATGATATCGTGAAGGAAGAGGTTCGCCGCCTTATTTCTCATGACAAGGTTCGTCCTGACGGCCGTTCGCTTGAAGAAATCCGTCCGATTGACTGCGACGTCGCTCTTCTGCCTCGTACGCACGGTTCGGGCTTGTTCACTCGTGGACAAACGCAAGCGCTAAGCATTTGTACGCTTGGAGCGATGGGTGACGTTCAAATTTTGGACGGCATTTCGCCTGAGGAAACAAAACGCTTTATGCATCATTACAATTTCCCGCCGTTCAGCGTAGGTGAGGCTCGTCCTCTTCGTCCGCCAGGACGCCGTGAAATTGGGCATGGAGCACTTGGCGAGCGCGCGCTTTCCAAAGTCATTCCATCCGAAGCTGATTTCCCGTACACGATCCGCCTTGTTTCCGAAGTTTTGGAATCGAACGGTTCATCCTCACAAGCAAGTATTTGCGCAAGCACACTAGCTATGATGGATGCAGGCGTGCCGATCAAAGCTCCTGTAGCCGGTATCGCAATGGGTCTAATCAAGGATGGCGACCATTTTGCTATTCTATCTGATATCCAAGGCATGGAAGATCATCTTGGCGACATGGACTTCAAGGTTGCTGGTACGGCTGAAGGCGTAACGGCTATTCAAATGGACATCAAAATTGCCGGCATCAACCGTGCGATTTTGCAGCAAGCACTTGAACAAGCACGTCAAGGACGTATTTTCATCCTCGGTAAAATGCTTGAAAGCCTGCCGACTACTCGGACAAGCTTATCGAAATATGCACCGAAAATTTTGACGCTTCGCATTAACCCGGACAAAATCCGTGACGTTATTGGCGCAGGCGGTAAAATTATTAACAAGATCATCGAAGAAACAGGCGTTAAAATCGATATCGAGCAAGACGGTATGGTATTCATTGCTTCCTCTAACGAAGAGATGAACCAGAAAGCAAAATCGATCATCGAAGGCATCGTGAAGGAAGTTGTTGTTGGCGAGATTTATGTAGGTACAGTTAAGCGCGTAGAAAAATTCGGCGCATTCGTTGAGATTTTGCCGAACAAGGATGGACTTGTCCATATTTCGCAGCTGTCTACTGAACGTGTTGCCAAAACGGAGGATGTCGTGAACATTGGCGACCAAATCAAAGTTAAAGTAACCGAAATCGATCAACAAGGCCGAATTAACTTGTCAGCGAAAGTTCTTATGACGCCGGAAGTATCGTCGCAATAAGCGTTCAACGCTTAGGCTACAATAATAGAAAAAAAGTAGAAAAGAGCCAGATTTGATCTGTCTCTTTTTGTTTTTTTAATGGCTGCTTGGATGCATTCGCTACCGCTTGCATAATCTTGTCCCTTTTTTCATAAACATGGATTAACATGCCTCTTTAAGGTCAAGCTTAGAAGGCATGTCAGGCTGTTTATAGGAGTGGGAAATATGACGGTGAGAAAAGCTGCCACGATTGCAGCGAGTATGCTCATGGTGCTTGTATTCGTGAGCATAAATGGTGATGTGTCGCAATATCTTGCCTCATTGAAATATGGCGACGCTAAAGCTGCGTCTGCGGATATAACGTATTCCGCGGAGGAACGCCAAAGACTGCTCACGATTATTTCCGAGGAAGCCGAAAAACGCAAAATCACCCCTGAAGATGCGCGGATTGACCGCGTCTGGAAGGCGATTCCCGGTTATAATGGGGTGGAGGTTGATATAGAGAAAACGCTGGATGCGGCATTGCTTGCGCCTTCCGCAAATGCGATTCCTTATGTCTTCAAGGAAGTAGAGCCGAATATAAAGCTTAACGATCTTGGGCCTCACCCGATCTACAGAGGCAATTCGAATAAAAAAATGATCTCGTTTATGATTAATGTGGCATGGGGCAATGAATACATAGATTCCATATTAAATACGCTTAAACGAGAAAATGTGAAAGCTACTTTTTTTCTGGATGGCAGCTGGCTTAAAAAAAATGCGGACATTGCCAAAAAAATTCAAGCAGACGGACACGAGATGTCCAATCACGCCTATACGCATCCGGATATGAGGGCGCTAAGCAGGCAGGACCAGTACAATCAAATTGCAAAAACCGAGGCGCTGCTGAAATCCACTTTAAACGTCGATAACAAATGGTTCGCTCCGCCGTCCGGCTCCTTTAATCAAGCTACCGTTCAAATCGCAGAGGAGCAGGGACTCAAAACGGTGCTTTGGACGATCGACACGGTTGATTGGCAGAAGCCGCCGGCTGATTCGATTGTTCGCAAAATATCGTCGAAGCTCGAGCCGGGCGCATTAATTTTGATGCATCCGACCGCATCTTCGCGAGACGCGCTTCCAGGCATGATCGCCGCTGCCAAGGCAAAGGGCTATGCGGTCGGAACGGTCAGCGAGACGCTTTCTTCCAAGCGCCTGCCGGCTGCTGTTGAGGGGGCCGACTGATTCTGCTATAGTAAAAACATTCATGTTTAAATACGCATGCAAAAGAAGGTAGTTATGTTCGGCAAAACTTATCATCGAACCGTAATTGATTCGCTTTGCCGTACAGAACATAAGGAGGAATACCGTTGAACAAATATACTCTAAGCAATGGACTGCGTGTTGTTGTTGAATACATTCCGACCGTAAGATCCGTATCGTTTGGGATCTGGGTCAAAACGGGCTCGCGCAATGAGACGCCGGAAAATAACGGGATCTCGCATTTTATCGAACATATGCTGTTCAAAGGGACAGAAAGCCGTACATCGAAGGATATTGCTGATTTATTTGACGGCATTGGCGGCAATGTCAATGCATTTACTTCAAAGGAGTACACCTGCTATTTTGCAAAGGTGCTTGATGAGCATTTGCCGCTTGCTGTGGATGCGCTCTCTGATATGTTTTTCAACTCCCAGCTCGATCCGGAGGAGCTAGCCAAAGAGAAAAACGTGATTCTCGAGGAAATTTCGATGTACGAGGATACGCCGGATGATAAGGTGCATGATGAAGCATCGCGTGCCGCTTTCGGAGATCATCCGTTAGCCTATTCGATTTTGGGGCTTGAGGATCGCTTGACAGCAATGACCTCGGATACGCTTCGCGGATATATGAACGATACGTATACGCTTGAGAATACAGTGATCAGCGTAGCCGGTAATGTAGAAGAGCAAGGCTTGCTCGCTTTATTGGAAAAACATTTTGGAGGCTTTACGAACAGCAAGCCGGCTTCCGCAATCGTTACTCCGCCTACATTCCATGGGGACTATTTGTTCTACAAAAAGAAAACCGAACAAAATCACCTCTGTATCTCATTTCCTGGCTGCTCCATCACCGACTCGCATTTGTATGCTATGATTTTGCTTAATAATGCGCTTGGCGGCGGCATGAGCTCCAGACTGTTCCAAGAAATTCGGGAGAAGCGCGGATTAGCTTATTCCGTGTATTCCTATCATACTTCCTATGCGGATACGGGATTGTTCACGCTGTATGCGGGAACGGCGCCTAAGCAAACGAAAGAAGTGCTCGATTTGACGATGGAGCAGCTAAACGAGCTGTCCGTCAAAGGACTAGGCGAGGATGAGCTGCACCGCGGCAAAGAGCAACTCAAGGGAAGCTTGATTCTTAGCTTGGAGAGCACAAGCAGCAGGATGAATCGTTTAGGCAAAAACGAGCTGATGCTCGGTCAGCATTATACGCTGGATGAGCTTCTAAAACGTATTGATTCTGTAGATATGTCGCATGTTGTTGAAGTGACGAAGCGTATGCTATCCGTACCTTTCTCCGTTGCGATGGTTGGCTCTAACGACAAAGCAGCAGCGCAATTGGGGAGGAATCAGTTTGTATCAAGTACAGTTTAAACGATTAGAAGGCAATGAAGATATCGCAGTGCCGCGCAAAATGTCCGAATGGGCAGCGGGCTTTGATTTGCAGGCTGCCGTAGGCGAGCCTGTCATACTGGCTCCGGGCGAACGCCAGCTTATTCCTACCGGATTTGCTATGGCTATGCCAGGCGAGCTGGAAGCGCAAATTAGACCAAGAAGCGGGCTTGCATATAAGCATGGCATAACCTGCTTGAACTCGCCTGGAACGATTGATGCGGACTACCGCGGTGAAGTTAAGGTGCTTCTTATTAATTTGGGACAGCAGCCCTTTACGATTACACGCGGAGAGCGGATCGCTCAAATGGTGTTCCAGCTGGTACCGGCTGTTACGATTGTAGAAGCGGCAGAATTGCCAGAAACGGTGCGAGGCGCAGGCGGCTTTGGCCACACAGGCGTATAGCAATAATAGAAACGAAAAGATCGGGCATTTGCCCGATCTTTTTTTCTTTTTCACCCCGCTCTGGGCGCAAGCATAAGATGATCATGAGCTATTAGCAAGAAAGGAGTGAAGCTTAATGCTAACAGGCATTCAAGTGCTGTTGCTTGGCGGCGATGCAAGGCAGCTTGAGGTCATACGTAAGCTGACGGAGCTTGATGCTGCCGTTACGGTCTCAGGCTTCGACGGACTACATTCGTCATTAGACGGCGCTGTGCAGGCGGAGTTCGAAGAACAGTTGTTTGAAAATGTCGATGCGCTGCTGCTGCCGGCGGTAGGCACCGATGATCAAGGTCTAATCCACGCTGTCTTCAGCGACCGTCAAATGCAGCTGACAGATAGCCATATGGCAAAGCTGCCAAAGCACTGCACCGTTTATACGGGAATGGCCAAACCTTATTTGCGCCAGCTATGCGAGCAGCAATCACTATCGCTCGTTGAGCTATTCGACCGTGATGATGTCGCTATTTACAATTCGATACCGACAGCGGAAGGCGCGCTAATGATGGCGATTCAGAATACGGATATTACGATTCACGGTTCGTCCTCCATGGTGCTCGGATTCGGCAGAACCGGCTTCACGATGGCGCGCACGCTTCAAGGTTTAGGGTCAAAAGTGAAGGTTGGCGTAAGGCGTTCGGAGCAGTTTGCAAGGGCTTCGGAAATGGGGTTTGAGCCTTTCTACATCAGTGGTTTGTTGCAGCATGTGAGCAATATTGACTTGCTTTTTAATACAATTCCGACTATGATAGTCACAGCACAAATTATCGCAAATTTACCTTCGCGGGCCGTAATAATCGACCTCGCATCGAAGCCTGGCGGCACTGATTTCCGCTTTGCTGAGAAGCGGGGAATCAAAGCGATGCTCGCACCCGGACTACCCGGTATCGTCGCACCCAAAACAGCTGGACGTATCATGGCGGATTGCTTAACACAGTTGATTTTGGACGATTTGATTAAGCGGGGGAATGGGATATGAATTGGTCTGGTATTACAGTAGGATATGCTTTATCTGGATCGCACTGTACGTTTGCTGAGGTTATGCCTGAAATTAAGCGGTTCGTCGATGCGGGTGCCAATGTGGTGCCGATCGTTTCAAATACGCTTATGACCACGGATACTAGATTCGGAAAGTCCGAGGATTGGCAAGCGCAGCTTAAGGCGATTACAGGCAATGAGCTTATATCAACGATTGTGCAGGCAGAGCCCCTTGGGCCTTCCAAGCTGCTTGACGTTCTAGTCATAGCGCCTTGCACAGGCAACACAACGAGCAGATTGGCAAATGCGATCACGGATAGCGCAGTGCTTATGGCTGCCAAGGCGCAAATGCGTAACGGTCGTCCGCTTGTGCTTGCTATTTCAACTAACGATGGACTTGGTTTAAATGCCGCTAACATAGCGAAGCTTCTAGTGGCTAAACATATTTATTTCGTGCCGTTCGGCCAAGATAACCCTGTGCAAAAGCCTAATTCGCTGGTTGCCAGAATGGATTTAGTCTTGGAAGCATGCGAAGCGGCCCTTCAAGGCAAACAGCTGCAGCCTCTGCTTGTCGAACGTCATTCATGACACACGTTTGAGGGGGAGACGACAACAAATGTCGAATCAGAAGTCGTTTAATGTTGCTGTAGTCGGAGCAACAGGCGCAGTAGGAGAACAAATACTCAAATTACTCGATTCCAGAAACTTCCCTATTAAAGAGCTCAAGCTGTTATCGTCTGCTCGTTCGGCAGGCACAAAATTGGCGTTCAAGGGCCAAGAACTGACGGTAGAGGAAGCAACGCCGGATAGCTTTAAGGGCATTGAGATTGCTTTGTTCAGCGCCGGCGGCGACGTAACGAAGGCACTTGCTCCCCATGCGGTCGAGCATGGCGCCATTTGTATCGATAATACGAATGCGTACCGTATGGATGAGAACACACCCCTCGTCGTTCCCGAGGTGAATATCGAGAAGGTTAGCGAGCATAAGGGCATAATCGCTAACCCGAATTGTTCGACTATTCAGATGGTTGCAGCGCTTAAGCCGCTTCAAGACCGTTATGGCATTTCCCGTATTATCGTTTCCACGTAGCAAGCTGTGTCAGGTGCAGGAAGCCGGGCAATCGATGAAATGCTGCGTCAAACGCAAGCCGTGCTTAGCGGTGATGAGGTAAATCCTGCCATTCTTCCGGTAGGGGCTTTGCCTGTCAAGCATCAAATCGCGTTTAATGCGATTCCACAAATCGACAAATTCCAAGAGAATGGCTATACGCTCGAGGAAATGAAAATGGTCCGCGAGACCAAAAAAATTATGGGTGACGAATCCATTCAGGTTACCGCTACTTGCGTACGTATCCCTGTCGTTTACGGTCACTCGGAATCTCTGTATGTTGAGCTTAAAAACGACTACGATTTGGAAGAGGTTAAGCAGCTGCTGGCAGACGCGCCGGGCATTACGCTCGTTGATGATCCTGCTAATCAGCAGTACCCGCTTGCGACTGATGCTGCCGGCAAGCCGGATGTATTCGTCGGTCGCTTGAGACGCGATCTTGGCTTCGAACGCGGACTTAATATGTGGATCGTCTCAGACAACCTACTCAAAGGCGCAGCATGGAATGCTGTACAAATCGCAGAGCATATCGCAGCAGGTTCATTTATTAAGTAAGGGTATCGGCTGCTCCTTCTTGGGATCGATCACGGAGGATAATTATATGCGCATCCTGATTCAAAAATTCGGGGGCACCTCTCTATCAACCGATCATGCCAGAGAACACGTTATCCATCACATTAGCAGAGAACGCAGTAATGGCTTCGCTGTTGTCGTTGTTGTATCGGCAATGGGTCGAAAGGGTGATCCATATGCCACGGATACGCTGCTTCAGCTTATTCGTGACAATGGCGACAGATTGCCGGCTCGCGAGCGGGATATGCTGTTAGGCTGCGGAGAAATTATTTCCGCAGCCGCTTTATGCAGCTTACTCATCGCAAGCGGCATACCTTCCGTCGTTTTAACCGGCGGACAGGCGGGCATGATTACTGACGAGCAATATGGGCAAGCCCGAATTAAAGAAATTCGTCCAGATAAGGTCATAAGCCATTTACATGCAGGCACGGTCGTTATTGTGACAGGCTTTCAAGGAAGCACGGCGCATGGCGATACGACTACGCTTGGCCGCGGCGGAAGCGATACATCTGCGACTGCCCTTGGCGCTGCGCTGCGCGCTGAAATGGTTGATATCTATACAGACGTAAATGGCATATTGACAGCAGATCCGCGCATTGTCGAAGAGGCAAAGCCGCTTCCTGTCGTCAGCTACGCTGAAATTTGCAACATGGCAAGGCAAGGAGCCAAGGTGATACATCCCCGTGCGGTTGAGATTGCTCAGCAAGCTCGCATACCGCTGCGAGTGCGTTCTACCTTTTCTAACGAAACAGGCACGCTTGTAACTGATTCGGCCGAGCTAAGGGCAGCTCTATCCGTTAAGGATCGGCATGTCACAGGCATTGCTCATGTTTCTGGCATCACTCAAATATCGGTCAAGGCGATCGAAGGCCGAAATGATGTGCAGCTTCAAGTATTCCAATCGATGGCTAAGCATCGCATTAGCGTCGACTTTATTAATGTAACGCCTAGCGGCGCAATTTATACCGTATTTGATCATGATGCTGAACGTGCGGTCGATGTGTTGAAGGAGGGAGGATTTGCTCCTTCAGCCATAAACGGCTGTGCTAAAGTATCCGTAATCGGCGGTGGAATGAATGGAGAACCTGGCGTTATGGCGCGTATCGTGGAAGCGCTGACGGAACAAGGGATTTCCATCATGCAATCGGCCGATTCCAATACAACGATATGGGTGCTCGTACGTGAAGCGGATATGGCGGAGGCACTGCGTTCTCTCCACGCAAAGTTCGAGCTTCATCGATAGAGAGCAACACTTTTGGGAGGAATTCAGATGGAATTTGGAAGATTAATTACCGCAATGGTAACCCCATTCGATGCGGACGGTCACATTGATTGGCAAACGACTGGCCAATTGATTGATTATTTGATTGAGGATCAGCAAAGCGATAGTCTTGTCGTTTCAGGCACTACTGGCGAATCGCCTACGCTGTCCGATGAAGAGAAGTTAGAGCTGTTCCGATTTGCTGTTAAGCATGCGAATGGTCGTTGCAAAATTATTGCAGGTACAGGGAGCAATAACACGGCCCATTCCATCCATTTGACAAAAGAGGCAGAAGCTGCGGGTGTTGATGCCGTATTGCTTGTTGCTCCTTACTACAACCGTCCTAACCAAGAGGGACTATTCCAGCATTTTAAGGCTATTGCGGAAGCAACCGCTTTGCCTGTCATTTTGTACAACGTTGAGGGTCGCACTGGTGTGAACCTTTCTGTAGAAACGACGCTTCGTTTAGCACAAATCGACAACGTTGTCGCTACTAAGGATTGTGCATCTACCGATCAATTGACGCAAATTATTAGCGGGGCACCGGCTGATTTTAAAGTGTATACCGGTGATGACAGCGCGACTCTGCCTGCTCTGGCGATTGGCGGATATGGCACGATAAGCGTAGCAAGCCATATTATCGGAGCCGAAATGAAAGAGCTGATCCAAGCATACACAAGCGGCAACGTTCAGGAAGCTGCACGTATGAATGGACGCTTATTTCCGATTTTCAAAGGTTTATTCCAATGTCCTCATCCTGTTCCTAATCCTGTTGCAGTAAAATATGCACTTGGTTTAAAAGCATTTTCCGTAGGCGGAGTAAGGCTCCCGCTTGTTACAGTGAATGAGGCTGAAGCCGCATTCTTACGCAATTTGCTCGTATAAATAGACGTTTTCTTTGATTGCAGCCGGTGCGTCCAGCATCGGTTTTATTTTTTTGGGAAGCATATTGGAAAATAGCTTTATCGGGTTTCACTTGTATTCCAGCTTTTTCTTCATGTATAATGATTGCAAGTGACTGGGTGCGGCAAATATTTGGAAATGAACTTAACGTCAGAGCGGCATCTGACGATAACAGGGCATAGGTTTAAAAAGGTTCGGCTTCACTACACCAGGTGGGACTGTACGAAGCTATTCTGCTTTTCCATATTCAGACCATACTTACGAAGCCTATTCGCTTCGCAACAATTAAATATTACGAAGCTTTTCTGCTTCGCAAAATTTCACAAACATGTTCACGAAGCCTTTGTGCTTCGCAAAAATTTAAGAAAATGATTACGAAGCAAAAGCTGCTTCGCAAAATTTTAAGGAGGAAAGATACACTTGTCTAAGAAGAACAACCAGGATAAACTGCTCATTTTTGCACTAGGCGGAGTAGGCGAAATCGGAAAAAATATGTATGTCATTCAATATAACAACGACATTGTAGTTGTTGACTCAGGCTTGAAGTTTCCAGAAGAGGACATGCTCGGTATAGATATCGTCATACCGGATATTTCATACTTAACGGAAAATCGCGACAAAGTTCGCGGCATCATTATTACTCATGGTCACGAGGATCACATCGGCGGACTGCCATATGTATTGAAGAGCTTAAATGTTCCTTTATATGCAACTAAACTAACACTCGGACTTATTGAAGGCAAATTGAAGGAAGCGGGTTTGCTTGGAGAAACTAAACGTATTCTCATCAACGCAGACAGCGAAATTCAGCTAGGCACCATCCGTGCTTCCTTCTTTAGAACAAACCACAGTATTCCTGATTCCGTTGGCGTCAGCTTGGATACACCGGAAGGCACTGTCGTTCATACGGGTGACTTTAAATTCGATCATACGCCGGTTAACGAGCAATTCGCTGATTTGCAGCGTATCGCTGAAATCGGGAAACGCGGCGTTTTGGCGTTATTGTCGGATAGTACAAATGCAGAACGTCCTGGATACACGCCGTCTGAAGCTCAGGTAGGCGATAATCTTGAAGATATATTCCGGAAATCGTCACAGCGCGTCGTTGTTGCGACATTCGCATCGAACGTACACCGGATTCAACAAATTATTAATGCTGCAATCGCTACAAAACGCAAAATCGCTGTTGTAGGCCGCAGCATGGTGAACGTAGTTGGCATCGCTTCCGATCTTGGTTACTTGAACATTCCGGAAGGCATGATCATTGAACCGGAGGAAGTTAACAAATTGGCTGCGGATCGCGTTGTCATTTTGTGTACAGGCAGTCAAGGCGAGCCAATGTCAGCACTTACACGCATGGCGCGCTCTACTCACCGCAAGGTGGACATCTTGCCAGGCGATACGGTTATCATCGCTGCAACGCCGATTCCAGGCAACGAGAGATATGTTGGACGTACGGTTGATGAATTATTCCGTTTAGGCGCAAACGTGATTTACGGAAACGGCTCGGTATCGGGCGTACACGTATCCGGTCACGGCAGCCAAGAAGAATTGAAACTTATGCTTAACCTGATTAAGCCTAAATACTTTATTCCGATTCACGGTGAATACCGTATGCTTCGCCAGCACGCGAAGCTTGGTGAAGCAATCGGAATCGAGCGCGAAAACATTTTCGTAATTGATAACGGTGACACTGTAGAATTCCAAAACGGCAGCGGCCGCAAGGGTTCTAAAGTACAAGCTGGCAACGTATTGATCGACGGTTTGGGTGTAGGCGATGTTGGTAACATCGTACTTCGTGACCGTAAGCTGTTATCGCAAGATGGCATCTTGGTTGTCGTAGTTACGCTTAGCAAGCAAGATGGCGCCATCTTGTCTGGTCCAGACATCATTTCTCGCGGTTTCGTATATGTTCGTGAATCCGAGGGCTTGCTGGATGAAGCAAACCGCATCGTAACTTCAACGCTTACGCGCCTGATGAACGATAAAGTCAACGAATGGGCATCACTCAAAACAAATGTGAAGGATGCGCTTGGTCGCTTTTTGTACGAGCAAACTCGCCGTCGCCCAATGATTTTGCCAATCATTATGGAAGTATAATCAAATACATCAATAAACGAAGAGGATCGTTTGTCCATTCCGCATTTGCCGCGGCGGAGACAAACGGTTCTCTTTTTTGTGCTCTATATCGATTCGTGACTGTATTTGTATAAATTCGACGTCAGACCCCATACTATGACGAGCATTATTTCATTAGAGGGGGATTGTACATGAGTTGGCAAATGCAAACGGATATTACTTCAGAGCAGCAGGAACCAAGTGCAGATGAGAAAAGAAAGGCGAATGCTGTCGTCGACACAATACAGCAGCTTGGCCAGACCGCGACACCTGCGCTTAATGAGTCGAACATATTTTGCATGACGATTATTGGGCAGGTAGAGGGTCACTTAGTTCTGCCGCCGCAAAACAAAACGACCAAATACGAGCATCTTATTCCGCAATTAGTAGCGGCCGAACAAAATAATAAAATCGAAGGCGTCTTTATCGTCTTGAATACGGTAGGCGGCGACGTGGAAGCGGGACTAGCCATTGCCGAAATGATCTCATCCCTATCAAAGCCGACGGTGACGCTCGTTCTGGGCGGCGGGCATTCCATCGGCGTTCCGATCGCAGTAGCGGGCGATATGTCGTTTATTGCGGAAACGGCGACGATGACGATTCATCCGATTAGATTAAACGGTTTAGTCATCGGAGTACCGCAAACCTTCGAATATTTGGATAAAATGCAGGAGCGTGTCGTACGGTTTGTCACCTCGCATTCCAACGTGTCGGAGCATATCTTTAAAGAGCTGATGTTCAAAACGGGCGAGCTTACAAGGGATATCGGAACGACGGTCATTGGCTCCGATGCGGTAAAGCATGGGTTGATTGATGCGGTAGGCGGCCTCGGTGAGGCGTTAAGGGAGCTGAACCAACGGATTGAGGCATGGAAACGCGGAAGACTTGAGGTGGGCAGCGTATGACCATTTATACGAATATGCCGCTCGAATTGGTGCTGGAGGGATTTCATGATGAAGCGGAAAATTTGCAGGAGGTTTGGTCAAACGGCGTAAAGATGCAGGTTTTGCCGGTTGCGCCGGGCATGGGGAAGATCGTCCGCCTTATCGAGTGCAGCTTGGATGATTATTTGAAGCCAAGCTTAATGCCGGGGACGATTGTTCATTACAAGTAACAGCAAACAGATGTTCGTACGAATGTCTCATAGGAACATTTGCCCACCTATGGTATAATCTTTTACCAGAGGTGACGGAATTGGCAAAGAAAAAGAGACGAAAAAAAACAATTGGCACAAACTTAAAATACGAAGTATACGGCATATTGCTTATTACAATCTCCATCATTGCATTGTCAGGTGAAGCGGCTGTCGGGCGCTCGTTATCCAAGCTATTTGGGCTTGTGCTCGGCAAGTTTTATTTTGTGCTTGCTTTAATTGGCATCGTAATTGGACTGGCTGTCATGATCAAACGGGCTTGGCCAAAGGGTTGGACGAATAGACGCACTGGCTTGTTTATTTTAGTGCTCGCTTTCACGCTGATGAGCTCCATATCGGAAATTGATCAAAAGCTGGGCCCTACGGTCGATTTGACTGGCACGGAGATTTTTAGGCAGCTAAGCAGCGATTTGCAGCTATCATTAATTAGTGTTCCAGCAGCCAACGATTTACCGATTAGAGACAAGGAAATAAGCGGCGGCTACGTCGGAGCTATTCAATATTCGTTATTTTTCTCCTTGTTTGGCTACTATGGCGCGAAGCTGATCATGTTCGTCATGTTCGCGATTTCCATTATGCTCATGACAGGCAAGTCCTATGTGGAATTAGGAAGGCTGGCAAGCAGCAGGGGAACCCGAATGTTCAAGCTGCTAAGCGCAAAATGGGCGAAACGGACAGCAAGGCGCGCTTCTGCCGTTGCTGCTTCGAGTGCCAGCCAAACGGATATCGACGATGATGACGATACGATTGATGATGACCATGACGGTTACGTTGCAGCTCCCCCAAAAAAGAGAAAATCTTTATTTTTCTCATGGCGGCAAAACAACAATGCCGAGGAGCAAAGCGAGAAAGACGACGAGCAGGATGAATGGGTATTCGAGCCAAACAGCCTTGAAGCGCGTTCAAACAGCAAGCCTGCTTGGCAAAATGATTTTGAGCCGCCATGGGAGAAATCCGGCGAAGACTTACATACAGAGCCGCTAAATACGCTCTCCGGGCAAGAGCAAGCTGTACCTTGGGTTGAGACTCAGACCGGTCTAGTGATCGATCCTGAGCTTCCTGACGCTCCTGAAGAGGAAGAATGGAGAGGGCCGTGGCCAGTTCAGGAGCTTGCCGCTCCAGAAGCGCCCGAGCCCGATGATTCCGATGAAGATGAGCTTGAGGATGAATCGGTGCTGCAAGTTTCAGAGCTGCCAGCTACTGCCGCTGCCGAAGCATCAGAGGCGCTCATTGATGATGAAAGCGGTTCGCAGCCTGTTCCAAAACGTCCGATTGTGGAAGCCAGCACGGTGAAGCCATATCTGCTGCCGCCATTTTCGCTGCTTACGAAACCTAATTTACTAGGCAAAAACGCAGACGCAACCGACATGTACGATTCGCGCAGAAAGCTGGAGGCAACGCTTGAGAGCTTTGGCGTAAAGGCTAAAGTGCTGGATGTCGTAAGAGGCCCGGCAGTTACGCGTTATGAGGTTCAGCCTGCTACCGGAGTAAAAGTAAGCCGCATCGTTGGGCTAACGGATGATATTGCGCTTGCATTAGCGGCAAAGGATATCCGGATGGAAGCGCCGATTCCAGGGAAATCGGCAATCGGGATTGAAGTGCCGAATATGGAAGTATCGGTCGTTACGATGCGCGAGGTCATGGAAACAGCTACGTTCCAAAATGCCGCATCCAAATTGTCCATTGCATTCGGTCGTGACATTTCCGGTCAGACGATTGTCGGCAATTTGGCGAAAATGCCCCATTTGCTTGTTGCAGGTGCTACGGGTTCAGGCAAATCGGTTTGTATTAACGGAATTATTACGAGTATTTTGTACAAAGCTGCTCCCGACGAAGTGAAATTTCTTATGATCGATCCAAAGATGGTTGAGCTTAACGTATACAACGGCATTCCGCATTTGCTAGCACCCGTTGTAACAAATCCGAAGCGCGCTTCGCTTGCGTTGAAGAAAATCGTCGTGGAGATGGAAAGCCGCTATGAGCTGTTCTCTAAATCTGCAACCCGCAACATTGAAGGCTACAACACGTTGATGGCTGACAATCCGGCCGCCGTGCTCCCTTACATCGTCGTAATTGTGGACGAGCTTGCCGATTTGATGATGGTTGCCGCAAATGACGTGGAGGATTCAATCGCGAGGCTTGCCCAAATGGCGCGTGCTGCGGGTATCCATCTCATCATTGCGACGCAGCGCCCGTCAGTAGATGTCATTACGGGCGTCATCAAAGCGAATATTCCGTCTAGGATTGCGTTCGGCGTATCCTCGCAGGTCGATTCCCGGACCATCTTGGATATGGTAGGGGCGGAGAAGCTGCTCGGCCGAGGGGATATGTTATTCTTACCCGTTGGCATGTCCAAGCCTATAAGGGTTCAGGGTGCTTTTTTATCCGATCAGGAAGTCGAAACGCTCGTCAATTACGCGCGTGGCCAAGCTGAAGCGGAATACAAAGAAGACCTGGTGCCAGAGGTCGAGGAAGAATCGGCAGAGGGCAACGAAGCGGTGGATGAGCTTTACGATCAGGCGGTACAAATTATTTTGGAAGCGAAGCAAGCGTCTGTATCGCTATTGCAGCGTCGCATGCGGATTGGTTATACGAGAGCTGCAAGGCTGATCGACCAGATGGAGGCTCGCTCTATTGTAGGTCCTTACGAGGGAAGCAAGCCTAGGGAAGTGCTCATTACGATGGATGAATTTCAAGCGGGCAGAGTCAGCTCGTAAATGTTCATGATTTGGGGTAGCAGGATAAAATGCATAGAAGAGGGATGAATTTCTCATACTAAAGTTAGGTAACGCTACCTTAAGCGAACTAACTTGCAAGAGAAAGGCAGATCCCAACATGAGAAATCGTTTAATTTTGGTGACCTCGATTATCGTGCTGCTGTTGTTCGGCTCCTTTTCGTTATTGCGCGGAGAGCATAACGAAGCAACGGAGACGTTCAGCAACGCTACCCTAACGGTAGGCTCCTCTGGTCAGGACGTCTATGAATTGCAAGGTCGACTCAAGCATCTCGGTTATTTCAAGGGCACGATAGACGGAAAGTTTGGCTCCGCTACTAAAAACGCGGTAACTTGGTTTCAGTGGAAGTTTGGTCTCAAGTCGGACGGCGTTGTCGGAGCGAAAACAAAGCTAAAGCTTTGGGAAGCTTCGAAAAGCTGGAAGCCGACAGCAGCAGCTCCTCCGGCTTCTAATTCCGGCACAGGCGGCAAAGAGACGTCGACTTCGACCGGAAAAAATCCAAATGTTGCACAGTCCAATCGTCTTGGCTTGACCGATAACGATTTGCAGATGATGGCTAATGCCGTTTACGGCGAAGCGCGCGGCGAGTCTTATGAGGGACAAGTTGCCGTAGCGGCTGTTATTCTAAACCGTCTGAAATCACAAAGCTTTCCGAACACCATTTATGGCGTTATCTTTCAGCCAGGCGCTTTCACGGCGGTTGCTGACGGACAAATTTGGCTGACGCCAAATGCCAGAGCGAGAGATGCGGTGGAGGATGCAATCAACGGCTGGGATCCAACCGGCGGATGCATTTACTACTTCAATCCGGAGACAGCGACTTCCAAATGGATTTGGACTCGGACTCAAATTAAGACGATCGGCAAGCACATTTTCTGTATGTAACTATACGTTTTGCAAGAAAGGAAGCAGCCGTTACTGCCTAGCGCAGCAGTGGTTGCTTCTTCCATTTCCTATAGGTTAGAATGGTATAGTGATTTGTCAATTGGAATAGATTTACTCTATAACGCGCCGATGAAAGGAGCAAACCGAGTGACCCAATTCGAAAGAGGTCAGCTGCAGCGCATTCGCCTGCATGTGCTGCCTACAAAACGATTTAAAACGTTTGCCATTTCCTTATTTGCGGGACTTACCCTTGATGAAGCAACGGTAACGCCGGTTGCGCTCATTCCCTTCGTACTTAGAAGAGGCACAGCTAATTTGCCTGAAACGATTGCTTTCCGTGAGAAGCTTGACGATTTATATGGCGCAGGCTTTGGGTTTGACGTATATAAAAGAGGCGATTCCCAAATCGTCCAATTCCGCATGGATGTGATCAATGACGAATTTGTCTCATCCAATACCTCGCTTCTTGCGGAATCGCTTCACTTCTTAGGCGATGTGCTTACCGATCCGCTGCTCGACAATAACGGCTTCCATCATAAATATGTGGATGCAGAAAAAACGACGCTCAAGAAGCGGCTAGAGGCAATCGTGAACGATAAAATCCGATACGCAGCTGAGCGCTGCTTGGAGGAAATGTGCGCGGATGAGCCTTACCGCTTGCATCCGCTTGGCAAATTGTCAGAGATTGACGCCATAACGCCTTCCGCTTTGTATGAGCATTACGAACAATGGCTCAATAACGCCGCGCTCGACTTGTATGTCGTTGGCGATACGACGCTTGAGGAAGTGACTCAGCTCGTTACCAAAACTTTCAAGCTTAAAGCCGGAACGCCATCGGCTTATTCCGTTCCTGACGTTCAGCATACGGTTAAAGAAGTGAAAATGGTAACCGAGAAGATGGAAGTCAGCCAAGGGAAGCTGAATCTGGGACTGCGTACTGGGGTCGGCTATAGCGATGATGCTTATCCAGCCGCATTAATGTATAACGGCATTTTGGGCGGATATCCGCATTCGAAGCTTTTCTTGAACGTTCGTGAAAAGGAAAGCCTTGCGTATTACGCCGCGTCAAGGCTGGATGGACATAAAGGGCTTTGCACGATTCAATCGGGGATCGAATTTGCCAATTACGATCGTGCAGTCGCGATTATTCAGGAGCAGCTTGAGAGCATGCGCCAAGGACAGCTGTCGGAGCTCGAGATGAGCCAGACGAAAGCGATGATCTCCAATCATCTCCGCGAGCTTCAGGATTCCGCCTATGAAATGATCGCATACGACTTTAATAGCGTGCTGACCGGGAAAGAGCGAAGCCCAGAGCAGCTGCTTGAACAGGTTCAGGCGGTTACCGCAGAGGACATCGTGAAGGTTGCGGAGCGCGTGCAGCTCGATACGATATACTTTTTGCGTGATCGAAAGGAGGCATAACCGATGCAAACCCTCAGCTATCCAAATGTTCAGGAAACGTTGTACCGTGAAGTGCTAGATAACGGGCTTGAAGTTATCGTGCTTCCTAAGGAAGGCTTCAATAAAACATATGCGACCTTTTCAACGAAGTATGGCTCGGTAGACAACCGTTTTGCGGTCGGCAATCAGCCTCCTGTCAAGGTGCCTGACGGCATAGCGCATTTCTTGGAGCACAAAATGTTCGAGGAGCCTACGGGAGATATATTTGCCGTATTTGCCTCGCAAGGCGCCTCCGCGAACGCTTTTACAAGCTTCGATAGAACCGTCTATTTGTTTTCGGCAACGGAGCAGATTAACGCGAATTTGGAGACTTTAATCAACTTTGTGCAAAATCCTTATTTTACAGACGCCAATGTAGAGAAGGAAAAAGGCATTATCGAGCAGGAAATTAATATGTACCGCGATAACCCGGATTGGAGAGTGTATTTCGGCTTGATTGATGCGCTTTACCATGAGCATCCGGTTCATATCGATATTGCCGGTACGGTGGAATCCATTAGGCAAATCGATAAGGAAACGCTATACCGGTGCTATGAAACGTTTTATCACCCTTCAAACATGATTTTGTTTGTCGTTGGCGGGGTGAAAGCGGAGGAAGTGTTCCAGCTAGTGCGGGACAACCAAAACAGTAAATCTTTTGAGCCTCAGGGACCGATCGAGCGGTTTTTTGAAAAAGAGCCGGAAGCCGCCAAGATATCCCGCAAGGTGACGGAGCTTCCCGTATCGCAGCCGAAATGCATGCTTGGCTTCAAAGAAAAACACACAGGACTGACAGGCGAAGCTCTTCTTCGCCAAGAGGTGACGACCAAGCTGATGCTGGAAGCGCTCATTGGACCAAGCTCGAAGCTTTATCAGCAGCTTTATGAGAATGACCTGATTTCGGACTCCTTTGGCCACGAATACAATTCGAGCACGGGTTACGCATTCTCCGTCATCGGAGGAGATACGCCAAATCCGGATGAGCTGATTAAGCAAATACGCGCAGCCGTAGAAGGCATTTTAGCCATAGGTATTGAACCAACGGCATTTGAGAGAGCCAAACGCAAAAAAATCGGCGGATATTTACGAATGCTAAACTCCCCAGAAGCAATTGCCGGTGAATTTACGAGATACCGTTTCCGTGACAGCGATATGTTCGATGTGCTGGATTTTTATGAAAAATGCACGCTTGAAGAGGTTAATGACCGGCTCCGCGAGCATTTTGACTTTGACCAGCTATCCGTATCGATTGTGGAACAGCCTACAAAATGAAGACGCTCCAACAAATGACGGTGTTGATAACCGGGGGAAGCCGCGGCATCGGGGCAGCCATTGCCAAACGATTTGCAGCCGAGGGAGTCAATATTGTCATTCATTATTTGCAATCGCATGAGACTGCTAACGAAACGGCTCGAACCTGCATGGCTCTTGGCGCGAACGTGTTAACGATCTCTGCCGATCTGCGTTCCAAGGAACAGCTTGAGCGGATGCGGGAGAAGCTGGAGAGCCATAATATGCTTCCGGATATATTAGTCAACAACGGAGGCATTTCTCATTACGGCATGCTGATGGATGTGACTGAAGAAGAATGGGATGATGTCATGTCCGTCAATCTGAAGGGTATGTTTCTTTGCTCGCAGCTGTTCATGCCGAATATGATTGCCCAGCGTTACGGCCGTATCATAAATGTTTCTTCCATCTGGGGAATGTCCGGCGCATCGTGCGAAGTGCTTTATTCAACAACCAAGGGCGGTATGAACGCATTTACGAAGGCGCTGGCCAAAGAGCTGGCGCCAACGGGCGTTACGGTAAATGCGGTTGCGCCAGGTGCGGTCGATACCGAGATGATGGATAGCTTCAATGCGGAGGAGAAAGCAGCGATACAGCAGGAAATACCGGTTGGACGATTTGGTTCTACGGAAGAAATCGCTTCGCTCGTGTATTTTCTGGCGCTGCCGGAATCCTCGTATATTACAGGTCAAGTCATCAGCCCCAATGGCGGCTGGCATACGTAGCAGACGACCTGCTATTTTTAGAAGACAAGCCTCTTCTGCATAATTAGAAATGCTTTTACGCATGATAAGACCGTTGATGATTCTTTTCTATACCTGTAGGAGGCGAAGAAACATGTCAACTGTCCTTTCTAATTTTGCGACTTGGAAGCATTTTTTGGCAGAACGTGTAGAACAAGCAAAAAAGATTGGGATGACGGAAGAAACGATTGTTTCCTTAGCTTTTGAGATCGGTTCTTTTCTTGAAGAAAAGGTCGATCCAAAAAATGAGGAAGAACGCGTATTGAAGGAGCTATGGGATGCTGGCGACGAGGCTGAGCGCAAAACGCTCGCCTGCTTGATGGTCAAGCTAGTCCAAAAATCATAGTCCATTTTTACGATGGCGACAATTCGTCAACTGAAGCAGAAGCAGAAGAGCCTCCCTTAAGGAGGCTTTTCTGCAATGTTTCTTTTTGGGTTGCAGGATTGTGACGAAAATTGTAGAATTATGTTTTATGACAGGCACTACAATCATTTACATACTTCTATACGATCAGGTTTAGGACGGTGACAGCTTTGGAGTCGAAACAGTGGTACATGGAATACAAAATACATAAGAACCGACCAGGCTTGCTTGGAGACATCGCCTCATTGCTAGGTATGCTTGAAGTCAATATTATGACGATCAACGGTGTCGAGGACCGGACAAGGGGCATGCTTCTTCAAACCGATGATGACGAGAAGATCGAACTGCTTGGCAAAATGCTTCAAAAAGTTGATAATATTACTGTAAACAAGCTGAGAACGCCTACAATTGTTGATATTTTAGCTGTCCGTCATGGACGCTATATCGAACGGGATTCCGATGATCGCAAAACGTTCCGTTTTACGCGCGACGAGCTCGGAATTTTGGTAGACTTTTTGGGCGAAGTGTTTAAACGTGACGGAAATCAGGTTATTGGATTAAGAGGCATGCCGCGGGTAGGCAAGACGGAATCCATTATAGCAGGCAGCGTTTGCTCGAATAAGCGCTGGACTTTTGTGTCCTCAACCTTGCTTCGGCAGACGGTTAGAAGCCAGCTATCCGAGGATGAAATGCAGCCAAACAACATTTTTATTATAGACGGGATCGTAAGCACGATTCGCTCGAACGAGAAGCATTACGGCTTGCTGCAAGAAATTATGGCTATGCCGTCGACAAAAGTTATCGAGCACCCCGATATATTTATTAAGGAATCCAATTACGATTATAGCCATTTTGACATTATTGTAGAATTGCGCAATACACCAGATGAGGAAATATCTTATGAATCTTTCACAGCTAACTATACAGACGATTTCTAACCGAAAGGAGGCCGTCTCATGTCTGATTTAGGTGAACTACTTCGCAAGGCGAGAGACCAGCGCGGCTTAACGCTTGACGATATTCAAGAAACAACAAAAATTAGAAAACGGTACTTGGAAGCGATTGAAAGTGGGGATCACACGGTTTTACCGGGTCCTTTTTACGTACGGGCATTCGTGAAAAATTATTCAGAAGCAGTTGGACTCGATCCTGATGAAGTTCTACGCTTATATCAGCATGAAGTGCCTGCTGCTCCGGTGGAGCAAATATCTGAGCCGCTTGTCGTCAGAGCGCCGCGCAGAGTGAAATCCCAATCATCAGAGAGGCTTGGCAAAATCGGCTTCAGCGTGATGATGTGGTCCTTTCTTATTTTGATCGTTGTTGTCATCTGGGTTTATGCCATTAATAGAGACTCCGGCGATACAAATAAGGTAGATAACACTACCAATATTACTGACGCTTCTGAAGCGCCAACTACAAATACGGGGAATAACGCCGCTGTTGGCGAGAACACGCCAAGTGCACCGCCTGTTTCTCCTACTCCAACCATTGCGCCGACAACCGTAACGTTTGGCAGCAAAGTGGGCAAGGCAGACCAATATGACATCGGCCCAGCCGGTACGGTCCATAAAGTTGAAATTAAAGTCGTTGGCGGCCGCAGCTGGCTTGAGGTTCGCTCAGGCAGCAACAGCGGCGAGAAGCTATACTCTGCGAATGCAGAGGACGGCACGGTTGAGCCTTATGATCTTACAGGTCCTATCTACATCAATGTAGGCAGAGCCGACTTGACGGAAATTACCGTGGATGGCGTTCCGGTCCCAGACGGCGATCGGGCGGGCTCCAAGAAATTGCTGCTCAAGCCTGTTGGCGGCGATGTAACACCAACGGATGCACCGAAGGAAACACCTAAAACGGAATAATTGATTAATGTAACAAAGGAGAGGTATGAATGGCTTCAGAAAATGCTTTTGATATTGTATCCAAGGTGGATATGCAGGAGCTTGCGAATGCAATTAAACAAGCGGAGCGCGAGATTGAAACGCGCTTTGACTTTAAAGGCAGCAAGAGTTCCATCGCCCTTGAGAAGGAAGAGCTTGTTGTCGCTTCCGAGGATGATTATAAGCTAAAGAACGTGCTTGATATTTTATTGTCCAAAATGGTTAAACGAGGCGTACCGATCAAAAACTTGGATTATGGCAAAATTGAAGGCGCTTCGGGCAATACCGTTCGCCAACGAATTAAGCTAAGACAAGGAATTGAGCAGGATGTCTCGAAAAAAATCAATATTTTGATACGTGATTCGAAGCTGAAAGTGAAAAGCTTGATTCAAGGCGATCAGATTAGAGTATCGGGCAAAAGCCTTGATGATTTGCAGGCAGTCATGAAGCTGCTTAGAGAAGCAGATCTGCCGGTTGAACTGCAATTCACGAATTATCGCTCATAAAACAAAAGCTTCGTTTCATCGTAATTTGAGAAACGAGGCTTTTCGTTTTGGTGCTGCTGGCAATGAAAATTGAGGCTTTAGCCGCTTTTGACACGTGTATTTGCATGTATTATACTTGGTTAGATAGCTCTGCGGAAGGATTTGGGGGAGTACATAGATGAGAGAAAAAACAAATGCTGTTGCTCAGGGCAGTTGCTTGCCAAATGGCCTGCAGCCCGAACGGAAGGCTGATTTCAATCAGGAACAAGGAGTTCGCGTTACGCACACCTTTGAGTTAGATCGATGTAAGGAGGGAATTGCGTGAATCTGGCGAACCGCATTACACTAGCCAGAATATTTTTGGTGCCGGTCATTATGTTCTTTCTGCTCATAAAAATGGATTTGGGGTCGTTCAGCATTTCAGACTTCTCCATAACATACAATCAAATCGCAGCGGCACTCATTTTTATTGTGGCGGCAAGCACAGACGGGTTAGACGGCTATATCGCACGCAAGAACAAAATCGTTACAAACCTCGGCAAGCTGCTCGATCCTTTGGCGGATAAGCTGCTCGTAGCTGCGGTACTGATTTCACTTGTCGAAATGGACAAGCTGAACGCATTGATTGCAATCGTAATTATCAGCCGCGAATTTGCGGTAACCGGCCTTCGCCAGATCGCCCTTCTAGAGGGCTCTGTTATGGCTGCCAGCACATGGGGCAAATGGAAGACGGCCATTCAAATTACGATGATTATCGCGCTGTTGATCAACAATTTCCCATTCAATTTCATTGATTTTCCGTTTGATGTAGTCGCTAGCTGGGTCGCAGCGGCAATTACGGTATATTCGGGTATCGATTATTTCTTGAAAAACAAACATTTGATTCCGGTAGAATAATGTCAAAGCATCTTTCCGTCAAACGGGGAGATGCTTTTGCTTATATGCTTAGTATTATTCAGACATCGCACATTCGAACGCAGAGGAGAACAGGAACCATGAAAGCAGAAATCATTGCGGTCGGCACAGAGCTGCTGCTCGGCCAAATCGTGAATACGAATGCACAGTTTTTGTCGCAAAAGCTTGCGGGTTTAGGCGTTGATGTTTATTTCCAAACGGTAGTAGGGGACAACGCCCAGCGGCTGAGGCAAGCGATCGAAATCGGGAGAAGCCGTGCGGACCTGCTCGTCTTTACGGGCGGTCTCGGGCCTACGCAAGATGATCTTACGAAGGATGTATTAGCCGATTATTTGAATCGCGAGCTGCTTATTCACGAGCCTTCGATGGCTCAAATCGAGCAGTTGTTCAGCTCACGAGGCATTCACATGGTGGAGAGCAATCGCCGGCAGGCCCTTATGATCGAAGGCGGAGAGCCGCTTGAAAATACGACAGGACTTGCTGTAGGCAATGGCTTGTTAGTCGATGGCACGCATTATTTGCTGCTGCCTGGGCCGCCGCGCGAAATGAAGCCGATGATGGACGGTGCCGGCGAGGTGTGGCTGCGTTCTGTGCTTGGTACAGTAGAGCCGCTCTACTCGCGGTTGCTGAAATTCGTCGGGATTGGCGAGTCCAATCTTGAAGCAAAGCTGCTTGATTTGATTGACGGCCAGGTTGATCCAACCATCGCCCCCTATGCGAAGGAAGGCGAGGTGGCTATCCGGGTTTCCACCAAAGCGGGCACAGCGTTAGATGCGGATCGGAAAATCGATGAGACCGTCGAGAAGATTAAGGAACGGGTTGGCGAGTTTTTGTACGCGCAGCAGGACATCCCGATCGAAGAGGAGGTTGTGCACCTTCTGAGAGCCTCAAGGCGTAAGCTGGCGAGCGCGGAAAGCTGTAGCGGGGGTTTGTTCGCAGAACTTATTACAAACGTTCCTGGGAGCAGTGGAGAGTACGTAGGAGGGGTAGTTACTTATACCAATATAATGAAGCATCATCTGCTCAGCATTCCGTTGACGCAGCTTGAGGGCGAAGGCGCGCCGGGTGCAATCAGCGATTCGACCGCCGCACTGATGGCGGAGCGGGTGAGAGAGATGTCCGACGCTGACTTTGGCGTTTCTTTAACGGGCGTTGCCGGGCCGGCAGAATCCGAAGGCAAGCCGGTAGGGCTTGTCTACGTAGGCATAGCTGAGCGAGGCAAACCAACAATCGTTCACACGTTGAACCTTAGCGGCGGAAGAGGAATGATCAGGCTGCGGGCTGTAAAAGCTGCACTTTACCGACTATGGCAGGCGCTGCAAGCGCAGTAACCGGAAGCGGGGCTGACGGAATAAATAAAGTTTGTCAATTGTCGAATAGACAGCTATAATGAAGAATAGTTACCGGAAGAACCGTGGCGAAGATTACTTTGCTGCGGTTTTTTTATGCCCACTTGCGGGGGTCAAATAAAAAGGCGAATGTATGTTCGAAAAAATGCTTGTCAACCCGCCGGAAAAAAGGTATCATAACATTATAAATAAAGAAGGATGTGAGTTTCTTGTCGGATCGTCGCGCTGCACTAGAAATGGCTTTGCGTCAAATTGAGAAACAATTTGGTAAAGGCTCCATCATGAAATTAGGAGAATCTACACACATGCAAGTAGAGACCGTGCCTAGCGGTTCGCTTGCTCTCGATATCGCATTAGGAATAGGCGGCTTGCCGCGTGGACGGGTTATTGAAATATACGGACCGGAATCATCCGGTAAAACGACAGTTGCGCTGCATGCGATTGCAGAGGTTCAACGCATTGGCGGACAAGCTGCCTTTATCGATGCTGAGCATGCACTTGATCCGCTTTATGCAAGCAAGCTAGGCGTCAACATTGACGAGCTATTGCTTTCACAGCCTGATACGGGCGAGCAAGCATTGGAAATCGCCGAAGCGCTCGTACGCAGCGGCGCTGTTGATATCGTCGTTATTGACTCCGTTGCCGCACTCGTACCGAAAGCGGAAATTGAAGGCGACATGGGGGATTCCCACGTAGGACTTCAAGCACGTCTGATGTCTCAGGCTTTGCGTAAGCTTTCCGGAGCGATCAGCAAATCGAAGACGATTGCGATCTTCATCAACCAATTGCGTGAGAAAGTCGGCGTTATGTTCGGTAACCCTGAGACAACGCCAGGTGGACGCGCTTTGAAATTCTACTCCAGCGTACGTCTTGACGTACGTCGTATTGAAACGTTGAAACAAGGCAATGACATGGTCGGTAACCGTACTCGTATCAAGGTTGTTAAGAACAAAGTAGCTCCTCCGTTCAAACAAGCCGAGATCGACATCATGTACGGCGAAGGCATCTCCAGAGAAGGTACGCTAGTTGATATTGGCGTTGAGATGGACATCGTACAGAAAAGCGGAGCATGGTTCTCTTACAATGGCGAGCGCCTTGGTCAAGGCCGCGAGAATGCGAAGCAGTACTTGAAGGATCATAAGGATATCGCTGAAGTAATCGAGAAACAGATCCGTGATGCAAGCAACCTGTCGGCAGCTGCAACTCAGGCTAATTTCAAAGCTGAGGAAGAAGACGACGAAGAGTTCGAAGATCTAGAATAAATCGACCTGAAATCATACATGCTGAAGCTTCGCCGCCCCATTAGGGGCGGCGAAGCTTTGTTTAGAGAGGATGTACGGTGTGGCACATAGCAATTTGAACAAGGAAGAGCAATGGATGATTTTATCAGTTCGCCAAGATAAGAAGGAACGGAAATTATACCATCTCTTTGCAAAGTCAGAAGAGGCGATATTATCGGTTCATGAAGATATATTAATCCGTTTTCGACTGACAAAAGGGCAATTGCTAACGGAGGCTCTAATCGAAGAAATACGGATGGAAGATGAGCGCTACCGTGCTTATGTTCTGGCTATCGCTTATTTGGGTGCCAAGCCGAGAACAAGAAATCAAATCGAGCAGTATTTAAACCGCAAGTTATTTGAAGCCGACAACATTCAATATGCCCTTGACCGTTTAGAAAGGGAGCATATTGTGGATGATGAACAATATGCGCATCATTTTGCGGATAGCCGGCTTAGAAACAGCTTGAAAGGGCGTCGCTTCATTCAGCAAGAGCTGCAGCAGCGAGGCGTGTCGAAAGAAGCCGCAGCAGAAGCAACAGCAGCATTAGACCGCGAGGTAGAAATAGCATCAGCCAAAAAAGCTGCGGAGAGAAAATGGCGTTCTTCAAAAGGCGAACCAAAAGGCGGAAAACGCATGCTTATAGGCTATTTGATGCGTAGAGGCTTTCCATCTGATATCGTGAAGGAAGCTATAAAGTGGATGGATCTAAATGGGGAAGACGATGTATTCGAGGAAGATGATGGGCTTTTGCTTGACAATTGATTTTACGAAAAGATAAAATGAGGTTGTATTCCTTCATTACTGAATCAATTTTCCTTCCAAAAGTTGATTCAAAACGATTATTTTCGTCAAATTAGTAAATGTTGAAACGGTTTGAAGCCGGTTGAAAACCTAATATCATCCCAAGCAGTGCCTTGGTGTATGCAACAAGGAGGTGAACAAGATGCCTGAGATCGTTTGGATCTTGATCTGTCTCTTTGTTGGCGCAATATTCTTTGGGATTGGTTATTTTATTCGAAAGTCGATTGCCGAGGCCAAAATTTCAAGTGCTGAGCAAGCTGCGATCCAAATCGTAGAAAATGCGAAGAAGGAAGCGGAAGCTCAGAAGAAAGAAACCGTGCTAGAGGCAAAAGATGAAGTCCACAAACTTCGTTCCGAAGCCGAGAGAGACATTCGTGAACGACGCAACGAGGCTCAACGTCAGGAAAGACGTTTGCTCCAAAAAGAGGAGTCGCTGGATAAAAAGTTAGAAGCGCTAGAACGCAAAGAAGAAACTGTAGCCAACAAAGAAAAACGGATCGAAGAAACGCAAGAGGAGATTGATTCCATTTACAAGCAGCAGCTTAGTGAATTGGAACGCATATCGAGTCTAACAACGGAAGATGCGAAATCGATCATTTTATCCAATGTTGAACAGGAAGTACGACATGAGACAGCACAGATGATCAAAGAGATCGAGCAGCAAGCGAAAGAAGAGGCAGATAAGAAAGCCCGTAATATTATATCACTTGCGATTCAACGCTGTGCGGCGGATCATGTGGCTGAGACGACGGTTTCCGTTGTTACTTTGCCTAATGAAGAAATGAAAGGCCGCATTATTGGGCGTGAAGGCCGAAATATCCGTGCTTTGGAAACATTGACTGGTATCGATCTAATCATCGACGATACACCGGAAGCGGTCATTTTATCTGGTTTCGACCCGATAAGACGCGAAATTGCCCGTACTTCTTTGGAAAAGCTTGTAGCTGATGGTCGTATCCATCCTGCCCGCATTGAAGAAATGGTTGAAAAATCTCGTAAAGAAGTGGACGAGCGCATCCGTGAATACGGTGAGCAAGCTACTTTCGAGGTTGGTGTTCATGGCTTGCACCCGGACTTGATCAAAATTCTTGGTCGATTGAAGTACCGGACAAGTTATGGTCAAAACGTATTGAAGCACTCCATGGAGGTTGCTTACTTGACTGGCTTGATGGCAGCAGAGCTTGGCGAAGATATTACGCTGGCGAAGCGTGCAGGATTGCTGCATGATATCGGTAAAGCGCTAGACCACGAAGTGGAAGGCTCGCACGTTGAGATCGGCGTTGAGCTTGCGAAGAAATACAAGGAGCATCCTGTCGTTATTAACAGTATTGCCTCCCATCACGGTGATACGGAAGCGACTTCCGTTATCGCGATGCTCGTAGGAGCGGCTGATGCTTTGTCGGCAGCGCGTCCGGGAGCTCGTCGTGAAACGCTTGAAACGTACATTAAACGTCTGGAGAAGCTTGAAGATATTTCCGAATCGTTTGATGGCGTTGAAAAATCGTATGCGATTCAAGCTGGCCGCGAAGTGCGCGTCATGGTGCAGCCAGAAAAAATCGACGATACAGAAGCTTTCCGCCTCGCACGTGATATTACAAAAAAAATCGAGAGCGAGCTCGATTATCCGGGACATATTAAAGTTACGGTTATTCGAGAAACACGCGCGGTTGAATATGCGAAGTAAGCAACAAAAAAATATTAGCTTTACGGAAAAGTGGCTGCTAGTTAGCCACTTTTCTGTTTGCAGGCGTACAAAAAAGGAAGTGTACTCACATGAATGTATTATTTATCGGTGATATCGTAGGGAACGTTGGAAGAAACGCATTAAAGCGTGTGCTGCCAGCTCTTAGAAGCAAATACAACCCGCATATTATTATTGCGAACGGCGAGAATGCAGCTGCTGGCCGCGGGATTACGGCAACGATTGCGAAGGAATTTTTCGAATGGGGTATCCATGGCATTACGATGGGTAACCATACGTGGGATAATAAAGATATTTTTGAATGGATCGATGAGGAGCCGCGGATTGTCCGTCCGGCGAATTATGCAGAAGGTGCTCCAGGACAAGGCATGGCCTTTATTAAAGCCGGTGGAAAGCAGCTGGCTATCATTAACTTGCAAGGCCGTACGTTTTTGCCGCCGATCGATTGCCCTTTCCGCAAGGCAGATGAGCTAATCGAAGAGGCCAAGGAGCAGACCAACAACATTCTAGTCGATTTTCATGCGGAAGCAACCTCCGAGAAGATTGCAATGGGCTGGCATTTGGACGGCAGAGCTTCAATCGTGCTTGGCACGCATACGCATGTGCAGACGAATGACGATACGATTTTGCCTGGGGGAACGGCTTACATAACGGATGTTGGCATGGTTGGGCCAAAGGAAGGCGTACTTGGGATGGAGCGCACCGCTGTTTTGCATAAATTCATTACGCAGCTCCCGGTACGGTTTGTTGTCGATGAAGGCAGCTGGCATTTGCATGCGATATCTGTTCAAATTGACGATGCTACGGGACAAGCGCGGAAAATCGAGAAGATTCGCCTCACGGAAGATGAATGGCTTCTCATGTAACGCTTTGAATCTTTGAAAAGTTCCGACAATTCAGAACAGTTTGTTAATTACAAGAATAAAAGCAGGAATTTTTTAATCTCCCTCGAATACTATTTAAAAGTGGAATCCATCCAACAGTCCAAGGGGAGGTTCTTTTTATGGATGTATTAAAAGTTTCAGCAAAGTCCAATCCAAATTCCGTTGCAGGTGCGCTAGCTGGCGTTCTTCGTGAACGTGGTGGTGCGGAACTGCAAGCCATTGGAGCTGGTGCGTTAAACCAAGCGATCAAGGCCGTTGCTATTGCTCGCGGGTTTGTCGCTCCCAGCGGGGTGGATCTAATTTGCATTCCAGCTTTTACCGACATCGTTATCGATGGGGAGGACCGAACAGCAATCAAATTGATTGTTGAACCTCGGTAGCAAGTCCAGGCGGCGTTAACAAATAAGCCAAATGGATGAAAATGAAACGTTTCGCCTGTTTACGTCGTAGACAGGTTTTTTTGCTGCGACTCTAACGGATAGGATGGTGCGGCTATGAAAGTGGTCGATTTTCATTGCGATGTGTTATGCAAACTGTTGCTTGATGAGGAACTGACGTTTCAAGGAAGCAAGCCTGAACGATTAGATGTTACATACGAGCGCCTGAAGGCGGCTGGAACCGTTCTGCAAACATTCGCGATCTACATTCCCCAATCGATAAACGGACGGTTAGAGCCTATTTTGGAGAGCGTGGATCGCTTTCACCAGAAGGTGTTGGCTTGCAAGGATATGAGATGGGTGAGGACGGCTGAGGAGCTGGACTCTTGCATAAAGGATGGGAAGATAGGAGCGCTATTATCGCTTGAAGGAGTCGATGGGCTTCAAGGGCAGCTGTCTATGCTGCGCATTATGCATCAGCTAGGGGTACGCGCCGCGGGCTTGACATGGAATCATGCAAACTGGGCTGCTGACGGCGCGATGGAGCCTCGTGGCGGAGGCCTGACGGCAAAAGGTAGATTGTTTGTAGAAGAATGCGATAAATTGGATATACTGATAGATGTATCCCATTTGTCCGAACGCGCGTTTTGGGAGGTGGCCGAGCTATCGCAAAGACCGGTGCTTGCCTCCCATTCTAACGCAAAAGCGATTTGCGACCATCCGCGCAACTTGACGGATGCACAGATCGAACGATTAATTGGCAAGGACGGGCTCATCGGCGTCACTTTTGTGCCATGGTTTGTATCAGGTGCTGAGGTTGTCGTGATCGATGACTTGCTCAGGCATATTGAGCATATTTGCGAGCTAGGCGGGGAATCGCATCTAATGCTTGGGTCCGATTTTGACGGCATCGATCAATATATAAAGGGATTAACGCATCCCGGCGAGCTTATAGCGCTACAAGAAGCGCTGCTCCAAAGGTATTCCGCAAGCCAAACCGAGCAATTTATGTCCGGAAACGCCCTTCGTTTTTTGAGAAAAATGCTTCCCGCTCGCTAAACGGCGTTCAATCTACTTGCGGTATGGATTCAATCGAAACAAACTATGCTTTCATTAAGCGTTTACATCTTGATTTTTATGAATATGCGCTTTAAACTTGTTGTGACTGTTATGACTTATACTATATAATTGCTTAATAATATTAATTATTTGCACGTTCTAGAAAAAGAGGAGTTGGGCATTTTGATCAGTCAATTGTCTTGGAAGATCGGGGGACAACAAGGGGAAGGGGTCGAAAGTACGGATCGAATCTTTTCCACGGCTCTTAACCGCTTGGGCTATTATTTATATGGATATAGGCATTTTTCTTCGAGAATCAAGGGCGGACATACCAATAATAAAATTCGTATAAGCACGAAGCCTATTCGTGCTATTTCTGATGATTTGGATATTCTAGTCGCGTTCGACCAGGAGAGTATCGATCTGAATGCGAAGGAGCTGCGTCTAGGCGGCGTTATCGTAGCGGATGCCAAATTTAATCCGACCATTCCTGAGGGCATCGACGCAAGGCTGTTTGCGGTTCCGATTACGGCTATGGCCGAGGAGCTGGGCACTTCCTTGATGAAAAACATGGTTGCCTCCGGCGCATCATGGGCGCTTCTAGGGCTGCCGCTTGAAGTATTCAACAAAGCGGTAGAAGAAGAGTTCGGACGCAAAGGCGCAGCGATCGTTGAGAAAAACATTGAAGCGGTTAAACGCGGCGCCGAGTTTGTGCTCGAGCAAGCGGGCGGACCGCTTGATGAGTTTAAGCTGGATGCGGCTGACGGACAGCAGAAGCTGTTCATGATCGGCAATGAAGCGATCGGTCTTGGCTCAATCGCAGCAGGCTGCCGCCTGATGGCAGCTTATCCGATTACGCCGGCTTCCGAGATTATGGAATATTTGATCAAAAAGCTTCCTAAATTCGGCGGTACGGTAGTCCAAACCGAAGATGAGATCGCAGCGGTGACAATGGCGATTGGCGCCAACTATGCCGGAGTGCGCACGATGACGGCATCCGCTGGTCCTGGCCTTGCGCTTATGATGGAAGCAATCGGCCTTGCCGGCATGACGGAAACACCGCTAGTTATCGTAAACACGCAGCGCGGCGGCCCATCTACGGGACTTCCGACGAAGCAAGAGCAATCCGATTTGAACGCTATGGTTTATGGCACGCATGGTGAAATTCCAAAAATCGTAATCGCGCCTGCCTCCATCGAGGATTGCTTCTACGACACAATTGAATCGTTTAACCTTGCTGAGCAGTATCAGGTTCCGGTCATTTTGATGACGGATCTGCAGCTATCGTTAGGCAAACAATCCTGCGATGTGCTGGATTACAACAAAATTGAAATTAAACGTGGCAAGCTGGTCGAGAATGTGCCAGCGCTTGAAGGCCATGATTTATTTAAACGATATGAGCTTACGGAAGACGGCGTTTCCCCTCGCGTATTGCCAGGCGAGAAGGGCGGCCTTCATCACGTAACGGGTGTAGAGCATGATGAGACGGGACGTCCGTCCGAGAATGCATTGAACCGTCAGAATATGATGGATAAGCGTCTTGGCAAGCTGGACAATATGCTCATCAGGGATGCGATTCGCGTAGATGCTCCACATGAAACGCCGGAGCTTCTCATTATCGGAATGGGTTCAACAGGCGGCACGATTGATGAAGCGAGAAGCTTGCTTGCTCAGGAAGGCGTATCAACGAACCATATTACGATTCGCCAGATTCATCCGTTCCCGACGAAACCTCTGCTTCCTTACTTGCAAAATGCAAAAAAAGTGATCGTCATCGAGAACAATGCTACCGGACAGCTCGCAGCCCAAATAAAAATGAATGCAGGTTTCGCAGAAAAAATCGAAAGCTTGCTCAAATATGACGGCAATCCGTTCCTGCCCTCCGACGTTCACAAAGCATGTAAGGAGTTGAGTTTAGATGGCAACGTTCAAAGAGTTTAGAAACAATGTAAAGCCTAACTGGTGCCCGGGCTGCGGAGACTTCTCCATTCAAGCGGCTATTCAGCGCGCAGCTGCTAACGTAGGGCTAGAACCGGAAAACTTGGCTGTCATTTCCGGCATTGGTTGCTCCGGCCGTATTTCCGGTTACATCAATGCCTACGGCTTCCACGGCATTCATGGCCGCGTGCTTCCAATCGCGCAGGGCGTAAAGCTTGCTAACCGCGAGCTTACGGTTATCGCTTCGGGCGGAGACGGAGACGGCTTTGCAATCGGTATGGGCCACACGGTTCACGCGATTCGCCGTAACTTGAACGTTACGTATATCGTTATGGATAACCAAATTTACGGCTTGACGAAAGGCCAAACCTCGCCGCGCAGCGCCGAGGGCTTCAAAACCAAATCGACGCCGGAAGGTTCGATCGAGTCGACGCTTTCGCCGCTTGAAATTGCACTATCCGCAGGCGCTACGTTTGTCGCCCAATCGTTCTCCAGCGATTTGAAGCAATTAACGAAGCTGATCGAAGAAGGCATTAACCATGAAGGCTTCTCCTTGATCAACGTATTCAGTCCATGCGTAACCTTCAACAAAATCAACACGTATGACTGGTTTAAGGAAAATATCGTGAACCTGGAGCAATTCCCGGATTACGATCCTTCCAACCGCGTGCTTGCGATGAACAAGATTATGGAAACAAACGGTATGCTTACCGGTCTTATTTATCAGAACAAAACGCGTAAATCCTATGAGGACCTAGTAACAGGCTTCAAGCAAGAGGGCCTTGCAAAGCAGAATATCAAGATTTCCTCCGAGGAATTCGAGAAGCTTGTTGCCGAATTTAAATAAATGGTATGATAAGCATACGGCTTAACGGCTGTATGCTTTTTCATTCGAGAGTTTGGAAAAACGATTATTTTACTGCAGGAGAGTGACAACATGATACATAGGGAAGTTCCTATCGGCGTATCTGCAAGACACATTCACTTATCAGAAGAGCATGTCGAGCTTCTGTTCGGAAAAGGATACACATTAACAGAAATGAAGCCATTGTCTCAGCCTGGCCAATATGCAGCGAATGAAACCGTAGCTGTGGTTGGTCCAAAAGGGACATTTGCCAAAGTTAGAATTCTTGGCCCTACTAGAAAGCAGACGCAGCTTGAGGTGTCACGCACAGACGCGTTTGCGCTTGGCGTTAATCCGCCAGTAAGAGAGTCAGGCGATACGAAGGGTTCGGCAGGCATTAAGCTTCAAGGGCCTGCTGGAGAGGTTACGATCGAAGAAGGCGTTATTGTTGCCGCTCGTCATATTCACTTTCATACAAGCGATGCAGAGCGCTACGGCATTGCGGACAAGCAGCTGCTGAAGGTTCGTTTTGCAGGCGAGCGCGGCGTCGTGTTCGAAAATGTAGTCGCGCGTGTATCTGAGCAATATGCGCTTGATATGCATATCGATACCGATGAAGCGAACGCGGCAGGCGTAAAAAACGGAGACAAAGCAGAAATCATAGAGTAAATCGAAAGAAAAGACAGCTTCCTAGTCGTCAATGACGATTTCGGAGCTGTCTTTTTTTGATGCAAGTGAATAAGTAGTTTCGATTAATGGCCCATCATCATAGATACTTCAGGCTTATCATCAGGGTTAGCGCCGAGCTCTTGCTTCGGTCTGCGAAGCAGCAAGGCAGCGATCGCGCCGATGATCGAAATCGAAGCTAGAATGAAGAACGTATCGCCATAGGAAGAATACACGACGTTAGGTCCTGGGTTAGTTGTGCCGTAATGCTCCATTCTGCTGGCAAGAATCGTAGATAAGCCAGCGATTGCGAAGGAGGTCATGACCTGCTGCGCAGCTGCTGTTAGCGAGGTTACGCGGCTTACCAGCTCTTTTGGAGCGGACTGCATGATATGCGTGTTAAGCGGCATCATTGACAAGCCCATACCTGCTCCTAGCATGGCTAGTGGAATCATAAGCGTAAGAAGTGTCGTATCCGCAGAAATTTGGCTTAAAATAAAGCCGGCTATCGTTACGATCGTAAGGCCTGCAATAACAACGGGGCGTGCGCCAAAACGGTCAAACAGCTTGCCACCGATCGGCATGAAGATACCGGCTGCAAGTGCTTGCGGAAGCAAGATCAGGCCCGTGTCAAAAGCGGAGTAGCCTTTGGCGATTTGCAAGAAAATCGGTACGAGGAACAATGTTCCAAAAAGAGCGATTTGTACAATCCATTGCAAAATGATGCCGCGCGTGAAATTGCCTGATTTGAATACGCGAAGCTCAAGCAGCGGTTCTTTGCGGCTAAGCTCAACGATGATGAAAATAATAAGCGCGATGCCGCCTACGATCATGCCCGTAAGAGCTTCAGGGGAGGTCCAGCCGCTTCCTGCGCCGCCTTCACCGCCGCCAGCTGAGCTTACGCCATAAGCAAGCATAGCGAAGGCAAGTGGAGCGAATATCATGCCCAAGAAGTCAAGGGTAGGAACACGTTTGCGATCTACGGTAGGCAAAGTGCGAAGCCCTACGATTACGGCAACGACACCAATCGGAAGGTTGATGATAAAAATCCAGTGCCAAGATACATAATCAACGAGCCAGCCAGCCACTACAGGACCAAGAGCAGGTGCCAGCAGCATCGGAATACCGATCATGCCCATCACTGCGCCTTGTTTGCCCGGAGGGCTAAGTCTAAAGGTGAAGGCCATTGCGATTGGTGCAACCATACCGCCGCCAAGACCTTGGATAACCCGGAATACGATAAGCTGCTCAGCCGTCGTAGCCAAAGCGCATAGTCCCGAACCGAGTGTAAACATAATGATCGAGAACAAGAAGATTTGTTTGGCTCCGAAACGATCGGACATCCATCCTGCAAGCGGGATAACGGCAGCCTGCGCAAGCGCATAACCAGTTATCGTCCATTGAACGATAGACATCGAGCTGTTGAAATCTTTCATGAGCCCAGGCATAGCAACATTCATTGCGGTACCATCCAAAATAACCATAAACATACCGACAATGATGGCAATGAGCGGTGCAATAATATTGCGGATCGACATCGGATCACCACCAACGGGTGCTGCTTTTTTTGAAGCTGAAGCCATTTCATTTCCTCCTATCCAAATGTAGAGGTCTATCCTTCCTATTGTTGACCTGTGCTAACCTGTCAGGCTACAATAAAAAGATGACCGCATCTATGAGCGGACAATTGTCCGCATTACTGAATAATAAAGACGAATGAGGCAATTGTCAATCGTTTCATTTGTAAACGCGGAAAAAGGAGATTGGAACGATGGCTGCACCAGAAAACGGCAGAACGAAACAAGAACTCAGCAAAGCGATTTTGCATACTGCTAATCACTTGTTTACGGAGCATGGAGTAGAATCGGTCAGCATGCACCAAATCGCCAGATCGGTTGGCATTGGTCAAGGCACCCTTTACCGGCGGTATTCAAATAAGGGCGATTTGTGTATGGATATGATGAAAGAGAACTTCGCTATTTTCATCAATGAGATCGAAGCATATTTGACTGAGGGAACACAGTTGTCCGTTCAAGAGAGATTGAGCGGGGTTATGCGTAAAATTATTGCATTCATCGACAAAGAGTCGAGATGGCTTGGCGTCGTACATGCCTATAACAAAATCGAAGACCATAAGGGTGATTTTTTCCAATCCCCGCCTTATCTTTATTTGCATGGCGTGTTGAGCAGCCTGATTAAGGAAGGGATCGAGAAGAAGCAAATGCAATCGATTGATCCGGCATATGCGGCTCATTCCTTTATATCAGTTCAATCGCCGCATACGTTTAGACAGCTTCGCTGCGTTATGGGTTACACCTGCGAAGAAATTCAGGACAATTTTTGCAAGACCTTTATTGACCCTTTGTTTCGTTAAGCTAGTCACATTGGACTCATATTTGGGTGTTTTTGAATGATAAGGTTGGAAAGCCACTCGATCGGGAGTGCGCAGAAATACGGCTAATTTCTAGATCTAATGCTGGAAGATTAGCTTGCTTGAGAGAAAGGGGCTGTCTCGAAAGGTCAGAAATGACCTTAGGGCAGCCCCTCTTATTTTGAAACCGAACTTTTAAGACTCTCGAGTATAGCTTTGATGACTGCACCTAAGTCACCTTTATGGCTGATGCGCCGTCCGCACCGGAGTAATGATGTATAAAGCGTCGGGGCTGTTCGCCGGTTGGATGATGATCGGCTTATGCTTGCCTGAGAAACGCAAATGAACCTGCTCGCTTTCAATCGCCTGCAAAATATCCTTCATAAATTTCCCGTTAAAAAACACGGTCAAAGCTTCGCCGCTGAACGCTGGTATTTCGAGCTTTGCCGACACATCGCCGATTTCAGCTGTTTTAGCAAATAACTCAGCCTCGTTCGGTGTGATTTGCAGCCCGATAACAGGCACCTCGCGTGCGAGCAGGGTGACCCGTTGAACGGCATGAAGGAAAGAAGCCGTATCCAATGTCAATTCCGCCGTAAATTGCTTTGGGGTAAGCTTATCCACGGAGGGAAATGTGCCTTGAATAAGCAGGGATTGCATGCTGAAATTTTGCGTTTTCAAGCTAATCATGTGGTCCGCGAGCGTAATTTGTGTGGAGCTTGGGCCGTCAGGCAGCATTTTGGAATAATCGGATAGATGTTTGGCGGGAATGACAACGTTAGGAATGACCGTTGTTTGGTGTGTGATTAGATTTGCCGTGCGCGCTGCAAGCCTGATGCCGTCAGTGGCGATGAGTTTAAGCTTTTCCCCGTCTGCCTCGCATGAAATCCCCGTCAATAAGAGCTTTGACTCATTGGTCGACGCAGCAAAAGTGACTTGCTTGACCATCTTTTTCAATTCGGCATTGCCTATGTTAAAAACAGCGGACTTATCCAAGCTAAGCATATCCGGAAATGGAGAGGAATCCATTGTTGCCAATCTATAGACGGAGTTGTCGGACTCGATATGTATATAAGGATTCGCAAGCTCTTTAAGCGTAATGATACGGTCACCAGGAAAACTGCGAACGATGTCTATCAAAAAACGGGCAGGAATAACCACGCTTCCTGATTGATGAATGATTAGCTGCTCGGAGCAACAAGGTATCAAGTATTGCAGCGTTACAGAAGCGTTGGAGGCTGTAAGCGTCAAGCCGCTAGTGCCGGCATGCACCTTAATGCCTGTTAGAATGGGAGAGACTGCTTTAGCCGAGAGTCCGGCCGCAATATGCTGTAGTCCGATATGCAGCGATGGCTGAGAAACGTCAACCCACATGAGCTTCACCTGTCCTTACGTATTATGCAATGAAGCTTCAATCATGCCGCGAATAACTTCGGATTTAGACAGTCCGGATACGCTGCATCTATTTTCAAGCTCATCCCAAACTTGTTTTGTGAGCGTCAACGAAACTTTTTTCGTTTCGCCTATTCCTTTTCTTCCGGCACCAGCGCGCGGCCCGCCTCGAGAGAACATGAGCGACACTTGTCCCTCCTGATCGGGCACTGCGATTTTAATCTTTTTTCCGGTCATGGATGTTCCTCTCCTTCTTTTGAATTAAGTAACCTTATTCATAACCTCTCTATTAACTTTATCATGGAAAAAACGATAGGGCAAGGGGAGGAGTCTAGCCTTTTTTTGCTTAGGGATATGATGGATTAGGCGGGGGCGTTGTGGTATAATTTCATATTGATGTTTAAATAGATTGAAAATAATGTTTTAACGGCATTGAAAATAAAGGATGTGAGAACACAATGACGAAAGCGAACTCAACGGACTTAAAATCTGTCAAGGGTGATAAGGACTATTCCAAATATTTTGATTTCTCAGATGCGAAGGTGCTGAGTGAAGAGGATGGGAAAACGACTTTACGCATTAAGGGTCGCAACATTCAAATTAACTCTACTCCGAATCACAAGGACGAGAAAAAACGCGGCAAAGAGGATATCGAGGTTCATTATGATTTTTCGATTCCGGATGAGCTGCGTACGATCGGCGTGGGCAAGTTTTATTTAATCCAAACGTACGGCTGCCAAATGAACGAGCATGACACTGAAGTCATGAAGGGCATGTTCGAGGAGATGGGCTATCAGGCTACGGAGGATCGTTTGCTTGCTGACGTGATTTTGCTCAACACCTGCGCGATTCGCGAAAATGCGGAGGACAAAGTGTTTGGGGAGCTTGGCCACTTGAAGACGCTGAAGACGGAAAAACCCGATTTGCTGCTCGGCGTTTGCGGCTGCATGTCGCAAGAAGAGTCGGTAGTCGGACGTATTTTGCAAAAGCATTCTTTTGTCGATATGATCTTTGGAACGCATAACATACATAGGCTTCCCCATTTGCTGCAAAATGCTTACTTCAGCAAAGAGCTGGTCGTCGAGGTATGGTCCAAGGAAGGCGATATCATTGAAAATATGCCTAAGAAGCGTGAAGGCATGCGCGCTTGGGTTAATATCATGTATGGCTGTGATAAATTTTGTACGTATTGCATCGTGCCTTACACGAGAGGCAAAGAACGCAGCAGGCGTCCCGAGGACGTTATTGCCGAGGTTCGCGAGCTGGCTAGACAAGGCTTTAAGGAAGTTACGCTGCTTGGACAAAATGTTAACGCATACGGGAAAGACTTCGAGGACATCAGCTACCGTTTTGGCGATTTGATGCAGGATATGTCCAAGATCGATATTCCGCGCGTTCGTTTTATGACGAGCCACCCGCGTGATTTTGACGACCACTTGATCGAGGTGCTTGGGACAGGCGGCAATTTAGTAGAGCACATCCATTTGCCTGTACAGTCCGGAAGCACGGAAATATTAAAAAGAATGAGCCGTAAGTATACGCGTGAGATGTATTTGGAGCTGGTTCAAAAAATTAAGCTAGCTATTCCAAACGCGATGCTGACTTCAGATATAATCGTTGGTTTCCCTGGGGAGACGGATGAGCAGTTCGAGGATACGATGACGCTTGTGAAGGAAGTAGGCTTTGATTCAGCCTATACCTTCTTATACTCACCGCGCGAGGGAACGCCTGCCGCCGGCATGGAGGACAATGTGCCGCTAGAGGTGAAGAAGGCGCGTCTACAGCGCTTGAATGCACAGCTGGCTGCTAACGCAAGAGAGAAAAACGAGCTGCTTCGAGGAGAAATCGTCGAGGTGCTGATTGAAGGCGAGAGCAAAAATAACGCGAACGTCCTCTCCGGACGGACGCGCACGAACAAACTCGTTCATCTGGAAGGGCCAAAGGAATGGATCGGCCAGTTTATTATGGCGAAGGTAACCGAGGCCCAAACTTGGTACATCAAAGCGGAGTCGATTGAACAAAGCACACAAGAAGCCGTTAGCTAACGGTAAAATAGGAGAGATGTCAAATGTCAGAGCAGCATACAGCAGAAAATCAAGCGGCGCAATGCGATCATGATCACGAGCACGGAGAGGGCTGCGGCATTCCGAGCTTTCACACGCGCGATCTCATCGTTCGCGAGGATATTTCGACAAAAGCGAAGGAGCTTGCCGAACTGATTTTTACGTCGGAGGAAGTTCAGCACTATCGCCGTGCAGAGCACCAAATTAACGGCAACGAGCGCGTACAGCAGCTTATTACGCAAATCAAGAAAAAACAAAAGGAAGTTGTTGCTTTCGAAACGACTTTCAAAAACGCCGATATGGTCAAAAAAATCGAAGGCGAGATGGAAATGCTGCAGGACGAGCTTGACGGCATTCCGATCGTCTCTGAATTTCAACAAAGCCAAACGGACATCAACTATTTGCTTCAGTTAGTTGTATCCATCGTACGCGACACGGTATCTGAGAAGATCAACGTTGAGGATGCGTCGGAGCCAGCACCAGAGGAATGCAGCGATTAACAGCAAAAATTGATGATTAAAGCCGTATTTCATGCTGCTCCTTAGGAGCGCTGCATGAAATACGGCTTTTTTTTGATAAAAAGGCAGCAGCCATAATAGGTTGACAGTAAAACGGCGTATCCTTATTGATAAGAACCAATAGGGATACGCCGTCTTTTTAACTTTTATGAGGAATGAAATGAAGTTTCTTCCGTTTTGTTTTTTGCGGTTGACGTTCGAATGTAGACGATGTAAGGTGTTAGGGAAACGGCTAAAATAGTGCCTACAAGCGATTTTAAAGCATCGCCGACAATAAAGGGATAAAAACCGACCGTCATTGCTTTCTGGAAAGTAAAATCAAGGGATTGCATAAGCCATGGAATGCCTAGAATGTACGAGCATAATGAGCTGAATAGCTCAAAAATAATGAAAAAAGCGATAAAGGCTACTACTTTGTTCGCCTTCAAGCTGCTTTTGAGGAACGCACCAACAGCAAGGCTTACGAGAAGCGCACAAAACGGGAAAGCGATAATAAATCCGGCAGTTGGACCGGTTAACGTCGAAATTCCGCCTTGGCCGCTGAATAAGGGCAGTCCAATTGCAGCAAGCAGGATGACGATTACGATACTAAGAAAAGCGTTGCGCGGCGCTAAGAAGAGGCCGGCTAACAATACGCCTAATGTTTGGAGCGTAATAGGTACAAACGAGCCTCCAAGCTTAATCGTCAGAGAACTCATAACGATAAATAGCGCTGCGAATAAGGCAATGAATACAAGCGACCGGATGTTATTGGATTGCATAATGGTGAACGACTCCTTTATGTACTTGCGATTTTAATGTTAACCATTTATATTTAATTTAGGTTAACAAATCGAATTGTAGCATAGCCAATCGTTTTGGGGAAGAGGTTGGGTGAAATTTTTTTGGAGCAATGGAACCAGACACAAATTGAAATGAAGCAGGTTACGGTTACGCCGCCTGTCATGCTGGAAGGACAAAAGCTGCAGCCTATCATTAGAGACGTAACGCTATCGATACATAATGGGGAATGGATCTCTCTGCTTGGACGAAACGGAAGCGGGAAGAGCACGTTAGCAAAGGCGGCTGCTGGTTTCCGAATTGCAGGCGCGGCTGGACAAGTCATTAGAAACATTCAGACAGCTGCGCAAGGCAAGCCGATTCCGATCGTCATGCAGCAGCCGGAAGCGGCTATGATTGGAGCGACGCCTTGGGAGGACGTTGTTCTATTGCTAGAGCAAAATGAGCTGCCGTCTGCCGTTATTGCCTATGAAGCGGAGCGAGCGCTGCAAAGAGCGGGACTTGGAGAGCGTATGAATCAGCCGATTGAAACGTTATCAGGCGGCCAGAAGCAGCTGGTTGCCATTGCCGGCTGTTTGGCGATGCGCTCTCCTCTTCTCGTGCTGGATGAGGTTACGGCAATGCTGGACCCTGAGGCGGCGGGCGCTGTACTTGCGCAAGTAAGGGAGCTGCACCAAAGCGGCGTGACGATTATCTGGATCACGCAAAAGCTGGAGGAGCTGCAGGGCGGCGACCGAATTATTGCCATGAATGAAGGCTCTGTCGTATTCGATGGAGCAGCTGACGCTTGGTTTGCAAGAAGCGGCAAGGGCGCAAAGGACAGCTTGTGCGAGGAGCTAGGCTTTGAAGCTCCTTATGCCGCGCAAGTGGCATGGGAGCTTGAGGAGCAGGGCGTGAAGCTGCGTCCGTTTCCGTTTACGGCTGACATGCTGACAGAGGCGGTGTCACGATATGAGCGCTGATTGGAAGATTAGCGGCGTTCGTGTCATCGCGGACGGAGCGGATAAGAAAAAGCTGCTCAGCGATGTTGATATGCATTTTGAAGCGGGCAAGATTACGCTGCTGATCGGACGAAATGGAGCGGGGAAATCTACGCTTCTCGAGACGATGGCGGGAATTCGCTCCATACAGGAGGGAGACATCGAGCTTGGCGACGAATCGCTATGGCTGAGGGACAATCGCAGAACACGCCTTAATCAAAAGGTGGCGCTTAAGTTTGGCATTGCGATGCAAAGCTCCGAGTCGCAGTGGTTTGCCGCTACCGTTCGGGATGAGCTGCTTTACTCTCTTAAACCATATAAGCTGGATGCCGCAACTGCCGAAGAGAGGTTGCTTCGGGCACTCGCTGATGCGGGTCTGGACCAGGAGCTGCTGACGCGTGATCCGTGGACGCTCAGCGGCGGGCAGCAGCGACGGCTGTCACTTGCCTGCTTGCTGGCATGTGAGCCGGAATGGCTGCTGCTGGATGAGCCGACGGCGGGGCTTGACGCCGTCGGCATACGCCGCTTGTGCGCGGTGCTTGACGCGCATAGGGCGGCGGGGCGCGGAGCGGTCGTAGCCACGCACGACCTCGACGCGCTGCTGCCGCTGGCGGACGCGGTCGCCGTGGTTAGCGGCGGCACGGTCCGCGCAGCGGCTCCTGCGGCGGCGATTGCGCATGCCGCAGCGGCGCCGCAGGCGCTTCGCGCGCTTGCGGAGCTGCGCGCGGCGGCGGCTTTGCCGCCGGAAGCGCCGGCGCCGAGCGGCGGGGCGCCATGGCCCGCGCCGCGGGAGGTTGCGGCGGCGCTGGCAGCGGAGCTGGAGCGGCGAACGAGCGCAGACGCGGATCAGCGCTCAACAAGCAGCTCACAAGTAGCTTTGAAGCAATTAAATCGGAATCCGGCTAAAGAACAACTAACGATAGACAAACATGAGTTGGAAGCGCCAGAGCGCAGCGGCGACAAGGCACATCTGCATGCGGGAGCCCAAGCGGGGAGCTCTGCACTTCTTCGTTCCGATCGTTTTGATCCGCGCGCGCTTGTGCTTGTCTATTTATTTCTTGCGGCAAGCGTTCTCGCCCAAAAAACATTTGTGGAGCTAACGCTTGCCGCACTCGTAACGCTATCTCTATTATTTCCTTTTCGAGCGCTTATTTGGCCGTGGAATCGGATCATCCGGGCATATGCCATCATGATCGTTATTTTTTGCGTAGTTGGGGGAGTCGGTTTTGGTCCGCTCTCCTTTGATTGGGAGAAGGTATGGCCTATCACGATCCGTTTCGGCAAGCTGCTGCTTATTATGCTGCTCGGGATGCCGCTGCTTAAGCTGATGTCGCCTTACCGGCTGCAGCGCGCAATTGAGCAGTCACTTGGCTGGCTCAGCAGGCTGCGTATGCCGATCCATTCGTTTGCGCTTGTCGTTACGCTTATTTTTCGGTTTATTCCGCTGCTTACAGGGGAGTGGGAGCGGTTTGCGAAGCTCGCGCATGCGAGGGGGAAAGCGTCTACGCCGCTGAAGAAGGTGCCGTTCAAAATGATTCTTTCGGTGCTAATCCCGTATATGCGTTCTATCCTAAGGCTCGCGGAGCAAATGTCAGATGCTTTGGAGGCGCGAGGCTTTGGCTACAAAAAGCGGAAGCCATCCTATGGCTTCCGTCTCAAATTCAGCCGGTCAGATGCGTGGCTGCTCAGTATTGCCGCGGCAAGCGGCATCATTTTATTGCTGCTGGCTGCCTTTCTCTAGAAGCGGGATTATGGAAGCTACCCATTCACCTTTTTCATCAGCAAGCAGCGTTCGCCAGCCAAGCGACGCTGCTTGTTTTAAATTTTTGGCTTGATCATCGACGAATAACACATGGCTTCCGGAAGGCAAATAGGCGGCTGTCCTCGCATAAATATCCGGATGGGGCTTTCTGGACGCAGCTTCACTTGAAATCGTTACGCTTTTCAAATAAGGCAGGATCGGCTTAACGATAGGCTCTACCCATGTTGGGAGATGGTTGCTCAGCAAATGAACATCGGCAATCTCGCTCCACTCGGCTACTTTCGCAAGCGCAGGCAGCGGCTGCAGGCTGCTGTCGATAAACTTTCTAGCCTGCTTCGTGCCAAGGCGCGGCGTATACGTTTTGACCCAAACCCAAAATTGATCCTCTGATAGTTCTCCTATCCATAAACGCTCGCTGATTTGCTGCTTATACGCCGCATAAAGCTCTTCCTCGGAAACGATGGCTTCAGCTGCAAGCAGCTTCCAGAAGAGAGGGGACAGGTTTGTCGCAAGGACGCCGCCAATATCAAGCACAAGCTGTGGCCTTGTCATCCTTTTAACTCCTCTGAGCGGGTGCTCGCAATGCTAAGCCGAGACGACTTACGCTCCGCCATGTACCATACCACTACAAGTGAAAATGCCATTGCTCCGAGTAGAGAGCCAAACAGAAAGCCGCCGTTGAGGCCCCAGCTTTCATTCAACCATCCAGCTAAAAATGGCCCCGAGAACATGCCGATTGCGTATAGTGCTTGGTACAAGCCCATGGCGGTCGCGCGTCCGGGAAGCTCTACGTCACGAATGGCAAGTCCGAGCAAAAGGGGCATATGCAGCCCTTGCGCAAAACCATTAATCGCCTGCGTCATGACAAGTACGCCGAACGAGTCCGCAAAAACCATGGCAGCCGTACATATCGTGCTCAAAATAAAGCCAGTGCCAATGGTGCCCCAATAGCCAAACCGAGGCGTAAACCACCTTGCCGTTACGAGTGAAGCGAAGGCATGGGGAAGCATGAAAGCAAATACGAGCATCGTCAGCTTAAGTCCGCCCGCTCCCATTTCTTCCGCTTTGAGCGGCGTAAAGCCAAACATCGTAATGAATAGTACGCCATGAGCGAGAATGGACAGCATCGATACCTGAAGCAGCGTCTTTGTTTTCACAACACTTTTGATCATTGCAAAAGACATCCCTGGCTGATCACGCTGCTCGGTGCTCGGCTCTTTCAACATGAAAGCAAGCAGCAATCCGATTGCAGCAATTGCCGCCCCGACAGTGAAAGGGGCGTTCGGGTTAAAGCCGTCACTCAACCAGCCGCTGAGCAGCATCCCGATCATTTGGCCAGATACCGTCATGACGCTAATATTGCCCATTGCACGGCCGGTTTGCCCCGCGCCAAAATAACTGGCGTACAGCACGGTAAACGCGACCCAGGTGGAAGCGCAAACGCCTGCCATCAGCCTGCCCGCAAGCGGCCATAGCCAATGATCTGGTATAAGAAACAACAAGCAGCTGATGGCTGCAGTCAACATTCCAAGCACGATGAACGGCTTGCGTTTCCCGAACCGATCCGACAGGATGCCGAGCGGAAAACGGACGAACATCTGCACGAAGCCGTAGCTTCCGAGCACGATGCCGATAAAAGGCAATGAAAATCCCCGATCGCTTAGGTAAGGCGATAGAGTTGGCACGTATACGTACATAGAAGTCCAGTATAAAATCGTAATCGTCGTAAAAAGCAACCTTTGTGCAGCTGTGATTGGTTTCATCGCCGTAAAACATCCCCTTTCTGCTTCACTTTAGCGCAAAGCAGCCTATGTTGCCACTGTTGTTTTTGTAGGTAATCGCGCCCATTTGGGAAACTTTCACCTTCCATCGGCGTATTAAGCAAAGAACTTCCTAAGATCACAGCCTATAGCAACCAATAATTGAAGAGGTGAATGTTGATGGAAAAAGAAAAGCGTCAAACAAAAAAATGGGTCAAAGAGCTTAGAGAATGGACGGTATCGCTAAGCATTGCGATTGTTGTAGCACTGCTGTTCCAGACGTATGTATATGCGCAGTCGGAAGTTCAAAACGTATCCATGCAAAATACGCTTGTAGCGGGACAACGATTAATAGAGGACAAGTGGTCCTATCGCTTCCATGAGCCGCAGCATGGGGATATCGTTATTATTAGCGGTCCTGAGAGCGAGCTGCGCCTAATCAAACGAGTAGTAGGCCTGCCTGGCGATGTGATTGACATGAAAGATGGAGAGGTTTACATAAACGGTGAAAAAATTAAAGAGGAGTATGTCAAAGGCCAAACCTTTGCAGGCAGCATAGCGGTACCATTCAAGGTAGAAGAGGGGCAGCTCTTCGTCATGGGGGACAACCGCGAGCATAGTATGGACAGCAGGGAGCTTGGTCCGATCGCAAGGTCAAGCATCGAAGGAAAAGCAATATTCCGCATTTGGCCGTTTCCGAAGTTCGGTACGCTAAATGAATAGAAGGAGCTGTAACTAAAGCATGCCGTTTACGTTATCGCATCCCTTGTTTGCAGCGCCGCTTAAGAAAGGGATTCCTTCCTTAAGCCTAACGGGCTTAATACTTGGCAGTATGGCGCCGGATTTGGAATACTTTATCGCCATGCAGCCGTTTCGATCCATCGGCCATTCCTTTTCGGGCTTCTTTTTGCTTGCGCTACCTATCTGTGTAGCGCTTGCGTTTGCATTTCACCGCATCATAAAACCTGCACTGCCTGCGATGCTGCCAAACGCCCGTGGTGTCAATCAATTTGCCGCTTACTTGAATCGCCCTTGGAAAATGGCGACAACAGCTGAGCGGCTGTTCTTTTTATTATCGCTGTTTATCGGTTTCTATTCGCATGTGTTTTTAGATCATTTTACGCATAGCAGCGGATATTTTGTGCTAAGACTGCCTGTTTTGCAAAGCATGATCTTTGGCGATCATGTTTACCATATCCTCCAGCTGTCGTTGTCGGTTCTTGGCGCATTCGTTCCTGGTTTATATTTCATGTATAGCTATCTGAATTGGTATAAGAAACGGGATCGGAATAAAAAACATAACTACTCACGAGGCTTCTATTTACAATGGGGACTTGCTATTTCCATCACATTCGTATTGTTTTTAGGCAAACTCCTTTTCTCGGGCAACTTCTTTTCCATCAGTATTTGGGTTGTTGCGCCGATAACATCTGCATTTGTTGGTTTGTATGTGACCGCAATGCTGCAAATGGCGGTCCAGAGTCGGCAAAAAAGGTTAGGCATTCTATATGCGCTACTGCTGCTTGTCATTATTGTCGGCTATAAACTCTTCTTCTATCAGTCGGAGTTTTCAATAACCGTCTGGGTTGTATACCACTGGATATTATCTGCTGTCATTGTGGCGAGCACGTATTTAAGCCGCGGAAGAAGTAAATCCAATTAATTTAATCCATTAAATTTTTTATGGCATTAAATATATGCCGCATTAATCAAATGTAACCTAATTCCAACCAAACGTAATAATTTTGTAAGAAATGGTTCCTAGTTCGTTTAGAAATACCCTTTATGATTAACCATAGACTCAACAATAAAGTTTAAGCGAGGCGTGAACGGGATTGTCGATTCGAGTGAAGCTCTACATGTCTTACTTAGCCATGATTTTTGTGCCTCTCATTATTATGCTTGTATTTGTAGTATTCGTCTTTTACGCACGTGGGGAAGAGGATGTCCGTCAATATTTCGAAAATGAGCGCAAGGAGCCCTATCAACAAGCACTCGTCTTCGGCGAATTGTCTTATGTGTTAAAGAATGATTCAGGACAGCTGGAGAAGGAGAAGTATTTGACTGACATCCAAGAAAGGCTCGGAGAGCTTTGGGCTGGTCTTTTGATTTCCAAGGATGGGCAAATCATATCGATTGCGCCTTTCCTCGAAAATCTCGACCTGGGGCAAAATTGGCAAAAGCTGCTGGACCTTCCGCCTGAGACGGTGACCTTTCATTCATTCCGGTTCGAAACCAATGTGATGCATTTCGTTTATCCGGATGGAAGCGAAGGCAAGGTGGTGCTTTTTAGGCGAAAGAACACCGTTCCTATTCATTGGAGACCCGCAAGCAATGTATTAGGCTTGGCACTGATTGGATTAACAAGCCTTCTGCTTACCTATTTTGTATCCAGAAGCATTATTCGTCCGATTAAGAAGCTGGAAGCAGCGGCGCTGCAAATAAAGGATGGTGATTTGTCACATAAGGTTGAAGCGACGACCAAAGGGGAAATTGGACAGCTAAGCATCGCTTTTGAAGAAATGAGAGTGAGGCTGCAGCAATCCATCGATCAAAGCTTGCAATATGAAGAGAACCGAAAGATGCTGCTCTCCCATATTTCACATGATTTAAAAACGCCGATATCAGCTATCAAAGGTTATGTCGAAGGCATAATGGACGGCATTGCCAATACGGATGACATGCGCAAGCGTTACATGGAGACGATCTATCTGAAGGCAACGGATATGGACCAATTGATCGATGAGCTTTTTCTCTTCTCGAAGCTCGACCTCCAAACCGTCGCATTTGATTTCAAAGTCATCGATATCGGCCGTTATATGGCGCATTTTTTGGAAGAACAGCGCTTTGATCTGGACAAGTCGGGCGTAAAACTGCTCTATTCGGAGGATGACGCGAAATCGATCTTGATCGCCGCAGATCCTGATAAGCTCAGCCGCGTTCTCACTAATGTGTTGAATAATTGCGTCAAATATATGGGTCAGGAATCCGAGCTCGCAGACAAGGAAATTAAAGTCAGAGTGAAGGAGCAAGGGCAATACGCCCTGGTCGAGATCGAAGACACAGGTCCTGGAATTGATGCTGAGGACTTGCCGTATATTTTCGATCGATTCTATCGTGCTGAGCAATCGCGAAACTCGGAAACAGGAGGAAGCGGCCTTGGCCTCGCGATTGTCAAACAAATTATTGAAGGGCATGGCGGTGTCGTATGGGCAGAGAATGCAGAGCATGGCGGGGCCAGATTCTGTCTGAAGCTGCCGAGATCGACAACTGTTAAAACGGTGGATGAGCATGAAGAACATACTAATTATTGAAGACGAGAAGGCCATAGCCGAGCTCGAACGTGATTATTTGGAAAGCTACGGCTTCTCCGTTCATATTGAAGGGAGGGGCGATATCGGGCTGCAAAAAGCTTTAGAAGGCAAGTTTGACCTTATTATTTTGGATGTGATGCTGCCTAAAATTGACGGTTTCGAAATATGCCGTCAAATCAGGCAGTCAGTCAATATTCCAGTACTAATGGTGACAGCCAAAAAGGAAGACATCGATAAAATTAGAGGCCTCGGCCTCGGCGCTGATGATTATATGACCAAACCATTCAGCCCAAGCGAGCTCGTTGCTCGTGTGAAAGCACACTTGGCTCGATATGAACGGCTCACTGGCGATAAAGGCGAGCGAGGCGACCATATTCGCATTCGCGGCTTATTTATCGATAAGCTCTCGCGCAGAGTTATGATTCATGAACAGGAAGCGATGCTGACCTCGAAGGAATACGAGCTTCTGCTGCTGCTCGCTTCTCATCCGAATCGGGTATTCGAGAAGGAAGAGCTGTTTGAGCGGATATGGGGACTTGATTCCAACGGTGACGCAGCAACGGTTACGGTCCATATTCGGAGGCTGCGCGAGAAGATAGAGCATGATCCATCTAAGCCTCAGTATATTGAGACGATTTGGGGAGTGGGCTATCGCTTTAAAGTTTAGCAAGGCAAGCAAGGTAGATAGAAAACGAGGAGTGGAACCTATTGAAAAGTATTATCCGATTTTCGCTTAACAACAAATTTGCATTATGGATTCTAACGCTTCTTATTTTATTCGCGGGACTTTATTCGGGTATGAATATGAAAATGGAAACATTGCCGGATATTACCGTTCCGATCGTTAGCGTCACAACGGTATATCCTGGCGCTGCGCCGGAAGAAATTATGGAGAAGGTCACGAAACCGATTGAACAGCGCACGCGCAATCTAAAGGGCGTTAACGTAGTTAGCTCAACGTCCTATGAGAATGCTTCGTCGGTCGTCATCGAATATACGTATGAGACGAATATGGATGAAGCGGCTGCAGAAGTGAAAAATGTGCTAGCTGAGATATCGCTCCCAGATGGAGCGCAGGATCCCTCTGTATCCCGTATCAGCCTGAATGCTTTCCCGGTATTGTCGCTTAGCTTATCTAACGACAAAATGAACTTGGAGCAGCTTACGAAGGAAGTGCAAAACAATATTTTGCCTCGTATGCAAGGTATTGATGGCGTAGCCAGCATTCAATTGTCCGGGCAAAACGTCATGGAAGGCGAGCTTGCCTTCAAAGCGGACAAACTGAAACAAATCGGATTAACGCAGGACATGGTGAAAGGCATCATTCAAGCCTCGGCCATATCGGTGCCCCTTGGCATATATGAATTTGGCGATTCGGAGAAAGCGATCGTCGTTGACGGAAATGTTTCCAGTGAGGATGACTTGAAAAATTTAATCATCGTCCCGGGCGTCAAGCTTAGCGATATTGCGGATATCAGCATTGTCGGCAAAGCGGAATCGATCTCCAGAACGAACGGCAAGGACGCCATTGGCTTGAACGTCGTGAAATCGGCCGATGCGAATACGGTCGATGTCGTAAACAACGTCAAAGCCGAAATCAAAGAGCTGGAAAGCAAAAATGCCGGCTTGTCCATCGTAACGACGCTTGATCAAGGCAAGCCAATCGAGGATTCCGTTCATACGATGCTTAGCAAAGCGATTATCGGAGCATTGTTCGCGGTTATCATCATTATGATTTTCTTGCGTGACATTCGTTCCACGATCATTGCAGTCGTATCCATTCCACTGTCTATCCTGATTGCACTTCTGGTTCTCGGACAAATGGATATTACGTTAAACATTATGACGCTAGGCGCAATGACCGTTGCAATCGGGCGCGTTATCGATGACTCGATTGTCGTTATCGAGAACGTCTACCGAAGGATGGCGCTCTCTACTGAGAAGCTGAAAGGCAAGGACTTGATTCTCGATGCAACGAAGGAAATGTTCATACCGATCTTGGCGTCTACGGTCGTAACGATCGCAGTATTCCTGCCGCTCGGACTTGTGTCTGGCATGATTGGCGAAATGTTCCTTCCCTTCGCATTAACAATCGTTTTCGCACTGCTTGCATCACTTCTTGTTGCCATTACCGTTGTTCCAATGCTGGCGCATATGATGTTCCGCAAAGGATTGAAGCCAGGCAAAGCGCATCATGATAAGCCAGGACGTACGGCTGAATGGTACAAAAGCGTGCTTCGCTGGTCGCTAAACCACAAGCTGGTCGCTTTTGGATTGGCTGTTCTCCTTCTTGTAGGCAGCTTGTTCCTCATTCCGGTAATCGGCACCAGCTTCATCGCTGGCGACGAGCAAAAAATGATGGTCGTTTCCTACAACCCTGCACCAGGCGAAACACGCGAGCAAGTTGAGAAAATGGCACTGGACGCTGAAAATAAATTAATGGGCCGCGAAGGCATCAACGTCGTGCAATATGCGGTTGGCGGACAAAATCCATTCAGCCCGGGAGCGTCCAAGCAAGCGTTGTTCAACCTGAGCTATGACGAGAAGTTTGCTGGATTTACGGAAGAGAAAGAAAAAATAGTACCGCTGCTGCAGGAGCTTGGCGGCAAAGGCGAATGGAAGCAGCAAGACTTTGCAGGCGGCGGTCTTGGCGGATCGGGAATATCCATGCTCGTATACGGACCGGATATGAAGTCGCTTCAGCCCGTTGTTGATGATTTAATTACGAAGCTTGAAGGCAACAAGGATTTGAAAAATATTGATTCCAGCTTATCCGAAACCTATGAGCAGTACCGCTTAGTAGCTAATCAAGAAAAGCTAAGTCAAAACGGCCTAACGGCTGGTCAAATCGCGATGGCGCTGAGTCCCGTTCATGAACGTCCAGTGCTGACGACGATTGAAAAGGACGGCGAGCAATTTAATGTGTATGTGAAAGTTGAAGCCAAAACCTATACAGATAAAGCGGATCTTGAAAATGTGAAGCTGACATCGCAAATGGGTACAGAAGTTGCGCTTAAAGATGTTGTGACAATCGAGGAAGGCGAGTCGCCTAACACGATCACAAGACGTGATGACCGCATTTACGCTGAGGTCAAAGCTGATGTAACGGCATCCGATGTAGGGAAAGTATCTGCGGAAATTCAGAAGATGATAGACGATACTAAACTGCCCGCTGGCATTGACATCGATATGGGCGGCGTTACGGAGCAAATCAATGAATCGTTCACACAGCTTGGTCTAGCGATGCTTGCCGCAATTGCGGTTGTATATCTAGTGCTTGTCATCACGTTTGGCGGAGCATTAACGCCATTCGCCATTTTGTTCTCCCTGCCGTTTACGATTATCGGCGCATTGGTAGGCTTGCTCATCGCTGGCGAAACACTCAGTGTGACGGCAATGATCGGAGCGCTGATGCTTATCGGAATTGTCGTAACGAATGCGATCGTACTCGTAGACCGCGTTATTCAGAAGGAGAAAGAAGGTTTGTCCGTACGCGATGCATTGATTGAAGCAGCGGGTACGCGCCTTCGTCCGATCTTGATGACGGCGATTGCTACTGTTGGAGCATTGCTTCCGCTTGCGCTCGGATTTGAATCCGGCGGCTTGATCTCCAAAGGGATGGCGGTTACCGTTATCGGCGGCTTAACAAGCTCTACGCTGCTCACGCTCATTATCGTGCCTGTCGTTTACGAGTTCTTGAACCGCAAGAAGAAAACTCGCGCAGTCGAACAAGAATAAGAGTGAGTGATTTATGCCTAAAGGCGTAATAAAAGGCTGTTTTCAAGGTCAATGACCTTGAAGGCAGCCTTTTTGCTTGCGATTGAAAATAGGCATGATTTCCGTATCTAGGCGGATGAATCAGTAACACTAGCGGAGGTAATTTCATACGTATATGTCATGAACGATCTGCGGCATATGGCCAGTTTGAGCTGCTTGGTATACAGTTGTTCATTCTTGTCTAACCGCTTAAAAAATCATAACACATAACGGAGGCTACTGAGATGAATGAGTTTAAGAATGATCTGCAAAATTTGAATATTGACCCGTACAAAACAAGCGGAATGACGCCAAATGGCGGCCAAGGTCAAGTTGATCCTAACAATTCACGGCTATGCATCGGCTTTTGTATTGGCTTTTGCATCGGCTTCTGTTCCTGCGGCGGCTGCGGCGGCTGTGGCGGTTGTGCTCGTTGCGCGGGCTGCGCACGCTGCGGTGGCTGTGCTCGTTGCGGAGGATGTGCACGCTGTCGCTAATGCATTTTAAATAAGGCAAATGAATGAGAAAATGAGGGCGCTCCTGTAAGCGATTCAGCTGACAGGGGCTCTCTTTTTTTTCTATATAAGATCTAGCATGACGGACAAATAGCCTTACATACCTTTAAAGAAGTAATGTTGAACTGTTTGTTTTGCATAATTCACGATAAGGAGGAATGGCGTTTGGATCCTTCTATGCGTCTTAAAGTAAGAGGGGATACTTTTTTTCTCCCAAGCTCTGACGGAAGCGTCTATTTTCGAAACAATATTGGGTCATTTCGAATGGAAGGCAGCACGATCGACCAGTGGATTGAAAAGCTGATGCCCGTATTTAACGGTGAGCATTCGATGTTTGAATTGACGGAAGGATTGCCGGAACAATACCAAAAGCATGTCTATGAAATCGCGGAGACGCTATATGCGAACGGTTACGTCAGGGATGTAAGCAAGGACGTGCCGCATCAGCTGCAAGAGAGTGTGCTTAAGAAATATGCTTCTCAAATCGAATTTTTGGACAGCTTTGAAGGTTCGGGCGCGTACAGGTTCCAGCGTTTTCGCCAGTCAAGCGTACTCGCCGTTGGGTCTGGCCCTTTTTTGGTATCTTTAATCAGATCCTTATTGGAGTCTGGTTTGACCCAAATTCAAATGCTGGATACGAATCCGGAATCGACTAATCGCGAGCGAATATCGGAGCTTGCGGAGCATGCCCGCCAGGTGGACGGTGATGTTAAGTTGGACGAGATCGTATGGCAAAAGGATCGGGAGATCGATTGGCAGTCGGTCGTGCAGCCGTTCGATGCAGTGCTGCTGGTATCGGGTGAGGGTGGCATGCCGCGATTAAAAGCTCTGCAGGCGATATGCAAAGCGGAAAATAAGGTGCTGCTGCCTGCCGTGATCCTGAAGCAAGCAGGAATAGCCGGTCCGCTCATACAGCCCGATTCGGATGTTGACTTTGAATCGGCATGGCGCAGGCTCCATCAGCATGCTGTTGAAAAGGAGTCGCGGCACCACGTTGTCTCCGCAACAGCAGAAGCGATGCTCGCGAACGTAATCGTCTTTGAATGGCTGAAAACAGCTACAGAAGTTGCTGCATCCGCTTTAAAAAACAAACTATTCCTGCTTAATTTGGAGACGCTGGAAGGGGGCTGGCACGCGTTCCTCCCTCATCCGCTGGCAGGTAGTCGACCAGCTGGCGAAAGGATAGAAAATTTGAATTTGCTGCTGGAAAGGAAGACCGAAGAGAAGCTGCCGACGGGATTGATCACTTACTTTAGCGGTTTAACCTCTAGTGAAACAGGTATTCTTCATGAATGGGAGGAGGGCGAGCTGCGCCAGCTTCCACTGTCACAGTGCCGTGCGCAGGCGGTTGACCCGCTGTCGGCAGGCCCGGCAGAGGTGCTTCCAGCAATCATACGCAATGGCATTAACCATGAGGAAGCGCGGAGGGAAGCTGGCCTTGCCGGAATTGAAGCCTACTTATCGAGAATGACGGATGTGCTGTTAAATACGGAACGGGAGGGAAGCGGTGATCTTGACGGATCTCGTCCAAATGAATTCGTTGGCGTGGGAGCGGGCGAAACGATTGCCGAGGGTATTGGCCGGGCGTTGCAAACATGCTTGACTGCAGAACTTGAAAAAATGTTCGAGGCGAGCGAACCTTCTGTTCATTTAACAAACGTAAGCCAAGTGGACGATGAACGCAGCCGCTATTATATAAATGCGTTAACAACGATGCAAGGAGCGCCTGCGATTGGCTTTGGCGAGGCATTGTCTGGCTTCCCAGTCGTTTGGGTTGGAACAAGAGACCGCTGGTATGGCGCGGTTGATTTTAACCGGACGAGGGCGCTGCGCAGATCGCTGCAGCAAGCGCTGCTGGATATCCAAAACCAAGCGGCTTTCGAAACGGAAAATGCGATCAGAAAGTCTTCTGTAAGTGTGATAGGCGCTTCTATAGAGGATTTCTCAGTTCCAGCTAGCGATACTGTTGCTCATCGAGAAATTTTACAAGCTGCACTTGCTTTATTGCAAAAAAATCGCAAGCGTATTGTCGTCTATGATCTAACGGTAGAGACGTTCCTAAAAGAGGAGCTTGCCGGCGCATTCGGCGTGTCGCTTAGGGAGGAGGATGAAAGGTGAGCGCATTGTTGGCAGTTATTGGAGAAGGCCAGCTCGCAGATTTTGTTTGCGGCGAATTATGGGAAGACCATCAAATTGTAAGGCAAAAGGATCTCTCAACTGAGGTACCGGTCACCGCTGCGCTGGCGCTAGTGCTGGATGATGGCTATAACCCCGCGGATCATCTAGCTGCGGAAGAGGTATTCCAGCGCTCCGGCATTCCTTGGCTGCGCGGTTTCGTTTCGTTCGGCGAAGGTTTGATCGGGCCGCTGGTCGTTCCGGGAGTGGCTGGATGCTCGCAGTGCGCCGATCTTCGGCGCCTAATGGCGGGAAACGACCGGAAGGAAATGTGGGAGATTCAGCAGCGCCATTTTATGCAAGGCGGGACTTTTCCTGATGTATGGTCCTCTCGTTTAGGTCTTCTGCATATGGCGCAAGTGGTTGCATCGGAAGCTCGGAGAGTGCTGGCTGGCGAATACGCACTAACGGAAAATCGGCTCATGTTCATCCATCTTCAAACCTTGAATAGCTCTTCGCATTTTTTCTTGCCGGATCCGCTTTGTCCGTTATGCGGACGGATAACGGAGGATTCTGTGAGCTCGTCTCGCATAGCGCTCCAGCCAAGTCCGAAGGTCAGCGAAAACAGCTACCGAAGCCGCTCGATGACGGAGCTTAAAGGGGTGCTGGCGGATGACTATATGGATGCTCGGACGGGATTTTTGAATGGCAAAATGATCGATCTCTCTTCGCCATTTGCCGATTCAAGCATCAATCTGCCGTTGTTCTCGGGGGATGAAGGCTGCGCTGGGCGTACCCATTCCTATGCGGACAGCGAGATGACGGCGATTCTAGAAGGCTTGGAGCGGTACTGCGGCATGTCGCCAAGGGGGAAGCAAACAGCCGTTCATGACAGCTATCGACATTTGAAAGATCAAGCGCTTAATCCCGTGCGGGTAGGAGTGCATGAGAAGGGGATGTACGATAGTGCCGACTTCCCTTTTCGGCCATTTGACCCCAGCAGGCCAATCGACTGGGTTTGGGGCTATTCTTTTTTGCAGGAGCGCCCTATCCTTGTGCCGGAGCTGCTTGCTTATTATAGCTCAGGCTGCGGCCAAGGTTTTGTTTATGAAACCTCGAACGGATGTGCATTAGGCGGAAGCCTAGAGGAAGCTATATTTTACGGCATAATGGAAGTGGTAGAACGTGATTCGTTTCTGATGACCTGGTATGCGCAGCTGCAGCTTACCCCTCTAGATCCCTATTCCGCCGGAGATCTTGAATTGAATTTAATGATCGAGCGTCTGCGTGAGGTTGCCGGCTACGATATCCATTTGTTTAATTCGACGATGGAGCATGGCATTCCAAGCGTGTGGGCGATTTCAAAAAACAGGTCGGATAAAGGCGTGAATCTGATTTGCGCAGCAGGCGCCCATCCGGATCCCGTGCGTGCGGCAAAAGGCGCGATTCATGAGCTCTCGGGCATGATGCTGTCGTTGAACGAGAAATTGGAGGAGAATCGGGAGCAATACGAGCAAATGCTCCATGATCCGCTCCTAGTTCGGCAAATGGATGATCATTCCATGCTGTACAGCTTAAAGCAAGCGGAGGATCGACTACATTTTTTACTCCAAAACGGCCGTCCTCTTCGTACTTTCGCAGAGGAGTTCCAACCAAGAGTGAGGCATGCGGATTTGACTGAGGACTTAAAGGATATTCTTCATTCGTTACGTGAACGGAATCTGGAAGTTATCGTAGTGGACCAGACGACACCGGAGACGCTGCGAAATGGTCTTCATTGTGTGAAGGTATTGATTCCGGGCATGCTGCCCATGACGTTTGGACAACATCTTGTCCGCCTGACAGGTTTGGAGCGGGTGCTCCAAGTGCCCGCGGAACTTGGGTATGCGGAGCAGCCGCTTGCACCCGAACAGCTTAATTTGCACCCGCACCCATTCCCATGAGTCTGGTCTAAAGCTACGTAGCAAAGTCTTTAGGAGGAGAAGGGATGAGCTTAAAGGCTTTTTTGCATGAATTGCAGTTCGACCCAGACAAGGCGAAATCAAGCGATTGGGAGATCGACTGGGATGACGCGCCTCTCCCGTATAAGCTTTACAGGGGCTTGCCGACTTTTCCGCTCTCTGCAGAGGTGCCGCTTTCACTTACGGAGGCGCGCGTTATTGCAAAACCGAAGCTTCGGGAGCTAGGTCACTTTCTTTGGTATACGTTTGGGCTTACACGGCTAAGCCAATCTGTTTTTGGGCCGGAGGCGGGTGAGGATTGGGGAGACACGTTGCAGGTTTGCAGACGTTTCGTCCCATCAGGCGGGGGTTTGTATCCTAGCGAGCTATATCTCTATTTGAAGCTGGAGGAGCTGCCTAGCGGCATTTATCATTATGATGCTGCGCATCATCGATTGATATTGCTGCGGGAAGGCCAATTTGACGACTATCTAAGAAAGGCGCTTGGCAATCGCTGCGACATATCCGCTAGCTTTGGCGCAGCTTTTGTGTCTACGATGTTTTGGAAAAATTACTTTAAGTACAACAATTTCTCATACCGTTTGCAGGGGCTGGATTCCGGTCTGCTCATCGGACAGCTGCTGGAGGCAACCAAACGGTTTGGTTTTGAGACGGGTGTTTGCTTTCAGTTTTTGGACCGTGCCGTTAATCATTTATTAGGCTTATCAGAGCGGGAAGAGAGCGTGTATGCGGTTATTCCGCTGTCAGCGGAAACAGAAATGGAATGGTTTAACGATAAGAATGAGGATAACGGTGAAGCTCTTATTAATGCGAATGATTTATGCAGGGAGCTTGGGTCGATCCAGCCCGAGCACTATATGCGTTCAAAGAGAGTATTGGAATACCCGAAGCTCATTAAGATGAACGAAGCATCGATGCTGGACTGCTTGCGGTCTTCTCGTCAGTATGTAGGTGAAAAGCATGCTCAACACCAAGTGGCTGCTATTAAGCTTCCTGAAGCAAGCAGGCTGACTTATGATCTGGCTTCCGTGCTAAGAGAACGGTATTCGCCGGAAAATGAATTCGAATTGAGACCGGTGGGTCAGTTGAGTGCAGCCACGCTGTTAAATGAGGTCATGTCATCTTTTGCGTACCGCAATGATTTGGACGGTTCGCTGTCTAGACCGGAGGCTCGCGTTTTTCTATACGGAAGCTTTTACGGCGTGGAAGGCATCAGCGACGGCGCCTATCGTTATGACGAATCAGAGCATGCGTTGCGGCAGGTTCGCGCTGGCGACCACCGTTCATGGCTGCAGGACGGAATGTCGATGGACAACGTCAATTTGTATCAAGTGCCGCTATGCTTCCATATCGCAGGAGATAGGAACCATCTGCATGCTCAGCTGGGTTATCGCGGATATCGAATCCAGCAGATGGAGGCGGGGATGCTTGTACAACGACTGCTGCTTGCAACAACCGCTTCCCAAATGGGCGGGCGCCCATTGCTCGGTTTTGATGCAATAGGGAGCGATGAGCTGTATGGGATGACAGCGCTCGGACATACAAGCCTTATTCAGATTCCGGTCGGTTATTGCAGATGCCGTTCGCGACTTGAAGGAAGTTTGGCATACTAGCGGGTAGAAAAAGGACAGAAGGAGTGTGGCAATCCTTCTGTCCTTTTAGGTTTGAATAAAGGGTTTCGATAACCCCTTTATTCGGTTTGACCTTTTCCAGCGGGAAAACAAACGATTGGAAAGTGCGGATGATGAGGATGATGCATATGATGCATATGATGCGGATGAACCCATGGATGGAACCATTCATGATGGTAATCGATGGAAGAGAACTCCCATCCTCCTTCATGAGGGTGGTGATGATGATCATCGTACATATGGGGATCCCAGCCTTCATGCATGTCAGGATGGAAATCATGCATGGGATGGAAGTCATTCATAGGATGAAAATCATGCATCGGGTAGTAGTCGTTCATCGGATGAAAATCGTGCATAGGATGGAAGTCATGCATAGGATGGAAATCATGCATGTGGTGATAATCGTACATCGGATGTAAGTGGTGCATGTAGTGGAAATGATGCAGCTGGCTTAGATCCACGCAGCAGTGGCATTGGGATTTTTCGATGCTTTCATTTTCAATTGGTTTATTTATTTCGGGCTGTTTATTACTCGTTTGCATTTGCTGGTAGTAATCCGGCGTAACGGCCGATTGTTGCACATAGGGCTGATTTGGTATCATGGTGTGCCTCCTTTTTATCATACCTTACAATATGCCTAAATCGAAAAAAGGGCACTTATCCCTATAAATTGGGCTTAAGAATTTGATAAAAGGCATATTATGCCGTTGATTTGAAGGTTATGAATAGGACGAAACGAAGAAGGTGACGCTAATACCAACACTTTGAAAAAGACAGGTGGTCGGTGAAATGCTGCGTCATATCGTCATGAAGGCCGTATTCGTGTTGCTTAGCCTCGCTCACTCTGAGGTAATGACAACGGAAGGGGCTGCCTTACATGCAGAGCCATCCTATGCCAAGTGGGGGAAGCTGGCCATGGAGGAGACGTCCAAAACGTATGTTAACGCATCCATTATTGACTATAAATACGTAGGCAGAACCAAATTGTCAGAGGAACAAGCAGAGGAGAATTTTGTGTTATGGCTTCGCAAGGATGCGATTGAATTTGGTGTCCGGGTCAGCATTACGATACAAACGAAAACAGATGAGGTTTTGAATTTAACGATGAAGGAGCTTGAAAGCAAATAAGTGAAACATCTTGCGAGGCTGCTCCGTAATAAAAGAAAACCATATGAAACGCTTCATGATGAAGCGAGAGGAGCTAAGCGATGCTAATTTCAACTACACCAACAATCGAAGGACGGCCTATACAGGAGTATGTGGGAGTCGTTACAGGTGAAGCTATAATGGGAGCCAATGTTGTGCGCGACTTTTTTGCGTCGATTACGGACATCGTAGGAGGACGCTCCGGCGCATATGAAAGCAAGCTGAAAGAAGCTCGCGACGTTGCGATTGATGAGATGAAAAACCAAGCTTCAAGGCTGGGAGCTAATGCAATCGTCGCTATCGATATTGATTACGAGGTTGTGCGCGAGGGCATGCTTATGGTCGCTGTTAGCGGCACGGCCGTTCGTTTGTAATTGGAAAATGATGTGTGCGAAAAGCGATATGACTTCTTCGATATAAGCGATGCTTATGCGAATTAGTCATATCGCTTTTTTTGCGGGTCACACGCCTACGCTAAGGACACACGAGCGATTTTCCGTTATCCGATGAGTTAATTCCGATTATGAAAGGGACCGAAGTCCATGCCCAAGATTCTGGCGACGGTGCGTAGTTTGAAGATTCAGGTGAACAGGAGCGTAGCATAGCGGTATCGATGCTGTCGCCGGGATCGAGAGCGACGGCTGCCATTTCCTGCGGCAGTTCTTTGGCTAATGATTGCGTTAATCCTTCAATCGCAAATTTAGAAGCGCAGTAAGGCGCTACATCAGCTTCGCCAAAGCGCCCCCAATAAGAGCTTATATTAACGATGCAGCCTTTTCGCTTCTCGACCATTGACGGGACAAAGGAGCGGATGACATTTACCGTCCCATGCACATTTATATTCATAATGGATGTGAATTCCTCGGCGGATACCGTCCATAGAGGCTTGTTTTCATTAATGATAGAGGCGTTATTAATCAAAAGATCCGGAGCGCCATACCGCAGTATGATATGCTCTCCCCACTCCGCAACCTCCGCTGCGTTAGAAACATCAACTGCTTGAAAGTCATGCTCGTCACCATATTCGCTTCGAAGAGAATCCATATTGGCCCGTGACCTAGCACAGCCTGCGATAAGCCATCCCGCTTGAATAAACTCATCGATCATTGCGCGGCCAAGTCCCTTGCTTACGCCTGTGATTACTACAAGCTTCTTATTATCTCTCGTCATCGTTGTTCTCCTCGCTTATCATTTTTCGCTAACCGCTCTTTAAGCTTACCACAAAGCGATAGGGGACTTACGAGTCTGTGATAAAGAGCTGGACATAATCAACAATTGACGAATGCTGCGGCGAAGGTTAAAATTGCGGTAATTTCACAGAGGAAGGGTGTCTTTATGATGCTGGTAACGACGGAGGCGGCATTCTCACAGCTTCTCATTTCCGGAACGCTCGTTCATGAAGGCAGCTTTAAAGAAGTTCAGCAGAAATTTGGCATTCAAGTTACGCCGCATTTAGCGATTTTGATCTCGATGGATCGTTACCCTGAGCTTGCCATAGATAAATCTATAACGTGGAAAACGGAAATTGGACAGCAGCTGGTTAAAGCTGTTTATCAGACGATATCTGAGCCTTTCCTTTGGGTGTGGATTGAGGAAGGGATTTTAGCGTTGCTGCTGGAGCTTGCCTCGGATAGTCAGCAAAGCCCATCATTAAAGAGGAAGTTACTGTCGAATGTACAACAAATTCAAGGGCTGGTTGATTCGCAAGGCTTCTCTGTGTCAGCGGGAATCGGCTCTTATTATGAAAGCCCGTATATGCTTTATCGGTCCTTTGAAGAGGCGAAGGAGTCGCTTGTCGATCGTTTTTTTCAAGGCAATCGCGTTATTTATTTCTATGAAAAAAGTAAAAAAGTCGATTTGCAAGCGGAGCAGGCGGTCTCCCAAGAAGAAAAGACGGAGCTGCTTGCCCGTGTTCGAATTGGCGATATTGAGGGCTCTATTAATTATTTGAAAATGTTGCTGGCTAGAATAGCGCAAACCTATAAGTTCCACATCGACATGTTCAAGTCCGCTGCGATAGAGCTAAGCATGTCTTTATCGAGCATGGTCCTTGAAACTGGCGGGGACGTCTCTATTATTTTATCTGAAAACGCTAGGATGATTCAAAGTCTTTACAGCACCGTCCGCTATAACAACTTCGTTAATAAACTATGTGACTATTGGAGAATGCTTGCCGAGCAAATTGTAAAAGCAAACCAATTGAACGTATCCCCGATTATCCGCAAAGCGATGAATCATATTCTCGAATACCACCAAGACAAAATAAGCTTGGAAGATATAGCACAATATTGCTATGTAAGCACCTATCATTTAGCCCATTTATTCAAGAAGGAAGTAGGCGTTAGCGTTATTGATTTTTTGAACAAAATCCGGATCGAGAAAGCGGTTTATTACTTGGAAATGACTGAGATGTCTGTTAAGCAGATTGCGGGTTTGGTCGGTTTCCAGGACTCGAACTATTTTACGCGTACCTTCAAAAAAATAATGAGCTGCAGCCCTTCCGACTATCGCACAGCAAGATTGTGCTAGTGGTAAGCAACTTTGTCCATTGATTGAAAGCGTTTTCAATTCTATAATATAGGTGTGAAGTAATCTTACATCGGACGAAAAATAACTGAGAAACGGAGGTTCTATGTCACTAAATATGACATGTTAAACTATTGATTTGCAGCCCTAGAGAGGAGAGGCTCGGATGGAATATTTGTTTGAACATCTTGATAAGGTGACTGAGCTATTAATCGAACATATTTATCTCGTATCTCTTTCGCTAATTATTTCTATTTTTGTTGCTGCTTTAATTGCGGCCGTCATTTCCAGGTATGCCAAAGCACAATCCCCCGTTCTAGGCGCCCTGGGCATCATTTATACCATTCCGAGCATCGCATTATTCGCGTTGCTGATCCCCTTCCTTGGGCTTGGCGTAAAGCCGGCCGCAATTGCCCTAATCGCCTATTCCCAGATGGCGCTGGTGCGAAACATGGTTGTCGCGGTCAAAGGAATCGAGCCTTCCATCGTGGAAGCGGCTCGCGGTATGGGCATGGGCAAATGGCGGATGATTTACAAGATCTTCGTACCGCTAGCGCTGCCGGTAGTTGTAGCGGGAATCCGCATCGCGGCGGTATCTATGATTGGGATTGCGACGATTGCTGCTTTCATCAATGCGGGAGGGCTCGGAAAATTGATTTTCGAAGGCATTTATCAAGATCATTCCGGCAAAATCATAGCAGGCACTGTGGCGGTTCTGGTGCTTGTTGTTGCAACAGACTTGGCGTTCCGATTCATTGAAAAAAGGGTGAGTCTTAACACAAGGTGAATGGAGGCGGCTGAGAAATGAACGTTTTTAAAGAAGCGATCGATTATCTGGTGAGCAAGCCGGAGCTTTTCTGGGAAGCATTGAAGATTCATCTTTCGCTAAGCGTGATTGCACTTGCGATAAGTATTTTCATAAGCGTACCGCTTGGGGTTTATTTATCTAAACGAAATAAGCTGTCTATGGTCGTAATGAACGTGTTTTATCTCGGTAAAATCATTCCAAGCCTAGCGGTATTAGCGCTTACGATGCCTTATGTGGGAGTCGGCTTCACGCCTTCACTAATTGCTTTAACGATTCTTGCTTTCCCGACGATTCTTATCAATACGGTCGTTGCATTTAAGGAAGTGGACAAAAACATCATAGAAGCCGCACAGGGCATGGGCATGGATAAGCTCCGAATTATTCGGAAAATCGAGTTTCCGCTCGCTTTGCCAGTCGTTATTACGGGCATACGAACAGCCTCGGTTGAGGTCATAGCGGGAGCAGCGCTAGCTGCCTTTATCGGAGGGGGCGGGCTTGGAGATTTCATTATCAACGGCATTGCGCTGGCAAAACCTTCGATGCTGCTGGTGGGCGCGGTACCGATTTGTCTGCTTGCGATTGCAGGCGATTCGATATTTGGCCGGATTGAAAAATTAACGAGCCCGAAAATGGGTCAATAAACAGAGGAGAGTGAAGGGGTATGAAAAATATGTTCAAAAAGCTGATTTTGACTGGTGCCGTATTAGGTTTGGCTTTTAGTTTGGCAGCCTGTAGCGATTCGGGCAAAAGTAGCGGATCAGCGGATAAGCCCACGATCAAAATTGGATCAAAAAACTTCACGGAGCAATATATCCTCGGCGAATTGTACGCACAGGCACTGGAAGCAGCGGATTTTAATGTCGAGCGGAAGCTTAATCTTGGCGGTACGCAGGTGGCCTTCACAGCGCTCAAAAGCGGTGAAATCGACTTATACCCTGAATATACGGGGACGGCGCTGCAGGATGTCTTGAAGGAAGCGGCAGTCAATGATGAAACAGCTGTTTTTGAGGCGGTAAAGAATGGGTACAAACAAAAGTTTGATATCGATACGCTCAATCAAACGCCATTTAACAACACTTACGTAATCGTAACTACCGCCGAGATTGCGGAAAAATACGGATTAAAAACACTTTCTGATTTGTCTGCAAAAGCGCCAGAGCTGAATTTTGCGTTAATTCCTGAGTTTGGCGACCGGGAGGACGGCTTGCCTGGCTTGCAAAAAACGTATGGCGGCTTTGTTTTCAAATCAGCTAAATTGTTTGATATCGGCTTGAAATACAAAGCTTTAACGGATAAGCAGGTTGATGTCACGATCGGATTCGGAACAGACGGTCAAATTGCCGGTTTTAATCTGGTTTCGCTGCAGGACGACAAGAAGCTTTGGCCTCCTTACCATGCCGTTCCGCAAGTGCGCGGCGAGGTGCTGAAGAACAATCCTGAGATCGGCGAAATATTGAACAAGCTTAATGCATTGCTGACGGATGATGTTATGGCCTCTCTGAACTGGGAAGTAGACGGTGAAGCGAAAAAAGAACCGGAAGATGTAGCGAAAGCATTCCTCAAAGAAAATGGATTCCTCAATTAATAGGTATGCAAGCTATGGGAGGTGACCCAAGATGAGCGGAATTGAATTTCAACAGGTGATCAAGTTTTATCCGGGCACGGAAAAACCGGCTGTCAACGATGTTAGCTTAACTGTAAATAGCGGTGAATTTATCGTCCTGCTCGGCACTTCGGGATGCGGGAAAACGACGCTGCTTAAGATGGTTAACCGTCTTTACGAGCAAACAGCGGGCAATATTCTGATCGACGGTGTCGATACAAAAAACGTACCGGTCAACGAGCTAAGAAGACGAATTGGTTATGTCATTCAACAAAGCGGGTTGTTTCCCCATATGACGGTGGAACAAAATATAGCCGTCGTTCCGGAGATGCTCGGCTGGGACAAAGCGAAGATTAGCGCAAGAACGGATGAGCTGCTGGAGCTTGTTCATCTTGAGCCTGCATTATATCGCAAAAGATATCCGCGCCAGCTCTCCGGCGGACAGCAGCAGCGGATCGGGCTTGCGAGAGCGCTTGCGGCGGACCCGCCGTTTATGCTGATGGATGAGCCGTTCGGCGCGATTGACGCGATAACGAGAACCAAGCTGCAGGATGAATTGATCCATATTCAGAAGAAGCTGCACAAAACGATCATGTTCGTCACGCATGACGTGGAAGAGGCGCTTCGGCTCGCAGATAAAATCATTATTATGAAAGACGGAGAGGTCGTTCAATACGACTCGCCTCTCCAGCTAATCCTTCATCCCAAAAATGATTTCGTCCAGAACTTAATGGGCGGAGACGATATGATTCGTAAAATCAGCCTCATCCAAGTGAGCGCGGCCATGGAGAGAGTCAGCACATCAAATGTGAATCCGTCCATGCCTACGATTTCTGAATCGGGCGGTCTTAAGGCAGTGCTTGATATTTTGCTGCGCACAGGCGCCGAGGCTGTTCAGGTCGTAGGTGTAGTCGGTCTCGAAAATCGGGTAATCGGCAAGGTTTCACTTTCCCATATCCAAAATCTACTGACGCCTGCGTATCGGAAAACGGCAGATATATAAGCCTCATCCCGCGTGTGAAATAGCTAGTTATTGGAGGTGATTCGTTATGGGCAGCATCCTAATTGACGGCAGGACCATTCGAATAGATGACGTCGCTGCGGTCGCGAGAAAGGGATGGAAGGTAGAGTTGGCCGAGGATGTCAAAGCCAAAATCAATAAATGCCGCAGCTATGTGGATCGCTTTGTAGCCGAGCAGCGTCCTGTATACGGCATTACGACGGGACTGGGTGAATTGTGCAAAGTCAGCCTTACGCGTGAAGAAGCGGCGAAGCTGTCCAAAAACGTCGTGATGAGTCATGCATGCGGGGTTGGCGAGCCTTTGAAGGCGGATCAAGTACGAGCGATCTTGTTTGCGGCGGTCGTCAATTTCTCGCAAGGCTACTCAGGCATTCGGCTGGAGACCGTCGAGACGCTCATCCAAATGCTGAATGAAGACGTGACGCCATGGGTGCCTTCACAGGGCTCAGTAGGTTACCTGACCCATATGGCTCATATTTCACTTGTCGTGATTGGGCTAGGTGAGGCTTATTATAAAGGCCGCCTGCTTTTGGGAGCGGAAGCGATGGAGGAAGCGGGAATCAGCACGCTGGAGCTCAAAGAGAAGGAAGGGCTTAGCCTCGTAAACGGAACGGTGTGCATGAGCGGCATTAGTGCCCTCGCGATCTTTGACTGCATGCAGCTGGCAAAATGGGCGGATATCGCAGGGGCGATGAGTTTTGAAGCATTAAAAGGCACCTATTATGCGTTTGATGAGCGTATTCATAGAGTACGGCCATTTAAAGGGCAACTGAAGGTTGCAGACAATCTCCGCAGGCTAATTGCTTGCAGTGAAATTAGCGAGCAATCCAAGGATCGCAGAATCCAAGATGCGCTTAGCATCCGCTCCATTCCGCAGGTGCATGGCGCGTGCCGCGACAAAATGATGCATGCCGCAGAAATCGTGGAAATGGAGCTAAACTCGGCAACCGATAATCCGCTCATTTTCGATGACGGAGCGGGCGGCATTTCGATCTCGGCCTGCAACGCACATGGAGAGCCGCTCGCATTGACGATGGATATGACGGCGATTGCGGTAGCGGAGCTCGCTAATATTGCGGAGCGCCGAATCGATAGGCTGGTAAATCCGCATACGAGTGAGCTGCCTGCATTTTTGGTGGAAAAAGGCGGTTTAAACAGCGGTTTCATGATTACCCAGTACGTAGCTGCCTCTTTGGTTGCAGAAAATAAGGTATTGTCGCATCCGATTTCCGTCGACTCTATTCCAACGTCTGCGTTTCAGGAAGACCATGTCAGCATGGGAACGCCGGCAGCGCTTAAAGCCGTTCAAGTCATTCGCAATGCTTTCAAGGTGATCGCAATCGAGCTGCTGACCGCCGCACAAGCATTAGAGTTTCATAAACCGCTTCAGTATGGCGCGGGAACTGGCACGGCGTACGCGCTCATCCGCAACCAAGTGCCCAAATGGACAGAGGACCGCGTATTTTACCCTGATCTGCAAAAGATGTTTTCTCTGGTAGAAGATGATGAAGCGATTCGTTTGGTTGAAGCAAAAATTGGTCTTCTTTAACTCATAAATCTTGCAAACGGAGGCGTTACAGATGAGCTACTCACAACATTCGATTATAAAGGCTCCACGCGGAGCTGCTTTGAATACAAAAGGCTGGGTGCAGGAAGCGGTATTGCGCATGCTCATGAACAATCTGGATCCTGAGGTCGCAGAGCATCCTGAGAAGCTTGTCGTATACGGCGGCATCGGCAAAGCGGCTCGGAGCTGGGAGGCTTTTAACGGCATCGTCGCAGCCCTGAAGGAGCTGGAGGATGACCAGACGCTGCTCGTGCAATCCGGCAAGCCGGTAGCGGTGTTCCGGACGCATAAGGATGCGCCAAGGGTGCTGCTGGCAAATTCGAATATCGTACCAGCCTGGGCTAACTGGGATAAGTTCCATGAGCTGGACCAAAAAGGACTGATGATGTACGGCCAAATGACAGCGGGAAGCTGGATCTATATTGGAAGCCAAGGAATCGTTCAAGGCACCTATGAATCGTTTGCCGAGTGCGCTAGACAGCATTTTAATGGAAGCTTGAAAGGCACGATAACGGTAACGGCAGGCATGGGCGGCATGGGGGGCGCGCAGCCGCTTGCTGTTACGATGAATGATGGCGTTGTGATTGGCATTGATGTTGACCGGTCACGTATCGAGAAACGGATTGAGACCCGTTATTTGGATACTTTCGTAGAGTCGCTTAGTGAAGCGATTAAGCTTGCTGAAGAGGCTAAATCCAAGGGTCGAGCGCTGTCGATTGGACTTGTTGGCAACGCAGCCGAACTATTGCCGCAGATGATTAAGCTTGGATTTATACCGGATGTCGTTACGGACCAAACATCTGCTCATGATCCTCTGAACGGCTATTTGCCGATTGGCATGTCGATGCAAGAGGGACAATTGCTGCGCGAGCAGAATCCAAAGAGATACGTAGAGCGTTCCAAAGCCAGCATGGCCGTACATGTAACAGCTATGCTGGAAATGCAGAAGCTGGGCTCTGTCGTATTTGATTATGGCAACAATATTCGCCAGGTTGCCTTTGACGAGGGAGTAACAAATGCATTTGATTTCCCAGGCTTCGTACCGGCCTATATCCGTCCGCAGTTTTGTGAAGGGAAAGGCCCGTTCCGCTGGGTTGCCTTGTCCGGCGATCCCGAAGATATTTACAAGACAGATGAAGTCATCTTGAAGGAATTTGCCCATAATGAGCATTTGTGCAAATGGATCAAAATGGCGAGAGAGCGCATTGCTTTCCAAGGTCTGCCTGCCCGAATTTGCTGGCTGGGCTACGGAGAGCGCGCGAGATTCGGCAAAATCATTAATGACATGGTCGCGTCCGGCGAGCTGTCTGCTCCGATTGTCATTGGCCGCGACCATCTTGATGCAGGCTCCGTCGCTTCTCCTAACCGTGAAACGGAAGCGATGCTGGATGGCAGCGACGCTGTTGCCGATTGGCCGATTTTGAACGCGCTTGTCAATACGGCTGCAGGTGCAAGCTGGGTGTCGGTACATCATGGCGGTGGCGTTGGAATGGGTTATTCCCTCCATGCAGGCATGGTGGTCGTTGCCGATGGGACAGCGGATGCCGCGAGACGGTTAGAGCGCGTATTGACCTCAGATCCTGGCATGGGCGTTGTCCGCCATGCGGATGCGGGTTATGAGCTCGCCATAACCACAGCGAAGAACAAAGGCGTGCAAATGCCAATGCTGACATAAGGAGGGATCTATGATGAATCCAATCCTTTATATAAAAAATGCGAATCAAGTTGTAACCGTCAGCGGGGCAAGCGTAAAGCCCAAAAAAGGCAAGGAAATGGCTGAGCTGGGCTTGATCGAGCACGGAGGCATCGTCATCGGGGGGGATCGTATCCTATTTGCCGGTCCCGATGAGGAAGCGCAGGCTTTTGTAAATGATCTCACGGAAGAGCCCATCGTAATCGACGCAACGGGGAAACTTGTCACGCCGGGTCTAATCGATGCCCATACCCATCTCGTCTTCGCAGGAAGCCGGGAGAAGGAGCTGGAAATGCGGCTGCAGGGGGCGACCTATATTGAAATTTTGGAAGCTGGCGGCGGCATTCTCTATTCCACCACCCAAACCCGTCAAGCGTCGGAGGAGCAGCTGTTCGAGGAGTCCAAGAAGAGGCTAGACCGTTTTCTGCAGTATGGCGTAACGACGTTGGAAGCGAAAAGCGGTTATGGCTTAACGATTTCCGATGAGCTGAAGCAGCTCCGGGTAGCCCGAAAGCTGAATGAGTCGCATGCGATAGATATCGTATCTACGTTTATGGGCGCACATGCGGTCCCTCTTGAGTTTAAGAGCGATCCTGAGGCTTATATAAAGATCGTTATTGAACAGATGCTGCCAGCTGTAGCGGAGCAAAAGCTAGCTGTCTTTTGCGATGTTTTTTGCGAGCATGGCGTGTTTACAGTCGATCAATCGGAACGGATATTGGAGGCGGGAAAGAAGCTTGGTCTAATTCCAAAAATTCATGCCGATGAGATTGTAACCTTCGGTGGCGCAGAGCTTGCCGCGAAGGTCGGCGCGATATCGGCGGATCATTTGCTGAAAGCTTCGGATGAGGGCATAGCCAGAATGGCGGAGGCTGGCGTTATCGCCGTCCTGCTGCCGGGCACCGCATTTTTCCTCATGGAAGAGCCGGCAGATGCTCGGAAAATGATTGAAGCTGGCGTTCCCGTGGCGCTTGCCACGGATCGGAACCCCGGCTCTTGTCCTACGGAATCGCTGCCGCTTATTATGAATTTTGCCTGTTTAAACATGAAGATGAAACCGGCAGAGGTGTTGACAGCCAGTACCATTAACGCGGCGCATGCCATTGGCCTCGCAAAGGAGATCGGCAGCATTGAAGCTGGGAAGAAGGCGGATTTGGTAATTTATGACGCGCCAAACTATTTGTTTATCCAATATAACTTTGGAGTCAACCTAGTCGATACCGTTATCAAAAACGGCAAAGTAGTTGTAGGCGGAAATGACCGTGATTGATCGAATTGGCATTCGCAAAGGAGATCGGCACCCTATGATGAATCTACGTATTCAGCCTGATCGTTTGGAGAGGCAAATTCACGAATTAGGTAAAATCGGACAAAATGCACGCGGAGGCTTGGATCGTACGACTTTTACCCCTGCGGAGCTTAAGGCTCGAAGCTGGCTGATTGGCGAGCTTCAGGCGCTTGGGCTTGAAGTGAAGCTTGATCCTGCTGCGAATATATGGGCTAACCGGCAGGGCAGCGATCCCGATTTGCCGATCATTGCTTTTGGTTCGCATATCGATACCGTACCGAATGGCGGCAAATACGATGGAGCGCTTGGCGTTTTAATGGCTTTGGAAGTGATGCGCGTGCTTGAGGAAGAAGGCATAAAGACGCGGCATCCGCTTGCGCTTGTTTCGTTCAGCGCGGAAGAACCGAATCCGTTTGGTCTGTCAACCTTCGGGAGCCGGGCGGCAGCAGGGAAGTTGAAGCGGGCAGATCTTGACGGCGTGTATGACGATAAAGGCATCTCTATCGTTGAAGCACTTCATCATGCTGGAGGAGATGCTGAGCTCTTCGAAAAAACGAGGAGAGAACCTTCAGAATTCTCTGCGTTTCTAGAGGTGCATATTGAGCAAGGAAAACGTCTCCTTGCGCAAAATATTCCAATAGGCATCGTGACGGCGATTACGGGCATTTACCGGGAAGAAGTTATCGTTCACGGTCAAGCAAACCATGCTGGGACTACATTGATGAACGATCGCAAGGACGCGTTAATGCTGGCTTCGGAGCTGATGCTCGCGTTCGAAGCCGTATGCCGCAATCATCCAGCCGATGAAGTGGTCGGAACGATCGGGCGAATCGCCAATTATCCGAACGCGGCGAATATCATTCCTGAGAAGGTAACGTTTAATCTCGAAGCGAGAGGAAAGTCTTCTGGGGAAATTCAGCAGGTCATCTCCCATTGGGATGGATTAGCCGAGGACATTGTACGCCGAAGGGGCGGTAAAATGGAGCGCCGCATCGTTTTGGATCAGGCGCCAGCTAAGATGGATCAAACCATTATTGAAGTGTGCAAGGAGCAGTCAGATGCTCTGGCATACGAAAATTTATATCTAGGCAGCATGGCAGGCCATGATGCGGTTCATATGTCGTCTTTGACCCGTGCAGGAATGTTGTTTGTGCCGAGCGTAGACGGGAAAAGCCACTGTCCGGAGGAAGAGAGCTTAATGGGGGATATCGAGAAAGCGGCCAATGTGCTGCTTCACGCCATTTTATCCTTGGATAAACGATTAGAGGAGTAGGAGGATGAACATGCAGCAATTATTTATTGCCGATTATATTTATACGCAGAATGCTTTTCAGCCGAAGCAAGCCATTCTCGTAGACGATGGTTTCATTAAGGAAATCGGTCCTGAGGATAGGCTGAGCACGCGGTACCCGGCAGCTGAGAAGATTTTGTGGACCGGCAAAGCGATTGTCCCGGGAACGGTTAATTCTCATAATCATTCTTTTCAAAGCCTGCTTCGCGGCATCGCCATCGATCGGCCGTTTCTGGATTGGCGAGATGAAGCTCTTTATAAATATACGCCGCTACTGGATGAAGAGGCGATTTATACCGGAGCACTGCTAGCCTTCGGAGAGATGCTGCGGTACGGCGTTACTACGGTAAGTGATTTCTTCTACGTTCATAACGGAGGAACCGCATTTGACGAGGCAGTCATTCGCGCGGCTAACGATCTCGGCATTCGGCTCGTATTTGCTCGGACGATGTACGATTGGTCCGGCGCTCCAATCGCCTATCGGGAGACTGTTGATGATGCGGTAAAGCGGACGCGCGAGCTTGCGGTCAAATACCAAGGCAATCAAATGGTGACGGTGCATCCCGCACCGCATAGCCCTCATGCGGCTTCGCCGGAGATGATTAAAGCAGGGCACCGGCTTGCGCAGGAGCTAGACACGCCTTTTCATATTCATGTAGCGGAAGAGATGTTTGAAGTCGAAGAAACGCTGCGGGACTACGGCTTGCGCCCGGTTCATTATTTGGATTCGCTGGGTGTGCTGGATGAGAGAATGATTGCTATCCATCTTGTCTGGCTGGACGATTCCGAGATCGAGCTGCTTGGCAAACGAAACTGCTCACTCGCATATTGCCCTTCCAGCAATATGTTCCTTGCTGACGGTGTAACCCGTATCCCAGACTTGCTGAAATCAGGCGTCAACATAACGCTTGGCACGGATGGCGCATGCAGCAACAACCGAATTAGCGTGTTCGAGGAAATGCGGATGTGCGCGATGCTGCAAAAGGTAACGAGGCTGGACGGGACCTGCATAACCGCTGGCCAAGTATATGAGATGGGGACGAAGCGTGCCGGTGATATTTTACGTCTGCCGATCGGTGTTCTGGAGCAAGGCGCATATGCCGATTTTGTAGCTTTGGATGTCCATGACATGTCGCTTGCTCCAAAAAACGAGTTATTTGCCAATATGGTATACGCCATGCAGCCGGGCGCCATTTCCTACGTTGTTGTAGGCGGCAAAGTGATTGTCGATAATGGAAAGCTCACAACGGTTCCAGAGAGAAACATCGTGCATCGTGTAGATTCCTTATTTGATAAATGGTCAACGGTTAAATAACAAAAACCCCTTCTGCTCTCAAGTGTTTGAGCGGAAGGGGATTTCTTATCTTTACGATGAAGCGAATAGGGTTGCTTGAATGACAGAAGATTTCTGTTTATCGACGCTTGATAACTGAACTCGCAGCTGCTGCCGGGAATCGATTCCCGAAAGAAGCAGCATATCGCCAGCATAAAGCTTTTCAGCTGTACCGCCATCCACGCTGAAGTCGATCGTTCCGTCAACACAATAGAAGGCTTCGAATATAGGCGAAAGTTGTTCGACGGTCAAATAGGGGCCAAGCAGCATCGATTGCGGATGTTCATCGATAAACAACGCTTGCAGCTCACCTTTGTTTCCTTCGGTCAGCATGAGATTAAAATCTTTGACTTTGCCGAAGCTTTGGGTTGTCCATTCTCCGCTATAGCTATCCTGCTCGTAAGGCTTCAATACGGCTTGATGATACCCTTCATGCCTAAGGAGCATTTCGCCCTCGGTGACCATCGTTAAACGCCATATGCCGGGAAGCGGGCTGAAGGTAGATTGTTCTACCTCGACAGTAGCCGTACTGATTCGCCATGCAAAATTACGCTTCGAATAAACGGCATCTGGAGGATAAATCGCGACCTCGGTTGTCGTTCCGCCTGACCATGTTGAAGTGCGCTGCTGTTCTTTTCGGCATATGTGATAGGAAAGAGTTATGATGACCATCGCCTCTCGTACTTATATGGACTTGCATGTGAACAATTATAACATATGAATAGCCGTCTGAAATGGGGCGAGCGTGATAAAGAGCTCAGTATGGCAAGATGGACATGAACTTGCCTTCGCGCTACAATACTTAGAGACAAATAAATAATAAGCAAGACTTGAAGGGATGAGTACGATGTATCCGGAAATGACGGCAGCTGAGCTGGATGAACAGCTAAAAGCAGGCAAAACCTTAAATCTAGTGGATGTCCGTGAACCCGACGAATGGCAAGAAGGCCATATTCAAGAGGCACGCAGCATTCCTTTGTCGGAGCTTCAAGAGCGCTTGGATGAGCTTCAGCAGGGCGAGCAAGAAATCGTATTGATTTGCCGCAGCGGCGGCCGCAGCGGCAAAGCCTGCGACTTCCTGCATGCTCAAGGCTATAAAGTCGTCAATGTAACCGGCGGCATGCTTCAATGGCCAGGCGCGGTTGCTACTGGCGTATAATGGAGCGATTTTGATAAAGCTGTATTTTCAAAAAAAGTCCTCCCAAGGACTTTTTTTGTTTGTGTGCTAGTATCTGGGATAGATGCGCTGATCATCGGGCAAAATCATATCTGATTATTGACTGCTGCTACAGCAGCCCGTTTGCCAACTATTTATAACAGAAAAAGCAATAGGAAGAATAAAGAAGCAGGAAGGATGAATGGAGCATGATGATTCAAGAGCATACCGCTGAAGAAATTAGCGAGTTGATGACGATTGTGAAAAATTCGTTGTCGATGGAGCTGAGAGTAAGCAATGCAGACGTTGAGAATACAATCAAAATGATGGAAAAACATGGATTTAAATACAAGGTATCATGGGCCTCAATGGAGCTGGCAGACCATACCGTAATTGATTTTTGGAAAAAGGAGCTTATCAAAAAATCAACGCCTTAACGAGATTACACAAGCAGTACGGTCCATTCTTTTAAGCTATTCATACGACCTCCACAAGGATTGCCCGGCATGGCGTTAAAAATGAATATAGCTATTTAATCCCTTGTAGCTTAGGTGCCAAAAAAGCTATATTTGATCCAAATTGTGGGAGGTTGGTCTTATGTCACAGCTAAAGCCGAATGTATCATTAGCGGAAGTGAATGAAGTATTGCATCGTTTTTGGGGCAAAAAGGCGCAGGATATTGTTGCGGCTGAAGGCGGCAATATGAGCAGTGTCTATTTTTTTGCAGTGGATGGGAAAAGATATGTTATACGCTTCAGCTCATTAGAGGATGCGTTCGATCGGGAGCAGCAAATAGCGGCGCTTCTTACCTCGCAAGAGATTCCGTATCCGAAAATATGGGGAATAGGCAAAGCGGGTGACTTTACTTATTGCGTTTCTGAACGGGCAGAAGGCATTGTATTTGCCGACCTGCAGCCAGAGCGTAAAGCAGCGCTGCTCCCTGAAATCATACATGTCATTACAAAAATGAACCAGATTGAATTAGGAGAAACAACCGGTTTTGGTCCGATGATCGGAAGATACAATGGCGAATTTGCGTCTTGGGAGCAATTCGTTACATCGTTTTACCGCGAGGATCAGAGGGGCACCTTTTGGGAAAATTGGCATGAGCTCTTCCATTCCACGTGCTTGGAGCGGGATGTTTTTGAGGAAATTTACTCCCGCATGATTGCATATAGCGCTTATAACGAGCCACACCGGCATTTCGTGCATAACGATTGCCATCCATGGAATATCATCTCAGACGGATATCGCATTACGGGAATTATTGACGCCGGCTTCCTTTATGGCGACTTCATGATCGATATTGCTTCGTTCGAGGATGCCGTTCCAGGAGAAGATGTAGCCGAGGCATTCCGGGTTTACTATGAAGAATCGGGTAAGCCGATCGTGCATTTTGAAGAGCGATTGCTGGGGGCGCGTTATTTCAAAGGGCTCGATGCGCTCCGTTTTTATGCGAAAATGGGCTGGAATGACGCTTATGAACAATTACGCGATCGCCTGCTGCTGCTCCCTAAGGGAGCGATTTAGAGCTATTTGGGCCGCAGTAAAGCAAGCTTAGACAACAGAATTTTGGCAACAGCCTATTAACGGTTGGGCTATTGCATCATATACTACACCATACGTGCGTTCAGGAGCGCTGCCCGCGAATTCGCTCTATGGAATATTTTTTTGGCGTTAATTGGGTTATTTTTAGAAAGACTATAACTTAGAGAAAAACTTCAGGCAGCGGCGTAAATGAAGTAAAGGATTGGGTGATTGAGATGATTATAATCAAAACGCAGGAAGAAATTATGAAAATGAAAAAGGCGGGCGAAGTATTAGCAGCCTGCCATCGGGAATTGCGCGCTTTCATTCGTGCTGGCATAACGACACTCGAAATCGACCAATTTGTTGAAGCTTTCTTGGAAAAAAACGGGGCGACGCCGGAGCAAAAAGGGTTTCATGGTTACCCGTTCGCTACTTGTGCTTCGATTAACGACGTCATTTGTCACGGCTTTCCCAGTCATACCGTCCTCGTGGAAGGCGATATCGTCACAGTGGATATGGTCGTTAGGTTAGATGGCTGGCTCGCGGATTCGGCTTGGTCATATACGGTTGGAAATGTGTCGGCTGAGGCGCAGAGGCTGCTTGATGTTACGAAGGAATCGCTTTATAAAGGCATTGAACAGGCCGTAGTAGGCAACCGAATCGGTGATATTTCGCATGCCATTCAAGCATATGCGGAAGCGCAAGGCTTCTCGGTCGTCAGAGATTTTATTGGACATGGCATCGGCCAAGATATGCATGAAGAGCCACAGGTTCCTCATTACGGGCCTCCGCATAGAGGTACGCGCCTTAAGGCAGGCATGGTGCTGACCATTGAGCCGATGTTAAATACGGGCAAATACCATAGCAAAATCGATGCGGACGGGTGGACGGCTAGAACGGTAGACGGCAGCCTGTCGGCTCAATATGAGCATACGCTGGCCATTACCGATGATGGCCCGATTATTCTGACAGAGCAATAACAGTAGGTGTGAGAAGGTTTTTAGCAAGCTGGCAGTCTAAAGGCTTCCGTCATTCGACGGGGGTCTTTTTCTTGCGGACTGAAACATTAAAAGCGTATTAAGCGAATTATATATAGGGAGTTAAAGACTTCAATAAGCAGATGAAAAATGCCAAATACACATCGTATCCATTTATCTATGAGAGAGGAAATGTACTCGTTATATACTAGAGCAATAGCAAGGAACAAAACGAAATAGGCGATGCGATTGAAGCGGGGCTGCGGCAGCTGACGTGATGACTATTGTCTTGACACAGTTATCTCTATCCTGTATAAATACTTCTAAGCAATCAATTGGAAAAAAGAACATTGGTGAATGGGACAGTAATCTTTGGCGGATAGTTGCAGCGAGCCGGGTCAGTGGAAGCCGGTACGGAAGCCTTAGGCGAAGCGGACCCAGGAAATGGTTTGCCGAAGCAGCACTTGCGGAGCAGTAGGCAAATCCGGTCATGGACCGTTACGAAAACGAGGGGTCAAGCAGCTAGCAGGCTTGGCACTTAGAGTGGTACCACGGGATCTTCACGGCTCTCGTCTCTTATTTTAGAGACGGGGGCCTTTTTGCATTTTTAGACGAATGGAGGAATTGGAATGATTCATGAACAAATCATAGCGGCGATTGAGGAAACAACGCAGCGCATTCTATCGGAGGCCGGGCTGCAGCGGCCTGCAAATCTAAAGATTGCAGTGGAGCATCCCGTAAATTTGGAGCACGGCGAGTACAGCAGCAATATTGCGATGCAGCTCGCAAAGCTTTTAAAGCGCGCACCCTCGCAGATAGCGGGCGACTTCAAAGAGCAGCTGCTTGCCAACTCGGTTTTGTCCGCTTCCATTTCGCAAATCGAGGTAGCCCCGCCAGGCTTTCTTAACTTCTATGTCAATTGGTCCAATTGGGCTGATTCGTTAGAACAGCCGGTGTCTTTGAACATTGAAAAGAGCACCAAAGTGCTTATTGAGCATACGTCAATCAATCCGAATAAATCGGCTCATATCGGTCATTTGCGCAATTCCTGCATAGGCGATACGTTAGCAAGGCTGCTCAAAAGAACAGGTTATCAGGTAGAGGTGCACAACTATATCGATGATTTAGGCAATCAGCTGGCCGATACGGTGGTAGGCATTTTACAGACGACGACCGAGCAGCCTTATGAGCGTTTTGGAGATTTTTGCTGGGAAACTTATTCCAGGATCAATAAAGCTTACAAGGAGCAGCCGACTTTGCTTGAGCAGCGTACGAACGTATTAAGCAAGCTCGAGGAGGGCCGCTCCAATGTGGCATGGATGGGCCTGCTTATTGCGGAGCGTATTGTGCGTGAGCATGTCGAGGAAATGAAGCAGTTCGGCATCGGCTATGATGTGCTTGTATGGGAGAGCAGCATCGTTCGCGAAGGCTTTTGGTCGCGCTCGTTCGAGCTTCTGCAGCGAACAGACATTTTCCGCCAAGAAGAGGAAGGGAAGCTGAAGGGCTGCTGGGTGCTCAAGCAGCCGGAGAACGAGGGCGAGCCGAAGGAGCAGCCTGAGTTCCATGCGGATAAAGTTCTCGTTCGCTCGAATGGCATATTGACTTATACCGCTAAGGATATTGCTTATCATCTTTGGAAGTTTGGTTTGCTGGATAAAGATTTTCGCTATAAGAAATTTTCGGAAAAATTATGGTCCACGCATTCGAGCGGTGTAAGGAAGAAGATCGGCCATGCCGATATGGTCATTAATGTCATTGACCAGCGACAGGAGTATCCGCAAGCGATGGTAAAGCAAGCGCTGCTTGCTTTAGGCTACCAGAAGCAAGCGGAGCAGCTTAGACATGTCAGCTATGGCGTTGTTTCGTTAAGCCCTCAAACGGCAAAGGGGCTGGGCATTGATACCACTGACGGGAAGCAAGCTTATGCCATGTCTGGCAGGCAGGGAATCGGCGTCAAAATCGCTGATTTCTTGGCACACATGGAGCAAATCATAGATGCAAACCGTTCGCGTAAGGCTGGGCTTGCGAGCAGCGCTATAGCGGCAGCGTCGATCCGTTACTACTTGCTGCGTTTCCACTTGCAGACGGAGGTCGTATTTGATCTGGACCAAGCGACTGAGGTAACCGGAAATACCGGCGTCTATTTGATGTATTCCTACGCTCGCTCCAGCAGCATTTTGAAAAAATCCGGCGTTTCAGGCAGCGCAGTCCCACATGAATCATTGTCGAACGGGGAGCTGGAAGTCCAGGAACGAAGCCTGCTTAGGCAGCTTGCCTATTGGCCGGAGACGCTGCAAGCAGCTGTCAAGGAGCTTGCGCCAAACCATTTGTGCACCTATGTGTATGAGCTTTCCGCTTTATTTAATCACTTCTACGCAACCTGCCCGATACTCAAGTCGGAAGGACAGGCAAGATGCCTGCGCCTATGGCTTACGGAGCGTTACAAGCAAACGATGCAGGACGCATTAGAAATACTAGGTTTGCCCGCGCCTGCCAAAATGTAGCCGCATGTTCCATTCATGCAATTCGATTGCCCGTCATATAGTTTAACGCAGAGGTACAGGCATCGAATGGCGATGAATGGAAGGCGGGTGCAGAAATTGGAGCAGGTTATTCCGAATCATGATATAGAGCATGATGTCACGATAGATTTTGCGGTGCAGGGGATGAGCTGCTCGGCCTGTGCGGCTAGGATAGAGAAGGCTGTCGGCAAAATGGACGGCGTCCAAATGGCGGCCGTAAGCTTTCCGCTCCGCACGGCATGGGTGCAGTTTAAGCCAGGACGGCTTGGCGCTGTCCAAATTGCCGAGCGCGTCAAGCAGCTTGGATTTATGGCGCTTTTGAATGAAACGGCCAAGGAAGGGCTGCATAAGGAGCATAAGACGCTTAAGCTGAGGCTAATTGTATCTGCCATTCTTACGCTGCCCCTTCTGACGGGAATGGCCCAGCATATTCCGCTGCTTGAGCCGCTGCTGACAAGTTTGCCGACTTGGCTCATGCTGCCTTGGCTGCAGCTTGCTTTGGCAACGATTATCCAATTCGTAATCGGTTTGCCGTTTTATTTTGGCGCTTATCATGCTGTGCGCGAGCGAAGCGCCAATATGGATGTGCTTGTCGTCATCGGAACGACTGTCGCTTATTTATACAGCCATTATACGGTGTTCCAGAACGGCTTGCTCCGTCCGATTGCAACCTCAATTGCCCATTCGCCTCCGTTGTATTTTGAAACGTCCGCCGTTGTCATTACAGCTGTGCTGCTCGGCAAATACATTGAGGTCTCCGCCTCGCTTCGAGCGCAGCAGGGCTCGGAGGGCTACGGCAAGCTTCAAAGCCAGACGGCTGCGGTTGAACGGGCAGGCGAAGTCGTTCATATTCAGACGGAGTTCGTAAGGGCTGGCGACATCGTTATCGTACAGGCAGGCGAGGTCGTGCCGGTCGATGGTGTCGTGTGCGGCGGACAGTCAGCGGCGGATGAGTCCTTGCTCACCGGGGAGAGTCTGCCGATCGCCAAGCGTGAAGGCGATGCGGTGTGGGCAGGCACACGAAATGAAAGTGCGCCGCTTCGCATCCGCACGAAGGCAGCCGGACATGATACGATGCTTAACCGGATTCAGGAGCTTGTCCGGCAAGCGCAGCGCTCGAAATCGGCGATCCAGCGCAATGTCGATGCGGCTGCGGGCTTGTTTGTTCCGGCCATGCTCGTCTTCGCGCTCGCCACGGTCGTCATGTGGGGAGCTTTCCTCGAGCCTGGCAATTGGAGCAAAGCCTTCGTCTGCGCCATTGCGGTCTTATTGGCAGCATGCCCCTGTGCGCTAGGGCTAGCGGCTCCGATCTCGCTGGTCATCGCCTCCGGCAGGCTGGCAAAGCAAGGGATCATTGCGAAGGAAGCAGGGGCGCTTGAGCGATTGGCGAGAATCCAGACGATTATTTTTGATAAGACGGGGACGTTAACCGAGGGCAAGCCGCATGTTAGCGCTATGCTGGCACTCGAAGGGAGCCGGGCTTCGCTGCTGCGGATTGCCGCTGCCGCCGAGGCGGACGCTGTTCATCCGCTTGCGATCGCTATAATACGCGAAGCTAACAAGCTTGGGCTTGTTATTCCTGAAGCAAGCGAGTTTGCGTTTACGCCAGGCGGAGGTGTCGAAGCGGTCGTTCTGGATCGGCGCTTTGCAATAGGCAATGCCAGATTTGCGGCTGAGCGGGATTGGGTCGTGAGCGGTGTCGCTGCCGCATTCGCCAAGCAGCGCGAGAAATCCGGTGAAACGGTGCTTTATGCCGCTTCGGATGGACATTGCGTTGGCGTAATCGCATTTAGCGATACGATCAAAGCCAATGCGAAAAATACGATCAAAGCGCTTAAGGCGCTTGGCGTTTCATCGATGCTTGCAACGGGCGATCATGAGGCGCCTGCGCTTGCGGCGGCCAAAGCCGTTGGCATCGCTAGCGTGCATGCTTCCATGCTGCCGGAGCATAAGGTTGAGCTAGTGGAGAAGTTGAAGCGCCGAGGCAAGCGGGTCGCTATGGCAGGCGACGGCTGGAATGACGCGCCCGCGCTCGCCGCTGCGGATGTGGGGCTCGCGATGGGAGAAGGGACGGACGCCGCGCTGAGCGCAGGTCACATGACCTTGTTATTCTCACGACTGCAAGCCATCCCTGAAGCGATCAAAATAAGCCGCTTAACGATTCGAAATGTAAGGCAAAACTTAACCTTCGCTTTTATCTACAATGTAATCATCATTCCTTTTGCAGCTTTTGGTCTGCTGGAGCCTTGGATGGCGGGAACGGCTATGGCGCTTAGCTCCGTGTCGGTTGTCGCCAATGCGCTTCGGCTGACTGGCCAGCTTCGGCGCAAGGCTGGGACAAACGAATGACGATCACATGGCAGCAGGTTGGCTTTATTATTTTGACCGGATTGTTCAGCGCTCCGCATTGCATCGGGATGTGCGGGGGGATCGTGTCCGCCGTGTCGCTGAATTCTACTGCATCAGCCCAGAAATCGATGCTGCTTTATAATGCGGGACGCATCTTGTCTTATTCGCTATTAGGAGCTGTCATGGGAACGGTCGGCTCGTTTGTTGATGTAGCAGGCAAGCTGGCAGGCGTGCAGGGACTAGCGTCCATTATCGGCGGATGCTTCTTGCTGCTCTGGCTTTGGCGCAGGTTCCAGCTGCCCTTTATGAACCGATTGTCGGCCTTTCTCCACAAGCGATTGGTTGGAGGAGCGCAGCGCTCAGCGGGTCAAGAAACCGGGCATTTGCTCGCTACGGGCATCGCATTTGGCTTCTTGCCCTGCGGCTTGACTTATGCGATGCAAATGACAGCCGCCGCTACCGGCTCAGGCCTTGAAGGCGCAGCAGTCATGGCTTTGTTTGGCCTCTCCACTTTTCCGGCATTAGCTGCAGCTGCGTACATTGCTGCCTTCGCAAATAAAAAGTGGCGGCGGTTCATGCGCAAAGCGAGCGTTGCAACGGCAATTGCCGTAGGCGTCATTTCGATTTTGCGCGGGTTAGCCGTTAATGGCATCATCCCATCGATCAATCCTTGGCTTTGGTGATCTGCCGTTCAATGGATTGCCTTCAGCATCCTTACGATCGTATACGTTTGATCGCCTGTTTGAACCGTGACCGTTGCCTTCCACGTACCCGCCATTAACGGGACGCCGTCACCCGAATATTGACCTGGTGACGCTTCGGTCATTTTGAACGCATAATCACCGCACACCATATCCATCATCTCAAGGTTGACGGATAAGCTTGCACCCTGCAACGCAGCGCCGGATTCGTCGGTAAGGTCGATCAAAAAGCGATTGCCGCGCAGCACCTTAGCCGGATACGGATTGATCGACCAAATGGCATGGCCACTCCCGAGGGCGTGCTCCGTAATAGGCGGGGCTGCATCGCTTGGCTCGCTAAGCAAAGTGAATGCTGCTGCGACAAGAAGAGCTGCCCCAATGAGCAGGAAGAGGAATTTATATAGAGGCGAGGTTGATTTGGCCTTAGGCTGCATGAAGATTGTACCTCCTTTGATCCAATGGATTTGGTCGTTGCCACTAATAATGAAGAGGCTTATTACGTTACCTATGCGGCAAAAGTCAGGAGCAGAACGCGCGGTATCGGTCATCAGAGCGACATGAGCGATGTTGGACAAATTTTAAGAGACGGTGTATATTAACTACGGATAATTTTATATTGTATAAATAGGTGCTGATGCGAAGTATTCTGACAAACAAAGTTCGAAGGTCGGAAATCGCATGAAGCTTAATAGGGAAGACCGGTGAGATACCGGCACGGACCCGCCACTGTAAGGAATAGCAGCAAGCAGCATGCTGTGATGTCCGAGTCAGAAAATCTGCCTATTTACATAACGCTTATACCTACGTGGACTTGGGGAGAGTGCTTTGGAAGCTTGCCGCTTAGATGATTGAGTAGAGCGCGTATGAGAGCATTTCTGGCACTATTGTCAGAGATGCTTTTTTTATTTTATACGAAAAAAAACATATAGGGGAGTAACGTTAAAATGAATGAAAAAAAACGCAATATGACGAAGATTCTGTTTGGTTTGCTGTTAGCGATGCTGCTAGTTTTTACAGCAGCTTGCGGAGCGAGCAGCGACAAGGAGAACAAGCCTAGCAATTCACCGGCCAATACGGAGCAAACGGCTACGCCGGCGCCATCGGATAACACTACCGCATATCCGCTTACATTAAAAGACGATACGGGAACGGAGATCACGTTCGCGCAAGCGCCGACTAAGGTTGTTACGCTCGTGCCTAGTGAAACGGAAGCCATTTACGCGATTGGCTCTGGCGAGCATGTCGTAGGAGTCGATCAATATAGCAATTATCCGGAGGAAGCAGCATCTAAGCCTAAAGTAGGCGACATGACGACTAATATCGAAGCGGTAGCCGCGCTTGATCCTGATCTTGTGCTGGCTTCATCATCGATGAATACGGAAGCCATCACGAAGCTTCGCGAATTGAAAATTCCGGTGTTCGCGTCTGATCCGCTTACCTATGATGCCGTTATTGCCAAAATCGAAAATTTAGGTCATATTATGAATAAACAAACGGAAGCGGCTGCTGTCGCTGAGCATATGCGCGCAGTTAAGCAGCAGGTAACGGATGCAGTGAAAGACGCTGACAAAAAGAATGTATATCTGGAGTTTTCCGTAGGCTGGACAGTAGGTTCCGGCACTTTCCTCGATGAGCTGCTGACGCTTGCAGGAGGCAAAAACATTGCCGCCGGGTCGCCGGGCTGGTATGAAATTAGCGCAGAGGAAGTCGTTAAACAAAATCCTGAGCTCATCATCTATCCTGCTTTGAAGGAGGAGCCGAATCCGATCGTCGTTGGCATTGAAAGCCGCCCAGGCTGGGATGTCATCGATGCGGTGAAAAATAAACACATGCACGCGGTAACAGAGGACCCGCTCGTACGTGTTGGGCCTCGCCTTGCCGAGGGCTTGCTTGAGCTTGCTAAAGTCATTCACCCGGATCTCGTAAAATAATCAAATGACCTATAAATTAGTTTGGTATGGAGGAGCAGCTATGCTCCTTCTTGCTGTTTCTATCGTTGTAAGTTTATCAATTGGCTCTGCTGGCATTTCTCTCGGTGACGTGTGGGGCATCCTCGTTCATCAGCTGCCATGGCTTGCGGATAAGCCGGTTTCTTACACGCCCGGCCAAATAGCAATCGTTACCCAAGTAAGGCTCTCGCGCGTTCTGCTTGCTGTCCTCGTAGGCGCATGCCTTGCGCTTGCAGGGACCGGCTTTCAAGGCGTGCTGCGCAATCCGTTAGCCGATCCATATACGTTAGGCGTCGCTTCCGGAAGCTCAGTGGGCGCCGCATTTATCATTTTGTTCGGACTGCAAACGGTGCTTGGCATATGGTCGATCCCGCTTGTGGCCTTCGGTACCGGAACGGTCACGCTGCTTGGCGTCTTTTGGCTGTCGCGCAGCAAAGGTGTCATGCATATTGAAACGCTTATCCTCTCAGGTGTCATTATTCAATCTTTTCTTGGCGCTTTCGTTTCGTTTATGGTTTCGATGTCGGAGGGGGTTGTCAACCAGATTTTGTTCTGGTTGATGGGCTCGCTTGCGATGCGGAGCTGGGAAAATGTCTATATGCTAATTCCGTTTCTGCTCGTTGGATTTCCTCTGCTGCTCGCCTATGGCCAGCCTCTTAATTTGTTCGTGCTTGGCGAGCGGCATGCTGCCCATCTAGGCGTACGCGTCGAGCGAACGAAACTGATCGTGTTAATCAGCTCGACGCTGCTAACCGCGGCAGCGGTTTCCGTTTCCGGCGTTATTGGCTTCGTGGGGCTTGTGGTACCGCATTTGATCCGTCTGCTGGTAGGCCCCGACTATCGCTTGATAACGCCTTTGTCTGCCATCGGCGGCGGCGTGTTCGTCCTCTGGGCGGATACGCTGGCAAGAATGGCGTTGACGCCAAAAGAAATTCCGCTTGGAGTCGTTACGGCTCTGATCGGCGCCCCATTCTTCGCTTATTTGCTGCATAGACGGAAGCTTAAGCAAGGAGGGATGATATGATCGAGGCACATAACATCATACAAACCGTACAAGGAAGGATCGTGCTGAACGGGCTTTCCTGTTCCTTTCAAAAAGGACGCATGTACGGCATTATTGGTCCCAACGGGGTAGGCAAATCGACGCTGCTGCAGCTGCTCTCGGGCGTTGATCAGCCTAAGCAAGGGGAAGTGCTGCTTGCAGGGCAAAATATAGCATCATATCCCCGCAAACAGCTGGCTAAGAAGATGGCGGTGCTGGAGCAAAGCGGGCTGCCGCCCGTTGGATTCTCAGTGCGCGAGGTCGTCGGGATGGGGAGATTTCCTTTTCAAAACTGGCTTGGGGGCGAAGAGCAGGACAGCGAGTCGATCATTGACAGGGCTTTAACCGCAATGGGTCTTAAGGAGCTTGAGCATCGCAAGATGGATCAGCTAAGCGGCGGAGAAAGGCAGCGCGTAGCACTCGCAAAGCTGATGGCGCAAGAGCCTTCTATTATTTTGCTGGACGAGCCGACTACCTATTTGGATATTGGCTTTCAGGTGCAGCTGCTGGATACGGTAAGGGCATGGCAGAGAGAGCGCGAGCTTACGGTTATCGCCGTGCTCCATGACTTGAATTTGGCTTCCCTCTACTGCGATGAGCTTGTCGTGCTTCATCAAGGCAAGGTTGCTGCTGCCGGCAATCCGCATCATGTGCTGACTGCTTCACTGATCGAGCAGGTATATGAAACAACAACAGCCGTCATCGCCCACCCTGTAACGGGAGTGCCGCAAATTATGCTTCAACCAAATGGAAATAACTTTGCATTTAGTATGGGCTTGAAGGAGCTAAAGTGATGGAAAACGAAGTGTACATAGAACTAAAGAAGACGGTTAAGCAAATTAAACCGTTTCATGAAGAGGCTGCCGCACTTGCTTTGCAGCATTCTGATTCATTGACGAAGCCGCCGGGCAGCCTTGGCAAGCTCGAAGCACTCGCTAGTCAGCTCGCAGGCATCACAGGTCAGTTATGGCCCGATTTGTCGCGTAAAGCCGTCATTGTGATGGCTGGCGACCATGGTGTATGCGACGAAGGGGTTAGCGCGTTTCCGCAAGCCGTCACGCCGCAGATGGTACTAAATTTTCTAAACGGCGGGGCGGCGGTAAACGTATTGGCTAGACAAGCGGGCGCGGAAGTCGTATGTGTCGATATTGGCGTGAATGCGGATTTGGAGCATGAACGGCTCGTAAGCCGCAAAGTCATGCGAGGAACGGCGAATATGGCAAAGCAGGCGGCAATGACGCGCGAGGAAGCGATTGGGGCCATTATGGTTGGCATAGAGGTCGTGAGCGAGCAGTACCAACAAGGCTGTCGTTTATTTGCGACAGGCGAAATGGGCATAGGCAATACGACGGCAAGCGCCGCGCTTACTACGGTGTTGACGGGTCTCTCGCCAGAGGAATCGGTTGGCCGCGGAACCGGCATCAATGATGCAAGTTGGTTGAACAAGGTGGAGGTCGTGAAGCGCGCGATTGCCGTTAATGGGCTTAAAGCTGTTGCTGATGATGCTGATCCCATTGATGTGCTTGCCAAGGTAGGCGGCGCGGAAATCGCCGGGCTTGTTGGCGTTATTATCGGAGCTGCGGCGAATGGTTGTCCCGTCATCATTGACGGCTATATTTCATCGGCTGCGGCGCTTGTCGCATCGCGAATTGCTGAGCAAACGATGCCATATATGATTGCATCGCATCTTTCGCAGGAGCAAGGTCATTTGAAATTGCTTGAATCGATTGGCTTACTGCCAATGATGCAGCTGGAGATGCGCCTTGGCGAAGGTACGGGCGCCGTATTATGTTTTCATTTTATTGACGCTGCGCTTCTTCTTATGCAGGAGATGGCGACGTTCGAGAGCGCAGGCGTATCCAAAGGCTAGGTGATGGAAGATGGCAATACTGGTAACCGGCGGAGCGCGCAGCGGCAAGAGCGGCTTCGCTGAGCAATATGCGATGCGGACTGCTTCACGCGGTTTATATCTCGCAACGTGTCAGCCTTATGATGACGAAATGAGAGAGCGGATAACAAAACACCGAACGGATCGTGACTTGACCGGATTTAGCTGGGAAACGGCAGAGGATGCTTATGATGCGGCGGATTTGCTTAACCGATGGGGGAAGCAATTTACAGATGAACTGCATAGCGGCATGGAGCCGCCTGTTGTGCTGTTAGATTGCTTAACCTTATGGCTGACGAACTGGCTGATGGAGCTTGAGCAACAATTGATCGATGAGCACCGTCTTGAGTTTGAAATGGACAAGCTGCTGGAAGCGATTGCGCGTTATCCTCATCCGCTTCTAATCGTCACCAATGAAGTCGGTGACGGCATCGTTCCTGCTTATCCGCTTGGCAGGCGGTTTCGAGACGAGGCGGGACGTCTGAATCAGAAGACAGCGGCGGTGTGCGACCGGGTTTTCCTTGTGACGGCAGGCATTCCGATCGAGCTGAAATCGCAGGCTTTCAGATGGGAGCAACTATGATTTTTTATTCCATGAAGGAGCTGCTTCTGCTAGCAGCGGCAGCCATCGCGATTGACTGGATCGTCGGTGATCCCAAATGGCCGACTCATCCTGTCATTTGGATCGGAAGACTCATTCGGCAGTTGGAGCGTCTTCTTGCCCCAGATCGGTTCGTAAGTCAACCGTCTGTTGTTAGGGCATTAGGCGTTGTTTTAACCGTTGTAACGCTTGTAATTAGCTGTGGTTCGATGTGGCTGCTCGTTTGGGCAGCGGATGCGGTGCATCCGTGGCTTGGTTATGCGGTTAGCGCTTGGTTTATTTCAACTACAATAGCAGTAAAAGGCTTAAAGGAAGCGGCAATGCTGGTTTATCAGCCTCTGTTAGAAGGCAGGCTGGATGAAGCGCGCAAATATGTCGGTTACATTGTTGGACGAGATACCACGAAGCTTGACGAGAGGGAATCATCGCGGGCTGCGGTTGAGACAGTTGCGGAAAATACAGTGGACGCGCTTGTATCCCCGCTCTTATTCGCCTTACTCGGCGGCGCTCCGCTTGCTATGCTCTACCGTGCGGCGAATACGCTGGATTCCATGGTCGGTTATCGCAACGAGAAGTATACTTATTTTGGCTGGTGCTCGGCACGGACGGACGATGTGCTGAATTTTATTCCGGCTCGGCTAACAGGCGTAATGCTTACGATCTCGGCCTTTTGCTTGCCGCAAATGAAGGCTGGGCAGTCTCTGCGTGCCATTAGATCCTTCGCGCATCTTCATCCCAGCCCGAACAGCGGCATACCGGAATCTGCGGTGGCAGGCGCGCTTGGCATTGAGCTTGGCGGCACGAATATGTACTTTGGCGTCCCGAGCGAACGAGCGAGAATGGGCTGGCCGACGCGGCCTTTACAGCCTAATGATATTGTCCTTACCGTCCGCTTATTGTATAGCGTTAGCTTTATTTTGTTTATAGGAGTGATTGCAGTATGGTTCGTCGTGAGGTGAAGCTGCAGGCTCAGGCTCTAATCGCTGCTTTTCAATTTTTGACACGGTTTCCGGTACCGCTCACCGTGCCGTTTCAAGGACCGGTGCTCTCGCGCAGTGTTGCCTATTTTCCGCTTGCAGGAGCGCTTATTGGCCTTTTTTTAGCTGTTTTCTCTTGGCTGCTTCATTTAGTTGTGCCCGCATTTCCAAGCGCCGTGATCGTACTTGCCATTTGGACCGCATTAAGCGGCGGGCTGCATCTTGACGGCTGGATGGACACGGCTGACGGCGTGCTAAGTCACCGGTCCCGCGAGCGCATGCTCGAAATTATGAAGGATAGCCGGGTAGGGGCGATGGGCGTGCTTGCCGCAGTGCTGCTGCTGCTGTTCAAAGCTTCCTTATTGGCTGAACTTTTTGTTGCAGAACAACCCAATCGGTATTGGCCTTTGCTCGTGATCGGACCGATATGGAGCAGGGCTTGGATGGGCGCAGCAATCGCTTTCTGGCCATTTGCCCGTTCGGGTGAAGGAATTGCCGTTTTATTTAATGAGGTTAAAGGTTTGCAGGCGACTGCTTCGATTGTAGTGGCAGGAGCCAGCACGTGGCTCATTTTGTTTCTTGCAGGAATAAATTCGGGCACGGCGCTGGTCTATCTGATGGTTGCAGCCGGCATTACAATCTGCTGCGGCGGATTGCTTGCGGCTTGGCTGAATCGGAAGCTTGGCGGCCTGACTGGCGATACATATGGAGCAATGAACGAAGCGATTGAAGCTGTGCTGCTTTTTGCAGCTGTTATTTGGCTGCACGCTTACTAAATTAAGGAGTTGGGTTTGAAGATGTTGGAGAGATACGGTCATGGCGGCGATTTGCGGACAGCCGAGGAAGCGTTCGGGATTGCTGCGGAAAAATTTGTTGATTTCAGCTCGAACATGAATCCGCTTGGTCCCCCGGAAAGTGTAAAACAAGCACTGATGGCGTATGCGGATACGATCGGTCAATACCCTGATCCAGCCGTACGAGGACTTAGACGGAAGCTTGCTGAGCATCACCAAATCGATGAGCTATCGATAGTCGTCGGCAATGGCGCAGCGGAACTGATCGATCTGATCGTTCGCGCGCTGCAGCCTAAATTAACGACACTGGCTATCCCGTGTTTCGATGAATATGGCGATGCGGTCCGCAAAATCGGCGGGGCGGTATATGAGATTAAGCTGTCATCCGAAAATCAATTCGAATTGCATTTGGAATTGGAGCATCTATGCGAAGCAGCTGCGACCGGTTCTTTATTTATGCTCGGCTCACCCAATAATCCAACCGGACAGCTTGTTGATCCAGAGCTCATTCGCACGTTGTTGAAAAAAGGGGCTTATGTCGTCGTTGATGAAGCGTTTATGGACTTTGTGCCTGAGGAATCGCGTTACAGCCTCGTGCAGGAGGCGACAAGACATGAAAAATTGTTCGTCATTCGCTCGATGACTAAGTTTTATTCCATTCCCGGCATCAGGCTCGGTTATATTGTAGGCATGTCACGAACATTAAGCGGGCTTAGGCGTTTGCAGGTGCCATGGAGCGTTAATTCGTTGGCGCAGCTGATCGGCGAATCGGTGCTGAACGAGACGGATTATTCCGAACGGACGATGGCGTGGCTGCTAGAGGAACGTCCTTGGCTGACGAAGGAGCTGCAAGCAATCGGTTTTGAAGTTAACCCAAGCGCGGCTAACTATTTGCTCGTCCGTATCCCGAAGGATGCGGAGCTTAGCGCCAGCATGCTCCAGCTGGAGATGGGCAAGCTGGGCGTCCTAATTCGTGATGCGTCAAGATTTGCTGGCCTTGATCACACGTATATCCGGGTTGCCGTTAAGCTTCGCGAGCAAAATGAGCAGCTGGTAGCGGCATTAAAGCAATGCTTGCTTCAAAGACGCGGTGTCAAATGAGTCCATCTGAAGAAAAGGTGTACAGCATAGATACAAAGCATGGTCGGACGATTATGGTTCAGGGCACGGCATCGGATGTGGGGAAAAGCTTGATCACGGCTGCGCTCTGCCGGGTTTTCAAAACGGACGGCTGGCGCACCGCTCCCTTCAAATCGCAAAATATGTCGCTCAACTCCTATGTAACTTGGGACGGCAAAGAAATCGGGCGCGCGCAAGGGATGCAGGCGGATGCTTGCGGCATTTTGGCGACGACGGACATGAATCCGATTTTGCTGAAGCCGACGGGAGAAATGGTCTCTCAGGTTGTCGTGCACGGCAAGCCGCTGCGTGATTATGATGCAGTGGAATACCGCGAAAAATATTTACCGACAGCCGGCAGCATTGTACAAGCTTCGCTTCGGCGTTTGAGAGAGGATTACGATATCGTAGTGCTGGAAGGGGCGGGCAGCCCGGCCGAAATTAATTTGAAGGACCGCGATATCGTCAATATGCGGATGGCGGCGTGGGCGGATGCCCCTGTCATTCTAGTTGCCGATATTGATCGGGGCGGCGTATTCGCTTCCATTGTAGGCACGCTTGAGCTGCTTGAGCAGGATGAACGCGACCGCGTTGGCGGATTTATTATCAATAAATTTAGAGGCGATGTATCGCTGCTGCAGCCTGGACTGGATTGGCTGGAAGCGCGAACGGGAAAACCGGTGCTTGGCGTTATGCCGTATATGCCGGGACTAGAGCTGGAGGACGAGGATTCGTTATCGCTTAGCAAGCATCATGCACACGTCCATAAGGAAGGGAATGCCGAGCAGCGGGAGCTGGATATAGCGGTTATACGGCTGCCTCGGATTTCGAATTTTACCGATATGGACCCGCTGCGCTTCGAGAAAGACGTTCAGCTTCGTTATATTGAACATGCGGAGCAATGGGGCAATCCCGACGCGGTTATTGTTCCCGGCAGCAAAAATACAATCGCAGATTTGATATGGCTGAAGGAAATAGGGCTAGACGAGTTGATCCAGAAACATGTGTCCGGCGGTGGAGCTTTAGTCGGCATTTGCGGCGGTTATGAGATGCTCGGCACGCGGCTGTATGATCCGCTGCACGTGGAATCGGCTATAGAGGAAACGGATGGACTTGGTTTTTTTCCATTCGAGGTCCGTTTTGCGGAGCAAAAAAGAACGGTTCGTGTCGAGGGGATCAGCCGATTCCGCGGGCATGACTTGCCTGCTTTGATCGAGGGTTACGAGATCCATATGGGTGAAGTCATATGGTCTCGCGAGGATGAGACAGATTACCAGCCGTTTGAAGTTAGGGAGCATCAAGCGAATCTAGCAATAGGAGCTTCCTCCGCGTATGTCGCTGAAGGAGCTAGCAAGGCTGATGGCAAGCTGTGGGGAACGTTTATTCACGGCATTCTGCATAATGATGATTTTCGGAGGCATTGGTTGAATGGGTTGCGTGAATCCAAGGGATTGCCAGGCCTTCCCGCAGAGCTCCGCTTTCAAGAAAGACGAGAAGCAGCGTTCGATCGGTTGGCGGAGCATGCGCGCAAATACCTCAACATGCCGCTCATTTATGAGCTGCTTGGTCAGCAGAAGGAGGAGGCGCTATGACGCAACCATTTCGCCAAGGCTATCGTTTTGATTCAGCCATTTGGAGCGGAGTTAGCCTGCAGCTGCTAGCGGATCGGATTGAAGTACGCACTAAGGATCAGCTGCATGCGCTGAGCAGCGCCGTTCATCCGGGAGGTTTCTCTTATGCGAATCGGATTATTAACTGGAAGGTGCCGCTTACCTATCAATGTGATGATCCTGTGCGAGATCTCGTTCGGCAATGCGCGGAGTGGGGCAGCGACCCCGCTCACACGATTGGTTTGATTACAGCGGCTAAGCTGACGCATGCGGCGGTAACCGAGTTGGAAGGCGACAAGTTCAAGCTGCTATGCTGCACGACTGTCGGCACGCGGAATGCGGCGAGGGCAGGCTTGCCGCGCAGCACCTTCTCAGCTTATACGCCGGGTACGATTAATACGATACTGCTCGTCGACGGCCAAATGTCTGAGTCCGCTATGGTGAATGCCATCATAACGGCCACAGAAGCAAAAACGGCCGCCCTCCAGCAGCTAGGCATCGTCGAAAAAGCGACCGGCAATTCTGCGACCGGCACGACGACGGATGCGATCGTCATTGGAGTCAGTCAAGCGGCTAGCTGGAATGCGGTGCATGCTTATGCAGGCGCTGCGACTACAATCGGCTGCGCTATCGGTGAAGCGGTTTATGAGACGGTGCTTGAGGCAACCCGAACGCAGCAGGAGGAGTAAGGTAGGCGATCGAGGATTGGACGGCGAGAGCGATGGATATTTTGATACATCGATGAATATTTTCCAGAAGAATCGTTTGTGTACCTTAGGCAGTTTTAAATAGGGAACGAGCATCGGAGCAAGGGGTATGGCAGCATGATGCTGCAGCAGTTAATTAACGGCTCGTTTCAACTTGGCGCCAAAGTGAGGATAGATGTGCTGCAATCCAATCCGCGAGGACAAGGCTTTTGGGCAAAGTTCGGCTTCGAACCATACTATACGCATATGAGGCTGAACACGTAATGCCGCGTCATATGCTGCCTCATGTTGCTTGATCGTGCTCAAGGCCGCTTGTTTCAAGCGGTTTTTTTCATGCGGCATTAGATAACCGCAGCGATTAGTTGGCAAAACTAAGGTTAAAACGTTATTCATGCCATAGACTTGAGTCGTAAAAGAAGCGGCCGATACGCCAAAAATAGCGGAATGACATTACAGCGGCTAGTATTTCATGTAAAATGGATAAGTTGAACGATCAGTTATCGACTATCTAACGTGGTGAATGGGAGGACGAATCCCGTGATACGGATTATTGGCTATACGAAACAAAAAGAATGGTTGACGGATTTGACGATTGAAGAGCTGAAGACGGCTGATCTCGAATGGTATTGGGTTGATTTCAACGATCCGAAGGAAGAGGAATGCAGGCTGCTCGATACGTTTTTCCACTTTCATCCGCTGGCGATCGAGGATTGCTACCATTTGCTTCAGCGGCCCAAAATGGATCATTACGATGATGTTCATTTTTTTGTGCTGCATGAGGTTGAGGGGAAGACGTTGACGGTAAATGAAATTAATCTGTTTCTGGGGCCGCAGTTTATCGTAACATTCCATTATGAGCGGTCGCCTGAAATTGACGAAGCGATGGCCAAGCTTATGGCTAGTTCCAAAATAGGCGAGAGAGGCCAGATCTATGCGGCTTATCTCGTGATGGACAAGCTGGTCGACCAATATTTCCCTGCCGTTCATGAGCTGGAGGACCAGCTGCTTGATATGGAAATCGGCGGCGACGAAATGCAAAGCAAGACGGCGATGAGCGATATTTTCAACATTCGGTCTCGCTTGCTTCGCCTTCGCAAAACAATCGTGCCGATGCGGGATTTGCTGTACCGCCTGACGAATTCGGATCGCATTGATGGGCTGAAGCCGTATTTGGCTTTTTATCATGATATTTATGACCATTTGCTTAAGCTGTCCGAAATGATGGATTCAAGCAGAGAAATGACGGCAGATTTGCGAGACAGCTACATCTCGTTTAATTCAAACCGGATGAATTCGATTATGAAGACGCTCACCGTTATCACGACGATCTTTATGCCGCTCACTTTTCTAGCGGGCATATATGGCATGAATTTTCACTATATGCCGGAGCTGGAGTGGGACTGGGGCTATTTTGCCGTCATAACGGTCATGCTCGTCATTGGTATTGGCATGTACGCTTGGTTCAGAACGAAAGGTTGGTTTAAATGATAACAAGGCAAGGAGAATCATGAGAGATGGAAATGAAAGAGCCTGCTCGGATGAGCAAAAAGCAGCTGGTTGCCATTATCAGTATTTTGGCGGGCATCGTCGCAATTCTAGCAATCATGCTCTATTTTATGATCATGTCGCTTGGCAATAAATCGGCTTCCGACCCTTTAGCTGCTGAGAAAGGGCTGCACTATACTTATTTTTCAGAAGCTTCCTTTAACGGAATGAAGCTTCATGTGCTCCAGACGAAACCAGCGTACGTAACGCTGGAGACGATCAATAACAACGTTACGCTTGCAGGCAAAGTAGGCATTAACGGCGGATTTTTTTATGGCAATCAGCTGCTGAGCATCGGCATGGTGGACAGTCTGCCGGTTAACAAAGAGATCGGTAATTTTGGAACGGGAAATGAGAACGTAAAGTATGCGCGCGGAACGCTGGTGTGGGACGGCGCTTCGGATGCTTTGAGCGTACAGGTTGCCCGTCATGCTTCCGAGCTGAGAGTGAAGGACCATACGCGATTCTGGGCGCAGGGCGGCATTAGTATGAGCCTTGGGAATGACGACGAATGGATTCAGCAAACGATTAAGGAAAATGCCCCTTTCCCAGATGATAATCGGCTGCGTTCGGCAGCCGTATACGACAATGCGGGTGCTTTGTACTTAATTGTGAGCGAAACGAAGGGATCGTTAGCCGTGTTTCGGGAAGCGATTGTTGCCAGCATCGGCGACGGCAAGCTTGTTGACGGGATTTTTCTCGATGGTGATGGCTCCTCCCAGCTGTTCAGCAGCGAGGCTGCCTTGCCCGGCGACAACAGGCCAGTCGTCCAAATGCTGCGAATCGTGAAATAGATGGCAGATGGTAAAGGAGTAATCAGCATGAATCAACTGCAATTGCCGATTGATGCGGTGCTGCCCGAGCTGCTTGAGTCGCTCCGAAGGGGCGTTAATGCTGTGCTAGTGGCGGAACCGGGAGCAGGGAAGACGACGCGTGTTCCGCTTGCGATGCTGGATCAGCCATGGCTTCACGGCAAAAAGATCATCATGCTTGAGCCGCGCAGGCTGGCGGCACGCTCTGCTGCCCAATTCATGGCTAAATCACTGGGCGAGCAGGCGGGCGAGACGGTTGGCTACCGCGTTAGGCTTGACTCGCGGGTTGGTCCGCGCACGCGCATTGAGGTCGTCACGGAGGGCGTGCTCACTCGGATGCTTCAGGAGGACCCGGCGCTCGAAGAGGTCGGAGCGATCCTGTTCGATGAGTTCCACGAGCGTCATTTGCACGGTGATCTTGGACTTGCGTTATGCTTGCAGTCGCAGCTTCTTCTGTGCGAGGATTTGCGCCTCATTGTCATGTCCGCGACGCTTGCTGCGGAGCCGATTGCCGAGCTGCTTGGCGGAGCGCCTGTCATTCGGAGCGAAGGACGGGTATTCCCGGTTGCGACGCATTATGCGAAAGCGAAGCTTTCTGGACCAATTGAGCCGCATATGGCTCGTACGATTGTCGAAGCGCTGCGTCTACATGATGGAGATGTGCTTGCATTTTTGCCGGGAGTCGCGGAAATACGCCGGACGGCAAGGCGGTTATATGAAGCCGGCCTTCCATCCGGTGTTCGGATCGAGGAGCTGCATGGCAGCTTGCCGCTGGAGAAGCAGGATGCAGCCGTTGCGCCATGCTCAGCCGGAGAGCGCAAAATCGTGCTTGCGACTTCGATTGCGGAATCCAGCTTGACGGTTGAAGGCGTTAAGATTGTAGTAGACAGCGGGCTAATGCGCGTTCCGCGCTTTTCGCCAAGAACAGGCATGACGCGGCTGGAAACGGTGGCTGTCTCCACGGCGTCAGCCGATCAGCGCCGCGGCAGGGCGGGACGTCTGGCACCTGGAAGCTGCTACCGGCTCTGGACCGAAATTCAGCATCCCTATTTGCCTGAACAAAGCACGCCTGAGCTGCTTGAGGCAGATCTTGCCTCACTTGTACTGGAGCTAGCGATTTGGGGCATCCAAGATCCATCAGAGCTGGATTGGCTAACGCCGCCGCCCGCTGCTGCTTACGAGCAAGCTAAATCGCTGCTGCAACTGCTGAATGCGATTGATAACAGCGGCAAACCGACAGCTGCAGGAGCGAGGATGGCGCAGTTCGGGCTGCATCCCCGGCTCGGCGCGATGATTTTGCAGGCTGCAGAAATAGGAGAGACGCGAGTGGCATGCGAGGTTGCTGCCTTATTAAGCGAACGCGATTTGCTTCCGCAAGAGCGCAATGTTGATATTCAGCTGCGGCTAGAGCTTCTATACCGGTTGGCCGGGCGCACGGAACGCAAAGGTTCGAACAGCGGAAGCGCAGAGCATCCAAGCAGTGGAGCCGCTTATCGCATAATGGCACAAGCGGACCAATGGGAGCGGCTTGTTCCGAAGCGGGCATCGGCTGTGAATGAAGTGGCTCATAACCTAAAGCTCCCGCTCGGTGTTCTGCTTGGGTTTGCTTATCCCGACCGTATCGCCCAGCGCCGCAGCGACGGGCGTTATTTGCTGGCAAATGGAAGAGGCGCGGTGCTGCCAGAGCTGCAGCCGCTATCGCGATCGCCTTATCTAGCTGCTTGCGAGCTGGATGATGCCGGTACAGAAAGCCGTATGCGGCTTGCAGCAGAGCTAAGTCTGCCTATGATCGAGCAATATATGGCAAGCTACATAACGAACGAGGATGTAGTGGAATGGGATTCCCAAGCGCAGGCAGTGAGGGCGAGGAAGCGTACTCGGCTTGGCTCCATCGTAATGAAGGAGTCCATCCTGCAGAAGCCTGATGAAGAGCAGGTCGCAGACACCTTAATAACCGCGATTAAGCAGGCTGGTTTTGTTATGCTGCCAATGAGCAAGCAGGCGCAGCAGTTGAAGGCAAGGATGAAACTGATGGCTCTTGCGGGCGAGGATTGGCCGGAGGCTTCCGATGAGGCGCTGCTGGAATCGGTTGGGGAATGGTTAAAGCCGCATATTTTCGGTATGAAAAGCCGTTCGGATTTGCAAAAGCTATCGATGCTGCAGCTGCTGGAAGGCAAGCTTAGCTGGAAGCAGAAGCAAGAGCTGGATGAGCAGGTGCCGACCCATATCGTCGTGCCAAGCGGCTCGCGAATCCCGGTTGATTACAGCGATCCCGAGTCGCCCGTGCTTGCCGTCCGGCTACAGGAGCTGTTTGGCCTTAAGGACACTCCTCTGCTTGCGAGAGGAAGGCTGCCGGTTACGCTTCATTTATTGTCGCCGTCCCAGCGTCCCGTCCAAGTAACGAGAGATTTAAGAAGCTTCTGGGAGAACGCTTATTTTGAAGTGAAGAAGGATTTAAAGGGGCGGTATCCGAAGCATTATTGGCCGGATGATCCCTATTCTGCTGCACCGACAAATCGGGCGAAGCCGAGAAATACGTAATTTTGCTCGGCCGGCCCGATTATGGCCAGCAAGCTTTTTTTGAAGAGAGGATGTGGGCATGTCGTTATGGCCTTATATGTTTTAATCATTTATTTCGTACTCCTTAACTGCTATACCTTTGTGTTGATGGGCTATGATAAAAAGAGTGCGAAAAAACATCGCAGGCGCGTTCCTGAGAAGCGTTTGTTCTTGCTGAGCGCGATTGGCGGAGCGGGAGGCACTTGGCTTGCTATGAATACGTGGCGTCACAAAACGAAGCATCGTTCGTTTACAGTAGGCATTCCGTTTCTGTTCGGGCTTAATTTATTGCTTATAATCGGAGCCGTCTGGCTCATAGGCATGACTGCAAACTCCTGATTGCTTTGGGAAGCCGTCCTATGGTATATTGGGGCTTCTCTTTTTTATTTTCCAGCACATAAAACTTAGGAGGTAACTGACATGACCGTTCAAAGTGCCTATCAAGAAGAGCAAGAACGATTAACGGCGTCATTACAAGACATTCTCGCCCAGCTGCAAGCTATTGGCCCGCGCTATAAGGGCGACGATTTTACGGAGCAAATGCTCGATTTGCAGCAAGAGGAACGGAGATTGAGACTTGAAATTTCCAAGCGCGAGCCTTATTTCGGCCGCATTGACTTTCAGGAGCTGCCTATAGGCGAGCAGAAACCTTTATATATTGGAAAAGCAGGCGTCGCAAAGCAAGGCAGCAACGAGCTGCTGGTCATCGATTGGCGCGCACCGGCTGCCAGCGTATTCTATTCCTTCACAGGCGGCGAGGCGCCAGCTTCCTACGAATCGCCTGATGGTGAAATCGAAGGTTATGTGCATTTAAAGCGGAATTTCATGATTCGTCAGGGAGAGATTGTCCGTTTGGTCGACAGCTACGTACGCGGCCAGGAGGAAGGCTCGGTCACTGACGAATTTCTATTATACCGGCTTGGCGAGAACAAGGATAATAAGCTGCGGGATATCGTCTCGACGATTCAAGGCGAGCAGGACCGGATTATTCGTGCGGACCGCAACAAGGCTTTGTTTATTCAAGGGGTAGCGGGAAGCGGTAAAACGACCGTAGCGCTGCACCGCCTTGCCTTCCTGCTCTACCAATACGCCGATCGGATGCGGGCGGAGCGGATGATTATTTTCGCGCCAAACCGTATGTTTCTAGACTACATATCCGGCGTACTGCCGGAGCTTGGCGTTGGAGATATCCAGCAGACCACCTTTAGCGATTGGTCGCTAGAGCTGCTAGAGAAGACGATTGCCGTCAGCGATCCGTCCGATACGATGGCTTATTGGTTTGAAGAGAGGCGGACCGCGGATGAGATCGAGCATGCGTCCGGCCGTTTTAAAGGCCATTTGGCTTTCAAGGCGATTGTCGACGAGCGTATAGTTGATTTTGAACAGCGGATCGTACCGGCGACGCCGTTTGTGCCGATTGACGGCCTTGAGCTGTCTCCGGCGCAAATGCGCGAATGGTATGAAACCGACTACGGCGACGAGACGCTAATGAAGAAGAGGGATCGACTCGTTAGCCGTATTCGCCGCTGGTTCGAGTCTGAGCTGAAGATGAAGGGAATCGCCGATAAGAAAGTTCGGGCAAAGGCGCTCACGAAGTTTAACAGCTTTACGAAAAAAATTCCGGCCTATACATCCGTGCAGCTTTATGCGTCCCTATTCAGCGGCAAGCAGCTCGCGGCAGGCATTCCGAAGGCGATCGCAGCAGCTACCGCGGATCGGTTGAAAAAGGGAGTCGCAGCCGCCGAGGACTTGGCTCCGCTTGCTTATATCCAGCTTCAGCTCTTCGGCTTGCCGAAGCAGGCATTCGACCATATCGTCATTGACGAAGCGCAGGATTATTCACCCTTCCAGCTCGAGGTGCTCCGTCTGTGCCAAAGAACAGCGTCGATGACCGTATTAGGCGATTTGCAGCAGGGGATCCATGCATACACCGGCGTGCAAAGCTGGTCGGAGCTGACCGCGTTATTCGAAGAGGAGCAGATCGGCTTCTATGAGCTGAACCGAAGCTATCGCTCGACGATGGAAATTATTGAGTTCGCGAACAAAATATTGGGAAGCATGACTGGCGGCGTCAAACCGGCGGTTCCTGTATTCCGGAGCGGTGATGCCGTTGCCACGGAGCCTGTATCCAATGACAAGTGGCTTGAGGCGCTTGAGACGACCGTTCGGGAATGGCAAGAGAAGGGCGAATACGAGACGATTTCCGTCATCGGCCGCACGGCGCTTGAATGCGAGGAAATCCATAAGCATTTGATCGATCGCGGCTTGGAAGCATCGCTTGTGCAAAGCAAGCAGCCAGCTTATGGCGGCGGGTTGTCGGTCGTGCCTGTCTATTTATCCAAAGGCTTGGAGTTTGATGCCGTGCTGGTAGCAGATGCTAGCGAGGAGGCGTATGCGCCGCTTGATGCGAAGCTGCTCTACGTCGGCTGTACGCGTGCCTTGCATATGCTAAAGCTGTTTTACCGTGGAAATCTCACATCATTGCTGGGCGAAGAAGCTTAACTCGGATATAATAGGGAGCATTATAACGTCCAACCGGAGGTTTTCGATAAGAACGGGGACGTATGGCTGCCACCTGTGTTGCTCTGCTTATATGGCTAAGAAGCTGGGCAGTGCATGCTTACGAATGGTTATTTGATCAGCCTGACGTCTTCTCAAGGATCGCCGCGGTTATCGCGGCGGTCCTTGTTGCGTTCCCGCTCCGCAGGGGGCAGCGGGCTGCATGTGCTGCGCTAGACGATCGCAATAATCGCTTTTCCTTCGTGATGACGCTGTTTATGGGCCGCAAATTGGAACAATAATGTGAAAGACGAATCCGATTGCGGGCTGATTGCGTATTACTTGCAAACAAGGAGAGTGATGGCGTTGTCTGGTGCACTAGATACAGAGGAGAATTTGCAATTAGCGCTGCGCGAGATCGCGGCTTGGGAGAGCAGCCAGAAGGATTTATGGTTTTGGGAGAAGCTTGGGCGATTGCCGTTTATGCTGCTCGATAAAGTGACGCCAAAGTTCATCCAAGAGAAGATCGGACAAGCGGTCGACGAGATCGGCAGCTATATTCAAACGGGAGGGAAATATCTCATTTCCGAACGCTCGGTCATCGAACGGATGCAGCGCAACGCTGATCCGGCAGCTGTATTTTCCAATGAGGAAGAAGACCGGCTTACGATTGAAGATGTTGCCGGGATGCCGCTGCTCGTTATGAATAGAAGCGCGGAGCAATTATCAACAAGCCGCTCGACGCTTGCGACGCTCCAGGGAGCGACAACCGGCATTGGCGGCATTTTTACGCTGGCTGTCGATATTCCGGCTGTTCTTGGCCTGTCGCTAAAAATTATTCAAGAGATTGCGATCTGTTATGGCTTCGATCCGAAAATAAAAGAGGAGCGCGTCTTTGCGGTTAAGGTCATGCAATTCGCATCGTCTGATATCGTAGGAAAAAAAGCGATTCTGGAGGAGCTCAGCGCTTACGACAAAACGAGCCGCAGCAATCAAATGATGTCGCAGCTGCAGGGCTGGCGAGAGGTTATAACGGTTTATCGGGATAATTTTGGCTGGAAGAAGCTATTTCAAATGATTCCGGTAGCAGGTATGCTATTTGGAGCTATAATTAATCGAGGCATGCTGAACGATGTGTCGGAAGCGGCGACGATGTTATATAGAAAACGCAGAGTATTGTTAAAGCTAGCGGAGAACGAGGCGAATGAGGATGACAACAACCACGAGAAGAAAGATAGCTGAGCAAGCAACGGCTTTTTTGGGAGAAGCTTACTTTGAGCTTGGCAAGAGCGAAGAGGATGCGAAACGAAGAATTCAAGAGGTTTTGGAGCAAATTGAGCAGACTGGCGCATACACGCATACCTATGAAGAGCTGAAGCATGGCGCGAAAATGGCTTGGCGGAACAATAACCGCTGCATCGGACGTTTGTTTTGGCAGACGCTTGAAGTGTTTGATGCTCGCGATGTTCGCGATGAGCTTGGCGCAGCAGAACGCATATTCAACCATATGAGCTATGCAACCAACAGCGGAAGGATTCGGCCGGCGATTACGATTTTTCCTGCGAGCCATTCGGATAACCGCTTAAGAATATGGAATCATCAGCTAGTTCGTTATGCAGGCTATCGCAAGGAAAACGAAATCGTTGGCGATTCAGCATCGCTTGCCTTCACCGATGCTTGCCAGAAGCTAGGCTGGCGTGGAGCGGGTACTAGATTCGACGTGCTGCCGCTTGTCATTCAGCTGGAGGGAAAAGCGCCGAAGTGGTTTCCGTTGCCGCAAGAAACGGTGCTTGAGGTACCTCTGTCGCATCCGGAAAATAGTGAATTCGAGCAATTGAAGCTGCAATGGTACGCCGTTCCTTTTATATCCGATATGGCGCTGGAGATCGGAGGCATTTCCTATGCAGCAGCCCCGTTTAACGGCTGGTATATGGGTACGGAAATCGGCGCAAGAAATTTATCGGATACCGATCGCTATAATCAATTGCCAACCGTTGCAAAGCTGTTCCGGTTCGATACGGCGACGAATACTTCGCTTTGGAAGGACCGCGCGTTAGTAGAGCTGAATGCAGCGGTGCTTCATTCTTTCAAAAAACAGGGCGTCAGCATTGTTGATCATCATACGGCTGCCGAGCAGTTCCTTCGTTTCGAGAAGCAAGAGCTGGATCATGGGAGAGCGGTTACCGGGCGATGGTCATGGCTAATCCCGCCGATGTCACCCGCTACTACCGGCATTTGGCATCGCAGCTTTGATGATACGGAGCGGACGCCGGCTTACCGTTACCAAGCCGCACCTTATTAAGCATTCTTATTCATACATCCACGCGTTTCAAATCGGCGGTTATGAATCTGTTTATCGCAGCCGCCGTTTGAGATGGATCTTCACACTCCGACATTCCTCCAACAGATTGTTACAAAACACCCCCGGCTTGCGTCTTTATTTAGGATGGAATTGTTTTCTTTCCTACACCCTGCAAAGCCAGCCTTTCCGTTCAACGTGAATAACCCTTCTGATTTAAAATTGTAAAATTGGTTGAAAATAATGGCATACCTTATTGCATTACATGCTTGCACCAGCCACTCTTTAGCCCTATGCATCATGCTGCCTATGTCCGCCTAAGAGCACGCTGCAATGACGAAGTCTGCTTGCGAGGTTCTCCCGTCTGATGTCGCGAAGAGGAGAGATATGCTATCCTAAGGAGATGACATTAGTTAGCTTGGAGGAATTATCAACGTGGATTTTAATATGCAGTACTTATCATTTTTCGTCATTCATACCGATGGTGAGGAGAGCGCTGCCTCATCAGGCAAGCGATTCAAGCATTATCAAACGCTCGAAGAGGACACCTACGAGGATAGCGAAATTCAGAAGTTTTTGGATGATGAATTTAAGCGCATCGTCAAAAGGAAAGTAGAGCGCAATCCGAACTCTGCGGGCGCTCCTACCAAAATCGGCCGATTTATGGTGGAACCGGGTTATGAGCTGGGAAGCAACCAAAACTACAATTTATTTCAGAGGCTGCGTGACGCGGACTCGAAGGAGCGGTTTATCGGCATCGCGGACGAGCTTGTTCGCATTTATATGGATACGAGCGCAGTAAGGGGCGGAGCGTTTATTATTGCCTTGTCCAAGCTGAATACGTATTTCGATGAGCCGTTTTTGTTTTTGCTCAAATGTGATTTCGAGCCGAAGATCGCCCGGATTTCCGATGAGAAAAACTTGATTTCGCAAGTAGAAATGGCGATAAGCGCTCGCAGCATCAAGTCCATCCAATATCCGCATATGCCGGAGGAGGGAATGCTGGAGCACTGGGAGCTCAAAATTCATCAGGCGTCGCATGCCCGTTATTTTGAGGACTTCCTTAAATATGTATCCTATGAGAAGCCGTTGCCAGAGGTTATGGGTGAGCAGGTCGTAGAAATGGTACATCAATACATTGCCGACAAATGGCAGGAGGATGAGAGCTCCGAGCGCCGTGAAGAGGAAAATGCGGTTGAGGTATGGGCGGCGAGCGAGAAGCGTGACCTGCAGGAGTGGTGGACGCCGGAGCAAGTGGAGGTAGCTGCCGCCGCGTTAGTCGAGCAAAAGCCGGATTTGCCGTTTTCGTTTAAATTGGACAGCGTAACGGTGAAGGGGCTGCTGGCTGATTTTGGCGCTGCCATTCATTTTGCCAAACATAACGGCCGTTATGTCGTTGTCATCGAAGGAGACGCCTTCCAGTTTGAGAAGGGCATGTCGCCGGTGGAGCTCGTTCAGCCGCTGGATTTGGTCGATGTCATGCCGCGCATTGGAAGCAAAAAGCCTTCCGAGGACGCTGATTCCGGCTACAGCTACACTCCGGCAGGCGAGGGAACTAGTCCGAATGATGATGTGCCGTGGTAATGGAGCAAGCATGTATCAAATGCATAAATAAGGGAGAGGATATTTAAGTGGACAACTTATTTTTTATAGAAATTGGCATGGGATGCGATCTTCACGGTCAAAATATTACGAAGGCATCGGTGCGTGCGGTCCAAAACGCGATTCACCACAATTCGATGCCCGGACTGCGGTCTGTTCTGCCTGGCGGGTCGCTCGATAACATGAAGGTGCGAGTCAGGCTAGCGCTTCCATGCGACCATGAGCTGCTTGATATTGAGCAGGTAAAAGCGGTGCTGCCATACGGTCAGGTGACCGTTGAGCTGATGGATGGCGGCATGCTGACAACCAGCGGTATAGTCCTGCCGGATAAAGATGATAAAAACGATTTGATTTATATCGTTAATGCATCGGTTGAGGTAGGCTATTAATAGCATCTCCAGCTAGAAAAGGGAGATAACTATGGTTTTAAAACTTTTAATATTCGCGTTATTGCTCGTATTTACTGCGTTTTTTGTCGCGACGGAGTTCGCAATTATTCGAGTGCGCGCTAGCCGGGTCAATCAAATGGTAGCGGAAGGCTTGAAAAATGCTAGAGCGGTAGAGCAGGTCACGAGCAAGCTTGACGGATATTTATCCGCCTGCCAGCTTGGCATTACGATTACGGCGCTCGGGCTTGGTTGGTTAGGCGAGCCGACGGTTGAGCAAATGTTGCATCCGATATTTGACCGTCTCCATATAGAAGGCGAGCTAAGCTCGGTTCTATCGTTTGTTATATCTTTTGTAATCGTCACGTATTTGCATGTCGTGCTAGGCGAGCTTGCTCCGAAGACGCTGGCGATCATCAAATCGGAGGAGGTCAGTCAATGGACGGCTCCGATCATCATCGTTTTTTACAAGGTGATGTTTCCGTTCATATGGCTGCTTAACGGCTCGGCGAATGGATTGGTGCGACTGCTAGGACTAAAGCCCGCAAATGAGCACGAAGCGCATTCCGAAGAGGAGATCCGGATCATTTTGTCGGAAAGCTATGAAAGCGGGAAAATCAACCAAAGCGAATTCGGTTACGTGAACCGGATTTTTGCCTTTGATGAAAGGCTCGCACGGGAAATCATGGTTCCGCGAACCGATATGATCTGTTTGTATGTGGATCAAACCTCGGAAGAAAATTTAGCTACGATCAAGAAGGAGCAATATACACGGTTTCCTGTTGCCAAGGGCAGCAAGGATAATATTATAGGCATTCTTAACACAAAAAAGTTTTTTCTGCGATATGACACAGATCGGAATGTCGATGTTCATGAGCTGCTTCAGCCCGTTATGTCCATCCCAGAGGTCATGCCGATCAACAAATTGCTTCGTAGAATGCAGCTGGAACGCGTTCATATTGCGATTTTGCTCGATGAGTACGGCGGAACGGCCGGCTTAATTACGATCGAGGACATCATTGAAGAGATTGTTGGGGAAATTCGTGATGAATTTGATGCAGACGAAGTGAAGGAAATCGAATTCATTGAGAAGCAGCGGTATCTGGTTAACGGAAAAGCGTTGATCAGCGATTTGAACGATGCCGCTGGTACGGATCTGGAAAGCGAAGAGGTGGATTCGATCGGGGGCTGGCTGTTTAATCAGAAGCCGGAGCTGCCGGTAGGAGAACCGTGGACGTATGGCAATATGACGTTTATCATACGCGAGCGAGACGATAACCGTATCCGCAAAATAGAAATTGTCACCGATTTGACAGAAAATGAGATGGACGCATACGGACATGCATAAGCTTGTATAAAGCGGTTGTGAATCATTTTTTTGAGGGGGAATCGGGCGTTGGGTGATTTAATTAATGCCATTATTATGGGTATCATAGAAGGCTTGACGGAATTTTTGCCCGTATCGTCAACCGGCCACTTGATTTTGGCTGGAGAGCTGCTGAATTTTACGGGTGACAAAGCCAAAACCTTTGAGGTGGTCATCCAATTCGGGGCTGTTCTTGCTGTGCTGGTCTTATATCGAAAGCGGTTTGCAAGCTTGCTCAATTTTAATATCGGCAAAAAATCGGGATTAAACGCTTTTCACGTTATTATTGCGATGGCTCCTGCCGGAATCTGTGCCGTCCTCCTTCATTCCTTTATTAAAGGGGAGCTGTTTGTCGCGCAAAAGGTTCTGATCGGACTTGTTGCAGGCGGGATACTCATGATTATCGCGGATCGGGTGAGGAGGAAGCCTAGCGCAGAGGAGCTCGACGATATTACATATAAGCAAGCCTTTGCGATAGGCTGCTTCCAGGTGCTCGCTTTGTGGCCGGGCTTCTCGCGTTCAGGCTCGACGATTTCCGGCGGCATGCTGTTTGGCACCAGCCAGAAGGCTGCTGCAGAGTTTACGTTTATCGTCTCCGTTCCCATAATGGCCGGCGCGAGCGGGATCGATCTTTTCAAGAGCCGAGAATTCCTCACGATGTCGGATTTGCCGTTGTTCTTGATCGGTCTCATTGCCGCTTTCATCGTCGGAATGATAGCTGTAGTTACCTTCATTAATATGATGAAAAAAATCAGGCTTTCATGGTTCGCCTATTATCGGTTTGCATTGGCAGCCCTTTTTTATTTTATAATTTTTTAAATAAAGCGAAAATAACGAGAACGATTTTCATTTAGCCGCCATTTTAGTGGAAGAATAAATCGTTTAACTATCACTTTTTTATATCCAAACCATCATTTTTTCTAATAAACTAACGAAAATCAGGGCAAATAGCCCTGATTTCTTTATTTTAACGGGTAATTGGGCCGAATTGCATAAATATGGGAAATGGAGCGGCGTACAACATCGTTGAAGGTTTTGTCTGATTATGTTAGGTTAAGTAATATTATAATGCTTTTTTTTATCTGACTATTAAAATAGAAGATGATTTTATGTTTATGAGAGGTGGATATTGTTGCAACTTCAGGTAACGAACAGTCCTTTTAGTCAAGAGCAAGTCGAGCTTCTTAATCGCCTTCTGCCATCCCTAACCGAGTCTCAGCAAATATGGCTTACAGGCTATTTGTTCGCCCGCCAAACAACGGCTTTATCGACAGCAAGCACGGAGCTGCAAGCTGTTTCGGGAGAGTCAAACGCAGCGGAGGTCATCTCTATAGCAAGTCAAGCTCCCGTTTCCCGCGAGGTAACGGTGCTCTTTGGCTCCCAAACCGGCAATTGCCAAAGAATCGCAACAAGCTTGTCACGAAAGCTGGAAGAGCAAGGATTCCAAGTCACGCTAGCTGCGATGAACAAGTTCAAGACAAATGGCTTGAAAAAAGTAGAAAACCTGTTTTTGGTCGTCAGTACGCATGGCGAAGGCGAGCCGCCGGATAATGCGCGGGCTTTCCATGAGTTTGTTTATAGCAAGAGAGCGCCACAGCTTGAGAATCTGCGTTTCTCCGTGCTGTCTCTTGGAGACACGTCCTATGAGTTTTTCTGTCAGACGGGCAAGGATTTTGACCAGCGTCTTGAGGAGCTTGGCGGCAAGCGGCTAGCTCCGCGCGTTGATTGTGATCTGGATTACGATGAGCCGGTTGCTGGCTGGATCGCACAGGTTATTAGCTCACTAAATGAAGGCGCTGGCTCAGCAGCTGCTGGATCCGGTGATTCTGCTAAAGAGTCGAGCAGCAGCACAACGCCAGAGGCTTCTGTGTATTCACGGACTAATCCGTTTAAAGCCGAAGTGCTTGCTAACATCAATTTGAACGGCCGCGGCTCTGACCGGGAAACACGCCATTTGGAGCTTTCCCTTGAAGGCTCAGGCTTGCAGTATGAGCCCGGCGACAGCCTTGGCATATACCCGGAGAACCATCCGGCTCTAGTAGATGCCATTATTCATGAATTGGGCTTTGCGCCTACCGATTCCGTTGCTATTAATAAGAATGGCGAGCAAAAGTCTTTGCGCGAGGCACTGCTAAAGCATTACGAAATTACAGCTTTAACGAAACCATTGCTAACGCAAGCCGCTCAGCTCACCTCGAACACAGCTCTACAAGAGCTGCTGGCTCCAGGGCAAGAGCAAGCGCTTAAGAGCTATATCAATGGGCGCGACCTGCTTGATTTGGTTCAAGATTTCGCACCTTGGCAGTTAACGCCTAGCAGCTTTGTCGCTATTTTGCGGAAGCTTCCGGCACGCTTATATTCTATAGCGAGCAGCTTCAAAGCGAATGAGGATGAGGTTCATCTCACGGTAAGAGCGGTTCGTTACGAAGCGCATGGCCGCGAGCGGTACGGCGTTTGTTCCGTGCATTGTGCAGAGCGAGTTGAAGCGGGCGACAGCCTGCCGATCTATATTCAGCAAAATCCGAATTTCAAGCTGCCGGCTGATCCGGACGCGCCGATCATTATGGTTGGTCCGGGTACGGGCGTAGCGCCTTTCCGCGCATTCCTTGAGGAACGCGAGGAGCTCGGTGCAGACGGGAAATCATGGCTCTTCTATGGCGACCGCCATTTTGTCACGGATTTCTTGTACCAGACCGATTGGCAGAGAATGCTTAAGGATGGCGTACTCACAAAGCTCGATGTTGCATTCTCCCGTGATACGGAAGAGAAGGTATACGTGCAGCATCGCTTGCTGGAGAAGAGCCGTGAACTGTACCAGTGGCTGCAGGAAGGCGCATATGTGTATATTTGCGGCGACGAGAAGCATATGGCACATGATGTGCATGCTGCGCTGATTACAGTAATTGAGCAAGAAGGTGGCAAGAGCCAAGAAGAAGCGGCCGCTTATTTGGACGATTTGCAGCAGCAGCAGCGCTATCAGCGCGACGTGTATTAATAGATCGTTTTAAAAAACAACATGAGTATGTGAATGATTGCGAGAGGAGACAGCAGCAATGGCGAAAGAGCAATTGGTTAAGCCTATCGGCGGGCCGCCAAGCGAGGTAGAGCATATCAAGATCGAAAGTAATTACCTGCGCGGTGCGCTTGTCGAAACGTTAAGAAATCCGATTACGGGCGGGTTGCCTGAGGACGACAATCGGTTGTTGAAATTTCACGGGAGCTACATGCAAGATGATCGGGATTTGCGCAACGAGCGTGAAAAACAGAAGCTGGAGCCAGCTTTTCAATTCATGATTCGCGTAGTGCTTCCTAGCGGCGTAGCTACGTCCGAGCAGTGGCTTGCGATGGACAGTCTGGCACATAAATACGGCAATGAAACATTGCGCCTGACAACTCGCCAGACCTTCCAGATGCACGGTATTTTAAAATGGAATTTGAAGCCGACGCTTCAAAAAATCAACAGCGAGCTGATGACTACATTGGCAGCCTGCGGCGACGTCAACCGCAATGTCATGTGCAGCCCGAATCCGTTTCAATCCGATCTTCACGGCGAGGTAAGCCACTGGGCGCGCAAGGTGAATGATCACCTTGCACCGCGTACGCGCGCTTATCATGAAATTTGGCTGGACGGAGAGAAGGTTGTTGACGGTCAACAAGAAGGCGAAGTAGAGCCTATTTATGGACCTGTATATTTGCCGCGCAAATTCAAAATCGGTTTTGCGATTCCGCCGCATAACGACGTAGACGTCTTCTCGCAGGATATCGGATATATTGCTGTCGTTGAAGACGGCAAGCTGAAGGGCTTCAATATCTCCGTTGGCGGAGGCATGGGGATGTCTCATGGCGATACGGCAACGTACCCGCAGCTGGGCAAGGTTATCGGATTCTGCCCGCCGGAGCGCATTGTTGATTTGGCAGAGAAGACGGTTACGATCCAACGGGATTACGGAAATCGTTCGGTTCGCAAAAATGCACGTTTTAAGTATACGATCGACCGTCATGGCATCGACTGGTTCAAAACCGAGCTGCAAAACAGACTCGGCTGGCAGCTTGAGGCTGTGCGCCCGTACCAATTCGAGAACAATGGCGACCGTTATGGCTGGTTGAAGGGCAGCAACGGCAAATGGAATTTGACGTTGTACATCCAAAGCGGACGTATTGAAGACAAGGACGGTTATCTGCTGATGACGGGTCTTCGGGAAATCGCTAAGGCTCATAGCGGCGACTTCCGCATTACGCCGAACCAAAATTTAATTATCGGCAACGTCAGCAGCCAGAAGAAACGCAAAATTACGGAATTGGTCGAGCAATACGGACTTAATGACGGCGCTCAGCATTCTGCACTGCGCAGAAGCTCCTTGTCATGCGTTTCCTTGCCGACTTGCGGCCTTGCGATGGCAGAGGCTGAACGTTACCTGCCGACTTTGATTGACAAGCTTGAGCCAATCATTAATGAAGCTGGACTTCGCGACAAAGAGATTAACATCCGAATGACGGGATGCCCGAATGGGTGCGCAAGGCCGGCATTAGGCGAGATCTCGTTCATCGGCAAGTCAGTCGGCAAATATAATATGTATATGGGTGCGGGTTTTGCCGGAGAGAGACTGAATAAGCTGTACCGGGAAAATATCGACGAAACCGAGATTTTAGATACGTTAAAGCCGATTATCCATCAGTACGCGAAAGAACGTGAGACAGGTGAACACTTCGGAGATTTTGTCATCCGGGCAGGTTATGTGAAAGCTGTTCATGACGGACAGGAATTTCACAACTAATCTTATATAGAAAGAAAGAAGACCAGAGCATTCCGCTCTGGTCTTCTTTCTTTACCCTTATTTAAGCTTGATCGCGAAGCAGCTTCTTGTCGAGTACGAACGTTCCAAGTGGGAGGAACGCTGCAATAAAGGCTGCCGCTACCTTGAAGATCGACCAGCGGTAAGTGATCCAAACGTGAAGAAGAGCAAGCATATAAAGTACAAATAATGCCCCGTGTAGCCCGCCAACGATCGCTACCGCCTCCGGGATGTCAGCCCAGTATTTGAGCGGCATTGCGATGAGCAGCAGCACAAGGAAGGATAATCCTTCAAACAAACCGATAACACGCAATCGGCCTATAACGGTTTTTAGCATTTCATTTCCTCCAAATTATGTTTTTGTCGAATGCGCCTCAAGGCCAGTCCACAATAGTTCTACGATTTCGGCGGCCGCTTGTTCCACTGTTTTCTCCGAATTAATAATTTCTTTCCGATTTCGGACGGTGAGCATAGCTGTGAACACATGCGCGAGCAATAAAGAATCGCCGCGTTTGATTTCACTCTCGTCCATTGCCTTTTGGAAGACGCTTGCGACAAGCTCATGAATAGCGTTCTCGCTGGCACGAATTCGCGTCACTTGCTCCTCGGTCAAGCCGGTTGAAGCTTCCCGCATCATCGTCTCGAATTCAACATGAGCATTGTTCATGTGACGTTCGGCAACGGTTAGCATTCTTTCCTTGAGCGTACCTGGTCCATGTACGAGCTTAGCCGTTTGATCATAAGCCATCTTTAGAACAAATTGCAGGCATTCGGTAAAGAGGATGCTTTTGTTTGTGAAATAATAATAAACGCTTGCCTTTGTAACGCCGCAGGCTTGAGCTACGCCTTCCAGGGACACCTTCTCGAATCCTTGTTCCATAAAAAGATAGGCCGCTGTGCGTAAAATCTGCTGCATCGTCTGATCTGAGCCTGTCCCTTTGGGCCGGCCTGGTTTGCGTTTTATTTGCTCGTCGCTCATCGCCAAGCCCTCCATTCATCAAATTGTAAAAATTAAGGATTGATTAATTAACCTTTGGGTATATATAATTAATTCGTAGCATTCATTTATTTTAAACGATAAAGGTGAAGAAGTGAAATGGAGGATTTGACAAATGATCGAAAAATTAGCTGGGATCATCGCCGGACCGCGTACCAAGTGGATTACATTAGTAGCATGGATAGTTATTGCAGCGCTGCTTAGCGTCTTTCTTCCTGCGGTTGGCGATAAAGAAGAAAGCAATGCTCCCAACCTTGAGTCAGACAGTCCATCCGTCATCGCCGAACAGCTTATTAAAGACAAGTTCCCAAGCTCATCGGGCATTCCAGCTCTGGTCGTCTGGCACCGTGATGGCGGCTTAACCGAGGAAGACTTTTCTCTCATTCAGAAAACGACGCAGACTTTAATCGACAAACCGCTTAAAGAGCAGGGAGAGGTCGTACCGCTCCATCAAATGCCTGTGCCTGCCCTGCAAAAGTTCGCTTCGGAAGATGGTACGACGCTTGTGCAGCCCATATCATTCGGCGAGCAGACCGAAACAGAGATCTTAAAGGAAAACATTGAAACGATCAAAGGAATTATAAATGATGCTTCTGGCCAAAATCCGTTTGAGGTTGCCGTAGATGATTCGTCGGCGCTTAGCGTCCGTGTCAGCGGTCCGGTAGGCATCTCGGTTGATGCGACCGATCTGTTCAAAGGCGCAGATGTATCGCTGCTTATCGCGACGGTGCTGATCGTGCTTATTCTATTGCTGCTCATTTACCGCTCGCCAATTCTCGCGATCATTCCTTTAATCGGGGTAGGCTTTGCTTATGCCGTCACAAGCCCGCTGCTTGGCTGGATGGCAGGCGAGGGCTGGATAACAGTAGATGCGCAGGCGATTTCGATTATGACCGTTCTTTTGTTCGGAGCAGGCACCGATTATTGCTTGTTCTTCATCTCGCATTTCCGCCAAGAGCTCACGCGCGAGAGCGACAAAATGGCTGCGTTAAAACGGTCATTCAAAGACGCATCCGGCGCAATCGCAATGAGCGGCTTTACTGTAGTGCTTTCCTTATTAGCTTTGCTGGCGGCAAAATATGGCGCATACGATCGTTTTGCAGTACCGTTTAGCTTATCGATTCTCGTTATGGGCATCGCGAGCCTAACGCTTGTGCCGGCATTGCTTTCGATTATTGGAAGAGCTTCCTTCTTCCCGTTCATTCCACGCACTGAATTTATGGAGCAGGCGCGTGCAGGGAAAAAAGGAAAGCCTTACCGCAAGCCAAATGCCGAGAAGAAGTTCAGCTCCAAAATCGGCAATTTGGTCATTGCAAAGCCATGGATGGTTGTCATCTCATCCGTAGTGGTTTTAGGCATCTTAGCGAGCTTCTCCAGCCAAATTAAATTTACTTACGATTTGCTTTCTTCGTTCCCGAAAGATATGCCATCTAGAGAAGGCTTTGAATTGATATCCAAATCATTCACGCCAGGCGACTTGGCGCCGATTACAGTTGTCGCGCAAACAGAGGGATCGGCGCCTGACTTGGCAGGCAAGCTGGCCGAGGTTCCGCTTGTTGACCATGTTCAGGAACCGCAGCCAAGCATCGATGATCCAAACTTGCTTTCTTACAAGGTTATTTTGAACACGAACCCTTACTCTTCCGAAGCGATGGATACGATTCCGCTGCTGCATGAGGCAGCGGAGGCGGCGCTAGCTGGCGTGAATGTAGCGGATGCCGATCAGAAGGTATGGATTGGCGGACAAACCGCCACGCAATATGATTCGAAGGTGCTTACAGATCATGATAACAGCGTGATCATCCCGCTTGTTATTGGGCTTATTATGATACTGCTGCTGGCGTATTTAAGATCCATCACAGCTACGCTTTACTTAATAGGCACCGTATTGCTATCCTTTGCGGCCGCGCTTGGTCTAGGCTGGATCATCCTGCACTACTTCATGGGCGTTGATGCCATTCAAGGCGCAATTCCGCTTTACGCATTCGTATTCCTAATCGCGCTCGGCGAGGACTATAATATCTTTATGATCTCAAGCATTTGGCAGAAGCGCAAAATCATGCCTTTGAAGCAAGCGATCAAGGAAGGCGTAAGCGAAACGGGAGGCGTTATTACGTCGGCAGGGCTTATCCTTGCTGCCACGTTCTCCGTGCTTGCCACGCTGCCGATCCAAGTGCTTGTCCAGTTTGGCTTAATTACAGCGATCGGCGTCTTAATGGATACGTTCATCGTTCGTCCATTTCTAGTCCCGGCGATTACGACCTTGCTGGGCAAGAAAGCATTTTGGCCGGCTAAGGTTGAACTTATCGAAGAGTCGAAGCAAAGCTCAAAAGGGTAACAAATGGAAGGCTGTTTCTATCGCAGCGTATGCTGTTGTAGAGACAGCCTTTTTGCGCGCTCCCATCCTTGCAACATTTTCCCAGTAATATGCGTCTAAGCTTAAAGGCTACTTTTGCCTATTATAGATAAAAGTCAGGGGACTATTTATGAAAAGCATTAAGCGTTGGACCGGAATATGGCTCGTTGCAGCTGTATTTGCCGCCAGCATGCTGTTTTTTCCAAACGATGCTTCAGCATGCTCTTGTGTACGTCCAGATTCGATTGAAGAGGCCAAAAACAAAAGCGACGCCGTATTTGAAGGAACGGCCAAATCAGTAAAACCTTCCTCAATAGCCTTGTTCCGCTCGTCAGCGAAAGCGGTGAAAGCAAGCTTTCAAGTCAACGAAGTGTGGAAGGGACATGTAACGCCAACGATCGAAGTGTTAACAGCTAGCGGCAGTGACACATGCGGCTTTGTATTCCAGGAAGGCGAGCGTTATTTGGTCTACGCCGCTGCAACTGGAAAGTCGATGGAAGTGAGCCTTTGCAGCGGCACGATGCTGCACAGCAAAGCGAATGAGCATATCACTTGGCTAGGCAGCGGTTCATTGCCGCCGCAGCCAGGTTCAGACTTGCAGCAACAGGAGCAGTCATCGCCTTGGAAGCTCTATCTTGTAATCGGAGGGCTTGCCGCGATCCTAGTCGGGTACGTTTATTATCGGAAGCAAAAAAGGCCTAAATCAAGAACATAGCGACGATCGTCGTCACCGTAAGTCCAATAAGCACTGGCTTCAAATTGCGGCGCGCGAGCTCGAAAGGATCTACTCCGCAAATTGCCGCTGCCGGAATAAGCGCCCAAGGGATAATGGTGCCGCCGCCTACCCAAATGGCCGCAACCTGCCCAAGAGCGGTTAAAGTAGCTAAGCCTGATCCGATGGCATGCCCGAATAGCTGAGCGATAGAGCCCGCCAGCGATATGCCGGAGAAGCCGGAGCCGTCAAGGCCGGTGACAGCGCCTACGATTGTTAAGGTGATGGAGCCGACGACACCGTTTACCGGTACGACATGAGCAAGGGCGAGACCTAAATCATTGACGATACCATGGGAAGCTTCGGGCAGCTTCTCGCCGAACATTGCGATAAATCCCGAGTCGCCCAAATAAAAGAATGCCGCAATCGGAATGACGGGGCCAAACACTTTAAAGCCGAATAGGAAACCTTCTATCAAGTAACTGGTCGTTTTCTCGAAGCCTTTGCCTTTGTGGGTCATCATCGTAATCAGAAGCATGATTAAAATAGCGGTTCCGCCAATCAGAGCGGTTGCATCACCGCCTTGAAGATTTAGCATGAACATGGCAAGCACATCTAGCGCGAACAGGACGGGAATAATGGCAGCTAGCAGCCGTTTGGTTCCCAATGACAAGGCATTGCGGTCGGACTCTTCACTGCTGTCTGAGACACCTGTTTTCACATCCGCCGCCGCAATCAGCCCATCACGCCACGTTCCTAGCTTTTGATCCCGCCGCATAAACCAGAAAGCGGCTACCGTCGTAACGGCGCCCATTACAATGACTAGTGGAATACTGGCTTGCATGACCGAGCTGACAGGTATGCCAGCGGCATCCGCTGTAAGCTTTGGCGCTCCTTGAATAATATAATCGCCCGATAGGGCAATGCCGTGACCGAACAAGTTCATTGCTACCGCGGCTCCAAGCGCAGGCAAGCCGACTCTAATGGCAACGGGCAGCAGTACGGCACCAATGAGGGCAACCGCCGGAGAAGGCCAGAAAAAGAACGAGGTGACCATCATAATGAGCCCTATTCCCCAGAAGGCAAGCGTAGGCGTACGGAGGAAACGGGTGAAGGGTGATATCATAATTTCGTTTATGCCGGTCCGAATGAGCACGCGGCTCATGGCAACGATGATCGATATGATTAAGATTGTGCCTAGCAATTCTTTTATGGCAAAAATAAAGCTGTTAAAAATGCCGCTTACAGAACCGCTTGCCGACGTGGTTGCAAGTATGCCGATGCCTAAAATCCCCGCAATACAAATAAGCGTAGTATCGCGCCGCATCAGCATAAATCCAATAATGGCGATGATAAAGCCTAAATAAACCCAGTGAAGCGCCGATAGTTGAATAACCATCCCGATCATCTCCTTGTGACATACACGAAACCAGAATGAGCTCATTTCGTACTGTAATGTATGCATGAACAGGGATAGGCGTTCGCCCCCCCGGCGGCGCCGCCAGATAATAAGGAGGGTTCGGATGATAAAACGAAGCGTAACGCTGCTGATGCTCTCGATAATGCTTCTTACAGCCGGCTGTGGTATTATGAATGAAGTAGGCCAAACGGTAAATTTTGCAACAGAAACGACGGATTACTTACAATCGTTAACGGACTTCGGACAAGATATGAATGCACTTGCGGAGAAGGCGATGACTGACCTTGATGCAAGAACCGATTTGAAGGAGCGGCTGCTCGCTCTGAAGGAGCAGGTCGTGAATTATGAGGGGCTTCAGGTGCCAGACTACGCCAAGGATCTTCATCATTCGATTGCCGAATACAATACGACGCTTCAGAAGGGACTCGATCAAGCTCTCACGAATATAGAGCAAGGAAGAGCCGTGTTTGAATCAACGGGTATTCCGGATACAATCAACAAAATTAACGAGCTGTTAAGCCAAATCAACCAGCTCACGCCGTAACGAACAGATAGGAAGGAAGAATAGCAGTGATTAACATCAATGTATTAGAAGCATCCATGACGTATTCGAAGGAAGACGGCTACGTAGGCAAGGTTCATTTTGGAGTAGAAGGACATGTAAATGAATATGAAATCGCATTGCACAGCAAGAAAGGCAAAGAGTGGGGTTATGGCTTGTTTTTCCTGCATGAATCAGGCAAAGAAGAACAACTGCTGGCTTTAGAGGATTTGCTTGAAGAGGATGACGAGCTGTTTGACTTCCTCGTGGATACAGCCAAAGAAAAGCTAGTCAAAGACGAATAACATGCCCTAAGAAAAAAGCTCATGCTTGGACACCTTCGAGGTGAACAAGCATGAGCTTTTTTTGAGCTTAATGGCCGCTTGAAGAGGTTAAGCCGAGCTTGCGGATAATGAGCTTGCTCTCTTCGTTAAGACCGATGAACGTAACTTGCTTATTTAATTGCTCGTATTTGCTCTTGACCTTTGCAATGGCTGTCACAGCGGATTGGTCCCACACATGCGACCCGCTGAAATCAAGAGTGACCTTGCTAGGGTCCTGTTGATAATCGAAAAGGGAAACGAAGCGGCTTGTCGTACCAAAAAACAACTGGCCGGCTATTTGGTACGTGCGAGCGTTTGGTTTGTCTGCAGCGATAGAAACGCGTATTTTTGCCATCTTCCCAACAAAAACGAATGCGCTCAGCACGACGCCGGCAAAAACGCCTTTGGACAAATCATGCGTGATCAGCACGATCACGACCGTTACGACCATAATCAGCGCATCCGTGCGCGGTACTTTATGAATTTGATACACCGATTTCCAATCGAAGGTGCTGATGGCGACCATAATCATAACGCCGACCAAAGCTGCCATCGGGATTTTGTTGACGACATCGCTTAAGACCATAATGAGAAAGAGCAGGAAGGAGCCGGCCACAAAAGTGGATAGCCTTGAACGGCCTCCGGATTTCGTGTTAATGACCGATTGTCCAATTAAAGCGCAGCCTGCCATTCCGCCAAAAAAGCCTGTTGCGATATTGGCGATTCCTTGACCCCTCACTTCTTTATTTTTATTGCTGGACGTATCCGTCATTTCATCAAGCACCGAGGCCGTGAGCAGCGACTCCAAAATGCCGACGATCGATAGAGAGAACGAGTACGGTAAAATGATCCATAACGTTTTGAACGAGAACAGCACATCAGGAATGTGAAACAAAGGCAATGTACTTTCGATTAAGCCTCTGTCGCCAACGGTTTTAAGATCGGCGCCTATCGCGACCGCAATGAGCGATACGATAATAATTGCTGCGAGCGGCGACGGGATGATCTTCGTGAACTTAGGAAGCGTATAGATGATGACAAGCGTCAACGCAACGAGCGCGTACATGATCCAGCTCGCCCCTACAAAATGAACGAGCTGCGTGGTGAAGATGAGAATGCCAAGCGCATTTACAAAGCCGAGCATAACGGATTGCGGCACGAACTGAATGAGCTGCCCCAGCTTTAGAACGCCCATCACATATTGCAGTACGCCAGCGAGTATCGTAGCAGCAAACAGGTACTCGATGCCATGGTCTTTGACAAGCGATACCATGAGCAATGCCATCGCGCCTGTTGCGGCAGAAATCATTCCGGGCCTTCCGCCAACAATTGAGATAATGACGGCGATACAGAAGGATGCGTACAAGCCAACCATCGGACCTACGCCAACCATCAGCGAGAACGAGATCGATTCGGGAATGAGTGCCAAGGCAACCGTAATTCCAGCCAATACGTCGCCGCGCACGTTAGAAAACCATGATTTTTTTAGTTGTTCGAGCAAAGCAAAGAAGCCTCCTTGGATTGTTGTTTGAAAAGCTTTAGTTGATTTCGCTTGAATTGACGTTCCACTCTCAGGAAAGTCGGGGCCGATGCACACTGTGCACAATTATACAACAAATGAAGGTATGATATTTTAGGTCGGATGTCTAATTAAGCGCTTACATCATATTCTTTCATCCTCTATCGCTCGATAGCTTCTCTTTGGATAAGATGTTGAACTAATCAAAAAGAACCATCGCGATTTGCGATGGCTCTTGATAAGGAGCGGCTACATCGGCCGTTCGATCTGATCCTTCTTGTTTTTGCCCTTCATGTACCTATAAGCGATATAGCCGACAACGACCGCCGCGAGAACGTATATGATCCACATGCCGTAGCGGTATATGTGATCGGAGAGATCCTGCACTTGATCTCCAACTACGGAACCGATAATGAAGTAGATGAGCGTCCAGACCAATGCTGATGGATATGCGAAAAGGATAAAACGTTTGTAGGGCATGCGGTTCATGCCCATCACATAAGGCGTGACATGTCTCAAGAAAGGAAGGCAAAGGCTGAGGCTGATTGCATATCCGCCGTAGCGTTCGCTAAGCTGTTCAGACTTCGCGACAAATTTTCCGATATTCTTTTTTCTTTTAAACCAATCGGACAGCTTGCTTCCCGCAAACCTTCCGATGCTGTATCCAAATGTCATCGCCGAGCAAATGCCGAGGAAGGTCATGATAAAAGCGGGTATAGGCAATAAAATGCCGGATGCGCCTAATGCGCCTCCTGTCATTACAACTGCTTCGTTTGGAATGGGCAAACCGATCAAGCCCAAGCATAAAACGAGAAAGAGTGCGAAATAACCAATCTCATCTATTATATTCAATAATAAGTCATACATTAGCCAACATCCTTACTTTCCAAAAAATAGAATCTCGATTGAATCACATCAAATATGTTATCACATTCAAATCTGAAAGGATATCATTCATACGTATGACAAATGAGAAGGATTCAACTTTTACCATTCTGTAACAACTTGGTTACAACTAGCAGATACAATAGGGGAGTAGGTTTAATGCGTATGAAGGGGCGACTATTGTTATGCTTGATTTCCAGAAAAAGGTTGAAATATTAAGGGGTTACGAATCATTATGTTATACGGTATGCGTTACCTTACTAATAGATGAACAAGCTGCTTGCAAAATGGCTGAGGAAACGCTGTGCCAGCTATTTAGCGATCAAGATTTTTGGCTGATGAATGAAACCGAAAGGCCGTCCTATATTTTGCGACTATGCAAACGAGGCTGCTTGCAGTGGACACGGGTCAATTTGCTGCAAACGTCATAATTTTGAATATATACGTTGATATTTCACGCTTACAGCGATCATAATAGAAAGGATCATAATAACTTATTTTATTCTTGCTCACAGAATGACGGAAAGGATGAACAATGAACGTAAATCAAACTCGCAAAAAAGTAACGATTGCCCTTTTTGTCGCTACATTCCTTGCCGCAATCGAGGGGACGATCGTCAGTACGGCAATGCCCAGCATTACGGGGGAGCTTCAGGGCATTCAGCAGTACAGCTGGATTATTTCAATCTATTTACTAGCTACAGTCATTACGACACCGATATACGGCAAGTTATCCGACCTGTATGGACGCAAGAAGATGTTTATCGTAGGAGCGTTGATTTTTCTTGCAGGCTCGATGTTATCGGGCGTGGCGCAGACGATGAATCAGCTCATATGGTTCCGTGCGCTGCAAGGTTTGGGAGCTGGCGCGCTTACGACGATACCCTATACGATTATCGGGGATTTATATCCATTCGAGCAGCGCGCGAAAGTACAAGGCTGGATGTCAAGCATTTGGGGCATCGCAGGCATCTCTGGTCCCTTGTTAGGCGGGCTATTGGTCGATTACATATCATGGCGAGCAATCTTTTACATGAATCTTCCGTTTGGCATCGTGGCAATTTATTTGTTGTCGACATCGCTGCGGGAGAAGCTTGAGAAGAAGAAAAAACATATTGATTACCCCGGCATTATTACTTTCACGATTGCCATGTTCAGCTTGCTCTATGCGATGACGCTCGTTCGCGAAAGCGAGGCAGGGAGCGGCTCTGCTTGGACGATTGGCTTGCTGATCATAGTCTCCATCTTGTTTTTTGCTTTGTTTGCCCGGATTGAGATGCGCTCACCGGAACCGATCATTCCGTTTAAGCTATTTCGAAATCGGATTATCAGCATGGCGAATTTGGACAGCTTTTTGCTATGTGTCATCAATGTTGTCGTTATATTTTACTTGCCATTGTGGATACAAGGCGTATACGGCAAACCGGCTACTTATTCAGGGCTTGCCATGATACCGCTTTCGGTTGCTTGGCCGCTTGGCTCGATTTTGGCTGGCAATTGGATTTCCAAAAAAGGGCTGCGCTTTATCGGCGTTGTTGGGGCTTTCTTCCTGCTCGCCAGCAGCATCGGCTTCGCATTTATGACGGCCTCGACTCCGATTGTCTTGTTTATCGTTTATACGTTCTCGGCGGGTCTATCGTTCGGCTTGTCATTGACCTCCTTGACCGTTGCTGTATCGTCAGCTGTAGGCTGGGAGCTTCGCGGCTCGGCTGTTGCCAGCAATAACTTTATTCGCACGCTTGGGCAGACGATCGGCATTACCGTTTTTGGTTTGCTTCTGCATACTGGGCAAGCCGATTCGATCGAACCATCGGTTCTCGCAGGAAGCTTGCATACGATCTTCGTCTGGGTAGCCGTTCTATCGGTATTTGTTGTGTTTGTCTCCCTTGGTCTGCCAAAGCTCAAACAGTCTGAACAGCAGCAAAGAAATGCATCGTAGAAAGGTCGATTACAGCTATGAATTCGATCGATTTGGAAGGTTACCGCAAGCAGCTTTCGGAGTGGAAAATGAAGACGGTTATCGTGTTAAAAGGCGAGCGGCTTCTGGGCGAATGGTATGAGAGCGGCAAGGATTCGATGGGTCCGCTCTATTCCTGCACCAAAAGCATTTTATCGGCGTTAATCGGTATTGCCATCGATAAGGGTTTCATAGCGAGCGTGGATGAGCCGATAACGGATTTTTTGGAGCATCCTCCCGAAATTAGCGGTGCGCTGAGCCAAGTAACAATTAAGCATCTTTTGACGATGACGCCTGGATTCGACTGGCCGGACTTTGATAAGCCTTATAAAGCTTTCAAGGAAGCTAAGGACCCGATCAGATTCGTCTTCGAGCAGCCGCTCATATCCGAGCCTGGGACTGCGTTTGCCTATAACTCAGGGGGGTCGCACCTGCTGTCGGCGATTTTGACCAAAGCGGTCGGCATGCCGGCGCTGTCGTTCGCCAAAGATTATTTGTTTGGCCCGCTTGGCTTCCATAGCGCTCGCTGGATGGAGAGAGGCGGCGTTAATGAAGGCGGGACTGGACTCTCCTTGTATGGAAGGGATTTAGCAAGTATTGGCAGCCTATTCGCGCAAAAAGGTCGCTTTGACAACTAGCAGCTGCTGTCCGCAGATTGGGTAGAGAAATCGACCAAGCTTCATCATCGCGGCTTGATGCACTATGAGCCGCCGATTTATGGCGGATACGGCTATCATTGGTGGCATTCGCCTGAAAGCCATAATGGGCGGTGCGAATGTTATTTTGCTTTTGGCCATGGCGGTCAATATTTGTTGATTGCCCCAGAGCAGGAGCTTGTCGTTGTCATCCGAAAGCAAGTGACGAAGCGCAATGATGCGATATGGTCGAGACAGCTCTTGTTCGAGCATATTATACCTGCAAGCATGGCTAATAAGCAGCCAAGCCAAGCGTAAAGTACGCCTAGCTTGAAAGTCGTAGGCATCGATCAATGATCGATGCCTTTTTTTGCGTATTCAATGTTATATATGTGTTAGGAATGGACAAAAAACAAGCTTTTGCATATAAATATTTCATGAAACGTCTTGCCTAACTTATCTTTCTGCATTATGATGTTAGATAAACTTACACATCGAAAGCGAAAGCGCGCATTTCCTTTCTGTTTGGCTGGATGGGCTTTCACTTGGTGAACAGATGCTTTAAGCGATTTGAGCGGAAAATCGGCGCATAAAGATAGATATGGAGCGTAGCTTTCGGGTAGTGCCATAAGTAATAGATCTTATGAATCCTTTTAAATATCAGAATATTTAGTTAATTAATGGGGCAATCAGAATGGATATATGCATGAGGGGGAGAGAGTTATGACGACGATACTTATTCAAAACGCCGTAGTGATGACGATGAATGCGGAGGATCACATTTTTACTGGCGATGTATTAATAGAAGGCAATCGAATTGCGCAAATGGGAGAGCGGCTGGAGACGAGCGGGGTTGATCGAATAATCGATGCGGGCGGCAAAGTGCTGCTGCCTGGCTTTGTACAAACGCATATCCATCTTTGTCAAACGCTTTTTCGCGGGAGAGCCGATGATTTGTCGCTTATTGAATGGCTTAAAGAAAAAATATGGCCGCTCGAAGCGGCGCATAGCGAGGATTCTGTTTATTACTCCGCCATGCTCGGAATTGGGGAATTGATTCGGAGCGGAACGACGACGATTTTGGATATGGAGACGGTGCATTATACGGAGTCTGCTTTTCAAGCGATTAAGGAAAGCGGCATTCGCGCTCTCTCAGGCAAAGTGATGATGGATCATGGTACCGAGGTGCCGCTTGCCTTGCAGGAAAATACGGAAAAATCGCTTCAGGCCAGCGTCGATTTATTGGAAAAATGGCATGGAGCGGAGAATGGAAGAATTCAGTATGCGTTTTGCCCGCGTTTTGTGGTTTCGTGTACAGAGGAGCTGCTTGTTGGCGTTCGTGATCTGTCCGCGGAATACGGCGTAATGGTCCACACGCACGCTTCGGAAAATTTAGGCGAGATCGCAATGGTAGAAGCGGAACGCGGGATGAGAAACGTTGTTTATTTGGATCATATTGGGCTTGCAAAGCCAAATTTGATTCTAGCGCACAGTATCTGGCTTGATGACGAGGAGAAACGGATTATTCGAGAGCGGGGCGTTAAAGTAACCCATTGCCCGGGCTCCAACATGAAGCTTGCGTCGGGCGTAGCCGAAATTCCGCTCTTGCTGGAGCAAGGAATAGATGTGGGGATCGGCGCGGATGGCGCTCCATGCAATAACAATCTCGATATGTTCCAAGAAATGCGATTGACTGCCTACATGCAAAAGGTGAAGCATGGACCGACGGTTATGAATGCCAAGACAGTGCTGCGGATGGCGACGATGGGCGGCGCTAAGGTCGTTGGTTTGGAGAAGGAGATCGGCAGCATCGAGATCGGCAAGCTTGCGGATTTGCAGCTTCTGGATCTTGAAGACTTTCACGTGTATCCGTCATTTGATGCCGACTGGTATTCAAGAGTCGTCTATGCAGCCACAAGAGGAGATGTCGATACCGTCCTAATCGATGGCCAAATCCTCATGGAGGGCAAGCTTGTAAGAACAGTCGATAAGAAAGTCGTATTAAAGGAAGCGGATCGTTCTTTGCGCAAATTAATTGAAAGACTTTAATAGGCGTTTCAACCTTGTTGGGCGATTGCTTGGGGAGGGATAACGGATGGATATGCATGATGTGTTGTCTGCGATAATGACTGACGGCGAGCAGGGCATGCTGGCGACGATCGTTTGCGTGGAGGGCCATTCTTACCGAAAAGCGGGAGCGGCCATGTTGTTTAGGCAAAGCGGTGAGCAAGTTGGGACGGTAAGCCCGGGCTGCTTGGAGCATGATCTGTTCGAGAGGGCTGCGACTGTTGCGGCTTCCGGCCAATTCGAATTTATCGACTATAACTTGAATTCGGAAGAGGATGTGATTTGGGGGGAGGCTGTCGGCTGCGGCGGGAAAATACGATTGCTGGTTGAGCCCGTAACTGGACGTTTGTTTTCTGTTCTAATGGAAGCAAAAGAAAAGAACGAGGCGGGCAAGCCGGTAAAGCTCATTCGAAGCTGGGATGAGCAAGCAATGCGTTATGAGCTGCTTGATGAAGAGGAAACAGAGCTCGAATCTTCTTGTGCGGAAGGCGACGAAACCAATTATCTGTCTATCTCGATTAAGCCAAAGCCAAGATTGGTGTTGTTTGGAGCCGGCAAGGATGCTGAGGCGATTTATTCACTTGTCAAAAGCTTGGGTTTCCATATCGTGGCAGCGGATTGGCGTCCCTCCTTATGCACGAAGGAGCGGTTTCCCGAAGCGCAATGCGTTATTGGTTCGCCGGGACAAATCGCGGAGCAAATCGGGCTTCGAGCCTCTGACTATCTAATCGTGTGCAGCCACCATTTGCAGCAGGACAAGGAAATGATTCGACTCGCGCTGCCGCTCCAGCTAGTTTATATCGGTATTATGGGCTCGAAGAAGCGGATTCGTATGCTGTTTGAGACGTTTCTAATACCATCGAATGTGAGGGCGCCTATCGGACTTTCAATTGGCGCGGATGGTCCCCTTGAAATAGCTGTTAGTGTCGCTGCAGAGCTGATCGCTATCCGTGCGGGCAATAAAATGGCTCCAAGGAGGGAGATGGTGAGGAGTGGTTATTTCGGCCCTTTATTTAGCAGCAGGTCTAAGCAAGCGGATGGGGATGAGGAAACAGGCACTTGAGCTGGGCAAAAACAAACCGATCGCAAGCATGGGACTTCATGCTCTTTTGGGAAGCCGTCTTAAGAGCGTGCTGGTCGTCGTGCATCCGGAGGATCCGTTAGAGTGGCTTCCGGAGCATCTGCGTGGAGCTGCTCCCCTTGCTAAGCCAGTCTATATCGAAGCGTGTGCCGACGCTTCGCAAGGGATGAGCCGTTCGATCCGTCATGGCGTTCAAAAACTTATGAGCCATGAAAAGGGGCTTGATGCTATTGTGGTTACGCTCGCGGATCAGCCCTTTATTACGTCTGCCATGGTAGATGAGCTTATTGCTTATTGGCTTGCGCAGCCGGAGCTCGACTTTGTTGCTGCAGCCTTGCAGGACGCAAAAGGCGGGAAGGTTGTGTGGATGCCTCCTGTTGTTATGTCTTCATCCATGTTCGAAGCGCTTCTGAAGCTGGAGGGAGATGCGGGTGCCCGGAAATTGTTCACCGATCCAAATTATAAAGGTTATGGATTGTTAGCAGTAGATGAAAAAGTGATGTTAGATGTTGACACTCCTGATGATTTTGAAACAGCGAAAAAACATTTTTTAGGCTTTTTTACGGAGTGTTAGATGAATTTAATGTTAATATATATGACACATAATATAGATATTTAGCGAAATTTCAAGAGATAAGCTATGCATATTCCACTATTTAACTAATTTGTGTTATATATATTGACGTAAAGGTAACGTGGATATATATTGAGATTACGTTATTGGTTTAATCCAAAACGAGCGAAATAGACAGATGCTTTTTTTTAGAGAAGGCATGCCGCAGTCATTTCGTGCCGAGTCAGCGACAGCGTACAATTGCTAGACTTGTACCTTGTCAGCTTTCGAGAAAAAAATAGAGAGTCGGGGAGGAACGGTATGAAAAAGCACAAAAAAGTATGGTCGGCAAGTTTGGCAATTCTCTTAGCACTTGTTTTCGTCATTAGCGGCTGCTCAAGCAGCAAAACAAACGATTCGAATGCGGGTACAGCAAGCCCGGCTACAGAAGCTCCAGCAGGTGAAGCAGCAACGGATGAACCGGCGAAGCTGCCGCGAGTCGCATTCGTTTATATCGGGCCTCCGGGTGATGGCGGTTGGACCTTCGAGCACGACAAGGGCAGATTGTACATGGAAGAGAAGCTGGGCATCAAAGCGGATACGGTCGAAAATGTACCGGAGAGCGCGGATGCGGAACGGATCATTACCGAGCTCGCGCAAAACCACGACATCATTTTTACGACAAGCTTCGGCTATATGGATTACACCCTCAACGTCGCTAAAAAATTTCCAAAAGTAAAATTTCTTCATACCGCAGGCTACAAAATAAACGACAACATGGGCACGTTCTTCGGTAAAAACTTCGATGCCAGCTATTTAAGCGGCATTGCAGCCGGGAAAATGACGAAGAAAAACGTCATCGGCTATGTTGGCGCATTCCCTATCCCAGAAGTGATTTATAACATAAACGCCTTTGCGCTTGGCGTACAAAGCGTCAACAAGGATGCGAAGGTCAGCGTCGTATGGACGAATACCTGGTATGATCCGACGACGGAGCGCCAAGCAGCGGTAAGCTTGCTCGATAAAGGAGCGGATGTGCTGCTCGCTTATCAGGATTCTCCGGCAACGCTGCAAGCAGCGGCGGAGCGGGGCGCAATGGCTGGCGGCAATGATTCGGATATGACGCGATTCGCGCCGGAAGCATACTTAACGAACCCGATTTGGAACTGGGGGCCTTATTATACGAAGACCGTTCAAGCCGTAATCGACGGCACTTGGAAGAGCGAACAGTATTCTGGCTCACTCGCTGACGGCATGGTTGATATTGCGCCGCTTGGACCAAGCGTGCCAGAGGACGTTAAGACTTTGGTCAACGACGCAAAAGCGAAGCTCATTAGCGGTGAAGTTAGCGTATTTACCGGCCCGATCACGGATGCGTCCGGTGCTGTAAAGGTTGAGGAAGGCAAAACGTTGACGCTTGAGGATATTTTAGTCATGGACTGGTTCGTAAAAGGGGTAGAGGGCACGATCCCGAAATAAGCGGCTTTAGCCATATGGATAAATCAACAAATCCCTGAAATTTAGGGATTTGTTGATTTATTCACAGCTATTTCGGTAAGCAACCTTAAGCCAATGCTTACGAAGTAGGTTGCTACGCAACCTTAAGCCAATGCTTACGAAGTAGGTTGCTACGCAACCTTAAGCCAATGCTTACGAAGTAGGTTGCTTCGCAACCTTTAAGGAGGGTCAAAATGAACGAAAAGTATTCGGTAGAAATGCGCCAAATCGTAAAGCATTTTGGCTCGGTCGTGGCGAATGACTTCGTTGATTTCCGAGCGAAGCGCGGAGAAATTCATGCGCTGCTCGGGGAGAACGGGGCGGGGAAAAGCACGATGATGTGCATGTTGTCCGGTGTATACCGTCCGACCAGCGGTGACATTTTTATTCATGGGGAGCCTGCGAAGATTCGTTCGCCGAAGGATGCCATGAAGCTTGGCGTTGGCATGGTCTTTCAAAACTTCCGGCTCGTTCAAACGTTAACCGCAGCCGAAAATATCGTGCTGGGCGAGAAATCGTCGTTTTGGCGAGGTGCGAGATGGATGAGCCGTAAACAGCAGCAAATTGAAGAGATCGCAGACCATTTCGGCTTGCCGTTTCCGGTTAACCGTCCGATCTGGCAGCTCTCGGTTGGGGAGCAGCAGCGAGTGGAGATCGTCAAAACGCTGTACCGCGGCGCGGATCTTATTATTTTGGATGAGCCAACCTCGGTGTTGACGCCCGGCGAGGCCGAGCAGCTGTTCGCGACGCTGCAGCGCATGAAATCGGAAGGGAAAACAGTCATTCTGACTACACACAAGCTGAAGGAAGTGATGGCTGCTTCGGATCATATCTCGGTCATGCGCAAGGGCAAGCTGATTCATTCCATGGCTAAGACCGAAACCAATGAACGCGAGCTTGCGAAGCTCATGGTCGGCAAAGAGCTTGGCGAAAGCCGTCCATTTCTCTCCCGTCCGCGGGGGAAGCGGCTGCTCGCCGTGCAGCAGCTTGATGTGTATGCCGACCATGGCAGAAAATCGCTTGATCATTTCTCGCTGGAAGTGAGAGAAGGCGAAATTGTCGGAGTTGCCGGAGTGGCTGGGAACGGGCAGAAGGAGCTTGCCGAGGTGCTTACGGGACTGAGGCCGTGGAAGCGCGGAACGATTCTTTTTAACGGCAAAGAGCTCACAAATGGATCCGTTAGGGCGGCGATCGAAATGGGCATCGCCCATGTGCCTGAAAATCGGATGAAGAGCGGTCTCGCCGGAAGCCTCGGCATCGTCGACAATTTATTGTTTAAATCGTATCGAAGCACGGAGCGCTCACGCTTTGGGTTCCTGCGGATCGGCGCCAATCGCACATGGTCGAATGAGCTGGTTAAACAATTTGATGTTAGAACGGCTGGCCTTGATACGCCTGTTCAGCAATTATCGGGCGGAAACCAGCAAAAGCTGCTTTTTGCCAGAGAGGTGAATCAAGAGCCTTTGCTTATGGTAGCTGTGCATCCGACGCAGGGCCTCGATGTTGGAGCGACGGAGGGCGTACATCGGCTCATGGCAGAGATGCGGGATTCCGGCAAAAGCGTTTTGCTCATTTCGGAGGATTTGGATGAGGTTATCCAGCTATCGGACCGTATTTTGGTTATTTTTAACGGTCAAATCGTAGGAGAAATGGCAAGGGAGGAAGCGGATCGGGAGAAGATCGGCCTGTATATGGCAGGCGTTCACGCTGCGGAGGAGGAAGCGGGATGAGCGAGAAAAAGCCTGTACTAACGAAAGGCGGGACGCTTTCTATCGAAGCCGTTCAAGCCTCTGGCAAATGGAAATGGCGATCCTACCGAATAGAGATCGATAATGCGAAGAAGGGCAGCTCGTGGTGGATTCCGTTTGTATCCGTGCTGCTGGCACTTGCAGTATGCGGCATTTTTATTGCAGCGAACGGAATGAATCCCTTTCCGGTGTATAAAAAAATGTTCACTGGCGCCTTCGGCACTTCCTACGGATTGACCGAAACGCTGGTAAAGACGATTCCGCTGCTGCTTTGCGGGCTTGGCGTTGCGATTGCTTATCGCATATCCGTCTGGAACATCGGCGCAGAGGGACAATTTGCAGCCGGGGCGATGGCCGCGACTGCGGTGACGATTTATTTTCCGAATATGCCCGGCATTCTCATTATTCCTGCGATGATCGTGTTCAGCGTCGTTGCTGGCGGCATATGGGGGCTGTTGACGGCAATTCCGCGCACTTATTTCCAAGTCAATGAGCTGGTCACGTCCCTCATGCTCAATTACGTTGCTTTGCTCGCGATGGATTATGTTGTGTTTGGACCTTGGAAGGACCCGAAGGGGATGAATTTTCCGGGGACGCCGATGTTTACGGAAGCACAATCGCTACCCGTGCTAGGTGACACAAGGCTGCATCTCGGACTATTATTTGGCATCATCGCGATCGTTCTGTATGGCATTTTCGTTAAATACACGCGCTGGGGCTATGAGCTGAGGCTGATTGGCGCCAATCCCGAAGCCGCCAAAAATGCGGGCATACGGATAAGCCGGCATATCCTGCTGGTTATGCTGATAAGCGGCGGCTTAGCTGGTCTTGCGGGAATGGCTGAGGTATCCGGCGTGACGCATCGCTTGATGTACGGCATCTCGCCGGGGTACGGATACACCGCTATTATAGTGGCATGGCTCGCTAAGTTGCATCCAATCGGTCTTGTCGTATCCTCATTTTTATTCGGCGGACTCATTGTTGGGGGCTATAGCGTACAAACGATCGGCTTGCCGTCATCGATCTCCGAAATGCTCCAAGGAGCGATCTTGTTTTTCCTGATTGCGGGCGGCACTGTCAGTAAATTCCGCCTTCGCAGAATTCGTTGAAAAGGGGCGTTTAAGCGATGGAAATCGTGTATCAAATGCTGCTTGCCGCCATATCCTCTGGTACACCGCTCTTGTTCGCAACGCTAGGCGGCATATTGATCGAACGCTCAGGCATCATCCAGCTTGGGGCGGAAGGACTTATGCTGATGGGCGCCGTTACGGCGTGCCTCACTTTCCTCCAAACCGGGAGCTTGGCGATTACACTGCTTGCCGTTTGCGGCATAAGTATGCTGCTTGGCGGCATTCACGCTTTTCTCAGCGTATCGCTGCGGGCGAATCAAATCGTATGCGGGCTGGCGATGACCTTGTTCGGTGCCGGATTGAGCGCTTATTTAGGCAAACCGATTAGCGGGCTTCCCGTGCCAAGAGCGGTACCGAAGCTTAATATGCCATGGCTTGAGAGCGTACCGTTCATTGGACGGATTTTTGCCCATCTTGATCTATTAACTTGGTTCAGCTTCCTGCTAGTTATTTGCCTACATCTCTTCATTCATCGTACATCGTGGGGGCTTCACCTGCGGGCAATGGGCGACAACCCGGCTACGGCAGATGTAATGGGCATACGCGTTCAAGCGTTTCGCTACGGCTGCATCATTGTTGGCTCGATACTCATCGGCATTGCCGGCGCTGATTTGCTGCTCGTATACTCGCCGACTTGGACGGAAGGGATGACGACGGGGCGGGGCTGGATCGCGGTTGCTTTAGTTATTTTTGCCAGGTGGAATCCGATTCGCGCGCTCTTATGCGCTTATTTCTTCGGTGCGCTCGACATGCTGGGCTTCCGCATCCAATTGATTGGCAGTGAAATACCTTCTTATTTCTTGAAAATGATTCCTTATGTAGTCACGATTCTAGTCCTCATGTTCCTTGGCTGGCGCAATCGCAACAAGCCTTCCGGCTCGCCGGAATCGCTTGGCGTACCGTACATTCGGGAACAACGGTTTTAACGATTATGGGAGGGGAGAACGATGGGCATGAACGTACAGGAGACCATGGCGTCTCCTCTTGTATGGCATCCTCAAACGGCTGCGGAGGCGTGGCAGCTTAAACAAACGTATGCAGCAGATAGCATTTATATTTCCGGCGGAACGCTGCTTCGCACTCACTGGGAATCCGGTATAGCGGCGATGCCAAAGCATCTAATCGATTTGAGCGCGGTACGAGGATTAAATGAAATGAGAATTGGCGAGACAGGGCTTCTCATCGGCGGTCAAACGAGCTTGCAAGCCTGCCGGACTAACGCTTTATTGCAGCGGCATTTTCCACTGGTGAGCGAGGCGACTCGTACGATAGCGGCGCCTTCGGTTCGGCACTTGGCGACACTTGGAGGGAACGTTGCTTCAAATATAGGCGATTCAATTGCCGCGCTGCTCGCTTATGATGCCGAAGTGCTCTGGTATAACGGGGTAACAGAGCAGCTGGCGCCATTATCGGAATGGTTAAGCGCCGCAAGTGATCAAGGTCGGTCAAATGAGCGATTGCTGCTGAGCATACAGCTTCCTTTCGAGTCAACGGAGGAAGAGGCGGCAAGGGATACGGATGATCGAACGGATTCGATTTTGAAAATGAAGCGTTTTGGCGCTTATCATAAAATTGGGCGCCGCGAAGCGTTCACCCCTTCTGTCGTAACGGCAGCGATTAAGGGGGCTATATCGAATAACGGCAATCTTGAACATATTCGAATAGCGCTTGGCGGCGGTCAGACGATTCCGCAGCGACTTGAACAGCTGGAAATGGAAATCGTCGGAGCAGCAGTGGATGCCAAGCTGCTGCAGCATGTTTACGACCGGATTCCAGAGCTATATGAACCGCGCGAGGATTTATTCGCATCAGCTGCATATCGGAAGGCCACGGCTGCAAATGTCATCGTTGCAGAGCTTTGGAAGGTTGCAAGACATTAATAGCAATCGGGGAGGATGAGGCATATGCTCTTAAACCGCGTAAGCAGCGCGGGACGATGGCGAATTCGTCCTGACGGGCTAGGCAAGGTAACTGGCAGCTTGGCTTATTTAACGGATATGGCTAGGGAAGATATGTTATACGGTCTTGTGCTGCGAAGCGAGCATCCGCATGCACGGATCGTATCCATCCAGACGGATGCGGCAAAGCAATTGCCGGGCGTTCATGCGGTGCTCACCTATCTGGACGTTGCAGGCTTGAATGCTTTTGGGATCGCTCACCCGGATCAGCCCGTTCTGTGCGAGGACCGCGTCCGATATGTGGGGGATGCGCTGGCGACGGTAGCGGCTGACAGTATCGCGATAGCCCAGCATGCGATTGAATTAATCAAAATCGAATACGAGATTTTACAGGTTGTTGATGATCCCGAGCAGGCGCTGCTAGCGGATTCGCCGCAGCTGCACCCTAAGGGGAATGCGATGCATCATACAACGTTCAGCAGAGGGAATGCGGAGGATGGATTCAAACAGTGCACTCATATTATAGAAGAAACTTATTATACGCCGCGTCAAATGCACACGTATATGGAAACGGAAGGCGGCTTGTTCGTACCTGAGGAAGATGGCCGGTTGACGGTCTACTCGCCGACGCAGCATGGCTTCATGGACCGGATGCAGCTATCCCGAATTTTGGCGAAGCCGCAGGAAGAAATACGAATCGTTTCAAGCCCGATCGGCGGCTCGTTCGGGGGCAAGGATGAATTGAATGTGCAGCCATACGGCGCGCTGCTGGCTATGCATACAGGAAAGCCTATTAAAATGCATAATTCCAGACAAGAATCGGTTCGCGCAGGCTTAAAGCGTCACCCTATGAAAATCAAGATGAAAACGGGCACGGATGCGTCAGGCAAGCTGCTCGCGCATCAAGTGAGCATTATTTCTGATACGGGTCCTTACTCCACGCTTGGCGCAGAGGTGCTTAATTTCGCGACGGAGCATGTCATTGGTCCTTACAGGTATGAGCATTTGGATGTAAAAGGGGTCTCCGTGTTCACGAATAACGGCATGTCCGGCGAGTTTAGAGGCTTCGGCGGCAATCAAGCGATCTTCGCGCTAGAGGGTCAAATGGATCGGCTTGCCGAGCTGCATGGCATGGAGCCTTGGCACTTTCGCAGACTGAACATGCGCCAGGTGGAGGATCTTGGACCGCTCGATCAGCCCATCGCGATGACGGACGGTGCCGAGCAGGTATGGGCAGCCATAGCCAAATGCCCATTGTGGCAGGAGAGAGCAAGCATGGCTGATGCAGGCTTGACCTGCGAAGAGCCTTGGATAAAGAGGGGGATCGGCGCTGCCTTCACGATGCATGGGGCGGGCCTTGGCGTTGGCATTCCTGATCCGGCCGGCGGACGCTTGGCGCTTGCGGCTGATGGGAAAATCGAGGCGGTATTCGGTTATGAGGAATTTGGCCAAGGCTTGATCGCGACGCTTACGCAAATGCTGATCGAGCAGTTCGGTTTGGCGGAGGAGGATATTCGAATCATTATCGGGGATACGGATGTCGTACCCGACAGCGGTTCAACGACGGCATCGCGCGCCACCGCCATGATGTGGAAATCGCTGCAACGATTGAAGAAGCCTTTTACGGAGCAAATGCTGCTGAAGGCAGGTGTTCGCCTTAAATGTTCGGAAGATCGGCTTCGGCTTGGCGAAGGCGGGATTCGGGAGACATCTAGCGGCGAGCTAATGCTAACTTATGAAGAGCTGGCAAGAGCGGAAGGCAGTCCCATCCGCTGCGAAACGTCTTTTGCGTTTCCCACATCGCCAACTGAACGCGTAGGCGCACATTTTATGTACACGTATTCTGGCGTTGCCGTCAAGGTTGAGCTGAACACGTTGACAGGGCGAGTCAAGGTGCTTCAGCAATATCACGCAGTGGCGGCTGGACCGGTCATCAATCCGCAGGGCTTTCTCGGACAAATCGAAGGCGGAAGCAGCATGGCGCTTGGTTTTGCCCTTATGGAAGATGCCCTTATGGATAAAGGCCATTATATAACGCGAAACTTGGACACGTATCTAGTACCAACGATCGTCGATCAAAGCGGCTTGGTAGAGGTCGAGGCGATTGAACAATTGCCTGAAAAGGATGACTACGGCCCTCGCGGCATCGGTGAGGTTGGTTCCGTGACGCTCGCTCCTGCTATTGCGGCAGCCATTCGGCAGGCAAGCGGCAAATGGGTTGCGAAACTGCCGGTAGAGCCTAGCTTTTTGCAGGAAGCGCCATTTTTTCTGACAAAGGAGTGAGAGGGAATGACGGATAGTGCTGCAAAGGCTGGAACGGGATTTGCATTGCAATGCTCCATAAATGGTGGAGAGAAAACGATCGAAGCAGCGCCATCAACACGCTTGCTTACGATACTAAGAGATGATCTAGCGCTGACGGGAACGAAACGCTCTTGCGAAATAGGACGGTGCGGCGCCTGTATGGTGCTGATGGATGGCAAGGCGGTCAATTCTTGCTTGACGATGGCTTACCAATGCTCAGGCTCACAAATTACAACGATTGAAGGCGTAGCGCCAGGAGTGATCGATCCGATCCAGCAAGCGTTTCTGGAGGAGGGGGGCTTTCAATGCGGCTATTGCACGCCGGGCATGGTCATTTCCGTCAAAGCGCTGCTCGATGAGCATCCAGATCCTGCCGAGGATGAAATAGCGGAGGCTTTGTCAGGCAATATTTGCCGCTGCACGGGCTATGGGGGAATATGGCGAGCGGTAAAACGAGCGATCGAAGGGAGGCGAGAAGCGAGATGACAAATACGGATAAGCATTTATTTTATTTATGGCGCAGCATTGAAGTGTCGCGGGAGGCGAGACAGTCGGGAAATACGCCATTTGGCGCCATTCTTGTGAATGCAGAGGGCGAGATTGTGCTTGAGCAAGGCAATGCGGAAATTACGGAATCCAATTGTACCGGTCACGCAGAAAGAACATTGATGGAGGAAGCCTCCAAACGTTACAGCAGAGATGAGCTTTGGCATTTTACGCTTTATACGACGGCCGAACCTTGCGCGATGTGCGCAGGCGCTATTTATTGGGGCAACGTTGGCACAGTCGTTTACGGCATTTCAGAGAAGCGATTAGCCCAGCTAACAGGAGACGATGAGCAAAATCCGACGTTAGATTTGCCTTGCCGCATCGTATTTGCGCAGGGACGCAAACCAATTCAAGTAATCGGCCCGTTTCCAGAGGTGGAAGAGGCGGCGATTGCGGTTCATGAGGGGTATTGGAAATGAAGATAACGATTGAACAAATAAATGAAAGCACCCGTGAGCAATTTGTCGAGCTGCTAGGCGAAATTTTCGAGCATTCCCCATGGATCGCCGCTTCCGCTTACGCGGCGCGTCCATTCGTTACGGTTGAAGCCCTGCATGCAGCTATGATCAATGTCGTTCGTGAGTCTAGGGTAGAAACGATAGTAGACTTGTTCCGCGCACATCCCGATTTAGGCACTCGGCTTGCCGTTGCCGAGTATTCCGCTCAGGAGCAGCAGGGAGCGGGGCTGAACCAGCTAACAGCCGAGGAATATAACCAGTTTTACGGCTTGAACCAAACGTATTTGAAAACCTTCGGTTTTCCGTTCATTTTAGCGGTGCGAGGCAAGAAGAAGGAAGACATATTGGCAGCGATGGAAGCTAGAATATGGCATACGGCCAGCGAGGAAGCGGAGCAGGCGCTGCTGGAAATCGAGAAGATATCCGGCTTTCGCTTAAAAGATCTCATCATAGAGTAGAGAAGGGATGGATGGTCATGCTAAAATTACGCAGTGGTCGAACGCTTTATTATGGTAAAGGGGATGTGCTCAGTTATCGAACTTACGCTGCCCCGCTTGTGGTCAAAGCGATACCGGAATCACCATATAAAGGCGATAGCAACGTTATTTTCGCCCATAACATAACCTTTTCGGTGAGCAGCGAGGTGCTCTTAACCTCCTTCACGGAAGGGGACAATACGCAGGTCGTAGCTACGGACTCGATGAAAAATTTTATTTTGCGCCAAACGGCAAATTATGAGGGAAGCACGACAGAAGGACTGCTCGCTTTCATCAGCCAAAGGTTTCTGGAGCGTTATCCGCATATCGATGCCATTGAGATTAGTGCCGATCGGCTGCCGTTTAGCTCAGTCACCGTAGCGGTAGGCAGCGAGTGGAGCGATAGTCAGCTCGTCTTCCGACGGTCGCATAATGAGCATGCCAGCGCAGCTCTGAAATGGATTCGCACGGCTGATGGCGCAGCGCTTGCTGAGCAAGAAAGCGCTTTGTCGCATATTCAGCTAATTAAGGTTAGCGGCAGCTCCTTCTATGGTTTCGTTCGTGATGAGTATACAACTTTGCCTGAGAGCTTTGATCGGCCATTATTTATTTTCCTTGATATTTTTTGGACGTATGCGGATGCAGAGGATGCTTTCGATAGCACGCGCGGCGCCTATGTGCCTTCCGAGCAAATTCATGATCTCGCACATACGCAGTTCCATTCGGAGAACTCGCCGTCGATCCAATATTTGATTTACCGAATTGGGAAAAGCATCTTAACGAGATTTCCGCAGCTTGCGGAGGTTCGCTTCGAATCGAACAATCGGACATGGGAGACGATCGTCGAGCCGGATCACGCTGCAGCAGCCGGCGTATACACGGAGCCGCGCCCGCCTTACGGGTTCCAAGGCTTCACGCTTACGAGAGCTGACCTTGATGAAGGGACAGAGCCGTCATGAGCGGGCGAATCACGACTCATGTTCTTGATCTGGCAGGCGGGAAGCCGGTTATCGGCATCGCGATTGAGCTTTGGTATTTGGGCGAGACAGCCGCAAATGCGGATGGCTTGCCAGCACCGAAGTTAATTGGAGCTTATAAGACAAATAATGACGGGCGCGTTGATCATCCTCTGCTTGAGGGAGACGATATTAAGCCTGGCATATATGAGCTGATTTTTGCGGCTGGCGAATTTTTTCGGCGGTCGGCGCATCTCGCTGCGATTGAGGGAAGCATCTTTGAATGGATTCCGATTCGTTTCCATATTAATGATGCAAACTCGCATTATCATGTTCCGCTGCTAGTCGCGCCAGGCGGGTACAGCACCTATCGCGGAAGCTAGCCTTCGCTTCATGCAAGATGTATACAAGCTATTACGGATGTGTATGATTAGGTATTATAAAGGGGGACTTGGCGATGACGTTAACAAATGAACAATCGGCAGCAGGAAAGGCGTTATTGCCGCAGCTGCCAAAGGTCGATTTGCATGTGCATCTGGACGGAAGCGTAAAGCCAGACACGTTAAAGGAGCTTGCTCGCGAGCAAGCGCAGCCTTTGCCAATAGGCTCGGATACCGAGCTGCAAGACCATATGCGAGTAGGAGAGCAGTGTGAGAGCTTAAAAGAATATTTAAGCAAATTCAGCTTCGTATTGCCTTATTTGCAGACGGGAGCAGCATTAGAGAGAGTGGCATTCGAGGTTGTTGAACAAGCCGCAATGAACAATGTGAAATATTTGGAGGTGCGCTTCGCGCCTCAGCTGCACCGCGAGCTAGGGTTATCCGCACATGAGGTTATTCATCATGTAATCGTAGGCTTGAAGCGCGGCGAGCAAGCCTTCGGAACGGCAGCGAGGGCGATCATTATTTGTTTGCGAAGCCATTCTTATGAATGGAATAAGGAAGTAATCGATGAAGCGGCCCTTTTTTATAAAAAAGGAGTCGTTGCGGTTGATTTGGCCGGTGATGAAGCATCGTTTCCAGCTAAGCTGTTCCGTCAGCTGTTCGAAAGCGCTCAGCGGCTTGGCTTGCCTGTCACCATTCATGCGGGTGAAGCCGCAGGCGCAGAAAATGTTCGCGAAGCGATTACGGCTCTTGGCGCCGTTCGAATCGGCCATGGCGTAAGAATGCTGGAGGACCCCGCTGTTGTAGCGCTTGTGAAGGAGCGGCAAATCCCTCTTGAGATGTGTCCGCTTAGCAATATTCAGACGAAGGCCGTTTCGGATTGGGATGCTTATCCGCTGCGCCGTTACATGGAGCTAGGGATTGTCGTTACGGTGAATACAGACAATATGACCGTATCCGATACGACGCTTCTGAAAGAGTATGAGCTGCTGATGGAGCATTGCGGCGTTACGCTGAACGAGATCGTGATGATCATTATGAACGGCGTTAAGGCAGCATTTGCGGAGGAAGCGGAGAAGCTGGCATTGATAGCAAGATTCGAGAGTGAGTTCGCAGCGCTTGGCATACAAATCTAGCTGCCGAGTGTGGCTTTGATCAATTAAAGGCTTTGCGCCTAGTCATAGGCGTGGAGCCTTTCTTTGTATTTATGCTGGTAATTCCTCTGAAATCAGGCGATGACGGGATGGATGATGTTTCCAAATGCTGCTAGCGTTGGTATACTGGTAGGAGCGATAGCCGATTTTACGCTAAAATGGAGGTTACCATACGATGACTAAAGTACGCGATGGTATACTTGGACTTTGCGTTGGAGACGCGCTTGGCGTCCCTGTAGAGTTTCGTTCCCGCAGTGCCTTGAAGAACAGCCCTTTGACCGATATGATCGGTTTTGGCACGCATTCGCAGCCGGCCGGCACATGGTCAGACGACAGCTCGTTAGTATTTTGTTTAATGGAAAGCGTTGCTGCGTTTCCTCAATTGGATCTTTATGATTTGGCCGAACGGTTTGTGCAATGGTTAAAAAAGGGGTATTGGGCCCCTCATGGCATCACATTTGATGTGGGGATCGCTACGGCAGATGCCATTAACCATTTTCGATATAACTGCATTCGGCCAGACTTAGCCGGCGGTTCCGATTTGTACAGCAACGGGAATGGGTCTTTAATGCGTATTTTGCCGCTGGCTTTCTTATTAAAGGAAGAAGCGATTGAGGATCGATTGACGCTTGTAACGCAGGTATCTTCGCTTACCCATCGGCATCAGATCTCCATTATCGCCTGCGTTATCTACGTGGAGCTTGCGATACATTTGATGAATGGCCTAAACTTGGAGGATAGCATCGCACAAATGAGACTAACCATTCATGATGCCTATCAGGATGCTGGTGCGGATGAGCATTTAAAACCATTTGATCGTGTGTTAAACGACGATATGAGCAAGCTTGCAGAAGAAGATATTCAGTCTTCGGGTTATGTAGTCCATACGCTGGAAGCGAGCATTTGGAGCCTGCTGACTACGGGCAGCTACAGCGAAGCGGTGCTGCGTGCAATCAATTTAGGCGAGGATACCGATACGACGGGCGCGGTAACCGGTGGATTGGCGGGTCTCTATTATGGCTTAGATGCGATTCCGGCAGGTTGGGTGAATCAGCTGGCAAGGCTTGAAGAGATTAACCATCTATGCAGCAGATTTGAAGCAGCGGCAAACCTATAATATTTACAGATCAAGGCGGCGATAAGTTGGATCAACAAGCACAAAGAGCAAAAGAGCTGCTCACCTCCTATTATGGGAGTTATTTTCAGATGCACCGTGATGGAAAGTACGAAGAATATAAAACCTACGATGTGGCAAAAGAAACCGAAACCGAATGGCTTGAGGAGTTAATTGTCAAGTTTGCCGGCGAGCTGTCCATAAGGAACTGGGATGCGGTTATCCAGCTATGGTCTTTAGCGAAAAACTTTCCGGACAGCCGGATTTTGGACCATGTGATCGCTTTTACGGACAGACATCTTATGTCTTCGGACAGCATCGTTAAGCTTATGTATGCCGAGCATATTATTTTGATCATTAAGCTGGTAAAAGATAAAAGTTCGACTGAGCAGCTGCACAACGCTTATAAAGTAACGGCACTCCTATTGGAGGACATTATTGCGAAGCCGCTCATTATCGATCCCGGACATGAGCTGCAGGACTTCCAGATCAAAGATAAAAAATCTTTGAATAATCGGGCGGCCAAGAGCATTGAATTGATCAAGGAGATGCTTCATTAAGCGAGATAGGGAGTGATTGGGATGAACAAGTTTCATCGATTATCCATTGCTTATTTATTCGTTGGCGTCGTATTTGTCATAGGCGGCATGTCGTTAAAATCAGCTCTGGCCTATTCGCCATTAATTGGGTGGATTTTAGGGCTGGCCTCTTTTCTCACAAGCACCTACTATGCATCTAAAGCAAAGAAGGACGAAGACTAGAAGAATTATAGATTTTGAGAATAGCATTGATTATGCGGAAAAGCTTTTTGGAGGATCTTATGAATAAGCGGAGTAAAATAATTTTTTTTATTGGATTGCTGGTCTTAATGCTGGCCTTTTTTAGATGGAATCATTATGCGACTTTAACAACGTCGCAGGTGAAGGTAATTGAGGTGAGTACGGATGAAATTGTCGTTGAGAAAATGAGCGGAGACCGCGAAACCGTCCAAATACCAAAGGGCATTTATAAATTGATCGAAGTAAATCAGGAATACTCAATCAAATACGAGCATCGAAAATGGGAAAAGCCGACACTGGTATCCATTGAGCCATAATGGGAAAATTGACTGTTTTAGGCGGAGTTTAAACTTACTATCATCTTACCCAACAAGAGGAGAAAACCATATGCAAAAGGTTACATTAAACGTCGTTACCCCTCAGAACGAGGATTTACAAATGCTGATCCGTAAGCTCGATGAGGATTTGCTGGAGCGTTATCCTGCGGAAGAAATTTTCGGGCTCGATTTTACGGATGAGAAGGTCAAGGACATTTTATTCCTCGTTGCTTATGATAACGAGATCCCGGTAGGCTGCGGCGCGATTAGACCGTTGGACGAAGAGTCAACAGAGCTGAAGCGTTTTTTCGTGGACGAAAGCTATCGAAATAGAGGCATCGCGAAGCAGATTTTATTCGAGCTTGAGGCGAAAGCAAAAGCGATGCATTTTCGCAGCATCAAGCTCGAAGCAGGGGAAGCGCAGCCGGAGGCGCTCAGCTTTTATCGGAAGCATGGTTATTCGTTGATTGATAGATTCGGCATTTATGTGGATAGCGAGAGCAGTGTCTGCTACGAGAAGCAGCTGCAAGAGTAAACAGGAAGGGGAGTCCCTTGTGGTCCGGAAGCCATTGAAATGAGGAATGTAAGCATGCTGTACCATTTTAGCGAAGAACCCGATATTGAACGATTTTTCCCACGCCTGCAAAAGGCTTATCCTCACCTGAAACCGGTCGTGTTTGCGATTAACGAGGAACAAGCGCTGCATTATTGTTTCCCAAGGGACTGTCCTCGGGTTATTTACTGGAAAGCAGAATGGAGCAGCGAAGAGGATATCCAGCATTATTTCGCAGAGACCAGCGTCGATAAAATCATCGTAGTGGAAAATGATTGGCTGGATCGTATCCGTCAAACCCCTCTTTATCGTTATACGTTTGCCGAAGATAGCTTCGAGCTATTTGACGAGGCGAGCACCGCCGGGTATTACATCTCTTATGCTGAAGCCGAGCCTGTGAAGGTTGAGCGCGTTTACGATCTTATCGGTCAAATCGTTAAGCAGCGGGTCGAGCTGAGATTTACGCCTAACCTGCATCCGATCAGAAACCGAATTATCGCGTCAACGCTGGACTTTTCCATTATACGGTTCCGTAATGCGAAGCCTTTAAATATTGGAGGAGTGTACGATGGAATCAATTGATAAGCAGGTTTTAGCAGCACGGCATTAAAATAGAGTAGTACAGAGAGACGAGGGGACGCTTATGAATCTACAGCCATCAAAAACGTTCGGTTTGGGGATCATGTCGAGCTCGGTCGTTCTTCTAAATGCCATCGTCCAGTTTACGATGATTTATGAGAATGGCGGTTCTGAGGTATTAGGCTTTTTCTTTTTTGCCGGAGGGTTGGTTATCCTTGCTTTCTTGATCATACAATTGATTGATGTGATTACGAAAAATCGATTTGTCATTCAAGCAAAATTGGTCAGCAAGTATAAAAATACCATATACATCCTAAGAGCGGATGGGAAGGTTAAGCGGATTAGAATTATTGTCCCTGAGATTATGGACCAGCTGGAATTGGATCAGATCGTAGAGATCACGTTCTCTTCGCTCGCTCGTGTCCCGCTACATATTGTTGCGGCCGGTCAACATCATCCGCCTGTGTCACTCAAAACCTTTGAACATGCCGCATGGGCTAACCGGCAGATTTTTGAACTCCTTCAGCAAGGCAATGAGCCAGCAGAGAAGCCTCTCGTTTTGTTTGGACATGTGCTCGCCGCGGAGCAGATATGGCTTGCCCGGATTAACGGGGAGGACGCATCGGCATTTCCCATATGGCCTGAGTATTCGCTTGAGAAGTGCGAGGAGCTTATGCAGCAGAATATGAGTGGTTATCAATTGTTATTCGCTAGACTGAAGGCCGTTGATTTTAACGAAAAAATCGCTTATCCAAATAGCAAAGGGAACCTATTTCATACCGCGATAAACGATATATTAACCCATGTTTCCTTGCACGGCAGCTATCATCGCGGTCAAATTGCTTCGTTGATCAGACAAGGCGGAGGTACTCCCATAAATACGGATTACATTGCTTTTGTGAGACAATTGGAATAGCGGTTGGAGTAGCCGAATATTTTTTGTTCGAAGAAATAGAAGTTGAATATCTTAAAAGTTATCGTTAGTATAGAACAGTGATGTGAGTTTGGAATCGAGGTGACGGTCGTGATCTTATGGATTAATGGCGCATTTGGGGCGGGGAAGACGCAGACTGCGCATGAGCTGCATCGAAGAACGGAAAACTCATACCTGTATGATCCGGAGAATGCGGGTTATTTCATAAGAAAAAACGTTCCGGCAGCGGTCCAAAAGGGTGATTTTCAAGATTATCCGATGTGGCGGGAAATGAATTACGCGATGCTGAAGTATCTCGATGAATCCTACGACGGGATGATCATCGCGCCGATGACCATTGTGAATCCGCAATATTTTGATGAAATTGTCGGACGCTTAAGGGAGGATGGAGTCGTTGTCCATCACTATGCCTTATGTGCATCGGAAGAGACGCTCATGAAGCGGCTTCGGGGCAGAGGCGAGCGAAAAAACTCGTGGGCGGAGCAGCAAATAAAGAGATGCGCGGCAGGTTTATCGGACGAGATTTTCCGGTATCATCTGGATACGGATCAAACGACCGTGGTGCAAAACGTGGAGCAAATCGCATCGATGTCGAATATTAGCTTATTGCCGGATCAAAGAGGCAAGTTCAAAAAAGCGTATGACCGCGTATTGACGCAGGTTAAACATATACGATTCTAATGATGGATGAACCAACTAGGAGGAACAGCATGTCTAACTTAATGGAAAACAAAGTAGTTGTCGTGATGGGCGTAGCGAATGAGCGCAGCATCGCATGGGGAGTGGCGAAGTCGCTTCATAACCAAGGAGCTAAGCTTATTTTCACTTACCGCAAGGAAAGATCTTTAGAGAAGCTGAAGAAGCTATTGGAGCAGCACCAAATAGAAGCTTTGCAGACGGTATCCTGTGACGTGCTGGATGATAGCAGCGTAACAGCAGCGTTTAACGAAATTCAGCAGGCGAATGGCATTATTCACGGACTCGTTCACTCGGTTGCTTTTGCCGATAAGGACGAGCTTCAGGGTGAATATGTGGATACGACAAGAGAAGGGTATTTGCTGGCGCAAAACTCAAGCGCCTATTCCTTCGTAGCCGTTGCGCGCGAAGCGAAACGTTTGATGACAGAAGGCGGCAGTATCGTTACCCAAACCTATATTGGGGCTGAACGTGTTGTGAAAAACTATAATGTTATGGGCGTAGCGAAAGCCGCGCTCGAAGCAAGCGTGATGTATTTAGCTGAGGATTTGGGGAAATACGGCATTCGTGTCAACGCGGTATCCGCAGGTCCGATCCGCACGCTTGCCGCAAAAGGCGTATCAGGCTTTAACGATATCATGTCCACCATTGAAGAAAGAGCGCCGCTTCGCCGCAACATTGACCAGGAAGAGGTTGGCGATGCGACGATGTTCCTACTGAGCCAATTGTCCAGAGGAATCACGGGCGAAGTTCTCCATGTCGACTCCGGATATCATATTCTGGGCTTGTAAGCGACTGAGCTGGTTTTGATAAATGAATGAGGAAAGGCCGTCTATGAAGGAATAGACGGCCTTTTTATGATGCTATTTTCCTGCTGCTAACGCGGCTTCGATTTGTTTGTTTACCGCTTTAACGTCTATGCTCTTAACGGGCGTATCGGCAAGCTGGTATTTTGCTTTAAGCTTTAAGATGCGATAAACGCTCTGATCAAGCATATCCTTCGGAATATCTCCATCCCGCGCGCTTTGCTTAAGCGCCTTGAGAACCGATAATTGTATCGCATTGTCATGTCCGATCAGAATGATATCGCTGCCAGCCTGAATCGACCGGACTGCGGCCTGGCCGACATTAAAATGTTCCGTAATGCCGCCCATGGTCATATCGTCCGTAATGACGACGCCCTCGTACCCTAAGTCGTCACGGAGCATATCTTTAATTATTTTTTTGGAAATGGATGCCGGATATTTCTCATCGATTTTCGGGATCAATAAGTGAGCAACCATGATGGCATCCGCATTTTGCTTAATCGCCCTGACGAAGGGGAGCAGCTCGAATGCTTCGAGCTGTTGCCTGGTTTTGTTGACGACTGGCAGATCGAGATGCGAATCAACCGAAGTATCCCCATGGCCAGGAAAATGCTTGACCACGGCTGCTACTTGCTTGGATTGTATCGCTTTCATCGTTTCCATTCCGTGCGAAATGACGGTATCAGGATCTGCCCCGAAGGAGCGATTGCCGATCACCGGGTTTTTGGGATTGCTATTAATATCAAGCACAGGGGCAAAATCCATGTTAAAGCCAAGCGCATGCACTTCTTCGCCAAGCGCCTCGCCGATTAGCTTCGTATAGGCTGCTTCATTTACCCGTCCCACATCTGCTGCGGGAGGCAGCTTTATAAATTGTTCAGGCATGCGGCTAACCTTGCCGCCTTCCTGATCCAGACTGAGCCAAAGCGGAGCGGTATTCGCTTCATTGGCAGCTTTCAGCTGATTAAGAAGCTTTAAGGTTTGGGCAGCGTCTGTCATATTATCTTTATATAAAATAAATCCGCCGATTCGATACTGCTCGATCATCTTTTTGGCATCATCTTGTATAGTAGTGCCTTCTAGGCCAACAAGCACCATTTGGCCAATTTTCTCATCCAGCGTCATAGCAGCTATTTGCTCTTTGATGGGATCAATGGTTTCTGTCGGTTCGGGTTCAACCGTCGGTTCCGTTGTTGGCTGCAAGCTTGGACTAACAATCGGCGCAGGTGAAGGAGCTTGATTGGTTGGTGCGTTAGCCTTGCTGCAGCTGGCGCAAATGATCAAAATTGAAAGGATGGCAACGATTTTTTTGGACATCAATTATTCCTCCTTTGTTGCAATATCCCCTTGAACGGTTCTTTGCATACCTTACAATGGTTTTTTATCCAGACGGCTTCCTGCTCCTTATAGTTGCAGATACGATTGTAAGGTCTCTCATAAGAGGAGTGGTAAAAACAACATATTGCTCGTTTCTCCATCATAAACTGTATAGGTTACGAAAGCTATCGTTACCTTATCCAACCTATGAGGAGGAGAATGATGGACAATTCGCCTCGGAACCAAAGCAGCTACGGCCATGTCCCGCAGCCGATCAGAAAGAGTGATGGCGCAGGCGGCGTTGACCTGGGACCCCGGGATATTATGCGCGACAAAGAAAATCCGAACATGTTCGTGCCTCCGGTTACGGACTCTGGCTTGCTGCCTAACATGAAGTTTTCCTTTTCAGATGCGCATATGCAGTTAAATCAGGGCGGGTGGTCACGCGAGATCACCGTCCGTGATCTACCCATTGCCACTACACTTTCAGGCGTTAATATGAGCCTGACGGCTGGCGGCGTCCGCGAGCTGCATTGGCATCAACAGGCCGAATGGGCGTACATGCTGCTTGGCAATGCGCGCATTACCTCAGTCGATCAGGCAGGACGGAACTTTATCGCAGACGTCAGCGAGGGGGATCTTTGGTATTTCCCGCCAGGCATTCCCCATTCGATTCAAGGCTTGGAGGGCGGCTGTGAGTTTTTGCTTGTCTTTGATGACGGCAATTTCTCTGATCTGAACACGTTATCCATCTCGGATTGGTTTGCGCATACGCCGAAGGAAGTGCTGTCTGCAAATTTTGGCGTGCCGGAGTCGGCTTTCGGCAATATTCCAACCGATCAGGTTTATATTTTTCAAGATGAGGTACCGGGCTCACTGGAGAGCCAGAAGGTACCATCACCCTATGGCACGATCCCGTTAAGCTTCACTCATCGTTTGCTGGCGCAGCCTCCATTCAAAACACCCGGAGGCAGCGTGCGAATTGTGGACTCCTCAAACTTTCCGATTTCGAAAACGGTAGCAGCGGCATTAGTCGAAATCGAGCCGGGAGGCATGCGGGAGCTGCACTGGCATCCGAACAATGACGAGTGGCAGTATTATCTCGCTGGCCAAGGCCGGATGACTGTATTTGCGGGAAATGGAGTTGCGCGCACCTTTGATTACCGAGCGGGCGACGTGGGGTATGTCCCGTTCGCGTTTGGACACTATATTCAAAACACGGGTGACCAGACATTATGGTTTTTGGAAATGTTCAAGAGCGATCGGTTCGTTGATGTATCTTTAAATCAATGGATGGCTTTAACGCCGCGCGAGCTGGTTGCGGATAATTTGATTGTCGGGCCGGAGCTGCTGGACGCGCTTCGCAAGGAGAAATGGCCGGTCGTGAGATATCCTGGCTTTGCCTATATACCGAAATAAGGCGACAAACAAAAAGAAGAATTTCCAGATTGCCGATCAGGCCAATCAGGAAATTCTTCTTTTTGTTATTTATTGAGGATGCTTTCTTCCAAGACGTCGTATTTGTTGCCATACACCTTAACGATATGATTTTCTCCCCAATTACAAAGGGAATCGAGTATGCTTTTCAAGCTTTGCCCGTATTCGCTGAGTTGATATTCTACCTTAGGGGGAACCTGATTATAGACGATTCGATTAATGATGCCGTCGTCCTCCAGCTCTCTAAGCTGCTGGGTAAGCATTTTTTGCGTAATATTCGGCATAAGCCGTTTTAAATCGCTCGTACGTTTCGTTCCATGGGTCAAATGACAGAGGATTACGCATTTCCATTTGCCTCCGATCACTTCGAGCGTCGCTTCTACGGAAATATTGTATTTCTTTTTGCTCATGTTTTTCTCTCCTATCTGAAGTTATAGGTACTTTTTAGTACCTATAGTACTTTTAAGTGCGTACTGGTCATTTCACCTTACATAAACGATAATAACATTCATCGGCCGATACAGCTACAACATTTTAATTGAACAACTGACCATACTTGAAAGAATAGGAGTGAAGGGGCATGGCTATAGAGAGAAAAAGAAGCACGCTTGCTTTGCTTGCATTAGCAGTCAGTGCCTTCGCAATCGGAACAACCGAATTTATAAGCGTCGGGCTGCTGCCGCTTATTTCGAAGGACTTGAATATATCAGTCACGACGGCAGGTTTGACCGTTACGTTATATGCGCTTGGCGTGACCTTTGGAGCGCCGATCCTGACTTCATTAACGACGAAAATACCGCGAAAAGCGTTGCTGCTATGGATAATGGTCGTTTGTATTATCGGTAACACGATTGCAGCAACTTCATCATCGGTCGAGATTCTGCTTATCGCTAGAATCATTTCAGCCTTGTCGCATGGGGTGTTCATGTCCATTGGCTCAACGATAGCAGCCGATGTTGTTCCGCCAAATCGGCGGGCAAGCGCAATTGCTATTATGTTCACAGGGCTAACCGTCGCGACGATCACCGGTGTTCCGATCGGCACGTTTATCGGACAGCAGCTCGGGTGGAGGGCTGCATTCATCGCAATCGTCATCGTGGGCGTCATCGCTTTTATCGCCAACAGTATTCTTGTGCCATCTGATTTGCGCAAAGGAGCACCCATTAAGATTTCGGAGCAGCTCAAGCTTTTTACAAACGGTCGGTTAGTGCTATTGTTTATCATTACGGCATTAGGATATGGCGGAACGTTTGCAGTCTTTACTTATTTAGCCCCTATGCTCCAAGAAATAACCGGCTTTAAAGCACAGCAAGTCACGATTATTTTGCTCGTATATGGTATCGCCATTGCGATAGGAAATGTTATTGGAGGCAAGCTTGCTAATAAAAATCCGCTTAGGGCATTATTCTATATGTTTGTCGTACAAGCTGTCGTGCTGTTCGTGCTTAGCTTCACGGCACCTTTTAAAATCGCGGCGCTGCTCACGATCATATTAATGGGATTGTTCCACTTCATGAATGTGGCAGGGCTCCAGGTTTATGTCGTAACGCTTGCCGAGCGGTTCATGCCAGGCGGTGTAGATGTCGCATCCGCGCTTAACATTGCTGCATTTAATGCCGGCATTGCTATTGGCGCCTACTTAGGCGGCGTCGTTACGGATTCAATTGGCCTGATCCATACCTCTTGGTTCGGCGGCATTATGGTCGTCGCTGCTGTCATCCTAACAGGCTGGAGCATGCGTTTGGAGCGCAAAGATAGCGGGAAAGAAGTTAATATCTAATCCTAATCCTATAATTTATTGGAGGAATAATCATGATGAATCATTTACAAGCTACTACTACATTGCATAACGGAGTGAAAATGCCTTGGTTTGGATTAGGGGTATTTAAAGTAGAGGAAGGCGATGAGCTGGAAAATGCAGTTGCGTCAGCCATTAAGAATGGCTATCGCAGCATCGACACGGCCGCTATTTATGGCAATGAAGCGGGCGTAGGCAATGGCATTCAGCAAGGTTTGAAGCAGGCGTCGCTTAACCGCGAAGATTTGTTTGTTACCTCGAAAGTATGGAATGCCGATCTGGGTTATGAGTCGACATTAGCTGCTTATGAAGCGAGCTTATCGAAGCTTGGCTTACAATATCTTGATCTTTATCTGATCCACTGGCCTGTGGAAGGCAAGTTCAAGGAAGCGTGGCGCGCTCTTGAGACGTTGTACAAGCAAGGTCGAGTGAAAGCGATCGGCGTGAGCAATTTTCAAATTCATCACCTTGAAGAATTGATGAAGGATGCTGAAATCAAGCCTATGATCAATCAGGTGGAATATCACCCGCGCTTGACGCAGCTCGAATTGCGTAGCTTCTGCAAGGAAAACGGCATTCAGTTTGAAGCGTGGTCTCCTCTTATGCAAGGGCAGCTGCTGGATAACCCGCTCCTAATGGAAATTGCTGAACGCTACAACAAATCCGTTGCACAAATCATTCTAAGATGGGATCTGCAAAACGGCGTCATCACCATTCCGAAATCGACGAAGGAAGCAAGAATTATTGCTAACGCTGAGGTGTTCGATTTTGAACTCTCTTCCGATGATATGGACCGGATCAGCGGGCTGAACGAAAATCTTCGAGTAGGGCCGGACCCGGACAACTTCGATTTCTAATAGCAAGAAGCAAAGCGACAAGACAAAGAGAAGCATTCTTTGTCTTTTTTGCTTTTTCATATGGTAAAATATAGCCTAGAAGATACAAATAGCGGGAGGTGCTGGGAAGTGGAGCGGCCGGCTTATGTTGGACATCTTGGCTGGATTGGCGTGAGGCTTGACCGTGATGCGGCGTGGGATGAGCTGGTAGGTGTCATACAAGAGGCGTATTTGACCAAAGCGCCGAAGAAGCTCATTGCAACGCTGAAGGTTTAAAAGAGCCCAAATGATTCAACACTTTGATTTGCGGAGGTCATGGAATGGATAAAAAAAGCGGCAGCATTCATGAGACGCAGGCATCTAAGACTGATACGGGAAGAAACGGATCGTTTGATCCCCTTTTTGAGGATGCGCAAAGAATCGAAGGCGGGGGTCCCCCGCAAAAAGTCATTTGGCATACGTTACCCAAAGGGATTAGAGTTATCGGATATTTTTTTGCAGCTATAGTAGTTGCTATGGTTGTATTTGCACTAAGCACTAATTTCTTTTGACATTGTAAACCAATAGGAGCGCATGGCATGCTGAAATATAATATTTGCTTCGTCAAACGAGGCGATGAGATTCTATTGCTCAACCGGGAAAAGGCAAGCTGGATGGGCTGCTGGAATGGAATAGGCGGCAAGCTGGAGCCTATGGAATCTCCGCGGGCAGCGATGATTAGAGAGATAGAGGAAGAAACGGGAATTGAGGCATACGAGCTGCATTTCAAAGGTTTGGTGACGTGGACCGGCGAGGATTTTGATTTTGGCGGCATGTATGCCTATGTGGCAGAGGTGCCCGAAAGCTATGATTATGTAACGCCGCGCAAAACGGATGAGGGCATATTGGATTGGAAAAAAATCGAATGGATCATGAATGAGGAGAACGTCGGCATCGTATCCAATATTCCGCGGACGCTTCCTTTTATGCTGAATGATGCTCATTGCTACAATCATCACTGCGTATATGAAAAGGGGCAATTGTTGAAGCTCATTCAAAGCCTCATTACGAGCGATATCGAGTCGAACGAAAAGGAAAGAGGGCAATATCTGCAAACGTATAGCGACTCATCGAAAATTTTGAATAGCTAAGGTTTTATGGCCGTTTGGGTTTGGGCTATGAGGTGCTGGAGAAGCATAAATTCCCGGATGCAACGGATCAATGATCTATCATGCGGAAATACGTTTTTTAGAAAGAGGAGAATGATTCCATTGATTAAAGCACTTGTATTTGACTTTGACGGATTGATCATCGATACCGAGACGCCTTCCTATCATGCGTTTCGACAAGTCTATCAGCAATACGGGGTAGAGCTTCCGGTTGCGCTATACGCCAAATGCGTAGGAACATCCTTGGACCATTTTAACCCCTATACCTATATTGCCGAATGCGTTGCGGACACGGTTGATTTGCAGCAATTCAAGGAGAAGTTTAAAGCAATCTATGCGGAGCTATTAAAGGAAGCAACGATTCGCCCTGGCGTGATTGCTTATTTGGAGGAAGCGAAGCGGCTCAACCTGAAGGTTGGACTCGCTTCCAGCTCGCATCTAAACTGGATTGAACCTTATTTGATTAAGCATCATCTGGCTGATTATTTCGATAGCTTCAGTACAGCAGATGAAGTGGCGAACGTGAAGCCTGACCCGGAGCTTTACTTGCTCTCATTGCAAAAGCTAGGCGTTGCAGCGGGCGAAGCGATCTCGTTCGAGGATTCGTTAAATGGTTTCCGGGCAGCGAAAGCGGCGGGCTTGAATACCGTTATCGTGCCAAATGAGCTGACGAAGGATTTTGAGTTCGCCGATTACGATCTATTGATTCCTTCCATGGCGGAAGTAGATTTAGCCGATTTGATAGACGTTTTAACAGGGAAATCGCAATCGGCAAAATAGATTGGCTGATTTAGTTGATTTATAGATGCCTTTTAGGTTATTTTTCTTATAAAGATATTCGTCCATAGATCATACAGAATAGAGGAATCAAGTTGAAGTTTAGACCTTGTATCGATTTGCATGATGGGAAAGTGAAACAAATCGTCGGTGAGACGCTTAATACTGAAATTATAGAAAACTTCGTGTCCAAGCAGGATTCAGCCTATTATGCCGATCTGTTTAAAAAGGATGCGTTAACGGGCGGACACGTCATTATGCTTGGCGGCGGGAATGAAGCGGCAGCTGTCAGCGCCCTGGAGCAGTATCCCGGCGGCTTGCAGATTGGCGGCGGCATCACTTCGGACAATGCATCGTTTTATTTGGAGAAGGGCGCATCACATATTATTGTAACGTCCTATATTTTCAAAGACGGTCAATTGAATGAACAGCATCTGGCGAAAATCGTGTCCGAGGTTGGCAAGGATCGTTTGGTCATTGATCTTAGCTGCAAGGAGAAGGACGGCAAATGGTTTGTCGTGACCAACCAATGGAAGCAGTTCAGCGACTTTGAAGTGAACAAACAAAATATAGCGTATCTTGAACAGTTTTGTGATGAGTTTCTCGTACACGCCGTAGACGTAGAAGGCAAGCAGCGCGGCATTCAGCAAAGTCTCGTAAGCGCGCTCGCCGACTGGGTAAGCATGCCAACCACTTATGCCGGTGGCGCAAGATCGATTGCCGATATGGATCAATTTAATGAGCTGTCAAACGGCAAGCTGGATATTACGATAGGCAGCGCGCTAGATATTTTTGGCGGCAATCTGTCCTACGATGAAGTGGTTGCGTACAGCAAGAAACTATAGTAAGGCATCCTGCTAGGAGACGTGCACTCCTTAAAGTAGACATTGGAAAAACCCATAGGGGAAACCGATGCTCCTTTAAGGAGTGCATTTTTTATGAGGCTGAAAGCGGGGATTTGAATTTAACAGGAATAGCTCCCGTTAATGATGTTAGCAGTAGCTTTAGTCCAAGGCTTATCTTGACCATGCTTAAGCTGCCATTTATACTTTACTTAAAAGAGGAAGCGGATTTTCAGGTGTTGTTTAACCATTTCGCCTTTTAGGTGGTGAACGAATTGGATGTTGAAGAATATTATTGCAGGCTGAGAAAAACGTTTGCTGACGTGCCGGAGAAAGAGAGTCTCTTTCTATCGATGGACCGAATTTGCGACATATTGTCCTGCACGCGCAGAAATGTTCAAATCCTTTTGACAAAAATGATTGAAAAGGACTATGTCGAATGGAAGCCTGGGCGCGGGCGCGGCAATTTATCGCAAATCATTTTTCTTATCTCTTATCGGGATGTGGTCCTAGGCAAAGTAAAAGGACTGGTTGAGAAGGGACGAATTACCGAGGTTTGGAGTATGCTCGAGACGCTGCAGGACTCATCGGTGAAATCGGATATCATGGCGTGGCTAACCGAGTTGTTTGGTTTGAAGCGGGACGAAGGCGAGAAGGACATTCTGCGGTTTCCGTTCTATCGTCCGGTATTGCGGCTTGATCCTGCGTACGTTTGCCGACGGACGGAAACGCACTGGATTGAGCAGATTTTTAATACATTGGTGAAATATTCACAGCAGGATTACAAGTTCCATCCGCAGCTTGCCCATTATTGGGAGACCAATGATGCAAAAACCAGTTGGACGTTTTTTTTGCGCAAAGGGGTTCGCTTTCACCATGGAAAGCTGTTGACCTCGCGGGATGTCGCGTACACCTTTAAGAGGCTTTTGACAAACTCACCCTCAGAATGGATAACATCCATGATCAAGGAGATTCGCGAAACGGGGAAATACAGCATCACATTTGAACTCAAGGAGCCGAATGTACTATTTCTTCATTTTCTATGCACGGAGCGGTCGATGATTGTACCTGAAATGCTGGATGGCACGGAGTCAGAGGATATATTTGAACGAATGCCCATCGGAACAGGACCCTTCAAGATGATTCAAAACAATGAATCGATGCTTGTAGTCGAAGCGAACGAATATTATTTTGAAGGCTGTCCTCATTTGGACCGCATCGAAATGTGGGTTTTTCCGAATTATGAGGATGACCATGGCATGCAGTTTTCTCAAGCGGATGAGCAGCTCGTCTATTTTGAAGCACAGGTCATGAAAACGTTAAGCCCGTCGCTAAGGCAAGTGGAGCAGGGCAGTACGATCCTTACGCTTAATGTGGCGAAAAATAACGTATTAAAGGATTTAAAGCTGCGGAAAGCGATTCACCACGGGATCAATCGGCAGCAAATGATCAATGATTTGGGCGGAATCAGGCATGAGCCATCAGCCGGCTTTACTTTGGCGGATTCAGCGCATTTATATGTTCAAGCCTTTGACAAGGAATACGCCGAGGAACTTGTAAAGGAATCTTTATATAACGGAGAAACGTTAACGTTATATACGTATCAAATGCCGGCTAATGAACAAAGCGCCAAATGGATTAAGGAAGCATGCGGAAGCATTGGAATAGCAGTAGAGATCGTTGTTTTGCCTATAGATGAGCTTGCCGTGCCCGCTGTCGTTGCGCAAGCTGACATGATCCTAACCGGAGAGGTGCTTAGCATACAGCCTGATATTTCGCTTATCGAGATGTATATGTCTAAAGTCAGCTTTGTTACGAATCTGCAATCGTTGGCGAATCAGGCCTATATCCGTGAACAAATTATGTTGTGTTTGAGAAATGACAATTTGGATGTCCGCATGCAGCACTTGCTGTCCATTCAAGAAGAGCTTAAGCGCAGCTACAGCATGTTATTCCTGTACCATAGCATGCAGCAGGTTGGCCACAATCAAGCACTGCAAGGCATTTCGCTTAATGCTTGGGGCAAAATCGATTATAAGGACGTCTGGTTAAGGAAGTAGCTTCGATGCAAGCATCGGTTAGGAGGAGATCGATTGAACGATGAGCGCTTATCCGAGCTTTTTATCAATGAAATTAGTCTGCTGCAGGGGAGCAACCGTATTTCAAAAATAAATAAAGGATATTCCTATGACCAAAAGTTTATCGTAGAGAAGGATAATCAAACGTATTTGCTGCGAAGCTTTGCTTTGAATGAGCTATCCGCCAAGCAGGCTGAATTTGCTGCTATCCGTCAAATGCAAAACTACGATGTCTTATGCTCAAAACCTATAGAGATGGGGACTTTGCCAAATTCAAATATCGGGTATATGCTCTTAACGTACATTGATGGTGATGAGGCAACGGACATCCTGCCAGCATACTCGCCTTCCATTCAGCAGGCAATCGGTTTGGAGGCTGGAAGAGAGCTGGCGAAGATGCATAAGCTGCTTGCGCCAGCAGCTATTGCGCCTTGGCATGAACGAAAGCTTGCGAAGCACAAACGGTACATAGAGCAATATTTGAACGGCGATGCGAGATTGAAGGGTGATACAGCGTTTTTGGCGTTCATTGACAGGCATCTGCATCTGATGGAGGGAAGGCCAAACGTTTTTCAGCATGACGATTTCCATGTAGGCAATTTGATCGTGAAGAACGGCAAGCTGGCAGGCGTCATCGATTTTAACCGTTTAGACTGGGGAGATCCTGTTCATGAATTTTTGAAGGCAGGGATGTTCAGCAGTGAGGTTAGCATTCCGTTCACGATAGGTCAAATTAAAGGATATCATGTCGGTCAAGAGCCGGATGAGCAATTTTGGACGTTATATTCGCTTTATTTGGCAATGACCATCGTCTCCTCAATCGTCTGGATATTGCAAGTCAGACCTTCAGAGCTTGGGATTATGACGCAAAAGCTAGAGCGAGTGCTTGAGGATCATGACCATTTTAACAACATTATTCCACGGTGGTATTTGGAGGAGCGCAGCTATGAGACCGGATCATTATAAGCTAATGTACGAATTTGTAAAATGGGCGGGGGAGCAATCGCATATTGCAGGCATTGCTTTGGTTGGCCCTTGCGCGGATGACGAGAATGAAGAGGACTCGAATTTGAGCTTTCTCCTTATTTCAGATAAGAAGACGAAGACGCTGGAAGCGATCCTTCATCAATTTCCATTCGAACCGATCGAGCAAGCGACGAAGGAAGAGTGGGGACTGCTTACTTCATTTCGAATCGAATATGCGAGCGGGATGGAAGTAGAGTATGGTGTCGCAGGCGAGGAGTGGCTGCGGCTGCCATTGGATCAAGAGATGGGCGATACGGTTATGAAAGGTTTTAAAGTGATTTGGGATAGGGAAGAGCTTTTCGTTCAAATCATAAGATATATGGAGACTCATCAATTTGAATGATATAAACAAACAATCTAATCGAGATAGCGGTATGGCGCTTGAGGTAACTGGCGGATCTGCTGCTGATGGAGCTCAGTTGGTTCGAGTAAACTATTCTTTTAAAATAATTAGGCGGCCTCTTTTGCGGAGGCCTTTTTATTTTTCAAGCAAAGGATTTAATAACCATGAATGAGCTTATGCTAGATGTAAGTTATCGTTTTATTAAGAAACGGACTATTCGGTAACTGCTGGAAGTTGTATAATCATGGAAATGAAGGGGGATTGGCTATGACGGATATAAAAGCGGTCATTTTTGATTTGGATAACACCCTATTAGATCGTACCCATACCTTTAAGTCGTTTGCTGCTTCGTTTCTAGGCCATTATTTCAGTCATTTGGAAGCGCATGAACAACTGCTTGCGCTCATTATTGAGCTTGATCAAGACGGCTACAAGGACAAACGGGAGCTTTTCCGAGAATTGCTGGAACAGCTGCCATGGGTGACAAAGCCAGAGCACCAAGAGCTAATGGAGTATTACAGCGTACACTATGTGCAAAATGCAGTCCTCTTCGATCAGGCACTTGATGTCATCCATCATACCAAAAGCAAATATAAAATCGGGCTCATCACGAATGGCCGGACCGAAATCCAATACGGGAAAATCGATCGACTAGGATTACGTGAGCATTTTGACTTTATCATCGTTTCTGAGGAAGCGGGAGTGAAAAAGCCGGATCGACGCATTTTTGAAGCGGCATGGACCGAGCTGAAGCTGAAGCCCGAGCAGTGCATTTATGTTGGCGATCATCCCGTAAATGATATTGAGGGAGCCTCTCTCGCAGGATTAGGCACGATATGGGTTCAGGTGAACCAGCCTTGGCGCGAGGATTTGACGGCAACGCCGCTTCACAAGATTAATAGATTAAACGAATTGCTAGCAATCATCTAAGAAGAAAGAAGGATTTATATGGACGAAAGGTATCCGATTGGTACATTCCATGCGCCAGGCGAGATTACATCGCTGCAGAGAGAGGCATGGATTCAAGAAATCGAACGGCTGCCGAGCCGTCTCCGCAGCAGCGTTGAAGGTCTAAATGAGCAGGAACTGAATACCCCTTACCGGGAGGGCGGCTGGAGAATCAAACAAGTTGTACATCATGTCGCGGATAGTCACATGAACAGCTACATCCGATTTAAGCTCGCATTGACGGAGGAAACGCCAACGATTAAACCCTATTACGAGGAGCGCTGGGCGGAGCTTGGCGATACGGTAAATGCGGACATCGAGCTTTCTTTAGCGCTAATTGACCATCTGCACAAAAGATGGGCTATTTTATTAAGGTCGCTAACGGATTCGGATTATAAAAAGCTGTTTTTTCATCCGGGCTCAAAGGAAACGTATGCGCTGGATTACACGCTTGGCAGTTATGCATGGCATGGCAATCACCATGTTGCTCATATTATGGCATTCCGAAATAAAGGGATGAAAGTCATGGAGGGCAACGATGATTCGATATCAGGAAGGTAAAGTTGTATCAGCGGCTGACCTATCCACTGTTTTTGCAAACTCGGGCATAAAACGTCCCTATCAAGATTTAGAGCGGATGCAAAAAATGATCGACCATGCAGATGTCATCATCAGCGCTTGGGATGGCGAAAAATTAGTCGGCATAGCTCGTGCTATCACCGATTACGCCTATTGTTGTTATCTTTCGGATCTGGCTGTCGACAAGGCCTATCAACGAAATGGCATCGGGAAGCAGCTGGTCGAACGGTTAAGAGAGTCATTAGGTGCGGAAGTATCGCTCGTATTGCTCTCTTCCCCTATTGCTGTCGACTATTATCCGCGTATCGGATTTACGCATTCCGATAAGTGTTACGTCATCGCTAGAGAGAAATAATGAGGCATTACAATAAGGGGGTTACCTATGTTTGTATCAGGCCTTGCTACTAATCAAGACGTTAATATTCATTATTTGGATACGTTGCGAGAGGCGGATCATCGGCTTACGCCGATCGTAATTTGTCCCGGTTTATCGGAAGCGGCGGAAGAGTATGAGGATTTGTTAGCCTATCTGCTGCCGCGAAGAGCGATTGTTCTCTCATTTCGCGGAAGAGGAAGAAGCGATACGCCGCGTGCCAAATATGATTTAGAGGATCACGTATCTGATTTGTCTGCCGTTATTCAAGAGACGGCAATCGGATCCTTTCATTTGTTTGGCAACTCCCGCGGTGTATCCTATGCGCTGGGGTATGCTCAAAAAAATGCCAAGCAGATCAAATCTTTAATTGTGGAAGACTACCCAGCCGAGCATAAGCAGATGACTGCTGAGTGGGCAGATGATTATATTAATCAGTATTTGATTCCTACAGGCCGGAACAAGCTCATAAGGCAGCAGGCTGTAAAAGGGATCCAACGGGATTCGACGCCGATCAAGCTCGATGGGAAGCTTGAGCTTCCTGCTTTGGTTATAAGAGGACTTCTTGAAGGATCATTGCTTAGCGAAGCGGATGTATTGCAATACGGTGACATGTTCACGACTGTTAAGGTCGAGGCGTTTGCTGATTCCGGACATAACATTCGCAATATGGAGCGAGATAAGCTCTATTTGACCATAAAGCAATTTTTGGATGAGCAAGAGGGCTAAGGAGAGGAGGCGTATTTTGAAAGCATTCCTGGTGACGGGCACTTCACGTGGTTTAGGCCTTGAAATTTGTAAGCAGCTCATTAAGCCAAGCCATATTATCTTCTCCATATCGAGGACTAATAATGAACGACTATCGGAGCTTGCGGCTGAGCAAGGCTGCAAATTTCATTTTATGAAATATGATTTGCAAAACGTTCAGGGCATTTCTCCTCTTATGGAGGAAATGCTTGAGCTAGTGGATCACTCCGAATTAGAATCGCTTACATTAATTAATAATGCTGCCCAAGTTTCGCCGCTTGGCGCAATCAATTGCTGCTCCTCTGAAGAAACGATTCGAAATTGCAAATCAACCTGTTAGCTCCTATGCTGCTCACTCAGTCTTTAATTAAGCAGACGGATCACCTCGAATTAAAAAGAATAATTGTCAATGTCTCTTCTGGCTCGGCAAATTATGCAGCAGCCGGTATGAGCGCCTACTGCGCATCGAAAGCAGCATTAAATATGTTCACATCATGCGTACAGCTTGAAGAGCATCGAGCCGTTACGGTCTATAAGGTCGATCCCGGTATGGTGGATACGGAAATGCAGGCAGAAGCGCGTCAGGTAGAGGGGCAGCCTGTTTTTGACTATTTTCGGCAGGCGAAAGAAGCGGGTTCATTAAAGACTGCCGAGAGCGTTGCGAAAAAAATAGTGAAAAGAGTCTTATCATCTTAGACGGGGATTTTAAGCAAGGGCTGCGGCTTGGACCCGCGGCTTTTTTTCACCCATGTGCTAGCCTGACAATATCGGAAAAGTGGAGGACGATATGGATAAAATAACGGTTCAGTTATGTGATCTGGACACAAAAGCGATCATTAACAATATGTATCCGCTTTATCTGCATGACTTGTCGGGCATTAGGGATGTTTTGCCAAATAAATTTGGCGTGTTTGAGGAAAGTGACGACTATAAAACGCTTCAGGACCAAATTGCGGTGTTTGATATTTGGTGGGAAAAAGAGGGCGTTCTGTTTCCGTTTTTGATCAGGGTGAACGATGTGCCTGCTGGATTTGCGTTAATTGCAACGCCGCCTTATGTTTACGGCGACTCGAATTATTTGATAAATGAATATTTTATATTGCGCCCCTTTCGCGGTAAAGGAGTTGGCGAGCATGCTGCAATCGAAATTTTCAAACGATTCCTAGGGAAATGGATGCTCTACACGACGGGAACGGAGAAGAATAGAAATGCGATTGCATTTTGGAGAAAAACGTTGCTCCGTTATACCGACAACCAATTCACCGAAGAAGATAAGGAGCTGGGCGACGTAGGGCTTTGCAAGGTTTTTACTTTTTCAAGTAAGGCAATGGATTAATTCTTTTACGATTCATGCTGAGCGTGGGAGGAAGTTTATTGGCGAGCAAAACACCTAAAAAGATTCATATTATTGGCTCTGTTGGGAGTGGAAAGTCAACGCTAGCTAAGCAATTATCAGTAAAACTCAGTATTCCATATTATGAACTGGACAATGTGGTATGGAGAAGGACGGAAAATGGAGACGTAAGAAATAGTAGCGAAGCAAGAGATGCGCAGTTAAATGGCATTATTGCCTCTGCTGAGTGGATAACGGAGGGCGTGCATTATAAATGGACCTCATCGTGTTTTGAACATGCCGAATTGATCATCTATCTCGACACGGCGATGTGGATTAGAAATTATAGAATATTAAAAAGGTTTATCGTACAAAAGCTTGGATTTGAAAAAGGGAATTACGAACAAACCTTTGATATGCTTAAGAAGATGTACATTTGGAACTACGGCTACCAGAAGCGGGATAGGCCAGTCATTTTTGATCTATTAGAACCGTACCAGGGTAAGCTATTGGTGCTGAAAGATAACGATAAAGTGGATCAATATGTGGATTTGGGTAATGAACAAATGAAGGCTGCCGGCGTGTAACGGTGGTGTTCCTTTCCATCCCAAACCACCAACTAAATCAGCTAAACTTCCAAATTCAGCACGATTTGCTCCATCATTAAACGCACCAGAAGGGTTATTTTTTAATTCTTCCAGTCTTAATCGTTCTCTTTTTTCTTCAGGTGTTTCTTTTCTGGAATCCATCTAACCGCCTCCTAATAAAAGCTTACCTTTATCACACTACGAGCAACCTGTTTTTCATTCATAATCAATGATATCCAAAAGCAATGGTATCCAAGGAATTAAATCACGCCAAATATGGAGTTAGTATTCCGATGGGATGCGGATAGGGCTGATACGATGTTATCCGGCATGCCTGCTTCCTTTAGTGTGATTGCCTACTTGCTGCTGATAGCTGGATTTGCCATCATGATGGCCTCTGTCGCTTTTGAAAGCGCAGGAAGGAACTCAAGCACTTTTTTGCTGCGGTTTATTAGATCATGGGGAGCATGGATGCCGATGTCTGCGATAACGGCTTTAAAGGCCGGAGTAAGTGATTCCTGCAGCTCCGGACTCGCGTCTGCGGCTAAAATGGTATGGCAACGAGCAAATGTCGCAACGATCCAAAAGATCGCTTCACGGTGAAGGCCGGCTCGAATGAGCTCATGGCTGCCGTCAATGGCGACCTTCCTTGCTTCTGCGGTAATGTCGCTGCTAAAGAAAAAGGGAGTTTTAGCAACTGCTGCTGCAGCATCGAAAGTCCGAGCAAGCTCGCCCAGATGATACTCGACTAGCTCCGGAGTCAGATGAGAGCAACCTAGCAGCTCTAACAGCTCTTCGTAAAGATTGGAAAATCCATATTCCAAAAGGACTTCGCGGGCAGCAACATAGCGCAGCCGCACAGTAGGATTCCGAAGCGCAGCCACTAGAATCATATGCGTAGTAACGCCAGTTGGAAATAGCCATGACGTTACTTGATCGTGCAACGGGGCGGAGTTGTTAATGGCAAGCAGCCCGTTTTCGATTTTTTGCCGAGCATTTTCACATCGACGGCGTACCCACTCCAGCTCAGAAAAATGGCGCGATACTTCACTTTGTAAACGACCCAGCTGTTTGGTGGGGTCAGCAATAATGGTGTTCATGCGGAAGCTTCCAGCCAAATGATAGGAGGTCAAAACTTCCCGGGCTGAGGATAGCTGACTCCATGTCATGTAAGTTACCTCTATTAAAGCACCATGGAATTCAAACTTACCGAGCTTGACAGGAGGCTCACGATGGGATGTGACAATGACGATATCGACATCCGACGCAGCCGGCATTTCCATATCATCTGGCATTGTAATAGTGGAACCGCTGAAATAAGCACCCATAAAATCAGGATGAAGGCTTGCATGTTCCATCACCCACAAAGCGGCTGCGGCCCGAGCATCTGCGACTTTCATATGAGTAAGACTCCTTTATCATAATGAATTGATAAATAAACATAATTGCCGATTCAACTTTATCCTTTAATCATACATCAAATTTGTTTAAAAATGGAATCATAAGAAATCATTATTATACGATTTCGTAGCCTATCAATGAATGAATCTATGCTTGCAACCTTCTGCGTTGAAGTTTCGTTTGGATCAAAGTAGGGTAATTTATTGAATAAAAGCAAACATCACAACTTTAGGTCAGGAGGACAAAGATAATGAACACAATTAAACTTAAGTGTGGACTTTTAGCAGCAGCGCTAGCAATTGGACTTACGTCGGCAGTTCCATTTACCCAGGCGGCGGCAGGGTCTACAGCAAAGGATCTATTCAGCGGGACTCCGGCAGGTGATTCGACATTCCATTTTAGCGATATTCAGTTTCTTAGCGGAACAACCGGACGGGCCGCAGGCAATGGATTCCTGATCGGAACCTCCGATGCAGGCGGTTCTTGGCAGTCTATTTATAAGGGAACATGGCAGTTTACTCAGCTTGACTTTATATCGAATACGACTGGCTTTGCTTTAGCGAAATCTTCAGCTGCCGGAACGAATGCACTGGTATATACGACGAATGGGGGGAGCACCTTCACGAAAATTCCAACAGGTGCACTCGCCCTTGAACGCATTCATTTTACGGATGCAAAAAACGGCTTCGGATATACACGGGCTTTTGCCTATAAAACGGCGGACGGCGGGAAAACGTGGACTAAAATTACGACTCCGGCAAATACTCGTTATGCGGAATTTACCGACGTGAAGCATGGTTGGGTGCTTACTTTAGTACCAGGCTTCGGTTATAAGTTATCTAAAACAACAGATGGCGGAGCGAATTGGGCGACCAAGCTGGACGTCAAATCAGATGAGATTATCGGCGGTGAAATCTACACGAGCGGCAGCCAAATTTGGGCTGAGTTTTATGGCGGAGCGGGTATGTCCCAGCAGTCATACTCCCTTTATGCATCCTCTGACAATGGATCAAGCTGGAAAAAAGTGATCAGCCAAAGCACGGCTGGAGGCGGACCGGCTCCCGGCGGCGCTGTCGGCATTGTGAAGGAAGGACCGGCTTCCCCTGGCGGCCATCCAAGCAACTTAGAACTGGTTGACGGCGCAGCGATTCTCGGAGGTTACTCGCCAGCGGGTGAAGTTATTGGAGTTGGCCGTTCATTAGATGCAGGAAAGTCGTGGAGCAATCTCAAAACCATTAAAGGTTTCCAGAGCGTTATTTCGTTCACTAGCAAGGATATCGGATGGATGGCTGATACAAGCTCGCTAAGTCCTGCGGTGTACAGAACAACGGATGGCGGTAAATCATGGTCCAAAAAAATCAGTATTCCAAGCGGAAGCAATTAAACGGCGACTTTGGTTCGGCAAAGTCATAGAGATGAATTAGACTGGTACCAGTAGGGTGCCAGTCTTTTATTATGTTAAAACGTGCTAGAAAACTAAGGCTTAGATAATGATTTTAAATATTCGTTGACAGGAATATTCCTCAGATGGTATATTGAGAACAAGAAAAAGAAAAACAAACGAAATGAGGTGAGCAGATATGAATGGATATGGAAATAGTGGTCTTGCAATCTCCGTTACAAAGTCTAATTCATTCATTAAAGGAAAATCTGCATCATGAACGCATCGACATTTAGCGCACTAGCTGAGCCCAATCGTTTACGGATTGTGGAGCTTTTGCAAGACGGTCCTCTAACCGTCGGTGAGATCGCCAATCGACTTCAAATCCGCCAGCCGCAAGCCTCAAAGCATTTAAAAGTTTTGCTCGACGCCGGACTAGTCGACGTTCAGGCTGACGCTAATCGGCGGAATTACAAACTTCGAATGGAGCCGTTCAAAGCATTAGATGAATGGCTTGAGAGCTACCGAAGCACTTGGGATGATCGGTTCGACAACTTGCATCATTACTTGCAGAAGCTGCAATTTGAAAAATCAACTAAAAATAATAACTAAATCTTAGGAGGAGTTTATAATGACAAACAAAATGATATCCAGAGTAGAGGGCCAAGAACTTATTTTAGAGCGTGTTTTCAATGCACCGCGCGAGCTTGTATTTAAAGCGTTCTCGGAGGCCGAGCATTTAAAGCATTGGTGGGGGCCTCGCGGTTGGACACTTACGGTTTGCAATGTTGATTTTCGTCCGGGCGGGATATGGCATTACTGCATGAAGTGTCAGGATAAAAACCAAGGGGATTTTTACGGAGTCGAATCATGGGGCAAAGCCATCTACCAGGACATTGTTAAAAATGAAAAAATCGAATTAGTCGACTTTTTCTCAGATGCCGAAGGAAATGAATTGGAGGGAATGCCTTCCTCACAGGTTACCATTACTTTCCTTGAACACGAGGGCAAAACAAAGCTTATTAACGTAGGCAGATACGCTTCCGCAGAAGCGCTCCAAGCCGTTATGGATATGGGAATGGAGCAAGGCATTTCTGAAACCTACGATCGCTTCGAGGAGCATTTACAATCGCTGCAATAAGAACATTCAACATAAAAGAGACTGCCCACGGGCAGTCTTTTCTTCTGTCTTAAGCTATAGATTAAGTGGAATAATAAAGCTCGCTTTTACTCCGTATGGTTGTTTTTTCATGGTTATTAGCTTTTTTGTGATCAGAATAGCTTTTGATTTTTACATTCATTGTATCATTTGGTTTATCACATGTGTTTTGTTTGTTAAAATTAGCAAGTAAAGAAAGAGGAGGCTATAAACTTGGCGAGGGTGAAGCTTGGACGGCCGAGGTGCGTGTTGAACAAGCGATAGGAGAAGAAAAGTATGAGATTAAGCTTAAATACAAAGGAAATCACATAGCGGATATCGAAACCTTTAGTTATTTTGTGGAAGCAAAAAATAACGGTGTTTTAAACTTTAACGCGGAGAAAGCTTCATTAGACAAAGAAGGCATATACTATAACAAATTGCTCATTGAAAATAGCCCATCTTCCCGCGCAGATGCAGAGTTAGTCATTAAATTAATAGGGAACGATACAAGTGAAAGCATAATTTTAATCGGTAAGTGATCGGCATCCATTAAAAAAAGCCTAGGAACAAGCCTTTGACTGCTCATTCCTCGGCTTTTTTACAGTTCAACTTATTGCGCAATCTGCAAAAATGAATACAGGACTTGGAAACTTAATTAAGGATAACCTTTACTTGAGAAGATACTACTCCGCCCTTCACCGTTTGAACAATATACCAGTATTGTTTTGTTGGATCTACAGAAGTCGTGTCATAGTGAGAGGTAGTTCCTTTCATCAAATCCTTTTTGTACACTTGGACCAAATTTGTTCTGTTTAGTTTAATAACCTTAATGGAATCATAGTCGGTCGTGGGATTCGTCCACGCAATGATGACCGGGGAAGTGCTCGTGAACTGAAGGTTAGTGACAGGGTCCGGCGTAGCAGCTGAAGTGATCGGCACTATCGAAAACAATAAAATGAAGCTTAAAACCATAATCCGGATCATGGAGCGTTCAGGCCATGTTTTCAACAAAGACATCATAATTCCTCCTTCAATATGGAAAAGATGAAACATAATTTACCGAAACCGATTGCTCCTCCTTTTCTTGGTCGTCAAGATAGACTTGTCTATCTGTTACTATAGTAACATCTTTATGTTAATAATGGTTAAATTTTCTTGTTTTTCTAACGGCAAGATTATGAATGATTTTACATAAGGAGTGTGGTTATTTGCTCGTTTTTATAACGTTAATCGTTCCATTACTGGGTACGTTGTGGTTTGCGAGTATGATAATGCTTCTAAAAAATCTGAAAAATAATAAAAGCATCCAAAGATCATTCATTGTAAGCTTATTCCTAACCTTTATTTTTATATTTTCAGCAATGTTCGCAATCATGGCGACCGTGCAATTCCATGTTTAAAGACTTGAGCAATTGTTTCTTTATTTACTTAGAAGAGGTGATCGCTTCCGATGAATGTGTTAAGAGAACAAAAAAATGTAATAGGTCTGCCGTTGCCAAATGAAACATGTTTAGTCATGGATGATGTTTTGCCGCGGCTTGAATTAATAACGGGCTCATTTGTATTAGCTTTTCAAGAAGACCAATTGTTGTTAACGAATTTGGCAGAAAGAGGATGGGACATTCCAGGCGGGCATGTTGAGGCTGGTGAAACGCCAATCGAAGCGATGAAAAGAGAGCTATACGAAGAAACCCGGGTTTTGGTCGAGTCTCCCCAGCTTCTTGGTTATGAACGCATCCGATTATTTACAAAGCCTAACAACTACAAGTATCCGTATCCAGATAGCTATATGGTATTTTATTGTGCGAAAATCATTCAGCTTGATCCTTTTGAAAGCACGATTGAAAGCAAAGGAAGAGGTTTATTTAAGCCAGAAGAAGCGTATAAGATCCCTTGGGTACAAGGAAACTCATTTTTTTACGAAGAGGCACGAAGACGCGTAATGGGAGGTTAACATGAAGATCCGTATGGGAACGATTGAAGATGTAACGAGTATCGCTCAAGTTCACGTTGCGAGTTGGCAGACCACCTACAAGGGAATCATCTCGGATGATTATTTGAACAATCTAAGCGTGGAGAGTCGTTTGAATAACTGGAATGGGGTATTTCAAAATCCGAAGCCGGATCATGCAGTGATTGTAGTCGAAAATGACGATGGAGCGATAGTCGGCTTTACACACGGCGGAAAATGCAGAAGCGAGCAATACAACTTTGACAGTGAAGTTTATTCGATATACTTGCTCAAAGAATACCAAGGACAAGGTTATGGAAAAGCTTTATTTTCCACATTGATCAATCATTTGAAGCTGCACAACTATCATTCGTGTATGTTATGGGTATTAGCTGATAATTCGGCGAAAGCCTTCTATTCCAGTTTGGGAGGCAAGATTTTTGCTGAGAAGGATATCCAAATCGGCAATGACATATTGAAGGAATTAGCTTTTGGCTGGGATGAGCTAGTTTAATTATATTGAGGCAGCCATTGCCCGCTAAGTACACTCGGCTGCGGCCAATACATTCAGGCGCTGTACCTACGCAACTTTACTTCACTGGCAATCGCTGATTTCCTACTCGGAAGCATCTCTCCCGATGCGATTCATCCCACGTCATTAGCGAACTTCTCCGCCAGCATACCGTATGCCGGGATTTCAAAAGCAAAATCTCTTATGAACAGATTGAAAATGAGCGCGGCTTATACAATATGGACACGGATTATGGCTGAGGAGGCTGCACTGGTTTAACGATACGACGAAAGAACCCCGCATAGAACCGTCTTATCTAACTGAGGAATTTGTTCGGCAGTTTGTGGAGGATACTTCTCGTTGGCTAATCCGGTTATTTGAGAAAGCTGAATATTAAAGCCGAGTTCCCTCGTGATTATGTAATGTGGTGTAATTTATTAAACCGCCATTGACAATGAAAATGATAATTGTTATCATTAGTTGTCTTTGAGGTGGATGAGATTCACTTCAACAAAAAAACAGTCATACAGGGGGAACTATCGTGTTTATGCGCAATAAGAAAAAATTCATACTGGTACTTATGAGTCTAATGGTGATGTCGCTTTGGCTTGCTGCTTGTGGAAGCAACAGTAACAACGAACCTGCTGCAACTGAGGCACCGACTGCTACAGAAGCATCTACTGAGCATAAATTAAAGGATGCGCTTGGAAACGAAGTAACGATTCCTGCAAACCCGCAGCGTATCCTTGCTTCTTATTTGGAAGATCATCTAGTTGCTTTGGGTGTTAAGCCGGTTGCACAGTGGTCCGTACAAAACGGAACACAAGATTATTTGAAAGATTCGCTTGAAGGCATTCCAACGATTGCTTATGATCTTCCGTTTGAAGCGGTGACTAGCTTTAACCCTGATCTAATTATTATGGGTGGAAATAGTGCGGTTGAGGGCGATAAATATGCACAATACTCGAAGATCGCTCCTACTTACACGCTGGGCGATGAAATCAACGCTGACTGGCGCAAATCGCTTTTGAAAGTGGGCGAAGTTCTAGGCAAGAGCGATGAGGCTCAAAAAGTACTCGATGCCTATGAATTGAAAGCAAAGGAAGCAAAAGAAAAACTGCAAGGCGTAGCAAAAGGCGAATCTGCAACAGCGATTTGGCTGGTTCAAAAAAGCTTCTTCGTCGTTAGCGACAAGTTGTCGAGCGGCTCTGTCCTCTACAATGACCTCGGCCTTGCTGTACCAGAAGTCGTGAAAGAAATTTCTGCTGTGGGAACAGGCAACTGGAACGCCATTTCTCTTGAGAAGCTGGCTGAGATGGACGCCGATCATATTTTCCTCATCAACAGTGATATGGACTCCGGCTCGGAGGCATTGAAGGATCCGATCTGGCAAGCGATTCCTGCAGTTAAAAACGGCAAGGTTTACGAATTCCCAAATACGACGGCTTGGTTATATTCAGGTGCCATTGCTAACTCGCAAATTATCGATGACGTGCTTAAGAGTGTCGTAAAATAATAGTGTAAAGATGAACAAAGGGCTGTATCTGGATGCGATGATCGCAAAAGGGTATCGTCCTTTTTCCTTTCCGCAGCCTTCCGTGCCGCCAGAAATGGATGTATAATCAGATGGATATAACACTGGAGAGGGATGTGAGAAACGATGACTTTTCATATGAAGCGTACGGTGCCGATCCTTCGTTTTTTTGATGAATCGAAAGCAAAAGAGTTTTATTTCGATTTTTTAGAATTCAAATGTGATTGGGAGCATCGCTTTGATCCAGACGCACCACTTTATATGCAAATATCGAACGGCGACTGCATCATCCATTTATCCGAGCATTACGGTGATTGTTCGCCAGGCTCCGCCGTACGCATACAGGTAGAGAATGCCAAAGGATTGCAGCAGCACTTGCTAAGTAAAAAATATAAATTTGCACGGCCGGGCTTTGATGACGAATGGAACCAAGTGAGCATCACCGATCCGTCCGGCAATCGTCTCCATTTCTATACAGATATATAAAGGAGTAACTAGAAATGGGATTCATTTCATTCTTTTTGCGAAAATATTTTATGGAAAAACCACCCATACTCATTGATTCCGATGAGGCTGCGGCGTATGAGCGTCTGCTCGCGCAGACAAACCCGGAAGCGGGAGCGATCGAGTACGACTGCCCTTATCCTAAGTATAGGTTCATCGCCTATATGACTGAGCAAAAAGCTATGCTCGTTCATGGTTCCAACCATACTGCGATCGACCGATTTGAAACGAGGCGCCAGACGCTTTATAACGGTAAATATGTGGAAGCAGTATTTGCTACATCGGATGCTATTTGGCCGATCTTTTATGCGGTGTTTAATCGGAGCAAGCTGTATGGGAATTTTCGCAACGGATGCATTCGGGTCAAAAAGAACGTGAATCGCTTCTATTTTTTCTCGCTGACTGAAGCGACGATGAATAATTTCCCTTGGACAAGCGGAACGGTATATTTTCTGCCAAAGGAATCGTTTGCCAGATCAAGTAGCGGCTTCGTATATTTTGACGAATGGATAAGTAGAGAGACGGTTGCGCCTCGTTATAAACTAGCGGTATCGGCAGAAGACTTTCCTTTCATAGAAGCGGTGTCTAGTCATCGCAGCGAGGAATCGATTATGAAAACTTGGCTGCTCTATAAACGGAGAATCAGAGAAAAGCTTGCGTCGAGGCAGGATTGACAAGGTTAAATGGAGAGCGGGGGGCAGAACAATTGGATCAAATGATTATGAATAGCGCTAGGGAAGTGGCGATAGCCGCAGCGTATGAAGCGGGACGGCTCACGCGTGAGCGCTTTGGCGATCTGGATCATTATGAGGAGAAGGATGATCACGGCGATATCGTAACGGAAGTGGATCATTTGGCTGAAGCTGTTATTTTGAATAAAATTAGGCGCGTATTCCCAGGCCACAAAATTCGTTCAGAGGAATTTGGCGAAAATGACGTTCAAAGCGAGTGGATGTGGCTGGTTGATCCGCTTGATGGAACAAATAATTTTGCGATTGGGCTGCCCTTGTTTGGCATATCGATAACGCTTATTTATGAGACAAAACCTGTGCTAGCGGTTATCTACGAGCCGATGACGGACCGATTATATGTTTCAAGCGAGAATGAAGGCACTTCATGCAATACGAAGCCGGTTCGTATGGGCGAAGCAAAAGCCTTTAAGAAAGCTAGAGTAGGCTGGATTCAGGGGCATGCGGTTCAAAATGAACCTCAAGCGGTAAAGCTTAGGCATTACATAGACGTAAGTACGAAACGAATGATGCGGCTTTGGGCGCCAACGCTGCAATGGACGATGTTGGCAAGAGGCGATTTGGACGCGATTATCGTATATAACTCGGAAGGCGAGGATTTGTATTCAGGCCTCCTTATGGCGAAGGAAGCGGGAGGCATTATCGTTGATTTTGACGGCATACCATTTGCTGGCATGAATGGACAGCCATATTTGATCGCATGCCATCCCGAGCATCAGAATTATTTTATAAACCTTGTCAAAGAAGGCTTACTATAGTTTAGGACCGTTATGCGGTAGACAAAAAGAGTGGTGAATGGTTTGGTAGAAGTAACGACGAGCATCATGATTAAGGCACCGATTGAACGCTGCTTTGATCTGGCGCGCGACATTGACGTCCATACGAGAACGGTTTGGAAGCATACGCGCGAGCAGGCGGTAGCAGGAGTCACGACAGGCTGTATCGGGGCGGGTGAGCTGGTTACGTTTGAAGCGACGCACTTTGGGATAAGACAACGGCTTACTTCGAAAATAACGGATTTTAACGCTCCCTATTTATTTGTTGATGAAACGCAAAAAGGCGCATTCAAGTACTTGAGGCATGTTCACATGTTTGAGAGGCACGGAGAAGGCACGCTCATGACAGATACGCTGCGGTTCGAGGCTCCGCTTGGATGGTTAGGGTGGATCGCCGAGCGGCTCGTTTTGAAGTCTTATATGACTAAGTTTTTGGAGCATCGGAACGAACAATTAAAGCTATTAGCCGAAGCTTAGCTTGCAATGGACTTCTTTTCCTATCTCTATTTTTTTCAATAAGCTTGGTATTTGCCTCATGAATTGATTACAATGAACGTTAGTAGAAGGAGGAGTTATGAGATGTCGAACATAAACAGAATGCTGCTTGACGTAGATACAGGCATTGATGACGCCTTAGCCATTTTATACGCCCTGTTGTCTCCTGAGATCAAAGTAGAGGGAATTACGACGGGATTCGGGAACATTGACGTGGAACAAGCGACTGAAAATACGCTGCGCGTCATTCAAGTCGCCAATTGCGGCTATGAAGTTCCGGTAGCCAAAGGTGCTTCAGGCCCACTTAGCCGTGTATTCCCAGGAGCCGTACACCATATCCATGGTCATAACGGAATAGGTGATGCGGTTTTGCCGGCATCTCCTCAGCAGCTATTAGAGGAAACGGCGGCGCAGTTCATCGTTCGAAAAGTGAATGAAAGCCCCGGTGAGCTTACTTTAGTTACCGTTGGCCGGCAAACGAACTTGGCTCTCGCTTTGCAGCTTGATCCTTCGATTGAAAACAAATTCAAGAAGGTCGTTATTATGGGAGGCAGCGTATTCGTGCCAGGCAACATTACGCCCGTAAGCGAAGCTAATTTTTATGGCGATCCGGAAGCCGCTGCCCTCGTATTTGAATCGAAGCTTCCGATTACGATAGTTGGACTTGATGTGACCCAGCAGACAAGGCTAACGAAGAAGCATATGGCCTATTTGTCACGCGAGATTGCCGAAGATAAGCAAGAGATATTAGATTTTCTAAATGTCGCATTAGAGCCATACTTTGATTTCTATGCATTCTCCAATCATTTTGACGGCGAATGCGCGATGCATGACCCGTTAGCTGTCATTGTAGCTATTAACCCGTCACTCGTGCGTATCGAATCGATGAACGCGGTAATCGACTGCGGAACAGGTTATACGGCAGGGATGATCATCACTGACCGTAGAGTGCGCTCAACCGTCGGCCGCCCAGTTGATTTCTGCTTAGAGGTAGATCGGGAGAAAGCCATCGCGCAGTTATTATCCGTTTTTACTAAAGGGGAACAATAGTCGATGGAACAAAGGTATTCACGCGAATCCAAATGCTACAAAACGGCAAGGGTATTTCCACCGGACGTCAACAACCACAATACGTTGTTCGGCGGCAAACTGATGGCTTATATCGACGATATCGCTTCGATTGCAGCAACCAAGCATTGCAGGCGCTCCGTCGTGACTGCCTCAACGGATTCTGTCGACTTCCTTCATCCCATACGGCCTTCCGATTCGGTTTGCCTTGAATCGTTCGTTACGTGGACAGGCCGTACTTCAGTAGAGGTATTTGTTAAGGTCATAAAGGAAGATTTGCTCAGCGGCGAGCGCAGGGTTGCGGCAACTTCTTTCTTAACCTTTGTTGCGCTTGATGAGAACCGCAAGCCGATTCCCGTGCCAACTGTCGTTCCTGAGACGGAAGAGGAGCTCAAGCTGTTCGAGACTGCACCCCACCGGGCTGAAATGCGCAAGATTAGAAGAGACGAGAGTAAGAAGTTCGCCAGTTTTTTGACGGTAAAGCATCCTTGGGACTAATTTTGTCCGGAAATAGAAGACCGCAACGGCAGCTGCTGCCGTTGCGGTCTTTTGGTTATGCCAGATGTTGCTTATTTTATTTTTAGCTCATTCAAAAATTGATTTAGAATTTTCACTTGGTATTTGACGCGATCGGCAATAGGCAAACCGATAGATGTCTCTACCGTCACAGCTTTTGCCTTTAAGTAGAGATGGACAGCGGTGCGGCCGGAACCAGGCAATTGATGCAGCCGCGTAGAAAACTTTCTTTTTTCTAGCGTAATAGAACGATTCATATGGCCGACGACACGCCTTACGGCCGGAATCGCCTCACTCTTGGGATTCGTGATGAGAGTCTGGCCAAGAGAGCGCGGATTTAGTTTGAATAAACCGTCTGCCTCATGAAGATCAAGATACCAGCTAGGCTGAAATTGCTTCGCTAATTGAAATAACGCGGCCGAAAGCGGATGCCTAGCAGTACGATTATGCGCACGCGGAAACGTTCGATTCAAATCAGGCTTTCCCCGGCTGCGTGTTTTGTAAGCCTGTTGATTGACAATAGGAACAATAATGAGAACCCCTCTTTTGATAAAGAGTGTCCGCATTTGTAATTGGTTCAAAAGCTGATTCGCCCCATAGATGCTTCCTCGCTCGCTCCCATGCACGCCTGCTGTTACCATTACCGTATTCCCTTGCAAGTCACCCCGGACAATATAATAGGGCGTCTCGTATTTTGTGTTTTTCGCTAATCGATGCCTGGTTATATGCATATTGAGATCACCTCCACCATTATCCACAATATGATCTAAACCGAGGGATAGTAACGGACAGGTACCTACAAGATATGCCATTCCCATCATTTAGGGCGTTTAGCCGGTACAGTGAATGAAATAATCGGATATCCATGGGAGACATTAGCATATTAGCACAATTCAAGAGTAACGAAGCGACGTATATTATAGGGAGTTACTGCAAGATAAGAAGCTCAGAGGGAACGTACCGATGACTAAAAGATACAGCAATCTTACGTTAAAATCGATGCTAGTTAGCTACAGGATGGTATACGTCAAACCCAATACAGGTACGGGCGGAAGCGGCGTTGATCCAGCGCGGCATTCATTTATTGAAATATAAGGGGCGTTTAATTGATCTAAGAGTTATGGTGCAGAAAAACGTAAAAGGAAAATGGGAGCCGACAGGCGAGATTGGTCGTATAGGCCATCATGCCAAGTTCGTGACCAACGTCTGCAAGGGCGGCACTTCAAAGCCCGTTGAATTGCTGCTGGAGACAAAGGTAGACGATAGGAAGGCGTTTAAACAGAAGCTCAGACGCTTAGGTTTGCAAACAGCCTACCAACTGAACAGAACCTTTAAATCACTAAACGAAATTGGTATGGATGTTGGGGTGGATCGCAATCTCAAATTATGGATTATTGAAGTAAATACTCGTCCTGCAATCTATGGATTCAAGTCATTAAGAGATAAGTCGATATATAAGAAGATTAGTAGGTATCAAAAGAGATATGCGAAGCGCTGAACGACGTTTTTATGGGCGAAAATGCTCAAAATGCGAGTAGAGAACAAATGTTCTTATTTTGTGAGATGGAAGGCAGCCCGCTAGCAACGGACTGCCTTCGCTGCATGTTAGCAGCTTTTGCCATTGTTATTGTTAGCTTTCTTCGGCGTTTCTTCAGCATTGCGGCTAAGCTTGTCACCAAATTGATCGAGACGAGAGGGGCTTGCTGTCGGACCATCATTATCTGGCTTGTTGTTTCTTCCTGTCATTGTTATCACCTCCAGCTCCTATAGAGTGAGCAGAATATGCCCATTTCATTCGAATGAGACATTTGTAGGCAGATGTATCCTCTTGAAATGCCATTTGTGCTACACTATAATATGTAGTGGAAGGAGCGGTCCATGGATATTAAAAATTTTAAATATGGCGAAGTAGGCTTAAATCGATTTTTCGGTTCCTTGGAGGCCAAAATTATGGACATACTCTGGGCTGCGGAGGAGCTGAGCATTAAGGACGTGCAGCTCCGTTTGGAAAAGGAGAAGCCGGTCAATTTTAACACGGTCATGACCGTCATGAATCGATTGTTAGAAAAGGGCATTTTGGAAAAAAGGCTGCAAGGCAGACTTTCGTTATTTCGTCCTACTGAATCAAAAGCGGATTTTATTGAGCAGCAGTCAAAGAAATTAACAGAGAACCTTCTGGATGAGTTTGGCGGCGTTGTCATTACCCATATGATTGATGCGCTAAAGGATGTTGACCAATCCTTGCTTGAGAAGCTGGAGCATAAAATTCAGCAGCTCAAAAAGGATAATCAAACATGAGATGGCAGCGCAAGTCCTCATTGGTGTTGGCGCTTAGTCTATTCATTGCGCTGCTAGTATGGAGTCAGATGGGGATGTATATCGTCCATCTCATTTTTGGCGTCAATGTGAAAGTGAACTTCTTTAAGTTTTGCATAAGCTTGTTTAGGGAAAATACGCTGTATTACTTTATCGTTATTACGTTTTTGAACTCCCTCGTTGCGTACGCGATATTGATTACGCTCATTAAGATTACGCAGCAGTTTGTTCTATCTAGACGATTTAAAACTAGACTGATGTCGCTACGGAACATCAACTTGACCGCTAGGGTCATTCAACAATTCAAGCCAATGAATCAGAATATTATTGTCATCGATCATAATCAAGCAATGGCGTTTACCGTTGGATTCAGAAGACCGCTCGTCGTGCTTTCAAGTGAGCTAATTGAAATGTTGGATCACAGTGAGCTGGAAGCCGTTATAGAGCACGAATCCTTTCATCAAAGCCACCATGATTCGTTGAAAATATTTATGCTTCAGCTCATTTCGCAATCGCTCTGGTTTATTCCGATCACCAAATGGACGTACCATAACTATAAGCTGATGAGTGAGCTGCTTGCCGATGAATATGCCATTAAGAAGACGGGCTCGGAGCTCGGCCTTGGCAGCGCATTGCTTAAGCTAATCAAAAAAGGCTTTAGCGATAATCCTACGCCTGTCTTGGTTTATTTTACAGACGGTGTCGTAAATTATAGATTGCAGCAATTAGTCGATCCTGGCCATGACATTCCTGTAAGGCTGGGTACGACCTCCATAGTGATTTCTATTTATGTCTTGCTGCTGTTTATGGGCATGATTATTATGGCAATCACTTAATTTTTTTGAAAACGAACACTACATAAAGTAGTGCAAAGGAGCGTGTAAATGAGTTTATGAATGAGCATATGGGTTTGCATCAGCAATCAGGATCTTCTTATTTTTTGTTATATACGGCGGGTATTATTTTGTTGTTAGCGATCATGAGCTATTGGTATGCCGCCAAATGGAACAAGGAAAATACAAGTCGTTTGAAAAAGGATCAAAAAGCTGCTATCAAGCAAAAAACGAAAAAAATGCGAGTAGCTGCACATTTGCTGCTTAGCTTGTCAGTTATCGTTGCAATCATTCATTTTGCCAAAGACTTGGGTAAGGAATATGATATGAACAGCTTGAATGTAAAAGCAGCAATCGAAGTAACGGATGATAAATATTACGGGGCGGAACATTCGGATGAGCCGGTTAAGTATGAGATGAAGATTCCTACGTCAGGCACACATAGCCCGCATGATTTGAAATTTGGTTTCTATAAGGAAAAGCCGCCGTATGAAATGCTTGTTCATAATTTGGAGCACGGCGACATTATTATTTATTACCATACGGACGCCGATCCCAAAATCATCGAGCAGCTTAACTATTTTGTGAATTTTAGAGAAGCGGGAGCGGGAATTTTGGCTGTTCCGAATGAAGATATTCCAGCTGACAAAGACGTGGTTGTAACGGCTTGGACGAAAACGATGGGGCTAAGCGACTATGATGACCAAAAAATCGCTACCTTTATTTATAAATATATCAACGAAGGCCCTGAAAAGATTCCAGCTTCCATTCGCCGCGGAGGCGGAACAATGTAAAAGAAGATCTATATGCAGAAAAGCTTGGTATGCTGGGAAAGAGTTTTCCTGAACCCGAGCTTTTTTTTCGTATATATTGCTCTACTCTATAAAAAACAACAAAAAGTTGCGATGAGGATGTAGATTAATTAATACGAACAATGTATTATCTCAGGAGTGATTGATGCCGAATAAACTTTTGCCTATGTTGCCAAACTAATATAAATACATATATTTGGGGATCAAATTAAAGAATAGACAATGGAGCGTGCTATGGTTTGAATTTTTCATTCGTTTTTTCCCGTGCATTTTTGTTGAGTTTAAGTGGCGCAATTGGATTTGCCTTGATTGCGATTTGGGTTGGCGATAAGCGAATTGACAACTTTGATCGAATGATCATTAGTAAGATTCAAGGCGCAGAATCTGCTGGCCTTACTGCCTTAATGAAACTATTTACCTTTATCGGATCTGGAGTTATTGTGTCGGTCCTCGCTATCGCTATGCTGGTTGTATTAATAAAATTGCATGAACGAAGATTGCTTCTCTTTTATGGAGGTGTCCTTATCGGATCGGCTTTGTTGAATAGCGTGTTAAAGTCGATCTTTCATCGGTTAAGGCCAACTCTGCATCGGATTATCGAAGTGAATGGATATAGTTTTCCGAGCGGGCATTCAATGGCCGCCTTCACGTTCTATGGAATAATCACGTTCCTTTTATGGAAGCACATCCCAAACGTGTATGCGCGCGTTGCACTTATTGCAGTGGGGTCTATCTTAATACTTGCTATCGGGATTAGCCGTATCTATTTAGGCGTTCATTACCCAAGCGATATCGTTGGCGGATATTTAGCAAGCGGCACATGGCTGGCTGCTTCGATCGGTTTATATCAATACATACTCGAGAGACGACAACGCAAGATAAAAGTTAGGGCATAACAGCCATTTTATAATTAATCGTTCTCTCATGATTTTTTAATCTAAATCACCCAGTAATCTCAGACGTGTTCTATACAATTGGTTTTGTAACAAAAAAACCATTAGGAGGAACAGATAATGAATAAAAAGCTTATGTCGTTTGCCCTTGCGGCTGCTCTCATCGGAGGTGGATTGGCAGGTGCTGCGCTTCTGCCGTCTGCCAAAGCAGAATCGCCTGCAGCGATTACAGATCAGTCTCAGCAGGACAATGATGCTGAAGTAAATGATGACCAAAACGGACAAAATGACAACGATGCTGAAGTAAACGATGATCAAGAAGGTCAGAATGATAACGATGCTGAGGTAAATGACGATCAAGAAGGTCAGAATGGCACTGACTCTGCAGTGTCTGCTGAAGCGGCAAAAGCAGTGAAAATTACAGAAGAGCAAAGTATTGAGATAGCAAAGCAACAAACAGCAGGCGAAGTTAAACAAGTGAAGTTAGAGAGTGAGAACGGAAAACTTGTTTATAATATAACAATCAAAGATACAGCTGGAAAAGAGCAGGAAATTAATATTGATGCCGACTTGGGTACAATAATTGCCGAGAACGACTAAATCATTTGAATAAGACCTAAGCAGGCTTTGCTTAGGTCTTATTTTTATAAAATAAAGTTAATCTCAACTACATGATAACTTACTAGGAACAATGATATGTGTTTTTGGGAAGGGGCGGCATTAGTGGAAAAGCGCGTATTGATCGTTGAAGATGAGGAAAAAATAGCAAGATTACTTCAGCTCGAGTTAAACTTTGAAGGATACACGACGGAGATAGCGACAAATGGCAGAGAAGCACTGGATAAAGCGTTATCGCAAGCATGGGATCTGATTCTTTTGGACGTGATGATCCCTGAAATGACAGGTATAGAAGTATTAAGAAGATTTAGGAATGTGGATGCGATTACGCCTGTTATTATGCTGACAGCTAGAAATGCTACACCTGACAAAGTAAGCGGGCTCGATCTAGGTGCCAATGATTACATGACGAAGCCGTTTGAAATTGAAGAGTTATTGGCCAGGATGCGAGCAAATATGCGAAGCCGAACGGAAGAAAGCACGACTGGCAATGCTGATCTAACAGGGAAAATTCAGGTCGCTGACCTTTCTATAAATAAAAAAAGCCGAAAAGTGATTAGGGCAGGCCGTCACCTTGAGCTGACCCCTAAGGAATATGAGCTTCTCTTATTTTTGTTGGAAAATAAGAACATCGTTTTGGAACGGGAGCAAATTATTGAGAATGTCTGGGGATATGATTTTGTAGGTGAAACCAATATAGTTGATGTGTATATCCGGTATGTGCGCAAAAAGATTGATCATGACTTCGACCTGAAGTTGATCCAAACGATACGTGGAGTAGGTTATTGCATTCGCGAGGAGGACGCATGAAACTTAAAAACAAAATCATGTTGTTAACTTCGGTTTTAGTTATCTTTATTTTGTTAGCCGTAGATTTAAGCGTATATTTCTCGTTTATTAAAATAGCCACGCAAAATGAAATGAATTCACTTCAAAACAAAGCGGAACAAATGATTGAAAAAATTGGCCCTACTTCATTGATGAACAATGAAGGAGAACAGCAGTTAAGGATGTATTTGACTGATGACTCAACGATAAGGATTATTAATTCAAAATCAGAGCTTGTAGCTGAGCTCTATAATGAAGAGAGGATGGTTCTGCCGCAAGCGCAGTTCAGCGAACGGAAAACAGCTTTGCTCAGTGAAGATTCTGAACGGAAGATCATAATCGTGCGCGTCCCTATCGTGGAGAATGCTAAGGTTATAGGCACTTTTGAAATGATACAGGGCATGGAGGGGCTGGATAAAAGCATTGATATACTTATCATTATTTTACTCCTTACATCTGGCGGAGCTGTGCTGCTGAGCTTTCTTGGGGGAGCGTTATTAGCAAAAACCATTATTAAACCGATATCCAATAGCATAAATACGATGCGGGAGATTGAAAGCAGCTTATCCTTCAAAAAAATACCGCTAACCACTCATTCTAATGATGAAATCAATCAAATGTCAGAAACCTTCAATCGGATGATTAGCCGTCTTGAAGGAAGCTTCATTAAACAGCAGCAGTTTGTTTCTGACGCCTCACATGAATTGAATACGACTTTAACGATTGTAGAAGGATATGCCAACATGCTTCGCCGCTGGGGAATGAAAGACGAGAGCATTCAGAGAGAAGCGATTGAATCCATTTATGAGGAATCCAAAAGGATGAGGAAAATGACGGAGCAGCTATTGTTGCTCGCCTCTTCGGAGCATGATTCGAAGCTAAAGCTCGAGACATTCAATCTCGTTGAATGCTGTACGGAATCTGCCTCTCTTCTTAGCAAATTGCATAGGCGTGCAATAATGATTCAAACGAATGGCGATGATCCCACAATCGCAGCAGATTACTTGAAGATCAAGCAGTTGATTCTAATTTTATTGGATAATGCACTGAAATACAGCAAAGAAAGAATAGAGCTGACTATAACCTTAATGAGCACGGAGATTGAAATTCGTGTTAAAGATTTAGGGATTGGCATTCCTTGGGAATCGCTTGATCTTATCTTCGAACGTTTTTATAGAGTAGATCATGCACGTCAACGGGCAACCGGAGGAACGGGCTTAGGGTTGCCAATTGCCAAAACAATTGTAATGGAGCATAACGGAAAAATAATTGCGGAGAGCGAAGAAGGGGTCGGTACAGAGATGATCATTCGTCTACCGCGAAATAACATCAAACGCAGAAAAAAGACTTGAGAGATGATGCCTCTCAAGTCTTTTTTCTGCGTTTTACATATATTGCCCATGCGCCAAGAAGTTACTTATTTGATTACCGCGCATGCTATACGATTTCCCGAGTTGCCGGAAGGGTCCGTTACATAATCATCCGCTTTTTCATGAATGACCAAGGAGGTACCCTCAGGCTGAAACAAGGAATTTGATTGTCCGCGAGCTAATGTGACGGTTTCACTTGTGAGCATCGCTTTTACTTTTCCGTCTGCGCCAACTTCGATATTAGGCAAATCACCGTCATGGAAACCTTTTGGGTTATGGAAGCCGTGCTGTTTGTTTTGTGGGTTAAAATGAGCCCCAGCTGTCGTGAAATCAGGAACATCACATTTGCCAACTGCATGAATATGTATGCCATGCGTGCCGGGAGCCAAATTTTCGGCTTCAACCTGAATAAACACTTTATTCTTTTTCTGCGTAAGCTCTGCGGTACCAATTTCTTTGCCTTCGCCATTAATGATTTTGACCGTTAACGCATTGGAATTCGAAGGGGTCATTGCTGTTCCGATTGCTAGGGCTGATAAGATCAAACAAGCAAATAGGATCGTCTTTTTCATCTCGTTCCTCCTGATTTTCTATTTTAGGTAATTTTCTTCTAAACCCTATTTTTTACATTCGAATCATTTTTATGCAAGGAATATTAATTTGCCTTGATCCAAATTTGGAGAAGGGGGGGTGTCTTTAGCAAAACGGAAATGTGCTTCTAGTATTGCATGTGAGTCGAATGGGAATAATTCAAAAAAAATCCATTGAAGGAGAGGCATGTACATGAAGAAGGATACCGATCAAGTGGACAAGATCTCCTTTGAAGATTTTTCTATTGAATCCATCATAAATGCTTTAGGAAATCCGCCTGATCTTACTTATCATGAATTCGCGAATCATCCTCATATTCAGGGTCATTGTTTGTTTATTGAAACGCTGGTGGATAAAAATAAAATCGAGGACATCATTCTTCGTTTTATATCGGAAGGCATCGCAGCGGCAGATCAAGAAATGGACACCATTGCGTATTTAAAATATAAAATTCCTATCGCATCTTCCACAAGCATTGTTGATCTAAGCGCATGTTTGGAAGGGCTTTTGGACGGCAAGTGTTTGCTTAATATTCATGGCTCTGCAGAAATTCTCCAGCTCGATGTAGCAATGTCCTATCATCGTGCAATTGATAAACCAGAGACGGAAGCGACCGTTCGGGGACCGCACGAGGCATATAACGAAGACTTGGCAACGAGTATCGGTCTATTGCGCAAAAGAATCCGCTCAACCGATTTGCGGTTCGAGCAATTGATCATTGGGACAAAAACGGAGACAAGAGTCGTTATCGTATATCTAGAGGAGCTTGCGCCGATTGATATCGTTCATGAATTTCGCAGCAGAATTAAATCAATCGAAACAGACAGCATATTGGATACCTCCTATATTGAGGATTTGATCGCGGACAAAACGTTTATTCCGATACCGCTCATGATGAAATCAGAAAGACCTGACGTTACGGCTTCCCATTTATTGGAGGGAAGGATTATCGTATTGGTGGATGGCAGCCCGCTGGCATTGATTGGGCCCGTTACCTTTTTTCAATTTTTTTCGTCGCCTGAAGACTACTATCAGCGAACGGATATTGCTACCTTTATGCTATGGATCAGATTTATTTCTTTTTTATTAGCGATATTTGTACCTGCGCTTTATATCGCGGTTACGACCTTCCAGCAAGGTCTGCTTCCGCCATCCCTTTTGGTTAGCATTGCGGCGCAGCGAGAAGGCGTCCCGTTTCCATCCTTTGTAGAGGCATTTTTGATGGCGGGCATTTTCGAAATTTTACGCGAAGCGGGATTGCGTATGCCCCGAATTGCTGGACAAGCGATTTCGATCGTAGGAGCGCTTGTTTTAGGGGAAGCCGCCGTTCAGGCAGGGCTTGTCTCTGCGGCAATGGTTATCGTCGTTGCAGTTACCGCAATCGCGGGCTTCGTAGCCCCCAATTATAATTTTGGCCTATCTCAACGATTCTTGCAGTATTCGTATATGGTGCTGGCGAGCTTCTTGGGCTTGTTCGGCATATTATGCGGGGCATTGTTTACGATTGTCCATTTCGCTTCCTTGAAGTCATTCGGAATTCCGTTTCTTGCTCCAATTGCACCTACCATAATTTCGGACTGGAAGGACGTACTGATGCGGGTGCCGCGCTCGAAACTCAAAACCTATCCGCGTATGAACCGAACGAGGCGGAAAAACCGATTTTAACCACGAAAACGAAAGGTGACACGCATGAATGCCAACAAGTTAATGTGGAAAGGTAAATTATGTTGCAGCTTGGCCATTTGCTTCTGCTTAACTGCATGCTGGGATTTAGTGGAGGTTAACGAGTTGGCGATCGTGAACTTTATCGGGATGGACATCGAGCCGGAGAAGGAAGGGAGCACCTTTTATTATCATATCGTTAATCCTGCGGGAATAGCTGCACAAAAAGTATCAGGGATTAATGCCCCGGTATATACGTTCCGAGTAAGCTCGAAGCATTCGATGGAGATCCCCTCCAAGCTGCTTGACAGCATTCCAAAGCGTCCGTTTTTTGACCACTCCGAAGCGATGGTAATAACGGAGAGAGCAGCGAGAAAAGGAATTTTAGACCAGCTTAATTTCATGGAAAAGCAGCAGGATCGGCAGTCCACGATCAATTTGCTTGTTACGGATTCCCCTCTTTCCAATTTCATGAAAACCTACACGACCTTGGAGCGGATGCCGGGCAATAATGTGCGCAAAATTATTCAGAATCAGTCTGTGGAATCTGGAGAAGCAAGCTACCGCTCTCGCGTAAAAGATATTATCGAAAATCTGGAGACCTCTGTGCTTACCGTATTGCCAATTATAAGCATATCCACCCCGCAAGGAAGTCCGTCGACGAAAAGATATGAGAATATTAATGCGAATGAAGGCAGCTTTTATCTAAAAGGAGGAGCTATATTTAAAAAAGGGATAATGATCGGAAAACTAACATCTTCAGAGATGCCCTTGTACAATTTGCTGAATGGACAGATTATGATGCTTCACCAATCAGTCGCGATTGATGATGGTGAAGTTGAACTGTGGTTGAAGGATATTGCCGTGCGCAAGCAATTAGCAAAAAGCTCGGGGCATCCTGTTCTGACCATACAGATTAAAGCCAAGGTTCATATCGAAGGAAATACACAGGAAGATAGATTAACAGAAGATAACTTAAACGCGATTAAAGCGCAGCTAGCCAAACAGGTAAAGGAAAAAGCCAATCGCTTATATGAGAGAGGGAAAGCTAAAGATTGGGATCTTTTGGCCATAGAAGAATTAAATGCCCATAAGCGGGGGAACCTTTGGAAGAAGGAAAAAGCTGACAAAGCGTTATGGAAAGAAACAAAGCTTGCTGTTTCTGTACATTTTGTCATCCAAACCTTCGGAAATACGATAGATCCTTATAAAACAAGGTGATGATGATGGGAAAAGAACGGATTAGCGGCTGGCAGTTTTTTTTGCTGACTGTAAATTATGCATTAGGAACTGCTTTTTTTATTCGTCCGGGCAGCATGATTGCCTCTACCAAACAAGACGGATGGATCATCCCGTTAGTGGCGGGGGCATTTGCCGTTTTGGTGGCGTGTATATGGATTTTATTGGCGAATGCTAATCCGAAATTAAGTATTATACAGATCAGCTTGAAGGTAGCGGGCAAGCCGGTCGGAGGATTGATTGCGATCGTCTATATTTGGTATTTCATACAAACCGCAAGCTGGGTCACTCGGAATCTTGGTGATTTTATGAAAACGATTCTTATGCCGCATACCCCGATAACCGTATTTCATGTTATGTTTTTGCTCATCGCTTGTTATGCCGCGATTAGAGGCATTGAGACAATCGCGCGAACGAGTGAATTGCTTACGCCGTTTATTTTGCTCGTATTATTTGTGATTTATATCGCGGCTCTTAATGAATGGCACGGAGATCGCTTGCTGCCTATGTTTCAAAGCGATCTGATCAAGCTGATGAAAGACTCAGCACCGGTGATCGGTTTCCCTTATCTAGAGACAATTACAATTCTGATGCTAGCGCCGTATGTCAAATCAAGGTTTAAGACCAGCCTGCTTTTGGGTCTCATCGCAGTGACGCTACTATTATGCGGAATCGTATTTGTTACAATCGGCGTTATGGGAGCGGCACGCAGCTCGCATCTCCTGTATCCGCTGTACACCATCGTAAAAGAGCTTCGGATCGCGGAATTTATTGAGCATTTGGAATCCACTATCGTAATTGTGTGGTTAATATGGATTTTTTTAAAGCTGTGTATTGCTTATTTTTGCGCAGTGGAAGGCATATGCCAATTGTTTCAATTAAAGGACAGAACATGGATAGCTATCCCATTGGTTCTTCTTGTCTCGGGATTAGCAATCTCACTTAATGATAACGTCGTAGCTAATATTGACTGGGACCGCAGATATATTTTTCCGTATTCCTGTTTGTTTAGCATCGTATTGCCCCTGTTGCTCCTTATCTTGACATGGATTCACAAGCAACGGCAGAAAGGAAAGGAATTATCGCCATGATCGGTTTTATTCTTCTTTTTGTCATTGCCTTTGCAGGCGCTATTCTATTTTTTGTGTCAAGAAAAAAACCTATGAAGGAAGTAAGCGTATTCGTTGTGTTGTCGCTTCTTTCATTTATGCTTTGGATTGATATTATGCTAGACCATACGTTTAACCCCAATAAGTTGATTGGGTGGATGCTTGATTGGGTGGGGTTATAGCTTGAAATGTATTCATACAGGCCGTCCTGTTTCAAAATATCGGCTTGGTGGTAAGTATGAGCATACAACGAAAGAGGAGATGGTAACCATGAAAACCAATGGACTAGAGGATAAGGTAAAAGGCATGGCAAACCAGGCAAAAGGCGAAGTAAAGGACAGATACGGAAAAGTGACTGATGATAAGCATCTGCAGGCCGAAGGCAAGCTGGATAAGCTCAAAGGCACTGCGCAGGAGAAATTAGGGGAACTAAAAGATAAAATCGGCAAGTAGCGGATAGATGATGCGATATCTCGAATCAAAAGAATTGCAACGCTTAAGCTAAGTAAAAAACGCCATGACTGCAGCTCTGCAGTATGGCGTTTTTCTCATTTATTTAAGGCCAGTCAACCACTCTGCTAATTCCTCCGTCTGGGTGAGTATGGCAATCGGATCCCAGTACCATGAACGTTCTGGCCCCCAAATGTACACTCTGTCGTTCTTGACGGCATCAAGTGAATTCCAAATCGGATCTGCTTTGAGATCTTCCATTGTATGCGAATCGGTAGTCAGAATGATGTAATCTCCCGCATATTTTGGCAATGTCTCAGCAGATATGGATGCCCAACCAGGGTCTTTCATCTCCAAGTCTACTTCAGCCGGCGGTTTGAAGCCAAACCCTCCGTAAACCGCTTGACCGCCTTTGCCATAGTTGGAGCCCACCGCAGAAATGTTTTTTTCCATCAGTTCCATAACAGAGAACGTGCTGTCTGCCGGTATGGCCTTTAAGACTTTTACTTTGGCTTCGGCAATGCGTCGGTCATAATCGGCCAGCCATATCTCTGCTTCTTGTTCTTTGCCGAGCAGTTTGCCGAAATAGGTAAGCTCATCATGAACGGTTTTTAGCGATGCAAAGGGAACGATCACCGTAGGGGCGATTTTGGGCAGCTGCTCGTTCATTTCGGCATAAGTATCATCCATGATAATAAGATCGGGCTCCATCTCCAAAATTTTCTCAATATTGCCGTTCCCATCCCCAATGTCCTCTACGCCTTTCAGGGCATCATTGAAATAGGGATTCTGAATATGATGGTTGGATGTTCCGACGGGTATGACTCCAAGTGCGATCAAGCTGCCCAAATACTCTCCTGCAACAACCCGTTTCGGATGCGTAGGAACCTCGATTTCTCCGGCAATGGTAGATATAATTTTTGTCTGCTGCTCGCTGGAAACAGGTTCCGTCTCCACCGGCGTATGGGTCGACTCTGCCGTGTTTCCCGCCGCGCCGCAAGCACTTAACAAAAGCATAAAGCTTAAAAGCAATGCCACCGCCATAGGCGGTTTGGCTTCATTAAACATGGTAGGTACTTCCTCTCCGTCAGATTGATAATGATTATCACCGACATCAGTATAACGGAGCGGTTTCCGGGAAACAATGGAGGATCTCATGCTTATGGAAGGATTATCTTCTAGCCGGCGTATGGCTGAATGTTCTGTTCTATAGTGTGATGGTGAAAGGCCATTGTGTTTTTTGAACAATCTTCCCAAATAATAAGGGTCCTGATAACCAACACCTGCAGCGATTTCCTTCAAAGTGGCATCGGTTTCGAGCAGCAGCTCTGCTGCCTTGTCCATTCTGATCTTGATTAAGTAATCAATGGGGCTAAGTCCAGTACGGCTTTTGAAATAGGAAGATAAATGGGGGACGCTGTAATTCAAGCTTTCCGACAGTGACTCCAATGTGATGGGTTCCGCATAACGATGATTAATAATAGAGATAATCTGGGCAGCCAAATCACGCTTCTCCGAGCGTATGCCCTGTAGCTGCATCTGATTCATCAGCTCATAGACAAATTGGTGAAGCAGAGCTTTCACGCGCAGCCGGCTGATCGGTTCTGTTTTCTCCCAGTCCTTATACATCTCTGTTAAATAGCCATACAAAGCTACGGGATACGCTGGCATAAAACCGTACTGAATGTGAAAGGGGCGGACGCGATCCATGAGCGTCATTATTTCCTGCCCGGCAGGCAATGGAATATTGGCTTTATAATAAATGACATAATACTCAAATCCCTCTTGGCCGGCACAAATGTCCAGCACGGCTCCTTTGCCGGTATGAAAGATCTTAAAGCGCCTTACGTTATGCTCTATGCCATCCAGCTTTAACTGTGCGCTTCCGCGTACAGACATCAGAAAGATACTGGCAGGAACGGGGTAAGGATACAAGGATTCATTCGGTCGCATAATCACGTGACGAATATCTATTATTTTGCAGTAAGCATGGTTCCATAACACAATATGATCGTGTATTTCCATCTCTTGAGACCTGCTTTCTTCATCCGCGCTTATTGAAATTCGGTATGTTTACGATTATAGATGATATCTATTCTCACTAGTAGCAGCTATTTATTGATGCACGGCTATTAGGCAAGCAAACCATGCGTTCTAGTTGCAATTCCGCTCTAACAAGATCCCCAATTGTTCTGCTAATTCCTGATGTGGAATAGGCTTATCATTTGTGAACCACCATTCCACAACCCCTACATAAGCTGATGCAACAAACCTAACGATAACCGTTTTATTTAATCCTTTATTTATTCCTTTGGTGATATTCACCTCATCCATAAACTCTTCGTGAAGAAAGTCAAGGAATCGCCTTCGAAAGAAAGGGGCGCCTTTGCTCGCCAACATCATCGAAAAGAATGAATAATTGCTTTCGAAGTATTCGGTCCAAATCAGTGAGCCGTTAATAAAATCCATATCAGCTGCCGCTTCACACCTATCTCGGAGCTCGTTGATGTGTGTTTCTATAAGCTTATCCAGCAAATCATACTTATCTAAGTAATGAAGATAGATCGTTCCTCGGCTAACGTTTGCCCTGTCAGAAAGATCCTGTATGGTAATGTCGTCAAAGTTTTTTTCAGACATCAGTTCAATAATGGCTCTCTTTAACGCTTCTTGCGTTTTGAGTATTCTTCGATCCACTTTAGACATCGGAGGTCACCAGACTTTCTGAAGATAATAAACAATGATTAAACATTCGTTCATTAATTAACAAATCTCGCTTATCTAACAATTGCATGATTTCTATGTCTGTTTATAATTATTGACATGAGTTCATTAATGTATCAAGTGCCATTATTGGAATGCTATTAACCATGTTCAAGAGAGAGGGAGGAAAATCCAAAAGTCTAATGAAAGAGAACTTACTGCCGCACAGAGAATGATTGGAGATTTTTCGCCGAAAATCGTAGAATTGACCGATAATATTTTATTCGGCGATATCTGGGAACGTAAGGAGCTTTCTCCGCGAGACGGAAGTTTAATTACGGTATCAAACTTAATCACGAGCGGAAATACCGAGCAACTAGGATTTCATTTGAACAAAGCAAAAGAAAATGGAATTTCAGAAGAAGAACTTAAAGAGGTGATTACCCATCTTGCTTTTTACGCGGGATGGCCGAAAGCGATGTCTGCTATAATAGTTGCGAAAGATAGGATCTGCAACAAACCGCGAAGAGCGCAGCATCAGTGTCCTATCTTTACGAGTTGAAGAGGTGAACGATATGACGTTGACAATGACAATTGCTGAAGTAAGTGAGAAATTTGAGGTTTCGCAGGATACGCTCCGCTACTATGAGCGAATCGGTCTGATTCCACGTGTGAACCGCAATAAAAGCGGTATCAGAAATTATACGGAAGAAGACTGCAATTGGGTTGATTTTATCATTTGTATGCGGCAAGGCGCAGGTCTTCCGGTTGATGCGTTGATTGGGTATGTAGGGCTTTTTCAACAGGGTGATGCAACCCTTGTAGCAAGAAAAGAGGTTTTAATCGAGCAGCGTAAACAACTGTTTACCAAAATCGAAGCTATGCAGAAAACGCTGGAGCGGCTGGATGATAAAATTGTTAGATATGAACAAACGATCGTAAAAAAAGAAAAGACGCTCAGAAGGGCTTCGGAGCAGATTGGGCATACAGCCCGTGCAACGAATGGCTAGAGAACGGTATTCGCCTAATTTAGGATCGATACAAGAACGACGAAACAGCTGCTGGTTCAAACCAGCAGCTGTTTCGTCGTATATATGTGTAAATATTTGTATGACGTCAAGATGCTTGTATAATAAGCAGTAGAGATCACGAAGCAGCTATGCTGGCGGGCAGGCTAATTTAACATCAAGTACGGAGAACCGTATCGCCTCTAAGGGTAAAATAGAAAGGGACTCCATAATGGAATCCCCTCGATTTTGACTCGATAAGCTGTTTCCTGAATCCAGCATCCAAGCTTCAACAGGAGCGATGTAGTTGTATGAATCATTCGCCGCGAGGCGAGTGAGCAGGTTATAGGAATCATGGTTGATTCGGTCAATCGTAAAGTCGAAGTGCAGATGGATGGCCTTGACTTGACGTCCCTTGCCCCGTGGTGCTTCCGGGGTGACCTGGATGCTCTCGACCATCAGCCGCAGCAGAGCTTTTTGCTCTTCGGCATCCACCGCCATCAATTTGTCCTGTATGTGCTTCAACAGATGGTGCAGGGCGGTTGCGTCAACAGGTGTGCTGTTATCCTCGGCAATTTTGGCTTCTACAGCTTCGAGATTTTCCTGTAGCTGTTCATGTTGCGTATGAGCCTTTATAAGCTCGGGTTTGAGAATCGGGACAAGATCAGGATCGTTCATCAGATTGTCCTTGAGCTTTTGGAGCTTCCTGCCCACATTATTCATTTCATCTAGAAGGGCCTTCTTTTCAGCCAGCAAGGGAGCTTCTGCACCGGAGCGAAGCTTGTTTATGTTGTCCGCCAACTGCTGGGCGATATCCGGTCTGGAGGCGACACGCACAAGCTCTTGGAGCATTTGTTCCTCGGCTACATCTGCACGAATCATATTAGAGCGGCATACCGTCTTTCCTTTGTTATGAAACTGACCACAGATATAGTAGCGGTAGGACTGACCTTTGGCTCCTTTGGAACGGGCTGGAACCATGCCATGTCTGCATACAGGGCACTTCAATAGTCCGCTGAGGATGTAAGGCTGATGGGAGCGGGCGGGCTTATATGAGCGTTGGCCGAGCTTCTGCCGGACGCTGTTCCATAACTCAAACGGAATCAGCGGCTCATGTACACCATCCACAAGCAGGTAGTCGTGGTTCTTTCCCTTGCGACGTTTTTCAGACCAGTCCACAACCTGATTGTATCTGATCTTCCCAATGTACATGGGATTGCCAAGGATGGTCTTGATGCTGTTTGTACTGAAGGGCTTGCCCATTTTGGAGCGATAGCCTTCTTCATTGAGCCGTCGGGTGATGGCCTTGAAGCCCATTCCCTGATCGGCGTATTCAAAGATTTTGCGGACGATGACAGCTTCGGTTTCATTGATGACGAGTTCCTTGTTTACGCTGTCGTAGCCTAACGTTTTTCCCCCGTTGTACCGCCCTTCCTTGGCACGCTGTTCCATTCCCATCTTTACACGACCAACGATCGTATTACGTTCCAGTTCGGCAAAGGAGCCGAGAAACTGGAAAGAGGCTTTGCCGAATGGAGTCGTTGTATCAATTTGTTCACTTAAACTCACCAGTCTGACATTGTTCCGCTCCAAGGTGTCACTAATCTCCAGAGCATCCTTCAGTTTGCGGGCAAGACGATCAATTTTGTAGATGACCAAGACGTCAAATTTGTTTTGTCCGGCATTCGTCAGGAGTTTCCGCATTTGCGGGCGACCTGAGATGCTTTTTCCGCTTTTCCCTTCATCAATATATTCACTCACAAGCTCAACATCATTGCGTTCGCAATACTTTCTGATTTCGTCAATCTGTGCAGTGATGCTGAATCCTTCCTTGGCTTGCTCTTCGGTGCTTACCCGGGCGTATAATGCCGCCCTGATTGTGGTGGTCATACGGTGTTATCTCCCTTCATTTTCTCTTTTGGGTTGGTATGTTGCAATAAGCTCATTCCGTGCCTTTATCCAAGCATCTTCCGGAATGGATGGATAGGCTTGAGGATAGATTGCCAAAGCGTTGTACAGCTCGGAAGCAACGATAACTGGATGCGGCTGCGTGTACAGCTTTTCGACGGTTACCGTTGACTGGAATTCGCTGATGAGCCGAGCAAGAGCCGAAATAAATTCTTGCTTATCCAGCGACTTGTAAGAACGAAGATCATGAATAAGCCTGACTGTGTTGTCGCTTCGATACTCATACAGTACAGCACCGATGACAGAGGTTCGCTCAACCCCTTCTCCGGCTTTCATGCGATTGTCGTCATTGCCCGCAAACTCACCGATAGCTATAGAACGGAAGGGACCTTCATAGAAGTCGTCAGTCAAAGCTTCGAAGGGAAGACCGAGGTCTTGAGTGATTTTGTATACCAATTGGTAGGCGGGCTTTTTGGAATCGCCACGCTCAATGGAGATGATGGTCTGATGCTTTATGCCAATGCGTGCACTTATTGCGACCGTCGTGAATGCTTTATATGTATGGAGCTTGCCGATTTCCCGGCGGAACAAGCGGAGGCGGTTGCCAAGATCGGCAGATTTCAGGTATTCAAATTCTTCTGGTGTTAACGTGCGACGTGGCATAACAGAGAACAGTCCTTTCTGGAGGAGCTAGTATTTACAGCAAGTATAAACCATGCTATATTGCTTGTAAATAAGTATTAAAACTTAAATATAAGTATTGGAGGTTGAGCATGGACTACATTAATCCCGTTGAAATTGACCTTAATACATTGGATGATGAACCCTTCCAGCTCTACTATGAGAAGCATGCGAAAAAGGAACAGTTCACCAAACAGTTTGCTCTTTTGTTAAGCAAAACGATGGAAAGAAAGCAACTTATTGATTCGGATTTCCCTAACAACTGGTCGAGAAGAATGACAACCGATAGGGCTCAAACCCTTGCCCCACATGGCTTGAGGCCCTCTTGATACTTGAGGTGAAATCATCATGTTTTTGTACAACAGACACCGGATAACGAAGATTTTAAACACGATTCCTGTCATTCAGAGCCTTCTGTCAGTCAGAGCGGGTGAGAACTTCATCTGTCCCTACGACAAGCTGATTATTGGAGCGGTTGTCCTGCCGCAACAACCATTCATTGATCTTGTTCGGCCCGCGAGCTTCCATGCTGATGACGACGATTCCTTTTACCAGAACAAGCTTATACATGACCTGTTCAGTGTGCAGTGGTCGCCGATGAATTCGCTGGCACCTGCAACCTCGATCATGCTGAATCCTTGGAAGCACCGCCTCACACCGGATGCAGTGCTGGCTCTGGTTGATCTGGTTCTTGGCAACCATTATGACGCTTACATTGTGAAGAGCGATGACAAAGTCGATTGTCTTCAGTTCATAACGTCGGAGGAGCTATCCAAGCGTCTCTACGTCGGCTATCAAAAGAAACCGCCGCAAGATTATCGCAATCTCGGTCAGACCTTCTTGTATGGGAAGCGGGGGTGGCAACAAGTCAAAAATTACGATAAGGCAGAAGAGCAGGGACTGGCCGATGTCACATGGACACGAATCGAACGGACAAGAAGGCAGAAGGACAAGCATACAAGGAAAACATTGCTCCAGTTCTTATTCGATGAGCGGGCGGATGCTATGAAACATATGATCGTCGTAGACACCGACAAGTTCAGAGGCAGAGATAAAATCATACGAAGAATCAAAAAGTACGGCACTTTTCAGGAAGCATTCATGTCTCTTGATGCCAATAAGAAGAGAAGGCTCCGGGTACACGAAGCGTTCAGAAGGCCGATCATTGATCTGGGTTCGACTTTCCGTTCCGACCTTGATAAATGGATGGCCCATTCTCCAAAGCTCTATTTCATGTTCAGGAATTATGTCGTATTGAAAGCAAGCTGGAGCGGGAAAGACAACATATCGTTCAGGGAAGTTCGGGTTAATCCGATTAATCTGCATCATACATGGATACCTGCTGAACAACATGTCGGCAAAGAGCGATACAGGCTGCGACAAAGCTACTTTACCGATGTATGAATTTGGAATGTTGTAGTGGGGGGCCGCGAGCGAAGCGAGCGGCCCCGTCTTTCCATCAGTATTCGCATTGAACCCGATTGCGTTAATGAGCCGCTTGAAGCCAGTAAAGGGCCGCAGGGGCGAAGCCTTTACCCTTGACTGAGTGGTGCCGCGAACAGACACTCCTGCTTGCCATCAGCGTTAGCTGAGGGCCGCCGTACGGCGAGTGACGGGATGCAAGGGTGGTAGTTCCTTGCGTTCTCCCTCAGGGAGCGGAGAGGGTGGTCTTTAATCGGCGAGCGAAGCGAGCCGCCTTTCCGGTTGCTAGTTTGAAGGATATGGGCAGACCTTAATCCGCATATACCACGAAACGCAATTCCTTTTGGTCACGCATCAGTTCATGGCAAACATCGACCGGTAGCGGGAGATGCGATTGAAAGAACATTCTCCATCCGTTGTCGAACCGCAGATAGACTTCATTGTCGTTGATCGATACATGAACGAAGAGTTCATCCGCAGAGAAAACGTAATGGGAAGGGAAGTAAAAACCATTCTCGCTTACTGAGAGCTCCACAGAAGTCTGTTGATTCACTCGCATAGCCTTTGCTTGCTTGGCTTGTACATGCCGTCTACAGCCGATTTAACTCGTCCTGATAATGTGGACAGCAGATCTGGCAAGCTGCCAATCAGTTTGACTATTGCCCGCAGGGGCATCCGCAATAAATCGGCATCGATGTACAATTCCTTCAGTCTCCGATCCGCAATTATCCTGTTGCTGCCTGATGCAGGACAGTACATTTTGAACAGACATACCTTCCAGCCGCTCAATTGCTCGATTGTCTCCCGGATGAACTTGAGTTTGAACCGCAGTCCGATGAATGGAGCATGTTTCAGTACCATGATTTCAAACCGTTCATTCCTGCATTCCGTTTCACATACGAGCTTCCTTGAGGCGTCCGAGAATGTTGTATGTTGCAGTACAACAACTGTCGTAATTGAAACCGATGGATGGGGATAAAGTTCAGCATTGCTTCCGATTGTTGCCGCTGTCAACTGAAATTGTTTCTGATTGTTGTTCGTGTATATTCCTCCAATGTGAAGTTAATGGTGTAAGAACACAGCGGCCAGCCATAATAGCGAGCCACTGCGGATGAAATTGTGTTCGGTGATCAACTGGTTACGAATTCATGTGTCCTCGTTCCTTTAGACTGATGAACTGCTCTCCAGCCACAATGATATGATCGAGCACTTCTATGCCCGTAATGTTCCCTGCTTCAACCAAACGAGCGGTTAACTGTATATCCTCGGGTGAGGGTGTGCAATCGCCACTTGGATGATTGTGCGAGACTACAATAGACGCCGCAGATCGTTTAATAGCGGCCCGAAAAACTTCACGTGGGTGGACAATCGCTGCGTTGAGTGAACCCTTCGAGATTGTTTCCGGTTGCCCAATGACATGATTCTTGGTGTTCAGGAACAGAACAACGAAGTGCTCCTGCTGCAAATATCGCATCTCAGGAATCAGTAAATTGGCAGCATCTTTGGGAGAACGGACAACATGCGGATGACTATACATAGGTGCATTTAATCTCCGAGCCAGTTGCAAAGCAGCAATGATCTGGCGGGCTTTTACTCTCCCGATGCCCTTGATGGAGGTCAGTTCCTGTTCAGTAACATTCATCAGCTCAGTCAGCGACGGAAAACGGGTAAAGATTTGATCCACGACAGAGGAGTCTGGCTTTTCCGCAAGAGCCTCGGTAAACAACGTTTTAATAGACGACATTTCGTACACATTCATGTGTATGACCTCCATAGAAATGCAAAAAGGAGAAGCCGTGATGGCTCCTCCAGTTGCGTGATAGATGATTTTCGATTATGATGATGACAACAGTTTTTCTCTTAATCGCTCCTATTTTTGTGGGCGATTTTTTCTTTTTGTTTAAATTCAATTTGCATTTCAATCAAGACCAGCTTGACCAGAGTCTGGGCATATACCCTGCCTTCCTCAGTCTCAAAGCTGGCGTTCCGATCCATCATCCGCATTGCCGCTGTCAATTGATCTTTTCTGGTCAGCAGCTCCTGCATCTTTTCCATGTGTCTCACCTCCCTTTAAAGGCATGAAAAATAACCCTCCTGTTGCATCAACAACAGCATGGCTATCTGCAATGACGTGCTAGACAGACGTTCCTGCTTAATCTGAATCGCATCAATCGCCGATTCCGACAACTGCATCGCTCATCTGAAGATCGGGGATGCATGGACAGAATAAGTAATCAGAATGGTGATTTCTGCATTACGAAGTGCGACAACGGCGTATCTTCCTGCATCCAGCATTACAGAATAGATGTATCCTTTTTGCTCGCAGAACCCGAGATACTCTTTCTGGCTGTTACGCCTGAATGATTCATAAGTCATCTTTTCAGTCTCCTTTCCCTGAAATCGTACATCCTCATGCTCCCGCCAATCGTTTCCGGTACTTTTGCAGCTGTTGGGGAAATTCGCGTTGAAAGTAGACAACGGTCCAGCGAGCAGCAGTTTCTTCATCCACGTCATAGGTACGGCGGCAATAAGTTAGAAGAACGCGGCCAGCCATACTGAAGTGTCCATTCATAACAAGCTGCTTCAGAACGGTAGAAACGTCATCCGGCAACCCTTTTTTCACAACCATTTTGTTCACCTCCTTTCAAGTGGAATAGAAGACATAAAAAAGCGAACCGAGGATTACTCCTCGACTCGCTGGGAATGACAGATTATTTTGTTGTTGTTACACGATTGACGATAGCATCGGACACCGGATCAAATTTGGCTGCCTTTGCTTTGTTGCCGCGTAACGAGTAACCGGGATGATAAGTACGGTAGGCGTGATAAGGCAGCTTCTCATGGACGACCCGGCATAGCAGATTAGGCGGCAAGTCATTTAGTGTTTCCATAACGGCACCGGTAAATGTCTTTTGCAGTCTGTCATCGTGATACGGGCCGGTAAAAAAGAGAACAACATCCGGTCTCAGTATGCTGATTTCATGAGGAAGCAACGAGAAATGGTTGCAGATAATCGATTCGGCTTCGGCTGAAGGTCTTGTCTTGTTCTGATCGAGCTTGATCAGATTGCTGGTCATGTAGCCGTCTCCCGGGCCATCCGAGTTTAGCCTGTCATGGATGAGCTTGCATGCTCTCCAGAAAGGCGTATGTGCCCATTTGCCATCGCGTCTGAACCGAATGTAATCATTCTGCAAGTCGTCAATCGCATCATGAGGCTCCCGATTCGCGATATCAATATATGTTCCCCATCCGCATGTTTCCTTTCCCACAAACAGTATTTTTACCGAAGTTTCTTGATAATGCTCAACCACATCGATCAGGAAGGGGTTAGACAAGCTGTACAGGTCAACGTTCCTGTCTGCCAGTGCGTTCTTTAACCGTTTCCAGTATTCATAATACATCACACTTAACTGCTCTCTGATCTGTTCCATTTCTATCGAAATCCTTTCACTTGGTATTCATCATAGTTGCTTACGATAACTATTTGATGACGGTTCCGCAAGGCAAAACAACGTCATCTCCATGAGAAAACAAAAAGACTTGTGTGAATCGTCAGTATATGACGGACACAAGTCTTTACAATGGAAGGGGTGGGGCATGAAACGGCAGGCCGGGGGTACTTCAAATATGCAGGGTGGTGCCTCGGGAAAATGTATATCATTTCTCCCCTAATAGGCCGTTCTGTCACTTGCTCTTCGTCGTCTGATCGACTGTCTGGACAAAGTCGTTGGCAACGCGGTGGATGAACTTTACTTCCTCGACATTCCTCCCGCTCAGCAGTGCCCTGACCGATTCAATCAACATGCGTTTCTCAATGGATTCATTGTCCGTGTTTGCATGTGAAAAATTGAATATCTCTGCGGGAACAACGCCCAGTGCCTCGACGATCTTTTCAAGCGTCTCCATTGAAATATTCCGTTCCCCGCGTTCAATATCACTAAGGTAACTGTATTGAAAGCCGCATTCGTTGGCCAATGCCTCCTTCGTCAATCCTCTTTCCTTTCTGATGTTGCGAATTTGCTCGCCTATGAGCTTTATGAAATCAGACAATTCGAGCACCTCTACTTACTAGAGTAGAGATGCATGCGAATCAGATTATCTTATCAAAACATAAATAATTAATTGAAATTTGCCGATAAAGTTAATATCATTGTTTTTATATGTAAATATTGGAGTAGGTGTTCAGCGTCAGTGGAGGTGTAGACAAGATTGTAATGAACCCCAAACAATTACAAACTCCGGGGATGTTGATACAGGCACTGACCATGAAATCATGCAGATGATAATGGAGCACATGGAAGTTATGTCTTAAGAGAGTTCTCAAGTCAGCATTCTCACAGATAAAATAATACGAATAGAAGGTGTATTTCATGGCAACCTTGGCACTAATTTTAAAAATCATCGGTGCTATTTCAGAAATTTCTGGCGTTGTACAGATCATCGCATCGATTAGAAAGAAGAGAAGGGCAGGTTTCGGAATCGGATTTATTATTCTGATCATAGGCATTATCTTACTTGTGCTCGCGACAAACATCGAAGATAAAATTCGAGCCGGTTACTACTAATAAGTTCGAGGGAAGGCACCAATGAAACTGATCATAAAGATTTTTCTATCCATACTTGCATGTTGTATTGCTGTTGTAGTGATTTTCAACCTCATTCCGAAAGAACGAATATTGCTATCCGCAGTCAACGACCAGAATGTGGACATGGTGGACTGGATGCTGAAGTTGGGAGCTGATCCGAATGTACATTCTGCTGCATATGCACCGCTCAATCTTGCGGTCAAAAACGGTGATACAGCAATGATACGAAAACTTCTGGCTCATGGAGCTAATGTAAACGAAGAAGCCAACTACGGAAGCGGGGAACAGATACCCATTGGCAATTTGTCACTGGCTATCAACTACGTTGAAAATCCGTTGCAGGTTGTCCAGTTGCTGATAGAGGCCGGATTGAATGTTGCTGATGATCCTGTTGCATTAAAGGATGCAATCGAGAAGGGGAATCCCGAACTGGTCAAGGTTCTCATCAAGCATGGCGGTGATGTTAATCAGGGCCTTCAGTTCGCGGTGATGTACAATAACCTCGCTGCTATGCGACTGATGCTGGAAAGCGGTGCAGACCCCAATGCAAGTGTCCTTTTGGCTAAAACGACGTACAACCAAGAGGCATTACAACTACTTGCAGAATACGGTGCAGCAATAAAGACTCTGCCGAGGGAGCAGATGCATCCTGAGGACTATAAAACAGTGAATGGTAAGAAAATTCGACTTCGATAGGCATATTATTCGGGGTTACGTTACAATTTCCATGAATTCGCGATATATGAATAAGGATTGCCAATGAAAAGGCGGATAGAAGAGTGTAAGTCATTAATTCCCTTCAGATTCCACCTTTTGTAGCCAATATAAGTGGTACTGAGGGACAAGATCGAATTTTTTCTAAACAAACCCCCAATACACGTTACAATGTCGGCATCTCTTTCATATATGTTGTTCAGTGGTTGTCCTAATCATCCTGTTACTGTACTATTTAAAGTATATAGTACGGTGATTACATAGCGAAGGACAGGTGCTCTCTTGAGAACAATTGAAATAGATGGAATAGAATTCGAGCTGCAATCGTGGGACTTCCGCTCCGATGGTGGGCTAGGGGTTATAAAATTCCTTGTGCCTAAAGGTACCTTCCAATATGACGGTCAAAACGGTGCATATTGCTGGAATTACGAGGGCGATGATCAATACGATGTTGTGGGTGCCTCTTGCCACTGCTTCCAGGTCAACGGTCATTCTGAGGATGAGTTCATGAGATTCTCCCTTTGGGATGTTGCATACGCCGCGGCAAAGTTTATAACCACGCTACCTAAGACAGAAGCGTATAATTCCAAGCTTGAATATCAAAAGTATGCTGACGATGATGCTGATGAAGTATTCAGGAATAGAGCCACTGTTTCTATCGAGGTAATTTACCGATAAAAATAGTGGCTTGCTTTATTAAACGTGTCTTTCGGTTGGGCCTGAAATGGGAAAAGAGTATTACTCATACAAGGAGTTTTAGTTGCTGGTGTCGAATTGGGAATAGATATTTTAATGTGACAGTCGGATAAACAAGAGGTGAAATACGTTGGAAGTCATTAATAACATTGACCAGGTTCTGGGTGATGATCTAAAGCATTCTATCCGCAAAGGGTCGAAGCTGTCGATAGCAGCATCCTGTTTTTCAATCTATGCCTACGAAGCCTTAATAAAGGAATTAAATCAGGTAGATGAAGTGCGATTCATCTTTACTTCTCCTACCTTCGTTGCAGACAGCATCAAGAAAGAAAAACGAGAGTTCTACATTCCTAAGCTCAATCGCGAAAAGAGTTTATACGGTACAGAGTTTGAAATCCGTCTCAAGAATGAGATGACACTTAAAGCAATCGCGAAAGAATGCAGCGAATGGATTCGGAAGAAAGTTACCTTCAAATCGAACAGCACCTCTGGAACCATGCAGGGGATGGCGAATGTGCAATCTACAGATGAATCGGTTACTTATATGCCTGTGGATGGTTTTACAACTGTCGATCTCGGTTACGAGAAAGGGAATGCCCTATCCAAAATGGTCAACAAGTTTAATGAAGCTCCAATCACAAAAACGTATTTTGAACTGTTCGATCAACTGTGGAACGATAAGAGCAAACTGGAAGATGTCACGAATCAAGTAGCAGAACACATTTCATCGGTGTATAAAGAGAACTCACCTGAGTTCATATACTACGTCATTCTGTATAACATTTTTAATGAGTTCCTCTCAGACATTACTGAGGATATATTACCAAATGAAGCAACAGGTTTTAAAGAAACGGAGATTTGGAAACGTCTATATCACTTCCAGAAGGATGCAGTACTCGGGGGAATCAATAAGCTTGAGAAATACAATGGCTGTATTCTAGCTGATAGCGTCGGTCTTGGGAAGACATTCAGTGCCCTTGGAATTATCAAGTATTATGAGCTCCGTAACAAGTCTGTGTTGGTGCTCTGCCCTAAGAAGCTCGGTGATAACTGGCTGACATATAAGCAGAACGTGACCAACAACATTCTGTATACCGATAGGTTGCGGTACGATGTGCTGTATCATACTGATATTTCACGCGAGAGGGGAAAATCCAACGACATACCATTAGACCGCCTGAATTGGGGTAACTATGACTTGCTCGTCATCGACGAATCACATAACTTCCGCAATAACGAGGCAAAGAAAGACAAGGAAACAAGGTATCAAATGTTAATGCGGAAGGTACTGAAAAGCGGAGTCAGAACAAAGGTACTCATGCTCTCGGCTACACCAGTGAACAACAGGTTCATGGATCTTCGCAACCAGCTTGCATTAGCGTATGAGGGCAATGCGGAAGAAATCAACAATAAGCTGGGGACGGAGCGTGACATCAATGATGTCTTCAAACGTGCTCAGTCTGCATTCAATCAATGGTCTAGGCTGGATGCATCTCATCGGACAACTGCAACACTACTTGGGATGTTAGATTTTGATTTCTTTGAGCTGCTCGATAGCTTGACTATCGCCCGTTCTCGTAAACATATTCAGAAATACTATAAGGCCGAGGAAATTGGTGAGTTTCCTAAGCGGATGCAACCTATTTCCAAGTTCTGCGATATAACAGACAGAACTGATGTCATTGGGTATAATGATATCTTCATGGAGCTGTCGAAAATCAATCTAGGTATATACGCTCCATTCAAGTACATCCTTCCTAGTCGGTTACGTTTCTACGAAGAAATCTATGATACCAGCGTGAAAGGCGGGAGCGGGAGCTTTAAGCAGATGGATCGTGAGGGCAGCTTGCAGATACTCATGCGGATCAACCTGCTTAAAAGATTGGAAAGCTCAGTAGAGTCATTCCGCTTAACGCTTTCCAAGATTGGAACTAAACTCAATCAGACGCTTCAGCAAATCGAATCCTATGAACGTAATAAAACTTCAGATACTGTTGGGTATACCGACATTGGAGAGGCAAATTTAGATGATGACGACTGGCTGGATGATGAGTTCAGTATAGGAAGTAAAATCAAGATTAACTTGTCTGACATCGATGTTCTTCGTTGGAAAGATGATTTGACGAGTGATCGCAACATATTATATGCACTTCATGAAGAGATGCAAAAAGTAACACCTGAATATGATGAGAAGTTAAATGCGTTGAAGCAGATAATTGACCATAAAATCCAACATCCGATTAATCCCGGGAACCGTAAAGTCATCATCTTCAGTGCATTCACGGATACGGCAGCGTACTTGTACACACACCTATCTGAATACATGAAGGCGAAGTACAACATTGATACAGCTAAAATTGTTGGCAGCGATGAGAACAAAAACACTGCTGGTTTGAGGAATGACATAAGCACGCTGCTTACCTGTTTTTCTCCGCGATCCAAAGAGAAACATCTTACGATGCCAAACGAAAAAGGTGCAATTGACCTTCTTATTGCATCAGACTGTATCTCCGAAGGGCAAAACTTGCAAGACAGCGATTATCTGATCAACTATGACATTCACTGGAATCCGGTGCGGATCATTCAACGATTCGGACGGATCGATCGCATTGGCTCAAAGAACAAGGCCATTCAACTGGTGAACTTCTGGCCTAATATGACGCTCGATGAGTATATTCAATTGAAGCAACGGGTCGAAAATCGTATGGTCATTATGGATATGACTGCAACGGGCGATGATAACGTATTGTATAACCAATCCAGTGACCTAGAATACCGGAAACAGCAACTTCATCGCTTACAGGAGGAAGTAGTTGATTTGGACGACATGAACACAGGCGTTTCAATAACCGATCTAGGGCTGAACGATTTCCGAATGGATCTTGTGAACTACGTCAAAGAGAACGGCGAGATGGATACCGTTCCTAGTGGGTTGCACACCGTTGTTCTAACCGATGCTGACAAAGGTATTCATCAACCAGGAGTCATCTTTATTCTTCGGAATATCAACGATGAACTTAACCCTGATCAACAGAACAGGCTGCATCCCTTTTATCTCGTCTATATGAGCGATGACGGCGATGTTGTTACTAATCACTTGGATGTTAAGAAAACGCTGGATATTCTTAGAGCTGTTTGTAGGGGGCAGTCGGAACCGATCATCGAGGCATGCCAAATCTTTAATCAGGAGACGAAAGATGGCAAGAAGATGGGGCAATATTCGATGCTGCTGGAAGAGACAATCCGTTCAATCGTTCAAGTGAAAGAAGAAAGCGACCTCGACAGTTTGTTCAGTTCAGGTGGAACGACGGCATTAATCGATTCGATTAAAGGTCTTGAGGATTTTGAACTCATTACCTTTGTCGTTATTCGGCAGGCGGGTGCATGATGTTTCAATTACCTCCGAGTACGCTGGTCAACCGCAAGATTCCAAAGAACAAATTCTATGAGAAGCTACAAGCGAATCATAAATTGAAGGAACTATTTACGGAGCAAGTTGAATCGATCGTCTGGAAGTTCAAGCTATCCAAAGAGACGATCCGATTGGAGCCAAAGGATGGCATCGAAGAAGTGCAGGTATTCGAGATACACCTGAAGGAGCTATCCTACTCCCTTGATCTGTTACGAAGCATCGATAAAGCAATTCCTTACCCGATATTGCATGTGTTAATACATGAGGGTCAGGCAAAGCTTGCAATAGCTTACAAGGAGCGTAATCAGGCCGATGACAATCGGTCAGTGATACGCTCCTACCATGAATCGGACTGGCAGCCAGAAGAGGAATGTAAGCTGGATATCCTTCATGGACTTGATTTAAGGGCTGTTTATGAGAATATCATCCGTCAACTATTGCCAATCAACTCAAAGCCGGAAATTGAGCTTACAGCCGTTCTGGAGCGACAAGCTCGTATTGATAAGTTGACACAAGAATGCCAGCGGTTGGAATTGAAAATTCGTAGTGAAAAACAGTTCAATCGCAAAGTCGATCTGAACATGGAGCTACAACGTAAGCGAAAAGAACTGAATCTACTGCTTGATTAAGTAATTGGAGGTCTGAACTAAACATGAACCAATTGACAATGAAGTCTGCCGATATGACACAGGTCAATATCGATAAACTTGCTGAGCTATTCCCTAACGTAATTACAGAGGCTAGAGATGACAGTGGAAAGATCAAACTTGCAGTTGATTTCGATCTATTAAAGCAGGAACTATCCGACTTTCTTGTTGAAGGTGACAAGGAACGATATCAACTAACTTGGCCGGGTAAGAAAGAAGCTATTGTCATCGCAAATAGTTCGATTGATAAGACACTGCGGCCTATTAAAGAAGACAGTATTGATTGGGAAAGTACACAGAATGTTTATGTTGAAGGCGACAATTCAAACGTAATGAAACTGTTACAGGAATCTTATTTGAATAAAATAAAGTGTATTTACATTGATCCGCCGTACAATACAGGAAAGGATTTTATTTATAAAGATAATTTCAGGGATTCGGTGGAGGAATACTTGGAAGAGTCTGGTCAAGTAGATGAAACGGGTATCAGATTGTTTCAAAATACCGAGTCTAATGGTAGATTTCATAGTGATTGGCTAACTGAGATCTATCCAAAGCTCAAATTGGCGAGAAATCTACTAAGAGATGACGGAGTAATATTTATAAGTATTGATGATTATGAAATGCATAACTTACGAAAAATGTGTGATGAAGTATTCGGTTCAAGTAATTTTGTATCTACTATTGTCTGGCAAAGGGCATTTGCTCCAAAGAATGATGCTAAACATTTTTCAGTTAGCCATGACTATATCCTTGTATATGCCCGCAATATTGATAATTTCAATATCAAACTATTACCAAGATCAGAAGAAGCAAATAGTAGATATAAAAACCTCGATGGAGATCCCAGAGGGCCATGGACTTCTGATAATCTAACAGTTAAAACATATTCTGAAAATTATAATTATGCTATAACAACTCCAAGTGGTAGAGAGGTATATCCTACAGATGGAAGATGTTGGTTTACTTCAAAAGAAAAAATGAAAAAATTAATTGAAGATAATCGAATTTGGTTTGGGGAATCTGGTAGCAATACACCTCGATTAAAGAGATTTCTAAGCGATGTTCAGGATGGAATGGTGCCATTGACAATATGGTTGCACGAAGAGGTTGGACATAATCAAGAAGGAAGGCAAGAGGTTAAAAAACTATTTGACAATAAAGGCTATTTTGATGGGCCTAAACCGACACGCTTAATAAAGAAGATACTACAAATTGCGAATTGCAAGAATGACGACATCATATTGGATTTCTTTTCAGGGTCTGCAACAACAGCTGATACGGTTATGCAGTTAAATGCCGAAGATTCTGGTAATCGCAGATTTATTATGGTTCAATTGCCAGAAGCTATAAATGAACAGTCTGAAGCATTTAAAGATGGGTACAGAAATATTTGTGATATTGGCAAGGAACGAATTCGTCGTGCCGCTAAGAAAATTAGTGAAGAAACCAAAGCGGATATTGACTATGGTTTTCGTGTGTTTCGGTTGGATTCCACAAATATGAAGGACGTATACTACTCACCAGACAAACTAGGTCAGGTTAATTTGGATGATGTTTCTTCCAACATTAAAGAAGACCGCACCAGTGAGGATTTACTGATCCAAGTGATGTTGGAATGCGGACTGGAACTTTCATTGCCGATGGAATCAAGAGAGATTGTGGGCAATACCGTTCATTATGTAGCTGGCAATTCATTAATCGCTTGCTTCGATGAAGAGATATCGGAGTCAGTTATCAAGAAGATCGGAGAGGATCAACCGCTTCGGGTTGTTTTCCGCGATAGTTCCTTCCAAGATGATTCAGCTCGAATCAATGTTGAAGAGTTATTCAAGTTGCTCTCTCCGAGCACCGAAATCCAAGTGGTTTAAGGAAGGTGAGCGGGATGAAAATTAAATTTAAACACCAGCAGTTTCAAGCGGATGCTGTTAAAAGTATTATCGAGGTCTTTAACGGTCAACCGAACGAATCCTCTCATTTCACACTTGATAAGGGTCGGCGTCAGAAGACTGACTATGCAGGGGATCTATTTCAACCAAACTCAAGTAATGAAGCGGAATATGGGTTTAAGAACAATACCATTAAGCTAATCGATCAAGAAGTGCTGAGTAACATTCAATCGACACAACGCCAAAATGGATTAAAATTATCAGAACGACTTGAAGGTAAATTCAACTTGACCATCGAGATGGAGACCGGTACTGGTAAGACATACACCTATATTCGCTCGATGTTTGAGCTTTATAAGAAATATGGATGGAGCAAATTCATCATCGTTGTCCCTTCCATTGCGATTCGGGAAGGTGTGCTGAAAACGTTCCAGATTACCGAAGACCACTTTATGGCTGAATATGGCTCAAAGGCTCGTTATTTCGTTTACAACTCGAAGCAATTGCATCACATTGAGCAGTTCGCCAGCGATGCCGGGATCAATGTCATGATTATTAATTCACAGGCGTTCGCCGCGAGAGGTCAGGATGCTAGGAGAATTTACATGGAATTGGACGACTTCAACTCCCGACGCCCAATCGATGTAATTGCCAGTACGAATCCGATCCTGATCATTGATGAGCCGCAATCGGTGGAAGGTCAGAAGACCAAGGAATCGCTAAAGTTGTTCAGATCATTGTTTACGTTGCGTTATTCGGCCACTCATAAAGAGGACTATAACAAAGTCTATCGCCTCGATGCTCTGGATGCGTACAATATGAAGCTGGTTAAAAAGATCAGTGTAAAAGGTATCTCGGTTAAAGGAACCAGCGGAACCAACAGCTATGTGTACCTCGAAGGCATCGATGTCAGCGACAAACACGCTCCCATAGCCCGCCTTGAGTACGAAATAAAAACAAAGTCCGGTTTAAGCAAAGTATCCAAAAAAAGAGTAACAGGCGATGACCTCTATCAATTGTCCGAACATCTGGAGCAATACAAGGGGTATAAGATTTCTGAGATCAACGGACAAAATAATAGTATAAGCTTCACCAATGGCGTTACTTTGTACGCGGGAGACGTACAGGGCGATGTCAGTGAGAACCACTTCCGCCGAATTCAAATTCGGGAGACGATCAAGTCGCACTTTGAGAAGGAGAGGGTCCTTTTCTATAGAGGAATCAAGGTGCTCTCTCTTTTCTTCATCGACGAAGTCGCGAAGTACCGGCAATATGATAAAGACAGCACAGAACTGAACGGTGTTTACGCTGACATTTTTGAAGAAGAATATATGGAAATTTTGAATGAACAGCTTTCGTTGTTTGCGGATGACCCATATATTCAATACCTGAATTCAATCCAAGTACGTGGGACACACAAAGGGTACTTTTCCATCGACAAGAAGAGCAGTCGATTTGTTGATTCGAAAGTATCTGCTAAAGAAACCGATTCAGATGACGCAGATGCGTACGATCTAATCATGAGGGATAAGGAGCGTCTTCTTAGCTTCGAGGAACCGACGCGGTTTATTTTCTCTCACTCGGCGTTAAAGGAAGGCTGGGATAACCCGAACGTATTCCAGATTTGTACGCTCAAGCATAGCGACTCAACGATCAAGAAACGGCAGGAAGTCGGACGTGGACTAAGGTTGTGTGTGAATCAGCATGGCGAACGCATAGATGCCAGCATTCCAGGCATTGATGTTCATGAGATCAACTCATTGACTGTCGTTGCCAGCGAATCCTATGAGCAATTTGCCAAGCAACTTCAAAACGAAATTGCTGCTACATTGTCGGAACGTCCACGCAAAGCGGATACTGGGTTCTTCCTAGAGAAAGTGCTTACCAATACCCGCGGCGAGCAATTAAAAATCGACGAGAGACTGGCAAGCAAGCTGCAATTTGCATTCATTAAGAATGGATATGTCGATGATGAGTTCCATTTGACAGACGATTACTTTGCCGCGGTGGAAGGGCAACAGGTCAAACTGCCTGAGGAACTGAGTGCACATCAAGAACCACTTATCAAGCTGGTCAAATCCATATACGTCGAAGGTAAGTCTGATATGACGAATGATGATCGGAAAAATACGATCTCATCCATTACGGTAAACGATAACTTCCACAAAAAAGAGTTCAAGGAATTGTGGAACAGGATTAACAAAAGATCAGTTTATACGGTTCAGTTCGATTCTGTAGAACTAGTGCGGAAGTGTGTCTTAACGTTAGATATGAACTTGCAGGTGCCCTCCATCCGTTACTCCATTAAACATGGGGAAATGAATCAGATTGAGTCCCGGGAGCAACTGAAGCAAGGTGAGGCGTTCATACAGCGAGAGACACAAACTGAGTACGTGCACAAAGCTGCAACAACAAAGATCAAGTATGACTTGATCGGTAAGTTAATGGATGAGACTCGATTGACGCGGAAAACGATTGTAGCAATTTTGAAAGGCGTTAAGCAGTCTACCTTTATGTTATTCCAGAAGAATCCCGAGGAGTTTATTATCCGGGTATCCAAGCTGATTAACGAGCAGAAGGCGACGACTATCATTGAGTCCATTACTTACGATGTTATCAATGATACGTTCCATACGGATGTGTTCACAAAGAACACTCTTAAGGGACAACTCGGGCAAAACGCCATTCCCGTTGAAAAGCATATTTACGATTATGTTGTCACGGATTCTAAGATCGAGCGGGCATTCGCCAAAGAGCTGGATACGAGTAATGAAGTAAACATTTATGCCAAGCTGCCACGTGGATTTTACATTCCTACGCCAGTTGGCGACTACAACCCCGACTGGGCAATTGTGTTCAAAGAGGGGGACGTAAAGCACATTTACTTTATTGCTGAGACGAAGGGTTCTATGGACTCAATGGAGCTCCGCGAGGTCGAGAAGGCGAAGATTGAGTGTGCACGGAGGCATTTTGCGAAGCTTAACTCCGATCAATTGAAGTACGACGTTGTTAACAACTACGAGAAGTTGATGGAGATTGTGAAAGGGTAATAATTTTGTATTGAGCCGGGGATCAATCGTTACTGATCTCCGGCTTTTCTTTAGGTTTAACTGTTCTTGGATGGCAGGATTTTGAAGCATTATGTAGAAATATGTAATACAACAACAAATTGCCGGGGGGCTTATATGTACTTCCAAAATACATTTGCTCATATTGAAGGAAATCCCAATTTACGAGAGCCACAAGTGCAAGGATACTTAAGAGTGAAAGAATATTTTGAATCGCCATTTGATCATAAGCCGGCATTAGTTACCTTACCTACAGGGGTGGGTAAAACGGGTTTAATGGCCATCCTGCCGTACGGCATAGCTAAACATAGGGTGCTAATCGTTACTCCCAATCGGACAATCCGCAATACGGTTACTGATAGCCTTGACCCAAGGTATGAACATAATTTTTGGTGGAATCGTAGAGTCATTAATATTCCAACTAATTTACCCGAAGTCATTGAATACGAAGGTGATTCCAGAACGCTGGAACAAGCAAAAATTGTGATTACCAATATTCATCGACTTCAGTCACACAATGCAAGTTCATTGTTGCAGAAGGTGCCGCGGGATTTTTTCGATATGATTATTATCGATGAGGCACATCATTCACCAGCAGCATCATGGGTAGAGATGGAAGAGTACTTCAATTCGGCGAAAATCGTTAAAATAACGGGTACTCCTTTTAGATCGGATAAGAAGGAAATTTATGCTGAGGACATTTATTCATATCCACTGAGTCGAGCGATGATAAAAGGTTATGTGAAGCAACTCGTTAAAAAAGAGTACATCCCAGATCAGTTGACTTTCAAGGTACAAGGTTACGAAGAAGATGTTACCTTTGAAGAGGTATTAAAATTAAAAGACAGCGACTGGGTGGAGAGAACTGTAGCGTATTCGACTCCGTGCAGTGAAGCAGTTGTAAAAAGAAGTCTTCAAATCATGGCAGAGAAAAGAGAAGCGACAGGAGTACCTCATAAAATCATCGCTGTTGCTTGCTCAATTGAACATGCTAGGGAGATTAAACAGCTTTACGAAGCAGAGGGATGTCTTGCATCCATTATACACAGCGACATGGAGCCTTCTGATCAGGATCGGGAACGAGTAGATTTTCATAATGATCGAACGCATGTAATCGTAAACGTGGGTATGTTGGGTGAAGGTTACGACCATCCGTACATCTCAATTGCAGCAGTATTCCGTCCATTTAAGAGCTTATCGGCATACGCACAATTTGCAGGAAGGGCATTACGCTCCATTCCAGATGCAAAAGACCCTGCAATAGATAATGTTGCTCATCTGGTATATCACAATGCACTCGGTCTAGAGGAATTGTGGGAGTACTACAGCAAAGAACAACAAAAGGCTGAGATCATTGACCGGTTAGAGAAGATATTTGAAGAAAATGAAGGCAGAGGCTCTGACGGTAACGACAATTCAGAACCTGACGTCGGAGAGGCAAGGCAGTCCGAAACCTTCAAAGAAGAACTAAAGACGTTTGTTGGTGATGAAACCATATTGGAAGCATACGAAGAGGCAATTCGTCAAAGCAGAAGCAAGACGGAAGAAGCATTAGAGGCATTAAGGTCAAAGGGCATATCGATTACTGACGAGATGATTAAACTTATCGAAGGGTCTACGTTCGAAGATATCGCTAAATCAAAGAGACCTGACCTTGAATTGAAGGAGCGTCGGCAAGAGTTAAAAACATACATTGAAAACGGGATTGCGGAGATATTAACTGCAAAGGTTCTGAACCCTAAAGGTAAGGCAGAAGAAATTGCTACAAAGCTGGGGTACTACCGTGATACACAACTGGCTCTAGACGGCCTATGCGTTAAAATAATTAATGAACAGTTGTTAAAAGCGATTGGGTATTCAAGAAAAGAATGGTCTATTGCTGACTTCAAGCAAGCAAGACCACTGGCTGAAAAATATGTGGCTTATTTAGCCGAAAGACTTTAGAATGAGTTTATTAACCGAAAGGAGGGTAACATTTGCTTAGTGTGCAGGAATTAAAAGTGAAGTTAGCACAAGTTCTTGCCAATAAAGGGATTCCTCCTTTTGTGTTGGCCAACAATATTAGTGAAGCAAATTATGATGAGATTTCACTATACAAGCGAGATCAAATGATCATCGTTGATATGTACTGCAAAGATGACGAAACAGGTGAACCGCTACAATTCAGGTATATGTATAACAAGGAAGAGGTACTGCTGAAATCAGAAATGATAATAGCAGGACGCTCAAGTGTGATGTGGGATAGAGAAGCAGAGATAGCTAGTTTGACAAAACAAATTCAGCGAGCTGAAGCTGTAGTCAAGTTATAAACGGAGGGGCCTAGGAGATGATCCGGGCCCCTTTGCTTTAAGGTGTGAAGCATATCAGTAGATACGGTGAAAACTCTATTCGAACTGGAGCGAGTGTAGTGAATTATTATGATCTGTTAGTCGACATGTTGGAAAAAATTCAAATGAAAATGTTCAGGCGTTTTACCTGAAAAATCATAGTAGTTAAAATAGGCATTTTTATAGTGTGGAAGGCTTCTCAAAAATTTATTAAATTGTTCGGCTGTATAAAGTAATTCACTTTCATTTTCTCTTGATGGAATTTGTGTAATATACACGAATTGCCCGAAACCTATCTCTATAAATGCATTAGGGGTCTTGTCATCAGCCTCTTTTTTTATAAATGTTGCGGCATAGGGTTGCTCATGTTTCCTTTCTTGAAAAAAAGAAAAGGCGACGACAGGTAAATTTTCAATCAAAGGGATATTGTTACGTACCCATTTCAAGGTATCATCGAATTTATTTAATAGTTCGGAATTGACTACAGAGAAGAAAATCTTACAGAACATTTTATAAACATTTTCTGGGGTAAACATTTCCTCATTACTGATCTGAATAGCCAATTCAGTTGCAGCCATATTTTTATCAGATACAATGACCGGAATTCCGATTCCATCCTCCACTTCGGAATAGAAGAAAATTGTATCCCCATTACGAAGCTCTGGAACACCATTTCTACCCTTTGTACCAGCAAAAATTCTGAGTAGCTTAGTGTATTTTTCCAAGTCATTTTCGATGGTACTTCCAAAGTATGAGTTGCATTCATCACATTCTTCATTTTGAAATAGCGTTGTGTTTCCTAAAAAGGCCGGAATGGTGTGAGCTTCATTTTTGAATGAGGCTCCCTTGTTCATGTCTCTATTACAGAATCTACAAACACGCTTATTCTTGTTTCTTTCACCTAAATACTCCTTTTTGTTATAGCTAAAAAAAGAAACGGAAAAATCTTTTGATAGCTGTTCATGTATTTGAGATAGCTTCGAATTGTTGTCGAGATAACTTTGCATCATTTTTTGAACCCATTCATGGTCAAACCTTTGATTATAATATTCAAGTGATTTCTGACAGTCTATACAAAGCTCCTGGGTCAATTTATCAGGAAAAAAATAAAAACATTCGCCATCATTGATCTTAATAAAGAAGTGCATGATTTTATTAAAAGACCTATTTAATTGAGTATAGGGAATGATAATATTTTTGATTTTCTCTTTGTTTTCCTTACTCATAATAAAGGGTTGCTCGCAGATAAGTGTTCCATGTTCATCACTTACTAAAAACGGTGCTACTAACGCTAAAAAGAAGGTATCAAAATCATTGAAGTTACTGAACTCTTCAATAAATTTTTCATTTCTGCTGATAAATGTAATGTGTCTTTGCATAACCTGCTCACCCTTTTATTATTTATGGTATGGATGATTATGTATTATTCGATAAGCCCGATAAACTTGCTCGATCAGAATAGTATTCTGAAGTCCAAAGTCCATCTCCATTTGACTAAGTGAAATAATGTCATTGTATGTAGGTGGAGTCGCTCCGACAATAATGGAGATGTCAGAAACACCAGCCGATGCTTTGTGATCCAGTTTATCTGCCAGCTCTTCAGAGGAAATGGTATTACGTGAGGTGTTTACAGCCATTACAAAAGACTTGGGATTCAGTTTCCTTTGAACTTCGTTTATATTCTTCAAGTGAAAGAACTTTATAACACAGTATCGGCTTAAACGCTTCTCATACTCTTTTATGGCTTCAAGGTAAAACTTTTCTATTTTATCTCCAACAGCATATACGCTGATTTTCATATTTATTGTTTCCTCGCATTCGTAGGGAAATAAACGAAGAGCCAGTCTTCATCGGACTGACTCTTCAATCAAATGAACAGTGTAAATCATGCAGAGTTCCATCTAATACAGAGTATATCACGTATGCTCATTCTTAGACACGGTAAGCAGGCCAGCCTAAGTTAGTGAGTTAGAGTCATTTTCATCGTTCGTATTTACCCTATCAATAGATACGGTGAACCGCATCATAAGTAACGTCGTCGCATTCAGTCTTCTGTTACCGCTTGCTTGCTTTCTTTATTTTTTGGCTTGAACCTTACGTAACGTAATGTTTTATAATAAAGTTACCGGTAATAAGCTAGCGAAAACGAAGGGATTGAGCATGAAAAATCTTTGGAAAGTCGGAGACCTCGCGAAAATGACGGGGCTCACTGTTCGAACCATGCGCTTTTACGATCAGATCGGTTTGTTCTCGCCATCCGGCCAGACGGAATCCGGCCACAGACTATACAATAAATCCGATCTTTCGCGTCTTCACCAAATTTTAACGCTTAAGGAATTGGGCTTGTCGCTTGAGGAGATCAAGCTCGCCTTGGACGGAGATCAGATCAGCCCGCTTGAGATCGTCTCCTTGCAAAAGACCCGGGTCAAGGAGCAGATCAAGTTGCAGCAGAGGCTTCTGGAGCAGCTTGATCATGTGTCCAAGCTTATGTTGGGGAAATCTTCGTTAACTGTTGATGATTTTACGAATCTCCTGCAGGCGATGAAGATGGAGTTCGAGAAGCCCGTTATTGAGCGGCGCAAGAGCTGGGAACACCGCCTTGATCTGCTGGACGACTTTCTTGCCAGCGGGAGCGAAGCGCACAAATCTAAGGAGGAAAATTCATGAATGAACGATTCGTAAAGCACGCGACCTTCGTTGTCGAGCGGACTTACGCAGCATCGCCTGAGCGGGTTTATAACGCATGGGCGAACCAGGAGACCAAAGCCAAGTGGTTCTCGAAGGCGGAGATCTTCGATTTTCAAGTCGGTGGCCGCGAGTATAGCAGCGGTGGACCGCCCGAAGGTCCGATCTTCGACTTCAATGTCATCTATCAGGAGATCGTACCGGAACAACGCATTGTTTATACCTACACCCTCGATACGGGAGGCAAGCGTGTCTCCGTCTCGATCACGACGGTTGAGCTGATCCCGGTGGAGGCTGGCACGATGTTGGTTTTGACCGAGCAAGGAGCGTTCTTCGACGGCCTCGATACGCCGGAAGTGCGCGAGCACGGCACCAATGAGATGCTGAAGGCGCTGGGCAAGGCATTAGCAGAGGGGGATGACGATGATGGAAATGGTGGACGATAACGAAATTATATCCACGCGCGAGCTCGACGCTTCACAGGAGCTCGTATTTAAAGCATGGACCGCTCCTGAACTTTTGGCTCAATGGTGGGGACCGGCAGGATTCACGAATACGTTTCACGAGTTCGACCTAAGACCGGGCGGCAATTGGCGATTCGTTATGCATGGACCGAATGGCGTCGACTTTCCCAATCACAACGTCTTTGCCGAAATCGTACCGAGGGAACGGATCGTGCTCGACCATTTGTCCAATCCGGAATTTCGAGTCACGGCTACCTTTGAAGATTTGGAAGGACGCACCAGACTGACATTTCGTCAGCGATTTAAGAACATAAAGGAGTTCGAGAAAATCAAAACATATTGCGCAGAAGCGAACGAACAAAATTTCGACCGATTGGGAATCGTGCTAGCCGGGATGACTGAATAGTCCTGAGTTCAGAGCTTAAGATCTAAATAAAATGGCGGCCATCTATCTGGCGGCCATTTTTTCTATCCATTGAGACATTTTTGCAAAGGCTTGACGTCACGGTCAGCGCGGAGAACCATGCCACGGTTGCGGCAGCTCAAATCATTTCATATGGAAGAAGCTGGGTTAAGCCCATGGTTCTTGCAAGCTCCTATTGACATGTGGGCGGACTTCTCACTTTATTATTGCTTTCAAATAGCTTATAATAATCAGATAATAGTAGGTATTTTAATTTATAAATAAATGTAACACGAAACAGAAAAGGTGTGTGACTAAGTCGCGCCTAGTCTTGGTGTGTCGTCAAAGCAGGTGCGCCTAGATCCTTTCTGCAAATTTTAGGGTGTAAGGATGGTAATAATGAGCAGCAGAGAAACGAAGACAGACGTCATCTTAATTGGTGCCGGAATCATGAGTGCGACCTTAGGGACACTTTTGAAAGAATTAGTACCGGAATGGGAAATTAAAGTGTTCGAGAAGCTTGAAAATGCTGGTGAGGAAAGCTCTAACGAATGGAATAATGCAGGCACAGGGCATGCGGCATTGTGCGAGCTGAACTACACGGTCGAAAAACCAGACGGATCGGTAGATATTAGCAAAGCTATCCAAATTAATGAACAGTTCCAGCTTTCGATGCAGTTTTGGTCTTATCTTGTAAACAACAAGCTGATACGAAATCCGCAGGACTTTATCATGCCATTGCCTCATATGAGTATGGTACAAGGGGAACAAGATGTGAAATTTTTGAAGAAACGTTTTGAAGCGATGAATAATAATCCTCTGTTTCAAGGGATGGATTTTTCCGAAGACACTGCAAAACTGATGGAATGGATTCCACTTATTATAAAAAACCGTCCATCGAATGAACCAATAGCGGCAACAAAAATCGACTCTGGAACGGATGTCAACTTTGGCGCTTTGACACGCATTCTGTTTGACCACTTAAAAAGTAAAAACGTCGAAATCAAATACAAGCATAGCGTTGATAATCTGAAACGTACGAGCGACGGCTCGTGGGAATTGAAGGTAAGAAACGGCAACGGCAACGTCGAGCGCCACACTGCAAAGTTCGTCTTTATCGGAGGCGGAGGCGGAAGCTTGCATCTATTGCAAAAATCCGGCATTCCCGAAGGAAAACATATTGGCGGATTCCCGGTGAGCGGGATATTTATGGTGTGTAATAATCCGGATGTTACAGAGCAGCATCATGCCAAAGTATACGGCAAAGCTAAGGTTGGAGCACCTCCAATGTCTGTTCCGCATCTTGACACAAGATTTATCGACAATAAAAAATCGTTGCTATTTGGACCGTTTGCCGGCTTCTCGCCAAAGTTTTTGAAAACCGGTTCTATGTTTGATTTGGTAACATCAGTAAAACCGGATAATCTGGTAACGATGTTGTCGGCAGGTGCAAAAAACATGTCTTTGACAAAATACCTGATCGAGCAAGTTATGTTATCGAAAGAAAAGCGCATGGAAGAGCTGCGGGAATTTATCCCGAGCGCCAAAAGCGAGGATTGGGATTTAGTAGTAGCAGGCCAACGTGTGCAAGTTATCAAAGATACAGCAGATGGAGGCAAAGGCACACTTCAATTTGGTACGGAGGTTATTAGTGCCGCTGATGGATCGATTGCAGCATTGCTAGGTGCTTCTCCAGGCGCCTCTACTGCTGTCCACGTTATGCTTGAGGTGTTTAAAAAATGCTTCCCGCAACATATGAAAGAGTGGGAACCAAAAATTAAAGAAATGATTCCTTCTTATGGCGTGTCGCTTATGGAAAATCCAGAGCTTCTGCAAGAAGTTCATGCTTCAACAGCAGAGACGCTTGGTCTAGTCAAAAAAGAGCTAGCTTATAGTTAACTTTTAAAACATAGAATCTTTGATCTATCTATAGATTGAAGGTTCTATTTTTTAAAGCCTTACAGATCCGCGCGCAGCGTGGTTTTTTATTTTATGGACGGAAATTTCGTATTAGGGGAAAAGGGGAGGTACTGATTTGGATAATAAAATCATCGAATACTGTTTAAAGAAAAAAGGGGCGACTAAGGATTATCCCTTCGGCTTCACGCCATTGGTGATCAAAATTGCAGGAAAAATGTTCGCGCTTATTTTTGAGGAGAAAGAGGGCTTTGTTTACATAAACCTAAAATGTGACCCGATCATTGCGGAGAATTTGAGAGAGCAGCATGAGGCCGTCCGTCCAGGATACCATATGAACAAAAAGCACTGGAATACGGTTACGATCGATGGTTCCTTGCCCGATTCGGATATTTTTGCAATGATTGATCACTCTTATGATTTGGTTGTCAAAAGTCTTCCGAAGAGTCTTCGAGAATTGGTTTAGGTTAGCGATTGCAGCCGGATTTTTTGATTTCATAAACTTCTTAAGGTAAAATTCGACTGCAAAGGCATCACTTTGTTTATCCCGATGGACGATTGATTATGACTTAGGAATCTTCAGTACAGTACCTGCTTTTACTTGGTCAATATCGACGATATGATTGTAGTCTGCAATAAACATGGCATGTTTGGTCGTGCCGTAATAGGTTTTGGAGATGCTGTAGAGCGTCTCGCCCTTCTGCACGATATGCTCCGTTGCTTCAAATTCATCAGCGTTGTCACCAGAGCCGATCGTTTCATCTGGCTTGTAATTCTTGAGAGAAGGAATGACAAGGTTGGTGCCTGCCTTTAGCCCTTCGTTTTTGTCCAGTTTATTTTCACTCGCAATGTAGTTCACATATTCTGCTGATTTATAGAACATTCTAGAAATACCGGATAGCGTGTCACCAGCTTGAATTAGATAGGTTGCCGGCAGATTAATCTTGGAATAATCTTTGGTGCCCTGCGGCTTGCCGCCTGATGAACCGGTCCCTGAGGAAAGCGCAGGAATGGTAAGCGTGTCGCCGACCTTCATATCATTAATAAAGAAAATTTGATTATGTTCGGCAAGCAGCGCGTAATGCTCTTTGGTTTGATAAAATTTTTCGGATATCGTGCTCAAGGTATCGCCTTTTTGGACTACATAAGTTGTTGGCAGCTTTATGGTCTGGCTTTCGTCTTTAGGCTTGTTGTTGCTGCTTTCCTTCTGGTCTTGACTTGGCTTGTCCGTCTGCTTAGGCACGGTTGTTACCGCTTCGTCCTTTTCTTTCACCGGTGTTTCGGTTGCCGTAGGCTCGGGAAGCTTCGTGTTTTCTCCAATATCTTCAGTAGGCTGTTGCGTTTCTTCCGCGTCAACGGTGCCGGCAGGAACTGGCTCATCCGCAATGGGCTCGTTTCCGACTTGCCCTACGTTTGACGAATCAGAGTTAGAGGGATCGTTATTCCCAGACTTATTATTGGATTCAGGATTCTCAGCAGCCGCTGTTTGTTGATTGGTATCGACCAGATTCGTATATTTGCTGTACAGTACTCCGCAAATGGATACGAGAATGATGACGACGGCCAGATAAATTGAAAATGTTACTTTCTTAAATGATGTCAAGCTGCCCTTTGAACGTTTGTTGCTTCTTGTCGTTTTGTTATCCAATGCGTAATCTTCTCCCTTAATTCAACTTATTTCTATTCTATCGACTTGTCGAAACCTGTGGAATGGGACTAAACAGCCATTTCAGCCGGAATCAAAATGCTACCTATGTTACTCGCATACGCTAGCATTTTCTGTGTTGCACTCAAAATCAACATTTTGCATGGTTTTGGTATAAACACAGCGTTAGAATTGGAAATATCCTCTAATGATGTTTATATTACAATATCTTTCTTAACAAAAACTGTACATGGGAAAACTCTCATAAAATAAAGCAGCCCTTCCTCATCAGAGGAGGGGCTGCTTTTGCTCTATTAGTCTAACCTTTCGTTTTGCATGGCGCATGAATACGTTGGTTTTATTCAAGTTGAACTGCGTACGACCAAGTGTGTAGGTAAAATAACCTTCTTCGGCAGCAGCATATTTCCATTTAATCGATCCAATAATAGGTCGACTGCGACCATGCCAATTTCCTCGGTGGGCACATCAATGGTAGATAGAGGCGGATTGGAGTATTTAGATACTTCAATATTGGATAAGCCTATAACGGCCACTTCGTCAGGCACAGAGATGCCATTGTTATATAAGCTGTTAAGGGCTGCCATAGCCATCAAATCACTGGCAGCAAAAAAAGCTGTAGGCAAATGTTTGGTTTGGCATAAATGATTGATTTTATCTATACAGACAACTTCATCCCACATGCAATCAATCACCCAATCGGGATTTACGGACAATCCGGCAGCATGCATGGTGGAGTAGTAGCCTTGATAGCGCCTGCTTTCCTTTAAGTTGCTCTTTAATCCGCTTCCGCCTATATATCCAATATTCGTATGGCCTTTTTCAATGAGATGGCTTACTGCCAGAGAAGCGACATTGTAATGATCATAACCTACATTATCGATATCCCAGCGCTCTGTATCGATGCCAACGATATGCGGAACCTGCTTGCGGACATACTCGTAAGTTTCGCTGTTTAAGGATTCCATTAGGATAAGACCGGTAATGGATTCACTAAACGTATTAAACAAGATTTTCTTATCGTCTAGTTCAGGTCCAGTACGAATAAAGGCAATATTATACCCTGCGTGAAGCAATCGCTTTTCTACACCGGACAATATAGACATGAAATAAGGATCGTTATACTTATTTTTTGTAACGCTTAATACGCAGCCTATCTTGATGTGCGCCTTGTTTGTTGGCGTATCCTTCGCTGCTGCTTGACGCTTCGGGCTTACATTGATTTTATAGTTAAGTTGGGTTACAGCCTGCCAGACTCTTTCACGGGTTTCATCTGTGATTTTATATTTCGTATCATTGTTTAAAACTCTAGACACGGTGGCCGTGGATACACTTGCTAATTTAGCAACATCCCTAATCGTACTCATAAAAATGCATTATCTCCTTTATTGCTAATGATCGCAACGTTACGTTGGGAACCGTCATTAGCTTTTTTTATGTAATGTTGCGTAAAAATTACGTTCATGAAGGCTTGTTACTATGTATGACCTATTAAACTATATAGTAACATACGGATGATAGGTTATGTCAGCATAAATTTAATATTAAATCGACGTAAATTTCACTTGCAGGTTTGGTTGAAAATGTTATAATTGCACAATAAGATTACTAAACAAACCATACATATAACGTAACACATAACGTAACAAGATTGCAAATGCTGTTAACTTTAAAGAAAACGTGTTTGGGAGATGATGAGACATGAACAAAGCAGTAACGGTGTACCCGGCAGTAATCGATAGCTTAATAAGCAATCCCGGCATTGGCTTTATTGCAGCTCCAGGGTTAATGGGCGACATCGGTGATGTATATGACAATAGAGGGGAGAAGAAAGAGAAATATAAATTTACGGAAGACAGCAGCACTTACAATCATCCGGATAGCAAAGTTTATTTCTGCAGCGTGCGTTGGAAGGATGTGGAAATCGAGAAAGACGTGTACAGATGGGAAGTGCTGGAGGAAAAATTGGACTATGCGAAATCCATTGGCTGTACGGCGGTGGTACGCTGCTCGCCGTACGCATTAAACGAAGAAGATGATATACCGGATTGGTTCCGAGCGGAAAACCCGGAGGAGCCCGAATTTCCTTTCTGGAGAGTAGATCCTCAGACAACACGATATGTTGACTATTGGGCTGATTTTATTAAAGCTTTTGCAATAAAGTACGATGGGCACCCTGTAATAAGCTCTATAGATCTAACGATTGTAGGAGCATGGGGGGAAGGCGGAGGAACTGAGTTTTTAAAGCCGGATGCCATTTCGTGTATTACAGATGCCTATTTGGATGGATTTAAAATAACGCCTCTCCAAGCGCTTTTGCATGACCCGATGTCTATGGGAATAATTACGGATCGAAAGGAAAAAGTTGGCTTCCGTGTAGATTGTTTAGGTGATATGGGCGGTTTTCATGGAGAAGAATGGTCGCATATGACCGATTTCTACCCTCAGAATATACAGAACTTCAAGATGGAAAATGCTTGGGAGAAAGCTCCGGTTTTGTTTGAAGCATGCTGGCATATGAATGACTGGTATCTTCAGGGCTGGGATATTGATTACATCATTCAGGAAACGCTCAAATGGCATATTTCCTCCTTCAATAGCAAAGGAACGATCGTACCGGAGCCTTGGAAGGAAAATGTAAAGCAGTGGTTAAAAAAGATGGGTTACCGCTTTGAATTAAGAAAGTTCTCTTATGACTCTGAAGTAAGGGCGGGCGGGAATCTGGACATTGCTGCTTTGTGGGCTAATGTAGGTGTCGCTCCTATCTATAATCACTATCCGCTTGTTCTGAAGCTTAGAAGCCATGATCAGGCATATACGCTGTATAGCAGAGAAGATATAAGAGAATGGTTGCCGGATGAGGATATTGCTTGGGAGGAAAGCTTCTCAATACCTAGCGATGTTCCAGAAGGAGAGTACGTTTTAGAAATTGGCATCGAAACCGGCGTGAAAGAGATCGGAAATATAAAGCTTGCGATCGAAGGAAACACGGACGGCTATTACCAAATGGGTAAACTATTAATCAAGAGGGGATGAGTAGAAATTGGAGATCAGATTGGATTTTAAAGAATCTATTGCTTACTGCAATTTTGATTATTTACCTGAAGGTTTGGAAGACAAATATAATCGCTATCAACCGGATAACCATACACTCCTAATTCCACGCAATTTTTTATTTGATATTTTTGAGCAATATCAAATCCCTGAGTATACACGGCAATTGCTGATTCATGGAATCGAAGCAATAGAAAATGATAGAGTGCTGTTTCTTTTCACATCATTTTTAGTGGGAGATCTTTGCTCCGCGCGTAATCGCTGTGATGAAGACTTCTATACGAATATGACTCCGGGATGCATGAAGCAATATGGTGAATTATATTCTTTTCTTTTGCTGCTTGCCTGCGTAGTCCCTTCTATGGAAATGCTGGAAAAGCGCGGAATACCGATCGAGTATTACGAAAAAATACCTCATCAGCCCCTGAAGGCTCAATTCGAAAAATTAGTGGCACATGGTGATTCCAAAGTCCATGACTTCCCGTGGGATATGAATTTTTATACTTGTTCCATATTTCGATTAGATCGATTTCTCTTTATCCCATACCGATTTGAAGATCGCTTCACGATGTTTCGCCATGTAAATACACAGAAAGTTATTGCACTACGGCATGCGGGAGAAGAGTTCCGCAGCGATGGTCAACGGAATGGCATCAATGATGTTTTTGATCAACGAGGGCATTTCACTTCGCAATGGGACGAAAATGCTGATTGCATCATAGCTAATCGGATTAATCCAATGGGTTTCGTTGAAAGAGAACCAACTTCAATTGCAAAGAAGGAATGGGAACCGGTTCTTCAGAAAGGGGACACCCTTTTAGCGCTTCATATTCCATCTGGACCCGGTTATACACCCGACAGGCTGAAAAATTCGATGCAAATGGCTACCGAATTGTACGCCAAATATTTTCCGGAGTTATGTATAAAAGGTTTTTGGAGTGCAAGCTGGCTTTATGATACTAGATTATCACTCCTATTAGACAATGAAAAAAGCAATATCGTGCTTGTCCAAAACCAGTTTTATAATTATCCAACACTTGAAGGGGACGGCATGCTGCGTTATGAGCTCTTTGGAGACCGTGAGGCAGATCCTGTCCATAGCCCGATCCAATTCACAACTTCGTTGCAAAAAGCAGCAGCAGCGTATATGAGGACCGGAGCCCGGTTTAATACATTAAGCATGATTGTTTTGAAGGAAGAAATCGAAAAGATTGGCAGCATGCCCTATATATCAGCTGCCGATAACGAAAAATTTATTCAAACAGTAGACAGCCATTTATAAGGGAGGTGATTGGATGGGGAAATATTCGCTTGAAAGCTACGAGAAGTATAAATCCATAAAAATCCGGCCTAATCCATTACCAAGGAATGAAAATCTTTTGAAAAATGGACCGTTTACATATGTTTCATTTTCATGGGTAGAACTGGAGCCAACTAGAGGAGAATATAGACTCGAAAAGGTGAAAGAAGCCATAAGCACAGCAACAAATCCTATCCTGGTGCTCAAACCTGATTTACCTTTGTGGGTAAAGGAACATGCCAATGATTGTTTTGCAGCCTTAATAAGAAAAGTCGGAAGCTACATAGACACAGTCAGTCGTCTTGCGGGCGTTGTGATCTCGACACTGGCTGAAAGCAACGAAGAATGGAGTGCCTATATAGATTCGTTTGAAGAGCTGAATCTTCTTGCCGATCTCCACAATGAAAGACTGATTCATTATTTAAGGGAGCATAGCCGTGGGTTTGGCTTGCTGGTAAAGTGCAGTGAACATAATTGGATTGCATGCTGCGAAGCCTTTGCCAAACAAAAGCTGCAGCATGTTTGGAAGAGTTACCCGGTTGTCCTTCATATAACCGATAACGTATGCGGACCTCATATTAGGCGCGAGTCATACCGGTGGCATGCAAGCCTCTCCAATCTAAATGCAGAGCTCGGATATTCTCTTGCCTTGCGAAGGCTGACTTATCCAGAGACCGTTTCCAGTGAGGGCAGCCTACCGCTTCGTTTCTGGTTTGTGAACACGGGGAGCGCTAGGGTTTACCGTGAATTCAGTCTCTGGGTGAAATTGGAGCAAGGGGATGTATCTTATGAACTCCCAATGCGTGCCGCGACGCAATTTTGGTTGACAGGAGATCTTGTCCATAACGAAATTATACAATTGCCGAATATGGAGCCGGGAAATTACAAGCTAAGCATAGCCTTATTTTTCAAAGACCGATCCTATATCAAACTAGATATACAAAGCAACGAACAGGATGGGTACTATGAGGCAGGTACTGTAGAAGTCAAAGTTACAAGTGAGGATCCGCTTTTGAATATATGGGATAGCTATTATCCGGAAGGTTATTATCCGCTGGAAGACCCTAAGGTACCGGAATAGAAATAGAGAGCGTCACGGACCATAAAACATACGCTGGAGGTAGTTGATTTGAAGCTGGCATTAATCGGAGCAGGGCAAAGAGGCATGATTTACTCAGAGTACGCGAGCAAACGTGCGGAAATTGTTGCGGTAGTTGACCCAAATGACATCAGAAGAAAGGCTGCTGCAGAAGAGTTCGGCATTCCGCAGGAGAAACAATTTAAATCGGTAGATGAATTTTATGGCTTAGGAAAAATTTGCGATGCCCTTATTATTTCTTCTATGGACAGAGATCATTATACGCAGACGATGGAGGCGCTTGAGCTTGGTTATGACATTCTATTGGAAAAGCCTATTTCGCCGAGTCCTGAGGAATGTTTAAGAATTCAACAAAAAGCGAATGAAAAAGGGCGCAAAGTTATCGTTTGCCATGTGCTCCGATATACGAATTTTTTTGCGGAAATAAAAAAAATCATAGATAGCAATGAGCTTGGTAAGGTAATAACCATTCAACATAATGAGAACGTCGGAAATTATCATATGGCGCATTCATTCGTCAGGGGCAATTGGAGAAGAAGCGACCTAGCGAGTCCTATCATTATGCAGAAGTCCTGTCATGACATGGATATTTTATCATGGTTAGTAGATAGTGATGCGAAGCGGATTTCCTCTTACGGCGACCTGACTTATTTTAAAGAAGAGAATGCACCAGCAAATAGCGCTGATCGATGCTTAGACTGCGCCGTAGCTGCCGATTGCCGATTCGATGCAAGAAAAGCCTATCTCCCCATAAGGGGACAATGGCCGGCTACTACGATCTCAGTGGATCAGACAGAGGAAGGATTGTTGAAGGCTCTTGAAACAAGTCCATACGGACGCTGTGTTTATCGATCGGATAATAATGTTTGCGATCATCAAGCGACCGTGATTGAGTTTAAAAATGGCGTTACCGTAACGTTTAATTTGAGCGGATTTACAAATAAGATGTATCGAACGATAAAAATTATGTGTGAGCATGGAGAAATTAGAGGAGATGACAGCTTAAATAGGATAGAAGTGACTAGATTTACTTCTAATATGGCTGAACGATACGAGCAAACCGTCATCCTGCCGGCGTCCATGAGCGGCGGACATAACGGCGGCGATACAGGACTGATGATTGACTTCTTGGATAATTTAGAAAACCAAAACAGCAACAGCAGGTCTTCCATCGATAGGTCCGTGGAAAGTCACATTATGGCATATGCAGCTGAGAAAGCAAGAGTTACTGGCGCTGTGATTGATATCGACCACTTGAAGAAAGAGCTGCAAGGAACATTAGAGGTTAATCGCTAGATAACGATGCAAAGGTAGTGATGTAATGAGTTTAATAGTGAAAGGATTTCTATATGAGATAAAGAAAAACAGAATATTGTATCTCATGTGTGTGCCTGCTCTTATTGTGCTAATTATGTTCTGCTATATCCCTTTTGCAGGGATATGGATGGCGTTTACCGATTTTAATGTAGTTGATGGAATATTTGGCAGCAAATTTGTTGGTCTGGACAATTTCACCTACTTTTTTTCTAAAAACAGCATGGGCTGGAAGGTTACTTATAACACCTTATACATTAACTTTTTTGGCCTTATATTAGGCATTATTGTTCCTGTCAGCATCGCTGTTTTCTTAAACGAGATAAGGCATAAGGCATTCAAACGAGTAGCTCAAAGCATGATGTTTTTTCCGTATTTCATATCATGGGTTGTAGTTGGCGCCATACTCTACGGGATCTTCTCGACGGATGTAGGTGTTGCCAATCATATTTTGGCGTTTTTCGGGGCAGATCCGATCAGGTGGTATTCAGAACCAAAGTATTGGAAATGGATCATTATTCTTTCAAGCGTATGGAAGTGGAGCGGATATAGCTCTATCCTTTACATGGCTGCAATGGCTAACTTTGATGGAAGCCTGTATGAAGCAGCTAAGGTAGATGGCGCAAATAAGCTGCAGCGTATTGTTTTCTTAACGATTCCTATGTTAAAGCCTACTATCATTGTCTTGACTTTACTGAGTGTTGGACGGATCTTTTACGGAGACTTTGGAATGATTTATGGGATTGTCGGCAATAACCCGGTATTAATTGACGAGGTGACGGTAATCGATACTTATGTCTACCAGTCTATGCGTACTTTGGGCTTTTCTTATTCGACCGCAATCGGATTATTTCAGTCGCTTATGGGATTAATTCTAATTACTGCAGCAAATAAATCGGCTAAGAAAATAAATGATGGAGAGGGTCTATTTTAACAATGGAAACTAATAGATGGCTTGGAGATAGACTTGTAAAAAGCTTGTCGTACTGTTTTATTGGCCTATTTGCGCTCGTTTGTCTATACCCTCTTGTATTAACCCTTAGCGTTTCCTTCTCATCCGAACAGGAGATTGTTAGAAATGGCTATTCAATCATCCCTCTGACTCCAAGCTTGGATACGTATAAATATATATTTGTTAACAGTGGAATGAAGATACTGAAATCGTATGGCGTAACCATCTTTGTAACCGTAGTTGGCACGGTAAGCGCATTGCTTATTACGAGCATGATTGCATTCTCGATATCCGTCAAAAAGCTGAGGTACCGTAACGCAATCGCATTTATTAGTAATTTTACGATTATTTTTTCAGCAGGCTTGATTCCATGGTACATGGTTAGCGTCAATTATTACGGATTGAAAAACAGTATTTTGGCATTAATCATACCTTCCGTTTTTAGCGTTTGGAATATGTTTTTGATGCGTACGTATTTTGCAAGCATTTCGCCGTCTTTGTATGAAGCAGCGGAGATGGATGGAGCAAATTATTTTACGATCTATATCAAAATAGCCCTTCCTTTAAGCAAAACCGCGCTGCTAACGGTAGGTTTAATGTATGCGCTTAGTTATTGGAACGATTGGTGGAATGCACTTATCTTCATTAACGATAAAGATTTATTTCCGTTGCAATATTATCTCTACAATATCTTATCTAACGTAAATGCGATCAGCTCCGGCCGTATTCCATCAGGTGCTTCAGGCAACATAACGCTCCCCGCAGAAACAGTGAAGATGGCTATAACCGTTATCACAATCGGACCTATTATTTTCCTATTCCCGTTCATTCAAAAGTATTTCGTTCATGGTATTATGGCAGGCGCAGTCAAGGAATAAGCGATATATGGTTTGCAGCCTATCAAGGCTTTACATATATTAACCATTTTATTGGGAGGGTTATCCATGAAAACAAGGAAAATGCTTATCTTTTTGGTTTTAATGCTAGTGTCCATTTCTATACTGGCAGCCTGTAGCGACAAAAAAGAGGTTGAGGGGAAGCTCGAAACACTTACCATTTTATACCCTGGGGACGAAAGTGATCGCATGACTGAATTTCTTCAAAATGAATTTTCAGAGAAAATGGCAGCCGATCTTGGCTTAAAGGTAAAAGTAATATTTGTACCATGGTCGCAGTATTGGGAGCAAAAAGATATCATGCTGGCTGCAAATGAACCTATTGATCTGTATTGGGATGGCCTTCCTGACCTTTCTACTATTGTTAATAAGAAGCAAAGCATGCCGTTAGATGATTTAATTAAGGAATATGGCCAGGATATGCTTAAAGTTTTGCCGATGGAACAGTTTCAAGGGGCAGTAATCGATGGAAAAATTCATGGCATTCCCTCTGCGTATGCTCCATCCTCTGCCATGTACCAACTGGTAGCCGTGCGTCAGGATATACTAGAGGCAGTTGGTATGAGCGAAGTGAAAACAGCTGATGATTTAAAAGAGTTTGCAACAAGGGCGGCAACAAAGTTTCCGGAAATGAAGGGGCCTGCCGATATTGTCTTCAAGCCTCTAACCAGGTATTTTACCGAAGAGCAATATAACTTCATTGCAGTAGAAGATTTGGTTGTATTTGGGGAAGACAGCAAAAAAGCGTACAGTTACTATGAATCGGACGCTTTCCAGAAAGTGGCGAAGTTTAACCGCGGCATGTATGATGCAGGGCTGTATTCGGAGGATCTGACCATTAAATACAATGAAAGAGACTCCCGCATGCAGACAGGCTTATACTTATGGGTTGAAGGCTCCCTAGGCAAGGAAATGGAAATTATTGATGCGATAAAAGCCAATGCACCGGATGCTAGAGTTAAAACTTATCTTTTGGCAGACGAAAAACCTCGTTATATTACAGCAACAGGCGGAGAAGTTCTAGGCGTACCTGTAACTGCCCCCAATCCAGAAGGTGCTATAAAATTTGTCAACTGGATTTATAAATCCAAAGAAAATTATCAATTAGCACTCTATGGTGTCGAAGGCAAGGATTACGAGATCGTAGATGGAAGAATCAAAAAGCTGACCTCTAATGAGTTTTTCTATGAATGGATGTTTAGAAACCAGAATTATCAAATGTTTGGGCCGGATGTAGCACAAGAGTCTATCGATAATTATAAAAGCTGGGATGATAAGGCGATCTTATCCGCTTCATTGGGCTTCCGATTTAATAATGAGAAAGTAAAATTGATAGAAACTGCCCTGAAAGAAGTCGCAGGCAAGGACCTAGCTGCTATACGCTCAGGTTTTGTGGATTTTGAAACGGGATATCCGAAGGCTATTAAGAAGCTTAAAGCGGCTGGGATCGATGAATACGTCGCTGAGATCCAGCGTCAGTTGGATGAGTTTTTGGCTAGCAAGTAAAGAGATATCAATTGAATAACTAGAGGATGAGCAGGCCTACTGTGGCCTGCTTATTTTTATTTAGTTGGAATGATCAAACAATCAACCGCTGGCTTAATGACAGGGTAACAAGCAGAGTCACCTGTAAGGGTGATTTTTTCATGCCGGGCGTTATGCAAGAAATAAATAAGAATTAAGAATGAGAAACGACAACATTCGCCATGCCGATGTTCTCGTTATCGAAGCCAACGGGAACTTATCAGGTAGGAACGGTAGCGTATCATTGGACAGACGAGAAACGCGCAGAAAATTTTGCAAAGGAGCCGCAAGCGAAACGTGAGTTGATGGTTCAAATTTGTTATCCCGCGGTAGAAGGCAGCGGCAAGAAACAAGGCCATTATTTGTGAAATTCGCCGGAGGTGAAGACGGCAATCGTAACCAGAATATGTTCCAAGCTGAAGAGCTCGCAAGTCAGGGCTACATCTTGGTCGGCACCGATTATACCTATAATGCAGGCGCGACGGTATTTCCGGATGGAAGAACGGTGGAGTATTGGACCGAAGACGAGCCAAACACCAATGCGGAGTACGACAAAGGATGTCTTTATGGGTTAACGATGCCGCGTTCGTGCTCGACGAATTGGAAGAGTTGAACCGTGGTGGAGAACCACGATCATCTCCGCATTCGTCATCGAGTTCGCCGTCTACGCGACGAATAATGGGACTACGCTCACCACGCACCACGGTCTGAAGCTAACCCTGACGGCTATCGGAGTGGCGGGTACAGTTTGATAGATTGGACTGTCTTAAGCTATACTGCCATGTCATTTTACTTACGCGACTAGGGATTTACTCTCATTTTTGTGCTGAACAATGTAGATTAGAAGGATTTTCCTCTGTTGCTGTCGAAATTCGTAGAACAAGTCTTTGAAATGGAGGAAAGCTAGCTTTGAAATTACGAAATCAAATATTGGGCGGAACTATCATTCTTTCTTTATTATCCGGGGGTTCCGTTTCTGCATACGCGTCAATTCAGAACCTGTCGACAGGAAAAACGGGAGCTCAAACGTATGCACAGAATCATTCAGCTCAAAATAAGGAAACAATCGCTAAAATCGTGGATATTACCAATCTGCGTAAAGGGCCGGGCCTTGAATATGAGGTTGTAGCCAAGGCGAAGGCTGGCGCAACCTATCCGATTGTTGGCTCGAAGGGAGAATGGTACAAAGTATCTCTTTCTAGCGGCGGCACGGCTTATGTTGCGAATTGGGTAGTGGAAACCATAGAGAGCAACAGCAGCCAATCTGCCAATAATGGACAAAAGCCGGAAAATGTGAATCAGCCGAGCACTGATCAAGATAAGGCAGCCATAGTAAACATCGTGGACACGACTAATTTGCGCAAAGGGCCGGGGACGGATTATGAAATTGTTTCCAAGGCGCGGGCAGGTGAATCGTTTCTTGTAGTCGGAATAGATGGAGATTGGTATCAAGTAACGTTGCCAAGCGGAGGAACCGCTTACGTTGCCAATTGGGTCGTGAACACAGGGGTTTCCAAACAAAGCGGCAGCAAAGTGTACATCTATCATACGCATAATAGGGAGTCTTGGAAGAATGTATCTGGCAGTACAAAAGGGACCTCCGTCGATGATCCGAAAGTGAACATTACACTTGTAGGCAAGAAGCTCGCAGAGAACCTGCAGAAAAAAGGAATATCTTCCATTGTTGAAGAAACCGATATTGCTGAGAGGCTGAACGAACAGAAACTAAGCTACACGAAAGCCTACAGTGAATCGCGTAAAGCAGTAGACAAGGCGATGAAGTCTAATGCTTCCCTGACTTATTTCTTCGATATTCATCGAGATGCAGATGTTCCGCGCAATAAAACAACGGTTGTCATTAACGGTAAAACTTATGCGCGCATTATGTTTGTCATAGGAGACGCGAACCCCGCCCACAAAGAAAACAAAAAGTTCGCGGAATCGTTAGACGCTTTATTAAACAAGAAGTATCCGGGCATATCAAGGGGAGTTCTGATGAAAAGCGCCCATCAAGGAAATGCCGAATACAACCAGTCTGTTTCTAACGGAAGCCTGCTTCTGGAATTCGGGGGAGTGAACAATACGCTGGAAGAGAATCTCCAAACAGCAGAGGCTTTCGCTGACGTATTTGCAGAGTTTTATAAATCAATTAAATGAACAAGTTAAGCCGCCAGTCGTCGGAAATCAACCGGCGACTGGTTATTTCGTTTCGTTTGAATGCGAGTTAAGTTATAGTAATTCATGCAGTCTCGAACGGTCTGTTCAACGATTGAAGTCGTTGTACACGTGAGACCTTCGAGGTAGAACGTTTCAGGCTTTAGTGTGGAATGGAACGATGTTGCTCACTCTTGTTGCCAACGCAAAAACACCTCCAAGGTTATCTCCATATCTTACGACAGGGTTGCATTCACTTGAAGATGTTTTGATTCGTCTCTCGTTATGGGGTCAGTCCCGCTCGAACCGTGTACTTATCATCCTTTTTCTTCTTTTGACGCTTCTATTTCACTCGCGTTGAAACCCGTTGATTCATTTCCACGAGCATCGCTTTATAATCCGCTGATGCCGTATATTTACTTATGAAGTTCGTCCAATCCTCAATAGTGGACTCGCCCATAATTACTTTAAGCTTAAGCTGCTCCAGCTCGCGATTAAACTCGACATACTGTCCCGTTTGCAATAGGCTGCTGGCTTCAGGCAGGGAAGTGTTTGAATAAGAAATCTTCTTCCACGACTTAATGGCAGCTTCGTACTCACTCCGAATTGCTGCAGGGAGCGAATCCAAGCTGCTATTGCGCTTTAGCATATCGCTTTGACCAAATAAACTGTTTACTGCTTGTTGATCAGGCAGCTGCCAGTCTTTAAGCGTATCCCAACCGCCGGATTCCGTCTTTTCAATCCCGTGATCGAGCCAAGCCAATATTTGCTTCGCACCCAGCTTCGAGTTTTTGGAAACGATATAAGTTCCATTGCCTTGGGTATTCCAAGGTGCGATTGGCACGCTTGTTGAAGAAGCTTTAACCGTCGTCAGCGGCAGCCAAACGGAATCATCACCTGTTAGAGCAGCAGCTTCGTTTATGTTTAACGCTGCAAGTCCTGCTTTATTGCTGCGCAGCCTGTCGCTTACTTGTTGCATTGACACTGCCGCAAACTCCTTGTCCAGCAGACCATCCTTGAAAGCACGAGCTAACCATTGAAGCGCTTGCGTCTCTTCCGTACTTACAGCATAATCAATGACCTTGCCATCCTTTATAGTAAAGCGAGCAGGGTTGCCTGTAAAAGCATGCTCTACCCACGATAAAGTTCCAAGTCCAAATTCGTTCGTGTAACCAGTCAGACCGATTGTATCATGCTTACCATTGCCATCAGGATCCTGTGAGGTGAACCGCTTTAGCACCTCATATAATTCTTCCATCGTTTGCGGTTGTATTAGCCCCAGCTTATCCAGCCAATCCTTGCGGATTGCAGGGAAGGAAGCGTTATGGGGATCGCCCGGCCGGGGCACGCCGTAAATTTTTCCGTCGATTACCCTGCTTCCCGGAGCGGTAAGCGCCAGCTCCTTCAGCCTTGGGTAGTCTTCCAAATCTTTAGTTAAATCTATGGAGAAGCTTGACATCAGCTCATCTTGAAAAACGTAAGGATCCTCAAGCAGCATCAGCGCAGTAGGATCTCCGGCTGCAATCATGACCATCGTCTTCTGGCGGTAATACTCCGGCCCTACTTGAACAAAATCAACGTCCAGTTTAAAGGTTTGCTTCATATACTCCAGCATTTTCAAAGGGGATTCCGCTAAACCATTATCTATCTTGGTCATTACGCTGAATCTTGGCAGAGCCAGAGGATCGGTAACGATTGCGTATCGATTCGCTGCATCCCATGTGACGCGAAGTCCGCTGGCTTCTGCCGCTAAGCGAAGCGGAATCCATAATACTTGTTGGTCAATGAAAGAGGCAGCAGGCGGTCCTGTTATCTTCTTGCCGTTAATCTCTGCTTGAGCAAGGCCAGCCCAGAAGACGAGCGTCGGTTTATTCTCTTGTTCTGCTACGAGCTTTCGTTCATCAGCCTGCCATTTCGTTTTATAACCTAACCCTTCAAGCAGCGCTTTGCCTGGTACCATAATCGTTCCCTTGATAAAACGCGGCGGCAGGGGAAACGAGATCGGCAGATTCAGAAAGATTACATTTGCTGATGTATCTTGAAGCGCTTGGTTGGCAGCAAGAGGGGTCAGGTTTTTCCGGGTCGTTTGGTCCTCTGCTGATACCGGAATCGAATTCAGCAAAGTTGCGGCAAGTGCTACGGTCATTCCGGCTATTGTTGATCTTCGAAACTTAAATCGAATCATAAACACCTACTTTCCCAAATTTGGCAACAACTACTAGACGCAAATGCGAAGGAAAGGTTTCGAAAAAAACCGTTTTTCAAAAAAACGCTTTCAAATAATATTTCGTGCAGGTAATATACGTTTGAAACAGAATATTTAAAAATTCGATAGATTTATAAATAGAGGTTAGGAGAGGTTATCACTTGAAAAAAACGACCCTTTACTTAACAAGACATGGCCAAACGGAGTGGAATGTAGCACATCGATTACAGGGGCATAAGAACTCGCCATTGACTCCGCTTGGGTTGCTGCATGCCGCATGGTTAGCGGAATCCATGAGCAGCATTCAATTGGATATCATTTATAGCAGTTCGAGTGAGAGAACGCTGCAGACAGCAGAAATTTTAAGAAATAAGAGAGATATAGCTATACTTCCAGAGCAAGATTTGAGAGAAATTAATATGGGCTGCTGGGAGGGCGAAGTGAAAGACAACGTGGAGGCGGCATTCCCTGAAGATTATTCAGCTTTTTGGCAAACACCACATTTATTTAAGCCAAATAACGGCGGCGAATCCTTTTATGATTTGCAAAACCGGGTGCTTCCTAAGCTTAGGGAGATTATTGAAAGCAATGAAGGGAAAAACATATTAATTGTTACACACGCTGCCACATTGAAGCTCATCATGACTCATTTTAGCGGAAAGCCGCTATCGGAAGTTTGGACACCGCCGATTGTTGATTCCACAGCGCTTTGCAAAGTCATAATCAAGGGTGATCAAACGATTATTGAGCTGCACGGTGATACCTCTCATTACAAAGATAATTAACAGGAAAAACTACCGTTAATTTACGAAAATAGGGAGGGAAATCGGGGTTAACTGGAAAAACTCCTGTTAATTTTTTGAATTTGGCTCTATTTCGCTGAATGAGCTCCGATTAACGGGAGATTTTCCTGCTAGATGGTCTACGAGCCTTCCTTGCGGAAAATTAGATGGAGCATTTCCTGTTAAATGTTCGAAAGATGCAGCACATACGAGCCCTAGAAGCGATTCTAAGGCTCGTTTGTGTCTCCTTATTTCTGGATAGTTCTAGGTTTCCAGCAATATTTCACCGGTTCGCGTTAAATCATAGCCTGAAATGGCTTGAAGCTCCTTCTTGAAATCATCGGATCTAAGAATTTGGAGCAACGATTGAATCCAAGCTTGATTGCTCGCGGTCTTCAGCATAACCAGGTCATAACGTTCCTTAATCAATGGAATAAAATCAATATTTCCTACGATCGAAGCTGCTTTCTCAATGCCAATGCCAACATCTGCTTCGCCTGCTGCCACTTTGGATGCAACGCCAAGATGGTTGCTTTGCTCCTGTTCGTAGCCCTCAAGCTGATCCGGCTTCAAGCCATGCAAGCGGAGCTGTTCGTCCAGCAGGACACGAGCGCCGGAGCCTTTCTCCCGATTGGAGATCCGCAAGCCTTCGGTGCCCAAATCAGACCAACCATGCAGCTTCAAAGGATTGCCTTGCTTAACGTAAAAGCCTGCATTTCTGGCTAGCAAATTGACGACAATGTAGGAAGAGCCTATAAGCAGCTTTTTGATATAAGGGAGATTGTATTCACCCGTGTCACCGTCAAGCAAATGCGTGCTGACGATGTCGGATTCTCCTCGGTACATGGAGATCAAGCTGTCAAGGCTGCCGACATATGCGCGCAGCGGCCTAATCCCGTCCGTCTTTTTCTCCATATATTTTGCCAGTATATCAAGGCTGAGATCTTGACCTGTAATGACGAGGGGGCGAAGCCCGGAGAACGATGCTTGTCCATGGGTGAGCGCCGGAGAATCGGTTAGTGTTGGGCGTTCGTTTAATTGAATGCCCTTGTTCCGCTGCTTGTAAGCTTCCAGATCTGCTGGGTCTACTCGCATTTGTTTGCCTACGCGGTAAGAGGGCAGCTCGCCTTTTTTTATGAGATCATAGACGGTCAGTTTGGATATTTTCAGCAGCTTGGCAATTTCTTCGGTCGTATATGAGACATCGCTGGACATGATGCTCCTCCTTCATATAAGTACAAGCCGTTATGTTATTTTTTTATTGTATCATAATAGGATGTGTACGTTCTGTTAAATAGATTTACAAAAGAATTGAACTGTATATATAATTTAATTCAGATATATCTATTTATATCTAAACATAACTCAGGAGGATCGATCATGTTTAAAATGATTAAAGGTTATATGTTTTTGTTCATCGTAGTTGCAATGGCTTTGGTGTTCGCAGGCTGCGGAGCCGCAGAAAATACGAAACCAAGTACAAATACAAACGCGAGTACAGACGCCCCGGCACAGGGCACAACTGAGCCTAGCACGGAGCCGTTAGAAACGGTAGAGCTGACGATCTCTGCAGCGGCGAGCTTGACTGACGCGTTAACGGAAATCCAAACGGCTTATCAGGCTAACAATCCGAACATACAGCTAAGCTTTAACTTTGGCGCATCCGGCGCATTGCAGCAGCAAATTGAGCAAGGAGCGCCTGCTGATTTGTTCCTGTCGGCAGCCGTTAAGAACATGACAGCACTTGTAGACAAACAGCTCATTGATACAAACGAACAAGTGAATTTACTGAAGAATGAGCTTGTCGTTGTTATTCCAGCTGACGGCAAGACGGCGATTGAAAATGTAAACGATCTAACGAAAGCAGAAGTAAAAACAGTTGCGATCGGCATTCCGGAAAGCGTGCCCGCCGGCAACTATGCCAAGGAAGCGCTGACCAAAGCAAAGCTGTGGGACACGCTGCAGGCCAAATCGGTGCAAGCGAAGGATGTAAGACAGGTTTTGCAATATGTTGAAACCGGAAATGCCGATGCAGGCTTTGTATACAAAACAGACGCTCTAACATCCGATAAAGTTAAGCTCGCTTTTGCCGTTGATGCTTCAACCTACAAAACGATTCAATACCCGATTGGAATCGTAAAGGCTTCGAAACACACCAAAGAAGCCAAAGATTTTTATACGTATTTGCAAACGCAGGAAGCGCTTGACGTATTTATCAAATATGGCTTTTCCGTTCCTAATTAATAGTGGCATTCATGAACTGGGATGATTTTTGGCTGCCAATCCGGCTTTCCTTACAGATCGCCTTGCTATCAAGCATAGTGGTTATTCTGCTCGGTGTGGCAGTCTCGTGGTGGATGTCCCGCCGCAGATTCAAAGGGAAAGTTATACTTGAAACGTTATTTATGCTGCCGCTGGTGCTTCCGCCTACAGTAGTCGGTTTTTTGCTGTTAGTGCTACTAGGGCGGAGAAGCTTTATTGGAAAATGGATTGAATGGTTGTTTGCAGCGCCTATTGTTTTCACTTGGTGGGCGGCAGTAGTGGCCTCCATCGTGGTATCCTTTCCGCTTGTCTATCAAACGATGAAGGTAGGCTTCGCTTCCGTTGATCGGAATTTAGAGGATGCAGGCCGATCGATGGGGGCAAATGAGTGGGGCGTATTTAGGTATATTACGCTTCCGTTAGCTTTCCGCTCGCTCATCTCCGCCTACATGCTTGGTTTTGCGCGAGGTCTTGGCGAGTTTGGCGCTACGCTGATGATTGCGGGGAATATACCAGGCAGGACACAGACGATTCCCACAGCTATCTACGTAGCCGTCGATTCTGGAAATACCGCAATGGCTTGGGCGTGGACATGCGCGATCATTTTGATCTCTTTTTTATTGCTATTGCTTACAGGTCGGAAGAGCGCTTAAGTGATCTATTTATTCATAACCAGCGGCAGTTTGGGATTTGAAAATAATCTTCCAGCTTGCTGCTGTTTTATTGTAACGAGTCGCATATGATGAATCCGTCCTCCCAGCGATGATCCGCTTGATCCAATCGGTCCAATGAATGCAAATGATTTCGTTAACTACACAGGATTATCGGATCGTGTTCTTCTTCGAATCGGGGGAGAATGGGCATAACTAAGGCCGCTGACATCCGTTGGGATTATGTACAGGGCGATTCAATCGGAACAAAAGTGGGACAAAAAGCATCCCACGACGTGTACATCGACATGGAAGGCAGAAAGACAGCTGGTGAGAGCAGCATGTTCGACATCCTTCTACCGGAGCAAAATGAACTACCCATATATCAACAGCTTTACTTTAAAATTAGAAATCAAATCAGATTTGGGAGCATTCCCGATGGGACAAAGCTACCGTCTGTTCGTACTTTGCGGTTACAGCTCAATATCAGCAAAACGCCGATAGAAACAGCCTATCAAATGTTAACGCTGAAGGTTATTTGATACGCAAGCCGCGTTCTGGACTGTACGTGATTAATCCTCATGCGCCTATAACCGCACAGGCTAACGTTCCAATTGGCAAGGGGAGGTCTACCGGAGCTCCGACATTGCCACTGCTATCAACAATGCTGAAGGAAGCTCTTGAAGCTGATCATAGCTTGGTAGGAAAATATGGTGATCCTCAGGGTGAATATGATCTGCGCGCTGCCTTGTCCGAATATTTGCTGCATGCAAGAGGCGTTAATGCCGAGCCAGAGCAAATCGTTATCGGGTCGGGGATAGCATACAGCATCGGAATCTAATTATTGGGTACGACATTATCCCAATCCCGCTAAGTGAAGAGGGGCTTTCACTTAACGAGTTGGAGGCATGAAGTATTGTTTGCTCCTTCGCGCGTAGAGCAGTGGGCGATGCAATCCTTTTTAGAGCGAGGGCATTTGTATCGGCATATACGGAAAGCTCGGAGCTTATATCGCAAGAGGCATCAGCATTTAGTCGCTTTGATCCAAGACCAATTGGGTGATCATGTCGAGATCACGGGTCAGAATGCAGGTCTTCACTGGAATCCCTTTGTTAAAAAGGGTGTAGTCCATGGACTAAAACCATGTACACAAAGACGAATCGAAGGACGCAAACCGTTCTTTTAATTCTTGAAGCATAACGGCCTGATATTCGTTTCCGTCCCGATAGAGCTCGCCGATCTACCGGTAAACTTGATTTATATTGTCCTGATAATCTGGGTGCTGCTTATCGGGGTGATTTTTCTTGAACTGATCCATGACGGCTTGTATGTAAGCAGGCCGCGCCCCCCCAGCTATCCACAACATCGCCATTCATTTTCATTAAAATCGCGATGGGCTGCGCTCGGCCTCCATCTGTCAGAAAGTGATCCATCGTATCCAAATGTTCTTCCATTAGCAATACTTCAGTCGAAATCCGGCTTTGCTCCATCACTCGAAACAATACAGGAACATTCCAGATAACATCCGGGCACCAATCCGTACAAAGAATCAAACAATAGAGATCGAACCGGTCACTATAGGATGAAAAAAACAGCTTCTCCTCTTCATTTAACCATTTGAATTTTTCGTAATTGGCGGTACATTGCTCTTTGGTATTTGGAATACCGCTTAACGCCATTACCCGAATCTGCATGCCATCCTAGAACTGCTTGGGGGATATGCCTTGGCCTATTTTATGTTTTAAGTTTAAGCGTTTTTCCATTTGGTCACGCAACCCTTCGTTAGATTAGGTGTACTGTGAATATAAATCAAATCTGACCATCTATAAATGGTCAGTTTCATCAATTTTGACCATGACAGATGGATAATGCCGATTAGATGAGCAGCATACCTATGATACAAAAAAAGGAAAAGCTCTGTGTTTAAAGAATATTGGTATTAACGTTTTAATATCGATGAGAGGAGCAGGAGTATGATTTGCGAAGAGAGCAAGCAAATGATTGAAAATTATGTAGAGGCCTATAATTCATTTCAGGTTGAGGGCATGATTAAACTTATGCATAAGGACATATTATTCAGAAATTTCTCCAATGGGGAATTAAACACGGAGACCATAGGAATTGAAGCGTTTAGGGAACTGGCAGTGCAATCGTCAAAAATGTTGTCCAGCCGCCGTCAAACGATAACCAACTATCGCGCAGTGGATGACAAAATTGAGGTGCAAATTGATTATGAGGGAATAATGGCTGTTGATTTGCCAAACGGATTAAAGATTGGAGATCGGCTGGAGTTAAAAGGGAAGTCCATATTTGGAATTAAAGAAGGCAAGCTTTCATTGATTGAAGACTACAGTTGAGGAAGAGGCGAGACCCATCATGGCTTTAGAGAGGGAAAATCCATTCATGCGAAGTAAAGAAGGAACAAAGTTGGAGATCCGACGATTAGAAAAAAAGGATGTGCCAGCTGCAAAGGCACTTATGGATGATGTAATCTCCCGTCTGCCTTCACAGGATCTATTTGCAATGGACGATGAGGATTATTTGAACCACTTAGTCGATGACCAAGGCGAAATATACGGCGCGTATCTTAACGGGGAGCTCGTTGCGTATACGGCTCTAGCCTTCCCTGGACAGAGTGAGAGCAACCTCGGAAGGGAGTTTGGAGTACCCGAACAACAATTAGGTGATGTAGCAACTCTTGAGGCAACGATAGTCCACGAATCTGTTCGTGGCTTAGGCTTGCAGCGGTATTTTCATCAATTGCGCGAACGACGAGCTAGGGTGCTCGGTTTCCGCTACCTTTTTTCAACCGTACATCCTGAAAATCATGTGAGCTTAAAAAACTTAGAAGCTGAAGGGTTTATCCTCCAATTTACTCGGCCTATGTATGGCGGAAAGCTCAGGCATTGTTATGCGAAACGATTAGAGGAATAACCGTGCATCGGATGTTAATAAAATAGCTGCCTGCATCTGTAAAACGGATTATTCATGTAGGAGGTGCGATATGAAAATTCATAATTCGATTAATTGGAGGGACAATCTATATCTCTTTAATTACCGAAGTGTTAGCGAGGAGTCCTTGGAATATTTCCATGCCCATGACGGATTGGAGATCTTGTACATTCACGAGGGGGCAGGCAGCTACTTCATCGAAAATCAAAGATATACGCTGCAGCCAGGCACGTTAGTTCTTATTAAGCCTTTTCAAGTACATAAGCTAAAAGTCGTTGTTCCACCGAATTACATTCGCAGCTTGCTGAAAATCAAAGCTTCAGTCATAGAGCGTTTCCTCACCTCGCTGCCACAGCTTGCATCTGCATTCAATGAGCTGATGGCTCATCCATTGCCTAATCAAGTATTCCATTTGTCTCCTAATGAAGCCTGTTATTTTGAAAACCAATTTTTGCAATTGCATGAATTGCTTGCAGTCACTGCGTCTAAGCTTCAGAAGGAAGTCGTTACGTTGTTTTTATTTCAATTTTTCACGTATTTTAATAGCCATATCTATTCGCTGGAAAACAATAATAAGCGTAATCATGCTGCGGCACCCCGATCGACTGAGCCTATCGGTGCTATAGTGAAATGGATTGACAGGTATTACAAATTGTCATTCACCATTAACGACATCGCGTCTGAGCTTCATTTTTCCGCCAGCTATTTATCTAAAGTGTTCAAGGACCAGATGGGCGTAACCATCGTCGAATATACGAATGAGAAACGTTTGGAGGAAGCGAGAACACTTCTTGCTTTAGAGTTTCTAACGATTGAGGAGATCAGTAGGAAGACGGGCTTCAATTATCCGTCCTATTTTATCGCTATGTTCAAAAAAAAGTATGGGGTAACCCCGCTCAGGTATCGGATGTCGATGGAATAGTGATATTTTCGAGCAGCAATCTGTTATTGGTTTCGCCTTATAATGAAAGCGCTTAAACATTTAATCTCACTGAGAATGAAAGAGGTGATCGTTGCTTTAGATATTCGCGGTGAACAACGAGAGGCAGGAGGAGGCACCAATCGGATCAACATAAAACATATAAGGAGGATTAACTATGACTAATCAATCATTAAAGCTAAACCTTTTATCGCTGCTTTGCTTCGTGCTAGTATTCGCGTTTTACCCAAGCCACACAGTTCATGCGGCGACAAAAACAGTTCCAGCCGGTAATGTCGCAACTCTGCGCAGCTATTTGGCGAGTGCTCAGCCTGGCGACATTATTCAAGTATCAGGAACCTTCAACGTGTCAGATGGCACAATTGCCACATCAATCAGCGGAGCATCAGGCAAATACATCACGATCCGGGGAACTGGAAGCGGCGCAACGTTTAATTTTACCGCATCCGGAGGCAATTCGGTTATTCATATCAAGCATCCTTATTACAAGCTGGAGAACGTGACGATTAATGCCAACTCCAAATCAAACAAAGGGCTTTTAATTGAGGCCTCCCATGGTTACGTGACCGGAGTGACAGTCAAAAATTCGTTGTCAGAAGCTTTTAAGATTAGAAAAAACAGCCAGTATTGGCTCATCTCGAATAGCTCTGCGCAAAATGCGGGACAAAGCGGCAAGTTCGGAGAAGGGTTCTACGTAGGAGATGCGGATCAGAACTGGACGACAAAACCGAATCCGGACAAAAGCGGTTATATCACCTTTCTAAACTGCAGCGCCATAAAAACTAAAAATGACGGCTTTGATTTCAAAGAAGGCACGCATCACATTAAAGTGGTGAGCAGCGTAGTGGATTTTCAAAATACGGTACCCGAATCCACCGTAGGCAACAATGGCATATTCATGCGCGCCAACTATGTTCAAATCATCGACACGACTGTGAAAAACAACAAAGCGACTGGCCAGGCATACCGAACGAGCAAAATGACAGCTTCAGATGGCGTATCGTACGGGAACCATTTAGAGCTTATAAACGTAACCGCATCCAACCTATCAGGTGCCATGATTTATACGAACTACACCTCAAATAAACTATTTACCGATTATACAATGTCCGGCGTTGCTGGCGGGCTTTATCAATCCGGCTCACAAACAGCAGCATCAGCTAGTCCGTCCACATTCGTCGAGATGACTTGGAGCGGAGAAGGCGGGGGGACATACGGTTCCTAGAACAGCAGGGCAAATAAGATCAGTAGGAAAAGCCTGGGGCAAATGCCTCAGGCTTATTTTCGTTATCGAAACGAAGAGAGCCAAACAAGTCATTCGAGTGTAAAATAAAGGGATATTATATTGGCGAAGGAGTGATCGTTGTGCCGCGAATCACATTTCATGATTTGGATATGTTTTACGAAAAAATGGGCATGGGAGAGGCTGTTATCTTTTTACATAGTGGATATTCGCGCGGGATATTGGCTTTTGCTAGCCAATTATTAGATTTTCAACGAAAGTATACCTGTTACTTACCGGATTTAAGAGGGCATGGACGAACGAGATGCGAGAGCTTAGAGTGGAGCACTCCGCAAATCGCCGAAGATATTTTGCAATTTATGGATCGGCTGAATATTACAAAAGCTCATCTGGTCGGTTACAGCTTGGGAGCAAATGTAGCATTATACGTCGCGATTAATAATCCCGACAAAGTCGCTACCATAACGACGATAGGCACAAGCGGTTTTTGCGATCCAACCGGCGCTGAACAATTTGAACCCGAATGGCTGCTGCAAACGGAGCAAATGGATTTTATTAATCAAATGATTGAAAGGCATGAGGAAGCACATAAAGGAAATTGGCAGCAATATTTGCGGCAAAGCGCGTTAGACTGGACGTTATTTCCTCAGCTAACGAGAGAGCAGCTTGGGCTTATTCGTTGTCCGGCGCTGTTTATTACGGGGGAGCATGATCCGTACGTGGGCGAAGAAAAGCTCAAACTGCTCGTATCCATTGTAAAAGAATCAAGTTATCTCGTCGTTGCAGGCGGCAGCCACAGACCACATATGATAAGAGAAAATCCGGTTCTGGTAAACGATTCTATACTTGCATTTCTTGACGCAAACCCTATCCGTTAAATGCATCACTTCTACAAAGCAGTTCTTGCCTCGGCCGAGGGAGAGCTGCTTTTGCTATATTCACAAGTAAATTCCCTCCAGCTTGATCAACGTCCGTTTTTCCACATCCCCCATAATTATGTTATCTGTCAATCATCTATTGATACTTATGTATCTATTGGTACAATTTTCTATTTGATTATAGAATTGTTCTATTATTCAAACTATTTACATTTTGGTATGCTGGGTGTACTTAAAGTTTACAAAACACATTGGAATTATATGAATTAAATGTGAAGCTACATATTCCCTCAGGTGAAAGCAGGTGAGCGCGATTGGGGCTGCTGCTCGAAGTCGATCGATTACAGGTAGCATTTCGGACCGAACGAGGAGAAATGGTTGCCGTTGACGAGGTGAGTTTTGAACTGGAGCATGGAGAAACGATCGCAATTGTAGGTGAATCGGGCTGCGGGAAAAGCGTGACCTCCCTTTCCATCATGGGCTTGCTTGGCGCAAATAGCTCTATTAGGCAAGGTGAGATCCGCTTCGATGGTTCTCGATTAACCTCATGCACTGAAGCACAGCTTCGCAAGCTGCGGGGCAGCGAAATAGCGATGATTTTTCAGGAGCCAATGACGTCGCTTAATCCCGTCTTCTCGGTCGGCGAACAGATTGAAGAGTCGATCCGGCTTCATTTGGACCTTCCGCGTAAGGAGGCTAAGGCCAAAGCGGTGGATATGTTAAGAAAAGTGGGCATCCCTCGTCCAGAAGCGATCATGAAGGAATACCCGCATGCCTTATCAGGCGGAATGCGACAGCGGGTCATGATTGCAATGGCGCTCGTATGCCAGCCCAAACTGCTTATTGCGGATGAGCCGACGACAGCGCTTGATGTGACGATTCAGGCGCAGATCCTTGAACTTATGAAGCAGCTGCAAGCAGAAAGCGGAGCAGCTATCTTACTTGTCACACATGATTTAGGCGTGGTGGCGGAGATGGCGGACAGAGTTATTGTCATGTACGCAGGGCAAGTAGTTGAATCGGCGGATGTGTTTACGCTATTTCGTGAACCCCAGCACCCGTACACGAAAGGTTTAATGAAGGCGATCCCCCGTCTTGATCAAGACAACAAGGAGCGATTACATGTTATTCCGGGTTCTGTTCCTTCGCTACAGCAGATGCCCGCAGGCTGCCGCTTTCATCCGCGCTGTTCCTATGCAACAGGCCGCTGTCGAGAAGAACAGCCAGATCTAACCAACGCAGGAGCAGGACATCATGTACGCTGTTGGCTTATGGGCGATGCAAAATCAACATTCGTTGACCAAGCAGAAGAGGTTACCCTATGACAGCTATCGAACCGGTAAATAAGAACGAAAACAAGCAAACGTTATTGCAAGTCGATCGCTTGAAGACGTATTACCCCATTCGCGGCGGATTATTCTTGAATAAGCCGGGTTATGTCAAGGCAGTAGATGATGTCAGCCTCTCCATGTATGACGGGGAAACCGTTGGTCTGGTCGGTGAATCAGGCTGCGGTAAATCAACGATTGGACGCACCATCGTCCGCTTGGAAAACCCACAGTCAGGGCGCATTTTATTTGACAACGAAGATATTACGCATTACTCGCAGCGACAGCTAAAGACCGTTCGCACCCGAATGCAAATGATCTTTCAGGACCCCTATGCCTCGTTAAATCCGAAGATTCGAGTATTCGATACGCTAGCCGAGCCTTTGATCGCTCATAAGCTAGTGGGGCGGAGCGAGGTGCAGCGCGAGGTCGACAACCTGCTTCAATTGGTAGGGCTGCCCCGTTCTGCCAGCAATCGTTATCCGCATGAATTTTCCGGAGGGCAGCGTCAGCGTATCGGTATTGCTAGAGCTATTTCCTTCCGGCCAAAGCTGATTGTATGCGATGAGCCAGTCTCAGCGCTTGACGTTTCGATCAAAGCGCAGATTCTAGGATTGCTGCAGGATTTACAGGAAGAGCTGAAGCTAACCTATTTGTTTATCGCTCATGGCATCGGTGAAGTGAAGCATATTAGCACTCGTATCGCTGTCATGTACTTGGGAAAAATTGTGGAGCTAGCTCCGACCAACGATTTATTCCGCAAGCCGAAGCACCCGTATACACAATTGCTGCTAAGCGCGTATCCTCAGCCGGACCCGACGCTGCGAAAGCAAAAAAGTGTGATCATTCGCGGCGATGTGCCAAGTCCCGCTCATCCACCGGCCGGCTGCCGTTTTCATACCCGATGTCCTTTTGCGCAGGAGTTATGCATGAAGGCGGAGCCACCGCTTACAGATGACGAACATGCCGTAGCATGTCATTATCCTCTTGCAGATTACGAAGAAGGGCAAAGGTGAGGGCTATGATGGTTCATTACATCGTTCGAAGGCTGCTGATCGCCATTCCCGTTTTTTTAGGCATTACGATATTGAATTTTCTAATCATGAACATGGCTCCAGGCAACCCCGTGGATATGTTAATCAATCCGAACATCCCAAAAGAAATGCTGGAGCTGAAGAAAGAGCTGCTAGGGCTTAATGATCCTCTTTATATTCAGTACGTGAAATGGCTCGGCGGCTTCGTAAAAGGGGAGCTAGGCTATTCGTTTAGCAGCTTCGCGCCTGTATCTGAGCTGATCGGCGAGCGCATCGGTCCAACCTTGCTGCTGGCAGCCTCATCGATGCTGGTAGCGATCTTGATCGCAATTCCCGTTGGGGTGGTCAGCGCCGTTAAACAAAATTCGAAGCTGGATTATATAATGACCGGTTTATCCTTTCTTGGCACGTCGATTCCTCCGTTTTTTCTAGGGTTAGGCTTAATCTATTTGGTCGGTATCCAGCTCAAATGGCTGCCCACAGGCGGGATGTCGACGCTTGGGGGAACAGGTACGGTTAGCGATATCCTCGTACATATGATTCTTCCGGTTCTAGTCTTAGGCGTTACCATCGCAGGCAAGAAGGTTCGATATGTTCGCGCCAGCATGCTTGATGTGCTCCATCAGGATTACTTGCGAACGGCTCGAGCAAAAGGGCTTAGCGAATTTATCGTGACGAATAAGCATGCGCTTCGCAATGCGTTAATTCCGATAATTACTGTTGTCGGTGCGGAAATTCCGTTGCTGCTCGGCGGCAGCATCATAATAGAGCAGGTATTCCAGTGGCCAGGCATTGGGCAATTAACGATGGAGTCGATTCTATCGCGAGATTACCCAACGTTAATGGGGTTAAATATCGTAGCCGCTTGCGTTGTGCTTTCAACCAACTTATTTACGGACATCATTTATTCCTTTGTTGATCCACGCATTAAATATAGCTGATAGGAGGGCGAGACGATGTCCATACCGGAGATTCCTTGGAGAAATGACGTTTTCGCCTCCGGTGTGGGGAATGAGAACGAACAGCCAGCCAGCGAAATCGAGAGTTTTGCTAGGCAGGTGAGGCGCAAGTTTTTTAAGCATAAGCTCGCCGTATGGGGTCTAGTGACAACCTTGCTGCTCATAATTATCGTGCTCTTGGCACCTTGGCTTGCGCCGCATAATCCCGATGAGATTACCGAGGTGTTCTCCGCCCCTCCCTCATTTGCCCATTGGCTGGGTACCGACCAAGTTGGCAGGGACGTGTTAAGCCGGTTGATTTACGGAACAAGGGTATCGTTGGTGATTGGATTTTCCACGGTTGCCCTGTATGTGACTTTTGGTGCTTTAATCGGAATGATGGCTGGTTATTATGGAAAATGGCTGGATATGGCGCTTATGCGAATGACCGATATCTTTTTGAGCTTTCCCTATATGATGGTTGTTTTGGTCATTATAAGCGTGCTTGGCGCTAACGTATCAACCATCATCATTGTCCTCGCCTTATTCAAATGGCCAACGATCGCCATGCTAGTCCGCGGTAATGTGCTGTCATTGAAACAGATGGATTTTGTCCGGGCAGGCCTTGCACTCGGATTCAGTACACCGCGGATTTTGCTGAGGCATATTCTTCCGAACACGCTAGCACCCATCATTGTAAATGCAACGTTTGGCGTCGCCAGCACCATTCTTAGCGAAGCCGGCCTTAGCTTTCTTGGCATGGGAGTCAAATCTCCGCAGGCGAGCCTAGGAAATATGCTGTACGATGCGCAGTCCTTAACGGTATTAACGGAACAGCTTTGGTTGTGGGTACCTGCCGGCTTCGTTATCCTCATTACGGTTCTGGCCATTAATTTCGTAGGCGACGGCCTGCGTGACGCTATGGATGCGAGATCCTAGCAAACGCTCCATCGATAAGATTTGTGAATGAATAAATAAGAAAATCGACATTAGGGAGAGAAATCAATGAACAGAATAATTCGATTACAAGGACTTATATGGTTAATGCTATTAATGATTTTCGTATCCGCATGCAGCAGTGCAACCAAAGAGGAAGTTAGTGCAACAGCCGAGCCGACAACCGAGGCGGCGAACGTCAAGGAGACAGCAATTGATGTCACAGCCAAAAAGACGTTATACATCGGAATCGTGAACGCTCCCGTCACTTTAAACCAGATCAATACGCAAGATAATTCGGCGTCGCTCGCCCCGATTAATTTGCTTAATGATTCATTGCTCGATGTTACGGATTCGGCGCAGTTTTTGCCTAAGCTGGCGGAATCCATCGAGACAAAGGATAACCAGACGTTTCAGGTCAAGCTCAAGCCAAATGCCAAATGGAATGACGGAGCTCCTTTTACGACAGCTGATGTGGCATTCACGCTAAAGCTTGCGCTTCACTCCAAAGTCGATACGTCATTCAAGCTTAATTTCATAGAAGGATTAAACGATGCAGGGAAGCTGGAAGAAGGAACAACGGATATTTCCGGCCTGAAAATTATCGATCCCACCACCTTTGAGATCAGAACCAAAACGCCTATAGACCCATTAGTGTTCAATGAACGTTTTGGCGTGAAGGTTAATTTTTTGCCGGAGCACATTTTGAAGGACGCTGATCCGGAGCAGCTGTCTACGAATCCATATTTTCAAAAACCGACGGTAACGATTGGTCCCTATAAATATGCAAATTATGAAAAGGGCCAATATGTCGAAGTAACGAAAAACGAAAATTACTATCTCGACGTACCTAAAATTGACAGTATCTTTATCAAGGTTCTACCGGCCGCTAACCTTGTGGCACAGCTGCAAACGGGGGAAATTCAGATGAACTCCTTGCCGGTCGGCCTTGTCCCGATTACGGATTACGACAAGGTGAAGGGGTTTGAAAATGTAACGGTAACGTCTGCTACCGCTTCTGAGCCGGCTGAAATCTTCTTCAATACCGAGAAGCTCTCTGACAAAAAAATTCGCCAAGCGATCGCGCACGCCTTGAACCGCCCACTCATCGTAGAGCAGCTGTTAAAGGGGCAGGCAGAAATTATAGATGGCGGCGTACCAAGCTCGCATCCCTATTTTAATAAAAACATTAAAAACTATGATTATGATCCGGAAAAAGCGAAGCAGCTGCTAAAAGAAGCTGGCTGGGACTCCAAGCGCAAGCTTGCGTTTTTCATCCCGGTGGGGAATAAGGTTCGCGAGCAGGCAGCGGATATTCTCGTTCAAAACTTAGAAGCAGTAGGCATTAAGGTAGACGTCCAAAAGTTTGATTTCCCGACGTTGATCGATAAAGTGGAGAAAGGCGAGCATGATATTACGATTTTCACAAGAGATTACTATATCGAGCCGAGTCTATATTTTACAACCTATAAAAGCAATGATCCCGAAAGCGTTATTCGCTATAACAATCCGTTGGTGGATGAACTCATCCAAAAAGGGGAGCAAGAAATTATAGAAGCGAAGCGTCACGAAATCTATAACCAATTGCAAGAGGTACTGCATGAAGATGTGCCGACGTTAGCCGTTTATTCCGAGAAGCGTTTGCAGGTCGTATCCAAGAACGTACTTGTTGGCAAACCACTCAATCTGGGTACGTTCAATAATGTAAATCAGTGGGATTTGGCGGCAAAATAGTTGATTAAAGCAGCAATCGTGCTGTTAGCAACCGGTTATAGGGAATTTATTCCTTTATAATATAAAGCTCTCTCAAAAATTATAGGAGGTGTATGGTAAATGGCAGATTTAAATTGCTTGGTTTGCAAGTCGGATATCGATGTGGAGGAACGCGCAACTACGGGTGAAATTGTGGAATGCGGCTCTTGCGGCCAAGAGCATGAAGTGCAGGTAGAAGCCAATCTCGTTTCGATTGCTTTAGCTCCAGAAATTGAAGAAACTTGGGGGGAATAGGCTACGAATATGGAGCAAAATAGCGCTATTTTATTATGTGTAACGAAGCTGCGAGAGGAAGAACAACGGATTATCGATCATCTCAAGGTGTTTGGTATTCGCGTGCAGGTAAATCTTGATTCGATGGAGTTGCCTTTAAGCGGTGGTGAGGTTGAGCCTTTCGGCCTCGCTCTCATCCGTTGCCTATCTCAGAAAAACGCGCTGAATCGCGCCCATCTGCTGGAGTTAGCCGGGCATGAGACGCTGAATTCGGTAAAGGCGATTACGATTTGCACGAATAAAATTCACCAAGCGATCGTGTTTCAAAAGCATGGCATTCCTCAACCTCGGTTTAAAATTGCTTTTACGCCTGAGAAGCTGTACGACGCCATGCGGAATTTCGACGATCTGTGCGTCATCAAACCGGCGACTTCGTCTTGGGGCAGGGGAATTGCCAGAATTACCGGCAAAGAATGTTTGGACGGCTGGATTGCAGCGCGCGAATCCGTTGATCCTGGGCATCAATCCTTTCCGGTATTGGTGCAACAATTTGTAGAGAAGGGGGACTATGATATACGTGTTGTCATTGTCGGCCGTACGCCCATCGTAGCTTTCCGGCGGGTATCTGCTGATAACTGGAAGACGAATACGCACTTAGGCGCGGAAATCGATCCCATTCCAATAAACGAAGAGATTGCGTCTATTTGCAGACGGCTGACGCAAGTGTTAGGTGAAGGCGTTTATGGCGCAGATCTATTTTATGACTATAAAGAGCAGCGGTATCTCGTTTGTGAAGTGAACCAAAATCCGGAATTCGCTAAGTCGTGGAAAATCCATGGCGTCGATGTGGCCTATCATATCGCAAAATATGTGAGAGAAGTGGTAGAGCTTAAAAACACGGCCAAATACACGGTTATTTCTCAGTAAATAGGGAGGAAATATAGGAATGGGAGAAACTTTAACGAAGCCCGAGGCTGCCTTGCAGAAAGAAAACTATTTTCAGCTTTCCTTTGTATTAGCGAGAGTTTTGAACTCCGGCGTCATTATGAGTATCGAGAAAAATGATCATGAGCTAAAAGGGCTCGAGAAGAGCATCGCCAAGCTCACGAAAACCAAATACGTCTCCTTATTTAATAGCTATACAGGAGCGATTCACGGTGCGCTATGGGGACAGGATCTTGGATATGATTCAGCTGCAAGACTGAATCATCCAAGTGAACAAGAAACAAAATTCGTCCACTGGCTTGGTGTCTCGCTATCGGCCGATCCAAACGTGACGTTAGCGTATGAGACTATTGCCGTAACCTGGGAAAACCTCAATCGCTTGAATCAAATTATGCTTGGGATAAGTGGCCGTGCCCCCGTTGTCGTCCTAGATTTCACGGGGCTTGGCTTTGGACCTGCAGCTGCCATTGCAGCAAATAACGAAAATATTTGGAAAAAGGCTGAGCGTTTGAAAATATTTGGCGCCTTTGATTTGCAAACGATGTGGACGCAGGAAGAGAGTGAGCCGGATTTGCAGCCGGCCGCTCAATTCAACTACAGGCTCAGTCCGCTCGTTGCGGCATGCGTGAAAGTTGCCTTGCTCAGGAGGAATCCATAATGAAAACCGATTTTATCCGCAAGCCGCTTGGGCTGCCATCAGATGATTGGGTCCAAGATCCGTTAGCCTTCGTTGGCGGGCCTGCCATCATCCCAGAGGACGTCAGGAAAACGAATTTCCCGATTATTACGAAGGAAGACGTCGTCCAACTGCTCGTCTCGATCCAGCAGGATGGCGATCAGGTCGTTGATGAGTTCAAGGAGGCGTACCGCAACTATGTAGGTGCCAATTACGCAATTGCAACCGCTAGCGGCACATCGAGCCTGCATCTCGCGCTTGTAGGCGTGGGAGTGCAGCCCGGCGATGAGGTTATCGTGCCTGCATTTACGTTTATTGCAACCGCACAGGCCGTCGTTGCCGCGAAAGCAATTCCGATTTTTATAGATATCGATCCGGTAACGTATTGCCTCGATCCAATAAAAGCGGAGCAAGCGATTACGAGCAAGACAAAAGCGATTATGCCTGTACATGTGCACGGTTTGCCAGCTGATTTGCCGGCATTAAGACAGCTAGCCGATAAGTATTCGCTGCGGCTCGTGGAGGATGCCTCGCATGCGCATTCCGCCTCTATCCATCAACAATTGGCAGGATCGATCGGAGATAGTGCGGGACAAAGCTTGATGGCGGACAAAAACTTTCCGGTAGGCGGAGAAGGCGGCATCGCTTTTTTCAAAGAGAAGGAGGATTATGAGCGCGCGCTGGCTTTTCTTGCATCCTCGGGTATCGATTACCGAATGTCGTGGATCGCTGCGGCTTTTGGACACAGTCAGCTGGATCGCCTTCCTTATTACGATGCCATTCGAGCACGGAATGCGGCGTATTTAACAAACGCGTTGTCAGGCACGAAGCTGTTCAGTGGACCATTCGTACCAGAAGGCTATAAGCACAGCTATAACATGTATCGCGTTAAGCTCTCGCCAGAGAAGCTTGGTCTTGGCGATTTGGAGGATTACCGGGTGAAGGATGCCGTTCAGCAGCTCATTAACCACGAAGGGGTTTATGCGCGCGAGTGGCAAAACGTGCCGATTCCAGGCCATCTTCCGTTCAAAAACCGGAAGGGCTTTGGCAATGGTTATCCATTCACGCTGTCGGATCGGCTGGATTTTGGATATGATCTGAGCCATTTCCCTGAGACGCTGAAGATGCTTCGCAATAGCTTGACGATATGCAGAGAGCTAAGAACGCCGGTTGAGTATGAGCGAATTCAAGCCTATGCGCTGGCCTTCAAAAAAATCGATGCGAACCCGCATATTATCCGTGAGCTCGTAGAGCAGGGCGGCGATCTGAAGGTGCTGTATGAAAGGGACGCTAGATTAGGATGAGCATAACGGAGAATGGGAGGAAACGAGTAGCCATATTAGGCGGCAGCGGGTTCACTGGCGCTGAATTATACCGGCTGCTTCGCAAGCACCCTCATTTTGAAGTTGATTTTGTTTCCTCCGAGTCGAAAGCCGGTTTTCCCGTAGATAAGTTCTATATCGGGTCGATTCATAAGAAAAAGCCCGGCTCGTTAAAGTTTAACAAAGCTGCCGAGCTTGATGGTCATTACGATGCGATTTTCTCATGCTTGCCTACAGGCTCCTTGCCTAAGATCATCCAGCATGCGGCGGAGCATACCGATTATATTTTCAACGTAAGCGGAGATTATCGCATAGCCGACACCGATCTATTGAATCGGCATTATCCCGAGACGTTAAAGCATGATTTTGAAGGAGACTGGCACTACTATATCCCGGAGTTTAGTGAGATCAATTCCGCGGTTAAAGTAGTCAATCTTCCGGGCTGTATGGCAGTTGCGACGCTGTATACGCTCTATCCGCTCGTGGCGCATGACTTAATCGAAGGACGAGTCGTCACCGATGCCAAAACAGGCTCAAGCGGCGGCGGCAAATCGACGACGGAGCATCATGCGGAACGCTCCCATAACTTTAGAGCCTACAAGGTTCACGGGCATCGGCATAAGCCGGAGGTGGAGCATGCGTTGACGTACCACTTGGATCGCTCGGTGAATCTGCAGTTTTCAGTCTTCAGTCTTGATCTTCCAAGAGGAATCATGGCAACTTCATATTCATTGCTAAAGGAGCATGTTACGGACGTAGACGTGAAAAAAGCATTTTACAGCGCCTATGCATCCAAGCCGTTTCTTCATTACTTCAATTCAGGCAGCGGTTCGCCCATGATCAAAACGGTGGTCGGAACCAATTATGCCGAAATTGGCGCTTATGTAGAGGGACGAAACTGCGTATCCATTGCAACCATCGATAATTTGATAAAAGGGGCGGCAGGGCAGGCGATTCAAGCAGCCAATCTCTATTTCGGCTTCCCCGAGGAGGCAGGATTGCAATTCGAATTTGAAGGGGCGTGGCCTTGATGAGTAAAAGCAGCCTCTATGTCGTCAAGCTCGGGAGCAGCACGATTGTAAATCACCCCTCAATTTTCGCAGAGATCAATCGCATCGCAAAACGCGGTAACCAGGTGCTGCTTGTGGCAGGCGGCGCAGAAGCGATCAAGCAGAAATATGATTCGATACAGCGGGAAATGCCTTTTCTAACTTTGCCATCAGGCGATGAGGTACGCTACTGTTCACCCGAGGAGATGCCATTTATTCGTGCAGCTTATCATGAGTTCATCTTAACGACGATCCATACGCAATTAAAAAAACATGGCCTTTCCGTATACGCACAGCTTGGCGGCGACCAAGGGCTTGTCTATGGACAAAAAGCGAAGCCGCTTAAGGCGATCAGAGACCAGAAAACGGTCATCGTACGTGATTCCTTGTTTGGGCATTTCATGGGCAGTCACAAGGCGTTTCTGAAATCCGCTTTGGCTGCGTTCGATGTCGTATGCCTGACGCCGCCGATATTCGATCCAGAGCTTGACGCGTATATCAACATCGATGCGGATGTACTTGCAGCTCACTTAGCCGTTGATTTAGAAGCGCATCATTTGCGGTTCGTTACCGGAACTGCCGGTTTGCTGGAAGATATCCGCGATCCGTTTTCAACGATTCCAAATGTCTATAACGATGATGAATTAAGCTCTGTCCAAGGACGTATGAAGCAAAAGGTGAGAGCCGCAAAACTAGCGATCCGCGAAGGCGTCTGCGATGTGTTCATATCCGGCCCGCATACGCTGGAAGAGGCAAGCAAGACTTGGTTCTGGAACGTCGACCGGGAGCTGGGCGAGCTCGATTTGCTGAATAAGGTCGCCCGTATTCCTTCGGTTTCACAAGATGAGCATGAGCTTGCGCATTACTTATTAGAAACAATTAAATATCCATCGGTCGCCGGAAAAATTGACGAGGCAGGCAATATCGTATTCCAAAAAGGAAACGGGCCAAATAAGCTGCTGCTTCTCGGACATATCGATACGGTTCCTCATGTATGGCCGGTTCGCACGGATTCTAACGGTATCACTGGCAGAGGCATCGTGGATGCCAAAGGCTGCTTCGTTAATTTTATCCACATGCTGCAAGAGGTTGATGTGCCTGAGCATGCCACTCTGCTTGTCATCGGAGCGGTTGAGGAAGAAATCTCATCTTCTAAAGGCGCACACTATATTCGGGACCATTATGAAGCGGATGCCGTCATTATTGGGGAACCAAGCGGAGAAGAGAGCTTAACGCTCGGATACTATGGCCTGTTCAAGCTGCAAATTACGATTCACCGCGCACAGGAGCATACGGCAGCCAAAGATACGATCAGTGTGATCGACGAGCTGTATAACGTGGTGGCGGACATCCGTCACCTTGTACGGGATGTTGATCCGCAATCCTTATCCTCTCTGATCGATATCCAGCATCGGAATGAGCAAGGATTTTTAACGGTAAAAGGCACGCTTAATTTCAGAATATCCCCAGCGGCAGGCAATGATTATACGGGCAAAATCGACCTTGCATTTGGCGAAGGCGTGACTGTCGAAGTATTGCGTGCGACACCGGGCTTTGCCAATTCACGCTCAGACACCTTAGTTAAAGCCTTTGTTCGAAGCTTCGCTAAGCAAGGGAAATCGATTCACTATATCAAAAAACGCGGAACGAGCGACATGAACACGCTCGCCACAACATGGCATTCCGTCCCGATGGTTGCCTACGGCCCCGGAGACTCCAGCCTGGACCATACCAATGAAGAGTATCTGCACAATGATGAGGTGGAGTCAACGAGAACGATTTTGAAGGAAGCGATAACAGAGTGGTTTCGGCTACGAACGGAGGAGTAGATGGAGCAGACGATACCTATCCAAAGAGAGCATGACGATGAAATTTCATCCCTTATCGAAAGAGCCAATGAAGCGAGAAAACTAATTATCGACATGGCGGCTACCTCTACAGGCTGCCATATCGGAGGAAGCCTATCAGCTATCGATCTATTGATCGGCGCATATGCCAAGTATGGCCAAGATCCGAATACAGCCATCATTCTTAGCAAGGGACATGCGGCAGCTGCGCTGTACGCCGCATTGCATGTGTACGGAATCATATCGGATAACCCAGCGGAGAGCTATGGACAGAGCGGTTCTTTGTTTACGGGCCATCCCAACCACAAGCTCCCGGGTATCCCGTTCGCAACAGGGAGCTTGGGACATGGCATTCCTTACGCAGCCGGCTGGGCATTAGCTCAGAAAATGAAGCGTACGAATGGCTTAGGCATCGTAGTTGGCGGGGATGGGGAGCTGCAGGAAGGCTTATGCTGGGAAACCGCACAGATTGTGCAATCGCAGTCCATCACCAATTTTGTCTATATCGTTGATTGCAACGGTGGGCAAAACGATGGATACATTCAGGATATTTCGCCCATCCGCAATCTCCGTCAACGGTTTGAAGCGTTTGGCTTCACCGTAAGAGAGATTGACGGACATCGATTCGAAGAAATTGTTGCGGCCATTGAACCTGATCATGACAGGCCGGTTGCCATTCTAGCGAGCACGATCAAAGGAAAGGGTGTCCCCGCGATTGAAGGAAATCCAGATGCCCATTATGCGAAAATACCCGCAAAGCTTTCCCACAAATGGAAGGTGAGCCTAGCATGACAAAGTCAGGGAGAGACGCATATAAAGACGAGCTCGCTAAGCTCGCTGCAAGCAATAGCCAAATTGTTTGTATTGAAGCTGATTTAGGCGGCAAAAATCACCCGTTTGGGCAGCAGCATCCTGATCGTTTTTTCAACTTAGGCATTGCTGAGCTAGCCGGCATTGATATGGCAGCAGGACTTGCTGAAGCCGGTTATGTCCCGTTCTTCTCGACCTTTGCTGCCTTCGCAGCCTTGCGTGCTTCCGAGAGCGTCAAGCTGACGATGGGGTATATGGGCAAAAACGTGAAGGTCGTGGCTGCATACGGAGGTGTTTCCGGCGGATGGTTTGGCACGACACATCATGCGCTTGAGGATATCGCGGTTATCCAATCGTTTCAAAACATTCGAATCGCTTGTCCTCATGGCGAGCAGGAAACAAGGAAGGTCATTCAAGAGGCCGCCGTATCCGAGGAGCCGTATTATATTCGGCTCTCTAGGAATGATGCTTTTGAGAGTCTGTACCGCGATGAAGACGCAAGCTGCCGAGACATGCTTGTGCATGGCACGAAGCCGGCTGGCGGATCAAAGTTATGCATAATTTCGGTTGGCGAGCAAGCGACCGAGTTATGCAAGCAGATCATCCAAGAAGACGATTCTATTGTTCATGCGCATTTATGTTATGTCGATATCCAAAGCTTGCAATCGTATGCCGAGCAATTGCGCGTTTTGTCCGATCGTTTGCTTGTTGTGGAGGAGCATCGCGCTACCGGAAGCACAGCGTCCTATCTAGCGCTTTTATTGCCAACGCATCAGGTATATGCCCATCATTGCGGTGAAGAGTGGCCGATCTATGGCGGAACGCATGCTGAGGTACTAGACTATTTAGGGTTTGGAATAGAACCGTTAAAACAACAAATTCTGACGATCGCAGGAGGTAGCGATGTTTTTTCGAGTTCTAAAACCTAAAAACTTCCGCCATTATTTTATCGCCGATATCGTCTCCGGTTTTGGCGTTGGGATGAGCACGATTGGCGCGAACTGGTACCTATTGGATCAGACAAATTCGATTACCTCGATTGGGTTTATGCTTTCCTTAAACGTAATTGCAGGCTTCCTTATCTCCGCTTTTGTCGGCACCTTAATTGATAAGTGGAACCGGAAGTCGATTATTTTATGGGCGAATGCGATACGGGCGGCAGCGCTGCTGCTTATTACGGGCGCTTTTTTATGGACGGGTTTTCGCATCGAGTATCTTTATGCGTTTGCCGTTATTAACGGTATGGGATGGACCTTGTATATGTCCGCTTCTCGGAGCCTTGTTCAAGAGATTCTTCCAGAGGAGGACCTCATTCATGGCAACTCCGTAATCGAGATCAGCTTGCAGGTCGGCATGTTTATGGCTGGAGCGCTCTCGGGCATTTTGTACAAATACGTTGGATTTGAGATTATTTTGCTGCTGAACGCGCTCGCCTTTATCGCAAGCAGCCTCTTCCTTCGCCGGATCGAATATACGCCAATCCCCGTCGAGAACGAGGAGGAGACCTTCTACGGCACGTTTAAAAATGGCATTCGCTATTTGGCGGAACGGCCTTCCATTTTCTTATTGGGCGTAGTATCGATTATCCCGCTCGTTTGCACGATGGTCTACAACGTGGTTCTCCCAGGTTATGTAAGCACTGCTGTAAAAGGAGACTCCGTCGTTTTTGGATTATCGGATATGTTTTACGGGATTGGAGGGCTGTTGTCCGGCTTTGTTGCGGCACCCTTGGCGAGGAAAATCTCACAAAACGGAACGATTCTATTGTTTTTCCTAGTATCCGTATTGAACCTGCTGGCAGTTGCTTTTAATTCCACCATTCTATTGTTGTATTTCGGCAGCGTATTGATCGGCTTAACGAACTCTTCGCTGCGAATTTTAATGACAACAACGTTGATGGAATCAGTCTCGAAATCCTACATGGGACGCGCGACTTCGGTGTGGATGGCGATTTCGCTGCTCTTGCAAACCGTATCCGCCACAGGGCTTGGCGTTTTCATTGACCGTTATTCGCCGGGTGTGGGCTTTATCTGCATGAGCGGTTTGATGGCGGCTGGATTGGTCGTCTATTACGTGCTAAATAATCGATTATCCGAGAAAAAAGCGCTGGAAGCACAAGTATGAATCCATGCCAATCATTAAGGAGGAAAAAGATATGACTACAATCAAAACGGTCGCTTTTGTGGAACCCAGCTTCTATGGCGTTAGTTTCGCTAGAGTCGCTTATGAGCAAGGACATAAAGTCATTTCCATCGTCTCTTCCACGGAAAACCCGCAGAAATATGGCTATGAAGGCATCTACCATGAACTGATTGTTGCTGACATTCGAGATGAAGAGTCGCTTTATGAGGCGATCGTTCATTCCGGGTATGCGGATCAACTGGATGCGCTAATTCCGGCAACGGATTATGCGTCCCATCTAACGGCCAAGGTAGCGGAGCGGCTTGGGCTTCGAGGGGTGCCTTACGAGGCTGCCCTGAGATCGAGAAATAAAGATTTGGCACGGGTTGCCTATGCAGAGCATCATGTGCCAAGCGCAAAATTCAAAAAAATACGAACCTACGAAGAAGCGGCAGCTGCTGCGGAAGAAATCGGGTATCCCGTAGTGCTAAAACCGACCAATTGCGCAAGCAGTCAAAATGTATACTTCATCAACGATGAAGCGGAGCTGCAATACGCGATGGATATTATCGTGGCGTTCAAAGTGACGTATATGGATTTTAAAGTCCGCGAAGAGTATTTAATCGAGGAATATTTGGATGGGCCGGAGTTTAGTGTCGAGCTGTTCGTAAAAGAGGGCGAGCCGATTTTTTCAGCCGTCACGGAGAAGATTACGTCACCGCTTCCTTATTTTGTAGAGATTGCCCATACACTGCCTACTTCGGTGCATACGGACCGTCAGGATGAAATCGTTCAAACAGCCGTTGCTGCGTTAAAAGCGATTGGCATAACGGATGGCCCCAGTCATGTGGAGGTTAAGCTATCAAGCACGGGACCACGCATTATTGAGGTGAACGGACGGCCTGGCGGCGATAATATTTCCTCGGATTTATTGGTGCAGGCATTTGGGATCGATATTTTTGAAGCGACTGTGAACTACTACTTGGACAATCCGATTCATATTCAGAAAAAGCGGCATCGAGCAGCCTCGATTGCTTATATCACCGCGGATCGAGACGGAATTTTCGATGGAATAGAAGGTTTAGATGGTTTGGAGCAGCATGCGAATGTAGTTCGTACACACTTTGCGGCATCTGCCGGTGACGCCGTTTCGGTAGCAAAAAGCTCGGATGATCGTTTAGGCTATATCATTACCGTTGGCGATACCCCTCAAGAGGCGAAAGAGCTTGCTCTGTCGCTAGCAGGGAGCTTGAAGGTGACCTATCAAGCGCAGGAGGTTGGGTTAGCGAAAGCTTAGTATATACGAATTTGTAATGTGTCAGCAGGGAAGCGGGTATGTTGTATAAGGCAAGGGAAGTTAGAAGCTAGCAAAAGGAGAGGGACAGACGGATGGGGATCGCAGTCATTTATGGAAGCTCGCGCAAAAATGGTAATGCGGAGCAGTTAGCTAATCTTTTGGTGGATGGGTTTGAGACAGATAAAATTCATTTGTCTGACTATCGCATTGACCCTATCACAGACTATCGTCATTCCGAGAAGGGACCCTATCCAGAGGATGACTATCATCAAGTGATAGAACGCGTGCTCGCGCAGGATGTTCTCGTGTTTGCTACACCGATCTATTGGTATGGCGCATCCGGGCTGACCAAGACGTTCATTGATCGTTGGTCACAATCCTTGCGAGAGAATAAGGCAGATTTTCTAGCGAATTTCGCGACAAAAACAGCCTACGTCATTGGCATTGGCGATGATGAACCTCATTTGAAAGGAATTCCGCTCGTTCAGCAATTCCAATATATTTTTGATTATACGGGCACAAGCTTTGCTGGCTATATATTAGGCAGAGGCAATCAGCCGGGTGATATTTTGCAGGATACGGTTTCCTTGGCAACGGTTGAGGAAATACGGAAGAAATGGCGCTCTTGAGCTTTCAACTAGCATAATAAAACGCCAAACGAGCGGTTAGAATCACTTCTAAGGCTCGTTTGGCGTATTTTGGTTTGTCCATAGGAAGAAGCATCCTCAAACCCTACCGTCTGCGTACAATTAACAGGAAAAACTCCCGCTAGTTGAGCTTGTTATGATTTCCAATATTTCTCAATAATCGCATCGCGTCCTGAATAAACTCTTGATTCTTTATAAAATTACGGGTTTTTGCGGTGATAGTTCTGGTGGTACTCTTCAGCCGGGTAAAACACCTGTGCTTCCTCAATCTCAGTCGCAATAGGCTTGTCAAACCGGCCGCTCTTGCCGAGCTCCTCTTTAGACTTTTGAGCAAGCTGGCGTTGTTCCTCATTATGATAAAAAATTGCCGCACGGTACTGGCTCTTGCGATCATTGCCTTGCCCAACAGCATCCGTAGGATCGATCTGCGGCCAATAAAGCTCTAAGAGCTTTTCGTAAGGGAAGATGGTGGAGTCAAACGTAATTTGCACCACTTCCAAATGTCCCGTTTCCCCCGTTAATACTTGCTCGTAAGTTGGATTCTCCAGCGTTCCGCCCATATAACCGGACAAAATGCCGTGAATGCCTGGCTGTTCCTCAAACGGGCTTACCATACACCAAAAACAGCCACCGGCAAACGTTGCTTTTTGTATCATTTTATTACCTCATTTCATGGAATTCATTTATTATAGCATGTTGTGTAATTGAACTAGCTAGTTCCTGCAGCTTTTCTACGATTTTTGCTTCGTAATCTCCAACTAGCGGAATCGCTTCCGTAGCATACTGCGCAAGCTCATCATGATGCCCAATCATAATCGCTTGCTGGGCATTCTTGAACATTGTTATATCGTTTGTATCGTTGCCAAAAGCGATAAACTGCTTTTCTTCTACGCCTAGCTTTTGCAGAGCGCTCCACTTATGAATGTTCTGCGGACTAATGTCTATCACATTTTCATTGCGATGTCTGTGAACAACTACGCCAAGACTCGAGAGCTTTTGCTCCAACACTTCCGAATCGTTCGCCGTAATGATGAGTATCTTAACAATGGACAAGAGGGACTCGGCATCCACACGGTTGGCAAGGTTTGAGGTGTCGACATTTTTTAGAATAGGATGATCTAATGCGCCGGTATACGCATAGTCCCAATGACTATCAATCAGATAAGTCGCTTGATGTTCTTCTATATGCTTTAGAAGCACATTCTTTAGATCCTCGCTAAATGTTTCTATGTGCGTAATACTGCCTTCTTTAGAAACGAGTGAACCATTGCCCCCAATCAGGGAAAAGCGGTGAAAACGTTCATGAAGCACCGGAAGCATATCCCGGATAGGACGAGCAGAAGCAAAAATAACTTCATGCCCAGCATGTGCCAGATCTTCTAAGCAGCTTAGAATCGTCTCCGAGACAGGCTGTCCTTTAAAACAAATCGTACCGTCTAAATCGAATACAAAAATCATATGACAATCCTTTCTCTTTAAATGAATTCAATCTTGTTTTGATATAAATAGATATAACTAGATTAAATTAGTTTACTGCAAAAGTACAAGTTTATCTAGCGTTGATCAGCTGATTTTTACGTCACTATTTCTGACATATGAATATGGACGTTCAGCCAAAATTCAAGCATTAAAGATATCTGATTTAACTGTGATCATGAAAGTGAATTGCTCGATTATATTTACAATCCCTGTTGTGTAAGGGGTTTTTGGATCTGATGTGCAGCTTCCAGAACGAAAAGGGGCCAATTAACGATTGACAGAAATGGATTGCGCCATTATTATGAAGTCATATTCGTGTTATGAAATATAACATTAACTCTTGTATAAGCTCATTAATCGGTTTGAGCGTCTCGACCAGGCAACCGTAATTGCCCCAGGCTACAAGAGGCCGCATGAGTCGAAGTTTCCTTGTTTTCGCTGCCGCTACGGTTGCGAAGGCTGAAGGATAATTTCACAATGCGCCTCTTAAGCCTGGGTTTTTTGCGTTTCAATGGCAGGATGGGAAGTAAGTTTTTGCAAACAGCAAGCCCAAATAAATAATGAGGTGAGAAAAAATGAATATGAAATCGAAATCACAAGCCGAGCTTAATAAAACGGAACTTCCCCGCGACTGTACATTTACTCCGAATGATTGGCATGTTCTCTCCAATTACTGGTACCCCGTAGCCGTTGCAAGCGAGATTGCGGATAAACCAGTCGCCGTCAAGCTGTTAGATGTTAAGCTCGTTTGCTATCGAAGCCACGGCAAAGTCGTTATCGCCCGAGATCTATGCTTTCACCGCGGCGCCCCTCTTAGTAAGGGCTGGGTGGAGAATGACGAAATCGTATGCCCGTATCACGGTTTTCGTTACAATTGCGAAGGTGCCTGCATCGCAGTTCCGGCACATCCAAGCTCCAAAATTTCACCCAAGCTAAAATTGATTATATATCCTGCCATCGAGAGATATGGTCTAATCTGGACTTCACTTGCTTCTACCAATGAACAAATTCCGGAATTCGCAGGCTGGGATGATCCGGATTTCATTAATATTTTACCGCCTAGCTTTGATATCGCCGGTTCGGCAGGACGCCAAATGGAAGGTTTCTTGGATGTATCCCATTTTGCATACGTGCATACCGAAACCTTTGGAGATCGCAACAACACCGAAGTGCCGCAATACAAGGTAAAAAGGGAAGGGGATCAGCTGCTTGCCGATTATTGGAGCACGGTCAGCAACTATGGCAAGGGGCAGGAAAACCCTGCGCCTGAAGGTTTTATGTGGCTACGCGCTTTTCGGGTATTTGCTCCATTTGCCGCGTCGCTTACGGTTCATTTTCCGGATGAGGCAAAGCTGATGATTCTAAATTGCGCATCTCCGGTCTCGGCACGTTTTACGCGTTTATTTTGTCCGATATCACGGAATTTCGATAAACAAGCGCCAGTCGAAGATACGGTAAACTTTAATTTGCAAGTGTTTCAAGAAGATCGGGAAATGGTCGAAGCTCAAACGCCAGAAGATCTTCCGCTTGATCTGGCGGCAGAAGCTCATATTCCTGCCGACCGCACATCCATTGCTTACCGCCAGCTTCTTACCGAGCTTGGACTCGGCAGGAACTACACGTCTTAGTTTCAATTCCAGCGCTGCATACAAGTTGCAGTCAAAGCGATATCTCATTTATAATGTAGGGCAAGGGAGGCGATAGGTATGGCAAATCAAATTGCCGGAAGAAGAATCTGCTCATGCAAAGCCTAGTATTAGGGCGATACTTTGCATGGGGCCGGAATGAAATATTTTCGCCCAATTCAGCTTATATCGTTTCTAATGATGGCTTTGCCACTTATATTTTTCAATAAAAATAAGGGGCTGAAAAGCAATGAGTAATCCATTTATTAGAAACCATCAATATAACTTAATAAAAAAACAGGTAAACCTGCTGCAAACTGCGTGCAACACCGTATCTGATCCGAAAGTAGTGGAGGCGGTAAGGTCCAGCGCGCAAATCAAATCAATAGAGGCGTTCCCGGAAGCGACAGAGCTTCAAAAGCAGCATCTGGAGAAGATTTCGACGCTAAATAAGACGGAAGATTTCCAGCACTATTTGGAATCGTTAGAACCTTTGATGATGCCTTTTGCAGAAGTGACTGCAGCCCAAATCAAAAAGCTCTTTCACAAAGTGAAGAAGCTAAAGGTCCCCGATTTAGATGCTTTTGATTACCGTTATGTTACGTACATGGGCTGGCGCGATATTGCGTCGAACAAATTGTTTCTCGTGTATCGTCTTAACGGGCAGCTTGTCGGAATTGAAGGGAAGTTAACGCCTACAAATAAGAAAAGCACCTGTTTTTTGTGTAATCGGCATGAGGAGATCGCCTTGATTACGGCGATTGCGAAGAAGCCAGCCAATGCTTCACCCGATTACTACAAAGCGATTGGCAATTATATGTGCGTGAACAGCGATGTTTGCAATAAGAACATCACGGATACCGCCGCATTAGATAAGTTCATTAGCAGCTTATTAGGTCTATAAAACAAACAAGCGATCCCGTATGGGATCGCTTGTTTATTTTGAGCAAGTCAGCTTATTTTACAGAATTCACTGCTTGTTTCTCAATTGCAGCAACAGTTGCATTAATGCGCCGGATGACCTCAGGATCGAATTTATGATTCCGCTCATATGTGAGGAGACCGTTTACTTCCTGTTCGACATCGTAGAGCTGCGTGTAGCAAAATGCGCAAACGTACGGGTTCTCCAGCAGCGTTAACGTTAATCCTTCATACCGGGAGATGAATTCTTCCTCCGAACGCGGACGATCGCCATAACCCCAGCTCTTCTGATCGACTTGGCCTGGATTCCACCAAATGCCGCCATATTCACTGACGAAGTAAGGCTGGCCTTCGTATTTTTGACGATTGTCGAAGGTGACGAAACGATCTCCGCCGCTGCGCATTGCCTCATAATGTTGAGCAAATTTTTCCGGATTCTGTTCATAATCATGGACATCAAAAATATCTGTGATGACATGGAAATTGCCGCTCGTGTCAATGACTGGGCGAGTAGCATCCAATGACTTGGTCACTTGGTAGGTAATGCGCAGCACCTCATCATTTTGTCGGGCGCCTTGCGGACCGTCCCACGTTTCATTGAACGGGCACCAGCCCACTAAAGCAGGGCTATTATAGTCGCGTTTGACGATCTCCATCCACTCAGGCAAAAATTGTTGAAGGCCAATTGCCGTCGTAATATCGAGACCCCAGTTCGCATGCTCGCCCCAAACGATGTAGCCCAATTGATCTGCCCAGTACAAAAAACGCGCCTCAAACACCTTCTCATGCAAGCGTGCGCCATTAAAACCAAGGCTCATTGACAATTCAATGTCTCTTTTAAGATCTTCATCCGTTGGAGCCGTATAAATGCCTTCAGGATAGAAGCCTTGATCCAGCACCAAACGTTGGAATACAGGTTTGCCGTTAATGAGGATTGCATTGCTATCCCATTTTACAGAGCGAAGGCCAAAATAGCTTTCAACCGTATCGATGATTTTATCGTTATGTTGAAGAGATAAAGTCAGGTCATAAAGATTAGGCGAACCTATCTCCCACAAATGGCTTTCGGATAGCTTAACCGTCAAACGACCTTGATTGCCATTTACTACAGCGGATTGTAAGCCTACCGTTTTGCCGCCGAATTTTGCTTCTACAACAAAAGTTAAACCATCTGCCCCCAGAAACTCACCCTCGACATGAAGGGATTGATTCTCAGCATCCGGAGTGAGCTTGAAGGATTGCATATATTGTTCGGGTACGGACTCCAGCCATACGGTCTGCCAAATGCCAGTTGTTCTCGTATAGTCGCATCCATGGGAATGATACATGCCCGATTGCTTGCCGCGAGGCTGCAAACCTGAACGGAGATCGTCTTCCGCACATACCGTTAACACATTTGTGCCGGCTTGGAGCAGGTGGGTGATATCAAGGGCAAAGGAAGAATAACCGCCACGATGCGTGCCTGCGGATTTTCCGTTCACCCACACCTCCGTTTCGTAATCGACCGCGCCAAAATGTATGAGTGTACGGCTGCCTTTCCATTCAGCAGGCATTTCGATTTCCTTGCGATACCAGACGGCTGGCATAAAATCTTTACTCTCAATGCCTGAAAGTTTGCTCTCCGGGCAGAAAGGGACGATAATTTTATCTTTTAGTGAAGAAGCTTCAAACAGATTGCGCTGCTTTCCGCTTTTGCCATAATCGATCTCAAATTCCCACTCGCCGTTCAGGTTGAGCCATTCGGAGCGAACCATCTGCGGACGCGGATATTCAGGTCTTGGAATAGGTTGTTTAGCTGCTGTCACAATAATCCTCCTCGTAATCATGTTAATTTTAAAGTTAATTATAAAAGATGTATTTCAAGGAAATCGACTCAAAACCAGTATATGAAAACGATTATAGGGTTGTCAACAACGAATATTCGTAAATAATCATCCTTATTGATAACTTTAAGGTTAATCTAAAACATTTTCGAGGCTTCATCCTAAACCTTTCCGCAACCGGCTTATGGCTAAGCGATTTGCTGCTAGCCGGTTGTTATTGGGATAGGGGTTTATCTTTTTTCTTAGTCAGAATCCATACCGTTAATCATTCCTATCACGCGTTTGTATAAAATAATCACAATAGAATGAGCATTGTATTCACTATCCATGATGTTATAATTGCTCATGAGCGAGATGAGAATGATAATCATTAATGACATTTCGTTACTACCATACATACACAGGAGTGGGTTAAACATGTTTCTGCATGCAGGTTCGCGCAACAACATACGAAGAGGTCTCCTTGCGCTTCTAATTATCATTACGGTGCTCGCAGGCTGCAGCACTTCGCGAGAGAAGAACGTTTCTGAAGAAACAACGAACAATGGAAATGCACAAACAGACACAGCAGCAAAGAACGACGAGAGCGTACAGGCAAGTGACAGCGGAACACGGATCGTAAAGGATTTTTTCGGAGAGGTTGAAATTCCGGTTAAACCAAAGCGTATTGCGGCCATCTATTTGGAGGATTATTTAGTTGCCCTTGGCGTGGAGCCAGTCGTACAGTGGTACCATCCTTCTTGGGGCAAACAGGAATATTTAAATCTAAACGCCCCTGAATTCGATATAACGGGTAATATTGAAGCGCTGCTGGATGCAGAGCCTGATCTCATCATTACCGATGGCTACGCGGATCAAGCAATCTATGAGAAATATTCTAAAATCGCTCCAACATACCGGATGCCTGATGAGATTTTAATGGGCAAATCGTCTGAAATTCTCTTAACCATTGCTGATCTCATAGGCGAAAAAGATAAGGCGGCAGGTCTGTTGAAGGATTACGAGCAAACCATCGCAGATACAAAAGAGAAGCTGCAAGCGGCCATCGGGAACGAATCCGTTGCTGTCATGCGACTTAATATCGGGGAGACAGACCTCAATTTGCTCGGCATTAAAAACAAATTCGTCGGCTCTATCCTGTACAAAGAGTTAGGATTAACGCCGCCAAAGATGGTCGCAGAAATGGAGAACTTCATTGAGAACATCTCCATGGAGAAGATCCCTGATCTGAATGCGGATCATATCATTATTTTGACTTCAAACGGAAGCTGGACGTCGCCTGAGAATAAAGAATCTATCGATGGATTAATGAATAGTCCAATCTGGCAAAGCGTTCCTGCGGTCAAGAAAGGTAACATTTATCAAGTTGAACGGACATACTGGCAAACGGGTGCATTTAAAGCTAATCTGCTCAAGATCGAGGATTTAAAACGATTATTGCTGAAATAACAGAAAAGCGGCAATCACTTGGCATCATTTGTCCGAAGAGCATTTCAACCTACAGTTGAAGTGCTCTTCTTTATCGTTTATAGTATTTAAATGATAATCGTTCTCACATGAGGGAAGGGACGGGTAAATCTATGCGAGAGACTAACCCCGACAGGAAAGCTTCTGTTAACAAGCTCTATCGCTTAATCAGAGTCGTTTATAAGGAATTTGGACCACATGAACAACTGAAAGTGTGTAAAAAAGAAGACTTTCTATTACATATTTTTATGGACGGCGGAGGGCGCTTGGTTCTAGATGGACTTGGCTATCTTATCGAGCGTGGCAAATGCTTCATCTCTGAGCCAGGTATGACAGTCGCATGCGAAGCCTACAAACAAGGACTTTCCTATTATGAACTGGCCTTCGAGGTGCAATATATTGGACAAGGAGAGCAAGCCAGCTTGGAAAAAGGGTCGTACGAAACGTTCCCATGTATAGGTGAAGTTGAATGCGAACCGTTCTCCCAATGCTTGGAATTGATTGAGACGCTATTTAAACATTCCTTATCAGAAGCTAACGATGAGCTGTCCATGATCGATCAAAACATCTGTTTTCAAGAGCTGCTTCGCATGATTCTCAGGCAAAATCTCACCGCATCACACGCCCAGAGCAGCCGCGATGCCGTTGAGGCCACCATTGATCAGCTTCGCCGTGATTACCGCAGCGAGTGGTCGGTAAGTCAGCTCGCAGAGATGGCTGATGTTGGTCGTTGGCAGTATACACGACTGTTCAAAGAGATGACGGGTCAGGTTCCGCTGCAGTATTTGTCCGGCATCCGAATTGACCAAGCCAAGCATCTGCTGCAAGAGACCGATGACCGTTTATTTGACATCGCACAGAACGCCGGATTCGGCAATGAATTTTATTTTAACCGCCGTTTCAAGCAATCGGTTGGCCTTTCGCCAGGTCAATATCGGCGGCATTACCGGGAGGATATTCGCGTCTTCGCTCCTTTTCTTGAGGATTTTCTAGTGACGCTTGGCGTGACGCCGATCCTCCAATGCTCCATATCGAATTGGGGAAAACAGTCCTATTTGGGACTCGAGCATATTCCAGCTGTTGATTTGTTCGTTACACAAACGGTCCAGCTTCCGCTGAAGCCGGATTTTATTATAGTTGACGTTGGGTTTCAGGAAAAATGGGATCAAAATTTATTCGAGGAAAAGTTCCCGCTTTATAAAATGTCCAATCAAGGAGAAGACTGGCAGGAGACTTTACGAACGATGGCCGATTTGATCGGCAGGGGCAAGAGCGCCAAGGTTGTTGATATTATATCCGACTATGAACATAAAGCAGATGCCGCCCGGAAAAAGCTTCGCTCCATCCGGCATCAAACGACTGTTTTTCTTCGAGTCAATGCGCAAGGGATCTTATTGTATGGCGGTCCCGATAAAAGCTATACAGGTCCCGTTCTATACAAGGATTTGGAATTGACGCCTCATCCGCTTGTACATCAACTAACGAATAACGCAAGGTTTGCCGAGCTTACAGTCGAACAGCTTGCACAGCTTGATGCCGATAACTTGTTCGTCACGTTCGAGATTTCAGACCATGAGAAGAAGAAGCTTTTTGCGTCATCCGTCTGGCAATCCCTATCCGCTGTACGCAGTAACCGCGTGTTCGAGGTCGATTTTCTCAGCTGGATGAATTACGGCGTCCTCTCGCATGGCAAAAAAATCGATGACGTCCTGCGTGCGCTTGCCTAACAATCAGTAACGGCATAAGTAATATTCAATCAAGCAGCGCACGGAATCCGCATGAACAGCGGATTCTATTTTTTTTAGCAGAACAGCTGGCACGGTTACCGTATGATCGTGGAAATGCATACATATTCCGTAATATTGCATCTTATAGCTTGGGCCGCTCAGTCTCTATAATGAGAGTGTATGACAGGGAAAAGAGTATCCTCTGCCATGCCAAAATCGTCAAGCGGGGAGGGAGAACCGGAACGAAGGTGAACGCTTATAAGCGAGATGCTCTGATTTGTAACCGCTATCATTTTATGAATGGAATTGCACTCCGTTTCTCGCACCGACAACTTATTGAGGAGGAATATAATGCGCAACAAGTATGTCGCATGGTCGCTTGTCATTGCCATGCTGATCTCAAGCTTATACCTGTCTGCGGGGCCTTTCGCTCCCGTTTCTGCTGCAGGCGGACCTAATCTTACGTTAGGGAAAAACATAACCGCCAGCGGTCAATCCCAAACATACAGCCCGAGCAACGTGAAAGACAGTAATCAGGCAACTTACTGGGAAAGCACGAACAGCGCCTTCCCGCAATGGATTCAAGTCGATCTTGGCGCAAATACGAGCATAGACCAGATCGTTTTGAAGATTCCGGCAGGCTGGGAGGCGCGGACACAAACCATCGCCATTCAAGGGAGTACAAACAGCACGACGTTTACGAATATTGTTAGTCCATCGGCTTATGCGTTTAACCCTTCGATTGACAACAATTCGGTTACAATCAGCTTTGGAGCAGCAAGCACACGTTATGTTCGGTTAGAAGTAACAGGCAATACAGGCTGGCCGGCAGCCCAGCTATCCGAAATCGAAATTTATGGCGAGAGCGGACCGGCGCCGACACCAACGCCAACACCCGCGCCATCGGGCACTTACCAAGCGGAGTCCGCTGCATTGTCCGGCGGGGCAAAAGTAAACACGGACCACACCGGTTACTCCGGAACAGGCTTTGTTGACGGGTACTGGGCACAGGGCGCTGCAACAACGTTTACGGTCAACGTAGCAGAAGCAGGCAGCCGTAACGTGACGCTGAAATACGCCAATGCGAGCGGAAGCGCAAAGACGATTACCATTTACGTCAACGGTGCAAAAATTCGTCAATCCTCGCTGCCTAGTCTAGCAAACTGGGATACATGGGGCACCAGCATTGAATCGCTTAGCCTGAATGCGGGCAGCAATACGATCGCATACAAATACGATGCAGGCGATTCAGGGAACGTTAACCTAGACCAAATCTTGGTAGCCGCGACCACGAGCACCACGCCAACGCCTACATTAACGCCATCGGCTACACCGGCGCCGACAACGGCTCCAACACCGACGCCTACATCAACTCCAGTTCCAACTCCAACGACTACACCTACACCAACATCAACGCCGACAGCTCCACCTGGCGGCAACATTGCGATTGGCAAATCGATTAGCGCATCCTCCAGCACACAAACATTCGTAGCTGCAAACGCAAACGATAACAACGCCGCAACCTACTGGGAAGGCGGCAGCTCAAGCGTACTGACGCTCGATCTTGGAGCAAACCATAATGTTACATCCATCGTGCTTAAATTGAACCCGTCCACCGCATGGAGCACGCGCACCCAGTCGATTCAAGTGCTGGGACATAATCAGAATACAACGACCTTTAGCAATCTAGTTTCAGAACAATCGTATACGTTCAATCCTGCCACCGATAACACGGTGACCATTCCGGTGACGGCGACTGTAAAACGTCTGCAGCTTAACATTACGTCGAATTCCGGCGCTCCCGGCGGGCAAATCGCCGAGTTCCAAGTTTACGGCACGCCAGCGCCAAACCCGGATTTGACCATTACAGAAATGTCATGGGCACCAGCTTCACCGGTAGAAACCAGCGCCATTACGCTGAACGCGACCGTTAAGAACACTGGCAATGCCAGCTCTGCTTCAACTACGGTCAATTTTTACCTGAACAACACGCTTGCGGGATCTGCGCCAGTTGGCGTACTGGCAGCAGGCGCCTCGGCTACCGTATCACTGAATGCAGGGACGAAAGCCGCTGCTGCGTACTCGGTCAGCGCCATCGTTGATGAGAGCAACGCCATTATTGAGCAAAACGACGCGAACAACAGCTTTGCAAACCCATCTTCGCTCATCGTTGCTCCCGTTGCCAGCTCCGACTTAGTCGGAACGGTTTCTTGGACGCCTAGCAATCCGGTTGCCAATAATGCGGTCACTTTTAACGTCAGTCTTAAAAACCAAGGAAACCTGCCTTCGGCTAGCGGTGCTCACGGGATCACCATCGTGTTAAAAAATGCTGCCGGAGCAACGATTCAAACCTATAACGGAACTTATAACGGAGCCTTGGCTGCGGGGGCATCCGCGAATGTTGCCATCCCTGGAACATGGACAGCGGCAACCGGCAACTACACGATAACAACATCGGTAGCAGCTGATGCTAATGAATTGTTAATTAAACAGGCTAACAACGTAAGCTCATCACCTCTAGTCGTCTACTCCGCTCGTGGCGCAAGCATGCCATATAGCCGATATGATACGGATGACGCAACGAGAGGCGGAGGCGCCACGCTGCAGTCCGCGCCAACATTTGATCAAGCGCTAATTGCTTCAGAAGCTTCAGGCCAGCGTTATGTTGCATTGCCTACGAATGGCTCCTACTTGCAATGGACGGTTCGTCAAGGCGATACAGGCGCTGGGGTAACGATGCGATTTACGATGCCTGACTCGGCAGATGGAATGGGACTGAGCGGTTCACTTGACGTTTACGTAAACGGAGTTAAAGCCAAGACCGTGCCGTTGACATCCTATTACAACTGGCAATATTTCTCTAGCGATCAACCCGCAGATACACCTGCTGGAGGACGCCCGCTTTTCCGTTTTGATGAGGTACACTGGAAGCTAGATACCCCGCTTCAAGCTGGCGACACGATTCGAATCCAAAAGAGCAGCGCCGATAGCCTGGAATATGGCGTTGACTTCCTCGAAATCGAGCCGGTTCCCGCTGCAATTGCCCGTCCGGCAAACTCCGTATCCGTAACGGATTTTGGCGCGATAGCCAATGATGGATTAGATGATCTTGCAGCGTTTGAAGCGACAGTAACAGCTGCGGTTACATCAGGAAAAACGTTATACATTCCAGAAGGAACCTTCCATCTAGGGAACATGTGGAAGATTGGGTCGGTCAGCAATATGATCGATGATATCACGATTGCAGGCGCCGGCATCTGGCATACGAATATTCAGTTTACGAACCCGAATTCGGCTTCCGGCGGCATTTCGTTCCGTGTCAAAGGCAAGCTTGATTTCAGCCATATTTATATGAATTCAAAATTGCGCTCGCGTTACCACGAGAATGCAATCTATAAAGGCTTTATGGACAATTTCGGTAAAAATTCAAAAGTGCACAATGTATGGGTTGAGCATTTTGAATGCGGGTTCTGGGTAGGGGATTACGCTCATACGCCGGCAATCTTTGCTGATGGCCTAATTATTGAGAACAGCCGAATTAGAAACAACCTTGCCGACGGCGTCAACTTCGCCCAAGGAACAAGCAATTCGACCGTTCGCAATAGCAGCGTCAGAAACAACGGAGACGACGGCCTTGCCGTATGGACGAGTAACGTCAATGGCGCGCCTGCGGGCGTAAATAATACGTTCTCCTTTAACACGATTGAGAACAATTGGCGCGCAGCAGGCATTGCGTTTTTTGGAGGAGGAGGACACAAGGCAACAAACAATATCATCATCGATACAGTAGGCGGTTCTGGCATTAGAATGAACACCGTGTTCCCGGGTTACCACTTCCAGAACAATACCGGCATTCTTTTCTCGGATACGACTATTATGAACAGCGGTACGAGTAAAGACCTTTACAACGGGGAGCGCGGCGCGATCGATCTAGAGGCTTCAAACGATTCTATCAAAAATGTAACCTTTACCAACATCGATATTATTAACACGCAGCGCAGTGCGATTCAGTTCGGATACGGCGGCGGATTTGAAAATATCGTATTCAACAACATCAACATCAACGGTACTGGTCTCGATGGAATATTAACCTCTAGGTTCACATCGCCACATAAGGGAGCGGCCATCTACACCTATACCGGCAATGGCTCTGCTACGTTTAACAATCTAACGACCAGCAATATCGCTAATCCTAACGTGAATTACATCCAAAACGGTTTTGGTTTGATCATTCAATAAAAATGGGCAGTGGGGGGAGTTTTTCGAAACTCCTCCTTTTTATATTTTGGCTTAATGCAAACAATGGAAGAAAATGATTTTACCATTAACGAACAATGTTCTTTACGAACATTGTTCGTTATGATATAACTAGAGCAAGCCTTTAATAAACTATGCGAATTCCGAGGTGCTTAGCATGATGACAACAACAAATGATTTAGCAAAGAAACAACAACGTATCGCAATTATTGGGGCAGGTCCAGGCGGGTTGACGTTAGCCGGTATTTTGCAGCGTCATGGCATTAAAACGACCGTTTATGAACGTGAAGCTTCTTCAACCAGCCGCCAGCAAGGCGGTTCATTAGACATTCATCACGATTCCGGACAAATCGCGCTGAAAGAGTTGGGATTAATTGAACAATTCGAAGCGCTCGCAAGATATGAAGGAGAAGACTTCCGCCTTCTCGACAAAACCGGCAAAGTCTATTTGGATGAAGATGCCGATCCCGCAGTCGGCATTCGTCCCGAAATCGACCGAGGAGAGCTGCGCAAGCTTTTATTAAGCTCGGTTGACGCGGATTGCATTCACTGGGGGCATAACCTCATCGAAGCCATCTCCTTGGAAAATGGCAAGCATGAGCTTCATTTTGAGAATGGGCACGTGGATACCTTTGATCTTGTCGTAGCTGCTGACGGCGCCTTCTCCCGCATTCGTCCGCTTCTTACTGATTCCGCGCCTTCCTACACGGGACTTAGCATGGTTGAGCTCTATTTGAACAATGCCGCTGTCAATCATCCCGAGCTTACTACGTTAAATAAACGCGGGAAAATGTTTGCTCTCGCGGATCATAAGGGCATACTAGGACAACTGAATGGAGACGGACGCATCTGCGTATATTTGGCTTTTCAAATTGAACAAGCGTGGCTGGATCAATGTGGCATTCCGTTTGACCAGCCCGAAGCGGCAAAAGAGCATCTGTTGCAGCATTTCAGCGATTGGGACGAATCATTAAAAAATTATATTCGGTCCGCTGATGGACCTATGGTACCAAGACGCATCTATATGCTGCCCGTAGGACTTAAATGGACTCACAAACCGGGCGTTACGCTAATTGGCGATGCAGCGCATCTGATGTCTCCATTTGCTGGCGAAGGCGTAAACCTAGCGATGCAAGATGCCAAGGAGCTGGCTTTGTCCATCATCTCGATTAATGATATTAACGAGGCTGTCAAATCTTACGAGGATAAAATGTATGTCTATTCGTCCAAATCAGCAGAGGTATCAGATGCGAATCTAAAGCTTTGCTTCTCTGAAAATGCCGCACCAAAAATGATGGAGCTGATGAATAGTTTTCATACGGAGTAATGACTCGTGAAGCCTGAGGTTTACTAATTCATGCCGGCATGATATAAGGGAATTATGGAAAATTCAAATCGTACCGTGATCAGTCGTCGTTCGCGGCCTGCCAAGGAGCCGCTAAGCAAAGATATCATCGTGAAAACCGCCTTGGAATTGTTGAAAAACGAAGGCTCTTCCGGTCTGAGCATGCGTAAAGTCGCCAAAGCGCTAGATACGGGACCTTCCTCGCTCTATGTATATGTAAAGAACCTTCAGGAGCTAAGTGCTTATGTGTATGACTATGGTTTAGGTGCTGTTGTGTTCCCGGATAGTAAGGATGGAACATGGAAATCGAATCTGTTCGATCTGCTGCGCTCCTATCTTACCGTACTCTTCGAATCCCCTGGAATCGCTGAGCTTTCGCTTACGACGATTCCAGTCGGACCAAACTCACTCGCCATTACGGAATATATTTTAGGGCGGATGCATGAAGGGGGAATCAGCTCTACGTCAGCGGCGTGGGGAGTCGATCTTTTGCTGCTTTATGCTTCGTCTGTAGCCTTCGAGCAATCGTCCCGCAACCATAAAGGAAACACGCTTGAAGCGCTTTCCGCATCGTACCAAACGGTAGATGTTTTAAAATACCCGATGATTGGCCGTTTAAAAGAGGAGCTGCTCTCCTCCGGGGGCGAGGAACGGTTTCGCTGGGGGCTGGAAGTGATCTTGCAAGGTATTATGTTTAGGCAAAATTAGCTTTCTATATTTCGTGTACTGAACGAAAAAACCGTCTAATTGGTCATACCTCCGTCAAGTAGACAAATGAAAAAAAGCTAAGCAGTCAGCGCGCATCGGTATTCAATCGGTGCGCGTTGTTTTATTCACTCCAGCCATATCCTGTTTGTTCAGAGCATATTTGACACCATTACCGTGGATTATGGAGAAACGAAATTGATAAAGACAGAATTTGGCGCAGTACCCGCTGTTATGCATGCTCTAACCGCTTTTTATTTTTGGAAGCAGAGGAGCAAATTAAATATGGAGTAAGCCCATTAAAAGTTGTTTTCATTTTTAGGGTAAAGCTGTTACTATTATTCTGTTCTGTTACTTTGTTATGAATAAGGGGTTATGCCAAAAATGACAATGGGACTAGTGCAAACGCTCGAGAGAATCGAGACGAAGCTCGTTGGTTACACGGTAACGGCATCGTTAAATCAAGATCTAGAAGCTGGAATTATCGGAGGCTTACGCAATCAATTAGTTGACAGACGCCATGAGATTGCAAATCAATCAGATGATGCCGGGATCTACTTAGTCCAAGTTTATCAGGATTGCGAATGGACGCCAGATGTGCCGTTCGTAAGCGTAGTCGCGGTAGAAGTAAGTGATTTCACCCACATACCCGAGGGATTTGTTACGCACACGATACCCGCCGGCAGCTATGTGAAGGTTACGCATATTGGACCGGAATCCCAAATCGGAAAAACTTATGATTCCATCCGAGATCAAGGGATCGACGGAGCACGGCCTTTTGATTTCGAATATTGGGGTTCTATTGACACCCTTGAGCAAGAAGAGAGCGCAATTGACATTTATCTGCCTATTGAAGCTTAAAAAAAGGAATCGCGTAAATGCGCGTTTTCTTTTTTTTTTATGCGTCATAAGAGCGGAATCGATCAATCTGTTGCGTTTGTCGTTTCACTCACGTGCTGCTAGATAATTCATCGGATATGTGCAGCAGTGTTTGCTTCGCATGGAGAAGTAACGTTAGCTGAACGACATATATGGCTCAAAAAAAGTCGTTGCGGGCATCTATCGGATGGAGGATAATGGAAGTATTTCATTCTAGGAGGTGTACGAATGAAGGAACAAGCAGGCAATCGGAATGCCCCGGAGAAACGGCCTCAGGTAAAGCAAACAAATGAAACCTCCAGCATGCAGCCTGCAAGTGGTTTACCTATGATACAAGCGATGGCAGCCTCGAACCTTTCGCAAGCCCAGCTCCTAAGCTGGCAGCAGACGCTTGGAAACAGCCAGACACAGCAATTGATGCAGCGAATGCCGTCACCGCAAGTCGTGACAAGGGATCGCGCCGAAAAATCATCCTTGCCCGGATCAACGCTTTCAACTGGCAGCTCGCGCGGTGTCGTGCAGCGCGTGTTATCGGAAATTCGGCCAAATGAAGACTTTAAATCAGATGAGAATCCCAATAACATTGCCATCTCTGACGTATTGATCGCAGGACGCACGCCTTCTCCTTTCACCGCAACAATGGGCGCCCACTCTACGGCTTGGGTAGCTCATCTTGATGCGGTTCGCCGGCAGTTGATCGGTTATCTCCTTGATGAAGCATGCAAATATATCATTAATTTTGCCAAAGCACAGCAAGCATCGCCGCTGCTTCGGCTATCGGCCCACTTGGAGGAAGCCCATAAGAAAAAGCTCGATGATGCGAATATAGGTCTAAATACGGCGGTTTCAAACGTCGAGCCTTTCTGTGATGAAAAGAATATCATCGATTCTTTTTCCGTTATCGTGCAGCTGCAGAAGCTTATAAGCGCGCTCTTGACTTTCGTTAATTACCTGCCCATGGCAACGGTAGCTGGCGGAAATCCGGGAGGAAACGGCGAGGGCTCGGCGAGGGAATTATTAAATTTGTACGAATCCGCGTCTTCGGCGAACGAGTTTATCGAAGGTGCGGAAGAAGAAAAAAAGAACGCAGAGAGTATGATGGAAACCGAGGATAATGCGGAACTGGCAGAGGAGAGCATACAAGAACACGAGCGGACCATTCAATATTACGAAAAGGTACTCGCCGACATCAAGAAGGATAACAAGGCGGTAGACCTTAAGAAGAAGCCTCAGCTCAAAACGAAGGTGCAGAATCAGCTTCGCAAGCTGTTTGCCGCCGAGACGCCGGGCGTATTCGCGCAGTCCCGCGTTAACAGTCAGAATCCGGTATTGATCTGTGAAGTATGGGCGCTCGGCTTGCAGCATTTTCTTGATACAATCAGAGTTGCTTATCCATACTCCTATGAGTTTTCTGAATGGAATCAAGAGAAACAACTGACCGAAGAGCTTCGGCTGCTGCTTATCCGGCAAAATGACGCCGAAGAGGTTGAACAGAACTTTAAGCTATCCGGCAGCAATGATGAGGCCTATCAAATCATATACGATTTGCTGCGCGGCAAACGCGCCTTCCAAAATCTTGGCGGGACCAATAATGTGCCGATCGAGGATGTGCTGGCCAAACAAGCAGAACCTGTGGCAGTAGCCATCGGTCCATCCGATTTTATTAGCGAAAACAGCGGAACGCTCATGAGTACCGTTTTCCTTGATGAGAGTGGAAAAATTGGCGATGTACTTATTAAAGGCCGTTCGAAAAGCCCATTTTCCAGCACCGAAGGGATGGGGGCCCATTCAACCGCATGGACCGCCCATATCGATGCCGTCCGTACCACGATGACGGGCAAGACGCCCAAAGCAGCTGCAAGAGCTTTGGAAAGCTTAGCACTTGAAGCATTTGCTTCATCAGCCTATACGGTACTGAAGGATCAGGTAGACGGCAAACAGGCTCATATGCTGGGTGAAGCGGAAGGATGGCTGCGTAAGCTTCTTGATCAAGAAATCGATTTCAGCAATTTGCAATCAGTTATTGCGCATCTTCAGCAGCTTATCTATGCTTACTTAGATTTCGTGAACGTAACGCCGCTTAGCACGGTGGTCACCGGAGGCGTCCCTGGCGGCCGAAACGAAGGCCGGCATCGCAAGCTGCTGCTGTCTTTTGAGGATAACCAGCCCATTGTCTCAACTAAACTGAAGAAGCAGCTTCAGGAGGCGCTTTACGGGTTATTTGATCCGAATGCAATCGACCGTTTTTCACCTGACTCCGATAAGAAAGGCGGGGACATTGACAATCTGGAAGCGAAAAAATGGCTCTATGGCTTGAACACGCTGCTCCATACCTTGAAAGCTGCATATCCAAAAGCCTATAAAGCTGCTAATTTTGATGAATACATTCTGAATCAGCTTGATGCGCCCGTTGAAGTCGATATGGTTACGGAGCTCGATAGGAAGGAGCAGGAGAAGGAGGATAAAAAGGATCAGGACGTATTGCTGAGTGATTTGCAGGATAGAGAGACAATCTCCCAAGTGTTACGGGCAAGATCATGGAACATCGGACAAAAGGTGCAGGTAAGCGTCCCTTTCAAGGGCTTATATGATACTGGCTACATAAACGGCCGGCTGAATGAGCATGATTTTACGGTAAAGGTACAGTTTATTAAAGAAAGTCCTCAATATATGCAAATGGTCGGTATGGATGTTTATCAAATCGATCAAGTTCGTGCAATTGTTTAAACCGAATTTTTCAATCGTCTATTTCGAAGTTATTGGCATATGCTCATGCGGCATTATGCCTTTTTTTCGCATTTATGTGTAATTCATAATTGACACCATGTATGAAATAGATTACATTGTGTACATAATACTTTACTTGAAGTAAAGATTAGCAAACAGGAGGAGAAAATATGTCCTATCAGGAAAAGAAGAATATCGTGTCTCTAATGGGCAGCTTACTGGTATTTGTATTCTATTGTTTATATGTGTTCGACCGGTATCCACAAGCAACCCAAAATTCAACGGCTACCTTCAGCTTTTGGGCTTCCGTCATCTTAATCTTAATCCCGGTGTCGATAGTTGCCAAAATCATTATTTCAATCGTATTCAATATCATTTACCGGATAGCAACGAATGAAAAAGAACCCTCATTTGCAGATGAACTAGACAAAATCATTGCGTTGAAAGCAACAAGAAATTCTCATTACGCGTTTGTCATTGGTTTTCTTCTTGCGATGGGATCGCTGGTCATGAGCATGCCGCCCTATATGATGTTCATCATCCTAATTTTCTCAGGCCTAATGTCAGAGGTGGTCGGCGTTATTACTCAGATTTATTTTTATCGGAGAGGAGTCTAAGATGGGCAAATTGCTTATTAGCAATAACATTCGTAAATTACGTTTTAACCATAATGAAATGACCCAGCAGCAGCTAGCCGAAAAAGCTGGCGTGACCCGGCAAACGATCGTAGCGCTTGAGCAAGGAAAATATGCGCCTTCTCTGGAACTGGCTTTTCGTATCGCTTTTGTCTTCAGCTTGCCGCTCGAAGAAGTATTTTTTATCGAAAATAAGGAGGAGTTTTTATAAAAGCGATTGTTTGCACCCAATATGGAGCTTCGGAAGTTTTACAGCTGAAAGAAGTAGAGAAGCCCACACCCAACAATAATGAGGTAAGAATAAAAATATATGCAGCGGCAGTAACACCCTCGGACTGTGCTTTTCGCAAGGCAGACCCTTTTATGATCCGACTTATTTATGGCCTCAGAAAGCCCAAATATTCGATATTGGGCGTTGAGCTCGCTGGGGAAGTGGATTCGGTAGGCAAAGAGGTAACGTTATTCAAAAAAGGCGATCAGGTTTTTGGTGTAAGTCCAAACAGCTTTGGGGCTTATGCCGAGTACATGTGTTTGGCCGAAGATAAACCGCTGATCACAAAACCAGCCAATGCGACCTATGAAGAAGCCGCTGCCGTCTGTGACGGCGCCTTGACTGCATTGATTTTCCTCAGAGATACGGCAAAAATTCAGCGCGGGCAAAAGGTATTGGTCAATGGCGCATCTGGCGCAGTAGGCGCTTATGCCGTTCAGCTTGCCAGGTTTTTCGGAGCAGAAGTGACCGGTGTATGCAGCACCAAAAACTTAGAATGGGTGAAGTCAATCGGAGCCGATAAGGTCATTGATTATACCAAAGAGGACTTTACTAAAAGCGGCCAGACGTATGATGTTATTTTCGACGCGGTAGGCAAGCTTTCATTTTCAATATGCAAGGGCACGCTTAGCCAAAGAGGGATCTATCTCTCGACGGTACCGGCGCTTGGAACAATGCTTCAAATGCTAAGGACTTCAAAGTTCGGAAGCAAAAAAGCCATGTTCACGGCCGCAGGCTTAAAGCAGAGCAAAGAAAATCTCGTTTTCCTCAAAGAGCTTTTTGAGACGGGGAAAATAAAGGCTGTCATCGATAGACGCTATCGGATGGAAGAGGCAGCGGAGGCTCACAAATATGTAGAAAAAGGACACAAAAGAGGAAACGTCGTCCTAACTCCGCAACACTAAGGTGCAATGCTTGTCATAACTGGACTTATAAATAAAGGTTGATCTTCATTGTCGAAGACCAACCTTAAACAGCCCTGAAGCCGTCAATATCCCCAGTAACATCACATGCATTTTGATGCGTTTCATTTTACTGAACGATGACCGTTTAGCCCTTCCAAAAAAACATTTACTGCCTGATAAAAGCCGTTTACGTCGTCGGAATGGACACCGTGTCCGCATTGTTTAAAAACGGCAAGCTTGGTAAGAGGTCTTTGTGATACCATTCTCTCCGCCTCATCTAATTGGAGTGCCCAGCTTTTTTGCCCGTGGACTAGCAGAATAGGGCAGGTCGAGGCAAGCCAGTCGCCCCAGTGATTTCCGTTTATGCCTTGGGTTGAGATTGCCATCCCTGTGATATCAAATCGAAAGCCCCAACCTTTCTCATCCTCAAACGCGCTCTCAGAAAAGTAGTCAATGGCTCTAAACCCTGCATCGGCAAGCGCTTCTCTTAGATGCTGCAAGGATGCAGAGCGTTCCGGGAGGTTAACAACGTATGAGATATCGTGATTTAATTCTACGCCAATGTCCTCTACAATGACTGCGTCGACAAGCTCAGGATATCTGGCCGCAAATTGATAGGCATTAACCCCACCGAGCGAATGACCCAGTATCGTTACAGGGGTTCCTCCAAGTTCTTGATCAATAAAAGTGAAAATGTCCGCAATATAGCTCGCTCTCGAATAGTCTTTCTCAGGAGGATGCTCGCTCCAACCATGGCCGCGCTGATCTAAAGCGATCACCCGCCAATCGGCGAATTTGTGTGCGAGCTTAGCAAATTCTCTAGCATTACCCATGTGACCGTGCAGCAGCAGCAGTATCTTATGGCTGTCGCCTTCAAAATCAAGATAGGAAAGGGTTAGATCACCCGATCTGAAAAATTTTCTAATGCCCAGTGGATGATAAGAATGCGTCATTTTGTGCTCTCCTTTTTTTTCAAAAGTTAGCTCCGAGTAAGCTGTGCTTATCTGGGATTGATTCTAATTGTAGAGCTTAATAGTGACAGCTCTTGTCATGAATATATAAAAAGGAGGGAAAAGAATTTTAAATGCATACTTATCCCTATAGTTGTTGAAACTAAAAAGCGAGTATGTTAAGATACAGCTAATTCATGGAATGGAGTTGAAACGCATAATGTAATATTTCTTGCTATCTATATAAAACAATAAAACAAAAAACGCAGTTTATTTCGCGTGTTTTATTCTTTATATGCAAGAAAGTTACTTTATCTTTTCACTCAAACAATATACCCATATCTAATCCCATAGTGGGGTTTGATTAACTGTATTTATTTGAGCTACAAGAAGGTAACTTTCTTGTAGCTTTTTTATTTTTCATACAGGGGATGATTTTATGTCATTAATTAATGTTACAAACCTGACGTTTGCCTATGAAGGCAGCTACGATAACATATTTGAAAATGTCAATTTTCAAATTGATAGTGATTGGAAATTAGGATTTACGGGAAGAAACGGCAGGGGGAAAACAACCTTTATGGGTTTGCTGCTAGGCAAATATGAATATAGCGGCAATATTTCCGCTCATGTCCGTTTCGAATATTTCCCTTTTCATGTCGAACACAAGGAAAACAATACCATCGATGTAATCGAAGACATATTCCCGGACTATGTTCACTGGAAATTAATGCGCGAGCTTACGCTGCTAAAGGTTTCTGAAGATGTTTTGTACCGGCCCTTTGATTCTTTGTCGAACGGTGAGCAGACCAAAGTGCTGCTGGCTACTTTATTCATTAAAGAAAATAGTTTTCTGCTGATCGATGAGCCCACCAACCATCTTGACATGCATGCACGCAAACTTGTCAGTGATTATCTTAAATCCAAAAGCGGATTTATATTGGTGTCTCACGACAGATCCTTTCTTGATAACTGCGTAGACCATATCCTTTCCATCAACAAAACCAACATCGAAATTCAAAAAGGCAATTTCTCCGGTTGGTGGGAAAATAAGAAGAGGCAAGATAACTTTGAGCTTGCGGAGAACGAAAAACTTAGAAAAGACATTAAGCGCTTATCGGATTCATCTAGAAGAACGGGCAACTGGTCGCATGAAGTCGAAAAAACTAAAAACGGAACCCGAAACTCAGGCTCAAAGCTAGATAAAGGATATGTTGGCCACAAAGCCGCTAAAATGATGAAAAGATCCAAGTCCATTGAGCAAAGGCAGCAATCTGCGATTGATGAAAAGTCTAAGCTCTTAAAAAATATCGAAAACGCCGACAGCTTAGAAATTTCGCAGCTTGCTTTTCATAAAAGCCAGCTTGTTGAAATGGATGATGTTTCGATTTTTTACGGCGATAAGACGGTTTGCGCAGACGTAAGCTTCACGATTGAGCAAGGTGACCGAATTGCGCTTTCGGGTAAAAACGGCTCGGGGAAATCGAGCATCATCAAATTGATTTGCGGCGAGGATATAAGCTATACAGGCAGCTTCAGGAAGGATACTCAGCTGAAAATATCCTATGTGTCACAGGACACTTCCCATCTGCAAGGCAACTTGTCTGACTTTGCCGCAAATAACGGGATTGATGAAAGCTTATTTAAATCCATTTTAAGAAAGCTTGATTTTTCCAGAATTCAGTTTGAAAAGGATATTTCCGATTTTAGCGGAGGGCAGAAGAAGAAAGTGCTCATTGCAAAAAGTTTGAGCGAGGAAGTTCATTTGCATATATGGGATGAACCGCTTAATTTTATTGATATTATTTCACGGATGCAAATTGAAGAGTTGCTGCTTGAATACTCGCCTACTATTCTTTTTGTGGAGCATGACAAGGAATTTTGCAGCAATGTTGCAACCAAGACCATTGAACTGAAATGATAAAGGAAATGGCCGGCAGAATAAAGCTGCCGGCCATTTAAATTGTTGCTCCTATTTTTTTGCACCTGCAAGCTGGAGAGCCTCGGACATTTCCTTATACCCTCGGTTTTTGGCATGCTGCAGGGGAGTAACCCCATCTGAATCAGCAAGTTCTACATCAGCGCCGTGATCAATCAACAACTTTACGATTGCTTGATGATCTGCCCCGCCATCCCCAAGAATGACCGCCTCAAGAAGCGCAGTCCAGCCTAAATGATTCACATGATTAATATTGACATCGGATGTGGTTAACAGCTCTTTCACGATCGCAACATGGCCACGATCCGCTGCAGGAATAAGCGCCGTGCCGCCAAAACGGTTTGTGATGGTCGTATCTGCGCCGGCAGCAATCGCAGCTTGGACAAATTCCATCTTGCCTTCCGCGCCTGCATAAAGAAGCGGATTATCCAAACGATCATCCTGTATATTTATGTTGGCGCCCAGACCCGCCAAATGGTTAAAAACGTCCAGCTTGTTTGCATGTACGGCTATCATCGCAGAGGTTCTTCCTTGACGGTCAACTGCATTAATGTCGGCACCTTCGGCTAACAGCTTAGTTATCGAAGCGATATCACCCTGCTCCGCCGCAGTTAGCAATGCTTTGTTCAGCTTGTCCATTTCGTTATTCACCGTTTGGGCTGCTTGCTGCTTCTCGTTGTTCAGCACTTGATCATCACTTTTCTGGCAGCCAGAAATGATAAGCACGATAATGATGATGGCCATTCTCAGCACAGCATACCCATCCTTTCCTGAAAAATAAGTTAATTTAATAGCTCTAGTATACATCTATCATAGCAGAGAGAGTTAAACACCAAAGAAACCAGATGTTAATAAATTCTAAACAACAGATTAACATGATCACAAAACCTGAATGCCCAGCGGAGCTTTTGGTTTGCTCTGGCACGGAGACTGTTGCCATATTGGGCAGATGGACATACTGGTATTTGCAGCATGAAAATAACGGGCCACTCGATTGTAGCACTAGTGAAAGGGGGGCTTCAGGTGATCGATGCATACGAGCTCAATGAATCCGTCCGCAAAGCCGTGGCGAGCTATTCCGACAGTCTGGTCAAGATAGCGTTCGCCTATCTCAAAAACGTTGCCGATTCGGAGGAAGTTGCTCAGGAAGTATTCCTGGCCTATCTCCAGAAATCCCCCGTCTTCGACAGCGTTGATCATGAGAAAGCCTGGTTAATCCGAACAACGATCAATAAATGCAAAAACCTGCTCAAGACGGGCTGGTTTAAAAGTCGAAGCCCCATACCGGACAACCTGTCATACCTTCCAAAGGACGAATACACGGTCATGCAGGCTGTTTTATCATTGGATAAAAAATATCGGATACCGATCCATCTCCATTATTACGAAGGCTACTCCTTGGAAGAAATAGCGGACATTCTTCATGCCAAACCCGCGACGGTAGGCACTTGGCTTGCTCGCGGGCGCAAGCAACTTAAAGAAATTATAGGCGGTGATCTCTGAAGATGAAAAAATCGAGCTATAAATCGGCCATGTCCAAATTGAAAACGAGCGAAGACTTTCAAGAACGTACGCTTGAGCGCTTAAGCCTAGACAGGCATAAACTAATCGATAACGATAAACGAGATGGAAAAATGCCTATGAGAACAGCCAATCCGGCAGCAAATAAAAACAAGGCAGTTATCTGGGCGGCGAGCATTGCCGCTTGCGCTGTATTAGCTTTGAGCATGTATGCGGTTAACCAGAACGGAAATGGAAATGGGACTGCTATTGATCCAAACGGCGTTAATGGAAATAACGGTCCGGGATCTGGTACTTCGGCTAAGCAGCGAGTCAACATTGAAGGTGTCATTGATGAAGTAAGCGCCGACGGACAAAGCTTCCGAATCGGCGAGTTATGGGTGACGGTAACGGAAAAAACGACTTATGGCATAACGGGTCCGACAGCACCTGATCCATCAGAGCAACTAGTGAGCAAAGAATTTAAAGTCGGCCATACGGTATCCGGCTTCACCTCGGGAGACATCACGAGCGGGAAAGTCACCGCGGACGTTATTTACAACAATTTTTAAGTGAACCATTAACAGACAAACCGCATTCACATAGGGATGCGGTTTTTTGCTAAAGCAACGAAAGAGATACAATTCCATATCCAAAAAATGCTGGAAGAAAAAAAGGGTGTTTCTTTAGGATGACGAATAAATTACTTAAATAATAAATTTGGTGGTGTGAGCTCATGAAAGTTCTTGTAACCGGTGCTGCCGGCAATGGCGGTCAAGCTGTCTGCAGAGCATTAATTCAAGCAGGTTATTCGGTTAGGATGGCAGATGTTATGCCTCCAAATGCGGACGATTTGAGAGAAATCGAGTTTGTTAGGTGCGACACAAGGAGCCCCGGAGATGTGCGTCAAGCTGTAACAGGTATGGATGCGGTTGTTCATCTGGCAGCATGGCACTGTGCACACAATCCGCCTGTTAGCGATGAGACGATTTTTGCTGTAAATGTAGATGGCACATTCCATGTTCTGGAAGCATGCAGGCAATTGGGGATTCAATCTATTGTGTATGCTTCTTCAATGGCATATGGATGGTCATCGATCTATGGGGTTAGTAAAGTTATTGGGGAAGATCTTTGTAGATCTTATCATGAAATGACCGGTGCATCGATAGCCATGCTTCGTTACCATGAGTTTATACCACGCCCGTACTTAGAGTTCGGAGAACGGTTGCTTCGCAATGGTGTCGATAGAAGGGACGTTGCTGCAGCTACAGTTGCCTCAGTCAAAGCAGTTTTGGAGAAGAGAGTAGGTCTTTTTCGCACGATTGTTCATACGAATCACGGCATGCCGATAGAAACCATCCAAAACTTCAAAAAACATGGGCCGGATTGGTGTGAGACACATGTTCCTGGTGCTATCCATTTGTTAAAGAAATACGGAATCGAATTGCCTGAGCAAGTGGAGCAACATGACCTCTCTGAGGCTGAAAACACAATTGGTTGGAAACCTCGGTATGGCTTCCTTGAGTTTCTGCGAGACTTAAAAGCACGCGACGAAAAAGGGATCGATGTCATAAACCTTAAGGTTCCTTCTGAAATCCCGGAAATGTAGTTAGGATATCGATTAGAAGGAAGATAGTTGTCTGGATTAGCTGCTTTTTTAAGTAGTGGATTAGAAGCGAGGAACTAGTATGAAAAAACATCGGTTTAATCACTGGTCTGAAATTAAGTATCTGAAGGATATTGTCACCAATCCCATGATTGAAGTAGGAGAATACGCTTACTATTCCGGCTATTACGATAATCATGATTTTGAAGATGGGTGCGTAAGATACCTTTGGGGAGATGAAAAATCAAGAAAGCTGTTTAACCCTATCGAAGACCTTCCGTTTGCGGAGCATATTGAAACCTCTTATGAGCGAAAAGGGGATACCATCATCGAAAGTGATGCTTGGATTGGCATGAATGCAATGATAATGCCAGGTGTGAAGATAGGTGAAGGCGCCATTGTTGCAGCAGGATCGGTTGTTGTAAAAGATGTCCCGCCCTATACGATTGTTGGCGGCAACCCTTGCAAAGAGATAAAGAAACGTTTTACAGATAAAGAAATCGAAATGTTGATGGAAATGCGTTGGTTCGATTGGGAACGCGAGAAAATTGAACGAGCCAGTCATCTCTTATCAAGTTCTTCTATTCATCAATTATATGACTTTTATCAAAGGGAATTATAAACATAACCTTACTTAATAAAAACGACTCGAAAGCACGGATGACACGAATTACAAATTAATCAACTATGGCAAAAACAATAGTCGAATAACAAGAGTATGAGCAGGCACTTCGGTGGCCTGCTTTTTTTATTAAGCCTACAGGCAGGATACTTCGATAACATATGGAATGTTTTCTTATTACCTATCAATATTTTTGCGCGAATCTTTCATCCAATTTAGCGGGGGTGTATGTAGATGGAAAATAACCGAAACTGGGCAGGCAACTATAAATATAGCGCTGCGGAACTCCATGTTCCGGAAACGGTTGAACAAGTACAAGAATGGGTAGCACGCAGCAGTCGAATCAAAGCGCTTGGCACTCGTCATTCGTTTAATGGAATCGCAGATTGTACCGAGAGCCTCATCTCTCTTCACAAGCTTAACCGAGTAATAGAAATAGACCATAAACGCAATAAGGTTACGGTCGAAGGCGGTATTAGATATGGGGATCTGTCCCATGAGCTGTACGGATGCGGCTATGCTTTGCACAATTTGGCGTCGTTGCCGCACATTACCATTGCAGGTGCATGCGCAACGGCAACACATGGTTCCGGTGACCGCAGCGGTAATCTGGCTTCAGCGGTCCATTCCATGGAGGTTGTCAAAGCGGATGGAGAGAGGGTCGTTTTCTCCCGTGATCAACAAGAAGGGCTCATCGCCGGAGCGGTTGTGGGACTAGGGGGACTAGGCGTTATCACGCAAATTACTCTTGATGTGGTACCCGCATTCCAGATTAGTCAATACGTATTCGACAATTTGCCTTTAGCGCAGCTTAAGGATCATTTTGACGATATTTTCTCTAGTGCTTACAGTGTTAGTCTCTTCACGGATTGGAAGACATCCAATTTCAATCAAGTCTGGCTAAAGCGGAAAATATCAGACCATGACTCTACCTTTGTGGAATCCGATTTTTTTGGCGCGAAGCCCGCTAGTGCGCCTCGGCATCCAGTACCAGGTTACTCTGCGGAAAATTGCAGCGAGCAGCTTGGCATTCCCGGGCCATGGCATGAACGGCTGCCGCATTTCCGCATGGATTTCACGCCTAGCGCCGGCGAGGAACTACAAAGCGAATATTTTGTGCCGCGTCAAGATGCCTATCATGCGCTATGTGCGATTGACCGGATACGGGATTGCATATCGCCACACCTGTATGTGTCCGAGATTCGCACGATTGCGGAAGACCATCTGTGGATGAGTCCTTGTTACAAGCAGGATTCGGTGGCCATTCACTTTACATGGAAAGCGGATTGGGAAGCTGTCCGGCAACTATTACCGATAATCGAGGAACAGATTGCGCCTTTCCATGCCCGTCCGCACTGGGCAAAGCTGTTTGCCATGCCGCCCGTCCATCTACAATCCCTATACGAGAAATTGCCAGATTTTCAGCAACTGCTCCTTCAATGCGACCCCCAAGGCAAATTCAGCAACGCCTTTTTGAAAAACTATATTATGGAGAACTATTCATAGACACCTAATCAAATAGTGGAGCAGATCCACCCTCTGCATGAAGAGAAAAGGCTGCCAGCAAACGGCAGCCTTCATGATTCCGCAGGATCAACGCTTTCCGACTAATCAGAAATATTCCGGGTATAATATTCGATTATATCTTTTCGCCGAATAATACCAAGGAAGACGCGATCGGCGTCTACGACTGGAACGAAGTTTTGATCGGCCGCCAGCGCCAGCATATCGTCCAAATCAGCATTTATCTCGACGCATTCGACTTTCATCCTTTTTTTGATGGAGACGACTGGTATTTCGTGAATCGTATCGAAGCCAAGGCCGGGCGTGGCTTTCAGCTTCCATAACAAATCTCCCTCGGATAACGTACCGAAATATAAGCCATTGTCGTCCAAAATCGGAATGGCCGTATAGTGGCTTGCCTCCAATTTATCCATGGCTTCTTTCATATTAGAGGATGTCTTGAGGTAAGAGACCTCATTCTTCGGATATAGAAACGATTTGATGTCCATTAAATCACACTCCTTTGGTATATTAAAACATATTTCGCCGCGTGACGCATGTGGAAGTGACTGGGGCATGGCTAACATTGTCGAATAAAGGTTGCTAATCGCTATGTTAGAGAAGAGAACATAGACGAATGAAGTCCGTGCAAATAGCGGGCTTTTTTTATTTATTAGAAAAAGTTAAACAATGTCTGAGTATGGTTATAGCTGTAGCATTTCAACAAAAAAACCGCCACTTTTATGTGCCGGTTAACCAATAATGCCAAGAAGGATGATCCCTAAAAAAGTCATGGATACATAATAGTCTATAAAAAAATTCAACATAAGTCTATTACTTTTTTTCGATAAATTGTATGTTAATTAAGCGACCGCGGCGCAAAGATGTTAAAGAGAATTAAACATGGAGCCAACTATTCATTTACCAAAGCTAATGAAGGGAGCAGATCTCTATGATTACGCTCAGAAAAATCACGCTGGAAAACCGACGTGCCATATTTAACCTGGAAGTTACAGAAGATCAACGACGCTTCGTTGCGTCCAATCTGTCAAGCGTGGCTTCGTGTTATGTCCTTGCCACCAATGGGGGACATCCATTTCCGTTTGCCATTTACGCGGATGAACAGCCTGTAGGATTTGTTATGATTACTTACAGAATCACCGGGTACGAACTCCCTGCAATCGCAGACGATAGCTATTGCATCCTGCGACTGATGATTGACAAGCAATATCAGAACAGGGGCTATGGTCGGGAAGCCATGAAAAAAATCTTGGAATTTATCCGCACCTCTCCGGCAGGGCCTGCACTTTACTGCTGGATTTCTTATAAGGCTGATAACCTCGCAGCCAAAAAGCTTTATGAAAGCTTCGGCTTCCGTGACAACGGTGAAATCATTGAAGAAGAGCTAATTACCTTAATGCGACTCTGATTTGCTTTCTAACAGCATTTGGGAACATGGCCTAAGGAGATTATGAGATGAAGAACACCCTTGACTGAGATCGTTGTCGTTTTTCAGTCAAGGGAACACGGGGGAGTACAGGATTTGAGAAAGTCGCCATAATAAAATAATTTCATTGCCAAGCACATCAATTGCATTCTGGTCCAACGATTTGTTGCTATTTAGGGCCAGATCTCGCAGTTCTAGAACGCTCCAATACGACAACGGGCTCATCCATTTGCAGTTGTTTTTTCCAATCGTCCTCCGTTCCTGCTTATATGACTTTGTAGTGAAAAAGTCAATTACTGATATTGAGGTTGAGCCAAAAATGATATAATCCTCCTATCATAAAAATATCGAATAAGAACAAATGTCGAAGATTAGGACTATGCGATGCAATCAATCATGAGGAAATCAACGTACAAACTATATGTTCTGTGTCTAACCTGCGTATTATTTCTGCTATTTCCCGGCTCATCTGCGTTAGGAAAAGGCATTCAGCCTGAGGCAGTGAAAGGTATTCTGGATTTATCAGCGTGGAACGGGGAGCATGACGGGCTGAAAAATCTGGATGGCGAATGGGAGTTTTATTGGAACCATTTGTTAACTCCCGCTGATTTTACGGGCAGTCTGGATAGCGCAGCTCCTTATGCTCCCGCTTATGCCTTAGTGCCGAAGGTGTGGGAGGGGCAAGAGTCGGGCGGGCAAGCTTTGTCGAATCAAGGCTATGCGACCTACCGGCTGCGGATTCATACATCGGCTGCTGACAACGGCACCAGCATGGCGCTCTATGTTCCAAGTGTCGCGACAGCGTATCAATTATGGATTAACGGGGAGCTGGCGGCAGCGAACGGCAAGGTTGGAACGAGCAAAGAAACGATGGATCCGGCTAATTTCCCTAAACCTGTCTTTTTTCATTTGCAGGGCAGCGAGACCGAAATAGTCATTCAAGTGTCTAATTTCGTGCAGCGCAAAGGCGGCTTGTGGGAATCCTTCCGCATAGGCGTTTCCAAAGATGTGATGGTCAGCCGCGAAAAAGAGATTGCATTTCAACTACTTATGATAGGCAGTTTGTTTACGATGGGGTTATACCATATCGGCCTCTTTCTGGCACGCAGAAAGGATAAATCGCCGCTATTTTTCGGTTGCTTCGCTTTGGGGATGGGATTTCGAGCGATGGTCACTGGACCTACGTTAATCACGTACCTATTCCCGCATATCGCTTGGGAGTTTCAGGTTCATTTGGAATATTTGTCGGTGGTTGTTGCCCTCTTGATGCTGATCATGTTCTCCTACTCGCGATATCCCGGCGAAATGCATCGCAAAGTGAGAGATTGGTTTGTCCTAGCCCTTGCAGCTTATAGTTTATTTGTCCTCTTGACGCCAGCGTCGATATACACATATAGTATGCTAGCTTTTCAAGTTGTCTCTGTGCTCGCCATTTGTTATGTCATCTATGTTTCTATTCGGGCTTACCTGCGCAAAAGAGAAGGGGCTTCGCTCAACATGGCGGCAGTGCTCGTCCTATTGGTATTAGTGCTCAATGATATTCTTTTTTACAATCATATTGTGGCAACAGGAGATTTGATGCAGCTTGGCATGGTGTTTTATGTGTTCATGGAGTCCGTTAATTTATCGCATCAATTTTCAAAATCGTTTGCTCGTGTTGAGAGCATGTCGGCCCAATTGCTAGAGTGGAACGAATTGCTAGAAGTAAAGGTAGAAGAAAGAACCGAGGCGCTGGAACAATCCAATGCAAGCATTCAGGCGATCAATCAGGAATTGGTGAAAATGGAGCAGTCGCGTCGTCATCTGTTATCAAACATTTCGCATGAACTGGGGACACCGCTTACGCTCATCCAAGGTTATGTGAAGGCTGTTTTGGACCGAATAGATGAGGATAACCATGATCGCTATTTGCGGCTGACTTATGAAAAAACAGTGATTTTAGATCGTATAATCAGCGACTTGTTCGAGTTGTCGAAGTTCGAATCGGGCAAAATTCGGTTTGATTGCCAAGCGGTTGATGCCGTGGCGTTTTTTCGCTCCCTATTTGATAAATTGGAGCTGCCGATCAAGCAAGAAGGCCATAGCTTTGCTTATATCGATAAGGCCGATTCCCTTGCGGATAAACAGCTAATCGTATGGATCGACGTTGTGCGAATCGAGCAAGTTGTGATGAACCTGTTGTTCAACGCTCAAAAATTCACGCCAGTTAGCGGCTCCATTCATCTCATCATCGAAAATTACGGTTCTCTTGAGAAGGGCAACTTAGGTTTAAGGGTTAAAGTCTCGGATACGGGAAATGGCATTGACGATGATGATTTACCGTTTGTATTTGACCGTTTTTACCGGGGAAGAGAGTCGCACAAGAGCCGTTCAGCTGGAACAGGCCTCGGTTTGGCAATTTGCAAAGAAATTATTGAGCATCATGGGGGGACGATTGATGTGGAAAGTAAAGCTGGCATAGGAAGTACGTTTACCATTACGCTCCCAGCGATGGTCGATATGGAGGGTGAAGCAGACGTATGACGGCGGGCGCAAAAATATTAATCGTCGATGACGAAAAGGAAATTCGGGAACTGATTGCCCTCTACTTGCGGAATCACGGGCTGCAGGTAGTCATGGCGAACGACGGGAGCCAGACGTTGGGGCTTTTGAAGCAGGAGAAGCCCGATCTGGTAGTTCTCGATATTGTGCTACCCGATATGGATGGCGTAGAGTTGTGCAGGCAGATTCGTGAGGACTCGGATATACCGATCGTTTTTCTGAGCTGCAAAAAGGAAGCGGACGATATCATCGGGGGGCTCGATACCGGCGGGGATGATTACATGACCAAGCCGTTCGATCCGATGGTGCTCGTCTCTCGAGTGAAAGCGAATCTCAGACGAGCGTCAGCCATTCAAAAACGCGGAAAGGAAAGCATGTTGATCACATGCGGCGAATTGCAGGTGAATTTGCATAGCTTGGAAGTTCTGGTGAAGGGAGAGGTAATTGATTTGTTCGCCAAAGAGCGGCAGCTTTTGCTTTTTCTGCTGAAAAATCCGAACCAAGTGTTTAGCGCGGAACAATTGCACAGGCAGGTGTGGGGCTGGGACAGCTTTAGCGATGAGCGAACAGTAATGGTCCATATTAGCAATTTACGCAAAAAAATAGAACCCGATCAATCATCAACCAAGTACATTCAGACGGTTAGGGGCTTCGGGTATAAATTTAGCCGGGTTACATAAATTTCAATTTTAGTAAAAGCGATATTCCTTATATGGAATATCGCTTTTTTTTAACCGTTTTTAAACTTGGGTTGTTATCATTTCACGTATCTAGGGGCTTTATTGTTTTGCGATAAGAATGGTTTTCGAGGAGGAGCGGAATGTCTTTGTATACGTATAGTTTTGAAACAAATTGGAAATTCGAGTCTGATATCAATCAAGTTTGGGGACTGATCGGCGGTTTTAAGTATGGCGATTGGTGGAGTGGAGTTAGTTCCGAGCCCCTTTATCAAGGACCTAGGCAAGATGGGATTGGCAATACGTATCATTATGTTTTCAGAACGAAGCTCCCCTACCAGCTAGCTTTCGTAGCCGAAATCGTAAGGAAAGAAGAGCCCAAGTATCTAGAAATCAGGGCGACAGGAGAATTGGAAGGCAGAGGGGTTTGGACCTTATCGCAAGAAGGCAGCCTGACTCATGTCCAATATGTGTGGCAGGTAAATGCGAATAAGAAATGGATGAACTTGTTAGCTCCGATCTTGAGGCCCGCGTTCGTTTGGAATCACGATCAAGTGATGGAACAGGGCGCTAAAGGCATTGCCGATGCGTTGGGGGTTAAACGAATTACCTAATAATCGTTGGGTATCGACACTTAACAGGGGGTTCTGACATGTACCGAAAATTATTATTAGGCGCTGTTATTTTTTCAGGCGTAGCCTATCTTTTTGCCTTAGCGGGCGAAAATATGACGCTGCGTTGGATTTTTAAGCCGGGAACGATCGTTCTGATGATCGTGCTGGCAGCAACTATACGAAACATTGCCAAGCCCTATAAATATTTAATCATTACAGGATTATTCCTCTCGGCCATAGGCGATTGTTTCTTATTGCTAACAGGAAAGCAATGGTTTACGTATGGGTTGGTCGCATTCTTATTTGCCCATCTCGCATATGTCGCTGCTTTTGTGACTCGTTGGCGGTTTTCTCCCTTTCATTTGATTGCTCTAATTCCGATTGCGGCCTACTCCTTTTTGCTCTTAAGCAGGCTTCGCACAGGCATTCTTGCAGGAGGAAATACAGAATTATGGTTGCCTGTGTTAGTTTATGTCGTCGTCATTTCTATCATGATTTGGAGCGCTGTAATTAGTAGAAGATGGATTGCCGCAGCGGGCGCAATATTGTTCTTCATGTCCGATTCGCTGCTTGCTTGGAACATGTTTGTCATGTCGCTTTCATGGTCGGGATACGGGGTCATGATTTCCTATTACCTTGCTCAATTTTTGCTTACTGCCAGCATTGAAAGATCAAATAGGAGTGCGATCGCATATGATAACTACAATTCGTCCATATGAACAATCCGATAAGGCTGGAGTATGTAATCTGCTCAATCAAACGAGCAACGCGCCAATTGGCGAAGACATGTTTGAGATGCAGGAGGCGAGGGTGCGGACATATCCGTTTTTTAGAAGGATAATTTTGACTGTAAATAACGAAGTCGTAGGAATGGCGCAGCTTTTGCACGCTACAGGAATGACTCCGCAAGGCTTCTTAAGCCAAGCTATCATTGTTGACGCCTTACATCGTGAACAGGGTTACGGGCAGTTGCTGGAGGAGGCTCTCGCGCAATATGTTCATGAAGAATGCCCTATTGGATTGCAGACTGCCGTTCGGGACAACCATCCCGAGGCCCGCGCTTGGGCGGAGCACCGTGGTTTTACATTCAAATCGCACCAGTTCGAGTCCGTGCTGGATCGATCGACGCAGGTGTGCGGGCATCCGAAGCATATGGCATTACTTTCTGTACGTTTGAGCAATTTTCGCCTGAGGACGATATGGAGCGCTTGTATCGGGTGGTGAAGCAGCTCTCCGGTGACACGCCAGACTATCAAGGTGCGCTTGATTTTCCGTACGAGACGTTTGCCGCCATGGTCAGCCGGATGGACCCGCGATGTATATTTATCGCGATGTCTGGGGAAGAAATGACAGGAATGACTTGTCTTGTTCCACAAGGCAACGAGATGTACACGCTATTTACGGGAGTTGTCAAGGAATATCGAGGTAAAGGAATCGCGTACGCACTAAAGCTTCTGTCCATTCGATTCGCTCACGAGCACGGGGTGAAGCAGCTACGAACTAATAATCACTCTACCAACGCGCCTATGCTGGCCATAAACCGCAAGCTTGGTTACGTATCCCAGCCCGGTTACTGGATTCTGAAGCGGTTATTATAACAGGAGAATAAGTGCTGGGAAATCAATTGTAGATGCCCATACAACTTAAACTGCCCTATGAAGAGATCGTTCCATAAGGCTTAGACCAAAATAACCGGTTCCTTGCTAAAAGGAAATCGGTTTTTATCGTTTTCGTCGAAAAATGTATTTTTATGCATGTTTTTTTAACCAGTTTTAAACTTCCGCTGATAGATTGATAGAAAACTTAGAAAGAGATGAGGGAAAATAGTTATGTTTTCAGCTTGTGTGAATCACAACAGGATGCGCTATCGTCGCATCGCTATCATTTATGTGCTTTTGTCCGCGCTGCTCGCTATGTCCTGGGGCGCACCCATACAGGTGCTTGGCGCAGGTTCAGCATTCACGGATTTCAGCGTGGTGCCTGAAACAACCGCACTGTTCAGCGGTTATTCCTCAGGCGGAACCTATACGAAGGAAACGCCGACGTATCATTTTAAGATGACTACAGCGGAAGCCTTACAAGCGGGAGATACTATTGAAATCCTGCTGCCGTATGGTTTCAATTTCGTTGGAAATCCGAACGCCTTTGGGATATGGATAACTGACTTCAGTGTGCCTTCAAACAGCGTTGAGGTCAACGTTAACGGTTCAACGCTTTCTCTATTCGATTCCGTTAAAACGCAAAGATCGAACAGTTGGCAGCCGGTGATAGCCTTTCATTTGAGCCAGCCGGTACCTGCCGGGGGGACTGTCGACATAAAGCTGGCGAATTTCTTGATCACGCCGGATTATCATCATGTACCCGCTACAGCCTCGCAATTTGCGGCCAGCACCAGCTCGAATTCGGTTCTACGGACAGCGCTCAGCAATATTTACTTTCGCAGTGTAGTGAACTTTCGTCCGGATATGAGCACGTATGCGGCTGGAGCGAATGCGTCTTACCAATTCAAGTTTACGGTCATGCAGCAGATTATGCCTACGGATTGGATCACCCTGAAATTTCCCGCGGGCATTGCCTTACCTGCTTCAATGGACGCCTCCAAGGTAAAGATCGGCGGAGTACCTGTTGCTGCGGCGAATGTCGCCAGCGACAAGCTGCAGCTGCAGCCTAGCCAGCCGCTGACCAGCTATTCGGATGCGCTCATCACAATCGACGATTCTGCGTTGGTTGCCAATCCGGCAGTTCCCGGCTACTATGCGTTTGAAATATCCACCAGCGTCGATCAGCAGGCAGCATCGGGACGTTTCGGAATTATTCCGACAGGAGGGGCTTCATTAGCCGATAACCCGTATTCGGATAAGGGATATGTTGAGATCAATTACGACGGTAATTTGCGATTCCGGTTCACCAGCCCGACGATTCTGAAGGGAGGCGACACTGTTACGGTGACCAGTCCGGCTGGCACCGTACTAAGTGATACGGCCATCGCTGCCACTGATATTCATATCGAATCGGGCATGGGCCTGGAAATGGGTGGTTATTCGCCGGCTTCTGTTACCCGCTTGGCGGATAATCAGCTGCAATTCGAACTTCCACCGGAATATTATTTGATCCCGGATTACTCGCTCGTGTTCTTCATGCCAAACCGCTTCGTTCAGTATGGAGCATACGATATACAGGTGACGACCTCGCAGACCGTCAAGCCCAATACGGTGCCGCTTATGATTACGCCGGACACGGTACAGCAATTTACAATATTACCTGATAACCCGTGGGCTGGTGAGACGAATGTGCCCTATACATTCAGCCTTCAGCCTAACGAGCCCTTGGTTGCTGCCGATGACGATTTCATCACGCTGAACCTCCCGACGCAGTTAAAGGTACCTGTCATTTTGGATCCAATTACACATTCGGGGACGATCGATCCGAATCTGGTTCTAGTGAACGGGGTACCAGCAAAGGAAGCGATCTACACAAACAATTTTGGCATGTCCATCTTAAGGGTAACCGTGCCTCAAGATATCCCGCTGCTCGGGAAGACGGATATTGCAGTCAGCGGCAATGCCGGCTGGATGAATCCGGAGGAGGGAACGTACGCGTTCAGCGTATATCCGAAATACGCAAGCTCCAGCTCGGCATCGGCGTCGGTTCAGTACAAAAAGATCACCGGAATCAGTGCAGCTCCTCAGACCGTACAGCTCAAGCTCGGCGGCAAAGTCAGCCAACAGCTTAAAGTATTGGCGCAGCAGCCTGACAACAGCGTGTTGGATGTGACGGATGCTGTGTACAGGACGGCGTACATGAGCAGCGACAGCACGGTGGCTACCGTTACAGCCGACGGATTAATTGAGGCAAGGCAAGCAGGCACTTCCATTATCACGGTTACAAGCGGCATATATAGCGACACGGTGAGCGTGACTGTAGAGAAAGCGGACGTGGCGCCGCCAGCGACCGAGATCACAGCCATCACGGCAGCTCCGAGGTCGGTACAGCTACAGCTGGGCGACAAAGTCAGCCAACAGCTGACAGTCACAGCACAGCAGTCAAACAATAGCGTTAAAGATGTAACGGGTGCAGTCGATGGGACGACGTATCGGAGCAGTGACAGCACAGTGGCTTCAGTCACAGCCGCTGGATTAATCGAGGCTAAACAGGCAGGCATTGCTGTTATTACGGTGACAAATAACGCTCATAGCGACACGGTAAATGTTACGGTTAATCCGATCAATAGCGGACCTTCAACGCCCCCGTCTTCTTCCATTGGAACAACCGGAGCAGCGGAAGATCCGTTAAGCGTGGAGAAGGAGATCATCGCTTTACTAGGGGGGACGGTTACGCTTCCGGGTGTCGGGTCGGTTATGATTCCGCCGGAGGCGCTGCCGGTTGACGGTAAAGTTAAGATCGCCGTTCAAGCAAATCCATCTCCTAATCAATCGGAACGAGCGAATAGTAGCCGGTTTGTAGCTTTCACGAGCAGTACCGGATCGGTTTTAAACAAACCGATCCAGATTAGCTTGCAGTATAATAGCTCGTCAATAGCCCCCGAATTAAAACCTGCCGTCTATGAATACAATCGGACGATAGGCAAATGGTTATATGTAGGAGGCGTTGTCTCCGGCAATGGCACAGTGACTGTTGAAGTGAATAATTGGGGTATATTCGCGGTGTTCCCTGCTGAGCATCACGTTTTCAACGATATGAACGGCCATTGGTCAGCACAATATGTGGATCGTCTAGCTGGCAGAGATGTCGTACATGGCTTCGAGGACCATACATTCCGGCCGGATCAGTCAGTAACCCGGGCGCAGTTGGTCAAAATGATTGCCGATGCGCTGGCATTGAAAGCCTCAGGAACGCCAATCTATTTCGCCGACAGCGATCTTTTGCAGAACTGGGCTAAGGATGCCGTTGCGCGAGCGGTCGAAGAGGGTTTGATTCAAGGCTACCAAGAGAAAGGGAAATCATGGTTCAAGCCAAACCAGCCGCTGACGCGGGCTGAGCTCGCAGTCATTCTCGCCAGAGTGCTGGATCGAAATGCAGTCCATGCTACTAAAGGAGAAGTGGCATTTACGGATCAAAAAGACATTCCAAAATGGGCTCAGCCTGCCGTGATTGCTGTATCCCGTGCAAATATCGTAAGCGGCTACCCCGATGGGTCGTTCCGCCAGGGAGGTTATGTGACGAGAGCCGAAGCGGCAAAGATGATCTATATGCTGCTCGAGTCGCTTCATGCCTAGGTAAAATGCACAAGCAAGAATAAACATGAGCAATAGTATGAGTAGGGCAGGCGAATGAGTCCCATTTTGCCTGTCCTATTTTGTTCAAGAAATCTGTCAATGGAGCTTGAGCAATCAGGTTTTTTTAAATGAATGAAAAGAGATTGTAGATTTGATCTTGGCGAACTTACGACTTCTGCAATTGCCCTGAATCCCGGTGCCGCCGACTCATGAATACCAAAGACAATGCAATAACCGTGAGGATAATCCCTAGCACTTGAAATCCCTCGAAGCTGAACTTACCTCCCATTACGATACCGATCAGCAAGGAAGAGAGTATGGTTCCCAGATATCTCGATGTATTAAATAATCCGGATGCAACACCGATGATTGCTTTTGGGGAACTTTGGAACAAGGTTGCTTGCATGCCTACATTGTTCAATCCGTTGCTTATACCGAATGCAGCCAAAGCCAAACACACGCTAATAACCGGTGAAGTTTGATTAAATGTCACGAGCCAAACTGAACCAAATGTCATCAGAATTGCAGATACCAGCAATGCTGGTCGGGGTCCTGATTTATCGATCCATCGTCCGGCTATTGGAGAAGCAATTAGCGAGCACAAGCCTAAGCTTAGCATGAGAATCCCGGTTTGGAATTCGCTGACATGACGTACCGTCTGCAAGTAGGACGGAAGCCCGAAAAAGAGCGAGTAATAAAGGACGTTAACGAGCATGAATTCCACATTAACCCAAATCATGGCGGGATATTTGGCGAAAGTGCGTAAAGGAATAAAGGGTGACGCCGTTTTTAACTCGTGTCGTACGAATGCCCCCAGGGAAGCAACGCCTATCAGCCCGACAATGATATTTACTAACGAGATATGCCCAGCTGATTTTGCGGAGAGCACTCCAACGAGCAGGGCAACCAGACCCACTGCGAAGAGAAGGATCCCTATTGCATCAATCAAATTAAACCACATGCGAAAGGACATGTTGCGCACACCGGATGTCGGCGGTTCGTCCTTAGGTATCGTCCTCCAACATAAGAGAAAGCTAGTCACTACGAACGGAATATTGACGAAAAAGATAGCAGGCCAATTCCACCAATGAATCAAAATCCCGCCTATAAAGGGACCAATTGCTGCCGCTCCCGATAGAAAAATGGACAAAACAGACAGCGCAATCGCTTGTTTCTCCGTAATATGAATGCGAACGATAGCCATTCCAACCCCGACCATCATGCTCGTGCCGATGGATTGCACGATACGGAACACGATGAGCCACACGAAGTTTGGAGATAATGGGGCTAATAAAGACGCAATGAAGGCTACAACAAGCCCCGTAAGAAATATTTTCCTACGACCGAATAAATCGCTTGCTTTTCCCATGACAGGCTGAGCGATGCTGCTTGCAATGTAGAATGAAAAAATAATCCAAGAAACACCCGTAAAGTCAAGTTGGAACCCATTTTGCAGTCTTGGAATAGCAACGGAAACCATCGAAGAATTTAATGGGTTCAATAGTATTCCAAGACCAACTGAAATCATTAACCACCAGCTGCGAGCACTCATTTTTTGTCCCCCCAAAACGTATTAATGCCATCGTACTTGAATCCCTTTATTTATTCCAACGCATTTTATGTTATGATTTCATTGACTTGAAGGAATGAATGGAGGCAGTGAAATGGAACTTCTTCAACTGCAATATTTTCTCGCGGTAGCTCGTTTGGAGCATGTGACCGAAGCTGCACGAAATCTGCATGTTACACAATCGTCACTAAGCAAAACGATTCAACGCTTGGAGGAGGATCTAGGGGTCCCTTTATTCGATCGAATAGGGAGGAAGCTGCGGTTGAATGAGTTTGGAAGCAGATTCCTTCGCCGTGCAGAGAGGGCTTTGTTTGAACTGGAACAGGGGAAGCAGGAGCTAAGCGATTTGTCCAGTCCCGAGCATGGCACACTCGAATTAGCGGTGACTACCGCAAGCACACTACCTAACATTCTTCGAGTGTTTCGGAAAAAGCGTCCTTATATCCATTTTCATGTGCAAATGCTGACTTTGCAGGAAATGGTTACGCTTCTTGATCGAGGAGAGGTTGATTTTTGCTTGTCCTCACCTCCTATAGCAGGGGATGACATTGAATGTGAAATCGTGTTTATCGACCCCATCCTTGTAGCCGTTCCAAAGGGGCATCGGCTGGCAGAGCGAAGCAGCGTATCCTTGGCAGAGCTAAAGGATGAATGGTTTGTCGGTGTGAAGAGCGGCTATGGTACTCGCGATTTAATTGATTCTGTATGCAAATCGGTTGGATTTGTACCTAATTATGTGTATGAGGGGGATGAGCCTGCAAGGCTCAGCGCTCTTGTGGAAGCCGAAATTGGCATAGCCTTCATACCAAGCACGGCAAGAAATTCAAGGGAACAGATCAAATATCTCCAAGTAGAGAATCACGAATTGGTACGGGAGATAGCTTTGTTATGGCATAGAAGTCGGTACATATCGCGGGCTGCAATGGAATTCCGCGAGGTCGTTGTAGAATTTTTTGGAGCGATGTCCGAACAGACCATCTAATCAGATTAAATAAAATATCGGATAACGAGAGCATGTTTTGTAAATTACCCGCAGTTAATGCGGGCTTTCTTTTTTATCGGTAAAGACTCTTGTCAATAGCCAATTGCCGATTCTTTCACACGTTCATAGAGCTTCTGTATTCGCTGGTTCAGAAAAAGCTAACGATATAGCAGGTTTGACATGCTATCTACTAAAAGGTAGAATGACAACATGACCAAACCAAGAAATACTTCTGAGCTGATCTTACATACGGCTCAAGCGATTGTTCAGCAATTTGGCTATAACGGATTCAGCTACGCATACTTTGCAGATTGAAAAAATCGCAGTTATCTATAGGAATGAGTAAAAAGAGGTGAACAATGACGATGAAGCTTTCGACTGATCTTTGCCAAATATTTAACATTCGTTACCCGATTTTCTTGGCTGGCATGGCGGGTGGACCCGGAACAGCAGCGTTAGCTGCGTCCGTATCCAATGCCGGCGGGCTTGGGACGCTGGGAGCTGCCTACATGGATCCAGAAACGCTTCGAAACTCGATTCGGGAAATTCGCGAGTTAACGAGTGCACCCTTCGGCGTGAATCTATTTGCTACACGCACTCCTGACGACAATACGAGAATCGAAGAAGCTCAACGGGAACTCAACGCTATGAGAGACATATTGGGATTGCCACACACAAAGGGAGAAGCCTTACTGACACCGGATTTATTCGAGCAGCAATTCTCCGTTGTACTGGAAGAAAATGTACCGGTTATCAGCACCGCATTTGGTGTTCTTCCCAAACCTATGATGGAGCAATCCAAAGCTGCAGGTATGCAAGTTGTCACTATGGTGACTACAGTTGATGAAGCGATTATTGCCGAACAGGCCGGATGTGACGCCATTGTGGCTCAGGGCAGCGAAGCTGGAGGGCACCGCGGGACATTTGATATATCCGATCGTCCAATGGGCGCTAATATCGGCACGATGGCCTTAGTGCCGCAAATTGTAGATCGAGTTCGTATTCCCGTAATCGCGGCTGGCGGGATTATGGATGGGCGTGGTCTGGTCGCTGCACTTGCACTTGGCGCACAGGGGGTTCAGATGGGGACACGCTTCCTAACAGCGAAAGAATCTGGAGCCCATGCCGCATATCAGCAAAAACTGCTCGCTAGTACGGAGGAGAGTACGGTTATTACCCATGTGTTTTCGGGTCGTCCCGCCAGAGGGGTAACAAACGAATTTATCAAACGCTGGGACAAAAGCGGGTTAGAGCCTCTTCCGTTTCCTACTCAAAATACAGCGACACGAGATATTAGAAATGCTTCAGCTAAACAAAATAATCCCGAATTTATGTCTTTGTGGGCAGGACAAGGCCTGCGGATGCTAACATCTGGCCAAAGCGCGGAGTCTATCATTCAGGAAACGATCGATCAGGCGCAAAAAATTGTTCAACCACGTTAATTGAACGTTTTAATTAGTAGCAGTCCAATCCTATTGGACTGCTATTTTTTAATTCAAAGTGCCCATTTGACTCAATAAAGGAACAATGCCGCCGAGAAAAGATTCGTCAAGACTCCACGTTGCACGGACATAGTTGATAATCAGTATCATCTGTGATATATTGTTAACAAGTAAACAATATTATCTTAATTTCCCGATTACGTTCTATTATTTTAATAGATTTTTATTATTTATAAGTAAACAAAGGGCGGTTGAAGGATGAGCACAGAAGAACGAACCAAACAGCTGCTATATGAGCAGTATATCCGGTTTTTTCATGTCTATGAGGATCATAAGGACAAGGAAATCGAACATTTTCTCAGTATCGCCCAAAGGGAAGCCTTCGAGAATTTCCCCCTGAATTTGACCGCGGTTCATATGATTGATTGCATCGGTCGGCATGAGCCGATTAACAATTCGGGGATTGCTGAGGCAATGAATTTGTCTAAGGCGAGTATTACCAAGATCGGCAACAAGCTATTGGAGGAAGGGTTCGTCAAACGGACGCAAATGAATGACAACAAGAAGGAAAGTTATTTCCGGTTGTCGCAGCAAGGCAAAAAAATCTTCGATCTGCATGAACGCCTTCATGAGCTTGAAGCTGAACGCTTCTACCGTTTTTTGAACAAATATTCGGAAGTGGAATTGAAGGTCATCCATAAATTTCTTCAGGATGCTAGTATTGACATCGAATCCAGATGAACCAAAGGAGGTGAAGGGGTTGAATTTGACTCAGTTGATCAGGGAACGCAGAAGTATCCGAAAATGTAATTCCAAGCCGGTGGAACAAGAGCTGGTAGTTGAATTACTCAGCAGCGCAGCCCGGCTGCAACCGTCCATAGACACTGGATCTTGGCGCGTAGTCTATTCCGGCACTCCCGAAGCAAACAAACGGCTAGTCGATTATATGTTTGCACAGATATCCCAGAGCAAGCTCGGTAAGCTGATTCCGGGAAAACTAGCGGATGTATTTAAAAAGAGATTCACCGATATTCCCGGCCATGTAATTGTCATGTCCACAGTTGGTCCGGACCGTCTGAGCGACGACCGTAATTATTCGGCCGTCTGCGCGATGATGCAAAGCTTTCAGTTGCTGGGCTGGGAACGCGGCTTAGGCATGCTATGGGATACGGAGTCCATGATTCAGCATGAGGGTTTCTTCAAAGGAATTGGTTTGCGTGAGGATGAAAGATTCGTAGGCATTCTCCATTTAGGGTACTACGACAAAGCACCTAAGAGCCGCAAAAGAACGCCGGCCGAGCAGAAGTGGACCGTATTTCAGGGATATGCCACATAAAGGGGAGGCTGTAAAAATGAAATTATCCGACTTGTGCGAAGAAATGAACAAACCGATACATTTTTTAGATCGCCCGGTGCCGCAGCAGCTGATACTGGAGCTCCTTAATCATGCCGTATGGGCGCCGAACGATGGGCTCCGTGAGCCATGGCGGTTTATTTTTGCTGACAACCTGCATGGGGGAAATTTGCAAGGGTTGCAAGAACCCGCTCCAGCCTATCTGCTAGTAGTGATGAGGGAAGAGGCAGACCGCTATAAGCAGGACGAGGACTTTGCAGCCGTCAACTGCCTGATCCAAAATTTCCGTTTGCTAGCCTACGAGCAGGGCCTCGGTATGCACTGCACCCTGCATGACTGGATGTATGACCGAAGCCGTGCAGAAACTTTTGGGGTACTGGGCAACGAGCGTATCGCTGCGGTATTGGAATTGGGGTACAGCGAGGCTCACTCGGAAGGGAAATCTGAGGCTTCTGAGATCCAACTGCGGTTCGAGCTGCTGTAGGGCGATGCGCGTATCAGAGGACAAGAACATATATATTATGAACCGCGTAAATCGCGGTTTTTTTGTTTTAGGGATATAGGTTTCTTGACCAAAACAGTTGAAGAAATCTTCAACATAACGGATAACAAGTGAGTAAGGTATGGCGGTGGGAAGTGCCGTTTTTTCCTGCGAATGCTGCGGCGATGCCGGAATCCGAATCGCTTATCACGGGAAGCCGGTAGGAGAGCATGATTTTAAAAACATTAACCTGGATCTCGTTGAGCACGTTTTTAGCTCTATTTTTTGCGATCTTCATTTTCATGCTGCAGGGAGTAATCCCAGCTGCTCAAAATCATCTTTCACTTTCATCCGCCGGTTATAAAAGGCTAATGAAGTGACGGAGCTCGGCTCGAACCATGGTTTTTGATATGACTAATGATAGCGGAAAATCAAAAAAGAACCTGATTCGTTTTACCAGGTTCTTCTATATTGCATATAAAAAATCACGATGATATAATCAGATTGCGACTTAGTCAATTCAAAAAGACATAAATGATGCATCTTACATTTTTATTGTAACATCCCCGTAAGCTCCTGTCAAATGTTTTTCTCAATTTAATGGTTAGGAGAGATATGGAATGCGTTCATTGGTTCTCGGTTTTCAGGAAATGGAAAAAACGCAGCTTTTGCTCGTTGGCGGTAAAGGGTTAAATTTAGGGGAATTATCAAAAATGGAAGGAATACAAGTTCCAGAAGGATTTTGTGTTACAACAGTGGGATTCCAAAAAGTCATCGAACAAAACGAAACGTATCATGCTTTATTGGATCGTCTCACATTGCTAAAAGCAGAAGATCGAGATCAAATTGGTGAAATCAGCAGGAAGATTCGACAAATCATTATGGAAGCAGAAATGCCTTCCGATGTTGCTAAGGCAGTTACTCACTATCTCTCCCAGTTTGGTGATGAGCATGCTTATGCAGTGCGTTCTAGCGCGACTGCTGAAGATTTACCACATGCCTCTTTCGCTGGTCAGCAAGACACCTATTTGAATATCATTGGCAAGGAAGCAATCATGCAGCATATCAGCAAATGCTGGGCTTCCCTATTTACGGATCGCGCCGTAATCTACCGTATGCAAAATGGATTTGACCACAGTCAAGTTTATTTATCCGTTATCGTTCAAAGGATGGTTTTCCCACAGGCTTCAGGGATTGTATTTACAGCTGATCCGATCACTTCCAACCGAAAGCTGCTATCAATCGATGCCAGTTTTGGACTTGGGGAAGCGCTGGTCTCTGGCTTGGTATCTGCCGATTGTTATCAAGTACAGGAAGGGGAAATCGTCAATAAGAGGATAGCAGCCAAAAAATTGGCTATCTATGGACTAAAAGAAGGCGGAACAGTGACCACGCAGATCGATCCTGATCAGCAAAAGACTCAAACGCTTACTGATCAACAAATTTTACAACTGGCACGCATCGGAAGACAGATCGAAGGTTATTTCGGCCACCCTCAGGACATCGAATGGTGTTTGGCAGATGATACATTTTATATCGTCCAGAGTCGGCCAATCACTACTTTATACCCGATCCCTGAAGCGAATGATCAAGAAAATCACGTTTATGTATCTGTCGGCCATCAACAAATGATGACCGATCCCATAAAACCATTGGGTTTGTCTTTTTACCTGTTAATCACTCCTGCACCCATGCGTAAAGCCGGTGGAAGGTTGTTTGTTGATGTTGCACCTAGGCTGGCTACACCTGTCGGCCGGGAAGCTTTAATAAATGCCCTGGGATCCGATCCGCTTATAAAAGGCGCACTCATGACCATAATAGAGCGGGATTTTATAAAATTGTTACCAAATGATCAAACAGCACCGATTCCGAGCAGAAGTATTACAGATATGCTGGCACAATTCGGGAATGATCCGACAATCGTTTCTGATTTAATTAAGCGTAGTCAAGCATCGATAGAAGAGTTAAAACAAAACATCCAAGCGAAATCGGGAACGGATTTGTTTGATTTTATTTTGGAAGATATCCAGCAATTAAAGAAAATCTTATTTGACCCACAAAGCTCGGCTGTGTTTATGGCTGCTATGAATGCTACATCATGGATCAATGAAAACATGAACGAGTGGTTAGGCGAAAAAAACGCAGCATTTACACTTTCTCAATCTGTACCCAACAATATTACTTCGGAAATGGGTCTAGCGTTATTGGATGTCGCGGATGTGATTCGCCCTTATCCAGAAGTGATTGCTTATTTGCAGCATGCGAAAGAAGATAACTTTCTTGATGAACTGGTTAAGTTTGATGGAGGAAGGGAAACCCAAGACGCTATCTATGATTATCTCAGCAAATACGGAATGCGATGTACCGGAGAAATCGATATTACGAAAACTCGTTGGAGTGAAAAACCAATTACACTTGTCCCCATCATTCTTGGCAACATCAAGAACTTTGAGCCTGATGCCGGCAATCGAAAATTTGAGCAAGGACGCCAGGAAGCTTTGGAAAAAGAACAAGAGTTAATAGATCGGTTGAAGCAATTGCCGGATGGTGAACAAAAAGCCAAAGAAGCAAAACGAATGATCGACATCATCCGGAACTTCATCGGCTACAGGGAATATCCAAAATACGGCATGGTTAGTCGCTACTTCGTTTATAAGCAGGCTTTACTGAAAGAAGCCGAACAACTCTTTCAAGAAGGCGTTATCCATGACAAAGAAGATATATACTATCTCACTTTTGAAGAACTTCACGAAGTCATACGCACAAACAAACTTGATGATCAGATCATCAAGAAACGGATAGGGGATTACAAATTTTATGGAAAACTAACTCCCCCGCGTGTCATCACGTCTGATGGTGAAATCATTGCGGGCGAGTACAAACGAGAAAATTTGCCAGCAAATGCGATTGCAGGTTTACCTGTTTCTTCTGGAGTGATAGAAGGCAGAGCGCGTGTCATTTTAAATATGGAAAAAGCCGATCTAGATGATGGAGATATATTAGTCACCCCCTTTACAGACCCTGGCTGGACACCATTATTTGTATCCATAAAAGGACTAGTCACAGAAGTTGGCGGACTGATGACCCATGGAGCAGTTATCGCACGTGAATATGGGTTGCCAGCAGTTGTCGGAGTGGAGAATGCTACCAAACGGATAAAAGATGGGCAGCGAATTCGCGTGCATGGAACAGAAGGGTATGTCGAAATATTGTAATGGCTGAATACGTCAACCAACCCCCAAGTCAATCTATTTTGATTGGGGGTTGATAATGGTTAATTACAAAATAAGAATTAATTCTTCAAATTAATGTAGAAAGCAAACAACAATTGTTACCACGGAATCGAGAACCTCTGGAGCGTGCTTTTCCAATTCAACGTACCCGTTAATACGAGTGTAATGAAATAAATGAGCGAGGACCAGACAATTGAAACGATTACGCTCCATAACAGCGGTAAGCCTTGGACGGTTAGATAGTCAAAGGTCCAGTGCCCGCAAATCGCCATCAGCATCATACAGATCCCAACCTTGATATAAGGACGAATGCTCCAGTAAAATCCGATCGAGCCTGAGATCGAAAAGAAGTTTAACAGTGTTTGCATGACGATTCCGACGCCGATGCCGTACGCAATGCCGATAATGCCGAATTGGCTGCCGAACACGAAGATCGAGACAGCTTTGAAAACCGTTGCTGCCACGTAGTTCCACAGTGTCGCTTTCGCTCGGCCGAGACCGAGCAGGATCGCGTGCAGCGGTGCGTCGAAATAGTGCAAAAAGAACACCGGCGCCAATATTTTGAGCAGCAATCCTGCTTCTGGCGCGTTGTATACAAGCGTCGTAAGTGGTGTTGCCCACTCGAATAAAATGACGGTCGCCGGCGCGCCGATCAGAAGTCCCAAGCTTAACGCCTGATTCATCCTCTCATGCATAAGAAGACTGTTCTTGTTCGCCGCTGCCTCTCCAATCGCAGGAATAAGAGCGGTGGACAAGGACTGCGTAATAAAGCTTGGCATGAACAGCAGCGGAAACACATAGCCGGCCAGCAGGCCGAATTGCTTCGTGGCTAACACTGTGCCGATGCCGGCCAGCGCCAGGCTGGATGTAATGAGTAACGGTTGGAAGGTGCTGTATAACGAATGAATAACGCCGTGCCCGGTAGTCGGCAAACCGATCTGCAGCAGCTCTCCGAGTGTGCTTCTTCCTTGCTTCATGTGGCTTGCCCATGTCTCGCCCGGCATCTTTGATTCACCGTACAGTTTGTAGCTTGCCACGAGAAATAAGAGGCTGATCGCTTCGCTGACGACAGATGCAGCCATTGCACCCGCAGCCGCATACGCGATGCCGTAAGGCAGCAATAGGTGTACCAATGCAAGGACACAGGCGATTTGCACCGTATGCTCGAGCACATCGGAGGTGGCGATGGTCTTCATCTGCTGCATGCCGCGGAAGTATCCTTTTAACACCGCAGAGACAGCGACAATCGGAGCGATCGGCGTAATCGCGAGCATCGCATAATAGGCGCGTTGATCGCTCAGCAGGATGGATGCGATCCATTCGGATCCTAGTAGTGAAATGAACGTAAGCGCTATGCTCAAAATGCCGGTGACGGCTAGCGACACATGCAGGATACGCCTCACTTTCAATCGTTCGCCTCGAGCGTTTGCCTCCGCGACCAGCTTTGAAATGGCCACTGGCAATCCAAGCTCCGTAATCGTAATGACGAGAGGGACGAGCGGATGCGCCATCATCAACAGGCCGATTCCCTCCGCGCCCAGTACACGCGCAATATACATACCGCTGATAAAGCCGAGAATGCGGTTGATGAAAGCTGCGACAGACAAGACTAGCGTTCCTCTCATGAACGTTTGCCCGTGTTGCACCATGGCTGTTTTCCTCCTGTTTATATAATACTTAAATATGTATTCAACATTCGGAAAAGCATGCGAACGAGCTGGTGTCAGATTCTTTTATAAACAAGCATAGTTAGGCAACGGCGCGGCTTTAGCGGTAGATTCACACGCCGTGCTCCTCCGTAAGAAGTATTCCTTTGAAGCCTTTTCACTTCAATACATCCGCGCGGAGGGATTTGACTCTCACAAGCTCATTTTTCCATTTTGGGATGTCCGAAGCTTTGATTGAATGGCTGAAGATGATTATTCGACGTCCGAGTGATGGTTATTTTTGAGAGAGATCACGAATTTTACAGAAAAAGAGTTTTGGTTCGATAAGTACCTTGACAGTCATAGTAGTATATCGTATTATACAGTTGCGGGGTGATTAAATGAGCGAGAACAAAATTACATCTGACCTGCTGCGCGGACATACCGATACGATGATATTGCGACTCTTATCTGAAGCAGATCGCTATGGGTACGAAATTGTCAAGTTGATTGCAGAGCGCTCAGGCGGTGATTATGAATTAAAAGAAGCTACCATGTATTCCAGTGTTCGGCGACTTGAGGCGGACGGTGATATCGAGTGGTATTGGGGTGACGAATCGCAAGGCGGCCGGCGCAAATACTTTAGAATAACCGAAAAGGGCAGAGAAAGTTACGCCCGAAACAAAAACAATTGGGAGTACGCAAAACGTGTGCTTGAAAATTTATTATAAGGAGAGTGCATTTTATGAATGAAAAATTGACTAACTATCTGAAAGGTGTGTTCGCACCGTACGATGGGGTGAAAAGCGTCGAGGAATTAAAAACGGATCTGCTCTACGATCTGCAGGAGCGGTTCCGTGAGCTCAAAGAAGAGGGAAAGGACGATGAGACAGCGTTCGAGATGACCATCGATAGCATTGGTGACATCGAGCAAACGGTACAAGAGGTTGCTAACCTCTCCCGCTCGCTGGAGCGGCAGGTGGTAACAAACTTTAGCGCAAGCAATCTAGCTAAGAGTGACTTTGCTGGTGTTATTGCGCATAAAGGAAAGTTTTCAGGGAGCGCCCTTAGACGATCCAACTTTTCGGGCGCAGACTTGACCGGAAGCACGTTTGCGAGCAGCGATGTACGAGAAGCTAATTTTGACGGCTCAAACCTCACCGACTGCAATATTTCTGCCAATGACCTTACGGATTCGAGCTTCCATAAGTCTATTCTTGTACGTACCAACATCAGCAAGTCGGGCCTAGACGGAGCAAAATTCATGGATGTAAAGCTAACAGACGTCAAGTTAACCATGACCGACCTTAGAAAAACAATCTTTGATAGATGTGTCTTTAACGGAGTGGAATTCAAATATTCGGATCTGCGAGGGCAGCGATTTGACGGGCAGACCTTTATCGGGGTGAAGTTTGACAAGTCGGCGCTGAACGAAGTTTCGTTTAAAGGCGCGATACTCAAAAATGTTTCGTTCATTTCTGGCTTTACTTTGACTAAGAAATATTACCGTGCTATCAAAACCATCAGCTTTGATGGCGCGATGATGGATAAGTTGACCTATGCCGCCCTTAAAGGCATGGATGCCGATTTGTCAAAAGTTACAGTTATATAAAGATAGATCATTTTCCTAGATGAGTCGACCACCGGCCTTGGCCCCTAGGCTCGTAAATAGGGGACTCCAAATGACTCCGGATTCGTAAGGTGAGGAATAAAGATGCCATAGTAACTCCATATAATCCGATTAGTGCCCCAACGATACTGACTGCTGAACCCAACCGGCCTTGGCATTCTTATTCCAGCCTCGCGTAAGCCTTCAAATAAAAATTTCTTCAAAAATGCTTCAATGACCGCCGGAAAGGGAACCCCCTTCACGAGCAGATGTAATGCTGAGCAAAAAATTAGTAGGTAACAGTTGTGGATGAAACGTCGTGATTGCAACATAAATAGAAGGCAAGGACAGTGAAATTATAACCAATAGCATTCGTAACCAGCGGATGAGGGTAGCGCAACAATATCCGGACGTTCGGTGTTCTGGACTTGCGGGAATAACGTGAACGGGTGATCTTCTATGAACTCCTCAAAAAAATTACTACCAAGCACGTTATCGATTAAAATTTGGTGGCTTGGCCGAGATTGAACAAAACTGAGGCGTTCCGTACGGATGGAGAAGGTGACGGACTAGCACGCCATTGAAATCTACCGATAGGATCGTCCTGTCTAATCGTTCAAGTTTTTCATAGAAATGAATGTTTTTATGCTTTCTTTGAGTGTTATGACCGGGCGTCCAAGTATCCGTTCCAGATCATTTGAGATCGATGAAGTATCGATCTTGCTTAAAAAACCGTAAATCCAATTTTGGATCTGCGGGTCTTGTTCCAAAGTGATGGTCTTACCTGAAAGATCAGATAAAGCGGCGGCCAAATCTCCAAAGGTCCATGGTCTGGATGTTGTGAACTCGTAAGTTTTGTTTCTATGGCCGGGTTCGGATAGGACGGCTGCGCAGGCGGCAGCGATATCAAGACGCGTCACCGAATTAAACTTCCAATCTCCAGGGAATATGCTAAGCTTACCCTTCTTAATAGCCGCATTTAAATCGAGAACTTCCACAAAATCAGTGTACAAAGCATTCCGTAAAAAAGTAAAGGGAATTCCCGCGGCACGAATCGCATGTTCTGTTGCCAGGTGCAAATGAACGGGCGAACTCGATCCATTCTCAGGAAATGCAAAACTGGTGTAAAGTATATGTTCCGCTTTCGATTTTTTCGCCGCTTCCATTACATGGGCATGTTGGCGTAAGCGTATGGTATCATCGTGATGCGAGCTTGAAATCAATACCAGCTGGGAGGCTCCTACGAATGCTTGTTCAAGTGACTCGGGTTGGTCGTAATCGCAAAGACGGACTGAAATCCCTTGCTCCTCAAAGGGTTTTCCAGATTCGAGACGGCGAACGCAAGCAATGATTTGATTCGGCGGAACTTTTTGAAGGAGTTGTTTGATGATTAAATTGCCTAACTTGCCATTGGCCCCTGTAATAACAATCGACATTGAATAACATCCTTCCAGTAAGTGGTTTTAGTTAAGGACTTAACTAAATGAACAAATAGATGCGTTATGCCATTTTTAACTTATTTAATAAGAAAAGGAGTTGATTCAATTCCTGCTCTTCCAGCACTTGCATTTTTTCCTTAATTTCTTGCCGGTTTCCGGGTAAATGCTGCAACAAGAAACTTTGGCCTTCACTTGTAACAGAAACAACCCACTTTCTTCCATCTGTGGGGTGAGAGGCTCGATCAATGAATCCTTCATTTTCCAATGGGCTGAGCAACAGACTAATATTCGATTTTGTTACTCCGATTTTTTTTGCGAGCGTCGAGGGAGATATCGTGCCGCCTTCCTTCATTATTTCTACTAAAATTCGTATTCTTGCTCCATTTAGTCCTTTGATTTGCCAGTATTTTTCCGAGACGTCGACTAGCTTGGCCGTTGTTCCTACCAGTGCGAAGAAAACAAGGTTAGGCAGTGGTAAATCAAGTACGTAATCCTGAAGGTCCATCATAGTGTCACCTCACAGATTCAATATAGTTAAGTGCTTAACTAAAATAAATTTACTAAAGCTTATGAAGATTGTCAAATTTATATGACGACATCATCGAGATCGTACGCACCGAAGCAGCCGCAACGTAAGTACCTATTTCTAGAACTTTCCGTGCCAAGCGAAATAAACAAGCCTCAGTTTGCCCCAGCCGCCAATGCAATTAAAAAAATGAAAGAGAGGTACTGAAAATACAAATTAACTTAGAACCGTCACAAGCTTTTCTAATGGCTGTACGTGAAGCAATGCGTACGGTTTTGTTGTCAATGCCTGCATTTTTTCGTGGGACAGGTTTACCTAATGTGAGATGTTAGTTAAATGTAGCCCTATAAACGATGAAAGGAGCTGCCGCGGCAGCTCCTTTTACATCAGAGAGGGGGACAGGTGAAGCTGATAGGCTTTAAGCTGACGCAAAAAGAAAATGTAAAATATCGTTCAAAATTACCCTTTAAGTCTATTCATTTTATTTATTAAAATAGAAATATATAGATTGAGAGGTGTCTCAAATGATTTCCCATCGCTTGCTTACTTACGATACCATTTTTGAATTAATACCGCACATTAACGCAGAACAGAATTTGCTTTTTTATAGTTATTTAACTCAACGCAAGGAGAAGGCTCAATATATTTGCCAATTTATTAATAGCCAGCTTACTGCTGTATTAGCTTATCTTAGCGATTATTCCTTTCCTGCCTTTTCTTTCTTTCGAGTTGAAGAGCTGGACATCTATTTTCCAGAACTAATTGCTTTTACAAGAGAAACGATCAAACTTGACGAAGATGCTGTTTGCGGCACGATACTCTGTCAACGGGACCTTGAACTTTTTCAATCCTTCGGTCTCATCAAAGGGCTACCTCAGCGTTTTTTAACTATGAAGCATCAGAATGAATCGAAACTCCTTGAATCTCAAATTGCAAAAAAAATAAGTGAAAATGAATATTCTAAGGTGATTGATTTTTTACATAGTGGTGAAATGAGGTTTTTTACGAGGAGTGAGTTAGAGAATTGTCCTTTTCTTGGAATTAAGGAAGGGGAAGAATTCATAGCTGTGGGCGGCTACCATTTTTATGACTCTCAGCTTGTAGAGCTTGGGAACATCATTACCAGGTTAGATTACAGAGGAAGAGGATTAGCTAAGCTCCTAACAAGTGAATTGACACGCCTCGGTAAAAAACGTTCACCAGATGTCTATCTTGGCGTATTGGCAAATAACTTGCCTGCTGTTCGCGTATATGAAGGCTTGGGGTATGAAACAACAATGGAACTTTCCATTGTCAATTTTACTTTATCTAGTAGACAAATTACTTGAAATTCTTATTGAGTTAACGGGGAACGATAGTTGAACATCGAAAGGGCTGCCATATGGTAGCCTTTATTGCATAATTGGTAGACGACGGATCAACAATTACGAAAAATGACGACTGACAAATTGGCTGTCGTTTAATTATGATCGAACAGCCTTTCACATATTCCATCTAGTCTCACATTGCTTACATTTTAGCGTAACCTTTTATCGCAGATTTCGTCTAAATTATTACATATTCAGGATTCATAAACGAGGTGAGCTAATAATAGAATGAAAAAACGAATTTTACTTTTTGTTGGTATTATTGTGTTCATGGCAATTATCGGATGTATTACATTGCATAATTTTGCTAAAGGCCTAGGCGAAAGTTACCATCAAATGGGTTAATGGGAAAAGAGGACCTACAAATCCTGGCGTTAAGCTAATGGGCAGCATTCCTATTATGAAGAAATACGAGGTTTGAGAAACAAAAAGACTCCTTGGTATGATGTATGTGGGTCCCAGATGCTGGCCAGCGACCGGATCCAAATACAAACCAAGGAGACTACAAAATGAATTCTACTCAAAATGATCTCATTAATCAAATCACTTCTTCTACCCTAATTGTCGGTGTAGACATAGCAAAGTTCAAACATGTGGCACGAGCGCAAGACTACCGCGGAGTCGAGTTCGGAAAGTCCATTACCTTTGAAAATAACCGAGAAGGCTTTGAACGATTTGTTAGTNAAAGCTTGATGAACTCCTGGAGCAAATCCCGCATGTGAAGCCATTACTAGCCATTAAAGGTATTGGTCGGGATAGCATAGCTGGTTTTCTCGCTGAAGTTGGAGATATTGAGCGCTACCGGCATCCGAAACAGATCATCAAACTCGCAGGGTTGAACCTCAAAGAAAACACAAGTGGTAAACACAAGGGACAGACAAAGATCACGAAGCGCGGACGAAAGCGACTAAGAGCGCTGCTATTTCGCGTCATGATGCCACTTGTGGCAAAGAATCGTGCATTTAAAGCCCTGCATCAATATTACACAAAGCGGTCAAACAACCCATTGAAAAAGATGCAGTCGCTCATTGCGCTTTGCGGTAAGTTGATACGAATTCTCTTTGGTGTCCTGAAGAAGGGACATCCGTTTCGTGAAGAAAAAATGTTGCGGGATATACCCCGGTTTACGGTCATGTCTTTAGCAGCTTAGGGTTCACGATTTTTCAAAGAAGCCGAACGTAATAACACCGTTACAGACAAGTGAAGCACGAATGAGTCGGAACAACACTAACATACGGACGAAGATCCTACCGGGCAGCAATATCCGACCTCCACCTCATGGACAGGTTGAATGAAGAAATTTGGGAGCGTAGACTCTGTGAGACATGGGAGGGTTGACCGCCATGAGTCAAAGTGGAGATCCAAGAGTTCGACCATATATCCCCATAATGTCCATTTTTTAAAACGAGTGGTCTGGGTGGAGGTGTTTTTGCGCTTTTTTTGCCCCATATTTATCATCTTCTACAACCTTATCCCATCTAATAGTTGTCTTGTGCGAAAGGAAAATGTTCATAATCTAAGAAAACAAACGTATTTAAGAGAAAAATGATTCTCCATAGAGGGAGTTTAGTGCAACTTCAATTACATTTAAAGCGTCTTAATTTCAGACTCTCCATTTATAGAAAATGGGGATTTTCTCAAATCGAACTAAGTTAGGTTTAAAAATGGAAAGTGAGTACTGGGTCATTAATGAATATAATTGATAAACAATTTACGATATTAAGAGTAGTTTTTTTAATCACTTTTCTAGTTTATTTACTTTTATTATTAAAAGTCATATGGTTTAAAGTTGCATCTCCATTTACCATGATGGATTATCTCGTTAATTTTAATTTGAAGGATTTCAAACGCACCCTAACTTTAAGTAGTAACTTTGTGCCTTTTAAAACGATATCAAGTTATGTTTTTCATACGTCAAACCATAATATTGTTATCAGGAATGTTGTAGGTAATGTTTTCCTTTTTATTCCCTTTGGATTTCTGTTGCCAGTGATTGCAGGGAGGAATCTAAACTTTGTTCAAGTTATTATTTTTTCTTTCTTATTTAGCTTATTTCTTGAACTCATTCAATTGTTTTCTCGAATAGGCAGCTTTGATGTTGATGATATATTGTTAAACACTCTCGGGGCAATACTAGGTTTTTTTATACTGGATGTCATCACCAAAGTAATAAGTCATAAAGCAAGAAACTGAACTAACTTGTCCAGTCACAGTAAGGTTAACGGGCAGATAACGCAATGGACCGCAGTCGAAATAAAGGACAGAATTGCTCGACTAACGACACTCATGGCCATCATGCGGGAGACCTAGTATTGCATCATCTGGCCCGGTTATCGTCCGAGTCAGCCGGCAATTCCGATTTTGTCGTGGTTGACAGGAGATGAATTCGTCGTACCGGCTTGTTATCGCGTCCAGTCGAGCGCCTCATCATGACCCTTGAGGATACGCTGTCCGCAAACCCGCTTCAACTCCTTGGGCTCTATAAGAGAGCGGATGAACGCATGTATCGGATGAAGAAAGATGCTACACCGAATACGAAAAAAGAGGTCGACCATTTCGTTGGTCGGCCTCTAATTATTCTATTGCGCGGTCAGGATTTGTGGACCTTCAGCGGTGATGGCGATCGTATGCTCGTATTGGGCTGCGAGCTTGCGGTCCAGCGTCCGGGCGGTCCAGCCGTCCGGATCGATTGTCATGTAGTAGGTGCCTTCGGTGATCATAGGCTCGATCGTGAACACCATGCCTTCCTTGATGCGGAGGCCATTGCCGGGCTTTCCGATATGTATATAGTTCGGTGCCTCGTGCAGGTCCCGACCGATGCCATGGGCGAGAAGGTCGCGCACGACACCGAAGCCATTCGATTCGGCATGCCGCTGGATCGCGCTCGTCACGTCGCCGAGCCGATTGCCGGGCTGCGCCTGCGCGATGCCGAGGTCAAGGCATTCCTTCGTGACGCGCATCAGCTTCTCGGCCGTCGGCGAGATCTTCCCGACCGCATAGCTCCAGGCTGAATCGCCGAGCCAACCGTCGAGCTCCGCGACCGTGTCGATCGTCACGATATCGCCTTCTTCAAGTGGCTTGTCTGTAGGGAAGCCATGTGCGATCACGTCGTTGACGGAGGCACAGGTCGCATATTGATAGCCCTTGTAGCCCTTCGTATATGGCTTGGCGCCGTGCTTCAAAATAATGTCCTCGAATATGCGCTCAATCTCGTTCGTCGTGATGCCCGGCTTGATGAGCGGGGCGATCGTGCGATGGCATTCGGCCACCACTTGGCATGCCTTACGGATGGCCTCGATTTCATGCCTACTTTTTAAAATGACCATGTTTGTATCAGGACTCCTTCGTAATAGCTTGCATCGCGAGCTGGGCGATTCGATCTACGTCCAGCTCGGAAGTGCTCGCATAGTAGTGTTGCCCGCAACAGCCGACCAGCACGGCAAGCATATAGTCGACGCTGTCGTCTTCGCGTTGGGCGATCGATTGAAGCGGAACGTACAGCCGTTCCATGAATCGTCTCTTGACGGGGGACCGATCCTTCTCAGGCAAGCCTGCATAATGTTCCGCCGCCATTTTGTAGACGAGATATGCGCGGGCATCCGACTGCCACAGCCGGAGCAGCACCTTGCAATACGTCAATAGCTGCCTGTTATCCGGGGTGCCGCGGCTGATGTTCGCCCATTCTGCCAGGACTTGCTCGCATCGCTCGAAGCCGCTGCCCAGCACATCTTCTATTAGTAAATGCCGGTTGGGGTAATAATGGTAAACCGTGCCGTAACCGAGCTCGGCCTCGCGGGCGACGTCGCGAATATCGAAGCTGCCGCCCGTGCGGAAGTAGGCGCGCGCTGCGCAGATCAGGATCTGTTCTCTGCGCTGTATGCGTATAAGCTCATTTTGTTCTTTGGTACGGGGGCACATGGGCGCGTGAACCTCCTTTTATAGACCTGCAAATTTGTCAATATAAAGAGTGTAACGCATGGGGCGGAGAAATGCAATGTGTTGCCGCTACTAGTAGCCGTTTATCCGCTCGCTAATCCAGTCTTTAGAACGGCCTCGTCTCGTTGAAAGCAATTCTTTCATTTTGGCGTGAAGGGTTTCTTCGTCCGTTTGCAGAACCGGATATGAAGTTGGATATTCACTTAGAAAACGAAGGGAAATGCTCGAGTACATACTCCTTATTTGTGTAGATTCACCGGCAGCCCCTACGAATTCTGCTTGTCGCTCCATAGCATCGGTTATTATAAGGGATCTGGTGTCCCGACCAGCCTCAATCATGGTCATGACAAGTAGGGGTGAACACTATAGCACTCGGGACCAAGTCCCACGGGCAGTTACGTTCGACCAGGCTACCTTAATCCTCTGTGTAAATGAAAAAAGGATCACCAGAAAGAACTGGTTGATCACATAATACGAACGGGCAGTTTACCGGGGTGGATAAGAAAAGGGTGCCGCAAGATCAGTCTCACTAATGGTTACCACTTCATGGTTACGTGCTTAGTAAGCATCTTACAAAAATGTAAGGTAGATGTAAGGTAAATCGATAGCTTAGGCCAGTCAGGCAGGATAATATTGGAACAAACAAAAACAGAATTTTTTAAAAGGAGAATCGAGATGAGACTGTTTGAACTGTTGCTTTTTTTGTCAAACATCGGCTTGTTTGCATTAACGGTCCTATTAAAAAAAGGACGGCGTAGAATTCCAGTATTCGTTGCAAGCGGGATCGCCACACTTTTACTGGTCATTCATTGGACGGTGGAAGGATACAGAGTTCAGCTGTTTTTCCCATATTTCATAACAGTCATTTTTTTAGCCATTTCAGGTTATAGCTATTTTAAAAAAACGGCCCAAAAAAAATCCCACGATTCATTTGGGGTTCAGCTAATACCGCTTTAGCGATAATGTTGGTCGTAACAGCGGGTCTCATGTATGCTTTTCCTGTATATAAACTACCTGAACCGACAGGCGAATTTAAGGTAGGAACGCAAACTTTTCATTTCGTGGATACAAAGAGGGAAGAGATTTTCGACGAGGCCAGAGATGGTAAGAGAGAACTGATGGTTCAGGTGTGGTATCCGGCACAAGGTGGCACCGGCAAGTATGTCCCCTTTATTCCCGATACCCAGATTTTACGCTATATGGCCGCGAACTATGGCCTTCCCGGGTTTACTTTTCAACACCTGAAATACGTGTCCAGTCATGCTTATTTGGGGGCCGAAGTTTCTTCGGCACAGACTTCATACCCGCTGATCCTTGCGAATCCCGGGTTCGGCTCTTCCAGGTTCCTCCATACGTCGCAAGCCGAAAATCTCGCGAGTCACGGATATATCGTGGCAGTGATCGACCACACCTACAATACATTTGCAACCGAGTTTCCGGACGGTCGAATCACGACCAGCACAACCAACGACTTATTCTCGCCCGACCATGATTACCGGACGGAAAGCGGAAATCGCGACAAGTTGGGAAAAGTTTTAACCGCCGATGTGGCGTTTACGCTGGACCAATTCGAGCTCATCCAATCGGGGCAGATTCCAAGTCATCTAAAAGGGAGGATTGATCTCGGCCATGTCGGGGTGTTCGGTCATTCTATCGGCGGAGCGACGGCCTATGACGCTTCTTACGATCCGCGGATCGCGGTTGGAATAGACTTAGATGGAGGGCTCTATCGACTGCGTGAAAGAGAGGGTCTGCGTAAGCCGTTTTTGTTCATGAACTCGGAAAGCGAATTCGAAAGGTTAAAAATGGTGATGGATAACCATGTGTACACGGATGCAGAGCTTAACCGTATGGGCAACACAAGAGAGTGGATGGATCAAGTAACGGAAGATAAAAAGGTAGAGCTTGAACGGATGCGCGAAACGGTTGCCGCAGGGGGGCAATTCCTCTATATCGAAAATACGGAGCATTTGAATTTTACCGACGTACAGTTCATTTCTCCGATTTTCAAAATGCTGGGTGTTACAGGAAAGATTGCGCCCCAAAGAGAGAACTCCGTTATCAATGCCTATATGCTGGATTTCTTCGATATGTATCTAAAAAATCAAGGCGGAATCTTAATGAAAGGACCGGATAGCCGCTTTCCGGAGGTGAAGTTCGTAACCTCGCTATTATAAATTATGGAACAGGCTACCGATTTTGATATGCTATCGCTACAACTAGCTCTATCTATCTAAGACCAAAAGTTTTACGATACCTATCCCATAACGCGACAAGTAATCGGAAGCATAGATGACCATTGCATATAAAGCTTGAGCGCCTCTGGATTTTTTGAATCCGGAAGCTGCTGAGTCTAAAATGGATAAGCGAATTCCTAAGTTTTTAATGGAGGAAGATGTAACCCATCTGAAAATCTCATGTCAGACATTCAGGGAGATAGCGCTGCTTGGGTTATAATAATATTTGGAGTTTAGAAAAGGGGTATATACGTAATTTTATTGCGTAAAACGATCTTAATACGGTAATTACGAATTGAATTTCGTAGAATAAAAGTTAATATGACATATCCGAAAACCAATACTATACTGTGACTTATTTTTGTTATCATGAACTGTGACAAGATGTTAATCGCTTGGAAGGAATTAGTAATTCTTGATAGAATAAATATGAAGATGATCAGGTAATAAATTTGTACACAAAAGGAGATAAAACTATGGCAAAAAACAAATTACTAAGAATGGACAATGTTGGCATCGTTGTAGAATCGCTTGATGACGCAATCTCTTTCTTCGAGGAGATTGGCTTGAAGCTCGAAGGGCGAGCTACTGTCGAAGGTGAATGGGCTGGTCGCGTTACCGGGCTGGGTTCACAGTGTGTAGAGATTGCTATGATGGTTACCCCGGATGGCCACAGCCGACTTGAACTTTCGCGATTTCTCACCCCACCTACTATATCAGATCACCGAACTGCTCCTGTAAATGCCCTCGGTTATCTACGCGTCATGTTCACCGTTGAAGACATTGACGAAATGGTATCCAGACTCACTAAGTATGGTGCTCAGCTCGTTGGCGAAGTGGTTCAGTACGAGGACTCGTATCGGCTCTGCTACATTCGTGGAAATGAAGGACTTCTAATCGGTTTGGCGGAACAACTCGGTAATAAATAAGTGACGTTTAAAAGAAGACTTAACTGAAATATACATTACTAGAGTAGGGTGCATCATATAAACACCGCATTCACGCTCCGGGTCTGGGCGACCCTCGGTCCCGGAAACAAGGGACGTGGGAAGTACTTGCCGGGACACATCCGCACCGACTAACCGCATCGCGGCCGGCAGCAAGTTGCCTTAACTCGGTGGACTTTGTGATGCATGAACTTTAACGGAAATTAATGCTAAACCTCAAAGTGACTCAACTAAAGAGAGACGATAGCTTAACAATCTCCAGAACGAGGCTGCCGGCATAAAACGGCAGCCTCGTTGAGCTGTGATACGCTCAATAACTCTTTCCTAATCTTTCCACCTCATCATCATGTAAAGCTGCTCGACGCTTTAGGAGTTCATAGGTTTCGCTCCATTCGTCAGGGTATCTTGTCCATTGAATCCGCTTATTCAGCTCTCCAAGGGCATGCTCTACTCTATTTCTAAATTGTTTCCATACCATCTTAGCTTTGTAATAGTCACCGTTATGAGTAGCATTCACTACGTCATAACAGAGTTTGTCTTTTTTGGAAATCTCCATACTGATTTCATCAACTTTAAAAAGAATTTCTTTTTTGAGTTTGGCGTCATTCTCCATTGTTGCGATCATTTCGGACATTATAGAAATTATATTGTGATTATTTTGAGTTGAGTGATTAATACTTTCAGCGAGTTGGATAGTCATAGATTTTTCCCTCCTAGTAGCGGGATAGTTTTATAAAGAGCTGTTGCCATTCTGGTTTTATATAATACTGTTCGTTAGAAGGACCTTTTTTTAGTCACTATGCAAGCGATAAAGAAGTATCTCATTTTTGGATTTCGTTGTGTTATTCAATTAACGGGAGTCGATAACTGAAATTGCACATGAGGCCACATGATATATATCTACTTAATAGATAAGTTTCCTGAATAAGACGATTCTAGGGGACTTTATGGAAGGTTCTTAAACGATGAGTTAATAGTCTTAATTGGCGTAATACATGGGTCAATAGTTGAAGTCGAACTAAAACATATCGCTATTAAGCCAGATTATCGCGGTAAAAGGTATTGGGAGAAGGAAGATACATGAAAATGTGCATGCCAAAAACATAGTAAAGATGAAAGCTGAAACTGATAAAGATGCTGTTGGGTAGTCATTGGTATAATTAGGGGTATTGAGCAAACAGCCAAAGGGGTGTTATTAATTGGAATTTGGACTTTCCCATAAAAAGTTTAACGCCAAAAGACGAGGGTCTCTTGTTAGTACAATTACCGGAGTCTTAGAACATCTTTCGTCATTGTATGCGAATATTGGAGAGGACAGGGAGAAAAATGGCATTTGGTCTTTACGAGAAAAAACTCCAACATGCCCTACATGTAACGGCACAGGTACTGTCCTTGGTGATATTGATTCAAGTCGCATGGTCGCAACTGAACTCTCGCTTAAAAAAGGAGCTGTCCTTTTATGGGCGGGTACTAACTGCGGACCTGTTGTAAAGATTAGAGAACTGGCTATAATGATCGGGATTGACTTTGAAAGGCCGCTTGTTGAGCAAGATAAGCAATTTACCGATATTTTACTTTATGGATATGATAAGGAGCCTGTAACATACGTTTACAAGAAAAGGGAACATAAAAACGATTATCGTGGGTGCGTTTACGATTTGAAATATATGCGTGATGCAGGAACAATTAGTAAAGGAAACCTATGGGCGATAAAATTATTTTCCCGACATGAAATGTGTCCAAATTGTACCGAAAGCTTGTTGGAACAGGAACGCTTGGTTATGGGGAATTCCCTTTCAGATGTGTTGAGAATGCCGATCTCAGAATCACTATTAGTTGTCCAGAAATTACGTAATTGTCTCGACAAGCAAGTATTAGATAATTATTGCGAATTGATTAATGATCTGGAATTGCGTCTGTCATATCAAAATAAAATTGGTCTAAAGTCTCTTTCGGCTTTCGATGTTAGAGTCTTGGTGAATGATACACATTGATGAGCAGGCACTAAGGTTGCCTGCTCATTTCATTAAACTAACGGGCACGATAGCGTAAGTTAATGTATGATCGAATAGTTGGAAATGTTGCTCCGCATATTGTTGTAAAAGTTTCTTAAGGGTTAGGAGTAGATCGTATGCGAAGGGAATGCAAGTTGATTTTGGTTGAAGGATTGTGTGGCACGGGCAAATCGACGTTAGCGGAACGATTGCATCGCTACCTCGTACAGCAAGGCATCTCATCCAGTTATTATGACGAAGGTGCCAAGGGGCATCCGGCGAGCTTGAATTGGCACGCGTTCTTCCGAGAAGAGGAATATAGGGAACTTCTGGAGCGCTATCCGAACACAGCAAACGAAATTCGCTCACGTGCTATAAAGGATGGTGGCAGTTACCTGCTTCCTTATCGTGAGGTCAAGGCATTCAGCGAGTTGAATGCGCTCCATGCCGAGTTAAAGTCTCGCGAACTATGCTGGACGGATTCGCCCATAGCCACGTTCTCGGAGTTTACATATTTGATCCAACGGCAATGGGCACGTTTCGCTGAGCTTGCTAGCACTTCAGAGAAGATATATGTACTCGAAGCGGTGTTCTTTCAGCATCAGATTCATGATTTACTAGGTCATTATCAAGCTGAAGATCCCCAAATCGAGCAGCACATTCATGGAATCGCCGATCAGATTGCTGACATGCATCCAGTATTGATTTATTTAACTCACCCAAGTGTACGGGAGCAGCAGGTTTGGATTTCCTCTATCCGTTCAAAACCCCGTTTCGCCACGGAAAAAAATATTAGGTTTATGGAAAACCGCAAGCGGATTGAACTGGGCTTGCTTGATGCGCTTGCGTTCCCAACCTATACTATTGAAAATGTAAATCTAGATTGGGAAGATGTCTTTAGTAAAATGGTAGGGGCTATTGGTCAGTTGGATAATAATGAAATTTGTTGAAATAAGGTTGTCTGAATGAAACGCAAATCTTATAGATAAGGGTGATTCATGTGAAGAAAGGACTCATTGTGTTTTTGAACGGAACGTCAAGTTCTGGAAAGACCTCCATATCGACTGAACTGATAAATCAGAAAGAGATTCCTTTTTATCATTTATCAATTGATGATTTTTTTAATAATTACAATGATTTTGTTAATAATAAATTTCCAGATGAACCTCCAAGAGGAATAGATCATCAAGTTGTCTCACAAATAGTTGATGATTCCATATTATCAGTGTACCATTCGACAATTAAATTGTTATCAGAACTAGGTTTTAATGTAATAGTAGATACCATAATCGCAAAAGACAAGTATTTTAATGATTTTTATGATTTACTTGTTGATCATCCTATATTGTTTGTAGGCGTACGATGCTCGAAAGAAGAACTCACAAGAAGAGAGCAGAGTAGGGGAGATCGATTAATTGGACTAGCACTTTCCCAGTTCGACAGAGTATATTCCTATAATGAATATGATCTTGAAGTACATACGGAAAAGTTGAGTCCAACCGAATGTGCCGATAAAATATTAAGTTTTATTAAGTCCGATCAGGGTTACTCTGCATTTAAGAAATTAAGTAAAAGAGAGATTAGTGTTCCATAGTTGGCAAATCCATCAGATAACAACATTTTCAAGCATTGGGGCTATTGCCCCCTCGGTCTGCCCACAAGATTTCGGAATTAAGCTAACAGGTAACGATAGTGCAATAACGTCAAGGCTGCCGCAGGGCAGCCTTTTCTCAACTAACGGGCAGAATTCGAAATCAAAACGGTGTAGTTTTGCCGCCTATAAGGCGGCGTTTTTATTTTTAGGCGATTAAATCGGTGCCTTCACCTTCGTTGTAAAGCAAAGTAGGGGATTACTTTATGGGGCAGATCTCAGAAGAAACCTTTAATTGGCACTATCCAAGTCCCACTTACTTAATATCTTATAAGAAATTCTTGAAATTTCAGAAATTTATCCGACAGGGGGGTGCTATTATACAAATATAAATAAAGACGAGGTGATGATATGCAAGCGAAATTGGCAGCGGACGCCATTCCCCTCCCCAAAAAGCGGAAGTCATGGATAAGAACGATACAAAAGTATAAAGTGATGTATGCTCTCTTATTCCCGGCATTAGTTTACTTTGCCGTATTCAAATACATTCCTATGGCGGGAATCATTATCGCTTTTAAAAACTATAACCTAGCTTTGGGACTATGGGATAGCCCATGGGTGGGATTTAGAAATTTCACGGATTTTATGAACGGCGTTTATTTCTGGGACATCATGAGAAATACGATTATCATATCGCTGTATAAGCTATTGTTCGGTTTCTCCGCTCCCATCGTACTTGCTTTGCTGCTCAATGAAGTTTATACCCAATGGTTTAAGAAAATCGTACAAACGATCACTTATTTGCCCCATTTTCTGTCATGGGTCATTGTTTACGGGCTGATGGTGGCATTATTAGCCCCAGGGGATGGTCTTTTTAACATGATTCTGAAGGAAATTGGTGTTGAACCCATCTCCTTTCTAACGGAACCTGCCTGGGGCAGACTGCTGATCATCTTATCTGAAATATGGAAGGACATTGGATGGGGAGCGATATTGTACCTAGCAGCATTAGCAGGAATCGATCCAAGCTTATATGAAGCCGCTCGGATTGATGGCGCTTCCAAGTGGAGACAGCTATGGCATGTAACATTTCCCGGCATTCGAGGAGTCATTATTCTGATGCTGATCCTTAAATTAAGCCATATTCTGGATGCAGGATTTGACCAAATATTCATGTTTGCCAACAGCTTTAACCAGGAGAAGATCGACATTATCGACACATGGGTATACCGTGAAGGGTTGGAGCGTCTTAAGATTGGCTTGGCTACTGCTGTGGGATTGTTTAAAGCTGTCATCGGATTTGTTTTAGTTTTGGCTGCGAATAAACTCGCGAAAAAATTCGATGGGCAAATTTGGTGAGGTGGTTTTCAAAATGATCAATTTGACAATCGGGGAAAAAGTCTGGCAAGCAGTCGTTTATTTTATTCTTATTTTTCTATCCCTACTTTGCTTACTACCCTTTCTATATGTGGTTGCTGTTTCAGTGACGCCAGAATCGGAAGTGTTAAGAAGAGGAATTGTTATTATACCAGAATCCTTTACCTTTCTAGCCTATAAAGAAGTATTCATTTCTCATGGTATCGGGCAGGCGTATAAAATCACATTGTTTCGAACGATTGTAGGCACTGTGCTTAATGTGTTTTTTACGGTAATAGCGGCTTATCCGTTATCCAAAAAATATTTGCCGGGGCGAAGCTCATTTTTACTTTTCATTGTCTTCACCATGATGTTTGGGGGAGGATTAATTCCGACTTATTTACTCATCCGCTCTCTGGGATTGCTAGACAGTCCGTGGGTATTGATTATTCCACATCTCATTAGTGCATTTAATCTGGTGATCATTAAAGGCTTTTTCGAGCAATTGCCAGCTGAAATCGAGGAATCGGCAAGGGTTGACGGTGCAAGTGAGCTTCAGTCGTTATGGCGGATCGTTTTACCGCTGTCCATGCCCGTCCTTTCCACCATTTCCTTATTTTACGCAGTCGGCCATTGGAACAGTTATTTCGATGCTATTGTTTATATCAATGATTCCAACTTCATGCCGCTTCAAGTTATCTTGCGCAACATCCTGCTTAACGTCGCAACACAGAGCGCTGATTCGCTCGCCAATTCTGGAGCTGTTAGTACGTTCGCTGTGCAAATGGCTGCAGTTGTCGTGACTACGGTTCCGATTTTGATCGTATACCCATTTATGCAAAAGCATTTTACCAAAGGTGTGCTCTTGGGATCAGTTAAAGGTTAAAGGCGTTCCAAACTAAGTTATTACGGGGAAACCGTGATAATATATAAGCAAAAGGAGAGGTCAACATGCAGCGTAAAAAGATTTCATTTGCTATTTTGACGGCAATAGTAGGTGTGGGAACGGTATTGTCAGGTTGTGGGGAACAAGGAGAAGCTATTCCGACAGCTTCGAGTAATTCGCAAGGGGAGCCTAGCCAGTTTGCTGCCAAAATGAAAATCACGATGTTTAACCAAGGCACTTTCAACGCTGCTGCTCCGCTTCCTCCCCGTGAAGAAGATATCCAACGCCAAATGCTGGAAAAAGCAGTGAATATCGACCTGGATATGATGATTCCTCAATCAGGGCAAGCAACGACTAAATTAAATACGCTCATTGCTGGCGGAGATATTCCAGATTTGATCTTCTTGAAGAGCCGGGCTGATCTCGCGCAATATTATGACCAAGGCGTTCTTGCGGATTTGACACCGTATCTGGATCAATTTCCTGAATTGCAGAAGCGTTTCAGCAACGACTCCTGGGAGGCGATGTCCTATCAAGGAAAAACCATTGGAGTGCCGGGCTATGATAATGTAAACGGTATCAGCCGAAGCTTCTTCATCCGAAATGATTGGCTGAAAAAGCTGAATATGGAAGTGCCAACAACACCTGACGAGCTGTTTGAAGTTATGAAAGCCTTTACAGAGAAAGACCCGGACGGTAATGGCAAAAACGATACGTACGGATTCATAGGCGGTATGAATAAAGAAGGCAGTCTGCAAACCTACGGCTTCGATAGCTTGATGTGGATGTTTGGCGTCAATCCTCCCTCGGCCATTGAAGTGAAAGATAATAAACCGATATTCCTATTTATCGATCCCAAAATGAAAGAGGCGCTTGCTTACATTAATAAAATGATGGAGGCAAAAGTGGTAGACCCAGACTGGGTGACGATGAATTCGCCTGAGTTGTTGGATCAAAAGTTATTTAAGGGTAAAGTTGGCTTCATGATAAGAGATGCCCGTAGGCTGGAACCTGATTATCAGCAGAAAATGAAAGAAATCAGTGGAGAGGTGCCGGAATGGATCGTCATTCCTCCAATGATTGGTCCTTACGGTGATCAAATTGTAGAGAGAAAATCGTTCCAAGGCAATTCATGGGCCATATCCAAGAAAGCGGATAAGGACAAAATCATTCGGATCTTGTCCATGCTGAATTATCTCTTTACGGACAAAGAAGCATATCCGAATTTTGCATACGGAATTAAAGGGATTCATTGGGATCTAGTGGACGGCAAGATCAAAAATAAAACCTCCGAATTATCGAAGGAAATGAAAGAAAAGTACCTATGGGTCGATCATTATAGAATGCCGCGACGTGGTGATGATGCTGAGTACTTCAGCTTCCAGAATCCTAAGACGGCAGAAGCATTCATGAATAATCAGAAATACGTGGGGCCAACGCTGCCCGGAAATTTATTGACTGCAGACCCTAGCGATAACTTGGCAGCTGACCGCTCACGTTTCATTAATGAAAGCTTAGTTAAATTTATGACGGGCAAAGACCCTCTTTCCAACTGGGACAATTTCCTCCAAACGTTGGATAATAAGTTTGACATGCAGAAATATAAGGAAACAGCAATCAAGCAGTTTAAAGAAGCAGGCATAATCAAGTAAAATAAACGAAGAGAGTGGCTATTAGTAGCCCCTCTCTTTATTGTCTTATGCTATTCTTAGTTTAATACGGAATTAAAAGGAAGATGCTCGATGCGAAGAAGAATCAGCTTGCCTTTAAAATTATTTTTTATCGTGTTTGCATTTGTATTAAGCTGCATCATTTTAATAAGCCAATTGTCTTATCGCTATGTCCAAAAGGAAATAAGAACCACTGACATTTATTATACCAACCAAATACTTGACAAGGTAGATCAATATTTCACAGTTAATTTTTCCTCCTTCCAGACGATCCTGTTCTCGGTCGAAACATCGGTGAAAGCCAACATTGACAATACGGAAGTGATTAAAAAGCAATTAAGAGAGCTGTATGAACTCAACAGCAATTACGTCAGTAATATTTATTTGATCAAAAGCGATTTATCCATTCTAGGCGGCAGCACGCCTACCCGAATATTCGATGAACCTTTATCTGAAAGAGAACCTTTGTTTGATGCGGCTGACAAGAACCGAAGGACTACATTTGTCAGTGATCCTTACAAATCCAAGTATTCCGGCTGGACAGTTACGATGGTTCGATATCTGAACGACGCTCCGTATCCTATGGCCATTGCGGTAGATTTGGATCTAAACGCCATTGAAGAAACCTTGTTCAAGATTAATAAAAAAGAACAAATGAATTTGGCTCTGATCACCGCATCGGGTAAAATCATTGCCGGATTTTCTGAAAATAAAGGACCACTGAATATTCAAGATCATACTTTTTCAATCGGGGAAACTTCAGCGGAGCAAATTCTGAATACTACAGAAACAAGCCTTCAACTGCATACGAAGGATGGCATTCCTGTCTCCCTTCTGAAAAAACCGACCGAGAAATTCAACTGGACGATCATCTCGATCAACGATGAGTCACGCTTGAAAGCTGCTTTGTCCAGATTGGAAACCTATTATATCGAGCTTCTAGCCGCAGGACTTCTCTTAAGTTTGTTCATTTCTTTTTTTATTGCCAAATATATTAGAAATCCGCTCTATGCGCTCAAAACAAAAATGAAGCGGGTGGAGCAAGGCTTCCTCACAACTACAATAACGATTAACCGGAACGATGAGTTTGGAGATCTTTCCCGAGCCTTCGATCGTATGCTGCAGCAAATTGTGGAACTGATTCGGCGAGCGGAGCTTCATAATGAACTTGAGAGGAAGCTGGAAATCCAAGTGCTGCAGTCTCAAATAAATCCTCATTTTCTGTATAACACGCTTGGTTCTATCAGCAATGTTATACGCCTCGGACAAATAGAGAAAGTAGACGTAGTGATCGGGTCTCTTATTTCATTATTGGAATACGGGATAGATGACGCTTCGGAGAAGGTTTCGCTACATCAGGAATTGCGAAATGTATCGGACTATATCGAGATCCAGAACATCCGCTATAACAGGAACTTCCAATTGATTGAAAATATCGAAGCAGGATTAATAGATTTTCCCGTCTTTCGAATGCTGCTGCAGCCCCTTGTGGAGAATAGTATCTTCCATGGTTATAACGGAGGGGGGATCGAAGGCCCGATTACTATTCACGCGTACAGGGAGGGCGGCATCGTCATCATAGAAGTAGTTGATCAAGGCGAGGGAATTCCAGCTGATAAAATAAAGCATATCTTATTTTCAGAACCGAGTAATGTGGAAGTGAAAAGGAAAAGAATCGGGTTAAATAATATTCATGGCCGAATAAGACTTCACTACGGAGAACAGTTCGGGCTCCAAATCATAAGCATACCTAAGGAAATAACCCGTGTTCGCGCATTTTTCCCAGCAGGCTTGTTAAAAGGAGATGCATGATGGTGAGAGACTACACCTGCTTCATTGTTGACGATGAAGATCTAATCATTCAGAGATTGGAATTGTTTTTTAACGAGCTCTCCCATAGGGATAAGCGATTTCGTTTAGTGGGAAAAGCGAATAATGGGCTGAAGGGGATAGAGGAGATCGTAAAGCTTAAGCCGGATATCGTGATATCCGATATCGTTATGCCGCGAATGGATGGAATTTCCATGATTGAGCAGCTAAAGCCAGAGCTTCCCCATACCCAATACATTCTTTTGACCGCCTATTCATCCTTTGAATACGCCCAGAGAGCTATTCAAGCCAACGTATTGGAGTACATCGTTAAGGTTCCGCTCAGGGAAGCGGATTTGGATCGAGCTTTAGATAAGGCAGCGGGGATATTAAATGAGGTTAAGAAAAAAGAAGAGGAATTTCAATCGTTAAACGTATCGGTACTTGAAAATAAATATAGAGTCCGCAAGCAATTTTTTAACGAACTGATCAGAGGCGAAATTCCTTCTCATCGGGCATCGGACTTTGCCAATCGCATGCAGTTCCATTTCTTTCAAGCCAACTATTGCTGCTTCATTGTTGAAATGAATCAATATGAAAGCTTCCGGAACGAATACTCAGCGGCTGACCAAAACATCTTGAAATATGCGATTACGAATATCATCGAGGAAACGGTGATGAATGGCGGCAGAGGTGTAGCTGCGGATCTATCCGATAATCGTTTTATTGGCTTTCTTTCCTGGGAAAATAATCGCAGTGACATGGAAACGGAATATGCTTGCCAGACATTGGGGGGGCAGATCGTCTCCCATTTGCATCAATATTTGAATCAAAGGGTATCCGTCGCTTTTGGAGGTCCGCACCGAGGCTGGGAATCCATCAAACAAGCGTATACGGAAGCTAAAAATGTGAGCGAGGATTTCTATTATCATACAGAGAAAGTTGTAAAAACACCTGTCCATCGGTTCCATTACCATAATGACAGAAAAGAGGACTTTCAGCTGAAACTAGCTGATTTTCTTGCTTGGGTGAAAAGAAAGGTTTCAAAGGAAGAGCTGGAGAAAGAACTTGCTGATTTGAACCAATTTGTTACGGACCATAAAATCCATAAGTCCATCATGGCACCCATGCTTCGAGACTTGTACAGAGACATTACTGTGAAGTTTAAATCGGGGAACAAGCTGACCTCGGAAGTATCAGAGTTTCCCATAGAATTTATGGCTTTTCGGGAGCAGCTTGCCTATATTGGCGACTTTACATTCGAATATGTACACGCTGGCCAACTTTTACATCGTGCAGAAATCATGGGTGCTATGCGGTTTATAGAGAAAAACCTGAAACAGCGATTAACGTTGGAGGCTATTGCCGAGGAAGTGAATTTAGCTCCATCGTATTTTAGCAGCTTATTCAAAAAAACGATGAACGAAGGCGTTATCAGCTACATTAACCGTAAAAAAATTCAATTAGCTCTCGAGCTGTTAAATGTTCGGGATTATTCTTTATTGGAATTGTGCGAGGAAGTAGGAATTGTGAATGAAGGTTATTTTTGCAAATTATTTAAAGAACATACGGGTGATACTCCTAAGCAATATCGGATAAAAATGACACGGTATGAATCCAAATAAGGTTGCAAAAAATGTATGATTTTTTCGCGAAATCATGTAAAAAAAAAGGGATCAAAAGGATTACCATGATAGAAGGATCTAATCATGGAGGTAATCAAAATGGAGCTTATTAAAGCAGATGTAACCGTCGTAGGCGGAGGTATTGCTGGGATATGCGCTGCCATTGCTGCCGCACGCCAAGGGCTGCAAGTATCACTTATTAATGATCGGCCGGTTCTTGGGGGAAATGCGAGCAGCGAGGTCAGGGTTCATATCAACGGGTCGGCATATCTCGGAAACAGTCCGTCCTATTATGCACGCGAGGGCGGGTTGGTGGAAGAACTCAAGTTGAAGATTTTTCACTACAATCCGTTATACAACAAGAAGCTTATGCTTTCGCTTTCGGATACGGTCTTGTTGGATATGGTCTATGATGAGCCTAACATTTCTCTATTTCTGAATACATGCGTGCATGAAACGGGCATGGAGAACGGCAGAATTAAATGGGTGGAGGGCCTTCAACTCGCTTCCGAAAGAAAATTTCGTTTTGAAAGCCGAACCTACATCGATTGCTCCGGAGATGGAATTGTCGGATATCAAGCAGGTGCTCTCTTCAGATGGGGGAGAGAAGCGAAGCATGAATACGAGGAAGAATTGGCTCCTGAAGTGGCGGACCATTACACCATGGGGGATACGATCCTGTTTCAAGCCCGTGACGTAGAATATTCCGTTCCATACAAAAGGCCTGGCTTTGCGTATGATATTACGAAGTTGGCCTTTTTCGAAAGTATCAAAAAAGGTTTGAACCATCGGGCTTTTCCAAGAAAAATCAACGGGCTTGGCGGATTGTGGTGGCTGGAATACGGCGGTCATATGGATATTATCAAAAATAATGAAGACATCGCATTGGAACTGCGGAAATTGGTGTACGGGATCTGGGATTATATCAAAAATAGCGGCGAATTTGATGATGTGGACAATCTCATCTTGGATTATGTATGCCCGATTCCGGGAAAGCGGGAGTCAAGGCGGTTTATAGGGGAACATATGCTGTCTCAGAACGATCTTACAGCAAAGCCGCATTTCGAAGATGCTGTATCCGTCGGAGGATGGTATATGGATTTACATGCAAATAAGGGCATCTACGATGAGGGGCCGGCTACAGCATGGAATTTCGTGCCTGGATTGTACAATATCCCGTTCCGCAGTTTATATTCACGAAATATTCCTAATCTCATGTTCGCCGGTCGCAATATAAGCGCTACCCATGTGGCTTTCGGATCTACAAGGGTAATGGCAACCTGCGGTTGTATGGGGCAGGCGGTTGGAACGGCTGCTTCGTTATGCTTGAAATATGAGGTAGACCCCGCGGCCATAGTCGAAGCTCATATGGGGGAGCTGCAGGCGCTGCTGCTTCGGGACGGGCAAACGATCGTAGGGCTTCAAGAGGAATTGGATCCTTACTTCGCTGACGGATTAACTATTCGTGCTTCGTCTCAGCGCAGCTATGACAATCTTCATCCAACCGAAGAGATTTCCTTGGAGAAAGGGTTATGTTTGGCCTTGCCGATTCAGACATCCGTGGCTGAAAGCGTACGGATCAAAATTAAAAATAGGTCCGAGCATTCGGAAACGCTGCATGTGAAGCTGTTTGGCGGGGAACGGAAGGAAAACTACATTCCCACCAGCGTGCTGAAAGACTACCGCTTGGTTATTGCAGCCGATCATGATGACTGGATTACGCTAGACCTCAGCTGCAAGAAGCCGGCTGACGACAAAATCTACATCGTATTGGAAGGTACGGCGAGCCTTGCCGTATACGTCAATGAAGAGAAAATGACAGGAGCGGTCAGCTTCCATTATAAGCCGGAAGAGCCGTCCAGGCTGAAGAAATTCAATAAGAGCATTTGCTTCAAGGATCTGTTGCCATCGCAGAATATGTATAATCCCGAGAATGTCGTCAACGGCTTCTCCAGACCTTATGGTCTGCCGAACGGCTGGATTTCTGAACGTACGGAAGGACAGGAATGGTTGGAATTCTGTTTTGCTAGCCCCAAAAATGTAGACGAAATCCATCTAGTTTTCAATTCGCAGCTGAATTTGGAGCATTTCGACGATCCTATCGAGCCGCTTATCCAAGATTATGATGTGACCTTGACCTTAGAAGACGGAACCGAGAGTGAATTTAAAATCCGTGGGAATTATCTTACGTTGAATAAACATAAGGTGGATGCAAAAGGTGTAACCCGAATCAGGTTTAATTTCTGCGCAACTTATGGTTCTCCTTATTATGAAGTGTTTGCTGTAAAATGGTTTGCTCCTAAAACGCTAAGTGAGGTCAGGTGAAGTCGCGATGCAGGAATTTTTCCCTCGAAGAGGGCTCCCAAATGTCATTCAGAAGTTGGAAAATGGGGAAACAGTAACAATCGTCTATTTCGGCGGCAGTAATACGCGTTCAGAAGGATACAGGGTCATGACGGCGGATTGGCTTAGAGGGCATTATCCGAATGCGGATATCCGCTCTGTGAATGCAGGCATTTCCGGGACAGGATCGGACCTCGGCTGCGCCCGTTTGGAGACAGATGTACTGCGTCATCAGCCTGATCTAGTGTTTGTTGAATTTGTTGGCAACGATGGCGGAGTTCCCGAATCAAAGGCACGGATCGAAGGAATTGTCCGTCAGATCCGCAAGCGGAGCCGGTTTACCGATATCCTGTTCGTTTATACGCTGAAGGAGCGGGATGTGGCCCTATTTCAGTCTGGGGAATACCAGAAGGGAGCTCTCATGCAAGAGGAAGTGGCCGATTATTACGGCATTCCTTCGATTCATCTGGGCGTAGCCGTCAGTCAATTGGTGTCCGAGGGAAAGCTTATTTTCACCTCAAGGGAAGACATGTCCATTCCCGGAGCCGTTATTTTTACGCATGATTCGATCCATCCGACTATTCCCAAAGGACACCAGATTTACACGGATACGATCACCCGGTCATTTGAGAGAATTAGCGAACTTCGAGGTCGCGTGGGAAGGGTCGAACATAACTTGCCTCAGGACCCTTTGGTCCCGTCCAATCCTTGGGAGTATGCGACCATGCTGTCGCTGGATAGTCTTACTCATTTTTCGGCAGGATGGTCTTACTTGACTCCCGATGATTTTGCTTTAGCGCGCGAGTACAATTGGTTGTTCCCCGGCCTATGGCGAGCAATCGAGCCTGGAGAGGCTATCACGGTGCAGTTCGAGGGTACCCATATCGGGTTATTCGATATCGGGGGTCCTGATTCTGGCAGATTGAAGGTGTCGGTGGATGGCGGGGAACCCTTTCTAGTCGATCGGTTCACACCACACAACGATCATAATCGAAATCAGTATGTATTCTTGCCGGAGCTTCCGAATGGGAAACATACGGTTCGCTTCGAAATCGATACCGAGAAGACAGACAAAGCGGCATTTTTTGAGGCATGCAGTAATGAACGAAGCAGAGAGCATGTTCGGCAGAATCCGGACTGGTACGATCAAACGGTGATCCAGCTTGGGAAGCTGTTATTGGTGCAGCCGCCACTTTAATTGATCATTTAGCTTTGTCCACTTGGAAGACCTACATCCTATCTGACTGCGGTTGAGCGGTCAGTTAGGATTTAGGTTTTTTTACTTAAGATCTTATAAGAAATTGTTGAAATTAAAGAAATTTCACGGTTATGTGACATGCTATCATAAAAATCACAGAGCGGGATTTTGCCAGAAGGATAAGGCTAATTGGTTCTTTACGATCTTCGAACAAAGGAGGGCATCATTATTTTGAAAGCGTTATCAATCTAAGGGAGGCTGTGAGCTGTATGATAAAAAGGAAGCTGTTTTTCTTAATCGTTTTCATTCTGACGATATTAGTTCCTTTCAGCCTAGTCGGCATAAGGACCGCGTATGCGGAGACCTTGCCGTATAAGACGATTATCATCGATGACGGGAGCATCACGATCAATGATGTTGTGACACCTGATGCAGATAACGAGAACAACGGTTATTCGGCTCCGAATTGGACCACAAGTACAGGGGTAAAGGGATATGATAACTCCAGCTCCAAATATACGAGTACAGCAGGCAGAACGATATCATGGAATCCACGATTGGAAGCGGGAACGGCAAGAATATCGTTATACAAGCTGAACTGGGAGGATAAGGCGGATAGCAATGTAAAAATAGAAATCGTTCACAATGGCACGACGGATGTTCTCTTTATGGATTTGAGACCTTCTTTTGGCGCTCCTGCGGGATGGGTTGATTTGGGAGAGTACTATTTTTCCGGGGTTGGTGAAGAGTTCGTTAAATTGACTCGGTCTACCAGCACCACGAGCGCGATACTTACGCGTGCTGATGCGGTCAAGTTTGAAGGGAACATTCAGCAGAAGGAGCCGCATAAGACGATCATCATTGATGATGGAAGCATCACGGTTGATAGTCTCGTCACCGTTGATACAGGTAACGCGAATAACGGGTACTCCGCTCCTTATTGGACCACAAGCGCGGGAGTGAAGGGATACAATAATTCCAGTTCCGCATATACGGATGCTGTAGGAAGAAGCATCACATGGAATCCACGCTTGGAAGCAGGAACGGCGAGAATATCGTTCTATAAGCTTGATTGGGCGGATAAAGCAGATAGTAATGTAAAGATTGAGATTGTTCACAACGGCATTACGGATGTCATGTTTATGGATCTGAGGCCATCGTCAGGACCATCTGTCGGATGGGTGGATTTGGGGGAGTATTATTTCAGTGGCGCTGATACCGAATTTGTTAGGCTGACTCGAACGCAACCTACGACCGGCACCATCATTACTCGGGCCGATGCGGTCAAGTTCGAAGGAAATATCCGGCAGCAAGCGCCACCGTTGCCTCCGCTGCGCAGCCGCACATTGACGAATCTCAGTTACACGGAAAAAGGCAGCATCGAAAACGCTAACTATAAGGCGATCTTCTATGAAGCAGCATGGGATGGAGGCAAATCCATCGTTCGTGATTTGTTCTACAAGGACACGGAGACGGGGAACTGGGTGCCAATAAATAATGCGGCGGAAAGACTTGAGGAGCAATGGGTCTTATTGGATGGGAATGCGGGGAGTCGAACCAATTACTATGATACGATGAACAAACGCTGGATTACATTTGACGAGATCCATTTTCCCGACAGCCGCACGGCGGTATTAACCGATTCTTTGCATGGAAGCGACTACGATTTACAAGTGAACTGGTCCATGGCAGGGGACAAACCAGATGTTTCCTTCGCCTTTACACCTCGCCGGGATGGCAATTATGTGATTGGATATCAGTCTTTCACAACAGAGCTAATCTCTGGCGTTAATGAAGTGTTAAATGGTTTCAGGTCGCACGCAAAAATGGTAGGTACAGTGGAATCAACAAGCTTGAGAGAGCTGAGCGCTCCGATGAGTCTGGTTGAGAAGAATGACGGCGCGGGGAACGCATTGTCGTATGGCATATTTGTTCCGGCGGAAGAGCTTCCGGTTGAATTTGAACCGACGGGAGGCGTTACGAAACAACGGCTTGGGATGAGTCTTGTCAACAACGAAGGCAGCGTGCAGCCGATCCTTTATGCTCCTCAGCTAGGAACTTACTCGCAAATGACCGCAGAAAGCACCTATCAATTTCACATGGGGCTAATCGCGGATAACAGCAGTCTATATGAGGTCTACGAGGATATACTTCGCAGCGAATACGGTTATTCGGCATACCGAGAAAATGTCGCCGATCAGTCGCTTACTGACGCGATGTTCAATATGATTGATCTCCTTAAGATAGAACCGCAAGGGGACGACTCTGTTGATTATGTCCCCTCACCTAGCGGGTGGTGGAGCCGCGCCAAGGGCTTTATTGATATCGAGAACGAGGATAGCGTTCGGACAACATCGAATGCGGTTCTTCTGGGGGCTTACTATTTGACCGGGGATGACCAGCTTTACGATACGAGAGCGCTGCCGTCCATCCAGTATGGTGTATCTCGAAATGGTATCGGTTGGTCGCCGACGCAGAAGAAAGTTTACGGCGTGCCTTCGCTATGGAAAATGGCAACCCTGCCGTTCGATGTTTCAAGCGTATCCGCTGTCAATCAAATGATGGGTACTTCGGCAGGAATTGAGGCGCTGGCGCAGGAAGAGTACCTTGTGCGTGATCCTGACCAGAAAGATCGGGGGCCTGTTATTCAGCCCCTTATGATGTATCGTATGACGGGTGACGCGCAGTATTTACAAGCTGCCAAGGCTGCAGCCGACAGCTATATCATTCAACATATCGATACGCCTGCAACCGTGAATGTGAGCAAGAATGAGTTTATTTATTATTATAGCAAGCTGTGGATGGAGATCTTGGAGCTTTACGAGGAAACGAAGGATCCCAAATACTTGAATGCCGCGTACAAGGAAGCCAAACAGTACGCCACTATGTTCGTTGCTCGTCCTGTTCCTGAAGGCACCGTTACGATTCCGCAGCCTGAGACATATAATTACGCGGAGTCGTTCCACTGGCCGGAAAGCGGTAAATACGAATATCCTAGGAGCAAGCTCCCAGAAGATGTAGCCGGAGGCGTACAAGCGGACAGTTGGCTTATTTCACAGAGCGGATTGACGTTTGAGGCGGGAAGTACAACCGGCTATTATCGGATGAATGCTCAGGAGGCTCCTTTCATGCTGAGGTTGTCGCTCTATACAGGTGATAAACTGCTGCAGGATATTGCACATAATGCGGTCATCGGACGATATTCCAGCTATCCTGGTTATTACTATAAGGGCTTCGCCGTTAGTCAGCTTGAGCCGGATTTTCCTCTGGAAGGTCCAAGCGGGGCTACATCTATCTATTATCACCATATGCCGGCGCAGCTCGGGCAAACGATGGATTATCTGATCAGCGAACAATCGTTGAAATCGAATGGGAGTATTACATTTCCTTCCGTATTTGAAACTAATTTTTTATGGTTCAAATATCATCTCTATGGGAATAAACCAGGAAATTTTTACGGCAATTCCGGCGTTTGGCTCTGGATGCCCAAGGGGATTATTCAGACCAACCATCCTCAATTGAACTGGATTACGGGAGAGAGCGGGAATAAATTCTACATCGGGTTAAGCAACGAATCGTCAGCTGAAGTTCAGACTCCGATCGAATTGAATGAACAAATCATTGGGTTCAACCCGGCACAAGATTATACCGTAACCATCATCCGCGACAATGGCACACCCGAACAAGCGGTTATGAGGGGCGGAGTCATTCAAGCCACGGTTTCAAGCAAGGGAATAACCGCTATCATTGTAGAAGGACTCAACATTGATGTGCCGCTGCACCAGGTCAGAACTGCTGATACTTCGGATGCAAGCTATTTCTTCGATATCCACAGTCCAATAGATGCGGTTAAAGGCATGCTGATCGTCAAGCCCGACGAAACGGCCTACGATGCTTATGTGCAGGCAAAAACGACGAAACCAGCGACGATCCATTATTCCTTGGATGGCGGGGCTACGTATACGACCATTCCGGATACGATATATCCAATGGAATGGTCGATACGGGTAAACGATTTATCCCAAACCTTCACTTATTATGTGGAATCGGACGGGAAACAGACTCGCAAGCGGACACTCTATCTGCCTGCTCATGTAACGGCAACGCCAGTCCAACCGGATTGGCAGCATGGTTCATCTATCATTGTGGATAACGCGGAGGCGGAGACAGAAGGCGTCTGGATAAGGGATACAACGGCTAACGACTATTACTATGATAACTATGTGTATGCCAAATCGACTGCCGGCACAGCGACAAGCAGAATGGTATGGCGGCCTGAGCTGCCGGAAAGTGTTACTTACAGTGTGTATTACAAGCTTCCGCAAATAACCGCTACCAGTGAAAATTGGGCAACGAATGCCTCATTTACCGTTTATTACAGCAGGGGCTCCGAGACGGTTACCGTTGATGAGACTACGGCCAGTGGGACTTGGGTGCATTTGGGTAATTATCCTTTTGCAGCAGGCGATAGCGGGTACGTGGAATTAACCAATAAGGCCAATAAGTCACGAGTCGTTGCCGATGCGATGATGTGGATGGACCCGAACAAGATGCCGCAATTGGAGTCTGCGGTGATCCTGTCGGATCGGGCCGAACTGCAGATGACCCAAACCGCACAACTGAGCGTAACCGGCTATTTGGATAACGGTCTGAATGGCGATCTCACACAGGCAAATGTACACTATTTCGTTGATCGAACCGACCTGGCTGAAGTGGACAATAGCGGTTTGTTGACCCTTCTAAGTCTCGATGGGGAAACGGATCGCATTGCGGTATGGGCCACTGTGACGATTGACGGAGTGACCTTAACGACACCGCCTTTGACAATAACGATCAGGGACCTGACGGTAATCGTCGACAGCACGAATACGACTGGGTTATACGCGACGGAAGGGTCTTGGAGCCAAAGCAATTTAGCCGGGTACAAAATTGGTGTTAAGTCCCGTTACTCAACCGTTCAAGGCTCTTCGGCGACGTGGAAGGCGAAGTTTCCGGAGGGGAGATATACGGTCTCCATCTACAAGCTCGTCCATACAACGGCAAACGATAATCATGTCAAAGTAGAAGTGAAGCATCAGTCGGTTACCGAGAGCACATACATCGATGCGACAGCCGGCACATCGGGTTGGGTGAATCTTGGAACGTTCGACTTTGCAGGAGACGGCAGCGAGTATGTTCGTTTAACCAGGGAGACTCCAACAACTGTAGATCCGCCAACCCTTCCTGCCGATATGATTTATACGAGGGCTGATGCAGTCAAGTTCGAGCGGCATTCCGTTAGTCCGGCGCTGCTTGCAAATGGGGCGTCAGGTAAACCGACGCTTTCGAATAATAGCGGTGTTGCGACAGGCTTACATGACGGCAATTATGAGGTTACGATGAATATGTGGTGGGGAAACAATGGCTCCTTGTATAAGCTGTATGAGAATGGCCAATTGATCCAAACGAAGTCACTGACCGATGTTTCGCCAGCATCCCAGACTTCCATTATTTCTATTCAAGGTAAGCCGAATGGAACCTTTGTGTATACATGTGAGTTATCGAATTTGTATGGAACGACTTCATGTGACCCACACACCGTCACCGTGTCTGATGCAAATCCCGGCAAACCTGTGTTGACCAGCGACAACTGGGATCAAGATGGGAACTATACCATTACCGCTAATATGTGGTGGGGCACGAACGCAGCGCAGTATCGATTATATGAAAATGGCGAACTTGTTGAAACGCGGCCTTTATCTTCACAAACACCACGTGCTCAATCGGCTATTACACAAATTTCGGGGAAAGCTCCTGGCATTTATCAATATCGCGGCGAGTTTATGAATGGAAGTGGAACAACGGTAAGTGATGTTATACAAATTATTGTAAAATAACCCTAAGAGCTGAATGGATGAGAAATATCCATTCGGCTCTTTTTTCTTGAAATTTAGGATGAACGATGCAAAATCCCTTGACGGTTTGGTAGCGGGATTTTTGTTCATGAACGTATTATAGTATAACGACCTCATGTTAAAATATAACAGTATTGATAAGTAGCTATTTATATGGATTTTTCTTCATCATCTCCACGAGCGGAAGCAAAAATGCACCTCGCGTGTTGGCTCAACAAGAGATATCCGATGTTAAGGAAGGCGCAGCACCCGAATTCTGGGATTTAGGCACATTACCTTAAGGAGGTCAATAGGATATGACATTCATGCATAGACTATCGAACAAGTCGATTCGGTTCAAACTGATTGTAGGCTTTCTCGTATTCGTCATTCCTTTACAGCTTCTGCTTATTTTTGATAACTATTACGCGATGAAAGTCGTTCGCGAGCAAGTGGCCAACTCCAATCGGCATTTGGCAGCCTTATACATGGATCAAATGGACCGGAATTTGGAGGAGGTCGATAAGTATTTACGAAAAATGGTCGCTTTTGAAAGCGATTTAATTAAGCTGGATACACCGGAAGAAGTGAATAGCGATGAATATTTTTTGGCGAAGATCAATCTATTCAATAGTTTGGAACGGGATATTAATAATTACAAAGAGATCGATTATCTATTCGTCTATTCATCTGTCAATGAAGAGCTCATCACGAATCAGCCGTCCGAAGAGACGATAGATCAACTGAAAACGATCCGGGCAGGGATGATTCAGATGCTTCGCGAGAGGGAAGGTTTCCAAAAGCAGGATTTCGAAAAATGGTTTCCCTACAAAATGAATGAAGACTATTACATCGTTAAAATACAAAAAATCGGGAAGGTGTATATCGGCGGATGGGTGAAGGCATCGAAGCTGATGAAACCGCTCAGCTTGCTGGATATGGGACCGGAAGGGAAATCGCTGCTTGTCACGGAAAACCTCGAACCGATGAACGACAATGCTTTCGTGGATAACGACGATGACTATTTAAAAGTCAGCACGCAATCCGAGCAAGGTCATTTCTCCCTGTTGATCTTGATCCCATACAGCGCCATCTTGGAGCATCTCCCGTTTCTTCAGCGCATTTGGTACCTGGTGATTTTGGGAGCCCTAATCATTTTACCGATTTTTTATATTTTCTTGCGGCATATCATCTTGCTTCCGATCAACCGTATCGTGACGGTTATGAGGCGAGTGCGCGACGGCAATCTGGATCATCGGGTCGAACGGCATCCCGTATCCTTTGAGTTTGAACTGATGAATGAGGTGTTCAACAGCATGGTGTCGCAGATCAAAGCCTTAAAAATCGCCGTCTATGAAGAGCAGCTGCTTATCCAGAAAGCGGAGCTTAAACATTTGCAGCTGCAAATCAATCCGCACTTTTTTTTGAATGCGCTGAATACGATCTACAACTTTGCCCAATTCCGAAACTATCAAATGATCCAGGAAATGTCGGAGTACTTAATCAATTATATGAGATTCATGTTCCAGAACAACTTGAAGTTCGTTACTCTGGAAGACGAGATTGCTCATACCCGCAATTATTTGCAGATCCAGTCGATAAGGTTCCAAGAAGGGTTTACTTATCAGATTAACGGTGACGAATCGCATTCAAAAGCATTAATTCCTCCATTGGTCATCCAAACATTCGTAGAGAACACGATTAAACATGCCATTACGATGGATGAATCTATCCGGTTGACCGTGGATATCGAGCTTTGCGGGGATAGGGAGCCATATCTATGCATCGTGATCCGGGACACGGGTAGAGGATTTTCAGAAGAAGCATTAAGCGAATGGCAATCGGAGATCGACATGGCCCATGAAGACAAAGGGCATATTGGCATATGGAATACGAGGCGTCGATTACGGTTGATCTACCAAGGACGAGCTCGATTGATCATATCCAATCATCCGGACGGAGGAGCGAGGGTGGAAATTCAGCTGCCGTTCATGCTTGAAGATAACGCCTGAGGAGGAATATCATGTATCAATTACTGATCGTTGACGACGAAATCCATGCGGTGAGAGCCGTTCAAGCTGGTGTGGATTGGGCGGAGCTGTCGATCTCCCATATCCATGTGGCCCATAATATTAAGCAAGCGATGGGGATATTTGGCGAGCATCCGATCGACATCATGATTTGCGATATTGAGATGCCCCAGGGAAGCGGGATTGAATTGTTGTCATGGGTAAGGGAGCGGCATTCGTTAACGGAATCTATATTTTTGACCTGCCATTCCAACTTTACCTATGCGAAAGAAGCTCTCCAATTGGGAAGCCTTGATTATATGCTCAAGCCCGTTAAGTTCCATGAGCTGCGAACTGTCGTCCAAAGAGGGGTAGAGAAGATTAATGTAAAAAGGGCAGAGCACATAAGCAAGGAAGCAAGCCAATATTACGCCATGTTATGGCATACGAACCGGCCCATCTTAATGGAGCGGTTCTGGCAGGATGTGATGGACCAGCGAGTGTCATCGAATCCGGAACGGATACGGGATGTTCTGCAGAGCAGGAACCTTCCGATCAAGGAGACGGAATCTTTCTTGCCGATCATGATCTTTGTTCAGCGCTGGGCGGAGAAGTTGAATTCCCGGGACAAGAAGCTTATGGAGTATGCACTTCGAAATGCAGCGGACCATTTGATCCTGCACGGCGATGAACATAGTCAGTTGGTACGCATAAGCAGCGACGTGTTTGTGGCGATCCTACCCGCAGGCGCCGGGAGAGATCGTCACATTGAGGATATGAGACAGATTTGCAAAGTCTACATTGAGTCGTGCAACCGGTATTTCCGCTGCGATATTTCGTGTTATGTGGGCGATCAAGGATTGGTACATGAGATGGCGACCCGATATGACAGCCTTATCCGCTTGAAGGACAGTAACCTGAATCGGAGTAATCACGTTTTTTTCTTGAGCGAGGATATGAAGAGCGCGGAATCGATCGATGTCATCCAAATGAACGTCTGGTTAAAGATGCTGGAGCAGGGCGCGTATGACGCTATTCTCTCCGAATCAGAACGCTATTTGAATTCGTTTAAGGAAGTCGGGGGATTGAAAGCGGAGGTTCTGCAGCAATTTTTACAGAATTTCCTGCAGATGCTTTATTACTTTATGCAATTCAAAGAATGGCAAGCCTATCAGGTACTGGGAGAAGCGATGGCTACGGAGCAACTGTCGCAGGCTGTACGTTCTGTGACTGATCTGCAGGCCTGGGTGAAGCATGCGCTGGAGCAGACGATCAATTACTGTTATACATCAGAGGATACTCGCACGGTATTGGATAGAATTAGAACCTTTATCAAGCAGCATCTTGATCAGGCTATTTCAAGAGAGGATATTGCCAGACATGTCAATTTGCATCCAGACTATTTGTCCAGACGGTTCAAAAAAGAGACAGGCAAATCTATTGTGGAATATATAGTTGAAGAGAAGATTGCGATGGCCAAGGAGCTGCTTGTTACAACCGATATGTCCGTAAGCGATATCGCATTATGTGTAGGCTATTCGAATTTTTCTTACTTCTCAAAGGTGTTTAAGCTTGGGGTACATATGAATCCGAATCAGTATCGCAAATCAAAAGGTCAGAATTGTATCAATAACAGGTCAGTTTAGTAGTGGTTCGACAGAAGCGCTCCAAGCTACAATGTAATCAAGGAACCACCATTACATTGCGGGAAGGAGGGCTACAATGACATCATGGTTAAGCGGAATGAACATGAAGAAAATGAAGAAATACAAAATGCTTTATCTTATGCTGATCCCGGGTGTCGTCTATTTGCTTATTAATAATTACGCCCCTATGCTCGGAGTAATTATCGCTTTCAAGGATGTTAACTTCGCTAAGGGCATTATGGAAAGCGATTGGGTTGGGCTCAAAAACTTTGAGTATTTGTTCAAAACAGAAGACGCTTACATTATTACGAGAAACACAATTTTGTACAACATGGTGTTTATTGTCCTTAATCTTGTTGTTGCTGTAGCATTGGCAGTTTTATTGAATGAATTGAAAAATCGTTTCTTACCCCGGTTTTATCAAAGTGTCATCTTGCTTCCGTATTTAATGTCATCGGTTATTATTGGTTATCTCGTATATTCGTTTCTCAGTATGGAAACGGGACTTATTAACAATACGATCCTTCCGCTCTTGGGACAGGACGGAATTATGTGGTACAACGATCCCAAGTATTGGCCCTACATTTTAACCTTCGTCAAAATATGGAGTACATCAGGATACTTGAGCATCGTTTACTTCGCGGCTGTAGTCGGTATTGACCAGGAGTACTATGAGGCAGCGACGCTCGATGGCGCCAATAAGCTGCAGCAAATTTTAAAGATTACAATCCCGCTTATTACTCCAGTTATCATTATTATGACATTACTTCAAATTGGACGTATTTTTTATTCTGACTTTGGTCTGTTCTACCAGGTTCCGCTTGATTCAGGTGTCTTAATGCCAACAACCAATGTTATCGACACCTATGTCTACCGGGCACTGCTCAAAAACGGAGACATCGGCATGTCATCAGCGGCAGGGCTATATCAGTCCATTGTTGGATTTATCATCATTCTCATTTCTAACTATGTAGTTAAGAAGATTAACCCGAACAATTCACTGTTCTAAAAAAGGAGTGAGATGAAAGGATGACTAGTAAAACGGAACAGTGGATGATTAACAGTGTCTTTATCGTAATCTCTTCTCTTTGCCTTATCCCTTTCATTCTGCTTGTTGCATCATCTATGTCGAGCGAGAATTCGATTATCCAGAACGGCTACTCGTTGTTCCCGTCAGAATTCAGTCTGGAGAGCTACAAGTATTTGTTCAAGGAACCGACTATGCTGATTCGGGCATACGGCATATCGATTGTCGTCACCGTCATTGGGACGGTTGTAAGCTTGATCATTATGACGTTACTCGCTTATCCGATCTCTAGAAGGGATATGCCGCTGCGGAACACGATTTCTTTCTTTATCTTTTTTACCATGCTGTTTAATGGAGGACTTGTTCCTACCTACCTCATGTATACGAATATATTCCAGATTAAAAATTCGCTATTTGCACTGCTTATTCCCGGATTGCTTGTAAGCGCATTCTTTGTGATTTTGATTCGCACTTTCTTTACAATGAATATTCCGAGCGAGGTTATCGAGTCAGCTTATATGGATGGTGCAAGCGAAATGAAAATCTTCGCTCGAATCGTTCTGCCGTTGTCTACCCCGGTATTGGGTGCGGTCAGCCTATTCCAATTAATACATTACTGGAATGACTGGTTTAACGGGCTCATTTACATTACGGACAGCAAGCTCTATAGCATACAAGTATTGCTCAATACGATTCTATTGAATGCGCAATACTTGGCCAGCAACATTCATTTTGTTGATGATTTGGGGCCAGCAGAAGGCATTCCCAACAATGGCTTGAATATGGCGATTGCCGCAATCGGCGTTATCCCGATCCTAGTGACCTACCCATTCTTTCAAAAGTATTTTGCAAAAGGACTTACCGTTGGTGCAGTCAAAGGGTAAAGCTATTCTCAGTTCTAAAACAGCTAGCATACTTTTAAAATGGGAGGGTCTTGTATGCGTAATAGAGTAAGCATCCTGTTATTGATCATGACAATGTTGACCACACTGCTGGCAGGCTGCGGCAAAGAATCGAACCCAGCCGCTCCAGTCGTCGGAGAAGAGGAAGCGACTGACAGCGGTGAAGGGAAGCTGGCGCCTTATGAGGTCAAGCTAGTATTCTATGGACCAGCTCAGAAGGATTTGGAATTAGTAGAACAAGAGATGAGCAAAATTACGCTCGAAAAAATCAATGCGACAGTAAAGCTGGAAAGAATTGAACCGGCAGCATGGGATCAGCAAACCATTCTTATGCTCACGGGAAATGAACAAGTCGATTTAATCGTGACGGGAAACACGGCATTTTCAAGACAGGTAGCGCAAAAACAATTGCTGCCGCTTGACGAGCTGCTTAAGTCCCATGGTCAAGACATCCTTAAAGTCTTGCAGCCAGAAATATTGGAAGCGACAAAGGTTGACGGCCAAATCTATGCCATTCCAAGCATTAGAGACTTTGCAGCCAATGCCAACGTTATGATGCGCAAGGATCTGCTGGATAAATATAATCTTGATGCAAGCACGATAAAGACGCTGGACGATTTGGATCCGTTTCTTGAAACCATTAAAAAGAATGAACCTACGATTACACCGCTTGGCAAGCCAGGCGCCGCCGCTCCTATTATTAATCGTGTGCTGGAAACGAACTGGGACGTACTTGGGGACTACATTGGCGTGTTGGAAAAAATAGACGGTCTTAAGGTTGTCAATTTATTTGAGACGCCAGAGTACGAAAAGCTGATAAAAACCGTTAGACGCTGGTATGAGGCAGGTTATATTAGCAAGGATGCGGCGACGAGCAAAGAAACAGCAGTCGATTTAATAAAGGCGAATATTGGTTTTGGAGTCATTCAAAAAGGCAAGCCGGGTGCGCTTGCGCAGACGGAGCAACGTGTAAATACGAAGCTTGAGCTGATCAATCTAGGCAAGCAGATGACAAGTACAACAAATATTACAGCTATTATGCTCGGAATTCCTACCAATTCCAAAAATCCAGAGCGGGCCATGATGTTTTTGAATCTGCTGAATTCGGATCGAGATTTAATCAACCTGCTTGACTGGGGGATTGAGGGCAAGCACTATGTGAAGGTTGGCGAGAAATCAATTGATTTCCCACCTGGCGTCGACGCGACAAACAGCGGGTTCAACATGCGGCAAGGATGGATGTATGGTAACCAGCTCTTATCTCATACTTGGGTAACCGATAATCCTAATCTATGGGAAGAAATGGATCAATATAATCGAGAGTCCACAAAGTCTGCAGCCTTGGGCTTCTCCTACAACCCATCGCCGGTAAAAACTGAATTGGCAGCGATCACAAACGTTGTTCGCCAATTCCAAAGCGGCCTAGAGAATGGAGCTCTTGATCCGGAAGTCAATCTACCTAAGTTCAACGCCGCGCTTCGTGCAGCAGGCATTGATAAGGTTATTGCAGAGAAGCAAAAGCAATTGAATGAATGGGCAGAAAAAAACAATAAATGAGGAGATGAACAGAATGAAAATATCTATTGGAGGCTATTCGTTTCAAAACACATTTGTAGAAGGGAAAATGGACATTTTCGGCTATTTGGAATCGGTAAAATATCGTTACGGGCTGAATACGGTTGATCTATATAACGGTTTCTTTGTGGACAAAAGCAAGCCGGTGTGGGAACTGGCAGATGATGATTATCTTCGCAAAATTCGCGAAGCCTTGGATGAGAAAGAAATGACAGTCGTTAACTTTGCAATTGATACCGCTTCATTATGGGACCTGGACAAAGATATGCGTGAGCTACAATACCAAAATGCGTTAAAGCATTTGCGCGCAGCAGAAATACTAGGTGCCCAAACGGTGCGAATCGATACAGGCGGCTCGTATTCGAACGATCCGAACGGCGATTTCTTCAAGATGAGTCAAGAGCAATTTGAACATATTGTACAAAGATATCAAGAATATAGCCGGATTGCGGCTGACTTCGGCAGCAAGGTTGGTCCAGAGAACCATATGGGACCATCGCTTAATCCTCATTTTCTGAAACAGATCGCTGAGGCAGTTGACCATCCTAACTTCGGCATTCTGCTGCACGTAGATCGTTGGAAGGTCGATCCTGAGCTTGGAGATTCGATTATTGCGCCATGGGCATGCCACGTCCATTTTGGAGGCAAGACGCTGGCTGAAGAAGATCATGCTATCCAAATTGCAAAAATGCTGCATGACAGCGGATTTAATGACTATTGGGCAATTGAGCATAATGCGCCAAGCAATCAATATGTAGAGGTCGAGTGGGCGGTTGGCTCAATGAAAAAAATATTGTCGAAGGTAACTAACGGGAGAAAATAATTCGTCAAAAATATCTGCTAGTCGAAGGAGCGAATCCATATGAGTAAAATTCGAATTGGTATTGTCGGTGTAGGACTGATCGGTATTACGCATTTGAAAAACTATGCTGCGATCGAGGATGCTGAGGTTATCGCGGTATGTGATATTAATGAGCAGGCGGCTCGAAAAGCAGCCGATCAATTTCAAATCAAGGAGGTATACACGGACTTTCGGGAGATGCTTAATCGGGACGACATTGATGCGATCGATGTCTGCCTGCATAACAACTTCCATGCCCCGGTCACCAATGAAGCCCTCCAAGCAGGCAAGCATGTATATTGCGAGAAGCCGATCGCAGGGACTTATTATGATGGGAATACTATGCTGGAGACGGCCAAGGCTTGCAACATGATGCTTCATGTCCAACTGAATACGCTGTATAAGAAAGAGACGAAAGCGGCTAAAGCGTTAATCGACGAAGGAAGCTTAGGAAAGCTGTATCATGCCAGATCGACGGGTTTCCGCCGCAGGGGACGTCCGTTCGTGGATGGCTACGGTACCAAGTTCTTCAACCGGAAGGAAACCGCCGCAGGGGGCGCCTTGCTCGATATGGGCGTTTACCACATTGCCCAGATGTTATATCTTCTGGATCTCCCGAAGGTGAAGAGCGTATCCGGCAAGGTCTATCAAGAGATGGATATGGATGAAGCGAGAAGGATGGAATCACAGTTCGACGTCGAAGAGCTAGGGCTTGGGTTTGTCCGATTCGACGGCGGAGTGACGCTTGATCTCATTGAGGCATGGTCGGTCCATATGGGAGGCTTCGAAGGCTCCAGTCTTATGGGCAGCAAAGGCGGGATTCGGCTCCCTTCGTATTCTTCCATCTCCCAAACGAGCGCTCTCAGCTTCCATACCACCGTGGCGGACATGGATTTGGACAGCACTGTGAATCTGGACGACATGGAGCTTCGTTGGGGCAGGCTCAAGGCTGACTATGATGCCTACAGCTCCTCGCAGCAACATTGGATTGCGGCCCTGCAGGGAAGAGTGCCTCTCTTGCCGACTGCGGAGATTGCTTTGCAGACCATGCTGATCAGTGAAGGCGTGTACCTATCCGACCAACTGGGACATGAAGTGACAGTCGAAGAGATCATTGCGCATTCAGCGTCAACCAATGTCGAATTGTAAGGGATGAAGGGATCATGTCGGATCATAAGATTAGCCGGAATATGCTTGGAATGCTGAAGGTTTTCAACTTTGTGCTCTATGGGGCCCTTGCTATTTATAGCACGTTCTTCGCGCTATATCTGAAGGATATCGGGTTTACCAATGTGCAGATCGGGCTTCTGGTAGCCGGGGGTCCGCTCATAGGGCTAGTGGCTAATCCATTCTGGGCGTACTGGGCAGATCGACTTCGCAACAACAAGCGCATTCTAATTATTTGCCTGATCGGCAATTTCACTTGCATGCAATTTGTGTTTATGACGAAGTCCTATACGTTGATTTATAGTCTTATGCTGTTTTATTTCGCGTTTCAAAGCCCGCTGTTCACGCAAAGCAACAGCTTGATCCTTAACGTGATTGAGGGGACCAACCGTAAGTTCGGGGAGTTCCGCGCGTGGGGTTCGCTGGGATGGGCGCTTATTGCGGTCATAGCGGGTCCAATCATTGGCTGGCTGGGAATCAGCAAGCTCTGGATCATATTCGATTTGATGCTATTATTCGCCATTTTCTTCACCATCCTGATGCCAAGCGGCAACGAAAGGGCGCAGAAAGAGAAGTTTACGAACAAAGGCTACTTAAAGGTGTTTCAAAATAAATATTTTCTGATCTTCGTCTGTTTGGGCGTGCTCATATCGATCCCGAACTCGATTAATATGACCTTTCTCGGCATTTACATTAAGGGTTTGGGAGGATCGAATACGGTTGTCGGTTGGTCTGCCTTTGCCACGGCAATTCTGGAAGTTCCCGTATTTTTATTGCTGGATCGGTATTTGAAAAAAAATTCGCGCACGATGCTGGGCTGGCTGACTGTGATCTGTCTACTCTTCTCGGTTCGCTGGTTATTGATGTCCGTCGCGAGCTCGGCTATCCAAGTTATATTCATCCAATTGCTGCATTCCATTACATTCGGTGGCTATTACTATATTGGGACGCAGCTTACTTCGCACCTTGTACCCGGCGAATACCGCTCTAGCGGGCAAGCCATCTATGGGCTGACGTGGGGAGGCATATCCGGGATCGTCGCAGGGGTACTCGGCGGTTGGATGTTCGAGAATCTCGGAGCGTCCGTATTGTACCGGATTTGTTTTGGCATCACGCTTTGCGGGTTTTTCGGTTTCTTCTTATTGCGGCTATCGTTCCGGACGCTTGGCAGCCATGCCGGCACACAAAGCGCACAAAAAACGATATAGGAGAGTTTTGGAGAAAGAGAACGCGGACCCGTAGAATTGCACGCCTTGACGAGTGGCTCTCCTACGGGTTTTTGCGTTTCTCGGTGAACCTTGGGACACACCTTCTCCTGAACCAGCAAAGTGCAGCCTTTTATTTGCTAACCAAGCGATAAAAATTTGTACAACGTGGGCCTAAAAACGACTGATCGCAACAAATACAGCGAACGCGAAGAAGACGAAGTTCACGCTGATTTCTCGATACTCCTTACGCTTAACATGAAAGAGGGCGCCGAAGAGAACGACTGAGGCAAGTCCTATTGCGGCAATCGGGGTCAAAACAGGCAAGACATTTGTCGCTTGAGGCAGAATGATTCCAAGTGCCCCCAACAATTCTACTAATCCAATAAAGATCACGAACACTTTTGAAACGTCCTTTACCCATCCCCAAGATGCTTTGGCTTTTTCATGCTGAAATGCCTTCAACCATCCTGAGTAAACAAACCCCAGTGCTACGAGACCTTGAACGATCCATAACGCGATATTCATTAATGATGCCACCTCCTGACTACTTATTTGCTACTTGATATAGGTATAATAGACCTTAGTAATAGGTTTAATGAAGTAGGCACTTTAATTAAACCTAGTTAACAAAAAGTTACCTAAACGAAGCAAAGGGAAATGGGAGGGTTCAATGAAATCGTATTGTAAGTTTGAATCGACATTGGATATATTGGTTGGGAAATGGAAGCCTGTCATTCTGCTTCAACTTATTTCGAATGGCATAATGAGATTCAGTGAGCTACAAAGAGCAATACCGGACATAAATAAAAAGATGCTCACTCAACAATTAAGAGAACTTGAGTATAACGACATCGTTTATCGCAAGGTATATAGCCAAATTCCACCGAAAGTGGAATACTCCATTTCAGACTACGGCAGAGGCTTAAGCACTGTGCTACAGGCAATGAACGATTGGGGAGAGACCCATAGCGAGCATATGAACAAATTATATGGGGCAGATCGTTCAGAGAATTAATTTGGGTGAGAAACTATGGCGAGCAGAGGTTATATAAGCATGCTAGGCGTTAGTTAATGTGGAGGGCACCTGTTAAGGTGCCCTCCAACTGGCCGTTTCAGACAGCGGATCCTTTCTTATACCTTTCATCAAAAATGGTCGCATGAGCATAGTTTATGTTTGCGATGTTTCGTTCTTTGGCCTTTTATTCGGCAATTGTAATCATATTAGAAGATATATCAATGGCATGAATTTCTTTTACATCTTCGGAAATCTCATTGGCGATTAATCCAGTTCCACAGCCGTATTCCAACGTTACGTCGCTAGTTGTGAAACGCGTTTTCGATAGTTGAATGATTTGGAGGTAAGTCTTTTGATCCTTCCGCTCGATTTGATCATAATGACTTGCGGTTTTGTCCCAAAAACGTTCAGATTTATTCATTGCCGTTACACCTTCTTTTCTAACGTATTCTTCCTATGGGATACAAAATGCTATTCCTTCGAGTTAAAAACCTCTTAAGATTAATCGAGCAATTTGGTTATTTCGTGTGGAAGTTAACTTCTATGAATGATAGGGTACTATCAGTGTTTTTCCCTTTAACAGGGTAGATAGCATCATTTGCGAGTGGAGGAACCTCTAAGATTCCTTCAAACTAAAGCTTTATCCGAAAGACAGGCGAATCGAAGTACTTGATCCTTACTTCTAAATGATGTATATTATTTTACATTGACATTACAGCAGGTCTAAAAAAGGAGGAGCCATGTCACCACGTACCAAAGAACAGAATGATGCGATCCGGGAGATGAGGATGCACCAAATTATGCAAGCGGCTGCGGAAGTATACTTGGAGAAGGGCATTCAATTGGAAATACGCGATGTTGCGGTCAAGGCAGAGCTCGGCTACGGAACCGTGTATCATTACTACAAAAACAAGCACATGCTTTTGGAGGATTTACTATGGGATGCCTTGAATCGAACGGAGTCGGCTGTAATGCCCGCATTGACGGGGGACGGCGGCAATTTGCTTAAAGCTGAGTCGTTCTCCAGGCTGCTCCTGCGGAAGTGTATCCAGGATCTTTCCGTATTTATTTTGCTTAAAACGGTTTCGGATAATTTTCATCACTTCCCGGGAAAGCGGTTCATCAAGCTGTTTTCCGATTTTCAGGAACGGATCTATTTGCCGTTTGTGGAAATGATTCGTGAAGGAATCGGCTCCAAATCACCGGAAAAAACAGCTAATCTGATATTTGGATCGCTTGTTGGCTGCGCAGCATTGAACATCCACCACAATATGCGGAACGAGATGGAAGCGGAAGATATCGTCGATATGATTTTTTCAGGCATACAGTCAAAGGAGAGATGAATGGAATGGTCATTCTGAAATCGAGAGCAGAAATTGAAGAAATGAGAAAAGCCGGCCGAATTGTAGCTGCTTTTCATCAAGCAATCGCAGATATGATCCGGCCGGGTGTCACGACGCTCGATATCGAGTCGTTCGCGGTGCGGTTCCTGAAGGAGAATGGCGCCAAGGCTTATACGATAGGCTACAACGGCTATCCGTTTGCGACATGTGCGTCTGTCAACGACGTCATTGCGCATGGTTTTCCGAGCCAGGAGCCGCTCAAGGAAGGCGACATCGTCAAAATCGACATCGTCGCGGAAGCGGATGGCTGGATCGGCGATTCAGCTTGGTGTTATGAGGTCGGCGAGGTGTCGGAAGAAGCCCGTAATCTGATGCGGATAACGAAGGAAAGCTTATATCTTGGCATCGAAAAAGCTGTCGTCGGAAACCGGATCGGCGATGTGATGCACGCGGTTCAAACCCATGCCGAGCGAAACGGATTCTCGGTGGTGCGCGATCTGCTCGGTCATGGCGTAGGAAGGGAGATGCACGAGGAACCTAATTATCCCCACGTTGGGAGTCCGGGCAAAGGGTTCCGCTTGAAGGAGGGGATGGTATTTACGATCGAGCCGATGCTAAATGCCGGTAAAGCGTTAATGACGATTGATGCCGACGGATGGACCGCCAGAACAGCTGACGGCTCGCTTTCCGCACAGTACGAGCATACGATCGCCATCACTGCGGATGGCCCGATTATATTGACCTCACAATAGAATTCAATCCTTTTAAATGTTCAAATTTGATTTTTGCGGTCATCTCCTCTTCCAGATTTCAAGCAAAAAAATCGGCCACTGTTCGCGGTTTTGAACATAGCAAGGATGCCGATTATCGCGACATAGATCGAGTCAGACAGCGTAACATACAGTTAACCAAGCCAGAGTTAGTTGATTTACCGCTCTTCTTAATTTGAGCGGTTTTTTTATTTGAATGATTTAATCCTGTTGACTGACGAATATAGTTACAGTAAACTGTACACAATACACTTAACTGTAATGGGTAAAAAATTTTGATTGGAGTGGATTCATGAGCGGGTACACAGCAAAACAGGTCGCGGAGATACTTCAACAGGATGACTCTAGAATGAATTTAAGAACGATAAGGTACTACACACAAATTGGAATGGTACCGGCATTGGAACTAATCGGTAATAAAAGGGTGTACACAGATAGACACATTCACTTTTTTCGAGCCATCATTACCTTAACAAGAACAGGTGAAACCCTGGCATCAATACAAGAGACACTCAAGTCACTCACGATAGAAGAAATAGAAAAAATTGGTCAGCAGATGCATCTGTATGATCCTAATCGGGTATTGGTAAACGAGACGCTCACCATAAGCGAAGATATCGCAATAACGTTAAGTCCTAGGGTTTCTGCCGAATTAAAACAAAAAGTCATTGATTCTGTTTCTCAGCTTTTAAGGGGGGATAAGAGTTGATACTAAATCTGAGACTGGCTAAGTCAATCATGGAACAAGAAGAAGGGATGAATCATTTATGGATTCAACTCTTACCTCTGGAATTTTCAACAATCGAAAAAGCGGAAGTCAGCATTCAATTACCAAATGGATTGTATCGTATGTCCAATCTAAATGGTTATGAAGAAGGTGATACAAATGGTATCTTTATAAATTTGTCCCAAGATAATGATATACTCCTAGAACTGTACACTCAAACCGCAGTTGACTTTGATGAAGCCAGCGTAATTGTTACCTTAAGTTTCAAAGATACCGAGAACCGATGGAAAAAGTTGAGCAAGGTTATAACTATTCGCTTCGTCGCTGATGAGGAGATGGGGGAAACCTTGGAGCTTGATCAACAGGTAATTGAACGCGTGAAAGAGCTAAGAAACCACGCAACAGGCGAGCCTGATTCAAATGATTTAGTTGTATTACAACCCAGGATATATGAATTAAGAAACAATAAGTACGCTTATTTTGAAAAAATGTACCGAGTGGAATAGAAATAGCTTTAAAGCGGAGCTTTTATTCTTTGATGCAACAGGCATAGGCAATGATGTAAGTATTTAGATCAACTCCCCTGGGGGTCCATAACAGCTGGAATGGGTATATTTGATACCATGCAGTTAGTAAAAACGGATGTATCCACCTTTGTGCGTTGGTTTAGCTTAGCCAAGGGAAAATGATTTGCCCTGCCAAACTGTGAGTTTATTCATCGATCAAGTCATCAGAAAAGCTTGAAAAATAAACGATAGGTGGTAAATATGAAAAACGAACAATCACAATTTACTGTGGAATATCAAGATCACTATGGCGTGGTGTATTACCGTAATGTGAAAGCCGCAAATATAGCTGAAGCCAACATGATTATTCGACAAAAGCAACCTGACGTTATTATTCGAGCTGTTACACTTGTTCCAATTGATGAAAAAACTGACAGAGATGATTAATGTATTAGTCCCGCCAAATTATGGCGGTTTTTTTCTTTTATTATGGGAAGGGCAACTGACTTTTTTTTATCATTAAAAGATCGATCAATATAGTGTATGACAATAATAATCTAATATAATGTCGGAAGACAAGAACATGAGCCGATTAAATAACGCATAAATCGCGTTTTTTTGTTTTATCGGTACATATTCATGTCGATGTACAATAATAAGAATATATAGACAAAGGGTGCGGTTTATCATGTTATAAACTGCTTAGCGTACGATTTTTTCCGTATTAAGAGGTGACCCAATTACATTGGAACATTCATTTAAGAACGATCGTTCAAATTTATTCTTGACCGACCGTTCTTAATGTGATAAATTTGCAATACAAGTTTAAGAATGATCGTTCAAAAATGTTTTCGGCCGATCATTCTAGATATGAAAGGTGCTCTTTGAAAGGAGGGATACGAGTGGTCAGAACAAAGGAGTTTGATGAAAATGCCGTTTTGCTTAAAGGCATGCGTTTATTCTGGGACCAAGGATATGAGAAGACATCTATGCAGGAGCTAGTGTCACATATGGGGATTCATAAAGGGAGCATGTATGATACCTTTGGTGATAAAAGATCTTTATATATCAAAGCATTAAAACACTACAGTGCAAGTTTAGAGCAATCGTATAAGCTTCGTATGGTTGGCCTTTCTGCCAAAGAAGCAATCCGAATGTTGTTTGAAAGGGCTATATACCCAGGAGAGGAGTCTCCTTTGGGATGCTTCATTGTGAATACCGCGATTGAGTTGGCAAAGCATGATTCAGAGGCAAGAGATTGCGTCCATCAGTTCTGGGACTATACGGAACAGTTAATGCGTGACCTTATTATAGAAGGGCAACAATCGGGCGAAATTTCCAAAGTACTCAACGCAGAATGGCTTTCTCAATACTTAAACAATGCTTTGATTGGACTACGCGTTATGGTTAAAACGATAAGGGACAGGGAGAAATTACTTCAAATTATTGAAGTGAATATGTCTGTAATAAATTGAGGGTATTTTAACGATGTTTGAAACGAGTAGTTAATTAAAAATGAATGTTACTGGTCAATTTGCACACAATATAAGCAAAAACACTTAGGTTATTATCAATTAATCAAATTAAATTGTGAGATTTGAAGGGAGTGCATACCCGTGTCAAAAGTATACAATCAAACAACAACAGGGCTTCTTTTGGTTGACCCTTATAATGACTTCTTATCACCGGAAGGCAAGAGTTTCTCTCGTGCTAAAGAAGTAGCTGATTCCGTGAATTTGCTCGAACATTTAAAAGAAATTGTTGGCGCTGTACGGAAAGCCGGTATTCAAGTCTTTTTTGTTCCTCATCACAGATCTGAACCGGATGATTTCGAAAATTGGTTGCACCCAACTCCGTATCAACTTCTTACTAAACAAAGGCAGGTGTTTGCTAAAGGTTCATGGGGCGGGGAATTCCATCCAGATTTTCAACCTCAGAAGGAAGATGTGGTTATTAAAGAGCACTGGTCTAGCAGCGGGTTCGCTAACACTGATTTGGACCATCAGCTTAAAATGCATGGCGTACAAAAGATAATTGTTATCGGCATGTTAGCCAATACATGCATCGAAGCGACAGCACGCTTCGGAATGGAACTTGGTTATCACGTTACCCTTGTTAAAGATGCAACAGCTGCTTTTAGCAAAGAAGCTATGCATGCGGCGCATGAAATTAATGGCCCTACTTTTGCTCATGCTCTTCTAACAACAGAAGAACTTCTTGCAATGTTATAAGAAGCTAGAGAAAACTGTTGTTCGCGCCTTAATGTGGCGGATGATCGTCGTCCGTGCAAATTTTGATCTTATCTTAAAAGGAGAGATATGCAATGAAAACCGTTCAGCTAAAAGACATCCAGATTCCGGCTGTTGCCCTTGGTACTTGGTCTTGGGGAACCGGTGCTAATGGTGGGGACGCAGTTTTTGGGAATGACCTGTTTTCTGAGGACCTCAAACCCATATTTGATGCGGCATTAAATGCAGGATTGAATCTTTGGGACACAGCCGCGGTTTATGGAATGGGCGCTTCGGAAGCAATCCTAGGAAAGTTCATTCATGAGAGAGATGATGTCCTGATCTCAACAAAATTCACGCCCCAAAGCGATCAATCAGACGATGCTGTTGAAGATGTCCTCGCCGGAAGCTTAAAGCGGCTTGAAACGGATCACGTCGATATATATTGGATTCACAATCCGAAAGACGTTCAGCGCTGGACTTCCAAATTGATCCCGTTGATGAAAAGCGGAAAAGTCAAATACGCAGGCGTATCCAATCATAATTTGGAGGAGATTAAGCTCGCGGCTAACATGTTGGCTCAAGAAGGACTCCGTCTCTCAGCCGTTCAAAATCATTACAGTCTGCTTTACCGCTCCTCCGAAGAAGCAGGCATAATTGAGTATTGCAACGCCAATGATTTGATTTTCTTCTCCTATATGGTATTGGAACAAGGTGCATTAACTGGTAAGTATCATGCTCAGAATCCTTTTAAAGCGGGAACCCGAAGAGGAGACGCCTTCCATAAAGATGTGCTTGTCAAACTTGAAGATCTGATAGAACTGATGAGAAACATCGGCTTACGGTATCATGTCAACCCTGCTGAAATCGCAATTGCCTGGGCTATGGCCAAAGGAACGGTTCCGATTATTGGCGTGACGAAACCATCGCATATCGCCAGCGCTGTTTCTGCCATTAACGTCAAGTTGACAACTAAGGAAATCGAAGAACTGGAGCAAGCCGCGAAGTCTACCGATGTGGAAATCCGGGGAGCATGGGAAAATAACATGATGTGAATTGGCCGAAGATCGCGTACTGCTGATTGGGCATGTGTAGATGAAAGGAATAGGTCACTATTGAAATGTGAAGTAAGGCATCAGAGCAAATAATTTCAGCAAAACATTAAGAATTAAATACTATTGTTAACTACAAAAGGAGAGTATACCCATGACAAAAGCGTACGATAAAACAACGACAGGACTTCTATTAGTTGATCCGTATAATGATTTTTTGTCAGAGGAAGGCAAGCTTTATCCTCGTACGAAAGAAGTATCGGAATCCGTAAACATGATCAAACATTTAAAAGAGACCGTTGAAGCTGCTCGTAAAGCTGGTATTCGTGTTTTTTATGTGCCTCATCACAGATCTGAGCCAAATGATTTTGATTCTTGGCTGCATCCGACGCCTTATCAACTTAAAGCAAAACAAGGTCAGGTCTTTGCCAAAGATTCATGGGGCGGGGAATTCCATCCTGACTTCCAGCCTCAACAAGGCGATGTGATTATTAAAGAACATTGGGGCAGCAGTGGATTCGCGAATACGGATCTGGATCATCAGTTGAAGATGCATGGCCTGCAAAAAATTATCGTTGTCGGCATGTTAGCCAATACTTGCATCGAAGCGACCGCGAGATTCGGCATGGAGCTCGGCTACAATGTTACGCTCGTCAAAGACGCGACATCGGCTTTTACAAAAGAGGCGTTGCATGCGGCACATGAAATTAACGGCCCTACATTTGCCCATGCAATACTCACAACAGAAGAACTTCTTGCCAAACTATAAAAACTGGCTTTTATTCACAAACCAATGTGTAGGAATAGATAAGGAAGTGTTTCGACATGAATGACAAAGTTGTAATGCCGGTGTGGACCTTCGGACTGTTCATTGTGCTAATGAACACGACGATGTTTAATGTCTCAATTCCGAGCATTATTCGGGATATTGACGTTTCGGCGTCACTTGGTTCATGGATTATTTCAAGTTACTCGATTGGCTATGCCTTATCGACCATGATTTACAGTAGGCTTTCGGACGTACTGCCGATCCGAAGACTGTTGATGGTTGGACTAGTAATATTGGGTCTCGCATCTGTCTTTGGCATCTTTGCTACGAGTTTTCAAGCGCTATTGTTCGCTCGAATTGCACAGTCTGCCGGCGCAGGCGTGACGGCGGGACTCGGTCTTGTTATCGCCAGCCGGTATATACCTTATGAGAGACGAGGCCGAGCGATATCTATGATTTCGGCGGGTGCTGCCATGGCATTCGGTCTAGGGCCGATCGTCGGAGGGCTGATTACCGAATTTATCGGCTGGAACGGGCTATTCGGCTTCACGAGCCTTGTGCTTTTACTTCTTCCTGTTTTACTGCGGCTGCTCCCCAAAGAGCAGCCAAAGCCATTCCGGTTTGATATGCTGGGTGCCGTACTGACCGTTGTCAACTCTGTAGCCATTCTGACTGCCGTCACGCAGCGATCATTTTTCTGGCTGGCAGTCGGAATCATATCGATCGCTGTTCATATCTGGCACCTACGCCGAAAAAATGAATCTTTTATCAACCCGAAACTCTTTGCAGAACCGATGTATCGGAAACTCCTTTTCGTCGGCTTCAGTATCTTGATGATTAATCTCGGGAACTTGTTTATCATGTCGCTGGTACTTGCGAATCTATTCAGAGATTCGCCGCTGATGATCGGCCTTATGATTGCGCCTGGTGCTGTTTTATCCGCCTTTTTAACGCGCTATGTCGGGCGCTTGATAGATCGATACGGTAATATTCGGGTTCTCATTATAGGACATGTTATTTTAACCTTGGTTTTGATTGTATTTTGGTCGATTCTCGACGCATCGCCGGCCGTACTCTTGTTCGGGTACCTATTCTTTTCGCCTGCAGCTTCTGCATCCTTATCATCATTAAACAATGAAACATCTCGCATTTTGCCATCCAACTTGATTGGTTCCGGTATGGGATTTATGCAACTCACTCAGTTCTTCGGCGGTTCGTTTTCCGTTGCATTTTGCGGCATGCTGCTCGACTATCAAAAAAAATCTTCACTTGTCCATGCATATGAATTTGTATATGCCGTCTTGATAGCAGTAGGTGTTTGCTCGTTACTCGTACTGTTTCGGTACTTGCTGTCGAATCACCAATCGAATTCCTTGCCAGACAATGAGGCAAAAAGCACGTAAATCGAGAAAAAAAGCTTGAATACAAAATTATAAATAGATGGAGAAGTGAATATGCAAAACACGTACAAACAATTTACTGTCAATCGAAAAACACCTGCTTATTGGCGAATTACTTTTCAAAATCCGCCTATCAATCTTCTCAATCCTGATACCATTTTCGAACTATTAACACTCATGGATCAAATCGAGACAGACAATGATTTGAAAGTCATTGTTTTCGATAGCGCCGATCCTGAATATTTCATTGCGCACTACGATATGGCGAGAGCCGGCGAAAAACAACAAACACCAAAGGAAATCGAGCTTCCGGCCTGGATTGATTTCGTCGCGCGACTGTATAGAACCTCGGTTGTTACCATTGCAGAAATTCGAGGTCGAGCGCGGGGGGTTGGTAGTGAGTTTGCGTTGGCCTGCGATATGAGGTTTGCAAGCAAGGAAAAGGCAATCTTTGGACAACCTGAAGTTGGTATCGGCGTTGTACCCGGGGGAGGTGCCAACGAGGCTTTGGCTCTTTTGGCAGGACGTGCTAGGGCACTTGAAATTGTACTTGGCGCCGATGATTTCGATGCCGCAACAGCAGAACGTTATGGATGGATTAACAGAGCTATACCCGATTCAGAATTAGACGGTTTTGTGGAAAACCTGGCTCGCAGAATATCGTCATTTGATAAACAGACGCTAAATGATGCGAAGAAACTTCTTAATCGGACCGGAGTTCCTGAAGCTGAAGAAATACTGGAATCTCGAACAGTTTTTATTACAGGAGCGATGTCAGCAAACACGCAGAAAAAGGTGTCGACTGCTTTTGCGCGTGGTCTTGGCAAATCAGGTGATTTCGAGCTTCACTTAGGGCAACACATAGCAAATCTGGAATAATAGCACACTCCAATAACGATTGGTATGGAATAACGAGTGCGATGCTTTTTGCTTCGCGCTCAGCTTCTGTATAGGTGCATATCTATGATAAAACGTTGAGAAATGCGGTCGCTACTTGTCATTTTTTCTTGAATAAACCTGCCTAAGTAACCTTATAATAACGAAGACTTAAAAGTTAGAGAGGGAGGCTTTTCAATGTCCGTGATACGCCAAGACCTTACGCTCACCCAATCAGTCTGTAATCATGTTATCGATGTTCCTGTGGAGAAAGTCGATATTGGGAAGTGGATTTTTTCACTTTCCGATGCTGAATATCAACGATGCTGTCCCCCTGATCATATTGCTGTAGGAACTACCAAAACGGAAGACGGTCGTCCAATGTCTATCAACGTAGAGACAATCGGCACGAGTCTCGCAGTACAGCATTATGTGGGAGAAGTCGTCAATAAAGATTTTTGCCGGATGGTCTCTACATCTGACATCTTTCTTACAAACGGAAGAACTCAAATGCAAGTCATATGGGAGCTTAGCGTAAAGCCTGTCAACGATAATCAGACAGAATTCACTAATTCTGTTCGATCACATCCTACCGACAATTTTTTGAAAATCATCGAGAGTCAGGGACTAACGTTTGAACAGGTCGCGAAGGATCGGCAAAAAGTCGTAGAGGATCACAACGGACGCGAAACGCCACTTTTTGCGGAAAGCATAGCACGTGCAGCGCGAGGGTAATTGCATCCCATAGTCCACAAACCGCGCTTGATAAACATGCTTATCAGGATTATTTGCAGACGGATTAAGTTTAGTTCCATCATACAGCCATCGCCCTCATCTGGTTAGGCCTAGTGAAGGGCGATCTTCTTTATTCGCTTTTTATATACCTGCATTAAGCTGCTTCAATTTCTCATCTGCTACTGAATTTTATTACAATCAAGAATGGAGCTAAGAAAATGAAAACATTAGTCATCGTTGCTCATCCTAACATTGAAGGATCTAGCTGGAATAAATCATGGGTAAAGGAATTGCAAAAGCATGATGATATTACAATTCATGAATTATACAAATCATATCCGGATGAAAACATTGATGTTTCTAAAGAGCAGCAGCTTATCGAGTCACACGACCGCATTATTTTCCAATTTCCACTTTATTGGTACAGCACGCCATCATTGCTAAAAAAGTGGTTTGACTCCGTATTGCAGTATGGTTGGGCGTTTGGTCCAGATGGCACTAAAACAGCAGGTAAAGAAATCGGTGTCGCTATTTCAACTTTCGGTACTGCTGAATCGTACCAAGCAAACGGATTCAATCGCTTTACTCTGCAAGAAATTTTGCGGCCGATCGAAGCACTGGCTCATTTTATTAGCGCTTCGTATCTTCCACACTTTTCACTAAACGACACTACCGATGTTACAGAAGAACGACTAGTGAAAAGCAGTCTTGATTACGTTCAGCATATTAAAACGGTAAAGCCATTCGTGGTCAAATAATAAACGGTTGAGTATCGACGTATTCATAGACACGGTTGTTAGAACAATCAGCCCGCGCAGGGAAAAGTATTTGTAATAACAGGTGGAAGCAGCGGTCATAGGAAGGTTATGGCAACATCAACAACATAACGGCAAAGAGAAAGATCTATCATTTAAAAACGAGAACGATTCGTTCAGTAATTATTTTGGAACGATCATTCATAAACTGTTATATTTAATGGGTAAGATAGCAAGAGTGAAGGATCTAAGAGTTCTACATTGTAAAGGAGAGCAGCCAAGATGGATAAAATGGAAAAGGAATTGTATACGGCTACCGTATTAGTAGAAGGCGGAAGGGCAGGTAAAGCGGTTTCCAGTGACGGTGTTCTAGAAATAGATTTAAAAGTTCCTGTGGAATTGGGAGGACCTGGCGGATATGGAACCAATCCTGAGCAGCTATTCGCAGCCGGATTTGCCGCATGCTTCGAAGGTGCGATAGGCATTGTTCTGAGAAAAAAGAGAATTAAATCTGAAGGCATTAAAATATCGTCGCATGTTACGATTGGCAAGGATGTAAACGATGGTTTTGTCTTGTCTGTAAACATGGACATTTCGATTAAGGGTGTAGAATCTAGTATCGCAAAACAAGTCGTCGAGGAAGCACATGATATTTGCCCATATTCACGAGCAACCCGCGGTAATATCGAAGTCATCACGAAGGTGCTGGATTAATCTCTAAGCATGGATCTCAGAACCTGCCATGTTAGCAGAACTATCGGGACTTGAATGACATAAGATTGAAGAATGATCGATCGAAAACATTTTCGAACGATCGTTCTTCAATTATAATTATAATTATAATTTTGAAAGGAGTGAGCAAGATGGTCAGGCCCAAGGAGTTCGATGAAGATGCCGTACTGCTCAAAGCGATGCATCTATTCTGGGATCAAGGCTATGAGAAGACATCCATGCAGGAACTTATCTCCCATATGGGGATTCATAGAGGAAGTCTGTATGATACCTTTGGTGATAAAAGATCACTATATATCAAAACCTTAAAGCGATATTCCGATATGTTGGAGCAATCGGTAAAGCGAAGGCTAGCGGAAACCCATACGGCTAAGGAAGCAATAAGGCTGCTGTTCGAAATGGTTATTCAACAGCGGGAAGAGTTGCCCGACGGCTGTTTCATCACGAATACCGCGGTTGAATTGGCCCAGCACGATGCTGAAGCCAAAGAATGTGTTCAACTGAGTTGGAACTTCACGGAACGATTGATATGCAACCTGATCGAGGAGGGTCAGCGATCGGGAGAGCTAGCCAAGAATCTCCAGCCGGAGTCGCTGTCCTTTTTTTTGAATAATGCCTTAATTGGACTTCGCGTAATGGTGAAATCGATCACGGACAAGGAAAAGTTAGAACACATCGTAGAGACGAATTTGTCGATATTGAATTGAAGGGATCTGCTAGCGTTGGAATTGATGGATTGATCCAAAAACTCGAACATGAAGAGTTTGACTTCGTCGCCATAGGCCGTGCACTATTGGTTGATCCTTGGGTAACTAAAATCCAGAGGGTCGGACAGACGAATTGATTCCTTCTCTCACAGGGAAATATTTAATATAAACACGGCTTTTTTGCTTGAATAGATGGTTCAAATACTTAATATGATAGTCCGACTTACGAAAGAATATCAAATCAGATGAATAATTGATAAAGCCTAACCACCTTGCGTACTATAAAGCGGGTGGTTTTCATTTCTGACAACTTATTATTTTTACTGAGGAAAACAGCGGCATATAATGTGTAACAATATATTTATATTGATAATCAGATCATAAGAGAGGTATTTGTGATTCACAGACATATGTACAAAAGACATTGCAATCATAATTTCAATGAAGCACTAAAAAATATTATCACATCATGCATTAGAATATGAGTTGTCAACCTATATGATTTTATTTAATCAGTCACTTAACGATTACTCAACGAAGAACGAAACTACAAAGACATAGGGTGTTGGTTATTGGGAAGTCTGTTTAACTTTCGGGCAGAACCTAGCACTTATCAGGAGTCTACGGGGCAGTTAAATCCTAGTTTTACGAGGTAGCAGATAGAGAGAAAAGAAGACTTTCTAGAAAGGCTGATTGCCTTTTTTTGGAGGGTCATTTCGTTTTATAGGTGGTGAATGCCATTACTGCGCGGTGAAGACAGGCGCTTTATCTTTGAACCGGTTAGCCGATTTATCTTGGAGATTAGAAAATTTTCACAATTGGCTTCGTTCGCTTACCCCCTCAAACGACATTATAAATCCGAAACTAGTTTATTAACGAAAGTGAAGGGAGCGGCTCATGAAACACTCGAAAGCGGTAACGCTTATAAGCCGGATCTACCAAAACCAACAACCGTTATTTGATTCCGAGGAGTCGGCTAAAGCAGCAATTGACGATATCGATATTTTTCAAGTCGCTCCCCAAGTTTATTATTTATTGAAGAGCAGCGGCTTATTGGAAGCCGTGCCTTCCGAGCATCAAAGCAGGCTTAAATCGGGTGTGGATGCTGTTTTGTTTCAAAACATGCTGATCCGCTCCGAGATGTACAAGCTTCTTGATGCGTTTGAGCGTTCAGGAATTCAAGTGATCGTGCTGAAAGGCATTCGGTTGTCTGAACGTTTTTTTGGACATTTTTCGGGCAGGGGAACATCCGATATTGATCTGCTTGTACGTCCAGAAGATTTGGAAAAGGCGGTTTCCCTATTGGAGCGCCATGAGTTTATCCGGTATATAGAAGACGATGCGGATCATTTCCATATGCTGTTGAATAAATTTTATGCAAATGAGGATTTCCCGCTGCTTGGGGTGGAGCTGCATTGGAATATTTTGCGCGAACATGTCTCGGATACGGATATGAGCAGCTTTTGGATGGATGCCGAACCGATTTCTGCCTATCAGTTGGTGAAGGAGCTTTCGGCCAAGGACACCTTTTACTACTTATGCCTTCATGGCTATAACCATAATATGTTATCACTGAAGTACGTTATCGATATTGTGCACGTCCTGAGATGCTGCAGCGCAGAAATAGACTACGGCCAGCTCTTTGCACAGGCAAAGAGCGATGGGAACTATGCCAAAGTATTAATTGCGCTGACAATTGTCTATGATTTGTTTCCCGAGCTGCATGAAACCAAGCAGCTAAACGTACGGAGACGCTGGCCGCTTTGGAATATCGAACTGATGCGAAATGCCCAATTCGGGATTAGAAACTGGAGATTTTATGGCTTCCATCTGTTTTCTGCCTTCGTCGCCTATGATTCGGTTAAACAACAGTGGGCGCATCTGCGATATTTACTGCTGCCGCCAAGAGATTATGCCTTGGACCTATTAAAGTATGCCAATAGATCAGACGTCCCGGATTCGAATGAGCCGATGATCAAAATCTATGCCAAAATCTATAAGAGAAGACTCCAATTTTGGATTCGAACCATTCGTGCCAAACAAAAGAAGAATTAATTCGAATATTCTTGTATTAGATTTATAAAAAGCAGGTATTAATACATTTTATCGTAGTATTATTTTACTAAATGTTATAAAAATTATTGACTAACACTATAATATGACATAAATTCCTTGAAAGGAGGTGAATGAAATGAAAAAATATGAAGCTCCTAAAATACTTACGCAGCATACTGTCGAATTTGGAACAGCAAGACCAAGCGATAAAGTCGGTGGCTACGAATGGTGCCAAAAACGTAATTTTAAACCTATGTTTTGCAGGCATTATGTCGGAGGTTAACTAGACAGCAATGATAAATTTTATCTGAGAAGCGGAGCTAACAATCGAGTTTGCTCCCTTCTTCTTCTCAGAAATAACTTCTGAAGAACGGGCGGTGCATAATGACGTACACATTGCATACACAGGTCGGCAGGAGTTCGATCGATTTTCAAATTCAAACTACCTTTTTATATGATGAATTGACCGCGCGTTTTCGTTCTTTTAAAGCAAGCGGAAATCTTAAAGCGCCTGACATTCAGGTGGAGGTCTACGACTTTTACGGGAAACCTTTCGACGACGGGCCTGTCGAGATTCAAGAGAACGGCAGCGAATATGTCTATATCCGTGCGGACTATAAGCTGGTGACAACACCTGATTACAGCCATGCAAAAATGTATGTTCACGATGACCTTGCACTCAAGCACGCCTTAATCAATCTCTACAGCGCCTGGCTGATCCATCGGCGCGCAGGGCTGCTCATCCATTCATCATGCGTGGTGGAGGATGACCGCGCTTGGATGTTCGCCGGGCCTTCGGGCGCAGGCAAGTCGACGGTAGCTGAACTTTCCGTTCCCCGTCCTATTCTTTCCGATGAGGCTACGCTCCTATTGTTTGAGCCGGATGGTTCGATTACAATCCATGATTCCCCATTTCGGAGCGAAATGGAAGAAGCATGCGAGCTTCCAAGCAGTCCCTTGGCAGGCATTCATTTTCTGATCCAATCGCAGGATGTAAGGCGGGTAGGTATCCGCAAAGGCGACGCGCTGATTTCATTGCTGGATAAGGTTTTTTATTGGGAGCATAACAAGCTGGAAACGGCAAAGATGATTGCGCTTTGCAAGCAGGCGGTAGAAGGCGTACCGGCTTATGAGCTGTATTTTCAGAAAAACGATACCTTTTGGAGAGTGATATCATGACGATACTGGCAGACCAAACACTGCTGAGACGGGAAAATATCGAGACGGCTGAGCTGGATGGCGAGTGGCTGCTGCTGAACATCGACACCCACGCCATCACGAAAGTGAACGAGCTAGGAGGCTTTATTTGGTCGATTCTTCCCGAATATCCAACTGTCGCAGAGCTTGCCGAAAAAGTTCGTACCGAATACGACGTTGAGATGGAAGTTGTCCTCGATGACGTTCAGGCGTTTGTTGAGATGCTGATCGAGGCTGGACTGCTAATAAATGCATGATTTGACGCAAGTCATGTCAGCAGTAATCCAGCGTACCGGAAAGATCGAGCTGCCCTCTGCGGGTATCAGCATGTATCCCTTGATCAAGGAAGGAAACGTAAGCACTTTCCTGCCCGTGCAACGGGAAGAATTGAAACTTGGCGATATATGTTTATTTGTTACGGATCAAGGTGCGTTGATCGGACACCGGCTGTACGCCACAAAGCAGTACGGCTCAAAGGAATTATTTATCTTCAAGGGAGATACATGCTTTGAGCCGGATGATCCCTTACCGTTCACAAGTATTCTGGGACGATGGTCCGGCGTTCGCCGTAACAGCCGCTTTCTAGCTGCGAATCATTGGAGATCCAGGCTGCTTGCTGTACTGGCTTTGCGCTTACCTGAATGGCATAAAGTGATTCGCTGGTGCGCAGAAAGAAACGAGCGTTATACGTAACTGCCGGAGAGTGACTTTGACAAAGGAGTATTTTAAATTGAAAACGGAGAATGCGAAGCGGGAAGCTGGTAAACCTGTTAACGGCGTCGCAGTCGAACAACAGGATGCGGAGAATCCATGGCTCCGTTTAAGGTCGGATATGGATTTCACCCTACAACGATTTCGGCATTACGAGGTTGTTTTCAAGACTTTGACCATGGAAATGGTGGACGGGCAAGGGAAAACCATCACGACCTTCCATAAGAATAACATGATCGATGTATCCGTTCGCGAGGCTTTCGGCGGGGCATCGTTTTTTATTATAACCGGTGATGGCGAGATAGAAGCTGCGAGATTCTCGCTTCCGTACATTGAGCCTTTCCGACAGGCTGTTCCCGCGATAAGGAACTGGCTGGCGGAAGGGGACGAAACTGGAGGTCTTACCCTCCCAGCTCTAGAAGAAAGTACGGAAACGTATAGATGCTCTAAATGCGACAAAACTGCCTCTCCCGGTACAAGCAAGTGTTTAAACTGCAGGAGCAAATGGTCCATGCTGCGCAGGTTAGCGGCTTACTGTACCCCGCACCGAAGCCCCATGCTGGTAAGCGCGCTGTTGCTTGTTTTATCCGTATTTATTGAAGTGATCCCACCCTATTTGATCAAAATAATTGTGGATGAAGTGGCCAAACCGTCTGGAAGCTTGAACGTGCTTTTTGCCTTGGCAAGCAGTTTGGCCTTTGTACAGGTGTTATCTGCTGCGATGCAAGTCATTCGAAGCTACCTTGGCGTTCGAATAGGCGGGAAACTGGTAGGGGCGATCCGCCGGGATATGTTCGGCGCTTTGATGAAGCTTTCGATGCGCTTCTTCGATCACCGCCAGGTCTCTCAATTTATCGGTCGCATCCAAGATGATACCGATGAATTAAAAGAATTTTTGACGAACGGCATGGTGTATCTAGTCACTCAGATACTGCTCGCCGTAGGCATCCTGTTAATGCTATTCCATCTGAATTGGCAGCTGGCTGCGATGATTCTGATCCCGACCCCATTCTTGTTTGCCGGATTCTATTGGCTGTGGAAGAGGCTTAGCTCGCTTTGGTATTCGCAATGGCAATCCGCTTTACATGTCAACAATGTGATTGGCGAAGCGCTACAAGGCATTCGAGTCATTAAAGCATTTGCGCAGGAAAATGCCGAGAAAAACCGTTTTGACAAGGTAAATAATCATTGGATCAATCGCACGATTTCCTTCGGTAATCTTTGGCTTGGCGTATCTCCGATTTTTACGGTACTGACGGCTGTTTTCGGCATTGCTGTTTGGTATTTGGGAGGACGATCGGTCATGTCCGGCACCATGTCTATTGGAACATTGACCGCCTTTACGACCTATTTGCTCATGTTCTTCGGGCCTGTTCAAGCCTCCGGGCAGCTATTAAGCTGGCTTAACCGCTCGCTAGGCTCGGCCGAACGGATTCTCGAAATCATCGATGCCAAGGTTGATGTCCCTGATAAACGGGACGCGGTAGAGCTTTCTTCCGTTTCTGGCGAGATCCGCTTTCATGGTGTGCGATACGGGTATGAAGTGGAACGACCGGTGCTAAAAGATATTAACCTCACCATACGTCCAGGTGAAATGATCGGGCTGGTTGGCCGCTCCGGTGCAGGGAAAACGACTCTCATAAACATGATTTGCCGGTTTTATGATCCGAATGCCGGAAGCGTTGCGCTTGACGGGCACGACTTGAGAGATATCCGGCAAGAGAGCCTACGGCAGCATATTGGCGTCGTGCTTCAGGAGACGTTTTTGTTCGATGGTACGATTGCCGAGAACATAGCCTACGGACGTCCGGATAGCCCGCCGGAGACCATTATCTCAGCTGCCCACGCCGCGAATGCCCACGATTTTATTTGTCGTCTGCCGGAAGGCTACGACACGCGCGTCGGGGAACGCGGACACCGCTTATCGGGCGGGGAGAAACAGCGTATCGCAATTGCGAGAGCGCTGCTGCTTGATCCGGAGATTTTGATCTTAGACGAAGCGACGGCATCTGTTGATACGGAGACGGAGCGGCTAATTCAAGAAGCGCTAAACCGCTTAATCCGGGGAAGAACCACCATCGCGATTGCCCATCGCCTATCCACTCTACGTCATGCAGACAGGCTTGTAGTCCTCGACCAAGGCCGCATTGTTGAAATGGGGACACATGAAGAGCTTTACGCAAAACAAACGCATTATTATCGTTTGGTCGAATCGCAAAAACAAACGGCGAAAATACCATCGGAGGTCGGATAAGATGAACCCTTTATTCTTTTTAAACCGCTCTGAGCTGAGTCAAATCCGTTTGTTCCGAACTTCTGACGGTATTTTGCATTTGGAGCAGGAAGGTAAGAGTTTTGCCCGCGTAACGCTTATACGCAGTTTTCCGTATACAATGCCCGACAGGTTCATCTCGGTTCGCTCGGCGGAAGGGCGGGAATTTGCAATGATACAGGATTTGAAGCTTCTCGCAGAAGATAGCTTTCAGGCGGTACGAGAAGAGCTTGACCGAAATTATATGATTCCTGTCATTACACAAATCCTGACCGTTAGAAAAAGAGGCAGCGAGTGGCATTTGCAGGTTGATACGAATTTTGGCCCGGCAGCATTGGTCATGGATAACCTCCATGAAAATATCCAACCCGTAACGGAAAGCCGCTGGATGGTAACGGACAATGAAGGACGCCGCTTCGAGCTGTCCGATCCGGGGCAGATGGATCCCCGAAGCCGTCGATATTGGAAGAAGCTAGTCTGATTAACGGTTTGTAAAAGTCAAGAGGTATTCGTTTGGAATACAAAGGGTCATACGCTTATGACAACACTGATTTTTTTGTTAACTACTTATAGAGAAGAAACGCGCATACGAACAAATAACGAACGCCATAAATTATTATCGACTGAGGATTTTGAATCGGAGAGAGTGACTATACAATATAGAGAAAATATATATGATGCTGAAATTATTGAAGTTAATAATAAAACGTTGTTCTATTCGCTATTAGATGGGCCTGAAAGTCCTCCGATTACGATAAGTGGTTACAATAATAAGGGGAAGAAAATTATAACTCTGATAAAGGCAGTTCCCTCTAAAAGCCGCTTAACGCGGCTTTTTATTATGCGAAACTTTTGCAATGACTCGCTAATATTGGTTTACGAAAATTCTCTCACCACATCTACAAATTGAAGGACCTGTGAGGCGGCTGCAGACCGTGAGCTAACTGAGTCTAAAATGCACCCGCAGGGACCCGCTTATACATGTCCCTTGCGGGTGAAGTCATCATGAAGAGAGGCGAATATATTACAAAAAATGATCGATTATTTAGCAGAGTTTGAGCAACAACACATCAAGGAGGCGTTTTTACTATGAAGTTTAAGCAATCAGGCGCACAAAATCAACGGATTAAGATATACTAGAATACAACCAGTCAGAGCAAGTCCTTGAAGTCCAGCTTATATACATATGTACAAAATACGAGTTTTGTGAAGAAGTGTAGCGATTCATCGTAAAAGGTTAACGTCATCTTATTTTATAATCACTAATTTAACAATTGCTATCTTCATCTCATCAATCTGTTTCATTTGCTGCTTCTCGCGTTTCGTTAGCATTAATCTGATACATCTTTAATTTCTAGATTGTATTTTGTTTCAAATAAATAACGTATTTGCAGTTGATATTCCTCAAACCATTTTTTCTTATAATTTCAGGTGTTTACAGTTCGTATCTATAAAAACAAAAACCAGCGTCAATTTTATTTGACGATGATTTTTGCTTTAACTCTGTGCTTTATTTAAATTGTTAACCATATTAAGCATTGTCGACTAATCATACAGAAATCATTCATTTACATGGTTCATGCTAATAAATGGGATATTTTTGAAAAACGATGATTTATTACCGCTTTGGAGTTTTTACCGATCTTCCAAATAATCATTGCTATCCAATATGCTGCAGTTCATCCGATTTAGCCGTTGTGATTTTAAAAAAATTCAAATTTCCATTTTCGAAATTAAAAAATAGTCGGCACCATTCCCCCATCCATACGGATTGGAGAACCTTTAAAAGCGGATGAATAAGGACTGCATACAAATGCAGCTAGTCTACCTATTTCAATAGGTTTGATAAATCGCTGTATTTCCGATTGTGGCAGGTTTGTAGTCATAAAATCTTTCTCTTTTTCTGAAAAAGTCATATCTTCATTAGGATATATCCCCTCAATTATTTGTTGCACTTTTTCAGAGAGTGTTGGCCCTGGCATGATCGTATTGATTGTAACTTCCCTTCCAATTGTTAATTTAGACAAGCTTTTTGACAATGATAATAGCATAGATTTTGTCATACCATACTGAGGCATTTGCCCTGAAGGCATGATGGCTTCTTCGCTTGCAATAAAGATAATGCGGCCATAATCATTTTTCAACATGTTGGGTAAATAAAATTTAGATAATCCATTTGCAGCGAGAACATTCGTACGGAAGTATTTTTCCCATATCTCATCGTCAACGTCCTCATATTTCATAATTTCATAAATACCCATGTTGTTAACTAAAATATCAACTTCGGGGTATTTCTCGAACAATGCTTCTCTTTGCCCAATATTCACAAGATCGGCTGTAGCATTTTGAGGAGAAGTAGCCGGGAAATCTAGCTTGATTTCATTTACAATTCGTTCTACCTCTTCATCATTCCGTCCATTAATCAGTACATTGACACCTTCTTTAGCAAGTTCAATGGCAATTGCTTTACCTATCCCTTTCGTTGATCCTGTAACTAAAGCTGTTTTATTGTTTAATCCCATATCCATCAATTATTTCTCCTTCTAAAATCTTTTTTTGCCTCGGGTAGTGTTTATAATACCTCGTTTGGTTTGTTCGGTAACTAGCCCATTGCGCCAACGTTCTTTCTTAACACGCCAAATGATAAAACACACAGTTAAGACCAGTTCTCTATATCATTGGTTAGGCTCATAATTCTATTAATGAATAGTCGGTATTTCTATGCGTCCATCTGATATCGAGTTTGTACCTACATGTTCGGTACGCCAATTTGAAGGAGTATCGCCTTCCCATAGGCGGAAGGCTCGGTAGAACGAGTTCTGGTCTTCATATCCTATCAAGAACGCAACTTCCTTAATATCAAGTGAGGGATCTGCCAAGTACTCTCGTGCCTGTTCATGTCTAGCTTGCGAAAGCAGTTGCTTGAAGCTCGTCTTCTCGTCAGTAAGCCGGCGCTGCAGGGTGCGATCACTCATACCAAGCTCCTTTGCAACAGCCTGAATGTCAGGTCGCCCTCCAGTAAGGCTGCGTTTCATGATCCATTTAACCATTTCAGTAATGGAGCGGCTTCGCTGCTGTTCGTCCAAAGATCGATCCAATATGGGGGTCAGAATCTCAAGCAGCTCTTCGTTGTATGATACAAAGGGGCGGCCCAGATCACTTCGCTGCAGTGTCAACCGGTTATATTTTGCTCCAATCCGTACAGGACAGCTAAAGTAAGCTTCAAGGGCTTGTACATCTCCCATAGCGTGCGAAAATTCGACCAACCGCGCCGTCAAATGCTGACCTGTACCGCGGCGCCCAAGCTCCAGAAGAAAAGCCAGCGTGATACCAACCAGCAATGGCGGACAGGGCTGCTCGGTATCCAACCAATCCAACTCGATCGTACAGTGCTCGCCTTCCTCGGCGATACGTAAGCTTTCGGGCGGACACAATTGTTTGTACCGAGCCATTCGGTTTAAAGCGTCTCGGTAGTCACGAGCGTGGTAAGTCGCTAAGACGGTCGGCGGGTATTTCGCGGTTTCAAAGACGGTCGCAAGCTCAACGATTCCTTTGGCAGTGTCACCAATGAGATCGGAATAAGCCTGCCAGATCGCCAAATATTGGGCTGTGGTGACTACTGGGTCAGTAATTATGGTGAGCGGAAGTCGTGCTTTGCGAGCTACGTCGTGCGCGGCAATCCCTAATTGGCGTAGTCCTTCCCAAAATCCTGGAGGGAATTTAATACGGTCGGTTGTTTGAGACTTCATAGCTACGGGCCTCCTTTAGCTTCTTATATATTCGTTTTGGTTTTAGTTATGGTTGTGGTAGGGTGTCCTGCCTGATTGGCGGAACAACTTTAATCGTATCTCCCAAATGTCAATTTGTAACTAGCAGAAAGTGACAACTCACTTGCCAACTACGCCAAATCTTAAGTACAGATCATTTGATTTTGAGCAAACACAATAAAAACCAAGGTTGCATGGGGACTGACCCCATAACGTGAGACGAATCAGGTGTACCAAGAAGCAAGTATAAGGAAAAGGCATTACCATGAGCGTGTCCGCAAGGGAAAGCTCGCTGATAATGCCCTATCGAATCGTTTCATTCCACACTAAAGTCTGAAACGTTCTACCTCGAAGGTCTCACATATACAACGACGGCAATCGCTGAACAGACCGTTCGAGACTACATTTATTACGATAACTTAACTCGCATTCAAACGAAACAAAATATCAAGTCGTTGGAATTAGATTTGAAGAGTTGCGATAACCGGATAATGATCCGATGGGTATCTTCCTTCGTATTTGCTCTTGTCCACATGGGCAGACAAGATCTGGATTTGCGGCGCTGCAAAGATGTAATCGATCGGTTCTCCTTCATCGCCACCTGCAAATCCGTGATAGGTACACCCGGGCTTCGTCTCCTTATGCGATGAGTATGTTTGATGCAGCCCAGCCTGATTGAGAATTTCAACCGTCCTGCTTTCCGGCTCGCAGTTGAAATCTCCGGTTAGGATCGCAGCTGTCCCCGTAACTGCATCCATTCTGTCCCTGATGAGCATGGCCCCCCGATTCCTTGCTTCCTCGCTAATGTGATCAAGATGGGTGTTGAAAATTAGGCACTCTTCCCCATCCGTATGCTGAAACTTCACCCATGTGCATATTCGCGGACAGCCCGTATTCCAGCTCTTGAAACCAAGCTGCTCTGGACGCTCAGAGAGACCAAAGGTACCGCTCTCAACTGGTTTAAGCATGCTTTTTTTATAAAAAATCGCACAGAATTCACCTTGCTCGCCACCTTCCCTGCCTTCGCCTGTCCACTCATAATCTGGAAGCAGCGATGCGAGGCTCTGAAGCATAGGCAAGCTTCCTTCTTGTGTACATATAACGGCTGCTTCTGATGATAAAATGGCTTTGGCTGCCGCTTCTATCCGATTTGGCCAAGCATTTTCCCCGTCCTCTGCGACATGAATGCGTAAATTAAAAGACATGACTGCTATTTCCATAATGGTTCCCTCCAGAGTCAGATATAAGATAAGCATATGGCGACTCTAATGGATAATCAAGCCCTTAACTCTTCTGGTCCGATCATCGAAAGGAAACGGTTAACCGAACATCATGACTGACAAAAGTTTAAGCGCTTTAATTTTTGTTGACATCCATCTTTTGTCATCCTACAATACAGAAGTGACGGTCATTCTCTTTACAAGATGTAAACAAAAAGCTTCTATTATCGAAGAAAGGTCGTGTTGGAAGATGAAAAAAGGCAATCTTATGAAATCGCATTCATTTTTTAATCTCAGGTCTGCTATGTCGATTGCGCTGTCCCTTGTTTTGATGCTCGCTTTAATACCTACCGGATTTGCTGAAGAAGGCTCAACTGCTGCGCAGACGCCGCAAAAGCCGTTTCCGCAGCAAATGGCTTACACAAAAGGCACAATAAAACCTAACCATGTAACCCAGAACCAAATGAATAAGGAGGTTGTACTGCTCTATAAGGAATGGAAGAAAAAATATGTAAAAGCTAATCCGTATGATGCTGGCCAATATTATGTCTGGTATAACGATGGTGGCTGGAATGACGACGCGGTAACCGTATCGGAAGCCCATGGCTATGGCATGCTGATTACAGCCATTATGGCAGGTGCTGATCCGGATGCCAAAAAACTGTTCGATGGCATGTATCGCTATTTCCGCGCTCATCCAAGTCAATTGAATCCCGATCTAATGGCTTGGCAGCAAGCTGATCGTGACGGTGCGATCATCGACGTTAATGGAGCTGATTCGGCGATTGACGGCGATATGGATATCGCCTACTCTCTGCTGCTCGCGGATAAACAATGGGGCAGCGCAGGCGCGATTAACTATCGTGCCGAGGGGATAAAAGTGATTAACGCCATTATGGACAACGAGGTTCACCCAGAAGATCATCACCTCCAATTGGGAGATTGGGTTAAAAACTCGGATAGCGAGCCTAGCTTCAAGCCCTCCACTCGCCCATCGGATTTCATGCTTCAGCATATGAAGGAATATGGCAAAGCAACCGGAGATGCCCGCTGGGATAAAGTGCTCAATACTACTTACGGCATTATGAAAGACGTGCATGCGAACTATAGCCCCGGCACAGGACTTCTTCCCGATTTCCTCTACAAGGATGCTGCCGACGGCAAATACAAGCCCGTCAATGAATTCAAATGGAAGACGGAAAGCGGTCATTTTTTGGAATCGGAATTTGACGGCGCCTACAACTATAACTCTTGCCGCACGCCTTGGCGGATTACGACGGACTACCTCCTTACCGGCGACAAAAGAGCGTATGACCAATTATCCGTTCTGAACAAATTCGTGCAGGACAAGCATGATTCACCAGACCAAATATGGTCGGGCTACTCGCTCGATGGCAAGACTAAGCTAAGCGAATGGGACGGCGGATTGGACTTCACTGCACCATTGATGGTCAGTGCGATGATCGATTCCGCGAATCAGGAATGGCTGAATGATCTGTGGGATTATCACACCGATGCGGTCAATCCGACCGCAGTTGAATGGAGATATTATTATGGCAACTCCATCCGCCTGCTCAGCATGATCGTGGTTTCCGGTAATTGGTGGTCGCCAACAGGCATCGCCGCTACAGATATTTCCGGTCACTGGGCTGAGAATGACATTATTACCTCTTTATCCGAAGGCATTGTAAGCGGATTTCCGAATGGCGCTTTTAAACCTGATTCAGCCGTGAAACGTGCTGAGCTTGCTGTCATGACTGCAAGCGCGCTGAAGCTATCCGGCGAGGGTGCTCCACTCCCTTTTAATGACAATGAAGCCATCGTTCCATGGGCCAAGCAATCGGTTGGCAGGCTCGTCCAAGCTGATCTCTTAAAAGGCTGGGTGAAAGAAGACTTCCTCCCTTCTGCTGAAGTTACGCGTTCTGAAGCAGCAGTATTGCTAGCAGCAGCTTTGAAGCTGCCGCTTGAAGAACAAGCAACGAGCACCGGCTTCTCCGACGATGCTTCTATCCCAGATTCGGCGAAGCCATCTATCAAAGCATTAGGTACCGCAGGCGTTAATTGGTTTAAAGTACAGGATGCACCCTTCCAGCCTAATGCAAGTTTAACGAGAGCGGAAGCCGTCACGATTTTGCGTAGTTTATCGGTTAAGTAATTCTATTGCTGCTTCCTAAGTACTGCATACTGCCAACTTGCCACAAAATGTGGTATGGTAGAAGAATATGCAGTTATGTTCCAAGGAGCGAAGCGATGATGAAAGTTAGTATTTTTGACGTAGCCCGAAAATCTGGATTATCAGTCGTTACCGTCTCAAGAGTGATCAATAACGCGGATACGGTACGTGAAAAAAATCGTAACAAGGTGCTGCAAGCGATGAAAGAGCTGGACTATCATCCAAATGCTGCCGCCAGAAGTCTTGCTAGAGGGAAAACCGGTGTCATCGGCATTATCATCATCACGCTGAATGACTCCTTCCTTGATGCGGTAGTGAAAGAAATCAACGATAAGTTAGAGGCTCACCATTATCTACTAGCCTTGTTTATATCCAAAGAAGACGAAACGGATCTTCATAGCGCTATTTTTCAAGAGGATCGAGTTGATGGCATGTTTATCCTCTCGCCTATTCATGAGGAACGGTATGTTGAGGAACTCACGCGAAAAAACATTCCGTTTGTCATGATTGATAATCAACAGGAAAATTCGACCGTCCCTTCCGTTCAAGTTGATAATTTCCGAGGCGGCTATGAGGCAACTAAACATCTAATCGATCTGGGGCATACAGATATCGTACACATAAGCGGCCCCCCACACTTTCTGAGCAGTAAGGAGCGCATTCGCGGCTACTTAACGGCAATGGAAGAAGCTGGACTTGCTTCCCGCATTGAGCAAGGCAATTTTGATATTAATTCCGGCTACGAGATAGCCGAACGCTGGATCAAAACAACCTCTCTGCCTACTGCTGTGTTCGTTGCAGATGACTTAATCGCATTCGGGGTAATGGATGCCCTTAAGAATAAGGGTTTCCGTATTCCTCAGGATCTTTCCGTCATCGGGTTTGATGATCAGCTCTTCGCTGACCAGTTCCGTCCGGCGCTCACGACCGTTCGACAACCAGTCGAGCTTATTGGAAGCCATGCGATTGAACTGCTGCTTAAACGAATGGAAAACATTCATGCTCCCGTCTCTCAGGAGCCTCTGAAGCTGCAGCCGGAGCTCATTATTCGGCAGTCAACCTGCCCGCCAGATTCCCGTAGATAAAGCTAAAACAGCCAAAGAAGGAGATGCGCCATGCACCTCCTTCTTTGGCTGTTTTTATGGTCTTATTTGCCCCTAAAGCACGAACTCCATTAAGTCTCTGCCCATCGTAATTTTGTTCGGATAAATATCGCTCATCCCCGCTGTATATGCCGCTTCCGCTTCTTCCGTAGCGGCAGGCGCTGGAATATGATGCGTTAAGACGAGATGGGGTACGCCCGCGCGTCTTGCTATTTCTGCGACCTGCAGCGTAGTCGAATGATATTTGGCGGGATTGGATAATGACTGCGCTTGCTCTGGAAATCTAGCGATCAGCTCATCCAGCCATTTCTTATTATATGATTCATGGATAAGCAGATCAGCGCCATGGCTGTATTTGATCATGTTGGCTACGGGCACCGTATCCCCGGAGATAACGACCGATTTGCCATTATACTCGACCTTGTAAGCAAGGGCTGGATAAACAGGTCTATGATCAACCTCGAAGGCTGTAATCTTAATGCCATCGGATTCATACACGACTCCTTCATTGTTCTCGAAATAATTAATCTTCGCGCCTTCATTTGCGGATAAGTTATAATTCACCCTAAGATTGGCATCAAAATCAAACGAATCTCTCATTTTCCCGATAATTTCCTTTGTCGTCGTTGGGCCATAGACGTTCATCGGCACTGAACGTCCTTCAAAGACGCGATCCGGAATGACATGTGTCCGCCAGCTTGAAATAAATACGTCAAAAAAACCTGAATTGTGATCGCTATGATGGTGCGTGAACAACACATCCGATATCCGCTGCGGCATGACACCTGCTTTTATGAGCTGATCTACCGTAGCACCGCCGCAATCTATCAGAAATGCTTTGCTGCCGGCAAGGACGACGATTCCTGATTTGGCCCTTCCGCTAAACGCACGCGGCGTGCCTGTTCCTAATAAAATAACCTTTAAATGCTCATGAAAATCCGAAACTAGCTTATCTTGCGTTTGTATTAGCACACAGATGTCCTCCAAACTATTTATTTTCTTTATTTACTTCATCCAGCAGCGATAAATCGATAAACTCACTTAAATCAAGCCCATCTTCCTTGATCCCTTTTATATATCCAGCATCGAAAGAAACTTTTGCCATCGTTTTAATAACAGCAAGATCAACCGCTTGCGTTAAATTCAAATGGTCCAACGCCGCTTTGATCAGCTCTGTGTCCATCCCTTTGCCGCTAAGCTCTTTCAGTTCATCGCTAATTAACGAGTACGCTTCGGTGGGATGATCTTGAATGAAGTTGATCCCTTCAAGATTGGCGTTTATCGCTTTCTTAGCCAGTTCGCGATGCTCCTTAAGGAACTTATCGCTCGCCATCAGTATCGTAAGCGGATAATTACCGTCATTGGGTGGAATTTTGTCCCAATCAACGAGCACAACGCCACTGCCCTCTTCAACCATTTGGGTTCCCCATGGCTCAGGAATTAACGTTGCATCAATTTCCTTTTGCCGCATCGCAACGAGTGTATCTGCCGGATTCCGTGTAATGAGTTGAACGCCGGAAGTGTTAGTCGTGACCTGTAAGCCTGCTTGCTGCAGCAGCAAGCGGAGAGAAATCTCATTGGTGCTTCCTTTGGTTGGAATGGATACCGTTTTGCCTTTTAGATCGCTAACCGAATGGATTCCGGCCTCTTTGCCTGCAATTAAGACGGCGCCGCCGTTGTTGGAACCGGATATGACCCGAATGTTCTTGCTCTTCAAATATTGATTGATAGCCGGTCCTGGTCCGACGTAACCTAAATCGATCTGGTTTGTCGCAAGCGCCGTTGAGAAGTCCGAGCCGTTGTCGAAGGCTGTCACTTCAATCGTAATGTTTGGCCCGAAGCCATCCTGCAAATAACCTTTCTTTAAGGCGATGAAGCCTGGAGCGTGAGTGACATTTTTTAATAAGCCGATCTTAACCGTTACCTTCTCCTCTGCCTGAGCAGACTTGCTGTCCGAGCCGCATGCGGAAAGAACACCTGTGAGAACAAGCAGCAAACTTACTATTGCGATCATTTTTTTCATCGTTTTGCCTCCAATAGAAATTAAAATGGTTGCGGATCTACTTCTTCGCTGCATGCAAGCCGAAGCGCACTAAAATTTGATCTTCGAGCCGTTTAAAGCAGAGATGGTCGGAAAGCGTTCCGATGACCGCGATAATAATGACTACGCAGAGGATGGTCGCCGTATCGCCGATATCCCGGCTATCTTGAAGCGTCTGACCAAGTCCGGCACCCTTGGCAATGAGCTCGCCTGCAGTAAGCGCCCGCCATGCGAAAGCCCACGCAACTCGTACGCCCGTTATTAATTGCGGGAAGGCAGCCGGAAGCATAACTTGAAAAAAGAGCCGAAACCCGCTGCCTGCTCCCATCATTTTTGCCGCACGCAAATGAATGGTTGAAATTTGTTTAATCCCCGTCCGGCTCGCCATGGACATCGTCCAGGTAGCACCAATCGTCGTAATGAAAATGACAGAGTTATCATTAAGACCGAACCATATGATGGCAAATGGCAGCCATGCAATGCTCGGAACGGTCTGAAGCGCTACGACTAAGAAACCAAAGGTCTCATCAAAAAATCGATAGCGAGCAAATAAAAACCCGAGTGTCGTTCCAATAACGATAGATATCGCAAAGGAAATCAATAGCCGGCGCAGGCTTGCAATGATGGCTTCAAGCATGTGGCCTTCCGTGAACCCATAATAAAAGGCTTGCAGCGTCTGGATCGGGGAAGGGAATTTCCAGCCCCAATCAAAGATTCTATATCCCAATTCCCAAATTACGATCAGGAGAACTAGAAACAGTGTTCTTCTTAATGCGGTATTCATTGCCGAGCTCCTCTCTTACGACCTTATCGAGCTCGTCCGTGAGCGCCTCCATTATTTTGTTCTCATAATGATGAATTAATGGATCTGCATGATCATGCGGCCTTGCCGCCTTTATCGCAAATTGCTGCTTCACTCTGCCAGGCTGCGTCGACATCACGAGCACGCGATCGGACAAAATGACCGCTTCACGAATGTTATGGGTGATGAATAGAATCGTTTTGCGAGTTTTAAGCCAAATATGTTCCAGATCCTTCTGCAAAATATATCTGGTTTGTTCGTCTAAGGCAGCAAACGGCTCATCCATCAATAAAATATCAGGTTCCATGACGAGTGCTCTGGCAATCGCCACGCGCTGCTTCATTCCGCCTGAGAGCTCATGGGGGTAACGATCAATAAATTTGCTTAAATGAACCGATTTGATTTGCTCGAAGGCGCGCTCATAACGTTCCTTTTTTGATACGCCCTGCTGCTTTAACCCAAAAGCGACATTGTCGATAACGCTTAACCAAGGAAATAAACCATGCTCTTGAAACACGACGACGCGGTCGGAGCCCGGTTCTTTTATTGGCTCTCCATTTACGGTAATAGATCCTTCATACGATGACTCAAATCCGGCTATGAGATTTAAGAGTGTAGATTTGCCGCAGCCCGAAGGACCGACGATCGAAACAAATTCACCCTGTTTGACATGGAACGATGCACCGTCTAGCACGGTATAGGATGTTCCTTTTTTCTGTGCGAACACTTTACTCACATCTACAACATCGATCATGCTTGGTCTCTCCCTACTCGGCTGCTTCCTCTTAGATGCTTGACAAGAAGCGGCTCGGATTAATCATAATTATTTTTTTCTTTGTATACGCAATTAGCTCTTTCTCGCGCCACTTGTTCAACAATTCCGTGACGGTTTGCCTGCTGCAGCCAATCACATACGAGATTTCCTCGTGGCTTAGCTGAAGCTGCACTTCAAGCACGCCATCCTTTTGCTTGCCCATCTGGACGAGAAACCACGCTAGCCGCCACGCAACCGGACGGCTGATCAACGTTTCAACCATATCCTGCGTCTGCAGCAGCCTGCGTGCTGTTATTACAGCCAATGAATAAGCAAACCTAGCATCGTCCTTGGCTAATTCAAGATACTGCCTTGATTCAAGCACAATTAATTGGCTATCCGTCAAGCATTTGGCGTAACGTCTGCGCTGAAGATTGGCAAGAATCTCTGCATTGCCGAACACTTCGCCCGGGTAGCGCAGAAATAAAGTGATCCCTTGACCCTCTTGGGAGGATTGGGAAATTTTAATGAGCCCTGATTCCACATAATGCGCTGCAAGAGGAGACTCATTCTCCTGAAAAACAAATTCATTTTTTCTACATTTCTTCGTGACCCCATATTTGCGAAAAACGCCAAGGATGACCTCGTTATGACGATCCATTTCTTGCAAATCGGTCTGCTCCTGTAATTCATCCATTGCCTCAACCACCTCTAGTTCGATCATTCCTGCTGCAATTAATCCGACTATTCGGATGCGTTATATGAAGAGTACCATATTTTCAGGCGCTAAAATGTCGGATAGCTGACAAAAATGACTTTCATGGACATTTTTTTATTTCCATCGCTATAAACAGCAAAAAACCTCGCTTTTAACAAAGCGAGGTTAACTGTCATGATTAGATGGGATTATGCATGAGGATCGGCTTGAGAGATGCCTACGAGCACGCCGGCAGGATCAGTAAAATAAGCAAGATAACCCATCCCGGGCATACTCATTTTGGGAACGACTACGGTTCCGCCATTTGAAGTTACAGCCGTTAAATAGTCATCAATGGAGGTAACCTCAATCGAATTCACCGTTCTCGTTGAGCCGTCAGGGGATTTCATCAATCCGCCGTCAATGCCCGGTTCATCGCTATTGCCTGTTTTAATAAACCAATAATCCTGTGGACCTGGAAATTTCATAAACTCCCATTGGAACGTATTCGTATAAAACGCGATTGCTTGCTCGGGATCAGCAACTTGAATTTCAAAACGCAGCATTCTGCTCATCGGTACTCCTCCTTATACTGTAACATGACCATTATACCGAACGTATGTTTCTATTTCAACGATTGTTTCTCTTTGGTGTCTGTATGCTCTAACCATATATCTTTAAAATCAATCCAGCCTAAGGAGTTGACGCCTACCCCTTTAATGTTCGGGTTGTAAAACGTATTCAGCTTCTTATGAAGCAAAAAGAGGACATGCGTTTCATCCTTCAGCTTTTTCTCGATTTCAAACAGCTGACCCCATCGATCCTCTGCCCGCTCGCAGGCGAGCGCAAGGTCGATTTGTTCTTTCACCCAGCCTAGCAGGAGCGGGTCTAGATGTTCACGCAGAAAGCTGCCGGTCTGTTCATATAGCTCGATTAAGCATACCTCATCCTCAGCAAATACGACGCAATAAAGCAAACAATCGGCGTTATCAAGTACAATCGCGTCTCGTATGCTCATCCAAGTCTCAATTTGGACGATCACTTCAATCCCGAATGCGGACAAATGGCGCTGCAGCCAAATAGCATCCTGTTCATGAATGCCGTAGGTGCTTATCCGAATCGCCTCTCCATCATAACCCGATTGCTTGAGCAGCTCTGCCGCTTCCTCAAATTCGCATCGGTCCGTCCATTCGTTGGAAGCGGCATTTGGATAGAACCCCCGAGCAGGATACATGCGATCCTCTCCAAGCTCCGTTATCATACGGGACCGATCAACGAGAAGATCAATGGCTTTGCGGAATGCAGCAGATCGCTGCGGTCCCTCTTTGCCCAAATTCCATGTGAGCAAGCTGCATCCGTTGCAGATCGATTCGATTTTTTTCCAGCCTTGCTCCGGCTGTATATCTCTTAGGTCGTGATCAACGAGCAGCTGTTCCCAGCTCTTCGTATAGACAACCGTATCCTCTGGCATGATGACAATGACGACGCCGTCCAAATGAGCTCTGCCTTGAAAATAACCAGCGTTCGCCTGCATCGTGAACCGGTCTGCTGTCCAATCCACGAACCGGAATGGCCCTGTGCCAACCGGATGCGTCCAAAATAATTCATCCTGCTCCACCAGGTCATGAGGCACGATCGATAAACCCGGCGAGCATAGAAATCTTGGGAATAGCCAGTTCGGATTAGCTAGCTTTATTCTGACCGCTCGCTGGCCAATCGTTTCAACCTTTACGATGGAGCGTACGAACCAGGCCGACGCGCTGCTGCCGTCTAAACGTTTGAGCGTATAGACGACATCCTCGGCAATCAGCTCCCTGCCGTGATGGAACAAAACTCCCTTGCGGAGATGAAAGGTCCATTCCCTGCCCGTTCCGTCATGCTCCCATGCATGAGCTAATGCCGGAACGATTTTGCCTGCCGCACGATCGTATTGAACGAGGCAGTCGAACAGCTGCTTAATCATATGTGCGCTGAACGCATAATAAAGATCCTTTGGGTCAAGTGTCAAAATAGGCCTGTGAACGGGAAGCCGAAGTATGTCGGATTCCTTGTCGTTAAGCTGCATCGTCCGATATCCGAAATGACCGTTGAGCCATTCTGCGAATACGCTTCTTGCCGCCGTCTCTTCCCCGTAGCAATCTATAAGCTCAAACGCATGCTTATACTCGCCTTTCATGGCAAGCTGCTCCGCAAGCTCAAGCAGTTTCTTCTCTTTGGCATGCAAAAAGGTAATTTGCGAGCGGTTGCCGCGCCCTCGCCCTGCCATCCACTCGATGTAACCCTCTTCTTCAAGCTTCCGAAGGATGAGCTTCACATTGCGGGAGGAACAGTAAAGAGCATCCGCCAGCTGCTCTAATGATACCTCTACTGCTTTGCCTGCTCCGTCCGCACTTGCAAACTTCGTATATAACAAAAAATAACGTTCATTCGTCAGCAAAAAAGCATCCTCCTTTACGCCAATTCGGACGGTTTAAAATAAAAGGGGAAATATATGAAAATGATTATACTCTTTTTATCCCCTTTTAGCGACCGCATAATAAAGAGACCAACATTATACAAAAAAGGACGTTTATCGTTCTAAGGAGGAAATGGAGTATGAGTCTTAACCATTATATCGCTGAGCAATTATGGAAAGATCAAGAGCAGGAATGGGAGCGTCGAGTGCGCCGAGGGGAATTTATCGAATATGGTTTGCCGAAAGCATCCTTTTTCAAAAAATGGTTTTCAAGCCGCAAGGTTAAAGTAAGCCGTCTATCTGTAAATCAAAATTCGCCAAACTGCAGCCATGCCGAAACGATGGAAAAATAGATGAAGCACGCGACTAAAGGAACCTTGACCATTAAAAAAGGTTAATCTCCTTGGAAGAAGATTAACCTTTTGTTTTATTAATCATCAAGCAATGATTTGACGAAACGAAGCGCGTAGAGAATGATGTTCACCAAATCAAGATAAATGTTTACGACCATCAATGGGATATCACTGTCATCAAAGCCTTCTTTGGACATCCGGTTGAAATCATATAACGTATAGCCGATGAAGATAAGTAAGCCAAAACCTGAAAACAACGTCTCCATCATCCCGTCAAAAGGAAAAATAAATTGCAAAAGCCCGATAACGACGAGACCGATCAAGGAAGCGAATAGGAATCCGCCTAGAAACCGGAAATCCTCTTTCGTGAAAGTGGCATAAACGGCAAGGCCGGCGTAGACGATAACAGCTACTGCTACGGTCTGGATGACAATGCCTGAACCCATGGACGCAATATAATAGCTTAAAGCAAATTGAAGCGTTGCACCCGATACGACCATAAACGCATACATCAGCGAATAGCCGATCGCTTTGGATTTACGGAGAAACACAATAGCGATAATAAGACCGATTTCTACAATGAAAAGTGGAATTCTTGCAGCGCTTGGCAGCATCGTGCCGATCAGCATCCCGAACACGGATACAAGTAAAGCAAAGAAAAACGTTAGCATTAATTTTTGCATGGGCTTTCTATACCCGCTTGACTGACTATTAATCATCTTCTTTTTCTCCCCAGCATGAATTTTTTTATATGTCCAATAATAGCATGATTTTCGACTATAAAAAAGAAATATTTTACAAATTAAACTTGCGCCAATATTGGCGTCTATCCTCATCACGCACACAAATGCCTATCTTGCTGAGCTCGGCCTTCAAATCCTTACGATCATCCTTCTCCCCTTTTTGCAGCGACTTTTCACGCGCTTTGAGCACTGCATTTGCGCTTGCCGAAAGTTCGGGCGTATCGGGGACCCAACGTTTATATTCGCTTTTTGGATTCAGGTTTTTCGCGAAATAGCTCCTGTCCCTTTAACCCGTTTATGACGAGCAGTTTCCCATCTAGAAAGGCAGCGGAAATTTTTCTTTGCTTAGGATCGTTTCCTCGTTATTTATTTTAAAATGAACGCTTTGATCAGTTAAGCGAGCAACGAGGCTTTCCTTGAATGCGACGTGCGTTAAGCATAGACCGGCAATTAGCCCAAGGCAGGTGGTTGCGATAATAACCCATGGTCCATGAAGCGAAGCGATGAGCTTGATTATGCCTTCAAATGGAACCCATGGCAGTGCTGCCGCCCACTGTGCGATCGCTGGGATAAACCAACCTAACACTAGGCCGAGCAAGCTTGGCACAACCCAAACGAGCAGTTTTTCGGATGAGGACAATTCAAGTACGGTAGCCTGATTTTTATCCGTGTTCAATTCATTCCCACCCTTTCATCAGAACGCTGTTCACCGCGTCTTTTCATATTTGCTTATAGTTCGGTTTCATTTGCATCATCATAAAATTGGATATATTATCGATCAATCATGCGAGCATATGGGCTTTGGAATCCGTATGGCTCGGTGAAACGACGCCTAGCTCGGCTCCCTTTTGCAACAAATCCCGAAAGCCATCCAAAAATTGCTGCTGCATGTGGATCAGCCGCGCTGCGTAAGTGTCATTCCGACCGATCGTTAACATGAATTCATTGAGCAGGCGCATGATCGCGTAATGTTCTTCATTAGTAAGCTCTCGTTTTTCATAAGTGGCGCCCCTTTATTTTTTAACATCCGGTAGGTAAATTAAATCGCGAATGTTAATATCTCGTCATTGCAAAGGTGCAGAAAACAAAATAAACCCCCGCGCATCCATTTGGAAAGCGGAGGTTTATGTACTGTTTTTTATTGCAGCACGCTCTAGTGCGCCGAAGAATATTCCGTTGATTCCGCCGTAGCATCAAGCTTCTTGCGGCCCATGAAGAAGGCGGACAGCAATGCGAAGCCGACGGGGATGACCGCCCAAGCGAAAGTATGAACGATTGAGGCTGAGAGTGCGGTAGAGAAGCTATCGAGCATATCGGATGGAATTAATGCCCGCGTATCTGGCGAGAGCAGCGCGTGAGGGTCTTTGAGATCAAGCCCTTCAGGCATTCCCTCCTGCTCATTAGTACCGAACAGCGTCGACATTTTGGTCGTAAAATAGTGGCTTTGAATAAGGCCAAACGTTGTAATGCCTATCGTCATGCCTAACGAACGTATAAAGTTCAACGTTGCTCCAGCTGTTCCCCTCTGGCGGTACGACAGGCCATGGATAGCAGCATTGCTAAGTACGGAGAATGACGCGCCGATCCCAAGACCGATAAGTACCATATAGATGGTGATCGTCAGTCGAGACGATTCGGGAGTAAGGCTGGCCACAAGCGCGATTCCTATTGCTAATAAAGCAAGCGTGGGTAACATGATGTTGCGGTACGAAATCTTGTTCATGAGACTTCCCCCGAGTGTCGCGGTAATGACCGATCCGACCATCATCGGCAGCAGGACAAGGCCTGAATTTGTTGCAGACCCGCCGAGCACCCCTTGAATAAAAATCGGGATGTATACCGACGCTGCGATAAATGCGGCTCCGCTGAACAGCGCCACCAGAATACTGGATGCGTACAGCTTGTTTTTAAACAGTCCAAAAGAGATGATCGGCTCCTCCGCTCGCCTCTCAGCCATAAGAAAGGCGATCAACAAAACGGCAAAACCTCCGAACAAGCTCAAAATCATTGGCGATTGCCATGCGAATGATTTGCCGCCAAGCTCAAGAGCGAACATGAGGCAAATGATGGCGCCAATAAGCGTAAACGCGCCTAACCAATCGATTGGCTGCTTGGAATGCTCATGCGATTCCTTGTAGAAAAACGTGACCATGATAAAGGAAATCAACCCTAGCGGGAGGTTGATATAAAAAATCCATTGCCAAGCGATATGGTCGGTAATGAATGCTCCAAGCAATGGTCCGAAGATGCTGGATAAGCCAAAAACAGCACCGAACAGTCCGCCCAATTTACCGCGATTCTCAAGCGGAACGGCGTCGAACATAATCGTGAACGTAATCGGTACGAGCGCGCCACCGCCGATGCCTTGTATAGCCCGAAAGATAGCGAGCTCCGTAATGGATCCAGCCGTTCCGCAAAGTGCGGAGCCAGCCATAAACACGATGATTCCGAAAATAAAAAACTTTTTGCGCCCATACATATCGGACAGCTTTCCGAATATCGGCATGCCGGCCATCTCCGCTACCATATAAGCGGATGTTACCCAAATGAATTTGTCCATGCCTCCGAGTTCGCCTACGATATTGCCCATAGCCGTGGCTACGATCGTATTGTCCATGGATGCCATTAAAATTCCGAGCAGCAAGCCTGCAATGACGATGGAAAGGCTGCTTGATTGACGTTGCTTCACTGATAAACACTCCTTCTGATCTCGTATTTCTTATTATCAGTGTAATAAAAAAAGTATGACAGCTGAGTGTCATACTTCGGAATATCGTTTCAACATTTTTTCAATGGACGCTTTAACCCTGTCTCGAACCTCGGCAGGCTCAACGACGATTACGCCGTCCCCGAAGCTTAACAAGCTCGGAATGAGCCATCGCTCCACCGACCAAGTATCCACTTCCAGCGTCATCGTCAGCGTGCCATCTTCATTGAAGGTTTTTTCCGCGCTATAGTAAAAATCCATCGCACGTGCCAAGTATTCAATTGAAAAATGGAGCATAACTTTTACTTTACTCACTATTTGCGCATCATCATACCGGTTGCCTCTTTCGGGCAATCGACTATGCTTCTGAAAATATTCCGCAGAGGCAAGCAAATTAGCCATCCGCGGCAGCTTAAACTCTCTGAAGTCTTTGCGTTCCCTGCAAAATCCGTATAAATACCACGAGTCATATTTATAAAGCAGGCTGATCGGCTCGACGCACCGTTCCTTCCGCTCGCTCTTGGCATTGACATATTCGAAGCGGACGACGCGGCATTCCGTGATCGCTACGCGGAGGATGCGAAGAGAATCGTTGTAGGCTCCGCTTCCTCCTATGTCCATCGTCAAGCTTGGCGATGCTTCGCCGTGCTGCAGCGTCTGCAGCTTATGGATCGTCTCTAGTGCCCGTTCATCATCAAATACGGTAGACATGCTGTGAAGAATCGTGATGAGCGAGCTTACATCGTAGGAGCCAAGCAGGCTTTTGTCCATTTTATACGAGTCCATGATGCCGTACCCGCCGTTAACGCCTTGAAACGATACGACCGGAATTCCTGCCGCGCATATCGCATCAATGTCGCGATAGATCGTGCGCTGGGACACCTTGTATTTTTCTGCCAAGGCGGAGGCTGAAAGCACCTCATTGTTCAGCAGCATATAGATCATCGAAATTAATCGTTCGAGCTTCATCGGTTAAGGGTTCAAAATAAGCTTTAAGCCTTCGATTTTCAGCTGATCCATTCGAATGACCCAGTCTTTTAAATTTTCATAGGTCTCGTCAGAAAAGCGGAACAGCTTCTGCATATCGTGCGTAATTTTTTTCTCATCGTCATTGTAGTCCCCATCAGCGAATATGAGCAGCAAAATTTCTGCAAAAAAGATTTTTTTCACATGCTCGTCTTCCAGGCCGCCGATGATATCCGAAAGCTGCTTTTCTTGTGAGAAGCTAAAGTCGGTTTGCACGATGTCCATCTCTTCCATAAACGATTGTAAAAAGCCGCGTTCCTTTTTGTGGACAAATCCATCGGCATTCGCTACGAGATGCGCGAGTTCTAGAAATGCTTGTTTATGTTCCTTGGATTGCAGAAAATGTAAAAACAATCGGTCCACTCCCTAGTTTGAAATATGTTTGACTATACTCTTATTCGACAGGTCGGAGTTTTTTCCTACATTTTGAATCAACTTGTTTAGTATTCTTAGCTTTTTGTTTAATTTTAAATAAAGGATGGTGACCGCATATGACGCGAATGACGCAGACGGTTCAGTTTTTGAAATGCTTATACGCCCGTTTTCGCGAGGATGATGTACAAGCGCTTGGCGCTCAGCTTACTTATTATTTGATCTTGTCGTTTTTTCCGTTTCTTATTTTTATGGTCAGCTTGCTTAGCTTTATTGAGCTGTCAGGGGATAGCGTTATCAGTGAGCTCATTCGCATGCTTCCTTCCGATGCGAGCGATACGATTAGCGGCATATTGACGGAAGTGATGAACAACAGCAGCGGCACGCTGCTCTCCTTCGGCATGGTCGCTACGATCTGGTCGGCATCAAACGGCATTAATGCCATTATTAAAGGCTTGAATAAAGCCTATGATCTTGAAGAGGAGCGTCCATTCTGGAAAGTGCGGGGCATCTCGATAGTCTCGACGATTTTTCTTGTGGTCGTTATTATGATCGTCATGGTGATGCTGATCTTCGGAAAAGCGATTGGACAATATCTGTTTGAGTGGTTGAATTATCCGGATGGATTTGAGTGGACTTGGGGCGTTTTAAAATATGTGATTCCCATTGCGGCGATGATCGGAGCCTTTACTCTGCTTTATTGGATCGTGCCGAGCAGACGGCTCGGCTTCAGAGAGGTGCTGCCGGGAGCCGTCTTTACAACCTTCGGCTGGATCGTTACATCCCTTTTATTCCAATTTTATATGAACAACTTTGGCAACTATTCGAAAACCTATGGCAGCCTTGGAGGAATGATCATTCTGTTGATCTGGCTATACATCAGCTCAATCATCATCATGCTTGGAGGCGAAATTAACGCTACTCTAGCCTCGGCGAAATCTAAAATTCCACACTTGAAATCAGCGCGCCATAGCTTTCGAATGCGTCCGAATAATCGTAAAACGATTCATTCTTAAAGGGATTTAATCAGCAATATGCAGCACGATTCTTCCTCGGCCGTGGCCGATCTGGCTTCTCTCATGGGCTAGCTGTGCGTCTGTTAATGGTAAGGCTTGCTGGATAAAGGTTTGGACGCAGCCTTTATCCATTAATGCTGCGATCTCCTCTAGCTGTGCCTTGCCTGGCAAGCTTGGCCTTAATATCCTAACTCCTAATTGCTCCGCGCGATCCGGTGCCGGCTGTCCGGCAATAGAAACAAGCGTTCCTCCCTTTCGGACAACGGACCAGGAACGTGCAAGCGTATCCCCTCCCACCGTATCCAGCAGGTGATCAACTTGGCTTGCATGCTCTTCGAATCGGCTCTCCGTATAATCGATCACCTCGTTTGCCCCTAATGAACGGACAAAACCAACATTATCCGTCCCACAGGTAGCGATAATGTGGGCACCCTTCCACTTTGCGAACTGGACGGCAAACAAACCTACGCCTCCTGCAGCGCCATGAATAAGCACCCGATCCCCTGCCTTCAAGCCGCCTTCATGAATAAGAGCTTGCCAGGCGGTCGTTGCGCCGCCAGATATCGTCGCAGCCTCATCGAAGCTGAGCGAGTCTGGCTTGCGTGCAAGCGCTTCTGCCTTAGCCGTCGCATATTCCGCATAGGCTCCTGCCGTGCTTCGCCCAAACACTGCTTGCCCCTTTTGCAGCGCGGTTACGCCAGGACCTATCTCTTCAACAACGCCTGACAGAGCTGTCCCCGGGATCCAAGGAAACTTAATCGGCATCGGAAATTTTCCCGTTCGAATTTTCCAATCGACCGGCAGCACGCCTGCTGCATGTACTCGAATGAGCACTTCTCCAGCTGCAGGCACGGGACGGGGTATCTGTTCAAGCTGCAGCACTTCCGGTCCTCCGAATTGATGATATCGAATCGCTTGCATCATTTTGGCTGTCATTTGTCTCTCCTCCGTGGAACGAACTTTATTTTGCAAAACCATTTATCGTGGGCTACAATTGAAAAATACAGAGTATAAATATATTGTGTATACTCACTATATCGTTAATAAGGTGAGTATACTCAGCAATTAGGGATTCGTCAAGGAGGATTATTATGACCCCATCTAAGCGGTCTTCATCAGAAGTAATGGTTACAGCAGGCGATGTATTGCAAAGCCTGTTCAAAACGACGCATCAACTCCACCAACAGTTTGAAGCCGAGCTTATTGCGCTGCATATCCCAGCTTACCTGACTGGACCGAGACTGCGTTTTTTAATTGCCGTATCGGAATCCGCTCCTATCCGAATGAGTGATTTGGCTGCCAAAATAGGCATCAAAGCGCGTACCGTCACCCAGTTCGTCGATGCCTTGGAGCATGAAAAGCTGATCGTCCGCGTGCCCGATCCAGAGGATCGCCGCGCCACCTTTATTCAGCTAAGCGACTCCGCTCCTCCGCTGATCCAGAAAGCGCGCGCCGCCATGGGTGAAGCCGCCGAGAAGGTGCTTGCCACTTTGCCAAGCGACAGCCGCAAGCAATTGTTGGACATTTTAGACCAGCTTGAAGCGTCAAAGGCCAACGAACAGATCTGAAGAGGAAAATCGATTAGGAGGACGATATGATTAAATATCCTTTTTTAGAGGAAAGAGCAACGATTGGCGTAACCGCTCCTTCATCAGGTGTGAAAGCTGAAAGGCATGATTTAGTACAATTAGCGACAAGCAGCATGCAAGCTAAAGGGTATCAAGTCATTTGCGGTGAAACGGTTTGGACGCAGCATAAAGCCAAATCCGCCTCCGCTCCGATTCGTGCGAAAGAGCTGAATGAAATGATGCAGGATGACCAAATCCAGCTCATTATTCCGCCTTGGGGCGGCGAATTGTTAATCGAAATCGTTGAACATCTCGATTATGAGCATTTTCCCAACAAATGGATACTTGGATATTCGGATATAAGTGTATTATTGCTAGCTATTACATTAAAAACTGGCATAGCGACTGCTCATGGAACGAATTTCGTTGATCTACGAGGAGAATATTCAGATGCCACGACCGCAAGCTGGCAATCGGTTTTATCAACCAGGGCGGGTGAATCGAATATTCAGCATTCTTCGCCAAAATATCAGAAGGATTGGAATTTTGCCTCCCCTTCACCTTGCGTCTTCCAGCTAACCGAACCGACCTGCTGGGAAACTCACTCCAATGCGAATGCAAACATAAGCGGACGATTGTTGGGCGGCTGCATAGACGTTATCAGGCATTTAATCGGCACGCCATATGGCGACCTGCATTATTTTCAAAAACAAATGATCGATAACGAGCCTATTATATGGTTTCTTGAAAATTGCGAGCTGAATACAGCGGATTTGCGAAGATCAATCGTTCAGATGAAGCTCGCCGGCTGGTTTAACAACTGTTCGGGTATTCTGTTTGGGCGAAGTCCTGCAAATCAGACGTTTGAGGATTATTCGGTTGAGGATGTGTATAACGATCTCTCTGAGGAGTTGAATATCCCGATTGTTTACAACATCGATTGTGGACATGTTCCGCCGCAAATGACGTTCATCAATGGTGCTTACGCTAATGTGGGAGTGGAAAATGGCAAAGGTACGGTTACGCAATATTTTAAATGATTGGTTAATAAAGAACCTCGCAGAAAAATAGGCATATGCTGAACTATCTGATCTTGAGGGGAAATGAAAGATGTATGCCTACGAACAATATGGGATGAACTGGAATTATCCATACGTAAACACCTATCCAATTTATGAACGTCATATGCCTAACTACCCGCCTGCTCTTACCTTCGTGCTTGTTCATGGCTCATGGGCGGATGCAAGCTTCTGGGACGAGACGGCTGCGGTATTGCGGCAAATGGGCCATATCGTGTATACGCCGGAATATGCGGGACACGGCGTGCTGACCGACAAAAACGTCACTCATGGAATGATAACCAAATCCGTCGTTGATTTTATTCTCGCCCATAATCTTCAGCAGATAATTTTGGTAGGTCACAGCTTTGGCGGAACTGTCGTTCAAAAGGTAGCTGAGCAAGTTTCAAACCGCATCAAACGACTTGTATTTTGGGATGCTTTCGTACTGAATGACGGAGAATCGGCATCGGACGAAATTCCGCCAGCCGCTTTGGGCTTTTTTCAGCAGCTAAGGGACAGCTCGAAGGATGATACAATCATGCTCCCCTTCGCTTTTTTCCGCGATACCTTTGTCAATGTAGCGCCCCTCGATGTAGCACAGCTTATATACAATAAAATTACGCCAGAACCGGCAAAACCGCTATTCGAAAAGCTGGATCTCAAAAAGTTTTACAGCCTCGCCACGCCAAGAAGCTATGTTTTCTTTACTCAAGATAATGTGCTGCCTCAATACAGCAGCGAATACGGCTGGCACCCCCATATGTCCGGTCGGCTTGGTCTCTTCCGTTATATTCAAGGAAGCAGCGATCATATGTCGGCAACCAAGATGGATCCCGCCATGCTTGCGCAAAAAATATATGAAGCCGGAAGAGATTGACGGTTAACAGTAAGAGCACGGAAAAAAGGGTAAGCTGCCGGAATTGGCGTCTTACCCTTTTTTTGCGCGTAAATGATTAAGTCAGCGAAGCCGTCTTCCTTGCACCGCGAATGCGAAGCGACATCACGGCTGCAAATAAGCATAAGAAGCCAGCCAGCACGAAAGGAACGGTATAATTGCCAAGCAAATCCCGCATCATGCCTGCTCCGTAGGCAGCAATCGATGCGCCTGCCTGATGGGCAACGACGATCCAGCCGAATATCATGCCGGCCTTCTCCTTGCCGAATGTGTCGGAGGTCAGCTTAGCAGTAGGCGGCACGGTTGCGATCCAATCGAGCCCGTAGAAAACGGAGAAAATCAATAGCTGCGTATATCCCGCACCAAGCGCATAGGGCAGAAAAATAAGCGAGAGTCCGCGAAGGCCGTAATACCATAGCAGCAGCCATCTGCTGTCAAATCGATCCGTTAGCCAGCCTGACATGGTGGTGCCCACTAAATCAAACAAGCCCATAAGCGATAACAAGCCGGCAGCTATGACGATCGGAATTTGAAAGTCGCCGCATGCCGGAATAAGATGAGTGCCGATCAGCCCATTCGTGGAGAAACCGCATAAGAAAAAGGTTCCTGCCAGCAGCCAGAACGTTCCGCTCTTGCTTGCCGATATAAGGACAAGAATGGGCGATAAAAAGAGGTTGCCTACAAATGGCGCTGGCTTAACGACCGCTGTTTCACCAAGCGGCGCTCTTCCTACATCGTAAGGATGGTTCCGCATCCAAATCGCAACGACGGGAATAAGCAGCAGCAGCACGGCAACAACGGAATAGACGGAATATCGCCATCCGATATCACTGGTTATTTTTGCGATTACCGGAAGGAATAATAGTTGTCCCGTTGCTGCGCTTGCCGTAAGCAAACCTATGACAAGCCCTTTATGCTTCACGAACCAGCGGTTCGCAATGGTCACGCCAAGAACGTTGGCAAGCGCGCCTGTTCCAAGTCCAACAAACACTCCCCAAAGGAGTACAAATTGCCAAATTTGCGTAATGAGCGGCGTTAGCGACATGCTCGCCATTAACAGCACCATCGCAATAACCATTATTTTTCGAATGCCGTAACGGGCCATTAATGCGGCGGAGAATGGTCCCATCAATCCGTACAGCAGAATTCGAATCGATACCGCGCCTGAGATCGCGCTGCGGTCCCAGCCGAACTCCTTCTCAAGCGACAGCATCAATACGCTCGGTACAGAGCTGATAGCGGCGGATACAAGCAAGGTTAGAAACGCAATCGCAACGACGATCCAGCCGTAATAAAAGGTTGAAGCAGGACGTTCTTTTATCATGATGTCACCTCTCTTCTCTTCAAATGTAACTGACTTGGTTGTATTTGAACCCACAAAAAATCTTACTCTTTTGCAGCGTGTTCAAGCGTCTCGGCTACAAGCGTAGCTAACGTTGTTTTCGCGAGATCATGACGAAACGCCGCTTCTGCAGATTCATAATATTTATACAAGGCGGGTTGTATGCCTCTGCCGATCGGACATGCGCGATTAGGCTCGCTATGATGCAGTCCGTTTAAGGGCTTCTCCTCTACTGCATCATATACATCGAGCAGCGTAATATCCTCTGCCGATTTTGCGAGTATCCAGCCGCCATTGACACCACCGCGACGCACCTCTACTAAACCAGCTTTATTCAAAGCGCTCAATATACGGCGAATAAACACGGCGTGCGTGTTCACGCTCCGCGCGATCAGCTCCGAAGAAATATAGGGCTGGCTCTTATCATGCTCCATTTCAATTCGCGATAAAATATGCAGCGCTATCGTAAAATGGCTGTTTGATCCCATATCCTCACCTCTCAATGTAACTATATTAGTTTCAATGAACTCGGATGTCAATTGATATTTGCATGTAGAATTTATAAAATAAAAAAAAGCCGCGTTTCCGCGACTTTGCTTGTGTTTATGGGACGTACTGCTGTACGATCTGAACGATTTCCCCGTCCTTAACGGTCAGATGATACGGAAAGCTCTTCATGTTAAGATCATCTTCCGTATCTAATAGCTGAGCGAATTTTTCAACGGTAATCGGTTCATTCCAGACGATATCCGCTTCATTCACATTGCCTGTACGGTTATAAATTTGCATAAGTACTTTGGCATCGTCAGCGATTGGCAAGTCATGAAGGGTTTCATCATCATTGACGATATAATAGCCATCCGGCGGGCCATCAAGGCCTGAATCCCCTTCAAGCTCCAAAAATTTATCAATGGCTTGCTGACCTTCAAACCAATCGATTTGATCAATGGACAACACGTAATGATTATTTTGCTTATGGACGCTTTCGATGTAGCCCGTTTGCATGTTCGGCGTTTGCTCTACCGGTGTATATTCACGGCCTCCCGTCGGCGCAAAGCTAAAGGCCGTGAGACAAGCTATCGCAGCAACAGCGATTAATGTATATTTTTTCATAGCGCAGACGCTCCTTCTATATGGTGTATATTTTTATTCGGCTTACTTATAGAATATAACGTTTGCGGGGGGCAATAAGTTACAGAAAAGCTACAAAAATTTTTAAATGACGAATTGTAATATGAAGTGCGACACCTAGAAAAACAAAAGGCCCATGCAGGCTTCGTGTAAAATGGAAGTTACCACACCACCATTTTGTACAGGAGAAACCAACATGAGCTACTCCCATCTTAACATAATTGAACGAGGACAACTAGAAGCGCTGCATCGATTGGGCTGGTCATGCCGCAAGATTGGGCATGAGCTAGGTCGACATCCTTCTACTATCGCACGAGAACTGGCACGTAGCGGCAGTAAGAAGAACGGGACTTATGCGGCTAGCTCTGCCCAAGAAGCGTCCCATGAGCGGAGAGCTTCTAGCGTGCCTGTCGGTAAATATACCAAGGTACTTGCTGAAGAACTCAAACTGAAGCTGCATGAGACCTGGTCCCCTGAGCAGATCGCCGAGAAGCGTCGTACCGAAGGGAAACCTTTCGTGTGCTTCAAGACGATCTACAGATGGCTATACGGGGGGCGCCTCGCAGCGGGAGCCAACGTACTACGACATAAGGGCAAGCGTCAAAAGCCGATGGAAACACGTGGTCGCTTCCTCGTCGGTACGCCGATCAGCAAGCGACCGAAAGAAGTCCGTAAGCGTACGACGTTCGGTCATTGGGAGCTTGATACCGTGGTTTCCAGCCGTGGCAAAAGCAAGGCCTGCGCCGCTACCTTCATCGAACGAAAGACGCGACTGTACATTGCACTGAAGATGCCTGATCGAACGGCCCACTCGATGGAGGTCGCCTTCGGTGTCGTGCTCAGCCAATACCCACACGGCACTTGCCAGACGGCGACAACTGATCGTGGCAAAGAGTTTGCCTGCTACGCGAGCCTAGAAGCTGTGTATAACGTGAAGGTCTACTTCGCCGATCCCTATTCTTCTTGGCAGAGAGGCTCTAACGAGAACGCAAACGGTCTCCTTCGGGAATTCTTCCCTAAAGGGCATGACTTCGCTTCCGTTACCGATGACCAACTCGCCGATGCAATTCGTTTGATTAACAACCGCCCTCGTAAATGTCTCGGGTGGAGGTCGGCTCACGAAGCCTTCATGGAAGAGGTGTCGCACTTAGCTTGACAATTCGTCAAATATAAAAAGAAAAACCTGCGCTTCACGCAGGCATTCGCTTATATGACAAAAAGGTCCACAAACTGATGCACGGGAGTCGATTCCAACGTCTGCTGGTCACCGCATTGCTCGATGATTCGCTGGATTTGCTTGGCGGGAAAACAGGTTCTCAGATTGGATTCGAATTTACGCTGAAGAAGCGGGATCGCTTCCGTGCGCCTGCGCCGATGGCCGATCGGGTACTCGACTTCTTTCTTCTCTGACGTCGTTCCATCCGTAAAATAAACCTGGATCGCGTTTGCGATCGAGCGTTTGTTAGGATCTAGATAATCCTGCGAATAGGCCGGCTCCTCGGCGGTAACCATTTTCAGGCGAAGCTCATCGATACGCGGGTCTTGCGCAGCCTCATCTTCATAATGATCTGCTGTCAAATTTCCGAACAGCAGGCCGATGGCCACCATGTACTGCAGACAATGGTCGCGATCCGCCGGATTGTGGAGCGTCCCCGTCTTATCAATAATGCGCAAGGCGGATTCATGCGTTGTGAGGACGATTTTATCTATTTCATGCAGTCTATCTTTGACGAACGGGTGCAGCTGCATGGCACATTCGACGGCTGTTTGCCCATGAAATTCTGCAGGATATGCGATTTTGAACAATACATTCTCCATTACGTACGAATCAAAGCCGCGATTGATGGCAAAGGAGTTTCCTTTATAGAGCACATCATAGAACCCCCACCCCGGCGCACTCAGCGCGGAAGGATAACCCATTTCGCCCTGCACCGCCATAAGCGCAAGCCGAACGGCGCGGCTTGTCGCGTCGCCTGCTGCCCATGATTTGCGACTCCCCGTATTTGGGGAATGCCGGTAGGTGCGCAGCGAATGGCCGTCTAGCCATGCCTGCGATACGGCTGCGATAATCTCTTCCTGCGTTCCTCCGAGCAAAGCCGTCACGACTGCCGTCGAGGCGACTTTTACGAGAATGACATGATCGAGCCCTACCCGGTTAAAGCTGTTTTCAAGGGCGAGGACGCCTTGAATTTCATGGGCTTTGATCATGGCAGTCAGTACGTCGCGCATCGTTAAAGGCGCTTTTCCTTCCGCGATGTTATTTCTGCTTATATAATCTGCAACAGCAAGGATGCCGCCTAAATTATCGGAAGGGTGTCCCCATTCGGCTGCCAGCCAAGTATCGTTATAGTCAAGCCACCGAATCATGCAGCCGATATTAAAGGCGGCAGTAATTGGATCGAGCTGATAGGCGGTGCCGGGTACGCGTGCCCCGTTTGGCACATACGTTCCTTTAACGGTAGGCCCTAGCAGCTTCGTGCATTCCGGATAACGGAGCGCGAGCAGTCCGCAGCCGAGCGTGTCCATAAGGCAATGCCGCGCCGTTTGGTACGCCTCTTCGCTATTGATTGTATGATTAGCAGCATACATAGCGATTTCAACTAGCACTTGATCGGGCTCGGGTCTGTTATTGCTGGTTGGCGTGGTCATATGAAGCTCCTCCTCCCCGTTTTTCTTAGGATCGTTGCTCGAATGGAAGCCAAGGCGCAGGCTCGGGTCCGATATAATCCGCATTTGGACGAATGAGCCGGTTGTTGGCACGCTGCTCGGTAATATGCGCAGACCAGCCGCTCAGCCGAGAAATAACAAAGATTGGGGTGAAGAGCGCTGTTGGAATGCCCATTAGCCGGTATGCGGATGCGCTATAGAAATCAAGGTTCGGAAAGAGCTTTTTCTCCTTCCACATGATCTGTTCAATTCGCTCAGAGACATGATAAAGCGTCATATCGCCATCGTTCTCAGAAAGCTTTCTCGACCATGCCTTAATCAAATCCGATCTTGGATCAGAGACCGAATATACGCGGTGGCCAAAGCCCATAATCAATTTTTTGTCCTTCAGCAATTGCTTAACGCCGTTTTCCGCATCACCCGGGCTCGTATATTGCTCGATTAATGCCATTGCCGCTTCATTTGCGCCGCCGTGCAGATTTCCGCGCAGCGTCCCGATTCCGGTCGTTACGGCAGAGTATATATCGGACAAAGTAGAGGTCGTCACGCGCGCTGCGAATGTGGATGCGTTAAACTCATGCTCCGCATACAAGATGAGAGAAACATCCAAAGCCTTCTCATGAAGCTCGCTTGGCTTGTTACCATGCAGCAGCTGGAGAAAATGCCCGGCAATGCTGTCATTATCCGTAGCCGTATCGATCCGGCTGCCATCTCTGCTGTAATGATGCCAGTACAGCAGGATGGAAGCGCAGCTTGCGATTAGTCTGTCGGCGATATCGAATTGATTATTAGAATCGGACTCCGGTTCAAAGGCGGCAAGCGCGGAAATACCGGTACGAAGAACATCCATCGGATGCGTGCTCCCAGGCAGCTGCTCCAAGATCGTGAGCAAGCTTTGGGGCAGCTTGCGCAGATGAAGCAGCTTGTGCTTATACTGCCTCAATTCCGTCTCATTCGGGAGTTTGGCGTATAGGAGCAAATAGGCGGTTTCCTCAAAGGAACCTTTTCCTGCGAGATCACCGATCGAATACCCGCGATAAGTAAGCCCCTTTCCCTCCTTGCCGACGGTTGAAATCGCGGTTTGTCCAGCAATGACCTCGGCGAGGCCGCCCGGTTTTTTAGTCGCCATCGCTTGTCTCCTCCTCCCGTCTGCCATACAGCTGATCAAGCTTTTTCTCGAAGCTGAAATAGTCTAGGTAATCATAAAGCTCTGCACGCGTCTGCATATGGCTAATGACATTTTTTTGCGTGCCTTCCTGCCGGATCGTCTCATATACGAGCTTAGCCGCGGCACTCATTGCACGAAAGGCTGATAATGGGTAAAGAGCCAGACTTACGCCGGACTTAGCCAGCTCATCGACTGTGAACAGCGGCGTTTGGCCAAATTCGGTAATGTTGGCCAGTATTGGCACCTTAACCGCATCGGCGAACGCCTGATAGTCTTCAAGCTTAGTGACAGCCTCCGGGAAAATCATATCCGCCCCGGCTTCGACGCAAGCGCACGCCCGATCTATCGCCGACTGTAAGCCTTCATTGGCAAGCGCATCCGTACGCGCCATAATGACAAACTGTTCATCCGCTCTTGCGTCTGCCGCTGCTTTAATGCGATCAACCATTTCCGCTTTGCTAACGATGGATTTATTAGGCCGGTGCCCGCATCGTTTAGCCGAAATTTGATCCTCGATATGAACGCCGGCGGCGCCTGCGCGATTCATTTCCTTAATCGTGCGGGCGATTTGGAACGCTCCGCCAAAGCCTGTGTCCGCATCAACGAGCAGCGGTAGCTCGGTCGCGCCCGTAATTCTTCTTACTTCCTCCAAACCATCCTGCAGCGACGTAATGCCGAGATCAGGCAGCCCAAATGAGGCGTTAGCGACGCCTGCGCCAGATAAATATAAGGCTCGAAATCCGGCCCGTTCCGCCAATAGAGCTGAATAGGCATGTATCGTACCCGCGACTTGCAGAGGTTTTTCGACGTTAAGCGCCTCGCGAAGACGCTGCCCGGGAGATAGACCCATTTCGCCACCGCCTTTTCGATAAGAAGTCGTCTATTTAAGCAATTGGCTGCTGATTACGATTCTATGAATCTCATTCGTTCCTTCGTAAATTTGAGTAACCTTCGCATCGCGAAAAAAACGTTCCACGGATTGCTCTTTCATGCAGCCCTCTGCTCCCAGCATTTGCACCGCCGCGCTAGTGACCGCAACGGCTGTGTCGGAGGCGAACATTTTGGCGATAGAAGCATTCTTCGTGCAAGGCAGCCCTTCCTGACGCAAATAAGCGGCATGATAGACGAGTAAACGAGCCGCTTCCACCTGTGCGGTCAAATCGGCTAGTCTAGCATGCCGATTCTGAAGCTTATCAAATGCTTTAGCCTCGCCCGTAACATATGGATTAAATCGGCGATTCAGCACCTCGAGCGCGGCTTGCGCAATCCCGAGCGCTTGCGCCCCGATACCGATTCTGCCGCCATCAAGCGAGCCTTTGGCAATCGCAAACCCGTTTCCTTCCTCGCCAAGGCGCTGCGAGACCGGCACTTTCAACTGATCAAATATCAATTCGCAGGTGTTAGAGCCATGCAGCCCCATCTTCTTTTCTTTTTTGCCGACCGTAAGTCCAGGCGCGTCGCTCTCTATAATAAATGCGGTAATGCCGCGAGCTCCCTTGGAAGAGTCGGTAACCGCGAAGGTGACATAGACGTCTGCTGCTCCCGCATTTGTAATAAACAGCTTCGTCCCGTTCAAAATATAATGATCACCGTCTCGCACGGCCGATGTTCGGATGGATGAGGCATCTGAGCCAGCATGAGGCTCGGTTAATGCAAATGCCCCTAAGCTATCGCCAGCCGCAAGGCTGCGCACATATTTTTCAACTTGCTCCTGTGTGCCATATTGATAAATCGGAAAGGTGCCGACTGAAGTATGCACGGACAAAATGACGCCAACCGCCGCGCTCACCTTAGCTATTTCATTAATCGCAATGATGTAGGATACAAAGTCCGCGCCAGCGCCGCTCCACTGCTTCGGAATCGGAATGCCCATTAATCCTGCGGCAGCCATCTTGCGAATCAATGAGCCGGGAAATTTGTCGCTTTGTTCCATGATCGGTACGGCTGGGGCAATTTCTGTCTCAGCAAATTGTTGGACCGCTCTCCGAAGCTCTGCTTGTTCCTGTGTATACCGGAGCTCCACTTCCTTGCCCCCTCTCGGTAAAACCGTTCCCCGCCTTTAATCGTAATTGTAAAATCCACGTTTCGTCTTGCATCCCAGCCATCCGGCCTGCACATATTTGCGCAGCAAAGGACACGGCCTATACTTTGAATCGCCAAACCCCTGATGCAGCGTCTCCATAATAGCTAAGCAAGTATCGAGTCCAATAAAATCAGCCAGCGTAAGCGGCCCCATCGGATGGTTCATGCCAAGACGCATGACTTGGTCCACCGCTTCCGGCTCTGCCACTCCCTCATACACGGTGTAAATCGCTTCATTAATCATCGGCATTAAGATGCGGTTGGAGACGAAGCCTGGAAAGTCATGCACCTCAACCGGCGTTTTGCCCAGTATATGCGTCAAAGCTTTAATTTTCTCGAACGTTTCGTCCGATGTCGCAAGCCCTCGAATAATCTCAACAAGCGGCATCACGGTAACAGGGTTCATGAAATGCATGCCGATAACGAGCTGCGGCCGCTTCGTTGAGGCTGCAATATCGGTGATGGATAAGGATGAGGTATTCGTCGCCAAAATCGTATCCGGACCGCAGATCTGGTCCAGCTGCTTAAACAAAACCTTCTTCGTCTCCATTCGCTCCGGTGCTGCTTCAATGACAAGCTCCGCATTCGAAGCGCCAGCAAGATCCACTGAGCATTCCAAATTGCCAAGCAGCTTCAATCGCTCCTCATCGTTCATTTTCCCTTTTGCGACTAAGCGGGACACTGCCGAGTTGATGGAAGCTACACCTCGCGCAACGGCATCCGTCTCGATGTCGTAAAGCGTCACCAGATGGCCGCTTCGGGCAAGCGTCTGAGCGATGCCGCTTCCCATTTGCCCAGCTCCAATTACAGTAACCTTGCGAAAAGTCATCGTATCACCTCTTCTTCAGCCGTCCACCTGAATCAGTACTGCATCTCCCTGCGCGCCGCCGCTGCAAATGGCGGCAATGCCGAGTCCGCCGCCCCGGCGCTTCAATTCGTGAATGAGCGTAAGCACAATTCTGGCGCCGCTTGCCCCAATCGGATGGCCGAGTGCAACTGCCCCGCCGTTTACATTGACCTTCTCCTCATCCCAGCCGAGTATTTTGCCGCAAGTCAGTATGACGGAGGCAAAAGCTTCATTTACCTCAAATAAATCGATGTCCGGCAGCGAAAGACCCGTTTTCCGCAAAAGCTTCTGTATAGCAATCGCGGGGGCGGTCGCTAAGTACGGAGCCTCGGTTGCAATCGCGGCATGAGCGATGATTTTGGCAAGCCGTTGATACCCGCCTTGCAGCGCCGCCTCGTCAGACATCAATACGAATGTAGCAGCTCCATCATTTAAGCCGGGCGCGTTGCCTGCGGTGATCGTACCCGTTGGACCGTGCAGAGGCTTAAGCTGAGCCAGCTTGTTGCTACTTGTATCGGCGCGCGGGCTTTCATCCATGCTGATAATAGCGCTTGCAGTAGTTGAATAAGGAATGATTTCCTCCTCGAACAAATGATTTGAAATCGCTGAGCACGCGCGCATATGGCTTCTCAAAGCCCATTCGTCCTGCTCCGACCGGCTTATGCCAAATTCTGCTGCAACCCGGTTTGCATGAACCGCCATTTGTACATCGTCAAACGGACAGAGCAAGCCATCATAGATCAAAAGGTCGGTCAGCTCGGTATGTCCAAGCCTGCTTCCCCATCTCGCTTTCTGGATCGCGAATGGAGCATGGCTCATGCTCTCCATTCCGCCAGCCACAATCGTATCGGCCTCTCCCGCACGTATCATTTGATCCGCCAAGGTGATGGCACGAAGTCCAGAGGCGCATACTTTGTTGATCGTTTCCGAGGGTACGCTCCAATCGAGGCCCGCCAGCCTTGCGGCTTGTCGCGCCGGGTTTTGCCCGCAGCCTGCTTGGAGAACCATCCCCATGATGACGCCATCGACCTGATCAGCTGTGATTCCGCTATTTTCGATAGCTCCCTTTATTGAAGCTGCTCCCAGCTGGACGGCTTTCACGTCCTTGAACATGCCGCCGAACTTGCCAAATGCCGTTCTTCTCCCGCCGACAATGAACGTTTGACGCATGGTGGAACCGCCTCCTTATTCCGTCAGCATGCGGTAAAACAAATCGGTCTCCATCCCACCGGTTCCGACTTCGGTTTCCAAACATTTGGCATCCCTTAAGTAACGCTCCATCCGGTATTCGTGCATATAGCCGTAACCGCCAAAAATTTGAATCGCCTCAATTGCTGCTGCGACTGCCGTGTCTGCCGCAAATCTACGGGCAAGCGCCGCTTCCCTTCCGCAGCTTAAGCCCTCGTCCATGCGCCATGCTGCCTGATAGGTGAGCAGCCGTGCAGCTTCGGTTTTGGCGGACATATCCGCCAGCTTGAATGAAATGCCCTGCTGTTTTCCGATCAACAATCCGAATTGCTTGCGCTCCTTGGCATAAGCAGCAGCAGCCTCAAGCGCCCCTTGAGCGATCCCTACAGCTTGCGCAGCCGCGCTAATATGGCTTATATCGATTAAGGATGTTGCTATTTCTTGTCCTTGCCCAAGGTGTCCTATTCGATGGTTTGCCGTAACGATACAATGCTCAAATGTAACTTCCGCGGTCATAAAGGAGCGCAAGCCAAGCTTGCTCACTTTATTGCCTACAATGAAGCCGGACGTGCCGCTCTCGACTAGAAACACACTATAATCGTTTTTCCTTTTTCCCGATCCGGTTTGGGCATAGACCACGCAGTGATCTGCAGCCTCCGCTTGCAGAACTAAGGAATGTCCGCCGTTCAGCTCCCAGTCCAGCCCGGTTTTGTGAGCTCTTATGCTGTTGTTTCCTTGCTTACTCAGAGGCGCGCATGCTCCAAGCCTAGAACCGCTCGCAAGCTCTTTAAGAAATAACGAATGGGTTTCCTTGCTGCCGAATTTATATAGGGGCCACGCCGCATAAACGGTATGTGCAGCTAATGAAGCGGAAGTCGATGCGCACACCCGGGAAAGCTCTTCTAGTACAACGGCATACGTCAACCAATCGCTCCCGGCGCCGCCGCTGCTTTCATCGATTGGAATAGCTGTTAATCCGAGTTCCGCTACCCGATTAAACAGCTTCCTTTCAAATTGTTCTAGCTCATCCCGTTCGCCTGCTCGCCTTGTTACCTCGCTTTCTGCAAATTCCCTGATGACCGATCTTGTCAGCTCCAGCTCCTCGGATATACAAAATTGCATCACCCTCCCTCCCCTTCTCTTGGCAGGTCAAGCATGGTGGACAAAGTTCGACGGTATACGCGGTTACCGTAGTATATGAAGGCGACTGTCTTAAAAATGACTTTCCAAACAAGGTTTAAATAAGCTTAAAATGTAAAATAAAACCATATAGGCACACAAAAAAACCAGCCTATGCAGGCTGGCTTATTCATGTCTTTTCCTATTTAAGTTGTGCGATAAACGTAAGGGTCCTTTGGTTCCTCAATGGACTTCCAATCGGTTACCTTTAATACCGGTATCGTTTGTTTAAAAGGCTGGTAAAGCTCCCAGGTTAGCTTGCCTGTTACATGCACCCAATCATCGTCCTTGATTTGCGTATTTTTTGGAAACTCAACCAGCATCCCGAATACGCCTGAATCCGCAACGCAATGAATGAAGCCGAACCGAAAAATAAAATAATGATTCCCGTCTACCTGCTGTCCTTTATAAGCAAATCCATCAAATCCGATCGTTTTGTCCATAAAGTCCTCCGGTGCATTGTAGATGACCTCCATCCCTTTCAAATAATCCGAATCGGATAGAATGACGGAAGGACGGTCGATAAATTGTGCCAGCTCCTTATTTTTTACGTTGATATAATCGTCCTTGCGATAAAAGACGCTTGAGTCGGGCTTTAGAAATTGATGGGCGCCAACGTTTTTCTCTATGTTTTCCTCAAAGCTCGGGAAGGAAAAGCCCTTTGCTTTTACGAAGCTTGAATCTAGCGCAGCTGCCGGCAGGAAAAGGCCCGTAAAGATCGGCACGAATAAGATGAGATAGCTGAAAAACCGTTTGAGCCTCGTATCATTGCCATGCGAGTGGCCATGATCATGAGCGTGCCCATGCTGATGATTGTGATCATGGTGAGCGAGTTCATGCGCATGCGAGTCATGCTCCATATGATCATCGTGACGGCATTCCTTCTCAGGTGCGGCTGCCTGCTTCTTCTCTTCGGCAATTTGCTGGCGTGAGACGCGCACAAATTCAAAAATGCTTAACAGTCCCATAATGACAACGGCGCTAATCGATAGGTAGGCATATTTCATGTTGATATACTTATTGATATCTCCGGTATAATGCAGCATGAAAAACATGAAAGAAAATCCGAATAATATAAAAAATCGAATCATCCGAATAACCTCCCTACGATTAACGAGCCGGCGAGCGTAAAGAGCGCTACGAGCGCGATTAACGCTACAACAAACTTAGTGCGGTATGTCCCGAGAAGCATCAGCGTATTTTTAATATCGATCATTGGCCCAAATACGAGAAATGCAGATAGTGACCCTACCGTAAATGTGCTTCTGAAGGAAGCCGCAATAAAAGCATCCGCCTCCGAGCAAAGCGAAATGATAAAGGCAAGAGCAATCATGACCAGCGATGAAGTAACCGGATTGCTGCCTAGATGCAGCAAATAGGAAGTTGGCACGAATGTCTGCATGCATGCGGCGATGAAAGCTCCGAGCACCAAATATTTTCCGACGGAGAAAAACTCTTCGATGGCATGAACGACAACCTCATAAAGCCTCTTGCCTAGCGGCATGCGAGCGCCGAGCGCCATTTCCGTCCCCTGCTCGATAGCTGCTGCAGCTTGGCCGTCCTGCACGCGAAATGGAAGCTGCTTGAACATAAAGGAGAGAACGATCGAAACGGTGAAGGCTACGACGATCGATAAGCCTGCGCGAATGCCGACCATCTGCCAATCATTCCCGAAGGCAATGTAGGTAGAGAACAACACGATTGGGTTGATGATCGGTCCGGTCAGCATAAAGGCAATGCCGGCATGCAAGGGCATCCCCTTATTGATTAATCGTTTGGTAATGGGCACGATCCCGCACTCGCAGGAAGGGAAGAAAATGCCGATTCCACAGCCCAATATTGTAGCCAGATATCGATTACGCGGCATGATACGAGCAATCCATTGCTCTTTCAAGAACGTTTGAATAAATCCGGAAATAAGGACGCCGACTAAGACGAAAGGAATAGCTTCCATCACCATGCTGATAAAGATCGTATTTAATTGATAAAAAGTCGTCAAGCATCCTCATCTCCATTGCTCATGCTTCAACCTAGTTATACATTTTGCTGCGAGATCGTGCCGCCTTGCTCAAAGGTAAGGAGCTTGGTCGCTATTTTATCGATAAAGAAGCGATCGTGGCTTACGGTGACCACGGCCCCCGGAAAATGAATCAATGCCTGCTCCATTACCTGGATGCTAGTCAGATCGAGATGGTTAGTCGGCTCGTCCAGCACGATAATCTCAGCTCCCGAGAGCAGGCATTTCGCTAATGCGACCCGCGCTTGCTGACCGCCCGACAGATTTCCGATGACTTTATGAAGATCAGCCTCCGAGAACTGGAGCATCGACAAAAATTTATTTACTTTTTTTCGCGGAGCGTCAAGGCCAAGGCCATAGACGTTAACGGCATGGCTGACGGTATCCTTCTGATCCAGCTCGTCCCACATCCGGTTGAAAAAAGCAAAATTGACGCCCTTGCTAAAGCGTACTGCGCCTGAATCCGCAGGCTCTTGGCCCGTGAACACCTTGATTAAAGTGGATTTCCCGCTGCCGTTGGAGCCGATAATGGCGATGCGGTCCTCCTTCTGAATATCAAAGCTGACATTTTGAAATATCCCGCGATCTCCATAGCTCTTGCTGATCGCTTCCACTTGGCATAGCTGGTCAGGGAAACGCAAATTTTCATAAATATCGGTAATGAGAACATTTACCGGATGGGGCTCCACTCGCTTCTTCATATCAGCCAGCTTGCGCGAGAGACGATCCTTGGACGATTTCCTCTGCGACTTGTTGTCGATCTCCTCCGCTTCCATGAGCAGAAGCTCTTCCTCCCATTCAAACTGCCGGTCAAGCTCTTTCTTGCGCAGCTTTTTCTTGCGAATATAATCGGTATAATTTCCTTCATACTCTTGGAAACGATAGTTTTCGATTTCAATGGTGCGGGTAACCACCCGGTCGATAAACTGCCGATCATGAGAAATAAGCACCATCGTGCCGTTAAAGCGATGCAGCCATTGCTCCAGCCACGTCAGCCCTTCAATGTCCAAAAAGTTTGTTGGCTCATCGAGCAAAACGACATCCGGCAGCTCAATCAGCATTTTGGCTAATGCGGCTCGGTTGCGCCAGCCCCCGGATAGCTGGTCAACTGGCTGCTTCCGCGAATGCTCGTCGAATCCAAGCTTAGTCAGCACCGTATCGATCTCGATCGCAGCGTTCCACCCATCATGATGCTCCATTTGCTCAAACAGCTCCGCTTGGCGATCAAGAAGACGTGTCATTTCACCATCGTCGTCTACGGCGCCAAGTTTCTCTCCGATCTCAGCCAGCTCACGTTCAATGCTCCAAATATGCTCATAGCACTGCTCTACCTCCTGCTGGACAGATCGATTGCCGCTTAGCTCTGAGAATTGGGAGAAATAGCTCACTTTGACCTGAGGATCTACTTCCACTTTTCCCGCCGTAGGTTCTACCCTGCCCAGAATAAGCTTAAAAACAGTCGATTTTCCTGCTCCGTTCCTACCGATGAGTCCGATCCGTTCCCCTTTGCTTATACGAAAATAAATATCGCGAAAAATAAGAGTATCCTCATATTTTTTCGTTACGTTTTCGAGTCGAATCACGCTCATGCCTATCACCTCTGTATATGGTTGTAAACCACGCGCGACCCATGTGTCAAGCCTGACCGCAAGAAAGGACCGCTAGGCGCCTATAATGGCTGCACCTAATGGTCCTTTCTCTACTTCTGAATGCGGAGCGAACTTATCGCAACGGCCGAGGTTTTGAAGCCAGGCATCTTGCAGTGGGGATCAAGCTCGGGACTCGTCGCCTTGTTAACGTTCTGTACGCCGCCCCAGTGCATGGGAACAAATAAGGTATCCTCCCTGATTTTATCTGTGATGCGGCTTCGCACGTTGAAGCTGCCGCTGCGCGAGGTAACCTCTACCCATTCTCCATCCTCAATACGATGCTTCTTCGCTGTTTTAGGATGAATCTCGATATAGCTCTCGATATTCCGAGCGGCTAATGATGGACTTCTGCGCGTTTGGACACCGGTCAGATAATGAGTCAACACCCTCCCGTTCGTCATCGTGAGCGGAAAGTCATCGCTAGGCGTCTCCTGCGGCAGTCGACTGGAAACAGGCATAAAAATCGCTTTTCCATCCGTATGAGCAAACGTTTCCGCAAACATCATTCCTTGATTGCCTTTAACCTCGGTTGATGGACAAGGCCAATAGATGCCTCCCTCACGCCGCAGTCGATCATAAGTTATGCCATAATAATCTGCCAGGCCGCCTCGGCTTGCAAGTTTCAGCTCCTCAAATATTTGCTCGGCTGATTCAAAGGGGAAATACAGCTGCTTGCCCATTCCTTCAGCAATTTGGCACAATATAACCCAGTCATGCATGGACTCTCCCGGTGCTGCAATCGTAGTTTCGCGAAGGAGCACACGGCCTTCCAGATTGGTCATTGTGCCTTCATTCTCCAAATACGCCGTGACAGGAAGCACGACATCGGCTAGTCTAGCCGTCTCAGATAAGAACATATCCGCAACGACTAAGAAATCTAAGCTTTGCAAGCCTTCCTCCACCAAATTTGCATTTGGATTAGAGACGATTGGATTTGAGCCCATTACGAATAACGAACGAATGACGCGCTGATGAACAAGCTCCATCATTTCATAAGCCGATACGCCTTTTCGAGGCAGCTCGGAAGGATCAATTCCCCATACGCCGGCAACATATGCGCGATCCTGCTCGTCTTCAATGCTCCGGTATCCGGGCAATTGATCGCTTTTTTGCCCGTGCTCCCTCCCGCCCTGTCCGTTGCCCTGACCCGTCACGGCACCATAGCCGCAGCCCGGCTTGCCGACTTTTCCCGTTGCGAGCACTAGGTTCAAAAAATTCCGTACCGCCACGTGGCCGTCAGTCTGCTGCTCAACGCCTCTGGCTGTGAAAATAATGCCGGTTTCCGCTTGGCCATAGGCCAGTGCGGCTTTACGAATAGCTTCTACCTTCAAGCCGGTTAAATTTGAAACCTCATCCAATTGAACAGAAGCCAAATGTTCCTTCAATTCTGCATACCCATTTGTTCGATTAGCAATGAATGTTTCGTCCATCAGCTTCTCATCCTGCAATACCTTAAGAAGACCATTGGCAAGCGCGGCATCCGTGCCGGGCTTTAGCTGCAAATGGATGTCGGCAATCGCAGCCGTAGCTGTAACTCGCGGGTCAATGACGATAATGACCGCTCCATTTTCTTTTGCCTTATTGAAATAAGGCATCAAGGTTGGCTGGCATTCGGCTATATTCGTTCCTGCCAAAATAATGCAGCGAGCTAGCGGAATATCGGCCAATCGGCAGGTCAATCCCCGGTCGATGCCAAACGTTTTGTTGCCTGCAGATGCCGCTGCCGACATGCAAAACCGGCCGTTGTAATCGATATATTTCGTTCCAAGCGCTACTCTTGCGAACTTGCCAAGCAGATAGGCGCTCTCATTCGTTAGCGAACCCCCGCCGTATACGCCAAGGGCATCGGGGCCATGCTCCTTGCTAATGTCTTGAAACCTCCTGCTTATCGCAAATAAAGCCTCCTCCCATGTTGCGGGAACGAGCTGCCCCTCCTTCTTAACCAATGGCTGTAGAAGACGATCCATGCTTGTTGCATGCTGATGCGCATTCATCCCCTTCACACATAACCGACCCTCTGAAGCTGCGTTCGGAATACCTTCAATCATATAGGATGGCCTGCTCGAGCCTAATACGGGCAGCTCTTTCGTGATGCGCATCTTACACTGCACGCTGCAAAATGGGCATTGCGTATCCATCATGTAACCTGCTTCCTTCCTGATCGCCGTTTTCAATGACTGCTGCATATCCCTACACCAAGCCCTTCCTTGCTTTGTTTCCCTATGGCCGCAGCACGTGCTCTGCCTGCTAACGCCATACGGTAGGTCGTATCAAGTAATTGCTCTCTGACTTCAATAATCCCTTCTCGCTCCAGCCACTTCCAGACCGCTTCGCCATATTCGGCACGTTCCCGGTAAAGCTGAAGGTAAGCTACAGAAAGCGATAAAGCTACTGCGTCCGACTCTGCTATGGCGATCAACTGCCCTTGCTTAACTGGATGCTCTGCATGCCCGCCGCCATAGATTTCCCAGCCGGCAGGCGCCCCGGTAATGCCGATATCTTGAACAAGTACACCGGCAGGATTGTGAATGCTGGACGAGGTAATAGCTGCCTTCACCGGTGCGGGGAAAAGCAAGCCTCCGCAGCTTTGTTGAAGCTTTGTTCTGACGTATATCGAATCAAATTCAGTGGGAGCTTTGCTCTTTGTGCCCGGGCTTAAAGGTTCGGCAATGAGGCTGAAGCGGCATTCATCCGTCGTGTTACTAGTTAGGTCGGCCGCTTGTGGATGATACAACGCTGAATAATAATGGATTGCTGCCGAGCAAATGGAGCATCCAGACAAGCTTTTCCAGTCTAACGCGGCCATTAATTCATGAGTTGCTGTTAGTGGCTTGCCTTCAATCGTTTCCTTAAGCCGTTCATGGCTAACAGCCGTGCATCCGCAGATGGGGAAAGCCGTGACTGCAGCTTCACCCTTGCCATAGCGCAGAGCATATTGCACGATGGCTGCAACCATAGGCCTGCATCCGCCACAAGAACTGGAAGCCTTCGTACGGTCTCGAACTTGATCGGTCGTTTGCAGTCCATCCTCGGTTACCGCGCGCATGATCGCTGATTTTTGAACCGCGTTGCAGACACAGACGGTCTCACGATCGGGCATCATTTCGGCTAAAGCACCAGGACCGCTGCTTCCTCCTTCGGCAGAAGGACGGTTTAGCTCCGTCACGGGCGCCTCTCTCTTCACTAAGTCGAGCAAAGACATTCCTTCCGCCGTGTCACCGAACAAAATTACGCCGCTAACCGCTCCGCCTTTCATCGTCACTTTTTTGTAGGTTCCGCGAATGCCGTCATACAGCTGGATTGCAGTCTCAGCTTCCTCTTGGCGGATCTCTCCTACCGAAAAAACCTCGACTCCCGATACCTTGAGTTGAGCGTATGGAACAGAACCCAAATAAGGCTCCGACGGATTGCCGCATATGCTCTTCGCGAGCACTTTTCCCTGCTCATACAGCGGCGCAACTAAGCCATATGCAACGCCACGATGCTCCGCACATTCTCCGACCGCATAAATATGAGGCTTGCTCGTTCGCATAAAATCGTCTACCATGATCGCTCTATTAGTAGCGATGCCGCTCTGTTTGGCAAGCTCGACGTTCGGCCTGATTCCGACGGAAATGACGATCAAATCAGCTTCTAACGTGCTGCCGTTTGTGAAGCGGATGCCTTTCGCGCGATTTAATCCGGTTATGCTCTCCGTTTCCTTGCTCAGCCAAAATCGCATGCCCTGCTCTTCCAATTCCTTTCGAAGCATATCGGAGGATATTCGGTCGAGTTGGCGGTTCATTAAGTAAGGTGCATTGTGAATGACATCTGTCTCCATGCCAAGATGGAGCAAGCCTCTAGCAGCTTCAAGACCCAACAAGCCGCCTCCAATGACAGCTGCCTTTTTGTATTTTTTTGCATAATCCATCATCGTCTTGCAATCCTTAATGCTGCGGAAGGAAATGACGCCAGACTTATGAACGCCTGCTATTGGTGGAATGAACGCAGAAGAGCCGGTTGCGATAATCAGGCTGTTATATTCAGCACGAATGCCCGATATGGTCGTTATATACTTAGAATCCGTATGAATGTGGTTGACGGTCTCCCCTGTATATAGGCGAATTCCCCTCTCCTCATACCAAGACCAGTCATTAATGACGATGCTTTCAATCGAAGAATCCCCTTGAAGCACCTTGGATAGCAAAATGCGGTTATAGTTCGGATGCGGCTCATTGCCAAAAACCGTGATCTGAAATTTCTCCGGCGCTAGCTTAATGATTTCTTCAACACATTTGATCCCTGCCATACCATTGCCTATCACAATTAGTTTCTCTCTACTCATCTATGCTCACATCCACTCGTGCAATTTCCTAGATCATAATCGAAACGAAACGAACCTCCTGACCGGCTGATGCCCCTGCCCCGCCTGCCGGAATTTGTACGATCGCATTGGCTCTGGCGAAAGCTGCCACATTGCCGGATTTATCATGGTGCAGCGGCTCAACCATCCATTCTCTCTCGGCACGATAGACAAAAGCTCTTGCGTATCTTGGATATGGCGAAGGTTTAGCTATAGCTTCGATTAACCGGCCTTCCATCCACTCGGACCTGTAATCACTTCTGCCTACCGCCTTCAAAATAGTAGGTCGAAGCAGCAGCTCGACGCCAGCGAAGCAAGCTGACGGATTTCCTGATAAGCAGATTAGCAGCTTGGTTCCAAAGCGATAGGCTGAGGTTGGTGTACCGGGCCGCATTACTACTTTAGTAAACAATGGCTCTCCACCCACACTTTCGGCCGCCAGCTTTACAAAGTCATAGTCGCCAACTGAAACTCCGCCTGTTGTTACGATGAGATCCGATTGCTCAAGCGCTGACCTTAGCGCGTCTTCGATCGTTTTCCGACAGTCGGGTACGGGCGCCTTGCGTATGACAGCAGCGCCAAGCTCGCGCAGCCTTGCACCAACCATAAAGCTGTTAGCGTCGTAAATTTGACCGGACTGTAAGCTCTCGCCTGGCAATACTAATTCGTCTCCGACAGGAATGATCGTGACGGAAGGTTTTTTGAATACATGCACTTCGGTTTTTCCAAAAGAGGCGAGAATTGCGATTTCCTTTGCTTTGACTGCCGTTCCACGGTATAAAACCTTCATGCCCTTCGGCACATCCTCACCCTTCTCGGCAATATGCTGTCCTTTTGGACAAGCACGATCAATCTGAATGGAAGGAAATCCGAGCATATCCTTCCGTTCTTGCACTGCCTCTTGCATGATAATGGCATCATAGCCCGCCGGCACAGGCGCACCTGTGAATATACGAACCGCTGTCAACAATCCCGGCTCAGTTTCATTATTGCTCTCGCTTTGTCCCGGGCGAATCTCACTTCTAACCTGCAATTGTACAGGCCGTTCCTTGCATGCACCGGCAGATGAGGCAGCGCATACCGCATATCCGTCCATAGCAGCACGGCGGAAAGGCGGCAAGGAGAATGGCCCTTCAAAATCATTAGCAAGCACTCTTGACAAGCAATCCTCTAATGGTACCGTTTCATTGGTCGGCTCCTTCATATCTTTGGTCATTTTCATTACGGCAATCGATACGGAAGCCGACAGCGATTGGTCTGTATGTAAGACCGACATGTTATCCCTCCCAGCGAATGATTTGAGCAAAAATGGACAGAAAAAGCCCTTTCCCTCAATTGGGGAAAAGGCATCATTGCCGTAAGTGTAAGCACGCCACTGTGCTGCACTTGTTCTATTAGTCTTAGAGTAGTTCATGTTGAAATTCATGTCAATATACATAACGCATAAAAACTGAATCTAAATAAAAATATTATTGTGTAATGTATATTGACATACATATTACGCGAATCTATAATTCGAGTTGGGGTTACAATGTATGTGATCCCATAAATACGAGGTCGCACAATGATGTGCTGCTCATGGCAATGAAGCCGCTTTTCGTTCCTTTACAAGGACGGATTGCGGCTTTTTAGGTTTATTCTAGTAGATAAGGGAGAGATTGGTATGGAGAGGAAAGGGTTTTGGCAAAGCGGGCATAAGCCCACCTTATTCAGCGCTTTTTTGTATTTTGACATGAGCTTTATGATTTGGGTGTTGATTGGTCCTTTAAGTGTTATTATTGCGGCTGATTATCCGATGAACCCAGTCGAAAAAGCAAATCTAGTAGCTCTACCGATTTTAGGCGGTTCCATACTTCGTTTGGTGCTTGGCTTCATGACCGACTATATAGGCCCCAAACGAACGGCACAATTCGGGATGCTCTTTACGCTCGTTCCTTTAATCATGGGCTGGCAATTCGTAGATTCCCTCAATCAGCTTTATGTCGTTGCTCTGTTGCTTGGAGTTGCCGGCGCTTCATTCGCGGCAGCTTTGCCTTTAGCCAGCCAGTGGTATTCCAAGGAGCATCAAGGACTTGCGATGGGGATAGCCGGAGCTGGCAATAGCGGCACCGTGATCTCGACCCTGTTCGCCAACCGCTTGGCACAGCATTACGGAAGCTGGGAAATCGTTTTTGGACTTGCAATTATTCCGATTGTCCTAGTCCTTATCATTTTTACAATATTCGCCCAAAATAGCCCGAACCGCCCTGCGCCGAAGAAACTCTCGCAATACGCACAAGTATTAAAAGAAGGCGACGCTTGGGTATTCTGCGCTTTTTACTGCGTAACCTTTGGCGGATTTGTTGGCCTATCCAACTATTTGACGATCTTCTTCAATACGCAATACGGATTATCCCCAATTAGAGCTGCCGATTTCACAACCTTCTGCGTGATCGCAGGCAGCTTCTTTAGACCCATCGGCGGCTATCTATCGGACCGGATCGGCGGCGCTCGCATGCTGACCATCCTATATGGCGGCGCAGGCTTAATGCTTGCTGCAATAGCTTCCTTGCCCGCGCTTCCGGTCGTAATCACGCTGCTCTTCATTGGGATGATGTGTCTTGGCGCAGGAAACGGATCCGTATTCCAGCTCGTTCCACAGCGCTTTGGCAACGAGCTGGGCCTCATGACCGGAATCATCGGTGCGGCTGGGGGCTTAGGCGGCTATGCGCTCCCTCTTATTCTTGGAAAGCTCTATCAATCCACAGGATCATACACATCAGGCTTCCTGATTCTAAGTTTCGTTACTCTTGGCTCCCTCATCTTATTGACGGCGATGCAAATGAAATGGAAAAACAAATGGATGTCCAAAGGCGGCAAAGCCCGTCTAGAACCGATTACAGATGCAACCCATGTTAACATTTAAGAGGGATTTATACCGTTAGAAGATCCAAAGCCAAATACCCTTAGCATAGGCTGCAACGCTTATTCTAAGGGTATGTTCTTGTCGTTTAAGAAACGTTTCATATAAAGCCGTTTTGGATTTTGAAGCAGCTTTGCCATCGCCTCCGACCAGCGATCCTTGCGGACACCGCCCGTCCGCTCGAAATAGTAGCTGGAAATGACTTGATCGTAAGCTTGCAATTGATCAACAAGCTCGCTTTGATCCTGATTATAGCAGTCCTCATGATAGACGTTCGCAAGCGGCAATCTCGGCTTCGTATCCGACTGATTGGCGGGATAGCCGACGCTTAACCCGAAGAGCGGAACAACCCGATTCGGCGTTTGCAGCAGCTTTGATACTTCATCCAGCTGATTTCTTAATCCGCCTATGTAGCAAATGCCAAGACCCATCGATTCCGCGGCTATCACGGCATTTTGAGCGGCAAGCGCCGTATCGATAACGCCGATCATAAACATTTCCGTGGAATTTAATGCTTGTTTGATTTGCTCGGCTGCAGCCCCTTCCAGCTCAGCGGCTAATTCCAGTCGGTGCAGATCCAAGCAGAATACAAAAAAGTGCCCGTTTTTGGCTACGTAGGCTTGGTTTCCGGCAAGCTCAGCGAGCTTCTCTTTCTTGGAAGCATCTTTTACGCCAATTATCGTATATGCTTGCACATAGCTCGACGTGGCTGCTGATTGCGCGCTTTGTACGATGTGATGAATTTGCTCATCCGTAAGGGACTCGTCCTTATAAGAACGAATGGAGCGATGGTTCAACAGCATTTTGATCGTATCGTTCAATCTGAATTCCTCCTTTTTCGTTTCATTATGACATGAACTCGTTTTTATTGCAGCACCATTTCGCCTAACAACAAAACGCAGCCCGTCACCAGATTAAACCAGCCGATAAAACTAGAAACTTTGCGTTCCTTGATTAATCCCGCTAGTTTGAACCCTTTTACGTCATATAGAAGGATAAGGATCCCGCTGATGATCCATAGGAAAATAGCGTAGTTGAGATAACTGATCGTATACCCATTGGCAATCATACGTTGGCAGCCTCCATTATTTTTCCGTCAAAGCCACTATTGAGCTTTCATCCCAATCCGGCGCAGCTTCATCGACACGTGAATGTCAAACTCGCATTCCTTGTATACGCTTCGCCATTTCTCGGCCGTTTTGATATGTTTATTCCAATATTGCGGCTGCATGGCCCTAATGTATTCACCAAATCCGAATATATCGGAACCTTTCTGCTGCGTTTTTTTAATGATATCTGAATAAAACTTCACGGATACCTCTTCTTGCTTTTTCTCATACAATTTCAAGATAGCTGGATTATTTAGTTTGCTTTTCTCGCTTAGCTTCTCCTCCATATTCAGCTCGACCGCTACTTTAATCGTGAAATGAGGAATATTATCTTTAATGTGAACCTTAATTTTTGATTTTCGATACGTCGTGTTGGTCATAATGGTATCCGATGAATTATCAAGCTGAATGAACACGCGATAACCGGCAGGATTCACCCCTTTTATTCCTAAGTATCCGGCGATTTCAAGCGGCTTCGTTACCCCAACCAAATGTTCGCCAACAAAATAAGCAAGTCCTTTTATCTCCACGTTTTGCTCTTTTTTCATTTCAACATATGGCAAAAATCCTTCTTGCCCCTTCTTCGAAACATTGCTCCAAAAAATTCCGATATAATCTTTCGGGAACTTCCCCATTCTCATCCCTTCATCAAGGGTAGACATCAAATAAAGCGTTGGCACTCGCTCAAGCTTAGGAGCAGCCTTCATAAATTTAATCGCTCTTCCTTTGGAGATCATCATCCAAGCCATTCTTCGGACCTCGGGATTGCGCCGAAAATAATCATTTACGTTTTCCAATCCTTTTTTGGCTACGGCTTCCGAAACCACGATAACCCGTAGATGGCCAAAAAAGAGTCTGCTTGAAACCTGCTGCTGCAAATTCATGAACGCGTCATCAATGCTGTGGCCAACGACATCAATGACCCAGACGGTCTGCTCGGCGGAGCCGCTGCTTCCTCCGCTTTCACCTGGACCCAGCGGAATTCTGCCCGGAAGGGCGATTTGCACAGCAACGCGCACCATCCCTACTGCGGGTGCCGGTATCGATCCGCTCACATGCGCAACCTCGTCCTCCTCTCGGCTTGCTTCCTCGGTGTTTGCGGTATCAATCGATACCCCAAGCACAACGGCTCGCTCTTCAATTTCCAATCGATCCCAGCAGCCTGTTATGAAGGGGACTATCATAACCACACAGCAAAACAGTTTACCCGTTTTGATCCACTTTTTTGTCCTCAACACGATTACCTCTCTTCTTGCGAAGGATCGATATAAGCAGTAATAGGCCTGGATAGATGATCGTAATGTATAGCCCGATTCGGCCGACATTTTCAATGATTTCATACATTTCTACGATGCTCTGTGGAAGCATTGCCATGACGAATACGATAGGCAGCAGGAAATACGAGAACAATTTATGCTCACGCAGTCGGAATAGCTTGCTCATCGAGTGAATGGTCAAAAAATAACTCGAAAACAACGTTGTAAAAACAGCCGTAACCCATACAGCTAAAAATGCCGCATCCAGCCGTTCCAAAATGTTTGCAGGCAATGAAGTCGCCTTTGCGAGCTCGAGCGTTGGCCAAAGCAGCTGCTTGATCTCTTCTGCTCCAAAGACGCTTACCGCTGCGATCACGATGACAAAATACAAGCCTCCGGCAATAACCATGCCCCACACGCTTGCCTTCATCGCATTCTCAGGTTTTTTCATCGCTGGAATAACAGCCGTTAATACGAATGACCCTTGAAACAATGCAGCAATAGTTAGCGTACCCGTCACCATCCCAGTTGGCTGGTTCCCCAATACGGGCAGCAAGTTGATCAAGTCAGCATTTTTCAGCGAAAGCGCAACGATTATCAGGGCCGGAACAATAAGCAGCGGAAAATAAAACGTATGAATATAAGCAAACGTTATTATTCCATTTCGAGTAGAAATAGCTGCGAGCAGAAGCATGACGATAACCGTCACTTCAACTGGCGTTGAGCGCAGAACCGAAGTCACGACCACCTCGCCAAATTCCCGCGCCGTCAATGAGGTTAGCACCGCAAAGAATGCGATAATTAGTATGCTTCCGATCCAAGCGAGTCCTTTACCGATAATTTCTTCGCTGTATTGCGTCACCGATTTATCTGGGAACCGCATCCCTAATATCGTAATGAGCACTAAACCAAAAAAAGCAAGCAGCATCCCGAGCAGCGTTACAAGCGGAGCAGCTGAATCTGCCGCTTTTACGGCAAACAGCGGCAGCGCAAGCACGCCTACGCCGATAATGGTGCTGACGAGAATGGCAGCGGCTTGAATGACGGTAATCTGGCGAGATTCCATATAAGCTACCCCTCCTGTTGATCTTTATCGTTCTTTGGATCAAGCACATTGGTGTTCGAGTTTTTTAGCTCCTCGTTCGTACTCTTATCCATTCGGGTTGGATCTACGGGCTGAAGGAAAGAAGGCCGCTTGCTCATCGCCCATAACGGTCCTCTAACGAGCAGATCCTTGAAGCCTTGAATTTCTGCGGGGATCAGCGGGCTTAGATAAGGCACGCCAAAAGATTTCATCGAAAGCAGATGGTTGGCTATCAGGATTAGACCAATCATTACGCCGTAAAGGCCAAAGGTCCCCGCCATAATAATTAGCGGAAACCGCAGCAGCCGAAGTGCGAGCGCCGCATTATAAGCAGGAGTAGCGAATGAGCCAATTGTCGTTAAGGCGATAATAACGATCGTAATGGGACTCGAAAATCCAGCTGCCACGGCTGCTTGCCCGATGACCAGCACGCCAACGATGGATAGCGCGCCCCCAACCTGCTGCGGCAGTCGAATCGTTGCTTCCCGCAGTACCTCCATTGAAATTTCGATGATCATGACTTCAATTACAGCTGGAAATGGTACCCCTGCTCTTCCTCCAGCTACGGCAACCGCAAACTCCGTCGGAATAAGCTCTGGGTTAAAAGAGATAATCGAGACATAGATGGACGGGAAGATCAAGGAGAACATTAAAGCAATCAGCCTGGCAAACCGAATCGAGCTCATCAAGACGAACCGTTCGGTGTAATCCTCTACCGTTTGATAGAACTGGCTGAAGACGGTCGGCACTACCAGTGCCAGCGGAGAACCGTCAACTAGGATCGAAACTCTGCCCTCGAGTAAATTCGCTACGACTTTATCCGGACGCTCCGTATATTGGACTTGAGGAAATGGTGAATAATGATTATCCTCAATAAACTGCTCAAGATAACCTGAGTCCAGCACCCCGTCGATATCGATTTTGGACAGTCGCGTATTAACCTCCTTAACAAGCTCAGGGTTCGTAATGCCATCCATGTAACAGATAGCGACCTTCGACTTGGTTCTGCGCCCGATTTCCATCGTCTGGATGCGCAGATCAGGCGACTGGAGCCGGTAACGAATAAGCGATATATTCGTGCCGAGGGGTTCGATGAATCCTTCGCGCGGCCCTCTGATGACCTGCTCAGTTGCTGGCTGATCAATAGCGCGCTTATCGATGTTTCGTGTGCCGATCAATAAAGCTTCTTCTAATCCCTCAACGATTATGACGGTCTCGCCTTTCAAAATGCTCTCGATGAGAGTGGTGAGCGCACCTTCCAGTTTGCTTTCGCTATGATAGAGCGCATCGTTAAGCAAGACGTCCTTGAGTTCAGTTATTTCGATCGATCGACCGATCAGATGCGGAGGAATATACATGAGAGGCTTAACGATATCGGAATTCACCGTGTTTTGATTGATCATATTTGAGTAATAGATAATGGCTGCCGGATGCTGCCCAAATACATGAAAATTCCGGATCGTCAAATCCTCATTTGATCCCAAAATACTTTTGATAAACGTAATCGTATCCTCGATGCGGACACTAATTTTCTCACCCTTATGCTTGTCCAATGTTTGACTTGGACCCGACAGAATCGGCTTCGCTTTCAGCTTTTTAATCCCTCTAAACGCCATTTCTCCACCGACCAATCGACATAAGATGATTTTTGATCCTATTTTTTTACAATATTACTCAATCTTAAGCTTTAACATCTCGCAGCCGGTTTAATCATCCAGACAGTCGTTCCGCAGCTAAAATGCAAAAAAACCTTGAACGGCCACTAACGTGGTCAATCAAGGTTTTTCCCAGAAAAGACGTTATGATTTTAGAAGCTCTTGAACGGTCCCGTCCTGATAACCTACGAAAACATGCGTTGCCATCCCAACAAATAAACCGTTGTCTACGACTCCTGGGATGAGGTTGAGCGTTTGATGAAGCTCCTTCGCTTGTGCAATCGTGCCGAAATGGCAATCCGCGATGTAATTCCCGTTATCCGTCAGATACGGTTCATTCCCAGCTTGCCTAAGAACAGGATCAGCACCGAGCTTGCGCAGCTTTTTAATTGTCAATTCATGTCCAAACTGCACGATCTCCACCGGTAATGGGAATGCGCCAAGCTGTCGAGCCAGCTTGCTTTCGTCAACGATGATGATCAGCTGCTTGCTTGCGGATGCAACGATTTTCTCGCGAAGCAGCGCGCCTCCGCCACCTTTGATGAGATTCCACTCCTCATCTACCTCGTCAGCACCGTCAATCGTAAGATCGATCGTTTCGATTTCCGCAAACGGAAGCAAGCTTATTCCAACCTCTTTCGCTAATTCCTCAGACTGCTTGGACGTTGCGATCGCTTTGATCGATAGCCCTTCCTTTACTCTCTGCCCGAGCTTTTGGATAGCGAAATAGGCGGTTGAGCCTGTTCCGAGTCCAACGATCATGCCATCCTTAACAAACTCTGCCGCTTTTTCAGCAGCTATTCTTTTTGATTCCATTTGTGCACCTCTGCCATTTCGTTTAATGAGCCTATTTTATAGCGTTAAATAATAATGAAAATACGCTTCATCCTTCTCATAACCATTTCGTTCGTACAATCGCTGCGCCGTTACGTTATCGATTGCTGTTGCAAGCTCTAGTCCTTTTGCATCCGCGGCAATGGCATATTGCTTGGCGCTGCCTAGGAGAAGCTGAGCAACGCCTTGGCCGCGATACTGATCGAGCACATATAAATCATTTAAGATGTAGGATGCCCGCATCGATATCGATGAAAACGACGGATAAAGCTGCGTGAAGCCGATGGCCTGATTCGCTGTCCGATCCTTTGCTATAAATAAGACGGATTCATTCTTTTCCAAACGGGCAGCCATAAAAGCTTTTGCCCCCGCAAGGTCGGATTGCTGCTTATAGAATAACCTGTATTGATCAAATAAGACTGCCGCTTCTTCTACGTCTTCAAGCGATGCTTGGAAAACCGTGATATCCATCGTTATTCCTCCTTCTATTTCTAGCATTCACTACTGATCGGAAATCGTAATGGAAATGCCGGATTCCTCTGCGTTTATAATCGCTAGTCCACCAATTGGGAACGTAATCATTGGCGAAGTATGTCCAAAATCGGCATCAGCAATAACTGGAATATGTGCCAGCTCTTTTTTGGAAGCGATAATTAAGGTCATCAGTTCTCTCGTCATATAACCGATTCATAGTCGTCCTCTAAAAATAATATCGCGCCTTCAAGGCCCGGCATATGAAATTAAACCAGTTTCGGCATAAATGGCGTTGCTTAAAGATCAAGGAACGCTTCATGCAAATCTTCAATCCTCGATGGAATGGAAGAAGAAATAAAGGAATCGGATTCTGAGCTATTTTTGGAGAAGGTAACGACAAAACCAAGCTGCTCAAGCTGCAGCTTAGCAAGCTCTATATGTTCTGGCGCAATTAAGGAAAGGCTTTGTGAAGGTGATATAATCCGAATTTCGTCGCCTGGCTTTAAAATATCCGCTCTCATTCTACGATTCCTCCTCCCAAATATTATAACGGTCAGCTAGAAGAATGAACACCTCGGCAATAGACATTTTTTGCGGAATCGGATGATCGCTATTTATGTCGTTAATTATTTCATTTGGGCTGCATCAACCGACAAACATCACGTCTAGTATCTGTTAGTATTTTTGTTAGGTTGTCCCACCACAGAATAGGAGCGCTGATTATGAATACAATAGCGAATGAACATTTTACGAACGAAACGATTGTGTTTGACGGATTTAGCTTTATTGGCTGTACGTTTACGAACTGTGTCATTATTATTACAACGCTGGAATTCAATTTCGAGAGATGCTCATTTTTCGAGTCTTCCCTTCATGTCAATCCGAATCTGTCTATTTTTGCTATCTCCCATAAGCTCTCGCAATCTACGTACGATTCAGAGACAAATTGCTACCGGAACGATTACAAATACCCGCAAACCGTAGTAGAACTGCCCGTCGTGACGACGCGCTAATCAGGATTCTTTACTTGAAAACAAAATTTATCACATAAAAAAACCGCGCTCTGACTGAGAGGGCACTGAAAAGTGGAGTTTTCAGTGCCTTTTTGGTGTCTTTGCAACTTTATTTAAGTGCGTTGAAACCTTTTAAAGCTAGTTAACAGGAAAAACTCCCGTTTATTTAAGCTAAAACTACTGAAAATTATAATTTGAAGGAATTTCTCCCGTTAATTATTCGTTATTCGCCCAATCTCGGTGGATATGATCCGATTATCGGGAGATTTTCCATCTAAATGCTGTTTTTGCCTTGTCAGTAGAAAATTAGATGGAGCTTTTCCTGCTAAATCTAATCTACCAATGCTTACTCTCGCTATACGACAAACGATCCTTAGAATCGTTTCTAAGGATCGTTTAGTCTGTGTTGCGATATGCGGTTTGGTAGATAACTAGATTCATTAGCCTAGTATACGGCTTGCCAGCCGTTCTATACGGAGCACCAGCTCCTGCATATGGAACGGCTTAACCACGTAATCGTCCGCGCCGATTTGCAGAGCCTGAACGATATCCGCTTTATTGTTGCGGGCCGTGAGCATAACGATCAACAGCTGCTGCTCGGGATAGCTTTCACGAAGCCGGGTCAATACCTCTAAACCGTCCAAATCCGGCATCGAGCCATCGAGCAAAATGATATACTTCTCGCCCTCTTTATACCAATCCGAGTTTAGGAAGGACATGCCATCGGCGTACTCAAATGCCTGCACCTTCGCATGGTTTGCCGGCTTCCAGCTGGAGAATCGGTTGATCACAATTTCTCTAATGAGCGCGTCATCATCAACAATGATTACGTTTAAGAACGTATCGATTTTGGCTTCGTTCATTTCATCAGAGTAGACGACGGTTTGATTTCTGCCCCCCCGCTTGCCGCAGTAGAGCGCTTGATCGGCTTCTTCTACGAGCGACTCGGTATGGCTGTTCGCGTTCGATATTTCGGTGATGCCGGAAGAGAACGTAACTTGAAAGCAATCGTCGTTCGTTTCGAATTTAATCGCATTAAATTTCTTTCGCAACTGTTCGACAAGAAGCGCTCCCTGCAAAGCATCCGTGCTAGGAAGAATTAGGGCAAACTCCTCTCCTCCATATCGACAAAGAATATCCTGCGGCCGAATAGCAGCTTGTGCTGTAGCGACGAACGCTTGCAGCACTTCATCCCCTTTGATATGGCCGTAATTATCATTTACCTGCTTGAAATAATCTAGGTCGAGCATGACCAGCGTGAAAATCTGCCTCTCTCGCTTAAAGCTCTCTATATGATGCCGCATCATTTGGTTAAAATGTTTCCGATTGTACGCGCCAGTCAATTCGTCGATTATAATTGAGCGCTCCCAGTCCTTCTTCATGGCGAAACGATTGTCGATCAGGGCAGTGAGAAGCTCAATGTCAAAGGGCTTTGCAAGAAAATCCATCGCGCCGGAGCGATAAGCATGGATTTGATTTGCGACCGAGAAATTACCGCTGATCATAATGATGGGAATATGCTCCTGCCGCGCTTTGTCGACAATTTGGTTTAGCACATACATGCCGCTTTTGTCGGGCAATACGATATCAAGCAGGATGAGACTCGGCTTCCATTCGTAAAATAGCTTTAAACCCCGCTCTGCATTAAGAGCGATGCTCACCGGATAGTTTTGCTGCTCCAAAACCTCTTTGACGTAAGTCACAAAATCAACGTCATCATCAATGACGAGCACCCGATCGCGGTAGATGCTTTGGTCTTCAAATGTAGTCGAACATACAGGAGATGTGTCTTCCACCCCCACTAACCGCTCCGGTACATGAGGAAACAAAACCGTTAAAGGCAGCAGATGCTGCGACCATTCCTCGCGCGGGAGCTCCTTGCTGCTCTTCTCGGAAAACAACAGTTCCTTCGCTTCGGAAAACTTCTCAACCTCCAATAAACCTATCGTCCCGCTGGTCCCCTTGAGATTGTGGAAAAAACGGTGAATCTCCTGCTCCTCCACAGTCTCTTGGCCAGACCAATCCTCAATCGTTTGTAAAATGCGTTGCTGAATCAGCTGTTTATATTTATCGGTTTTCATGAAAAAAGCTCCTTAATTAACGCAGCATGTGCGAAATGGCTGCACTTAGTTTGCCGGGTAAATAAGGCTTCACTAAAAATTCCTTAATTCCCCATTGCGCGGCCTTCTCTTTCTCCTCAAAAGCGCTGGAAATAATGATTGGCTTGTTCAGGAGCACATCTGATTTTTTGATTTTGCCGATAATATCCCAGCCCGTTATTCCTGGCTCAAGCATAAGATCGATCACAACAATATCCGGATTGAGTTGCTCGATCGCTTCTATTGCTTTTTTGCCCTCAGTGAACAGATGGACTTGATAGCCGCTGGATCGCAATTCATCGCTAAGCAAGGCTGATAAGTTATGATCGTTCTCGATTAACATTACATGAATGGAAGATTCGGTGACCGAAAGCTCCCGCTGTTCCTCGTTTGGCAGCTGTACTTGCTGTTCCGCAATTGGTATGGTAACGACAAACGTGCTTCCTTGGCCAAACTCAGAATGAACCTCAATGCTGCCATTATGTCTAGTGACAATCTCTTTGACGATCGCTAGCCCCAGTCCCGTGCCGCCGATTTCTCTCCGGTCCGAGTTGTCAACTCGGTAAAACTTATTAAATAGATTCGGCAGCGCATCCTTAGGAATGCCAAGCCCCTGATCTTCTAATCGAATGACGATATTTTGATCTTTAATGCCGCTAAATATTTTGATTTCACCGCCGTTAGGCGAATATTTGACTGCATTGCTTAGCAAGTTAATAAATACCTGCTGCATTTTGTCGCGGTCAGCGACAACAATCGCTTCTTGTGCTTCATCTTGCCACGTAATTTGATGCTGGTCAGTTGCCATTCGCTGCATATCAATAACTTCTTTAATTAATGGCGTTAAATGAATGCGTTTGAGTTCATAGGTTTGCTTACCGGACTCCATCCTTTGCAAATCGAGGAAGTCATTAATTAATGTCGTTAAACGTCTTGCTTCCTGATGAATGGTCGTCACGTATTTTCTTTGGCGTTCCGGCTTAAGCTCACGATGCAGCAGAAGCTCAGCAAAACCCAGCACGCTGGCGAGCGGAGTCCGCAGCTCATGACTTACCGTGCTGACGAATTCGGACTTCATCCGATCAACCTCATATTCCTTCGTAATATCGCGATGAACAAGCAATAAACCAAATTTTTCACCGTTGCGATACAAAGGCTCGCAATAAATTTGAATAAATCTTCTTTCCGGCTCCGTAATCTCGTAATTAATGCTGTGCTGTCCATTTAAATGACCATGTGTTAGGAGCGCATCCATAAATTGAAGAAGCGGCTCCGAATCCACAATCGAGGATTGGATGAGCGATTTAAATTGACCGAATGGCAAATGAATCGACTCTTCATCCTGATTGAAAAATCCGAAAATCTCCGACATTTTACGATTGATTTGCAGCGTCGTTCCATCCAAATCTACATACTGTATGCCTTCCTGAATCGTGTTCAGCATATCGCTCGTCATTAGCCGCTGCTTCTCGGATTGCTCATATAATTGCAGCTTATCGAAGGCGAGCGAGACCTGCGTCATCATGCCAACGATTTCATCCTCTTCCTGCTTCGCAATCGCCCGGTTCACTTTCGTAATAACCAGGCAGGCCACCATCTCTTCGCCGGCGTTTAAAATAGGCAAGATCAGATCGGTTGCCCGCATCTGCTCCTTATGATAGCCTTGTTCAGCGAACGAACATTCCCGAACCATGCTGTACGACTGCTTCGTCTGGGCTGCGCGCACCACGATGCCCTCATCAATGCTAGCAATAAATTGTAAGGCAGCTGCCTCGGAAATACCGACAGCAGCATAATGATGCTCCCTGTTCATCATGACAATCAAGCCCTTATCGGACTCCGTAATGGCAACAATGTTTGAAATAATGCTCTGCAGCAGCTCTTGCTGATCAAGCGTATTGGAGAGAGATTGCACAAGTTGATTGCGCTTCTCCAAATACTTCTCGTTTTGTTCCATTAGACCAACCGCGCACTGCAGCTCCTCCTGCTGTGCCTGAAGCTCGTCCTGCTGCGCGATCAGCTCCTCATTCTGAGCTAGCAGCTCTTCCTCTTTACTTTGAATTTGGGTCATCATGCTTTGGAACGTGCGCGAAAGCTCGCCAAGCTCATCCTCTCTCGACAAATCATCGAGCTCAATATGTTCTCCTTCTGCAAAGCGGCGAGCATGCAAAGTCAGCTTATTTAGCGGCACTCCGATATCGGTAGCGACCTTCCTTGTGATGAACAACGATAAAATGAGAATGAGAATGATATAACCAATAAATAATAAGGCTTGGAAGGAGAGGCTTTGAATGAGCTTATCGCTTTTCTCCTCGCTGATTAGCCGGGCTTGCGTCTCAAAATCACGGGAATAGCTAATAAGCTTATTGACGGGATTGTCTTCTCCCGCCGATACAAATACGCGAAGCGCTGCGTAATCCTCGGCCTTGGACAGCTCAATCGCTTTTGGCAATAAGTTTTGGAAGTAATTCGTGAAGAAGGATTCGATATTTTTCATAACCTCTTTTTCCGATGCGCTAAGCGGGAACTTCTTGATTTCATCCAAAGCTTTGTCCAGCAATGCCTTTTCGCTAAAAATTTGCTTGTATTCAAAATCCGATAAATAAACGTAATAGCCGCGTGCTCGCAAAATAATTTCATTGGAATGATCCGCAACTTGCGAGACAAGCTCCTGCTTCATCCTCATCTGAGAGGTTTTGGCTTGATAGTCTCTTAAAATCGAAACGGTGCTGAGCAGCACAAAAATAGCACCAACCAAAATGAGCGTTAATGCAATAATCATCATCGACATATAACGTCGCGTTATGCTTTTTTTGTAATAATGCCGAAGCTTAGCCACGAAGCATCTCCTCTACCTTGTCGATCAGCTCTAATGGACTAAAAGGTTTGGACATGAATCCGTCGGCGCCAGCTAGGCGTACCTTCTCCTGCTCGGCTTGCTGGCTTTTGGCAGAGAGCATTAATATTTTGGATTGCAACCGTTCTTCAAGCTGCCGCGTTTTTTCGATAACTTCAATTCCCGTCATTTTTGGCATCATGTAATCGAGAATAATCAAGTCAAAATCGGTTGCCTTAATTTTCTCCAATGCTTCTTCCCCATCTGCTGCTTCCTCAAGCGAGTATCCCTCGTCTTCGAGCGTATCCATGATCAGCATGCGCAGTATAGGTTCATCTTCTGCAATTAATAATGATTTCATTTTCTAATCCTCCACTGCTATGTACTCGTATGTTTCTTTCGACATGTTATGTCATAAAACTACATCGTAACTATTCGACATTCGACAATAAAATCCTTTATTATTAGCGGTTTTAATGAGGTTTAAGGCTATATTGGCAATAAAAAAACATAGAAGCAGTGCCCTTCAAGCGGCCTGCTTCTATGTTTTCTGCTCTTCAGCGTGCTTTAACAATTATTTTGCGTATACTCTCACCCGACAAATGGTATTTTCGCTCCAGATCAGCAACGGTCCAGCCATTCGAGTAATAAAGAAAGATCTCCTTATTACGCTCGGCCAGCAGCTTCCGTGTTCCGCTGACCTCACCCCAATGCGCGCGTTTCTCAGCAGCTTTTGGAACGTAAATCAAATCCCCTTGGATGTATTTTTGCAGTTCCATTAATAAACTAGGGGGAAGCACATCTCTCCCATTTTTGTAGTTCACAATAAACGTCCTCCTCGTACAGGCTCAGCTTGATTAGGTTATTCGTTCCTTTGTTCATCAACATCTTTCCTGCCTCCCTTCGATTTTTGGTAAACCCTGTGCATGTCAGAAACAAAAAAAGCTATGGATGCCTTAACTCCCATAGAAGCTTCTTTCACGATGACACTCTATAAGTATATTGTAAGCATTTACAGATGACAAGAAATGTTTAACAATATTTCCATTTAAGTTATGTGCGTTATTTATATTTATAAAAAGGAGACCTTGCGGTCTCCTCCATCAGGGTGATCTCCGTTTAAACGGAGATCACCTCCATGTTGTTAATCAAATCGATCAGCTCCTTTCCTTATCATTTGTCGGCCCGACTTCATCAGTATATACCGTCTGCCGCTTCCCCTGAAAGTGTAAGAACATTTATAAATAAACTTTACCAAAGTAGTCTGAGACCTAGCTCTTCAGCAAGCCCAGCATTTTCAAGCCATGCATAATCCCATCCTCCGTAACATCCTTCGTTACGTAACGAGCCGCTCGCTTTACTTCGTCAGACGCATTGCCCATCGCAACGCTATGATGGACGTATTGCAGCATTTCGAGATCGTTGACCCCATCGCCAAAAGCATATACATCCTCATTTTTGAATCCTGCACGTTCAATAATCGCTTGGATGCCTCTGGCCTTTGAGCCGCCAGGCGGCAGCAAATCACTTCCGTACAGATGCCAGCGAATAAATCCGAGCTCAGAGAAGTTTTCTTTGTAGTAGCCCTCATCCTCTTCCTTGCAATAAAGCAGGCATTGATAAATCTCTTTTCCAATGTAATAATCCGGATCCAATGGCGGAAGCTTTAACTTTAAGGCTTCATCGCTGTCATCCGAATACGCGGTTTGGTCCGTGCTTGACCGCATTCCATCTGGCGTCATATATACGAGTGGATGCTTGTTCGCTATCGAGATGCGGGAAAGCTCGGCTAAGCGTGCGGGTTCTATCGCATGGCTATATACCACTTCATCGTTATAGACGACGTAAGAGCCATTAAAGCTCACGTAAGAATGGATGTTAAGCGCTTCGCTTATTGGCTTCAGCATAAACGGACCCCTGCCTGTCGCAATCACGATGTCATGGCCAGCCTCTCTCAATTCCGCAATCGCTTGCTCCGTTGATGCAGGAATTTTTTTCGCATGATCAACCAATGTCCCGTCTATATCAAAAAAAACCAGCTTCTTTGTCATAAGTTTTTTGCCTCAATCCTATTGTCTTTCCTTTTATTATAGCCCATAGGCGGAAGGCGCGTCACATTCGGAAAAACAAAATAAACCAACGCCAATCGGCATCGGTTTATTTGATTAGAACAAAACTTATGCAGCCATCTGAACGCTGTAATGGCTTCTAGCTTGGACAAGGGTCTGTTGTTTGCGGCTGACGGCTTGCAGCCTGCGGTTTTGGACGATTCCCGTAATGATAGCGGTGTCTGTAACATCACGCTGCGCTAGCTCGACGAGCAGTTCCAGATCGCCTGTCTGATAAGCCATTGCCATCTCTCTCAGCAGAAAACCCCTATCCTCAACCACTTTGAAATCCTGTGAATCGGATGCCAGCTCGCCCCTAACCGCGTGCAAGGCCTCCCTCGCACGATGAAGCGCTGCTTTGATCGCTCCAGTAGTCGTATGCAGCAGCTCAGCCGTTTCTGCAATTGAATAATCCAAAGCATCCCGCAGCAGAAATACGGTTCGCTGGAGTGGCGATAAGTGGCGCATGAGCGCAAGAAGAGCTTCCTCTAGCCCCAATGTGCTTGTATCTGGCTTTGATTCCTCTTGCATATCTTGTTTGATGATACGTTCATAGTGGTTCTGCCGTCGTATTTGGTCGATCCAAGTATTTTTAGCAATTCGCAGCAATAATGCTTCAGGGTTTGTATGCGCGGTATCGGAATGGATTGCGGCCCGCATTCCTTTGAGCCATGTGTCCTGGGCTAAATCCTCAGCATCCCACTTTGATCCTGTAAGCGACAAGCAATACCGAAGGACGCTTTCCTGCAGCTTCTGGGTGCGCTCTTCGGTGTTTTGTTGTTTCGTATTTTGATTTGTATTCGCAACAATCATCTCATCCTGCCTCCTCAGCTCTATCCCGCCTTACGCTAGGTAAAGGGAGTTCTCCTTACTTTAGTAAACGAATGAAGCTACTTAAAGGATACGCGATATTAAAAATATTTTCACCCGTATCCTTTGGCGGCAGCTAATCGTTTACAAGTCGTAAGCATCCAAAACCATGCAGGAGGTTAAAATGATGAGTAATTATGTTCCTTATGTAGTAGAGCAATCGAGCCGAGGCGAAAGGTCATACGATATTTATTCCAGGCTGCTAAGAGATCGAATTGTGTTCTTGGGCTCGGCCATTGACGATAACGTTGCTAATAGCATCATCGCCCAATTATTGTTTCTAACGGCGGAAGACCCAGGCAAAGAAATATCGATGTACATCAACAGTCCTGGCGGTTCCACATCGGCCGGCTTCGCTATCCTGGATACGATGCAATTCGTGAAGCCGCCCGTGCATACGATTTGTACCGGCTTTGCCGCTTCCTTCGCGGCTATCCTCTTGCTCGCTGGCGAGAAAGGACATCGCTCCGCTCTGCCAAACAGTGAAATCATGATCCATCAGCCGCATGGCGGCGTTCAAGGCCAAGCCAGCGACATAGCGATCAGTGCCAATCGGATATTGAACATTCGGGCTAAATTAAATCAGATCTCTGCCGAGAAAACCGGCCAGCCTTTAGAAAAAATCGAAAAGGACATGGATCGGGACTATTTTATGACTTCGGAGGAAGCGCTCGAATACGGAATCATCGACAAGGTGATTACATCGATGTAGCGATTAAGCTTTTATGAATCCAAATGGCGGCTTGACTGCCGTCTCCCATCGCTATGGTTACCATCTCGGAGTGGGCGGCGACATCTCCAGCCGCCCATACATTCCTCACGCTTGTGAGCTTCGTTCGCGGATCAACAATGATATGCTTATTGTCCATTAGCTCTACGCCAAGCTGCTTCGCAAAACCAGAGCGCACTTCGTTGCCGCCGAATGCGACAAAACATCGCTCGCAAGCTAATGTTGAACCATCTTCCAACACAATGCCATTGAACTGCGCCTGCTCTGCATTCACCGATTGGATCGCTTGTTCTATGTATGGAATGCCTTTGTCCGCTAGTAGATCGAGCAGTTCACGATCGACCGGTGAACGTTCATGATTGATATAGATCAGATCCGAGGTCCAATGTGTAAGCGTGAGCGCCATGCGCGCACCGGCATTTCCTGCTCCCAGCACTAACGTTTGTTGATCTGCTACCTCATATCCATCACAATCCGGACAAATATAGGCGCTGATCCCTAAGCAAGGGATTAGCTCGGGGAAACTCGGAATTCGGTCCTTCACGCCTGTAGCAATCAACAGCCTTTTACAGCGAAAACTTACCTCATCAGCCGTGTGCAGCAACAGGCCGTCTTCCGCTTTCTCTGCACGGACAACAACTGCTTTAATGAAATGAATGCCCAACTGCTCAGCCTGTTGTCTCCCTAACGCGAGAAGCTCGGCACCTCCAATTCCAATTGGAAAACCGATCAGGTTATGATAGCTTCTGCACATCGTTGATCGTCCTTCGGCTGCGTCAATGACAGCTACGTTATGACGATATCTTCCTAGTTGGATAGCCGCTTGCAAGCCCGCAAACCCACCGCCTACAATTATACAGTCATATTGCATGGTTGCTCCTCCTGCCAAGCCAGCATTTGTATGCACGATCGAATGATTATTTATTATTGTTGGAATTAGCCCTTGTTATTCAATCCATAGGATCAAAAAAAAGCCAGCTGCTCTTGTGAAAAGAGCAAGCTGGCTTTCTTATTCATTGAAGGCTTAGTTTTCTTCTTCGTTTCAACAGCTCCGGAAGCGCAATGCCTACGAGGACGACAATTACGCCGGTCCATTGCAAGGCGCTCACATGCTCATTAAGGACGAACGAGGAAAGCAGCACCGCTACCGGAAGCTCCGAAGCGCCAAGTATGCCTGCCATTCCCTCGCCAATATGAGGCACTCCTACTGCGAATAGTACAGGCGGAATAAAAGCGCCGAACATGCCGAGCAGGAAACCGTAGAGCATCAAATCTCCAAAGATGAGGCCATTAAACAAAAACGCCGGCGGGAATAATATAAACACAAGTACCATGCCGCCTGTGATCATCCATACGCTGCGATAAGCCGGATGTACGGCAGGAACGGCTTTGCCGCTGAATAAAATGAACAAGGAATAACTTACAGCTGACAGGAGGCCTAACACAACGCCCATTATATTGAACTTGCCTGTTCCTTGCTCGATAATGCCGGCGGCTAGCATCGTTCCGCCAAATAAGATGGCTATCGTGAAAAACATGATGCCGTTAGGACGCTTCTTCTGGCTTACCGCTTGAATCAGTACGCCGATCCACGTGAATTGGAATAATAAAATGATTGCTAATGAGGCCGGAATGTATCGAAGCGACTGGTAATACAGCAGGCCGGTAATCGCCGTCGGCATCCCGGCTGCCATTAAGATTAGACGGTGCTTCCACGTCAGCTTCGTCATCGTTTTTGGAGCCGCTCCGACTTCATTGCGTGTGCTTGCTCCCCTGCCTCGCTTCTCGCGCCATTTCATAAAGAGCGCAAGCGCCCACGCTAGAATAAAGCCCGTCAGCAGCTGGCTGCCGACAACTTCGCCTAATTTATAGCCATCCCCATAAGCAAGAACGACGATCGTTGATAAGATGCCGTAGCTTGCAGCCCCTAAAAATACCGATAAAATATATTTCATCTGTCTAAATTCCCCTCTCTGCTTGTTGTAAATCGTCATATAAACACAAAAAAATCCTAACGACGAATATAGGATCATTCGCAAATGATCACATATTCGTAGTTAGGAAGTTAAGGCTCCCCGTAGAAACCCTCACCCTGTTCAAGCAATTGCCGTGAGGTTATACGAACTATTTTATTGTGCGGTTACGTGTTTAGCATATCGAATATTACATGACAAGTAAGGTTCTGTCAATAGATATTTATCTGGGAAATCGGACTTTTCAAAAAAGGAATGAACGGTTCTATGCGAAATAGGTCAAAAATCGGTATGGCCTATGGTATGATAAGTAGGCATTATTTTGGATATAGGATGGAGTGATCGACTTATGAGCACAGCGACGATAAATGGAACGGTACGTTCCGTATGCCCCTTCGATTGTCCTGATACTTGCGGGCTCAGCGTTACCTTCGAAGAAGGGAAAATAACAAAAATTACTGGCGACACGGAGCATCCCGTCACTCGCGGTGCGATATGCAACAAGGTTAGACAATTGAATGACCGGGTCTATCATCCTGAGCGGCTTCTCTACCCGTTGCGCCGCACGGGACCCAAAGGGACGTTGTCTTTTGAGCGGATTACTTGGGAAGAAGCCTACGATGAAATTACGGCACGCATGAAGAGCATCATAGCAGAGCAAGGCGCGGAGGCGATATTGCCTTATAGCTTTTATGGCAATATGGGCGTCCTTAATGCGGAAGGCATGGATCGCCGTTTCTTCCACCGGCTCGGAGCGAGCAGGCTTGACCGTACCATCTGCAACGCTGCCGGATCAAAAGGATATTCCTATACGATGGGCGGCTCGATCGGCATTGACCCTGAGGATACGGTGCATACGAAGCTATTTATTATTTGGGGCTGCAATTTGGTATCGACGAATATGCATCAGACGATGCTGGCAACGGAGGCTCGCAAAAACGGCGCAACGATTATTCATATCGATGTGCACCGCAACCGCACCTCCGCATGGGCGGACCGCTTCATACACGTTCGTCCGGGCAGCGACGCCGCACTTGCGCTTGGCTTGATGCATGTCATTATCCGCGACGGTCTTGCAGATCAGGCGTTTCTAGAGCAGCATGCAATTGGCTATGAAGAGCTGGTACAGCAAGCAGCCGAATACACGCCTGAGCGCGTAGAGGAAATTACGGGCGTACCAGCAGCGGAGATTGAGGAGCTTGGCCGGCTTTATGGTACAACCACCCCTTCTTTTATTCGTATCGGCAACGGCCTGCAGCATCATGACAACGGCGGCATGATCGTAAGAACGATATCGTGTTTGCCTGCGCTTACCGGTCAATGGGCCGTTCGCGGAGGCGGCGCGATGAAGGGTAACAGCTGGTACTCGCGTCTTAACGGCGAGAAGATCGAGCGGCCAGATTTAATGCCTGATCCAGACGTTCGCACCGTCAGCATGAACCAACTTGGCGAAGCGCTGCTTGACTTGACGCCGCCGGTTCAAATGCTGTTCGTTTATAACAGCAATCCAGCTGTCGTAGCGCCGGATCAGAACCGGGTAAGAGAAGGTCTTATGCGCAGCGACCTCTTTACGGTCACGCATGATTTATTTTTGACAGACACCTGCAAATACTCGGATATCGTGCTTCCGGCAACGTCACATTTTGAAAATCTAGATTTATACACGTCCTATTGGCATCTTTATTTGCAGCTTCACGAGCCTATCATGGAGCCGGCCGGCGAATGCAAATCCAACTTTACGCTCTTTAAGGAATTAGCGCTTAAGCTAGGCTTCGAGCCCGAGGTATTTGACATTTCTGAGGAGCAAATGATTAACGAAGCGCTCGACGGCAATCATAACCCGTTCCTTCAAGGCATTACATTTGATGAGCTGAAAAAAAATACGTGGATGAAAGCCGGAAACCATCAGCTCCCTCCGCTTACGTCCATCATTCCAACGGCTTCCGGCAAAATCGAGCTATACTCAGAAGCCATGCTTCAAAACGGCTTGCCTCCTGTACCGCAATATACGCCGTTGCGAGAGCCGGAAACGTATCCGTTTCTGCTGACGACTGGTCCAAACCACAGCTTCATCAATTCGACGTTCGCCAATCAGGAACGTTTGCAAAAGCTTGAAAAGGAACCTTTGCTTCACATGCATCACGAAAATGCAGAAGCGCTTGGCCTTTCGGACGGAGAACGCGTAAAAATCCGAAACGATCGCGGCGAGGTGGAAATGACCGTGCGAATCGGCAGCGATGTGCTGCCAGGCGTACTCGTTACGCAAGGCTTATGGTGGGACGATGAACGCAAAGGGCATCAAGCAGTCAATTCGCTTACTCCCCAGCGGTTAGCAGACATGGGCGGCGGAGCTACCTTCTTTTCCAACCGTGTGGAAGTGTTGAAATTAAATCAAACCTAAATGCTGCTGCAAGTGAAAAAAACCTGAGATCCTTTTACGAGGAATTCAGGTTTTTTCTGCTATGCTGGTTCATGGAATTAATAAGAGATGCCAACACGCTCGCGAATAAACGTATTGTTCAAATAAGCGGCAACCGCAAGCTCTGCGGTATCGGCAAAAGATATTTGCGAGCCTCCTGTTGGCAGCACGTCTTTCCGTACGCGATATTCACCTTTTTGCTCCAAAGAAACAAGTCTCGTTGGGCAAATAATCGTCCACTGCAAATCGGATCGAGATAATGCAGCGTAAACCTGTTCATGCTCTTTGGCGGCATCGTGATTAACCCTTTTGTTTTCGGTCGACTGGTATCTTAACAACTCAGGCTGCAGCTCGCTCTGCAAAATGCCGGCAGTTCCAATCGTGACTAGCCTGCTGAGCTTTAACTTCTGCATTGCAGCGATTACATGCTCCATTCCACGAATAAGCGTACCGTTGCCTTCCGTGTTCAAGGAGCAAATTACGCCATCGACGCCTGTCATCGCCTCGAGCACGTCTTGTTCATTTCGAACGTCGCCAAGGTAGCTCCCTGGCCCCAACTGCTCAGGCAAGCGTACGAAAAGCCTCATTTGAATCTCCTTTTCTTCCAATATTCGCCGAATATGTTGACCGGTACTTCCGGTTGAACCAATAAGAAGCAGCTTCATGTGATATATAACCCCTTTTAGATGATCATCGTTCCGTCATGTGTTCTGCTTCAATCATTCCTTAGATGAGCTGAAATGTAAAGAAGTATAAAAAAAGAAGCTGCCTCCCATGGTCAATAACCAGGGGGGCAGCCTCATTCACGTCGTTCTCAAACCGTTTGGCTTGATTGATTAGATAAATAGCTCTCATACAAAGCTGGGCTAACGATCTTTCTTAAGAGATGCATCGGGCCGTCGCCGTTATTGAAGTCGAACACATGAATGCGCTCATAGCCTCTGCGTTCATACATAGGAAGCAGCCAAGGATGCTTCTCAGCGGTTGCCAGCGTGACGGCTGCTGCTCCTACCTTGCCTTGGATAATGTTTTGCTCTACCCAAGTCAACAGCTTGTCGCCCAATCCGGAACCTTGGTAAGCGGGATCTACGGCAAACCACTTCACGAATGGAAAGTCGGTAACCGCCTTTACCTCTTCGCCTTTCGATAGCGTAATCGTCGCGGCAATTACGCCGTCAACCTCAAGGACATAACATTCGTTATTTTTGATGTTATCCTGAATTAGTGCCAAATCTGCATGGGCAGCAGGCCAGCTAAGCTCCAGCTCCCTGATTGTGACATATGCCTCATAAGTAACGTGCAGCAGCCTCTCTGCATCCTCAATAGTAGCTAAACGATACACTTCGCTCATCTATTTCACCTCTGCGCCGAATGGTAGGTTCATCAAAGCCAATATTATCTATCGGATTTGTATGTATTATACTTTACCATCCCATTCGCTCGGCAGCCAATAGAGATTTTCTATCGATCGATTAAGAAAAAGAATGAATCCGCTCGTCCTATTTGAGTTCGTCTACGATACAAGCAGGTGTTTGTCCTGTTAGCGCACTGACTAAATTTTGCGCTGCGAGCATCGCCATATCGAATCTCGTTTGGGTTGTAGCAGAGCCGATATGCGGCAGCGTCAACACGTTTGCCATAGTTAGAAACGGATGATCGGCATCGATTGGCTCCTTCTCATAGACATCCAGACCGGCAGCTGCGATCGATCCTGACTGAAGCGCTTCAATTAATGCCTGTTCATCTACGGTTTGGCCACGGGAGATATTAATAAAAATCGAGCTTGGTTTCATTATATTAAACTCGTTTTGTCCAATTAGCTTGTTCGTTGCTGCCGTTAAAGGCGCTAGCAGCACAACAAAGTCCGAGGAAGCGAGCAGCTCATGCAATTCTGAATACTTAACGCCAAGCTTCTCTTCAGCTTCCGGCTTCCGGCTCCGATTGTAATAGACTACTTCCATATCAAAACCAAACTTAGCGCGCCGCGCAACGGCTTCGCCGATCCGGCCCATGCCGATGATGCCAAGCTTGGCATGATGAACATCTGTGCCGAACAGCTTGATGCCGTCGCCTGACTTCCATTGTCCGTCTTTCACGTAGCGGTCAAGCTCGGCAACGCGTCTTGCTGTTCCCAGTATGAGAGCGAACGCCAGATCCGCAACCGTATCGTTTAATACATGAGGCGTATTCGTTCCGATAATACCCCGTTCCTTCATGGCTGCAAGGTCAAAATGGTTGTACCCTACGCTTATGCTGCTGACTACCTTAAGATGAGGAGCATGCTCCAGCAATTCGGCATCAATTTTCATGCCTGCTGTCAGCAGCCCGCTCGCTTTAGCGAGTTTTTCGTGCAGCAACGTACGCGGGATTGGAGCCGCTTCTTCCCACTTATCGATAATGCAATGCTCGGCTATGTATGCCTCTACCTCTGCTGGCACTTTGCGATCAATAAAAACAGTTGGTTTCATTCACATTCTCCTCTCGGCTTATGTCATCTATAAGCATATCATAAGAAGAGGGAAGCGCGTGCTGCCCGCAAGAAGTTAATCTTGGCTGGCAGACGGCTTCCCTCTGTCATTCATTCATGCATAGCAGCTTGACGCTTGATAAGATCCTCGACTACGATGCAAGCCATCGCTTCGACGACGGGAATAATACGCGGACAAATACATGGATCATGGCGGCCAATCGTTTCGATCTGTTTTTCCTGTCCATAAATATCAATGGTGTTCTGCGGTAGAGAAATGGAAGAGGTTGGCTTAACCGCAATCCGAAATACAATCTCTTCTCCCGTGCTAATGCCGCCAATAATGCCGCCCGCATGATTGGTTAAAAATCCGTCTTTGCTCATCTCGTCATTATGCTCGCTGCCCAGCATCTCAGCCGCCGCAAATCCGGCGCCGAATTCGATGCCTTTTACCGCGCCAATCGACAGCATCGCCTTCGCAAGCTCGGCGTCCAGCTTGTCAAATACGGGCTCGCCAATTCCTGGCTTTACCCCTCTAATTCTGCATTCCACGATACCGCCGCAGCTATCTCCCACCGACGCCAAATGCTCGATTTTCTCAATCATACGCTTAGCCGCTTCCGGGTCACAAGCACGAACCGCATTTTTCTCAATTTCGTCCTCATGGAACGTTTCGCATTTGATGCCGCCAATTTCCGTCGTGTATGCGACAACGCTAATGCCTTTATTTTCGAGAAGCTTGCGTGCTACCGCGCCGCCAGCAACACGTCCCGCTGTCTCTCTACCCGAAGCTCTCCCGCTTCCGCGGTGATCGCGCAGGCCGTATTTCTGCAAATACGTATAATCCGCGTGGCCTGGGCGAAAAGAGTATTGAATATCGCTATAGGCATCAGGCCTCATATCTTTGTTGTGAAGCATAATAAAAAGCGGTGTTCCCGTCGTTTTTCCTTCGAACATGCCTGAAAGGATGCTGATAATATCATATTCCTTGCGCGGCGAAGTTACTGAGGACTGACCGGGTTTTCTTCGATCCATTTGTGTTTGAATATATTGTTCATCCAGCTCGACGCCTGGCGTCACGCCATCTACGATGACGCCTACCGCTTCGCCATGCGACTCGCCAAAGGTTGTTATTTTAAAGCTGCTGCCGTATGTGCTTCCTGCCATTACTTGTTCCTCCCTGGACTATGCTTTGACGCATTCGTATGATGTCCATTATAATTTTGAAAGTGAAATAAATGAAATCAAAATATAGACTTGTTGACATAGAGAGGATTGATATCATGCAAATGAACATGGAGTGGTATCGCATATTTTTGCATACGGCAAAATTAGGCAATTTGACAAAAGCCGCGCAGGAGCTTCATATTACGCAGCCTTCGGTCAGCTATGCCATAAAGCAATTGGAAGCCCAGCTTGAGGTCAAGCTGTTTGACCGGCTGTCCAAAGGCGTGAAGCTTACGCCGGAAGGCGAAGAGGTGCTTGGATATGTTGAAAAATCTTTCACTGCGCTTCAAGCGGGCGAGCACAGGCTGCAATCTCTAAAAAATCTTTCCGCCGGCGAGCTCCGAATCGGCGCAAGCGGTCCTATTATTAAGCATTTGCTTCTGCCCCTGCTTGATACCTTTCATGCTGATCATCCTGCCGTACGCATTCGGCTCTCCCAAGGGAAAACATCGGATATTCGGGCACGGTTAAAAGCCGGCCAGATTGATATTGGGCTTGTTCATATGCCTACTTCTGATCATGAACTGGACGTTCATCACCTTACAGATATTCAGAGCTGCTTCGTGGCAGGACAAGCCTACCAGCAGTATTCGAATGAACCTTTAACGGCGCTGGCGCTTTCCCGCATTCCGCTTCTTCTGCTCTCGGAGGGAAGCAGTACAAGAGCATTTGTCGAGCAGTGGTTCACCGCCCAAGGTGTGCAAGCCGAGGCCGATATGGAGCTTAGCAGCATGGACATGCTTATTGAGCTTGCCGGACGAGGCTACGGAGCTGCGTTCGTCACGCAATCGTTCGTCAAGGAAGAACTGGACAGCGGAAAGCTGCTGCAATTGTGTACGATTCAGCCGATTCCCAATCGCTCCGTCGGCTTTGCCATCCGCCGTGACAGCTCCTTGCCGTTAGTCGCCAGCCGTTTTCTCGAGCTTCTCCGCTAATGGCAAAGAGCCTCTCCGCATGCAGAGAGACTCTTCTTTTCTATCTCATATTATGCTCTGCCGTATTGCTTCGGCGGCGTTACTTCGCCTTTAACGGCTTGTATCGCATGAATGGCCCAGTACGGATCACGCAGCATACCGCGGGCTACCGCTACCAAGTCCGCATCTTCACTTGCAATGGTTGCTTCAGCCAGCTTCGGATCTTCCAGCATGCCAACGGCAATAACCGGAACGTTTAAAGCTTGCTTGATTGCACGGGCAAATGGTACCTGATAACCAGGATAATTGCCAGGCTTACGCGTCCCAGCCGGTCCTTCGCCGCCTGTTGATACGTGGAACACATCGACGCCTGCTTCAAGGTACTGCTTGCTCAGTTCAATGCTGTGGCTAAGATCATAGCCGTTATCCATATATTCGATAGCTGAAATTCGCAAAATAAGCGGCATATCTGCCGGCATCTCGCTTTTCACCGCTTGGATGACTTCAATGCCGAACTTCGCATAATTTTGCCCATACTCATCTTCGCGGACATTTATGCCAGGCGATTGGAATTGATGCACCAAGTAGCCGTGAGCGCCGTGGATTTCAATCGTATCGACGCCCGCTTCAACCGCTCTTCTAGCTGCATCCTTAAATTGGTTCACGATGACTTTGATTTCATCGACAGTAAGCGGCTTAGGCGTTTTGTATTCAGGACCCGCCGAGATCGCCGATGGGCCGACAGGCTGCACCGCGTCTTCCGCTTTACGTCCGGCGTGCGCAATTTGAATGCCTACTTTTGCGCCATATTTATGTGCTTCATCAATAATTCGTTTAAATGCCGGCACCTGCTCGTCTGACCATAATCCAAGATCATGATTTGTGATCCGTCCATCTGGATCAACGTCCGTCATTTCCATTATAATAAGTCCAGCACCGCCAACTGCACGGGATACGTAGTGCACATAATGCCACTCATTCGGGACACCATCCATCGCATCCACAGAGTATTGGCACATCGGCGCCATAACGATTCTGTTTTTTAGCTCAAGATTTTTGAGTGTAAAGGGTGTATTTAAATGTTTTACGGTCATGCGACTCTCTCCTTTGAGTGATTCTATATTTAGATTTCCTAGCTCTAATGTAACCACAGTTAATCAATAAAAGAAAGTAGTGATCTTTTTTTCACATAGTTTCCGAAAAGTTACTTTTGTATTATACTTGGGATTATCCATAAAAATAATGAAGGAGCTGGTCCAATGAATGAGCTTAATCCACTCGTTTTAAAGCGTGGAACGCCTGGTGTCCCTTGCGTCATCGGCGACGTGTTGGACATTATCGGCAACAAGTGGACCTTTCTCATTATTAGAGATCTGCTGGTCGACCATACGCTGCGTTTCAGTGAATTGATGAAATCGCTTGAAGGCATAAGTCCCAAGACGCTGTCGCTTCGATTAAAGGTCCTTGAAGAGCAGGGCATCGTCAGCCGGACCATTTATCCGGAGGTTCCCCCAAGAGTAGAATACACCATAACGGACAAAGGTAAACGGCTTGAGCCGGTTTTTATTGAGCTCAAGCGATTCGGGCTTACCTTGTAAAAAACTTATCTCGCCAAAAAAAGTCTCTACCTCGCAGGTAGAGACTTTTCGTTGTTAGACATCTACATTACGTTTTTTAAATAATCCAGCAAGTTAAGCACGATCTTCAGCGCTTCCGCACGCGTTGCAAATTCTCCCGGCGCAAATCGATTATTTCCTCTGCCATGGATTAGTTTATGGTTGCCTGCCCGGAATGTATGATCAGGATATCTTCTGTGCAGAAGCTTCTTAAGGTTTTTTGAATAGTATAGCGCCCGGGAATCGATAGGAAGAGCGCGCTTCGCCATTTCTAATGACTCTCTAGCGGTCCGGAGCCGAGCATGCAGCCGGCAGCAAACACAATAAAATGACGATCATCCCTTTTTTCATATAAGCCCTCCTCGATGTACGTTCGCTTCATATTGGCTTCTAGCAATAAAAGGTTCGGAAAATGTTATCGGTTGAATTTTCGGGTAAAGTCAACTATAATATAGTATGGTTTTTATTTGTTTACCGGAAAGGAAAGACTACGATGAGCGACGCTAATCCATATCGAATTTTATTGTATTATAAATTTGTAGCCGTACCTGATGCAGAGCAATTTGCTGCTGAGCATCTTGCATATTGCAAGCAATTAAATGTGAAGGGCCGTATCCTTATTGCCGATGAAGGCATTAACGGCACGCTCTCAGGCACTGTTGAGCAAACGGAGCAATACATGGCGCATTTGCGTGCCAACCCGCTATTTGCGGACATCGTATTCAAGATCGATGAAGCCGACCAGCATGCTTTCAAAAAAATATTTGTCCGATACAAGAAAGAGCTTGTTACGCTTCGTTATGACAAGCCGTTGGATCCGAACACGCTAAGCGGCACTCGTCTATCTCCTAAAGAGTTTCACGAATATTTGCAAAGAGAAGATGTCATCGTGCTGGATGGCCGAAGCGACTACGAATATGACCTCGGACATTTCCGCAATGCGATTAGACCTGATTTGGAAACGTTCAAGGAATTTCCGGAATGGCTTCGCGCGAACATGGCGGAGTTTAAGGACAAGCCGATTCTTACGTACTGTACTGGCGGAATCCGCTGTGAGAAGCTCACAGGCGTCATGATGAGCGAGGGTTTCAGTGACGTGTATCAATTAGAAGGCGGCATTGTCACCTACGGCAAGGATGAGGAAGTGCAAGGCAAGCTGTTTGACGGCAAATGCTACGTCTTTGATGAGCGAACTTCCGTTGTGATCAATCAAACGGATGAAGCGGTAGTCGTTGGCAAATGCCACCACTGCCAGCAGCCGGCAGACACGTACATTAACTGTGCGGATGATTCCTGCCACCTTCAGCATATCGTATGCGAAGAATGCCAAGAAACCAAACATGGCTTCTGCTCTACTGCATGCGAGGAACATGTTGTCAGCGTAAATGCTTAAGCAAGAACATAAAAGCCGTGCTTCGATGATGAAGCACGGCTTTGTTTTGGCATCACAGGGATCAACATCGAGATTTTGGGCTGCTCAAGCCTTAAATCGCTGCTTCATTGCGGAGATCACATATACGGCAAAAGGAAACAGCAAAAAACCGGTAATAATATAAAACGTTCCGGCTCTCGCGATGAATCCCCCCACCATCTGAAAATCTTTGGCAGCCAAAACGTGCACAGCAGCATAAGCCAGCATAATGGCATGATAAGCACTTCCGGTTTCGTTAATTCAAGCGTCTCCGATGCTCCACTGCTTCGAATCATATTTTCGGAACTGTTCGCCAAAACCGAGCACATCCGTATTGTATTTCTTTTGGAGCAATTGCAACGATTTTTGAATGTTGGTTTCTACCTCATTCGGAAAGCGAGAAAATAAACGCTTTAGCAGCACCATCAACTAGCAATACCGCGTTATCCAGCGTCAACTGATCCATAATTTCGCCAAAGGTATCTATTTCACTGGAGCTAAAGCCTGTCACTTCTTGTTCTATAAGCAAAGAGCGCTTCGCTGGATCCGATATATCCCAGTTTTGCATCTCCAGCCGTATTTCATTTAATTGTTCCTCGTTCGTTAAGCCATTAAAATAAAGGAACAACCCCGGTACTTCTCCCCCAAGCCTGAAATGAATAAAGGCTGCATCGCTGCAATTCTCCAGCAAGGCTTCAACCTGCCGGCGGGACTGCTCTAACTGAGAAGGTACGACCTGGCATATTTCCATAACGGTTTCGCTCATCGGTTAAAATCCCCTTGTTCATATAGGCTGGATAGTCTGCTTATTATTTTCCAGAACTACATTTCCTATCCAGCCCTTCTGAAACGGAAGGTTAATTAGGCGGAACTTGGTTAACCTAATCTTGCCGTAAAGTATAGGGCAATCAAGCATGTGGAGGTTATCCGATGGCTCGCAACAAAAACAAGTCCATTCCAAGCAAAAATCAGGCTTTTGAAGCAAGCTCCAGAGAAGCGGAAAATAATGTCGCTGCCTCGACAGATGAGAATCGCAATCAAAAAGGCCATGTGCCTAACAGCCCTTCTACCGGCTAGCTGAGGCGCAGAACAAACAAAGAGCTGCCCGTGAGTTTGATCTCACGGACAGCTCTTTGTTATTACTTATTTCATATTACTTATTTCATTTATGGACAATGGACTCCCATCGGTGCTTGTATTGCAAAAGCCGTGGATGCACCCGCTCCGGTTCCTCGGTCAGCACCAGCCTTATTTTGACGATCCATTCCTCAAAGGAGGAAAAAGAAGCGAACAAATTAGCCATATCACCGGTCATGAGCAGAAAAAGCGGCTTAGGGTACGTTTCCGACAAATGTCTTAGAGCAGAATCGATAGGCGTATATTTTTTTCGCTTGACCTCGAGTCGTTCCACTACGACGCTTGCTTCCCCGCGATCCCGCTTCCATTCATGCAGCTTATCCTCCCGTTTATAAAAAGGGCTAACCTCTTCCTTCGACATTCGTTTGATGCTCTGCTCGTGCAAGGGATAGAGAACCAGCTTCATAAATAAACGCTCCTTGGCCAGGTCAGCCGCAAGATCAAGCTCGCGTTCGGTCGTATGCTCAAATGAATCATAATAGACGAGTGTACCTTTGCGCTCATCCTTTGGCGGCTCATAGCCGAACGGCATTTTTTGAACGGTTTCACTCATGCTGATGACCTCCTATGTATCCTATACGAAAGTTACTTAGGAGATGAAAATACCATATCTGATCGGAAAATGCCATGCTAGAGCTTTCGATAATCGCTTTTCATTATATTTTTTACTAAGCCCGACCATTTCGAATTGGCTGGACAATACTTTCGCGCCACCTTCTCGATCGTAGTGAGCCCTTTATCGACGTAGTTTTTAGAAAGGAGCTGTCCGAATTTCCGAACGCTGTCCCCTTTCGTTTCAAAGCTGAACGCTTTGTTGTATTTATCGCCGTCTATCGCATTTAAGCCAAATAAATTATTTTTGCTCTTGGCTAGCTTGCTTTTGCCATTGCCGCTCTCGAGCTTCATGACGGCAATCGTAAAATAAGCGTTAATGCCGTATTCATCCTCGATTTCAAGGATAGCTTGTTCCAAATCATGCCCCGATAGCGCGGTGCCTTCAAATATTTTGGCGATATGCTCCTCCGTCAGCCCCGAATCAGATTCAACGATCGACGTTGGTTTATTTAGATCTTCCACGACTTCCTCATCTATACGTTCGGATTGCAGCGCTCTTTCCACGCTGCGATCATTGAATGCATGGGCCGGTAAGGCATCGCTTGCGGCAGGCATAGACAAAATCGCTACTTTTCCTTTTTGCTTTACTTGTTTGGCGTAGCCGCCATGAATAAATCCTCCCTCTTCAAGCTCAAGCCAGCCGTTATCGGTTTCTGCCTTCACTCGCAAAGCCGTTCCTTGCTCGACGACCTTGACGATGCTTGATTTCGCGGTTGGTTTTGTCCGTACGTTCAAATAGTAAGCGGTAACCTCATATGTATTCGGCTGCTCTTCGGCAACTGCGGGCTCATCAGCGAGCTCTGCTTGCGTTATGGGAGGGATGCTTGGAGGCTGTTCGACCAAAGCGATCGGTGCTCCTGTGCTTGTTGAAAGCGGTGAGGGAAGGGTTGGATCGATGCTGCCAGCACTAGGTACCGGACTTGTCGCCGGACTTGGCACTGGACTTGAGAGATCGGTTTGGTTATCGCTTGGGGCAGCTATCGTAATTTGACTAAAGCCTGCTTCAGCTATTTCCGGCGAAGGTACTGCCACGCGGACATCATCATCTTTATCTAAAGGTTTTACATACATGCCTAATGTAATGACTAACGATAAAATAAGCAGGTAAACGAACAATTGCTGATTCAACTTTTTTCGCATAAAATTACCACTCCCTTAGGTTAATGAGATATACCTGTTGCCATATAAGCAGGTTTATACGGGCAAAATTCGCAGGTACAAAGAAAAAGTGGACGGTCTGTGAAGATTATATGTCGCTGTGTCCTCCAAAAGACGAGTTTTTGACCCACTTTCCGTGGATTTGTTAATTATGAGAAAAAATTTAACAAAATCCGCTCCGCTTTTTCCGCTTTTTGGGAGCGTAAATACGGACGCAAAAAAGCTCTTATTCCCTGGAGAATAAGAGCTTTTTCATGCTATTACCTATCTATTTTTTGTACCCTGACGCGTGTGCTGCAATGATCGAATCCATCTGCTCATTCCATTCCTTGTCCTCGGTACAGCGCTCCGGATGAGCTTCAAACCATGCTACCGTGCGTTTCATTCCTTCTGCAAACGAGACGGTCGCTTCGAATTCGGGAACTAAGCTTTTGATCTTGCTGTTATCGAATACACTCGTTACCGATTTGTCTCCTAGCAGACCGCCCTCCAGCTCGGGATCATGCGAGATAAGAAACTCCGACGAGATATAAACAAGCTTTGGCACTGCACCTGCGGCGTCGCCGATCGCTTCATAAATTTGGTTCCAAGTGAGCACCTCATCAGAGGTTATGTGGTATGCTTGTCCGATCGCTTCTTCCCGGCCTAGCAATCCGACGAAACCTTTGGCAAAATCGGTATTATGCGTCATTGTCCAAAGCGACGAGCCGTCTCCGTGAACGATTACAGGAAGCCCCGCTCTTATTCGTGCTACCAGCGACCAGGGATGCGGCCAGCTGTTTAGCGCGGCAGGAATCATCGTGTCTCCGTAAGTAAATGACGGTCTAACGATCGTTACTGGAAAACCTGTTGCTGCCTGTTCTTCGGTCAGCAGCTGCTCGCATGCGATTTTGTCGCGAGAGTACTGCCAGTATTTATTTTCAAGCGGAGTCGCTTCCTCCGTAATGATATAGTGCTGCGGAGGTTTCTGGTAAGCCGAAGCGGAGCTGATGAATATGTATTGCTTGGTGCGCCCGCGGAACAGCTCGATGTCGACGCTTACATGTTCAGGCGTGAACGCAATCCAGTCAACGACTACGTCGAACCGATGTCCCTCGAGTGCAGCTGCCGCCGCCTTCGAATCTCTTATATCACCGATTATGGTCTTTGCGCCTTCTGGCACAAAATCGTCCCGCTTCCCCCTATTAAAGAGATAAAGCTCTATCCCGCGTGCAATCGCTAGCTTTGATACCGCCTCGCTTATTAAGCCTGTCCCGCCAATAAACAATACCTTCATGACATTCGCTCCTCTGCTTCATGGAATCATTCGAACGCAGCAACTACATCCATCATCTTTGAATTGTCAATTAATAGTACCATATGAGCTAATCTTTTAATATTTGAAAATGATATAATATAGCCACCAAATAGTAAAGGGGTGGCTTCAACTGAAACGATTAGCTTTAACGACCTTCTACTCCGTCGTCTTATCCTCCTGCTGCTAAGCGCCTGCGGCAGCGCAGCGAATTCAGATAAACAGCCGAATGAAACAGCGGAAGTACATAATGCGGAGCATGGCCAGCACCAAACCGCATCCGGCGATCTGCAAGAGAAGACCGCATCGCTAAGCGTTCTTCCGTCTTTTTTGGATGGAGCGAGCGCAACTGTCCAGACGGCATATAAAACAGCGGCAACCGTTACCGATATTTTGCCTTACATCCCTTGTTACTGCGGCTGCGGCGAAAGTGCCGGCCATAAAAGCAATCTGAACTGCTTTATCGCAGAACTGAACGATGACGGCTCCGTCGTCTGGGATGATCACGGCACCCGCTGCGGCGTATGCATTGAAATCGCCGTCACAACGGCTGCAATGAAAGCAAACGGTGTCGAAGCGGAACGAATCCGCCAAATTATCGACGAAACGTATAAAGAAGGTTACGCAAAACCAACGTTAACGGAGCTTCCTCCTGCTTCCTAATCCCTATCAAGAAACGTTTGCGACAGTCTGGAGCTAGAAGCCTTAGTTCTAGACTGTCACCCTCCTATTTACAAACTTCTCTAATTCGCATTGCTTATCCGCTTAAAATGATCCTCCGTTTTTTGGATGACAAATGCGGATTGCTCCCGTTCAGTCCTCCGATCACTCGCAGTAAAATCAGCAAGAAACCGGTCAAGCACGACATCTAGTACGACTTCATCCCCTTTTACAAACACAAGTTGATGAACCGATTCATCAAGCAATGGAAAATCGCCCATTATGAATTCATTTGCTAGGTAAGCCAGATATGAGGTTTCCGTGGTCCATTTTGTCCCCGTTGCTTTCCGCATCTCTTCCCTTGAGAAATAAGGTGGGAACATATACATTTGATCCCAGTCAAAAGTCGTTACTTCCGTCATTTCAAAAGAATCCTTTTGCCTGACCACAGCTTCTAAATGATGAATAAATTGATCCGTATTTTCATTGTTCACTTTGATGGATCGATAGTTTGCATAGCTTATAAGGACAGGCATATATACAAGAACGATAAAAAGCCCAATTAAAGATAAAAGAATCGTTTTTTTATGCTTCTTCATTTACGGCCTCCGTTTAAATTGGCATGATATCCCTATTTTAACACGATAAGAGAGTCGGAATGACGTTTGCAAAAAAACAAACAAAATCATAACTTTACGGCATCGCCATACGAGGGTCAAACTCACTAAGATAAAGCTAAAGGGCTTTTATTCAGCCAATGTCTGCCTTAATGGAGGGGATCTATGCTTTTGCACAAAAAAGTCGTTTTTATTACAGATTCGGATCAAATCAGCGGCAAAGCAATCATTAACCGGTTGACGCAAGGCGGCGCTCATTTTATATTGAACAGCCGTTCGGGAGGCACTGCAATTACTTCGGAGCTAGAGCAGGTTCAGGAGGCTGGCTCGCAAGCGATAGTCGTTAATATTGACCTTTGCAAATCCGCGGACGTCGCGGACATGCTTCAATTCGCGGAGCAGCAGCTAGGCGCCGTTGATGTACTCATCCACAACAATAAGGAAGTTTACCAAAGCTCGATTGAATTTGGCGATGAAGAGGTTTTTACAAAAAGTTTGGCCATCAATGCCAAATCAGCTTTTATTTGTACGCAGCAGGTAGGCAAGCAGATGATGGAGAAGCAAACCGGGAAGATCATCTACGTCTCCTCTATTCACGCCGAGAAGCCAACGGGCTCCGCATTCACCTTCAGCGTATCCAAAGGCGCGGTCAAAATGCTGGCAAAGGAAGCTTCTCTCGTCTTAGGCCGGAACGGCGTCAGCGTAAATACAATCGAGCTGGGGCCGCTGGACGGCGATCATGAGGTTTTTGAAAGCACGCTCTCCACGCTGTATAACGATTATGAATATAAAATACCGAATGCCGTACTTGGCAGCGCGGATGATCTAGCTGAGCTAGTGATGTTCCTCTCCTCGGACGAGGCGCGCTATATCAACGGATCAGATATTAGACTCGATGGCGGCTTTCTGCTGCATTACATGAACTTCAAGATGAAGCGACCTTAACAGCCGGCAAGGAGGCGCAGGATGAGTATGGTTGGAAAAATAGCATTAGTAACCGGTGCAGGAACGGGAATTGGCAAAGGGGTTGCTATCGAGCTGGCTCGCCGCGGCGTTCGGGTTGCGATTCATTACAATCAAAGCGATGCCGGCGCGCTTCACACGAAGCGGCAAATTGATGATTTTGGCGGCAGTGCGATGATCGTCCAAGCCAATGTGGCGCATAAGGACGAAATTGAGCGTATGGTTGAAACCGTTGTTAAACACTTCGGCGGAATGGATATTTTAGTCAACAATGCGGCTTTGCAGCTGAATTATGATTTTTTTGAGCATGACGAAGCCTCGTTTGACCGGATGATGAACATTAATCTGAAGGGATACTGGCAATGCATGCAAGCTGTCATTCCGTATATGAAAATGAAGCAATCCGGCCGAATCATCATCATGTCCTCGGTTCATAGCAAACGCCCTACCGACTTTGACGTCGTTTATTCCATGACTAAGGGCGGCATTCGCATGCTCGGCAGGGAAAGCGCGATTGAGCTTGCCAAGTATGGCATTACCGTCAATACCATCGAGCCTGGAGCAGTTGACGTCGGCAAGCAAAGCGCGCGTGAATCGAAGCCGATCATGACGGCGGAGGATATCGAGAAGCAAAAAAGAACAAGCCGGTCCATCCGTGATAAGTTTCCGCTTGGCCGTGTGGGCCGTCCTCTGGACGTCGCGCAGCTTGTTTGTTTTATTGCATCGGAAGAAAGCGAGTTTATGACGGGCTCTTCAATTAGGCTTGACGGCGGCAGCATGCTGCTTTGATCACCTTTTAACCATAACGTTCAAGGAGTGAATATTCGTGTCCAACAACCCATCCTATGAGGAAACGTTAGCCCATGTCAGCACCCATTCAAACCCTGCCGCGCTTCGCATTACCGACATCCGTTTTACCGATATTGTAGGCGGCCCGTTTCATAGCAGCTTAATTAAAGTGTTCACCAATCAAGGGCTCGTTGGATTTGGCGAGGTGCGTGACGGTGCAGATAAAGTGTACGCTCAAATGCTGAAGGGCCGATTGCTTGGCGAGAATCCATGCAACATCGATAAGCTTTTTCGGCGGATTAAGCAGTTCGGCGGTCATGCAAGGCAAGGCGGCGGCGTTAGCGGACTTGAAATCGCATTATGGGATTTAGCTGGCAAGGCTTACGGCGTACCGATCTATCAAATGCTTGGCGGAAAGTTCCGCGAAAAAATCCGTATGTACTGCGACACCGAGGTAGTCGGCAAAGATACGGGTACGGCGATGGGCTTGGCGCTTAAGAAGCGAATGGAGGAAGGTTTCTCCTTCCTTAAGATGGATCTTGGCATTGGCCAGATTATTAACGAGCCTGGCACGTTAAGCGCTCCGCTCGGCTTCTTGGAGGAAATGCGCAGCATCTCCAAAAACCGCTATAGCAACAATCATGATACGCTGACGGAAGATGAAATTCGTGATATCCGAAACCAGCACTATGACATCCACAACATCCCCCACCCTTTTACCGCGATTCATGTGACCGAGAAAGGTCTGGATATGCTTGAGCAATACGTTGCGGATGTGCGCGCTGTTATCGGCTACGAGGTGCCGCTTGCGGTCGATCATTTTGGACATATCGGCCTAGAGGATTGCATTAAGCTTGGACGGCGCGTCGATAAATTTAATCTGGCTTGGATGGAGGATATGCTGCCTTGGCAGTACACGGAGCAATATGCGAAGCTCTCCCGTGCGGTCGCCACTCCGATCTGTACGGGCGAGGATATTTATTTGAAGGAAAATTTCCGTCCCCTGCTCCAAGCAGGCGGCGTATCGGTTATCCATCCCGACGTGCTGACGACAGGCGGAATATTAGAAACGAAAAAAATCGGCGATATGGCGCAGGAGTACGGCGTTGCAATGGCCATTCATATGGCGGAGAGCCCGATCGCTTGCCTAGCAGCCGCACATGTCGCCGCAGCTACCGAAAACTTCATGGCGCTTGAATACCATTCCTGCGAAGTGCCTTGGTGGGATGACATTATCATAAGCAGCAAGCTTCCGAAGAAGCTTGTGCAGAATGGCTTCATCCATATGACGGATGCGCCTGGCCTTGGCATTGACGACCTGAACGATGAAGTATTGGCGCAGCATCTTCATCCCAAAATACCTGGCCTATGGGAGGCTACAGACAACTGGAATCACTACCACTCAAATGACCGGCTGTGGAGCTGAGACGAAATAAAAGAAGCGGGATGCATTGTTGCATTCCGCTTCTTTTTGACGTTCAACCGCCCCGCACACCGTCCCTCCGCTTAACTATTGGTTTCCTTCGCTTCATCCCATGCAACAAAAAGCACCTCCAACACCGCTATATTAGCAGTAGTCGAAGGTGCCACACTTCTAATTCTACTTGTCTTCTAAACGCTGACGCTTGCCACGGTGCCCCTTGCCGCCCGAGCAGCCTCAGCGGCTTCCATCAAGCCACGAATGTAGCCGATTCCATATAAGCGCCCTAGCAGCTCATAACCTGGGTTAGCGTTGTCCTCGCCTTCCATCGTCGGCACATGGTCCGGCCTTGCCGGCCCGCTAAAGCCTGCTTCATAATAAGCGTGCATCGCCTCAAGCATATTCGTTTGCCCGTCATCGTGGAACGTTTCCTCAAACTTCTCCGGCGTTCCTTTGACATCGCGGAAATGGACGAAAAACATTTTATCCTGCTTCGCAAACTGGCGAATTACGCTCGGAATATGCTCGCCGGCGGTAGCCAAGGTGCCTTGGCATAACGTAATGCCGTTATATTCGCTCGGAACGAGATTGATGGCACGCTGCAATGCAGCCGCGCTCGTTAAAATCCGCGATATGCCTCTTATCGGCGTAATCGGAGGATCATCGGGATGAAGCGCCAGCTTCACCTTCGCCTGCTCCGCAACCGGCACGATACGCTCCATGAAGTACTGGAGATTTTCCCAAAGCTGCTCCTCGCTCACGGTCCCGGCTTCTGTTAACGGCGCATCCTTCATTAAGCTATGGTCATAGCTTGAGACGAGCGCCCCGCCGCGCGTCCGCGTCGTTGTTGAAGTCCGAAACCAGTTGAACTGCGCCATGAAATTATAGCAAAGGACGGGAATGCCTGCCGCGCCCATATTCGTAATAAATTGCTGGAACACTTCGATTTCGGCGTCTCTCCCGGAAGTCCCTAGCTTAATCTCATTGCTTGGCGGCATTGATTCGATAACGGTAAGCGCAAGGCCAAAGTCAGCAAATCTTTGCTTCATACGGATAAGCGGCATTAAATCCCATGGCTTCTCCAGCTTTTCCTCCCACGGCAGTCCTCCTACCGCATGATCGACGCCAAGCTGCTTCGCCAAATGCCATAGCCGAGACGGCTGGGACGGAAATACTTCTGCTAACTGCATGTTTAAAACCTCACTTTCAATATTGGTTAATTAGCCGGCAATTTTCGCTGCAAGCTCCTTGCCCATCTTGTCTATTTTGTTGAACGCATCTTCGATCGATTGCTGGCCAAAAGTAACGGCTTCCATTTCCTTCTTATACGTATCCACCCACTCGGAGAACCCTGCAGCCGGCGGGAAGAACGGCAATGCCTTATCTAATGAAAGATCATAAATTTCTTTGCCCAGCTTATCCTTCGCCTCAAGAGCAGGCTCAAGCTCTTTATACACATCAGGGTTAATCGGAATGCCGCGCGTTAAGCCAAGCGCCCCGCCTGCTTCTTTATCGGAGATAAACCATTTCACGAATTTTTTGGCTTCGTCTTTATTTTTCGAGTTGGCGCTAACGCTCAAAAAGATCGTAGACTGTGCCCATCCGCCGCCAGATGGTCCAACCGGCATGTTGACGACACCTACTTTTCCAGGCATAAGCTGCTCAAGCGCGCTGACGGAGCCCGTCGTTGCTCCTCTTGTCATCACGACCCCCGATGCCATCGGATCGGCTTGCGGATCGTTTTCGAGGAACGCGGCTGCTTTCTCGGCAGGCGGCACGATCTTCGCTTTGCGGAACTCCTCATACGTTTGATAAAAGGTCATAAACAAATCCTTGTCGAGCGTGAACGTTTTGCCGCCATCGGACATGATCGGCGCCTTGCCCATCGAGGTCTGATAATAGTTGAAGCTATCCCATGTCGTCGTATCGCCAATTGGATATTTGCCTTCAGGCAGCTTCGCCCGCGCATCTCTTGCCCATTGGAAAAACTCATCATAGGTCCAATCCTTATGAGGAAGCGGGATGCCATATTGCTCAAGCTCCGTTTTGTTGAACGCGATGCCTTGCGCATTTTGGCTGAGCGGAATGCCATACAGCTTGCCGTCGATTTGCAAATTCGAGATAACCGAAGGATCAACGATGCCGCTTAAATCAATATCGGAGAGGTCCTCCAGCTGCCCGCGGGACACATACTCTTGAATGTATGCAGCATCCATCTGCAGCACATCGGTTATAGACTTCGATGCGGCGAGCGTTGGCAGCTTCTGCCAGAAAGCATCCCATGCCATAAATTCCGGCTTAAAGGTCACGTTTGCATTTTGCTGCGAGTAGATGTCCAGCGCTTTCTTCGTTGCCTCATGGCGGGCATCCGGCCCCCACCACATGATGCTCAGCGTCGTTTTGCCGCCTGCTTCTTTACCGCCTTTGTCGCCTTGCTTCTCCGTGCTCTTCTCCCCGCCATTCGTTTGCTTGCTTCCATTGGTTCCGCCTCCGCTGCATGCTGCCAGCACTAGCAGCAAAGCCAGCATCAACAATCCGAAGCTTTTTGACCAGCCTTTGTTCATCCTCGAACATCCCCTTTACCTTTGTAAAATGTAATGCGGTTATCCTTTGAGACCAGTAGTCGCTATTCCTTCGACAAAGTGCTTCTGCGCAAGGAAAAAGATAATGACCGAAGGAAAGATCGACAGCAAGGACATCGCAAGCAATTGCCCCCACTGAATGTCGAATTGATCGATGAACATCCGCAGCGCCAAGCCTACCGTAAACTTGTCGACGGAGCTTAAATAAAGCACCTGCGCGAAGAAATCATCCCAGCTCCAAATAAAAGTAAAGATCGCTACTGTAACGAGCGCTGGCTTGAGCAAAGGCAGGATGACCCGCCAAAAAATGCCGTAAACGCTTGCTCCGTCTATCGTGGCAGCCTCATCTAGATCCTTCGGAATGCCGCGAATAAATTGGACGAGCAAGAAAATAAAGAATGCCCCTCCCCCAAAAAAATGCGGAAGCACAAGCGGTACGTAGCTGTCTACAAACCCAAGCTTATTGAACAGTATGTACTGCGGAACAACCGTTACTTGGCCCGGCAGCATCATCGTAAGGAGGAGAATCGAAAACCAAAAGCCGCGCAGCTTGAAGCTTAGCCTTCCGAAGCCGTAAGCGACAATCGCAGCGGTAGCAACGCCGCCGATGACATTTCCCAGCTCCATTAGCAGCGTGTTGCCGAAGAAATGAGCAAACGTATATTCGGATGAGAAATGCCAGCCATCCCAATAGTTGCTCCACATCGGCGTTGAAGGCCAAATCGTCGGCAAGCTGAGCTCCTCCGTCTTCTTAAGCGAAGCGCCTGCCCACCAGATGACGGGGTACAGCATAATAAAGGAGAATAGGGTTAAATACAAATGGCTCGACAGCTTGATACGCAGCGAATTCATTTCGTTTTCCCCCCATCCGACTCGTAGAATACCCAGTATTTCGATGCTACGAAATTAATGATCGTGAGCAGCGCGACAATCGTGAGCAAAATCCACGCAAGCGCAGACGCATAGCCCATCTGGTAGTGCTTGAACGCTTTTTCGTAAAGAAACATCGCATACATGTACGTTGAATTAATAGGTCCGCCTTTCGTGATGATGAATGCGGAAGTAAACGTTTGAAACGATCCGATGATCCCAAGCACAAGATTAAAGAACATAACCGGCGAGAGCATCGGCAGCGTAATGCTGATAAACTTCCTTACCTTGCCTGCTCCGTCTACGGAAGCAGATTCATAAAGCTCCTGCGGCACCTGCTTCAGCCCTGCTAGAAAAATAACCATCGTAGAGCCGAATTGCCATGTATTGAGCAAAATCAGCGTGCCAAGCGATGTATCCGGATTGGAGATCCAGCCTACGCCTTCGATTCCAAACCAAGCCAGCACCTGGTTGATATAACCGTCGATTCCGAACATATTGCGCCAAAGGGCGGCAACGGCAATGCTTCCGCCGATTAAGGATGGAAAGTAGATAGCCGTCCGATAGATGTTCATCCCCCGCATGTTTTTGTTGAGCGCCAAAGCGACCATAAGCGAGAAAAACAGCTTGAGCGGAACTGAGAAAAGGACGAACATAAACGTTACGCTGAGCGACTTCGTGAAGGTGGCATCGCTCGTAAATATTTTGGCGTAATTGTCCGTACCGGTCCAAACGGGGTCCTCCAGCAAGGAATAATCGGTAAACGATAAATAAAACGATTGTGCGATTGGCCATAGCGTCAGCAGCAAGAAGCCGATTAGCCATGGGGAAATAAAAATATAACCGGCTAGTTGGGTTGCCCCTTTTTGCTTTCGCTTTGTCTTTGCTGGCTTGTTCTTTAATGCGATTGATGCTGCTCTCTCCGCCTTCACTCCAATCATCTCCTCCCCCTTCGTGGATAATGTTCCCTTACTTTAAACGAAAGCGGTTACATGAATGAAGGGGAAGAAATTATGAAATCGTTTGATTTTATATAGTGTGAAAAATTCATAGATTGGCGAAAAATGCCTTAAGAAAGTCGCATCGACAAATAGGGGAAACTCCCTAACAATAGACTTAGCAAGCAAGGCACACCAGCCTTCAACACACTACTTTCGAAAGAGGTGCTCAGATGAAATTTGATAACCCGGAAGATATGATTCAGCTTACGCCGCTTTGGCAGGGCGAACGCTTCCCTAATGGACGCCCTAAAGTATCCGAGGATGTTCTTCGCCGCATGCGAAAAATTACGTTGGAGGAAGCCTGGGGCCCTCTCTGGAACAGAGGTTATGCTTTTCAGTTCGAAGGCGATTTCAAAATCATTCATCCAAATAAAACAATGGTCGGACGCGCCGTAACAGCCGTGATGGTGCCGAAGCGACCTGATCTACATGAAACTCTACTTAAATACGGCCACGAGCAAGAGGATCGCAAGGGCTTTTTTAATCAATGGGTCATCGACTCCTTGGTTGAAGACGATGTTGCGGTCGTCGATATGTTCGATAAGGTTCACCTTGGCACCTATGTAGGAGGAAATTTGTCGACAGCCATCTCAACCCGTACGAAGCGCGGCGGTGCAGTCATATGGGGCGGCATTCGCGATAATCAGCAAGTCGTTGAAATTGAAAATATTAACGTCTTTTATCGCGGCAGCGACCCTACGGCGATTGCAGATGTTACGATGGTTGGAATGAACGTGCCGACCCGGATCGGCAAAGCGATCTGTATGCCGGGCGATGTCGTGCTCGGAACGCCGGCCGGCGTTATTTTCATCCCGCCTCATCTAGCCGAGCTAACGGTCGTTCAAGCGGAAAAATCCCAGGTACGCGATGTGTTTGGTTTCGTAAGGCTTCGCGACAGCGTTTATTCCACAGCTCAGATCGATGCTGGATGGAATGTAGCTCTTTGGACGGATTTCCTGAACTGGTTCGAAACGGATGACGCAGCAGCGGAATATCGACATCTTACGTGGGAAACAGAGCTTGCCGAAGCGCAAAAGAACGAGCGAAACGGCCCTCAAAGCGATGTCAGGCTATAATAAAAAGGACTCCGTTGGCAGGCATGCTGCCGATAGAGTCCTTTCTTTTCATGAAATCTACTTCCCGATCGATTCCCGGTATTCGCTAGGCGACAAGCCGACCTTCTTTTTGAATATTTGGCTGAAGTATCGTGGATCTTGATACCCGACACGCTCTGCTACCTCATAGTTTTTATAGTGGGTGCTCTTTAGCATATCCTTCGCTTTATCAATCCGAATATCCGTCAAATGCTCGATAAACGTTTTTCCCGTGTTCGTCTTGAATAGCAAGCTCAAATAAGTAGGCGTCATATATACCTTCTGGGCAACGCTTTGCAAGGACGCAAATTGACATTCCTGCTCCATGTGATGAATCGTTTTTTTGATAATGCTGCGATGGCTCTCCTTCTGGTTGTGAGCAAGCACGTCCTTAAGGCCAATCAGAAAATGAATCACATACTGTTTAATTTCTTCCAGCGTCTCAAGCTTCACGATCGACATTACGTCAAATTGCTCGTACGCGCTAACGTTTTCAGCCTCGGCCAGCACGCGCTTCTCCATTCCTACGAGCAGCCTAACGGTCAGATCGTACACGCTTTGCGTATCCAATGGACCTTTATGAAGGAGCTCATTATAAAGAAGGTGCACGTATTCCGCAATCTCATCCGTCGTCTCCGCAGCTTTATACGCGTCAAACAGCGCCTTCTCCTTATCCGAAGGATAGTGCTGCAGCGATTCATATCTCCCTAGCTCGTTATAGTAAATAATTTTTCCCGTCCCTCGGTAAAACTTATATTGCAGCGCGCGCGAAGCCTGCCGATAGGAATGAACAATATCATACAGGTGGCCGCAAGGCTTCCCCACCCCGATATTAAATGGCTGCTGGAAATGCTCCGTCAACATCACCTGAATGCTCTCGATCGGCTCCTTGGACACCCATGAGAAGAGCAAGCCAACCCGGCCCTCCTCATCAACAAACACGATACTGCTGTCCGATATTTTTTTCTGCATATAATCCCGCATCCGCTCTAAGTATACGATCTTCTCATGCTCATCGCCAAAATGAACGGCCGGCTCCAGCAAAGCGAGCGCAGGAAAGGTGTAATAGGGATTAAGCTGCAATCGCGATAAGCTTTCCTTCAAATCCGTCTTGGCAGCGGCAGCGTTTGATACTAAATTCCGGAGGAAACGATCCCTCATCCAAGTAAGAATGACATCTTCTTTAAACAATAATCCCTCGCTCAGCATACTCCATTGCCCCTTTTGTAAGGTTAACTTACGAGATGCATGACACTAATTGAGATGAATCATTTTATAAGAGTGCATATGCTCGATAAAAGTCTGTTCCGCTAAATCTGTATCGCCCGTGCGAAGCACATCAACGAGACGGAGATGCCAATCTGCGAGTCCATCCGTTGAATAATGCCGATTCGAGATGGCCATAAAGCGCATCACTTTTATCCGCATCCGATTCCATAGCTCCAAAATCATATGATTATCGCAGCGTTTATAAAAAAAACCGTGGAACTCCATATCAAGCTCCAATATGTTCAAAATATCATTTTGCTCGTGTGCGAGGTGCATGCGCCGAATGACGTCTTCTAAGTATTCAAAATCATGATCGTCCAGCCGCTGCATCGATTGCCTGACCGCAAATCCTTCGATAATTTCCCTCAGCTCGAAAATATCTTTAATTTCCTTCGCGGTTATATTAGAAACAACCGAGCCCTTGTTCGGGATGCCCGTAATAAAGCCTGCTGATTTCAGTCGTTCCAGCGCTTCGCGAACCGGTGCTTGACTGATGTTGAATTTCTTGGCGATTTCTAGCACGAGCAGCCGTGCCCCCGGCTGAAGCTCTCCTGCAAGAATTTCCTTCTTCAATGCCGTGTACACTTGCTCGCTTATCGAATGAACAGGTGAAATAGACAGGTTTTCGAACATCGCACTCACGTCTCCGTTTCCTATTATCGATTATCGATAATATAGGTCAAAAAAAGAAAGCGTTAACAATTATATTGAAAAAAATAATCGATACGTCCCTCCTTGCTCATTGGATTATCGATAATTTGCTTATGAACCTATTATAGAACGCTTTTTCCGCTAGCACAACCGAACAAATTGTCGAATTATGACAAATTTTCACGTCACGCTGCTCAATATCAGCTTCCTATTCGTATAGAGTGGCTTTTTGCAGATTCGTCTGATTGCATACTCTCTCTCTACGATTCATTTTCCGAAATAGATTCGATCAATCCCAGGTCAGCCTTTTTTGTGCTATGCAGCGGTTCGTAGTAAAGTAAGATGAGCGGATACGAGGCTGCTCTCGTTGAAGTATTAAAATTATTTATAGCGATTGTCTAGTCACGCCTACTCTAAACAGCATATAATAGAAATTGGTTTATATCCGATCTAACTACTTGGACAAATGGAGAATAGATGATGAATGTGAAGCATCCCACTATAAAAAAACAAGTTTTTGATTTTATTATTCGAAATGGATTAGTTTCCAAGGCCGCTTTAATGGAGCGGCTTACGGTAACCAGCACCAGCTTATCACGACTACTGGAAGAGCTGCTGACGGACGGTTTGATATTAGCGTCTGAACTTGGGCAATCTACCGGCGGCCGAAAGCCGATTCTGTATAGGGTAAACCCGAGTCACCGCGCTGTGTTCGGTTTGGAGATTTCGCGGTTCTCCTCCTCAATCGGTTTATACGATCTAAACTTAAAACCGCTGGCTTTCGAGAGATGGAAGATGGACGAGCGTATGACGCCGGAGAGGCTGATTGGCAAAATCACGCAGCTCGCTGAGCGCATGATGAATGAGTGCCAAATTGCGCGCGATAAAATAATCGGCATCGGCATCGGCGCCGTAGGCCCATTAAGCCGTGAGGATGGCATCATGCTGAAGCCTCGCTATTTTCCCGCCGAGGGCTGGATCAACGTTCCGATCTGCGAGTTGCTGGAGCAGCGGTTAGGGCTGTCGGCACTGCTTGATAACGGAGCTAATACGGCAATTATCGGGGAGCATTGGGCGCTTAGGGATGAAGAAGTGAAGCATATGCTTTATGTCCATGCGGGTGTTGGTTTGCGGACCTCGATGATGTCAGGCGGCCAAATCGTGAGAGGCGCCGTCGACATGGAAGGCTCCTTCGGTCAAATGATTATACAAACGGATGGCCCAAGACTCGGCGACGAAGGGAATTATGGGGCGCTTGAAGCGCTCGTCTCGATCCCTGCTTTGGAGAAAAAAATACGCTCACAGCTCAAGCTTGGCAGAGAAAGCTCACTCAAAGGCATACCGCCGGAGGAAATTCAGTTCGACGCGCTGCAGAAAGCTTTTATACAGAAGGATGCTTTTGTTACGGAGCAATTTCTGCAAACGGCAACCTATCTGGGAATTGGCATTGCCAATTTGATTAATATCCTTCACCCCGAGGCGGTTATTTTGGGCGGCCCGCTCGTCAAGGTGCATAAGTCGATCTATGATACCGTTATACAAGTCGCACGCAGCAACATTTATTACTCTCCGCAATATGAGCCCGAATTTACGCAAGGCCAGCTTACGGAAGACGCGGTAACGGCCGGCGCCGCCATCATGCTGCTGCAGGATTGGGAGCTGGATTAACACACAACAAAGAACGATGCTTAAGCTGATGCTTGCATCGTTCTTTTTAACCATTATTTCTTCAATTCAATAACGATATCGTCTGCTGCATACTCCTCTCTTCCCTTTCCGGTTTTTAGTGATACAGGAATCTCTTTTTGTCCATCTTTCGTCATTTCTATTGAACCATGATTGTCAGCAGTATGTTCATAAAAGTTAATACGGGGCGTAAGGATAAGTTTCGTAGCATTCTCGTCTAATTTTTCGAACGTTTTACTCCATCTCATGTTATAGCCGTCCCGATCGCCAGATCCTCCATTTCCTTGACCCGTGTATCGGTTGCCCAGATCATCTTTAATCTCTATATCCACGTCTACCCCATGCCACTTGTTCCTTGTTTTCTCGGAAACGATCTGGTCAAAGTATACGATAAAAGACATTGGCGATACCGCTATCTTCCCTACGTTCACCACCACTCCTTCATGCTCAACGCTTTGGTTAATAACTTGCGTAGTCCTTTCCGTCGCATCTAGTGATAGAGCGAAGCTCCAATTGCCGTTTATTTTCTCCGGAGCTTCTTTGATGGCTAGGCTGTCAATCTTCCATCTTATTTTGACTGAATCCCTTTCTTTGCGAAAATGGCTCGTAGAGGTGAGTAATCCCACATATTTATTTTTATCCACTTTTGAAATTTGAATGCTGCCTCCCGATCCATATGCTCCTTTTATATCTAATAAGGGATGTGAAATAGGATGATCAGCTAATTGTCGTTCACTTTCTATCGAAAAGGTCAAACTAACAGTCTTTCCATCATATATGGCATCATTTATCGTAATCTTAATGCCATTGCTTTCTTGTGACATATTCAATGCAGTGGAGTATTGCTTATAATCCTCATAAAGACCTGTTCTTCCATTATCCAAAAATCTAAAAATATCTCCGATTACAGGAATGCTGACCGCATAGGCAGGAAAGGTTACGCCAAACGTTGCAGCGGATACACCGACTATTATAGCAGCGGCCGCGGCTTTCTTTTTCCAACCCTTTACTTTTTTCTTCTTGTTTATGGATTCCTTTAATGCTTCTTTTACTTTAGCCTTTTCAAAGTCATCGACTTCCATTTCCACAAACTCATGTTCATCGATGTCTATATCATTTAATAATTCATATACATCCTTCATCATACACTACCTCCAAGGCTAAAATTCGCAGCTTCGTGATTAAGCTTCTTTTTCCCTCTATAAATTCGATTATCGATCGATGCGTTCGTAAGACCGAGCTTTGTCGATATTTCCCCCGTTTTTAAACCAAGAAAGAACTTCATAATAAAAATATCCCGATCAACTGGCTCCAACAGGTTAATTAACTTGATCAGCTCCGTTTTGTCTTCCCTCATGATCAGCTCATCTTCTGCTGACCTTTCCGCATGCAATTCCAGCCCATCTGAGGTGAATTCAGCTTTCCTATTCGCTTTTCTGTAGTAATCGATAGCTTTGAACTTGGCAATCGCACAAATCCATTTCTTGAAGTCCGCCGAATCACCGTGAAATTTTCTCGAATGGTTCCAAATGGATAGAAAAATATCGTTGATACATTCCTCTATCAATCCATCGTTTCCAAGCGGGGACAGGACCTTGTACGAAACCCCTTTGATTAGTGGCAAATAGTGATCAATGATATATTCAATAGCGTCTTCTTTTTGCCGCTGTAATCGTTGTATAAAATTATTCTCGTTAGACTTCATGCAACAATTCCCCTTTTTTGTAAAAGCTTTTACACTATATACAACGTTATCAAAAACGTTTTTCTCTCACTTTTGCAATATGTATATTATTTTTGTTAGTCTATCACACAATCAATGAATAACTGGACGCATTCCATCGATAAAAAAAAGCCGATCCCTTATACTTAAGGAAATCGACTTTTGTTCTAAACGTACTGAAGTAATTCATCTAAACGCTGTATTTCATAAGTCGGTTTGATCAACGATTCATTAAGCTTTCGCTTCGGATTGTACCAGCAAGTATCGATGCCATAATTGATGCCGCCTTGAATATCGGACGTTAATGAATCGCCAACAATGAGCACCTTGGACTTATCCGTTGCATTCAGCTTATTAAACGCAAAATCAAAAATTCCCGTGTGCGGCTTCGAATAACCCGTATCCTCTGAAACTATAATATGCTCGAAGGAATTCGCTAAGCTCGACCGTCCAATACGGCTATGCTGCGTCTGTTTAATCCCGTTCGTAATGATCGCTAGACGGTAGCCTTTGCCCCGTATCTGCTGAATAAGAGTTTCTGAGCCTTCTATGAGGAAGGAGCCCTCTCCCAAATAATGAACGTATCGCTCGCTAAAATGAACCGCGTCCAGATCGGCTTGCACCTCGGCAAACATTCGCCTAAACCGTTCATGACGCAAAAAATCAAGCGTAACAATCCCCTTCTCAAAGTCGTTCCATAGCTGCTGGTTTACCAATCGGTACAGCTCCACGTGAGCGGGAAGAAGCTCAATATGATGCTCAAAAAACACACTTTTTAGCGCATGCGCCTCAGCTAATGAATAATCAAACAACGTATCATCCGCATCAAACAAAATAATCTCGTATTTCACTCAAATATCCTCCTGTCAATCTCTCCAACCCAAACCGCCGAACCGCTTATAAAAATGTCCATCTCACTCGCAGTCTGCTTCGTCGCTTCAGCTTTAACTCGGCCGTCTCTGCTTTGTGCTTTGCTATTGCCCTTGCTCCACAACAAGCTTTGCCGAGCTTAGCTCCGGCTTTATGTAGGTTAAATAGTAAGCCCCCATCACGCCAGAGGCTGTACCGGTTACCGGGTCTATTCGGTATTGTCGTAAACGCGTCATAATGGAATACATGCAGGTCCTTCATCCAGCATACTCCTCTTGGCAAAAATCATTTGTTATGCAGCATATTCGGATTATATATTTCAACCAAGCCGCATTGCAAGCAAGAAACATATAAAAAAAGATGGTATTGGATGTTCAATAGTTTACTAAGTCCAGCACCTGTCATTGCAATTTCATCTACTTCGCATTCCGTATTCTTGCATTTGGAGCATTCAAACTTATTCGCAATACTCGATGCAAGGTCAAACTCACCCAGCGCTATTTCCGAATCAAAATGATCGTTTGGCACATCGCTTTGACTTGTGTCTAAATGCTGTGCGAGCACCTCATGCTTGCATGCCGGACATACATTTTGATCCAATTGAACTACGCTGCTGCACCAGGGACATTCAATCGTATTCATATTCATCATCCTTCCTCATTCCACTTTCGTTTCCTTTTTCTGTAATCCGATGCATGCGCACAAAAAAAGACAAAGCACCCGGTTCGGATGCTTTGCCTCCACGATTTAAGAATCTTTTGATCTGTTAGCCATATCGATGATCATTACGATAAGCACGAGCAGTTGAATGAGCAATTCGATACTCATAACAATCCCTCCTTGCTGCGGGTAATGCTCCTTCGATGCGGCTTCTCCTCTCGTACCACTAAACGTAATGAACGTCTCCCAGTACCATTTCTATGATCGAAGCTTAAATTTTATGTCGGAAACCTTCACGGCAACCGCAGCCATTACGACCGACAATAGGCATACCGTTGCAAAATGAATGAGGCTATTCGCAATAAATATCGATTCCAGATTAATGACCTCTGCAGCGCCTCGAACGAGCACAATCGCAATTGGATGCAAAATATATATCCATACGCGCCATTCCCTAAACGCCTTGCCTGATTTCCCCTTCCAAAGCAATGCCCATTGGAACAAAAAATAAGTGGCGGGCAGCGCAAAAACGTACATGCTGTCATGACGGGGAAGCTCCCATGATTTCAATAAAATGCCCTCGGCAAACATTAATGCTAATGATAGCAAAAATAAGCTGGCATAAACCACCGGTTTTCTTGCATGCTTGGGCGGATGCTTGGCTGCCCAGGCACCCAGCACAAGATATATTGGCGCATAAAACAGTCCGTTTCGCGTGTAATCAAACACGGAAAACATGCCATCATAAAGCGGTTTGATGCCACCCGTATTTTCGATCAAGCCATAGTAACTATCCCCTAGAAGGCCGATTACATATAATAAGCCGGCAATCGCTAGCATTGAAGTCAAAGATATTTTTTTATATAAGAAATAAGTTATCGTTATTCCTATTATTAAAGCCGGCAAATACCACAAATGATAAAAGGTACCGTCAAATACGATGTCCTTGAAGAAGGAGTAAGCCGAAAAGTTTTCCTTAAAATAGCCCGTGTAGACATTCAGAGGAATATACAATAAAATAGCGATCCCATATAATTTTCCGATCTTTTTCATATAACCAAGCCATGCTTTCGAATCGTTTGCCTGTTCGCCTGTCTGCTTGCGAAAGAAAAAATATCCCGATGTCATAAAGAAGATAGGAACCGCAATTCGGGTCAGGATGCCGCTAATAAGGAAATCCGCATTTGCATGGTAAGACAATAAGGGGCCGGTATGGTTAGCAATGACGAGTATAGCAGCTATGAATTTCACATAGTCCAGCCCGCCGAAGTTCGGTTTAGCCATCCTGTTCGCTGCCATGAAATGCAGTAATAATAAATCCGTCACTGTTGTTGCCGGACAAGCGGTAAAGATCACATTTTACAATCGGCACGGTCGTAGTAGGCCCCTCATCCGCTGGCACATAATAAATTTCAACCTGCAGGCTGCCATTGTTAAACATGAGATGCTTGCCCGAATACGCATAGCTTTTGACGAAAGCGATATATTCCTCCAGACAGAGGCCGTGTTCCTCCATCAGGCTGGAATGGGGATACCCGACATAGCGGAAATGCCAAGGCTCGCAGGAGATTTTCGTAATCGACTCCTTGCCTTCCTTGTAGCGTTGAATAAACCCATAATCCGCGGCAAGCTGCTTAAAGGTCTGACAGGCACCGTGATCTGGAAAAGAAGGCGCAATAAAATCGACATCGCTGCTGTACTTGCCCACATCTACCGCAAGCCCCGTCTGGTGCTCGCTCTGATTCGGAAGCGCGACATAACATGCCGTATAGTCGGGACCATTTTCAACCAATGAGGTTGCATAAATATCCTCCTGCTCCTCCTCGGTTCGATAAGTACTTACGACGACTATTTCCTCCATTGCTTTACTAGCAGCTAATAAAGCCGTTAACTGCTGCAAGCAGGTCTTCTCCAATAACATGCCATCATGCAGTTCTCTAATGGCTTGATGCGAGCTTAAAGACAGCAGCTTCTCTCCTCTTATCGGCCGCTGAATGGGATGGTCTCCGTTAATAAGCACCAGATGTCCTTCATAAATTTCAGATCGACTCACTTGAACGGCAGCGTGATTTAGATGATGGCTCCCTTGCTGCTGGATTGAATAATTCGCTTGTCCCATCGTTTTTGTGCCTCCCCTTTGTCGTTGTATTTTCTAGTTACCCTTGCTGTTAGCGAAGTCGAAATTTCCTGCGGGACGCTGTTAATATGGGCCGCCAGCTCGGCAAACGTTATTTCCTCCGACCCTTGGCGTCCGATCAAGGTAACAACCGAGCCTTCCTCGCACGGGCCAGGCAATCGAACCATGAGCTGATCCATGCATATTTTCCCAACCACTTTGGCGCGTCGTCCGCCTACAAGCAGCTCTGTCCCTTGCATGCTTTGTGACCAGCCGTCGGCATAGCCGATTGGAACCGTGCCCACCCATTGATCTTCCTCAGCTTGATAGGCGTTGTCATAACCTAAGTACTCCCCTTTATACAGCTTCTTCACCTGCATAAGCGTGCTGTGCAAGCTCAGCGCGGGCTCAAGCTCTATCGTCGGTACAAGCTTCTTCGGATAAAAGCCGTACATCGCTGCGCCGATTCGCACCATATCCATCGCCAACTCCGGAAACCGCAGCGCAGCAGCGCTTCCCGCACAATGATAGCTGTTCACCGCGAGCCTAGACTCTTTTGCCCATTCCATCATGTCGACGAATCGTTTATATTGCTGCTTCAGAAACGACGTATCCTCTCTCCCCGCCGTTGCAAAATGCGTATAAATGCCTTCAACAACAACATCCGCGGCTTTGAGCCATGGAACAAGCTCTTCCCATTGCGGCTTCTCTTGAATGCCGATTCTGCCAAGGCCTGTGTCCAGCTTTACATGCACCCGAAGCTTCTTCGTGGCATATGGAGGCTTATATTCTCGCATTTCGCTGAACCAAGCAGCACTCGTTACCGTTAGCATTAGATCATGCTCGATTGCAAGCTTTACGGACCTGGGATGAATAGGCGTTAAAATAAGAATGGGCAATGTAATCCCATTAGTTCTTAGATGGAGCGCTTCGTCCAAATATGCAACGGCTAGCTCCTCGGCGCCTGCCTGCTGAGCCATTTGAGCTGCTTCAATGTCGCCATGGCCGTAGCCATTTGCTTTGACAACCGCCATCAGCTTCACGTTTTTAGGCAAAGCTTGACGGATTTTCAGCATATTATTGCGTATATTGCTCAAACTAACCTCAGACCAAGTATCTCTATTCATCCTCATTCACCTCGAATAGTGGATCGATTGTTTTTTTGCATGGCGCGTGAAGGCATAGTCAATCAGCTTTTCGACTAATTCCGCATAAGAAGTGCCATCCGTGCGCTCCCACATAACCGGATACATGCTGAAATTCGTAAAGCCCGGCAGAGCGTTAATTTCATTTAAAAAGAGTTGGCCTTTCTCATCTAGGAAAAAGTCGACACGGGCAAGTCCCGAGCACCCATGCACTTGATAGGCGTGAGTAGCCATTTGGCGAATTTGAACGGTAGTCGCTTCGGAAATTTGTGCAGGGATCGACATCGTCAGCTGCTTGTCCAAATATTTGGATTCGAAATCGAAAAACCGATGGTTATGGATGAACTCGCCCGGCAAGGAAGCAAGCGGATTTTCATTGCCCATTACCGCGACCTGAATTTCCCTGCCTACGACCTCTTGCTCAATAACGATTTTGGTATCAAATTGAAAAGCCTCCGTAATGCCTGCTATCAATTGCTGCTTATCCGTGCATCTGCTAATGCCGATGCTGGAGCCTAAGGATGCAGGTTTGACATAACATGGGAATCCGAGCTTCTCCTCTACCCTTTGCAGCAAATGCGAACGTTCCTCCAGCCATTGATCGTGACGGTATACGAGGTAATCGACTTGCTTAACGCCTGCTTGAGCTAACAGCTGCTTAGATATGGCCTTATCCAACGTAAGCGCGGATGAAAGCACGCCATTGCCCACATAAGGAACATCAAGCAATTCAAGCAGACCTTGCACCGTGCCGTCTTCTCCGTTAGAGCCATGGAGCAGCGGCAGCACTACTTTTTTTCCGGGCAGAGACATTTGCTTTACGAGTACCTCGCCAATAGAGTGTGCTGCCAATGCCGTTGTTGGCTGAACGATAAGATCATTCATGGCTAGTCCCTCGCGGCTCAGACCATCGAGGCTGCACCAAATGCCTTCACGGGTAATATAGATTGGAAAAATTTCAAATTTAGATTCATCTATCGATTGAATGACTGTATATGCAGTTTTTAATGAAACCTCATGTTCAACGGATTTGCCGCCATATAGGACGTATAGCTTTGTTTTCATAGTAAAAAACCTCCCAAATCGACTTTTTATCTCTCTACTAAAGATAAGCGTCAATATTTAAGAGGCTTGTAATTAAAGTTTAAATAAAGCTTAAGATTCCATAAATTGTTTATATGATTTTAAAAAGAGCCCAAGCATAATCGCTTGGGCTCTTTTCTTACCACGGAATATCTGCTAAGTTGTTCAAAATAGCGTCGATTTCCGTTAATTCCTCAGCGGATAACGGTGCGCTCTCAAGCGCCTTCACGTTCTCTTCGATCTGGCTGACACGGCTAACTCCGATAAGCGCTGACGTTGCGCCGCCTTCGCGAAGAACCCAGTTCAACGCCATTTGGGACAAGGTTTGTCCCCGACTAGCCGCCAAAGCCTCAAGGCTGCGGAATTTTTGAACGCGTTCCGGAGTAATTGCCTCGGGCTTCATCGTGCTCGATGTCGCTTTAGACTCTGCTTCAATTTTATCTACATATTTATTGGTCAGTTGACCGCGTCCAAGCGGGCAATACGCGATTGAGCCAACGCCATTTTCATTCAATACATCCTGCAATCCATCCTCCACCCACCGATTGAGCATCGAATAGCTCGGTTGATGAATTAGGCATGGCGTGCCAAGCTTCTTCAAAATTTTAACGGCTTCGCTGGTCTGCTCCATACTGTAGTTGGATAAGCCGACGTATAGCGCTTTGCCTTGCCTTACTGCATGATCAAGCGCGCCCATCGTTTCTTCAAGCGGCGTTTCCGGATCTGGGCGATGCGAATAAAAAACATCCACATAATCAAGTCCCATTCGCGTCAAGCTGCGATCCAAGCTGGAAAGGAGATTTTTGCGGGAGCCCCACTCGCCGTATGGCCCTTCCCACATATAATAGCCGGCTTTTGTCGAGATCAGCAGCTCATCGCGGTATGGCACCAAATCTTTCTTGTAAACCGCTCCGAAAGTCTCTTCAGCAGAGCCGGCAGGCGGGCCGTAGTTGTTTGCTAGGTCAAAATGGGTAATACCAAGATCAAAAGCTTTCAAAATCATCGCGCGTGAATTTTCCAGCGGCTGATTGCCGCCAAAGTTTTGCCAAAGGCCTAGCGAGATGGCTGGCAGCTTAATGCCGCTCTTGCCTGAACGGTTATACAACATATCGGAATATCTTTTTTCATCAGCAACGTATGGCATTGTTCGTATTCTCCTTTAACCAGTTAGGATGGATAAATCTCTTGCTGCATGCAATAATGAATGCTATTAAAGCTGAATGCTAACAAAGTATAGCTCAGCACCATTCATAATTGGAATGTCCACAAGCAAGGTTTATATGGCATAATGTAATATAAAAGAGCATGGAGATAAGGAGTGAGCATCCGATGTGCGAGAGCTACGAACTCATCTATTATTATCACGGCAAACAATATTGCGAGCCAGGCTATACTTGGGGACCAGGGGTTAAGGATCATTATAAAATATTGTTTATCCATGAAGGCAAAGGCAGCTATCATATCAATGGCAGCACCTATTCGCTAAAGAAAGGACAAGGCTTCATGGTATTTCCGAATACCATTTGCCAGATGAAAGCTGATGAGCATGAGCCTTGGGTATATTCGTGGATTGCCTTCCAAGGCAGCAGCGTCGATCCTCTGCTTTCGCAGGTGAATCTTAGCAAGACGAATCCTCATTTTCACTATGCGCCCGCCGCATGGTTTGACCCGTGGCTGGAACAGCTTACAGAAGCTCAGGCGCTTGAGCGAAATAGCGGTCTAATCGTGCATAGCCTTTTGTTCCGCCTCCTATCCGAATGGGTCGACATGCTAACCGCACCAAACCAAATCGGATATTTGCCGAAAGCGAAGGAAGTATATGTGCGCAAAGCGATCGATTATATGAAAATGAACTATTACAGTAAAGTAAGCATTTCCGAGTTGGCAAGCATGATCGGTATCGACCGGATTTATTTGTCCTCCCTGTTCAAAGAGTCCCTTCAGCTTTCGCCGCAAATGTACTTATTGCATTACCGGATGGACAAAGCTTGCGATCTGATGAACAACCAACAGCTGTCAATCTCGGATATTTCCCACTCGGTCGGGTATACCGATCCGCTGCTATTCTCGAAAATGTTCAAAAAAATTAAAGGCATATCTCCCTCCCATTACCGGAAAAAAATCGTCTAAAACAAGAAAAAGCCTGCATGCGCAGGCTTCTTTAACTATTTAATGTTATAAATCTTTAACCATCTTAACATGCGGAATATTCTCTTCCATAAAGACGGTCGACGCTATTTCATATCCTTGTTTCTCGTAAAAGGGAGCCGCCTGAACCTGTCCATGAAGCTTCGCTTTCGCTACCCCTTTTTCTCGGGCAATCGACTCCAGCGCCTCCATAATCGCTCTTCCAAGGCGGTGCTTGCGATGCGATGACAGCACGCAAATTCTTTCCAGCTTAGCCATATCATCCACGATCCGCACTCTGCCGGTACCAACCGGTTCATTCTCGAAATAAACGAGAACATGATCAGCGATATCTTCATATTCATCTAGTTCGACTTCCTCCGCTACTCCCTGTTCCTTCACGAAGACCGCTTTTCGAATGCGGAACGCCTCTTCCAATTGCTCATCCGTCGTAATTCGTTTCGTTTCCATCTCTCTCTTTCCTTCCATTGCGTAATCTCTATTTCACAGCAACTAAACAGGCCATATCTTTTATTATAATGCTATTTCGCAATTTAGCAAAAGCTAACCGATTTCATCTTGGTTTATTGACGAATGACGATCATAAATTCAAAAAATATTTCTCTAGACAAAAAAGCAGCTCATATGCTACTTTTATTTACATCAAGCAACAATTAACAAAAGAAAGAAAAAATATAATATTTTATGTTATTTTCAAGGCGGCTATAAAGCGGCTTAGCAAAGCCTCTATTCTACTTCACTAAAGTAGAATTTTTCACAATTAAAAGTTTAAGCGCTATAACTTATAGGGAGGTGATCAGCCGATAAGACAAGAAGCTTTTAGCACACTCGTAAGAGCATCAGAGGTTTTACGAACAGACTGAGCTTCGATCGCAACAAACAACATTATTGAGGAGGAATTAATTTAAATGGAAACGATTACAAAAAGAAGCAAGAGTAAATGGTTGCTTATTACTTGTCTTAGCTTTGCGCTTGTTCTCTCTTTAACATCCGCTGCGCTTCAATCAAAGGTTTCTGCGGGTCCTAGCCATGACGCTAAGTTCTCCCCTTCGACGCTTCAATTTCTAAAGTCGAATACGGGACTAGACGGCGAGCAATGGGATAACATTATGAAGCTCGTAAATAAACCAGAGCAAGATTCACCTAATTGGACCAACTTTTATGGCTATTGCGAAAATATTAATGATAACCGCGGGTATACGATCGGTATATTCGGCGCTACAACGGGCGGTTCAAATGACACATACCCAGACGGCCCCGAGCTTTTCAAGCAATACGATGCCATTAGCGGAGCTAGCAACCCTTCAACCATCGGGGGCTTAACGCGTATCGGGGCGAAAGGGTCTATGAATGGCCGTATTCTAACGATTACGGAAAGCGCAAGCTCCTTCTGCAAGAAAGTTAACGGACAACAAAACAATGCTAAATGGAGAGAAGCGATGTGGCGTACGTTCTACAACGTATACATCAGTTACAGCGTGCAGCAAGCGAAGCAGCGTGGTTTCAGCTCCGCGTTGACCATTGGCTCATTTGTTGACACGGCCCTGAATCACGGAGCAACAGGCGGCTCAAACACGCTGCAAGGCCTCCTCTCGCGTTCAGGCAGCAGCACGAACGAAAAGACATTCATGAACAATTTCCACGCCAAACGCACTTTAATTGTTAACACGAACCATTACAACCAAGCGCCAAACGGTACGAATCGTGTCAAGCAATGGAATGATCTATTGAATCAAGGATACACTTCGCTCAAAAATGCCGATGCTGCAGTTGCTAAAGCTACTAGCTGGACCATGAAATAAATGATTACCATATAAGATCAGCCATAGGCTTTATTTCTGGGGCATGACTCCGAATGAAGCCTATGGCTTTGGTTATTGTTCCCGCCGCTTTCATCGATTCACGATCGGCAGCTTAATCCAAAAGATATACCTGCCTGCGTCATGAATAACGCCTATTGTGCCATTATTCATCTCTACGATTTGTTTGGCAATGGTTAATCCGAGCCCTGCTCCGGCAGGCAGAGAACGTTGGTCAGTCTCCTTCAACTCCAGCTTGAAAAACCGTTCAAACAGCCTCGCCTCCTCCTCCGGCGTAATGGCGCTCCCTTCGTTTTCAAACGTTATTTTGACATGACTTTCTTCTGCGAACAAACCAATTCTGATTTCGCCAGGCGACCTTGAATACTTCAAAGCGTTTATTAATAAATTATCGAACGCTCGAACCATTTTCTCGACGTCTATATTGACCAAGAACGGTTTCGTAAACAAGTTTTTTTCAATCGAAATACGATGCTCGCCTGCAACGGGTTCAAATTCGCTTATCATTTGGGCTAGAAGCTTATTGATTTCAATCGTTTCTAAGAATAGTTGAATATCGCCCCCGGTCAGGCGGGTATATTCGAATAAATCATCAATGAGCTTTTTTAGCTGCTGCGTTTTGTGATAGGCATTGCCGATAAACCGCTCTTGCTCTTGCTCATCTTGAACCGCATGTGATTTCAATAGATCCAAATAGCCGATCACGCTCGTTAATGGCGTTCTCAAATCATGCGAGACATGTGTAATCAGCTCCATTTTTGACTTTTCCAGCTGCCGCTCGCGCTCAAGCTGCCTTTGCAGCTGTTCCGCCATATAATTTATATTTTGGGCAACGCTGCCGAGCTGATCCTGCCTCGTCAAAGGCAAACGGAATTCTAGATTTCCGCCTGCAATTTGGTTTAAACCATCTGTAATTTCTTTAAAATAGGTTACGATTCGGCGTGTGAACAAAAAAAACAAACCGAAAAACATGCCAAAAAAAATAGGCAGCGATACATAATTGCTAAAAACGAACCCGAACTGATAGCGCGTAAGAGTATCCATGCCCAAATACAGGAGGACGGCCAAGACAAAGCTGACGACAGGCACCCACAGCATGACGCCGCGTATGCTTCGGATTCCGCTGGATGAGCTCTTCGTATTATTTTTCAATTTTATAGCCCACTCCCCAAACCGTCTTAATATAGCGTGGTAACCGGGGGTTCGCTTCGATTTTCTCACGAATGTTGCGGATATGAACCATGACCGTATTATCCGAGTAGAAGGCCGATTGGTCCTTCCATACCTTCTGGTAAATGCTGTCGATATTAAATACCGCTCCACGATGAGAGGCAAGCAGCAGCAGGATTGAAAATTCAATCGGCGTTAATGCGACGTTTTGGCCGCGCACGCTAACTAAATGCTGATCCTTGTAGATGATCAAATCATCTATGATGATTTCACTTGTAGCGGATGCGGCTTGATTGGCGGCATTTCGCCTTCGCAGCTGAGCTTTGACACGCGCAAGCAGCTCTAGCGGATTAAACGGCTTTGTCATATAATCGTCCGCCCCCGTGGAAAGGCCGGTTATCTTATCAATATCCTCACCCTTTGCGGAGAGCATAATGATCGGAATTTCAAACGTCTCCCTAATTTTAAGGCATGCCATAATTCCGTCCTGTCTTGGCATCATAATATCCAAAATAATAAGATCAATCGGTTCGCGCTCCATCGCTTCAATCGCCTGCAGTCCATCTTCCGCTTCAATGACGCGATAGCCTTCATTTCTTAAATAAATATGAAGGACATCCCTTATTTCCTGATCATCATCCACAACCAGTACGCTGAAGCCCACCCCGTTCACCTTCCGATCATAATTTGTTATCTCGCTTTGCGCGGAGCGTTTTTCCGGCATACGTAAACAAATGCAGGAGGAACATTCAGCGGCACAAACTTCATTTCTTCAATCGTAAAATGTTTACTCAATTGCTTCTTCATTTGCATGGAATACTGGTAGGCGATAAATAAGCCATCATCCTTTAACGAGAATTCGATTTGTTCAATCAGCTCATCTCTGAACGCTTGCTGGAAATTAAAAAAGGGCAGCCCACTTATTATGCAATCCAGTTTATCGATTCCTTCTTCGCTTAGAGCGGTAGATAGACTCTCCGCATTATCATAACATTGAAATTCTGGATAATGATGCTTTAATCCGCTAAGCATTTGGGGATCAGTTTCAAACAATAAACATTTCGTATTTTTTCTTGCGGCTTCCCTTATATGCCTCGTGATCGCACCCGTTCCAGCCCCTAACTCCGCTGCGCTTTTCACCTCATGCCAAGGTACATACGAGACCATTGCTTTGGCTAAATATTTGGAGCTTGGCGTTACGCTGCCGATCTCGCCCGGTTTGTATAAGAATTTATACAAAAACATCCATTTTTCCTGCATCGCATTTATCATTTTCATAGCTTTGTCACCCTCCCTCGCTTCTTGCCCTTAATGCTAACAAGAAATTATTCAGATAAAACAAGGGGAAAAATGAATTAATTCTGAAGATGACTAATGAGAGGAGTGATTCGCCAAAAGCGAACCGTTTTTTTCCGCCAATGAAGTGATAAGCTATACCTATGTAACCCATTATAAAACAAGGCGGGATGAATCTTGTCATATCTATCTATCAGCACATGGAGCTTGCACCGCAACCTCGGACCACTCCGGTGGACCGCATGGGATGAGAAAACGAGCACTCCTATTACCAATGAACAGGAACAGCCGCAGGTTATAACGCTCCTTGAACTTCCAGGGGAAGCCGCTGCTAGAGGGTATCAAGCCATCGAGGTTTGCCATTTTCATTTCCCTTCGACGGAGCCTGCTTATCTCGAGCATCTGCGAAACGCTTTTAACGCGGCCGGCATTAAATTCGATACGCTCCTTCTCGATTACGGCGATTTGACAACAACGGATGCGACGAGAAAATCAGCCGATCTCTTGCTCATCCGTCACTGGATCGATACGGCTTCCCTCTCCGGGGCCAAGCAAATTCGCATCGTTGCGGGCGAAGCACAGCCTACTGATGAAGAAGCGCTTCAAGCGTCCGCAGATTCTTTAGCCGAGCTGGCGCAATACGCTGTCTCCAAAGGCGTGCGTGTCATTACCGAAAATTTTAAAGCGCTCACCTCGACAGCGGACAGCAGCCTCAAGCTGCTTGCACAAGCAGGCGAGCATGTAGGATTCATTACCGATTTTGGCAACTATCATGGCGAAGGCAAATTAGCGGAGATTGGTGCGACTGCCCCGCTGAGCGTCTCCGTTCATGTCAAGCCTACCTATGATCCTGATGGTTTTCCAGATACAGATGAGCTCATCACTTATTTAAATCAGGTCCAAGAGGTTGGCTATAACGGTGCTTACGTTCTCATTTATGACGGTCCTGGAGACATGTGGGAAGGACTTAACCGAGTAAAAACGATTGTCGAGCCCTTCATATTGACAGCACGCTAGCCCCCTCCTATACTTATAGAGTTGATTAAAAATGATAATCGTTATCGTTGCTTCATATCATACGCTATAAGTATTTTTAATGTTTATCAAAAAGGGGTGCGCGTATGTCACACGAAATGGATTTTACGCTTGTCGAAACCTATTTTCATATTTCTCCAAACGGAGCAGCAGAGCCCGTGCTAGAGCTGCCTGCAACCGATTTTCTTAACCGGGAAATTGCGTACGATACGTTGTTAAAAGCGGGTGAAATGGTTCAAGCAACGGGCATTCAATTGCCAGCTTCGTTCGTGGGCATGTCCTTCTTCAATCTTGGCATTACGAATTTGTTCTTTGCCGCGCAGTATAACCGGTATTTGGATTTATCGCTACATAACTTAACCTATCAGCTGGAATCGCATCATGATCATGCGCATCTTGGCTTTAAAATCAATGAGCTGCGCTGGAGCGATGTTCCTCTCGAGGAGCAGGAGCGCAAAACCTTTCTAAGCCAAGCTTTCGCTTCCTCTTTTCGTAATGAAATTAATGAAATCGTCGAAGCGGTTGCCTTGAGCGCAGATGTAAAATCAGCGATGATATGGAATCAGGTTGGCGGTCAAATTCATGCCGTGCGGGACTATGTGTTCGGAAATATGAAAGATGAATCGCTGCTGGCAAGCTTTCAGCGTGATCTCGACATCCTCATCGGTCTTCCCGCAGAGGTGTTTAACCGTAAACGGAACCCGTTTGTTCATAAACCGCGTTATATTGAAAACCCATGGTCACCGCCGGACGGAAAGCTGCTTATCCGCTCTTCCTGCTGCATGTATGATTGCCGCGTTGATGGCGAGAAATGTTATTCTTGCCCGCGCTTGCTTCCCGAGGAACGGGAGGAAAGACGCAAGCTGGTTCTTGCAGCTGCCCAATAAACAAAAAAAAGAAGTTGACAATACCTTACGGTATTTGTCAACTTCTTTTTTTACATGCAAATCATTATTTATCCCATATTGTTAACATAATTATTATTACGTTATCTAGTATGTAAATTTAAAGGAATTTTACTGGAAATGTTATTCATGGCATTTCTGAGCTGTTTATTATCGATATGCGTATAGATTTGCGTGGTTTCGATGCTAGCATGGCCGAGCAGCTCCTGCAGCGTTCGAATATCCGTGCCGCTGCGGATTTGCATCGTCGCGAAGGAATGGCGAAGCTTGTGGCTGGATAGTCTTTTATCCGCTAGCGCAGGCATCGTTTCTTTCAATAGCTTAATCGTATCGTCCGCAACGGTTTGAATCATGCGAATAGACAGCCTGCGCCCAAACTGCGACACAAAAAACGGCTGCTCCTTGCCCTGCTTCGAATCCTTCCGTTCGGATAACGCGCCATTCATAACATTTTGCAGCGCATCCGGCAAAGGAATGACACGCCACTTGCGCCCTTTTCCCAAAATATGAATCGAGCCATCCTGCCGGTAATCCTGGACGTTCATCCGATGCACTTCCCCAACGCGAAGTCCGGCATAAGACATCAATAGGACGATAGCCACATTTCGGATGTAATATTTCCCCTTGATCGAGTGGAGCAGCGCCTCGAGTTCATTTTCCTCCAAATAGACCGGAATCCGATTTTTCTCCTGCTTGGACTTGGCAATTAATGAGGCGGGGTTCCCCTCCATATGCTCCATCTCATTCATCGCTTTAAAAAAAGACCGCAAGGACGACAGCTTACGGTTACGAGCCTCATCCCCTGCTCCCTTCTCCCTGCATACAGCCATGTAACGCATAATATCCATTTTTGTAATTCTCTTCATTTCTGCCGGATAGATCGTCTGAAGAAAATCACTTACGTCACTTATGTAAGCTTGATGCGTTGACTTGGTCATTCCTTTATTTTTCATCCATATGGAAAAAAGCTCGATTTCGATTCCGTAGCTATCCGTTACCTCATGTTGTCTCTTTCGCAAGGCCAATCCCCCATAAAAAACGATTCTATGTACTCTATTTAAGTGATCACTACTCTACTATGATAGCTGAAAAGTCCATATAAATGCAAACTGCGTGAAATATGTATTTCACGCAGTTTTTTTTATCTGAAATTATCGCTTTTTCCCGCTAAAATAGCGCTTAATGCCCCTGTTTCGCACCTGATTCGGTTACGGATAGTTTTACGCTATAGGTAATGGGAATTTTGCTAAACTCCTCGTCCCAATCCTCCTTAACTTTACGCCATTGCTTAGGATGCTCTATGCTCAGACGGTTTCCGAAGCCAACAACGTCCGCCTTATATTCTTTTTGGATTTTATTTAATCCCAGCTTAATTTGCCTTCTAACTACCTTCTCTGCCGACTCTTCCACTCGCCTCTTAAATTCATCATTAATCTCTTCCTTTGAAAGCAGCCATTCTTCAATTAAGCGGCCGGTTGATTCTATCTCAACGTGAAAGCTAATTTTTCCGTTATTGACATGGGACATAATTTTGCTTTTCATCGTAATTAACTCATACGTCATGATCTGTTTCGTATCGGGATCATAACTTTTTACTGCCCCGCCCTTTCCTTTGCCGGTTAGCCATGTAATGCCGAGCAATTCCTCTTCCGATAATCGCCCTCTAAACTTTTGCGTTTTGCCTTTTATGACGGCTGCTCCCGAGAACTTCACTTCACCGTCTGACGCTAAGACATTTTGCAGCAGATAACTGGATTTCGCGTTCATTTTGCCTTCAAGCTTAATGAGGGACACAGGAGGTATGATTTTTAACGTACGATAGCGATTGTCAACCATACCCAAAATGCGAAAGGAAGGAATAATGGCATTCCCTTTTGCCTCCAGCACTTTCCTAGCTGAACCGCTGCTCATGACCACAAGGCTGTTGGGCCTTATATCATTATCCCGCAGCATGAAGCTTAGAAGATTGCTCATATCGTATCGTCGCGATAATGACTCGTTTATGACAATCAACTTCAGATGATGGCCGACTACCGGCCTCTCCAAACGTACCGCAAATTCTCGGATCATTTCAAAAAGCGAATCGCCAGTCTCCGACACGTTCAAATAAGGCTTAGCATTTGAATCGCTTTTTGTATCGCCGCTTTTCGCTTCCGATTGCTTATCTACAATTTGCAGCGTATAAGTGATTAAATCTTTTTTTCGATAGCCTGAGCCGAGCTTATCCATTTTCCGTTCAATTGCTGTTTCGTTGGCAACATCAAGCGCCATGCCTACATAAATACTCAAATCCTCGATCTCATCCTTGCTCCAGCAGCCGGTCTGAACGAGCAGCACAAACACGCATAGGCATGCTAGTAACCACCGGATACGGCTAATGCGGCTATCATCCATTATGATTTGCTCCTTTTCTTCCATTTGGTCAGCATTAACAGCAGAATCGGAATCGGAACGAACAAATAAAAGGCCGACATGCCAAGCATGTCACCAAACGAGAACAGAAGATTTATATTTTTTGGAAGCGTTGAAATGATAAATACGACCGGAAGCAGCGCATACAGGCATTTATGAATATTGACTTTGAATATTTGAGACAGCCCTAGCCCAGCTGCATAATAGGTAATCGTAAAGGTCGAATAAATTTGCATGATCCATATTACAAGCAATAAGGATTCGAACCGTTCAAAAATTAAGCCAGACAGTTCAAAGCTGCGGACAAGATCCAAAGTAGGCCACGTCCTCGTAACTACACCTTCTACGGATATGCCGCCAATGACAATAACGACCGTAATTAAATAAATAAAAAAAGGAATGGCTATTCCATAAGCTACGGCTTTGACCGATTTTTCTGGATTGCTCATAAAAGCCGTTAATACCAAGATGATTTCCACGCCGAGGAAGGACAATGCCGTTGTTTTGACTCCTGCTAATACAGGCATAATGCCTTCCGCTAATACAGGCCGAAGATTATCCAATTCGAATATCCTTAACGACATTAACATAACGAGCATATAGATGACGATCGTGATAGGCAAGATTACCTCGAATAATCTGACGATCGGATTAATGCCGGATGTCATCAAATATAAGCTCACCCACATAAACACCATGACAATAACCCATGAAGGCGTGCCCTCTAGCAAAAATAAGACGGTTACTTCAGATAAAGCACGAACCTGATAAGACGCTGTCATAAAAAAATAGATGACAAACGATAGGCCGATGAGGCCGCCGATCCATTTGCCAAGAAGCTGCTGATTAAATTGAAACACCGTTTGGCCAACATGCAATTTTGATAAAATAGCCATAATTATGCCCGCAGCAAGCGCGATTAAGCCGCCAATGATAACGGATAACCATACGTCAGGCGTTCCCACCTGCGCCGCGGATGCCCTGGGCAAGGTAAGAATTCCTGAACCTAGCATAAAGTTCGAGATGATAACAGCCGTTTGGATGGTCGTGATACGATCCTTGGAGCTATTTTTCATGGGAATCCTTCTTCCAGCTCAAAATTCATTTTTTTTGCCGCTTAACATCTTTTGTTTGCATCATTTCCGGCCTATTCTTCATCATGAAGATGGGCGACCGAATAAATAAGTCCTTCCAATCGCTAATGCGATAAGGAACAACCGGAGATGCATAAGGGACGCCAAAGCTTTTTAGCTTGACGATATGCGCGCATAGCAGCAGGAAAAACAGCACTACGCCATACATGCCAAACGCTGCAGCGCAGAACATCGCTACGAAGCGCAGCATCCGGAGTGCAATTCCAGCATTATATTGAGGGATGGCAAAGGAAGAAATCGCGGTAACCGCCACCACAATAACAAGGATGGGGCTTACGATACCTGCTTGCACAGCCGCTTCTCCAATGATCAAGCCTCCAACGATACCCATTGCAGGACCGATTGGCTTGGGCAGCCTTAGTCCTGCTTCCCTTAATATTTCAATGGCAACCTCCATAATCAATGCCTCAATAAGCGAAGAGAATGGAACGCCAACCCTAGCGCCTATTATTGTAATCGCAAGCTTGGTCGGAATTAAGCCAGGATGATACGAAATAAAAGAGATGTACATAGCGGGCGCCAACAAGGCTACCAAAGCAGCAACAAACCGCAATATTCTAAGCAATGAACCAACCATCCAGCGCTCATAATAATCCTCTGGCGATTGCAGCAGCATGCTGAAAGTAACCGGAGCAATCAAAGCGAAAGGCGTGCCATCAAGCAAGATCGCAACTCGTCCCTCCATCAAAGCGCCTATGACACGGTCCGGTCTTTCCGTGCTCTGAACTTGCGGGAACGGGCTCAAAAAGTCATCTTCAATCAGCTGCTCGACATATCCCGATTCCGGTAAATTGTCTATTTCGATTTTACTCACTCTGCGTTGCACTTCTTCAACTAATTCAGGATCGGCTATATCTTTTATGTAAGCGATAATCAGCTCTTTTTTGGCCCGTGTACCAACCTGCATGCTCAGGAACGCCATGCTGTCGTTTTCGCCATGCCTTCGCAGCAGTGCCGTGTTATCCGATAGGTTCTCATTAAAACCAGCCCTAGGACCTCGAACAAGCGCCTCTGAGATCGGCTCTTCGATGCTTCTGGATTTGCTGTTAAGCGTAGCCGTCAAAATAACTTCCGGAATACCCGCGATGACAAGTGCTGTAAATCCCGTTAACACTTTCGGAATCAGCTCTTCCGCAGTATCCACTTCCGAAATTTGGCTCACCGACAATACTTGATTGACTACAAACGATTTGGTAATAACAACGTCTTGATCCCGTAAAGACATTAATGCTCTTAAAATATGCTGATCAATTAAGTCACGGTCTGTCAAACAATTCGCAAATATAATGGCAGCCGGAACAGCTGCCTTGCCGATTGAAAACTCCCGGATCGTGACATCCGAATGATAAACGAGCTGCTCGCGAATCTCAGCAAGATTCTCATAAAAATTTTCATTCATTCGATTCACTGTCCTTTAATCCCCGAATCTGCTTAAAAATAAAGGAAATGATAATAGGAATGACGAGGGTGACGAGTGCTTGTAAGTATACCGTCCACTCAGGAATGTTCAATTGTTCGGCTAAAGACATAAAAGAGCTTTCCCCCTTGTGAACATTTGTCGAATAATCAATATTTTTGCCGTAATGCGCAGGTTATAAACTAAGGAGCGATTGAATAAGCGAAAAAAAAAAGGAGAAGGGATTATCCCTTCTCCTTAACTAGCCTCTATTAACAGCTAAGCGCAACACCTTTGGGCAGCACGCTCTCTACTTGTCCACGAACATAATGGTCATTCATTTTTTCGCCGAAAATAACGATATTGCCGCTATCCTCTCTCTTCCGAATCAAGCGACCGATCCCCTGTCTGAGGCGAAGCAGCATATAAGGCATATCCACCTGTTCAAACGGCGATTCCGCATCGCTTCGCCTAGCCGCGAATAACGGGTCGTTTGGAGGAAAAGGAAGCTCCCACACGATAACTTGCGAGAGGGATGGCCCTGGAATGTCTAAGCCCTCCCATAAGGTTACTGCGCACAAAATACTTTCTTCCTCGTTTTGGAACTGTTCAATGAGGAAGCTGATCTCGCTTGAGCCTTCGTAGAGGAAGTTATAAGCTGCGTAATCGGCATGCTTATCCGCTTCTAGCTTGAACTGCTCTAATTGCTCCATGGACGGGAATAAAATAAGCGTTCTCCCGCCTGACTGCTTAAGCAGCTTGAAGGCTTCGTCCACCTTATCATTTAACCCCATTAAATGTATGTTTTCGGGAATGGACACCGTCATTTGCTCCTCATAGTCATAAGGAGACGGTACGGAGAAAGACAAAGCGCTTTCCATTCCCAAAATGTCCATCATGTAATTAAACGAACCGTTAACCGATAGCGTCGCGGATGAAAATACGATTGGCATTTTACGCGAGAATACCTGCTCCTTGAGCACTTCCTTCACCCATTTTGGCATGATGACAAGGGAGGTGCCTTCCTTATCCTGCGATACCCAGCTAATCGGCTTGTCCTCTTTCTTGAACAAGGAAAGCGCGAATTGAATCATTTCCAAATGCTCTTCTACAATTTTGAGCTGATACGTATCAATCGTATACAAGCCGCTCTCAAATACGAGCTCTTCCTCAATGACCGAAAGCGTATCCTGCAAACGATTGATTTCGCGAATGAGCTCAGGGCTCCAAATGATCTCCTTGCGGTCCGATGCGGGAACCTTTTGGCTGTGCTTATTCATCATTTTGAATAGATGCTCGCTCTGGGTAATGGCATCCTCAACGGCAACCGCCAGCGACTCACGAATTTCCTCTTGCAGCAGTCGCGTCACGATTCCTTCAAAGACAGCGTGATTTAGCTTATAGGTTAATGCTTGCTGCGCGGCAGTCTCAAGCAAATGCCCTTCATCAAATACGACCGAGCTGTGCTCTGGCAGCAAAGGAAGCTGACCTTCGCGCTTTCTTGCTTCATAGGTCCATACATGCTCCATATAAAAATCATGCGAGCAAATGATAACATCTGCCGCTTTGCGATAATGGTCGCGTGATAACGTCTGGCCACAGCGATGTCTGACATCGCACACTAAGCAGTCTTGGAATACATCCCAGCCCAGCTCGTTCCACTGCTCGTCACTAAGGCTTGGATAATCCTTGCGATTGCCGTAAGGGTGGAAGCTCTGCATCGAATCCGGCTTGTGCACGAAGCTTGGAAGCTCGCGATAGATGCTGTCGAACAGCTCCGCATGATCCTGTCCGGTTCTCGCGTCATCCAGCTTGTTCAAGCAAATATACTGATCCGCTGACTTTCCGAGTCTCGCGTCAATCGTCAAATCCAAGTAGCGTGCAAGCTTCGCAATATCCCCTTCGGGTTTTACAAGCTGCTCGATTAACGATTCATCCGCACAGGCAATAATGGCGGGTTTTCTCGTATAACGCGCATAGCTGATTGCATAAAGCAAATAAACAAAGGTTTTGCCCGTGCCGACTCCCGCTTCCGCGAAGATCGTTTGTTTATCGGCATAAGCGCGTTCCAATTGAAAGGCCATATAAATTTGTTCATCTCTAATTTCAAAGCCGGCCTCAGGCAGCTTCTCATAAAAAACATCGGCAATCCAATCGCTTGCCTGCTGGATAAAAGGGTGTTTCGGGTCAAAATCAAACGGATACTTATTCACGGGTAGCTTGCCTCCATATAGTAGGCACAAACGGCTGCGTGCAAGCACGCAGCCGACTGTGAAATCTCCTGTACTAATCGCACACTCAAATATATCACTAGAATGTGTACTTAGTCAAAGGTAATAGTCATTATTGCCTACTATTCGATCCATTTCACGAGGTTTGGGCTCTCATCCAGTATCGATTCGTACTGTTCTCTCCACCCGTATATGGCATTCGGATCAAGCTGTTTGTATCGCTCATACTTATGCAGGCGATCCTGCTCCCTCGCCCATCCCAAATGCTTGACGCGCAGATCCGATGTCTTATGCTCCAAAGAATAGATGTTCTGAGGAAATCTGCCGCAATGCTGCGGTGTTTGCTTCCACTCATACGGATAGCCCTCGACATAATTGAGCAGAAACGGGCGGTATACGGCATGCGCATTCCAAAAGTTGTCCTCGCGGTAATGATCCTCCGACCAGAAGTCATAGAGACGGAACATATAGGCGTAGGTATTGGGTTCATTTAACAAAATGGGCAGCGCAAGTTTAAATTTATCCTCGAAATATTCGTCAGCGTCCATATTGAGAATCCACTGCGGACGAAGCCGGATCGTTTCTTCCCATTGCTGCGTTCGCAGCTTTACCTCGTTATGAAATTGTGAGCTTTCGTTTTTAATATAGGTCAATGGAATACCTGCTAAATACTCATGGACGATATCTCCGGTATGATCGGTGCTTCCGTCGTCAATAATGACGGCATGGTCAATATACTCCCGATGATGCGCAAGCACCTCCTTCAAGAAGCGATCGCCTTCATTTTTGACAATCATCGACAACGTTAGCTTAGGTCCGGCTTCTGGCACGATAATCATTGGTCCGGCTGCTGGCGAGGCGACGTCTTTAACCTGAGCAGCTTCATTTGTCGCTACATTTGCCCTTTCATCCGTCGATTCCATAAAAAGCTTGGCGCGAACTAGATCTGATTCCCGGTAAATATGAAAGGCCGGATGCCTCGTGTCCACATGGAGGCCAATGCCAAGCGCAGCAGCACGCACGCAAAAATGCCGGTCTTCACCCCACAGCGATAGATTCGGAATCATGCGGAACGATATCGGCTGATCAATCGCTTTTTGATCAATATACGTACAAGCGCCGAGTCCGCCTACCTCATACACGCCAGGAATTCTAAGCTTCATCACAAAGCGGACAGCCGCTTCCGCTCCATCGCCTGCATTCATCGTTCCGTCTGATTGAAAAGGCCAATACGTGTCCTTCAGCCAAACCTGCGGAAGCTCCATCGTGCCCGGCTGCCACTGGGTCCAAAAAATCGCGCAAATAATCTCTTTTTCCGATGATATGAGCGATTCCAGCGTACCTCTCTGCAGGATCACATCGGAATCAATAAGAAACAGACCATCATACCGCTTCTCTCTGGCTGTAGCGATGATATGGTCCTTCCAGCCGGCTATTTTATCAATCAGATCATTGCTCCAGTAGTGGGTAAACTCATCCCGTGCATAAGGGGTGATCGAATCGCTTCTCTCTATTATCGTTTGGCTTCCGGCTGATTCTTGCTGCTTCGTTATAAATTCATTTAATAGCTGTGAAGACAGCTCGTCATCGTTGTCATCAATAAAATAATAATCCACTGCAAAAGAGCTTTTGGCAAGCCGCTCCAGCGAGGCGAGAAAATATCGCAATACGGACGGCTTTTGGCGAATAGGGCTTCCTATAAGTATTCGCTTCAACGATATGCCTCCTTTATTCCAAGGGAAATACGTTAGGAATGTTAATCCATATGAGTCATATGCATCTATTATGCGGTCTCGCGCAATTTTGTTTAGAACGGAGGCTTGGACGCCATCGCAGCTATCAAGGAATGGGATTTAAAATCATTGCTTTGGGGGCTTTTATTTCTATGTTTTGCCGACGCTGCGTTTACGGATATCGGACTTCGGCTTCATTTGATCGAGGAGCTTAATCCGCTCGTAAAAAAGCTTTATGAATGGAATTTGGCCGGCTATTATGCGATGAAGCTGCTGCTCCCTGTTCTGCTTATTCTCATTTATTACCGCATGAAAAACCGTCTTTGGATTAATCCCTGCATTCTTGTCACGGTACTGCTCTACTTCATCGTAAACCTGTATCATCTCATTTGGATTTCTTATATTGCTTAGCGTAAAGAAGCGCAGCTCTACTTCCGTGGAGAGGATTCTCTTTACCTCTTATTAGGCTGTTGTATAATAGCTATTATAGGTTAACAGCATTTCTCATTTATTCATGGAAGCTAAAGGAGTTTATCATGCTTGAAGCAAGGACGCTAACACCGCTCACGATCATTAAATTTGCGTTAAAATGGCTCCTGATCGCAGGAACGGTTGGTGTCTTGTCCGGATCTGCCTCCGCTTTTTTCCTAACTAGCCTCGACTGGGTTACGGAGACGCGAATGGATCATCCATGGCTGCTATGGCTGCTTCCGGCAGGCGGCGCATTAGTAAGCTATCTTTACATGAAATTCGGCAATGAATCCGGAAGAGGAAATAACTTAATTATCGAGCAAATTCACTCCGGCGATGGCGCAATTCCTTTAAGAATGGCTCCTCTCGTTTTATTCGGGACACTTACAACCCATTTGCTAGGCGGCTCCGCTGGCCGGGAAGGAACGGCCGTTCAAATGGGCGGAAGCTTATCCGAATGGGTTGGCCAACGATTCAAATTAGATCGGCTCGATCGTAAAATCATTCTGATGTGCGGGATCAGCAGCGGCTTTGGCGCTGTGTTCGGCACACCGCTTGCAGGCACGCTATTTGGTTTAGAGGTACTTACTATCGGACTCATTAGCTATGAAGCGCTGCTGCCTTGCTTTATCGCCAGCTATGTCGGTCATTTGACCGCCGCAGCCTGGGGCATTAAGCATCTTCATTACTCAATCGGTGCGGTACCTCCGCTCGACTGGCTGCTGCTGGTTAAGGTCGTTGCTGCCTCCGTTTTATTCGGTTTGGCCGCCCTGTTATTCACACAGCTTACTCGCAGGCTTAAGCAGTTATTTAGCAAATGGTTCAGCCACCCCGTCTTGAAAAGCGTGATCGGCGGTTTCATCATCATAGCTCTGGTGTATGCGCTAGGCACGCGTCATTATTTGGGACTTGGCATACCGCTTATCCAGCAATCATTCCATGAAGCCGTATCACCGCTTGTATTTCTTCTAAAAACGATATTTACGGCTATCACCCTTGGTACAGGCTTCCAAGGCGGTGAAGTAACGCCGCTTTTTGTCATTGGCGCAACGCTCGGCAGCGCGCTTGCCGGCTTGCTTGCAACACCCGTTCCGTTATTGGCTGCCATTGGGTTTGTCTCGGTATTCAGCGGCGCAGCTAAGACGCCAATCGCTTGCTTCATAATGGGAATTGAACTGTTTGGCGGCGATGGAGCTATCTATTTATTTATCGGATGCGTGATTGCTTTCTCATGCTCCGGACGAATCGGTATTTACGAAGCTCAAAAAACGAGGTGACCTCCTCAAAAAGCAATAATGGCCTGCTCCCTCTGATGGGATGCAGGCCATTCGTCATTTTTTTTAGAAATATACGATATAGATAACCGCTGCAAGCACGATCCGATAGATCGCGAAGGGAACCAGCTTGATTCTGTTAATGAGCTTTAAGAAGAAGCGAATCGAGAGTAGAGCAAATACGAATGCGCTCAGAAAACCTGCAATAAAGAAAGGCAAGGAGTTCAGCGTGAAATATTCCCAGTTTTTCGCGAGCGACAGCAAGCTTGCGCCCGCCATGATCGGAACGGCCATAATAAACGTAAAGTCTGCCGCTGCTCGGTGACTCATCCCAAGCAGTACCCCGCCTGAGATCGTTGATCCCGAACGCGAGAAGCCCGGCCAGAGCGATAAACACTGAATCAAGCCGACCGAAAGTGCTTGCTTGTACGAAATTTGATCCACCGTTTCCACCTTTGGTTTCGCCGGTCTTAGGCGATCCGCAATAATCATAAATACGGCACCGATAACGAGGCCGACAAGCACGGTCCGAATTGAGAACAAATACTCATCGATGTAGTCATCGAACAGGAGACCGAACACACCCGCTGGAATAAGGCCAACGATAACATGCGTAAGCTTCAGCTTTTTTTGCGGCCCAGACGTTGACTGGCTTGCTGTCTTGCTGCCACGGCCTAAACCTAGTAAATCAATGAACCGGTTCCGGAAAATAATGACAACTGCTAGAATCGATCCTAGCTGGATGACGATTTTGAACGTATTCGCTACGTATTTCGTCAAATACTGCTCCGATTGAAGCCACATATCGTCTACTATGACCATATGTCCCGTTGATGATACTGGCGCAAACTCCGTCAAACCTTCCACAATTCCCAGAATAATCGCTTTTAAGATGGTCAAAAAGTCCATGTGTGCTTGAATCTCCTAACTTTATAAATGATAGAAAAACGGTATAGAGCAGAACCTTTCAAATCATAACATAAAATACCCTCTTCCAACAAACCTCCAAAGTCACAAATTATTCGCTCATGACGTTTTTTGAAACTTGCTGGCGGTTAGTCGTTTAGTAGCAATTCTTCCTCTGCTAGACATAAAAAAATCGCCGCCAGCCCGCAATGGGCTAAACGACGACTCAACTTACTCAGGATTATCAGCCAAAACGCTGACGGTAACCGCATTTGCGGCAAAGCTCCTCGACTGCTTCCCTTCTGGAGAAGCCTTCATAGAGGTTTGTCGCCCGCTCATTCTCAATAATGTCGGAGAAATGCGTATCGTGGATGTTGCCAAGGTTGATGACACCTTCGCCATCCAAGCAGCAAGGGATCACCGTTCCATCTATGAGAATGCCTGCTTGATTGCGCAACGCATGACAGAACCCTTTGCCGTTATACTCAGGCTCCTTTAAATCCGGCCACTTGAACTCCGGATCTTGATTTAAGTAAATGCGTTCCGCAATTTTTACGCCTGAGCCGGGAATAAACTTCTCTTCGATTTTATAATCAAGATCAAACGCCTTCTCAATCATGCCGAGCAGCTCGCGGTTTTTGTTCTTCTGCTGATTCGTTTCGTTGTCCATATCCAGATTCCATAATCGGAAAGAAATAATGATGTTGCTGCTCGCTACCGCTTCCTTCACGAACGACAGGATTTCAGCCAGATAACCTTCTTTATTGGTTGATCCGGCATGGCCATCAAAGCTATGAAGGGAGAAATTAATTTGGCGCAGCGCCGGTTTATTTAACAGCTTTTCTTTATTTTTCGTAATAAGCGTTCCGTTAGACGTAATATTTACTTTGAAGCCCTTCTCATGGCTGATATCGAGCAGCTCGTCCATCTTCGGATGAAGCATCGGCTCGCCCTTCACATGAAAGTAAATATAATCGGTATGCGGCTTAATTTGGTCGAGCGTTTTTTTGAAGTCCTCTACTTTAATGAATCCCTTTGCACGAAGCGTAGGAGGACAAAAGCTGCAAGATAAATTGCAGATGCTTGTCGTTTCTATATAAAACTTTTTGAATCTTTTCATCCGTCACGAACTCCATTCCCATTGACTCAGCTGCTAACGATACGTAAGCTTAACCATCATTCCTATTGTCTCTATCGCTATTATACAACGACTAGCTATGAAGTGACAAAAAGGAATAAACGGCTGCTGCCGCCTATTCCCTGCTTTCATCCCGCAGCGGCTGAATCCCAACGGGAATCGCTTCTGGCTCTGTCTTAATAAAACTGGCTTGAAAGGCGCCTTCATAACGAAATATTTGCCCAATAATCGGATTCCGAACGTCAACCGTAATTTTGTAACAACGCTCGCCGTCATCATACCACTCATTTACTTCAGCACAGCCGGTAAATAATTTGGGAAAACGGAACTGCAGCCAGCCCTCGTAGAACCGCTGCTCGCCAGAGCGAATTCGAATGCCTCCGTTCGCATCTGCGCTTATGTCCAGGTCTACCGCCAGATGCTGTTTATTGCCTAAATAATCAACAATAAGCTCCCTTTGCCTGCTATACACCATCGTTGCATCAAAATGTCTAACCGAGCGTGGAAACTTGAATTTACGAATCCATGTAACCGTCTCGCGTCCGAACCGATCGATGTACGCATAGTTTTCGATGGTGAATGGGATATCCCTTCCGCCCTGCGGGAACATGATATGCCGAAACGTCCCGATAAACAAGGGCAGCGCAACAAGCTTGTTGAACCATATCCGCTTCATCACGCCATGCCCAATCGATGCCGTCTTATGTTCGCTGCAAAAGCCGAACCGCTGCTGAATCCGGGGATGAAGCTTGTAAAAGTCGGCACCAAGCACTTGCTCATAGATCGAACGCATGATGAACTCCCCCTCATATTTGAGTCTATTTGAAATGTCGCTTGCAGCGGCTTGCTTGCGGCAAATGCCGTCCGCTCCACCTTGCAATCAAGCATAAGCCAATCATCGGCAATGCGAGCGTTAACGGGTTAAAGGGCGACATCAGCACCCGAGGGTCATATAGAAGAGCTGGTAGAGTAAGCACAAGCAGCAGCAGGATTTGAGCGATATAAATGCCGTTTTTTCTATGAAATATAGCTGATATGATTCCGAGAGCAACTTCCCCTATACCTATAAAATGAACCATTAATAGCTCATTCCCTGCAAACCAGCCGACTTGCTTCATTAATGTCAGCTCTCCTGCATCTGGATAAAGAAGCTTAGGCACAATTCCTTCATAGAGCCATAGCAGCATAATAAAAATAACGCTCACATAATGGGTGATTGCCCGCTCGGCAGTGACAGAAGGCGGTATTTTCTGTTCCAGCCAAATGCGCAGCCGATCGAAGCTCCATGCAGTCGCGTAACCGAACAAAGGCCGGAAAATAAATCGGTCCAGCAAGCGCCCGGCAACTCCAAAACGCGTACGATAATCGAATAAGGTCATAAAAGTAACCTCGTTGTTATTGACCTTGTACTTCCAATATCCGCCGCCATGGCGGATAAGTGAAACCGGCTGCTCCGAAGCAAAGGATAACACTGATAATCGTTCGGACATACTAGGTGCAGGCGAATGGCTCGTTTCACCTGTGCCTTTTATTTTTAATCCGAACCCGATTCTGGTCTCATATAAAAAATTTTGTTTTTCATGCTCATTTAGTTTTGGCAAATAGCTAATTTCCGAGAAACGAAGATCCCACTGCTGATGAAGCATTGGCGATTGCGTATGCTCCCATAGCTCCTCTAACGTCGTGTGGATATCCAGCTCAACGTAGATCGGTTTATTTTTCATCCGGCAATTCCCCCGTACCTTCTACTTGTACGCCATCTTCGATAAAACGCGCGATCAGCTCTGGCGATGGCAGCATGCAAACGTCAGTCTGTCCAAACCACTTATAGCGGTTATTCGCAACAAAATCATAAACGACATTCCTCCATGCTCGCGGCAAGGCGATAAACAGATACATGAGCCGCCACCAGCCGCCAAGCCTGCGCAAAACACGCAAAGCCGCATCCGACTTCGTATAATAACGGCCATCTTGAACCATCACGAACGTGTCATAATCATGCGTAGACAGCTTTCCATTTATTAAAAGCCGTATCCCGACTGATGATTGCAGCATGGCAAACCGGAATGCTTTCGCTTTATCCCTTTTCGCTACAAAAATAGTGATTCGATTACAAAGCAGGCACCGTCCATCGATTAGCAAAACAGCAGGCTCATCTTGGTTTACACTAGTCCGACTCATTTTCCTCGCTTCCTCTCTTACTCATTTTAACCGCGAGTGCTGCAGCTTCGGCAGTTCCAACTTTTATAGTACAACGCGCAAAGGGGTACTACGTTTCGTAGTACCCCTCTCCCTATCGCGAGCTGCCAGAGCGCTATTCTTTATCCTCACGCTGGAATAGCCCTCTTCTTCTAACCTTCTCAATCGCTTCTTTGCTGCTTCGAACGCCAAACTTTTTCAGCATTTTGTTGACCTGATTTTTGAGCGTGCTTTCGGCTTTGAACAGCTTTTGCTCGATTTGCGATTGGGTGTAGCCCGCTTCAATGAGCTCGAACACCTCGCGTTCAGCACCTGTCAAATCCTTTAGCTGCTCCTCGCGCTTCAGGCGCGCAAGCTCCTTAAGCAAAGCCTCCATTGGAGCAGGATGATGATAGACGCTGCGAATCGTTTGCGGAAGCTCCTGAAAGCGTGTTTTCTCTAAGTACTGCAACGCGCCTGCCGTAAAAGACCGTGTCATCGATTGTTCATCATTTAATGACGTTAACATAATGATTTTGGCTGCTGAATGCTCATGCATCATCATCGCGGTTTGAATGCCATCAAGCTTGCTGCCCTCGAGTTGAATATCCATCAAGATAACGTCAAAGACAATCGTCCGAGCCATGCTGAGCGCTTCGTTCGAGTTCACGGCAGTCCCGACAACTAGCAAATCAGGCTCTCGATTCAGAAAGGAAGAGAGTGCTTTTAACCAATCCTCGTCATCTTCTACAATAAACACTTTAATATGGCTCAAGACTATTCCCTCCACAGTCCATCTTTAGAGTAGCTTTCTGCGCGGCCATATAAAGGCTACCCGTGTTCCGTGGCCTTCTTGGCTGGCAAGCTCCACTTTTGCTCCGCTCTTCTGCATAACGTTATAGACATAGGACAGCCCCAGTCCAAAATTTTTGCCGCTCTTCCCGCTGCTATAAAAAGGATCAAAAACTTGCCGTAGCTTATCTTCCGATATGCCTACCCCGCTATCTTGTACAGACAAAATAATCCCGCTTTTATGCGCAGCAAGCCTAATCGTAATCAATCCCCCGCTAGGCATCGCTTCACAAGCATTCATCAGCACGTTGCCCAGCGCTTCGCTGACATGAGTCGCATCACACAGGAGCTTGGGACGCACCTCATAATTCTCATTTACAGAAATACCCCGTTTGTTCATTAAACCCTTATTTTGCATAAGACACTGTTCGATGAGGTTATCTAGCTCCACAGGCTCTTCCACTAGTGTAATATCCTTCATTTGGCTGTGAATGCGGCTCATCATTTCAAGCATATGGGCCGAAGCATTCGTAATAATTTGCATATGCTGCTTGGTCTGTTCATTCGAATCGGGAATTATGCTTCTTAAATTTTCGGTACTAATGGCGATTTTGCCAATCTCGTTCTTAATCGTATGATTCAGCATGGCAGCGCCCGTACTGACTGCCCTCATCGTTCCCTCCAGCGGATCATGCTCAAAGCGCAGCTTGACGCCAAGGACACCGTACATAAATGTGCAAAGCAATGCGACCGCAAGCGAGTAAATCATAAAAACCGAAATATAATTAAAAAATTCAAAGTCCGGGGAAATGACCTTCGCCACATAAATGAAAAATAGAACGCCAAGCAGCGTCGGGACAATGATAATGACGGTTATAAACCGACTTCGCTTTAACCTTGCATCACGCTCTTTCCAAAACGAAGAAACTAATAAATAACATGCAATCAAATAATAAGGAGCGCTCCACAAAAGCAGAAAGTTGAAAAACCATTGCTTATTAACGTCTAACCATTCAAGACCAGCCATAAGAACGATCGGCAGCGCCAGTAACCATTTAGCCTTGCTTCTTGCTCGTTTAGATTCTATGGCTCTAGAATAGATTATGCTGAATACGAGAACGCCAAAGGGCGTTAAAGTGTAGTTGAGAAATTGCACCAGTTCGACTGCTCCGGGCAGCTTGCTATCAATAAATAAGTCGGACAGACCTCCAATTGAGGCGCAGCATAAGAAAAAAGCCGCCCATCGATTCGATTCGCCCTTTCGGTTGTTTAATATTACGATAACAGATGCTGTGAATAAGGCTAAAAAATAAAAGAGCATGCTTAAGTACCGTCCTGTCATCATTTGGTATGTCTATCGTAACATATTCGGACACAGGGAAGTCCAGCATTTGCGTTTTTCTAAACGAAAAAAGTCCCAATCCAAATTGTACGAATGGACCGGGACTTTTTATTTTCGAATCAATAATCCGATTTTGGTTTGCGTGGCTGAGGTTTCGGTTTGTTCTGCACAGCTGGCAAATGGCGCATGCTTCTAAGCATTGGGCCTTTGCAGATAGGGCAAGCTTGCTCGGAAGCCGCAAACTCATCTCTCACCCAAGCTTTGCAGTCCGGATTTTTGCATTTGAAAATTTTTGTTGCTTTTAATTTCGGTTTATCGTCTTCGCTAGTAGCCACGCTTATGTTTCCCCTTTTCATCTCTTTACTAATGCTATTAATTGTTTATAACGTTAAATAAATAGGAACGACACATACCGGTTTAGGTACTGTAACGCTTTTACCAGTAAAGAATAGTTTTCCATTGTCTTTATCAACCGTAAAGACAGCAATATTGTTCGTATCACGGTTTGCTGCAAGCAAGTAACGCCCGCTTGGCGTCAATGCGAAGTGGCGCGGATGGCCGCCTTCGACCGAAATATGCTGCACAAGCGACAATAAGCCTGTCTCGCCGTCAACAGCAAAAACAACGATGCTGTCATGACCGCGATTAGATCCGTACACATATTTGCCGTCAGCAGATATCGTAATTTCGGCACATGAATTTTCGTCTGCAAATGAGGCAGGAAGCGTACTTACCCTTTCCAATGCCTTTAATTCACCGGTTTTACTATCGTAGGAAAACGAAGTAATGGTTGAATCGACCTCATTAATGACATAGACGTGCTTTCCGTCCGGATGGAACGTCAAATGTCGCGGGCCTGCTCCAGGATGAAGCGCAACTTCGCTCTGACGAACAAGCTTACCGTTTGCAGCATCCAACGCGTATGTAACGATCCGATCAAGTCCCAAGTCTGATACGAGTAAATATCGGCCATCAGGGCTGTAGAACGAGGAATGGGGATGCGGACGATCCTGGCGTTCAGGATGCTGGCTGCTGCCTTCATGCTGCTGAACATCAAGTACTTGTCCAATGGCTCCGTCCTCTGTAATCTCAAGAAGTCCGATCATTCCGCCATGGTAGCTTGTAACCGTCAAAAACCGGCTGTTTGCATCACGTTGAATGTGGCAAGTCGTCGAATTAACCGTTATTTCACGGTTGATCAACTGTATGGTGCCTTTGGCGGCATCAATTGAAAAAGCAGCTGCCTCGCCAACTTTCACTCCAGCATCATTCACGGTCTCAGCGATGGCGTACAATAGCTTGCGGTTAGCATCTACATTAAGAAACGTCGGATTTTTGAGACCTGCAAACTCATCGGTCAACGTTAATGTTCCCGATTCCTCATCGAAAGCATACACATAAACGCCGCTCTCCTCTGCTTCCGCATAGGAACCTGCGAACACAAGCAGTCGTTGCTGTTCAACTGTCACGATTAATTCCTCCTATACATTAGCGTATCAGTGCACAATGACGAGCATCTGACTTCTTTGCCGTTATCTATTATAAGGCGAGATGGCATTCCAGACAATTAGCTTATTTTTTAAAATGCTGCCATACTTCATTATAACCTAAACAATATCCGATTTTCTGCTCCAGCTTTTACCGCTCCAGACAACCAAATCGCCGGGAACAATTTCCCCGGCGATCTTTGTGAGTGGTACTTCTATTTGTTTTCCATTAATAAGCATAATAACAGTCTGATCCTCTAATTTAATGATTTTACCAACCCGCTGAATGGCACAGCTGTTCTTGCTCGTAGAATCATCCATAAGCAGACCGCCTTTACTTCTGATTGATTATGACTTTGAGGAATCCGGAGCGCAAAAACCGTCCGAACAAACGACGTCAGCGTCCCCTTCATTTACTTGTATGAAAGCAGGATGCTTCTCTTCCCAGACTTTGTTCAGCGTATCCAAAAATACCTCTGGAGATTGAGCGCCGGAAACGGCATATTTGCGGTCAACGACGTAGAATGGAACGCCGCGAATGCCAAGATTGCTGCCTTCCTCTTCTTCAGCGCGGACAGCATCGGCGAATTGATCCGTTTGGAGCATTTGAGCTACAGCCGCAGCATCCAGTCCAACTTCAGCTGCTAGCACGGCTAAGCGCTCGCGGTTGCCGACATTTTCACCATCTGTGAAATAGCCTTTGAACAATCTTTCGGACATCTCTTTATCCTTGCCCTGTTGTGCCGCGAAATGTACGAGTCGGTGAGCGTCAAAAGTATTGGTAGACACCGTACCTTCAAAATGGAAAGCAATGTCGACTGCGGCAGCTTGCTCCGCCACGTTAGCCGTCGTTTCTTTTGCCTTTTCGATGCTCATGCCATATTTGGAAGCAAGCATGCTGTACGTGCTTATGTTGGAGTCTGGATCAGCGCTTGGATCCAGCTCAAAGCTGCGGAACACAACCTCGATTTGATCCTTGTGAGCGAATTTCTCAAGCGCCTGCTCAAACTTTCTTTTGCCTATATAACAGAACGGACATACATAATCCGACCAAATTTCTACTTTCATAATGGACACCTCCGATAATTTTTCAATAAAAGTGTGATGCTTTATTTTATATTGTAACACGTTTAGTTACGACTATGAAAACAGCTTTTCGACAAATTTTAAGAAAAAAAGAAAAAGCGATGCTCACCGCAAGCAATTTCGTTTGCTGGTGAGCATCGCATTTTTATTAAACTGCGAATATATGTCGGCCGATTTTAATCGTTTGCTTGCGTGACCAAATCCAATCGGATGTTGCTGTTTCAGGGTTAAAATAATACAAAGCCCCATTCGTTGGATCGTAGCCCTTAACCGCCTCTTGTGCTGCCTGATAAGCTGTTTTGTCTGGCGTTAGGCTGTACTGACCATCATCAACTGCTGTAAATGCCCTCGGCTGCTCGATAACGCCTTTAATCGAATTAGGGAAGCTCGAGGATGCCATTCTGTTCATGACTACAGCACCTACCGCCACCTGCCCCTTATACGATTCACCGCGTGCTTCGGCATAAATGATTCTTGCGAGCATATCAAGCTCGCTTTTGTTCACCGAAACCTTCTTGAGCGTTTCCCAAGTCTTCTTGCCAGCGACGCCATCAACCCCAATTCCGTATGCTTTCTGGAATCGTTTCAAGGAATCAAGTGTCGTTGTGCCAAAGTAGGTCGTAACATCCTTGTTAAAATAACCTAACGTCTTTAGTCGATATTGTAAATCAGGAACATCAGGCCCTGAACTCCCGACTTTTAATGTTGCTGGTGATGCGGCCTGTACGGCTTGCATTGGAATGCCAAATGCCATCATAAAAACAAGAATTAGTGCCATACTATATGGTATGAATTTTATATTCATCATAAAAGCAAAACCTCCCTTTTTTAAAAACCACACAAATTTTATGCAAAGCATATTAAGATTGGCAGCTGGTCGACTGACTCGTACGATTTTAGCACAGTTACTTTCGAATTGTAACCGAGAACCTAAAATTACATAGATTTACTAAATAAGTGTTTTGTAAAGATTTATAGCAAAGGATTGACTTATGAACTTAGTTGTAACTATAATAGTTACATGAAGCGAAGGCAGTCGCCTTTTATTTTTAATTTTGTTGTAACTATAATTGTTACATGATTGCCTTCTTAATATTAAGCTTTACTACATGAGAAAAAAGGAGTTTTTAAAATGAAAATAGCCGTTATCGGAGCAGCAGGCCGTGCAGGAAGCCGTATTGTGGAGGAAGCAAAAAATCGGGGCCATCAAGTAACCGCCATCGTTCGTGATCCTTCCAAGCTTGCAAGCACGCAAGGTATCGAGGTTTTAGTTAAGGATGTATTCGAAACGGGCGCAGAGCTTGCAGGGTTCGATGCCGTCGTCAATTCCTTCTCTGCAAAACCAGGCGCTGAACAACAACACGTTGACGTAATTAAACATTTGATCGCCTTTCTTAAACAAACGCCAGATACGGTCCTTTACAACGTTGGCGGCGCCGGCAGCCTTCTTGTAGACGACAATGGTACACGTCTATTAGAGACACCTGAGTTCCCAGCTATCTATTATGCAACCGCCAAAGCGCAAAGCGATCAGCTTGATGTGCTTCGCGGTGAAAAAGAGCTGAAATGGACGTTTTTCAGCCCTGCGGCAATTTTTGAACCAGGCGAAAAAACAGGCAAAGTGAAGCTTGGCAATGACCATTTCCTTCTGAACGATAATCATGAGAGCAAGCTAAGCATGGAAGACTATGCTTCCATCCTGCTTGACGAAATCGAACATCCTCAATTTCCAAATCAACGTTTTACAGCTATTAACGTTTAATTTTGGTTTTAGAAAAACAAGCCTCTCGGGAAGAGGCTTGTTTTTTTTGGCTGAATATCCCTATTTCCGTTGTCCGTCCCTTCCTCTCTTGTTACAATGAACCTATTCCTTTTCGCTTAAAAAATGATATTTGTTTACATAATTATTATTATGTTCTTTTAATGCCGTGAAGTAATTAGACAATTTATCAAAGGGGTGACTTTTATTAATATTTTGAAACAAAAGGATCGTGAAGAGCTCGACAAGAAGCTACCCTCTATGCCCTGGTATATCGAAAAATTTATTAATTATAAGCTGCCGGATCTATCCCCCTCCTCCCTTGTCGAATATATGAGAGATTATGAAACGTTTCTCCATTGGCTCATGGCGGAGGGGCTTTCAGAAGCTACCCAATTGAAGGATGTCGCATTACTGGAGCTGGAAAAGCTTCATATGGACAGCATTGACGGTTTCCGCATGTATTTATCGACGTATAAAGAGGAGCGCAACAGCAAAACAACGATCTCTCGCAAGCTCTCCTCCCTCCGTTCGTTGTTTCATTATTTAAGTCAAATTGCCGAGGACGAGGAGTTTTATCCGCTGCTGAAGCGCAACGTAATGGCGAAGGTAGCGATAAAGCGTACTCATAAGCCTAAGGACACTGCCGCCAAACTGGAAGGCAAGCTGCTTCAAGAGGAGGAAATATCGGAGTTTATGGCTTATATCAAGCAGCACTACGGCACGGATGTAGCCTCGAATAAACAAGCGCTCTACTCTTATGAGCTGAATATGACGCGTGATGCTTGTATTATAAGCTTCATTTTACACTCGGGACTGCGTGTTTCGGAGCTTGTAAACTTGAATATTGACGATATCGATCTAAAGAAAAAGTTATGCTACGTTTATCGCAAAGGTAAAAATGATGATACGTTCAAAACCCCCGTCTACTTCCGCCAAGAGGCAGTTGAGGATTTGCAGGCTTATATGACGCTGCGAGAAGTGCGATACAAGGCTCCTAAACGTGAAAAAGCGTTGTTTCTCGCAATTGCCAACGGCAAGCAAGAAGGCTCGCGCATGACCAAAAGAGCCATTCAAGAAATGGTCATCAAATATGCAAAGCGCTTTGGCAAGCCTTATTTGTCTGTCCATAAGCTGCGGCATAGCTTCGCTACCGACTACTACCTGCGGAATGATATTTACAAAACGCAAGAGCAGCTCGGACATGCATCGCCCGAAACGACGCAAATCTATGCTCATTTGACCGATAAAACGATGGCGCAAGCGATCGATCGCACGAAAAAAGAGGACGAGTCAAGCTAGCGTTGCTTTCACGCTTGCTTGGTCCGCCCTCTTTTTTTCTAACATTTATTCTGCTTAGCTGCTCGTTTGCAAAATAACGGATTCCTGCATCGAAAGCTGCGTAAGGATAAGATTGGCATAAATGCCGCCTTGCTTCATTAATTCTGCATGCGAGCCTTGTTCAGCGATCCGGCCATTCTCAACGACCAGAATTAAGTCTGCATCCTTAATCGTCGATAAGCGATGCGCAATAATAAATGCCGTTCTTCCTGCCAGAAGCGTCTGCAATGCCTCTTGGATATGCTGCTCCGTCTCCGTATCGACGCTCGATGTAGCCTCGTCTAGGATCAGGATTCTTGGATCGGACAGCAGCACGCGGCCAAATGCCAGCAGCTGCCTCTGCCCTACGGAAAGCTTCGAGCCGCGCTCCTCCAGCTCCGTCTGATAGCCGTCCGACAGCTTGGCGACGACACGGTCGAGTCGAACGCTCTCCGCTGCCCGGAGCAGCTGCTCTTCGGTCGCCTCTTCGTTGCCGTATCGCATATTCTGCTCGACCGTTCCTGCGAAAATAAAGGAATCCTGCAGCACGATCCCCATCTGCTTGCGCAGCGATTCAAGCGTAGCCTGCTTAACATCCGTTCCGTCTATAAGAACGGCACCTTCCGAAGCATCATAAAACCGCATCAACAAATTGACGATCGTGCTTTTTCCCGCTCCGGTTGGCCCTACCAATGCGACCCGCTGTCCCGGCTTCACGTGAAAGGAGACATTTTGCAGGACATCAGGTTTATTTTCCTCATAACGGAAGGATACATTGTCGAAGGTCACTTCGCCGCGAACCTGCGGAAGCTCGCGAGCCTTGCTGCTGTTTTTCACTTCCGGATCGGTATCCAGCACTTCAAATATACGCTCCGCGGAAGCCATTGCCGACAGCAATTGGCTGTATACCTTTGACAGTGCGCTAAGCGGACCCCAGAAACGCCACAAATAATTGATGAACGCCATAATAAAACCAAGCGTTAAGACATCGTCCATGACGCGCATCGCGCCATACCATACAACGATGCAAGTACCGATCATCCCGATCATTTCGACCAGCGGATATACGGTAGATTCTAGCGTAATAGCCCGCATGAAAGCCTGCTTGTTGCGCGTGTTGATGCCATTAAACCGTTCATTGTTCGTCCGCTGGCGGGAGAAAGCTTGAATGACCCGAATTCCTTGAATCGTTTCGTTCAAATTCCCGTTAATGGACGACATCGTCGACCGCGAACGCGACCAAGAGCCCTCGATTTTTGGACGGAGCTTTGCCACGATAAAATAAAGCAACGGCAGCATGATGAAGGAAAGCAGGGCTAGCTGCCAATCCATCCATACCAAAATAATGACGATGCCTAAAAGATGCGTTACTTCCATAACCATCGTAATTAATCCGCCATTAATCAGCTCGCCAATGGCGTTCGTATCATTTGTAATGCGAGACATGATTTTACCGGCTGGACGCCCGTCAAAGAAACGAAACGATAACGATTGCAAATGATTAAATAGTTGCTGGCGCAAATCAAACAAAATGCGTTGGCCGGTAAAATTGATCCATCTCGTGTGCATCCAGCTAAACAGCCAGCCAATGAGCTTAATGCCAAGCAGCACCGCGCCCAGCACATGGATAACGGTATAATCCTTGGCCATAATGCCTTTATCGATCAGATAAGCAAGAATAATAGGTTCAGATAGGCTTAACAGCATATTAATGAGGACGATAATAACGACCCATGTCATTAATTTGCGATAAGGGATCAGGTACTGAAGCATCCGCCGCATATATTTGCCATTAAACGGCTTCTCTTCTACTTCAGCATCCGAATCCCACTCGACTTGGCTCATGGATTCACCTCTTTTCTATTGATGAGCGATTTGCTTCTGACGGTCAAACAATTGACGGAAGAAGCCATTGCCTTCATTTAATTCCTTATGTGTGCCCTGCTCGGTCAAACGACCGTTCTCCAGCACGATAATTCGGTCTGCATGCTGAATGGAGGAGAGCCGCTGCGCGATAATAAACGTCGTCCGCCCCTTCATAACTTCCAGCAAAGCCTCGTGAATCGCCGATTCTGTCGCCGTATCCACGCTTGCTGTCGCTTCATCCAGCACGAGAATCGGCGGGTCCATTAGAATCGCGCGCGCCAGCGCTACACGCTGGCGTTGACCGCCTGATAAGCCGACCCCGCGTTCTCCGATGCGCGTATCATAGCCGTCCGGCATGCTCTCAATAAAAGCATGAATTTGCGATTTGCGGGCGGCATCCTCAACCTGCTCCTGTGTCGCTTCAGGATAGCCGTATGCGATGTTATCGCGAATCGATGCGGAGAAAAGAAAGGTTTCCTGCGGCACGATACCGACGCATCTGCGCAAGCCGTCAAGCTCATACTGACGCACATCTACGCCATCGATGAGCACTCTGCCTCCAGATACATCATAGAATCGCGACAGCAAGCCGATCAGGCTGCTCTTGCCAGAGCCTGTTGCGCCAAGCACACCAATTACCTCGCCCTGCTCCACCTCAAAGGAAACATCGTCGAGTATCGGCTTATCCTTGGAGGGATCTTGATCGGCAAAATGGAAGGTAACGCCTTCGAACATCACATTTCCGTTCATATTGCTCGTTTCTTTTGCTTGCGCGGGATTCTCGATGTCGATTGGCGTATCAAGCACTTCGAATACGCGCGGAGCCGCTTTGATCGCTTGCTGGAAAATATTGATTTGCCAGCCGAGCATGTTCAGCGGCCAAATAATGCCCCATGTATACCACTGGAATGCCATAAACGTGCCTAGCGACATCTCATCGCGCACGACAAAGATCGCTCCAATCCAAATCATCATGACAAAGGTAACGCCGCCGTAGAAGCCCATTAATGGGAATGCTTTCGCCTCAAGCTTGGCGCGCTCCATATTCGTATCGAAGTTTTGCTCGTTCCGTTCAGCGAATTTCCGCTGCTCAACCGACTCGGTCGCGAACGATTTGACGACACGGATGCCGGATATGTTCTCTTGCAGCGTTGTTGTCAGACGGCCCATTTGCTCACGAATGTTAGACCATGCTGGACCAACCTTATGGTTAAAACGAAACAAGACGAACAAAATAAACGGAATGGTAATCAAGCTGATTACCGTAACCTTCCATTGCATCGACATCATAAAGATGATCGTCCCAATAAAGGTGAGCATGCCCGTAAATAAATTCATCGCGCCAAACCCGACGAAATTTTTTACCGCTTCAATATCCCCGGTCATTCTAGACATCAGCTGCCCCGTTTGCGCCCGGTCATAATACGAGAATGACAAGCGCTGCAAATGCTCATAAAGCTCTTTGCGAAGCTTGAACACCACATTTTGACCAACGAGCTCTTGCGAATACCCCTGAACAAACATACCCGCGCTCTTTAGCGCCTGAATGCCAGCAAGCGCAAGCGTTAGCGCGATGACTACGCCCATATCCCGCTTCGCGATGCCTTCATCAAAAATTTCTCTCAAAATCCAAGGCGCAACCAAATCGAATATCGTCGCAAAAATCATAATGGTTACTGCTATAAACACCCATTTGGCACTTGGTCTTACGTAAATCATCAACCGTAACAGCGTTTTCATAAGACAACCCCTTCCCTGTAGGAAACAAAAAAAGACCTCAAGCCCCATTTGGCTTGAGATCTTCGTATGATGGCAAGCAACGGCGCAAAATTGCTACGTCGACACCAGTGCACGAAGGCAGGCCGGTCGGCATGTTTGATTGGACATATAAAAACGATTGTTGCTCTGCGCGCCGCCGTCATAATTAAAAGTCCAATTGTTAAACATCCTTAAGCCCCCCTTTTCGTATTCCGATTGTTCATTTCTTCCTAGCCCACCCAAATCTTAACATCTGATTCCGTCTCCGCGCAAGAGGGGTTTGGAAATAAATTTTTAAAACCTGTCCGACTCTAGCGGCAAATCCATATCATTTGTGGAAATGCCTTCTTCGACTGCAAATTCAAAATCCTCAATATCATAAATTTGTACCGGTACCTCTGCTTCTATCAGCTTATCCTGAAACTCGAATTGATCGGAGAGCAAAGGCAAATTCAGCTTTAAGCCCGTAAGCAGCAGCTCGGTTTCAATCGGATCGAACATTTCGCCATAATGCGCGTTATCGACCGCATGCACAACGGTAAACTGTATCGTGTCATTGAGGAGCAATGGCGAGCTTACTCTCCAAGGCACCTGCATTGCTTTTTCAATTTTTTTCCGATTTAACGAGTCTTCAAAAAAAGTAATCAGCTCGTTTATTTTGTTTTTTACATGTCCGTCATCGTCTGGATCATCCATGACAGGATCGGTTCCATCTCTCATTTCATAAAGCTCTGCGATGGATGAATAAGGCACGACATAATCTATCGGACGACTAGGTACAAGAAGATGCCCATACGTTGCCACCAATACTGCTTCTATTACAAAACGCCGCCGCATGTGATCTCCTCCAATCAAAATAGGTACGAATACTAGCTTCTTATGACATGATTTGTTTAATAAGAACGGTTCCACAATATTATACAATATTCCTTTACCTGTACAAGATAGTCAAAACACCAAATTTGCACAATATGTGCGCCGCGCAGTAAAATGTTCGTGAAGCGTTATAATAGAAGCAGCACTAGCTTCGTCATATTTTAGGAGGTACTACATATGCAAATTGAAGAAGCGATCATTATTGGAGCAGGTCCTTGCGGTCTGGCAGCAGCGATCGAGCTTGAGAAAATCGGACTCCATCCCCTTGTCATAGAAAAACGTAATATCGTGCATTCCATCTCGCAATATCCGACGTATATGCATTTTTTCAGCACGCCGGAAAAGCTTGAAATAGGTGATATCCCCTTCACGACCGCCAATGACAAGCCATCTAGGCTGGAAGCTTTAAATTATTACCGGACAGCCGCTCAGCGCCATCGTGTTCGCGTGCAAGCTTATGAGGCAATTACGAGCATTACGCCAGAAGACGGTGCTTACATTTTAGAGGGCGAGGACCGTTTTGGACAAAAGCGTCTTTACAAAAGCCGGTATGTCGTGATCGCGACGGGTTATTTTGACCATCCGAACGAGCTTGGCATTCCTGGTGAGCAGCTCGACAAGGTCAGCCATTTTTTCCGCGAATCGCATCCTTATGTCGGCATGAAGGTTGCCATTATTGGCGGCAGCAACTCGGCGATCGATGCAGCGCTTGAGCTAGAGCGCGTTGGCGCAGAAGTAACGGTCGTTTATCGCGGCGAGGATTACTCCACCAGCATCAAACCTTGGGTGAAGCCGGGCTTTCAAAGCAAGGTGAACAATGGACTCATCAATATGCTGTTCCAATCAAAAGTGGTCGAAATCGGCTACAATTCGATAACCGTGCATGGGCCTGAAGGCGTTAGGCAATTGCCGAATGATTTTGTTTTGGCGCTTACCGGCTTCCACCCGGATCGCAACTTCCTTAACGCGACTGGGGTAACGATGGAGGAGGAAGGTTATCCTACCTTTGATCAAGAGACGATGGAAACGAACGTACCCGGCATCTATCTTGCCGGCGTCGTTGCTTCGCGGCATGAAGCGAATGAAATTTTCATTGAATCGGGACGCTATCACGGCCGGAAAATCGCTGAGCATATTATGAGCAGTAAATGAATTCACGATTAATCGTTAATGAGCCTTTAGAATCGCTTACGGACTGGCTGTCATTGAACCCTCTCCAACGGACATCCGCCAAAATAAAATATTCATTTTCTTTCAATTCAATGGCGTATCCATGGAATCATTGCGGCTGGATGTGGAGTCATCGCCATAAAACGCGTCTAATTTTTTTCCGTTAATATAGACTTGGCCCTTTTTTATCGTTATGGCTTCACCAGGCAGCCCTACAATCCTTGCAATATCTTTTCCGTTGTTTTTCGTTTTAAATAAAACAATGTCGCCTCTCGATACTTTGTTTTTCTCATAATCATTCGAATCCACCAACACTTCGTTCCCCATCCCAAATGGATGAGGGTGATCATACACCGACCCTGAAGCCATTCCATCGGTTTCTACTTTTACTTTGATCATGGATAAGGTGGGGTTTTGAACAATCTTTATTTTCTGTTCGGTTTTGGTATCCGTGATGGAATCCGTACATCCGCTTATTATCGATATCAAAGCTGTAAAAATAAGAAATAAAACCATCGTTCGAGCATTGATGACGCACGCCCCCTTCCGAAAAATAAATCAAAATGGCGTGCCAAATTGAAAGTCAATTTGCACGCCATTTTGCCTGTCGTTTCCTCTGTTCTTTCTAGCTTTTGTTCTCCAACTGCTTCTTAAAGGCATTCACCTGCTGATCGTTCGGCTCTTTATCGCCATAACGGACTTCCTCGTAAATGCCGATGAAGGAGTGCATGCCGGCTTGTTTAAGCCTGCCTGCCTTCCAATTCTCCAAATCATCAGCCGTTTCGCGGGGCGTCAGGGCGGCGTTAACTGGATAGCCCTGCTCGGCTCCCGTACGAAGGATCATTTTGTACAAATATCTGATTTTTTCCGTATTTGATGTGAGCGCATTCCATTCCCCAGCTTGCGATCGCCTCTTCGGCAGCAGCTTCTTAAGCCGGTTGCCCATTAGCTCGCGTAAATTGATTAATGTCATTAAGCTTTCAACCTCATCCGTGTAGCCCTCTGCCCCTTTGCGGCTGTCTGCACTGCGTTCCTGAAGCTTGGCCGCGATTACCTTCGCCCATTGATACAGCTTTTTGAGCAAGAAATACAACAAAATACAAGCGATGATAATGACAAAAGCGATACCGATTATTTTTAATATTTGCTCCAGCAGCAGCATGAAGTCCGATGGCGGCTTGACCTCTTCGGTTGGCATCTCAGGCGGCTGCGCATTGCTCGGAGGCTCTTCCGTCGGCGATTGTTCCTTAGGCTGATTCAACCAATCCATGATTCGTTCGATAACCGAATGAAAGAATCGTTCAATCGCCTGCTGAATTTGTCTAAATAATGCGAGTATGCTTATGATCGCGACGACGATGATCATCAACAGCCGGTTTTGGCGTTTAAAGGCGAGTGTTGCCGGTGTTTTGCCAGTATCGATCGTCTCGCTGTTCAAATGCCGCTCATTCACAAAGAAGAAAAATAAGATAACGGCAGCAATCCCGCAAACGATAAGAATACCGTTATAATCGACTAGCTTTTTAAACAATATTAGCTTCAAGGGTTGGGCAGCGACATAGAGCATGACGCCAATCAGCAATTGTGTATTCGGAAACGACTCTGACCAGCCTCTTAACTGTGCAGACATGCCTCTCCATGCAACGAGGGCGGCAGCTAAGCTGCATACGACCATAGCGACGATATCAAGCTCATTTGCCCCTGCGCCAATGAACCATATTCCGTGCAATCCGCCAATGGCCAATGCTAGCAGCAGCCTCACGCCGTAGCGAAGCCTGGACCATTTTCCGATCAATAACGATGCAGCCCAGTAACCCAACGGCAATGTTGCAATCCACGTCCATAACTCGGTTTCTGGCAGCAGGTAAATCGCTATAACCATGAATACCGGCAAGTAGAAAAATAGTTCAATGACACCTTGTCCAAGCGTCTTCAAAGAGAGTGCTCGCTTCCTCGCATCGCTCATGCGCCCACCTCTTCCCTATACGACTGGGATTGCGGTTTGCCCTCGTCATCTTCCGTCAGCGCGTTTTCCGTAAGCAGCCATACCGCTACAGCATTGCCATTATATCGAAGCTGATCTGCTTGCTGCTCCAGTTCATCGTTCCAATAGGAAGTAATCATAAGAACATCACGTTCGCTGTAACCGCTTATCGCTTCCCGTTCGATCAGATGGTGAAACAGCTCCGTACGCTCAATCTCAAGCTTCGCCATTTCCTCCAAAATGCCAATCAGGTGCTCATGTCCGCCGCGCGGCTCAATGTGAACGCTTTCTCGCATGCCTGCAATAGGCATGTTAGCCGCAAAACCGACCTCCATCCCTTGCTGAATGACTGCTTCTGCCGCTCCGGCCGCCCACTCGATCCCTCTCTCGATTAAATCCAGATCGGTCACGCTGCGCCACATGCCCTCCGCATCGTCCACATTCAAATAAATCATCAACCTGCGGTCGGCGGTAAAATCATATTGATGCACTTGAAGATTTCCCGTCTTTGCTGTTGCTTTCCAGTTGATCTGCTTATAGGTATCCCCAGCTTGATAATCGCGAACGCCTGCTATGATGAAGGGATCGCTAATGATCCAGCGTCGTACCGATTGATCGCCTTGCCAGCTATGGTAGGGCAATTCATGAATAGGAACCTGAGCCGGCTTCGGATAGACGAGCAGTTCTCCTGATAGCGTTAGCTGCTCAGACGCTTTTGATAGGCCAAGCAAATCGCCTCCGGTAAGCGTAACCGTCTGAAGCTTGTACCAGCCGCGCTTTGCGCATGTGATGCGATGCTTGCGCGTGATTTTCGTATATGGCGAGAGGCTGAAGAAGCTTTTATGATTTTGATAAAGCTGCCCGCTGCTCACCGAAAAATTTTCGAGCCGCTGAAAGTGCAAGTGCGTGGAGAGCTGCGACTCGACGCGAAGCCACGGTACCGGCAGCCACTTCGCATTAGCCATTTCCTCGATTAGCTCAACCTGTTCACCGCGGTAAGCGGATTTGCTTGTGAAGCGCCGCTCATACTTCATGCGCCGAAGCACAAATCGTTGGAACACTTGGCCCTGTACGTATACGATTCCAAACGCGGCAACGATAAACCAGAATAGGATCATCGGACGGCCGCCTAACGGACCGTCACGCCGGCCTCAGCAGGCACGGGCGTCAAACGAATGATATCATCGATGATGGAATCGGCCTGGTTAGCGCTGCGCTGCATCCCTCTGATCGCCAATCGGTGAGCAAGCACCGGCTTTGCCATAGCTTTCACATCATCCGGCGTAACGAAATCGCGGCCTCGCAAAATGGCATGAACCTGGGAAGCGCGCAAGAGCGCTTGGCTGCCCCGGGGACTTACGCCAACGGAAACTTCATCGCGCTTGCGCGTTTGCTCCACGACTTGCAGCAAATAGTTCAGCACGTCATCCGTTACTCTTACGGCTGTGTAAGCCTGCTGCGCCTTCTGAATGACGTCAATGTCTGCCACCGGTTCAAGTTTGGAGAGCGGATCTTGGTCTTTAAATCGTTTGAGCAGCTGCAAGCCTTCCTCCGTCGTCGGATAGCCCATTTTTATTTTAAAGAGGAAACGATCTAGCTGGGCCTCTGGCAATGGAAATGTGCCTTGGTGCTCAACCGGATTTTGAGTAGCGATTACCATAAAGGGACGCTCGAGCTGCTTCGTTTCCCCGTCAATGCTGATTTGGCGCTCTTCCATACATTCAAGCAAGCTTGATTGCGTCCTTGGCGTCGCGCGGTTAATCTCATCGGCAAGCAGCAGATTCGTAAATAACGGCCCTGCCCGAAACTCAAATTCGCTTATTTTTTGATTATAGAAATGAATGCCGCTTAAGTCAGACGGAAGCAAATCGGGCGTAAACTGTATGCGCCTAAAGGTGAGTGCGAGCGATTTGGCAAGTGATTTGGCGAGCAGCGTCTTCCCTGTCCCCGGAACATCCTCAAGCAGCACATGGCCAGAAGTAATAAGTCCAATTAAAAGCAAATCAACAACTTCTTCTTTCCCTACGATTACGCGGCCTATATTGGCTTTAACCTGTTCGGTTAATTGTTTGATGGCTTCAAAAGACATAGGTCAGCTCCTTCGTTTAGGTTAGGTTGTAAATCCGGTACGGTCGCGCTGCAGCTTCTGAAGCTCACGCCAGCGGATCATGCGAATGCCTTCATCCTGCAGCGTCTGTCTGATTTCAGCGTCGCGGAACAGCTCGAGTTCCATTCCCCGCTTAATCGGCTGAGCATGGAAAGCATTCAGCTCATCCGTAACGAGTGATGGATGAATGATGAGCTCGGTTACCCCTGGATGCAGGCTCTTTAATAGCTGTGTCATGCTCGATTTTAAAGAATTAAAATCTTCGCCATCCTGTAATTGGAACGGAAGCCCAACCAAATAGTCAAGTATGACGATTCCCTTGGAGTCGGCTAGCTGAGCAAGCTGCCTTGCTTGCTCGGCAAGCTCTGGCGGCGCTACCTGACCGTTTTCTTGCAGCAAGTAACGAGGCAAACGGAAAGGCAAGCCATAGGAAGCGCATACATCAAGCACGGTAGCTAAGAAATTGCGCCCTGTCGCTAAGCCATAGAGGCTGCCCATATGGTTATCGGCATGCGATGGCTTCATCCCCATGGCAAGCGCCATCTCCACTTGGGCAATCAGCTCCTGCTTGACCTGCTCGGGATCAGCTTGCTGCTCGAAGGTTTTGCTGTCCTTTGGAAAATAATTCTCATTCGTAACTAGCGAGGCCGTACTTCCTTTGCGATTGACCGGTCCCCAACGATATAGATCCCATTCGCTCGTAAACGTAAAATGAACGCCAACATCGATTTGCGGATTTCTCGCGCTCCAAAGCGCCGCTTCCCTAGCCCAGCCGCAGGGCATCATTAAAGTTGCCGAGCTAACCGTATTTTCAAGCAGCAATTGCTGGATGCCGCTATTTACCGAATGACATAATCCATAATCGTCCGCGTTGATTAGAAGAAGCTTGTCACCTTCGCCATATCCTAGCGCTTTAGCTAAACTCATCCGTTTCATCCTCCCAATTGTCATTGATCCACTGGCAGCCAAACATCGATTGATCGATTATGCCGCATAATACTTCCTCTTTGTCTAATTGATCTCTTAAGCGAACGGCAAAATGCAGCGCGACATCAAGCAAACGCAATTTCATTAAGGACGATAATTGCTTATCCTCCTGCTCGGATAAAGAAAGCGCACTCCGATAACCTTGAAGCAGCAGCTTTATTTGCTCATGAAATGACGAATCCCCGGGTTTGATAAGGTCAACGATAATAACGGCTAGCTCCATCGCTCTTACATCAACCGTCGCGAATTCAAAATCGAGCACGCCGATAATCGCATCGCCTTGTGAAACCGTATTATTAAACACCAAATCGCCATGAATCCACTGCTGCGGAAGCCGTGCAAGCTGATCGCACTCAGCCGACAACCTTTGACGTTCCTCGTTTAGAGCAATGAAACTGGATCTTCTCGCTGCAAGCTGCTCAGAGCGGTCAGCCATCGCTAAGAATGCGGCTCCATCCATTGTTGCATAAGTACTTTCTAATTGGTAATAAGGACTATACATCGGCTTCCGCGTTGGTTGAATGCGTCCTAATGCTTTAGTCAGCTCAGCTGCTGTAATTCCTAGCGCATAGACATGAGCGGTATTGGCAACGGATGGCCGATCCCCTTCAATGTAATGAAACAACGAAGATAACGTGCCGTCCTTCGCTATGGTGACCGTATCGCCTTGCTTATTGCGTACTGGAACCGGCACCGCAAAGGAAATCTCTTGCCTCTTTAGTTCAGCCAGCACCTCATGCTCCAGCCTGACGATGTCCGCATCCTTATGGTTATTATAGATTCGCAGAACGAACCTTTGACCACCTGAGGTTACCATTCGGGTCGTATTATTCATACCGCTTTCCCGGTTCTCTACCTCGCATAACTCATGAATCTCGTATTCTTTCAAATAGGCGGTAAAATCTAAGCTGTCGCTCAATCCGTATTTCCTCCTTGCCCTTCGTTCATCAGCTTTGCTAGTCTTTTTCCAAGCTGCTGCTGCCAGCTAGCTGCGAGCTCCTCTACTTCCAGCAGCTCTCGGATGCCTTGTACATCCTCTTTATCTATATACATGACACGATTCGCTTCGGCAATCGACTTGCGCGCAGGGTGTTTATGCGTAATGGCAAATGTCGTTCCCGCTTTGATCTTGCCCTCTTGAAGCACCCGGAAATAAAATCCGGTGTAGCCATTGCGCTGTACGTGCCCGGGTAATTCCGGCTGCTGATGCCTTAAACCTAGTTTAAAGCAAGGCTGCCTAGGCTGGCTGACCTGTAGAACTACTTCACCGGCTGCAACGATATCGCCGATGCACAAATCGTCCTCCGTCCAGTTCGACAAGGTGAAATTTTCGCCGAAAGCCCCATATTCAAGCGGCTTCTCCAGCTGCTCGCGCCAATAGGAATAACGCTGCTCGAAATAAACACAAACGGCTTTATCCGGACCGCCATGGTTGACCAGATCACCTTGTCCGTCGCCATTCAGCCCCGTAAAGGTAAGGGTATGCGCCATTTCAGAGGACTTTTTAAAAATGCCTGATAGGATCTCCTTTGAGCCATGTGCTATGGGTACAGGCTTGCCGACATTCAAGGCTACGAGGCTTGCCTCCGCTATAATTTGCGCCATAATTCCACGATCCTCCTAATCGATTCTTTTATTTGACTATTATAATCTTGGGAGGGAGAAGTTGGCAAAGAGATATAACTACATTAATTATTAATGTAGTTTATTAATCAAGGATGAATCACTTTCGACAGCCTTTATAACAGCTTTCCCCTTTACATGTCGAAAAGCTCTCTTTCGTGTAGCAAATTGCGCTTCCCCGGGAAATGTTTTTGAAATAGTCGGAATATTTCCTGTATTTCGCCTCTTCTATTTCCCATCGAATCGCAAGCATCGAGCACGTTCATTAATTCAAAGGAAATTTGCGCTCCATGCGATAAAGCTCTTTGGGCGAGCGTTTAACTTGGCTTTGAACCAGAAATAAATAACGTTTCCGGTATTTCCATTCGATCAAAGATGCGAGAACAAACACGCTCGATGCTGCGATCCCGCCCCAATAATCTATAAACCCAGCAGCCAATCCAGCCGCTATGATCAGCCATGCAAGAGCTATACCATTTACAGCTGTACTCCAGCCTCCTAAGTGCCATGGCGCATCAAGCAGCCGGGAATCCTTTTTTCCCCGTTTCAGCTTTAATGCAATCGGAACGGCGTAGGATAGATTTAGGCAAACAATCGCAAAAGTCAACAGCAGCAGCACCGTTTCGTTTCGATTGCTGAGAAAAGCGGTAACAAGCATGATTAGCGAAAGGCACGCGCTTAACCAGACAGCCTGAACCGGTACTTGCAGCTTTACCGATACAGCTGACCACCTTTTGCTCATCGGCAATGCTTCGTCGCGTGCAAGGCTGAATAGGATACGGGAGCATAGGGTCATGGACTGCAAGCCGCTGCTCCATAACGAAAGGAAAACTAAAAAAACGACAATGCTAGAGCCACCCCAGCTCGCGGTTGCCGCTTGAAGAAACAAGCCCATGCTTGCCGATCCCTCCATCCTTGTTACAGATAGAAGAATAAAGGAAAAAAGAATAAACCCGACAACAAACGTATAAGCCGTTGATAGATAGATCGCCCAAGGCACGCGGATGCGCGGTTCAATCGTTTCCTCCGCGCCATGTGCTGCCCCGTCTAAGCCAACAAATAGCTTTAGCAGCAGCATCGTCCCGCTTATGAAAGCTCCAGCATGGACCGTTCCATTCCACTCGGCATTTTGCAGCTGATACAGAAGTACAGGAGAATAGCCGCCAGGCCAAAATAGCCAGACAAGTCCTGCTAGCATACTCATTCCAACAATCACCTGCAGCATGGCGCCCCCAGCCGAGTGTATGCTCAGCGACCTGCTGCCCCAGTGATTGATGGCAGCTTGAAGCACGGTAATAAGAATGGCAAGGCACCAAAAGCTCCAAACCGCCGCTTCATAACCAAATCTAGCAGAGAGAACTTCCTCCAGTAATGCTGCAAAAGCGCAATTCATTAGGGCAAGCATCGCCAAATGCCCTAGCAGGTGCAGCCAGCCGGTTCTCCATCCCCATTTTCGGCCGCCAAGCGCAGAGGCAGCATGATAGATCCCGCCAGCCGTTGGCACCGCAGATGCCAGCTCAGCAAGCGAAGCACTTACAGCGAGCGCGAATAAAGCTAGCATGGGAAAACCAAATCCGATGACCGACGGACCTCCCTCCCCTATCGCCGGTCCAAATAGAAAAGCAGCCCCTCCAATCAAGGCCATCGTATTAAAGGATAAACCGAAAGCAGATAAGCCGCCCCACCTTCGTCTTAACTGCTGCGCAAGACCGAATCGATGCAGCTCATGCTTATCCTGCAGCAGCTGAGTCTGCAGCCCGTATTTAAGCATGCTTTGGTACTTGGATGATTGAATCGATTGCTGAGCTTTCCGAGCACCTAATATAATTGCTGCAAATACCGCTGCCAGCAGCATGACGCCTGCCATTACTTGCATCATCCGATCACCCCCTAACGTAACTGTATGAGCCGATTACTAGCGACATGCAGGCGCCTGATCGTTTGAACGGGAACAAAAAAAGCTTCGCATCGTAATAGATGCGAAGCAAACCATCATGAGGCTTCCCCGTCCGAATGCGAGGCATACTGCGCCTGCAAGCGTACAACCTCCTCTTTCAGCTCAATGATATCAAACGGCTTGGTAAAGCATTTGCTTATGCCAAGCGAATCTGCTTCTTCCATCTTCTCTGGAGATGCATAAGCCGTAATCAGAATTACCGGTACTTCAACTGATAATTTCCGTATCTCGCGAAGCACCTCGATCCCATCCGTGTCCGGCATCCGAAGATCAAGCAAAACGCAGTGCATCCTGTGCTTCTCGAATAGCGCAAGCGCAGTGCTCCCATTATCCGCCTCATATACCAGCATGCCAAGCGAAGAAAACAATTCAGAGAGCATCATGCGAATAGCGAGTTGATCGTCTACGATTAAAATAGCCCTTTGTGTATTTGCCGTTTGGTTATGATCATTTATGCTTGCCGCGCCAGCAGCCGCATATGGTTGCGGACTAGCAGCATGCCTAGTGGACATCGTGCTCGCTGTTTTTGAGGGTTGTATCCTTGACCTATCTGCAAGAAGCTGCTGCTTTTTTTTCTTTGAAAGCCGAAAATAGAAGACAATCGAAATAGCGACAAGCAGTGCTGCAATGATAAGTAAAGGAAAATAAGTCAATTCGTTGTCTCCTTAAGCTTTGCGGCAAAATGCAGCTTAGCAAGAATAGGTTTTAACCATGCTAATCATTGACCAACATAGGTCCAAGCGGACCATCCTCATTAATGATATCTTGAAGCTCATAAACGGATATTGGAAAATATAAAAATCCAAAAACATACGCTGCCAGCTCATAAAGCTGGAAATAAACAACAAGCGAACGATCCGCCACATAATAATCTTGGTCGGGCCGGATAGACTTAAACGGCTCGAGCGTATCAATCTTTCGCGCTTTGATTTGGGCACTTACGATCGTGCTTATTCTGCCTACGTAATCCGCTCCCGGCTTAAAAAGCTGCGCAAGCGTATAGGTTTGACCCGTCGACTGCTTGAAGGTCAACGATTGCTGAAGCGTTAAGCCATGCGCTCCACCCGTAAAAGCATAATTAAACAATGAAAGGCTTAAATAATCCTTTTGATTGTTCTTTTGCTCATAATAGCCCAGCATTTGGGCCCTCGGATCATCAAGCGAGCCCTGATTATGTACGAGCTGCTGTACGGCTTGATGGATCGTATGGTTTATCTTCTTATCCACGGCTTCGCTTTTACCACCGCTTATATAAGGTAGGGACAGTTCTGCTTTTGGAAAATTGGCCTTAGCCGTTTGTATGACGACCGGTGTTTGAAATGGCATGATGAAGACACCTTCCTATTCGGTAAGATGCTACATTATATGCAGCGCGCGGCTCATTTCATACCATACGATGCCGCCATGCGTGGAAGACGACACGCCCCGAAGCTCGAATCGTTCAGCTTCGTAGAAGCTTATCAGATGCTGCTCGCACATCAAAATAATCGTATCGACTCCGCTCTCTTCGCACTGCTGGATAAGTCTGCGAAGCAGCAAGGTGCCGATCCCCTTCTTGCGATGTCCTTCATCTACCGCAACCGTAAGCACGCAAAAGTTGCTTCCCTCCAGAAGATCATCCTGCGCGCCTTTCATCTCGTCGCCGCATGCGTTCTGTGCTGTACGTATGCCATTGGTGATCCCGACGATTTGATCGCCAATCCAGGCTGACCAAAAATACGGCCGGTAATGCTCATACCGATATTGAAAGCCCGCCAGCGTTGCTGCCGCCTCTTCGGTGTAGCAGCTTTGTTCGAGCTTAATGGCCGCTGCCAGTTCATCTTCATTAATCAAACGAAGTACAATTTCACTCACAGCAGCGCCTTCTCGCGCTCGGTTAATCTTCTGCCGCTTACGTCGAGCACGAGCTTGCCGTTTTTCAAGCCGAGGATGCGATCCGCAAACCGCTCAGCCCAATCTCCCTGATGCATGACAGCGATGACGATAACGCCTTGCTCTTTGCATAGCGCTTTCAAATCCGTTAAAACCTGATCAGCCGTATGGGGATCCAGTCCGGATACCGGCTCATCCGCCGCGATGACTTTGGCGCCATGCACCAGCGCTCTTGCGATCGCCATACGCTGCCGCTCTCCGCCGCTCAGCGTGCTTGCCTTCTGATGCGCTTTTTCCAGCAGCCCGCGCTTCTCGATCATATCCATAGCGCCCATATAATCGTCATTTCTTACCATGCCTGTCCATCTGCGCCAAGCTGGCGTTTGCGTCACAGAGCCGATAATGACATTTTTCAGTCCCGTCTTATTGGGGAACAAAAACGGTTTTTCCTCTACGTAGGCTACCTCTTGCTTTACTTTGAGCCTGCCGGAGATACCCTGCTTGAAAATATCCTTGCCATCGAATTGATAGGTTCCCTCGCTCCACTTCTCTTGCAAAGCTAGGCAGCGAAGCAGTGTCGACTTCCCGCTTCCGCTATCGCCCTTAATAGCAATAAAATCACCTGGATAAGCCTCGAAGCTAATATCGTCAAGCACCTTCGGCCCACCTGGAATACGTCTGGATAGGTTCTTTATTCTGATCATTTTCCGCGCTCCTTCTGTTTGCAGCAACTGCCTCTATGAATCTAGTTTACGTTAAACAAAAAACAGTTTCCATACGAACAAATGTTTGGTATAATAAAAACAAGAACAAACGTTCTACTGATCATCGAATTCAACCATTTGAAGGAGGCCTGATCACCATGAATAACATCTGCGAAAATTTCCGTTATGTAGAGAATGAACGCTCTGGACGCGACTTAACCTTTAAGTTTTACGCTGATGGACGGCTTATCATTATTGATAATGTTGCAGAGGAGGTGATCACTCCCAAAGATTTGAAAGGTGCCAGCAAGGACTTCTACGTTCGCAGGCGCATCGCATTCATTAAGAATCAATTAAGAGCTTCGCAGCTTAAATATGCATAACTATCCCGTATGAGGAGAGCAGATCCCTATCACGCTCTCCTTTTTACGTTGCTACACCTATTTCGCTGACTACGGAAGCTGTTTGTTAATGCCGTTTAAGCTCGGCGGGCGCTTCGCGAATTTATCCGTTTTAAGCTTGCCCGCTTGCCCTTGCGAGCTGGAATGATTTTGACGATGATCTGTTTTGCTGTTTTTGTTAAATACCAATCTAATCACCTCCACTATCATTATGCCGTTTTTATTGGATATCTATGTAAAAAATCATATCTGGTGTTTCACACATTGACTCAACCCCTGCAATTGCGGTAGATTGGTCATACAGTTTCAAGTTCCGCAAAGGAGATCTCTTATATGAAGCAACAGATTATGTTTGACCTTGACGATACGTTAATTCACTGTAATAAATACTTTTACCTCGTTATCGATCAATTTGTTGATGCCATGACCACATGGTTCGGCAGCTCGCCGCTTGTGACAGCACAAGCGATTAGAGACAAGCAGATGGAGATCGACATTGCAGCGGTGGCCGTGTTTGGCTTTAAGAGCGAACATTTTCCGCAATCCTTCGTCGACACCTACATTCACTACTCTCACTTGACGGGTCGTAAGCGCTCTACAAGTGAAGAAAACTTTTTATGGAAGCTAGGACTAAGCGTGTATGAGCATGACACCGAGCCTTATCCAAATATGGAGCAAACGTTATTCGCGCTTGCGGAATCTGGTCATGAGCTTCACCTTTATACTGGCGGCGAGCTTCCCATTCAACGTCGTAAGATCGAAAAAATGAATTTGGAGCGCTACTTTGGCTCACGCATCTACATCCGCAGGTTAAAAAACAGCGATGCGCTGGAAAGCATTTTATCCACGGGCACCTTTGATCGCAACATCACTTGGATGGTAGGCAATTCCATTCGTACAGATGTAGTGCCTGCACTAACTGCTGGCATCCATGCCATCCATATGCGCGCTGTGTCTGAGTGGGAATTTAATATTATTCAAATCGACGTAGAGCCAAAGGGTGCTTTCTTGACCTTGGATCATCTAAAGGACGTGCCTGATGCCATCCATGGCTACGTGAACCGCTGATGCACGCAGCAAAATAGACTCGATTCCGTCTCGTATGAGATGGAATCGAGTCTATTTTTTTGGGGAGCTAGCCGTCACTGCTCAATCGCTAGCTCACCCGTATCTATATTTCTGAGCACGATTCTGCCTTCCCCTGGCGTGCCGTCTTGCAGTTCAAGCTTTAGCTTCGACGTTTTTCCTTTTTCAACGAGTGCCTTAACCTGTGAATCCGTTAGACTGCGGCCGAAGCTTTCCTTCCAAATAACGAATTTGCAGCCTTCCTTGTAATGGGAGCAGCCATAACCTTTGCGTCCCATAAAGATGGATCCGCCGCAGCCCACGCGTGGACACGTCGTGATCACTGAAGGCGTACCCGGAGCAGCCGCGCTCTTCTGTGCTGCAGCCTTCGGTTTTGCTGCCCGGCTGCGAGGTGCAGACGGGGACTTGCCGGATGCTCCTTTGCCGGAGGCAGGAGCTTCGCTCTCGAACGATGTTTTTGCGGCACGGGACTGGACGCGCACCTTGTCGACAATCATGGTCGCAAACTTTTTCACATTTTCCATAAATTGTCCGTCAGAAGCCGTCCCTCTCGATATTTCGTTCAAGCGCCGCTCCCATAGGCCAGTCATCTCAGGCGAGGTAAGCAGATCGATTCCCGCACCCCGGATAAGTTCGATGGCGGTTCGGCCCTTTTGCGTAACCTGAATTTTTTTGCCCTGCATATCGATATAGCCGACATTTTTGAGCCGTTCAATCGTTGCTGCCCGCGTGGCAGGCGTGCCAAGACCCGAGTCCTTCATCGCATCCCGAACGTCCTCGTCCTCGATCTGCTTGCCCGCGCTTTCCATCGCCTTGAGCAGCGTTCCTTCCGTATAATGCTTTGGAGGCTGCGTATCCTTCTCTTTCACAACCGCATCCGTACAAACAATACCTTCTTCTGCATTGATCGAAAAAGGCTCGTTTACCTCAATTTCCTCTTCCTCGGCATCTTCCTTGTCCTTGCCTTTGGCTGTCGTCTTTGCCTTCTCCTTCTTCTGATCCGCATAGATGACCTTCCAGCCCAAGCTTAGAAGCTCTTTAACCGTTGTTTTGAACATCTCGTTCTCAACCTCGGTCAAGACGGTGTGCACCTTATACTCCGCAGGCGGATAGAACTGGGACAGAAATCGCCTAACGATCAAATCATATAGCTTTTGCTCGTCGGGGCTCAGGCCATTTGCTTTGCGGTTCGTCGGCAGGATGGCATGATGATCCTCAACCTTTGTTGGGTTGCAAATAAACTTGTTCCCTTTGTGGACAAGGCTCCGGTTGGCTCCCTTTACAAGCTCATCGTAACTGGTGCCTTGCAGCGCATTCAGCGTTTTGTGCATCTCGGGAATGTTCTGCTCCGTCACATAGTTCGAGTTCGTTCTTGGATAGGAGATGACCTTATGCTTCTCATAGAGCGCTTGCGCCGTATCCAACGTTTTTTTCGCTGAAAAAGCATATTTCCCGTTCGCTTCGCGCTGAAGCAGCGTAAGATCATATAGCTTAAACGGATACTCCTTCGTTTCCTTAACCTCATAGGATGCAATCCGTCCCTGCTTGCCCTTTACCTTCGCGGCGACGGCTTCCACTTTAGCTTGGTCGGTCATTCTCTCAGCCTGCCACATGGCGCGGTAGGTCATTTCGTTTTGCGAAAAATGTCCTTCCAGCTCAAAAAACTTTAAAGACGAGAACGCCTCGATCTGCTTCTGACGGTCGTAAATAAGCGCAAGTACTGGCGTCTGTACTCTGCCGACCGACAACAGCACATTATGCTTGGTCGTGAAAGCACGCGAGCCATTCATCCCAATAAGCCAATCCGCCTCGCTTCTAGCGGTTGCCGCACGGGTCAGGTTCTCGTACTCGGCACCTTCCTTCAGCTCCGCGAACCCTTTACGAATCGTTTCCGGGGTTAGATCCGAGATCCATAACCGCTTTACCGGCTGGTTAAGCTTTAGATGCCGCTGAATAAGCGAGAAAATATATTGACCTTCCCGCCCCGCATCGCAGGAATTGACGAGCATATTGCTGCGCTTAGCTAGGTCGCCGATTACTTTCAGCTGGTCTATCGTTTTTTTGTTTGGCACCAGCTTGAACTGCGACGGAATGATCGGCAGATCGTTAATGTTCCATTTCTTATATCGATCGTCGTAAGCATCGGGCTCCGCAAGCCCGATCAAATGCCCGATTGCCCACGTAATAATGTAATGTTCGCCTTCTATGTAGGAACGGTGATTTTTTGCTTTGGGATCGATTGCGGCTGCAATATTTCTGCCCATATCCGGTTTTTCCGCAATGATTAATGTCTTCAAAAGATAATCGCTCCTTCATTAAGCATTTCGCAAGCATAGCTGATTGTGCCACCCATACATGGCTTGAACTAGCTTCGCACTGCCTTGCCTCTAAACATTTTACAGACTTCTCGTCCAAAAAGAAATCCTTTTTCGTCATGGAAGCGACAAGTTACTCATAAAAAAATAAACCCAATAGGACGTTTGTCCCAATTGGGTTCATTGTTTTATGGCTCATCCAGATACGCCATGATCTTTCCGAAGATCGTACGGACACCGTCCGACCAATTAGGGTCCTCCGCGTACTTTCGATTAATCCAAGTGAACGGGTCCACATCCGCTGGCCTGCCTTTGCTTAAATTAAATACGGTACGTGCCGCGATTTCTGAGGATTGTCCGATATTCGTATTAAATTCCTTCCAGCTGTGGAATACGTTAAATGGATTGTTAGCGATCTGCTTGTGCAGCTTATTCGTCTTTGGCACAAAGCCCTGTTCTTGGCCCGTAATGGCAAACAACAACGCTGGATGGATATCAAAGCTTTGAGCGGCTTTTATGATGGCATCAAAATAGGGCTTTTCAGCTAGAATAGAAGAATTGCTTTCCAAAAATTCAACCAATCGTGCGCGATCAAATTCGTCGTAGCGGAGCTCAATAGGCAATCCGTCTTCGGGAACCGCCAGCTTTTGAACGGGTTTCACGACGACAGGCGGCTGAAGCTTTTGCTCGGAAGGCTTGCCGAGCGACCAGCCGTATAAAAGGGAAGTTCCAATAAGCAGCATGCATAAAGCACTATAGATGTACGCTCTAACTTTTGAATAGCGGGACAATGGCATTTTCCACTTCGTGACAGGAAGCGCAATCACCTCCGCGGCACTCAGGGTAGACGATTCCGCACGAACCATGACACCTGCTGACAATAACAATGCTCTCAGCTGCGCCAGAAGGCCATTCTCAGCATCAATAGCTAAGATATCCGATCGCTCCCTCTTCGAGGACAGCTCGTCCATTAGACGCTGCATGACGGGCTTCTTACAGCTTACATTCAGCTGCGTCTCTACCCAAGCATGGAAAGGCTCATAAATCTGTGCGTCAGATCGGTCGAGCAATAAACACGCTTGAAAAATATCATCTGCCCGCACCGGCCTCTGCCGCTCCAAAACGGCTGTTCGAATCAATGTCTCCGTAATGGATCGCTTAATGCTGCTCTCGAAATTCGGCAATTGCTTATGTATGATCCGTTTGACCGCATCCGCCACGATTTCCGCACGCTTATCTTGCGGCATCGCGGCATACTTATGCTGAACGTAGTTTCGAATGTTCCGAACGTCTGCCTGAGACAGAACGTATGCTTCATCGGCTGGCATGACGAATCGCCCCTTCGCGTCATCTCAAACCGATTTTACCACAACTTTCCTTATGATGGTGTGCTTAGTTTTTGGATTTCGTCTTGAATTTGCTGCTGCATAATAAAAGCAGTAATTGACTCAGCTCTAATACTCTAAATCGGCAATGCTTTCCACAACAAGAAAAGCGCCCGAGGGCGCTTCTCTTCCATCCTATTAAGCTTTGCTTGTTTATTTACGTTGATTAAGGAAGCATCGACGAACCCATCAAATATTTATCTACTTCACGGGCTGCTTCGCGGCCTTCGTTAATTGCCCATACAACCAAGCTTTGGCCACGACGCATATCGCCAGCTGCGAATACTTTATCAACATTTGTCGTGTATTTGCCGTATGCTGCTTTCACGTTCGTGCGGCGGTCTTGTGCAAGACCAAGCTGCTCGATCAACGTTGTTTCAGGACCTTCAAAGCCTACTGCGATGAATACAAGATCCGCTGGCCAAACTTTTTCTGTTCCTGGAATTTCGCTATATATTTTACGTCCAGTTTCATCCACTGTACGCTCAATTTGTACCGTATGAAGCTCTTTCAGGTTTCCGTTGCCGTCGCCGACAAATTTCTTCGTCAGTACGGAGAATGCCCGAGGATCTTCGCCAAATAGCGCTTTTGCTTCCTCTTGTGCGTAATCAAGCGTGTACACGTTCGGGAATTGCGGCCAAGGATTGTTTTGGCTGTCGCGCACTAGCGGAGCTTTGGCATGCGTACCGAATTGCGTAACCGATTTGCAGCCGTGGCGAAGCGCTGTTGCTACGCAGTCCGTACCTGTATCGCCGCCGCCAATTACGATAACGTCCTTGTCTTTTGCGGAGATATATTTGCCGTCCTCAAGGTTGGAATCCAAATAGCTTTTGATTGTGCCATTCAGGTAATCCATCGCCATGTGAACGCCGTTCAAATCGCGGCCTTCCATTTCAACGTCGCGCGCTCTAGTCGAACCGCCGCATAGCACAACTGCGTCAAAGTTCTCAACAAGCTCATTCGCTGTAATGTCTTTGCCGATTTCCGTATTGACTACAAATTCAACGCCCTCTGCTGCCATCAAGTCAACGCGGCGCTGAACGACGTGTTTTTCAAGCTTCATGGTTGGAATGCCGTAAGTGAGCAAGCCGCCAATGCGGTCAGCGCGCTCATATACCGTTACCGTGTGCCCTGCTTTGTTAAGCTGAGCTGCGGTAGCCATGCCGGCCGGTCCTGAGCCTACAACTGCAATTTTTTTGCCAGTACGCACTTTAGGCGGCTGCGGAACAACCCAGCCTTCGTCAAAGCCGCGGTCAATAATAGCTTGTTCGATCGTTTTAATCGTAACCGCATCGCCGATTAGGCCAACGGTGCAAGATCCCTCGCAAGGCGCTGGACAAACCCGGCCTGTAAACTCAGGGAAGTTATTTGTTTTATGCAGACGGTCAAGCGCTTCACGCCACAACCCGCGATAGATCAAGTTATTCCACTCCGGAATGAGATTGTTGACCGGACAACCCGAAACAGAGCCTGCAAGTTCTATACCTGTATGGCAGTATGGCGTACCACAATCCATGCAGCGAGCTCCTTGCGTCTTTAACTGCTCATCCGAAAAATGCTTATGAAACTCTTGCCAGTCTTTGATGCGCTCTAGCGGGTCGCGATCGGCCGGCAATTCGCGCTGATATTCCATAAAACCAGTAGGTGTAGACATGATCGCATTTCCTCCATCCATATTTCCCGTTAACCACTTTACGATTCTCTTTCAAACTATATCGGGAATCCATCAAATATTCAATATCAAACTTTCTCAAAAACGAATATTTTGTCTAAAGCGCTCGTTTGCTATTTTTAAACATCCTAGCATTCAAGGCCTTATGTCGTTAATGGATTATCCGTACAATCATTTGCACTTTATGACATATCGTACGTCAATTGTTCGTTTCTAGCGTAAAAAGCTATTTTTCACGTCGTTTGAACGTTTGAAACGTAAAAGCATAACGATTCTTTTCATCGCTCTCCCTGCTCTCGGCTTCCACGATTTGCCACTGCGAATCAGAGAACGCCGGAAAGAACGCATCGCCGCCTTCAACGGCCGTATCTACTTCCGTAAGTAATATCGTATCCGCAAAGGGCAGCATTTGTGCATAAATATCTGCGCCGCCGATAACCATCAGCTCATCGTTTTTGCATAGCTCAAGCGCTTCCTCAACCGAATGGACGATTTCACAGCCCTCAGGCTGAAAATCATGCTGCCGCGTCAATACGACATTCCGGCGGTCAACAAGCGGCTTAGGGAGCGACTCAAACGTCTTGCGCCCCATCAAAACCGTCTTGCCTAACGTCATCTTTTTGAAAAATGCCATTTCCGCTGGCAAGCGCCATGGCAGCTTATTCCCAATCCCAATGGTACGATTGCGGTCCATTGCAGCAATTAACGTAATTGTCATAGCGGTTAACCCCTCTCTCTATCGATCAGCTTAAATCCGCTACACAGCTACCGGAGCTTTTATTGTCGGATGCGGCTCATAATTTTCAATGGTCAGATCCTCTACTGCAAAATCGAAAATCGATTTTTTGTCAGCATTTAGCTTCAGCTTAGGCAGCGCCTTAGGCTCGCGGCTGAGCTGTATGTCGATTTGCTCCATATGATTCGTATAAATATGGGCATCGCCAAGCGTATGGATGAAATCGCCTGCCTCAAGCCCGCATTCATGCGCAATCATGTGGGTTAATAACGCATAGCTTGCGATATTAAACGGAATGCCAAGAAAAATATCAGCGCTCCGCTGGTAAAGCTGGCAGGACAGCTTGCCGTTAGTCACATAGAACTGGAACATGGTGTGGCACGGAGGCAGCGCCATGCTTGGCACATCCTCCGGATTCCACGCGGAGACGATCAGCCTTCTGGAGTCCGGATTTTTTTTGATCGTTTCAACTACGTCCTTAAGCTGATCGATCGTGCTGCCTTGTGTCGTCTTCCAATCCCGCCACTGCTTGCCGTACACGTTGCCGAGCTCGCCAAATTCCGCCGCAAATGAATCATCAGCCAAAATCCGTTGCTTAAAAAGATTCATCTGCTCGTCATAAGCTTTAGCGAATTCAGCATCCGTTTGAGACCGAAGGCCAAAATTCGTCATGTCAGGACCGTCATATGACGCGCTCTCGATCCATCTTTTGAACGCCCATTCATTCCAAATATTATTATTGTGCTGAAGAAGATAACGGATGTTCGTATCCCCTTGTATAAACCAAATTAGCTCGCTGGCAATTAGCCGAAACGGCACGCGTTTGGTCGTAAGCAAAGGAAAACCTTCGCTAAGATCAAAGCGCATTTGATAACCAAAGGTGGAAATCGTGCCCGTACCGGTACGGTCCTCTTTTTTGCTGCCGTTCTCTAGAACGTATTTTAACAATTGCAAATAGGTGTTCTCACTGTTGCTCATATTGCTATCGCCCCCCAATCATGAAACATAAATCAGAAAAATAACAATTTATTATATCATTATCCGCGTTGTCTGTCCTGCTTTCGTTTCTTTCTGAGGGCATGCCGCTCCGGCGCCGATGCATGAAGCCGCTTCTCTTCTTCCGTCTCCGGAATGACGGTAGGAACGACCGCTGGTTTGCCGTTTTCGTCAAGCGCAACGAATGTAAAAAAAGCGGTAACGGTCGTTTTGCGAACGGCGGTGAACAAATTTTCCGAGTGCACGGACACGTAAACCTCCATGGAACTCCGGTTCGTCCACGACACGAACGCTTCAACCTCAATGACTTCCCCTACCCGAATCGGCGCTACAAAATCAAGGCTGTCCGTCGATGCGGTTACAGCCTGCATGCGCGCATGCCGCATGGCTGCTATTGCAGCAACCTTATCCATGTACTCCATCAGCTTGCCGCCAAACATCGTATCGTAATGGTTCGTATCCAGAGGAAAAATAAGCTGCGTCATTATCGTTCTTGATTCGCTTGCCGGCTTCGTCGTTTGTTCCATGTTCGCGTATGCCCCCTAATTGTCGTTTGGTAGCTCTTGATGCGCAAAGAGGCCCCGCCGGCTGGTAAGCCGCGTGACCTCTAGTAGCGCTAAACGATAAATTTAGTGCGATTTATTTGATGAACGTGTGGATCGGGTGACCTAGTGCAACTTCAGCTGCATCAAGCACGATCTCTCCAAGCGTAGGATGCGCGTGAATCGTAAGCGCGATGTCCTCAAGCGTTGCACCCATTTCGATTGCTAGAGCAAGCTCAGCGATCATGTTGGAAGCCTCAAGGCCAATAATTTGCGCACCGAGCAAAAGACCGGAATCTGCGTCGGATACAAGTTTAACAAAACCTTCGTTTGCGTTAAGCGACATTGCACGTCCATTGATCGCGAACGGGAATTTGCCGACTTTCACATTATGGCCTTTGTCTTTTGCTTCCTTCTCGCTGAGACCAACGCTTGCGCATTCCGGATCGGAGAAGCATACTGCCGGAACACATTTATAGTCGATAACGCTTGATTGACCCGAGATTGCTTCTGCAGCAACACGGCCTTCATACATCGCTTTGTGCGCAAGCGCAGGTCCAGCAATGATATCGCCAATCGCATAGATGTGAGGGATGTTCGTACGGCATTGCTCATCAACTTCAACTAGTCCGCGATCGGACAGCTTCACATTGATAAGGTCAAGGCCAAGCTCGCCATCGGTATTTGGACGACGTCCAACCGTTACAAGCAAGTAATCAGCTGTTACTTTTTCTTCTTTGTCGCCAACAGTATAAGTTACCGTTACGTCTTTATCCGTTTGCTCAGCGCCTTTTGCTTGTGCGCCAGTAATGATATCAACGTTCGTGCTTTTTAGTTTCTTAGCAACGATGGATGACATATCTTTGTCAAAGCCCGGCAAGATAGCGTCGGAGCCTTCGATTACCGTTACTTTTGTACCGAATTTCGAGTACATTTGACCAAGCTCGATACCGATGTAGCCGCCGCCGATTACTACGAGGCTCTTCGGAATTTCTGGCAAGGACAAAGCGCCTGTCGATGATACGATGCGGCCGCCGTAAGGGAATGCTTTAAGCTCGATTGGACGTGAGCCAGTAGCGATAATACAGTTTTTGAAACGGTAGCGCGGCGCTTCTTGATCGTTGAATACGCGTGCTTCGTTTTCGTTAATGAACATGACTTCGCCTTGGAAATATTGGACTTTGTTTGCTTTCAATAGGGAAGCAACGCCGCCTGTCAATTTTTTGACGATACCTGCTTTAAACTCTTGTACCTTAGTGAAGTCAACCTTCGCTTCGCCAACTTCGATACCGAAAGCGGAAGCGTGGCTGATTGATTCATATTGATGCGATGCGGAAATAAGTGCTTTGGATGGAATACAACCCACGTTCAAGCATACGCCGCCTACATATTCTTTATCCACGATGAGTACGTTTTGGCCAAGCTGAGCAGCACGAATCGCTGCTACATAACCGCCTGGGCCCGCACCAATAACTAGAGTGTCAATATCAAGGGAAGCATCACCTACGACCATGTCTTATACCTCCATTATGAACAATTCCGGTTGGCCCAGAAGTGTTTTGATGTAATTCATAAAGTTTTGTGCTGTTGCACCGTCAATGAGGCGGTGGTCAAAGCTGAGTGAAAGAGCCATTACTGGAGCTGCAACGATTTCGCCATTGCGAACGATCGCTTTCTCCGTAATTCTGCCTGTGCCAAGAATCGCAACTTCAGGGAAGTTGATTACTGGTGTAAAGAACATACCGCCAGCGGAACCGATGTTCGAAATTGAAATCGTGCTGCCTTTAAGCTCGTTAGCAGCAAGCTTGCCGTCGCGTCCGCGAGCAGCTAGATCACGAATCGAATCTGCGATTTTGAATAGGTTTTTACGGTCTGCATCTTCGATAACCGGTACGATTAGACCGTTTTCCGTATCTGTAGCAATACCGATATTGTAGTATTTGCGCAATACGATTTCTTGGTTTGCCTCATCAAGCGTAGCGTTCAAGATCGGGAACTCGCGGCAAGCTGCCACAAGAGCTTTTACGATGAACGGAAGATACGTAAGCTTGGAGCCTTTTTTCTCGGCATAAGGCTTATATTTGGCACGTAGTGCAACAAGCTCGGTTACGTCAACCTCATCCATAATGGTAACGTGCGGCGCTGTATACACCGATTTTGACATCGCGTTTGCAATGATTTTGCGGATACCTTTGAAAGGAACGCGCTCCTCTGGACGGTAAGCCGTACCTGTTGCTGCTGGGGCAGCTTTTGTTTCCGCTTTAGCCGCTGTATTGGATTGTTGCTCTGCCGCAGGAGCAGCATCGCTTGCAGCAACAGCTGCTGGTGCACCGCCGAAGCCAGTAACATCATCGCGAGTAATACGTCCGTTTTTGCCGGTGCCGCCAACTTGAGTCAGGTCTACGCCCTGCTCGCGTGCGAATTTGCGAACGCTAGGCGTTGCAAGTACAAGTCCGCCTGTCGCTTTAGGAGCTACCGTCGCTGCTGGTGCAGCAGGCGCTTCCGCTTTTGGAGCTTCCACTGCAGGTGCAGCCGCTGCCGGCGCTTCTGCTTTTGGAGCTTCTGCAGCAGGTGCTGCTTGCTCAGGCAATTCGCCTTCCGCATCGATAATCGCAACGATCTCGCCAACGTGGCAGACTTGACCGTCTTTTACAAGCACTTCAAGGACTTTACCGTTTACTGGGCAAGGTACCTCAACGATCGCTTTGTCGTTTTGAACTTCCATAATAATGTCATCATCTGTAACCGTATCGCCGACTTTGATATGCACTTTAATAATTTCGCCTTCGTGCAAGCCTTCGCCGAGCTCCGGGAAACGATATTCGAATTTAGCCACCGCTTGTAACCTCCTTTAAAAGTTCAGTACTTTTTGAACGGCTGCAGAGATACGCGCTACCGAAGGAAGCCACGCATCCTCAACTAGAGCAAACGGATAAACGGTATCCGGTCCAGCTACACGAAGTACTGGCGCTTCTAGGTGCAGGATTGCTTTTTCATTGATTTGGGCAATGATTTCAGCTGCTGCGCCGGATGTTTTTTGCGCTTCTTGAACGACGATTGCACGGTTCGTTTTTTGGATCGAAGCGACGATTGTATCGATATCAAGCGGAAGCAGTGTGCGAAGATCGATAACCTCAGCACTCACGCCTTGTTTTTCAAGCTCTTCTGCAGCTTTGACAGCTGTGTGAACCATCAAGCCGTAAGAGATAATGGTTACGTCTGTACCTTCGCGAACGACGTTCGCTTTGCCGATTTCAACGGTATATTCGCCTTCAGGCACTTCAGCCTTGAATGCGCGGTACAGGTTCAAATGCTCCATGAAAAATACAGGATCGTTGTCGCGGATAGCGGAAATCATCAAGCCCTTTGCATCATAAGGATTGGAAGGAATGATAACTTTGATACCTGGTGTTTGAATGGCAAGACCTTCAAGGGAATCCGTGTGCAGCTCAGCCGCTTTCACGCCGCCGCCAAATGGCGTACGGAATACGATTGGCGAGTTGTAGCGTCCGCCAGAGCGGTAACGCATACGAGCAGCTTGGACAAACATTTGGTCAAGCGCTTCATATATAAAACCTACGAATTGAATTTCGGCGATTGGACGGAAGCCTTGCAAGCCCATCCCAACTGCCATACCTGCAAGGGCGGATTCAGCAAGCGGCGTATCAAATACCCGCTCTTCACCAAACTCATCCTGCAAACCTTCTGTCACGCGGAATACACCGCCGACCTTACCTACGTCCTCACCGAAGATGACAACGTTTGAATCGCGTTTAAGTTCTACGCGCATCGCATCGCGAATTGCTTCCAACATATTCATTTGAGCCATGATCGTCTGATCCTCCTCTACTATTGAAAATCGGCCTTTTGCTCTTCCAGATATTGCGGTGTTGTTTCGAACATGCTATCGATCAAGCCTGCTACAGTCATTTTCTCAACTGCTTCAGCTTTTTTGATGTGCTCATTAACAGTAGCTTTTGCTTCTTCTTTCACGCGGTTTGTGTCTTCTTCTGTCCACAAGCCTTTTTTCTCCATAAACTTGCCGAAACGAACGAGCGGATCTTTAAGAGCCCATTCCGCTTCTTCTTCTTTTGTACGGTATTTAGTCGTATCATCCGCCATGGAGTGAGGACGGAAACGGTAAGTCAGCATCTCGATCAAAGTTGCGCCTTCGCCGTTACGGCCGCGCTCTGCTGCTTCTTGAACGGCTTTAATGACAGCAAGCACGTCCATTCCGTCTACTTGAACGCCCTTGATGCCTGCTGCTACAGCTTTATGTGCAATCGACAAAGCGCCTGTTTGTTTGGAGTAAGGAGTCGTAATCGCGTAGCCGTTGTTTTGAACCGCATAAATGACTGGCAGCTTATAAGCGCCTGCATAGTTCATGCCTTCGTAGAAGTCGCCTTCCGACGAACCACCGTCACCTGTATAAGTGATCGCTACACGCTTTTCATTCTTTTTCTTAAATGCCATTGCAACGCCTGTTGCATGCAAAATTTGTGCGCCGATAATGATTTGCGGCATAAGAACGTGCACATCCTGCGGAATGTTACCTCCTTGTTGATGGCCGCGCGAATATAGAAATGCTTGGTACAGCGGCAAGCCGTGCCATACGATCTGTGGCATATCACGGTAGCCTGGGCAAATGAAATCATCTTTATTTAGTGCGTATTCGCTGCCGACCATCGATGCTTCTTGGCCGGATACCGGCGCATAAAAGCCGAGTCTGCCTTGGCGTCCAAGGTTTACTGCACGCTCATCCCATGTACGGGTAAATACCATGCGGTACATAATTTCTTTTAATTGATCATCGGACAATTCCGGTAAAAAATCCGGATTAACAACTTCCCCGTCGAGTGACAAGACAGATAGCGGTGTTACCGGTTCTGTTTGAACTTCGTATGGCAATTTGCTCATTTTGAACGCTCACCTCAATCGAAATATTTGAAAATCGTTTACCTCTGTTATAGAATTATTATAAACCTGTTTAACGAAAATGGTCAAAGCAAAAAACAAAAAAACCGTTGTTTTTTCGCAGATTCTCATCATTATCTTAAGAAATTGTATATGCTACAGACTTATTTATTTAGTATAACAGCATAATACAACAAGACAGAAATAGATGTGATTCCCTTGATTACCTTTCTATTGTTTACCCACAACGGAAGCATTCCATTCAACTTATCATTCCATGAGGAGAGAAAGAAATGACAGATGAGCGATATTTAAAGAGAACGATTGTGAAGGAAACCGTACCTAGCCGTTATTTGCCTGAGCAAGCACGCAACTTACGTATTTTTTTGCCGCCCGGCTATAATGAAGTGCTTAGCTATCCTGTCGTGTATTGCCAAGACGGCGAGGATTTTTTCAACTTCGGCAGAATTGCGACAACTGCAACGCGATTAATTTTGGACGAAGGGCTGGAGCCATTCATCATCGTTGGCGTAGACGTCGACAAAAAGCAGCGTACGGAGGAATATACGCCTGACGGCAATCGACATGAGGCTTATATTCGTTTTTTTGCGGAGGAGCTAATTCCGTTCGTCGAGGAGAAGTATGCTGTGCGGCAAGAGCCGGAGCACCGATTGTTAGCCGGCGATTCGCTGGGCGGTTCGGTTTCCTTGCATTTGGCGCTAAGCTACCCTCAGCTCTTTACACGTGTCATGTCCTTATCGGGCGCTTATTATGGCGTTTCCCAAAATATCATTTCAGAAGCAGGCGACCTGAGCTGGCTGAACATCTACATGATCGTTGGTTTGCAAGAGGATGCTTATGAAACGGATCGCGGCGTATTCGACTTTGTCGCTTTGAACCGCAATGCGAAGGCTCTCCTTGAGCTTAAGCAGGCTACTATCTTCTATGAAGAAAAAGACGGCAAGCATCAATGGGGCTTCTGGCAAAAAGAGCTTGACCGCGCTCTCTCCTATTTTATCGAGGTCGAATAACCGAAAAAAAGAAGCTGGCAGAATACTCCTAATGGAGATCAGCCAGCTTCTTTTTTATTTTCAAAACCTAATTAAAGATTCATATCGTTGCGGACACGCCCAAGCAGCTCCTTGCAGCCTGCTTCTACCAGTTCGTAGACAAAAGAGAAATTGCCATCATAATAAGGATCCGGCACATCGGCCGTTCCCCTATCAGGAAGAAGCTCCATAAACGTAAAGAGGCGGTCATGCTCCTTTGCGCCTTCTGATGCGCTTAGCAGCTTGCGCACATCGCGCAGGTTGTTTGTATCCATACATACAATGTAATCAAACGAAGCAAAATCATTGGACGTCACCAGACGTGCCTTCATGCCTTGATAAGATATCTGGTGCTCATCCAGCTGCTTCCGAGTTCCCTCGTGGGGCGGATGGCCGAGATGCCAGTCTCCGGTTCCCGCGGAATCAACTTCTATGACATCAGCTAAATTTGCCTGCGTCACCTGATAGCGCATAACCGCTTCTGCCATGGGAGACCTGCAAATGTTGCCAAGACAGACAAACAATATACGTGCCTTCATGAGTTGTCTCTTTTCTGCTGTTCATCAGCCGTATTAATATGAAGCGAGCGACGCGGTAGCTTCCACTTGTAATAGACGGATAACATACGGAATCCAATGATAACGACAAATAAGAACAAAAGCTCTAGGTTCGATTTAATCCATCCGAGTCCGATCACAAGTCCAGCTAGCATCGCCCATACCGCATAAATTTCATCCTTAAGCACAAGCGGCTTCCGTCCAGCGAGCACGTCGCGGATGATGCCTCCGCCAATCCCTGTTAGCATCGCAGCAACAAGCACTGCACTAAGCGGATGCTTCATCTGCGTGGCGTAAAGCGCGCCTTGAATGGCAAAGGCAGACAACCCAATCGCGTCAAAAAAAGCTTCGCTTCTGCGCCACCGCTGAATCCAGACGACTGGAAGCAGGAAGGCAATCGTCATCGCGATCATCGCGATTTTCAGCAAATAACCTTGGCTCCAAAGCGATGTAACCGGCATGCCGATCAGTAAGTTCCTTACCACTCCCCCGCCAAACGCCGTTACAAGGCCTAGCACGAATACGCCAAGAATATCGTACTCTTCTTCCATCGCAACGATCGCTCCGCTGACCGCGAAAGCGATGGTGCCGATAATACTGAAAATTCCGAAAATGTCCATACTCACAGCAATAGCTCCTCGCTTCCCGTCCATGAACCGGCAACTGGGGCCGATTCTTTCCTTCACCATTTTAGCTGGGTGTTTGCCGTTTCGCAACGACAAATTTCCGGGTAATCTTAGGCAGCAATAACATGATATTCTGTAGCCTCTAGTTTTTATGGAAGCAAAGGCTTTATACTTAAAGCATTACAAACATTTTCCCCTAAAAGAAAGGATAATTCCGTTATGCAGCCTCGCATCGTTATATGCACGGGCGGCCAGCTTGGCGCTTGGGCTCTTGAACATATTAAAACCGATGATTTGCTTATTGGAGCAGATAGCGGAGCACGATTTCTAATAAAGCAGGGATTTCGGCCGGATGTTGCGATCGGCGATTTTGACTCGGTATCCGAAGATGAGCTGCTAGAAATCCGCAAAAACAGCGGCCAAACGATTGCATGCGATCCCATCGACAAAAACTACACCGATACCGAAATGGCCGTACGGCTCGCCTTGGACATGCACCCGCGCGAACTTGTGCTCCTCGGCGCGCTTGGAACGAGATTTGACCATTCGCTTGCAAATGTTCACCTGCTCGCGCTAGCCGTTAAGCAGAATGTGCGTGCTACGATTATCGACAACCATAATAAGATTTCACTCGTGACGGACAAGGTCACCATTGAACAGCTTGGCTATCCAAACGTATCGCTGCTTCCGCTCACGATGCGGGTTGAAGGCATTACGCTCACCGGCTTTCAATATCCGCTCACTGATGCTGAATTAACGATTGGGCAGTCGCTTGGCATCAGCAATGTATTGCTCTCGCAGACGGGTAAAATCAAAATAAGCGATGGCCATTTGCTTGTGATCCAGAGCCGCGATTAGCCGAATGCATAGAAACAGCCGAGGTCTACGACCTTGGCTGTTCTTGTTCTACCTTATCCCTCTATAACTTGTTAGCAGAGCCAGCTAATAAATGTCTTCCTCCGGCGTAACAATGGTAAGTCCTTCCACATGCTTGCGATTCATCAGCTTGCGTGCTTTCCTATTTTCCACCGATTCAAAAACAATATCTAAATCATATTGCTCATCCGGGTAAAGCTTTGTTTTGGCAATATACAGCTTCATGCGTTTGTGGTTGAACGTTAATTTCTGCCCCTGCACCTGCACGATGACGTTTCCCCGTTCATCTGCTGGCCGGAATACGACTCCCATTCTCTTTAGCGGATAGATCCAGACCGCATCGCCTTTCTCAAATGGCTTAGCTGTTTTTTTGATCTGGGCAGGTCCATCGTTGGCACTCGTTCGTTTAGAGCTACTAGATGTCTCGAGTACCGCGCTAGATGCTTTAGCCTCAATTAGATCGTCTGCTTTCATAGCCGGAAGCTCCATTAGCGTTTCCGATAGAGGTGAAGCCTCCTTCCGCACTAACAGCTCCTCCGCACGCAACATGACGATTTCCGGCAATCCAAACCGTCTAGCAATGGCAAAAGCATGGCTGTCGCCTGCTTCGCCCATCTCTAACCGATAAAGCGGCTTGAGCGTATCGGCATCAAAGGCCATCTTGCCGTTTTGACAGCCAGCGGTACGGGCAGCGAAAGCTTTAATTTCGTTAAAATGTGTCGTAGCCGCAGCAAGCGCCTCTCGCTTGAGCAGCTGCTCGAGCAGCGCGATTGAAAGCGCGATTCCTTCAGTTGGATCAGTGCCGGCTGCAAGCTCATCCAGCAGAAGCAAAGCTCTCGGACCGGCAGCGATCATCATTTCCTTCAGAACGGTAATATGCGAAGAGAAGGTGCTAAGCGACTGCTCCAAGCTTTGGCCGTCTCCCACATCTGCGATCACATGCTCGAATATGCCAATCTCGCTCCCCTGCCCGGCAGGTACCAATAGCCCTGATTGCACCATAAGCACGAATAAACCGATCGTTTTTAAGGTTACCGTTTTGCCGCCAGTATTCGGACCTGTAATAATAAGCTGTTTCCAAGCATAACCAAGCTCAACATCCAAGGGCACGCTGTCTTGGCCTAATAAAGGGTGGCGAGCGCCTTTGAGACGAATGACAGGTTTCTCTGATAAACTGATCTTTTTTCCTTCGTAGGTGCGCGAGAGCTTGGCGCGTGCCGTAATGAAGTCAAAGGAAGCCATTGCCTCCACATTGCATTTCAGCTCGTAGGAGAACGATTCCGCGAGCTCGGACAGCCTTGCCAATATGACGGTACGTTCCCTCTCCTCCTCGGCTTTCCATTGCTGAAGTTCAACTTGAAGGTCTGCCACATCGATGGGTTCAACAAACAAGGTCTGTCCGCTCGCGGACTCATCCCACACCGTACCGGGCACTTGCTTGCGCAGCTCCCGCTTCACGGCGATAACGAAACGGTCGCGGCGCTTGCTGATGACTGGCTCTTGCAAAGAGGTTCGATACTTGTTTAGCGCATGCTCCATTTTTTTCTGAATCTTATCCTCAGAGGCGTAAATATGTCTTCGGATATAGGCTAGATCCGCGCTCGCTTGATCCGTCAATATGCCATAACGAATGCAGCGGTTCAGCTCCTCCCGAAGCGCAGGGCAATCATACATCGATTCCGCATATGCAGCTATCGTCGGTGCAATATCACGTTTGCTGTGCATATACTTTTTCATTTGCGTAACGGATGTGAGCCAGACGGAGAGCTGTTCGAGCTCCTGCTCGTTGTAAATTCTCCCTTTGCCCAGCAGAGAAAGAAATGGATCGATGCCTTCCATTGCGGATAACGGAATGCTGGCACCGCTACCGAGCAATGAAGCCGCCTCTTCCGTTTCTGTCAGCCATGCTTCAACCTGGCGCTGCTTTGTGCTTGGCGCAAGCCTCTCGGCTAACAGCCTTCCTGCCGGTGATACGGTCATGCTCACAACTCCGGCTTTGACCTTGTCGAACTCCAGCCGTTTCCATGATGCTTCATTCATTTTTGTTGCCTCCTCTAAATTTGGGTATAAAAAAAGACAGGAATAGAACGCGGGCGCGTTCCATTCCTGTCTAGGTCGACGTAAGCTCCAATACCGCTTCCATCGTTAACGAAATCGTTAGCATGAAAACGGGTATAAAAAAACCGCGCTGCGAGAGCACGGTGATTGGGCCGCTGTCGAATTGCTTCAGGCGGAAATCCTCATGTCCTTAACTCTTGGCGCCAGATCACGAAATAGAGCCTTGCCGCAGGGTACTTTTTTTGTACCGAGCATCAGTCGCAAGACCTTCGTTCATCTGACCGTATCCAATTTATGAGTTAAAGACACCAGCAAACATTAAAATTTCCCCTTTAAGCCTTATAGTGGTTAAAAAAAGGTTACTCCAATAATGTACAAAAAAGACAAGCGGATTGTCAAGCGATTAACAATTGATTTCCTTCAAATGGTGATGCTCATGCCTGTCCTGGCAAAATTCATCTGCTCTGGAAGAACATAATCCCTTCTAAGATCGATGTCATGCGACATATGAGTGAGCAGCGTCTGCTTTGGCTCCCATTTCTTCACAAGCGCAATGGCTTCAACCACGTCATAGACGGATCTCGTCTCATAGGCAAACGGCTCATGATAAAAGCTCGTTCCGAGCACAAGCAAGTCTAAATTAGCTAGCGGCTGCTGCATCTCCTCCGTCAAACCAATGGAGTCCGAGCAATATGCCCAGCAGCTGCCATTCTCCGTATGCTCGAACCGAAATGCGTATGCATAGCCATTTTTGCCATGGTTGACGCGCCAGCTAGACGCTCGCCATTTGCCAAGCATAATCGGCTGATCAAATGAATTGAACACGATTTGATTCGTGAGCCACGGGAAACGGTCCAATATTTCTCCAATCACTTCCGAAGGCGCAAACGCCTGCCCCTTCTTCTTCGTCCAGCGGCAAGCGTCTGCCCATTCCACAAGACCGCCAATATGGTCAAAATGCGCATGCGTAATCAGCATCGTATCTACTGCCCGCAAATCTGCCGCTTCTAATTGCTTCGAGAAATCCGGTCCGCAATCAATCCAAACCGTGCCCGCTTCCTGATCCTCAATCTGCAACGAGGATCGATATCGCCGATTCTCCCCGCTGGCACGCGCTTCCGTACATACCTCGCAGTCGCAATACATACGGGGTACGCCCATGGAGTCCCCCGTGCCTCTAAAGATTAAGTTTGTCATAGCGGAAGAAGCTCTAGCTTATCCGATGCGCGAATATGATCCATCATGCTGACCCATTCAGCCGGCTTATTCGGCAAAGCGGAATAGTAGCCCTCTAGAAACGTCGCTACAAGAGCAGCATCGATTGCTGTTAACTCCTCGTCCTGCGGCAGGAAGCATAAATCAAGTTCCGCCACCGCTTGTCCTTCATGGTCCCAAGAAGGATGAACATATCCGACATTGATCCGTTTGTAGCCGATATGCGATAGCACCTCGCGGCGTACATACGGATTCATCGGCGAGACGCCGCCGAAAGAATGGTCTGCAGCCCGGTAAGGATCATACACCTCGGCAAACATCCCGATTGGCGTAGTGCCCGACGCTTCAGCGAGCTTCACCAAGTCACGCTCGCGATTGCGGAGCAGAAAACGTCCAATGCCGAGTGAAGGCTTGCCTATAATCGTAAAATCGGTCATCGCTACACGCAGTTCGGGATAATAGCGATACTCCGTTGAACCGACCACTTCGCCCTCATGAATCGCCACATAAACATGAATTGTCGGATCTTCCAGCGGTTCACGCCAGAGCTCGTAAGCCAGAACCTCTTCAGGAGGGAATATCGTTTGCAAAAGCTTATGTAAAGGTCCAAAATAACGGTCTTCGATCGAAGTAATTCGATGGTAAATGAGCATAGTGTTTCTCTCCTTTAAAGAAATGGATTGCGCCACTCCATGATGGCTGCACAGTTATGCGACTGCTCGTCTTCTAGATAATGATGGGCAATGCCAATCGGCACCCGGCCGCATCTAAGCAAAAAGGTGATGACGGGATCGTTCCATTCTCCATGCATCACTTTATCCAAATAAGCCTCAGGTGAAATCTCATGGGCATGAGCGCCATAGCCGGGCATCCGGCCGCCTCCAAGCAGCCTTCGCAGTCCCAGCTGCACAACCGTCTCATACATCGATTGCATGAGCCATTTGCCAATGCCTGATTTGCGATATTCCGGTACGACGCAAATATCGATGACATAAAGCGTATCTCCGCTTGCATGATGATTACGAATGTAGCCCCGATCGGAGATAGTCTCCCATTCATGCTTGTCCGCATAATCATCCATATCGACGATTAACCCAGTCATCGAGCCTATCATGCGGCCGTTAATCTCCGCACATAAGGCTCCTTCAGGAAATCTTGTGACATGCTCCGTTAGCTGCTCCGTATTCCACCATAATTCAGAAGGGTATGGCGGCGGAAAGCTTGCTCGCTGAACGTCAATTAACGCTTCGAAATCTGAAGATATATAATTGCGGATAATAGCTTTTTCGGGCTTACCGTCAACAAACAAGTATAGCTCTTTGCGCATGGCGATCCACCTTCTTTTCTGCTTCATCCAGCAGGAATGCTGATTACTGCCAATCTGTATACAAGTCGGTACGACGGTCACGCCAAGTCGTAACTGAGCCTTTTTCTCTTACTTCCTCCAGCAGCGCCAGATCGAGGTCGGCCACGACGAGCATGTCATCGTTGATAATTCCTTCGCTCAAGATGCCGGCCGGCGGAAAAGGAATGTCATTGGGAGCAATAATCGCAGCTTGCCCAAAATTCGCCCGCATCAGATCGACTTTGCGTAGCGAACCGACTGTCCCTGTCGTTACGATGTAGACTTGATTCTCAACCGCTCTGGCATGGCAGCAATATCTAACGCGATAGAACCCATGCCGATCATCGGTACAGGATGGGCAGAAGATAACGTCTGCCCCCTTCGCACGCGCCATCCTTACGATCTCAGGAAATTCAATGTCGTAGCAGGTAAGCATCGCAACTGTCCCATAGGGGGTATCGAATACTTCTAGGCCATCACCCGCCGACATATTCCAGCCTTCTATCTCAGAAGGGGTAATATGAATTTTATGCTGCACATCGATTTTGCCATCCGGATGAAAAAGATGCGCGGCATTGCGGAGCGTGCCGTCAGCCATTTTAATGACATGCGTGCCGCCGACGATATATACCCCATATTCAGCAGCCAACGAACGAAAAAGGTGCAGGTAGTCTTCCGTGAAATCGGGAAGCCGATCAATGGGCAGCGCTTTCCCCTGCTCATCTCCGATGGACATCAGTTGGGTCGTCAAAAATTCTGGAAACAATACAAACTGAACCCCGTACTCCGAGGCATTTCGCACATAGTGCGTAACTTGCTCGGAAAATTGCTCAAATGAGCTAATATCTGCAAGCTTATATTGAACTGCTGCCGTGCGAAACTTCAATGTTCACAGCCTCCATCGCTAATTAGTTATTGTTTTCGCTGTTTGAACTGCAGCGTAATCGTCGTGCCTAAATCAGGCAAGCTAAATACATCAACCTTGCCTTCATGCAAATCAACGATTCGTTTGGCAATCGATAGTCCAAGCCCGACGCCGCCGGTAGCGCGGCTTCTAGCGCCGTCAACCCGGTAGAAACGTTCAAACAGATGCGGAATTTCATTTTCCGGTATGCCCATGCCTTTATCCTTGACCTCGATTTTGACGATATGCCTAACTAACGTAACCGTCACATCAATCGGGTCCTTCGAATATTTAATGGCATTGTCCAGCAAAATGACGAGCAGCTGCCTGATTTTGTCCTTGTCGCCAACCATGCGGACGACCTTGGACATCGCTTTTACGCGAATCGGACGCCCGAAGGTCGTTTGCAGCATCGTGGCCAGCTCATCGACAACTTGCACAACATCGAACAGCTCCTGGCGCAGCCAGTCCTCCTGCTCCGCCTCGGCAAGCATAAGCATCGACTTCGTTAAATTTTGCAAACGGTTGGCTTCCTTGTCGATCGCTTCGATGGCTTCATTGCGCAGGCTCTCGTCATCCCGTCCCCAGCGCTTTAGCATCCCGGCATAACTGCTAATAACCGTCAGCGGTGTCTTAAGCTCATGCGAAGCATCCGCAACGAACTGCTTCTGCTTCGCAAAGGTGCGGTCAAGCCGTTCTATCATTTGGTTAAAAGCGCGGACGAGCTGCAATAGCTCCGCCGATTCCTCGCGGCTGCTCAGCTCGATTTGTCTGAGCTTGCCGCTCCGGTCGATTTCGCGCATCGTATTAACCATCTGCTGAATGGGCGCCGTTAATCTCGAGGTGAACCAATACGTACCGAAAATCGCGAACAAGATCGCGCCACCGCTTGTAACGCTTAGCGCTGCAACCAGCACTTGCAAATAGTTGTCCAGCTCGTCCAAGATGCGGTTTACCTCAAGCATCGCGATAACGCGGTTCCCGTCATATAGCGGCACGCGCATAAACAAAATACGCTCTCCGCTTTTGGTAATCATCCCTGTGTGATGATGCGTCTCGAAGGTCGCCGGCAGCTCTTGAAGAAGCTTGTCCGAGCCCGTAATATTCATCACTCTGTTATTAGGCGCAATAATGCGAATCATTTCGTTAACGTTGTAGTATTCGTTGAGCAGCTCTGGAAAATTTAATCCTCGACCGCTCTGAATTCGGGGATTCTCAAGCATGAGATTCACCTTATTGGCAATAACCTCTTCTTCGCTTTCCGTCGTTATTTTGATCACATAAAAATAAACGAAAATATTGAACAGAATTAAAATAAAGATCAGCCAAAAAATCGTAAAAAGCGTGAACCGTTTGCGAAGTGTCATGCATCCGGCTCCTTTATCATATAGCCTACTCCACGAACCGTATGAATGAGCTTATGCCGGTACCCCTTGTCCAGCTTTTGGCGCAAATAACGAATGTATACATCGACCAGGTTCGTTTCACCAATAAAGTCATAGCCCCAAACCTCTGACAAAATATCCTCACGTGATTTTTCATCGTTTTTGTTCTCAACGAGATAGACAAGCAGCTCAAACTCACGCGGCGTCAGCTCAATCAAAATATCTTTCCGATACACTTTACGCGTACGCAGCTCAATCGTCAGATCTCCGACCTTAATCATATCGGAACCTTCCGCTTCTTTTGGATACTGCTGGAATATACGCAAAATGTTGCGAACCCGTGCAAGCAGCTCCTCCATGGCAAACGGTTTTGTTATATAGTCATTGGCTCCATGCTCGAAGCCGCTAACTTTATCCGGCACGGTATCGCGTGCAGTCAATAGTATGATGGGTACTGGATTGCCTGCTTGGCGCAGTAATCGCAGCACTTCAATGCCACTCATCTCAGGCAGCATGACGTCTAGCAAGACAAGCTCCCAATCGCCAGTGGAAGCCATTTCATAGCCGGTGCGCCCATCTGCTGCGGTCCCTACCGTATAACCTTCATGCTCCAGTTCAAGCTGCAATATTCGGGAAATGCCTGTTTCGTCTTCTACGACAAGAATACGTTCCTTCATCCTAGAGGTTCACCTGCTTCCTGTTGTAAATAATTTCTTGCCTTTAAGCAAAAGCGGCGTTCTTTATAAAAGAACGGTTAATTTTATCATAATGAAGACGTTTCACAAATGCAAGCAAGCCGATCTACAGAAAAAGTAGACCGGCGAATGCCGCTAGCAGAACTGCTTGCCAAGGTGGACGTTTCCATAGCTGGATAAACATAAAAAGTACAATGACGAGTACGAATTGAATCGATGTATTAACCGTATCTACGAATATCGGATCGTATAGAGCAGCTAGCAGGATGCCAACGATCCCAGCATTTACACCTTTTAAAGCGGACTGCGCCGTCCTGTTTTGCTTCAAAGCTTCCCAAAACGGAAGCGCGCCGATGACTAACAGAAACGCCGGCAGAAAAATAGCAACCAATGCAATTGCTGCATTTACGATTCGCATTGGGCCTTGCCCAAGTGCTGCGCCAATATAGGCTGCGAAGGTAAAGAGCGGTCCTGGCACAGCTTGAACCGCGCCATAACCTGACATAAATTGATCATTGGTGAGTTGGTTCGCACCCGAGCCAAGAAATGCTGCTTCCAGCATCGGAAGCACAACTGTCCTCCTCCAAATACGAGTGAACCCGCCCGGAAAAAACCGTCGATAAAACTTAATAATGAAGAGCCTGTCCATCTGCTGATGAATGGGAGAAAAAAAAGCAGCAGGAAAAATAAGAGCAGCATAACTACACCAACGACACGCCCTACAGGCTGAGAAGTTTGATCAACGTTTAATGGTTGGACGCTCTCCACCTGCGGTTTAAGCAGAAAAATGCCAACTGCCGCGCATAGGAGCAGCGGCAAAAGCTGCCCCCACATGCCGGGTACCAATAAAGCCATGCTAGCAGCACCAAGAGCTAGCGTTCCCCGCAGCCGGTCAGGCGCCAACGTTCTCGACATGCTCCACACTGCTTGAGCCACGATTGCAACGGCAGCCAGCTTTAAGCCTTGCAGCCATCCCGCATCATGAAGCGATACAATGTCCGCGCCATAGGCAAAGGCGACCATGAGCATGGCAGCCGGCATTGTAAATCCAAGCCAAGCCGCAATCGCGCCGGATATCCCCGCTCGCTTGACCCCGATTGCCATGCCAAGCTGGCTGCTTGCAGGACCGGGCAGAAATTGGCACAAGGTAACTAAATCCGCAAATGCCCGCTCATTAAGCCACTGGCGCCTAACCACGTATTCATCCCGAAAGTATCCGATATGTGCAATCGGCCCGCCGAAGGAGGTCATCCCTAGTTTGCATGCAGCCCAAAATACTTCCCATATCGCCGCTAGACTGAACACTCGCTTACTCATCCGTAGCTCACCTCTGGGTTTGCATTGACCAAGCTTCTACATCCCATGTTTTGGTAACCCAATCCTCATAGAAATCAGGTTCATGAGAAACGAGTACAACTGTGCCTCTATAAGCTTTAAGAGCTCTCTTCAATTCAGCTTTCGCAACGACATCCAAATGGTTCGTCGGCTCATCGAACAAAATCCAGTTGCTCTCGCGCAGCATCAGCTTGCAAAGGCGAACCTTCGCCTGCTCGCCGCCGCTTAGCTGGTTTAGTGCGCGTGTAATATGCTCATTTTTCAAGCCGCAGCGCGCAAGTGCAGCACGAACCTCATGCTGGTTCATAAAGGAAAACTCATCCCATACATCATCCAGCGGCGTCATCGTTGGCGCTTTCGCTTCTTGCTCGAAATAAGCAGGATTCAAATAGTCGCCGAGATAAGTTTTGCCATCAAGAGCCGGAATAACGCCAAGGATCGTCTTCAATAACGTCGATTTGCCGACACCATTGCAGCCTACAATCGCAATTTTATCGCCGCGTTCAATGACCATGTCCATTTTAGGCAGCAGCGGCTTGTTGTAGCCAATAACCATTCCTTCCGCTTCAAAGACGGTTTTGCCGCTCGTTCTGGATTCCCTAAAGTTAAACGTAGGTTTCGCCGCTTCTTCGGGCTTATCGATGCGGTCAATCCGATCAAGCTGCTTCTCCCGGCTTTTGGCACGGCCTGATGTTGAAGCACGAGCTTTGTTTTTATTGATGAATTCCTCTTGCTTCTTAATATAATCCTTCTGCTTTTCATAAGCATCGATGTGCTGCGCCTTATTCAGATCGGCCATTTCCAGGAATTTCTCATAATTAGCCGAATAACGCGTCATCTTCGTAAATTCAAGATGATAGATTACGTTGACGACTTGATTCATAAAGCCTGTTTCATGAGATATAAGAACAAAGGCATGCGGGTAGTTTTTCAGATAGTTGGTCAGCCAGTTAATATGCTCTTCATCCAAATAGTTCGTAGGCTCATCGAGCAATAGTACCCCTGGCTTCTCAAGCAATAGCTTGGCAAGCAAAACCTTCGTCCGCTGACCGCCGCTAAGCGCCGTAACATCGCGGTCAAGGCCAATCGCGTTAAGGCCTAATCCGTTTGCCATCTCATCAACCTTCACATCGATAAGATAGAAATCGCCAATCTCAAGCTCTTCTTGGATCTCGCCCATGCGGATGAGAAGCTGATCCAGTGTATCGGCATCGGCATCGCCCATTTGCGCTGCAATGCTGTTTAGCTCTTCTTCTAATACGAGCATGGGAAGAAATGCATCCTTAAGAACGTCGCGGATCGTCTTGCCTGCTTCAAGCTTCGTATGCTGATCCAAATAACCGTAACGAACGCGTGGCGTCCACTCTACCTTGCCCTCATCTTTTAATAGCTTGCCTGTCAAAATGTTCATAAGCGTCGATTTTCCGGTTCCATTCGCGCCAACCAGCCCTACATGCTCTCCGGCTAGCAGACGGAAGGATACATTTCGAAACAATACCCGATCGCCAAACGTATGTGATAATTGCTCCACTGTTAACAAACTCATTTGTCTTTTATCTCCATTCATGTATGCGCCTTAATAAAAACCTGCAACGATCTCGTTTTAACCCGTATCATTGTATCACATAAATGATCATTCCGTATTTATTTCATTGTAAATGAGCTTGAAAATGGGCATCAATGCTTGGCTCAATCGCTTTCGCAAACGCAAATCATCGGCAGCCCATACGCCATTCCATTGCAAGGTCAGCAAGGTCTCATCAGGGAGCTTAGGCACAATGGCGTGCGGCCCCTCCGGGAACAACGACAGCCATTCGTTTCTGCCGCGGAACGCCATATCCTTGTTCGCTATAAAATAGATTTTGCCGCCATTTGGATGAAGCTCTCGCTTAAGCGTGACCAATTGCCTTAACTCAGCCGCTTGCCACTTGGCGACAGCAGGATCTCCAACTGCAAATATGAATCGTGCTTGCCTCATTTGTGCCAGCGCATCCGGTTCGTTCCATTTCCCTGATAAATCGATTAAGTTAATCAAGCTTCCGGCATGATGAAGCATTTTATTAAATCTCTGCTCATCTAGCGCGGGTGTGGGATAGCCCTCCGAGCGAAGCGTGAACCAGCTTACGAAACTTTTGTCCTGCATGTAGTTAACATATCGTTGATCAAGTGCCCGGGTTTCCTTCCAGCGACTATTTTTTGCGCGCTTCTGCCCCGATAACCACGCATGCCATTCCGGTCTGGCATGCTCGTATTCTGCTGCTGAAACCGCAGTGCCCTGCTGCCCAAGTAACACAGCAAGCGTATGCGCAAGAAAAGTAGAGCCTGCCCCAGGCGCTAAAGATAACAGACAAATATTCATTCCGCGAGTCCGAGAATTTTCGTTGTACGGCGCTTCGTTGTTCTCCTCAGAAGATACCATTTGATTTGGCGCATAAGGCTTGAGCACCTCTTGCACCTCCAGCATCGTGTGATAACGTAATTTCGGATCAGGCTGCAGCAGACGCTGAATCACCGCAATAAACGCAGTCGGAATATCAGGCTGCAATTGCGCGAGAGCTGCGCGCTCTCCTCTGCTTGCAACTGCTTGTTGGTATATAGCTCCCCCGCTTGCCATGTAAAAAAGCAGCGCGCCCAGCCCGTAAATATCCGTCCGTTCGTCACTTTGCCCTGCACCCTCCTGCTCCGGCGCGGCGAAGCCGACCGTTCCAAGCTGGGCAGTGTCCCTCTGCTGTCCCTCCTTGAAATGGCGGGAGATGCCAAAATCAATGAGCTTTACCTGCCATTTATGATCAATCATGACGTTTGTTGGTTTCAAATCGCGGTGAATAATCGGCGGGCTATGACCATGCAAGTGGATAAGTGCGGCACAGAGCTGCAACCCGATATGAATGATTTGCCTGAAGGTCAATCCGGCATGGATGGAGCCAAACAGCTCCGCGACGGTGCGGCCGTCAATGTATTCCATGACCAGCGCTTCAAAGCCATGCTCCTCCGGCGCAAAATAATCCATAATTAACGGCAGCTGCGGATGGTTCATCTTCATCATCATAGAAGCTTCTTCTGCATAACTGCCGGCACCTGCCGGCAACGGCAAAATGACCTTAATCGCCCTTAGCTTGCTGGCAAGCTTGAGATCATCCGCAGCATAGACGACCCCCATGCCGCCACGTCCTAAAATACCCGCAATGCGGTACCGTCCGCCAACAACAGCACCGATTGCAAAGGGTGAAAATAATCGTTGCGAATCATTTTCTTCTTCCAAACTTGCCGCCCCCTTCGTAGAAACAAAAAAAAGCATCCCGACGCCGTTTGTAAGAGTACAAACGGCATCAGGATGCTTTCCTGACATCTAATTGATTAGTGCTACTTTAACATATAATGGATGAATAATACAGTCTTTAATGGATTAAAATACGCGTTTTTTGGAATTAAGCAGCTCCGCTAGAAACGCAAGCGCGAGACCTTGGCCCCAGCCCTGCACACGCTTGTGCGCCACGTCGCGGTAGCCCTGCTGATCATTCATGACAGCCGTGCCGGCAGACACATTCAGCACTGCGCCATCCTCTGTAATTTGGCTTAAAATCCCATCGATTGAGCGTTGAATGTATTTGTTGTACAAGGAGCCAAACGCGAATAACCCCGTTGCAATGCCCGCAGATCCCGATGTTTCATGGTAGGAAGTATCGTCGTTCAAAACCGTATGCCACAGTCCATTCTCGGCTTGCAGACGTACAAGTGTACTTAGTTGATCCCGCATAGACCCTTCGATAATCATAAAGGACGGATGCTGAACGGCGATATGAGGCAAAGTCTTCGCCATCGTCAGAGCTGCCCAGGAGTTGCCGCGTGCCCAAAAAATGGATGACATATGATTTTGCGCGATATTGTCCCAGCCATGGTAATACAGATTCGTAACCGGGTCCTGCAAGAAATGCTCATGACCGTGGTACTGCTTGAGACCATCCTCCAAGTAATCGGTACGCTCCAGCAAATGTCCCATCCGAACGAGGAAATAACCCGCCATCATCATTGTGTCTACCCAAGCCTGTTCGGGAAAATTGTACGTTTCGGAATTGACGGTATGCTGAAAAATGCCGTCTGCGAAACGAATCGCATCGTTTTTTAAGTATTCTGCCATTTGGATGGCAACGTCTAAATATTTTTGATTGTCGGTTGCTTTATAAAGCGAGATAAGCGCATGTCCAATCGATACGCCGTTGACGGATAGCTTTGGCAGTCCATCTTCAAGCTTCTCATCCACCCATTCCTGAAGCAGCTGAATGTAACGTTCGTTTCCGGTTGCTTCATACGCCTCGGCCACCCCGTAAAAAGCGACGCCTCCCGGCCAATCCCAGCTAAAGTCCATTCTAAATGTGCGGTCCACGACACGGTCGATCACTTCGAGAATATGATTTTCGTCAAATTGAAGCTGTGGCATTTCCATCTTCCTCTCCCCTGATTCCATTAGTTTCTACTTCAAGCCGCTTGTGCTGATACCTTCAACAATATACTTCTGAAAGGCAAAGAATATGGCAAGTACAGGAATTAAGCTGACAATGGACATCGCAAACATCGCGCCCCAGTTCGAAACGGTATCGCTGTCGAGGAACATCTTAAGTCCCATCGATACCGGGTACAAGCTTGGACGGTTCAGATAGAGAACCGGACCGAGCAAATCCTCCCAGCGCCAGTAAAAGGAGAAAATCGACGCCGTTGCCAGAGCCGGTACGACAAGCGGCAATATAATCCGGAAAAACAAGCGGAATTTTCCGCAGCCGTCGATGGTCGCCGCTTCGTCAAGCTCATTTGGAATCGTCCGAATGAACTGGATGAGCAAAAAGATAAAAAACGGAATGCCGAAATATTGCGGGATGACGATTGGTTTGATGGAATTGAGCCAGTGCAGCTTCGCGAACAATATATATTGCGGCACAAGCACGACGTCATGCGGCAGCATAAGCGTTACCATCATAATGCCGAACCAAAACGTTTTGCCTGCGAAGTTAAGCCTAGCAAATCCAAAGGCAATAAAAGCCGATGACAATACAGCCCCGATCGTCGACAAAATAACGATTTCGAGCGAGTTCATTATAAAGTTGCCGAACGACTGGCCCGCAATGCCGATCCAGCCGATTTTATAATTTTCCCAAATCCAAGGCTGCGGAATAAGCGAATCCGCCGTTGAGAAGATCAGATTGCTTTGCTTGAACGAGCTCATGAGCAGCCATAACACAGGGTAAACCATCACGAGCGCGAGGGCTGCAACAAAAATATGATAAATCGGCCACTTCAGCTTTTTCAACGTCATGATTAATGGCCACCTTTCGACTCGTAATGTACCCATTTCTTGGAGGTTGCGAACAGGATTCCCGTCAGAATCGCGATGATGATGAGCATAACCCATGCCATTGCCGACGCATAACCCATATCAAAATAAACGAACGCTTGGCGGAACAAGTAGAGGGAATAAAGAAGTGTCCCATCAAGCGGGCCGCCTTCGCCTTTTGAAATAATGTAAGCCGGAACGAAGGTCATAAATGCCCCAATGGTCTGCATGATCGTATTGAATAAGATGATCGGGCTGAGCATCGGCAGTGTAATTTTGAAGAAGCGAATAACAGGTCCTGCCCCATCGACGTTTGATGCTTCATACAATTCTGGCGGAATGTTTTTGAGTCCGGCTAGAAAAATGAGCATCGAGGAACCAAATTGCCAAACCGACAATGTAATGAGCATCCAGAGCGCAGCCGCTGGTTCAGCAAACCATCTCACGCTATCTAAACCGAGTGCATTCAGAAAAATGTTTATGACTCCTTCGTCGCCATACAGATTGCGCCACATAATGGAGACCGCTACGCTGCCGCCAATAATAGAAGGAAGATAATAAACCGTCCGATATAACCCGATTGCTTTCGAAGCTGTATTTAAGATCATAGCGATAAACAGTGCAAAGGCTAATCTAAGCGGAACACCTATAAATACGTACAGAAAGGTTACTTTAAGCGATGCCCAGAATTTCGAATCATCGGTAAACATGCTCTGGTAGTTCTCTAATCCGATAAAGGATGGTGTGGAGAGAAGATCGTAATCCGTAACGGAAAAATATAACGATGCAATGGCCGGAACCAATGTAAATAACAGAAATCCGATAACAAATGGTCCAATAAATGTGTAACCGATTAAGTTGTTTTTAAGTGATAGCGATTTCATCTCATCCAACTCCTATACGAAGTCTAACGTGCCAGCTATGAAAGGGCGATGGCCGATCTTAAGATTAGCCATCGCCTCTTCTCAACTTCGATTACTTGTTTTTCTTAAGGATGGCGGTTGCTTCGTCTCTAAATTTCTTAGCTGCTTCTTCCGGCTTAATTTTGTTGTAGTTCATTTGCTCAGCAAGACTCGTTAAGGATTTGAATACTTCAGCGGAACCGATTGGATCAGCAGGGTCCATTGGCGTGCTGTGCGACTCAGCCCACGCTACGTAATCGTATACTTGAACTTGCGCTTCCGTGGAAACCGCTTTTAACGCTTCTTTCACTTTAGCCGACACCGGGACGCCGCGATCGCCCAAGATAAGTTTGTTAGCTTCGATATCATTGACGAAGAAGTTGATAAATTTAGCTGCTTCTTCTTTTACTTTTGAATTCTCAGAGACGGAGAAGAACATGCTTGGCTTCAGGAACAAACCTTTTTCCATGTTAGGGCCAGCCATTGGAGCGATTGCGAGCGGACGGTTAGCCACCTGCTGCAAGCCAACATATTGGTTCGACCACTGCCATACGCCAATCCCTTGATTAAGTACTAGATGGCTGTCTTCCGCGCCTTTGATTTGAGCAAGCACGTCAGGTGAAGGTACAGCGCCATCAATTACGAGTTTAGCCATCATACCGAAGAAATCAGTGAACATCTGATCATCTTCATAACCAAGGCCAGTGCCTTCAGCGTTAAACAACGTTTTGTCTAAAGTACGGAGGTAGTATCCGAAAAATACTTCAGGGCGCATGCCGTTATCGAAGTATAGGCCAGCTGCTTTGGCTTTAGCTGCCATTGCTACATAATCATCCCAAGTGAAGTTTTCAGGGATGGATTCGATGCCTGCTTTTTTCAGAAGAGCTGGATCATAGTTGAATCCAAGAGCATTTACGCCAAGGTTCATGCCGTAGAGGCCGTCGCCCAATTTACCGCCGTCAATCGCATTTTGGCTAATGTCGCTTACGTCGATTTGATTGCCAAGGTAAGGAGTCAAGTCAGCAAGCTGCTTTCTGCCCGCATATTGCGAGTAGTTTTGCGTATCGATTTGGATAATGTCAGGAAGCTCGTTTGCTGCTGCTTGCGGAGCAAGCTTTTTCCAATAATCATCATAGTTCGCATATTCCATTTCAATGGTTACGTTAGGGTTTTTAGCTTTGTACATTTCGATAACCTTCATCGTGTAATCATGACGAGGCTGACCGCCCCACCAAGCGATGCGCAGCGTGACCGGCTTCGCTTCCGCAGGCTCTTCTTTCACTGCATTACTCGATTTAGGAGTGTTCGTGGTGTTAGCCGCATTGCCGTTTCCTGAGTTGTTGCCTCCGCAAGCGCTTACGAGAACCAGCGCAAAAGCCATGAGCATAAAAAGCATTTTTTTCGGTGCTTTCATTGTGTTACGCCCCTTCCAGACTCTTTAATGTTGTTTACAAGTTTTATTATAGGTCGTATGCCTTGTTGCCGGAATTCAAAAAACCGCTTTCTTTGTTAAAAAAACAGAGGTCGCCATTATGGCGACCTTTTATATTCCGATGGAGTAAAGCCGGTATGCTTTTTGAACACTTGACTAAAATATTGCGGGTTATCGCCAAAGCCAAACTTCTCGGCCAACTCAAACACCTTCACATCGCCAGTTCTCTCGATTTCCTCCATCGCCTTGTCCATTCTTAAACGAACGACATAATTGGAAAATTTCTCGCCAGTCTCCTTTTTGAACAGCTTGCCTAAATAATCGGCATTCATGTACAGAATCTCGCTGGCTACCCAGTTCAGTGATAATGCAGGATTCGAAATATGCTCCTCGATGACCAGAATCATTTTATGAATAATAGACGAGTGCTTCTTGGAATGGGTATGAAAATTGTTCAAGCATATTTTCTCCGCGTTTTCGGTGACGAACTGCTCTGTTGCCCGCAGCGTCGTAAATTGATCGAAGCTGGCGATTTTTTTCAAATAATCATTGATTTCCTCCGGCTTCCCTTGCCTAACTATGGAAATATAGAGCGGGATAACATACGATTTGGACAAATGCATATCCATTCGGCTGTCTGCCAGCAGTCTAAAATAGTTTTGCAGCTCTGCGTGAACGAAAGACCAATCACCCGATTTCACATGCATGCTAAGCGGCTCTTCATCATAAAAGAATGGCTTAAGCGCGCTATCGTCTCCGCGTTCAACATCCTTCTGCGTAATGATGCTGCCCTCACCCAAATAAAACTGGTAGTTTAAGCATTCAAGCGTATCCCGGTACATTTTGCGGGCATGTATAATGGCTCCGGCATCGCTAACGGCAACCGTCGCATCCATCTTATAATAGGTCGAGAACGTTTTTTTAATCTCATTCAGCCATACAAATAATTGATCTGCTTCGGCAACCGCTTCAATCAACAGCAGCACATGTTTCCCGATCGTCGTGCTGAGAAGCACATTCGAGCTGCCGAGTACGTCCTGCGCAATATTTTTGACTGCAAACATATGCTCAAATTCGAAATTCCCTTCGATTTGGAACAAAAGCAGCTGTACCTTATCATTCTCAATCGTTAGATGAAATAAATTTCCATAGTCATCCCAATCGCGCTGCCCATATGTTTTATTCGTAACGAGCTCCTTCAAAAACTGCTCCTTCGCGTGAGGAAGCACCTTTGACAATTCCTTCTGGATATTCAGCATGAAGTTTTCCTTTGATTGCTCTTTCTCCAGCTCCGCTATAACTTCCGTTAATGCGTCCGTAATCGTATTCTCATTACAGGGCTTGAGCAAATAGTGCTTGACGCCATATTGCATAGCCGAGCGTGCATAATCAAATTCACTGAACCCAGACAATAAAATGAAGACGATGTGCGGATATCTCTCGTACACTTTCTCGACTAGCTGCAGCCCGTTCATGCCAGGCATTTTAATATCGGAAATGACAATGTCGGGCAGATTCGCTTCGATAAAAGCCATCGCCTCCAGCCCGTTGCGGGCAGTGCCGGCAAGCTCCGTATGAAATGCGTTCCAATTCACCGTGCGCGATATGCCTTCTACGATAATTCGCTCGTCATCGACAAGCAGCACCTTATACATGGATATCCCTCATTTCGTAAGGAAGCATTAGCGTAACTCTCGTGCCACCGTTTGGTTCGCTATCAACAGAAAGCCCATAGGCTTCGCCGTATAGAAGCTTAATGCGGTCCTCGATATTTTTCAAGCCTAAGCCTGAGCCTTTTGTTTTCACTTGACCGCTAAGCAGCTGTGCAACAAATGACTCCTCCATGCCAGGACCGTTATCCTCGACCGAGATGTACAACAGCTTGTCCTCTACATAAGCATGAATGCTAATTTTGCACGTATCAATCATTTGCTCCAGCCCATAATTGATCGCATTCTCGACGAGCGGCTGCAGCGAAAGCTTCGGAATGCTGCAATAGAGCAGCTTCTCAGGCACGTCCACATGGAAATCCAGCCGTTCCTCGAATCGATATTTTTGGATCGTCACATAATGATTGATAATATCAAGCTCCTTGCTCAGCGGAATGAGCGGCTCCTTGAGATTGATAGAGGTTCTGAGCAGCGAGCCCAATGCTTCGACCATTTGCGAAATATGCGTCTGGTTGTTCAGCTTGGCCGACCAGTTGATCGACTCCAGCGTATTGTACAAAAAATGAGGGTTGATCTGCGCCTGAAGCGCCTTGAACTCCGTATCGCGAATCGTCAGCTGCTTCACGTAGTTCTCATGGATAAGCTCATTGATGCGCTCCACCATGATGCGAAAATTCCGATGCAATTGTCCGGCTTCATCCATCGCAAGCGGCCGCTCGTTCGGCTCTTCCGTGTATTCGAAATTGCCGAGCTGCACCTTTTTCATTTTTGCATTCAACCGTTCTATCGGCTCCGTAATCCCTTTCGCAAAACTGACGGCTATAAAGAGAATGACGATGAACAGTATCGCAAAAATGAGTATAATCGTATTTTTCACCTTCGCAACGCGTTCAAAAATATCATCAAAAGGAATGAGCGTATAGTAGGTCCAATCGGTATACGTTGATGCAATATACGTTACGAAGTACTGCTTGCCCTCAGAACGGATGACCTTATAACCTTCCTTGCCGGTTAACTCAGATAACTTATCGATCGGAAAAGCGGAGGCTTCCGGGTATACCGCTTCGTTATTTTTCATGATGATGAGCTGTGCGTCATTGCTGTTCATACCCTTGGCAAGGTCGCGAAACAGCTTGTTCATATCGATGCGCAGCGCTAAAGTGCCGATATAGTCTAGTTTCAGCTGCTGAAAGGATCTCACCTCACGCGCTGCAATTAAGGACTTATCGTTGCTGTAAGGCGCAATCCACGTGTTACCGCCCTTGTTCACCGCCGTTAATTTCTTATAAACGTCCAGACGGTCCTGATATACGGTTACCGAGTTGGCGCCAACCGCATACTCATTGTCGTTCACGTCATACAGCTGGGCGGAGAGCACATATTTATCAAGCGCGCCGATGTTAACCATTCGTTCCTTCACCGTCAGTTGGACGACATAATTATCGTAATCAGACAAGCCGCTCTTGATCGATCTCAAATAGTTTTGAATGGTCGAATCCGTCGCGAGCATGAACGTCAGCTTCTCCATTTTCTTTAATTCGTTCTCGATGCTGATGGATGATAGGCTGAGCGCCTTAGAAGACTGTTTATAGATCTCCTGATCATAAAAATCAAAAGCATATTGCTGAATCACAATAGCAAGCACGGCAACGACAAGCATGATGACTGAGATCAGCACAAACATCTTGTGTTTGATCCGCAAATTCGTATAAAGCGCTTTCAAATTAGGCACTAAAAAAAGCCTCCTACCCACGATAAGATGGTTTCAGCTATTGTTGGCAAGCCCTTATACTTCTGATTGCAAAAAAGAACGCCCTGCCTCGCGGCGAGGGCGGTTTGTGTTATTTTTTGATCAAATATAAAGTAATCTCTTCTCTATTATGAAACAATTGCTTCGCTTTTTGCAGCGAAAACTCCGTAGAAAGTCTGGAAATGACATCTCTAATCGTCTGAAGCGGTTTGCGGTGCATGAGCTTAACCGTGATGATCGCTGTAGCGCCCTTCGCAAGGGCAGGCTCCAGATCAAGCACCAGCTTGCACATCAGCATCGGGCTCCAGCTCATATCGCAAACTAGCAAATCGAATGAGCTCGCATTAAATTTAACCTCCGAAGCGTTTCGTTTCAAATAGGTTAAAGTCGGATAAGCCATAAGCGATGGATGAAGCTCAGCAGGATCAACTGCGGTGACCCGCAAGCCGCGCTCCAGCAAAAGTGAAGTCCAGCCGCCCGGCGCAGCGCCTACATCAAGCGCATTCTGGTAGCCGGCGTAGTTCAGCCCAAATTCACGTTCTGCTTCAAGCAGCTTGAATTTGGCGCGGGATACTTGTCCTTCTTCTCTCTGGAAGCGTACCGCCCCGCCCGGCCAATCCGACAGCATGTCCGATGGCGCGCCAAAGCCGATAAAAAGCTGATTGACTGCGGCATAGATCGCAATAATGACCTCTGGCTGCTGAACAACCGTCTCGGCACCGATCTCATCCAGTACCGCATCAAGCACCGCTTTCGTATCTGCAGCGGAATAAACAAACTCCGATTTTGAAGCGCGTCTAATGTGTACGGCAACTCGTTTATTTTCAAAGGTCAGCACGGCATTGCGCACCATATCCGACAATTGCTCTAAATCATTGGCATTACCGGTAATTTCGATCGTCCGGTCCACCGGCTGCACATGCCGCAAAAAGATCGGCTCCTGCTGCAAAATCGCCTGCAGCGTCTCTTCCCGAGATTGCGGACTCGTCATCAGGAACACTTCTCCTGCCGCAAGCTGCGTAAAGGCTACACCCTCGATCAATCTGCGAAGCTCTTCCATCGCATAAGGTGCATAAGTTTGATTGGCTGTTCCGATCCATTGACTCACGTAGCATAAACCTCTTTCATATGTGAATTACCCTGGGGAAGGTCCCTTGGAGGAACCTTTTTACCCCCTGCCCCTTAAAGGGATTTTAAACCCCAAGCCCCTAAAAGGAGTTAATACCCCGAGCCCTAAAGGGAGTTAAAAAACCTAACCTTTAAAGGTTATTCCAAACCCAACCCTAAAGGGCTTACAACCAAACTTAAAAGCTTTTCGAACCCTCCCAAACCCTCCCTTCCAAGGGAGGGCCCCAAGGACTGCGTCCTCTGGACACCTGCAATTGGACTAACGTCTGAGCTAAAGATGTGCTCGCGAGATACGTCGACGGAAGGATCGCTTTCGTCCCTATCAGGACACGCTTACAGGGTGTGCGCACGTGTTGCCTAAACGGCATAACACCTGAGTAACGTTGGATGATCTGAGACGCTTATAAGTTAGGTTGCGATAGGATCGCTTTCGTCCCTTTGGGACACGCTTACATTGGATGCGCTAGTGCGCATGGATTCCTCTGGTACTTACTTAACTTTTTTATTAAGCAATGAATGAGAGCATTACTTGTATTATAACCGAATTCGTCACATTTCGTGAAACTAAAACTGTAAACATAGTTTTACGAACTACGATTAGCACCACGAAATGAGATTATTCGTTTTAAATCACATACCTGAAAGCGTGTCCTGAAAGGACGAAAGCGGTCCAACTTCCAAAATAGGCTTGTCCACCGCACTGTATCTCCAACGTTTAACGGTTTAGGAGGTAACACGAGTGCACCACAATGCAAGCGTGTCCCAACGGGACGAAAGCGTTCGATGCTCTCCCCCAACTCGCGAGCGCCTGACTGGCTTACACGTTAGTCCAGTTGCGGGTGTCCAGAGGGTGCAACCCTTGGGGCCCTCCCTTGGAAGGGAGGGTTTGGGTGGGTTCGAAAAGCCTTTAAAGGTTTGGTTTTAAGCCCTTAAGGGGTTGGGGTTTAAGCCCTTAAGGGGTTGGGGTTTAAGCCCTTAAGGGGTTGGGGTTTAAGCCCTTAAGGGGTTGGGGTTTAAGCCCTTAAGGGGTTGGGGTTTAAGCCCTTAAGGGGTTGGGGTTTAAGCCCTTAAGGGGTTGGGGTTTAAGCCCTTAAGGGGTTGGGGTTTAAGCCCTTAAGGGGTTGGGGTTTAAGCCCTTAAGGGGTTGGGGTTTAAGCCCTTAAGGGGTTGGGGTTTAAGCCCTTAAGGGGTTGGGGTTTAAGCCCTTAAGGGGTTGGGGTTTAAGCCCTTAAGGGGTTGGGGTTTAAGCCCTTAAGGGGTTGGGGTTTAAGCCCTTAAGGGGTTGGGGTTTAAGCCCTTAAGGGGTTGGGGTTTAAGCCCTTAAGGGGTTGGGGTTTAAGCCCTTAAGGGGTTGGGGTTTAAGCCCTTAAGGGGTTGGGGTTTAAGCCCTTAAGGGGTTGGGGTTTAAGCCCTTAAGGGGTTGGGGTTTAAGCCCTTAAGGGGTTGGGGTTTAAGCCCTTAAGGGGTTGGGGTTTAAGCCCTTAAGGGGTTGGGGTTTAAGCCCTTAAGGGGTTGGGGTTTAAGCCCTTAAGGGGTTGGGTTTTAAGCCCTTAAGGGGTTGGGTTTTAAGCCCTTAAGGGGTTGGGTTTTAAGCCCTTAAGGGGTTGGGTTTTAAGCCCTTAAGGGGTTGGGTGTTAAACCCTCGAGGGTCTGGGTGAAAAATTACCGACCAGCTATTTTATTTAATAGCGCGTCCGTCATGGGACCATTGTGCAGCTTGGTCTCTGCTGGCGCGTTTGTTGATAACATATGGTACATTTGCATGCGTCCAGCCGCGCTTGAGGTGTGCAAGAAGATTTGCTCGGGGTAGCGACCTGTCTCTACGATATGGCGCACCACTTCGTAGCCTGTAGGCTGGGCCCATCCTAGATCGTAATCTAGTGATAGAATACCGATCGTCTCAAGGTCTAGCAGCTGCTTGCATTCTTCCGCATTGCTTGCCAGCACGAAGCCTTTTGGACATGTACGGTAATCATCTAAATACACATGAATCATGAATGAGTCCCCCGTTCAGCGTCAGATTTAAAGCTTCTTTATTCACTGATCCTTTTGGCAGTCTGAACAAACGAATGCTTTTCGGCCAGATACTTCAATTTTCTCGATCACACCGCCGCAACGCGGACAGTTTTGACCCTCGCGTTCGTAGACTGAAAAATGGCTGCTATGACCGCCAGTCAAGCTGTCTCCCTCGGCAAAAGGCTGCTCTCCCGCTCCGCCCTGTGAAATCGCTTCCTTTAATACATTATGCATCGATTCGTATAGGCGTTCCCAAGTTTCGCGTTCGAACATCGGTATTTTTGCATCGGGACGCAGCGCCGCAGCATAGCATATTTCGTCTGAATAAACCGCGCCAATGCCTGAAATGACATTTTGGTCCATTAATGACGGTTTGATCGAACCGCGTTTTTTGGCAAAACGAGAGATGAATCGGTCGATCGTCAGTCTTTTGTCCAAAGCATCAGGCCCGAACCGTCCCAGCTTCTCCTCAACTTCCTTAACAGTCAATAGCTGCAGAGCATCCGCGCGCAGTCCACCGAAGTATAAAGAGACTGTGCCAAAATGCAGCTTCACCTGGGCAGCGCGTTCCGGCCCATCCGTCTCACTGCCTTTATACAAATAAGCCCCCTGCCCCAATTGAAGCAATAGGCGCTTGCCATTGTCCAAATGAAACAACAAAAACATTCCGCGTCTTTCAACAAACCAAATCACTTTGCCTGCGACATCTCGCTCAATTTGCTCTTCGCTAGCTTGGAAAGCTTTTACATTCGATATCTCGATACCGGTAATTTGAGCTCCCGCGAATTGCTCCGCTAATAACGCTCTATAAATGTCCAGTTCCGGCAGTTCCTGCATGAAGCTCGCTTCCTTCCTATGTTCTTCGCTTGCTTTGTCTTATATCTCTCTATGGTCAGAAATATACAAACGAAGGTTCTCTAAGTCATTGCAAATAATCGATGGCTTACAACCGGCTTGCTCTGAATAATAATCCAAATTTTCAGCCGTTGTGAGTCCCGTTAATACCAATATCGTGCCACAGCCTGCTGCCTCGCCAAATGCGATATCCGTAGCCATGTTGTCGCCAACTACCCATGTTTCATCAGCCTTTAATCCAATCTCTCGTAACGAATATCCCATAAGAATAGATGAGGGCTTGCCAATTAGAATGGGCTCCTTGCCACCGGCTGCCCTAAGCATGGCGCCTATGGAGCCTGCACCCGGAATGAGGCCATCGCTAGATGGCAGCAGCAAATCAGGATTCGTCAAAATGAAAGTGGCCCCGCCATGTATATAACGTACCGCCTTCGTTAACCGCTCATAAGTAAAGGAACGGTCAATCCCTTGGAGTACAAAATCCGGCTGCTCCTCCGTCAGCAATAAGCCTGCTTCTTGAACAGCCTTTCTAAGACCCGCTTCTCCGACTACAAAAACGGATGCCCCCGGCTTCAAACGTGAAATATGCTCAGCAGCTGCTTGTGCAGAGGTACATACTTCATCTGCCGCAGCAGGAATTCCCATTTTCAATAGTCTCTCGGCTACGTCTTCAGGCGTTGCCGATGAATTATTGGTTACAAACCGAAACGGAAGCTTTGTTTCCCTTAAATAAGTGATCAACGTGTCTGCACCATCAATGCGGTGGGTGCCGTGATAAAGCGTGCCGTCAAGGTCAATTAGCAATCCGCGCATTGCCGGTTGTTTTACTGTCATTGCGTAAGTCCTCTCAGGGCGCAAACGGCAGCTGTTGAAATCTGGTTGCTAAACTTACGTTCTCCATAATAAGATAAGCCATACCATTAACCAGCAGCCGCCTTTATTACGCCTCTTTCCTATATTAAGGTTACCCGTTTATTTCAATTGTTTTTCTGCCTTACGGCGAAGCCGCGTAATTCGATTGCGAAGCGCTTCAAGCTCCGCTCTTTTTTTGGTATCTCGGCGTATGAGCATCGATTGATTTAATGCGTGCTCGAACGCTAGGTTCGCGTGCCCGAGTGCTGATTCATAATCTTTGAGCTTATGCTCGTAATACATAGCAAGCTCGATGCTGGCTTCATGGGCTGCCGCACCAAAATGAGTCGAGGAATGAATAATAGCCTTCTGCCACAATAACACAGCACGAACCCAATTTCCAGCCTTCTTGTCGCGCTCAGCGAGCATGATAAGCGTAGATGGATTCGGCTGATCCTTTTTCATCGCTAGTTCAAACAACAGGTGAGGCAGCTCGGTTTTGCCCATGCGTTCCAGCCAAAGTCCCGTACGGACCATTTCCTCCGTTTCAACGGGCAAAGGGATATATTGTTCGATATTGCCGTTCAGCAGATGGCCAAACCGGATCGATAGGGCAGCAAGCGAGAGCATATCGATTTCATTATGGCGAAATACACCTTCAAGCGGAGCGGGATTGCCGTCCGACAAAAACTGGAAATATAGCTGTGGCGCAAGCGAGCCTGGCACATCGTCCTCGCGGTGGATGCCCAGCCTCTCCTCTTCGACATGGCTTAATTTGCAGGAGACAAGCGTGTTTTTCCATAAAGACCTAGAAGGATGCAAAAAATCGAGATGTCTCGGCTCCCACATGCCGCGGCTAAGCCCATGCATAATAAAACGATTTTGGACGAGCGGCCAGTCGAAGGTTTTGCCGTTGTAGGTTGCAAGAAAAGTGAAATGCTGCAGCTTTTCCGCCAAATAGATCAGCATCGCCCTCTCTTCTGCCGGATGTCTGATCAACGTTTGCTCGATGACAAATTGACCTTTCGACATATAACCTATGCCGACCATGAACGGAATGTTACCCGCTCCTACGCCAAGGCCTGTCGTTTCCAAATCAAGATACAGAATTTGCTCACCCGACGTTTCACGCAGCGGATGGAACGAAGACAATCCCGGCGCCGCCTCAATCAGCTCTTCGATCGCATGATGACCGTGGCGATGGTTGATTGGATAAACGATTTTCCGAAGCAGAAAGCTGCCCGTTTCGTTCGTCAACAGCTTTACATCGAATGTCTCCCACACGGGTGACAGCTGCTCTTCTTCCTCCCCAAGAGAAACCTCGTTATAATCCTCGCTCACAGCGGGCGTTGCTTCACTCTGCTTGTCCTTCTCCGTGCTTTCTCCGCGCAGCCGATTCATACGCTCTCTCATGCTGCTCATCGTTTAACCCCCGCTTCTGTCTTAAGCTCCAGCGCTGCTGCTATTGCCGTTTTCGATATTTTCACATATGCAAAACATACTTCAATTATAAGCTCTAAATCGCACACGAATTAAAACTGATCCAAAAGCTGAATACTTCTGTGCTTCCCATTGATTCCTTCTATCTCCGAGCCTATGCATGCCGGGCATCCATCCTTGCAAGAACACTTTTGTATTAGATTTTTTGCTGCGTTCTTGATTTCGTCGAATCGTTTGTAAACATCCTCAGCGAGTCCAATTCCTCCTGGATAATGGTCATAAAGAAAGACGGTCGGCAGTCCGGTATGCGCCGCTTTAATTTGGGATACGACATGCATGTCGTTTCGATCGCACATGACCATTACAGGCGCAATATGCCGCATGACGTTCGCGATGCCAAGCAGCAGCTGTTCCAACGTTTTCTCCCCAATTTCAGGGTCCACTTGTTTTAATTCCATCCAGGCAGCACTGGTATGTAATTCTTCTTCGGGAAGATGGATAGGGCCAGAGCCGATATTTTCTCCGCTGGTCAATTTGATTTTTTTGAAAATAGTTGGGATAGCGTTTATCGCGACGTCTCCAAAATTTAACGATGTATGGCTTCTTTCCGTTACCTTATCTATCTGCAAAACCTTTAAGTTTACGGCTAGGTTGGCATCCGTGTAATATTCAACATCCACTTCCCGCACATAAGCCTTCTTATGCTCCCAGTCCAGCTTTTCAACTTGGAATTGAACGCCTTCATGCAAGTAGATCGCTTCGTCGTGCAAAAGAGTCATCGCGCTGAATCGGTCCATTTCGCCAATGATTTTAACGTCAGCTGTATTTGATTGATCGATAATGACCACGTTTTCTTGTGATGCGGAACGCAAGCTAATGTTGCTCGCCGGGAAGGACTGATTTGCCCAATAAAACGTTTCTCCGTTCCGGTGCAAGATTCGTTCTTCCACTAAATATTCCATGATTTCAACGACATCCACAGGTCCGAACTGCTCCGTAGCTTTGAATGGAAGCTCATACGCCGCGCAGCGGAGATGGTCCACTAGAATAAGCAGGTTCTCCGGATTGATACGAGCTGCTTCCGGGTTGCGGTCAAAAAAGTAGTCGGGATTTTGCACGATATGCTGGTCAATGGGTGTCGAGCTGGCTACCATCAAAATAAGCGCCTCGCCGTGTCTGCGTCCCGCTCTGCCTGCTTGCTGCCAGGTGCTGGCTACGCTGCCAGGATAACCGGTCATGACGCATACCTGCAGCTGCCCTATATCTACGCCAAGCTCAAGCGCATTCGTACTGACTACGCCAAGAATATCGCCGGCCCGCAGCCCCTTTTCAATCTCGCGCCGCTGATTCGGTAAATAACCGCCCCGGTAGCCCCGTATTGATTTGGCGCCGATCTGATTTTTAACAAGCTCTTGAATGTGGCTGAGAATAAGCTCTACGCGCACGCGGCTTCTTGCGAAAATGATCGTTTGAATTTTATTTTTCAGAAACTCGGTAGCCAGATGGTTTACCTCTACTGTTGCGCTCTTTCTAATATTGAGAGGCTGGTTCACGATTGGCGGATTGTAGAAAACAAAATGTTTTCTCCCTCTAGGCGCCCCATTATCATCAATAAGCCGCATAGGCTCACCAGTTAACTGCTCAGCTAATTCCTTCGGATTGGCAATCGTTGCAGACGTACATATAAATGTAGGGTTGCTCCCGTAAAAATGGCATATCCGTTTCAATCTCCGCAGGACATTGGCAACATGGCTGCCAAATACGCCCCGATACGTGTGAAGCTCGTCAATGACGATATATTTTAAATTTTCAAATAGGCTTACCCATTTCGTATGGTGCGGCAAAATGCCCGAATGCAGCATGTCCGGATTCGTGATGACAATATGACCGGCTTTCCTTACTTTCTGGCGTATCGCAGGCGACGTGTCCCCGTCATACGTAAAGCTTTTGATATCAATGCCCATCTCATCTATGATTTCGGTTAATTCGCTTTTTTGGTCCTGCGACAATGCTTTAGTTGGAAAAAGATATAACGCTCTGCTCGTATCGTCTGCCGCAATGGCCTGCAGCACCGGCAGGTTGTAGCACATCGTTTTTCCGGATGCCGTTGGCGTAACCGCTACAATGTTTTCACCCTTCTCAACAGCCATGTAAGCTGAATACTGGTGAGAATAGAGCTGATCTATGCCGCGCCTTGCAAGCGCATCGGCTATTCTGGAATCTACTGTGTTTGGTATAGGTTTATATTTGGCATCCTGCGGTTCGATTTCATGCCAATTCACGATATTTTCATTGCCCCGCAGCTCCTGAATTAATTCTGCTAGCGTCTTCTTTTTGAACATGGCGTACTCACCTCTTTATACCTACATTTTAGCGAATATTTGTTCGATTGACTAGATAGGGAGAATCGCTGGAAAACACTTGCTATGATAAACCCATTTTGTGGGCATCATTAGTGATCCCCTCAAATTGACAGTGTCGTTTGGAACCGTTATAGTTATGTAAAATTATATTTAGATAGTTACCTAAATCTCTAACCCATATATAGGTTAAACTGGGAAGGAAGACGTTAATGTCCATCAATCTTGCTTTCAAAGCACTGTCTGACCCGACAAGGCGTATCATATTGGAGTTATTGCGCGAGCGGGATTTGACTGCCGGGGAGATCGCGGATCATTTCCAAATGTCAAAACCTAGCATTTCCCATCATCTTAGCTTGCTCAAACAGGCTGAGCTCGTATCGGATGAGCGTAAAGGCCAGCATATTTATTATTCCCTCAACTCTACCGTTTTCCAAGATTTATTAAAATGGTTCGTCTCCTTTCAGCAATCAGATCCGGGGGGAATGAAGAGGAATGAAATCTAGCATCTTATCTTGGATCATCGTTGCCATCGCCCTAACCGGAAGCATCGTTACGTATCCAGACATGCCGGAGCAAATGGCCATCCACTGGAATGTCAGCAATGAAGTCAACGGATTTGCACACAAAGCATTTGCACTCTTACTGCTTCCTGCATTAATGGTTATCTTAATCGTCGTCCTTCCCAGAAAACAAAACTATATTAAACATAAATCGAGCATTTTGATCGTGCAAAATGTAACGCTACTCTGCCTGTTAGTGCTGCACAGCGTAACGATAGCGTTTGGCTACGGCGTAGACTTCAACATTGCAATGGTTATACTGCCTATGGTTGGTGTTATCTTGACGCTAACGGGATGGCATATGCCGCAATTTCAGCCCAACAGCTTTATCGGGATAAAAACGAATTACACGCTTGCAAACGAAAGCAATTGGAAAAAAACGCATAAGTCCGCAGCCAAATATTATGTATTGGGCGGCTTGCTGATGATTGCTGCTGCGTTCGTTCCTCCCCTTCTTCAGACGATCCTCTTCTTCGGAATTATCGTCACGATTGTGCTCGCATCCGTTTACTTGTCGTTTCATTTTGGCAAGGATAACAAGTGAATTTTGAACTGCTATCACATATACGCCAAACAAGCCTTAGAAGAGATTCTAAGGCTTGTTTTTGTTTTATTATTTTCAAAAATAGTCTAGCGGCTCCTATTCGCTTAGAACGCCACGAGCAATTTCGATTTGAAGCAAATCCGTTGCCGCTATTGCATTTGGAAAATACGCCGCTGCCTCCGCCTCTAATTGGCTAAGATCCTCGTTGCTGTACCGCCCGCTAAAATGAGTCATGACGAGCTGCTTCGCTCCTGCTTTTGCAGCTGTTGCCGCTGCCTCTGCCGTTGTACAATGCCCGAATTCATGCGCTTTCTCTTCCAATCCTGCTGCAAACGTAGCTTCATGCACCAGCAAATCAGCGCCGATTGCCAGCTTCAAAGCGTTATCGCACGGCTTCGTGTCTCCAAGTATGGTTATCACTCTGCCCATATGGGAAGGTCCCGTTACGTCCTCAGGCTTTACGATTGCGCCGCTGGGCGATGTAACGGGCTGCCCTTGCTTTAACTTCCCGTAAAGCGGGCCTGCTTCCAGTCCAAGCTCCTTCAGCTTATGTACAAGCAGCTTGCCCGGCTGCTCACGCTCCGTAACACGGTAACCAAAGCTAATGACGCGATGCTCGAGCAATCCCACCTCAACCTGGAAACGATCATCCTCATAAATAAAGCCTTCATCGCCTGACAACTCATGAATAACCAGTTCATAGTCCAACTGGGTAGCGCTTATTGAAAATATCGTATCAATAAAACTTTTGATCCCAATAGGACCGTAAAGCTGGACAGGCGACACTCCCCCATCGAACGAGCGGCTGCTGAGCAAGCCTGGCAATCCGTAAATATGATCGCCATGCAAATGGGTGATAAATACAGCCTCCATCTTATTTAGCTTAAGCGGGGTTCGCATAAGCTGGTGCTGCGTCGCTTCGCCGGCATCAAACAACCACCAGCTGCAGCGCGGCTCAGGATGCTGAAGCGCAGCAGCCGTTACATTTCGATATTTGGAAGGCCTGCCTGCACCCGTTCCCAAAAACCACATATTCATATCCTCGACCACCTCACGATTCGCAGCAGCTTTTTTTTGCGCGCTGAATGGAAACGAAGAGCCCTCTCCAGCTCGTTTGACCGAACGCTAAAGGGCTCTTTCATCATTATAAACTATAGTTTCTCTACGTTAAAATATTGCGCTTCCGGATGGGCAAATACCATCGCAGATACGGAAGCCTCCGGCTCCATCATGCAGCCTTCCGTCAATTCAACGCCAATATCCTGCGGTCTCATCAAATCGAACAACGGCTCTTGATCCTCCAGATTCGGACAAGCCGGGTAACCGAAGGATACGCGAATACCTTGGTACCGGGCGCCGTGACGCTGCTTCATCGTCATTTCCGCCGGATCTGGATAGCCGCAAATGTCACGCATAATATGGTGGACGCGCTCCGCCATCCCTTCCGCTACTTCTAGCGCTACCGATTGCAGCGCATGCGACCGCAAATAATCGCCGTTATCCTTCCATTCGTTCGCTAGCTCACGAATGCCGTGGCCAGCCGTTACGACTAGGAAACCGACATAATCCATCACGCCGCTGTCCACTGATTTCAAGAAATCGGCTAGGCAGAGGTAAGGCTCAACCTGCTGGCGCGGGAAGGTGAACCGTTTGATCTCCTGCAAAGGATCTACCGGGTTGTAAATAATAACGTCGTTGCCCGATGACTGTGCCGGGAAGAAGCGATACATCCCGTGCGTTTTCACGATGCCTTCAGAAGTTCCCTTTTGCAAAATATCATCGACTGTCGCTTTCAGCTGCAGCGCTTTTTCATTGCCTTCTTTGAGCAAATTATCGACATTGCCCTTAAGCCCAAGGTGATGGCCAAGCAGCATCTGCATATTCACATATGGAATGACATGCGGAAGCGGCACATCACGCAGCACGTGACGGTCCAGATCCGGTGGCGTGAATACAGGCGCATCCGGAGAAATTTTGGAACGGACGGCCCGCGTTAATTGCGGCAACGGTTTCTTTTCTTCCTCATCGGCACCGCCGGAAGCTTTGTACGCGGCCATCTCATCTTCAAGCCTTGAGCGATGCTCAGGGTCCATCAGCTTGTTCGCAATATCAAGGCCGTCCATTGCATCCTTCGCATAAAGGACAAGGCCGTCATACTCGGGACCGATTCTTGTTTTCGTAAACTTCCGCGTCAGCGCAGCGCCGCCGACAAGGATAGGCGCATCAATGCCTGCTGTACGCAAATCCTGTGCGGTAATAACCATTTGCTGAGCAGATTTGACGAGCAAACCCGACAATCCGATCGCGTCGACTTTCTCGTTGCGATAAGCCTCAATGAGCTGCTCAGGCGGTACTTTTATGCCTAGATTTATAATTTTGTAACCGTTATTCGATAAAATAATTTCAACTAAGTTTTTGCCGATATCATGGACATCGCCCTTTACCGTTGCCAAAATAATTTTACCTTTGACGGACGATTCGTTTTTCTCCATGAAGCTCTCAAGGTAGTTAACGGATGCTTTCATCACCTCAGCGCTTTGCAGCACCTCTGCTACGATTAGCTCATTGCCGTTGAATAAACGGCCAACCTCTTCCATTCCGCGCATAAGCGGTCCGTTGATGACGTCCATCGCGGAGTACTTCTTGAGCGCTTCGTCAAGGTCAGGAATAAGCCCTTCCTTCGTACCTTCCACAACGTATGAGCCAAGACGCTCCTCCAGCGTAAGATTTGAGATTTTTTCCTTCTTCTCAACCTTCTTGTCACGGAAAGCAGCAACAAAGGCAGCCAGCGTCTCGTCTGTCGTGTTGTAAATGAGATCCTCTGCCAAGCGGCGCTCCTCATCGGGAATCGAAGCATAACGCTCCAGCTTCTCCGTGTTCACGATCGCATAGTCAAGACCCGCTTTCGTTGCATGATACAAGTACACGGAGTTAAGAACCTCACGTCCAGCATCCGGCAAACCGAAGGAAATGTTGCTGAGCCCTAGAATCGTTTTGGCGAGCGGGAACTTCTCCTTGATCATCCGAATCCCTTCAAGCGTCTCAACGGCAGAACCGATGTATTGCGGATCGCCAGAGCCGACAGGGAACATATTCGGGTCAAAAATAATATCCTCTGGATTCATCTTATATTTCTGTGTCAGCAGGTTATAGGATCGCTCCGCAACCTCCATCTTCGCTTCGCGCGTCACGGCTTGGCCGCGCTCGTCGATAAGGATCATAACGACTGCGGCGCCATACCGGTGGATCAACGGCAAAATTTGCTCGAACTTCGATTCTCCGTCCTCAAGGTTAATGGAGTTTATGATCGCTTTGCCTTGGGAATATTTTAACCCGAGCTCAATAATATGATCATAAGTGGAATCGAGCATGAGCGGCGCTTTGATCTTCTTCACGACCTGAGGCAAAAATTGATGGACTGCATAAGCCTCATCGATATCGGTATCCTGCAAGTTAATATCAATCACGTGCGCGCCGCCTTTTACCTGCGCTCTTGCGATTTCAGAAGCTTCATCAAACTTCTCTTCCTTGAGAAGACGTTTGAATTTGCGCGAACCGGATATATTGGTTCGTTCCCCGATCATGATCGGGCGATTTTCAGGCTCGATAAATACAGTCTCTATGCCGGATACGGCATTTGGATGAGACCCCATCTTCGTCCTCGGCTCATAAGCAGCCATCGTCTCCGCCATAACCCTTATATGCTCAGGTGTTGTTCCGCAGCAGCCTCCGGCAATATTCAACCAGCCCTGCTCAGCGAATGCCGACATTTTTTTGGCAAGCGATTCCGGAGATTCATGATAATGTCCGTTCTCATCCGGCAAGCCGGCATTCGGATAACAGCTGATCGCAGCGTTTGCGATTTCACTTAGTGTCCGAAGGTGATCACGCATAAACTCCGGGCCCGTTGCGCAGTTCAGTCCAATCGAGATAGGCTTCAAATGCTCTAGCGAAATGTAAAACGATTCGATCGTTTGTCCGGCAAGCGTCGTTCCCATCGGCTCAATCGTCCCGGAGATCATGATCGGAAGCTCTTTGCCGAGCTTGTCGAACGCATTGCGAATGCCGATGCTCCCTGCCTTTACATTAAGCGTATCCTGGGAGGTTTCGAGCAAGAGCGCATCTACGTCTGCTTCAATCAAAGCAAGCGCTTGCTCATAATAGCTCTCAACAAGCTCGTCAAATGTTACCCCGCCCGTTACCGACAGCGTTTTCGTTGTAGGCCCAAGTGCGCCGGCTACATAACGAGGCTTGTCAGGCGTGCTGTATTTGTCACAGGCATCACGTGCTAGTTTGGCGGCAGCCAAATTGATTTCTCTCGCTTTTTCGGGAATATCGTAATCCGCCAAAACAACGCTTGTCGCGCCAAACGTATTCGTTTCCAAAATATCCGCGCCTGCTTCTAAATATTGCTCGTGTATCGATTGTATAACATCAGGACGAGTCAGAACGAGCATTTCATTACAGCCATCCAGCTCTGCTCCGCCAAAATCATCCTCATTTAAATTCGCTTGCTGAATCATTGTACCCATCGCGCCGTCCAAAATGAGTATGCGCTCTTGAAGCATTTGTTGTATGGTCGGTTTCGACAATTTACTACACCCTTCCCAAAATCATTAACCCATAGTTTATCAGAATACCTTTTATGTGAAAAGGTAAATCCATCGACAATCGATTTAAATTGATTTATAATAATTATATCATTTTATTTCTATAGGAAAAGAGGGAATGTTCATGGCTGAAATTAGAATTCGCAATACAGAGGAACGGATTCAAGGTGAAGAGGCTGTCCGTGCATTTCTAGAAAACCAAGAGGTGCTTTACGAGCATTGGAACCCAGCTAAGCTGGAAGAAGGCTTACAACAAAAATTTGTTCTCTCCGATGAAGAGAAGCAGCAAATATTAGCGACTTATGACGACGAAATCCAAGACTTGGCTGCTCGTCGCGGCTATAAAACATGGGATATCATCGCATTGTCCGATGCTACGCCTAACCTTGATGAGCTTCTTAAAAAATTCGAAAACGTTCATACCCATACGGAAGATGAAGTTCGTGCAATTACTGCTGGACGCGGCATCTTCATTATCAAAGGTACGGATGATGTTGGTTATTTTGACGTTGAACTCGAAGCTGGCGACGTGATTTCCGTACCGGAATACAAGCCGCATTTCTTCACGCTAATGGACAACCGTCAAATCGTAGCTGTTCGCCTATTCATCGAAACAGAAGGCTGGATTGCTCATCCATTTGCTGACGAGAAGTTCGCAGGAACCAAAGCGTAAAACTTATTTTAACATAATGCAAGCCCCTCGTTAGCAGCTAAAGCTGCATACGAGGGGCTTTTTGTTGCTATTATTTAAGAGCCTAGCAGCTGCAGCAGCTCTTCTAAATGCTTAATTTCATGGGTAGGAACGATTTCGTCCGTGCGTACAGCGCCGTGGCGATTGATCCAAACCGAGGTCATGCCTATCGTATTCGCACCGAGAATATCCGTCGTGAGCTTATCGCCCACCATTATGCCGTGATCCTCTTCGACGCCGAGACGCTCAAGCGCGTGCTTAAAGATAGAAGCGGCTGGTTTGCCTTGACCGAATTCACCCGAAATTATAATATGATCGAAATAAGGAATCAGTTCCGGTACGCCGGCAAGCTTTTCCCGCTGCAAATCAGGAGATCCGTTCGTCAGCAAAAGCAGCTTGTACTTTCCTTTGAGTGCGTCTAGAACACGGAACGTTTCTTCGTATACGATAGGACGTGCGCGACGTTCAGCAGGAAATTGCTCGGCAAGCCTCACGCCAAGCTCTTCATCATCTACGCCAAGTGCTTTCAGGCCTTGTGTCCAAGCCGCTTTACGATAGCCGGGAGCGAGACTCTCAAGCTTACGGAATTCCTCTTGCTCGCCTTCGCGAAAAGGCGCCCAAAGTCCTTCAAACGGGTTGATTCCGATCATCTTCGTAAAAGGAAATGTTTCATACGATTCATAAAGGGCTCTCGCTTCACGGCGAACCGATTCCTCGAGCTCTGCAGGATCTACGCCTGTCGCATCCGCTGCCGCTTGGCATGTAGCTTCAAACGCTTCCTTTACGCTGAGGTCATCCCACAGCAATGTGTCGTCCAAATCAAATAATACTGCTTGTTTAGCCATCGTTGTTCGAACTCTCCTGCCTATTTATTTTTGCGAGAAAGAAATGCCGTTTGCTTGTGCGAAGACTTTCAGCTTATCGCCGATTTCTTCGGTAGGGAAACGGTTAGTCAATTTTGAGAACACCCAGTTGCCGCCTTTGTGCTGCTCCACGATCACATAACCCTTTTGAACGCTAATGCCTTTAATGTTGGACGCAGGAATGCGTTTATCTCCTGTCAGACGGCGAGACTGAACAAAGTCTTTGCCAATCGTAATATAAGGCCTGCGGAAGAAAAACAGTGCCGCAAGCAAAATATAACAGCCTACCGTGATCCAAAACATCGTGTCCATTTTAAACTGTGTTGAGCTTTGCATCAAAATGACGTACATGCCGATAAACAAAATCAATAAGATAGGTGCAATATAATTGCGCCCAACGATTTTCTCCGATTTCTCAGCATTAAATACGATTTGACCATTGCCTTGCTTCTTGCGTTGTTTGTTCACAACATTCATATTTTTGCGCACTTTGCGCTCCCAGGAACGTGACAAGCTGATTCTCCTCCTAATTGTTAACGCTATTCGAATGGTCTGCGGAACTTCTCAATGAAGCGATTCGGATAATCATCCGGCAATGCGCTAATTTGCTCCAAACGGTTCCACACTTCGCTTGGCATCTCCCAGCCGATAGACCCCATGTTGTCCTCAAATTGTTCTAGCTTACTCGCACCGAATATCGGTGAAGTAATGCCTTCACGCTGAATAAGCCAGCGGAGAGCAACTTGAGCAGGCGATTTGTCCAGTTCCTTGGCCGCTTCAAGCAGAGCATCGAGAATGAGAAAGTTTTTGTCTAGAGCCCGGTTAACCCATGCGCTCTCTCCGACCTTTGAGATCAAGCGCCCCTCTGTCGGCTCTTCTCTGTTGTAGCGTCCCGTTAGGAAGCCGCCGCCTATTGGAGCCCAAGGAATGATGCCTACTTTCTCCTCTAAGCATAACGAGAGCATTTCGCGGTCCATTTGTCTGCTCACTAAGCTGTATTGGGGCTGAATGGACACAAATCGCACATAACGGTTAACATCGCTAACCGCAAGTGACTTCATCAGCTGCCACGCAAAAAAGTTAGAGCATCCTATGTATCGAACTTTGCCGGAAGTAACGAGATCATCAAGCGTACGGAGCGTTTCTTCAATTGGCGTAGCATGATCCCAAACATGGACCTGGTACAAATCAATATAATCGGTTTCAAGACGTTTCAGACTTGCATCAACGCCATCCATTATATGCTTGCGAGACAAACCTACCCCGTTTATATTGGCGGATGTGGTCATACGCACCTTTGTAGCAAGGACGATGTCTGATCGTTTGTTTTTGATGGCTTTGCCGACAATCTCCTCGGAACGGCCGCTTACATAAACGTCGGCCGTATCGAGAAAATTGCCCCCGCGATCTACAAAACGATCAATCATGTCGATTGAATCCTCTTCACTTGTCGTATTGCCAAATGTCATCGTTCCCAAACATAGCTCGGATACAGCCAGTCCACTTTTTCCTAACAGATTATATTTCATCTAAATACCCTCCCATGGCTATTAAATGAGTATGACTGTCGTTAGTTAGTGCTTGATGTTTTTGTCGCTGTCATCCACAATTTCAATTGTTTCCAGCTGCTGGCGAAAATTGTTTTTGAAGTTGGTCAAATATTGCTTGCGCAGCTCATCTCTTTCAGCCATTTCTTCATCGGTTAAGCCTACCGATTTATTTTTACGAGCTAGCTCGTTAATACGTTCAATTATTTTCGAAAATTCCATTACTTGCTCTACTCCTCTCATGATGAAAAAACCTCTACACTATACTTTGACATTTTCAACGTTCAGTTGTCAAGGAATCGTAGAGGCTTCATATTTAAAGGATTCAATTATTGTAGAGCTATTATTGCAAAACGACCTGATCGCCAACCTTCAGCCCTTCAAGAACTTCAGTGAGTTCCGGCGTTTCAAGACCAATTTTAATTTCCTTTCTTTCATACTGGCCATTTCCGGAATCCAGCATAACAAAATGTTTATCCTTTTCGCGAATGATCGCTATCGATGGTACAGCAGTCGTATTTTCTTTGCGTTCGGTCTCAATGGCACCATTCAAGCTTAAACCCGCTATCAAATACTCGCTAGGCTCTAGAACGATTACCACCTCGAACTGAGCAGCTTGATTTAGGTTGTTCTGATCCGTCCCTGTTTTCGCAAATTTTGATACTCTCAGCACTTTCCCTGTCAGCTTCAGATCCTTCATCGCGTTCATCTTCACTTGGACGGGCATGCCTGGCTTAATGCGGAATACGTCCTGCTCTCCAACTAATGCGATGAATTGCAGCTTATTTAAATCAACAACCTTGCCCACATATTCATTATCCGCCAAAGCCTGCGGCCGTTTGTTAGCATTGTCGAACAAAAAGATACCCGTAGCCGGCGAGCGGAGGCTCGACTCTTTCAGCTTATTCTTCTTCACTAGCAGCTCTTTGGCTTGAATGCTCGAAGTCACTTCATTCAATTCCTTCGTCAAACGAGCGATTTCCTTCGTTACAAGCAGTTTTTTGCGTGCTTCTTCTGTCGATTCTAGCGGGTTCGCTTCATCATCCACCTGACTCAAATAGTCGTTCAGGTCAGCCTCAAGGCTAGCCTTATGTAAAGCCGCCTCCGCTTGCAAAATCTCGTTTTGCACAGCAGTTTGATCGAGTTTAAACAGCACATCGCCTTTCTTCACCTGCTGACCGTCTTCGATTGCCCATTCAGTCACTTTAGAGCCATAAGGGGCATATACAAGCGTTTCTTGCTCATACAATGACTTTCCTTTCACCTCAACCTTATTCGCAATCGTTTCTTTCGTTACTTGAAAGGCAATAGGCTGCGAGTCTGACGTTATCTCTACAAGCTTGGTCGGATTTCCCATTCTATATAAAACAAAGCTAATTCCAATAATAACAAGTCCAATGATTCCCCACTTTATTTTCTTCTTCATCTTTAAGCTCCTTCTTATACTCTAAATTAATCACGTCTAATCGCTGTCAAAGCATCTGTACGGGATGCGCTCACCGCGGGGTAAATACCTGAGAAAATGCCGGTAGCAAGCGCGAACGCCATGCCAATGGGTATCGTTAATAGCGGAATAAAAATAATAACCGAATCCTGCTCACCGGATAAATTCGTTATAAGACCGTTAATGCCCCAAACGATCCAGTATGAAAATAGTACGCCGAGCAATCCGCCAAGCAGCCCCAGCAAGGCCGCTTCTACGATAAACATATTTCGAATTTGGGCAAGGTTAGCGCCAAGCACCTTCATAATGCCAATTTGCCTTCGCCTCTGGTAGGTAGACATCGTCATCGCAACGACGATAGATATCGAAGCGATAATAAGAATAAAAACACCGATGCCAAGAGCAGCTGCTTTTATTATTTTAAACTCATTTGCAAGCCGTTCCTTTTGAAATAAATTGGTTTGCGTGGAGACAACAAGCTTTTTGAGCTGCTGCTCGACCTGCTCGATATTGGATTGATTATCAACCTTCACAATAATGGAATTATAGGATTCCTGTTCATCTCCTCGCATTTTGAGCTCTTTCTTAAGCAGCTCCGCTGTTGCAATGGAAATGTAGCCCTTCTTGTCATACATGATCTGGTCATCTTTGACGCCAGTTGGTTTTTTCAGTACGCCAACGACTCGCAGCGGCCTGGTTAGAATCTGTCCATCTGCAGAGTAATAGCGAAACTGAATTTGCTTCTGATATAAGGGGGTGGGAATTTTGTTTAAGTTTTGATATTGCTCATACACCGCATCATCGTAAGGATTCGCGTTTATTTGATCTTGCATATTCTGTTTGGTTACTTCGTCAAAAAGACCCATCGTTGCGCCATAGCTTAGCACGATCGTATCCTCAAGGTCTGAAGGTCCCCCTTGCAAAAATTTATGCCCGAAATCCGTTAGAACCTCCAGATCCGTGCCGATCAATTGGGTTTGATTTTGCGAGATAAGCCCGTCTAATGTCGTCAGCTCCATGTAATCAAGCTGCTGAAATGGTGCGGCAGCCGTCACATGCTGAATTTTCCTCATTATATCCAGCTTTTGCTGCGTCAATTTACCTTGCTTTAACGATTCGCTTTCACTCTCGGATGAAGGTTTATTGCCCACTGCTTGGGCGCCCGTATTTGCCGTTACCGTAATTTCATCCATTTTCAAATAGCTGTTCATTTGCTGCTCGACATAAATCTGGGCGGACTCACCAATGCTCATCGCAACAATAATGGCGGCACAGCCTATGGATATACCTGCTGCGCAAAGTGCGGTTACGACCTTTCTGCGCTTCACTTGATCCCATGATAATCGTGTAATATCACTTATTCTCAATTTTGTGGCACCCCCGCAAGCATACTTTCTCGAGCGGACTCTTGCTCCGTCACCAGATACCCATCCCGAAGCGAAATAATTTTTTCCGTTTGGGCGGCAACCTCACGTTCATGCGTGACGATGATAAACGTCGTTTCCATCGTTTTGTTCAATCGCTTCAAGATCATAATAATTTCTTCCTCGGTTTTTGTATCCAAATTACCCGTAGGCTCGTCCGCAAAAATGACCGAAGGCTCAGTGATCAAAGAGCGGGCAATACTGACACGCTGCTGTTGACCGCCTGAGAGCTGCGACGGAAACAACTCCGCCTTATCCGGAATCCCCACCTGCTCAAGCAAAGCAAGCGCCTTTTTTTTCCTAATGGATGGATGAATGGATTGGAACACTAGCGGCAGCTCAACATTTTCACGTACCGTCAAATTTGCAATAAGCTCATACGCTTGAAAAATAAAACCGATATGCTTGCGCCTAAACTCAGCCAATTTGTTTTCGTTCATCGTAACGATATTGTGGTCTGCAATGAAAATTTGTCCTTCCGTTGGCTTCATCAAGCCCGCCATTAAATTAAGCAGTGTAGATTTACCAGAGCCGGAACTACCTAATAACGCAATCATTTCACCCTTATGTACATCGAAGCTAATATTCTGCAATACTGCAGTCGCTTCATTCCCATTTATGAAGGAATGGGATAACTCTTCAACACGTAACAATTCAGCCTCTCCTTTCAGTCCCCCACCAATAGACGAACAAGCAAAGCACGAACCCTGCAGTTCAAACAAAAAAACTTTCCAAATGAAGTAGAGTCCACTGATCTACTTGATTCAGAAAGCTATTTATAATTAAAACTTTCTATTAATTGTAAATGAAATTCAGCTTAAATGCTAGGAATAATTAACCTCTGGCCCGGCATAATCTCAGAAGATTGTAAATCATTACGATCTTGAATTAAATAAATGATATATCGAATATCTTGCTTCCCATCCGTAAACTGCTGCGCAATACCCCACAGTGTATCCCCAGAATGTACGGTTACCACTTGTTCATTAACTGCTGCTTCTGCCGGATGATTGCCGGATGCATATGTTCCTATCATTAGAAAGCTAGTAAACAATAGTGCGAACACGGCCGTGCAAACGATGATCTTAGCTGCATGCTTCTTCATCAACCGTTTGACCAAGTGGCCGAGAACCACTGCTTTGCCTGTTTCTTGTTTGTGTATCGTTCTATAAAAGCTTGGACTAGTTATCATTTTTCAGCACCCCAAACGTTTGTTCTGTTTTTAGATTACACGAACAGACGTTTGGTGTCAACGAAAAAAATACGAACTTCTGTACTTAAGAACTTATGTTTGTACGAACTCCGGTTCTATGTTATAATTTGCTACAAATCTACTAATGGAGTGATCACAGTGTCGAAGATTTCTAACCGACAACATTCAATTCTTGAATTTATAAAGAATGAAGTCCGGGAGAAAGGCTATCCACCCTCCGTTCGAGAAATCGGCGAAGCTGTTGGATTGTTATCCAGTTCAACCGTTCACGGTCATTTGGACCGTTTGGAGAAGAAAGGGCTAATTCGCCGAGATCCCACTAAACCGCGTGCTATTGAAATTTTAGATCAAGAAGGCGTAGACGGCATTATTCCCCTTTCTGTAGCTAAAGTACCTATCGTAGGTAAAGTTACTGCAGGCGTGCCGATAACTGCCACTGAGAACATCGAAGAATACTTCCCGCTTCCTTCCCATTTTGTTGGAGACAGCAGCGTATTCATTTTGAACGTCATGGGCGAGAGCATGATCGAAGCCGGTATTCACGATGGTGATTACGTTATTGTCCGTCAGCAGCAAACCGCTAATAACGGAGAAATCGTTGTAGCGATGACTGAAGACGATGAAGCTACGGTAAAAACTTTCTACAAGGAGAAGAATCACATTCGCTTGCAGCCAGAAAACTCCACGATGCAGCCGATTCTACTCCAAAATGTTACGATTCTAGGCAAAGTCATCGGGCTTTTCCGTGATATCCATTAAACGAAGCAAATGTACATAAAGAAGAGGCTGAATCGATGCATACGCATCTGCGATTCAGCCTCTTCTTTGCGATTATAATGAACCACGGCATTCAAACGTTTGCCCCCCTGCCCTTCTCAATCCAATCAGCACAATGCCTGCAAGTAGCTCTTAGCTGTATGACAAACACCCAATCACCCGGCGTTTATCCCGCATAACCTATATGGTATTCAACAAATAAGGAGGTGCATTGAAAATGTCCGGTTTTGTTGGTGGGGCTTTTACAAATCTAGGCACCATTTTAGTTTTGTTTATCTTATTGGTGATTATCGCGTGCAGCTGTGGCTTCGGCTTCGGCGGCTATTAATTCAAACATTCAGCTTTCATAATATTGAAACCAAAAAAGACCCATGTTATGGGTCTTTTTGTATGCAGTCTATATCCAGCATCAAAGCAAGCTTACATTTATATGTATGAAAATGCTCCACTTCAGATAACATGCCGAAATGAAGATGGGCAAGTTACATAGGCATCGCTCCAAGCATAGGCTGTTTTTATTAAACGAATAATTGGAGGTATACTTGATGGCATTCGGACCGCAGCAACCCCCGTTTTATCCCTACCCGCCACCTTACCCATATCCCTACCCTTATCAGTACCCGTATCCCTACCCCTATCCGGAAGTGCTCCCAGTTCCCATTCCCTTTCCAATAGGCACCTTTGGAGGACCATGGCTTGGCGGAGGCAGCTTTTCTGGCGGCGGGGGCTTTCATGGCGTACCATCCTCCGGATTTCATGGGGGTCCTGGAGGGGGCTTTCATGGCGCCGGGGGCGGATTTCATGGCAGGTATAGGCCATCATACAGAAGATTTTAAATCTCATTCATGGAGGGTGAGGGCAGCTGCCCCCTCCTCCCTAAGTTCCAGCCTCCGAAATTATACCTTTATTGCGTCCCAGCTCATTTGGATAATGACATCAAGATTTTGCTGATTCGCTTCATTTTCCTTTTTGAAATGTGCCTTGGCCAGCTGAATGACAGGGAAATAACAGAAGGTCAACAAGAGATTGATGTCTGCCTGTTTCAACAATTTCTCGCGCTGCCCTCTCAAGGCAAAAGACCGCAAGGATTGAAACATCCATGCTGTGTCCTCTAGACAGAGCTTATCAAGCAGCGGCGAAGTTGAAAATTGTTCTAAAAACAAAAAGTATTCCTTATTGCTTAGCGTGAAATCCAATAAATTTCTCATGACGGTTGCAAAACCATCCTTGACAGGAGTTGAATCGTCGATATTTTGCACCAATTGCTGACTCATCTTTTCTTTAACATTCAAATAAAGCTTTAGGAGCATGTCCTCCTTATTTTCAAAATAAACATAAATCGTTGATGATGATACGTTCGCTCGCTTAGCGATTTTTGACATGGAGATGTCGGCAAATCCGATTTCGTTCAAAAGCTGTATCGTCGCTTGAAAGATTGCTTCGCTTTTATTCTCGTCTTTATGTCTCATGCAGGTATGATAAATGATCATTCGTTTTAAGTCAATTTTGTTGCAGAAACCTTACATCGCCCGCTTCAGCAACTGGTTTAACGACCACTTTGTTTTTGCGTGATTACCAAGCCTTTGACGGTTAAGCAGCGGATAGTCGTACAACGGCCCTTCATAAAGGACTTGAAACAGAGGATGGTTTAAAAAATCATTTGGCGTGACCAGCGCCGAAGGACGCTCCCACAAGGGAATGCCGCTCTTAGTCATCGTTTCTGCCACGAACTGTGAACAAAAATAGGAGTGGACAGGCTGTAGGTCCATATCCAGCAGCACGCCAAACAATCCAATCAGATTGTAGCTGTAAAGATGTTTGTTCTTTTCAAAATCACGAATGGTTTGAATCAAATTAGCACGCTGCTCCGCGCTGACAGCTATTCGAAGCAAAGCACATCGTGTATGGGGAAAATGGCGAAAGGTCCCTTCATACATATCTTCCCTAACGAAACCCGCCAGTAAAGGATTGTTTGCTTTTTTTCGTCCGAAGCTAAATACTTCATGCAGGTTTTCATCCAGGACGAGTGAAGCATGATTGTATGGCGCACCCGTAAACCCTTTAATCAGCCTTGTAAAAATAGTACCCGTATCGGACAGCAACACGTAGATGTTATCCGTCTTGCACATTTCCATGCTAGCTTGTATCATGCTGTTCACTCTCCAATAAATAAGCTCGTTTATCTATACGATTCATTTGAATGTGATCTCGATAACTTCTGAATTGAATATACCAACACATCGGCCAACCGAATAGTACTAACTCTATCTAGTACTGTTGTGAAACAAAAAAAATACACCCTTCAAAGCAGTTAGCCAAATTCTCCCCAGAGAAATGGTGATGCCTGCTTTAAAGCGTGTATATAGCTGTCACATGAATTTATTAAAGTGGATCTCCAGCACGCCATACATATTATCAAACCGTTCTTACGGCCTTTTTTGGCTCCTCGCCGTTACTTATTAGAAGCTGAACACTGATCATAATAAGAATAACGGCAATCATCGTGACAAAAGCTAATGTGAAGCTGCCGCTGCTGTCATGGATCAATCCTATGACGAGCGGTCCCATTGCACCTATGAGGTAGCCGCCGCATTGTGACATCGCCGCCCAAGCGCCTGCTTCCTTGGCAGTTTTTGTCTCAACGATCGGAAGCATTAAAGCTAGCGGGAACAAGCCGCCGGCTCCAATGCCAAGAAATACGACTGCAACCATAATCGGCAAATGAAATAAAAGCATCAGCACGCCAACAAGCTCGCACAAGCTGCATAAGACAAGAAATAATTTCCGATTACCAAATCGCGATACGATTGCAGGCAATGTCATCGAGACCGGTATCTGCATGATGGTAAAGACGGTAAGAATCATCGCGGCGCTCGTTTTATTGTAACCGAGACTTTGCGCAATCGGTGCGATCCACGCCGTTATCGAATAGAACATACAAGCCATTAGGCCAAAGAAGAGCGTTAAAAGCAGTGCCCTTTTATTTTTGAGCGGCAGCCGTGAATGCTCCTCCTGCTGCTGCTGCTCCTCGTTGTTCTTGCGCTGCAATAGTGCTACCCAAAAAACCAAAGCCAGTACACCGAGCACAGCCCAGCATGCAAGCGTAATTGTCAAGCTATGATTGCTCCGCGTGTAGATAGGGATGGAAAGCCCAGAAGCGATCGCAGCGCCTACTGTCATGGATACGGAATAAACGCTCACAACACCCGGCTTGCTCGGAAAATGCTTTTTAATATAACCTGACAGCATAGGGCCCGCAAGTCCGATTCCGATGCCGGCAATAAACGCGGTCAAGATCAGTATCGTAACTGAGCTATAAAGTCCTCGCAGCGCAGTTGCAGCCGTAATAAGAAGAAGAGCCGAAAAAATCGCACGCTCCAGTCCTAACCAATCACGAATACGGGTCGCCAGCGGCGCAAATATTCCCATACATAATACCGGAAGCGTCGTTAACAGGCTTACTGCAAGACCGCTCATGCCAAGCGTTGACTGTATGGTATCCAATAGTGGAGCTACGGAGGTTATCGCAGGCCTCAAATTTAAGGAAGCTAAAAATAGGGCAAAAAGTAAATAAAACGTTCGCATCATTCTCTCTCCTGTCTCTGTTTAAACACCTTGTGTACTCTGAGTATAGTGACCCTAATTACATTGATCAATACTATTATTTCTATTATTATAATAGTAATAAACTATCATTGGGGGGCGAGCTCATGGACACTCGGCATATTCACTATTTTATGGCTGTATGCGAGCATCTGCACTTTACAAAAGCAGCCGATCGTCTTGGCATCAGTCAGCCTACGCTCAGCCAGCAAATCAGAGTGCTTGAAGGTGAGCTTGGCATGCCGCTCTTCGATCGTATCGGCAAAAAAATAGTGTTAACCGAAGCCGGCGAACTGCTGCGCTTGCATGGCGGAAAAATGATTCAAGCGGAGCAAGACGCCAAAAATGCGATACTCGAATTGCTGGCTGGTGAACGAGGAAACATCCGCCTTGGCGTTCTTCCTTCGGATCTCGATTTCCAGCTCGTTCCGTTGTTCATCTATTTTCATGAGAAATATCCATCCATTCAACTGCAAGCCTTTTCCACAATCCGCGTCCAAGAAGAGGTTCTCAGCAACAATGTGGACATCGGCATCGGCTTAAAAAGCGCTCCTGACCCCAGGCTAATTCAAATGCCGCTTGGTTCAGAACCATACCATTTGCTGGTATGCTCTACAAATCCTTTAGCTGACAGAAAACAAATCGAGCTTCAGGAGCTTCAGCATATTCCGCTCGTCATGTACCCGCTTGGTTATCTAGGCCGCGATCTGGTGGAGGAAGCATGCAGGGAGCTAGGCTTCTCACTCTCTACCGTTATGGAGACAAGCTCTGCTACGTCGCTGCTGCAGCTCGTCCGAGCAGGCATAGGGGCCACCGTCCAACCTGAGCATCTTCTCAGAGGCGTAACTGTCCAATCCGGCCTTGTTTCCATTCCGATCATAAACCGCCCCCCTTTCCGCCATTTGGTGCTCGTATATCGCTCTGACCGGTTTATAAGCCACGCTCAAAAACAGCTTGCCGCATGGCTCACTTCCTTTTTTCAAAATGATCATCAAAGTTCAAGTGACAACAATGCCGACTCTGCCGGATTAGAAAACAAAACCCGAAAGACAGACACCATTTAAAATGGTGTATCTTTCGGGTTTTCATTTATTCCAATTAAAAACCCCTTAAATAGCAATGGAAAAACCAATCGGTTCTTTCATTGCTTATTTTAAGGGGTACTCTACATTTCGGTATCAAAAATTTTAGATTTAGTAAAGAGTCAAATACTGATCGCGTTCCCATTGGTGAACTTGCGTGCGGTACATGTCCCACTCGATTTCTTTCAGCTCGTAGAAGTGTGCAAGCGCATGGTCGCCTAGAGCATCGCAAACGATGTCGCTTCTTAGCATTTCATCAAGAGCTTCCTTCAAATCAAGCGGCAAGCTTGGAATACCAGCATCCTGACGTTCTTCCTCTGTCATGATGTAGATGTTGCGGTCTGTTGGAGCCGGCAACGGAAGCTTGTTCTGAATGCCGTCCAGACCTGCTCTTAGCATCACAGCAAGAGCCAAATATGGGTTAGCCGCCGGATCTGGATTACGAACCTCTACACGCGTGCTAAGACCGCGTGAAGCTGGAATCCGAATCATTGGCGAGCGGTTGCTTGCAGACCAAGCGACATAACAAGGCGCTTCGTAGCCTGGAACAAGACGTTTGTATGAATTGATTGTAGGGTTCGTAATAGCTGCCATCGCACGAGCGTGAAGCAAAATACCAGCCATGTACTGACGGGCAACTGTGCTAAGGCCCAGCTTGTCCTTCTCATCGTAGAACACGTTTGTTTCGCCTTGGAACAACGATTGGTGGCAGTGCATACCGGAACCATTTACGCCGAACAACGGTTTTGGCATGAACGATGCATGCAAGCCATGCTCGCGTGCAACTGTTTTTACCACTAGCTTAAACGTTTGAATTTGGTCAGCTGCTTTAATCGCATCTGCATATTTAAAATCGATTTCATGTTGTCCCGGTGCTACCTCATGGTGGGAAGCTTCAATTTCAAAGCCCATCTCCTCAAGCGTCAGCACGATTTCACGGCGACAGTTTTCACCCATATCCATCGGCGCGAGGTCAAAGTAACCGCCTTGGTCATTAAGCTCTGTTGTCGGCTCGCCGCGCTCATCGGTTTTGAACAAGAAAAATTCCGGTTCTGGACCAACGTTCATTGCTGTGTAGCCAAGCTCTTCCGCTTCCTTCAAGGCACGTTTCAAAATACCGCGCGGATCTCCGGCAAACGGCGTTCCGTCTGGCATATAAATGTCACAAATCAAACGGGCAACGCGATCTTGTGTTACCCATGGGAATACAACCCAAGTATCTAAGTCGGGGTACAAGTACATGTCTGATTCTTCAATACGTACATAACCTTCGATGGATGAACCGTCAAACATCATTTTGTTGTCAAGAGCTTTCTCAAGCTGGCTGACTGGAATTTCAACGTTTTTAATCGTTCCTAGTAGATCCGTAAACTGCAAACGGATAAACCGAACATTTTGTTCCTGTGCTATACGTCTAATATCGTCTTTAGTGTAACTCACAGAATCATCTCCTTAGTTTGCGAATCATGGGTTATAAAAGTAAAACTAGCGCTTATTTAAGAAACGGGTCAACTGACCTTGAATAAGCGACGCTTGACCCGGCCTTTTCTCAAGCAATTGCTGCTTCAGCAAACGGTGCAGCTGCTGATCGGAAAGCTCGCGGCGCTTCACTTCCGATTGCTCGCTGACGATCGTTGCGTCATCCGACTCTTTCGATACCGGATTCATCACTTGCTTGATGCCTGCGATGTTAACGCCCTTCTCGATCAATGATTTTATTTCCAAAAGCCGTTCTACGTCATTAAACGAAAATAACCGTTGGTTTCCTGCCGTCCTTGCAGGTACGATCAATTCATGCTGCTCGTAATACCGGATTTGCCTTGCCGTTAAATCCGTCAGCTTCATCACGATGCCGATAGGGAATAAGGCCATATTTCTGCGAATATCATCAGCCATGTCGCATCAACCTTCCAGTCGCTCATTTATATGTCCATTCTATATGTTACAACGCAAACGTGTCAAGTTATGTAAGGTTTAATCACAATTAAACCGCTATCCACGAGCCGATATAACGCAGTTAGAACACCGTATTTTGCATGAGCGTAAGTAAGGCCGCCTTGCATATATGCAATGTAAGGTTCACGTATAGGCGCGTCAGCTGACAGCTCCAAACTGCCGCCTTGAATGAACGTACCTGCCGCCATTATAACGGCATTCTCATAACCGGGCATGTCCCAAGGTTCAGGCACGACATGGGAATCTACCGCCGCCGCCTGCTGGATGCCTTGCACGAATGCGATCAAATGCTCTGCTTGTCCGAAACGGACTGCTTGAATAAGATCGGTTCGAGGCTCATTCCATCTTGGCTTCGTTACAAATCCGAGCTCCTCGAACAAGGCTGCAGCTAGAACGCTGCCCTTGATCGCTTGTCCCACCAAGTGAGGCGCCAAAAACAGTCCTTGGAACATAGGGCGAAGCGTGCCTAACATCGCGCCAACCTCGCCGCCGATGCCAGGCGCAGTCAACCGATATGCCGCTGCCTCTACTGCAGCAGTTGTTCCTGCAATATACCCCCCCGTTTCGGCCAAACCGCCTCCGGGGTTTTTGATAAGCGAACCCGCCATTATATCTACGCCGACCTGGGTAGGCTCTAACAGCTCTGTAAACTCACCGTAGCAATTATCAACGAAAACAAGCACATCGGGTTTCAGCGCTTTGACACGTTTGACAATTTCGGCAATCTCAGCAACGGTAAAAGAAGCTCTCCAATCGTACCCGCGCGAGCGCTGAATCCCGATTACCTTCGTCTCATCTGTAATCGATTGCTCGATACGTTCCCAGTCAAGACCTCCGTCTTCTTGCAACGGAACCTCTGAATATTTCACTCCCCAATCCTGCAAGGAGCCGGTTCCGTCACCCGGCTTGCCAATCACCTTATGAAGGGTATCGTAGGGTCTTCCCGTGACATATAGAAGCTCGTCCGACGGCCGAAGCACACCGAACAAAGCACAGCTGATCGTATGCGTGCCGGACACAAAATGAGGCCTAACGATCGCAGCTTCCGCCCCCATCACGTCCGCATAGACGAGATCGAGAATTTCACGGCCGCGATCATTATAGCCATAACCCGTTGAGCCGGTAAAATGAAAATCACTTACTTTATGACGCTGAAACGCTTCAATAACTTTCCACTGATTTCGCTCCGCTATCCGATCAACGCTGCGAAAAGCTTCTGCAGCAAGCTCCTCGGATCGCTCTGCAAGCTGCTCGAGATGCTCCCAAAGCTTCTGATTCTCATGTTGCAAACTCATTTGATCTCTTCTCCTTCAACGTTTTGCTCAGCAAAACTTACTGCTCAATAAATTGTTTCAATCGATGCCCATGCTGTTCATACTCTTGTTTGCTAACATGTACAGTTAGCCGAAGCGACTGTTCATCGATCTCTTGATTAATAACCTCACCGCTGCGATAAGCGAGTGCGATAAGATCGCCGCGCTCAGCTGGTACGATGAACGTTAGCGTATCCCCGCTCAGCTTATCTTGAATGGTCTGCCTTAAAAGCTCAAGATCCTCCGCATCATAAGCGCTGATCACGAGGTTATCGCCGCCGGTGATGGGCAAATCCGCCAATGAACCGTCATTTATGCACATATCCTTTTTATTATAGACCATTACATAGGGCTTATCTGCGGCGCCAAGGTCGCCTAATATTTTGTTAACCACCTTAATTTGTTCATCGCGCATCGGCGAGCTGCTGTCAATAACATGGAGCACAAGGTCGGCCTCGCATACTTCCTCCAAGGTCGCACGGAAAGCGGCAACAAGGTCATGCGGCAAATTTTGAATAAAGCCTACCGTATCCGTCAGTACGATTTCTCTGCCGTTAGGCAGCTCGAGCGTCCGCGAGGTGGGATCTAGCGTAGCAAACAACTGATTCTCAACGTAAACATCCGCATTCGTCAGCTCACGGAGCAATGTCGATTTGCCGGCATTCGTATAACCAACCAATGCAACTTGGATGGCGCCTGATTTTTTGCGGCGTTCGCGGTGCAGCTTCCGGTGGCGGACAACCTCTTCAAGAACAGTCTTGAGATCAAAAATCCGATCACGAATATGACGGCGGTCAGTTTCAAGCTTAGTTTCCCCCGGCCCACGAGTACCGATGCCGCCGCCTAGACGCGATAGGTTTTTGCTTTGCCCAGATAGGCGCGGCAGCAAATAGCTGAGCTGTGCGAGCTCAACTTGGATAATACCTTCACGCGTTTTGGCACGGCCAGCAAAAATATCCAAAATCAACTGCGTCCGGTCGACGATTTTTAAATCCAGCGACTCTTCGAGATTGCGAACCTGAGCGCCGGAGAGCTCCTGATCGAATATTGCCGTTGTCGCCCCAAGCTCATCAGCCAGCGCTTTAACCTCCTGCACCTTGCCTTTGCCGATAAACCATTTGGAGTCGGCTGTTTCTTTATTTTGCGTAATGGTGGTTAGCACTTCAACGCCTGCTGTCTCGGTTAGCTGCACCAACTCCTGAAGCGACATCTCCGGGTCGCCGCCCTTACGCTTATCGTTATTTGTAACTAAGCTTATCAGTATCGCTTTTTCAACCATATTGGGGTTGGTATCGAATGTTTTCTCGCTCATCTCATACTCCTTCTAAACTACGCCGTCATTATGTCTTTGTGTCCCACTTCAAATCCTCAGGCCTGATCGTCATAAGCTCCTGCTTCGCAGGAACGGAACTGGCGTATTGCGTAAGCAGGCGAACGGCCTGATACCTGATCGACTTCTCAATAGCATTTCTAACATATCTGGCATTGCTGAAGGAGAACATGGTGCTTAGCTTCTCCTGCATCAGATGCTGCCTTAATTTAAATATGGTCTGCGGGAGCAAAATATAGTCACGATCCTTGGCCATCAGCTCGCTGATCTGTATCAACTGATCAACCGAATAATCCGGAAATTCGATCTGGATCGGAAAGCGTGACGGCAGCCCTGGATTCGTCAGCAAGAAGTCCTCGATCTCGGCAGGATAACCTGCGAGGATCAGCACAAATTGATTTTTGTGATCTTCCATCGCTTTGACCAATGTATCAATGGCTTCCTTGCCAAAGTCCTTCTCCCCGCCGCGGGCGAGGCTGTAGGCTTCATCCACGAACAGCACGCCGCCGATCGCCTTGCGGACGAGGTCGCGTGTCTTCTGCGCCGTATGGCCAATATATTCGCCAACAAGATCCGCTCGTTCCACCTCGATTAGATGCCCCTTCGCTAGGACACCCATCTTCTGAAAAAGCTTCGCCACGATACGGGCAATCGTCGTCTTCCCCGTCCCCGGATTGCCCTTAAAAATCATATGGTACACATGCGAGCCGCCAAACAGCCCCGCTTCGGAACGCATTCGGCTAATATAAAGCAAAGCATATATTTCGTACACAAGTGACTTCACGTTTTCCATGCCAATCATCGGCTCAAGCTCTTTCTGAATATCGGCATAATGATCTACGCCTGGCAGCGGCTTGACAGCCGGCAGCGGGTCAGCCTCGAGCGCATGCGCAGATGCGCCTAATTGAAATGTCTCTTGACTTCTAAGGACCACATTAATTTGCCGGGAAGGCCTTGCGGTGCCATTTCCGGGGCCTGATATGACGTGTCCACTCATCTGTCGCATCACCTATCCTTTGCATCAAAAGCTGTAGCGGCTAAACCGCACTACAAGTTTATTCTACCTTGCGGCAGCATATTAGCAGATTTACAGCGATGAATCCGAATAGGGAATTCCAAAAGCGAGAAGCAGCGAGTCGAGCCTCCATTTCGTAAATGCTAGTACCTCGCGTGACTCGTTGTATACCGGATTTAGGACCTTCGATTTGGTTGCAGCGACTTGAAAAGGCTTGAAATCAAGCTTTTTGGCAATCTCCTTAGAACGGGCTGCATGGTAATCATGTGTAATAACGATCAAATCGGTCAGCTTATGCTGCTCGGCAATGCTCTTGCTGAACGATAGGTTTTCGTACGTGCTGGTCGCTTTGTTTTCTAGCAACAGCTTGTCAGCTGAAATACCTTTTGCAATGAGATAGTCGCGCATGCCCTCTGCTTCCGTCTTCACCGAACCGTTGTTATCCAAGCCGCCGGACAAAATAAGCTTGTCCACCAATCCCGTATCGAATAATCGGTATGCGAAGTCCAGCCGTTCCTTAAGCGCTGGACTTGGTACGTCATTCCATAAAGCGGCCCCCAGCACAATGCCGGCATCCGCCTTGACTAACTGCTTATCCATGGGAAAACCATTAATTAACCATAATAAATATCCGCACCAAAAGACGCCTGCACAGATGGTCCATGCAACAACACGAAACAGGAGCAGCCACGGATGACGCTTTTTCGTTCGTTTCCGCGATCTGCTCCTCCTGCCTGTTGCCGTATTCATGATTCGCTTAACTCCCCGGTTCGCTCAAGCAAGCTCTTACGGTGTTTAAGGCTAAGCGTAAAATAACGGAATCTGCCGTTGCGAATGCTCGAGAGCAATTTACCGGCCGTTTTTCGAGCGAGTGCCACATCCTTGCCATTCACATCACCCTGCCTATGCGCGTCTTCGAGCTCATCCTCGTCCATGAGGAACACTTCTCCGCTTGGCAGTACGACTACGTCCAAATAAAGATCATCGAACCAAGGTACCTGCTGATCCGTTAAGCCTTGCGTTTTGCATACATCGATATACCACTGCACGACGCGTCCTTTATCATCAAACATCGTCGTTACGACAAAATGCTCGCCTCGTGGAAAATGCTGCATCCATAAGTAGCCGCGATCGGCCAAACAAAGTCTCCGTCCGTTATATTCCTTCCATAACGGCTCACGCAATTCATGAATCCGGTAAAACGTTACGAGCCCTTTGAACTCATCGCCGTCAAGCGCTAGGCACGAATAGCTTTTGCGCAGGATACGCCGCCAGTTAGCCCGGTCTGAAAATTTTCTCTTCATACGGAACGTACCTTTCCGTTCATTTAGGAAAAGCTTGCCAACTCATGCATAGCTTTTCCTTGCTTTGATTGAACAACGAACAACTCGTGATTAACGACAGTTGAAATTTACCTATAAAAAAAGATTACCATATCTTAACGTCCATCTCCAGCCGACCGGCAAAATAAACCAAGCTCTCCGTCCCAAAACAAAAAAATACCGCCACGAATGGGCGGTATTTTTGTTTATTGCTCAACGATTTCAATCGCTTGAACCGTAATATTTTCGGCAGGGACATTGTTTTTCAAAGGTGTCTTCGAAATGGCTTGGACGGTGTCCATGCCGCTCTTCACTTTGCCAAAAATCGTATAATTCGGCTCCCGGTTCAAATTGGAAGCGTCGGGCCCCGTGCATATGAAAAACTGGCTGCCTCCTGAATTAGGCTTGCTGGCATTTGCCATTGCGACGACGCCTTCTTCGTACTTCATCTCCGTATTAAGCTCATCCGGAATAGAATAACCCGGCGTACCCGTCCCATTGCCCTTCGGGTCACCGGTTTGAATCATAAAGGATTCGATTATACGGTGAAAGGACAACCCTTCATAAAAGCCTTCGCGGGCTAGAAACACAAAATTGTTCACCGTTACCGGCGCTATATCCGCGAACAGCTCCACCGTAAAGTCGCCTTTTGAAGTTTGAAACTTCGCTAAGTACGATTTATCGAGATCAATCTGCATTTCCGGCATCTTGTCCCAGCTCATCGTCTTAGCCGAAGCTTCTGCGCTTTTCCCAGAACCGCTTTTGCCGCAGCCTGACATTAACAGCACAACTGCGACAACTGCGATCAAAAAAAGGAATCGCGTTTTCTTTCTAATCACCATTACTAACCACCCGTTCCTTGCGTATTGCCGCCGGTTTCAGAGTTTCCTAAAGCATTGGTGCTGTTGCCGTTACCATCGCCATTTCCAGGAGTCGGTGTTGGACTTGGATTAATCGTTCCAGGATTTTCCGTTTCCCCTGGCTGCTCCGTTCCATCGCTAGGAGGAGGCGTAACTTCACCTTCTCCCCCATCGATTGGAGGGGTTATTTCACCACCATCGGGATTGTTCGGATCCGGTTCCATCGGAATGTCAGGAATTATTTCCGTCTCTGGAATGACAACTTTAACTTTCTGGGATGGCGGGCTTTCCTGATCGTTCTTGGCATCATAAGCAACGACATAATATTCATAGGTCATGCCCGGGAACGCACTCATATCGTCAACGCTAGTTGAAGGCGTATCTACAAAATGAATAAATTCACTCTCCGACGCTTCCTTGCGGAACACTTGATAAGTGACTTCTCCATCCTTATAAGCGTCCCATGACAACTGAACTCTTGTCTGTTCTGGAATATATGCCGCATTAAAATTCGTAATAGCTGCCGGCGGCTTATTTTCTTTAATGCCTTGCGGTTTAACAAAGTTCGACTTCGGTACATCCTTCATTGCGGACTTCATAACCTTAGAGAACATGGATGCGGCTTGACTGCTGCCAGTCTTTAGGATGTGTTCCTTATTTGTCTTATCGTATCCCATCCATACCGATGCTGTCCACTCCGGCGTGTATCCGACAAACCAAGCATCACGAATACCCGAGCCTGTGTAACCTGGAATACCGTGCTGCGTTGTACCTGTTTTACCCGCTAGCGGACGGTCGATTGCCGCACGTGTACCCGTACCGCCCTTCTGAACGACCGTTTGCATCATCTCCGTCAGATAATAGGCTGTATCGGCAGACATAAGCTGCTTCGATACTGGGGCTTTATAGACGTAAGGATTGAATTTTTTGCCTTCGATCTTCGTGATCGCATGCGTATCAACAGACTTCCCGCCATTTGCAAAAACACTGTATGCGGTAGCCATTTGCATTGGCGTGGCACCCTTCGTCAAACCACCAAGCGCGGCCGTCAAATTGCGATCATCTTTCTCCAATGCAAAGCCAAGCTTGCTTGCAAATGCAAAACCGCTTTTAAGGCCTACTTGGTTCAACATCCAGACAGATGCCAGATTTCGCGAATCCTTAATCGCTTGCTGCATCGTGACCGGAGTCGCTCCCCATCTATCCGTGGGACAATAGCTTCCGTAACATTTTTTGTCATTGGCAAGCACGGTCCATGGGTAGTACTCGCCTGTTTCAAGCGCTGGTCCATATGAAATGATCGGTTTAAAAGCAGAACCTGGCTGACGCGGAACTTCAACGCGGTTGAGCCCCTTCTTGACGTAATCCCTGCCGCCTGTCAGCGCCTGGATCGTGCCGTCACGGTGATCAATAATAATCATCGCGCCTTCAACCTGCTGCTCATCCTTGCTCTTTTCAAAGTTTTCATCGTTGTCGAACTGCGTATCCATCGCGTTTTGCGCTTGCTGGTTAAGCGTAGTATAGATACGGTAGCCTCCGATCCGAAGCTCTTCCTCGGACATTTTAGTTTTCTCTACCGCTTCCTCAACAACGTAATCGATAAAGGCTGGATACTTGTCCGTGTTTCTCTCATCAAAGTTTTTCGGAACCTCGTATACAACCGCTTTAGCTTCCTCCATCTCGGCCGCCGTTATATAGCCTTGATCGTACATAAGCTTGAGTACGACCGCTCTCCGGTTCATGGAATCCTCCGGATGCATGATTGGATTGTAACGGTTAGGCGCCTTCGGCATAGCCGCAAGCGTTGCGATCTGCCACAGCTCGAGCTTGTCGAGGTCAGTGTCAAAATAATATCTTGCCGCTTCCTTCACGCCGTGTACCCTTTTGCCGAAGAAGATCCGGTTTAAATACATGCCTAAGATTTCTTCTTTGGACATCTTATGCTCTAGCGCCACTGCAATAGAGGCTTCAGTCGCTTTACGGAAAAACGTTTTGTCCGCCGTCAAAAACACGTTTTTGGCTAGCTGCTGCGTAATCGTACTCGCGCCCTCTACTGCGCTGCGTGCAATAACGTCCTTCACCACTGCTCGCCCGATAGCAAAAAAGTCGATGCCCGAATGCTCATAGAAGCGTTGGTCTTCCGTTGCGACAATCGCATTAAGAAGCTGCTTAGGCATTTCAGAAAACTCTGCTATCTCACGGTTTTCATTCGGATCAGACAGTCTGGCAATCTCTTCGCCTTTCGCATCGTAGATAATGGATGCTTCGCCGAACACCAGCTTATTGGCATTTTCAGTCAACACCCGCTCACCGTTTAACACAATAAGCAAGTAACCGATAATGCCGCAAATGATTGCGATTACTGCAGTAAAGAATAAACCATAAAACCATTTTTTTCCCGATATCCTTTTTTTCTTCTTCTGTTTCGGTGCAGTCTTGCTGCGTGGTCGTTCAGCCATTGCCGACTCCCCTCCTGTTGTTCCAAAGTTCTTCTATCTATTTTTGCCACAAAACGACAAGAGCAACCCAGCTTGGAGCGGGTTGCTCTTGCATGCCGCTATCTAGTTAAACGATACACGTTGTTAGAAAGTTTCACTATTGCTCTTGCCTATGATTCGGAACCGCTATGATCCTGCTGCATAAGAGAAACGTTCCGCTGCGGGGTAAACGTCGAAATAGCGTGTTTATATACCATTTGTTGACGACCTTCGCTGTCGATGATGATCGTGAAATTATCGAACGCTTTAATAACGCCCCGAATTTGAAAGCCATTCATTAAAAAAACCGTAACCGGTATGTTGTCTTTGCGAAGCTGATTCAGAAACGTATCTTGAATATTGATCGATTTGTTCATTGGACGTTACCCCCGTCTTAAAAAGATTGATTAGAAGTATATTCAAGATTAACTTGAAACTTTCCTGCTATTATACCATGAACGACTTGCAAATTGTTGTGAAAATTTTCCCCCATATCGATCCAATGAATGTCATTCATATGGCGGAACCAAGAAAGCTGGCGTTTGGCAAATCTGCGCGTATCTCTTTTGAGCCTCTCTACAGCTGCTTCCAGCGAGCAATTTCCACGTAAATAATCTGCGATTTCCTTATAGCCAAGACCCTGCATTGCGACCGCGGCTGGCGGCAAATCTCGTTCAAGTAACTGCCTCACCTCATCTACCAGTCCTTGTTCCATCATCAAATCTATCCGCTGCTCTATTCTACGATACAACTCCGCACGGTCCATAGTCAAACCGATGATGCAAAGCTCATAAGGAGACTCCTTCGTTTGGCCTGCTTGCTGCTCCGAAAAAGTCTGGCCTGTCATATGGTAGACCTCAAGCGCGCGAATAACCCGTCTCAGGTCGTTGGGATGCAGCCGCTCTCCAGCCGGAGGATCAATGGCTGCCAGCTTCGCATGCAGCGCTTCATGACCAAATTCAGCGGCGAAGCGCTCCTGCTCAAGCCGGAAAGCTTCATCGGAGCCAATATCAGCAAACTGAAATTGATAACAAACCGATTCTACGTAAAGCCCAGTGCCCCCGACGATAAAAGGCAGTTTGCCGCGACCAGCAATTTGTTCGATCGCAGCTGTAGCGCCTGCCTGAAAATCGGCAGCGGAATACGCTTGATCCGGTTCGCAAATGTCAATCAAGTGATGCGGAATGCCTTCACGCTCATCGAGCGCGATTTTGGCCGTCCCAATATCCATTCCGCGGTATACCTGCATGGAATCACCGGAAATAATTTCGGCATTCCAAGCTTTGGCAATGTCAAGGCTCATCCGCGTCTTGCCGACTGCAGTTGGTCCGATGAGCACAAGCAGCGGCTGCTTGCGAACCGGCCTTTCTTCCGCAGCCTGCTGCGCGATGTTTAGTTGTTCACTCAAAGCTGTATCACTCCATATGCGATTTTCGAAGTATTGACATGCCGACGCTCGAAGCCGAGCCTTGCAAACTCTTCACTTGCTTGATGCTCCTTTAGCACTACGCTTTTGCGGGCAACCCGCTTTGCCTGCTCAATTGCATCACTTGATAAGGCATCCATATTGGCGACGGCGCGAAGCGGCTCCATCGAGCTGGATTCGTTAATCGGCTGTCTAAACATCGGATCAAAATAAACGATGTCCACGCTGTTGTCAGGCAATCCTGACAAATATTCTATATGATTCACGCATTTCATCGCAATGCGTCGCATTGCCTCATTCACATCGGGAAGACTGGTCTCGTAGCCAGCCAGTCCCTCTCGTACGAGCGCGCAAAGCACAGGCTCGCTTTCGATTGCGGTGACAGAACCGCTAGGTCCAGCGGCATATGAGAAGACAAGCGAATCCGATGCAAGCCCTGCTGTGCAATCGATGACATGATCCCCCTCCTCGCAGCCAGAGAGCTGAATGAGAGGATCCGTCTCGCCGCGCCGCAGCCGCTTTACCCGTACATAGGCCATGCTGGGATGAAAATAAAGCGGCGTCTCCGATTGACCGTCATAGTAGCGAACCTCTTCCTCGGTCACAACGATCAAACGCCTGTCATGGCTTAGCGTCAAAAGCTTATTCACCGTCAGATTGCCGCGCGCTTTGAGCGGAGAAGCAAGCTCTGCCGACAGCCTGCTTGCCTGTTCGAGCGCACGGGAAGAAGGCTTAGCCGTTGTAGTGACAATCAAGACATCACCCGCTTGAACATTTTCTCCAGCTGATAGGTCGAAAGATGCACGATGATAGGACGCCCATGCGGGCATGTATACGGCTGCTTGCAATTCGCAAGCCTTGCCAGCAATGTCTCGCCTTCCTCGCGATTCATCCGGTCATTTGCCTTGATGGATGCTTTGCAGGCGCACATAATGGCGGCTTTCTCGCGCAGCTTGCCGATATCAATGGACTTCCGCTCGGCAATAAGCAGCTCCGCCATCTCCTCAAGCAAGGACTGCTCCTCGCCCTGCGGCATCCATTCCGGGTAAGAGCGTACGAGAAACGTCTGCGAGCCAAAGGGCTCGAGCTCTACTCCCGCTTGCGCAAACATAGGAATAAGGTCCCTCAGCTGTGCAGCCTCGCCCGTCGTAAACTCAAGCGTAAGCGGAACGAGCAGCTGCTGGCTTGCCGCTTCGGGGTGGCCAAATTTATGGAAATAATATTCATAATTAATTCGTTCGTGAGCCGCATGCTGGTCAATCAAATACAGCCCATCCTGCGACTGGGCAACGATATAGGTGCCGTGATGCTGCCCGATCCAGTACAGCTCGGGGAATGACGGCTCGCCGCCGGGAGCATCGTCATCGGAAGGCAGCTGCGCAACCGGCGCTTCAGCCGGAGGCATGTCAGGCAAGCTGACTTCGTTTGCCGATGCGTCGCCTTCTAGACGTTCCGCTTCCAACTGCTCTTGTTGCAAATCAATCTGAGCAGGCTCTGCCATCGTTTGCTCGGCGACTGTGGATGCCGCTGCTTCAGCCCATGGCGCTGACGCCTCCCGAACAGCTAATGCCTCCATGTTCGGTGAAGGCGGCGCATACAGCTTCTCAGCCGCATTGCGAGGGACGTATTCACGTTCAATGACCGGCGGCTTATACGATGCTGCATTTGGCTTACTCGATGATTGGGCAGGCTGAAACGGCTTAAAGGAATCCGCAGCCGGCTCAGGACGGTGGAACGAGATCGCATCTTGCACGAACAAAGGTTTGGAACGCTCCTGCTTGCTGCTCGATTCAGGTCCCGGAATATGGCGCTGGCGACCGAGCACCGCTTTAATGGCATCCTCAATCAGCGTGCGTAGCTCCGGCTCCTTGCTGAATCTGACCTCCATCTTGGATGGGTGAACGTTGACATCAAGCAAGCTGGGATGCATGCCCAGCTCCAATATAGCCAGCGGAAAACGGTTGATCGGCAGCAGCGTATGATAGGCTTGCAGCAACGATTGGTTAATGGTGTGGCTTCGTATATAACGTCCGTTTACGATCGCGGTTATGCCATTGCGATTGGCGCGTGTCAGCTCAGGCTTCGAGATGTAGCCGCGCAGCTCGTAATCGGAAGTCTCCGCTTCAATGGGAAGCATGACCTTCGCCGTATTTGAACCATAAACGGCGGCAATGACTTGCAGCCTATCGCCTGTTCCAAGCGTTCGCAGTAGCACGTTTCCGTTATGTTTAAACGTAAAGGCGATGCCAGGATGAGCTAGCGCAATCCGGTTAATATAATCGGAAATATGGCCAAGCTCCGTTTGGATCGCTTTCATATATTTAAGCCGCGCAGGCGTGTTGTAAAATAAATCGCGCACGGTCATTTCCGTTCCTTGCGGCGCATTTGCAGGCTCATCAATCGTCACCTTGCCGCCTTCAATCGCGATGCGGCGCGCAAGACCGGTGGACGTCTCCGATGAGATGCATTGCAGCCGCGATACGGCGGCAATACTCGGCAGCGCCTCGCCTCTAAAGCCTAAGCTAGCAATGCGAAAGAGATCGCTGCTCGTCGAAATTTTACTCGTCGCATGCCGCTGAAAAGCCGTAACGATATCGGACGCCTCGATGCCGTAGCCGTTGTCGATGACCTTAATTAGCGATAGGCCGCCTTCTTCGATCATAATATCTACTGTCGTGCTTCCAGCATCAACCGCATTCTCGACCAGCTCCTTGACGACCGAAGCCGGTCTCTCGACTACTTCACCCGCCGCGATTTGGTTGGCAAGCTGCTCGTCCAGCACTTTGATTTTTCCCATGGCGTTACCTCTCCCCCTCTCGCATGGCTAGTCGTTCAATTTACTCTTCATATCATTTAGCCACTGCATCGCCTGCATAGGCGTTAAATTAAACAAGTCAAGCTTGCGCAACTGATCGGCCAGCAGCTCTGCCTTCGGGCTTGCTTTCCGCTTGGCAGGCTCTGCTTCCTTGGCAGCCGCCGGCTCGTCAAAGATAGAGAGCTGAACGATTCCGCGGGACTCAAGCGCCAGCTCGGCTTGCTTCTTCCCATCCGGTTGTTTGGCAGGAATCTCCTCATACGAATACGCAGATTCAGCGAGCGGAGTATTTGCTCTTCCGATCGGTGCCGCCTTTTGCAAATCCAATTCAACCGTTTCATCTAGCAGCTCATATGCTCTGCCGATAATCGACTGCGGCAAGCCAGCCAGCTGTGCACAATAAATGCCGTAGCTTGTACTGGCCGCACCCGGAATAAGCTTACGCAGAAACGTTACATTATCGCCGCTTTCCTCGACTGCCATACGTGCATTCGTGAGCGAAGGCAAAGATTCTTCTAAATGAGCCAGCTCATGGAAATGCGTGGATACGAGTGCTTTGCAGCCGATATGATGATGCACGTACTCGATAACTGCCTGAGCAATGGCCATGCCTTCGCCCGTTGAGGTGCCGCGGCCCAGCTCGTCAATAATGACAAGACTGTTCGAGGTTGCCTTCTCGGTCATCAGCTGAATGTCCTTCATCTCCACCATAAACGTACTCTGACCGCCAATAAGATCATCTGCAGCGCCGATTCGGGTGAAAATGCGATCGATTAGCGGAATAACAGCAGACCTCGCAGGAACGAAGCAGCCTATTTGGGCCATGATGCAAATGAGCGCCACTTGGCGCATGTAAGTGCTTTTGCCGGCCATATTCGGACCCGTAATAAGCAGCATCCACTGCTTGTCCTTATGAAGCTCCGTTCCGTTTGAAATAAATGGCGTTCCATCCATCATCGCTTCAACGACCGGATGCTTGCCGTCCTCGATGTGCAAATCATAGCTCTCCGTCACCTTCGGACGAGTAAACCTGCGCTCCGCGCTCACCGTTGCCAATGATTGATAAACATCAAGCTCGGCAATGATCGCGGCAGCTTTTTGGAGCCTATGCAGATGATGCGATAAATGGTCTCTTAATTCAATGAAGCGCTCATGCTCCAAATCGACCATTTTGTCCTCCGCTTCAAGAATAAGACGCTCTTTCTCTTTCAGCTCGGGCGTGACGAAGCGCTCTGCATTGGCAAGCGTCTGCTTGCGCTCGTATCTGCCTTCCGGCAGGCTCGATAGATTCGCTTTGGAAACCTCTAAATAATAGCCGAATATGCGGTTGTAGCCGATTTTCAACGTTTTGATGCCGGTTGCCTCGCGCTCTTGGCGCTCTAGCTCTGCCAGCCATTTCTTGCCGTTCGTGCTCGCTTCGCGCAATTGGTCCAAATAAGCGTCATAGCCCGCGCGGATCAATCCGCCCTCTCGAATCGTAACAGGCGGCTCATCGACAAGTACCGTCTCAATGAGATCAGCCAAATCAGAACAGTTATCCGTCCCGTCAACAAGCGCTTGGAGCACCTTTGATCCGGATTGCTCACATAACGCTGTAAGCTGCGGAATACGGCGCAGCGAGCTGCGCAGCGCATTCAAATCGCGTCCGTTCGCGCTGCCGAAGGCTACCCTGCCTACGAGCCTCTCCAGGTCGTAGATCGGCTGAAGCTCGCTGCGAATGTCGTCTCTCAAGATCAAATCAAGGTATAGCGTCTCAACCGCATCCAAGCGGGCTTCCACGGCAGCGCTGCTTAGCAGCGGCTTGTCAATCCAGCGGCGCAGCAAGCGCGCGCCCATCGACGTCTGCGTGCGATCAAGCAGCCAAAGCAGGGAGCCTTTTTTGTTGCGGTCGCGCACGGTTTCGGTTAGCTCTAGGTTTCTTCTAGTGTAATGATCCAAAATCATAAACTGATTGGGCTCATAGCTCGTTATTGTACGCACATGGCCGAGCGAGCGCTTCTGGGTTTCCTCCAGGTAACCCGTCAGGACGCTAACAGCCTGCAGCCTGGCTCCTGTTACTTTGCCAAGCTCACGCTCGCCGAACTGCTCGGTCAGCTTGTCCGCAGCCATCGGCTCGCGAGGAGTAAGCAGCAGCTGCTTATTCCAGACCGCTGCCGCTTGGACATGGCTCAGCAGCTCGCTGTCTCCAACGAGCTCGGAGGGCTGATAGACGTTGATTTCATCGATCAGCGCTTCCATATGCTCTGGGAAAGAGGTTACATAAAGCTCGCCCGTCGATAGATCGCAAGCGGACAGCCCTAATATGCCGCCAACCCGGACGATGGCAGCGATAAAATTGTTTGTTTTGCCTTCCAGCGCTTTCGATTCCATGACCGTACCCGGCGTAATTATTCGCACAATCTCCCGGCGCACAACGCCTTTCGCTGCCGCCGGGTCTTCTACCTGCTCGCAGATCGCTACTTTGTAGCCTTTTTCAACGAGTCTGCTAATATAGTTTTCGGCGGAGTGGTAAGGCACGCCGCACATCGGGATCTTTTGCTCTCCGCCGCCCTCTCGGCCCGTTAACGTAATCTCCAGCTCGCGGGATGCTGCTATTGCGTCCTCAAAAAACATTTCATAAAAATCGCCTAATCGAAAAAATAAGAAAGCATCCTTCGCTTCTTCTTTAATTGCAAGATATTGCAAAATCATTGGAGTATATCCAGCCATTCCGATCCTCCTCAATAACGTATCTATCATGGCGCTTCGTTCGTTCTGTTATAGTTAATATCATTAATTACATACGCAAGCCGATTGTGCTGCCCTATCCCACGCAGTAAACATTAGATATTCATTATAACAAGCGGAACAGATGTGCGCCATAACGGAAAACAGTTTGAATCGGAACAAAAGGTCTGATGTTCGTGGTTAAACAAACAAATACGAAAAAATTAACGGGGTTAACTATAGCGGCAGCCGCCACTTCACGCGGATGTCCGAGCTTTCATCCCAAGTCGTGCCGCGCCTTGCCGCTTCTAAGAGCGGCTCGATATAGGGAGCAAGCTCGCGGTAGCTGGAAGTGGCGGAGATGGATGCGGCAAGGCCGTCCAGGCAGCCGGCGAGCTCGGAGCGATCGCCGGCGTAATAGGCTTCGACATACCGCTCCTCGAGAGCCGGTATGTAAGAAAGCTTTAATGCTTCGCGGGCGCATAGCAGCGCTAACGCGAAGGAGGCTTTGGCCGCTGCCGGCGAGACGAGCCAGCTCGGCAGCGTCCGGTATTCGAACCCGCCATGCGGCTGCTGGCGGAAGTCCCCGAGCGTTCCGTACCGGGGACGGCGGGCCCGCCCTGCGGGGTCCTCTACGAGAGCGAGCGGGAATGCCGCGTAGCTGTCGAGCAGGCGGAGCAAGCGGCTCGTCAGCGGCGCTCCGCTGAGGTGGATATGCCCGCCGAGCGCAAGCCCCGGCACGGGCATGGCTCCTGCGGCCCAGCGCAGCGCGGGCTCGCTGATCCGGTCGGCGGCGCGCTGCAATAGCCGCCGCACGTTCGCGGCGAGCGCGGCCGGGCTATCCGCCGGCTCGGGCCGCAGCTCGGCGACGGGATACAGCAGCCGTCGCCCGACAAGCACGGCGTCGGCACCGGCTGCCCCGCCGACGCCAGCGCCAAAAAACCGCGACGCCGCCGCAACCTTGCCAGCCGGCGTCACGAGTACAAACTCCGGATCGGCGCCAATAAGCAGCTCCCGATCAGCAGCCCCAGCTCCCGCCGCCGCATGCCAAGCGGCGAATCGCCGCAGCGATGCCGCCTCCAGCCTCGTATCCCTCAGCTTCGGCCAAGCAGCGCGGACGGCTGTGCGCCCGTCCCCGCCAAGCGCGACCTCGGCCTCACCGATATCGAGGCCGAGCGTGTACAGCGCAGATATCGCTGTACGAACAACCCGCCGCAGCGCCGGGTCCTCTGGCCAGCCGCCTGTATCCCCTGCCAGCAGCGGCTTGCTCGGCATGATTTTCCCCATGGCATCGATGCGCTGCATTTCCACCGGCTCCAAATGAACGATGCCAACGCGTAACAAACGCTCGCTCTCAATGGGCGGTCCGCCGCAAAGCCCCGCACGGCGCCAAATGTGCAGCTTCTCTGCATCCGACTGCTTAGCAGCGATGTGGCCGCTTGCGTTCAGCACCCAAACGCCCGGAAACCGGCTGCAGTCAATCGTTCGGGCATCCGACCATGCGATTACCGCATCGCCAGCCGCCACCTCTGTCCACGGCTGGGAACGGAGCGGCTTTCCGCTGCGCTCTCCCGCAATATCCGGGTCATTTGGGCTATGTGCAACGCTCTCCAGCCGATCGTAGCTGCCTCGCCATATCCACGTCGAAGCCATCCTGCTTCCCGCCTTTAATCATTTTTTGCACGAATGTGATACATGCCGTTAAAGATTTCAAAAAAAAAGAGGGCTTTCGCCCTCGAATTTGCCGCTCCCGCAGCATATGATACCTTAGACAGTAAAGCTTCCCGGCTTGCTTACAGCTCGTCGTCCAGCAAATCTGGATCCAAATCCTCATAATCGTTATCGCCGAGGCTGAACTCCAAATCCTTGCCGTCCAGGTCGCCGCAACCGCCTGGAAGTACTGCCACGCAAACCTTAGTCTCGGCAACCAGCTCCACCGAAAACTCACGCTCTACCCGAATCACGACGCCAGAGCCGTTCGAAGAAATATTCGCTTCGATACAGTTCGGCTCCTGAATGACGTCGGCTGACACTTCCACTGTAGAAGGCCGATGTTTCGGATCTACATAGGAGAGGTTGACATGCTCGACGTAATGCACGGATTCCTTAGCTACGTCTGTCTGCGAGTTTTTGCTGTACGAATACCAAATGTTGATATCGTAAGTACCAATTACCTCAATGCCGTCGCCCGAACGAACCGCTTCATACTGATGGTTGATTATCCATGCTCCCAGAATACTGGTCGGATGATGAGGCGGCGTTACGGTATGGGTTACAGTGGAAAACTTACGACCTTTGCCGCAGACAGCTTTCGTAATTATTTCTCTGTACTGGAGCTGCTTATCTGCAATAGTCATTGATTTAACCTCCTCCATACAATCATTCATTTAAAGTGTATGCAGGACATTCGTCTAGGGTGACTGTTTATTTTCTCGAAATATAAGATTATATAAGTTTCATACTTATAGCGATCCATATAGATCTTTGCGTAGCGTATACTAGACCGCCCAAGGCCTTCATATAGCCGTTACGCTCAAAATATAAGAATACATAAGTCTCACCCTTATACCGATGCTTATATTTCTCAGCTATACGTATGCTGCGCCGTCTTAGTAGACGTCAGCCGTATACGTTCTGAATACGAGATATTATAGGTTTATTCCTATAAATACGCTTGTATTCCTACGTGATACGATAGCTGCGTCTCCCTTGCCGCCACAGCCGTATACGCTTGCCTTCGCAACGAATTTTTCCCTTTACATTCTATGGCAGAAGTTCGGACGACATGACTTTTCTTTTTTTTAATCGCTTTGCAATGGCTAAATACCGCTCCAGCTCGCGCAGCAGCATGAGAAGCGAAGCGCGTACCTCGAACTCATCGCGTGTTTTCGGCAGCTCCATCGCTTGGAATGATTGCGCCAGCCTATCGTGCCGGTCCTCCACATTGCCTTTGTACACATCTGATTTCACGTCGCTCGAGAGCTGATCCAGCAAATCCGCAATCATGACCGCCTGCGGGAATTTCTGATAGACGAATGCGAGCTCAACGAGCATTTGCTGCACCGATTCAAGCTGCTGCCTGCGCATCTCGAAATAGGTCGACCAATATTCCTCTTGGCCCCATAGCCGATTTTCCCGATTGCGGACGGATTGGTGCGCGCCGTCTTCAATAGCTGAGTAGGCTTCCAATATTTCGCCGCCATTCCATACATGTGCCGGATTGCGCAGCGTGAACGCCATTTCTTGAAAAATAACGCCGAAGTTATGCTCGATCGCTGAACGGTAATCGTTAAGGCGATGCTCATCCTTCGGCATGTATATGATGTTCACGATCGTTGCCCAGCCAAGGCCGGCGAATAGCAGCATAATCTCGTTGCCGATAATCCCCGTCGTCACCTCGCCGCGGTTGAATAGATGGAAGACGATAACGGAGCTTGTAACGATGCCGTCCTTCAATTGAAAACGCGACAATACTGGAAAGGTGATGAGAATAAAGACGGCAACCGCCCAAATGTGAAAGCCGAACAAGGTGAAAATAAGCGATGCAAAAAAAAGTCCGAGCACCGAGGCGATAAATCGCACAAATGCGCTCTTCAGCCCTTTCATCCGCGTCACTTCAACGCCGAGAATAGCAAGAATCCCGGCGCCGAGCGGCGGCTCAAGCCCAAAATATACGGCAGTATAGATGGCTGCGATGGCGGCTAACGCCGTTTTGATAATACGAATGCCCATGAAATAACCTCGCGTACGATAAGATTTATTTCTACATCCTACCGCTCGCGCCAGCCTTCCGTCAACCGCCGCTCAAGGGCGGCAACCAGCTGGTACATAACCGTTGCAACTACCGCGATAACGATCAAGCTGGACAATACCAGCGTAAAGTTGAAAACCTGAAACCCATAAATAATCAAATAGCCAAGACCCAGCTTCGCAACGAGAAACTCGCCAACGATGACGCCGATCCATGCCAGACCGACATTTACCTTTAAAGTAGATATGATGACGGGGAACGATCCTGGCAAAATGACAAGCTTGAACAGCTGCAATCGGGAGGCTCCGAACAGCCTGACAACCTTGATGTAGCCCGTATCGATTTCCCGAAAACGATTGTATATATTTAATGTCGTGATAATAACGGTAACCGACAACGTAATTGCCACGATCGACATAAAGCCCGGTCCTAGCCCTACGATAAAGATCGGGCCAAGCGCCACCTTCGGCATGCTGTTAAGCACGACTAAATAAGGATCAAACACGCGAGACAAAAACGGGAACCACCAAAGTGCCGCCGCTATCGCAGTGCCTAGAAGCGTGCCCAGCACAAACCCGACGATCGTTTCGGTGACGGTCATCCCGACATGCGGCCAAATCGAGCCGTCCACCATCGTCTTCCAAAGCTGCAAAAACATTTTGGACGGATAGCTGAACAGCAGCGGATCGATCCAATTATTGCGTCCGGCTGCTTCCCATAGGCTAACGAACAAGAGGAGAAGAACGGCCTGAGCAGCGATTACAGCAGCCGTTACACGCCGCTTCTGCGATTTAAAACGGGTATGAAGGTCGCTCATCCAATCGCGACGATCGTCCTGAATACCCGATATAGCAGCCTCATCCTGCTTATCCGTCTTCATCCGTCCCGTCCCTTTGTGATCATCCACTCTGCCCACCTACTTCCAAGTCTTCCTTATCAAGCTCTGCCCATAAACGGTCGAACAGCTCTTGAAAACCCGGCAGCTTGCGAGCCGCCATTGGCGCAGCCAGGCGAATATCCTCGGGTATTTCAACCTCCCGGCGAATATGGCCAGGGTTGCGGCCAAGCACGATAACCCGGTCGCTCATCGCAGCCGCTTCCGCCAAATCATGCGTCACGAGTACAGCTGTTTTGCCAAGCCGCTTCAGCGTCTGATGAACCAAGTCTTCAAGCTGAAGCTTTATATGAAGGTCTAGCGCCGAGAACGGCTCATCGAGCAGAAGCACCTCCGGCTCCGTGGCAAGCGTTCTGGCTAGCGCGACTCTTTGCCGCATGCCCCCTGACAATTCATGCGGATATCTGCGGCCCGAATCCGGCAAACCAAGTTCATCCAGCAGCTTATCGACGGCTTGCAGCGCCTTCTCTGTCTTGTGGCCGCTAATTTCTAGTCCTACGGCGGCGTTTTCTCTAATCGAACGCCAAGGAAACAAATAATCTTGCTGCAGCATATAGCCTACTTTAGGCGAGGGGCCGACAACCCGCTCGCCATTAAGCAGCACTTGACCTTTTGTCGGAGGAAACAACCCTGCGAGCAGGCTGAGCACCGTCGTCTTGCCGCAGCCGCTTGGCCCGACCAGACTAATGAACTCCCCTCGCTCAACCGTCAGCTCGATGTGCTCGACTGCGAGCGAGGCCCCCTTTTCATTCACATAAACATGTGATAATTGCTGCAGCTCAAGCACTGGTACATGCGTCATGCCTAAGCCTCCATTTCCTGCCCTGCGGTTATTTCACCGCTTCGATCGCTTTTTCAGCAAAGGTAGTATTCACCAGCTCGCTATGCTCCGTACGCTTCTCCAGCTCTCCGGCTGTCGTAATGACGTCCAGCAGGTTATTCCATTCCGCTTCGTCAATGATCGGATCCGTTGCGAATGAGCCTTGCTGCTTGTAACGATCGATCGAGCTGATCAAAATATCGCGATCTACGTTTTCAAAATAAGGAAGGACAACATCGGTAATTGCCGCAGCGTCGTTGTTTTGAACCCATAGCTGCGCTTTATGGATCGCATTTGTAAATGATTGAACGACTTTTTTGTTTTTGTTGATATAGCTCTGCTTCGCCATAAAGACGGTATAAGGCAGATGTCCGCTTTCTGCGCCAAATGAGGCGACAACATGGCCTTTGCCTTCCTTCTCAAAAATCGAAGCCGTTGGCTCAAAGAGCTGTACGTAATCTCCGGTTCCGGATGCAAAAGCTGCTGGAATGTTCGCAAAATCAACGTTTTGAATCAGCTCCAAATCCGCTTTCGGATCGATCCCCAGCTTCTTCAGCGCAAATTCGCCAGCCATTTGCGGCATACCGCCTTTTCTTTGACCTAAGAACACACTTCCTTTTAACGAATTCCAATCAAAATTGGCATCCGCCTTTCTTGCTACAAGGAATGTTCCGTCGGTTTGCGTCAGCTGCGCAAAGTTGATGATTGGATCGTCCGTTCCTTGCTGATAGACGTAAATGGACGTTTCAGAACCGACCAGGGCAACATCAATCGCGTTTGAGAGCAATGCCGTCATCGTTTTGTCGCCGCCCGGCGTCGTTGTTAATTCCACATCAAGGCCTTCCTCTTCAAAAAAGCCCTTCGCAACCGCAACATACTCCGGTGCATAAAACAATGATCGAGTGACTTCGCCGATTCGGACTTTCACTTTATCCGAATCTCCTTTGCCGCAGCCTGCCAGTACAGCAGTCATGACGAGTGCTAACGAAAGCAGCAGCGACAATACCATACGTCTTTTCATTTTGGGTCCCTCCTGCGCATTTGCGTTAAGTAGATGTAATCCAGCCTATGCGGTATCCGCATAGGCGGTGAATGTACGCAAAAAAAGAAGGCTGTCCGTGTCGCCATTTAGACGATCGGACAGCCTCCAATTGATACGCAATAATTTTCTTTGGTTCATTAACAGCTTACAGCTTATAAATATCCGTATATTTGTTCGTCAAATACGTAACCAAGTGCTGAGGGTCAAGCGGCTTGCCTGTCACGCTTTGAATGAGCTCGGAAGGTGTTCTAAGCTTGCCGTATTTGTATATCCGCTCGGTCAGCCACTCTTTAATAGGATGCAGCTCGCCGCTTTCGACATTTGACCAGAAGCCTTGAAGCTCACGCTCCATCGTATCTGCAATTTGAGCTGCGTACATATTGCCAAGGGAATAGGAAGGGAAGTAACCGAACGCTCCGCCTGACCAGTGAACGTCCTGCAGCACGCCTTCCGCATCGTTTGGCGGCGTTATGCCCAAATATTCTTTATACTTTTCATTCCAGATGGCTGGCAGATCAGCAGCCTTCACGCCTTCATTGAAGATCAGCTTCTCCATTTCGTAGCGGATAATAATATGCAGGTTGTAAGTCAGCTCATCGGCTTCAATCCGGATTAGGGAAGGCTGTACGACGTTGTTCCCGCGGTAGAAATGGTCTACGCTAACGTCGAGCTGTCCAGGGAAACGCTTCTGCATCTCGCCGAAATAACGATTCCAGAACGGTCTGCTGCGGCCGATCACATTTTCCCAGAAGCGAGACTGCGATTCATGAATACCCATGGACGTTCCTGTGCAGAGCGTTGTACCGATCAGCTCTTCCATAATGTTTTGCTCGTACAGCGCATGGCCGCCCTCGTGTATCGTGCCAAACAAAGCACTCGTGACATCGTCTTCCAAATAACGTGTCGTAATGCGGACATCGCCTGGATTTAGACCGGTAGCAAATGGATGCACGCTTTCGTCAAGACGTCCCGCTTCAAAGTTATAGCCCATTTGTTTCAGTATGTACAAGCTGAAATCCTTTTGTGCTGCTTTGTCATAATTTTGCTTAAGGAATGAAGCATCCGGCTGATGCGGCGAATTCGCAATCGCTGCTGCGAGCGGAACAAGCTGGGCACGCAAGCCTCCGAATACGCGGTCAAGCTCGGCTACCGTCATCCCAGGCTCATATTGATCGAGCAACGTATCATAACGGGTCGCTTTTGGACCCCAAAGATCGATAAATTGGTTCGTGTACGAAATAACCTTCTCCAAATACGGCTGGAAGCCGGCGTAATCATTATTTTCCTTCGCTTCCTCCCACTTCGACTCGGATTGCGAGGATAGCACGACATATTCTTGATAAAGCTTGGGAGGAATTTTGACGCTGCGGTCATATTCCTTGCGAGTCTCCGTGACGAGTCGCTGATCGATTTCGTTAAGCTCCGAATAAACTGAGCTTTCCTCAAGCGTTGACAGCCATTCTCCTAGCTCAGGCGACGTTGAAAGCTTGAATTGGTCGGCGGACAAGGCTCCGATAACCTCGGAACGGTTATCCATCCCTTTGCGAGGTGCGCCAGTGCGCAGATCCCAATAGAGAACCCCAAGCGCTTCTCCGTAGCTTGAAATTTTGCGAACCGTTTCCTTAAAGCTTTGCAGAGCTTCGTTATGTTTTGTCGACATTATTTATTCCGCCTTTCCATTTTGTTATCGGATTAGTCCCATTCATTTGAACTTCACTTGATCTTCATTATTCCAATCCTTATAATCATCTTAAACCTGCTAGACATACAGCGCAATAGAGAGAAAGAGAGGAAACCATATGCATATCCAATTTTCGAAAGCAGCTATTGAACGGTTATCTCCCTATTTACAAGACGGCAAAAGCTTGCTGAAGCTCCTCCACGATACCGAAGGCTGCGGCTGCGTCGTCAGCGGTGTTCCTGCCCTTCAGTTAATTAGCGAGCCTTCTGTCGACGACAAGCTTGCACAAGGTGAACCATTCCCCTTCTATTATGAGCCTCGACATGAGATCTATTATGAGCCGCAGCTTCGCGTCGATTACAATCCATCCAACGACAGTTTTAGCCTAAAGAGCGATAGCCAAATATATACGCTTCACCTTCGATTCATAACCAAAGGAAGTGCGGCATGAACAAGATCGACGAAATTTTAACCTACAACAAGTTTTTTGTTGAAGACCGTGAATATGAAAAATATGCAACAAGCAAGTACCCGAACAAACGAATGGTCATTGTCACCTGCATGGACACGCGTTTGACTGAAATGCTGCCCAAAGCGATGAATCTCAAAAACGGCGATGCCAAAATTATTAAAAACGCCGGCGCGATTGTCACGCAGCCCTTCGGCAACATTATGCGGAGCGTCCTCGTTGCGCTATATGAGCTGCAATCAGATGAGGTTTTTGTCATTGGCCATACCAATTGCGGCATGACGGGCATAAATCCCGAGCTGATTATTCAGCATATGGAGGAACGCGGCGTATCAACGGACACCATTACGACGCTGAAACACTCCGGGCTCAATTTAATGCGCTGGTTGACCGGCTTTGATAACGTGCGTGACAGCGTTCTAAACAGCGTTAGCATCATTCGCAACCATCCCTTGCTGCCGGCAAACATCCTTGTTCATGGATTAATCATTGATTCGGAAACAGGGGCATTAGAGCTGGTAGACGCCGCTTATCCAGAGGCGTAATAGAAACGGGAGCATGACGGCTGTTAAGACAGTCCGTTGCGCTCCCGTTTTTTTGCTGTATAGGCTTCCATTCTTGCCGCGATAACATCGGAACGGTCTCTCCTGGTATGCCGGTGAATAATCGATTCATCATCAAGCGGGCTTGAAGCCCCCCATATTAAACCTCGGCTTTTGCAAGCTTCATGACATAAAGAGATAACCTCTTCGTTAACGATTTGCAGGTTCAGATCCGTATAAATCGTTTCTTTCTCCGATTGAAGAGCAGCGATTCTCGGATTCAGCTCTAATAACAAACGATCCTTATCGATACCCAGCTCCTCCAGCGGCGATGCCGATAGCTTCCGCCCCGCCTGCGTCAGCATCTTCAAGGACCCTCGCAGATTGCCTCTTCGTTCATGATAAAGACCAACTGCCAGCTGGATTAGTCCAACCCATGTGTCCGCTAACGGATCATCAGGATGCTCCTTCCAATATTCCTCAAGCAGCTCGTGGCATTCGAAGAAATCTCGCGTAGCGTGCAGCTCAACCAAATATGAAATATACGCATTGGGAAATTTATTCATTTCATCCTCCAAGACAAGCATATTTCTATGCACGCTTTGTCATTATATTATAAAAATATTAGCATATGTCGCTTATACTTTCATACATTTAAACCAATCCTATATAAATAAATGAAACCTATGCCTCTATGAGCCGTATTAAAGTTTGGTAAACAATCGATGTATTAAGCATATCAGGAGGAGAAAAGACAGATGAAAAAGGGATTCATGGTCATGCTGGCATTAGCTCTATTCTTTACGTTAGGGTTCGGACAGTATGCCGATGCAAAACCACGCGGCGGCATTAAATCTCCAAAGCAAAGCGTAACACAAAACCCGAAGAAATCGGATAACGTTAGCCAAACGAATCCGGGCAAAAAAGCAGGCGCAACTGCAGGCACGACAAAGCCGGGATTTTTTAGCGGCGGCGGCCTAATGAAAGGCTTGATGATCGGTGGCCTAGCTGGTCTAATGTTCGGCAGCTTGTTCGCTGGCATGGGCGCTTTCGGCAATATTCTAGGGCTTATGATAAACTTGCTCGCTATTTTCGCGATCATTATGCTCATTCGCGTAGCGTTCGTATATCTTCGCAGCAAGCGTAACCCGCCAGATCAACGGAGACCTTACTAATCGTGCGTATCTATACGGATGAAATTATAAACGCCATCTGCCTGAACATGGCCGATCGAAGAGGCGTAAGCCCAACGGACGTGGAAGTGCAGCTCTCATGGGAAGAGGAGTACGGATACACGGCTGAGGTTTGGGTGAAAGGCCGCAGCCAGTTCATTATAGAGGCTAATATCCTCGAGGCTATCGAGCAATATATTTATAAGCAATACAATCTGCGCGTTTTCCGCTCCAACATTTCGCTCGACGCGGACGAAGAATTTTGGGCGGACATTACCGAATAAAAACAGGAAACATCCGAAGCTTGCTTTTATCGCAAAGATAAAAACGACAGCTATCGGATGTTTTTTTGTTCATTTCAGATCATCTCTTTCATCTGCTAATTATTGCTAGTGCAATATCGATAGCTTTCGAGCAACCTCCCCTCCTTTCTCGCGTCTAACTAAACGATTGCGAGAGGAGAGTGTGAAGACAGCATATGAGAAGAAAGATGAGCACAGCTTTACTGCTGCTGTTGCTTTGCCAAACGATAATGACCGGCACTGTCGGCATCGTAGACGCAGCAGCAACACAAATGACAAAGTTCCGGGTCTTTCAAAATGACCAAGCACTGCGTGAGTTTGCTACTGAGGCACAGGCTATCGCTTTTGCCAAAAAATTCGGTTACAGCCATGTAGAGAAAATTGCAGACCGAGGCTGGGTTTGGGATAACTTCCCTCGTTATAAGATTTACCAAAATGGTCAGACGAACCCCAAGTGGGAGTTTAGAACTTATGAGCAGGCATTGCACGTAGCTACAAAGCTAACCAATGTACATATTCGCGATCTTGAAAACATTGGTTGGGCCTATCAATCGTATGCAAAGTACAAGCTCTACCAAGGTGACAATACGAAGGAAAGCTGGTCCTTTCTCACGCTTGCAGCCGCAAAGCAAGAAGCTAAAAAATGGGGCAACGCGCATGTTATGGAGCTGTCAACGAACAAATGGGTATGGGGCAACCTAACTGAAGCTCAGGTCAAAGCGCAGCGCGCAGCAAATTCAGCCTATCAAATTACGGTCAATGGCATTCCGGTTGAAGGACAGCCGCTCTACTCTTTCCTTCTGGATGCGATCAATGCTTCCTCAGCCGTAGCTGGAAGCGAAGTGCTTAATACCGCAACAAGCAAAGTGGTTCATTCGAACCTGCCTAACTATTTAGTCATGCAAAATGGGGCAACTGTCAGCGCCGCTAACAGCTTGGACTCGGCCGTGCAAATGGCTAAGAAAACGCCAAATGCTGAGGTTTATTTTAATGGCAACGTTTATTGGTCAGGTATTCCCTACTTAGCCGTCTACCAAGGCGAGAAGAAACTAAGAACATTTAATACACGAAGCAGTGCTGTTGCTTTCGCGAAAGCTTATGCCAATAGCAGCGTAAGAACGAGCGAAGGCCGAAAAATGTGGAGCAACGCCAAAAGCCTCGTTTATATGGGATGGAATGGCAGCGCGACAAGCGCCACAGTATTAAGTCATGTGGCGAATACGCAGGGATTATCGATTGATTCTCCAACCTGGTTTGAACTCTCAGCTGCTGACGGCACTTTCACGGATACATCCGATCAAGCCGTTGCAGATACGTTTAAGAAACAAGGCATTAAGGTGATGCCGCTCGTTCATAACCAGTTCAACAAAAAACTTACGACAGCATTTCTTTCTAACCATGCCGCCCAGCAAAAGTTTATTGGCAATCTCACCGCTAAGCTCTCTAAGCTTGGAGCTGCTGGCGTGAATCTCGACTTCGAAGAAGTAGCGGGCAGCGATCGAAAGGCTTACACTGCCTTCGTTACCGCGCTGGCGAAAGCGGTGCACGCGAGTGGCATGCAGCTGTCCGTCGATCTGCCTAGAGGCAGCTTAAGCTGGAATCATAACGCCGCATACGATCATGCCGCTCTCTCCGCTGTGGTGGATACCATTGTCATTATGGCTTATGACGAGCACTGGAGCGGCAGCGATACGCCGGGCTCCGTCGCAGGTCTAGCTTGGGTTGAAGAAGGCGTAAAACAATTTCTAGGTTATGGTATACCAAGGAACAAGCTCATGCTTGGCATTCCTTTTTATGTTCGGGAGTGGAAGCTCGACAGCAATAACAAGCTGGTTGGGAATCGTGCGATTTTCATGAAGGAAGTGCCCAAGCTAATCGCCGATACGAATGCGCAAGGCGTATTGGATAAGGAATCCGGACAAATGAAATATAAATACATGAAAGATGGCTACACCTATTTATTTTGGGCGGAAACCGAGGCTACGGTCAAAGCTCGCATCAATCTTGCCAAAGCATATGATCTCGCTGGCGTTGCCGCTTGGCGGCTCGGATATGAGAGCTCGGATCTATGGACAATGATGCTGCGAATGAAGTAAATACGAATGCCCCCATTCTCTGATTAAGAGAATGAGGGCATTTGTTATTTTTTGCTTAGTAGATATACCGTTACATAGAAAACATGACTTTCTGCTCGGGTACTGCCGCCGGGAAACGTATCGTAATCTTTGTTCCCTCTCCTGGCTTGCTCTCGAATGTAATCTTACCGTTCAAGGCTTCGACAATTCGAATCGTTACCAATATCCCAAGCCCTGTCCCCGTCTCCTTTGTCGTGAAAAAGGCCGAGCCGATATTGTCCAAATCTTCCTTGCTCATCCCTGTTCCCGTATCCATGATTTCAATGAAAATTTCCTCGTTGCGATTATAAGCGTTGATTATCACCTCACCCGTATCCGGGATCGCTTCTACTCCATTTTTGATCAAATTCAATATGACTTGCGAGAGTTTTGGTTTATCCGCCCACACAAAGAGATCGGTTTGGCTGCAATTCAAGTGCATTTGGACATTTTGTATCAAGCTATACGAGTTCATGATCTCAATCGTATGCGTTAAAAAACTAGAAACCTCGATTAACTCAAGCTGGTCTGCCTGCGGCTTAGCCAGATTCAAATAATCGGTAATGATATATACTGCACGATCCAATTCCGATAAGGCTATATTCATATAACCCTTTTGTTTGTCATCGACGGACTCTTTGAGCAATTGCAGAAAACCTTTTACTACAGTTAACGGATTGCGAACTTCATGGGCAACCGATGCCGCGATTTGGCTGACGATCTTCAGCTTTTCGCTACGCTCCAGCTCAAGCTTCAGCATGTTGGTCTCTATAATATGCTCCTTGAGTAAAGCGGAAATGCCCATTCCAATTAGCGAGGCTAAAACCAACAATGACAACGTAAAAAAATTTGGAGTCTGATGCGTTAGCGACCCCTGATGCATGTCTATGTAAACATAAAAGAAGATTTTAATGAAAATGACTGAATTAAGCGCTAACAGCAAGCAAATAACGATTCTTTTGAACGCTTTATAATGAAGGAAAGGCTTCACTAAGAAAAAGCATGGACAAATTGTAAACAGTGCAATGATTCCTGCAAATACAACGGCATCGCCGCCTAAATAAACGCGGTACAAGGCAGCTATCGTTATGGCCAGGATGCCAGGAACATATTTACCGCCACTGTAAAGAATAGAGATAATGATAGGAATCGTTCTTAAATCGCCTTGAAATTCTCCCACCATGTGAACCGGAGCTGCCATGCAAAGTATGGCTGACGTGCCGAACATCAGTCCACTCACCACTTGGTAGCGCATGCTGTTCATGATCTTTTTACGATTTAAAAAGAACTGTTGGATAAAGATCGGAAACAATATGATAATGAGATGGATAAGTAGTTGGTTTACCATATCTTTTAATCCATTCCCTCTCCTTTTACATTATTTGTATAGTTCTTTGGAACTATCAATTACAGTTTTAATATAGCACAAATCATGCGCGAGCATCAGTGTTAAAATCGGCATTTTGTAAGGTGAAAAAAAATAAAACTAACTCGTGCGAGATCGCAACGAATTAGTTTTATAGGAGTAAATTATTTATTTTAGCTTGCCTAATGCAGCCCTCAATTTAGCCGAGTGCTCTCATCATGCAACTTAAAGCGCTCAAGCTGGCTATGCAGTTCGTTTGCAATTTGCATCAGATGCTTGACTTTGATTCGGGAGGAATCGAAAGCTTGCTGCTGTTCCAATGTCGACGCCGAAATTTCTTCGCTTCCGGCGGCTGACTGCTGCGTAACCGCGCTGATGTTTTCTACCGATTGCAACACGCGGCCGCTTTTTTCCTGAGAGATATTCATGTCTTGCGTTAGCTGTTGGAGCTGATTGACGATGTACTTAACCTTCTCATCAATGACTTGGAATGATACTGTTGTTGCATCCATTGCGCTAACTTGCTGCTTCGCAAGATCTAGCCCATCTTCCATTACGTTTGTCATCTTGTCCATACGTTCAGTAATTTGATTCACTAGATTTAAAATATGTGATGCCGTGTGGGTGGACTGGTTTGCCAGTTTTTTGACCTCGTTGGCAACAACCGCGAAGCCGCGTCCCGCTTCACCTGCTCCATTGCCTGCTGACCTTCCAAAACCGCATGCGCTGCTTCTTCACTATATCGGCTTGATAATAGCGATGCCTCCACATTTGTCGTGAAGCCTATCTGTACATCTTCCATCAAGGCTACGACGTTCAGCAAATCCCCGGAAACCACCTGATTGCCTTTAGCCAGCTCATCCGTAGCAATGGAGATTTGGCTGACAATTTCCGTTAAAATTTTATTTTCAGAATCAATCTCCTTAGCATTGCTATCAATCTTTGAGCCTGCATCACCAATGGATTGTGCCAAAGCGTGCAGGTTGGACACCATTAATGCAAAGGACACGCTCATCTGGGCTATCTCATCGTGTCCCTTGGGCTGCGGCACCCGGATGCGAAGATTGCCCGATGACACTTCCCTTGCGCATTTGTTCAGCTGGGAGAACACCAACCAAGAAGCTTCCCTCATCCTCTTTAAATGTCAGGGATGCTACATTCGGCAGCTCAGAAGTATCGTCAATTAATATAAATTGCTGCTCCGGAAATTGCTCCGATACGTTTTCCAGGCTTTCTTTTACAGCAAACCCTAGACCTACGATCAAGTCGCATTTTTCGTCAACAAGCTCCGTTAAACCTTGGTCAAAACTTTCTAAATCCGGCAGTTCCCGATAGTCCAGTTCAATGCCAAGCTCATCGCGTGCTTTCGTCAGCCCTGCAAAAGCCCCGTCGCTGAACGACTGGTCGCCCAGTCCGTCATTCGAGAGCATGATGCCAACCTTCAGCCGCTTGGGCGAGGCATGCTCTTCCTTTGCCCCGCATCCATTTAATAAGATGGTCATCATAAGCGGGAAAAGAATAAGCAATCGAAATGATTTCATCATACTGCATGCCCCCTTTGATCAAGTGATGTCGAATGTAGCTGAAAATTGTCTAATTAAGGATATTGTAAGTTTCATCTTCGCTAGCTGTGTTAAGGGGAGGTTAAGAAATTATAAAGTCTGGGACTTTTGGGGGAGGGGGAATTAGAACTTTCAAGTTAAGTGGAATAATCCCTATCTCATGTGGGATCAATCTTTATTGTCAATCGTGTCACCCTTCCAAGAAACATTACACACAAGCCTGTAGACCAGAAAAACCTCCACTCATCACAAGCCATCAATAGACACATCTATTTTCAACCTCACTTTATTTCCAGCAGCCCCCTTGCTTCCGCATCTGAAACTAATATCTCCCTTTTCCTTTAAAATGTAGCGCTTAACCTATCTCATATAGCTCCTTCATTTTCTTCCTTCTTTCAATTCCCTTCCAATCAACGTTTTATCAGCATAATCTTCAGAATATCAATTGCAGACAAATAACCATCAATCACGCGCATTGTTTAGCCACCCCGGATTGTGTACGATCCATATAAACCATTAACGAAGGAGGAAGCTTAAAGTGGCTACCCATTCGAAACACAAAAGGGACTACAGCCTAACAGGTCCCGAGAATGATTTGGCAAAGCAAAAAGGGCTTGTCGCAGCGGATTGGTATACGAGCCCTATCCCCCGCTCCAAGCTGAAGGAGCTTATGAAAAGAAAAGACGGACCCGCCATTCGGGATACGATCATTTGGTTTGGGGCGCTTGCGGCAGCTGGGTGGTTAGCCTATTTATCGTGGGGCACGTGGTGGGCACTGCCTGCATTTGCGATTTATGGCGTTCTTTACGCTTCGCCTGCCGACTCTCGCTGGCATGAATGCGGACATGGGACTGCATTCAAAACCTCATGGATGAACGAAGCCGTCTACCAAATCGCTTCCTTTATGATTTTAAGGCCGGCGACGCCTTGGAGGTGGAGCCATTCCCGTCATCATACCGATACGATCATCGTGGGCAGAGACCCGGAGATCGTATCCCCGCGACCGCCAGTTTGGCACGTTATTGCGATGGAGTTTTTCAAGCTTTATGGCGGTCCTCGCGATATAAAGCGCATGTTTCTACATTGCTTTGGCAAGCTGGACGCGGAGGAAAAAGAGTATATCCCGGCAACGGAAATACGCAAAACCTGTACCGAATCGCGTATTTATGTCCTTATTTTCATAGCAGTCATCGCTGCTTGCCTGTATTTTGGCACCATCCTACCCGCCATGTTCATTGTACTGCCTTCCTTCTTCGGAAGCTTTCTCGTCCTTATGACAGGCATGTCCCAGCATCTTGGACTGTATGAGGATGTGCTCGATCATCGACTCAACACGCGTACGACTTATATGAACCCTGTCCTTCGTTTTCTCTATTGGAATATGAACTATCACACCGAGCATCACATGTTCCCGATGGTTCCTTATCACGCTCTGCCGAAGCTGCATGAAGAAATGAAGCATGACTGCCCGGCACCTTCGCCAAGTCTTTACGCTGCGCTGAAGGAAGTGTTTACCGCACTTTTGCGGCAGAGACACGACCCGTCGTACACGATTATTCGGCCACTTCCCGCTTCGGCGCGTCCGTACGTCAACGGCCCAAACACCGGGGATCATAATGAAGCTGTCTCAAAATAAATGAAAAAAAGAGGTGTGTCATATGACATATGAAGGCTGGATTGCGGCATGTGAAGAAGACGATATCGAGGAAGAGGACGTTATTCGATTCGATTACGAGGAGCGAACCTTTGCGATTTACCGCTCCGCAAAAAACGAATATTTTGCTACAGACGGCTACTGTACGCACGAGAAATTTCATTTGTCGGACGGATTGGTTATGGGTAACCACATTGAATGTCCGAAACATAACGGAAGGTTTGATTATACGACTGGGGAAGCCAAGCGTGCTCCCGTCTGTCAGGCTCTCAGAACCTATCCGATTAAGCGGGAATCTGGACTCGTCTGGATCAGGATCAATTGAGGAGGCTTTATTTTGACTGAATACGGCATGGTTATCATAGGAGCAGGAGAAACAGGCGCACGAGCAGCATCTGAGCTTCGCAGCTTGGGCTGGACTGGCATTATTACACTTATTGGCGAGGAAGCCCATGCTCCTTACGAACGTCCTCCTTTATCTAAGCAAGCTTTACAAGAAGCAGCAGAGCCTTCGCCGGCTTTTATACTTGATCATAAAAAGCTGGAAGAGCTCCGCATCTTATGGAAGAAGGAAAACAAGGCCACTTCCATTGATAAGGGCAAACATATGATTAAGCTTGAAAACGGTGAATCGATTTTCTATGAACGCCTGCTGCTTGCTACAGGCGCCAAACCGAGAACGCTTCCAGCTGAACTATTCGAGCCACGGCCCGGTTCTATTATCGATACACCTCTCGTTCATTATCTTCGTTCGTTCAGTGATGCGCTCTCCCTTCGCAAGCGGCTGCAGCCGGGAAAACGTATCATCGTGATCGGCGGCGGCTTCATTGGCCTTGAAGTAGCGGCAAGTGCCAGCGCTTGCGGCTGTGAAGTAACCGTCATTGAGGCTGGACCGCGTTTATTGATGAGAGGCGTTCCCGAAGCAATTGCATCGATTGTGGAAGCCCGACATCGCTCGGCTGGCGTTCGGATTCAGCTCGGTGTGGGAATCTCTCAAGTATCAAGTATAGGCGATGAGAAAATCGTCACCTTGGCAAACGGTGAAGCGCTGGTTTGCGACACGATCATCGCAGGCATCGGCGCTATCCCCGAAACGACGCTCGCCGCAGAGAGCGGATTAGTTATAGAGAACGGGATTCGGGCGGATAATAGGCTTGCTACAAGCGACCCCGATATTTTTGCCGCAGGCGATTGCTGCTCCTTCCCGCATCCTCTTTATGACGGGGCACGAATCCGCTTAGAGGCATGGCGCGCCGCTCAGGATCAAGGTACCTTTGCAGCGGCAAGCATGCTAGGCGCCAAGGAGAGCTATGATGCCGTACCGTGGTTTTGGTCGGATCAATTTGAACTCGCCTTGCAGGTAACCGGCTTGCCTTCAGCAGGAACGGTAACCGTTCAACGCAGCCTTGGCAGTGCAGGGGAGCTGTTTTTCCACTTTACAGGCGAGCACCGCCTTATCGCGGCAAGCGGCATCGGAAGCCCCGGCATAGCAAAAGAGATTCGGCTGGCGGAGAAGCTCATTGCTGCACGGTCAATTCTGGATCCTGCGCAGCTTGCTAGACCCGATGTAAAGCTAAAGGCACTTTTAAATGCTTAGCTGCTTCCAGCCTGACTTGGCATCACATGTAGCATAATGCGCATAAGGGTATGGCAGAATCTTTTACAGCTCATACAGCATAAACCCACATATAACCCTTATATTTTAAAACGCAAAGGCATGCTTTTCTGAATAGGTCAACAATCCCAATACGCCAACGAGCCCTAGATGCAGCTTAATCTCTAGCGGCTCTTTTTTGCTTTGTCTACTCTTATATTCAGAATGTGCTTAGTCCGTCACGTTATCAAAAGTCTCCAACCCGTTAAAACCAGAATTGGAGACGCTCTTTTCTTATTAGTATTCCGAAAGGCTAATTGACGTCGGCTCGTACCTTATGGACTGTACGTTCGGTTCTCATACCATCAGCCACTACTTCCACTCGGACACTACACGCTGCCACTGCGCCTCGGCGATCTTTTTGAAGAGCAGCGCCTGCTGCCAGCGGTCCGAAATTTCGACTTCGTCTCCAGCGGTATTTCTACGCGTAACGGCATAAAACCCTGGAGGACCCAGCTCGGTTACAAAAGGCAGCACATCCCCCGGCTGCGCTTGACGGAGCCAATAGCTCATTCCCTTACTCCACCAGCGCTCAAAATGGGGCAGCATCGGATGGTCGCCTTCTGCACCTACGTCAATCTGAACTTGTTCACCGTTTGAAACACGAGCGTGTATGCCTGAAGTACGCTCCAGCAGCGTGTCAAAATATCTCTCTGTCTTTGTCAGTGAACCGTTCAACTCGCCAGCTACCACGTAATGGGACAAATCAATCATTAAACGAAGCTCCGGCAGTTCGCGAACATATTCGGCTGTCCGAATCAGGTCCTGCGTAACCGTTCCTCTATGCGTCTCGATGAACGTGGGAATGCCCGCTTCGCTTGCTTGCGATAGCAAGCCCGACAGCAGCTTAATCGCTTCATCATTTATAACAAACGAGTCCATCACCTGCAAATTCAAATATTGTACGCGGCCAAAGCGTTTAGCATCCTTAATGTACGCGCTTATATCTTCAACCTTATCCGGAAAGGCGATCGCATTAAAACCGAGCTTATACCGATCAAGAAGCCGTTGCCACTCCTCCTCTTCCGCTTGCGAGGGCACTGCTGCACTGATTGCCGTGTAACCTGCGTCCGCGATTTTCTCAAATTTTTGCTCCATCGTCCATTCCTTACCATCCTCGCCGAGCAGATTCATCGCCCACCACGATTGCTGCAATTCCAGTCTAGGCGCGTTTGACGAACCGTCATTTATCGCATTTCTTGTTCCCATATCAATTCCTCTTTTCTAGGGAGTATCTTCGACATATTGTGCACGGACGAAAAAGCCGACTTTAACTTAATAGCCGGCTTCCATTGTCCTTCCTTTTGATATCGAACCAGTCAATGGCCATTCCACTGCCTTATGCCAAAAGCCAATTCGGATGCTTCGCCAATCGATCCTCGATCAGCTTCAAAGCTTTTTTATTTCTCTCTAAATGAGAATAGGTGTCCCCACCCATGCCGTAGCCCTGAAAACCGAGCGGACCACCGTACCCGTGCTTTTTCAGCGCTGCCAAAAAACCGAACAGATCAAGCTCCCCCTGATCGATGCATTCAATCGAAGCAGGCAATCCGCCAGGAGGCAGCTTGCGGCTGCCGCAAATATTTACGGCATGCAAATATGGCAGGCAAGCGGATACAGCTTCATTTAATTTTGTACCGTCGACGGCATACCAATGGAAAGAACTAAAGGTCATTCCGAGCAGCGGGTGCGAAAGCTTGCTAATTAACCTATGCGCATCCTCCCAACGCTCCAGCCAAAAAAACACATGGTGGTAAAGTGAAATTTGAATCCCTCTACGTTCGGCAATCTGCAGCAGATACGATAACCACTCGAGCGCCAAACGGTCCCCATCCGGATCTGATGGCACGTACCTAGAGCCACCCATCGTTAAGGCTAACTCTACTCGGCTGCACCCCTGAATAGTCTCTAGCATGGCAACGATTTTTGCCGCTTCCGGGTGCTCCTTCGGCAGCGTTACATCCAGCACCGCATACACAGCGGCAATGTCCAATCCATAGTCATCCTTTACTCGGGGCAGCTTTTCAAGATCCGTCCAAGCCTGCTCATCCCATAAGGTTAAGTATGCCGCGTCGTAACCAAGCTCGCGCAGCATTTCACAGCGAACCTCAAACGGATAATGACCCAAGCTGTTATAGAAAAAAGTGTCCATCGCATATACGCTTTCCATCAGATTCCCTCCATCGCAACGACTTGCCCCTCTCCGCTGCGCGCACAGTCATAGATAGCAGCGAGAATTGAAAAGTTGAATACCGCTTGTTCGTTAACAATAGCGGGCGAATGTTGCCCGGAAATCGCTCGAAAAAAATAAACGATCGGCTTATCCATCATGCCCAGCCCTTCATTTGAAATGGTGCTTCGATTCTCAGCCGTATCACCGTTCATATCGTAATAATGAGCCAACTCGCCGCTTCCGTCGAAGCACAACCAATCCCATTGCAGCGCTCCCGCAGTACCTTCAATTTCAGTCAAGCTCCTCTCGGAGCCATGGCAGCATGCAGCGCGCTCGTATTGCACAGGCACAACGCTGCCGTCAGCCAAGTGAAACCTTAGTAACGCACCGACATGCTGCTCCACATCGCTTTGGATCTCGACCGCATGCGGATGGTTCGTTTCAGGATTTGTCGTCCACGCATGAAGGACCTCGACCTTTTGCGGCTGCAGCACTTCCGTTAAACTGGCAATATCGTATGGGCCCCAATCCATCAAGGTTCCGCCACCGCTTATTGCGCGGTTTAGAAACCAGCGGCTCGTCGGCTGATACTCGATGCCCGTCCGCGCCCTTTTCCTTCTCTGAATCCACTGTACTTGATACAGCTCGCCTATTCGGCCCTGATCCAGCAGCTCTTTTACTCCTGCAGTAATTTCCAATCCTGCAAACCGCGAGCTGCAGCAGCCCAGTATTTTCCCCGCTTCCCGGGCCGTTATCAGCATCAGCGCCGCCTCTTCCTTATTCATGGCCAGCGGTTTCTCGCATAACACATGACGTCCGGAGCGAAGCGCCCTGCAAGAAATTTCGGCATGCGTGAGCGGTGGTGTCGCAACGATGACAATATCGTTCTCCTCCGCTGGCTCATCCAGCATAGTATCTAAATGCTCCACTGGAAAGGCCCACGGATATTTTTCGGCAAACGCCGCCAAAGCTGACGGATTCACGTCCGTGACGTAAAGCAATGCCCGCTCGCTCTCTGTTTCAGTTAAACGAGCAATCGCCTCGGCATGGTATCCGGCAATAGCCCCAGCTCCAACGATATAAATCCGCTGTTTCATGATCCACTCTCCTCTATTTGCATTAACAAAGCTACAAAACTCTCAATCCCCTTCATACAATGGAGAGGCGCGTCCTCTTCTTACTATTAAAGCAGACTCACACCAAAGCCCATTCAACATTCCACTGCATAAATTTGCAATTGCGATCCATTCAATGCACAAACAGCTGAGTGAAGCTCGATTACTCCCCCATAACCGCCAGCTCTTCGCGAATATAAACTCCATTTTGCAGCGTTACCCGATCCGGGTCCGATTCGGCGCCTTTGGATTCTTCCTCCACCATGATCCAGCCGTCATAGCCGGTTTCGTTCAAATAACGCATTATTGCTTTATGGTCAATAGAGCCTTCGCCCAGCGCGGACCACGATTCGTTGGCAGCATTCATATCCTTAAAGTGGACATGCTTGATCAGCGAGCGGTACGTTCGAATTATGGCCTCAACGTCCATGCCTCCCTTGGAAATATGTCCCGTATCCGGCGCATAACCGCAGTACCGGGCATCCAAGCCGTTTAGCAGCACCTTGTAATCATCTTCCACTCTGAAAATCGAGCCGCTCGGCGAATTTGGATGATACGCGCATGGGATGCCTTGCTCGGAGGCGCGGCGGGCAACCGCATTAATATTCGCCAGAGCGTTCGCCTGCCGGCTCGCAAGCTCGCTGCGATCCTTGCCCGGAAGCTGCACCATGGTCAATACCGTTCCCGGGAAGTGCTCCAGATAGCGGATGACGCGATCCGCTTCCGATCTTTCTTCCTCAGTCTCTACACCATGCCGCCAATCCAAGGCTAAGCAAAGCGCGCCAAGCTGCAGTCCCCTCTGGTTCAGCGCGTCCAGGAGAGCAAGCGGCGCATCCCTGTACCGCCCAAGCATGCAGACTTCCGGCTCGATTCCTATCCCTCCTGCCTCCGTCGCCACGTCCATAATATGATCCAGCTGGTCGCGGTATTTTTCATAGGACATTTGCCACGTATAGGTTTGAAAACCAAATGAAATCGCCATCCGCTACTCCACCTCCTTAATGGCTTTGCGTATGAACGGAATCGCCTCGCGTCCCCATTCCTCCACCTCAGCGTTAAAGCAGAAATCGACGCACCACCATTCCATGGCTGATACCAATGGTTTCAGTTCTGACAGCACGGCTTGAAAGTCAATTTCTCCCGCTCCAAAAGCTGCATGCGTGCTCGTTTCTTCATCATGCAAGGTCCCGTCCGAATCGATGAGATGGAAATGCCCGATATGGTCTTCAAGCAGCCTTGCGTATTCCGTAATCCCGCCAGACAGCAGCTCTTTCTCCCCGGTTTGGCGGGCGCCGACAACTCCACTCATATAAGCATGACTCGTATCGAACAGCACCTGAAAGGCCGGGTGGTTCACCGCTTCCACGAGCCGCTTCACCTCTGACGGCTTATTCAGCCAGAAGCCAGGCTCAAATTCCCAAACGATGCGCAGCCCCTTCTCTGATGCCAATTCGGCGGAAGTGCGCCATGTCGATACAAGCCTTGAAAAACGCTCCTCGTACTCCGCCTCCGTCAGCGCTTCCGGAGGGCTTACGGTATCCACGCGAATCGTGGCGATGCCAAGGTCCAAGCAAAAATCGATGTAGCCTTGCAGCAGCTCCAAATAGGCGGATTGCTCGCTGCGGTCTGGCGGCGCTGAAGTAAAGTCCGGCGCGTAGCCCGAGATGCCAAGGCCGTAAGAGCGGATTTCCTCCAGCAGCGCTTGGCGGCTCTCGGCCGTCGGATAAAGCTCCGGCGTCGGATGGGGAGCAAATCCGTTGATTTCAACCCCGTCATATCCCGCATGCTGGGCATACTGCAATATTCGCGCGAGTGGCCAAGGCGCCTCTGCAAAAGGACCAAAAGCAAACGCCCAGGAACCGATTGAAATTTTTGGATTCATCTTCATCTCTCCTTATTCGTTAGCTTCCCTATGGCGCAGCAAAAAGTCCAGCGTAATCCGGTTAAAATCCTCCAGCCGGTCCCAGTGATGCGTATGGCCGCTGCCTTCAAAAATATGTTTTTCGGCGTGCTTTATTTCCTCCGCAATTGAAAGCGACAACGGCAGCGGTGTGAAGATGTCTTTATCTCCAACCGTAATGAGCGTCGGCGCTGCGATCGCTCCGAGACGTCCCATCGTATGATGCGAAATGCAAGCCTCACATTGCGACTGAAACGCATGAATAGTCATCGGTGAGGGCTGTTCGAACGCCGCCTGCTGCGCGGCCTCCAACACTTGCAAATGCTGCTCATGATAGGCAGGGGTATAAATGATAAGCTGAAGCAGCTTCTGGAAATCGTCCGCCTCCATAAGCGAATAGGCGTTGCCAAGCGTTTCAAAAACGCGCTTCGTATACGCATCGCAAACCGCCCACGAGCAATTCAGCGTCAGGCTTATGATTCGCTCGGGAGCCGTTAGCGCAGCTTCCTGCGCAATGGCGCTTCCCATGGAGATGCCTGAGAAGTGTGCCCGCTCAATGCCTAGCGCATCGAGCAGCCCTATCGTATCGGCGGCCATTATTTTCGTCGTGTACGGCCCCTTGGGCTCGGAAGAACTGCCCGCGCCGCGGTTATCTATCAAAATGCAGCGGAAATGCTGCTCATAGTCACGCACATGCTCCTCCCAAAGGCTGCCATCGGCCCCTAGTCCCATCAGCAGCACTAGCGGTTCTCCTTCCCCCCGTTCCGTATAAAACAGCTCGATGCCATTGGTATGAATCAAAGGCATTGCAGATTCCCTCCCCGTCAAGCCAAATGGCTTCTGATATATTGAACGCCTAGCCGTGCTGCATCGTCCGGATGCTCCGCATAATCGCGCCACAGATGCAGCCGGGAGATTAACCCCGGAACCTGCTGGCCGAAGGCTTCGATCGTAAGCCAGCCGTCGTAGCCGATTTCCTTCAGCACGTCGAAAATTTCTTTAGGCACGGCATGCCCGCTGCCGGGAACCCCGCGATTGTTCTCCGAGATATGAACGTGGACAATATGTTTTGCTGCCTTCCGCCATGCTTCAGGCACATTTAGCTCTTCGATATTGCCGTGATGCGTGTCTGCCAGTAGCCCTACATTCGCAAGCCCTACTTCTTCCACAAACCGGACGCCGTCTTCCATTGTATTGGCAAGGTACATTTCGAATCGGTTGATTGGCTCAAGGGCAAGCTTGATGCCCAGCTTCGCGGCAAATTCGCCCGCGGCGCGCAGCGTCTCCACCGCATAGCCCCACTCCTCGGGCTGCGGGCCTTGCCCACTGAAGCGGCCAAGGCCTTGGAACAAAGGACCGCATAACACATCCGCTCCGATAAGCTTTGTATTCAAAATCGCGTGCTTCAATATTTCCAGCGCATTTTCCCTTAAACGAACGTCGCTGCTGGCAGGATCAGCCGAAGCCGCATCAAGCGCTGCGATTCCCGTACTTCCAAGCCCTAGCTCCTGCAAAATCAAGCCAAACGCTCTTGCGTCCGCAGCGTCCATGCTGTCGACCGCAAGCTCCACGCCATCAAAGCCCCAATTTAGAATCTCTTGAAGCAAATGAAGATGCTTGCTGGGATCTGGCTTATCCGTCCAGAGAAGCAGATTCATTCCAACCTTCATGACCTGATCACTCCCATGGCTTTAAAATGATTTTGCCGCTTTGCTGTGATGCGGACACCTCGAACGCTTCCTGGATGCGGCTCATCGGAAAGGTATGCGTAATCAGCAGATCTGCGAGCGGAGACTGCTCAATCACCTTCATCAGATTCGGAAATTCATTCAGGTTGTAATGCCAAGAGCCTATCAGATGAATGCCTTTGCGAAGCAGGTCATCGCTCACTTTGATTGGCGTCTCGGAGAAACATTCCCCCACGAAGGCTACTTTGCCCTTACGCTTAACCGCATCGATCTGCAGCCGGTGCGCCGAGACGACGCCTGAGCAGTCTAGTCCATAATCCGGCCCAATTCCGCCGGTCAAAGCTTTGATTTGGCTAACGGCGTCCGGATCACGCGGATCAATGATATGCTCTACGCCCATCCGCTTTGCAAGCTCCACCCGGTATGGGTTCATTTCCGCCGCGATGATCGTGGCTCCCCGGAACTTTGCGTTAACGATCGCGCCGAGGCCGACTGGTCCGAGTCCCGTAATCAGCACGGTTGAGAATACGTTCACTCCCATCGTGGCGAAAGCGCCGTGCGACGGCCCAAGTCCGCAGCAGGCCAGCGATGCTTTCTCATAGGAAACGCCGTCCGGTATTTTGGCGAGCAGCCAAGAAGGCTTTGATAGATACTGCGTCATCGTCGGCTCATGATGGTTCTGATTATGCTCGCAGTAGATGAAGTCGCCTGCCACGCACATCCCGCATTCACCGCATGGATATTGCGGCATGACCACGACGCGGTCTCCGATCCTTACTTTGCTCCCCGGAGCAACCTCCACGACCTCGCCTGCCGCTTCATGGCCTAAGCAATCCGAATGATCGCCGTGGACGAAGCTTTTATATTCCGCACACATCGGCGCGGCATGGACCTTGACTAGCGCCCAGCCCTCCTTCAATGCCGGCTTTTCCCGATCGATCAATTCCGCTTTTTTCTCCCCAGTAATCGCTGCCAGCTTCATAACTCTTCTCCTCCTTCTATTAAATGCTCAGCTCCAACAGCCCAATGCACGGCATTTAGCAGCAGGCGCCTGAACGCTTCGAGCTCAAAATCCTCGGGATGCCCCATCGTCGTAGTAAAAACCCGTCCGCCGCCGGCATGTATCCGAGTCCAAGCTACCGGGTGCACGCGCGGAGTCTCGCTCGTATACGACCAGCCGTTATCCTCTGGATTGACGGTTGCCCCGTTTAGAAGCGGAACCGTTCCTTCCGGCGGATAAGGAAGCACCTGATAGAGCCAAGAACGGCATTCGAAATGCGTCGGAATGCCCTTAAGAGCCGGATGCTCAGCTGCACCCCATGCGACCGAGACGCTAGTTGATGAAGAATGTCCAAAATGGCGGATCCATGGCGCCCCTAGCACATCGATGCCAAAGCCATCATTCCACTTCTCAAGCGGGTGGCCAACTGGATATTGGAATGCGTGCGTGCTCGTCCGGAGTCCAACGACCGGCTTGCCCGCTTCCAAATATTCGCGGATATATCGGAACTGCTCCTCCGGCAGCTGGCGGAAGCGAATATAAAATACTGCCAGATCGGCATCTTGCAGTGCGTCGAGTCCAGCAATGTCCGTCGGATCGCCAGCGCCAAATGTCGCCGTAAGAACGGTTACTTTGGCTCCATGTTTCGTTGCAGCTTCTTCTGCGATCAGAGGCATCGTTTTTTCCGAATCATATTCATCCTCGCCGCAAACAAATACGATATGACGGCCTTTCAACGACTCGTTGGGTAATATCACGTTATCTCACTCCTTCTCCTCATAACGGAAGTAGTCGAAGTCGGCCGCCTTGCGCCCCCCCGACAAATCATGGGCGCATAAACCGATGAAGGCGCCGGTAAATCCCCAATCGGTAAAATAACCGTCTACCAAATGGGTCGCATATTCATCCGAGATTTTACTGGCATCAAGCACCGGGCCTATCGTATGCCAATCCGTTCCATCCCATGAATAATAGAATTGAAGCTCGGTATGCGAAATCACGAGCCGCAAGTAAGCGCGCGCTCCCGCGGGAACCGGAACCGGCGCATCGGTATGCTCTTGGTAAACGCCATGATCGTTGGCAAGAATAGCAAGATGAGTACCTGCTGCCTCGTCATAGCCAATACGAAGATAATAGTAGTTTTGAGAATTATAATAATAGATGAGTCCGGCCATCTGCTGGTAAGTCTTCGGTTCAAACTCTACCACCGTCTCCGCCTCGCACCGGAATGCTTGCTGGCGCCTGCCTGCTAGACTGTGCCGGAAGCGGGAATTGGGAGACTCCATACCCTTTAGGCGAAGAAAGCCCGGGCGTTCCGTAACGGACAGCCAGTCTTCCCTTATGGGCTGGCGAAGCGATTGCCACTGAATATCCAGCTTGCCGCCGTCGAAATCGTCTACGCTTGGAGATTCCGGAAATGGATGCTTTGGCAGTGCCGGCGCCTGGACGGTAACATTCGGTGAATTCCCGCCCCCATCAAGCCGGAGCCATCCATCCTCCGACCACGCACAGCGCTGAACAGCCGTTTCCCGGCCCAAATTGCAGCGTTTGTCCTCTGTCTCCAGCGGCCGTCCGCATAAATGGACGATGTACCATTCGTCGCTTTGCGTGTGCACTAGGCTGGCATGCCCAGCCTTTTGCAGCTTCAGATCCGGCTGATGGTAGGCGGTAAGCATCGGCCCCAAAGGATCCGTTTCATAAGGTCCGATAAGCTCTTTCGATCGAGCCACCGTAACGGCATGCTCATAGCTGGTTCCGCCCTCGGCAACCATTAGATAATAGAAGCCGTCTTTCTTATATAAATGAGGCCCTTCCGTCAGCCCCAGCTCCGAACCGGTATAGATCAAACGGGAAGGTCCGACGAGCTGCTGCCTCTCCTCTGAATATTCCTGCAAATAAATCCCGTTAAATGGATCATGGTCTTTGCGGTAATCCCACTGCATTTGGACGATCCATTTCCTGCCGTCGTCGTCATGGAACAACGAAGGGTCGAAGCCGCTGCTGTTCAAATAAACCGGGTCTGACCAAGGGCCTTCAATATCGGGAGCCGTTACTACATAATTATGCGTGTCCTTGTAGGCGCCAGCATGGCTTTTCACATCGGTGTAGACCAAATAAAACTTACCCTCATGGAAAGTAAGGCATGGCGCCCATACGCCGCCGGAATCCGGATTGCCCAGCATGTTCAGCTGGCTTGGCCGATCCAGCGGACGGGTAAGCAGCCGCCAGTGGATCAGGTCACGGGAATGATGGATCTGTACGCCAGGAAACCATTGAAAGGTCGAAGTCGCCACATAGTAGTCATCGCCGACTCTTACGATGGACGGGTCCGGGTTAAAGCCTCGCAAAATCGGATTTTGTATACGCGCCAGCTCTTGGCTCTTCATCGTCTCACTTCCTTCTCGGTAAAATGAACGGCCTGCAGCGCTACGCCGCAGGCCGCTAGTGTCATACTGAACGCATCATTTTTTCATTTTGTTCAGGTTCGCGTCATATGCTCTTTGCAAAATTTGCAAATATTCGTTCAGCTTCAAGCCTCCGAAGCCTTGCACATAGCCGTTCCAATCCTTCTCGATATCCTTATGCCCCGTGATGAACTGCAGCATATTCGAACGGACGTAATCCTCTACCGTCGCTTTATATTGCGCAGCTTTCTCGACGTCCTCGTTGCTGATAAAAATATCGATCGGGAGCATTTCATCCTCTTTCGGCTCGAACCCTTCATACTTTTTCGTCTCCGTGACCAGGCGCAGTTCATAGCCCTCCGGCGACAGCATATCTTGGGATACCGCTTCCGACTCGAAGCGTTCGCGCGGACGGAAATCCGGGCCTGCTTGATCCCAGCCGTCTGTGTGGATCGTCTCGCTTCTGTAGGAAGGGTCCACCTGATAGACGGCAGGCTTGCCGTTCACGTCAAGCTGGCCGTCGCTTGCCTTGCTCCAGGAATGCCCCTCAACCGAAAACACTTGACCCCTTGTTCCTTCTTCGGTCCATAGATAGTCCAGCATTTTGATGGCAGCGATTTGCTGCTCTTCGTTTGCTTTATCCGTTATGACGAATCGTCCCTGATTGCCCACCGATTTGTAATAGCCCGATAGCTGAACGCCTTTTGGTCCTTTGAGCGGCGGAACGGCGACGTAATCCTGATTGCGCTCATCCGTTGCGGCTACCCCCATCTGCACATGGCCGATTGCAAATGAGCCCAAAATCGTTTCGCCGACGTTGTTGCCGAGCTGCTGCAGCCCCTCCTGGTTTTGCGTGAAGGCTTGCGGATCGATCAAGCCTTCTTTGTACAAGGATGCCAGATAGGTTAGCCCGTCCTTCCATTCCGGCTGATTGGCGGAGAGCTGCACCTCTCCATCCTTGACGCGGATATAAGAGAAGGATTGACCATCGCCGTTATTGTAAATGAACGGATTCATCAGAAAACCCGTAATATCGCCATGCCAGGTGTATAGAGCGCCGCTAAGCGGAACTTCATCCGCAATGCCGTTGCCGTTCGGATCTTTCGTTTTGAAGGCACGCAGCACCTCTGCATATTCCTCGGTAGTCGTCGGCATCGCAAGCCCAAGCTTGTCGAGCCACTTCTGATTGATCCACAGCTTCTGCGCATACCAGCAGTGATAACATTCGTTAACCTGCGGCATGCCGTAAATATTGCCGTCCGAAGCCGTAACGGCTGTTTTCAAATCCGGACGCTCTTCAAATATTTTTTTAATATTCGGCGCGTATTGCTCGATCAGATCATTAAGCGGCAGGAACACGCCCTGCTTGCCGAACTTCATCTGCTCGGCAGGCGTAAAGTTGCCGCTAAGAAACACTTCCGGGTAATCGCCGCTCGCCATAAGCACGTTGCGTTTATCGTTGTTATCGTTAGGCGGCCCGACCGTAAACGAAAGCTTAACGTTCGTTTTCTGTTCCACCAGTTTGGTAAACGGATTATCAAGGCTTGCAAGGTTGGGCGATTGATTGATGAATGCGGACAATTTGACCGGTGCCGCTTCTCCTTCAGCGGCTCCATTCGATGCTTGACCCTTGGAATTATCGGTTTTCGAGCAAGCGCTGAGCAGCAGCGCAGCAGTCAATAGAACGCCGGCTATTAATTTCCATGATTTTCTCATTCTAGACACCCCTTTAGACTCGTTATGGATACAGCTTCCGGATAATCACTACCTATCATCTGTTTAGATTAACCTTTAAGAGAACCAATCATGACCCCCTTTACGAAATGCTTCTGAACAAATGGATATATGATGAGGACAGGCAGGCTCGAAACGACGATAAGCGAAAATTTCAGCAAATCTTTCATCCCTTGTCTGGCTTCCATTGTTCGTACGTCTACCATCATCGAATTATCGACGGAATTCTGGATCAGTATTTCGCGCAAAATCAGCTGAAGCGGATACAGGTTTACGTTTTTCAAAAAGATCAGCGCATCAAAGTAAGCATTCCAAGCGGTCACGGCGTACATGAGCGCAAGAACCGCAACGACCGGCTTCGATAGCGGGAGAACGATCGACCATAAGAACCGGAGATCGCTGCAGCCGTCGATTTCTGCCGCTTCGTTAAGCTCATCCGGAATCGACTCCTGGAAAAACGTTTTGGCGATAAATACCTGCCACACCGCAATGGCCTGCGGCAGCAGCAGTGCCCAGCGCGTATCGATCATGCCAAGGCTCTTTACCGTCAGATAATACGGTATCAGTCCTCCGCTGAAGATCATCGTGACAATGATCAGATACATAATTAACGTTCGCCCGTAAAAGGTCCGCTTTGACAACGGATAAGCAAGCGCGAACGTCAGGAAGACGCTGATCAAGGTGCCCACGCCCATATAGAAGAGCGAGTTGGAATAACCCGACCATATGCGCGGGTTGCTCAGTACGGCAGAATAGCCTTTCAGCGACGGTTCGACCGGGAAGAGCCATACCCTTCCGGCAACGACCGCCTGCGGCGAGCTGAACGAAGAGCTCACAATATAAATAAGCGGGTAGAGAACGGCAGCAAGCACGGCAAACAATACGATGTAAATGACGGTGAGCAGCACCTTGTCTGACAACGGCTCTTTGATAGCACTCGATTTCGCCATATTAGAACAACCCCGATCCTGTAGCGCGTCTTGCACCAAAATTGGCTAGCAGTATTAAAACTAGATTAATCAATGAATTAAACAAGCCGACAGCCGCCGAGAAGCTGTAATTCGCTTGAATCAAGCCGACTTTGTAAACATAGGTCGATATGATTTCGGAAGCGCTCGTATTCAGCGGATTTTGCAGCAAATATACCTTCTCAAAACCGATATTCAGCAGCTGACCCATGTTCAGGACCAAAAGCAGCACCATGATCGGCATAATGCTCGGCAGATCGATATGGATAATTTTTTGCAGCCGGCTGGCGCCGTCGAGCTTAGAAGCCTCGTATAGCTGCGGGTTGACTCCGGCAAGGGCGGCGATATAAATAATGGCGCTGTACCCCATGTACTGCCAAACGTCAGATAACACGAAGATGGTCTTGAACATGGACGGCTCGCCGATGAAATTGACGGAATCAAAGCCAAGCGCGGTACGCACATGATCAATTACGCCGATGCGCGGTGCCAAGAAAAGCAAAATCATCGAAACCATCACGACGGTAGAGATGAAGTACGGCGCATAGGTGACCATTTGAACGGTACGCTTGAAGAAGCCGTTTTTTAATTCATTGATCATAAGCGCCAAGATGATGGGAGCCGGAAATCCAACTGCCAGCGTGTACAAGCTTAGAAACAACGTGTTCTTAATGAGAAGCCAAAAATTCGGATGGTTGAAAAACGCTTCGAAATGTTTGAAGCCTACCCAAGGGCTGCCCCAGATGCCTGCCTTCGCGCTTAAATCCTTAAACGCGATTTGAACACCTAAAATCGGAACGTATTTGAATAGAACAAAATAAACGAGCGGCAGCAGGATCAAGAGATAGAGCTGCCAATGCCTTTGCATCTTTCTGACGATTTCGGTTCGAACCGTCCGCTTGATGGGTTCTGTCGGCATGCGTGCCGCGGCTGGAATTGAGGTCATGTTGGACACCTCGCAACGCCTCCTTGTGACTATGGATTGGTTTGTTGGGGCAACTATACCCCACGAAACCGCAGCCCGGCAATTTACAAGATTCCGGCGGTATACAAAAATCGGACCGAGCCAGGGCGGCGCGATCCGACTGTTTTCTATACCATTTTCCTAGTCTTAACCGGACTTTTCCTTGCGGTAATCGCCCGGCGGCACGCCAACTACCCGCTTGAAGACCCTGTTAAATGAAACCGGATTCAAATAACCGACCGTCCGCCCGATTTCCTGAACGCTCATCTCCTTTTCCAGCAGAAGCTGCTTCGCGAGCTCTACCCTTCGATGAATGAGGAAATCGATAAACTTGATATTGAATTGCTCCTTGAACAGCGAGCTGACGTTTTTGGAAGGAATATCGAACTGCTGGCTTAAATGGATAAGCGAAAGATCAGGATTGAATACATGCTCTTCAATATACAGTTTCATCTTCAGGGCAATTTCTGCCGCCCCGCCTCTGCTTGCTTTCTCCGAAATGACATATTCAAGCTTCTCCATAATGCCCAAAATCTCTTCCTGGACATCCTCCAGCGTTTCGAATTGATCGATAACATCCTTCATGATCGCTTTGTTCGTCTCCATAATTTCGTCGTTAAGGATGGTGCCGTGCACATGCTCAAACAAATAAAACACGAAATAATTGAGCAAATTAACCATATCCTCACGCTTCAGCTTATTTTGCTTGAACTGCTCAAACAGCGTGAAGTATTTCAACCGCCATTCCGGCTCCATCAGCCGGAACGCATAAATGAGATTGCGAATTTGCTCAAGCTGGTTATACAGCTCGAAGGAGGTTCCCGTCTCAGTCTCCCAATACCCGATCGTGCGGTTATTTCCGAACACCAGCCTGAAATTAACGGCTTCAATCGCATTCTTATATGAAGACTTGAGCATGGCGACCGAATCGGTCGTTTGCCCGATTCCGAATGTGGCCGTGAACGGCAAATTGGCTCTGATCCACTGAAGCGCATTGTCTGAAACCTTAAGAATGCTGTCCATTAGCTGATTCTCGTCGGCCTCTTGCACATAGATGAAGCCGCACATTTCTTTATCGTTCACCCATTCGCTCCAGCTGGAGAGTCCGTACCTCTGGATAAGCTCCATGTACATATTTTGAATAATAAACCGAAACAGGATCATATCCTGCTCCCGGTATCTCGACAATACGTCTGAATATTTGTCTATCGAAATGACGATGACGGATGACTTGCGGAAGCCGCCCGTAAAGCCATGGCGCTCCATCTCCGCATTCCATTCCGCATTGGCAAGCGATCTAGACCCGTTCATCACCTCAACGAAAATCGACTTTTTGCGGTAGCCGCTATTCAGATCGGATTGGGACTTGAACAAATTGAAGCGCTGGACCAAGGAATCGACGGTTGATTCGATATAATGGAACTCGTTCCGCTCAGCAGCGCTCTGCTCGCCTGAGGCATGGGAGATTTTATCCAGCTTCGAAATAAGCGCGCGCAGAGGCTTGTAATTACGGTTCGTCATATATACGATCGAGAGCATGCCGATAACAGCGACGACGAGGGCGAGAATGATCCATACGCTCGAGAAGGTTTGCAGCAGCGTAAAGCTGCTTCCTTTCTCCAGCCCGCTTTCATAGGTCCAGCCCGTGTAATCCGATACGATCGTTGAAATCGCTTTTCGCCTCTCCGAATTCTCTTTCACCGGGTTGAAAACCGGCTCGTTGTCTTTGCCCATTATCGTAACGTAACTGGCGGTTTGGTCCATCTTTTGCGATACCAGCCCTTCAAGCGAGCTTGCCCGCACGTTAATGATGATTAGGCCGCTTTCGCCGCGGCTCGTCAAATATTTACGCGCAAGCGAAACGACCGGCTCCTCTCTTGATGCATGAAATTCTTTGAATGGCCGTACATTCGTCCAGTGGTAGGAGTAATTATCCTGCCTCAGCTGGTCCACGAAGGCTTTGTCCGAGAACTGCTCAAGCGGCGACACCGTATTGGAGCTAAGCACGAAGCCGTCCCGTTCCCTAACTAAATAAATGGAATGGATGCTTTGGTAAAGCTGCTTCATATTATTGAATTCCTTAGTCATTTGGTACGTAAAAAAAACAGACGGCTGCCCCTCTTGGTCAAAATAATCGAGCATATTAAATTCGTCCGATTTGCTGCGCGTCTGAATCGTCACCATCATATGGTCGATCGACTGCAGAGGCTGCTCAACCGTCTGAACAATCTGATTGTTAACGCTTGCGTAAATATGCTCGGTATCCTTCTGTGCACGCTCCGTCAGCACCTGAAAAAAGATGAAAAACAAAAATGAGATCATTAGAAAGAAAACCGGCATATAAGAAAAAAGCAGGCGGTAGTACCACGTTTTGCTCATTTTTTTCATCTCCATCCCTATAGATATCCCATTTATCTGTAAGCGCTTTCGAAAAACGACAAGCCTTATGCATTCATATTAACAAGACAATGTGATGGGTTACAATGGAAATTGAGACCTTTCTTCAGCTTGCTCCGACTGTTTGGCGTAAGCACGGGGACTTTTCCCCATCCGCTCGCGGAACAGCAAGGCGAAATGGCTGTAATTATGAAACCCAACGTCGTAAGCCGCTTCTGTAACGTTTCGGCCGGAGTGCCTAATGAGCATTGCCGCTTGCCGAATTCTCATGTCGTTGATCGTCTTCACGATCGTTAGCCCTGTTTCTTCCTTAAACAGATGAGATAACCTCGAAGGGGATAATCCCACCGATTGGGCGATATCTTCAATCCGAATCGTTTCTCGCATATGTCTGGATAAATAGTGCAGCGTCTCCTCCACTCTCGGATCGCCTTTCCTCTCGCACCGTTCTGCAAGGAGCAGCAGAATTCCCCGAATTTCATTCTCGCATAACGGTTCCCAGTGTGTGCGCTGCTCCCTTGAATCTTGAATGACATTTTTAAGCGCCTGATAGACCCGTTCCTGCAGCCCCGCTTTCCCGAGCGATATTTTTATAAGCTCCTCGGAAGGCAAGTAACTCGTTTCAATCATAGTCGGAAAATGGGCCCAAATGAAATTCCATCTGCTTCCCGGAACTGTTCCGTATCGGTGGGGGACACCGCTTCGCAATATTGCAACTTCACCATCTGAGCAGATTTCTTCTCCTGCTGGTGTTTGGAAATATCCCTTACCTTCAAGCGTATACGTAATAAGCCAATCCGACATGCCCGAAGGACGGCTGGTCATATATCGGTCCGATTCATTAAAGTGTCCGGCAAAAATCGTGCCATAAGCCGGAGCATCATAGTTTTCCAAACGATCAAACCCCGTCAAGCAAACTCCTCCTCCGCCTTTTCTCCTAGCATACCGTCAAGAAATCCTCGCGGCAATGGCTGCTAGTTGCGATTTTGTATCTCCCATTGATATAATGCGGCTAGAACAATATTACCTTGCCAAAGAGGTGGAATCCATGTCTTTCCTTTCGCTTGGCCTCTCTATTTCCGATATCGGACATGCTACAGCCGGATCTATCGTGTATCCGCCAGGAGGTCGCCTTGGTCCCCGGATTCAGCAGGATGTCCAGCTCGTTATGTTATATACGGGCGAAATGAGTGTTGAAATCGACGGAAAAATGTTAAGCATCGGCCCCGGCCATGTCGCGCTGCTTAAGCCGGGCTGCGAGGAAAACTTCACCTTCTCGCGAACCGAAGAAACCTGGCATCGCTGGATAGCCGTACATTTAAACGATCTGTCAGAACCTGCACGGCAGGCGCTTGATCAGCTTCCTGCAAGCCTGCCGCTTACGGAGGAAATGAATCGGCTGCTCGATCTTATGCTGAACGTCCAGCGCTATGCGCAGGCGGAAGACCCGGCCGTCGTCAGTCTAGGCTTGGCCGCTCTTTATCTTTATCCTACCGAGTCGAGAAGAGCGCTGCTGCAGAAGGAGAAGCATCCTGCCATTTATCAGGTGTTATCCCTAATCCATGAGCGTTACATGGAAGAATTGACGCTTGCCATGCTCGCAAGCCAAGCCGGGTTGTCTCCCGAACATTTGGTTAGGCTGTTCAAGCAGGACGAGCAGACAACGCCCATCGCCTATTTGTGGAGCTACCGGATCGGCAAAGCTATCGAGCTGTTAACCAGCACCGGATTAAACGTAACCGAAATTTCGCATCGCTGCGGCTTCAAGACCTCACATCATTTTGCAAGAATGGTCAAGCAATCCACTGGTCGTACCGCATCCGAAATAAGGCGAATGTCATGGAGCGGCATGCGCAAATTTTGACGCTTAATATGTAATACGGTAACAATGTCACAGAAACGAGTCCGTTATGTATGGTAAAATACAGCTGCCATGAAGACCCATTTTGCAAGGAGATGAAGTCGGTGAGTTTAACCGTGCATGCCTGCATTCCGCAAATTATTTCTCTATTTCCATGCTTATCCGATATTAGTGAACAAGATTGGAGCATTAAAGGAATTGAAGTGCTCGAAATATCGCCGAATTTCGTGTTCCACGAAGGGCAGTTTTTGGAGCATGCGGTTATGCTTCTGGAAGGTACCGTCCGAATGTACAAAATTAGCTCCAGCGGCAGAGAAATAACGCTTTATCGAATCAATGGCGGGGAATGCTGTCCACTGATGACGTCCAGCATTTTAGGCGAGAGCGAATATGAAGCTTCTGCTTGTATCGAAAAACCATGCCGCGCCCTATTGATACCTGTATCGACTTTCCGGGACTGGATGGATAAGTATCGGAATTTTCGCCAGTTTATGTTTAAATCTTTTGCCAATCGAATAATCATCATGTCGAATCTGCTGGATAGCATACATTTCAAATCCATTCGCGGGCGCATTGCGGAGTATTTGATTCAGTCCGCGGACGGCAGCGGAAACGTAATGATTACTCATGATAGGTTGTCGATTGAGCTCGGAACTGCCCGAGAGGTCATTAGCCGCACGCTGAAAATGCTTGAAAAGGATGAGCTGATTTTGCTCTCCCGGGGCAAAATATCGATTATCGATCATAAAGCGCTTGAACATTATTTGGAATCATAGTCCTCGCCAACATCAACCTCGACCAATCTGTTTTACTCTTCGCTAAAACCAGACTAATTTTTCTATGTGACTTAGTTACGGTTTCTTGGGCTGCGCCTTGATATGATCAGGACTGTAGAGAATAACAAACCGAAACGGAGGAACAAGCAATGAAAAATGTAGGCGGAGCCGATCGTATGATACGCATTCTATTAGGAATTGCGTTTTTGTCGCTTTTCTATTTTTTGGGCGGGTACTGGAAGCTGTTCGGCCTTATCGCCCTGCCTTTGCTACTCACTGGCCTGATGCAGAGATGCGGTATAAATAAACTGCTCGGCCGCAACACATGCCGGATTGGCTAGACTATCAGACAAGTCTTGCAATTTACTTACACGGGCGAAACTATCCCTCTCAAAGCGCTGCTCCTATTGGCAGCAGCTTCAAGAGGGATATCTTTTTTATAAATAACTTTCCATCGTAAGACCTGCGGCTCTAGATAATTTGAACGGGAATTGTAAAATGAGAACAGCCTAACTCATGTAAAGTAGATTTACATAAAACGTTGTATGGCATATAATAACATGATACATATTTTGCATACTTCACATATTTTTTACAATTGATAAACATAAAGGAGCGGGATATTTTGATTCATGTTCAATCCGGAGAACTAAAGCTGATATGCGCTGAAGATTGCGGCAACTCGCCAAAAAAAAAGCTGCTCAAGGATTTTAACATCGCTTTTGCTAATTACGATATAGACTTTATTCGTGAGAACATTTCGGAGGAGATGTGCTGGAATTTAGTCGGCGAGCAGCTGCTCATCAAAGGGAAGGTTCCTGTCGTCGAGACGCTGAAAGTCATGAAGAAAAACAAAGTGAGCGAACTTTCGATCACGCACATCATTACACACGGGAATACCGGGGCTGCCAACGGCTTTATCAAATATGAAAATAACAAAAGCTATGCTTTTTGTAATGTGTATCTTTTCAGCGGCGCGGGTAAAAATGCAAAAATAAAAGAAATAACTTCCTATGTACTCGAACACGATGTGCCCAACAGCCCGACGGCTTGATCCAATTTTCAAATAATAGCCGCTTAATCTCTAGATTATGCGGCATTCAACCATCCCTATCCCGTTATCTACTCAGCTTACTTTTTTAAGATTGGTATCCATATCTCGCTTCTAAAAACGGGTGAGCTTACATCTTTATGCTCGTTCCACAAAATCTCCGGCCCCTCGGCTTGCTCGTAATTGGTGGATGGGAACCATTCGGAATAGATGCGTCCCCAAATCTCTTGCAGCGCAGCAGGAAAAGGTCCGGCCGCTTCAAATACCGCCCATGTCAATGCAGGCACCTCAAGCTGCGACAGGTTAGCTGGACATTCGTTAGAGGTTGCGACACCGATATAATGATCAAGCTCCCCTCTTTCCTCCATTCTGCCTTCAGAAAAGTTAGTGGAGGCGCTTAGCAGCCCCATCGGTGCCACATTTGATAAACCTTTTAGCGTCGTTATCGTTTCTTCATTCAAGCTTTTCCACATCGAGGCAATTTCCTGATTAACGCCATGGAATACAATCGGGACTCTTTTTTTAATTCCGATCACACGAAAAGCCTCTTTTTCTTCGATTCTGTAATTCATCTCAATGCCTCCCTTAATCGTTAATTGAAAGCTCATCCGCGGAAAGGCTCTTAGCGGTTGACCATTGTTTTTTGCATCGGTAGGTGTGATCCCGTGTAAGCCTTGAAATGCTCGTGTAAACGAGTCCGGTGAGCTGTAACCGTACTTAATTGCAAGATCGATAATTCTAACATTGCTGTTTGTCAGCTCCAAAGCGGCAAGAGTTAGCCGCCTGCGGCGTATATACTCCGATAGCGATACGCCCGCAAGGAACGAGAACATTCTCTTAAAATGATATTCCGAGCAAAAGGCTCGCCTTGCAGCTTCTTTAAAGTCAATCTCTTCCGTTAGGCTGGCTTCAATATAATTCAATGCCTGATTCATGTTCTCAAGTAAATTCATGTCAAACCTCCTTTCCACACCATTAGAATAACAAAAGCTGCATGCCTCGATCCGACATTCCGTGCACAATAACGATGGGTCTATGACAGCTGCCGCAGAATACTATCTTCAGCCTTATTTACACAAAGATATGAAATCGTATATTTGAATTGCTACTTGTAAATGATACAATAGGAAAGCAAAGAAACTATCAAAACAAATCGTTCGAGGAGTGAAACAAATGGCTGTTGATCCTTATCTTAACTTTAACGGTAATTGTCGTGAAGCTGTTGAATTTTACGCTAGCGTCTTTGGAGCGAATGAGCCAAAATTCATGACTTTTGGCGATACGCCGCCTAGTCCCGAATACCCTCTGCCAGAGGAAGCGAAAAGTTTAATTATGCACACGCGGCTAAACATTCTAGGAACGAATGTTATGTTTTCTGATATTTTTCCTGGCATGCCTTATGTAGAAGGAAACAACATTAGCCTCGCAATCGTTCATGAGAACATAGAAGAACTTCAATCGATTTTTCACAAGCTGAAAGAAGGCGGAGCAGTCGTCATGGAGCTTCAAGAAACGTTTTGGAGCAAATGCTACGGCAGCCTTAAAGATAAGTTCGGCATTGAATGGCAATTTAACTACGACGATGGTGAAATGAACTTCTAGATTTCGAACTACTCGCAGATTCAAAAATAGGGTACGGAGCTTTTCATCAATTGAAAAGTTCTATACCCTTTTTTTGAACAGCCAAATGGGATTTCTCCCATTCCTCTATTTTGCTTTCTTATTTTGTAAATCCGCAAGCGGCTTTGCCAGTCCCCTCCAACGTATAGGTAAAGCATCGGCTTCACTTAAGTATATAGCCCGCAAATACTTCGTTAAATCGTTAACCTGATCTTCAATCAAAACCTCGCGTATTTCCGATGCTTTTGTAGGTACCGTGTGATTGATTATGCGCTTAAACTCATTTGCCGGTAAAAACATACCCAAGCTTTTTTTATAAGAACAGCGATGCGGAAAGCGCGGCGCGCTCCCCGAGTCGTATTTAGAAAATTTCACGGCTGAATCATTTTCACTTAGCAAACAATAAGCATCCGCTTCCAATATGGCAAATTGCTCGTCTGGTTCTCTGCGGGTATACATATCCAACATTTTCAGGCAATCCCTAACAGTTGGCCAGAAGAACACATGTCGGTCCAAGCACGAACGAAACTGCTCCTGCGTCGTTGAAGGGTCGATCATACTATCAGGAATCCGAAGATGTGCATTTATCGTAATCGTTAATTCGTCATAGCTCACGTCCATCATACCAGCTCTGCGCTCGCCTGTAAGATGAGGATCGATGTTATAACTGGACAATAATCGATCCAGATGCGCAATAGCAGGCAAATTCCTTGCCCTCGTAAAATGATAAAGGGACTTTCTCCCCTTCGTTTTGGTCACTTCCGATATCACATCATCCCGCAACGCTCTCTCCCCTGTCGAAATTCGATAGCCATAGCATTTCTATAATGTCAGCTTTTCAAACTACAGCGATTATATTTAGCATTAAACGGGATAACCCCCGCCTGGCGGCGGCCAAGCTCCATTTATTCGGCGAAGCAGTACGATCTCCCCTAAATGATAGGAATTATGTGAGGCAATGTTGCGCAAAATGCCCGCTTTCGTTTCGGTAGGAAAATGTGCTATGGATTCATCCAGCTGCGTAGATCGAGCAATCTGACACGCTTTATCGATCCCACTTAGAAAATGCTGAACAATCGCTTGCCACTCCTCTTCGTTCTCCGGAGCTTCCTCGCTCGGCCAGCTATCCATCACATGCGAAGGCATGAGTGGCTTTCCTCCCTCAAGGTAGGTCAACAAAAAGCTTTGCCAGTAGCTCATATGCTTTAACAGCTGATAAATGCTGTAAGGCGCTTCACCGGTGCGTTTGCCTGCAAGCTCTGCTGTAATATCCGGCAATGCTCTAGCAATTGGGATATGTCCGCGTTCACCAATTAACGATTTTACGAGCGCTTCACCAAATGCTTGATTGGATTCTAGAATAGTCATCGTTGTTCTCCTCTTCCTTCTGTAAGGTTTCGTACGCTGCAATGTATTAGTTATTAGATTGTATAAAATTAAGTTTCACTAAATAATAATACTGCGCAGTTATTCGCTGTGTCAAGAAGGGTGATACGCACGTTAAAAAGCCTATTTAATAGAATCCGTACAAATGTACAAACATTATTCTATCAATAATCATAAGATGCTATTAATTCTGATTAAGGGAGATGATAGAAATGCCAAGAAACAAAAGCGGTGGTAACAGAAGCGGTGGAAATCGCAGTGGTGGTAACAGAAGCGGCGGCAACCGCAGCGGTGGTAACAGAAGCGGTGGAAATCGTAGCGGAGGTAATAGAAGTGGAGGCAACAGAAGCGGCGGCAACGTGCAACGCGTTTTATCCCAAATTGGAGTTGGTACTCCTGGTATTCGCATTCACTTTGACAATACTTTCCACACCGGCGTTTTCTTAGGATTTAGCAACGGCTCAGTCATCATTCTTGACAATGGAGTTCCCCGCTATATCAAGGTTACTGCTGTCACTGCCGTCGACGTTGGCGTTTAATTGTTTATAGAGTGCCTGTGCAAGGCACTCTATACATAAGTTTCTCAATGAGAATTCAATGCATCTGCCATTGCTTGAAGCTTTAAAACCGTTTTCCAGTTGCGTGCGGTTGCAGGAAGTACCTTTTGGAATTTTTTCGGAAGGTTGGAATCGAGCATGCTTCCGCTATAAAAGAAATAAATGTCTCTTCCGGCAATCAGATAATCATCGTCATTCAGTTCAACCTCTGGGAGCTTGTCAATCGTGTCATCGGTAGGCGGTTTCTTTAAAAAAGTAAGATGGATGCTCTGTCCCTCTGCCAAAGACTTAAAATCAAATGGGCATTTATCTATAATGCTTGCAAGCTCGGAAGCAGACCGTAAAATAACAGCAATATTAAATCCAAAGCATTTGCTAATTTCGCTTTCGATTTTCTCTTCCAGCAGTTCCTCCCCTTCCTCCGATTCGAACATCACATTTCCGCTATTTATGTAAGTTTGTACGCGTTCGAAGCCCATCGCTTCGAACATTTTTTTAAGCTCAGCCATTTTTATCATATTGTGTCCGCTCACATTAATTCCTCGCAATAATGCAAAATAAATGGTCATGACGCTGCTCCTTCTCGTCCATTGGCGTTTTTTTGGCATTCTTTACTATTATAACCTGCGCGTTAACGAATGTCCTGTCGACCGCCTCCGCCTTGCGGCATGATTCGTCAAATCATCCTATAATAAGCCCCGAGCGTTTGACAGCCTTTTTTGCCGAAATCCTATATTCTTGTCTTGTTCCTATGCAAGGCTTCACTGAAATATGCCAATTATTTTTAGAAAGAAAGAGGAGATGGATGATGCTAATTAAAAAGAAAACCGATATTGCTTTTATTTTAGAGAACTTTAACGAATTGGCGCAATGGGACGCTTCGGGCGAAAAATTTTATTTCGTCTTTGCCGATCGCAAGCGCGGCGGACAATGGACGCTCATGAGCTACCCGGAGGAGCGCTACAGTATACATGGACTAGGGCAGGACTATTTGGATGAGGCCGAGCATTTTTTCGATGAACAAGAGCAGATCCATTCCTTCCTTTGGGAAAATCGAGCTGCTTTCAACGCTGCTTTAAAACCAACGACCATGTGCAGCTAACTTTTGGAGCGCAAAAAAACAAAAAAAACACACATCATTGACGTGTGTTTTTTGCTGTTCTATTTTAACGAAGCTGGCGTCCCTTTGTAGCTCAGCCTCTGCTGCAGCATTTCAGCGAGTTCCTCTGGCGTGTCCCAAACAAATGGACGGATTGGATGTGCTTGAACGAGCTGCTCATTCATGGAGCTTCGTCTCACCGTCCATATAAGAGGGATATTTTTGCCAAGCGCATAACCCGCTGCAAAATAAACCTCGGCTGATTGATCGGTCAGATCAGCAATGATAAGCTTGCTATCGGAAATCATTGAAATCGAATGATTCTCTCGATCTTCCTGTTCGGATTGAACAAACAAGCGGGGCAAATACCCGCACTGCTCCATTTTGGGAAAGATACTCTCCTGCCATTCCCTGCGCAGCTCATGATCCTCTGGAAGAAGCATGAAGCATGGTTTTAATCTTCGCCCCCCTGCACCTGCAGCAGCTTCGCTCCACCCTTTCTCCGTCAGCTTAAATGTCATCCCTTCCCTAATGATCAGCTGCCCCTCTTTGAGCGTCTCTATAATGTACACAAGCTCTTGCAAATTCGGCGAATAGGTCAAGTTAAAGCTTTGCGACAGCGGATGGATGACTACTGCCTCTAAAGGCGCATCCGAATGCCGGTACAAATATTGCAGCAGGCGGCCTGCTTTATCTTCGACAGAAACAGGAATTTTCGGTGAATTAGCAATCACCTCAATGGTTTCACTTGTCAGCGTAACCAACTCGCCGCAATCGGTTTGTTCGCGGATATATGCGGAAATGACCGGAAACCGTTTGCTTTTCATTTGATAAGAAATCGAATTAATGGCATTATAACTCTCTCTTAGTAATCGGTAAGAACCGTCAGGCACACAATAGCAGCCCATATAATGATCATGCTCACCTTTTGCTTCAATTGGCACGATCTCAGAACAGAACAAGCATCGTTTCTTTTCCATTATCGTAATTCACCCCTATACATGTATCTTTCGCACATCTTACCGGATATTAGGGGTGATGTGCGATTAAGATTCTTTAATAAGGGGTGGTAATTTTTTCTTTACACCGGCATTGGCTCTCCAATTGGTCACATTTGTTGCAGTAATAAGGGTAAAGTTCGGAATCGTCATTCGCCTTTGCTTCAACAATAATTTTATAGAGTACATCAGCTTCCCCGTCCTGAAGATCAAGATCGCGATAGATGTCGCTTAGCGGCGGCGGATTCTCATTGCGGAAGGAAGCAAGCGTAACAGGACTCATCTCCCAGCTGCTTGCTTCATATTTCTTTATTCGACGCGGCGAAGGTTGATTGGAGCCATTAAAACGCACAATAATGAAAAGAATGAAAGAAGACACGAGCATAACGGTACCTGATTTCCATGAATCCGTTAATCCGAGTACAAGGACGGAGAAAATGACGGCTGGGAAAACAAACAGCAGCGAGAAAAGAGCGACAAACAGCTTCACTAATATTCTCCCTATTTCGTCCATGGCTTACTCCTTTTTTATAAAAAATCGCCTCTTTTCATCCTATGCTGCAACAGGTTATCCCTATTTTCAGTTTATGCCGAACAAGCTACGCGAGTGGAATCCAATCAAAACAGGCTGCAACGCATACATTCGCGGCAGCCTGATGATATAAATCTTTTGCAAACGGGTATTGCTTTCGCCTACCAATCTACGCCCCATGCCGACTCATAACCTTTGTTTGCAGCATTTTGCGGCCTAGACTGCGCACTTGTTTCCTTAACACGTTCCGTGCCCATAAAGCTTGCAAAATGTTTGCTTTCCTGCCGGCGGATCCGTCTAGCTTCCTTGCGGTCAGGCGCGGTGTCAAACAATAACCGCTCCTCATCCGATTCTGCGATTACGCCCGGAACTTCCGTTGGCTTGTCATCATCGCCTAGTGCAACAAAGGTCAGGAAAGAGGTCGCGCATACTCTGCGTCCGCCTGTTAACAAATCCTCAGTCACTACGCGGACAAATACTTCCATTGACGTTTTATGCGACCAAGTGACAAATGCGTTCAGACTTACCGCATCGCCTTTTTTGACTGGATACAGAAAATCGACGGAGTCCGTAGATGCCGTCACAACTGGCCTGCGGGCATGCTTAGTTGCGGCAATCGTAGCCACATCATCTATATAAGCCATTAGCTTTCCTCCAAAGATCGTACCGTGATGGTTCGTATCCGGCGGAAGGACGATAGCTTCTTTTATCGTTAATGACGCTGAAGCGGGTCTAGCTTTTATAGGCAATACTAATTTCTCTAACATGTTCATGGTAACACCTTTTTTCTTTATAAAATTTTTTCGATAACGCTAAGTTTACACCTGAATCACATATAGGTAAAATACATATATCGAATAGTTTTCATTCCTTTTCATTATACTTGCTCTTACCTTTGAACATATACGGATGCTGTCCAAGCAGAAGGAGACGACCCTCATGGATCTTAAACATTTGAATTATTTTGTCGCCGTCGCAGAAGCAGGCAGCTTCACGCAAGCTGCACGCAAGCTTCATGTTACGCAGCCTTCTTTATCGAAAATGGTACGTTTGCTGGAGGAAGACCTCGGCGTGCAGCTCATCGACCGCTCCGCCAAACAGATTGAACTGACGGATGCCGGTCTAACCATCCTCCGCTCGGCCAAGCATATTATTCAGTCGTTCGAGCATATGTCAAGCGAGCTTGAAGAGGTCGCCAAACTAAAAAAAGGAATGCTCCGACTCGGCATTCCCCCAATGGTAGGCGGTTATTTTCTTCCGTCCATTATTGAAAAATTTTTGACCCACTATCCGCAGATACGACTGCAAGTCATTGAACAAGGCGGCAAAAGCTTAGAGCAGGATATTTTGCAGGGCGAGCTCGATTTCAGCATGGTCATCCTCCCTGTCAAAGATGTGGAGAAATATCATGTTCTTCCCTGCATGAACGAAAACCTGCGCCTTGTCGTTCACGCCGGCCATAAGCTTGCTTCAGAGCCATCCATTCGGATGGATCAGCTGGAACATGAGTCCTTCATTATGTTTCGTGAAGACTTTACGATCCACCATCTGATCAAAGAGCAGTGCACGGCGGCTGGCTTCGAGCCAAAAGTCGTGTTTGAAAGCTCCCAGTGGGACTTCATGACGGAAATGGTCGCTGCAAAATACGGCATTACGCTTTTGCCAGAGCGCGTATGCATGCAGCTTGACCCAAAACGCTTCGCTTCCGTATCCATAGTCCAGCCGTCGATCCCCTGGCAATTATCGATGATCTGGAAGAAGGACAAGTACTTGTCCTTCGCATCGAAAGAGTGGATTCGGTTCATGGAAAACGAGCTCCAGAATAACAAATAACTTATAAAATGCCCGCCAGCCCATGTTGGTTCGACTTTAAAAGCCCATGGCGGACTCAAAGATTATTTCAACACATATTTCTCTCGCAGATCCTCACGCAAAGTTACAGCCGAATCCTCTCTAATGTAATGGCAAACGTATGAGCGGCGCCAGCGGTCTTTGCTGCGGTTGCGATTGGAGGAATGGATCAGCAGCTCATGGAAAAATAAAATATCACCTTTCTCCATTATGACTGGGATTTGCTCATTTAGATCAATGCCTTCCGTCTCTTCCGTCCACTCTTCATGCTCCTCGAGATTTTTCACCTTGCCATGCGGCAGCAGCCCTAGCTTATGCGTGCCCGGAATCACCCATAGGCAGCCATTCTCGGCATCAACCTTCTCTTCCATCGCTATCCATGCCGCAACCATCGTCATGGGATCATTTTTGATATAATAGTAGTCTTGATGTGCAGCTTGGCCTGGTGAGCCCGGTTCCTTGTAGAAATACATGCTCTGCACGCACACAGCCTCTTTCTCCATAAGCTGTGCAAGCGTTCCGCGTACGAGCGGCAGCTTCATGACCTGCCTTGAGAAACTGTCATGCTGATGAGGGTTGAACAGCCGTGTCGAGAAACGTGCTTTCTCTGAGGTTCGAGCAAAGTCAGGCGTCTCTTCCAGCGGAGCCGAACGCATCTCATAAATATGTCTATTAAAAGCATCAATTAAGTCGCCGCTGCAGCCTTTTTTTATTAAAATATAACCGTCTCTCTTGTATTGCTCAAGCTGTTCGTTGGATAATGGTTTTAAAAGCTCGTTTGGTAAGGTAATCATTGCAAACATCCCCTCTTCCATAAGTGAATGTGACCGGTGAATGTATACCCTGTCACTATACGTAAATCTTACGGTGGAAGGCCGTCATCAGCAATGGCTATAATTATCGTTCTTGTGTCTGAGATTGATATTCTCATGGAGGAGATATACAACCTTTTTACATACAGATGTTATTACATAGACAAGGGAGTTCAGGTTATGAGTACTAGACAAAATTTGCAACGCGGGGTTGAATTGATTGGTTTGCTTGCTGCTTGTTGGTTTGCAGTGTATGCCAACAATGGGACAAGCGGGGTATGTGTGCATTTATTTTATTTTCCGATTATTTTAGCCGCTAGATTCTGGGGATGGAGAGGCGGAGCAGCTGTTGGACTGTTAGGAGCGATTTCATTAGGGCCATGGATGCAGCAAAATATTCATTTGAACCTTGATCAAACGACGTTCAATTGGACGATCCGTATTTTCTTCTTTATCGGATTCGGTGCTTTTACCGGGATGTTATTTGCTATTTTAAAAAATAGCCGAAACCACATTCTGCTCCAAAATGCCGAGCTGGAACAAAAAAACGAAGAAATCATTAATCAAAAAAACGACATGGAGCAGCAGAGGAATGAAATCGAAAAAACGAAAGATCAAATCAAACAATTCGGCACCGAAATTATTAAAGTGCTGGCGCAAGCGATTGAAACCAGAGACCCTTTTACCAATGGTCATAGCCAGCGAGTAGCCGAGCTAGCCTATATTATTGGCGATCGTATGGGACTTAGCGAACGTGAGCTGCTGAGCTTGAAGTGGTCCGCCCTTGCTCATGACATTGGGAAAATAAACATACCTGAGCATATTTTAAACAAAGAAGGACGATTAACGGAGATTGAATACGAAACGATAAAGAAGCATACGGAGCATGGCAAGCGCGTGCTGTCCGGCATTCAATATGCGGAAAACGTGATAGATGGCAACGGTTATCGGGACGGGTTAACCGGCGAGCTGAATGCGCTTCAAACGCGCATCATCGGGGTATGTGACGTTTGGGATGCGCTGACCTCCAACAGAGCCTATCGCAAGGCTATGACGGATGAAGAGGCGATGACGATTATGATAGCGGGCAGAGACGTCCATTTTGATGCGGAGGTACTCGATATTTTGCTCGATTTTGTTAAAGAACAAGGAGTCGATTAATTGGGGTTATACGGCGGTTTATCAGCTCATTTGGCGGGGCTTGCGTAGAAATAAGTCATATTTCTATACTTATTATTCGAATTTGAGCTAGTTGGTGTGAAATAGAGCTAGTTTCTAGCTCTATTTCCATCAGTTAGCGGCTCTATGTTTAATGAAATGCCTTAGCTTGGCCTAATAATCCGTTTCTCTTTAGCAGCCTTCAGCCAGCTTGGAAATTCATTTAACAGCCAATCGTACAGCCTTTCATCCGATATGGCTGCAATATCATCAATATGGACGAAATTCGCATTATCCACGATCCGCCCCTCCATCGTATCAAGCTGCTTCAGCACCTCGAAGTCAGAATGGCCGATCCCGACAAACTGCCAGAAGATCGGTTGAACGCAGCGTTGATGATGACCTTCTTGATTGGCTTCACAACGCCCCCGTTATTAATAAAGATAATAAATACAGACGTTTCGCTATCCTCCTCCACCGTATATTTACGAATGACATCCTCCATGACCGGTGGCTCGTTATTGCGTTCAAACTTATGTTTGGCATGGTTGCTTCTTAACCAAATAAACCGATCAGCCAAGGGGCAGCTAGAAGCGTAACGAATGCGGTGACCATCATCGCAATGCCTGCAACCGAGCCGGTAACCGCATCATATTCAAGCGCTTTGCTAATACCGGCGGAATGAGCGCTTGTTCCAAATAAAACTCCGCGCGCGATGGCACTTTTGATCCCGAACCATTTCACGATAAGCGGTCCTGCAATTAAGCCTATTAGGCCTGTTAGGAGTGTAGCAATTGCCGTGATTGTCGGCACGCCGCCAATGGAGCTGGATATTGAGATCGCAATGGGCGTTGTTGCCGAGCGTGGGGCTAGACTCTCCATAATGTCTGGCTCTAGTCCAAATAAATAGGCTAAGCCTGCTGAACTCAGTATGGCGATGACAGCGCCGGCGGTAACGCTGGTTGCAATGGCCCAGCCATTTTTTTTCAAAATGTCCAAATGCCGATACAGCGTCATTGCCAGTGCAATCGTAGCAGGCTCAACCAGCTTCGTCAGCCACCCCGCTCCTTCATCATATTGATCAAAAGAAACGCCGCTAAGCTGCGTCGCAAGAATGACAACGATAGGCGCAACGAGCAGCGGCGTCAGATAAACCTTCGGATAAGCGCGGTACAATTTCTTTGCGGCCCAATAGACGGCAATCGTGCCGCATAACCAACCTATAGCTTGGATCATCTCGCTTCCTCGCCTCGTTTCACGGCCAATCGTTCACCGATCAGCCCCGCAAACAGCATAACCGCAATCGTGCTAATGAATATCGAGAGAAAAATAAATATACCGCTATGGATGACTAAGCTTTTGTAATTCGTAATGCCAACCGCAGCAGGAATAAAAAATAACAGCATCTCCGCCAGCAGCCATTTTGAGCCTAATTCGATCCACTCCATGCGGATTACTTTTAGCTGCAGCAAGGAAAATAAGATGACAATGCCAACGATGCTGCCCGAAACCGGCAAATGCAGCCATGCGACGATCGCATCCGATAGCTGCGCCAGTACAATAAATAGGAGGACCTGTACCGCTGTTTTTAGCATCTTCCCCATGATGACTCCACCTCTTCCACTACAAGAAGTATACAGAGTGAATCCTCATAGGTAAAATGAATATATCTTATGATTCGCATTCCATTTATCTATGTGAAGAGGTGACCGGATGGAAATCCGCCATTTGCAGTACATTGCTGAAATTGTCCGCTGCAACAGCTTTACCAAAGCGGCCGAAGCGCTGCACATTACCCAGCCTACGATTAGCAAAATGATCAAAAACCTGGAGAACGAGCTTAACTTTGAAGTGTTCGACCGCGACGGAAAGCCTATTAAGCTTACCGCTGCCGGCAAAGCCATCTATGATTATGCCGTGCCAATTCTAGAGCTGTTCGATAATTTGCAGACAGAAATTAATGATTTGACCTATTTAAAGAAAGGCAGCATCCGGATCGGACTGCCTCCGATGGCTGGTTCGAGCTTTTTTCCAAGCGTGCTAAAGAGCTTTCAGGATCGTTACCCCGGCATTGCGATAAAGCTGGCCGAAGACGGAGCGAAAAAAGTAGAGGAGCAAGTTGCGGAAGGGGCACTGGATGTGGGAGTTGTGTTATGGCCGGTTGACGAGACGCTGTTTGAATCCTTCCAGCTTGTCTCGGATCGGTTAAAAGTCCTTCTCCATCCTTCGCATCCGCTTGCAGCCAGCAAGCAAATAACGCTTAACGAGCTGGCAAATGAGCGGTTTATTTTGTTCAACAGCGATTTCGCCCTGCATGACCGCATTATTAATGAGTGCCAAGCGATAGGCTTTGATCCGCATATCGTCTATGAAAGCTCGCAATGGGACTTTATCGGAGAAATGGTCGCAGAAAATCTAGGGATAGCGATGCTTCCAGAGCGAATATGCGCGCTGCTTGATTCCGCGAAAGTAAGCACGGTTCCGCTCGTTCAGCCTGTTATTCCTTGGCGCCTTGCGATGGTGTGGAAGCGGACGGGCTATCTCTCGTTAGCGACAAGAGAATGGATAGCTTTTAACAAAGAACGTTTTGCCTCACAGTAGCAGCATATTGCTTCCGCCATCTAAATGATCAGCTGACCTTTGCTCTCTGCTGGACTAATCGTTGCTTCCACGCCGGAGTTAAATGACAAAAAGTCGCTTTCCATGCCATCGCTAAAGATGACGCCATTCTCAGGCATTTGTGACGTAATGCGTAGCGGGCTTGCTTCATCGATCTGGCCAAAAACAAGCTCTGCGCCTGTTATTTTGCTAGCGAACGGCTCTCTCACTGAGAAATATAGGTAAGGCGAGTGACAAGCGAAGTCATTCCGGTCGAGCATATTCGGCGCAAGCGTTATTTGCTGATTGGTTGCGCTGCTGACGATTCCGGCTGCTCCGGTTAGAACGCTTTTAAACCAGCCTGTAGAGCCAAGCCCCGTGGAGACGATAATTCCGCTCGAGGATTGCTGCTCGATCCGATTGTTCTGCATTAGCGAATAACGGGCGGATACATGCGTTTTTTGCCCTACGAACAGATCGTTCACCCCATACAAAAGCTGTCCATCATTGAGCTCGACTTTGGCTAAGGTCACTTCTTTGATCTGGCGCCTTTGATTCAGCACATCAGGCACGATTAGTTTTAAATCGTTGACCGCAAACGGCAGGAGCACCCCATCCCAGCGCATCGGATCGGGGTTGACGCCGATTAGCGGCTGTTCTCTTAAATATTTCAGCGTATTGGCGACAAGACCATCCTGCCCAATGACGACAACAACATCCTGTTTGCCAAAAATAAAATTAGGCACATGCTCCCTTTCTACGATTTGCACGCGTCCCATTACACTCAGCTCCGCTGCCGCATGCGCGACAGCCTTCCGGTACCGTTCGTCCTCAGCGATATAATCGCCAAAGTCCGCTCCAAGCCGCTCGATGTAGAACTGCGCCTGCTGAACGGTATTGTAGCGAACGGCCAGCTCCTCCAGACGCGTCCTGCGCTTAATTAAAATTATTTTATGGCTGAGCATCGCTTCCTTCATCGGCTCCCTCCTCCCCCTTTATTTCCCGGCATTGCCAAATGCTCTGATCCCGACAGAAGCCCCTGCAATAAATCAGGAGTAATATTGAGCTGACCAATCTTCTCAGCCTTCTCCGCAATATCCTGAAATGCAATAGCAATCAATTTGCTTGGTTCCATGCCCAGGTTCGTCATCGCCTGCAGCACATAAGGCTGCGTACCGTTTATCGACTTCATAATGGCTGCAAGCTCATAGGCTTTGGCATCTGCTTCGGCATTTTTGTTCGCAACGGCAAGCTCAATCAACGCTCGCTTCTGTTCCTCAAGCGCCGTGTCAAAATGAAGCTGCTCTTCTTTCATTTCGTTTTGCTTCTGCTTTACCAGCCTCTCGGCATCCAGCTGTGTTTCTCTAATTTGCTTTTTCTTTGTTTCGATCGCGATTTCAGTGCTCAGTTCGTTCTCCTTAACACGTCGTTCCTGCTCAATCGAAGCATTGCGGCGCTCGTATAACGCTTCATCCGCATCACGAAGAATCTCCTCGCGTGCCTTCGCTTCAAGCGCTCGCATCGTCTCTTTGTTAGGCAGGATCGCAAGCACGGAAAGACCCATCAGCTCGATGCCAAGCTTCTCGATTTCCTCGCTCTCTTTAACTTCCCTTATCGTGCGGGCAACCAATCTTTCGCTTGATTGAATCGCCTCTTTTAAGGGCATTTGCTCCAGTTGTTTTTTGATCAATACCTTCACGAGATGAATGATGCGCTGTGCCAGCTTGTTTGGATCGTCAGAGAGGTACGTTTTCTTTTTTAGATGGTACGTATAATTTAAAATTTGCGTCGTTTTCCTGTAATCGACAATGCGATAAGTCAATTGACCCTGCACCGTAACGGTCTGGTAGTCATGTGTAATCTCTTCGAACATAAACGGAACGTCAATTGAGGACACAGGCACGACAACCACCGAAGTAGTCGGCTCATAATAATAAAAGGAGAGGCCAACCCCCTCTTGGACGACCTTCCCGTTTTGCACCTTTAACACATACTCGCTTGGCTGAAATTTGACGAAACGAAATCCGAACATCAAAATGACCTCACTTTCGATTGGGTTTGGATAATTGTTTATATTTCAAATATATCAAATTGATATTATCAATACGATAACATCGATTTCCAATACTGTCAATATGAAAGTATCACGATCTAATCATAAAAGCTATGGCTTAAGTCCCCCTCCTAAATATCCATTTCTTGCAAAGTATTCGTTTACAAAAGGACTAATTTATTATAAAATTCTTAATAACGAACACCATGTTCGTAACTAATGTATTGTCGGGAGGTGTTGATGTCATGTCCAAATTCAAAAAAGTTTTATGCCTTACCTTGCTAATAGGCGTATGTATGTTCCCGGCTTCCGCATTTGCTTCATCTAGCCATTCATTTTCTGATGACAAGAAAACCTTTTTCTCCAGCATTCTATCCGTTTTCTCGGGGTCAAAAAGCAACAGCAATCAGAATAGTAACAATAATTATCAAAACAACAATAATAATAAAAACAACAATCAATCCAATAAACATAAGGTCGATAAGGATTGGAACTCCAAGGGTTGGTTTGATTGGTGGGATGATGATGACTGGTGGGATGACATCTGTTGGTGGGACAAGAACAAAGATGATTCCTACAAAATTTGGGAGCGCTACTATTGTTATTAATCCGCCATTATTTGCAAAACCGTTGGCTGGCGCCGGCGGTTTTTTTATATTTCCCAAGCACGGCAGGCGGTGAAGCATGGCATCTTAAGCCGCTTCAAAGGCGGCATGCTATTGGTTTATTAAATACGGATAGGCGTCTAAAACAGATGTACGGGAAAGGTCTTCAAATTGTGAGCACGCCTGATCAAGGAACAACCGTCTCCTTCATCATCCCGAATAAATCAGCCAACAACAAAGAAAGCGACAGGAGCCTATAATGGCAATGTCGCTTTCTTTGTTGTTCGATTCGCCACCTGTATGCTAATAGCGATAAGCTTTGCAATGCAGTCTTACACCGAGAACTGCCACCCAATCGTCAAAAGCACGCATCATCCGTCCTGTTCGTTTCTCGTTCTTATAACCACGGTAATCCTTTAACAAGGGAACAAGCCAGCTGCTTAACGGAGAAGCCGCATTTCCGATGGAATAACGGATCTGACAGCCTTTGGCATGCGGTTTAAGCTCGTAATCGTTGCGGTACCACCAGCCTCCGAATACCGTAAAATGCCCGTTCGCTGCATCGATATCCATATACGCTACGCGAATGGCTGCCGCTTCATCGCCCGTATAAATCGTAAACAGCTGCGGGCCTCCCTTCACCTGCAAAGTGCCGCCGCTTCCACTTGCACCCGTCAAGAGCAGCGGCAAATGGCTCGCTGTTATCCGGCCTATAGGCATTGTCGATAGATAACTCACAACCTCTTCGTATGGTTTCTCTATAATTCCCGTGTAAGAGATGATTTCCTTCAACGCCATAGCCCCCAATGAAAATATGTATCTTCATTTTGACAGAATTTTTCATGCTAACACTCGCACCTCAGCTCGATTTCTTCTCCGCCTTAAGGCGGAGAAGAAATAAAAAAACCATTCGAGCGTAAGCCCAAACGGTTTTGCCAATAGCAATTAATGCTTTCTCTTATAATAGGTAATCGCAAGCGCAAGGGCAAGAACGGAGCCCTTCACGATATCCATCGCGTAGTAAGGTACGGACAGCATAATAAGTCCGTTTGACAAAATGCCGATCAATACAGCGCCCGCAAATGTGCCAAAGGCGTTCGGCTTGCCTGCTCCTAGTACAGAATAACCGATAAATGCAGCCGCTACCGCATCCATCAAATAAGGCCCGCCGGCATTCACTTCCGCATTCATGACACGCGCGCCTAGGATGATGCCGCCAATCGCAGCAAACAGTGCTGAAATTAAATAGGCAAACAACCGGTATCTGCTAACCGCGATGCCTGACAGCTTCGCCGCTTCTTGATTGCCGCCAATCATATACATATAACGGCCGTGCTTCGTATACGTCAGAAAGAGATGAACAATAACGACGATAAGCAGCATAATGATTATGATCCAAGGAACTTGTCCAAGCTTGCCGAACAGCTTCGGTATTTGTCCAGTGGCAAAGTCTCCGCTTGGCATGACCATATTTTGCGAAATGGTTGCCCCTCTAGTGTAGGTTAGCGCCACCCCTTGGAAGACGAACATCGTTGCAAGCGTCATGAGCATATCTTGAATTTTAAAATTAATGACGAGAAAAGCGTTTATTAGACCAACGACTAGACAGAACGCAATGGTGACCGCGATGCCGAGCCCAAAGCTTTGACCGTGCCATACGTACATCGAAATGACAAGTGCATTGGCAAGCGATGCTACAGAACCTACCGACAGGTCAAAGCCGCCAACTGCTAAAGAGACGGTAAGGCCAATCGCAATGATCGTCACAATCGAGATTGAGCGTAAAATGTTGATAATATTAGCCGTGCTAAGAAAGTTGTCTGTAACGGTGCCAAAAAATACGACCAGCAGCAAAATGGTAATCAGCGTGCCATACTTGTACAAAAAATCAACGAATTGAAACGGTTTTTTCTCCCGAATGGAATCGGCAGCATTCATGTTAACAAGCCTCCAGTACTGTATAGCAATATCTCTTCCTCGTTCGTGCTTCGTGTCTCCAGCTCTTTAATAACTTCGCCGTCATACATGACATAGATGCGGTCCGTTATGCCGATCATCTCGGACATCTCGCTCGACGCATACAAAATACATTTCCCGCGCTTCGCAAGCTCTGCAACCAACTCATAAATATCCCGCTTAGCGCCAACGTCAACACCTTTGGTCGGTTCGTCGAATATATAAACATCCGCGTCAGCAAGGAGCCACTTTCCGATAGCTACCTTCTGCTGGTTTCCGCCGGAGAGGTTTTTCACTTTCGCTTGCCCGTTTGGCGTCTTGATGCCGAGACTTTGAATGATCTCGCCAGCGGCTTTCTTTTCCTTCGCTTTGCTAAGCCATGCGCCCCATCCCGTAAATCGGGCTAACACAGCAGCGGTCAAATTGTCGCTTACCGACTCCTCAACAAAAACACCCTCACGTCTCCGCTCTTCCGGGACGAGTGCGATACCGTTTTTTACGGCTTGATAAGGCGTCCGATTGGTTAAGCGTCTCTTATTGATAGATAACTCGGCAGAAGAGCCCGGCACTGCACCGAATAAAACACGGCAAAGCTCCGTTTTGCCAGCGCCAACCAAACCGGCAATTCCGACGATTTCCCCCTTGCAGATATGTAAATCAACACCGTTAACTTTATCCTGATCGCGAATGCCCTTAGCTTCAAACCACTTCTCGCCTACGGTAATTGTTGGTTTCGGGAACTGTCTGTCCAGCTTCTCCCCAAGCATATATTCCACGACTTTATGCTGATCTACGTTCGAGAGATGCTCTCGTATAACGAGCTGCCCATCCCTCATGATCGTAATATCGTCACAAATCTCGTAAAGCTCCGGCAAACGGTGCGAAATAAAGATAATACCGACGCCTTCCGATTTTAATAGGCGAATAAGATTGAATAGCTGCTCAGTCTCACTATGGCTAAGCGGTGCGGTTGGCTCATCGAGCACAAGGAAGCGGCATTGCTTCGAGATCGAGCGGGCAATCAGCACCATTTGCTTCTCGGCAAGCGTAAGATCTTGAACGAGCTTTTTCGTTGGGACCTTCACATTCATTCGGTCTAAAATGCTCTGCGCCGATCGGTGCAGCTGCTTCCAATGAATAAGCTGCTTGCTTCCCATATCATGCACGGTATGCTCCAGCATAATATTTTCGCCTACGGACAAAATCGGAATTAGCGCCGTATCCACCTCTTGATAAACGACCTGAATGCCGTTATCCTTCGCATCCTTCGGCGTGCGGATTCGGACCTCCTTGCCATCGATCAGGATGCTCCCTGTATAATGATCATGCGCCCCGGCAAGCACCTTCATGAGCGTGGACTTCCCTGCGCCGTTAGCTCCGATCAAAGCATGCGCCCTTCCGGCAGAAGTATGAAAATCAACATCGGTCAATGCCTTAACGCCTGGAAAGGCGATCGATATCCGTTTCATTTCCAGTCGGCTTGCCTTCGAGTCTATCAACAGACCCACCTTCCTCTCCAAACAGGATAGAGCGCCCTTATCCACTTGGACAAGGGCGCTATTTTAAAAATCTATTATACCATTATTTATGAATTATTTGCCGTTTGCGCTTTTTAAAGATTTCATCCACTCTTCTTCAAAAGCATCCGAAGTGCCCCAGCCTGGAATAATGTCTGCCAAGGTAACCATGTTAACCGGCTCGCTCGATTTTTTCAGGCCCTCTTGATCGATAAGCGCAGCTTCCAAATTGTAGGTGGAAGGCGTTTCTTCGCCAGCGATTTTTTTGGCTAGCAGCCTCACGTTCACCGCACCGATCATTTTTGGATCAACAGCCGCTGTAGCTGCCCATGGGCTGTTCTCTTCTTGCATGATTTGCAAGTCAGCGTTCGAAACGTCAATGCCGTAAATTTTGATTTCTGTGCGGCCCGCTTCAATCAGCGCTCTTGCCGCACCGATTGCAAATGCGTCCCATGTTGCAAAAATCGCGTCAATCTCGCCTTTTGGATGCTTGGTAAGCATAGCAGCAACCGCATTTTGCGTATCAACCGATGTATTTGCGTTCGCTACGCCAAATCGTTCAACTTCCTTGATGCCTGGATATTTCGCAAGCGTATCTTGATAAACCTTGTTGCGGCGAACCATCGGCGGGAAACCGTCTACCCATAGATAAACGATTTTTGCTTCCTCGCCTTTTTCTTTCACGAGCTGATCCAGTGAAAATTGCGCAAGCGCCTCATCATCCTGGGATGTCAAGGTCACGCCTGGAATAGCGGACAATTCGCCAACGGAGTCAAACGCAACTACTGGGATTCCTTTGTCCGTCAGCTTCTTTACCGCATCCACTGTTGCCGGGTCATCGCCATGCGAGATTACAACGCCGTCATAACCGCCATCGGTCGCTTGTGCGATTGCATCGTGGAATTTAGCAGTGTCGCCATTTGCAGAGAACGTATCGACTTTAAAGCCGAGCGATTCGCCTTCTTGTTTGGCACCGACCAAAAATTGCGCCGTATGGTCATCTCCGCCGATTTTGCGGATAACCATCAATTTAATTTCATCCTTAGCAGCAATAGCCGCTGGAAGATTTTCGATATTTTGGGCACCTTCACTGACAGTGCCTCCTTTTGAATTGCCATTCGAGCTTTCTGTTTTTCCTTGTCCGCAGCCGGTTGCAATTAACGCAATCGCAAGCAGCAAGCCAAAAACCATACGAAATTGCTTGTTAATCATTCTGACTTCTCCCCTTATGTATAAATATGACTATTATCATAAGTAATCCTATAGGATATTCAATTTTACGTCAAGATAAAGATGCCGACTAACAAGCAAAAAAATGATAAAATATAAGGGGACAAACAGAAAGGCGGAGATTTTATGGTACAGGTACATCCTTTTATTATTGAGCCAATCACGTACATAGCCTTCGAAAACGAAGCGGAGCAAATAGAGAAATGCAAGGAATGGAGCTTGCTGTCGGAGAAGGCGTCGAAGTCAAAAGCATTTTTCTACAAAGGCAACGGCATGAATCTTGCTTGCAGCATTGTGGGCTACGTCGATAGGATGACTGCTGTCATCTCATTTGACAACGAACAAAAACACTGCATTCACCCCTCCTACCTGAAGGAAATGCAAGCTGCCAACTATGGTCAGAGAAGCTCTGCCATTGCGGATGAAGCTGCTTCCTCAGATCCAGTTGAGGCTGTATCCATTGAAGCAGAAGCTAGCTCGCCTAATGAAACCGTGCTGGAGCCGCAGCCGGAAGCAGTTGCTCCAGCGGAAGAATCGAAGCAGCAAGAGCCTGAAGCACAAGCGCCGCCAAAAGGGAAAGCGAAGAAGGAAAAAACGCCTAAGCTGCAGCTTCCCGAAGAAAAAGTGAAAATGTCAGCTACGGTGAAGGAATTTACGACTGTGCCTAACAATTTCTCCGATACGGAGGATGAAGTGGTCATCTATGAAGCGGTGTCCATAGCAGATCCAGCAACCGACGTCGGCGTCGCTTGGTCGAGCCACAGCGCCACTCTCAAAAAATTCGAGCTTGAAATCGGGGATACGATCCATTTTGAAGGGAAAATTGTAGCCAAAAAGCTCACAAAGCACCCCATTCCCTACAAAATTAACAATCCGGCAAAAATTCAAAAAGAGACATCCGAATCTTAATCGAAGGATGTCTCAAAAGTATTGATTGCGCTGGAGAGATAGCCCGCTTTGAACAAAAAAGTTAGTAAGCATGAAAAATAGCGGTACAGGGGCTGTCCCTGTACCGCTTTTTTCTTTACTGTTTTTGAAACAGCCACTTCCATTTGATTATCCGACGCCATAAGTCACCTTACGGACTAAATATTCCAACTTCTCGTTCATAGCCGTGTCATCTGCTCCTATAAAGGCTTGTGAGGAAAGCAATTGCAGCTTTTTAATTTGATAATAGTCGAAAATAGCTCCTCTAAGCGTCAGCTGATGTTTCATCAAATAGAGCGAATCCAGCAGGTTTCTAAACATCAGCTCATCCTGGATGATCATTAAAGACGCATTAAGCTTATTAAAAACGGCAGCTTCCGCCCCTTTTTCGTATAGCTCTTTAAGACGGCCATTCCGCTCGCCAACCGCAACCTGAATTCGGCCGAACAACTCCGGATATACCTCATTCAGATCATTGTAAAAAACATCGGTGCCGTAATTGGCGATCAGCAGCGTTTGCGAGAACGACTTTTGAAAGCCTGCTATAAACGACCCGCTTCCATCCGTCAGCTCCTTGTCCGCTTCTATTATATAAGCAATAAAATTTTCGACCAAACGCTGGATGACTTCGTCCTTAGACGAGAAATACTTATAGAGTGTTGCCTTCGATAGATCCATATGTTTAGCGATATCATCCATTCGCATCTGTTCAAATCCATTCGTTTTGATTGGATTCAAAATACGGGATATAAACTTAAGCTTTATCGTCTCGTCCGAGTAACGAGAGGCTGCTTCTTCTTTTGGCTTCAATTCCGCTCACACTCGCTTCCTACGCTCCAGTATACACAGATATTTGATTTTAATAAATAAAACAAGACGAAGTAAACTCATTCACATATTTTGAGTTTACTTCGTCTAACTGATCGTATATGCTAGTTGGGTAGTTTAAACGTTGCTGCTTCCACCAAAAAGGAGGGATTCCTCGTGTTAACAAGAAAATTAGGCGATTTACAGGTTTCAGCGCTTGGGTTAGGCTGCATGGGCATGTCACCGGATTATTACGGCGCGCGTGATGAGTCGGAATCGCTTCTCACGCTGCAATATGCGCTAGAACATGGCGTAAACTTTTGGGATACGGCTGATGTATATGGCCGCGGCCACAATGAGACGCTGCTGTCGCGAATACTAAAGGATCGCCGAGACGATATCGTTCTAGCAACAAAGTTTGGCTTTGTCGTGAAGGACGGCAAGCTTGGCGTTGACGGCACGGCTAAACATGTCAGAGAATCTTGCGAAGGCAGCTTAAAGCGACTCGGCGTTGATCATATCGATCTTTACTATTTGCATAGAGTTGATCCGAATACGCCGATTGAAGAAACGGTCGGCGCAATGGCCGAGCTTGTAAAGGAAGGAAAGGTTCGCCACCTTGGATTGTCTGAGGTATCCGGCGATACGCTGCGGCGCGCCCATAACATCCACCCCATTGCAGCGGTGCAATCGGAATACTCGCTATGGAGCCGTGATATCGAAGAGACGACATTCCTTGCTTGCAGAGAGCTAGGCGTAGGCATCGTTCCTTATAGCCCGCTAGGACGCGGTTTCCTTACGGGGCAATTCAAGAAATTCGAAGATTTTGCTGAAAATGATTTTCGGCGCGGCGTTCCACGGTTTCAAGGCGATAACTTTCAAAAAAACCTCGACATCGTTTCCGAGGTAGAGAGCATCGCGATGGAGAAGGGCGTAAAACCCGCTTCCCTTGCGCTCGCTTGGGTTCTTGCGCAAGGTACGGATATCGTTCCGATTCCAGGTACGACGCGCAGACATAATTTGCAGACCAATATCGACGCCTTGAGCATTGAACTTACGACTGAGGAACGCCGCCGAATCGATTCCATTGCCGATCGTATAGAAGGCAATCGTTATTCCGAGCAAGGAATGAGCTTCACGAATTTATAAATAAGCGGTCAACGATAAAGAGGCTGCTGCGTTAAACCTTTGAATGGTCTAATGCAGCAGCCTCTTATTTTATCGCTTGATCTAGAATTATGCCGATTAACGAATGCGGTAGCTAAGATCATTCCAACGAAGCTCGTTGCGAATGCCGCGAACGGACGAGTGCTTATCGATCACGACGGTCTCGATGCCGACCTGATCAGCCCAATCCACAAGCTGCTCCGTTGTTACAACATAGGAGAAGACGGTATGGTGAGCGCCGCCTGCATAAATCCAGCTTTCCGCTGCTTCACGAAGCGATGGCTCAGGCTTCCATAATACACGGGCAACCGGTAGCTTCGGCATATCGTGAGTCGGCTTCACGGCATCCACTTGGTTAATGATCAAGCGGAAGCGGTTGCCGAGATCAATGAGCGAAGCATTAAGCGCCGCACCGGAGCGTCCGTCGAATACGATACGCGCTGGATCAGCCTTGCCGCCGATGCCAAGCGGATGAACTTCGATTTTTGGACGGCTGTCCGCAATCGTCGGACACACCTCAAGCATATGGGAGCCAAGAACAAGCTCGTTGCCTTCCTCCAAATGATACGTGTAATCCTCCATAAAGGAAGTACCTTTGTTGTTAGCAATCAGCTTCATCAGACGGGTAAGCGCGGAGGTTTTCCAATCGCCCTCGCCGCCGAACCCATAGCCTTGCTCCATCAGGCGTTGAACCGCTAAGCCTGGAAGCTGCTTCATGCCATGCAAATCTTCGAAGGAAGTCGTAAATGCCGAGAAGCCGCCCTCTTGCAGGAACGCTTTGAGGCCAAGCTCAATACGGGCTTGTTCGCCAATGGAAGCCAAAGAAGCTGCATTGCCGCGCGTTTCGGAGGAAATATCGTACTGATCATTGTACTCCTCTAGCAGCTGCTTCACTTCAGCGTCTGAAACCTCGTTCATCCGAGCAACCAGATCGCCAATGCCGTAACCGTTGATCGACCAGCCAAATTTTATTTGCGCTTCCACTTTGTCGCCTTCCGTTACCGACACTTGGCGCATATTATCGCCAAATCGGGCAACCTTCAAATGGCGTCCTTCGTTTACGGCAATCGCCGTACCCATCCAGCTAGCAATGCGCGAGCGGGTAACGCCGTCTTCCCAGTGCCCTGTTACGACTTTGCGTTCAAGGCCAAGACGGGAAAAAATATGGCCATACTCGCGGTCTCCATGCGCCGATTGATTCGTATTCATGAAATCCATATCAATCGTATCCCATGGAATATCGCGATTAAACTGTGTATGAAGATGAAGCAGCGGCTTGCGAAGCTCCGATAAGCCATGAATCCACATTTTAGCCGGTGAGAATGTATGCATCCATGTGATGAGGCCAGCACAGCTCTCGTCCGCTTTCGCTTCTATACAAAGCTTGTAAATTTCTTCAGGAGTTGTAACTACAGGTTTAAATACGATCTCGGAGGCAAAAACAGAATCTTCGTTCAACGCCGCCGTAATGATGCGTGAATGCTGTGCAACTTCCTCTAATGTTTCTGGACCGTACAAGTGTTGACTACCGGTAACAAACCAAAATTGATAAGGCTTAACTTGTAGCATTTGAATGGTTCCTCCTTAAGTATACTCATAAATGCATGAATCACACGCATTAACTTGTACGGACATTAGCGCTAGTTATCACTGGTATGACGGAGCACTTGTACATACAACTTGACGTACGTTTATCATACTCCGAAAGGTAAAGGTTTTCAATATCATTCCTCAATAAAATTAAAAACGGTTGTTAGATTTGTTCCAAACGATAGGTATAGCCGCAAAAGGAGCAGCGAAATAGAACGCTTTTGTCACCAATCGTGAAGGTTAACCGCTCATCGTCCTCGATCTCGATATACTCTCTTCCCTGCTCGTCCCGATCTCCCGTTGCAAACATAGCCGTTTTATTTCCGCACTCGCATTCAAAATTCATCATGATAGTGTTGCTCCTCTTAATATGTAATGGTAGTGAAATATTTCGTATCGATCTGAGATAAAATAGGAAAACAGCCGCCCTCTCCACTACTTTCGAATAAATACCAGCCTCCAATTGCTGTGGTTTCATTGCTTCATCGTGTTAGCTTCGATATAATTAGCGATGACATTATTATATTACAAAAACAACGTCAAGGAAGGGTTACGAAAAACATGTACATAGCAGATAAATGGGTTGATTACGAGGTCATAGATACGGGAGACGGAGATAAGCTCGAACGCTGGGGCAACTATACGCTCAGACGTCCAGATCCGCAAATCATTTGGCCGATCAAAAATGAAACAGGCCTGTGGAAAAAAGCAGACGGCCATTACCATCGGAGCAATTCCGGCGGAGGCCAATGGTCGATGAATCCTACGCTTCCTGAACGCTGGACGATTTCGTATGGCGAGCTTAACTTTCACATTAAGCCGACTAACTTCAAGCATACCGGCTTATTCCCGGAGCAAGCAGTTAACTGGAGCTGGATGATGGACAAGATCAGATCGGCAGGCCGTCCAATCCGCGTGCTGAATCTTTTTGCATACTCAGGGGGCGCTACCGTTGCTGCTGCCGCTGCAGGCGCGGAAGTTTGCCACGTTGACGCAGCCAAAGGGATGGTTCAGTGGGCGAAGGATAACGCTCAGCTGTCAGGACTGGAATCCGCGCCAATCCGTTATATTACAGACGATGTATTTAAATTTGTGCAGCGTGAGCAGCGCCGAGGCAAGCAATACGATGCGATCATTATGGACCCTCCTTCCTATGGACGCGGTCCAAACGGCGAGACGTGGAAGCTTGAAGAAAATCTGTTTCCGTTTCTGCAATCTTGTACGTCTATCTTATCCGACAATCCGCTGTTTCTATTGATTAACTCTTATACGACAGGCTTATCGCCTTCTGTGCTGCATAATCTGCTGCACATGACGATGAATGACAAATACGGCGGCGAAATTAATTGCGGCGAGATCGGTTTGCCGATTACGAAGTCCGGCCTAAACCTGCCTTGCGGAATATTGGGACGTTGGGAGTCTAAGTAATGGCCATCACCGTTTTATTTGAAGATAATCATGTGCTGGCGGTCGTCAAGCCGCCTGGCATTCTCTCACAAGAGGATGACACAGGCGATGCAGACATGCTGACGCTGCTTAAACAGGATTTAAAAGAGCGACACAACAAGCCGGGAAACGTATTTCTCGGCCTCGTTCATCGTCTTGACCGCATGGTTGGCGGCGTGATGGTTTTTGCCAAAACCTCGAAAGCAGCCTCCAGATTGTCTGAATCCGTTCGCAGCCGCCATTTTGGCAAAACTTACGTCTGCGTGGTGCAAGGCGTTCCAAGCAAGCCGCATGCAAGGCTGACGCATTATATCCGCAAGGATAATAAGCAAAATCAGGTCACCGTTTTTAATAAGCCGACGAATGATGCGAAGGAAGCCATTTTAGATTACGAGGTTGCAGCTGTTAGCGGGCGGTATTCATTAATTGCCGTTAAGCTCCATACAGGCAGGCCTCATCAAATACGAGCCCAAATGGCGCACATCGGCTGTCCGCTCGTAGGCGATCTAAAGTACGGCGCAAAGCCAACTGCCGGCATGAGCGACATCGCACTATGGTCAACCTCGGTTTCAGCTCCTCATCCCGTTACGAAGGAATGGATCAGCTTCCGCTCTATACCGAGCGGTTCGGATGTATGGACCTGGTGGTCTGCCGAGCAGCTTGAAGCTGCGTCCAAAATGTTAAGCGATGCGTAACCGGACGGACATGCACAAGACGCGCCGCAAAAGACACCGAAAAATCCAATCCGTTTTATTAGTGCTAAGCTTAATTGGTTTGTTGATTATTTTTTTGATGCCCTACGTTATCGATAGGGCTTCTCCACCTGCTATTCCGGCAGCGACCACTGTGACCACACCTAATGAAATAGCTATTGTGACGCCATCTCCATCCCCTTCTCCGCCGCCAACCGAACCACCAGAGCCTGAATTTGCAGATGCGGTATGGATGGCAGTAGGCGATGTCATGATGCATACGCCGCAACTTCCCGGAGCTTATGACAAAAAGACGAACCGCTATAACTTCAATCCTTTTTTCAAAGCGGTTAAGCCTATTTTGGAACAAGGGGACTGGGTTATTGCCAATCTCGAGACACCGATTGCCGGCGTAGAGTTCGGCTACAAAGGGTACCCGCAATTCAACGCGCCTGTTGAGCTTGGAGAAGCACTAAAGAACGCAGGCTTTAACCTCATTACGAACGCAAACAATCATTCTCTGGATCAAGGCGAATCGGGCATACTGCGTACGCTTGAAAATTTAAAGAAACTTGGCCTCCCGTCCAAAGGAACTGCCGCATCGCAAGAGGAAGCCGACAAGCTTGTCTTATCAGAGAAAAACGGCATTGTGATGGGACTGCTTGCATACACGTATGGAACGAACGGCATTCCTGTTCCTGAAGGCAAACCTTATCTGATCTCGTTAATCGATGAGCAAAAAATAAAAGCCGATATTGCAGAGCTTCGTGAAGCTGGCGCCGATTTTATTACGGTATCCCTTCATTTCGGTACCGAGTACCAGACAGCGCCAAATGACGAGCAGAAGCGTCTGGCCAGAGCGCTTATCGCAGCTGGGGCAGATATCGTTGCAGGCTCTCATCCCCATGTCGTACAGCCGTATGAGGTCGTTGAAGCAACCGAAGAAAATGGCCATTTAAGAAAAGGACTTATTATTTATTCTATGGGTAATTTTATTTCCAATCAGCGGGGCGAAACGAAGGATTACGGAGTTATATTCAAAGTGAATGTTCGTAAAAATATAACGGACGGTACCATTGACCTCACCGAGATCGAATCGATTCCGACATGGGTGCATCGCTATAAGCCGGATCATGCATTCCGCTATCGTATTTTGCCTATTGAAGAAACGATCACCGCTGCAAGCGACACCTTGCTAACACAAGCCGACTACGATATGCTCCAAAAAAATTACGATATGCTGCGCAATCGGCTCGATTCCATGAAAAAAACAGAGTAGCTCGCAGAAACTTACAAATTGGCTACTTTGCCAAGCAAATAAACAAGCAGCTGTTGATTATGAGAGGAAATGCGGTCCAACGATTGTTCGATCATTTCGGTCCGAATCGTTGTACCGCGCTCCGCTTCCGCTTTGCCCTTCTCCGATACAGACACCCACACGATTCTTCGATCATTATCATCCCTTGTGCGTTCAATAAGCCCATTTTTCTCCATACGGTCAAGCAGCGTCGTTATTGCAGCAGGCGTGGTCGCTAAATATTGAAGCAAATCCGATGGTTTCATAGGTTGATGCTGCAGCAATAAATCTAGCACGTTCAGCTGGCCTTCCGTCAAAGGAGCAAGCGACTGCTCTAAATTGTTTTTCCATTCCCGCGAAAGCTTCGTCCATAATCGAGTAAATTCTCCAGATACCATAGCTTACACCCGCTCCCTGTCAATTTACATCTATTTGCTATTCATTATAGCAGTCTTTAATGTCGAATTAAAGATTAACCCAATTAATAATTTGCGATATTAATCGATACAATAACGAACATTGTGACAGCGTTAGACATACAATGTGGCGAAGGCCCAGAGCTATGTCTATTTTTGCTTAAATAGTAAGGAGCGTGAACCCAGTGGAAGAAAGAAAAGCGATCATTATTCAAAAAATTAAAAGTTATGGCATCATAAAAGACCCACAATGGCTGGACCGCCCGGATGAGCTGGTACCATTGTGGGTCATGCTTGAAGCTATATTGGAAGTGATCGAACGTTTTGACCCGCCTAATCGCCCTTTTGACTAGAATCTAATAGAGAGCGTGCAAGCGTATTCGTGATCACATCATTTTTCTCGACGGGGAACACGAGCTTACCTATCGCTTTACGCTCTTCAATTGGCGCTTTCTCAGAGGCTGCAACCAGCTTCGCACCTGAAGTCGTAATGGCCACGATTTCTTTGGCCTCCCTGCAATAATAAGCACCAACCAGCGATGCGCCGTTCGGACGGACGCGCTTGCCTTCCTTGAACTCAAACGTTTGGACACCCTTGCCGCCTCTTCCCTGGATCGGATAATCCAGCAGGAGCGATCGTTTGGCATAGCCGATATCCGTAATGACGAGCACTTCGCCCTCGTCCTCTGCAACACGTTCCGCGGCAATGATCTCATCGCCATCCTTGAGCTGTATGCCCCTGACGCCAGTCGCCACTCTTCCCATCGGATTAATCTCGGACTCTGCAAAACGAATGCTCATGCCTTGCTTCGTGACCAGCATCAATTGCTTCGTGCTGTCGCTCAACACGACGCGGATAACCTCGTCGCCCTCAGAAACCTTGCAGGCTGCAACGGCAGTTGATCTCGTTGTTGCGTATTCCTTAAGCTCCGTCCGCTTCACCTGTCCTTTTTTGGTAACGAAGAATAACGAAGCGCTGGAGGCAGCTATATCCTTAATCGGAATGACACTCACGATCGAATCGTCCTTCGGCATCGGAACGACGTTTACGATTGCGGTACCTGTTTCCTTCCATTTGAATTCCGGAATTTGATGGACAGGCAATAAATAATATTGCCCTTTCTTCGTAAACAGCAGCAAATTGTCAATCGTATTGACCTCAAGCAGCTCTCTTACGAAGTCGCCTTCCTTCACTCCTGTATTTTGCCGCTCTCCGCCTGATCTGGTGAACGATAACATGCTTGTCCGTTTTACGTAGCCGTCTTGGCTAAGCGTAACGAGAACATCCTCAGCTGTAACAAGCACTTCAAGGTTAACCTTCAGCTCCTCGATTTCTCCGCGAAGATCGGAACGCCGGTCAATGCCGTATTTCGTTTGGATTTCAAGAAGCTCGTCCTTAATTACGCCAATCAGCTTCTTGTCGCTCGCCAAGATCGATTTCAAGTAAGCGATCTTCTTCATCGCTTCCTTCAGTTCTTTCTCAAGCGTCGTAATTTCAAGGTTCGTTAATCGGTACAGCTGCAACGTAAGAATCGCATCCGCTTGGCGTGCGGTGAAGCCGAACTTCGCAATCAGGTTATCCTGTGCGTCGCCGCGGTTTTTCGAGGCTTTGATCGTTGCAATAACCTCGTCCAAAATATTGAGCGCCTTTACTAGACCTTCGACGACATGCGCCCGATCCTCAGCCTTCTCGAGATCGTACTTCGTGCGGAAAGTTACGACTTCCTTCTGATGCTCGATATAGGCGGATAAGATTTGTTTCAAGCCAAGCTGCATCGGCGTTTTGTTCACGATTGCGACCATATTGAAGCTGTAGGCTACCTGTAGATCTGTTTTCTTGAACAAATAAGCCAAAATGCCCTGCGCGTCCGCATCCTTCTTAAATTCCACTACGATGCGAAGGCCATTGCGCCCGCTTTCGTCGCGAACCTCTGCGATCCCTTCGACCTTCTTCTCCAGACGAATGTTTTCCATCGCGGTAACGAGTCTGGATTTTACGACCTGGTACGGAATATCAGTAATGACGAGCTGCTGCTTGCCTCCGCGCATTTCCTCGATCGCGGTTTTGGCACGTATATAAATACGGCCTTTTCCGGTCGCGTAAGCGTCCCGGATGCCTTCTTCGCCCATGATTATGCCGCCGGTAGGAAAATCCGGGCCCTTCACATAGGTCATAAGCTCCTCAAGCGTAAGCTCAGGGCTTCCCATAAGCGCGATACAAGCGTCTATAACCTCTCGCAGGTTATGGGGCGGTATTTCCGTGGCAAAGCCGGCAGAGATGCCGCTGGTCCCGTTAACGAGCAGGTTAGGGTACCGCGACGGCAGCACAACCGGCTCCTTCGTCGTATTATCGAAATTATCTTTGAATTGAACCGTTCTTTTCTCAATATCACGCAGCAGCTCCATCGCGATCGGCGATAAGCGCGCTTCCGTATAACGCATAGCCGCTGCCGGATCATCATCCTGCGAGCCCCAGTTGCCGTGACCGTCTACGAGCGGATGCCCCATCTTCCATGGCTGCGCCATCCGTACCATACCCTCGTAGATGGATGAATCACCGTGCGGGTGATAGTTACCCATAACGTCGCCGACCGTCTTAGCCGATTTCCGGTATTGCTTATCCGGCGTATTGCCTGAATCGTACATCGCATATAGAATACGCCGCTGCACCGGCTTTAAGCCATCGCGAACGTCAGGAATGGCACGATCCTGAATAATATACTTTGAATAGCGTCCGAAGCGGTCTCCTACAACCTCCTCCAAAAACGCCGGTAAAAACTGTTCCAGCATACTCATGCAGAATTCCCCCTATTCCTCATACTCCATAAAGTCGACATTCTCAACGATCCAGCGCTTGCGCGGATCAACCTTATCACCCATAAGCGTAGATACCCTGCGCTCCGCTTTGGCTGCATCCTCGATTTGAACTTGCAATAGAGTCCGTTTCTCCGGGTCCATTGTCGTCTCCCACAGCTGGTCGGGATTCATCTCGCCAAGTCCTTTATAGCGCTGAAGCTCGTAGTTTTTTCCGTATTCCTTCAAATAGTTTTGCAATTGCTCGTCCGTCCAAGCGTAACGAATCGTTTCCAGCTTTCCTGATTTACGAGTAATTTTGTACAATGGCGGCTGTGCGATATATACGCGTCCCAAATCGATTAACGGCTTCATATAACGATAGAAAAAAGTAAGGAGCAGCACTTGAATATGGGCACCGTCTGTATCCGCATCCGTCATAATAATAATTTTATTATAGTTGCATTCCTCGGCAGCAAACTCCGAGCCTACGCCCGCGCCGATAGCCGAAATGATCGCTTTGTACTCGTCGTTTTTCAAAATATCAATGAGCTTGGCTTTCTCCGGATTCATCGGCTTGCCCTTAAGCGGCAGCAGTGCCTGATATTTCGAATCGCGCCCCTGCTTCGCAGAACCGCCCGCTGAATCGCCTTCCACAATAAATAGCTCTGTGCGCGTATAGTCCTTGGACTGCGCCGGAGTCAGCTTGCCGTTGAGGTTCGAGCTCTCGCTCTTCTTCTTGCCGCTGCGAATCTCCTCGCGTGCTTTGCGTGCGGCTTCGCGCGCTTTCGATGCTTGCAGCGATTTCTTAAGCAGCATTTGCGCAATTTGCGGGTTCTCTTCCAGAAAAACCTGCATTTTCTCGGTAACGATCGCATCAACTGCGCTCCGAGCGGAGGAGCTTCCGAGCTGATCCTTAGTCTGGCCGACGAATTCGACCTCAGACATTTTAATATTAATAACGACCATCATGCCTTCGCGCAAATCATTGCCCTCAAGGTTTTTGTCCTTTTCCTTGAGCATAGCTGCTTTGCGGGCGTAATCGTTCATGACGCGCGTGTATGCCGTTTTAAAACCGGTTTCATGAGTACCGCCGCCGCGCGTTGGAATGGAGTTGACGAATGAAGCGATCGTCTCGGTATACCCATCGTTATACTGCAGAGCAACCTCTACTTCAATTTCATCCCGCTCGCTCGCAAAATGAATCACATCATGCAGAACCGTTTTGTCCTCGTTCAGAAACTGAACGAATTGACGCGCTCCGCCTTCGTAGTGAAACACGTCCTGCTTGCCGCTGCGGTCGTCTTTAATCGAGACCTTAAGTCCGGAGTTCAAGAACGCGATTTCCTGCAAGCGCTCCGCAAGCGTATCGTAGCTTAGCGTCGTACCGTTCTGAAACACGCGGCCATCGGGTTTAAAAGTAACCTTCGTGCCCGTGCGATTCGTCGATCCGATCACCTCTAGACCACGAACCGGCTCCCCGACATGCTCCCGGCCAGCCTCATCCACCCAATATTCAAAACGCTGACGATGGATTTTGCCGTCACGGAAGATTTCAACCTCGAGCCATTCCGACAAGGCATTCGTAACCGATGCGCCAACGCCGTGCAAGCCGCCGGATTTCTTGTATCCCCCGCCGCCAAACTTTCCGCCCGCGTGCAAAATCGTAAACACGACCTGCGGCGTCGGTATACCGGTCTTATGCATGCCGGTTGGAATTCCGCGTCCATTATCATGAACGGTTACTGCGCCATTCTTATGCAGCGTTACTTCAATCGCCGAACAAAATTTGGCCAAATGCTCATCGACCGCATTATCGACGATTTCCCAAACGAGGTGATGCAGGCCTGAACTGCTAGTACTGCCTATGTACATACCTGGCCTTTTGCGTACAGCGGTTAATCCTTCAAGCACCTGTATATCATCGGCCTCGTAGTTCCTGTCTGCGGCCGCTGTATTAGCGAAGAGATCTGTTTGCTCTGACATGAGCGTCCCCCAATCTGTAATCACGTTTCCGTATCTTCAAGCTATTTTAATTCAAGATGTCCTGTTTCGTAAAGACGCCAAAGGACAAGACTACTGCAACAATTCCCCAAACCGCAAGCACCGTAAGGGAAAACGGCAATGACATTCCTTCTATCGGAGGCGGCGAACCGTCCAAATAAGCGGTCAGCTTCAAATTCACGGCGAATAAATATTTGGCGCTAGTCCAAGAAGATGTCATGCCTGATAAAATCGTACCTGTAATAACAGCCGCCATCATCGTCACCATGCTGGCAGTCGTGCTGCGAATAAGAACCGAAACCATAAAAGCCAGCAGAGCAACCGTCATCGCAGAGAACCACGCCAATCCCGATTGCATCCATATATAAATCCACTGGGGCACTGCATGCGCATTTGATGGATCAATCGCTGATCCTCTCATTTGGAAGCCGGTAAACACGGGCATCGTCCAGCCCGAGTAACCAAAAAACAAGCCGGAGAGCAAATAACATAATAAAGCGGTAATAACGACCGTAAGCGATACATATAAGGTTAACACAATAAGCTTGCTAAGCAACACCTTCCACCGTTGAACCGGCCTGGTGAGCAGCATTTTAATCGTTCCCGACGTCCGTTCGCTCGATACAATGTCTGCTCCTAGCGCCAAGACGAGCATTGGAATAAATAAAGTTACGGCATTATCCAGAAAGCTTCTTGTGAACGTTGCACCGTTTGGAGCGCTTGGATTAACATCATGGTCCAAATAATACTGCAGCTGCTGCACGGCTGCGCGCCTGCTCCGCTTCCATTCGTCCGGAATACGGTCGCTTGACAGCGTATTTTCCATATCGGTAATCTGCTGCAGCACCTGATTGCGCCAATCTGAAAATTTGGCTTCGTTATTTTTCACAACCTTCAGCTCAGCGTAAGTAAAAATCGGAATAAGCGCAAGCAAAATCAGTACGATTACAAAAAATCTTTTTTTCTTCCATATTTTCAGCATCTCGTTTTGGATGAGCGGCAATAAGCTAGTCACTTGTCTCCCCCTCCGTCAACGTTAAAAATAGCTCCTCCAGCGTAGGTGCTACTTGATGCACGGACATCACCCCGATATGCCGCTCAACAAGCTGCTCAACACTGCCAGGAATTTGATCCGTATCCATCGTCGTAATGATGGCATCCGGCATGCCGGCTAGCATGCTTTCATCCAGCAACTGTGAATCACGCTTTATGAATGCAATTTCCCGATTGCCTTCGAGCACCCGCTTGCCAAGCTCCGGCTTATCCAGCTGCCAGATCACATAGCCGCTAGCCTGCTCAACCAGGTCATCCACCTTGCCCTCAGCAAGCACGCGGCCGCCGTTAATAATAGCTACCCGATCGCACATAAGCTGTATTTCACTAAGCAGATGACTGGATATAAAAACGCTCATCCCATCATTCGCCAGCATTCGGACAAACTCACGCAGCTCCTTGATGCCTTTTGGATCAAGCCCATTCGTTGGTTCATCCAAAATAAGCAGCTTGGGCTTTCCGAGCAGCGCTTGGGCGATGCCCAGCCTTTGCCTCATGCCAAGCGAATAGGTTCTCACTTTTTCATGAATGCGCTCCTCCAGTCTCACGATGCGAATGACCTCCCAAATTCGGGCCTCGTCGATCCCTTTCATCATCCTCGCAAAGTAAGCCAGATTTTCAAAGCCGGTCAAATACGCGTATACCTCTGGATTCTCCACGATACAGCCGACAAGGCTCAAAGCCCTCTCAGGCTCCTTGTGCACATGATAGCCGCCTATATAAACCTCACCCGAGGTTGGTTTGATAAGATCGACCAGCATGCGGATGGTTGTCGTTTTGCCGGAACCGTTAGGACCTAAGAAACCAAAAATTTCCCCTTCGTTTACTTCAAAGCTAACATCATGGATGATCGTTTTACCGCGAATTTTTTTGTGCAGCCGGGTGACGGATAGAACGGGTTTCATCATGATCTCCTCCTGATGGGGCATTTCGTACCAGCTTTGTCCACTCTTAAGCGCTCTAAACCCAACTAATCCAAGGAATCCAAAATACGTGCCGCTATCTTGCCATAACCTTCATGATTGGGATGAAAATGATCGTTTGAGACATGCTCGGCAATTTTCCCTTCAAACAAGTCAAAGGTCGGAATCATCATCATATTCGGATAGCTGTGCAGAAGCGTATAGGCCTCTTCATTCCACTGCTGTACGCCAAGACTGCCGCCGCGAAGCTCCTTGATATCGTAAAAGGGATTGTATAAGCCTATATATACCATTTTGGCTGAGCTGTTTATTTTGTTCAGACTCGTAACCACCCTCGCCAATTGATTTAATGCTGCCGGAATCTCCGTTGCCAGCCCCGACATGCTGTAAGCGGACAGCTTGCGGCCGGTATTTTTGGCACGGGTATTTTGAAATAGATCATTGCCGCCTATGGACAAAAAAATTAAATTTGCGCTTTTGAGCGCATAAGCGAAGCCCTGGTCATGCTCTAGCCGATCAGCGAGCTGATCCGCGCGCAACCCGTTTATCGCGAGGTTGTTAACGATTTTAACCGGCTTTTTCCACTGGTCGCGGAGACCCTCGGCTGCTTGCTTTACATATCCCTCGCCTGTATGATCGCCAGTTCCCTTGGTAAGCGAATCGCCTAGCGCGACGATCCGAATTTCCTTAGCCTCTTTTAGAGATCCTGCTTCTGGCGTCATCGCATCTTGTTTTATTTCTATGGCAGCCTCTCCTGATTCCAAAGTTGGATAAAGAGTGTCCTTGACTGCCCATCCAAAACCAATGCACAACAACGCTGTGGCGCATATCGACGATACCGCTAAAAAACGCCAGAGCCAAGTAGCTTTCAAGTTGTATCTTTCCTCCTCACATAGCTTTGCAGGTATGCGCTGCGTTAATAGTTGTTGTTAGCATGTTTTGCAGATAAATGGGATTTATGTATAACGCTTCGAAAAAAATAAAGGGGGCGGAGGCAAAAGCGGCATTCGCTTATTGGATCATTGTTAGAGTTTGACAATTCTCGCCTACCTTTTGTAATATGTATAACGATTAATAAACTTAAAACGATATGGTTGAGGTAGCCAAATGAGCGAGAATGAACGCATTGACTGCATGAAGTGCAAACATTATTTCGTTACCTGGGACCCTGGCGCGCCGAAAGGCTGCAAAGCTTTTGGCTTTAAGACAAAAATGCTGCCAAGCATCATCGTCTTGCAATCCTCAGGTAAGCCTTGTTTGAATTTTGAAGCAAAGCTAAAGCAGCAATCATAATTGATTTTTTAGAATAGTCGGGTTTAACTGCAGGTCAAGCCTAGCTAGTTTGTATCCGGTTATTGTAACTTTTATTTTATTAACTGGAAAAACTCATGCTAATTCGCATCCATTTTGCAAACAAGTTGGTTTAAAAGGAATTTCTCACGCTAATGAAGCACAAAACTCGAAAATGAAGCCGATTTCTCCAAATTACAAGGAGTTATTCCAGTTAAATGAGTCTTATAATCGTTTTTAGTGAAATTAGCGGGAGTCTTTACTGTTAAGTTGGAACCGACTGATGTACCAAAAGAAAATGCGCTATAAAATCTATAGACATAAAAAAAGCACCCTAGGGTGCTTTTGGCATTGTTTACGCTTGGAGAGGCATAACCTCTATTTATGCTTGGACCAGTTCGGATCGCTATGATCCAGCAAATAAGAGAAGTCATTTTCCAAACGTTTTTGCTCTTGCTTCTTCTTCTCTTCTTCCTGCTTGCGAAGCTCTTCCTTGCGCGTTGCTTCCGCCTGCTTCATTTCATCCGCTTGCGCTTTAAGCTTGTTAAGCACATCGCTGCCGAGAAGATCCTTTAGCGTCAGACCATTGTCGGCTTCTTTTTTTGGCTGTGCTTTTGGCGGTTGCGAAGCCGCTTTTTTTTGTTTCTTGCCCATTAAGATGACACCTGCCTTATTATGAATTCATGCTATTTGCGGCTCTTGCAAACGGCATATTGGACTAAAAAAATGATCGTTAATTATAATAGCCTCCAACCGCGCTCCTTGCAAGTATCAACTGGAAAATAAATTTAAGCCTTTTTCCAGCAAAAGACCGTTTCTAAGCCTTTGCGCTTGGAAACGGTCACTATTGCTGCTTATTGCTGATCGTAATCGATATAAAGCGATTCAGTTGCTGTTCTTGCCAAATCACGCGCTTGCTCGACATTCGAAGCAGAGCTCAGCGCTACCGCCATCCGGCGTCCAACCTTCGTCTCCGGCTTGCCGAATACACGCACCTGAGTGTTAGGAACCGAAAGCGCTTCTTCAATTCCGCCAATACGGAATGCCGTTGACTCCCGGTCTGCTTTCAGCGTATGAGATGCGCCAGGCGAAAGCAGACGAATCGTCGGAATCGGAAACCCTAGAATCGCCCTTACATGCAAGGCAAACTCGGACAAATCCTGCGTAGCCATCGTTACCATGCCCGTATCATGCGGACGAGGCGACACTTCGCTGAACAACACGCCGTCCTTCGTAATGAACAGCTCCACGCCATAAATGCCGTAGCCTCCAAGCTCATCTGTAATGCGCAGAGCAATCGCTTCCGCTTGCGCGATTTGCTGCTCAGTCATTTCATGCGGCTGCCACGATTCTATGTAATCGCCGTCCTTCTGAACATGGCCGATCGGCGGGCAATAGCTTGTCCCGGAAACAGACCGAACCGTCAGCAGCGTAATTTCGGACTCAAACGTAATGAAGCCCTCCACGATAATGCGCTGTTTTTTGGCGCGGCCGCCCTCCATCGCATAATTCCAGCATTCTTCAAGCTCCGCTTCGGAGCGGCAGACGCTTTGCCCTTTCCCTGAGGAACTCATAATCGGTTTAATGACGCAAGGAAATCCGAGTGCCTCTGCCGCCTGGCGCAGCTCGTCCAGCGTATCGGCAAACCGGTACGGCGCCGTTGGAAGCTCCAAGGTTTCAGCGGCAAGGCGGCGAATGCCTTCTCGGTCCATTGTCAGCCAAGCGGCGCGAGCGGTAGGTATAACGCGGTGCCCTTCCTTCTCCAGCTCGAGGAGCGTTTCCGTAGCAATCGCCTCGATCTCAGGAACGATAAAGTCCGGCCGTTCTTTCTCGATAATCTGGCGAAGCTCTGCTCCGTCAAGCATATCGGTCGTATAGCTGCGATGAGCAACCTGCATTGCCGGGGCGTTAGCATAACGGTCTACAGCAATCGTCTCGACGCCAAGCCGCTGCGCTTCAAGCACAACCTCTTTGCCTAGTTCACCTGAGCCTAATAGCAGCAGCTTGCGAGCATTCGATGTTAACGGTGATCCATACATAAAGAAAAAGAACCTCCTGGAAGCAAATCGATTCGTTAACCACAGCGATAGCTGTAGACTTTAGCGAATCGGTTCGTTTTTTCTTCCATTGTGGAGGTTCTAACGATAAAAATCAATCATTTTTATAAAATGCAATGCTGTCCGTGTCTGACTTATCTGTTATAGAAAACGGTACTGCGCTTCGATCAAGCCGTTATAAACGCCGCGCTTTGCGATAAGCGACTCATGATTGCCTTGCTCAACGATCTGGCCATGATCCAGCACGATAATTTCATCGGCATGGCGAATGGTCGACAAGCGGTGAGCGATCATAAAGGATGTACGTCCTGCAAGGAGCGCTTTAAGCGCTTCTTGGATTTTTAGCTCGGTTTCGGTATCGATGCTCGCAGTTGCTTCATCCAGAATCAAAATTTGCGGATCGGCAAGCAAAGCACGCGCGAACGACAATAGCTGGCGTTGTCCCATGGAAAGCACATTGCCTCGCTCCTCAACCTGCGTGTCATACCCATCAGGCAGCCCCATAATGAAATCGTGGGCATTGACCGCCTGCGCAGCCTTCACAACTTCCGCATCTGTCGCATTCAGGCGGCCATAGCGGATATTGTCTCGGATCGTGCCTGCAAAAATAAACGTATCCTGAAGCACGATGCCCACCTGCGAGCGCAAGCTCTCGATGCTCACATCACGGATATCGATGCCGTCAATCAGCACGCGGCCTTCTACAGGGTCATAGAAGCGGCATAGCAGGTTAATGATCGTACTTTTGCCAGAACCGGTATGGCCGACGAGCGCAATGGATTGACCTGCTTTTACATCAATCGTAACACCCTTGAGAGCGGGCCTGCCCTTCTCGTATTCGAAGACGATATGGTCAAACTTCACGTCGCCTTTAATTTTAGGCAGCGGTTTCGCTTCCGTCAGCTCAGCAACCGTCGGCTCTTCATCGATAAATTCGAAGATACGCTCTGACGATGCCATTGCAATGAGCAGCTGGGAGTACATTTGGCCTAGACGGTTGATCGGGTCCCAAAAGTTGCCGATGTAGTTGGCATAGCCGACTAGAAGCCCGACGGTGATTGCTTCTGTTTGAATGAGATGCGCGCCGTACCAAAACAAAATAAATGTACCGATTGCCGATGTAACCTCGATTACAGGTCCAAAGGCCTGGTTGAGCGCAGATGCTTTGTTCCATGACTTCACATTGACCGTGTTCATATGATCAAAGAAGCTCATATTGTCTTTTTCTTGCACGTAAGCCTGCGTAACCTTCATCCCTTGAATACTTTCGTTCAAGTGGGAGTTGATGCGCGATTGCTTAATCCTTACATCCTGCCAGGCAAAACGAATTCTTTTGCGCAGCGTCGTCGAGACGAGGAACATAAGCGGCACCGTAATCATGACCGCGAGTCCAAGCTTAAAGTTCCACACAAGCAGGATGATGACGATACCAAACAGCTGGACACAGTCCATCAGCAGGTTGACGACCCCGTTCGTGAATAGGTCCTGCAGCGCATTGACGTCGTTCGTTACACGAACCAGAACGGAGCCGGCTGGCCGTTTATCGTAGAAACGGAAGCTCAATTTTTGAATATGCTGAAACAAATGATTTCTAAGGTCGTAGATGACGCTTTGCCCGATAATATTCGTGTATTTGATCCGGTACGTATTGGATGCCCATTGGATAACATATAACAACAGCATGATGCCGGCGAAGATAAGCAGCTTAGGAACGCTTGTAGCACCGTTTGTAGGCGCGATCGCCTCGTCGATGGCAAGAATAACGAGCGCCGGTACGCCGAGGCGCGTAATCGTGCCAAGGATCATCATAAAAATAACGGGCATTAATTGCTTCGTGTATGGCTTCATGTACATGAACAAGCGGCGCAATTGTCCCCAGTTAAACGGTTTTTCAATCAGCTCGTCGTCTTGATAGATGAAGCGTTCGTTTTTGTTAGTCGCTTTAGCTTTGACACTCGTGCTCATTATACGGTACTCCCTTTCCGATCATGCGCTTGCTTAACTAGTGACGAATCATCAAGCGGATAGTCAGCATATTGAATGTTGTAAGTGTCGCGGTATGGACCCTGCTGCGCAATTAATTGCGCATGCGTTCCCCGTTGAACGATATGACCATTGTCCAGCACGATGATTTCATCGGCGTGTCTGAGCGAGGAGATCCGGTGAGCGATAATGAACGTCGTCCGGCCTGCCATCAGCTCCTTGAAGCCGGCTTGAATTTCATGCTCGGTTTCCATATCAACGGCGCTGGTCGCGTCATCCAGTATAAGAATGCGCGGATTTTTGATGAGCGCCCGCGCAATCGCGATCCGCTGCTTCTGTCCGCCGGATAAGCCCATCCCTCTCTCGCCTACGATCGTATCGTAGCCAAGGGGCAGCTCCATAATGAAATCATGAGCTTTGGCAAGCCTAGCAGCTTTCTCGATTTGATCTGGCGTAACATCCTTAACGCCATAGGCGATGTTGTCGCGGATCGAAGCCGAGAACAGAAATGTTTCTTGGAATACCGGCGCTATCAAGCGGCGCAGGCTTGCGACATCCAGATTGCGGATATCGATGCCATCGAGCGTAATCGTGCCATTTTTCACGTTGTAGGCTCTCATCAGCAATTGAATGATCGTTGATTTCCCGGACCCTGTCGCGCCAAGGAAACCAATCACTGAGCCTGCCGGCGCATCGATCACCAGATCGGTTACCGCTGGCGTTTTGTCCGGATAGCTGAAGGTTACATGATTAAAACGAACATGTCCCTTCACCGATTCGCTATTCACTTCAACGGCATGCTCGGAATTTTTGACATGCACATGCTCGTTCAGCAAGCCGAGAACACGCTCGCCGGACGCTTTAAATTGCGTGTAGTTGTTGATATGGAAGCCAAGACCCCACATCGGACCGATAATGTACCAAATCAAGCTGAAAAATGCGACGAATTCACCAAGCTTCAGTGAACCATTAATGACGAGAATACCGCCGGTGACAAGCAGGATGACAGCGCTTAAGTTAGCTACAAGCTCCATAACCGGGAAAAATTTAGCCCAGATTTTTGCGGCGCCGACTTGGTTCGTTTGATACGCCTCGCTGCGCACGGAAAACTTTGAAACCTCATGCGATTCGCGCGCAAACGATTTGACCGTACGTACGCCCGTAATGTTTTCTTGAACCGCAGTCGTTAGGTTGCTCATCGCTTGACGCATTTCACGGAATGCAGGGTGAATGTTGCGCTCGAAGCGAATTGCGGCAAAGCCGAGCAGCGGGATTGTCACCAGCGTAATAAGCGTAAGCTGCCAATGAATCGATAGCATCATCGCTCCGCCGAACACGATCATCAGCACCATGTTCAAAATTTGCGCAAAGCCAAAGCCGATAAAGTTGCGGATGGCTTCCAGATCCGCTGTAAGGCGAGACATTAGGTCGCCTGTCTTCGCTTTGTCGTAATACTGAAAGGACAGCGTTTGCAGCTTGTCGTACAAAGCGTTTCTCATACGGAACGCCACGCGGTTGCCAAGGCGTCCGCCAAAAAATCCGTGTAAAAACTGCATGCAGCCTTTAAACGTAACAACTCCTACTACGGTAAAAGCTAGTGCCGGCACTAATTCGAATTTTCCTGGCGTGATCACATCATCAATGAGATATCGCAGCAAATTCGGATAGACAAGTCCGAGCGCCGTAGCGAACATTAAGCATAATATGGAGGAGAACAGAAATTTTCGCTCCGCCCAATAGAATGCTTTCAACTGCCTTAAAACGTCCAAGTAAATCCATCTCCCCGTATCTATTTTGTAAGTATGAATGAATATTATCAGCATCGTGATAAGCGAGCAAACAGTATAAATATGCATATATGTTATAGAAACCGCTTAAAGCCGCGATATGGAAATTGGAAACGGTTAATGCTCCCAAATGGTCCTAAATCATGACAAATATGTGCCTATTGCTCACTTTTTGCACAAAAACACACTAAAATAAAAAAAGCTTTTGCGGGCGCGTTTGGCGCCAGCAAAAGCATTCAGCTGTTAATGCGATAGAACAGTCGACATTCATTGACAATTAGAGATGAATGAGCTGCGCGTACAGCTGCTTCAGCTCAGCCGTATTTGCGTTTCCAGTTAACGAGCTGCGCTTGCCGCTTTCGTATGCAAGCATATCCGTTTGCAGCTGGCCGCCTGCTTGAACAGCAGCGTTCTGCCAGATCTGCTCGTATAGCGCAGTCCATAGCGCCGTTTGCTCTGCCATCCATCCATTTAATGAAGGAGCAAGCAGTGTTTCAAGCTCTTTGCGAAGCAAAGTCTTGCCTTCGCCTTCGAAAAATTGACGCGGCGATTTGAATCGGCTCCAAAGGAGCTTTGAATCGATCGTTGTTGCTTCCCATGCGGCTGGCTCCTCCGGTGTTGGCAAAGCGGCCGGTGCATAAGGGATCGCGCTGTAAGCGGCTATAGCCGCTTCAAGGCGCTGCGCCGTGCCAGCATAAAGCTTTTGAAGAAGCGAATGAACGCCCCGCTCCATCCGAAGCGAAGTCGCAAGCATCTCCTGTGACAGCTCAAGCTGGACGAGCCTTTGCAGCTCAAGCCATGAAGTCCATATCGCTTTGCGCAAATCACGTCCATCATCCTGCAGCGACGCAGGGTTGAACGCGAGATTGTAAAACTCGCCAAAGCGATACTGAATTCGCTGGACGACATAATACAATAGCTCGCTAAGCTCCTGCTTGAGCTGTTCGGGCATAGCGCCTGACTGCAAGGCTTCGATCTCGCTGGAGGCATCGCTTACGGCTTGCTTAAGCATATTTAACTCTGCTTCGCGCGCCGCTGCATCCCCCTCCGCGCTTTGAAGCCAGCCGGCAACGGTTGCTGCCGCACGCTTCAAATCCTGCTCTGCCGCATCGATAGCAAGGCGTCCGAGGTCGTTCTGAATAAAGGAAAGGAATGATTGCTCGAATGCTTCAATGCCTGATCGGGCGAGCAGCTCAGCGTCTCCGTCAAGCTTGCCGTCAAGAGCTTGCAAGCTAGACACAGGAAATAGGCGCGGCGATCGAATCGCATGCTGCAGCAGGTTCGTTTCCACATGCTTCAGTACGCCGTCAAGCTCCTCTTGATCGGCCGCCAAATCGGCTGCGTTCACAAGGAAAAACATTTTATCAAGCTCGAATTGATCCTTAACCCGTCCGAGCTGCATTAGAAATTGGCGGTCGGCTTGGGAGAAGGCGTGATTGTAATACGTCACGAACAGAACGGCATCGGCGTTCTTGATATAGTTAAAGGCAACGCCCGTATGTCTGGCATTCACGGAATCCGCGCCCGGCGTGTCTACGAGGACGATGCCTTGCGCCGTCAGGGCACAGTCGTAATGAAGCTCGATTTCGCTGACGAAGCAGGAGCGCGATTCCTCAGCAACGTAGCGCTCGTACTCCGCTTGGTCAACCGTGAGCTGCTCGCCAAGCAGCGATTCATGCTCTGCCCAGCCTGCGCGAGCGGCGCGCAGGAAGCTAAAGTGCGGGCGGCCGCCAGCCCCGATGGAATCGGGGGTTAGGCGGTCAATCGCCCGCATCAGCGCAGCGGCATCCGGCAAATGCTCGGTGCCGGCTTTCTCGCCGAGCAGCGCCAAGGAATAGCGCAGGTCGTCTTCGATTGCGGCGCGCGACTTCATGACGATGCGCGCCGTGCCATGGCCGTGCTCCGCCGTAGGAGGCACGAGCCGGTTGATCGCTGCGGTCGTCGGATTAGGCGAGACCGGAAGCACCGGTTCGCCGATCAGCGCGTTCGCAAGCGATGATTTGCCGGCGCTGAAGGCGCCGAACAAGGCGATGGTGAAGCGGCTGTCCTGCAGTCGCTTCGCCTTATCGCGCATCGCATGCGCAGCTGCCGCAAGAGCCGCATGCGGTGCAAGCAGCTCCGCCGCGCTCGTTAATCGCGCAGCAGCGCCATGCTGCTGCGCTAGAGCAGCTCCGCCAGCTAGGGCGCTCTGCCCTGCTGCTTCCCGCTTCGGCGCAGCAGTTGCGCCGCTTCGGCCGCTCTCGCTCGCCAGCACTTCCTTCGCCGCCGCAGCAAAGCTTGCCGCGGGCACAACACCCGCGCCAGCTGCGCGCGGTGCCGGCAATGCCGGCCTCGCCGGCGCCTCAGGCATCGCTGCCGCCAGCCGTGACTCATGCTCATCCGCGCGCGCCGCCAGCGCCGCCAGCGCACCAATAGCGCCAGCCTGCGCACGAAGCGCCGCCAGCTGTGCCTGTGCCTCAGCGGCGGATGCTGCGCCTACCGCCGCCGCATGGTCCGCCAGCGCATCGATCAGCTCAAGCGCCCGCTGGCGATAAACCGCCTTTACGTCCGCGGCTAGGTCGCGGCTATACGTCATCGTGTACTCATTCCCGATGACGGCGCCAGCTTTAACCCTCTCCAGCAGCCATTCCGAATCCGGCAGCCATGCCAAAGTCCGCGCGAGCTCTGCTTCCAGCCGCTCGCTGTCAAATCCGATCCGCTCCGCCTCAACGCGGAGCAAATGCTTCACATGCCAGTCAATTGAAGCGCTGATTAAGCTGTTCAATTCCTCGCTGAACGCCGCAAGGCGCCTCTCCTGCTCCGCAGCCGTCTTTGCAGCCGCAAATAGCAGCCCCGCCTTAAAGCCGGGTTTGCGGCTCTCTAGAAACGTCTGTGCCAAATCACGCAGTGCTGCCGGCGTTATGTTGGCATTATCGAGCAGCGACTGCAGCTCTTTGCGAAGCTGGCCGCGGTAAACTTCTTTTTCGCCCGCTAATTTGCCAATGAGCGCCTGCAAGCGGTCCATCTCGCTCGTAACCTTCGCAGCTGCTTCCTCACCGCCTGCCTCCGCAAGCAGCCGTTCCCGCTCAGGCTCGCTTTGCAGCTCGCTCCATTTCAAATGCCCTGCCGCCACATGGCGCAAGGAAGCGTCTACGCTGTATACGCATAGCGGCTTGCGAATCTTCTGCAGCGAATCGAGCAGCTCAAGCAGCGACTCCCATTCCTGCTCCGGATGATCCGGCTCGCGCAACGACAAATAAACGATCCCCGCCGGCTCCAAGTGCCAAGCGTGAAACGCATCCTGTACACTTTGGCGATAGCTGGCGAAGGAGAGCTCGCGATCGCGATGTTTATCAATCTGATTCACAATGAAATATAAGGGCTTGCCCCAGTCCTTCAACTGCTTGGCAAAAGAGAAATTGATTTCGGATTGCACATGATTATAATCCATTACATAAAACACGACGTCAGCAAGATGCAGCGCCGATTCCGTTGCCATCCGATGCGCGTCATCGGTGGAGTCGATACCTGGGGTATCAAGCAAAACCGTATGATCGCCTAGCACCTCGCTCGGATAAACGATAGATACAGACGTAAACTGTTCACCGTCCACGCAATAGCGATCAAGCTGATCGATTGGAACTTCCGCTTTTGTTGCCACGCCGCCGCGAAGCGTTTCTACTGCCGCATACGCACGATCGCCGCCGCGAATCGATACGACGTTTGCGCTGGTCGGAATCGGGCTTGACGGCAGCAGCTTCGTGCCGCATAACCGATTAATTAAAGTTGACTTGCCAGCCGAAAAATGTCCACAAAAAGCGACAGTAAGCCGACCATCGGTCAGCTTACTGTTTAGCTCCTGTGCTTGCTTGGCATGTAATGTATCTCCTGCCGCTTCCATAAGGCTTGCTGCCTCGGATATAGCTCCCGCTATGCTTTGCACCGTTATTTCTGTCATTTGCTTCTCCTTAAACGGCTTGCTCTTCTTCAGACGGCAAACAAATTTCAAATACATTGCCGTGCTGCAAAATCATAATGTTGCGCTCTTTGTCTCTCATCACGACAACCTCAGGTTTTACGCGCATACGCTCGATGTATTGCTCAGGCACGTCGCCGGAGCCGCTAACTGTAATTCCTTCAACGACTAGGTCTTCGTTCTCCTCTGGCGGAGACTCAAGCACCTGCTCGTAAATATCGGAAAAAAGCTCAAAATTGTTTGTGTAAACGGAAATACAGTTCATTTTCATCATCCTTCATTGGCTATTTTAGGTTTTATACTCTTATTTTTTGTTTTAAAACCTGGCTTCATACGTTGTTTTCCTTCTTTGCACAAATCAAGCAGCGGACAAATCGGGCACTGCGGGCTTTGCGCTTTGCAATGATAGCGGCCAAAGAAAATCAGCCTGTGGTGGGTTAAGGTCCACTCCTCGCGCGGTACGAGCTTCATCAGCTTCTTCTCAACCTCTAGCACCGAGTCCGCTTCCTTTGCGAATCCCAGCCTCTTCGATACTCGATCCACATGCGTGTCAACGGCAATAGCTGGAACGCCAAAAGCATTGGACATGACGACGTTAGCCGTCTTTCGGCCTACGCCTGGAAGCTCGGTCAAGCCCTCATGGCTTTCGGGCACTTCCCCGCCATATTTATCTATGACGATGCGGCATAGCTTTTGTATATTGGAAGCTTTGCTGCGAAACAAGCCGATGCGGCGAATGTCCTGCTCAAGCTCCTCCAGCGGTACGCTCAAATAATCCTCGGGACCCTTATATTTTTCAAATAAAGACACCGTCACTTTATTGACCGTTTCATCCGTGCATTGCGCCGACAGCAGCACGGCTATCGTAAGTTCGAACGGATTGCTGTGATTAAGCTCGCAGTGCGCATCTGGAAACATGTCCGCAATAATGTCCAGCACATGACGCATTTTTTGTTTCGCGGTCATCGTCCTCTCCCCTAATCAAACACTATCGTTCAAAGTGTAGCGAAATTTGTCACGCTTCGCAACCGTAATCAAGCACATTCTATAAAAAAACTGCCCATATGGGCAGTTTTTTCACAAAAAATAAATATCTAGCGCTATTATCGCCACATTTTTAAGGATTTCGTTACTTGACGATGGCAACCGCGTTATTTCTAAAGCTATAAATGGTAATCGCATCTCCAGCTTTAAATGCGGTAACCGCAGCTGCATTTCCGTTTATCAAATATTTGGTATTGCTGTTAACGTTAAAATAATTCCGGTTATCCGAATTGGAAGTAATTTCAGTCCACACTTGTCCGGAAAGAGCATTGTAGCTGGTGAATATGCGGCTCTCGCCAATCGCTGCCGTAATTTGCGTTTTAACGCCGTCAGGCTTCTGAACCTCTACATAATCACCAACGGCAAGCAGGCTTGTCGCATTGCCTTGATTTGACCCTTTAATGATGTTAAAGCCAGCATCGCTATTGTAAGCCAAAGTTTTTCCAGCAAGATCTACAATGGTTACGTTGGTAGCCGTAATCGATTGTACTTTTCCAAAAGTAACAGGAACAACTCTAGCTGACATCGCTTGTTTGCCGATGTAGTTGACCGTGATTAATGAGCCGGGAGCGATTTGATCAATCGCCAGCTTAGCTCCTGCTTCGTTTAACAGATCAGTACTGAGTACAGATAGATCAAATGCTGCTGTTGCTGCATTTTTAACACGGATCTTCTTATTGATCGTATCAAGTGAAACCACTTCGTATTGCGTGCTCGTATGCACTTTAATGCCGGCCACTCGGTCTTGGCTGCTGTTCAATTCCAGTGTAAGCAGATCTCCCGTTCTCAAATCGCTTAGGCTAGGTACGTTTATAGCTGAATGCTCCACGTATGGAGTGCTATAAGGTACTGCAATTGTAGCACCGCCGTCCAATTTAATCGTCATCATGCTGGAGCTTGCGTTCAAAGAAACCAAAGTACCAATATATCTTGTTACGAATTGCAGGGAGATAATTGAATTGCCAGTGTAGCTAATAATGATTTTACGGTTAGGCGTCAAATAGCTGTTTGCATTAGCCAATGAAATCGCGCCGCCGTTATATTCGATTTTTGTTTTATCCGTAAAATACAGCGCCTGAGCATTCCCGCCCGAAGCGTCCATCACGGTCAATAGCTTCTTGTCATAGACGAAGCTTGCAACCTGCGCGCCAGCGATCATTTTCACGTTCCGTTTCGCAACTTTAATTTTTGTTACTTGGTCCTTGTCATTGTATGTAAGCTCAACTTGATCGGCTTCCTTAATCAGGTCGCCAACTGTAGCTCCAACCACCCCGTCAATTTCAACAATTACCGTATCAGCCATGAATTTAGATACGAGCGTAGAGTCCGTCATTATGGTAATGAGCTCGCCATCCGTACCATAGAACGTACCGCTTGCTGTTGTCGTCGAAGGCTGCGGTGCTGCGACAATTTTAAGCGCCTGCGGCGTTTCGCGGAAAGAATCCTGCACAATGCTGATTTGGCTGTCACGTTTAATAGCGCTTAATGAGAGCGGATTGCCTTCCGTATCAACTACGGCAACCGAGTCATTATAGAAGATCTCTACCGGCTTATTGTCAATCCAAACATATATTTTTTTCTCAGCCGCAATCAAGCGGTCAAGCGTGCCTGAAATCGTTTTGGTGTACTGCTTGTCGCCCTTCACTTCCACATATTTCGCTTTGCCGTCTTTGGCGATGACCGTTACATCACCGTACTCTAGCAATTGCTGCTTCGTAATCGGCGTTTCTTTATCATAATGGTAGAATAGCGTGTCCGCATCGATCGTATAGCTTGTTTCCTTCTTGTCGCTGTACAGCGTAAGCGAAGAATCCGTAATGCGTGATGCGATTCCATTCACTTGGCCCTCGTAAGCTACCGGATACAGCTTTTCTGCACGGCTGAACATCGTGGCAAGACTCGCACGGTTTACATTTGCTTTTGGATCAAATTTAACGGTAGTAACCCCTTTTACCAAATCAAGCTTCAAGGCCGCATTTACATAACCATTGTAGATCGTGCTAATTTGCGAAGCATCCGAAAACGTTGATACCGTGTTTTGCAAACGTGCCGCTTCTTCTTCCTGTTCGATCGCTCGAACGAGCAGCTTCGTTACCCATTCGCGAGTAGCCGGTTTTGTGCCCCATGCTACTTTGGTGTCCTTCGCAGCGAGCTCGAACTCTTCTTTTTGATCGAGTAGGCCTTCTTGGAATGCTAGAGTTACGTACGCCTTAAAGAAATTGCTTACAGCAAATGATGTCGGGAACCCGATAATGGCATTTTGATCCGCTTTCTTATCAAGTCCCGCAAAGCGCAGTGCCATAAGCACAGCTTCCTGCTGACTGACGTTTTCACTAGGACGGAACATAAAGGCGCCGCTTGTCGTTGTATTTCCTTCAATAATGCCCTGCAAAGCAAGCTTTGCTATATGTTTTTCAGCCCAGTGGCCGCTGCTAACATCTTTAAAAGGAGTAGTTAGTGCAGCCGCAGCACTAATCTGTGAAGGAATAATTACACCGCTGCCAGCTACCAGCGAGAAAGCCAGCGCTCCAACCAAAATCTTTTTACCTGCAAATTGCAATGTCATAGATCATATTCCTCCTGAATGTTTATGATGATTCATGCAGAAACGACTTCGCTATCCTTTTGCAAGGGCGGAGCCGTTTCTGAAATACCTATAAGCAGCAGAATAATCTGCTTTTGAGCCTTTAAAGCTTATTGATTGCTTGCAGTTTCTCTCTTCATGGGATGCTCTAGTTCAAGATGTCCCATTAGCGTTTCGATCTTCTCGCCATCAACTAACAGCTGAATGGCTTGTACAAAATCAAATTGGAACAATGTTTTTTGAAGAGTTTCCAGCACCAGCTGTTCGCCAGGCGCGCCGAGGCGTGCCTCATCCGGCAAATGAATATCGAGCGTAACAAGTCCATCTGCTAGTTCTACGGATTTGATTTCAATTGGTTTCCATAAAACCAATACGTTCTCGCCAGCATCTTTCTGCAATTCGGCAAGTGCGGCTTTTACTAAATCAGCATCCGTTTCATACGTTAACTTAACGGTATGCTCGACTGTTTCAGTTAGCTCGTCATCGGTTAAATAAATCGTAGTGTCTCGCTCGTTTAATACCGGTGTAGGCTCTGGAGAAGGCGACGCCGTTGGAGCAATCGTACTACCTGGGTTGTTTTCTGGCTTTTCCTGTACACCACAGCCTACAATCGCAGCAGATAAAATGATGACAGCAAGCAGCCCGCGTGCTTTGAATGTTTTCATTACACTGAACACCTGCTTTCTATTTTACTTTCAAGTATTCCTTAATCCCTGCTACTAGCTCTGCAGCGATACGGCTCTGTGCTGCGTCGTCAAAAAGGATTTTTGCATCGGAGGTGTTTGATAGAAAGCCTGCTTCAACTAATACGGCTGGCATCGTCGTTTGCTTGATCACTTTATAAGCTTCTTTTTTGACTCCGCGGTCTTTAATGCCTGTTCCCGCAATCAAATGCTTATGCATGATATTTGCAAACGCTTTGCTGTTGTCCCGGTAATAGTAGGTTTCGGCACCGGATGCTGTACTTCCTCCGCTATTGGCATGAATGGACAAAAACAAATCGGCCTTAAGGTTCTCTGCAAACTTAATGCGATCGTCTAAGGATGGATAGGTATCGCCCGTTCTCGTAAAATGAACCCTTATTTTTTTTTCTTTTTCAAGCAGCGTTTTCATTTTCAATCCAACATTAAGATTAAATTCTTTTTCCCATTTGTTCAGGACGCTTTTTGCGCCAGGGTCTGAGCCGCCGTGCCCAGGATCGATTACGACGTCAAACACGTCATTCGATGCCGGCGGGTTTACAGGGTCGATAATAATTGGCGGATCAACTGGAGCGTTTGGATCGGCAGGAACATCTGCAAGCGCCATAAAGCTCAGCTGGATCTTGCCCAGGTCCTCCGTCAGCACATAACCCGTATTATCCGCGATTTCAATAACCAAACGTGCTGTTTCTGGCGTTTTTGAAAACAAGGAATAACGGATCTTTTGCAAATAAGTGCTGTCTGTTACATTAACCTCGATTTGGCCGCTAAGAAGCTGGGTGGTCAAGTCCGTAGAATATGCGGTATTCGGAAAATCAAATACGACACGTTTCGGATTTTCGAGCAGCAACGGCTTGTTCGCTTTGACGGCGCCTTCATAATTGACCGTCAAGCTGCTGTTGCCGTCATAATAGACCTGCGTGATCCAGCCTTTCGTTGTTTGGTCTGGCACAGTCGGAACTGAAGGATCCTTCGACTGCTCGTACATATGTACTTCCTTCTCGGTGGCCTTCCACTCAAAATTAAGGCCAAACTGCTCGCCTATAAATCGAAGTGGAACTAACGTCGTACCTTTGATGATAGCTGCTGTGGTATCCATTTGTACCACTTGGTCATTTACCATCGCCATTTTGTCATTTAATTTAATCTTGATGACATCAGTGCCATGATTGACCGTCGCTGTTTTGGTCGCATTATCCCAATCGATTTGGTAGCCTAAGCCCTCTGATACCGTCCGCACTGGCACAACAGTCGAATTGTTGATGATTTGCGGATTGACATCAGTTTTTAACAGCTGACCATTCAAAAAAAGCTTTGGGACGACCTCTGCTGCCGATGCAGCTTGTCCAACAGTGGCGAACATCGCAAAAAAGACCGACATTAACAACAACATGGATACAAATTTCTTCATTTCCCACCTCGATGACTGAAATTGCCCGCATCGAATGAGTGCATTCGACTTTTACAGACTAAATATTAGACGCAGCTTGTCAGAAAAAGTTGCGTATAAAGGAAAAAAGAGGACGATTCCCCCATAACGGTCGAATCGTCCTCTTTGCTTCAATAAATTAGCCAAGACGAGCGGCGTGCTTTTGCTCGTATGCTGTAATTTTGTCTTCATGCTGAAGAGTCAAGCCGATATCATCAAGCCCTTGCAGCAAAAATTGACGACGGTGCTCATCAAGGTCAAATGCGATCGTTAAGCCATGCTCATCGGAGAGCTGCTTGTTTTCCAAATCAACGTTAAGCTTGTAGCCTTCGTGCTTCGCTGTGCGCTGGAAGATCTCTTCCACTTGCTCTTCGCTGAGCTTGATTGGCAGGATGCCGTTTTTAAAACAGTTATTGTAGAAAATGTCCGCATAAGACGGAGCGATAATTACTTTGTAGCCGTAGTCAAGAATGGCCCAAGGCGCGTGCTCACGGGATGATCCGCAGCCGAAGTTTGCACGGGATACAAGGACAGAAGCGCCCTCGTAGCGTGGTTTGTTCGGTTCGAACTCAGCGTTCACATCACCGTTCTCGTGAAAGCGCCATTCAAAAAATAGGAATTGGCCAAAGCCGCTGCGCTCAATGCGCTTCAAGAATTGTTTAGGTATGATTGCATCAGTGTCGACATTGACCCGGTCGACCGGGGCGACGATGCCTGTAAGTTGTTTAAACGGTTCCATATCGGTGGTACCCCTCTCTCGCGTTCAATTAGTTCAACACTTCGGATTTAATTTCCCAATCGCGTACGTCTGTGAAATGGCCTTTAATCGCTGCAGCAACCGCCATAGCAGGCGAAACAAGGTGAGTACGTCCGCCGCGGCCTTGGCGGCCTTCGAAGTTACGGTTGGAAGTCGATGCGCAGCGCTCGCCCGGTTTCAATACGTCCGGGTTCATCGCAAGGCACATGGAGCAGCCAGCGTCACGCCATTCAAAACCAGCTTCTGAGAAAATTTTGTCCAAGCCCTCTTTCTCGGCTTGAATTTTTACGCGGCCTGAGCCTGGAACGACGATTGCCGTTACGCGGTCGCTTACTTTGTAGCCTCTAGCGATTTCAGCGGCTGCTCGCAAATCTTCAATACGGCCGTTCGTGCATGAACCGATAAACACATAATCGATTGCGATTTCGTTCATAGGCGTACCTGGTTTCAAATCCATGTACTCAAGAGCAGCTTCAGCAGCTTTGCGCTCATTCTCTGTTGGAAGATCAGCAGGGAATGGAACTTTAGCTGTAATGTTAGTTCCCATACCCGGGCTAGTACCCCAAGTTACTTGCGGGATCAACGCATCAACGTCAAAGTGAACGACTGTGTCGTACTCTGCGCCTTCGTCAGTTGTTAGCTGTTTCCAAGCTTCAACCGCTTCGTCATAGTTTGCAGGCGCATATTGACGGCCGCGAAGATATTCAAAAGTAGTTTCGTCTGGTGCGATCAGGCCTGCGCGAGCGCCCGCTTCGATGGACATGTTGCAAACGGTCATACGCTCTTCCATCGTCAAGCTAGTGATAGCCTCGCCAGTAAACTCAATGACGTAGCCTGTTGCAAAATCCGTGCCGTATTGCGCGATAACGCCAAGAATCAAGTCCTTCGCCGTTACGCCTGGCTTGCGAGTGCCGTTGAAGCGAACCTCAAGCGTTTTCGCTTTCGATTGCTGCAAGCATTGCGTAGCCATTACGTGCTCAACCTCGCTCGTACCGATACCAAACGCCAAAGCGCCGAAAGCACCGTGAGTAGAAGTATGGCTGTCGCCGCAAACGATCGTTTTGCCCGGGTGTGTAAGCCCGAGCTCAGGGCCCATAACGTGCACGACGCCTTGGTCGATGCTGTCAAGATCAAACAACGTTACGCCAAAATCTTTACAGTTTTGCGTAAGCGTGTCGATCTGCTGCTTCGAGATCGGATCTGTAATGTTGAAGCGGTCCTTCGTTGGTACGTTATGATCCATCGTAGCGAAAGTAAGGTCCGGGCGGCGTACTTTGCGTCCAGATAGGCGCAGGCCTTCAAACGCTTGCGGCGACGTTACTTCGTGAACGAGCTGCAAGTCGATATAAATAACGCTTGGCTTTCCTTCTTCTTGATGAATGACGTGATTATCCCAAATCTTCTCAAACATTGTCTTTTTCGTCATTATATTCACCCCATCGTTTCATTAAATCTTCTGCTTTTCTTAACTGAACCTACTATAGCATTTCTTTCTTCATTGATCCAAGATATAATATCTATAACGGCTATAGGTAATAACTATAATGGAAGTTTCATTGATCCCGGTCCGCATAGAAAGGAAATGGATATGGAATTAAGACAATTGAACTACGTCATACAAATCGCACTAGAAAAAAACTTTTCGCGCGCAGCGGAGAAGCTTCATATCGCGCAGCCTTCTCTAAGTCAGCAGCTCTCCAAACTAGAGCAAGAAATCGGCGTGCTGCTCTTTCGCCGAACAACCAATTCCGTCGAGCTGACTCAGGCCGGCCAGGTGTTCGTCGACAAATCGCAAGCTATTTTAGATGCGGTTGAACAGCTTAAGCAAGAGATGGACGATATGGCGCAAATGCGCCGGGGACGTCTAGTCGTAGGCACGCTGCCCATTACAGGCTCGCATATTCTGCCGATGGTGCTGCCGGTCTTCGGCGCGCAGTATCCGCAAATCGAGGTTGTTTTGGTCGAGGATACGACGGCTAAGCTGGAGCAGCTCACTGCCAGCGGAGGCACCGATTTAAGTTTATTGTCCCTGCCGCTTATCGACAGCTCGCTATCTTATGAGCCTTTTTTGGAAGAAGAAATATGTTTGGCGGTGCCTCCTGCGCATCCGCTTGCCCGACGCGAGAATCCAATCGGCATTTCGGAGCTGCAGGATGAGCCCTTTATCGGACTGAAGCGCGGCCAAGGCTTCCGCCAAATTACGGTTGATATTTGCGAGCAATCGGGTTTCTCGCCACGGATCGTATTCGAGAGCAGCAACATCGAAACCATTCAATCGCTGGTTGCCGGCGGAATGGGAATCGCTTTTGTCCCACAAATGCTAACGCGGATCAAAGGGACTGAATTTGCTCCCACTTATTTGCCCCTAAACCCAAAACCGACTAGGACGCTGGTGGTCGCTAGTCGGAAAGGACGCTATTTATCGAAGGCTGCTGACGCCTTTATTCGTACATTAAACAAGACGATCAGCAGCTATCAATAATTAGGCGTTATATATAGTAGGTCTGCGATCTTCAAATACCGGTATTTTCGAACGGACCGAATCAACCAATGACAAATCAATATCCGCATAAAGAATCGTTTCCTCTTCTCCTGCTTCCGCAATCGTCTCTCCCCATGGGTCCAGCACGAGGGAATGGCCGAAGAAATGGGCTTCTCCGCTTTTGCCCATTCGATTGCAGGCAATGACGAACATTTGATTTTCGATTGCTCGCGCGGTGAGCAGCGTCCGCCAGTGATGAAGCCGCGGATGCGGCCATTCTGCAGGTACGAACAGCAGCTTGGCACCGCCAAGCGCCAGCTTCCGCGCGAGCTCTGGAAAACGAATGTCGTAACAAATCATCATCCCTGCCCCTGCGCCTTCGATTTCCAGCTTGCCAAGCTTATCCCCAGCAGCCAAATACTTCTCTTCATCCATAAGCCGGAAAAGATGAATTTTGGAATAGTCGGCTACGACGTTCCCCTCACGATCGAAAACATAAATCGTATTGAGCACTTTATCGTCCTTCAGCTCCGCAATCGAACCTCCGATGATGTGGACATTATGTTTTTTGCTAAATGCTGATAAAAAGGTTTTTGTCCTTTCCCCTTCATGGTCAGCGATCGTTTGAATTTCGGTTAACGCATAACCCGTATTCCACATCTCAGGCAACATTATTACATCCGGCTTAACTTCCCCGCTTACCGCTTCCTCAAGCATGCTCGACAGCTTCGCAAAGTTTGCTTCCGGATATCCCGCTTCTATATGCATTTGCAGCAGTGCAAGCCGCAATTGATCGCTCATCCGCCATTCCTCCCCATATTGCTTTTTTTCCCTAATGATACCTTGTCATGGTTCTGTGTCAAGATGGGAACCGTAACTAAGAGCTCTTTACCACTTTACGATAGAGAAGGAGAATGTCTGTTATGCTTCCAAAACGAATAGCCGCGATGCTTCTGGCATGCTGCTCGCTTTTCCTGTTTGCACAAATCGCTGCCGCCCATCCTGCCCATGTCGCTCCAAGCTCTGAGGTTGGCCTTAAACCGGTTCAAGTATTTGATGTTGCTGCCGGCAAAGTTATCAAAACGATCCCGAACGACGCAGCTTATCAATCCTTTGCTGCTTCATGGATCGGTTCCATAACGGGGCTTGCTCCCCAAATGACAAGCGACGAAACGTGCAGCTACGTGTATAGAGTGCCGCTTGAGAAAGCGGTAACGATCAAAACGGGAGATGTAAAAGTTACTTCAGATGATCTGTTTTTATTTTACTGCAAGGATAAACCGCCGCTGCTGCTCGTATTTGATGAGAAGCGCAGACCGTATTTGTTCTTATTTAAGGCGGACATCAAGCCGTTTATTCAAAAGGTCGGCGTTCCCGCTATCTAAGCCAAATGCTTCTCTTCTCCCCACTTTCGTGCTACATTTATGCTATTGTCTAAATAGATAGCGATTTTTCATGTGGAGTGTGAGGGAATGGAAACACAAATCGGTCAACACCTTATTCAACCTGCAGATCGGATGAACGGACTTCCGACGCAATTTTTTGCCAAGCTTGTCGCCAAGGCGAATGCCCAAGCGGCTAAGGGACGCGATGTCATCAATTTGGGACAAGGCAATCCGGATCAGCCGACCCCTCCCCATATTGTTGCAAAGCTGCAGGAAGCTGCCGCTAATCCGCTTTACCATAAGTATCCGCCGTTCAGCGGCTACCCTTTTCTCAAGGAAGCCGTTGCGAAGCGATATAAAGAAGATTACAACGTAGATATTGATCCAACGACTGAAGTCGCTATTCTTTTTGGCGGAAAAACAGGCCTTGTCGAAATTAGCCAGTGTCTGCTTAATCCCGGCGATGTGTGCCTCGTCCCAGATCCAGGTTATCCTGATTACTGGTCAGGCGTTGCGCTTGCGGGAGCCGAGATGGCCTTTATGCCATTAACGGTGCAAAACAGCTATTTGCCGGATTACGATGCCATAAGCCCAGAGCTTGCAGCGCGAGCAAAGCTTATGTTCATGAACTATCCGAACAATCCTACAGGTGCAGTCGCGAATGCTGAATTTTATGCCAAAACGGTGGAGTACGCCGAGAAGCATGGCATTGTAGTCGCAAGCGATTTTGCTTACGGCGCAATCGGCTTTGATGGCAATAAACCGATAAGCTTCCTTCAAACGCCTGGCGCCAAGGAAGTAGGCGTGGAGTTCTATACGCTCTCCAAAACCTATAACATGGCTGGTTGGCGAGTTGGATTTGCGATTGGCAATGCGCAAATCGTCAAACTCATTAATTTAATCCAGGATCATTACTATTGCAGCTTGTTTGGCGGCATTCAAGAAGCTGCTGCACTCGCTCTGACCGGTCCACAGCAATGTGTATCCGAGCTGAGAGCGATGTATGAACGCCGCCGCGACGCTTTATTCACGGCGCTAGAGCGTATTGGCTGGAAAGCGGCTCGTCCCGGCGGATCTTTTTTCTGCTGGCTCCCTGTTGCCGAAGGTTATACTTCCGAATCGTTTGCCGACCTGCTTCTGCAAGAGGCTGACGTTGTGGTTGCACCGGGCGTTGGATTCGGTACGCATGGCGAAGGCTTTGTCCGTCTTGGCTTGCTGACTGATGAAGCGCGCTTGGAAGAAGCGGTTGAGCGTATCGGAAAGCTGAATTTATTTTAGAGCAATCCCGCCATTTGCCTTTCTTTACAGCGGCATTGGATCGTGATATGCTTGTAGGAATTGAACATGAAACGTGATGACGGGACAATTAAGCAAGAAAGGTCGCGATCAGAGAGTAAATTCCATGGGCTGCAAGAATTTACCGAAGGCCGCTTGCTGAACCTACCTCCGAGCGGCCGGTGATGAACCGGACAGCGCCTTCTGTTATAGGCTTAAGCTGGATGATCCTACCTGTAGAGATCATCAACAAAGGTGGTACCGCGGAAGCTAAGACTTTCGTCCTTTATGGACGAAAGTCTTTTTTGTTGTCACGAAACAAGCATAGGATGGGATTAATGATGACAGAACGTATTGTCGTAAAAATTGGCAGCAGTTCGCTTACGTCCGAAGAAGGCGGCTTAAATCGCGAACGCATTCAGTATTTTGCATCGGAACTTGCTGTGCTTCACCAAAGAGGCAGCAGCGTGATGCTCGTAACCTCCGGCGCGGTTGCAGCCGGCTTTCGCCAAATCGGCTACGCGACTAAACCTAAGATCGTACACGAGAAGCAAGCTGCGGCCGCAGTTGGCCAAGCGCTGCTCATGCAGGCTTATCAGGAAGCATTCAGCGGATACGGCATCGTAGCCGCGCAAATTTTGCTGACACGTGCGGACTTCTCCAATCGCCGCCGCATTCAAAATGCTCTGATGACGATTGAAGAGCTGCTCCGGCTTGGCATTATCCCGATCATCAACGAAAATGATACGGTAGCGACCGACGAGCTGGTTCCCAAATTCGGAGATAACGACAGCTTATCTGCGCTTGTAGCGGCCATGACGAAGGCTGCTCAGCTTGTCATCATCACCGATATGGATGGCTTGTATACCGAGGATCCGCGTAAAAATCCGCAGGCAGTCAAAATTGAGCGCGTAGATCAAATCTCCGAGGATATTATGAAGGTTGCAGGCGGCGCAGGCTCCTCTGTCGGCACAGGCGGCATGCGCTCCAAGATCGAAGCGGCACGCATTGCCATGCGGGGCGGTGTCCTTGCTTTTATTGGAAAGGTACAGCAAGAAGGCGATTTGGCGCTTGCGGTAGAAGGCAACGGCCGCGGCACTTATTTCGATACGAAGCTGAACAGCCTGCCTATGAAGAAACAATGGCTCGGCTTTCATTCGATGCCGCAAGGCAAAGTTACGATCGACGAAGGTGCTGTTAACGCCCTGCTCGAAGGGGGCAAGAGCCTTTTGCCAGCAGGCGTAACAGAAGTGCAAGGCGAGTTCCTCCCCGGCGACGTCGTTGAAGTGACGAACAGCCAAGGCGACACGCTCGGTCGAGGCGTCGTCAATTACGCCGCATGGCAAATCCAAGCGGTTGCCGGCATGACCACTGAGGAAGTAAAACGCAGAGTTGACGTTTCCCGCATCGAATTTATTCATCGCGACGAGTGGATTACATTGAAATAATAAGGAGGCTTCCTATTATGGCCAGCGAAGTAAGACAGAAAGCAACATTGGCGCAAGATGCATCAGCCATTATGAACCGATTGACAACAGAGCAAAAAAACACAGCACTTATACATATGGCAGACGCCCTGCTCGCCGAGCAAGCTGCCATTATTTCCGCAAATGAGCTTGATTTGCAGCGCGGTCGCGAGCAAGGCACTAGCCCTTCCCTGCTCGACCGCCTTGCTCTAAATAGCGACCGTGTAGCAGCGATTGCCGAGGGACTTAGACAAATCGTGGATCTACCGGATCCTGTCGGTGAGCTTCTTGAGCATTTTGACCGTCCAAACGGATTAAAGGTAGAGAAAGTTAGAGTTCCGCTCGGCGTCATTGGCATGATCTACGAAGCGCGTCCTAACGTTACTGTAGATGCGGCAGGTCTTTGCTTGAAAACCGGCAATAGTGTCGTCCTTCGCGGCGGCTCTGCAGCAATCGAATCAAACCGCAAAATCGTAGAGGTTCTAAAAAATGCGCTTGCCGCAACGGCAATGCCTGCAGATGCCATTCAGCTTATAGAAGACTCGGACCGTGCCTCGGTGAACGAGATGCTGAAGCTTAACGGCCTGCTTGACGTTGTTATTCCAAGGGGCGGAGCATCACTAATCCGCAACGTAGTCGAAAACGCTACCGTGCCCGTCATCGAAACCGGTGCTGGCATCTGCCATACTTTTGTGGATGCTACCGCCGATTACGACATGGCCGTAGACATTGCATTTAATGCAAAGGTGCAGCGTCCTTCCGTCTGCAATTCAATGGAAACCTTGCTTATAGAGGAATCGTTTGCCGAGCAGCACCTCGCAAAGCTTTCCGATCGCTTTGTTCAAGCCGGCGTAGAGCTTCGCGGCTGCGAGAGAACCGTTTCGCTTATTCCTGGCACTAAGCATGCTACGGATGAGGATTATGGCACAGAATATAATGACTATATTATGAATATACGTATCGTTCCGAATCTTGACGCCGCGCTTGCGCATATTCGCCGTTTTGGAACGAAACATTCGGAATGCATCGTAACGGAAAATGCTCACCATGCTGAGCGGTTTATCCAAGAAATTGATGCGGCAGCCGTTTATCATAATGCCTCCACCCGCTTCACCGACGGCTTCGAGTTCGGTTTTGGCGCAGAAATCGGCATAAGCACGCAAAAGCTCCATGCACGCGGACCAATGGGCCTGCCGGCTCTAACTTCGACCAAATACCGGATTTACGGTACCGGTCAAGTACGCGGCTAATGCAGCTGATTCAAAGGCAAGCTAAATCAAATTTATTATGATATTACGGAGGTAAACAACAATGACCCTGCTAACACAAGCTGGAGTAGCCAGCCTACAGATCTGTTTCTACGGAGCTGGTTCAATGGCCGAAGCGATCGCGCGAGGTTTAATTAACAAGAAGCTCGTTGAGCCAAACCGAATTTCGATGCTTAATCGGCAAAATGAAGAACGCCTTAACGAGCTGAATGAGCGTTACGGCGTGCAAACGATCGTTCAAGGCTCAAGCAATGAAGCCTACTTGCGTGAAGCCGACATTATCTTTTTGGCGATGAAGCCTAAGGATGCTGCCGCAGCTATCGCGTCCATCCAACCATTGGTTTCACCGAAGCAGCTTATTATTTCAGTTATTGCCGGACTATCCATTAACGCGATCGAGAAGCTGCTTGGCGGAAAAGGCGCTGTCGTCCGGGCAATGCCAAATACCTCCAGCACGATAGGCCTTGGCGCTACGGGCATCAGCTATTCGGATAACGTGACTCCGCAGCAGCGAATCATCACGGAGGCGATCTTCAGCTCCGTCGGCATCAATGCCGTCGTTGATGAGTCCTTGCAGCAAGCCGTGACCGGCGTATCCGGCAGCGGGCCTGCTTATGTGTATTTCTTCATGGAATCGATGATTGCATCCGCCATTGAGCTTGGCATTTCCGAGGCTTCGGCCAAGGAGCTTGTCGTGCAAACCGTGCTCGGCGCTGCGGAAATGATTCGTTATACGGGCGAAGAGCCGGCAGAGCTTCGTCGCAAGGTAACTTCGCCTAACGGCACAACGCATGCTGCCATTGAGCTGATGCGCGAGAATCAGTTTTTGGAAACGGTCAATAAGGGTGTCAAGCGCTCTGCCGAACGTGCGGGAGAGCTCGGAGCAGAAATCGAGAGGAGCATTACGGAATGAACGGAGTATGTATCGCAACCTATCGTTCCTATGACGATAAAGCCGATTTTAACAAAAAGGCGCTTTCGATAGCAGTCGGGTTGACGGTTGGCAGCTGGACCGAGCTTCCTGAAGCGCAAAAAGCAGACATGGAGAAGCATCTGGGGAAAGTGCTGTCCGTGACCGTCAATGAGCCCGCAAATGCTATGCCTGGCGAACGTTACGCTGACATTAAGATTGCATATCCGGACATAAACTTTAGCCGCGATCTGCCTGCCCTTCTCGTTACAGTGTTCGGCAAGCTTTCGATGGATGGCAAAATCAAGCTGCTTGACCTGGATGTATCCGAACATTTTGCTTCGGCTTTCCCTGGGCCAAAATTTGGCTTAATCGGCGTTCGCGAACTGCTTGGCGTTGCGGAGCGGCCGCTTTTAATGAGCATTTTCAAATCGGTTGTTGGATATGACCTTGCTAACTTGCAGGATCAGTTCTATAAACAAGCGCTTGGCGGCGTTGATCTGATCAAAGACGATGAAATCTTGTTTGAAAATCCGCTTACGCCGCTTGAGAAACGCGTTGAGGCTTGCATGGACGCCGCTCGTCGCGCTGAAGCGGAAACCGGCCAGAAGCTGCTGTACGCTGTGAATTTAACTGGACCTACCTCTCAGCTTGCCGCGAATGCACGCAAAGCGATAAACGCAGGCGCAAACGCATTATTGTTTAACGTGCTCGCGTATGGCTATGATGTGCTTCACGAGCTAAGCAGCGACAAATCGATAAATGTGCCTATAGCCGCTCATCCAGCTATGGCAGGCGCTATGTATCCGTCGCCGCACTACGGAATCAGCGCTTCGCTGCTTCTTGGCAAGCTTATGCGCCTTGCTGGCGCCGATCTCGTTCTTTTTCCTTCCCCGTACGGCTCAGTAGTCATGCCGAAGGAAGAAAACTTGGCGGTTAAGGATGCTTTGCTTGAGCCGCTGCATGGCTTGCGGACGAGCTTCCCGGTTCCGTCTGCCGGTATTCATCCCGGACTTGTTCCGCTTATTCTCAAAGACTTCGGTACGGATGTTGTCGTTAATGCAGGCGGCGGCATCCACGGCCATCCGATGGGCACAGCGGCTGGCGGACAAGCGTTCCGTCAAGCTATTGCTGCTACATTAAATCAAGTGCCGCTTCGCGATGCTGCTGCGCAGCCTGGCAATGAAGCATTGCAGGCCGCTATAAACGCTTGGGGGATCAAAGAATAATGACGGAGAAAATAACAGCTAAGAAACGCATCGTATTCTGCGATTTTGACGGAACGATAACGGTAAATGACAATATTATCGCTATTATCAAACATTTTAACCCAGAGGGCTGGGAGAAGATTGCTGAACAAACGATTTCGCAGGAGCTTACGATTAAGGATGGAGTCGGGCAATTGTTCCGCCTTCTCCCTGCTTCCATGCAAGAGGAAGTTGTAGCATTCAGTATTTCCAATGCCCGCATTCGGGACGGGTTTACTGATTTTCTCGCTTATTGCAAAGAGCAGCAGATTGAGTTTTACGTAACGAGCGGCGGCATCGACTTTTTTGTTTATCCGATTCTCGAGCAATTCGGTATTCCAAGTGATCACATTTATTGCAACGGAAGCGACTTTAGCGGCGAATCCATTGAAATATTGTGGCCGAATCCATGCGATGGGCATTGTATCAACGATTGCGGCATGTGCAAAACGACCATTATGCGCCGCTTTCCTGCCGATCAATACGAACGGATTATTATCGGCGACAGCGTAACCGATTTTGAAGGCGCAAAGCTTGCAGATGTCGTGTTCTCACGTTCCCATCTAACTGTGAAATGCAAAGAGCTTGGGCTTGCGCATCATGAATACGAAACTTTCCACGATATCATCCATTATATGAATGCTGAAAGGACGACTTCGCAATGAGCTTTCAACAAATCGCATTAGAAGATAAACAACGCGCTCTATCCGAGCTGCGTGACGTGAAGGAGCTATTCGCTTCGCGCGGCTGGTTTCCGGGCACAAGCGGCAACCTATCGATTCGTGTAGGGGATTTCAAGCCTGATGATTTTCAATTCGCGGTTACGGCAAGCGGCAAAGATAAAACCGTTCATACGCCTGAGGATTATTTGTTCGTTGACCAAGATGGCAAACCATGCGAGACCACTCGCCTGAAGCCTTCGGCAGAAACCCTTATTCACTGCGAAATCTACAAGCTGACTGGCGCAGGCGCGATTTTCCACGTTCATACGGTTTTCAACAGCGTCATCTCTGAGTACTTCTGGGATCGCAAGTCGGTGCCGGTTGATGGGGTTGAGCTTATCAAAGGCTTTAACATCTGGGATGAGGAAGCGCATATCGATATTCCTATCGTCTCCAACTTCGCTCACATCCCTTCTATCGTTCCCGAGGTAACGGATCGCATCATTCCGAACATTCCAGGCATTTTACTTCGCAAGCACGGCATTTATGCTTGGGGCGCCAATGCTTTCGAAGCAAAGCGTCACCTTGAAGCGTTCGAGTTTATTTTTGAATATGTATACCGACTGGAGCTGCTGCAGCACGGCAATCGATAAATTTTTTACGTATGCAAAACAGGTGTCTCAATAGCAGAATGCTGTTGGGACACCTGTTTTTTTATAACGGTTATTCGTTTTCGATTTCAACAAATTGCTGCGGATTGGATCGAATATAAGTGCTGATTAGCTTCAACGAATTAGGAGCAATTAACAGAAACCGTTCAAAGAGAAGATTTACAGTACTTAGAAGAACATCATCATGACCCAAATCGTTAAACGCGGCGTCACTCCATTGCAAACCCAGCTTGTCATTTCTCGCTTTAAGCACTTTCTCGGTGTCTTTAAGCAATTCAAGCATAGGCGCATCGCCAAAGAAACGTAATCCGCCCGTCACCCCGTTCCAATACGACGGCTTATCCAGCAAATAGGAGATCCAAGCGTAATACTCGCTGCTCGAGTTTTTTGCATGGTCGTACATCACTCTGAACATGCATAACGCCTGCTGTCCTTGCGTGAGCTGTGAGATGGCTGCCGTTTTGATCGAGGTCTCTTTTCCGCGAATTCGAGAAAATGTGGGTTCCATGCATGCCCATCCTAATCTTTCATCATCCAGTGAAACAAATGTCTGTTTTCTAATCGCTACTAATGTCATTCAATCGCTCCCTTGTTTTTTGACTAACATGAATGTCAATTAAAAGGGCAAAAAAAATTAACCGACTCGAATTACTGCTAATGCAGATTCAATTACTTGCTCTAAGACAGTCGTTAGCCGCTGCTTCATCTCTTTCTCTGAAATGCCCCGTGAAATAAGCTCCTGCTGCTCTTTGTCCAAATAATTCATGCCTTGCGATACCGCTCCCCAGAACTGCATAGCCATAAGGCTAGCGTCTCCCGGCAAAATCATCTGCTGGCTGATACCCTTCTCAATCGCATGCGTCATAGGACTTATAAAGCTCTTCACCCATTCAAATGGAGAAAACGTCTCCGCCGTATACAAATAATGAACGTCCATGCTAATTCGCATAAAAAAGCGTGACACAGCTGCATCATCCAATACTTGCGTGCAAACGATGCGGGCGTACTCACTGAACAGGTCTAGAGGTGCCCCTTCTTTTTCAAAATGGGACTTCGTGAACTGTTCGCTTTTGTCCATCCGATCCTCATAAAGCTCACGAAACAACGCCTGCTTGTTTTTAAAATAATGATAAACCAGTCCGCGCGCCAGACCGGCCCGTTCCGCTATTTCGCCAATCTCGGCAGCCGCATAACCTTTTTCCGCGTACACGAGAATAGCTGCTTGCAAAATCTCTTTTGTCCGCTGTTTGCGAATTTCTTCATTTTGTTCATTTGTCCGTGGCGACATGCTGTATCCCTCTTTTTCGTTGACATTCATGTTAATCAAAAGCATACTTCAAAATCTGGAAATTGTAAATGACTTGCTATCCCTTTCTCTTCTCCCCTCTCAAACAAATAGCGATAATATTTCATATTGACTTTAACGTAACGGAAATGTTCATAATGGCATGAGGGAGTTGATTGAATTGAAGGTGCATGAAGCTGCAAAGCAGCTCGGCGTAACACCGCGCACGCTGCGATTTTACGAAGAAAAAGGGCTGATTAGTCCTTATAAAGCTGCGGAAAATAATTATCGCTCATACTCCGATGAGGATCTTATTCGGCTGCGCTGGATCATTTCCTTGCGGGAGCTGGGCATGACGGTATCGGCAATTCAAGATGCACTGGCCGTTCTGCATGCACCTGATGCTTTTATTCGCAAAGTTGACGGTGCGCGAGCGCTTTTATATGAGCAATGGATAACGGCTACGAAATCGCTTCAGGCACTTGACGAGACGATCTTGGCTTGGCAGCGAAACGGCCGCGCAGAGCTAACTCAAGCTGAAAGTGCGGCGGAAGAGATGAAGCAGAACCGCGTCGAGCGGGCGTCATGGACCGACCAGTGGAATTATGATAAAATGGCGCTCAGCTATGGCTATAAAGCTCCAATCGTGACGCTTGAAGGCGTACTTTCAGAGGAGCAATATAACCAAGCTCTCTTAAAAACCGCCGAATGGCTTGATCCGCGTGTGGATGAGCTTGGCTTGGAACTCGGTGCAGGCAGCGGAAATTTATCGGTTTTATTAGCTTCTACAGGAGCACGATTAACCCTTATTGAGCAATCCGCAGAAATGCTTGCCATCTTAAGAGAAAGGCTGCCGCAAATCGATGCCAAACAAGGCAACCTGCTCGCCCTTCCGTTAGCTGCCCAAAGCTATTCTTTCATCGGCTGCAGCTTCGCCATGCATCATTTGACACCTTCCCAGCAACTGCTCGCTCTGGAAGAGATGGACCGGGTACTCGTAAATGGCGGACGGCTTGTGCTTACGGGTTTAATAGTTCATCTAGTTGATAACCAACATAACGGCACGCTTACCTATCTACCGGCAAAATGGACACCATCCTCCGCCTCAGAACTCGCAAGCTGGCTTGAGGGCAGAGGCTATTTAACGGTTACTGATCGCCTCAATCCAGTTACAGGACTACTTTACGCAAGCAAACCTTAAGCATTCAGGAGCTCAGCATATCGAAACAAAATCATTAGAGAAGATTGGTGAGATTGAAACAAAAAAAGCTAAGCCATATGGCTTAGCCTCTTCCTCCACGAAACTTTTGCGCATGAGCGCGCGCTTCTTCTGCATTCGTAACCCGATTGCGGCTCCACTCGATGAGGATCCGGTCGATGTAGCGCAAGCTCAGCTTGCCTGCGAATACGGCTTCCTTAAGCGCAAAGCGGATAATTTCATCCGTATAACGGTCATGGTCAAGCCAGCCGGAAATCGTCTCACATTCGATCGGCGACAGCAAGCGTCCGAACTCTTGCTCGAATACGCTGAACAAATCCGAGGATGACACCGCTTTGGGCTTAGCAGGCTGCCGTTCAGCCTTCTTCGTCTCCCGCTTCTGCTCCGCTGTCAGAGCTGCAGCTTTAAGCAGCCAGCCCGTCCAGTTGTAGCGCTCTGACTGCATGCCAGTCCCGATATCCACATACTCGTCAATCGTCAGAAAATCGTCCTTCATAAGCCGCCCCAGCATTTGGCCAACCTCACGGCCTGTCAGCCCCATCCGCTCTGCCAGCTCTTCCGGTGTCGGAAAATCATTCAAATCCGCTTCCATGTAAACCATGATTTGCAGCAGCAGCATCGCTTCTGAGTCCGACAAATCAAGCTGGCGGTAAGTGCGAAGGAGCATCGCCGATACATGTACGCCGCCCTCTTGCACTGCAGCGGCCATTCCATGCGAATACGCCTTCCATATCTCGTTGTTCACTGCCAGCTGCCCCCTATACTAAGCTTTTATGATGTTTTAGCTGCTTGCTTAACTAGGTTGTACGTATCTCTCGCGATCAACAGCTCTTCATTCGTAGGAACGACGAGTACTTTAACGCGCGAGCTGTCCGTCGTAATTTCACGTGCATCCTTGCGGCGCTCACCGTTACGGCTTTCATCCAGCTCGATGCCAAGGAATGAGATTCCATCGCAAATCGCTTTGCGCAAAGCAACTGAATTTTCGCCAACGCCGGCGGTAAATACGATCGTATCTACGCCGTTCATCGCCGCAGCGTACGCGCCGATATACTTTTTCACCCGATAAGCATACATGTCGAAAGCAAGCTTCGCGTTTTTGTCACCTTCGAGCATCGCCTCGGTAACCTCGCGCATGTCGCTGCTAATACCGGAAATCGCGAGCATGCCGCTATGTTTGTTAAGCATAGAATTAACTTCATTTAATGTCAATTCTTCTTTATTCATAACAAACGGTACAATCGCGGGATCGATATCGCCGCTTCTCGTGCCCATCATAAGACCCTCCAAAGGAGTCATGCCCATGCTCGTATCAAACGATTTTCCGTCCAAAATAGCCGCGCAGCTTGCACCGTTGCCAATGTGGCAGGTAATCATTTTGAGCGATTCCAGCGGTTTCTTCAAATAGTCAGCCGCCTGCGCGCTTACATAGGAGTGCGAAGTGCCGTGAAAGCCGTATCTCCGAATTTTGTGACGGCGGTATAACACCGTTGGGATTGGATATAAATAAGAGGTATTTGGCATGGTCTGATGGAACGCCGTATCAAATACGACAGCTTGCGGAACATCGGGCAAATTCGTCTCTACCGCCGTAATCCCCATCATATGAGCAGGGTTATGAAGCGGCGCAAGATCAAACAGCCTGCGAATTTCAAGCTTTACGTCTTGCGTAACGAGCACCGAGCTGCTGAAAACTTCTCCGCCGTGAACGACGCGGTGGCCGACGGCATCGATTTCGTTCAAATGGCTAATAGCGCCAAATTCAGGATGCGTCAGCATATCCACTACGCGCTTTACCGCTGTAACATGGTCTAAAATTTCGCTTACGTTGCGAACCTCAGGTTTATCGACCGGTTCATGTGTGACGATGGAAGAATCCATCCCGATGCGCTCTACTCGGCCGCTTGCAAGCACCGATTCATCCCGCATGTCGTATAGCTGATATTTTAACGAGGAACTTCCTGCATTGATGACTAGTACTTTCATTAGATCCGATCCCCATCCTTATCGTATTTGAAGAAGCCGACGCCTGATTTGACGCCAAGATGCCCGGCACGGACCATTTTTTTCAGCACGATGGATGGACGGTATTTAAGCTCGCCATACTCGCGGAACATCCGGTCAAGCGCTGCCAGAACAGAATCAAGGCCGAAGCGGTCGCACATTTCAAAAGGACCATGCTGGAACGAATAGCCGATGCGCATAGCATTGTCAATATCCTCGGCTGAAGCTACGCCTTCCTCCAGTACATGGAGCGCTTCGTTAATAAACAAGCAAATAAGGCGCGTCGTAACGAAACCAGGAGATTCAAATACCATGATTCCTTTTTTGTTAATGACCTCTTCTACAAAATGTTTCGTGCGTGCAAATGTTTCTTCCGAAGTTTTTAAACCACGAACGATCTCAACCAGATCAATTTTGAATACCGGATAAATAAAGTGCATGCCGATGACACGTTCAGGGTGCTTCGTTACGCTGGCAAGCTCCGTCAAGCTTAGCGTGGACGTATTGCTGGCAAGAATAGCTGTTGGACTGCAAATGCTGTCGATCTGCTCGAAAACCGCTTTTTTATCGTCCAGGTCCTCTGTAATCGTTTCTATAATCAGCTCGCACTCCGCCAATTTCTCGAAGCTGGTTGTCGGCTCAATTCTATTCATAATCAGCTTCTTCTCTGACTTCGTGAGCGCCCACTTCTCGATTTGCTTATCCAGACTTATCTCGATCATTTGTTTACCATATGCAAGACGCTCATCTGAGCGTTCGATGATAATGACGTCTAACCCTTTCGAAGCAAGCATCTCTGCAATGCCTTGCCCCATTGTTCCTACCCCAACCACGCCAACTGTTTTTATGTGCAATGTAATAGCTCCTTTAATATGGTGAGTTTGCCTCGTGCAGCCTATTGAGAAGCATTCTCTGCAAATATAGTTCAACCTTATTATAACGGTTTTCATCAAAAAGAGAAGGCGGACAGACACTCCGCCTTCAAATTGTAATATTGTAAACGCTTTATGCTGCTGAGCTTGCCGAAAAGAGGCTTCTAAACTCATCTCCGCTCAATGTTTCATCGCGCAGCAGCGTCTCCAGCGATTGCGTAAATACATCGCGCTTCGACTCCAGCGTCGCTTTTGTCTGCAGCATCAGCTCATCTAAAATCTCGCGGTTGATTTTCGCATAAGCTTCCTTGGTGATCATCGAGGCATCGATGATGCCAAGGTCAGTCAAGCCGGATTCGACCAGCGTTTTCACGATGCTCATCGACTGTTCAAAGTCGCCTCGCGAGCCTGTGCTGCGGCCGCCGTAGAACATTTCCTCTGCGGCCGCCCCGCCTAGCGCAATCATAATTTGGCCATTTAGAAACTGCTTCGTATAAAGGTACTGATCCTGCTGCGGATTGTGACGAACATAACCAAGCGCTTGTCCGCGCGGCGATAATGCGACCTGCGAGACGCTGCCCGGCCGAACAACCTCAGCCATAATGGCATGTCCTAGCTCGTGCAGCGCGATGCGCTCGCGTTCTTCCTTCGTAGCTTCACGATCCGTTTTCTCGCCCATCATGACTTTATCAATAGCCATCGATAGATGGTTTTCGCCTATTTTTTCGCTGCTTTCACGCATGGCATAAATCGCTGCTTCGTTCATCACACTCTCAAGCTGAGCGCCCGAGAAACCAAATGACTCTCTGGCAATGCGATCTAGGTCCACATTCTCATCAATTGGCTTATTATTGGCATGGATGTTCAAAATATGCAGTCTGCCCTTCTTATCCGGGAGATCGACCCCAATATGCCGGTCAAAGCGGCCTGGGCGCAGCAGCGCGCTGTCGAGCATTTCTTTACGGTTGGTAGCCGCTATTAACAATATGCGAGGCGATTCATTTGCGTAAATGCCATCCATCTCCGTCAACAGCTGATTTAACGTTTGATCATATTCCCGTTGTTGGCCGCCGTCTCTTTTGCCGCCGATGACTTCAATCTCATCGATAAAGATGACGGCGCTGCTTTTTTTCGCTTTATTCGCCTTCGTGCGGGCTTCCTTGAACAGATCGCGAACGCGCCCCGCCCCTACGCCTACATACATCTCTACGAACTCACTGCCTGATGCTGCTAAATAGATCGAATCGGTATACTGCGCCGCCGCTTTGGCAAGCAAAGTTTTCCCCGTTCCGGGAGGACCCGAAAGCAGAATGCCTTTTAGCGGCCGGATGCCAAGCTTCACGATTTGCTCTTGATGCACAAGAAAATCAAGCGCCTCTACAAGCTCCTGCTTTGCCCGCTCCTGGCCTCCAATTTGTTCAAAGGTCAATGGTGTCGATTTGTCTTCGGCGCGGCGCTTCTGGCTGGATACGGCGGTTAGCTTGCCTCTGCCGCGTGCTGCAAAGACGACTGCAAAGCCAAGAACGCCGAGCAGCAGCATCGGAACGACGTTTTGACCAATAAAAATAAAGAAAGCAATAAGAACAGGTACAAATCCAATCGCGATATCTGCTCCGTATTTTCTCATATTACCATGCCTCCAATTGGGCTGGCGTACGTGGAAGCACCACATATTTGACGGCTTCCGTATTTTTAATCGTAATATAAACGTTGGTATCGTCCATTTCTGTCGTTACCGTTGTGTCCTTCATCGATTTAGCTGCATCATCCATAGCAGCCGGAATGCTCGAATACGTTTTTGTCTCCATTGCTTCTGCAACTTTGAACATCGAAGAATACCAAAGATCATCAAGCTGTTTATTCGATTTGCCTTTGATTTCAAGATCGAGCCTGCGATTGCCAAACACGTCTTTGCCATTCGTTGCAATGCTGCCGTATATATCTCTAATATTGGCGTCAGGCGCCAATTCCAACTTAATCTTTACTTCGTCGCGGTTCATGAATGGTTTGTCCGAAGATAAGACCCCGTGAACTTCGTTCACTACTTTGTCTAGTGGCGCTGCCACAGCCACTTGATTATAAATCGCCCAGCCTCCGAACAAAACGGATGCCGTAATTGCAGCGGTAATGATTACAGGTATTATTCGTGGTTTTATCATAATCAAAATCCCTCCCGCAGCTGTATATTGATATTTCGTATATCAACTCCGCTATACGAAAGTATATCATGTTTACCTGCGGGAATCGTCCATCAATAAAAGGAAACGGAGCCTTATGGCCCCGTTTTTGCTGGTAATGTATATGTTTCGACCAATGTCCCTGTATCAAAGCTATAGAAATCATATAGCGAGTGCTGAGGCTTTTGGCCGTTATCGTAATAAACTTCCCAAACCTTTTTGTCATCTAGCAATCCGGGTTGAATCCGTTTGATCTGCGCAGCAGGCTTCTCATTTTTAAATGAGTTCTTTAGCGCTTGCTCAGAGATGCCATCAGAGGCTTTCACAATTTCGGGCAGCTTGTCTCCGGTCATAAAGACGAATACCTTTTCATCCGCTTGATTGACGCCTGTTACGATCCAGCTCTCTTTGCTCCAGATGTGATGGTAGACCGTTTCGATAGATGTAAGGTCAGCCGCCTTGGTCGCTTGCTCCTTGGCGTCCTTTATAGCAGCCCAATGCGGGCTCTGTATCTCGCGGAAATAAATGAAGAAAGCAGTTATAAGCAGCACGAGACATAAGGCGATTAAAATGATCCATCGCTTCAGCGTCATAAACGGCGGACGTTTCCTTGATTGTACTCGCATTAGGCTTGCAGCAAGCGGTCGAAGCTCGCTTGCGCCTCGTAACGGATTTTCTCCTCATCCAGCAACGTGCATTCGCCGTTTTTGAGAACTTGGCGACCGTCGATCCACACATGCGCAACATCGCGTCCAGATCCGGAATAAACCAAATGCGAGATCATATCTGTTTTCGGATAGAAATGCGGCTGTTCAATATCAATAGCGATGAAATCGGCTTTCATTCCTACCTTAAGGCTGCCGATTTGATCCTGCTGCCAGATGGACTTAGCGCCATAAACCGTACCCAGCTTTAATGCCTCGTAAGCAGGAATTGCGGTAGGATCGCCGGAAACGCCTTTATGCAGCAGCGCTGCCATACGAATTTCCTCGAACAAATCCAAATTGTTATTGCTTGCAACGCTGTCTGTTCCAAGTGAAACGGTAACACCTGCGCGAATCAAGTCTGGTACGCGCGCGATGCCGCTCGCCAGCTTAAGATTGCTGACCGGATTATGCGATACCGCTACTCCTTTTGCAGCTAGAAGCTCGATTTCGGCATCATTTAAATGAACCGCATGCGCAACGAGCGATGGGCGCGAGAAGAAACCAAGGCGATCCAAATGCTCGACCGGACGAAGCCCATAATCTTTAACATTTTGCTCAACCTCTGCAATGGTTTCGGACATATGCGTATGCAGCGGCAGATCATAATCATGTGCGGCTTGGACGAAGCGTTCGATATATTCCGGCGGGCAAGTATATGGCGCATGCGGTGAAATCATCGTCGTAATGCGTCCATCCGCTTTGCCGTTCCAATCACGGGCGAAAGCAATCGCTTCAGCAAGCTTAGACTCTTGCACATCCGGCGGGCATAGGCCAATTACGCCTCTTGTCAAAACGCCGCGAATGCCGCTTTGATCAACCATTTGAGCCACTTGATCCATCCGGTCGTACATGTCCACGAATGCTGTCGTGCCTGAGCGCAGCATTTCTACGATAGCAAGCGCGCTGCCGGCACGTGTATCTTGGTCGACATATTTGCCTTCCATCGGCCACATTTTCTGCTCCAGCCATACTTGCAGATTTTGATCATCGGAGTATCCCCGAAGCAAGCTCATCGCTGCATGACCATGCGTATTAATAAGTCCCGGCATAAATGCCAGCTTGCTTCCGTCGATTTTTTGAACGTCCTCTGAGAGCTGCTCCGGCGCCGCCGTACCTATGTAGGTAATTCGGTCGTTCGTAACGACCATATGTCCTTTAAATGTTGGATTTGCGTCATCCATCGTAACGAACAAACCATTTTCAATCCAAATCTGACTCATCCTTTGACTCTCCTTCTCTAACCAAATAGTAGGCTAAGCTAAGCAATTCCTTCGTAAAATCCGCATTGTGTATCCGAATTTCATCGGGTACCCGCAGGATGGCAGGCGCAAAATTTAGAATGCCCTCCACACCCGCTTCGACGAACTGATTTGCAACGTTTTGCGCTTCGAAGGCAGGTACCGTTATGATGCCTATTCTTATCTTCTGCTCCGCAACGGTTTTGACCAGCTCGCTCATAGGCAGCACGATCAAATTGTTGATGCTCGTTCCGATCTTGCTTGGATGCACATCGAATACGGCCGTAATCTGCATATTATCCTTTGAATATTTATTGTAATTGCATAAGGCATGCCCCAAATTACCGGCTCCCACCAGTGCAACTTTGATTGTCTGATCAACCTTCAAAATCTGCCTTATCTTCTCGATTAGATAAACAACGTCATAACCGACACCCTTGCGCCCAAAATCGCCGAAATAGGCAAGATCCTTTCGGATCTGAGCAGGGTTAAGATCAAGCTTCACGCCCAAATCCTGTGAAGAAACGGTCTGAATTTCGCGATTATGCATCTCATTCAATACTTGGAGATAAATCGGAAGCCTCCTGACGACAGCCTCCGATATTTTTGTTTGCTTCATCGCTTATCCTCCTCTGCACTTGACGCTACTTGACTAACCTGCAGTACTCCTGGCTTCTCGTCCGATAACCATTCGCGCATTCGAACAATCATTTGGTCCGTATGCATCGTTTCGATTTTTGGACCTGGCAAAGAATACAAGAAATGTTTTCCATAATACGTGTCAATGACTCTCGTATCGTAAATGATGACAATGCCCTTGTCTTGCGACGTTCTTACAAGCCTGCCAAAGCCCTGTTTAAAACGGATTACCGCTTGGGGTATGGACAGCTTCATAAACGGATTTTGCTTTTGGCGCTGCAGCATTTCAGCTTTAGCTTCTGCCAATGGATGGTTTGGCGGCTGAAAAGGCAGTCTGACGATTGCCAAGCAAATCAAAGCCTCGCCAGGGATGTCTACACCCTCCCAGAAGCTGCTTGTGCCAAGCAATACAGATTCAGGCGTTTGGCGGAATCTTCTCGTAAGCTTCGTTCGGTTGCCGCTGTCGATCCCTTGGCCCAGCACTTGAATGCCGGAAGCGCTTAGCATCTCTTTGAGCGGCTCATAAACTTGCTTCAACATGCGGTAGGATGTGAAAAGGACGAGCATCCTGCCCTGTGTTTCCTTCGCCGCGTCACCGAGTGATTTTACAAGCATCTCCAGATAAGAATCATCCACTGCAGCGCCTCTTAATACCGGGAAATTACGCGGGATAACGACAAGCGCCTGCTCCCTATAATTAAAAGGCGAAGGAAGCTGAACGGTTTTTAGCCGCCCTTGCTCTTCATAACCCGTAAGTCCTAGCTGCTCAGCCGCATATTGGAAAGATTTCTGGACGGATAACGTTGCTGACGTTAACACGATGCTTTCTTTTACATCAAAGAAATATTTTTGCAGCTGAGCGCTTACATCAACAGGCACGCCGTACAGGTGCACAGACCGGTAACGATAAGTGCTGCTTGCTTCGATCCAGAATACCGAATCCGCCAAATCGAGCTTAATAAACGTCCGCAGCTCATCCTTCAGCCGTGATAAATCACGGACCGCACCGTTCAAATCGGTTATGATCGCCTGCACGCTAGGATCGTCGACGCGGTCCTTAATATCCGTAACCATCTTGTCAACGGTTCGTGTAACGCGGTTCAGCTCCGTATGCAAGTTTCCTTCAACCGTTACGCCATCCTCCCAGCTCGCAGGAAGCTCGTTTTTCTTAAGACGGCATACGGTTTGCCCGTTCTCGGTTGGACCGTCTGAAGAAGTCGCCGTGAAGCTGTAAAGCATCTCGAACAGCTTATCCCAATGCTCCTTGATCTCTTGAAAAATAGGAATGACCGTATCAATCGTCTCCAGCCATGAAGCTTGATGAGCATCATCCTCATACATCAGCTTTTGGCGGAGCGCTGGCAATAAGCCTGACCGGCTGTCCTTAAATAAGCGAAGCACAGCCTGCGTCAAAGAGAAATAGTTGATTTGCATGCCAAGATGCTTTCCTGCCACCTCTTCGACATGATGCGCTTCATCAATAATAAGATGAGTATAGGTTGGAAGCAAACGATGGTCCGCTTGGACGTCCGTAAACAGCATCGAATGGTTCGTAATCGTAACGTCGGCAATATTGGATTCGTGTTTTGCCCGGTGATAAAAGCATCTTTTGAACCATGGGCATGCCCGGTTTAGGCAGGAATCCGTATCGCTCGCTACAGTTGACCAAAAGTCAGCGCCTTTGTTGCCAAAATTCAGCTCCTCTTGATCTCCTGTTTCCGTTTCGCCTAGCCAAACAACCATCTGCGCGGCAGTTACCGTATCCTCAATCGGCGATACCAAATCCTTCGTATTTACTTTCCCTTCGAATTTGCGGAGGCACAAGTAATTGCCTCGCCCTTTGAAGATAGAAGCTCTAAATTCGAAAGGTAAAATCTCTTCGAGCAGCGGGATATCACGCTGCCTGAGCTGCTCTTGCAAATTAATCGTATGCGTGCTAACGACAACCTTTTTGCCGTTCTGAATGCCATAGTATAGAGCCGGAATCAAATAACCTAATGACTTCCCCGTACCTGTCCCAGCTTCAATAAGCAAATGCTGATTTTGATTAAGCGCACTGTATACCTCTTGAAACATCGCTACCTGCGCTTCACGCTCTTCATAATTTTCGAACTTTTGTTCAAAACGTTGCCTGACCTCAGCTAAATAATTGTCGAAAGAAACATCCGTCAGCGGCAAAGCGTCGCTGCTCCCTGCGCGTGCAGGCTGCTCGTCGCTCCATTCGCGTACCTTCATCGCGAATTGATTAAAGTAGTCGTATTCATTTGATTCAAAAACGGTTCGATACTCCATCTGCTGCTGCGTATGCTTAATAAACCAGCTCAAATCGCTGCCATCATCCACAAGCGCAGACAGCCGCTGCAAAGTGAGCAGCGGCAATTTGCGTAGCTTTGTAATCGATTCGATCAGCAATTGCGCGGTTGCCCGCGCATCGCTGTCGGCACGATGATGCTGATCATGCTGTATACCGAAGAGCTCAGAAACGGCTCCAAGCTGATACGTATTAATTGTAGGATATAATATGCGAAGCAATTCAATGGTATCGAGCCTGCGCCCGGCAAAAGAACGCAAACCGCAGCGTACCAGCGCTTGGTTCAAAAACCCTGCGTCAAAGCCGACATTGTGTGCGACAAGTACCGCGTCGTCCAATAAGGGGACAAGCTTCGCGATTACCTCGTTTAGCCTTGGAGCATCCGCAACGACCGATTCATCAATGCCGGTTAATTGTGTAATGAAGGCCGGTATTGGGATGTTAGGCCGAACAAAGGAGCTAAACGTATCGATGATTTCAAGCTCATCGGAAACGATGACCAGACCAACTTGCAAAATGTCATCCTCGTGGCCATGTCCCGTCGTTTCTAAGTCCAATACTGCAAATTTCATTCATTCCCCGATCCTCTCACAAACAGCACAGCTCCGTGCTTCCGAAATATAACGATAATTGCTTGGGTGTTTCCTGGCATGACTTCAAATTGTTGAGCGGATCCTTGAAGCTTGGGCAGACCTCGTAAGCCTTTTTGAATAACAGCTCCGCTTGCGCCAAATTCATGCGCACCGCTTGAATGCACCCTAGCGCATTATAGCCCATAGCGAGCCATTTGGGAAAGTCCGTCAACGCAATCAACAGTTGAAAATGCCGCTGCGCTTCATTCCAATTTTGGAGATGCATATGAGTCATGCCCAAAAACAGTCTAGCCAAGTTACATTCCGGCGATTGTATAATAGCCGTTTGAAATTGTACCGCTGCTTGCGAAAACATAAATAACTTATAATAGCCTTGACCTTTGGAAATAATCGACGCAAGCTCGTCTGGTATTTCTAAATCAGCTGAATTGCATGGTATTGCAGATGCTGCAGCCTCGCCATGCACGGGTGCGACCAGTTGAGGCTTTGCAGCTGTGGCTAACTCGCCTTGCTGATCCTTGAACTCAGCAAACTTCTCCTCGAATTCAAGCCACTGCGCAATAAACGTATCGCTAACTTTTTTTAATTCATTCATTTGTTCTTCGAATTGCTGCTTTTCCTGTGCGCCTGCACCCTCATACTGTTCAATAATTTGATCAAGCATGTCGTTCATGGATGAAAACATATGCTGGAACATACCGCATCCCGCCTTCGCCAAAGAATTAAGGAGTGTTATGTTCATTTTTTGTTTTAACGGCGCTTTTCATACGGTGTCCCATTCGTTACATAACGCAGGGATTAACGTATCCGATTCGCAAGTTACAGGATAGTCGCGTGAAGCTCTTCATTCAACATTTGCAGCGGGCGATTGTTGGCATCTAGGATCGTAACGATTGGTTTGTGCTGCTTTGCCTCTTCGTCCGTCATCATTGCGTATGAAATAATAATAACCTGATCGCCTGGCTGTACTTGCCTTGCCGCTGCACCATTTAAGCAAATGACGCCTGAGCCTCGCTCGCCTGTAATGACATAGGTTTCAAAGCGCGCTCCATTGTTGTTGTTTACGATTTGAACCTTTTCGTTCTCCCAAATGTTTGCCGCATCCATCAAGTTCTCGTCAATGGTAATGCTACCTACATAGTTCAGGTTCGCTTCCGTGACGGTTGCCCGGTGCAGCTTTGACTTCATCATCGTTCTGAACATGCTCATTCACCTCCGCTGCTTGTATTAATTGATTATCGATAAGACGCGTAGTACCAAATTTTACGGCAAGCGCCAATATTAACGGTTGTTTAATGGATTGAATTAGAGCTATCGCTTCCGGTGCCTGCAAGGATGGGTAATGCAGCAATTCTACATAATCGATCACCGCTTCGCTTGCTTTGCTCAGCTCGACTTTAACCTTCGCTTGAAGGCGCTCAACGGTCATTTCCGGCTCCTCCGCCCATTCAGAGGCTTGCTGGAGCGTTTTTGATAAAATGACGGCCTGTCCGCGCTGCTCGGCGTTAAGATATACGTTTCTAGAGCTAAGTGCAAGCCCATCCGGCTCGCGTACGATTGGGCATGGAACAATTTGCACAGGGAAGTTAAGATCATGGACCATTTGCTCAATAACCGCCACCTGCTGCGCATCCTTCATGCCGAAATAAGCGCGGTCCGGCGCGACCAGATGAAACAATTTACTGACAACCGTTCCAACGCCATCAAAATGGCCGGGTCTCGATGCGCCGCATAAACGATCGGTAACCTGATTGACGATGACCATCGTAAGCGGCTTGCTCGGATACATTTCCTCAACGGAAGGGATAAAGACGATATCGGTTCCGCATTCTTCAGCCAGCGCCAAGTCCCGCTTCTCATCGCGCGGATAACGATCCAAATCTTCGTTTGGCCCGAATTGCAGCGGATTTACGAAGATGCTAAGAACGGCAACCTCACATTCTGAGCGCGCTTGGCGCAGCAGCGAGGCATGGCCCTCATGCAAATAACCCATCGTCGGAACAAGTCCAACTTTTTTATTTGCTTGGCGGAGGTTCGACAACTGCTCTTTGAGCTCCGCTTTCGTCCGGCAGATGATCATGGCAGAGGAACCTCCTTTTTTGGCTCGCTTTTATCCGCTTGTTCATTCTTTGCCGCATTCGAATCAGCACTGCCGTACAACGAAGGAATAGCTGCTGCCGGCTGAGCGGAGAAAACATGCTCCTCTGCAGGGAAAACGCCCGTTTTTACTTCGTCGACATAAGATTGAATGGCATTTCTAATCGTCGTTCCGATATCCGCATAGGTTTTCACGAATTTTTTCTCAAAGTAAGGTGATGAATATTGCAAAATATCATGGTAAACGAGCACCTGCCCATCACAGCCGCGGCCTGCGCCGATGCCGATAATCGGTATCGTAAGAACATCGCTGATCATCGTGGCAAGCGACTCGGGCACAAGCTCGATAACAATACTGAAAGCGCCTGCTTCCTCCAATGCCTTCGCGTCTTTGATCAACTGCTGAGCTTCCGAATCCAGCTTGCCTTGCACCTTATAGCCGCCAAGCTGATGAACCGATTGCGGGGTAAGCCCGATATGCCCCATTACCGGTATGCCTGCTTTCACAAGCGCCGCAACATCAGAAGCGATCTCTTCGCCGCCTTCAAGCTTTACCGCTTGGGCGCCGCCTTCTTGCATAATCTTCGCTGCATTGCGCAGCGTGGATTCGCGGCCGATGCCATAGGTCATAAACGGCATATCGGCAACGATGAACGTATGCTGGGCACCCCTAGCAACCGCTCTTGTATGATAAACGATATCGTCGATCGTTACGGGTATCGTCGTGTCATAACCCAGCACGACATTCCCGAGTGAATCGCCGACCAGTATAACATCAATTCCAGCTTCTTCAGCAAGCTTGGCTGAAGGATAATCATAAGCTGTCAATACGGAAATCGCATTGCGGTCCTGCTTCATCTTCTTCATATTCGTAATCGTCAGTCGTTTCCTCATCAGCTTCATCCCCTTTTCAATGATAGGATAAACACAAAAAAACCTTTTAGCCGCTGCTAAAAAGGTCCCCAAACTGAAAAGGAAACGTTTGCTTGTTGTGCTTCCTTCTGTCTCGGTCCCTACGGCTCAGAGCAGAGTGTGCATTCCCAACCATTTACATATTTTTTGTTCGTCATCAGTGCAGCTTCCGTTAGAATACCGCCCGATAACACTAGTTTACCAAACTTTCTGCAATCCGTAAACGGCTTGAAACGCGCTATAGAGGTTCGCCCATTTCTGCGGAGAAAACAGGCTTCACCGTTCCGTCCGCAAGCTGAATTCGGATCGCCCCGCTCTCATCAAGCCCGATAGGAATACCCGTAATATCACCTTGAGGCGTTATAAGCCTTGCAGTCTTGCCAAGCGATACCGACAACGCTTCCCAGAGCGTAATGATCGGACTAAACCCTTGCTCTTGGTAAAGGAAATAAAGCTGTTCCCATTCCTTCAGAAACTCGGCGATAATATCCTCCCGCACCCATTTTTGCTCCGCGCTGATGCGAAGGGAAGTTGCCTTCTCCAGCAATTCCACGGGATAGTCGGCTTCTTCTAAATTTACGCTAATGCCGATGCCTGCAATTACATAACGCAAACGTTCATCCTCAGCAGCTGATTCAAGCAATATTCCGCTTATTTTTTTCCCGCCGATGAGCAGGTCATTTGGCCATTTGATGCCGATAGGCAAAGAAGTAACCCGCTTCAAGCTTCTGCATAACGCGACAGCCGTCAATAACGTAAGCTGCGGCGCAAAATGAATCGGCACGGATGGACGCATCACCATACTCATCCAAACGCCCTTGCCGCGTGGCGATACCCAGTTGCGCCCCATCCGGCCGCGTCCGCTGACCTGCTGCTCCGCTAGAAATAACGTACCTTCCGCAGCGCCTTCTTCTGCTGCTGCGCGAGCGAGATTTTGCGTAGATTCCACCGTTTCAAAATAATGAATCGTCTTGCCAAAAGCGCTTGTATTCAAGCGGCTTGTCAGCTCTTCGACAGCAAGGTTGTCCGGAACGCTAAGCAACCGGTAGCCGAGCCTTCTAGACGCTTCAAAATGATAGCCTGCTGCTTCCAGCTTGCGGATTTGCTTCCAGATCGCAGTCCGGCTAACGCCGAGCTCTTGGCTCATGCTTTCTCCCGATATGTATTCACCTGGCCTGTCCTCAAACAAGCGAAGCAAGGGCTCATGATTCATTCCAATCCCTCCTAAACTAAAAGCGAAGAAGGACTGAGTTCCCAGTCCTCCTGCTTATTTCCACTGTGATGCTTGCTTAAGAAGCGTTTCCTTTTGATTTTCCAACTCTCCCAATGCTACCATTTGGAGCAACCGTCCAAGAAACTCTTTTACCCAAGGTCCCGCATCTTTTTGCATATGGCTCGTTAAATCTCTACCGCTTATTTTAAGCTGTTTTAGCGAAGTGACAGGAATATCTTCAAGCCAACCGTTCAAACGGTTTAGAAGGTCGCTTGAGAAGATCTCCGGCGCTGCATGAACCTTACGCATGATCACGAGCCACTCGCCAGCTTCAAGCTTTCCAAATCGGATGATGATATCCAGCCAGAACGCATGCAGCTCATTTATATCGGCTTGCTTCGACCTTATTTCCATACATTTATGGATTTCTATTATCGTTAAAATAAACTTGCTGCGCGAATTGGAAAATCGAAGAACTTGAAGCGCTTGCTTAGCAGCATCACTTGAAATCCTAAGCGCAATAGCAATCGCGGCCCAGCGTCCATCGATTGACTCCACCTCATGCAGCAAGCTAAAGAGATTTCTTGCTTTGCCGCTCTGGTAAGCTTCTTTCATCGATATAGCCGCTTCGTCCGGAAAAGGCTCCTTCAAATGAAACAGCAATTCGCTTGCCGCAACATACCGAAGCGCTCTCTGCGGATCTGCGCCGGCAAGCATTTTGTCTAGCTCTACCTGTACACGTTCCATTGCGATAAATTCAAGCAATTCCCGATGGCGGATAATCGCTCTCCACGTGCGAAATGCAGGGACCAACTGATAAACGCCAATGAAACGGACAGCTCTCATCATCCGCAGCGCATCCTCTTGAAAGCGCGCTTCAGGGTCGCCTACAGAGCGAATCGTCTTATTTTGCAAATCATGCATGCCGCCATATGGATCATATAGCTCGCCGTCCTCGGCAAGCGCCATGGCGTTCATCGTGAAATCCCGCCTAAGCAGATCTCCGTCAAGTTCCGTTATATAGAGCACGCTCTCCGGTTTACGATGGGCTTCATAAGCGGATTCCTGTCTAAACGTCGTAACCTCATAGGTGACGTCTTCATGGATGACCGTAATCGTGCCATGTTGCAAACCCGTCGGTATGCAGCGCTCAAAAAGCTCTAGCACCTGCTCCGGACGGGCTGAAGTTGCAATATCGACATCCTTGATTGGCAAGCCTAATAATGAATCCCGCACTGCGCCGCCCACAAAGACGGCTTCGAAATGATGTTCTCGAAGCCGCTGAACGATGGGCAATGCGGATAAAATCGGTTCAGGAAACGAAAGCCGCATCATACTCACCTTTCTTGGCAGCAGCTACCTCTTAATCGCTGCAGACGGCAATCGGCAAGTCTGCCTCGATGCCAAGCACCCGATAATAAATTTCCTCATATTGCGTCGTTATTACGTCATTGCAGAACTCATTTCTAGCTCTGAATATGCAGGCTTGTTTAAACTGCTCGTGCAGCTTCTCATTTGTAAGGAGCCGTTCAACGTTTTTCGCCATGTCCTCTACATCGCCTATTGGCGACAAGAATCCTGTCTCACCGTGCGTAATCAGCTCGGGAATGCCCCCTGCATCCGATCCGACAGTCGGAACGCCGCAGGCCATCGCCTCAAGCGCCACTAAGCCGAAGCTTTCCTTCTCCGAAGGAAGCAGCAGCACATCCGCCATCGAGATGACCTGTGCGACATCCTCCTGCTTGCCAAGGAAATGAACGCGATCCTCAAGACCAAGCTGCCTGATCCGGCACTGGATCTTGGAAAGCTCTGGCCCTTCGCCCACGAGCAAGAGCTTAGAAGGCACCTTCTCTGATACGCGTGCAAAAATATCAACCACATCGCCAACACGTTTTACGGGGCGGAAGTTGGATATATGCATCAAGATTTTCTCGTTCGGCGCCGCGTAATCCGCTCGAAGCGATACGACATCCCTTGGGTAATACACACGCTTATCGACAAAATTATAAGTTAAGTCAATAGGTGTGGTGATATCAAGCAGCTGCCTCGTTTCATTGATTAGATCCTTGGATACGGCCGTAACGGCATCGCTTTGGTGGATGGCAAGACGGATCAGGTTCTTTAACGATTCATCCTGCGCCAGCACCGTAATATCGGTACCGTGAAGCGTCGTCACCGTTTTAAGTCCATCCCCGTTCATCTGCTTCGCCAAATAAGCACAAACCGCATGGGGTACCGCATAATGTACATGGAGCAGATCAAGCTGCTGCATTTTGGCTACCTGCGCCATTTTGCTCGCCAAAGCTAAATCATACGGCGGATAGCGGAACACATAATAATCATTGACCTCTACTTCATGGAAAAAAATATTTTTATTAAAGTGTCCCAACCGAAAAGGAATACTGTGCGTTATAAAATGAATTTCATGGCCGCGTTCTGCCAGCAGCTTACCAAGCTCAGTAGCCACGACTCCCGATCCGCCCAAGGTTGGGTAACAGGTTATGCCAATCTTTAATTTTCTCGCCACTGTTGTCGCGCCTCCTGTGTTCGTCACGTATAACTATTGTATTACACAAGAGCTGTACGATTTGTCAAAAAAATTGTACGGCGTGTGGGCGCTTTAAAGCAAAGCCCTCCGCATACGACCAGCCTCTTGCTTGTCCAAGCAGCGAATCACGCGCTTCCACTCGCTCTACATAACGGTTCGTGAGCGGTGTTGCCACACGGTCTGATCCGGCTGCCGCTGCATCAAATTGCGAACGATAAGCCAAAAGCGCGTTACGCTTCGTCTCATGGAAATCACTAATATCAACGATCAAGGACACTTGATCAACGTCATTTATATAATAATAAATAAGCTGCGACACTTGCACCGCAGGCAGCTCCGGCATATACCTTCGAAGCTTGGCATTAAACACAGCCTCTTCAATCAATTGGCTTGTTGCCACATGATCGGGATGACGGTCTACCCAATATGGTGCAAAAATGATGCGCGGCTTAAATGTACGAATTTCAGATACAATTTGCTCAATCTGATTTCTTGTAGGCTCTAGCCCCCGGTCAGGCAGTCCAAGATTGGAACGCATACTAAGCCCAAGCACCTTAGAAGCCTCAGCCGCTTCCTGCTTTCGCAGCTCCACCGTGCCGTTTGACGACATCTCAGCCTCAGTCAAATCACAGACGCCGACTTTGAAGCCGGCTTGCACATGCTTCGCGATCGTACCGCCCATTCCAATCTCGGCATCGTCAGCATGTGCGCCAAAAACGAGAATATCTAGCGATTCGGTCATTCGGCAACACCCGGTTTATATTTATGGACAAGCTCCCGCCATGCGAAGTCTCCGCGCTCAAGCGCCTTTACGAGCAATTCAGCAGTCGCAATATTGGTCGCAACCGGAATTCCCTGAACATCGCATAAACGAAGCAATGCAATAATGTCGGGCTCATGAGGCTGAGCCATCAGAGGGTCGCGCAAAAAAATAATTAAATCCATCTCATTTTGAGCCACTAGCGCTCCAATTTGTTGGTCGCCGCCTAGCGGGCCCGACATGAACCGATGGATGGACAAGTTGGTTTGCTCCATAATACGCGTGCCTGTCGTACCTGTCGAATACAGCTTATGCGGAACAAAAACCTTCTCATATGCGATTACAAAATTTACGATTTCCTCTTTTTTTCGATCATGCGCGATAAATGCTATGTTTAACATGCCGTTCCCCTCTCCTGGTGACGAAATACCTAGTCCATGATATGTTCGAAGCCGTAAATTAAACCGCTGTATGTCATAACCTTCTTCACGGCTACATTGACACCTGGCATATATCCTGCGCGGTCATAGGAATCATGACGAATCTTAAGCGTCTGGCCGTTGCCTCCGAATACGACCTCCTGCTGTGCAAATACGCCTGGAAGTCTCACGCTATGTATGCGGAATCCGTTGTAATAGCCGCCGCGAGCGCCTTCTATTACCTCTTCCTCATTTGGATTGCCTTGGCGCAATTCCTTGCGAACCTGCGAGATCAACTCAGCGGTCTTGATCGAAGTGCCTGACGGCGCATCCAGCTTTTGATCGCCGTGATATTCGATAATTTCCACATGCGGCAAATATTTTGAAGCCTCAGCCGCAAATTTCATCATCAAAATAGCTCCGATTGAGAAGTTTGGCGCTATAAGGCCGCCAATCCCTTTTTCTTGGCAAAGCTCGTCCAGCTCCTCGATCTGTTCCGGCGTAAATCCGGTTGTCCCGATTATGGGACGCACGCCAAACCCAATCGATGTTTTGGTGTTGCTATAGGCTACCTGGGGCACTGTAAAATCGACCAGCACATCGGCATTCGAGCTGCTGAGCGCCTCTTCAAGCGTAGCGCTAACAATGACTCCTGTATTTGCTTTACCGGCAAACAAGCCAGCGTCAACAGGACCCGCTGAAGGAGCGACGGCCGCAACCAATTGAAGCGTCTCGTCCTCCAGCACCATTTTGACAACCTCGCGCCCCATTCTTCCGCTTGCGCCAGCTACTGCCACTCGTATTTTTTGTGTCGTCATGCTTATCACCTGTTCCTTTTTCTTTTTCGTACGTTTATGCGCAAGTGCTGCATGCGTCGCTTTCGGTTCACGTCGGCAAACAATCTTCTCGCTGCTGAATGGCTTGGATCAAGCCGCATCGCTTCCCTTGCGTTACTGGCAGCCTTATCGTATTGATTAAGGGCAGCGTATATCACTCCAAGCGTATAAAATGCATCAAAGCTAAGCGGGTCTAGCGAGCTCGCACGATCCAGCAGCTCTGCTGCTTCGACAAGCTTCGGCGGTACCTTCGCTAGCAAAAGGTCCGCTTCAGCCAGCAGTATCCTAGCTTCAACGGTTTGTAAATGATATTTGTATTCCGCATGCTCAGGATCCAGCCTTAAAGCTGACTCCGCATGCTGCTTCGCTTTCGCCCATTTGCCGCTGCGAGCGCATGACACGGCGCATGTGTGATAATAAAATGCATTTTCCGGTTCGGCTTCGATCGCCTGCTCGAACCAATATATCGCTTGCTCGAAATCGCTGTTAAAGATGAATTCATAAGCTTTTTTGATGCAGCTCTCTCCATCCATCCGCCCATCCTCCTTGTACACAGGTTGATGGTACAGCATATGTTAGGAGCTTGTTTACAGTTCGGTTATTTTCTTCGTCCACCGATTCGCATCACGAGTTGTAAACTTATGCATGACTTTATTATGCGCTTCCGTTAAATCAATATTGAGCGAATTCGCAAAACAAGAAAGAATAAATAAAATATCGCCAAGCTCCATTTCAACGGAATTATCCGCCTCATCCGCTTTTTTGGGCTTTTCTCCATAGAAGTGGTTCACTTCGCGAGCAAGCTCCCCTACTTCCTCTGACATTCTGGCCATCAGGGCAAGCGGGCTGAAGTAGCCTTCTTTAAATTGAGAAATGTAATCATCTACTTCTCGCTGAATATCTGACAATGTTTTTTCCGACATCGAAACATTTCCTTTCTGTCGATAGCTATACTTCACTATGTTAACGTAAAGGCCTATTTAAAATCAATGTTTTTTGATTGATGATATTTAGCCATACTACATGTAAGTCATTGTTAGCCATTCGAAAATAGAAACTGAACGGGGTTGCCAAATATGCTACAGCAATTGCGGTTGATTATTCCCATCATGATCGGCACTGCTATCTATGCGTTTGGGCTGCACTATTTTGTCATTCCAAACCAGCTTATGGAGGGGGGTGTTACAGGCATCGCCGTCTTACTCAACTATGCTGCTGGACTCCCGCTATCCATCTCTACATTAGTACTCAACATCCCCTTGTTCTTTCTGGGCTGGAAGGCGCTTGGACGCGGGCAAATGTTGTATACGCTTATTGGCGTTATATCCTTATCCTGCTTCCTTGCGCTTATGGAACAGCTGATTGACCGCGAATGGGTCATCCCGTTCCACGGCACCAACGACTATATGCTCGTAGCTCTCTATGCCGGCGTATCCCTTGGGACAGGACTCGGCATCGTATTTCGATTTGGCGGAACAACCGGAGGCGTAGACATTATCGCGCGCATCGTTTCTCGTTCAAAGGGAATGAGCATGGGACAAATTATCCTTTCATTTGATGCCTTCATCATCGGAATTTCTTTGTTTTATATTACGATTGAAAAGGTGCTTTACACCCTTGTGACGGTGTTTATTGCCTCAAAGCTGATAGACTTCATTCAGGATGGCGCCTATGCAGCCAAATCTTTTTCGATCATATCCGAGCATGGCGAAGCGATCTCCGATCAAATATCGCTTGAGCTTGAACGCGGCGTCACCCTTATCCCCGCAAAAGGCGCTTTCTCCGGACAACAAAAAGAGGTCGTCTATTGCGTCGTCCAGCGGCAAGAAATACGCCGGCTGAAAACGATCGTCCGCAATATCGACCCCAAAGCTTTTATCGTCATTAATGAAGTGCATGATGTGCTTGGCGAAGGTTTTAAAGAAGAATAACCGCTCTACTTCGTAATCGGCTTTACGCCAAATGGATTTGCTTTATATTTTCTCCAGCCCGAATAGGTAAGAATGGCGGATATAAGCGCACCTAAGAAAAGCGTCCAGCTAAGCGGATTTGAGGTTGGAATAGCTGCAACAGCCGGCAAAGAATTTTCTCGCCCACTCTGATCAAACAAGCGTACGAGCGATTCCTTTAACGCCTTCAAGGAGCGGTCAATCATAGCATCATTCGTAATATTATGTACATTGGCTTCGAGCAGCTTATTCGTATAGAGAATCCGTTCGGTAAGTTCAGCCTCAAGCATGCCGCCGTACAGCATCCGAATGGCCGGCTCTATCCGCTTTGCATGCTCCTGCAGGCCCGTCATTGAAGCCCTTGCCGCAATCGCCCCATCACCCGTCTGACGTTTCCATGCTTTCTCTACACGTGATAGATCATCCAGCATGACGCTCTCGTATTGCAGCCATAAGGCATGCTCGGGTCGAATTAGCGCATCTGCAGCCAATTTAATGCGAGCTGCCTCCATCAACCAGCTTGAGCTGCCAGCACCGCTTACCAACGTATGCTCAATCGTTCTTGCATCCTGCGCCATTGCCGACCAGCCCTCTTCATTTCCCATTGTTTGCCTAAGCCCGCCTTCAATAACCCGCTGCAGCTGCTGGACGTACTGATAGCTTGTCTGGCGATTATTCGTATTAGCTGCTTCATATAATGAGCTTGCCATATCATCCAATCGCTGTAGTTGCTTATATGGGCTTGACGATAACAAAGGCGCATACTGGCTTAGCGGCGCACTATTTCCCCATACAGAACCGGCATAACCGATCGTCATGACGATACATATGACGAATGGAATTATAAATCGTATCTTCATGGACATCCCCCCATAGATCAATCTATGAGGGGATGTCCACTGTTATACCTTCTTTCTAAATCGCCACACGAGCAAAGCAGCCCCTAAGCTGAAGAAGGACAAACCATATGTAAAAGCACGCACTGCCGAAAGATCATCATTTAATTCATCCGCCAGGTACGGGTATATTCCAAACGTATAGTCAACCGTATCATTCAGTAGCAGCCAGCAAGTAGCCGCGATCAGAGCAACGACTCCCGCTTTCATAAATCGAAAAAAAAGCAACGCCTCGAATGCCATGCCCAGATGGGAAGCAATAAGCATATAATGCTGCCAGTGAAGCTCCGCGCCCTGCCAAGCCCCTGCCACGATCATCGAAACGGCCCAAATCCCGTATTTTACGGAGCATACGACTGCTAATGCTTCTATTATACTGCGGCCAACTTTAACAAGGCCGTAGGACTTTCGTGGCGGAAACAAAAAATAAAGGAGAGCAATAGTGAAAAACAAGCTTGCCGTCGGGGAATCGGGTACAAACACAATTTGCCATAGCGGATGAGTTTCAAGCGTAGCGACAAGCTGGCTTTCATACCAGATGTAACCATACACCGTCCCGCCCAAATTGACGATAAAAAGGAGCCATAAAAATGGCCGGCTAAGCAAAAATTCGCGGCTCCAGAAATAACTGAGCATGTTGAACCACTACTCCTTCGACATAAGCTAAAATGTTATATTCGAGAAAAAAACCTGACCGTATAATCCGATCAGGTTTTTTCAAACAATTTATTCAGTTGCTGCTTTTTGCTTAGACAGCCAAGTCGTTAGCTGGTCTATTTCTTCGGCAGACAACGAATCTTTAAATGCAGGCATCGCGCCATTGCCACGACCATTCGTAACCGTTTCAACGAGCTGCTCTTTAGATAGTCTATCGCCAACGCCGACTAAGCTTGGTGCATTCCCTTGACCTTTAAGATCAGCGGCATGACAGCCTACGCATGCTGCTTGCTTAGCGATGTCCATTGCTGGATCATTCGCATCAACAAGAGATGCTTCAACGGTTGGTTTCGTGTAGTTTGGACGCTCTTTACCTGCTTCCGCAGCTTCGCGCGCCTTCTCTTCACGTTCAATATGCTCTGGAACTTGACCATTGATCTCCAGCTGATGCTGGTAGTGGTCCCAAGAAACTACTGTTAAGTATACGCATGCGATTAGCGTTAGCCCCATTAGAGAGGATGCAATCGGACGACGGTAGAAGCGGCGCTCCTTGCCAGTGTCCAAAAACGGTGCTAACAGCAATGCGCCGAACATAATGGCTGGAATACCTACAGTACCAAGCAAGATGTAATCTTGCGATACGTATGGGTATTTCAAAAATTGATACAAGAACAAGAAATACCAGTCCGGCATCGGTATGAAAGCCGCATTCGTTGGATCTGCTGGATAGCCAAGTGGAGCCGGCTCAGCGATAACCCATACTAGAAAGCCGACTAACACAACGCAGCCTACCATCCATTCCTTAAGCAGGAAGTTCGGAATAAACGCTTCCGATTTACCTGGGAATGACGTGTAGTCCGGTGGGATGTTCGGATGGTTGCTCTTCTTAACACGCGAGTCGCCTACAAAGACAACCTTCTCATTCGAATTATGACCATGCGCCATAAGTAAGCCTCCCTTCGCTTAAAGTGGTCCCGAAATACCTTGTTTCCGAATCATGATAAAGTGCGCTGCCAACATCGCGATCAAAGCGCCAGGCAAGAAGAATACATGGATCGCGAAGAAACGAGTCAGCGTTTGCGCGCCTACGATATCGCCCCCGTATAGGAAGGAAGCGAGATATGGTCCGATTACCGGTACGGATTCAGCAATTTGGACACCAACTTTTGTTGCGTAGTAAGCTTTGTTATCCCAAGGAAGCAGGTAGCCTGTAAACCCTAGGCCTAACATGATGAAGAAGATCAGCATTCCGACAACCCAGTTCATTTCGCGCGGCGCCTTGTAAGAACCGGTAAAAAACACTCGAAGGGTATGTAGGAACATCATTACAATAACTAAGCTTGCCCCAAAATGGTGCATGCCTCGAACGATTTGTCCGAATGCAACCTTATGCTGCAGGTAATCAACGCTCGCATAAGCGTTAATGATGTCCGGAACATAATACATCGTCAAGAACATACCGGACAAGATTTGAATGACTGTGATGAAAAACGTCAAGCCGCCGAAACAATAAACGAACGCAGAGAAATGGTGTGCTGGGTTGACGTGCTCAGGCACTTCATGGTCAGCTACATCTCTCCATAGCGGCGTAATGTCAAGACGTTCGTCGATCCAGTTGTATACACTTTTAAACATCTGAAATACGCCCTCCTTACGTTCTTGTATTCGGCATTACTGGACCCAAATAAACGAATCCGCCTTCAAGCTTCACTTCGTACTCATCCAATGGATTTGGTGCAACCGCTAGGTTTTTGCCGTCTTTCGTGTAGCGCGCGTCGTGACAAGGACAATCGTATTCATTTTTACCCTTTGTGTTCCAGCCAATTGTACAGCCCAAGTGCTTACAAACTGGCGAAAGCGCAAAAATCTTACCATTAGCATCCTTTGAAATCCAAGCTGCAAGCTCAGGATCACTTACGTACCAACCGTCGATCTGATGAATTTTAAATTTAAATTCTTGTGGTTCGTTCGTAATTTTGCTCTCTTCCACAACTTTTACGTAAGTGCCCTCACCCTTCTTTTCAAGGAGTGGGTCCACTGCAAAACGAACCATTGGCAATACCGCGCCACCCATCATAAATGCAGTTGTGCCGCCGAGCGTATATGACAAAAATTGACGCCGGGACATTTCTTTGCGCTGAACCGGTCGATGCGCGGTCTCGTGTTGTTCATGGTTACTCATCTTCTGTTCTAACCCCCTTTGCCAACCATATCTCGCGTCTTGCCGCAGGGCAAAAACACATGACGAACTAGGACATAACTTATAATAGCCTAGGTGCTTGGGAGCGTCAAGAATATGGCTTCATATTTGAACGTTTATCAAATTACCGTTCAATAATTTGTTATCATTTTGTCACATTTGACCTTGTCTGGCATTTGTTTTCCCCAAATTTTGATCATATTATACGGCAAATTCAAGAAGTTTATGTAGCTTGTCCACTCCAAAGCGCGCGAATTTGATTCGATACCTCGGTTTGAAGAGGCAGGGCGTCTTCCTCTGTCGGCTGCAACCATAAATCGACGGAAGGGCACTTGAGTTTCAATTCTTTGTCCGGCGTAACTACGATGACGTAACGAAAGCCAGCCTGCTTCACCGAAGCGCACCACCGCTCCACATGCGCAGCAAAATTGTCCTTACCATAAATGTAATGCCAAGCCGGATAAGTAACGACTCTCCCTTTAAACGGTATCTCAATTAAATCGAGCAAGTCCCTTAGCCGCTCCAGCCACGCCGTCGCCTCGTAAGGCTGCATAGGCTCAACCATTCCGGTTATCGGCAGCAGGCAGGTGTCCAAATAAGGACTAAGCTCCTCCCACTGCTCCTTTGATATTTCACTAAACTTCATCCCTTGCGCTCACTCCTTAACATATTAACAGCATTCACCAACATGACTGTTTCTATGTTAACTCCATTTCTACCGATTGCCAATTGCTATGTTCAGAAAAAAAGCTTTCCTGCACTTAAAGCGGACGCATGCGTCCGCTTCAATCAGAAAAGCTTCTTGCGATCTATCGACATAGAGCAGTCTAGGGCGACGAACGCTATTTTTTGAGAGCATTCAACTGTTTCGCGAGACGGTAAAACGTATCCTCGTCACCTGCGGCCAGTGCTTTGTCTATTGCCGTATAAATTTGATTGGTTTGAAATTTCAATACCGCTTCGTCTAAGACGAATTCTGCGGCCAAACCGAGCATCGCTTCATACGCTACTTTCATTTTGTCCATAGGATACACCTCCAAACCGGCGTTAAGAGATCCTATATTCTATTCCTTTTGTCACGTAGCTCTCCATCGTCTTTCTCATGCGCAGCAAATCATCCTCTGTCAATTCTCTTACGACTTTGGCGGGTGAACCGATAGATAGAGTATAGGGTGGTATTTTTTTATTCTCTGTAACAATCGAACCGGCTCCTATTAAAGCATATTCACCAATGTCTGCGCCGTTAAGTACGATTGCCCCCATTCCAATTAATGTGCCTCTGCCTATCGTGCAGCCGTGTATAATTACGGCGTGGCCAATAGACACCTCGTTATCTAGTATTAATGGTTGATTTGTATTTAAGTGACCGACTACGCCATCCTGAACGTTGCAGCTGTGACCGATCTGTATAGGCGCAAGATCTCCGCGCAGAACCGCATTAAACCAAACCGTGCTTTTCTCAGCTATCGTTACATCTCCAATAATTTTAACGCCTTCTGCTATGTACACATCTTCATGAATTTTTGGCATTACACCTTTGTAGGGAATCAACATCTTTTTTTATCCGCTCCTTCTGATACTCAAATATAGGTTGAATGCTGAGCTTATTCCTTTAACTCTAACTTATATTTGATTGTACACCAAGAGCGGATAATTAAAGTTATCGCAGCGCAATAGGTGGAGTTTCGTCTATGCTGACGCCTGACACGATGGCTTGGCCTGCCTTCGTCATTCTGACAACCGCCCCATACACGGGATGCTCGCCAAGCCGCAGCAGCCCCAAATGAACCATCATCGTCATTACGCGCTGCTCTAAGATCGTATTTGCATCGTCATAGTAGTAAGGCTTAATGAACGGAACGAGCACGCTTCTCAGCGATTCGACCGTAACCCATTCGCCGGCCAATGCATGGATCCAGTGTACGAGCGATAACAAATGTGTGATCGGTCCTTTATAGAGCTTGAGCCAGAACCGATAGATTTGCTCCGCTTCGCCAGCAGGCTTGCTAAGGATGCGCTCCTCGCCGGCAGCGGTGACCGACAGTACCGTTTGATTCTCGCTAATAAACTTGGCGTAATAGCAATAATCGTAGATGAACGACAACCGATTCGGATATTGATTGAAGTGCCGGCCATAACCAAAACGCCATGCCCCTTTGGCGGGAAGCTCTTCTTGGACACCAAACTGATCAAGCAGCTGCAGAGTGAACCTTTTGTACATCGAGCCGTCAGCCGTTACCTGCACCTCGTTGTGGCGTATGTAATGAAGCAAATGTGTAATGTCCTCTTGAATGAGCATCTGCTCATCGCGATAAACTGGAGGTTCGTCGGTGTATTGCAGATCTGCGGCAAACCGTTTGGCAAGCGTGTTCCGAAAGCGAGCTTTCATATCGATCGGCACCTGAAACAAATACCTGCTCGGACCGCTGAATCCGTTAAACAACCAGCCCTGATGCTTAAATTTTGCGATCATTTCCCTAGGACTAAGCGGCTTATCGGCTGCCTCTGTCTGTTTTTTGGCTCTTTTTGACTTTTTAGGCGGCTCTGGCTCCGGTTTTACAGCTTCATCCCCGAATCTGCTTTGCTGCACACGAGCGATTAAGTCCTCCAAACTAAAGGAATTTCGCGCTTCGAACAGCAAGGAATTCAGGAAGCGTAAATCCTCCAGCTTCATGCTGCTTATTTGCGCTTCAAAGACATCATTCCGACTTACGGTAGAGAGAATGGACTGTATCAAATCATTTTTCGAATGTCCGTTGCACTCGCAACGGTATACATCTGCAATTCTGCTAAGCTGTTGGATGTCTGCATAACCTAGCATATCCGATAAATTCATAGCTCTCTCCTTTCTGCAAAAGCCGCTTTTCAGCTGCTAGTGGCCCGCTTCGTAAGCGTACTGTGTAATGGATAAGCGTCTGTTAATACCATTATGGGAAAGTATCTATCTTTTTATAACCTAGCTTGCAAGGAGTTTGCGCAAAAAAAAGAGTCCTGGCTTCATACGCATGAAGGCAGAACTCTTTGCTCGATGTTTTTACGGATTTAAATGTATCGTACAATTATATAGCTGCGGATGCCATCTCTGGTCCCTATGCTCCAAGATGGAGTAAGAAAGGTTCGATAGATGCTGATCCTCAAGCTCCGAACAAAGCTCCGCCAGCAATTGAGCCAAAAAGCTGCCATGCGATACAACGAGCAAGTTGCGGTCTGGGTACTCAAGCTGCCATTGCTTAAGCGCGCTTATCCCCCGTGCTCTAACGTCAGCATCCGGCTCGACACCCTCGGCAACGCTTCGCCATTCTTTGCCCCAGCGGGCATGCCGCTCCTGCTCCTTCGTTCCTTCAACCTCGCCAAAGTAACGCTCTCTAAGGCGCGGGTCACTATCCAGCATAGGCAGCTCCAGCTTCTCCGCTATGATTTGCGCTGTCGCGTATGCGCGCAACAGATCGCTTGAAACGACAGCATCCCAAATCCGTTCTTCACCGCTTAACCGTTCAGCTAATGCTTTAGCTTGTGCGATTCCCTCGATATTAAGCGGAATATCGGTCTGACCTTGAATTTTCCCTTCGGCATTCCAATCTGTTTTTCCGTGGCGCACTAATCCAATCAACAAGTCTGCATCCAGCTCCCTTTCATGATAGATACAACAAAAAGCTCCCTAAGGAGCTTTACGATAAAACAGCGTTAGCTTCGCGTTCGTGACAGCCAATTCAAAATAAGCAGCGTCATAATGATACCGAGCAACGACAAAGCAACATAATATTGCGGAAAGGCTGGCATAACCTTTAGAACAAACGGATCGCTGATGCTGGCAACCGGAACCTCAGCATAAAATCCAGCCGTCACCACTCCATCGCCGGAAGCATTAGCCGTATCCATCAATCCGCTTAACTCGGCTACTTCCGCTTGTGTGGGACCCCCCTGGTTATCAAATATGAATACAAAAAACGCACTCGCAAACATAGCCATGCAAGCGGCAATGATTAGCGCAAGATTTCGGCGAAACGACTTGGAGAACTGATAGCTTTTGTGCGGAACCGGCATTAACCAGGATTCCTCCGCATAGATGCGATCCATTACACTGCGATTAACATGCTCTGTTGGACCAAAGGTATCCTCCTCCTCGGAAAGAAAACGGATCATATCCTCGCTCTCTTCCCATAGACGGAACTGTTCCGCACAAGCCGTGCACTCCTGCAGATGAGCGTCTATCGCTATCCGATCCTCATCATGCTCAGATAAATCCCAATATTCGCCGAATTTGTCTTGCGCATCGTTGCAATTCATCTCGTATTCATCCCTTCGTATTCTTCCATCAGCGGCGTTTGTCCGAAATATGGCTCCAGCTGCGTCTTTACGCTTGCTCTCGCTCGGAAAAGCAGTGATTTAACAGAACTGACCGTTTGCCCCAAAATATTAGCGATCTCTTGATAGTCCAGCTGGTCATATTCCCGAAGAATAAGTGCTGAGCGCTGTTTCTCTGGCAGATTGTTGATCGCTTCGCGTACCATCGCCATCCGTTCATTCCGCAGCACATGCTGCTCCGGAACCGCATCAAGCGCAGCAACAGGCTCGAATCCGGATTCATCGAGCGAGACATGCGCTGATTTTTGTTTGCGAAGCTCACTGAGCACCGTATTCCGGGCTATCGTATACAGCCATGTCGAAAAAGAAGCATCCAGCTCGCGAAACGAATGAAGGCTGCGATATGCTTTATAAAAGGTTTCGGAGCACAAATCCTCAGCCAGCAGCTCCAGCTTCGCACTCTTGAGCATATGATATATAAAAGCTAATATTTTACGTTGATAGCGCCGCATAAGCTCGGAGTACAGCTCGACATTGCCATCCTTTATCTCACGTATTAATTGGGAATCAGTCATGACAGGCGAACCTCCTCCACCTGCGGATTATTCCCGGACCGCCATACTACATTGTACCGGCCGGGGAACGAAAAGTTGCGGTCTTTATCATAAAAAATTCTTAAAATACGAGTATACATATTATTCGTGTCGCAGAGGCAAATTCCTGCTTCTTTCGACAAAAGGATAAAATACAATATTTTTACAAAATGAAAATGATTTTCCGAATCGGCACCCTTAAAATGTATAATCTGGATTTGACCTTTGTATGCCTATATGCAAAACAAAATGAGCCTTAGATACAAATCCTAAGCGCTCATTTCTTTTGAAAGTATTAATAACTGGTTTAGCCGCTTCTTAGCCTTTTAAAAAGTGCTTGCTTTATTCGTATCCGGGCACCAACGGGCTGACCGGTAATAACGCAGCAGGACGTCCACTGCCTCCTCCGTTCTCAAAAACGTTAATGCTTCAAATGCATACGCCCGAACATATCGATCCGAACTGTCCAGCGCCTTGTTTAGTGCCGATATTACTTCGCTGACATTTCCATATCTTCCGACTCGCAGCAGCGAGAGTGCAGCCGCATAACCGATCTTATTTCGAATATAGCTCTGATCAGTCTCGGGATGGCCTGCCCGTTCTTCCCGCTCTTTTGCCACCGCTTCCTCGAGCGTGCGTGTTAGCGCTGCTACAGCTTGTTCGGAAGGCTCTGCGATCATGCCCAGCGCTTCTGCCGCATGACGGCGAACAGACTCGTTTTCGTCCGATAACGACTGGATAAGCTCACGAAGCGCCTCATCCGTTGGAGCGCCAATCATCCCTATTGCTGAGCATGCTAACGAGCGCTTCTCTCCATCCTCATGCTCAAGCAAGTCAATTAACCCGTTAATGGCCTGCTCTCCAGCTGTCAAAATCGCATAGGTTGCTCGTTTGGCTGCTTCATATGTGCCAGTGCTAATAATCGCATGCAATTTGCTGATGCCTTCTGCTCCTGCACGCGCTAACGCATATGCCGAATTTAATGCAGCATCTTCGTTTTGTGATTGTGCCAAGCTTGCCAATCGCTCGATATCGATGGATTGATCCGTGCCTTCCGGCTCCGCTTGCCCCCTCATCCAATCCCAAATGCTCTGCCACACTGGCAGGCGTGCTTCGGACATTCCATCCGGAAGCTGGAACGCTTCCTTCTGATGATCCCAGCTTGGGGCCGTAGGCGCACTCAGCCTTGCAAATTGGAATTTCAGCATGTAACGATCCATATTGGACGTATTAAGCGAAGCTTTATGCCATAGATCAAAGTGTACTAGCACCATTGTGCCGGCAGGACCTGTTGGCAGCATAAACGGCTTGTCGTCTCCGGGGTACGCTTCATTATATTGTGAGCCTGGCATAATCGCGGTTGGACCAAGCTCCTCCGTAATAGCCTGCGTGTAATAAAAAATCATCGCCCACCAAGGCCGGTGGCTGCGCATGGCGCTCCAGTAACCATCCTTATGCCAATTCCCGCCTCCAGGGTTCTGATTGGCAGGCTGGTTGTAATGGCAATGGCGATGCGGATGCAGATAATAGTCAGGTCCAAGTATGCCTGTTAGCGCCCCCTTCACGACTGGCGTATCAAAAAACTTCTGAATGTCGGGCACTCTTGGCAAAATGTTGTTTCCAGGATTGCCTTCCTCCTGCAGCACCTCATGAATCCGGCTCATCACCTTCAGATGCAGCTCATTTGGAAGCTCATTGTTCAGCACTAGATAGCCTTGGGTTATGAATTGTATAATTTGTTCATCAGTCAGCAATTTCAAATGTTGTTGCATTATGAACACTCCTTAATTTATCTTGTAACTACAGTATTTAATGTATTTCATTAGCCTTAAGAAGTATTTAGCAGGCTGTCATTTATTTGCACAATCGACGGATTAATTCCATTCAAATGAATAACGGAGGATACAAGCATGTCTTTTTCTGGATTCCACCCTTACGTTTATTACGCGACCCGCTACCCTTTTGCCAAAGAGCAGTCCAGCTTCCCGCGGATTTGTTATTCCAGCTCCATTTATTTAATAAGCGAAGGCTTCGGTATTCTGAAAACAAACGGTCGAGAGTATGAGACAGGCCCCGGATCACTCATTCATATCCCTGCCGGCCAGCATCACGAATGGCTCGCGGACAAGCAGCAGCCTATGGTGCACATCTGTTGTTACTTCGATTGGCATTACGTGGAGCGTCAATGCATTTCCGATTGGGCTGCCCCAATCTGCTATCAGCCAAACCAGCTTCAGCATGCGCTTGTCGGACCTGCCTTCCCCTATTCCATTCCTGAAATCATTCATGTGGACGCCACACGCCCATGGATTGATCATTTTCAGAGCTTTTATAAATCAGGGGAATTTACAAATGAGAAAACGTTTATGCGCAGCTTGACGACCCAAAGAAATTTTCAAGCCTTTATCGATTACTTCTTAACGGTCATGCTGAAGGAATCCCATATTCCTGACCCCCGAATCGGACGGCTGCTTGATCGAATGGAACAAAATCTGTTGCGGGGGCTGAACTATCCGCCGGCGTATTATTACGGGGACCTTAACATGAGCCGCGGCCATTTTTTTGAGCTTTTCAAAAAAACAACCGGGTATTCCCCTGTCCAATATATGAATAGATTTCGAATTGGCCGCGCGGTGGAGGATCTGCTACATACGAATCTCAGCATCACGGAGATCTCCGACAAGTATCATTTCAGCTCCGTTCATTACTTTTCAAGGCTCTTTCATAAACAGACCGGCCAGTCGCCAAGAGGTTACCGCTCATCCGAGCAATTCAAAAATTAAAGACTGGATGCCGAGACAGCACAACCTCGCTGGGACTGTGAGCCATTTTGCATAATTAAGCCGATTTAAATCAATAATACCAAGGAAAATGAATACATTTCTTTGGAGAGAAGGAAGATTGCCATTATCCGTTTCTTTAAGAATAAACAAAATAAAATGACCTCTCAGCCTGCGACACAATTGGAATACGATAGACCAGCTGAACAATTGACTCCAAGTATTCGTGAAAACGAGACTCTTTTTAGAGATGTATTTCATAACTGCTCCGACATTTTATTTCGCCCTATCCAGATCGAGGAACAGCTGAAATTAATGATCATATATGTAGATGGACTAATTGACACCGCAACGCTAGAAAGCATCGTCCAAAAGCCTCATTTGTTTCAAGATAAACTGCAAGGAAATTTAGCTGAGCAAATCAAAAAGGAAGCGGCTGCGATCGCCTCAACCCAATCTTCAGCTTCAACAGACGACGTAATTAAAGCCGTCTTGAAAGGCAATGCTGCCATACTGATAGATGGGGAAGCAAACGCTTTGATTGTGGAAATACCATCCTATGAGAAACGTGCCATACAAGAGCCTACCTCGGAAGTGACGCTGCGCGGACCAAGAGAAGGATTCATAGAAACCTTGCGCGTGAATACAAGCCTTGTTCGCAGAAAAATCCAATCTCCCAGACTGAAATTTGAATCGATGGTAATTGGAGAGCTATCCCAAACGATCGTCTCGATTGCTTACATAGAAGGAATCGCTGAGGAAACGGTCATAGACGAGGTTCGAAAAAGGTTAGGCCAAATCAAAATCGATGCCATTCTCGGATCGGGGTATCTCGAAGAGTTTATTGAAGATTCCCCCTACTCCCCATTTCCGCAGGTACAAAATACAGAGCGGCCCGATGTAACAGCCGCTGCACTGCTGGAAGGCAAAGTTGCCATTATGGAGGATGGTTCACCCTATACGCTTATCGTACCAATGACGTTCTGGGTATCACTGCAATCCGCTGATGATTACTATGAGCGTTTTTTCTATTCGTCGGCGATTAGGTGGATTCGGTATGTTCTGTTAATCATTTCGCTGTTATTGCCATCCGTCTATGTAGCGATCATTTCCTATCATCCGCAGCTGATGCCGACGAATTTGCTGCTCAGCATAGCGGTAGCAAGGGAGCCAAGTCCATTTCCAGCCGTTATTGAAGCGTTTATTATGGAATTTACGTTCGAGGCATTGCGGGAGGCAGGAGTGAGGCTGCCGAGAGCAGCCGGTTCGGCAGTCAGCATAGTGGGTGCGCTAGTTATCGGGCAGGCTGCTGTACAAGCTGGCATCGTCTCGGCTCCCATGGTTATCGTTGTAGCGGCAACCGGCATTGCTTCGTTTACCATTCCGCGTTATAACTTCGGGACCTCATTCCGTTTGCTGCGTTTCCCGCTGCTGATCCTCTCCGGAATGATGGGGTTTTTCGGGATTGCATTTGGCATTCTCTTCATCCTTATCCATCTTGTGAACCTGAATTCCTATGGCGTGCCGTACTTCTCCCCGATTGCTCCAAGATACAACAGCGATCTAAAAGATGTGCTCTTTCGTGCGCCTCGCTGGACTATGCACAAGCGTCCGGCGTTCACAGGAGTGAACAAAGAGCGGCTTTCATCCAGTCCGATGCCTAATAAGAAGACGAATCAAGACGAAGATTGATGTTTCTCACCACTTGAGAGGAGGAATAATGATGAGGAAGATGAGCATATCAGGAAACCAGCTTTTTTGGTTAATCTTCACGATGCAAACGGGAATGTGCCTGCTGCTTAGCATCACGCCTGTAATCAGACACGCCATGCAAGACGCATGGATCTCCGTTATTCTAGCTGGAATCGTATCCTTGCTCGTCACTTGGATGAGTGTCAAACTGTGCATGCGTTATCCGAAAATGACTCTGATTGAATTTAGCCGAAGCATACTCGGCAAATGGCTCGGCAGCATCATAATCATCCCTTACCTCATCAAATGGTATTCCATAATAGGGGCTATATTAAGGCAATGCTCGGATTTTTTACATTTGATGCTGTTTGACAGAACCCCGTTTTGGGTCTTGATCATCATGACCATCGCTCTTCTTGTCTACGTGACGATCACTAGAGGTATTGAAAGCATCGCAAGATGCGCGGAAGTAATCGGTCCTCTCCTGATCATGACGGTCATTATCGTGTTTCTGCTATCGCTAAAATACATGGATTGGCATAAAATTCTTCCCATTTTAGTAGATAACAAACCATCGGATATATGGAAGGGATCGCTGCCTCCCATGAGTTTTTTTGCTGAGTCCACCATTTTAACGATGTTAATCCCGTTTATGTCTAAACCAAAAGCAGCGATGTCTAAAGCCATGAGAGGCTCACTCGTCGCTTTTATGCTGATATGGCTCATTACGATCGCTGTCGTTATCTCGTTTGATCAATTGGCTGTAGGGATGAGGTATCCCTTTTTTGTCATGACCGGTTTCATCTCCACCATGGAGTTTATTCAAAATGTCGACGCTTACGTCGTAATCATTTGGTTTTTCAGTGTGTTTATAAAATTAGCACTGTATGTGTTCGCGGCAAGCTACGGTACGGCGCAATGGCTCGGCATGAAAAATTGGAAGAACGTGATCTGGTTTGTTGTCATCGTTGGCTTCGTTGTTTCCGTCTCTTTCAAAAATGTGGATCAATCTTCCATTGACTACCCAAGTATGTACCGTATCCCGCTCGATTTTCCTATCACCGCTTTCGCCATTCCTTTACTTCTGCTCGTAGTGAGCTTTTTCCGCAAAAAAACAGCCAAAGAAGGAGGTTGAACCGTTTGAGACAAGTCATGCGATGCGCCAAGCTGCTCCTCTGCATTTCTTTGATCACTTTAACCGGCTGCTGGGATCGCAAGGAGCTTAATGACCGAGCTATCCTGTTAGGATGGGGAATGGACTACAAAGCAGGCATGTACCATGCTACAGCCCAGCTTGCGACTACCTCCCAATTCAGCGCGGAGCAAGGAGGGGGAGCCGGCAAGACCAGCTCGTTCGTTACCTCTGTAGGAAAAGGGAAAAATATCCGTTCTGCCGCTGACGATATGGATTTGAGGCTGTCTCGCTCTTTGTTTGCCGGACATCGAAGATCAATCTTGATTGGCGAGGATCTGGCCAAGCATGGCATTGCAAAAGTCATTGACGAGTATTCGCGTTATATCATCGTGCGATTGCGTACCGATATGTTCATCGTAAAGGGGGGTACTGCTAATGATATCCTTAAACAACAATATCCGTTTGAACGGATTCCTGTATTAGGTATTTTCAAAATACACTCTCATCTCGTAATTGGAGCCGAAACCGCATTGCGGGATTTTTTGATTGCCGCTTCCTCCGAAGGCAGCACCCCTGTTCTGCCCGTGCTTCAAGTTTTGAAAAACGTAGAGAAGGAAAATAAAAAAAACAAAGCAAATGAATCGACGATTATTTTTGCCGGAATTGCCGCTTTTGACGAGCAGTTGAAATTAATCGGTTATTTGGACGCCAAAACCAACGCGATGCGGCATTGGATCATGGGCAACATTAAAGATCTCTCTTTGACGCCAGATGTTCCGGAAGAACACGGCAACATGTCCGTTGATTCAAGGCAATTAAAAAGCAAGGTGACGGTTGATTTAAAAGGGGATAATGTGACAATCAATATTCGTTTATCTGGCAATGGCAACATTCTTGAAAATAACACGAAGCTGGATCTTGCGAAGTCAGACAATATTATGTATCTGCAAAAAGCATTAAACAAAGATGTGGAAAAAGAGGCGCAGAATGCGGTTCAAAAAGCGCAAAAAATAAAAGCTGATGTTTTCGGATTCGGCGAATTTGTACATAGAAAGTATCCGAAGCGCTGGAAAACGATGCAAAAAAATTGGCAGCAAACTTTTGCTCGTGCGAAGATTGAAGTCGTCTCGGATATTATCATTAGAAAAACAGGTCAACTAGGAGAACCGCTTCAATTGAAAAAAAAGAAAAGCTAATGCAAATAAGGCAGCTAACGTACCCCAGTCGAACGACTAATTGGAAAAACGTTTCGCAGCCTTATTTTTAATTGAAGCAAAGTTTGGCTTGTTTAGCAGTTACGCAGCCTTCAACGGGAATCGCATCCGCACATGCGCGCCCCCTTCGTCATGGTTTTGCGCCATAATGGTGCCGCCGCAGCGCTCAACGATTGCACGTGATATCGCAAGCCCAAGCCCCGTTTCCCCGTCTTTCCCCTTTACGAAGCGATGGAACAAATGTGGAATCAGCTCCTCCGGCAAGCCTGCCCCGTCATCCGTAATCGAAATTTCCATCTCGGTTTTATGAATCCCTGCATGGATTCGAATCTGGCTGCTCGCATATCGGGTGGCATTGGACGCTACATTAAGCAGGGCCTGCAGCAATTTGTCCCGATCCGCCTGTATCGCCCATTTTGCTTCCAGTCCATCGGATATGGCCGTCGTTATCGTCAAATCGTTTTTAGTCAGAAGCGGATTTATCCTCTCAATCGTCTCTGTGATTAGCTCTGATACGCTAACCTTCGTAAATTTGAAATGCTCTTCCTCTCCATCGAGCTTAGCCAGCAAGGTCATCTCGGTGACGATATTTTTCAGCCTGCTGCTCTCGCTCATGATGATGTCCAGTCCTTTGCCAACCTGCTCCCCTTCAAATATGCCATCCCGAATGCCCTCCGCATAGCCGGAGATCGACATTAACGGCGTTTTCAGTTCATGCGACGCATTCTGGATAAATTGCCTTTGTATAAAATGATACCTTTCCATCTCGCCAGCCAGCTCGTAAACCGATTGGGCGACGTCGCCGATTTCGCCTCCGGCTTTCACCAGCTTCACCTCGGAAAATCGGCGGCTTTCTACTTTTTTCAGCTCGCTCTGTACCTTCATTAGAGGTTTAATTAACTTCCTCGTAATGACAAGGCTGAGCAGGAACGCGAATGCTCCGCCGCAGCACAATACGATAAGAAGCCGACCCATGAGCGATTGCTCAATCGCTTTGATTTTGCTCATAGGCGCAAACAGCGTCAAGGTACCTCCCTGCGGAATCGCGCTTGCCGCCACCAATACCTGCGAATTATCCGCTTGATAGACATTTTCGTAGCGAATGCCGCTATCGTTCAAAGGCTTGACGGAAACGTCAATCTTCTGTGCTTCGAGTGTACTGAATACAACATTTTCGCTCGCATCCGTAATTACGGCATCCATGCCTACTAGCCCTTGCTTAGAAATCGTTGATACTGCTGTGCCCATTTCAACCGGATAGAGCGTCGCCGCTGACGCTTTGCTAGTCGTAAGCTGGGTCGAAATGGAAGTGCTTAGCTGCTTCATATCCATCTTCTGAACGTTAATAAAGTGATCCAATAACACGTAATGAAAAATGACAGCCGTTAGAGAAAGCACCAATACGAGCAAAACCGCAAACGCTATATTAATCTGGTAGAGCAGCTTCATCCTTGAGATTCGCCTCCATCCATACGCAGCCGATAGCCGTGTCCCCATACCGCTTCAACAGGCAATAACTCGATTTTTTTGCGCAATCGCTTCACTAAATGGTCAACCGCCCGGTCACTCCCAAAATAATCGTCTCCCCAAACGATCGTGAGCAGCTCATCCCTTGCAAACGCCCGGTTCGGACGTTCCGCCAAAGTTTGGAGCAAGGCAAACTCCTTCGAGGTTACATCAACCTCTTCTCCGCACCAAAAAGCTCTTCGCTCTTCTACTGCCAGCTGGAGCTGACCCGCATCAAGCTGTAGAACCGGCGCTGCTTGCTTGCCTTCCTCGATCGTCTTCATCTTATACCAGCGCTGAAGCTGCCGTTTGATGCGGGCAACAAGTTCACGCGGACTAAACGGCTTAACCAAATAATCATCGCCGCCAAGCTCCAACCCCAATATTTTATCAACCTCATTATCGCGGGCTGAAATCATAATAATAGGCACTTCCGCTTCCAACCGTATCCGCCTGCAAAACTCATAACCGTCCATTCCCGGCAGCATAATATCGAGCACCCACATGTCTGGAGGATCAACTCGGAGCTGCTCCAATGCTTCCTCCGCAGTTGCGAGCGCTACCGTTCGAAAATGGTCCTTCTTCAAATAAGCTTCTACAAGCTCGCGTATATGTTGATCGTCGTCGACGACCGCTATGAAATAATCATTCATCTTACAGCCTCCCTGTCCATGTTCCTTTATCAGTATATCAAAGGGACGGCTCCTAATGGGCTTTGCCATCGTTTTTCCACAATCCGTCACTTAGTTTGCCATACTTGATCGATAAACTAGGAAATGTAAGACAAACCCAAACCTTGAAGGAGTGTTTATCAATGAATTACAAGATGATGTTCAAAAATGTTGCCATGACCACCCTGCTGCTCTCTGCTGTCGCTGGTCCCCAAGTATTTGCTGACTCGGCCAAGCAATCGGTCAACCATGCAGAAAAGGCAGGCACTGCTGTAAGTCATTTAATGGAAACAGTTAAGCTGGAGAATGCTGCTGCCACTACCTTTGCTGCCAGAAACATACTGGATCCTTTGAAGCTAGCCGAAACTTATGCGCCGGATACGGTTAACGAATGGAAAAGCACGCTTGAGCGATATAATAACCTAACATCTAAACTTTTCTATTTCGCTAGTGCAGATCAGCTTGAAATCGTCGGCTCAGCCGATCTAGGCAAAATGGTTAACGAGAAGTCTTCTGCGGACACGATCAGTGTATCGCTCAAAGCTTTGTCAGCGGAGGAAGTAAAGCAAATCGGCGAAAAATCGATTACATTGACCAAAGCGGAAGGCGTACCAATTGAAGTTAAAGCACTTGATGGCAAAGAAATCGCCTCTGCAGAAACAGGTACGACAAGTGCTGTAAGCGCAGTACGCCTTACAACTGCAACAGCAGTTCCCCTAGATGGCAAGTTCGAGCTCTCACCATTTGCTCAAGGATGGACGGAACTGGACAAGGCTGTCGGCTCCAAGGACGCAAACGAGATCAAACAAGCGCTTAGCAAACAATTAGAGCTGTACAAGCAGGAGATTGCCGCGCTAGAGAAAGCGGAGAAGTGAACTTCTCCCAAACCTTTCCTATAATAGCATGAAAAAAAGGGCACTGAAAAATGAAAATTTTTCAGTGCCCTTTCGTATGCCGAGAGCGTTTTTTGACTGCCGATTCATGCTCGGAGAGAGAGTCTAGTAACTACTCGCTAGCTCCTACGTAAAATCGGTCATATTCTCACTTTCATCTGCTTGGGCAAGATGGTCAAAGCTGCATGGGGAGATTTTAACGGGAAAACCTCACATTTCATAACCCCCGATAAGTCAAACGAGCCTTAGAATCACTTCTAAGGCTCGTTTACTTAGCTAATTGATTGGTCTAGCCACCGTTGATAATAAGAACCGGACGTCTCGATGAAGTCGAATTCTCTTTAGACGCAAAATCCGCTCCAGCATCATCGGTCAAGCCGACGATTCGGAATGAAATCGTATTGCCCGAAGCATTCTGAACGAAGGAAGTGACGTCTAGATTGACGTATGTCCCTGCCGAGCTAGCCGTTGCTGATCCGAGTGCAGTACCGGAAGTTGTTGGCTGGTTCGAATATTTAATCGTAGATTCCGTCCATGAGTTTGTCGTTATGCCAATCGCTTGTAATGGGAACGAGCTCGTATTGCTGTGAAAGCTGTTTACGTACAATCTTATGACTGCCGAGTTTACCGTACCTGTAACCGATGATTTATTGAATTTCAAATAACCTTTACGGTCAAACGATACATTTGACTCTCTTTTCTTAAGCGTTAGCGACGCTTGGCTGCCATAATTATCGCCGCTATATGTGCCTCCACGCACAAAGCTGTCTTCCGTTACCGCCAGTGTCGTCCCAGGATTGTTAGGTCCAGAGGTCGCGGTTGGACTTGGTGTTGTCGTCGGGCTAGGAGTAGCGGTTGGCGTTGGAGTCGGTGTTGCCGTCGGAGTTGGCGATGGGCTTGTTCCGCCGCTTCCCGGTTTCCACCAGTTGCCTGAGATGTAAAGCAAATTAAGTAAGTTGAAAGAATCGCTGAAGTAGCTCGACTTTGCATTTTTCATCCAGTCCCAGCCAGCGTTCACCCAAGCCTGGTGGCTAGTGCTCGTCGTTGCCGCAGAAATCAACGGCGCTGTAAACACAGCTTCACTATAGCTATTAAGAGCGGTACCGCTTAAAGAATAACCTGCTTTAATGCCAGCTGGCGAGTTGCCTGTCTTGCCTTTGATCCATACCGCCATTTTGTCAGCGATTGTTTTGGATCTGGTGTCACCGTAGAGAGCGTAATCCATGACGATCCGCAGCGGTACGCGGGAAGCATTGTAATAAAACGCGTTCGTTTCTTTAAACTCATCCAAATACCATTCCGGCGCCGGCTTGGCAGGATTATCCACAATGAAATCGGAAATCAATCCTGTTGTGGAAGCATACGAATTGCTGACTTGCGTGTACGCCGTATATAAGCTATTGATGACATTGATCCACGTTTGATCGCCCGTTACATCATAAAATGCACGGAGATGGCTGAGCATCCAGTCAGACGGCCTTGAATTTGTTGCCGTCTTCGTATCCCAATCCCCTAGGTTAAGGCGATTGCCATTCGTCACGTTGCTGGCTTTAATGGCATTGATCATTTTCTTGGCTTCAGACAAATAATTGATCGTCCCGCTGGAGCCCCATTGATTATGCGCCAATACGAGGGAATAAGCGATATCCAAATCCCCATCCGTAGCGGAGCCAAAATGGCCTTGCGCATTAATGCTGTCCGCTACAACCCAGCCCATCAAAGCTGAATTGCCTGAGCTTTTGAAAGCTCTTGCCGTTTTGAACATCCCATCATAGACCGTCTTAGCGTTCGAATCATATCCTGCCATCAATGCCGTAATAACCATGCCGAAGCCCTGACCCTCAGAGGTTCCAAGCGGATTAAATCCCTCTGCGCTTCCTGTTATGTCTCCTTTAACGTAATAGCCTCCAGGAAGTGACGACAGGTTGTTTTTCACATACTTGCCTTTCCAGTAATCATAATACGATGAGACGGAAGCATTCATGGATGATTGACTGACATGATTAGGTTTAATAATGCCGGGATAACTGACTTGCTGCGGAAAAGGCTTCAATTCCCCTGCTGCGCGTACGGTGCCCTCGAACGATGCAGGTACCTGGGATACACCGGCAACGATGATCGTTGCAAGACCAATAACGGCAGCTTTCTTAAACGTGCGGGCCAATCGAAAAACGCTTTTGTACATCATTTCGCCTCCCTTATAATTTAAGCGCTTAAACTTTTTGGTTAAAAAAAATGAAAAAGGAATGTCCCATCCATATTTCTTCTTCTTTCCCAAGTAAGTCAAGCGCTTTCACAGAGAGTGTATCACAAAAGATACTGGTTGAAAATGTATTTATTTGCGATTTTCGCACTCGGATATGGCGTACTTAAATAGACTCTTATCCATTGTCGGTAACTATCATTACGAGACAAACATCTTCAATTGATACTCGCGCATTTTAATAGGAATAGGGATATTGACCAGTACGAATGATATGTCTTGTACGTATACATACATTACATCTTAACTATTAAATGCAACTTTAGAGGAGGGATCGCCTATTCACTAGAAACGCAGTTGGGACGGAAGTAAACGTATATAAAATGCAAACTAACTAGAGAGAAACTTCTATCCACGAAAAGAGGTTTAAGCATGCACGATTTAATGATTATTATGACACTCTGTTCCTTCCTTTTGACGATCGGCTTCATATTTTGGCGTCCCCATGTTAACGAGGCGATTCCGGCATCGATTGGCGCTTTTTTCGTCCTTCTCAGCGGCAGCGTTTCACTAGCAGACCTCGGTCAAATAACAGAGACGATAAGCGGCGCCGCTATCACCATTATGGCAACTATTGTTATGGCTATTGTTTTAGAGAGCTTTGGATTCTTTTATTGGGCGGCGGAGCTTCTCACAAGAAAAGCAAAAGGCTCCGGCATTCGGCTATTTTGGCTAACGAATCTATTTTGTTTTCTCATGACTCTTTTCGTTAATAATGACGGCAGTATTTTAATAACGACACCGATTTTATTGCTTTTGCTAAAAAATATGGGACTGAAAAATCATCAAAAAATACCTTATTTGCTATCAGGCGCATTAATTGCGACAGCATCAAGCGCTCCCATAGGCGTTAGTAATATCGTGAATTTGATCGCACTGAAAATCGTTCACATGGATTTGTACATGCACACCGCGATGATGTTCGTGCCAGCCTCATTAGGGCTAGTCCTATTGACCTTGCTGCTCTTTCTTACCTTTTACCGCGTCCTCCCTAAAAAGCTGCCTGAAGTAAAGCAATGGAATTTGATTCCGGGGAGCCATCCTTTAAAAGAAGTCGTCCAGCATGAAAACCGCAACAAATTTATGCGCAACATACTCATCTTCGTATTTTGTGTCCGGATTAGCTTGTTTGTAGCATCCTATTTCCACTTTCCGATCTCGTTAATGGCTGTAATCGGATCTTCCTTGCTGTTAGTATGGCGCTGGTTTTATTTGAAAGTCCCCCCTACCGATATGCTGAAAAAAACGCCTTGGTACATTTTCATCTTCGCCTTTTGCATGTACGTGATCATTTACGGCTTAAATAATATAGGGCTCACGGAGTGGCTTGTTGGTTTTCTCCAGCCTTTGGTATCAAGCAGCTTATTAAATGCCAGTGTTTTTATGGGTATTCTGCTCAGTATTCTATCGAATTTATTTAATAATCATCCAGCGCTAATGGTAGGCACGTTAACCCTAATGGATATGGGACTCAATCCAATAACGTTAAAAATCGCTTATTTAGCGAGTGTTGTGGGCAGCGATATCGGTTCACTTCTTTTGCCTATCGGCACGCTTGCTACATTAATGTGGATCCACATCGTAAGAAAAGGCGGAATATTGATAACCTGGGGACAATATTTGAAAGTCACTGCCCTCGTCATTCCCGTTACCGTCATTTTCACTTTGGTCCTTTTATCATACTGGGTATCGTGGTTGTTTTAATGAAGCAACTTTTATTTAACGCATATATAAAAAAAAAAAGACCTCCGATAAGGAGGTCGTCAAAAAGAGGATTTATGCACATTTTAGTTTATGCCAGCAGGAAATGAAGAGTATGGGTTTTCCATGCTAATTATTTAACCAAATGAAAAATAGATGATTTTGATGAACCTGCCATTTAAAAAGCCCGCCAAGCGTGAACGCTTGGCGGGTAAGTGGCGGGTGATTTTACGATGAGGTCAAAATTGCCATAGCTCGTATGTTATTGGCTCCGCCGCTTCACGGCTTCCACCAGTTACCGGAGATAAAGAGCAAGTTAAGTAAATTGAATGAATCACTGAAGTAGCTTGATTTGGCATTTTTTATCGTGTCCCAACCTGCATTTACCCAAGCTTGGTTGCTGGAGCTTGCAGTAGCAGACGAAATCAATGGTGCAGTAAATACGGCTTCACTGTAGCTGTTGAGAGCTGTTCCGCTTAACGAGTAGCCTGCTTTAATGCCTGCAGGCGAATTGCCCGTTTTACCTTTGATCCAATTGGTTACTTTATCTGCGATTGCTTTGCCTCTTGCATCCCCGTAAAGAGCGTAATCCATTACGATCCGAAGCGGTACGCGGGATGCATTGTAGTAGTAAGCGTTCGTTTCCTTGAACTCATTCAAATAATTTTCTGGGGCTGGCTTGGCAGGATTGCCAACAATAAAATCAGAAATTAGTCCCGTAGACGAAGCATACGTGTTGCTGACTTGCGAATATGCGGTATACAGGCTGTTAATGACATTGATCCACGTTTGATCGCCTGTTACGCTATGAAATGCGCGAAGGTGGCTCAGCATCCAATCAGACGGCCTGGAATTGAGGGCGCTCTTCGTGTCCCAATCCCCAAGATTAAGGCGATTGCCTGTCGTTACGTTGCTAGCTTTGATCGCATTGATCATTTTTTTGGCTTCAGACAAATAGTTCACCGAGCCGCTTGAACCCCATTGCCGATCTGCAAGAATCAAGGAGTATGCGATGTCCAAATCGCCATCCGTGGCAGAACTGAAATGGCCTTGTGCGTTTTTGTTGTCTGCGACAACCCAGCCCATCAGATTGGAGTTAACTGAGCTTTTGAACGCTCTTGCTGTTTTGAACATTCCGTCAAAAATAGTTCTGGCATTCGAATCATGGCCTGCCATTAAAACGGTAATGACCATTCCATAGCCCTGGCCTTCTGATGTGCCAAGCGGCTTAAATCCTTCCGCACTTCCTGTGATATCTCCTTTTACGTAGTAGCCTCCAGGAAGGGATGCCAGATTGTTTTTGACATATTTGCCTTTCCAATAATCATAATACGACTTAACCGTTGAATTCATTGAAGCTTGGTTGACATGGTTCGGTTTAATAATGCCTGGATAGGAGACTTGCTGTGGAAATGGCTTCAGCTCCCCTGCTGCCCGTACGGTCTCCTCAAGTGATGAAGGAACCTGTGACACACCCGCAATAACGATCGTTGCAAGTCCAATTACTGCTGCTTTCTTAAATTTACCCGCCAAACTAAAAACACTTTTGTACATCATTTTGCCTCCTTTAAAAGTTTAAGCGCTTAAACTTATTTGGCTAAAAAAAAGGTGAAATCCTTATGTTGAACCCACTTTTTTTTAAAGCATAACGCATTGAAGCGCTCTCAAACAGAGTGTACCACAAAAATTACTGGTTGAAAATGTCTTTTTTTATTGTGCTTAGATCCGCCAAGACCGGATCGATTCTCTGATCTTGGCGGGTACATTCAAGCGATGGAAACTAGTCTCCAATCTTATTAAGGATTGGCATCACGGTTTCCACCAGTTACCCGAGATGAAGAGCAAGTTAAGTAAGTTGTAGGAGTCGCTAAAATAACTTGATTTGGCATTTTTTATTGCGTCCCAGCCTGCATTCACCCATGCCTGATTGCTTCTGCTCGTCGTAGCAGCAGAAATAAATGGCGCGGTGAATACGGCTTCACTGTATGCGCTCTTGTACATTTTTCAGCCTCCTCAAAAGTTTAAACGCTTAAACTTTTGGCCAAAAAAAAAGATGGAATAGTTTTTTTTCTAAACCACTTTTCTTCTTAGCCCGTTATAGAAGCGCTGTCAGACAGAGTGTATCACAAAAGTTTCTGGTTGAAAATGGGTTTTTTTAATTTCTTTTATGGCTGCGGTATCGATACTCAAAGAGAAAGAGAACCATGCGCCTTAATACCCTTATCTGTATGTTAATATTTGGTAAACTAAAACCCGTTACTTACATTTCGTTAAATCACAAAAAAATCCACGCGCTCCATTACATCCACAATCGTAAATCGACGTAAGTAATCAATCGTATGTTGTTCGGCCTCAAACAGTATTTTTTCCAGCTCGACGTCTAATTGTTCACCCGCTTCTCCGCAATCCACTGCAAACTCTGGCTCTCCTGCTCCTGCGCTGACGGCCATGTAAATCTCACCCAACGTAATTTGATCTGCTGCTTTCCGCAAAATATAGCCGCCCTCGCGCCCGCCCTTAGACTCCACGATACCTGCAACCGTTAATGCCTGCATGACTCTTCGCATAAAGGTGGCGTGCGAATTCACCTGATTCGCAATCATTCCGCTCGACAGCATGCTTCCGCTTTTAGCTAGCCATACGATCGAATGTACCGCTATTTTAAAACGAGGAGGCCCTATGTTTATTCCTCGGCTTGCTGTACTCATTCTCGTTCACTCCTTATTGCCTTTTCATTCTATTATGCAACTTTGTATAGCACATTATAGTGCATACCCAATTAATGTTCAACATTTCTGCCATTAAGCTGCGATGTCTCGTCAAAAACGTATAAAAGCACAATAAAAAAGACCTATTTTCAAGGTCTTATTTCATGAATGTTCTCCATATTGTTACCTAAACATCCGATACCTCGTTACTCAACTTTCCTGTGCGCCTAACCCGATTTTTTTGAGCAGATGGATCAGTTGAAGCTTCTCGTCATTATCAATATAGGAAAGGTTTTGAGAAATCACTTCAACATGCTTGGGAAAAATCTCATTAAATAATGCTTCCCCCTTATCCGTTAGGTTAACATTAGATGTTCTGCGATCCGTGGGACTTGGCTGCCGTTTTACGAAGTCGTTTTTCTCAAGCTTGTCTACCACATAAGTAATGCTTCCGCTTGGAATGGAGAATATTTCACTGATTCTTTGAATAGGATGCGGCCCTTTATTGTAGAGCAGCTCTAGAATCATAAAATGGTCGGGACTGATCCCGTGGCTTGCAATATCCCGCTGCACATTTTCAAATACAGCTTTGGACGCTTTAGCCCAAATTCGGAATAGTCGTAAATCAAGCTCGCTTTGCTCGTTTCCTTGGTACATTAGACTACCTCCTTAAACTTATCGATCAACCGTTCGAATAAGGAGAGCTCGCCGCTCTGACCTTATCCAAACAAAACGCTCCAATTCAAAATGAGGACGATCAACGATAAAACCATCAAAATGATCGGCATGCCTGCTTTGGACACCGGGTCCTTCACTCGTAAATGCGTAATTATGGCTCCAGCCATAATTACAGCAAGCAAAAGGGCTCCGATTGCTGCAAGCCTGTCATTCCAGATTCCTGCAACGAGCAGCGCGGCACCGCCAATTTCAAGCAAGCCTGTTATTACTCTAAACCATTGAGGCATACCATAACGCCGAAACTCATCTACCATTTGCTTGGAACCGAATTTTGAAGCACCAAATACCAAAAAACCTAAACTTAAAATAATTTGAATCACAATCGCAACTATATTCATTTTAACCCACCTCTTATAATTTTCCTACTCTTAGATATACTAAGTATATATATCTTATAATTAGGATATTATTATCCTAACATTAGCGTAATTAGCTGTCAACTACTTTTTTGATGCAAAAAAGAGCCGATCAGTCCCAGAGAGGCATCGGCCAACTTTTTAAGTATACGTTCAGGTTACTTCTCTAGGAAAACGAAGTTCAAATGGCATCCGCAACAGAGGCTATCTCAATGGTGACATTCATTTCAAACCACCTTTCGATTCGTTCAATGTTTATTATTCAAAAAAACATTAATACAGCCGCTTGGCGTAACCCTCCTCTAGATTTGCGGCAATAACCTCTGAGGTTATTCCTTCAAGCTTGATATGTGCGGATAAGATTTTTGATGCGGAAGGCAGCTTCTCCTTTTCTATACGAGTCTCTAACTCCCATAGACCTGAACGTTTGAATGCTTTGGCACAATGCAGGAAGCACTCTTCAACGGCAACAACGATACCTACTGTTGGAATGATTTGATTTACGGCCATAGACTTTAACAATTCACTATCCTTCGTTATAAAAGCACGTCCATTGACACGCAACGTTTCTCCGAGACCGGGTATAAGAAAAATAAGACCTACTTCAGGATTCGAGAGTATATTGCACAAAGAGTCCATTCTTTTGTTCCCTCTTCGTTCCGGAATTACTAAGTAATGGTCGTCAACTACGTGTACAAAACCTGCAGCGTCCCCTCGCGGAGATACATCACATTTTCCGCTGGCATTAGAGGTTGAAATAAATAGGAACGGAGACTTAGCGATATAATCTCTGCAGTGCTCATCAAGATGAGAAATGGACTTTTGCTGAACGATCTCGCTCGGGTAACCAATGATGGATCTCAGCTCAGATTCGGTCAATATGATCTCCTGATCATTAATAAATGACATAATTATCCCTCCATAATGGTATGACAAAAACGTTACTACTAAAAGTACAACAATTGTTCAAATTCATTTTCATTGATTCGACTGAAATTATAATTAGTAGGGATTCTCTGTTTTGATTCAGTAATCCTGCCCAATGAGGAGATGCAGCTTAAAAACAAAAAAAGCCGAAAAACAATCCTATCAAATAGGATTGTCTTTCTGCTAAAAGTTGATGTTATTTTATTTTCTTGCTTAGCTTTCCGCTTTCGCATGATTTTTTGGAAATTTGTTTTTTTCGCATGATGCGTTTTTTGCAAACTTGTATTTTCTTTTTAATCACACATTTATAACGTTTCTTTTTCCTTTTAATAATTTTTATGGCGCACTTTTTGCCTCTTGGACCTCGAGCCCCTTTTGGTCCTCTAGGACCTCTATTACCTCTTGGTCCTGTTTTTCCTGTTTTTCCTGTTTTTCCAGTCAAACCATTAACAACCGTTGCTCCCGTTGCTCCAGTTGCACCTGTTGGTCCCATCAATCCGTTTATTCCATTCTGGCCTACGAAATCCATTGCTCCCGTCGTCCCTTTCGCTCCTATCGGTCCTATCGGACCTGCCGGACCAGTCGTTCCCGTCGGTCCCCGCAATCCAGCTGTTCCGTTTAGGCCCGTAGAACCTGTAGAGCCTGTTGAGCCTGTTGCTCCGGTCGCTCCCCTAGCGCCCATTGCTCCTGTTGCTCCAGTAATTCCGCTAGCCCCTGTCGATCCCGTAGTTCCATTTGTTCCTGTTTCTCCCGTAGCTCCAATTGCACCAGTAGTTCCCGTAGCCTTTGACCGCCAAGCGATGTTTGATAGGCATCTGCTGACAGAGGAAAGGTAGTGGATTCGGTATAGCCGGTCACATAGGCGTTTCCAGAGGAATCAACTGCTATAGCCCGCCCTGAATCAAAACCATTTTCGCCATAATAGGTGGAATAGACAAGGGCATCACTCCCTCCATTTAAGCTTGATTGTAATGCGCCGCTTGTAAGGGGGAAATTGGTTGAAGTCGTATTTCCAGTTACATAGGCATTGCCGCTTGCATCAATTGCTATCCCTTGAGCATGGTCATAGGAACTTCCCCCCAGGTAGGTGGAGTAGATTAACGCGGTTCCAGCAGCGTTTAACTTTGTAATAAACACATCGTTATCTCCGCCAAAAGCCGTTTGAAATGCTCCTGCTGTCGTTGGGAAATTTAAGGCTGTCGTTTTTCCCGTTGGAGAGTTCTGTATGCCAGTTGGCTGTATCATTTCCAATCAAGAAATTTACTTTTTCCGCACTTTTGTGACGGCCCGTAACTTTTACCTCTGGGTTAGCATCAAGAAATTGAAGCGCAAGGACATGATTCTCGTCATGCTGGTCGGTTTTATCAGTGAAGACGAACGCTGCTTCTAGCGCAGTAAAATAAATGCCATAACCCAGCCGATCTGTAAAATATCATATATCCGCACTCGCAACTCCAGAATTTTCGACAAAGGTTAATGGGATCTTGCCATAGTTATTCATGATGATATGACTATTTTGTTCGTACAGCCCTTTGATAGGGAGACTAACGAAAATACTTTGCTGTCAAAGAGAGTTCAATAAGAATACGGCTTAAAAATCCCAAATAATGGTTTTTTCCTAAACCATATGGTTGAGCTTTTTACACGAGTTGGGGAGCATTTATTGGAAAATTACAGCCGGAAGCTCTTGCCGTTCGTATGCTTGGATCTGTCGCTCTGCAGCTGGCGGATGTAGCCTGTGGCAGAATAGATGCTTACTGGGAATATGGGGAACAGTTCTATGATTGGATGGCAGGCGCTTTAGTTGTTCAAGAGGCAGCAGGCGCTGTAACAGACATTAACGGAGACCCGTTCACTTGGGCATCAACGGGCATTATTGCGGGAAACATGCAGCTCCATGCAGTAATACAAGCGATGCTTAAACGTTAATTATGAGTAGAAGCAAATATTGCCCACTAACCTAAACGGTTAGTGGGCAATGAAGTAACTCCGCGCATTATTGGTCAATATCGTTCCCCTGTCCTTCATCGCGAGCATTCTTTCTGTCTTTGGCGAGTTGTTCGAAAATTTGTATGCCGGTTGGCGTCTGAGCCAACCCCCCGCCAGCCGTCTCACGGTGAATATCCGGCATTGCGCTCCCTACTTCGAGCATGACTTGTATAACCTCATCTGAAGGAATAACGCTTCTTACGCCCGCAAGCGCCATATCAGCGGCAGCTAGCGCATTGACCGCCCCAAATCCGTTTCTAACAATACAAGGAATTTCCACTAAGCCGCCTACCGGGTCGCAAATCAAGCCAAGCGTGTTTTTAAGCGCAAGTCCGACTGCGTGAACGGCTTGCGCGGGGGTTCCGCCTTTCAGCTCCACAAGCGCTCCGGCAGCCATCCCGATGGCAGAGCCGATTTCAGCTTGGCAGCCTCCTTCTGCTCCGGATATAAAAGAGTTGTTCGCGATGACATACCCTATTGCCCCGGCGCAAAACAGACCGTTCACCAAATGATCGTCATCCCAGCCGAACCGTTCCTGACTGCTGATAAATACGCCGGGGATGACGCCGCATGATCCGGCGGTTGGCGTAGCGACGATGCGCCCCATAGACGCATTCACTTCAGAAACCGCGAGTGCATAGGCCATTGCCGAGCCAGCAAACGGCTCCAATGAAGCATCCGGCTTGCGGGTATATTCATACACCCGTTTCGCATCTCCGCCAGTCAGACCGCTCCGGGACGTTTTATCCGAAGAGATTCCCTTTTGGGTGGCTTCCTTCATGATGCCGTAATAGTTCTTCATTTTGTCCCATTCCTGATCCTCCGTCCGGCCGGATTCCTTCGCTTGATCCTCCAGCATAATACGGTAGATCGGTTTGCCTTCACTTACGCTAACCATCGCAAGTTCCTTTAGGGTTTTAAATCTCAATGCGGAACACCACCATTTAAATTAATGTAATTAAGGTTATTCACATGATCCAGCCTTTTGGCCTTCGCTAGCAGCTCTTCAGAGATCTCGCCATCCGTTTCAACTGCCGTCGCAGCTTGTCCGAGTCTGCCTTTGCGGTCTACATCCATATAACCGATATTGATATTGGCATCGCTTAGCAGCCGCGTGATGCTTGCAAGCACGCCAGGTTGATCGTCATGGAATAAAATGAGGGTCGGATAATTAGCGGTAAATTTGAGATCAAACCCATTCACCTCCACCACTTCGATATTGCCACCGCCAATCGAGCAGCCCGTCATTTGAGCGCTTTTCGAACCCGAAAGAAGGTTAATCGCCAATGTGTTCGGATGAACGGCAGCCCCGCTACCCGTTTGAAAAGTCACTTTCATCCCAAGCTTATCCGCCAAATCCAGCGAATCCGGTACTCGCTCGTCATCGGTATCGAACTGAAGCAGTCCCGCGATTACAGCCAAATCCGTCCCATGACCGCTATATGTAGCTGCGAAAGAACCATAAAAAATAATATCAGCCTGCTCAGGCTGTTCGCCAAACAAACCGCGCGCAACCCTTCCTAACCGGACGGCACCTGCCGTGTGTGAGCTTGACGGACCTATCATGCCTGGACCGATAATAGAAAACACATCTTTAAAGCGCATATTACTTAATACCTCCTACGAAAGCCAGCTATTCAAATGTTGCTTAACAAATTTGTCATCCATAACAGTCTTGCCCAACTTGGACCTATTTCTCCGCTGACAATTAACAATAAAGGATTTCCCTCCGTGAGGATCAGTAATTAGCCTACTGGGCAAATAACCTTTATCAAATGTACCCGGTACAAACATCCAATCATTCCTATTCTAATCTGCATAACCTACAGAGTAGTCAGTATCAGGGAGGTGAAAGTTTAATGTCTGGATTCGTTGGTGGTGCAAATAATAGCATTGGTTTTATCCTTGTTCTTTTCATCCTGCTTGTGATTATCGCTTGCAGCTGTGGCTTTGGTGGATTTGGCGGTTACTAATCGATAAACGTGTATGAAACCCTTTTGGGCAAATGAATATGATCAAATAACTCTGTAACAAACACCCAATCACTCAGCTGTTGCCGTGCATAAGTTACAGAGTACCCAAAACGTAAGGAGGTGCAATGAAAATGTCCGGTCATGTAGGTGGTGCTTTCTCACACACTGGTATTATCCTGGTGCTTTTCATTTTGTTGGTCATTATCGCTTGTAGCTGCGGTATATTTGGCGGCGGCGGTTACGGCGGCGGTTACGGTAACGTCGGCGGCGTAGGCGTTGGTCCTTACGGCAAAGGCTACTAATTAACCACTGAATGCACCTGTGCATTCAAATTGCACAAATTCCTTTAAATAGATTGAAGAAAAAGGCCCATCCAATGGGTCTTTTTCGTATGTCGCTGCATAAAAAAAAGCACCTCATCCAAGTGAATTGGATAGGTGCTTTGCCGTCTCGAGCTTTTATACCGCTTCGTTGCTAGCATTATTCTTGCCGCCATAATACCGATAAAGAACGAAGCCAAACAACATGCCTAGAAAGGACATGGCCGAAATCGAGAGATAAAGCGTTTTAGCGCCAAATGTCCCGTAAATAAAGCCTCCTAAGTAGGAAGCGAGTATCCCTGATACGCCAAAGAACAGCAGCGCCAATACGGTCTGGCCTGTCGCCCTCCACTCTACTGGAACGATCCGGTACAAATATTGAATAGCCGCTGAATAGAAAATCGGGAAAGTCAGCACTTGCAGGATTTGCAGATAAGCCAATACATGCGGATCTGTTATCCAGGCTGAAAGAAAAAAGCGTATGAAGAAAAAGATGGACGCGAATGAGATCAGCATCATCTCCTTGCCTTTGCGCATCCACCAAAAGCTCAAAGCAAATACAATAATTTCACTCCCCGCCGCTAGAAAAAAAGCCTGTCCGATCAGTTCGGGCGTGCCTCCCAGCTCGCGGATATAAATGCCTAGAAACGTGTCGTTCATCCTCGCCGGAACCGAGCAAACAAATACGAGCAGCAGAAACATTAGCGTCTCTTTATTGCTCATAAAATGTTTAAGACTGCTTAAGGTAACAGGTTTTCCTGTAACCGGCACGTCAGACATTTTCCAGCTTATAAGTAAACTGATAAGTCCAATGCCAACAAAAAGCAATGATAAGCTGTGTGCGCCAAAATAGGACATGACGTACCCTGTGAGCAGCGACGTAACCGCATAACCTAAAGCTCCATATGTGCGTACGGATCCGTAGCTAACACCGGATTTTTCAGATATAGAGAAGTTAAGACTCTCTAACAACGGGTCGATCGGCATTAAAAAGAAGTACAGCAGCATCGCGAATAAGATGAGCAGAAAAAAAGAACTGGAGCTGTACAAAAAATAACCGATCACGCTTGAAATTAAGACCAATAGGATGAGTATTTTTCGAATGGTTCTCGTCTTATCGCTGATCATTCCCCACAACGGCTGTGTAATAATGGTGATAAAGCCGCCCGTACCGATAATAAAACCGATCTGCGCTGGCTGCAAGCCCTGTTCTGCAAGGTAGACGGGAAGAAATGTAATGAACATTGAAAGTAATGCAAAGTACAAAAAATTAAAGCCTCGTAATAATTTTAGCGGATTCATGAACGTTAAAGCACCTCAAATAATCTATAGTTTGGATTGATTTCTTACAAGTATAGCAGATGAGGGCCAGATTTTATTACTAAATCATTCGCGTTCTTGTTCATTTAGAATAAAAAAGCATTCCCAAGGAACACTAAATCGGAAAATTACTGTCCTTCAGGAGGGATAATCATGAACATAACCGAAGAAAAACAGCAGCAAACAAACATGCTTCGTGTAAAAGATAAAGTGGCCGTCATTACAGGCGCTGGATCTGGAATCGGACGTGCGGCAGCACTGCTTCTGGCTAAAAATGGCGCAAAAGTATGTCTCATCGATTTAAACAACAACCGAAGTGAGAGCGTGGAAAAACAAATCAATGAATTAGGCGGAGAATCCTTATTTATAGATACAGATGTATCAGACCCAGACCGGGTAAATAAAGCGATTCAAGCTGCGTTTGAACAATGGGGCCGAATAGACATCGTGTTTGCAAATGCGGGAATCAACGGCGTCGTCTCTCCCATTGAGGACATGACGCCGGAAGCATGGGACCATACGCTGACAACGAACTTAAAAGGAACATTTCTAACTGTTAAATATGCGATTCCGCATATGAAGAAAAACGGCGGAAGCATCATTATTACAAGCTCCATTAACGGCAGCCGTAAATTTTCCGGATTTGGCATGTCAGCCTACAGCAGTTCAAAAGCAGGCCAAATTGCTTTTGCCAAGATGGCAGCCCTTGAATTGGCTAATTATAAAATTCGGGTGAACGTTATCTGCCCAGGCGCAATTCAAACCAATATCGGCGAAAGTACAAAAGAAACGCCCCAACTTGATAAAATCAAAATTCCGGTTAAATATCCGGAGGGCAGCCAGCCGCTAGAGCATGGACCGGGTCAGCCAGAGCAGGTTGCTGATTTGGTATTGTTTCTAGCGTCGCAGGAGTCGAGCCATATTTCAGGAACTGAAGTATTTATTGATGGGGCGGAGACGCTTCTTTAGGTGAATGAAAGGATTCAAATGAGGAGCGCTGAAACTGCGCTCTTTTTTTGTGCTGCCCTGTACCCCGCATTAACATGTATTTATATGGATAAACAGGATACCCTAACTATACGACTATATTAGCCATCAGATCAGAGGTATTCAGATGATTAATCAAACAGACACCATTGATGACCAGCCTTTGCACGCTGCTTTAAAGCTTAATTTAAAACAGCTGCGCGATAATCTCGGAAATAGTCCTGACCTGGTTTCCCGTCAATTTCAAGTGAATTTAGCAAATAACATGCCTATACAAGGAGCCATCGTTTATATTGATGGGCTATCAAGCTCAAGCTCTATGCTTCAATCCGTCTTTACGGGTAACAATGAGAACAATCCGTGTACCACACCAAATGAACTGTTGGACTACTACAAGGAAAGCGTCATTCCTGAAGGCGCCGTATTTAATCCCGCTTCGTTTAATGAGATCTTTGATCTGCTGCTTACTGGGAACAGCATTCTCCTTCTTGACGATTGCGCTCAAGCGCTTGCTGTTGACACAAAAGATTTAAAAGCACGCCCTGTGGAAGAGCCTAATGTCCAATCCGTCGTACGCGGCCCGCGTGAAGGATTTACAGAAGTGTTAAGCTGGAACACCGCTATGATTCGCAGAAAAATCAATAGCCGGCATCTATGGTTTGAGACCTATAAAATAGGAAGCGTCACGCAGACAGAAGTTGCGGTTATTTTTATCGAAAATCTCGTTTCGGATAGTGTCCTTGAAATGGTTAGAGAACGTTTGCAGCAGATCAATATCGACGGCATTCTAGAAAGCAATTATATAGAAGAACAAATTCAAGACAAAAAATATTCACCTTTTCCAACCATATTTAATTCGGAGAGGCCTGATGTGGTAGCTGCAGGACTACTGGAGGGCAGAGTCGCGATCATGGTGGATGGGACCCCTTTTGCCTTGCTCGTTCCTGCGCTGTTTACGCAGTTTTTTCAATCAAGCGAGGATTATTACGAACGGGCAGATTTTAGTACACTAATTCGTTTGCTTCGCTTTCTTTCATTTATTTTGGCAACCATTACACCCTCTTTCTATATTGCGATAACAACGTTTCATCAGGAGCTGCTCCCAACGACCTTACTCTACAATTTGGCAAGCCAGCGCGAGGGTGTGCCTTTTCCAGCCTTTGTAGAAGCGTTGATCATGGAGATTACCTTTGAAATCCTTCGTGAAGCCAGCGTGCGAATGCCGAAAACGATCGGACAATCGATCTCCATTGTTGGAACGCTAGTCGTCGGGCAAGCTGCAGTAGAAGCCGGTCTCGTAAGTGCTGCCATGGTTATAGTGGTTTCCATTACGGCTATCTCCAATTTCGTACTCCCAGCTTTCAATCTAGGAATTGCGGCTCGCATTATCCGTTTTCTGCTGATGATCATGGCAGCATCCTTTGGTTTGTACGGCGTATTTATCTTTATTATTGGGATTATCTTTCATCTGTGCAGCCTCACATCATTTGGTGTTCCTTATATGGCGCCGCTGGCTCCCTTCAATAGCACAGATCAGAAAGATACCCTCTTTCGTGTACCCTTGCGCTCCATGATTACACGACCAAAGAGTCTTAATCCCAAAAATCTAGTGAGGCAGAAAAAAACATGAATCGATCTAAGTCCCTGATTAGAAAACTTCTTGTCGTCATCGTACTCCTGCTCTTTGCTAGCCTTATATCTGCTTGCTGGAGCAGGCATGAGCTAAACGAGCTGAGCATCGTCGTAGGGCTTGCCATCGATAAGAAAGGCGACCGATACAACGTAACCGTACAGATCGTCAATCCGAGTCAGGTTAGCAATAAGAAAGCGGGTTCAAGCAGCTTCAGTCCCGTCGTTTCTTATGAAGCAACAGGCGTTTCCGTACCGGATGCCCTGAGCAGAATGACGGTTAAAGCAGCTCGGCAGCTGTATTACCCGCATCTACGTATATTGATTATTGGCGAGGATGTCGCGCGCAGCGGAATCAGCAAGCCGCTCGATTTTATCGCAAGAAACCGTGAGATGAGAACCGACTTTTTTCTCATTGTGGCTAAAGGAACGACCGCGGGAAAAATTTTGAACATGTACAGCCCTATAGATCCGATTCCTGCGAACAATTTATATACCAAGCTGGAAACCTCAGACAGACTTTGGGCAGCGACCGGGAAAATCACATTGGACAAGCTTATTCAAGATTTATCCCAGCAGGGCAAAGGGCCGACATTGACCGCTATCGAAATTGAAGGCAACCCTTCAAAAGGAGATAAAATTACGAATGCTGAATATGTTGACCCCGAGGTCATTCTCAAATATTCCGGGATGGTCGCTTTCAAACTGGACCGCATGGCTGGCTGGCTGAATGAAAATGACTCGAAGGCTCTCAATTATATTCAAAATAGCATTATCAAAACTAGCGGCATAATTGCTTGTCCAGAGTCTAAAGGAAACATCAGTCTTCAAATCGTCCATTCTCATGCTAATATTCGTGTAAATACGAAGAGCGGAGCTCCGGAATTCGAAGTCATTCTCAAAACGGAGCAGGACATCACGGACATTAGCTGCGAGCTCGACATTACACAGCCAGAAACCTTTGCGAAATTAAACAAACTCGCTGACAAGAAGCTGGAAGAAATAATCAATCGCACTCTGCATAAATTTCAAAAGCAAGTCAAAGTAGATATATTTGGATTTGGTTCAGCTCTTCACCGTTCCGATCCGAAAATGTGGCATGGCATTAAGGATTGGGATAAAACCTTCGAGAACGTGAAAATCACTGTCCATTCCCACTGCACCATTCGGCGAATTGGCACTACGGTACAGTCTGTCAGAAGCACGATTAAAAAGTAGGTGGCGGCAACGATGTGGTTATGGTTAGGCGTAATTGGAGCATGGGCGTGGGTTTTCATTGTTGAAATCCCCCCCCTCTTCGGCAAACGCAGAATGAAGGAGCTCATGCTGATCATTCTAATTATGATTTTAGCAACCTCTGGCAGTCTGGTTTTCATGTATATGAACGTACCGCCTAACCCTGTGGAATGGATAGCAAAAATAATATCACCTTATGCTCGTGCACTTTACTCGTTGATGTCCTGAAAGGAACAGACCGATGATGAAACAAGATACGTTAAGCGTTCGCACGTTCACCATATTAGTTATTTTTTTCATGATTGGCACCTCTATCCTCATCACTCCTGCGGGACTTGCTTTGGTAGCCAAACAGGATGCTTGGCTCGCTGCCATTGTTGGGGTCGGCCTAAACCTTTTAACCGTGCTCATCTATGTCGTAATCGGCAAACGATATGGGGACAAAACAATCATCGAGATGTGTCAGCTTGCTTTTGGAAAATGGGTTGGTAATGTAATAGGGTTATGTTTTATCGCTTTTTTCTATTTGCTCGCTTCCCTTATGATTGGTGATCTCGGTTTTTTTCTTACGACACAAACGTTGCCTGAAACGCCGATCGAAATTATCCAAATTATTTTCGTCATTATCGTAATCATCGGCGTTCGAGCTGGGATGATCGTGTATTCCCGTGCGTCGCAAATTTTTTTTCCGATACTGTTTTGCATGCTCTGCCTGCTCATATTGCCAATCTTTCCTCAAGTAGAAATCATAGATTTTGAACCGATGCTGGAGTATGGCTTTAAGCCGATTGTAAAAGCAGGCTTTACGTTTTCCGGCTTTCAGGAAATCATCGTACTCTCCATGCTCTACCCTTATGTAACGAAATCAGCAACAAAAGGACACGGCTTTGTATGGGGAACCGTGATTGGCGGAATGGTCCTGATCATCATTACCGCAGGATGTATAGGCGTAATGGGAGCAGCTGTCACAGGCAATCAATTATTCCCTGCATACGTCCTAGCTAAAAATATTAATATCGGCCATTTTCTCGAGCGTATCGAAGGGATCATGATGTTTATTTGGATATTGTCCATCGTGATGAAGATTGTGATGACGTTTGACGCATCGTTGATCGGAATATGCCAAATATTCAAGCTGAAGGACCCGAAGCCGTACACCATTCCCCTTGGATTTGGCTTGATAGCTCTTGCTCTGCTATGTTACCAAAACACAATTTCCATCAATAATTTCCTTACGAAAAACTGGACGCCGTTTGCTTCGATTTTTACGATAGTCTTGCCCCTTTTAATTCTAGGTATTCTAATGTTTCGCGGGTCGGTAAAAAGGGATAGCCAACAAACAGATGCTCCTGAAAATGAGCAAGCCTAATGCTTTTCCATTATTGAAATGCTATATTGGAAATATTCAACGAGGAAAGGGTGATTTGCCATGTTATGCATTTCCATCGAATACATCGCAATTACAAATTTGAAATATAAAACAACTAACCAAAAGGATGGTCCTTATTGAACATTAACAACAGCAACGAAATTCCAGTCCGTTTTTTTATAAACGATAATATTAAAGTAGAAAAAAATGCCATAGAAGAGCTTGACCAGCTGCTGACCGTGAATGAATCAGTAGCGACGTTAAAACATTATGCTCCCGGTTATTTTTCGAACGAAAATGCTAAAGTTGAAGAGGTTGCCATTACTCCGGATTTTCATAAGGGAAGCGGAATCCCGATCGGGACTACGATTTTCACCAAAGGGTTCGTCATCCCCCAAGCCGTAGGCAACGACATTAACTGTGGGATGCGGCTTTATACCACCTCATTAAAGGAAGATGATATTCGGTCGAATAGTAAAAAAATAGAAGCCGATATCCGCCATATTTTCTTTGAAGGCGGTCGTAGCATCCCCATGACAAAAGTTCAGCGTGAAGCAATCCTCAAAGAAGGCTTAATGGGCATTCTGGAGTCGCAGAAAACGATGAACCGCAGCGGTTTGTGGGCGTTTTATGATGCTAGGCAGCAAGAGGAAGACCTGTCCAAGGTAAACCGTTTAGGCTCATTCATTACTGACAAAGTGGACGGTCTAGATAGCTTTTTGGGCAGCAGTGAAGTCTCCTATGATAGTCAGATTGGCTCAATCGGCGGCGGGAATCATTTTGTCGAGATTCAGAAGGTCGTTCATATACGTAACCATGCGATAGCAAAAGAATGGAATATCAAAAAGGGCCAGGTTGTCGTGATGATCCATACGGGCTCTGTATCGATCGGACACCATGCCGGGCTTAACATCAAAGAGATGCTAAAAGAAATTTATCCCGCATCATTAAAGCATCCAAAGAACGGAATCTACGTACTGCCTCATTCTGAACAGCATGCTTCACAATGGAATCGTTATTGGAACCTGCTTCACAACGCAGCAAATTTTGCCTTTGCGAACCGGTTGTTTTTAGGACTCATGCTTCAAAAATCGTTAGCGCTAAGCATAAAGGATTTTGAGTATAAGCTATTATACGATGCTCCGCATAATTTCGTTTGGGAAGAAAATGTTGACGGCAGCGCAGGCTTTATCCACCGCAAAGGTTCTTGCACAGCAAGGTCTGCAGAACAAATGATGAACACTCCTTTCCAATTTACTGGAGAACCTGTCTTCATCCCTGGCTCCATGGGGGCAAAAAGCTATATTCTAGCTGGCCTTGGCAATCGGGATAGCTTGTACAGCGCAAGCCATGGCGCAGGCAGAAATCTTTCTCGAGGAGAGTCTGTAAAGGTTGACGATGCTTTGTTCCGCGATTTTATTGCAAGGTTTAATATTGTAACACCTATTGATCCGAATCGAAATGATATTAAAGCCAGACAAGATATTCTCAAGAAGTGGGAAGAAGAATTAAAGAAAGAAGCTCCCTATGCGTACAAGAATATCAACGACATTATTGAATCGCACGAACAGTTCGGTATGGCGCAAGTCGTTGCTGAAGTTGAGCCCATTTTAACAATAAAAGGGTAACCCCAAAATGCTAGAAGAGGCCCATGCATAAATGCATGGGCCTCTTCGGATGTATTAATGGGTTTGCGCGTGTGGTAAACTGCGCCCCTTACAAATAACAGGGAAAATGAGTGTAAACGCAAGAGCGATAACAGTAAGCAAAGCTCCTGCTAGTTGAAGGGTCATTAAGACATAGATCAAGTAACAGACTGGAGCAAACAGAAGCAGGCCCGGCATCGCAAAAAATACTGCCCCCCACTTCCCTGCGTCCCCTTTTTGACGAATAGAAAGATTTAACCCAACAAGGCTGGCTAGAAGCGGCCATAAAATGAGATAGCTGCCGCCGGGTAAATAAATCGCCATAACTATGCTAAGTACCGTCCATAACAGAAGCGTGCCTGCCCACACATTTTCCATCCGAATCTTCCTAGAAATCAAGCGCACCAAAAGGAAGACAATCGACACCGCAGCCACAATGTATCCAATTAAAAAATATAAACTCACTTGAGGGTCAAGTAAAATGACCTTAAGCTGCTCATTGGATACAAGCGAGGTTAATCCGCTCCATGACAGCGTTACTAACCCAAAAACGACTATTAAACTAATAAGCGTAATCATAAATCCTCCAGCCAGCCCTTTGACGCTTATCTTCTTCTGGCGAATGCCATGCGCTATAGTGAGGATAAAAAACAACGTGCCAACGATCATCAACCATATACTCCATGATTGTGGATAGCTGACCATATGACTGCCATATAGGTTAAAATAAATCAGGTCCTCTTGCTTTACTTGCTTGAGGTCAAGCTGTCCGAAGTGCCTGGACAAACTTAACATGTACTCTCCATGATGCTGCAAGCTTGAAGGATCGAGATTCTCCGGAGTGTCTATGGGTTGATGATAGGCGTTTAACCCCATGCCGAATGCAAAATTCAATCCAGGCAGATCTCCCTGCTTGAACACCGTTAGATCCGTGTCATTAGGCATCCTTTTGTATAGGCTATAAATGATGGAATACGCGATAGGATCAGGAGCGGCTTTGATGAACTCTTTGATTAACCATCCATTTTGGTCACTTGTCTCAAACATAAAGGAAGGCCCTTTATTGCCACGCGCTTCAAAATTAAGCACAACCCCAACATCCTTGGCGAATGGATGCTCATTTATAAACGCTTTAGCGCCATTAAGTCCCGTTTCTTCGCCGTCGGTCATGAGTAAAATAAGATCATTTTTCAAAGGACCCGATACCTGCAGCGCACGGATCGTTTCCAGCATTGCAGCAATCCCCGCTCCATCGTCCCCAGCACCAGGGGCAGTTGGTACGCTGTCGTAGTGTGCGGTTATCATAACAGCTTTGCTGTTATCCGTCCCCGGGATGCGCGTAACTATATTTTCAATCTCGCCTGCTTGCGGTGAAGAATCTGTTGCTTTTTGTATTTCTGGTGTTAAGCCGAGACCTTCAAGTTCGTTGACAAGATAATCTTGAACAGCTTGATGAGCTTGGCTTCCGATTGGATGGGGCATTTTCGCAATGATCTCAAGCTTCGTCATGGCCCTCCCAGAAGAGAACTGATCCGGCGGGGCATCCGACTTGACGCTTCGGGGTGCTTGTATTTGCAGTAAACCGATCAGAATCGGAACTATGATCAGCAAGCATACGACAATCCCCTTTACCCATTTAGGCGGAGCTTCATGCTTCGTTTTCAGTAAAAACTCAGGATGATTCGTTTTGATACCCACTCACTCCTTCTCGGCTTGCTTAGCCATTATTTTATTTACAATGTTAGGTTAAGCATAGCAGAATAATCCAATTTAGAAGTAAGGACTAAAGACTGGACTTTCACCTAGACTTTAGTCGATGTTGGTTTCAGTTAATGGCTTCAACTTCCTGATATATAGAAAAAACCACCTCAAGGGTAGTTTCCGTAATTTATTTGTAAAATAAAGAAGATTATTGCAGGGAGTATGTCGTCTCTTCTAACACGGAATCAAGATTCTCTTCCGAAACGACTCTCAGTCCATTTCTCCTAAGCAAAGCAGTCGTTACGCCGTTTCCGACCGCTTTCTGGCCAATAAATTCACCATTATATATCATCGAGCTTCCGCAGGATGGGCTATATTCCTTTAAAACAATGATCGTTGCTTGTACTTCTTGCGCTTTCTTCAGTGTCAAATATGCGCCTTTGATGTACATATCGGTAACGTCCGCCCCGGATTTCTCAACTACTTTGGCTTTCCCATCCAGCACATCTTCTCCATCGCCGCCAATGATTTCAGCAGGCTCCCTAGGCGTGGAGAAACCTCCCAGCAATTCAGGGCACACGGTAATCGCTTTATTCTGCTGCAGCATTTTTTTTATCCGTTGATCTAAACTATGCGTGCCGTTATATCTTACTTCTAGTCCGGCTAAACAAGAACTTACTAAAATCAAACGTTCCACCTCTTCTTCAAATCCAAATGATAAATCCATTATAATTTCCATGAAATCATATGTACATGTTTTCACAATCGATTCACGCTAAATTTTCATAAAGCTATGTTAAAGTTTTGAGAAAAAGAAGAGGTACTTGCTATGAACAATCGTATATTTTATTTCTTTAATCATTTCGCCGGCCGTCATGATTGGTTTGACGATTCAGTCGAACTGTTCGCACAGGGAATCGTCTGGTTCATGCTTGCCGTTATGGCCTATCTTTGGCTTACAGGGAAAGAGAGAAATCAGAAACTTGTCTTCTATTCCTTATTAACTGCTTCTGTCGCGCTCATGCTGGGAATCTTTATGATTTCACCTCTAGTCAACCACTCCAGACCTTTCGTCGATCATCAAATCATGCAGCTGATTCCGCATGTGCCGGATGCCTCCTTCCCCAGCGACCATGCGACACTCGCTTTCTCGTTGGCATTCAGCATTTTATTTGTGAAGCGTAAGCTGGGCATCGTGATGTTGGCGCTGGCTATCCTTACGGGCATCTCGAGAGTATATGTTGGCGTTCATTACCCAGGCGATATATTAGGAGCTGCTGCGCTTTCTTTCATCATTAGTTATGGAGTCTATAAACGAAGCAGCCGCTTGGAGGTTATCCCCTTATATATGATTAAAATGTATCGAAAGTTAATGAAATAAAAAAGACGCCTCCTTTCCCACTTGCTAAATGGGGTTTGGAGGCGTCTTTACGCTTGACCAGCTTCATCTTTGAATATCGGTAAAATGAAAGACACAATCGTTCCTTGTGCTTCGGAGCTCTTGATTTGAATGGTCCCACAATAAGCTTCAACTAGCCGTTTTGCAATTGAAAGTCCGAGCCCGCTGCCGCCCTGCTTACTGCTCCTTGCCTCATCGACGCGGTAGAAGCGGTCGAATACACGGGGCAGATGCACCGCCTGAATGCCCAATCCCTTATCCCTTATCTGGATCTGAACGGTTTGGTCATCAAGCGCGTCTCCGGCTATCTTTATATCCTTCTTATCACCGGAGTATTTGATTGCATTATCAAGAACAATCATTAAAATCTGTTTCAAATGATATCCTCGAATAGCCGCAGCCCTATGCTTCAGGGCGTCAATGTCGATTTGGAACACAAATTCCGGGTGAATTACGGCAAAGCCGTCCACTACATGATGCACGATTTTATAAATATCAGCTTGTTCCGTGCTTGTCTGCTCGCTAGTTGCCTCAGACGAAGCCAGCAGATCATGAGTGAGATTTTTGAGGCGCGCCAATTCATCCAGAGAAGCATTCAGTGATTCGGTTAATACAGTCGGGTCGTTCCTCCCCCAACGGGCTATCAGGTTTAGATGGCCCTCAATGATCGCGATAGGTGTTCTGAGCTCATGCGAAGCATCCTCCACAAATCGATTCTGTTGTTGGAACACCTCTTCCAGACGATCCATCATATTATTAAAAATAAAACTAAGATTGGACAACTCATCCTTATTGTCCCAATATTCTACTCTTTCCCCTAGTCCGTTATGTGTAATCTTCTCCATCGTCTCTGATAGCCTAGCGACGGGCTTGACCAATTGTCTGCCAAGCAGAACACCTGCAAACATACTGAATGCGGCGCCTCCCAAACCTCCGATAGCCATCACTAGCAGCAAAATATGATTCAGTCTTTCGTAGTTTTCCAAATTTCGGACAATTTCAATTGTGCCTATGAACTCATCTGTCCTGATGGGACTTCTCATGACTAATAAATGATCCTGTTCATGCCACAAGCTTACGAGCGTGTTAGCATCCACCTTCTCCGGCTTTACCCAGGAGTCGGGCAAATTACCGTTAACCGTAAATAAAGGTGCCCCGTTCTTGTCTAGTATGCGAATAAACTGATCCGGCTGATTCACTTTATCGAGGAAGTTTTTTCCAGAGGCCACATCCTTTGAGTCGTTATCCGCGTAATAAACGAGAATTTCATCCATGTTTTTTCTGATTCCATTCTCTTCTTGAGCAAGAATCCACCGATCCAGAACCAAATATTGAACCGAATTATAGAGGAGAAAAAAAACACACATCCATAAGGCGGACCACAAGGTGATCCGCCATTTCATCGGCAGCGTGTTTATTCGAGACATAATCATTTTCATAACCGCATCACATATCCTATTCCACGAACCGTTTTAATGTATTTCTCATCTCCCGGAGAGCCTAATTTATTCCTTAAATATCTGACATAAACATCGACAACATTCGTTTCCACTTCGGTATTGTGGCCCCACACTTTATTAAGCAGGTTGTCCCTTGACAACACCAAGTTAACATTTTGCATAAATACAGCCAGCAGATCGAATTCACGCTTCGTAAACGTTATGGTATCGCCTGATTGCGTAACGACTCTGGCATTCAAATCAACATTTAAATCCAGAAAAGATAACGCAGATAACGTCTGTTCACTATGCTCATACCTACGGAACAACGCTCGCATGCGGGCAAATAGTTCTTCAATGGCGAACGGCTTTGGAATGTAGTCGTCTGCTCCATAATCCAACCCGGTTACCTTATCCGTTACCTTATTCCGCGCGGTCAACATCATAATGAGCGTTTTCTTGTGTTCGCGAATGTTTCTGCAGACCTCAAATCCGTTCATCCCCGGCAGCATCACATCAAGCAATATCAGGTCAAAGTCATGCTCAAGTGCAATGGCAAGCCCGCTCGTCCCATCATACGCGACGGTGACTTCAAACGAGGCATGCCTGAGCTCCAGTTCAAGAAATCTTGCGAAGTTCGGTTCGTCCTCAACAATTAGAATTTTTTTCATATATCCTCCCGCTGCTTCCTTTTACCTATTATAGCCTTTTCACAGCGTTTGCCTGCTCTATTTTCCAACCGGGTTCACGGCTGAGTTTTCATCCTTACGAGATTTCGTCAAATAGATAACCAGACTCAGAATCGTAACTAAAAAGATTGCACTGGTTACAACCGTACCTAGGCCAAGACCTCCATCCTCCCGCGGTTGAGATAAATAGTCGCCTAGCGAGGCACCAAGCGGCCGAGTCAAAATATAAGCGATCCAAAAAGCGAGTACCGCATTTAGCTTGAAGCGAACATGAGCCACCGTCACAACAGCGATTAGCCCGGCAAATATAAGCGCTGACTTCCAATAACCCAAGTCAATGCTCTCCGCCACAAGATCGCCAGCTGCCGTGCCGAGCGCAAAGGTGAACAGAATGGCCAACCAATAAAAAGCTTCACGTCTACTTGTTATAATCGAATGAATAGACAGAGATTTCTCGCTTGCATACCACGCTGCGAATGTCGCCGCCAGCGCAAGTGTAAAAATAACTGTAGTCGTCACCAATGAAACACCCATGTTATCTACGAGATTATCTGTAATCAGAGTACCTATAATACTGATTAGGACGACTACCGACCAGTATACGACTGGCACGTATTTGTTCAATTTAAATTGATAATACAAGACTGCGATTAGAAGGATGCTCATCACAAATGTCGTATTGGTCAACCCCAAATCAAGGTTGCTGTCAAGAAAATCCGCTGCGGTTTCACCTACCGTCGTTGCTAAAATTTTGATGATCCAGAAAAAAATCGTAAGCTGCGGAACTTTGTTAAACAAATCTTGACTTAAAACGGTTTCATGCTTGTTCGTTTGCAAGATGAACCCATCCTCTCACCCAAAGTTATACGGCTTTCTCAACCGCTGCAATGAGTGTATCAAGCGATTATGAAAATTCGAGGTGAGTGATCGCCTCTATCCCCTTATTATTCCATAACAAACATAAAACCACTCCGTATGTTGGAGTGGATTCATTGATTATCGCTATCTTATTTTTTAAACTTCGCCCCAGTATACCTCGGTCTCGTATTCAAAAAACACTTTTCCATTCTCCTTATTCCGTTCAAATAAATGATGCAGCTCATTCATCATGAGATCGTATTTCGGTTCTCCGAATGCAGGCGTATAGGAAGACGACCGTAATCGACCGCTCAATCCTTCAAAATCAAACACTTGTTGATAGATGAATCGTTTTTCATGCATGTTCCCCGATTTGAAGAAAGAAACCAGTATTTCTGGCGAAATGTTTTTATGATTCACTTTATTGTAGTCCGTGCCAAAAGTTTGCAGCAGTTGCTCGTACCCTTCCCGAAAAGGGGTACCCTGAAGAAGCCTCGAATTCCATATTAACACAACCTTGCCACCGGGCTTCAAAATTCGTTTAAATTCCGATTGCGCTGCGCTGCGGTCAAACCAATGAAAGGCCTGAGCACAAACGATAAAATCTACAGACCGATCCGGCAGTCCAGTCATTTCAGCGGAGCCGGAAACGGCACGGTAATTTTTTTCACCGTTAAGCGTCTTTTCCGCAGCTCCCCGCATTTCTTGGTTCGGCTCCACGGCCGTAACATGACTCCCGCGCTCCAAAAGCAGCTTTGAAAAAATACCTGTTCCTGCACCAATGTCCGCGATCTTACTTTTCGCTTGCACTCCAACAACATCGTATAAATAATTAATCGCTTCATCCGGATAGCTCGGGCGAAACTTTACATACGAATCCACCCGGTCAGAAAACCGTTCTTTACTATTCATCAATTGCCACTCTCCTTCTAAGAAAGGTAATGAATGCTGTTTAATAACGGACTAACTTTCAAATCATTTTCGCCACACTGTTTCATTAGTTGAAACACAGTTTCACTTTTTAATATCATTTTACAATAAGACCTCTCATATGGCTAGCTATTCTAACTGTTTTTTTCAAAACCCAACATCTGCTTTATTAATTCGTTCGCCTCTTCTTTATTGTCTGCTGGGCCAAAAACATATCCATTAATCCCATATTTTTCATCAATGCCATTCAGCATCAGCCAGATTTTATCAAGATTTCTTGAGGCCGTGATGGTTCCAATGCTTTTTAGAACTGTCCAATTGTTAGTTTCTGTAATCAAGAAAAAGTATTTTTGACCGTCGAACTCTAATTTGAAAGGATATGTTAAATCTTTATCTACGGTCAGCGTTCCCATTACGGTATTTTTCCCAAGAAGCCTTTTATATCCATCTCCGCTCATTTTGATTATTGTTTCTTGCTCAAAATCGGAATCAAACGAATAGATAATAGATCGATATTCCCTCTATACTTCAAATTTTTTTGGATACAATGAATAAACGATCAAAGCAATCATGACGAGTATGAAGCTTCCTATGATTTGATTTTTTCTAGCCACATTTTTGTCCTCCCGCATCAACATTCCTGCCTTTTAATGCGCATTATCCCATTTAAGTTTATATCTGTAAACAAATTCTGTGAACAAAATATTTTTTTGCAGCACAAAAAGGATGCCTTTTATGATCGGCATCCTCTTCTATAACCACTTACTATGGCTTAGTTCTCTTTTAAAGCGTAATCAACAGCACTTTCTGCATGTAGCCTTGTCGTATCATAAATCGGGATACTGCAATCATCTTGTGCGATTAATAGCGTAATTTCAGTACAGCCAAGAATAACAGCCTCTGCCCCCTGCTTGTTCAAACCGTCAATAATCTTCAAATAAGCTTTTCTAGATTCATCATTAATGATTCCGAGACAAAGCTCTTGATAGATGATGTCATGGACGATCTTTCTATCCGATGCATTCGGAACGATCACTTCGAGCTCAAATTTTTCAGCGAGCCTGCCCTTGTAAAAATCCTGTTCCATCGTAAAGGCAGTTCCCAGCAAAGCGACTTTCTTAATGCCGGCCTTCACAATTTCTGTTGCAGTTGCATCAGCAATATGAAGCAAAGGGATCGATACCGATTCTTCCACTTCCTTTGCCATTTTGTGCATCGTATTCGTACATATGACGATTAGATCAGCCCCGGCAGCTTCTAGCTTCTGTGCGGAATCAATCATGATTTTTGTAGCTTCATCCCAATTCCCTTGATGCTGAAGATCGATGATTTCTTGAAAATCGACCGATAACAAAATACTTTTTGCAGAATGGTGTCCGCCAAGCTTTTCTTTTACGCTTTGATTGATGATTTGGTAATAGAGCAATGACGACTCCCAGCTCATACCGCCAATAAGACCTATTGTTCTCATCTTATTACCACTTAGATTTGCACTCATTCTATTCCTCTCCACTCTCTCTTTTGTATGTATTCCATCTTAACACCTTTATCCTTTATCCCGCTATAAATCCAGGCGACTTTGCAGCGGCACATTCGATGAACACTCATCCCTTTATCATATTGTTAGACGAATCGCATCTCCTCCACTAGCGGATTAGCGCCATTCTATTTTCCGTCGGTTTCCGTCACGATATCAAATACAAAAAGAGAAACCCATCGCTTCGGAAAAAGCGTGGGTTTCACTACAGCCTGAACCGGCCTTATAAGGCCGGTTTTTCATATTCCGGCAGATGTTCCGTTTGGTCTTTAATCGTTGAGCCATCCTCTAGACGAAGCCAGCTATCGATGCTGCGTTTGCCTTCCGTCAATTGAATAACGCGCGCACCCCGCTGGAACCCTTGCCTGCCGTAGGTATTGAATCCAGTCGCCCGGCCGTAATAAAGCCGTATGCCGTAAAGCTCTCCCCAATAATCGTTAATATGATCATGTCCGCAATAAGTAGCCATCACATCCCCTTGCGCTATCATCGCCGAGAAGATGCCTGCCTGCGTTTTGGCTGAGCATACCTTCTCATGTTTAGAGCCGTAGCATACTTCCTGCCTCCATACGGTTTCGTACTCAGGCAGAGGAATATGAAAGAATGAAATCGCCGGCAATGCTTCCCCGTCAAGCCTTGCTTTCCATTCACGAGATTGCTCGGTATACCACTCAACCTGATCATGGCGGATCCAATCGTACCCCGGAACGATCGGCTGCTCGGAGTATGCACCAGAATCAAAGCAATAGAGCAACGCTGCTGCTTTTTCGTTATTTGAGCCAAAGACGGGGAGCACATAGTTTCCTACGCCATGTATGTGTTCAGGTCCCCTTTCAGCCAATGTGTAAGCGTGTTTTAAAACTTCGCTCATCAGTTGATCCCTTGTAATGCCGTTCTCCGTGTCATGATTACCGAATACGACGCCCCAAGGGATGGCGCGTTGTTCGACGGCGGCAACCGCTTGCCGAAAGGCGCCAGCAGGATCGTGGCATAAGCTGGACCCGTCCTCATGCGTGCCCGTATAAATAACGTCCCCTGTAAACATAACAAGATCCGGTTGCTCCGCATCCAGCACAAGCTCCATAACAGCCTTCGATTGCAAATCTAAATCAGATCCGTCTATCCAATGAATATCTGTGAATTGAACGATTGTAAAGGTTCCATCTTTGCGAAAGCGAAGCGCACTTGACATCCATATACTTCCTCTCAACGAAGTTGTTATCTGATTTCATTTATGAGCCTAGATCAGGCTGATCCAAAAAGGTTACCGCTTTATCAGCGGCGCCATGCAATTCAAAAATGACAATCTCATTGTCGCCTTGCCTCAGTATCGGCCCCGGCACATACAATGTTTTCTGCGGCCCCATATTCCAATAGCGTCCTAAATTAAAGCCATTGATAAAGACGACTCCTTTGGTCCACCCTTCCAAACTGAGGAACGTATCGCAAGGCTCATCCACCGTTACATTTCCGCGATAGAAGCTTGGTTCCTCTTGCTCAAACAAGCCTCCAAATACTAGAGAGGACAAATCCTTTAACGGCAGCGTATGCGTTGTCCAATCCGATAGGAACTGTCGTCCGTAGCGCACGCCTTCGGTAATCCCTTTCCGGTCTTTCATGTAAGGCCCATAATTGACACGGCCTGCATTCTCGACAAGTATGGTGAGTTCAACTCCGTCAGCAGGAACTTCAAACTCAAGCTTCACATCGGCATGGACACGATCCAAAATGGCTGCAGGCTGCCCGTTAAGGAAGACCTGCGCACGGTCATGCAGATCTTGCAAGAAAAGCTCTTCTTTCGGACGAGGACCGCTTATAAAGGTACGATAATGAACAAAACCGTAATCCTGGCCCAATTTCTCCATCGTCTCCGGAAATGCGGTATGGATAGGTGTCGACATGCGATCCAAATTTGCCGTTAATGAGGCTTGCCCAGTCATTGCCACCCGTCCGTAAGCTTTCTTGGCGATTGGGGCCGGCAATTCACAAGGACCAAGCTCCACATACTTTGAAATGACATCGCGCACCGCATAATATTTAGCCGTTGGTTCACCGGATTCGTTCAGCAGCGCATCATAGTCATAGCTTGTAACCGTCGGTTCATAGCTCTCCTTTGTATGGCCGTTTGCGCCGTTATAGAAGCCAAAATTCGTTCCTCCGTGGAACATATAAAAATTAACGGATGCATGCAGGCTTAGCATTTCATCTAGTACATATGCGACATCTTCGGCTGGCCGGGTATGATGCTCCTCGCCCCAATGGTCAAACCAGCCGTTCCAATATTCCATACACATGAGCGGCGCGTCCGGTTGATATTGTTTAAGCTTATCGAATGCTTCAACTGCCCGGGAACCAAAATTCACCGTTGCCAATACACCGTCGATCATGCCGCCTTGCAGCATCGCGTCCTCAGGTCCGTCCGAGGTAAATAACAACACATCCACCCCACGGGCGATCATGCTCTCTTTTTGATGCGTTAAATATCGTTTGTCATTGCCGTAGCTGCCATATTCGTTCTCGATTTGCATGGCGATAATAGGTCCGCCGTTCGTGCATAATAGCGGCTTCAATTTCGGAAGCAGCACATCATAGTAGGCGTCTACATGATCAAGGAACGGCTTATAATAGCAGCGAAGGCGCATATCCGAATCAGCAAGCAGCCATGAGGGAAGTCCTCCGAACTCCCATTCCGCACAAATATAGGGCGAAGGCCGAACGATAACATGCAATTCCAGCTCTCCGGCCAGCTCTATAAAACGAACAAGATCAGCCATCCCTTCAAAATAAAACTGGCCTTTCTTCGGTTCGTGAAGGTTCCAAGGCACATATGTTTCAACGGCATTAAACCCGCAAGCCTTTAATTTCAAAAGACGGTCCTCCCAATACTCCGGGACGGTCCGAAAATAATGGATGGCTCCCGAAAGGAGTCGTATGGGCTGATCATTATAATAAAATGTAGATCCCGAATAATTAAATGTAGCCATTTGTCTTCCACCCCATCAACTATTTAATTGCTTATGCAAAATGGCTGGCTAACGCTTGATTGATCCGCTCTCTTGCCGCTAACAGCCATTCTCCGCTTCCTCTTGGATAATTGGCGAACGTCAATGGCTCAGCCAAATCCTGTTCCATGAGCTCAACCGTCTTTTGTTTGCCAATCTTCTGCTCCAGCAGCTCTAGAGCCCGCAAATCCTGTATGCCCTCGTAGAGCACTTCCAAACGAATCGACTCAATCGGGCCTTCTTTGCCCGGATAAACCAAGTAAGCGTCTCCCGAAGGGAAAGCCAGCTTCGCATCGGTCGTCCGGAAGGGGTCTAACTGCTGATCCAGCGAATATTGCGAGTACCAAAAGTTATAGCCCCAGTGCAGAAATCCTTGCAATCCAAACTTGTATAGCTGTAATCCGATGACCCGATTTCTGGCAGACGGCATGTTAAAAAAACGGTTCGACACCTGTTGATGCTGCCCGCAGCAATAATAAGTCCATAAGTCCGGAACTTGATGCTCTAGGAACGGTTCGATATGATTGTTCGCTGGAATCGGTCTCTTTACTAGACCCTCTTTATATAAATCCAGATCGGACAGCGCATCCATTACGGGATAATCGGATAGATGCTTATAAATGATCTCGCTTGCCGATCGGTACGATTCCATATGCTCGAGTGCAGGCTCATCGGATATATGGAACCAGCTTTGCTGCTCCAGCCCATTCTCTTTCAAATAACGGTCCAGACTAGGCAGAAACTGGTCCAAAAAGCCCAGATACGACTCAGAGGATGCATCCGTCTCCCAGCCGAATAGCTGCCGCTCTTCTCCATCAATCGTTCCCATAATTTTCGGCGCGCACTTCGCTCCCCACTGCGTAAATAAATGGGAAAACTCAAAGTATTTGAAGCCCAGCTTCCGGCACATCGTTATCCACCGCGTAAGCTGGTCATATCCGAATGAATAAGTGCTTCCATTCGCCGCCACTTCAACGAGTTGAACCGTCGGACGCTCTCCTCCTATTGCGGTATCGAGCGGAGGCGTAAACAAAGGCGTCAATATCATGTTCATCCCATGCCTTGCCATCGTATCTGCATAACGTTCCAGAAGTAACCAGTGCGATTCGCTAAACACCTCGACCCCGTACTGCGTAGCAATACAATCCGCATGAAACCATTCCGTGTGAATGAGCTGCTGCGGTGGCAGCGTGACCGGAATGACAGTCAATTCAAATACATCGGATTTCGCTAGCTGCTCGCCATCAGCTGATTGAAAGGAGATCCGTACCGGGTGAACACCCGCAGGAACCGATTTATCCAGAGCGATGCTCACCCATACTGAACGCCATTGTCCGGGAACCGATACAACCGATTGCTGTTCCAGCTCGTATAATGGATCTGGATATAATCCAGGCGCCGTTCGCAAGACGTCAGTATCCGGATCGCTGTAGCAGGGCATCTCCGATGGAACCAGTCCGACGGATCTAATCGTTGCATGCTCTGCGATAGGCGAATCTATTTTCAAAACCATATTTTTCAGAAGGGTGTCCGAGGTGTAGGCTACCTGAAAGGAGAACGTTTCGCCTAGAAGCGCCGATGCGTATTTATAGCTTTCATTAGCAGGCTTTTCATCCGCGAAAACCTTTGCCAAAGAGCTTAACAGCTTCGTTTGAAACGGCAACGGTTCACTCATCCTTATTTCACCTCTTCGCATAAGATGCTTTGTGCAAAATCTTTAAGATCGATACTGTTGCCGTCCAATCTTGACCGTTCCGCCGCAAACGCCATGAGATGGCTTTGAATCGATTGGTTGGCCGAGGTAAGGCCCTCGCTCTTGCCGTCATCCCTTACCAGCTTTAAGAAATCCTTGAGCAAACCCATATCGCCGCCGCCGTGGCCGACATGGCCTCCCCTATCTTCAAATACGATTCGCTCGATCTTGCCGCTGCCGAAATGAATAATCTCAATTTCATTTTTCTCCATGGCGCCGCGGATTTCGCCTTTCGTCCCCATCAGCTTGATCGTACGGCTGACGTCTCTCGTAAACGCACTCATCGTAAATGCCGCAGTGACCGAATTAGCGAACTCCAAATTGACAACCTGATGGTCAACGACATCGTTGTCGCAGTGATAGACACATCTGCCGTAAGGGCCTTCTTCCAGAGCCTTATAACGGGCACTGTAGCTGATGTCATTGCTAATTGCCGATGTAGGCCAATTCGTATCGTCTGTCAAATAAACATTAGGAGCATAATAGAGACAGTCATCCGCGGCCGGACATCCGTCCAAGCAGCGCAGCGGCGCCCCTGCCGGCGCTTGATCGGATTTGAAATGCGAGAGTGACCCGAAGGAGGACACGCGAACGCATTCTGAACCCGCCAGCCAGAGCAGAATGTCCAAATCATGGCAGGACTTCGCTAAAATCATTGGGCTGGACTCCTCTTTCCGGCGCCAATTCCCCCTGACAAAGCTATGTGCTTGATGCCAATAGCCTACGTTCTCATTGTGCGAAATAGCCATCAGCTTGCCTATTGCGCCGTCATCCAGCAAACCTTTTATAGTAGAGAAAAAATTCGTGTACCGCAGCACATGGCAAATCGAGAACACGCGGTTGTATTGAGACGCCATCTCTCCCATTAGCATACATTCCTTGGCATCGGGAGACATTGGCTTCTCTAGAAGGACATGATAACCTGCCTCAAGCGCCTTCATGGTCGGAATGAAATGCTGCTTGTCTTGCGTGCAGATAAGCACGGCATCCGCAAGCTTCGGCAAAGCAAAAAAATCATCCCAGTTATCAAAACACCGGTCATCTGCAATTCCATGCCTCTTTTGGAAGCTGTTCCTGCGTTCGGCGACCGGCTCGGCAACCGCTACGACCTGCAGCTCATGCGGATGCGAGAGCGCATATTCCAAATAATTGATTCCGCGCAATCCCGCTCCGATTATGGCAACTGTAACTTTTTTCATAAAACAATCCCTCTCCCCCGCTGCTGCAAACTTTTTCAGCTATTCTTTGACGCTTCCTACGGTCATGCCTTTAACAAAATATTTTTGCAAGAACGGATACACCAACATAATGGGCAGTGCGCCCATGAAGATTTGCGCCGTCCGCAGCGTTTTCTCGCTCAAGTTATCCATCGCTTTGAGCTGCTCGATAGACAAGGAAGACATTTGGGCATTGATCGACATAATGAGTGTGGACAGATAGGTTTGAAGCGGGTACTTATCCGGTGAATTCAAGTAAAGAATCCCGTCAAACCAAGCATTCCAATGCCCGACAATGGTGAACAATCCGATCGTTGCGATCGACGGAAGCGATACCGGCAAATAAATTTGCCAAAGCACTCGCAAGTGGCCTGCACCGTCAATCGTAGCCGCCTCGTCCAGCTCTCTCGGAATGGATCTGAAAAAATTCAACATAAGGACCATATTCCATACATTCAAGGCTCCCGGTAGAATGAGCGCCCAGATCGAATCTATGATGCCTGTATTTTTGACGATAATATAAGTAGGAATTAATCCGCCGCCAAAAAACATCGTAGTCGCAAAAAACCATACATACGGGGTTCTAAATTTAAACTGGTTATTCGATTTGGATAACGGAAACGCAGTAATGAACACGAGCAGCATATTTACGGCCGTTCCGAGTACGACCCGCTTTACGGAAACCCATAACGAACGGAAAAACTCGATTTTTTCTCCCAAATAGACATAGGCATCCGTGGAGAATCCGACAGGCCACAGGCTTACATCCCCGGCCATCGCAGCCGTATTGGAGCTAAGTGAAATAGAAAGCAGATGAATAAAAGGGATAATGCCGAGCAAGGTGACAGAGGTTAACAACAACGTATTGAGCACGACAAAAAGCTTTCTGCTGATTGATGGTTTGTGTACCATAGTATGACCTCCGCCTAAAATATTCGATAGTTGTTATACTTGTAAGCCGCATAGTAGGTGATGGATACCAGTCCTAAGGATAAGACAGATTTAAAGAGACCTATCGCGGATGCGGGTCCGAATTGCTGGCTGAATATGCCTAACCGGTATACGAAAGTATCAATAATATCTGCCCCTTCATAAACAGTCGGGTTATACATGATCAGAATTTGTTCGAAGCCTGCATTTAGAATGCCTCCCAAGCTTAAAACGCCAAGCAAAATAAGAATCGGTGCCATGCCGGGAAGCGTAATATGAATGACCTGCTTCCACCTTCCTGCCCCGTCCACCTCTGCCGCTTCATAGAGCGTTGCATTAATTCCGACGATGGCAGCAAGCATGACGATCATGTTGTAGCCCATTCCCTTCCAGACGTCTGACCCAATGATGATGCCCCTGAACCAGTCATTGTCCAGCATGAACATAATCGGTGACGCTCCCGCTGCGGACAACAAGCCATTTATCGGTCCATTTAGAGAAAACAATTCAATAATGACGCCGCCCAGCACGGTCCATGACAGGAAGAAAGGCAGGAAAATAGCGGACTGAATGAAGCGCGAGAACCATGTCTTCGTGACCTCATTCAGCAATAGCGCAAGAATGAGCGGCACAAGCAGGAACAGCACCATTTTTATGAGCGAGATCAACAACGTATTCCAAAGCACTTGATTAAAATCCGGTAGATTAAACACGTAACGGAAGTTATCAAGCCCGACAAAATCAGATTTAAAAAATCCGGACAACGGTTCAAACTGTTGAAAAGCCATGACAAGACCGGCCATTGGACCGTACGCATAAATCAATGTAGCGACAACACCGGGCAATAACATCAAATGGAGCAAATATTCTTTTTTCAACGTTCTCATAGATGACCCTCCTAACCGGATGCTAAAGGTAAAGCGGGAGGCGTTGTCGACTGCTCGACTCTTCTCTCCCGCTTTTTTTGGGACAAAGCTTTAATTTTTCGGCTGCTTGCTATACCACTCATTAACCTCTTGGGTAATTTGGTCGCCGCCAAGCGACTTCCAGCTTGCAACGAACTTATCGAATTCATCGATTGGCGCGCCCATGATGATTTTGGTAAAGGATTCTTGCATCAGCTTATCCAGCTGCGCGCCCTTCTCCACTTGCGTTATGGTAGGAAGGCCATAAAATTCGTTGTTCACAAAAGCTTGGGTTTCTTTAATTTTCCGTGTCGTTCCCCAGCCGCCTTCTTTGGCCGCACGGCTATAATATTGACCCCAATTGACGCCTTTGGAAGCATTAGCCGTATTCCCTGCAAGATAGTCGGTGCCTGCTTTGAAGACATCGGCTACGTTCTTATAGTTCTCGTCATCCAGCTCAATCTCAGTCAGCTTGGCATCCATCGTCTTGTTAACTTCTGTATAAATCGTGTCAATCTGAGCCGGATTATAAATCCGTGGGTTAAACCAGTTATATACGTAACCATTCTCGGCTTTGTTCTTTTCCAAATATTGCTTATTGCCCATTTCAATGTAGAAATTGATCATTTTAATCGCCGCTTCCGGATTTTTAAATTTTTTGTTCACGGCGAAGACCTTTCCTGCACGGATCTTTGGTACAAGCGATTTGCCTGGTCCATCAAGACCTGGAATTTGAACCGCGATCCATTCGGCCTTCGGATCATTGTCCACGTTCAAGTTAAGCGGCCAGTTCGGGTACCACCATTCTCCGAATACCAAGCCTACCCTGCCTGCCGTAATATCTTCTACTGCCTTATTCTCGTCCTTCAACGCAAACTCTTTGTTTAAAATGCCATTCTGATACCAGCTTTGCAGCTTGCCTAGAACGGTCTTCACTTCAGGCTGGATTAGTCCGGCCTTTAATTTATCGTCGCCATCCTTCAGCCAAGCGGTCTGGGCATCGCCAATGGAAGGGTATGCACCGAATCCGTTGAAGAGTCCCCGTACGTCAAAGCCCCAGAAAAACAAAGTCTTCTGCAATGAGATGCCGTAGGTGTCATCCTTGCTATTTTGATCCGGATCATTTTTTACGAATGCTTCTGCAACCTTCTCCAGCTCATCGATCGTCTTCGGAGCCTGCAGGTTCAAATGATCGAGCCAGTCCTTCCGAATCCAAAGCAGCTGCGTAGATAGGAATGGATCTTCAAAAGCCGGGATCGCTAGCTGCTTGCCATCCGAACTATACGTCTTCATTGCAAACCCGCCATCGGATTCCATATATTTTTTGAGAGTCGGCGATGCATACTGCTCATAGGCTTCTGAAAGATCAGCCAGCATGTCTTGCTTTTTCAGCTTCTCGAAGTTTTTTGGATCAAGCTCTAAAATATCAGGCAAATCGCCCGATGCCATGGCAAGTGCAAACTTTTGCTCATATTGGCCGGAAGGAACGGTCCACTTATATTTCACATCGATATTCATCATCTCTTTGAGATCCTTGAAGTAAGCATTTTGCTCCGGCGTAATTCCTTTTGGCGTTCTTGAATCTTCCGGCGGATTAAAGCCGAGCACTTCAGTAACCGTAACCGGCTCGGCATATTTGCCGAATGGATCCGGCGCAGCGGCGTCGTTCTTGGCATCCTCTGTGGAAGCCGGCGTATTAGCCTTGTCATTCCCCTGACCAGAGCATGCCGTAATTGCTGAAAGCGACAGCGTTAACAACAAAATCATTTTTAATTTTTTATCATTTTTCATATCGAACACGTTCCCCCTTTTGATCTTGTTCATGACTTTGTTCCCTGCATTTATTATAGGCTTCGGGAGAAAACGGTTTCAATTTCACTATTTTTACTTTGCTTTCACTTTTTTTACCTATCGTGAGTTTCGGTACTCTTGAGGGGATAAACCCGTCATTTTTTTAAAAAAGGTCGTGAAATAAGAAGGCGAATCAAAGCCTGTCCTAATCGCAATTTCATTGAGCTTCAAGGTTGTCGTCATCATCAGGTCAATTGCGACATTCAGCTTCGTGGATTGAATAAACTCGAGCAAATTATGCCCCGTGCTTTTCTTGTAATATCGGGACAGATAAGAGGGATTAAAATGCACCTCATCCGCAATGGCCGTTAAGGATACATCCCCCGATAAATGCTTATTTACGAATTGGTGGATTTGTTCAATCAGTAATTTCGTGAATTCATCCTGCTCCATCCCCCCGCTATTGCACAGCGCAGTTTCATAACCGGAGGACTTTTCCAGATCAACAATGACCATATTTTGCCCGAGCTGAACTCTTTTCTGAATCATGGCGCGAACGGCTTCCGCTTGCTGATGGATCACGTCCCATTTCCCCATCAAATTTCCTGAAATGCCAAATGAGACAGAAGCGTCCAGCACCTCTTCACATTCGTTTTGTACCAGCTCAAGAATACCTTTCATATAAGAAACAAAGCCCTGCCAATCCCGTTCCGCATCGGATCGTTCATTGGCAAAACGGTTCAATAAATCTTCATCCGGTTGAATAAGCCACGCTAGCACACACCCGTCATAAACGGCTTTCTCGCTTGTTATAGACGATGGCAAATGATTGTCAAATATCCGCTCTACCGATTGCAGCACCTTTAACTGGTGGACATCCAGCCGATCAACCTGTCCAACGACAAACAAGGAAGGACGGTCAAACAAGATGTTAAAATCCACCTCCGCATAAAGCGGATCGGTCAATAGCGAATTGATCGGTTCTCCGCTCAGCATGGCTTCCATCAGCTGTTTTTTAAGAAAAGGCTCGGCGATTTGAAGATGCCTTTGCGCCTTTTCCTGATGAAGCCTTTGGCGTTTCTCATCGTCCAGTTTATGAATAGCTCCCTTCACCGCTTGAAATATCGGCTCCATCCCTTCCGTTTTCAGAATGTAGTTTTCTACATTTTTGCGAATCGCTTCATACACATAATCAAATTCACTGTATCCCGTGAGAAAAATAATTCGGCATGATGGCCAATAATAGACCATTTCATCGACTAACTGCAGCCCGTTTTTCTGCGGCATCCGAATATCGCTCACCAATATGTCCAGTTTCATTTTTTTCGCGATCTCAAGCGCTTCGCTTGCGGAATACGCCTTGCACACATCTAGTTCAAAATCCGGATTTTGCTGAAAAAGCTGCACTAAACCATTTACAATGACCGGCTCGTCATCCACGATTAATAATCGGTACATATTCATTCTCCTTTGTTCCTCAGATGGATAATAAGCTCTACTTTTAAGCCGCCGTATTGGCTTCGAGAGACGAACAAGCCGCTCCCCGCGCCATATATGAGTTCCAGCCGATTGCTGACATTAATTAATCCCGTCTTTTCAACTTGCTTCGTTTTCACCTCTAGCTGCTCCTGCAGCTGCTCCATTTTGTCGTCGGTTAACAATTGACCGTTGTCTTCGACGGTGATGCGAACCGTCTCGTCCTCATAGCTAGCGCCGATATAGACAACACCCTGATTCGTGCCATCTTCAAAAGCATGATCAAACACATTTTCAACGATTGGTTGAATGATGAGCCTAGGCACGTAAACGGTATGCAGCCGATCGGATATGTCCGTATATTCATACGAGATCCGATTAGAGAAGCGGATGCATTGGATTTCGCAATAATCAAGCGCATGCTGGAACTCTTTGTCCAAGAGCACTTCATCTGAGCCGCTTCTTGTAATGTATTGATAGTAGCTTCCAAGCTTCTGAGAGAGCTCCGCCGCGCTGTCCGAATCGCCTACTTTACACATCATATAAATATTAAAGAAGCTGTTATACAGAAAATGCGGATTGATCTGAGACTGCAGCTGCTTCAGCTCCGAGTGCTGCAGCGCGATTTTTTGCTCGTAATTTTCCTCTATCGAGGTTTTCAATCTGTGCGCCATCCGGTTAAAGCTTTGAAATAAATAATGAAATTCATCCTTGGTCTTGGATTCAATGACTAAGTTTAAATTGTCGGTTTCGATCATTCGAAATGCCTTGCGTAAATTGGATAACGGACGGTGGATCATGACATTTACCGATAAGGAATACAGTACCAGTATGAGAATTGTAATGCCGAACAAGAAGTAATACAACGTATAAAACTGGCTGAGCGGCCTAGTAATTTCATTCTGATTCACATACATAATTAACGACAGATTTAAAGAACTGACAAAATTATGCGTAATAAAATAATTAATGCCGTCCACCTTTTTAATACCCGAGACGCTCTCCACATGATCGCTTTGTTCATGAACCAGCTGCTGCTCAATCTTGCTCGCATGCTCGTTTTGTGACGTGGATAAAATGCTTCCCAGCCCCTCGCTCCCTAGCAAAACCTCGGATTCCTGATACAAGGTGGCAATTTGATTCAGCTCTTCGAGCAGCTTTGTTTGGGAAATCTCAATGTATGACCAAATATTGTTCAACGACTCAATAAAGAAAATCCGATCGCCGACCCTGTAAAAGGAAGGTTTTTCAGTGCTCTCCAATAGCGATGATATGAGCTTATATTCCTCATTCGGAGTATCCGTAACGCCGGTCATGCTCGAAATGGTTTTGCCGACTGACGCAACATAAGTACCTGCGTTAACGACGTAATCACTGGCGTTCAGGATTGGATTTAACCGATCCCTCACTTGTTCGATTAATTTGACCTCATCATATTTCGCCAGGCTTCTTCCTCTGAAGCTTAGCTTCTGTAAATCGTCGCCATTTAGAAACTGCAATTGCTGGTTGCGGATAAAATACATTTCTTTATCCAATTGCTTAGCATAAAACGACGCCCCTGCAGCGGCTGAATCCAATATCGTATTTTTCGAAAAAGACATCCCTTTGTAATTCACCAAAATGTTCATCGTAATGAGCGGAACAAGAAACACGATAAATACGATGACTATTTTCTGGTAAACGAACCACTTTGCTTTGCCGGCAGCCTGCAATTTCATATGAAACCTCCATCAACATCTTAATTTGACCGAATTTCCCCATTTAGGTTGATCAGGAGAATGTAAACGCTTACTGTTTAGTTGGAAATACTCTAGTTAGTTTCTTCTAGAAGAAGGGCATCCCCTTTTTTAAGCTTTCATTTTTGTTTGAAGCATGGAGATATTAATCAAATACCACAGTCAAATCTATTAAACTATGAATATAGTAAATGAACTTATCAAAAGGAGGCGATCGGAATGGGATATTGTAAATGCAATCATAAAGAGAAACAAAAAGATGTAAAAGTCGTGTTTGTGAAGCCTGGTCAAAAAGTTCTTATTATCGGTAAAAAACATCAGCGCTCATGTAAACATTATTTCTAATTTCTTAGGGTGCTTGCTCATGCGAGCTCTCCTACATACTTGTATATGCATGATAAGATGAGCTGTATTATTTGTTATAAACGCTTTATTACTATAAAAGGTTTATCACAAAAAAACCACCCCTAAGGGTGGCTAACACTCTGTATGCCTTACGAAGCAACCTCTCATTCTACATTAACTTAATACCCTTTAAGCTCCAAAGCTATTTCCAGATTGCTGGCTAACAGCAGATGAAAGAAGCTTTTTCCCCATTAGCCATACTGCCAATCCTGTTCCCCATAAAATCAAGGCAGAACCGAGACCAACAATGGACATATACGCAAGAATCTGATGATCCCCAGCGGTCAGCGTTTCAGGAGCGAACAGCCACGTGCCTACCGCAAGCAAGCAAAGCAAAGAGCCCGTTATGTAATACAGTTTAACTCGAAATAAGGGCGCCAGCGGAAAAAAATGAACGCCAACTATAATGGCAATAAGTATGGGAATCAGTTCACTGTGATTCATCATATTGCATATGGCAACCGCTATAAAAATGGCGACGCCCTCAGCCGCGAATATGAGGTTAAACGTCTTCTTGTTTGGTTTGCCGAAGCCGGAATCTGACTTTGAACCTTGATTCGCTAGCTTTTTTGAAGCACGTATAAGTGCTCCTGCTCCAACCAACAAGGAGACGCCAATCGCCACCGCTATAATCAACAACCATGCCGTTCCCCAGCCTTGCAAGCCCATAACGCCCGTATACGCCCATAACGTGCCGAACAAAGCCATGAAGATAACGCCCGAAGCCGTCCCTCTTATAGCCGCTCCAGGAACCGTGTTTGATCCATTGCTCATTTTAAAATGATTCCCCTTTCATTTCAGCATTTTGATCTTGTTTATTTTCAGAAAATCTTTTTCATGCAAATGCTATCATCACTATTTACATACGGCTCATAATTTTCAATTCGTTCAAATCCGAATTTATAATAGAGTGCAACGGCTTCAGGATTGTTCGTGCCGGTTTCCAATATCGCGCCTGCTTTCCCTTCTTCCAGCGCCCATGCTTCAAGCTCCAATAAGATGGCTTTGGCGATGCCCATTCCCCTATTTTCTGCCATGACGAACATTCTTTTTATTTCAATTACGCTTTCATTCTCGGTGACTCTATAGCAGCCGCATCCAGCGGCATTGCCATCATCGTAAGCAACGATTACATTTGCGTCTAATTTAACGTGATTGAAGGCGACGAAATTTTGTTGTGTATCCGGGTATCGAATCCACAAATCTTTATCCAGCAATTCGATTAAACGGCAAAAATCCGGATCATTTGAAGTCGTTCTTTTTAAGCTAATCATACAAACCTCCGTTGCATTACTTGTTATCGATTCTTTTCCTAATCAAAATATGACCATAAATATTCGGCACAAACGAAACATAAGCGTCACAATTAACGCGAAAATAGCTCGTTCGAGTCATTATAGGATTGTGCCCTTTCCTCCTATAATGATGAGAAGATATTTAGAATCGAAAGGAGACTAAATCATATGCTTTATTGGTTTATTTTAGGCGGGTTATTTTTAGCTGGCGGGGCCTACGTGATGCTGAATGGAGCAAAGCTGGTCCAAGAAGATAATAGACTGCAGGACAAGGCGGCACATTCCTATTCAACTGGGATGCAAGAGAATTCACCCACATGACAACTAAGAAAATAAGCCCCTTTCTTATCGCGGTTATTGTACTGCTCATTGCGTTGGCTGCTTACTTATTTTATACGCTTCAAAGCAGCGGCAGCAAGCTTCCGATCGTCAAAGAGGCACCTGATTTCACGCTGCAAGAGCTAGACGGCTCCAATTTTGAGCTCAAAGACAATCAAGGCAAAGTTATGCTTATCGAGTTCATGTTCACGAGCTGTCCCGACATTTGCCCGGTTACCACGTATAACATGGTGCTGCTTCAGGATGAATTAAAAAAGCAAGGCAGCTTTGGCAGCAAGGTGCAGTTTGCCTCCGTCACCTTTGACCCCAATACGGATACGCCTGACGTTTTGCGATCATACGGACAGCGTATGGGAATCGATCAAGCGGGCTGGAAGCTGCTGCGTGGAGACGAAGCTTATACGATCGAGACGGCCAAACAATATGGAATCGCTATTCAAAAGCTAGACGATGGCCAGTTCGTTCATACGGTTACTTCCCTCATGCTCGTCGATGCCAAGCAGCAAATTCGCAAGGTTTATCGCATGGGTGACGAAATGGACAACTCGCTTGTTTTAAAAGATATTAACACCCTTTTAAAAGAAAAATAATATTCATCAATGTAGCAAGCTCATAGCCAATTAGAGCCGTCCAACCAAGTGAATCAAGCTTGGGGACGGCTCTTTCCATTCGCCGGATATAGCCGCTGCCAATGTTCAATGATTCGTTACAATTGTCTGTCCTTTTAGCCCTATCGAGCCATATTACGAATACGACTTAAAGGGCATAATAATCCAATATCCTTTTTTCAAAGCTAAGGTCCAGCATAGTTTGTGAATTACATCACAAAATTCGAAAGGTAGTGAAGGCATGAATTCGAGCAAAAATAATCGTTCCAGTCGGCAGGAGCGAAAATTGATAATGTTATGCGCGGTCGTAGCGCTGCTCATGCTGTTATCGATCATTCGCAAGTTCATGGGTTAAGGTCAATTGCCATAATGAAACCCTATCCATTAAATCTTCGAAGGAGTGAATGTCATGCTTTTAAACGGATATGATCCCGTTATTTTCAGCCGTATTCTAACCTCTTTGACTTTGGGCTTTCATATCATCTATGCAACGATCGGTGTCGGCGTCCCGCTGATGATTGCGCTGGCTGAATGGATCGGCATTAGGCGAAACGACTTTCATTACCTGCTTCTCGCTCGGCGCTGGGCGCGCGGATTCGTCATCACCGTTGCAGTCGGCGTGGTAACAGGGACTGCGATTGGGCTTCAGCTAAGCTTGTTATGGCCAAGCTTTATGAGAGTAGCGGGGCAATCGATCTCATTGCCGCTATTTCTTGAAACTTTCGCTTTCTTCTTCGAGGCGATCTTTCTTGGGATCTATCTCTATACATGGGATCGCTTCAAAAATCGGATGACGCATTTCTGGCTGTTGATTCCCGTCGTCATAGGCTCATCCGCATCTGCTTTTTTCATCACTATCGTAAATGCGTTTATGAATTATCCAGTTGGCTTCACTTTAACCAATGGCGAAATAACGGATGTGAATCCGATTGCAGCCATGCTAAGTCCAGCAATGCCAACTAAAGTAGCCCACGTCCTCTCCTCTGCCTACTTGACCTGTGCATTCGTACTGGCAGCAATCACGGCTTGGTCGCTCCTTAAAGGAAAAAACCATGTTTATTATAAGAAGGCTTTGAAGCTTACTATGGTTTGCGCTTTTGTATTCATGGTATCCACGGCGCTTATCGGTGATTTATCGGGCAAATATCTCGCCAAATACCAGCCGGAGAAGCTTGCTGCAACGGAATGGCATTTCGAAACGATGGGCAAAGCGCCGCTTGTGCTCGGGGGCGTGCTTACCGAAGACAATGAGGTTCGTTTTGGACTTAAAATCCCCTATGGGCTTAGCATCCTTGCCCATAGCAATCCCTTTGCGGAGGTGATCGGGCTAAATGAATTCCCGGAGGACGAACGGCCCCCGCTTTGGATTCATTATCTATTTGATATCAAAATGGGCTACGTCGGCTATATGGTGCTCGTCTCCCTTATCTTCCTCGTGGAGATGATCCGAAAAAAAGGAAATACGTACCGTCGCTGGCTATTACGCGCGATTATGCTAGCAGCGCCAATTGCGATACTTACGATTGAGCATGGCTGGATTTTCTCCGAGGTAGGAAGGCAGCCTTGGATTCTGCGCGGCATTATGCGTACAACGGAAGGCGCAACCACATCCAATCATGTTGATTTAATGCTTTTGCTATTTGCATTGTTATACCTTGTGCTAGGGGTTTCCTCGGTTCGGGTGCTGCTTAAAATGTTCCGAAACAATCAAGCCGAGGATGAAATAGCTAATTTTGAAAAGGAGGCTTCCGCTAAACGATGAGCTACGAGGTCATTGGCATTACCGTGCTTTGGACATTTCTGTTCGGTTATCTCATCATTGCTTCTATTGACTTCGGTGCCGGTTTTTTCAGCTACTACAGCTCGATTACAGGAACGAGACATTTGATTCACTCGATCATCGACCGTTATCTCTCTCCGGTGTGGGAGGTTACGAACGTTTTCCTCGTTTTCTTTTTTGTCGGGTTTATCGGCTTTTTTCCGGATACGGCCTATTATTACGGGACTGCCTTGCTCATTCCGGGCAGTGTTGCGATTGTGCTGCTTGCCATTCGCGGCGCTTATTATGCTTTTAACCATTACGGCTCACGCAGCAGAAAAATATATACGCTCATGTACGGCGCAAGCGGCCTGCTTATTCCTGCAGCCTTATCCACCGTACTGACGATATCGGAAGGCGGATATATCGAGGTAACGAAGGAAGGCAAAGTCATATTTCTAGTCCGTGAGCTGTTTACCAGCAGCTACTCATGGTCAGTCGTTTTGCTCGCGCTCGTCAGCGTACTCTATATTTCGGCTATGTTTCTAAGCTTTTATGCCCATAAAGCGGGAGACGCCCCGGCATTCCAGATCGTTCGGAAGTATGCGCTTGTGTGGAGCTTGCCGACAATATTGAGCAGCCTTCTCGTCTTTTTTGCCATACATGGCCATAACCTTGAGCATTTCGAGAAAATGATGGACCGAGCGTGGATGTTCGGGCTCTCCTTTCTGTTTTTTATGCTTGCTGTCTATTTCGTTTGGAAAAAGCAGAGGCTCGGCTTATCGTTCATCTTCGTTATTTTGCAATTTGCTTTCGCGTTTTATGGATACGGCTCTGCGCATTTGCCTTACATTCTGTATCCTTATTTGACCATACACGACAATTTCACAAATGAATCGATGGCCATTGCGCTTATCACTGCTTTTGTGCTCGGTCTGCTGCTCTTGATTCCTTCACTCTACCTGCTGATGAGACTGTTTCTATTTAACACCAATTACGTCAAAGGCAAATGAAAACTCAAAATGAAGGCTGGTGTTACGCATGGAGTTTTTCTTAATTATGATTGCCCCGCTGTTAATCGTAGGCATGGCGATAGCATTCCTTTTCCTATGGGGCGCCAAAGGCCAAACGTCACCCAAGAAATAAGGTGCAGCAATAAGCTAACTGGAAGTATAGTCGAAAAAGGAAATTAAAAATAAATCTCGAATATCTAATGTAATCGGATAGCTAAAAACGTGATGACAGACAGGAGTTAGATGCCATGATAAAAGGTTTCGGAGGAATATTTTGGAGAACTAACAATCTTGAAGTTACAAAGAAATGGTACAGTGAAGCGTTGAAGATTGAAATCGGAAATTGGAATGGGACGATCATAAAACCCCAATTAGGAAATGAGACTATCTTTTCTTTCTTTACCGAGAATGACCGTTATTTTCCGACAGAACAACAAGTGATGTTAAATTTCCAAGTGCATAATCTAGACGAGACTATTCAGCATCTTGAGCATATTGGTGTACCTCTTGCAAAGAAACAAGAGATCAGTGAATATGGAAAGTTTATTTGGATTGAAGATCCTGACGGTCGACTGGTCGAGCTCTGGGAGAAGTAACGCGTTGAAATTCAATTGCTATTTAGGTAACGGGAAACGTTTGTTCAATAAAGACAGCGGCGGGCCAAGACTTTATTTTTCAAGTCTTGGTCCTCCGCTGTTTCATTTTTACGATCAGTTATGCTCCGCAAGCCATGTAGCTAGACTTTGTATTTCTTCAGCCGAAATGCTTTTTCCGAATTTCGGCATACCCTTGCGGCCATTCGAGACGATTTCGATTATTTCATCCTCCGTTAGTCTGGCTCCAACCTTCTGCAAGTTCGGGCCGGCTCTTCCCTGCAGCTCGTTGCCATGGCAAGAAATACACATTTTCTTGTATAGCGCCTCCCCTTCGCTGCTCTCCACGCTCTCGCCTTCACCTTTGCCGCTAGCCGGCTTATCGCTGGTCGTTGCCTCCCCGCAAGCGGAGAGCAATAATACAAACGAAATAACAGATAATGCCGAAACATATTTTAATTTACGCATAATCAAATAACCTCCTACCGTTAATAATATCCTCGTTCATAAGCATATCTGGCAAGCTGGACCCGGTTTTCCAAATGCAGCTTTTGCAAAATGTTTTTCAAATGATTTTTGACCGTATGCTCAGAAATAATCAGCTCCGCAGCGATATCCCGGTTCAACATCCCACTTGCAACCAACGATAAAATTTCTTTCTCTCTTGCGGTTAATGGGGATTCCTCAACCTTTGGTTTTTCGATTCGGGAAAATTCGCTTAAAAGGCGCTGGGCAAGCTCCTGCGACATCGGCGCCTCGTCAAATGCGACCGCTCTTAAATATTCCAGCCATGCGCTCGGATTCAAGTTTTTGAGCAAATATCCTTGCGCTCCCTTCTTAAGGGCCTCAAACAGATGACTTATATTATCGGACACCGTTACCATCACGATTTTCACATAAGGGAACTTTGATTTGATTTCCTTCGTTGCTTCCAGACCGCCCTTGTTCTTCATGTTAATGTCCATTAAAATCATATCCGGCATAACCTGCTCCGTCCAAAAAATAGCTTCCTCGCCGTTTTGCGCTTCTCCTACGATTTCAAACAAGGAATCTCCGCTAAGAATTTCCTTCATGCCTTCTCTCGCATGGGGATGGTCATCTACGATTAGGACACGTACCGATTGTTGGTTCATCGCTGCTCCACCTGCCTTTTCTTTAAGACTGACAGTGTTGTTCTGCCCGATTCTCTTCTCAAATCCAGCTCCCAGCCCAGTTCAAACGTTTTTTCCTTTAAAAATTTCAAACCATAGCTGCCTTCCTTCAACAAAGGATTGCCGGCAAACCCTAAGCCGTTATCCGTAATCACGCATCGCCAGCCCGCTTCCCTCGTCTCTAAACGAATACGAATATGATTCGCTTCTTCCGCATGTTTTCTAATATTACGCAAGCCTTCTCTAAGAAACTCGTACAAGCCTAACTTTTCTTTCACGGTCAAATCAATCTCTGTTATTGGCCATTTGTACTCGACTTTCACCTTTGAATCCAGATGCATCTCATTGATAAGATCGCTGATTGAATTTTCCCCAGGCACGGTTACGGCTTCTGGCGGATATTTTAAATGAGCAATCGATTGGCGCACATATTCATTCACTTCAAGCACGGTTTTCTTTATGGAAAGCAGCTGTTCATTTTGTTCCTTGTTTTGGTTAACCTGATCTAGCTTGACAGAGACTAAAAATAAGGACTGCGCAATGCCATCATGCAGCTCCTTAGCAAGATTTTCACGCTCCTGCAGCGCCGCCTGCAGCTGCTTCGAATGCTGCAGCTCTGCTTGAATCGTTTCCAAAATAGCAAAAAGCTTTGTTAAGAGGAGCAATGTGATTAGAAACACAATTAACGGCGACAGCCAATTGCCAGCGTCCATGGATAGATAGGGAAGCAGGTATTCATGCCGGACGAACTCCCAAATCCAGATCGTTAATGTTGGGATAATAAGAATTAACCATTTGATTTGTTTATACAGCTCCAATAGCCTCCTTTGCGAATCGATGACATTCTTCGCTTGCGCTAAAGCTATTGTCTCTTATTCCCCCATGATCGCACATGACTCGTTAGAGCTACTTGATAAATAATGCTCCTTAACAAGGCTCAAATGTCACAAATCATCCACTGGTGCAGATAAACAAAAAAACCACCCCGCGGGGTGGCCAACATTTTTCAGCATCATGTTTAATAGCCTATAAGCTTAATTTCATGCCCTCGTGGCTGGAAACAAATCCTAATCGGTCATAAAATCGATGGGCATCGCTGCGTTTTTTATCCGTGGTTAATTGGACGAGTCCACAGCCGCTTTCCTTTGCGATATCGATAGCGTAGCGAAAAAGAGCTTCTCCAATACCTTTACTCCGATATTGCTTATCCACACGAACTCCCTCAATTTGAGCTCTTTTCATTCCGAGTCGAGCAAGTCCCGGTATGAAGGTAAGCTGCAGGCAGCCAATGACCTCTTCGTTTTCTACGGCAACTACAATCGAATTTCCATCCTGCTTTTGGATTTCCGAGAAAGCATCTATGTAAGCTTGCGGCAATGGCAATTCATATTGTTCCCGGCTTACTCCCAGCTCATCATCAACCAATAAACGCACAATTCCTTCAAGATCATTAATTGTAGCAGTTCTAATGTTCAAACGTATCGCACCTCTTCGCATTTCATAATATTCATTAGCATTTGACTGGCAGAGCCGATTCACAGCTAGTACAAAGTTCATTTCGTAAAAGCGTGGGCAGTAACTCCATTTTACCAGAGTACGGTTTCTTTTTGTTCACTTTCAGATTAACAGTATTGATTATATCGTACTATGGAAATCCGCTCGCTGTGAAAAAAAAGAAAGGTCTCGAAAGGTCATTGCAGACCTTTCGAGACCGATCGATACACCTTGCATTATTGCAGAATCGTCCTTGCAATAAACGCTAGATCAGCAATATCAATGATACCGTCGTTGTTAACATCTGATTTTTTGATCAAATGCCAATCCGGGCTCGTCGAATTTTTGCCGTAGCTGGCCGCTACAATGGCGAGATCGCCAATGGTCACTTTTCCATCTACGTTAATATCTCCCGACACGGCAGGATTGACCGCATTTTTAAAGGTTTGCAGCGCTTGATTAAGAATGCTCACAGCTTGATCAATTGCGGCTTGGCTAGTTGCGCTGTCCGATACCGCTTTGGCTGCATCGATCGCCGCTTGCATCGTTGCTTTGGAACCGAGAGGGTATTGTCCCGGCGCACTGCCTTCTGCCGCGGCATCCACAGCAGCCTGTGCTTGAGCAATTAACGCATTTAATGCTTCTTTGTTCAAATCAACAGTGCCAGTGACTCGAACGTTATACGTGACAGGAGCGAGTGGCGTCTCCACGCCCGCAGCATTCGCAATTAACGCTTTCGTGAGTGTAACACTTGTTTTCGCTGTCTCTTTGAGCGCCTTCCAGTTAAGTTTAATCAGATCCCCATCGGTCGTAACGGCGTTATCTTCCCCTTGGCTTGCCACTAGCATACGTACTTGGCCAGGGACATCCGTATTGAATTCAACGACCATAAGACCTTCCTTTAACGATTGGGCTGAAACAAATTCCAACTTATCGGAATCATAGTTGAATATTAGATCCTGGGCAAAAATAGCGTCATCCGCGCCCGCCGATACATGGGTTAGTCCATAGTTCACTTCGACGTTGCCGCCAAGCTGAACTTGAGCTGAACCTGTTAGCGTACCTGCTAAATCGCCTTCGACAGGAGAAGTTTGATTTGGAACATCCGCTTTATACATCGTCACAAAGTCCAAATTCAGATCGCCTATACTATCCGAATCAATACGGTAGCTGATCACATTTTTGCCCGCTTCTAGATCCAATCGCTCGGAACCTGTAAACCATTCATCCCAGCTGATTGCCGTTTTATCCGGTGCGATTGTTTTTACATGCTTGCCATTTACATAAACATTGATTTTGGCTCTCGCAGGCAGCTGCGTAGTAGGATTATTTGTGGATTCCCCGTCCACTTGTACACCATAAGCATATCTCACGCCTACGATATAATCGCCTGCTTCCTCTGCATTTACAACAAAGCTTGCTTCAGTACCTGCTTTTTTGGGCAAGTGAATATAGCCTGTTCCTTGGTAATTTTTATGGCTATTGTCTTTTGTAATCTCACCATATAGAATAGCATCCTCTGCTTGATACATGTCCCCAAGTCCCAAGTCGCCGGAAGGCAGCTGCTGCCATTCATAAGGAGAAACCGGCTGGCCGAAATGTGGCGTTCCATCGGCATTCCAGCCTATTTTCTTAACATTGACTTGGCGCCACCAGTTACGTCCCGTATCTTGATAGACACGAGAATGATAAATCATCCAGTCTTCCTTGCCGTCAGCCGATTTGACAAAACCTGCTCTCGCTGGACCAGATACATCGCCGGTTGCAACGAACACATCATTTGTGCGAGTCCACGAGCTTGGATTCAAGAAGTCCCCGTCCGTATTCGTAAAATATGATAATCGATAACCGTCGGAAGCATAGTCGCCTTCTGACATCGTAATAAATACTTTTCCGTCTCTTTGCAGAACGCGCGGACCTTCCCCGCCGCCACCCGGCAAAAACGAGCGGTCTGCCGTAATCGTATACGGGTTATCCATTGGTGCGATTGCGGGTCCAATGGGCTCCCCGGAGCCTAAGGTGCCCCATACCGCATACAGCTTCCCTTTATTTTCAAATACCGTAAAATCGTTTGCTTGTTTATACACGCCGTTTTCGCCTGCATATAATGCGCCTTTATCCACGTATGCCCCTTGCGGGTCAGCGGTTACGGATTCTAATACGGTAGCCATATGCTGATAGCCAAATTCTTTTAAGTCAGCGCAGTAATAAATATACCATTTGCCATCGAAGAAAAAGATTTCCGGTGCGAATATACGAGTTTGGTCACCTTTTGAATCATAGACCATGACCTTCTCGCCCTGATCGATCAGCGTCCTTGATTTCGATACATAAACTTTATTGTTAGAGTCTAAGTTGCTAGAGGACACGAAGTAATAAAAGCCGTCTTTATACGTTACAAAAGGGTCCTGCCCTTGATATAACGGGTTGTTAAATTTATCAGATATAGTCGAGCTCGTAACACCCATCTCTTTCATAAAATCGGAGCGTGCAATAGACAAGCTTTCAATCGCTTCTATTAATAATTGCACCTTTTCCCGATCGCTTATTTCTTTGCCGTCAATCGTGCCAAGCAATTCTTCCGCAATCGTTTTTGCCCCGTTCAAGCTATTTAATGCGCTTTCATTAACTTTGTCGGCAAAATTTCCAGTTAAATAATCGATCTTTTGAATTTCTGCTGTCAAATCGCCTTTTTTAGTTGTAATCAAACGGTCTGGCGGCAAATAAAGGGCTGATTCCGGTACGACTTCTCTGCTCTGGCTTGCGCTCTCCCATTCCATACGAAGCCATGTGCCTCCCCAGCCTTGTAAATATTCGACTTTAATATCGTAATGCTTGCCTGCTTCCAAAGAAACGGGAACGCTCACTTGCGGCTTTTCCCATGTTTGCTGCCAAAAGTCAATGATCAACTCGCCATTAACCCAAAGCCTGAATCCGTCATCGCCTACCATATGGAAAGTATAGTCTTCTGTATATTGGGGTACGATCGTTCCTGTAAAACGTGCCGTATTATAGTCGGGCGATCCAGTCAGTTGGTTGAAAATGCTTCCAAAGGAATCACCATTTAAATTAGCGACCGCTCTGTCCCCCCGAAAATCGTCAAAGGTAAATACCGAAATATCTTCACGATTATTAGGGTTTTTTACACATTTAAAAAATTCGCCTAACAATCCATGACCATCCATATTAGGATCAGCGGCATGGGCATTCGTAGGCAGGTTAATCATGCCTGCAAATAAGATGATGGCCATGAATATTCCTAAAATCTTTTTCATCGTTGTTCCTCCTAATCACTCATGTTCTATCGGTAAAACGCTTATGTATCACTGTTTTTTTCCTTATACGATTTCCTCCTTATTTAACTGTGTGCCTAAAGCTTATCACCTTTTTAAAATTATATATTTGTAATATCCCGACCTTTTTTACGATTTTCTATCCTTTTTTTCAAGCAAAAAAAGAACAGAGACTTTAACGTCCTGTTCATCATGATATAAGCTCATTCTATAGGCTAGCGCTCTGTCCCTTTATATTTGCCGGTATTCATTAAATGGATATCCACATGAATGTCACCTATCGAACCATCGGTCAAAAAAAACGGATTCGCACGGGACAAACGATGAAACTCGGAAGGATCGGAACGATACAGCGACTCCCGAAGCCGGAAAGGATCGCATTTAACCTTAATCGCTTTGAGATGAGTGGTTATAATCTCCTTGCGAATCGTTTCAATTGCTTGCCGCTTCAATTGATCCATTGGAACATCCTGCAGCAGCTCAATCACGTAACCCTTGGCATCCACTTCTATATTAAATTTAACATCTCCTTTGATGCTTGCCGGTTGAATGACCATTTTAGGAGTCATACACATAATGACGGCTGCTGGCGACCCATTAACGTCCACTTGAAGCGGCATTCGCTCCAGCTTTACTTCTGCCCACCTCATTCCTTGCAAATCTTTCTCGGACATCCATCCAATCATTTTATTTTTTTGAAAAAAATAGCCGCCGGATAAGTTGAACAGCGGCTTAGCCTTTTGATCCTCGGTCCAATCTTTGGCATCAATATCGATGGATGGGATCAAGCCCGGTTCGCCCGGTTCATTCAAATTTGCAATGATGCGATTGCCTGTCACCGGCATAATGATCGAGTATGGTGAATCAGACTGCATCGCCGTGAACATAATCGTAGAAAGCGGCGATAAATTCAGCAGCGATTTTTGCGTTAAGATTTCCGGAAGCTCCCGTTTTGTACCATAGATCAAAATGTTGTACCGCACTTCCCTATACCGATTAATTGCGCTGTAAACGGAGGTGACCCCTTTTTTGAGGACAGCTTCCGTCATGACCACCGCATTTACATGCCCCCAAAATACATGCAGCTGGGATGTTCTGCTGATATCCGTTAGCGCCAGTGCCAGCGTATCTCCCTTGCCCTTGCCGACCCAGATCGGAACCGGTTTGCCAATATTGACTTGCTCGCTATGGGAGATATTCGCAAAATTCAAAATTTGAGCGTAAGCGATCCATTTCCCTTTATCAAAGTCAACGCCGATTGCCGTCGCATAGGCCATATTTTGAATTTCCGGCGTCTTCGAGCAGCCATTTAAAATAAGAATGCTGGACAAAAGGATAGCCAAAGTCCGGAACACCTTCATTCCGTATCCTCCTTCTTCCTATCGCTATCGACCGTATTTAATCCAAGAGGTCTTCTCGATATCAGATCCCATGGCACTCTTAAGAACGAAATGATCATTTCTCTGACTGAAAGCGGTGAGAATGGCGCCAAGTAGCTTACGCCAAACGACTTCAACGAGCCCATGTAACCAACGAGCAAAATCATTCCCAGGATGACACCGTACATGCCCAGAATCGCCGATAAGAAAAAAAAGAACAGTCTCAGAATGCTGACCTGCGTACTTAACGTCTGATTGACCAGCGTCACGCCCGATACCGCCGTAATAGCTCCTACAACCACTACGGATGGGGATACTAGACCTGCGCGAATCGCTGCATCGCCAATAATGAGCCCGCCTATTGAGGTCAGTGTCTGGCCAATTGCGTTCGGAAGCCGTACCCCCGCCTCTCTGAATATTTCAAGCAGCATTAACAGGAGAAACATCTCCATATGCGAAGAGAGCGGAAGCCCAAGCCGGGTAACGGAAATGGTCGCCATCATTTGAAACGGAATCTGATCTTGATGGAATGACATAAGCGCAACCCATATCGCGGGAAGGAAGATAGACAGAAATAGGCTGATGCCCCTAATGATTCGTGAGAAAGAAACGTATGCATAGTTGAAATGAGCGTCCTCCGGCGATTTTAAAATAAAGGTTAATCCCGCTGGCGCAATTAGCACCATCGGCAATCCATCTACAACAAGTACCACTCTGCCCGATAACAAGCTTTGAACGGCATAATCCGGCCTTCCCGTAAAATCCATAATGGGCAATAGCTTGAATTTGGAATCGGACAACATTTCCTCCAAATGGCTGATGCTGAATACCCCATCAATATCGATCTTATTTAGGCGGCTGCGCACCTCGTTCAAAATGGCGGGATTAATGATGTCATAAAAATAGAGAATGCCGATCTGCGTCTTTGTTCTCCTTCCCAAAGTAACATTCTCGACATGGAGCGAAGTACTGCGAAGACGTTTGCGGATTAAGGCAATATTGACGGTAATATCTTCAACGAAACCATCTCTTGGTCCCTTGACGGAAATTTCCGTGCTCGATTCATAGGGCTGCCTCGTTGGCCGATCAGCAATGCTCACGTAAGCTACCTTGCTCTCATCTGTAAAAACAAGCAGAAGATTGCCTTGAAAAAGAGACTCCGCTAATGTCTCTGAAGATGCTTCTGCCAATTCCGTTATCGAGAGCGCATTCGACAAATGGGCAATCGGATCATTGAACGAGCCTTGTTCCTTAAATAACCGATTCAGCTCCGGTAAAATGACCCTTCCGATATCCGCAGTATTGCTAAGTCCTTCAGCGTATACGATCACGACTACCGCTCTGCCCTCTTCTCCAAACGGGCAAGCCTGAATTTTTACATCGGAAGACCCCGCGAAGAGCGACGTAATGGTCTCTTCATTCCAGCTCTCTGTTTTTGACTTTATTGGTTCAGTCATGTTTTGCCCTCCTCTGGAGCAGATCCTGCGAACAAGGCGATAATCATCCATACGAAAGAAATGGACAACAAGACAACTAACGAAAGAGGCATATAATAATGAACCATCCACAAATAGAAGGAATATTCGTTCACCGGAAATAGCGACAAAATCATGTAGCTTGCCATAATGGCACAAATAGCGATGTAGCGACTGCGCGCTTGACGAAGCGAAAGCAGCTCAACAAATAAAAAAACGGATAAGCTTATCCGGATGATTGCACCGGATAGCCACTGGAAGATCGATAGAAAGTCAAGATGCTCGATAAATTGCCCAATTTTCACTAGTCTCCACTGCTCATAAGGTGATGTCGTCTGATGCGCGGCCTCTAACGGCCCAAATTCTGTGATCGCGCCAATAATCGGACCCAGCGATATCACGATTGAGAAAAGTCCATACAGAAGCAATTGCCACGAACGAACTTTCGACTTCAAATGATGCTGAAGCACGATCAAAGCCAATAATTCCACGAAGCCGGCTCCGGAATAAACCATCCCATCCCAAACGGGTTCCCACCCGTGCTCTAATATTGGCCTCAGAAGCGCATAATCTTTCATCGGTGCATTAAAGGTGCTTACAAATATGCCTAGACAGACGACAATCGGCAGCAATACGCCGGCTACGACGGCTATAACTCTTATGCCCCACAAAGTTATGGCTGTACAAAATAACACCAAAGAAATAACTAACAGCATCTTTGGCGTTGATGGCAAATAATTTGTAATATGCCAAGTAGCGGTATGAACGACCGTCATTCCGCCAATCAAATACATTTGTATGCAAACAGGCAAAATGAGCAGCCAGGAGACAAAAGGTGATGTCCTTCTTGATAACCATTTTTTCCATTCCTGCTGTCCAGTACGGTTCATCAGCCACACTAATAATAGAATCCAAATGAGGAAGAACGCTCCGCTAGCTAAAACCGTAATCCATGAATCCCTCTTTGACGCCGATAAAATCATCGGATTTACGATCACATGGCTGGCTAAACCGTTCATCAAAGCAAACATCATAAATACTTGTACAAAATTAATTTTATTGCTCGAAGATATCAATCTTTATCACATCCATATCTGTACAAAGCATGAGCTGCTACTCTATTTTGGTACTTTTTTCATTTTTCTATTCCGATACTGTTGCTTTAGCTTGGAAACGAGCGAAATGCTTCTTCGCACCTGTTAGTCTGCACAGCAAAAAGAGCTGCTGATAAGCAGCCCTTACGAAATTGATTTGCCGCAGGCTTCACTCCGGTCCGCAGCAGGAATTTGGTGCTTTTAGTGTGATCTTAGCTTTTGAAATGCTGCAAACGCCTGTTTCTGGCAAATGGAGCTTCACGTCGAGCGCGGAGTTGTTGTCTCCGGCTAAATAAGCTGCGATACTCCTAACCTGCTCATATCCCGTTGCTAACAAGAAGGTAGGCGCACGCCCATAGCTCTTGGCCCCAACGATATAAAAATGCTGCTCCGGCTGTCTCAGCTCTGCTTCGCCATGCGGCCTTACCGTACCACAGCTATGAATGTTGGGATCGATGAGTTCAGCTAGCTTAGGAACGCATTCAATCGATGAATCCGCTTCGAACCTAAGCTCTCGAAGGAAAGAAAAATCCGGTCTTGCTCCCGTTGCCGCGATAATCTCATCAAAACCCTTTATCGAAGCATCGGCTTCAACTATATTTAGCTGATTACCTTCTCTCTCCAGAGCGTGGATATGAAACGGGGCATGCACATTCACAGCACCTTCCCGTACGAGCTGAGACGCGCGCATCCCCAGCTCCCCCCTCGCGGAAAATCCATCATTTTCTCCTCCGCCAAACGCTTCCTCAATCGTTTGTTTTCTCAAAATCCAATGGATCTCCGTAGTTGGGTTCGTTAACTTCAAATGATGGAGCAAAAGAACGGTATGGATAGCCGAGTGCCCGCTCCCTACGACAGCTGCGGTTTTGCCGGCGTAACGTGCAGAATGAGCGCCTTTTAAGTCTGGAATTCCATAATAAATAGATGCGTGCAAATCCATCTCCCTATCTGCATAATCACCGCTGACGCCAACCGGATTAGGCGTGCCCCAAGTTCCCGTAGCATCCATAATCGCGGCAGCCTCCAAACGATTCACGGTACTATTGTGCAGATAGACGACTTCGAAAGGCGCTTTTTCGCGGCCTGAGGTTTTCATCTTATCGAAACCTTTTCGGTGAATGGCAATCACGCGCGATTCTGTTTTCATATGAGGCTGCAACCGAGCTAACTCAGATAAAGGCTTTAAATAATGTTCAAACAATTGTTTGCCGGTGGGCAGCTCTTCCGCGGCTGGAGCGCTCCATCCTTCTGCAAGAAGAAGCTCCCTCGCAGCAGAATCGATGTTATATTCCCAAGGCGAGAACATTTGGATATGCCCCCATTCCCGTACGGATGCGCCAACCGATTTCCCCTGTTCCAAAAGAACAAACGGTATTTGTCTTATCGTTAATTGAGCTGCGGCTGCCAGAGCTATTGGCCCGCCTCCGATGATGGCTACCGGTAATTGATTTTTCATATAAATGCCTCCAATGATTTAATTTTATTTGCATATTGCAAGTATTTGTCCAAAAAACAGATGAGGCCAACTATTACCCCATCGGTGTGCAGCACATTTTTGATTTTTGCATGCTTCTGTTAAGCAATTGAATGGATCGAAGCACCGTATCTCGCTCAAACTCATTCATAAATGAAAAAACCTCGTCAAGATAATCCGTCATCATTTTATCAATCGAACCCGCTACGAACTTTCCTTCCGTAGTAAGTGACAACAAATACACTCTTCCATCTTCGGGAGATGCTGTTTTCTTTACTAATTTCCTTTTTACTAATGATTGTATTTGCCTGCTAAAGGTGGTGATGTCTACACCAAGCGTATCAGCGACCAATTGCATAGACGGCATGGACTGGCGGTTAATTTCGTATAAGATATGGCTGTGTATGATCGATATATCTTGCCCGCCGATCTGGCAACAGTTCTTGCTTAACAAACCAAACTGTCTTGCAAGGATTTGCAGTAGCTCACGTGGATTGTTCATTATTCATACCTCCTGTTCTATTTATAACGGATTTACTTGTAATATGCAAGTTGTTTTTTATATTCGTTCATACTTATATAATCCTTTACTTATATTAAAAAGCGGAGTATATTAGCGAGAGAAGAAATGGCACAGGAAGAGCTAGCTTGATGTACGCATTCTAATCCGATACAGGAGTGATTTGATGAAACAACCGATCGACTCTCTTTCCGAAACTTTAAAATTGTTGTCTGACAAAACTCGCCTTACTATTCTAGCCATGCTTAAAGAAAAAGAATTATGCGTCTGTGATATCGTCGCTATTTTAGAAACGACACAGCCTAATGTAAGCCAGCATTTAAAGAAATTAAAAGTGGGCGGTTTGGTCAATGAAACTAGGCGCGCACAATGGATTTACTATTCTTTGAATATCGAAGACAAGCCTTATCTTCGTGCAATCGTGGATGAACTTCCATCGATGAAAGAAGAGCTTGGGAAGTTGCGTCCTGATTGTTGCAATTAATGAGCAGCTTTCATTACAGCAGCTCTGAAGAAAGCTTTTAGGAGGAGATATGTTAGTACTTGCATCTGTTATTTTTGTAGTGACACTCATCTTCGTCATATGGCAGCCAAAAGGTTTGAATATCGGCTATTCGGCTGTTGGCGGGGCTGTTATTGCCTTGCTGTGCGGCGTCGTTAATTTGCAGGACGTGTGGGATGTAACCGGCATGGTCTGGAACGCCACACTCGCATTTGTCGCCGTTATTTTGATCTCCTTGATCTTGGATGAGATTGGTTTTTTCGAATGGTCAGCGCTCCATATGGCGCGTTTTGCCAAAGGAAACGGTTATCTCATGTTTACCCTCGTCGTGTTGCTGGGTGCTGCCGTCGCTGCTTTTTTCGCAAATGATGGCGCTGCACTCATTCTTACGCCGATTGTACTCGCAATGGTACGAGCTTTAAAATTTGATGACCGCATGATCCTTCCCTTTATTATGGCGAGCGGATTTATTTCCGATACGGCGTCGTTGCCGCTTGTAGTCAGCAATCTGGTTAATATCGTTTCTTCCGACTTTTTTGGGATTGGATTTGCCGAGTATGCGAGCAGGATGATTATTCCGAACTTCTTTGCGGTTGGCGCCAGTTTGCTCGTTTTATTTCTTCTCTTCAGAAAGAGGATCCCAAAAAGCTATGATCTGAGCCAGCTTAAACAGCCTCGAGATGCCATTAAAGATATGCGCTTGTTTAAGCTGTCTTGGATGGTTTTAGCCGTCTTGCTCATTGCTTATCTAGTTAGCGAGTTTATCCATGTTCCTGTATCGATTATCGCTGGACTGGCAGCTATCGTCTTTATTATTGCGGCGCGCAAAAGCTCTGTTATCCATACTGGCGCTGTCATTAAAGGCGCTCCATGGTCGGTTGTCGTTTTTTCCATCGGCATGTATGTCGTCGTTTACGGACTGCGAAATGTCGGACTTACGGATCAGCTTGGCGAAGTGTTTCAATGGACAGCGGATCAAGGCTTATTTATGGCCACCATCGGTACAGGCTTCATCGCAGCCATCCTCTCGTCCCTCATGAACAATATGCCTACGGTTATGATTGATGCTTTAGCTATCCAAGGAACGACCACAACCGGTGTTTTGCGAGAGGCGCTCATTTATGCAAATGTTATCGGTTCTGATCTAGGCCCTAAAATTACGCCAATCGGGTCGTTGGCTACTTTGTTATGGCTGCATGTTCTGTCCAAAAAAGGCGTGAACATTACATGGGGCTATTACTTTAAAATTGGAATCGTGCTCACGCTTCCCGTCCTTTTCATTACATTGGTTGGCCTTTACTTATGGCTTAGCATCATACACTAAACGAAATCATAAGGAGATATACAATATGGAAAAGAAGCTGGTCTATTTTTTGTGCACAGGCAATTCATGCAGAAGCCAAATGGCGGATGGTTTTCTTAATGCCCTCGGAAGCGAACAATACGAAGTGAAAAGCGCTGGTCTCGAAGCCCACGGCTTGAACCCGAGAGCTGTACAAGTAATGAAGGAAGCAGGCGTAGATATTAGCCAAAACGCTTCTAACGTTATAGACCCTGTGTTGTTGAATCGCGCTCATTATGTCATTACGTTATGCGGACACGCCGACGAGCACTGCCCTGTAGTTTCCAATCCGAATGTAGTAAAGTGGCATTGGGGCTTTGATGATCCCGCTAAAGCAACGGGCACGGAAGACGAAATTATGGAACAGTTCCGAGCCGTTAGAGATGCCATTAAGTCGCGCATCGAAAAATTCGTGACAGAAGGACAATAATCTTCTTTTGTTGGACAGGCTGCCGATCGTTCGGCAGCCTATTGTTGTAAAGGTTACGTTACTCGAAATCTTCCTCCGTCAAATCCATATTGACACCCGCAGCAGTTCGGCTGCCGGAAGCCGCAGCAAATATTAATTGGGATGGCATTTCGTTTGCAGCGTCCCCCGCGGAGTATATGCCAGGTATCGAGGATCTTCCCCATTCATCCGTCTTAATGCCGCCAGACTCCGTCCTCTCGCAGCCCAAATTTTCTCCAAGCGCTGTGCTTGGCACTAATTTTGGAGACACGAAGCCGCCGTACCTTGGTATCTCCGTACCATCCGCAAACCGAACAAGCTCTAGCCGCCCATTTTGCCCGATGAACGCCGACACAGGCTGCTCCATCACGACGACTCCTTTTGTTTCCAGCTGCTTTCGCTGTAATTCGGACAGGGATGCTTTACCGTTCGTGCAGACGACCAAATCCTTGCTCCAATTGAAAATCATTTTGGCCATGTGGAAGATGGACGGATGATCGGAAACGACGACGAGCGGCCGTTCCCTTAGCTCCCAGCCATCACAATACGGGCAGTTAAACAAGCTTTTCCCATACAGCGGATAAAACCCTTCGATCTCAGGAAAAATCTCCTTCACGCCGGTTGCCAAGATTATTTTTCTCGCTAGGATTCGATCGCCCGAGGATACATTTACTTCAAATCCCGATTCTTTTTTTTCAACCGAAACAACCTCGATCTGCAGATGCTCGACAGACGGATAACGCAGCACCTCCTCATAAGCAATGCGGCGGAACTCAGACGGCGTTACGCCATCTCTCGTAATAAAGCCGTGAGACGCATGCGTAACGGCATTTCTTGGTTTATTGCTATCGATCAACACAACGCTTCTCTTTGCTCTGCCAAGCACAAGGGCTGCATTTAGCCCGGCGGGACCTCCGCCAATAATAGCGCAATCGTAAATCATGAACTCATCTCCTGTTATGTGGATATTAAAGACTCTTTTTGTCTATAATATAGCGAAAAAAACGCATATTATAGACGCCAAACACAATCCGGCTTAACCCGAAAGCATGAACGAGCATTCGCGGCATGTGCGGTGCATCATTCATTGCTTTTGAAAAACTCATGTCAGCAGCGCCAGATTTAAAGACTTACTATATCTATAATATCCTTGATTTTTAGGATGTGTCAAGCAATGCTTTTTTTAAACGCTACGTTTAGGCAATCCCTATCACCTTCCCCAAACGCTAAATTCTTCGCTGCACTTTGTTTTAGTAATTTGCAGATACGTATGTCTCGTAATGATAGACCCGATCTCGGATGAACCATTTCCTTTGCCATAAACACAAAGCGTATCTATGGGCGTTCGCCGCCCGTCTTGGCTGACATAATAATATTGGTCGGTCACCAGTCCATACTCCATATCGGGTTTGGACGTATCAAATGTTCCGTCAGCGTTTATCGGTATGACATCAAATTTTCCTTCCTTAACAAGCATTGGTGCTCCTTTAACGTTGTAATTCACCTGAATATTTCCCTCAAAGCCCTGCCAGCAGCACGTAGGCTAGAGCCAACAAGCAACGCCATCGATTAGTAAACTCAAATTTTTTTTTTTGCTTGTTTGTGGCTTTTTGTTAAGCTGCGGTGTCTAATTGAATGTAAGGTCAAGAGGAGGTACTTACCATGTCTGGAGCTCAAGACAACTACTCTGTTTATCCGGATGAACAGGGTAACATCAAAAATTTTCAAATCGCCTACGAGCAATATCGCCATCGAATTTGCAAATATTTCGCATTGAAAATAAATCCGATCGTTGCAGATGACTTAACACAACAGGTTTTTTTAAAGGCAATCGAAAACATCCATACCTTCAAAGAAAACGCGAGTTTATTCACTTGGATTTTCAAGATTGCTCAGAACACGGTGAAAAATGAATTTCGAAGCTTATCACGAAAAAAAGAAATACCCTATGATTTTGTAGAATATGAATCACAGTCTATCTCTCTTGATTTTGCAAAAAATGTTGAGATTCGTATTGATATTGGTGCTGCGTTAAAAAAACTAACTGAGCTGGACCAACAAATTATTACTTTGCGTTTTTTTGTTGATTGTACCTTATTGGAAATTTCCAAAATCGTTGGGATGCGCGAGAGTGCGGTCAAAAACAGACTGTACCGGTCTTTAGAGAAATTAAGAAGAGAATTAAAAGAATGGGGTGACATTACTATAATGTCTATTCAAGATATGATATCAATCGTAAATAAAAGTGAAACAAATGACATGGCTGCTCGTCTGAAGAAGGTTCATCAAGACTTATTTCATGAGCTTAAGGATAAGGTCGAAACCATTTCGTTGAAGTATAAGCACCAGCCGTCAAGAAAAATCATCATTGAAATTTATCCGGACCTACCTACCTTCCATCAAGCCGTGGGAGAAGAAAATGCGCCTAATTGGTTCATGGGTACCTTTGAGGAAAACGATTTGAAAATTGTTTCTCCTTTGAATCCCGGACCGGAGCATACGTATCAATCCATTCTAAAATCCACCGTGCACTTGTTTACAATGTGGTTAATCACTGACATTAATCCGCTTGCTCCAAAATGGATTCGTCAAGGCATTGGAGGATATGAGTCAAAAGGAATGAGCGAAGAATTCATCAGGAGCAGTACTTTGGATATCATTGATACTCTTGTTATCCCGTCTTTTCAGGAGTTAAATAATGATACTTGGGATTTTGAAACGATGAAAGGATTCCAATTTTCATATTTAATCGTGGAATTCGTTATCGATAAATATGGTTTAGACGCATTAAACAAGGTGATTAGAAATCCGAATGATTTTAATGGAATCTTTCAACGATCTGAGCCCGAGTTGTATGATCAATGGGTGGAGTATGTAAAGAACAAACGTCAACAACCTTAACTCTACTCAATCCCCCCATAAATGAGCTGCCAAGGCGCTTCCGAATGAAAATAGAGCTAGAAACTAGCTCTATTTCATTCAAATAAGCGGAAATTCCAAAATCAAGTCTAAAAGTTAACCTTACTCTGCGCATTTCCGCCGCCAAAGGTACAACCGCACTGCCATCTACCCCAGACAAGTTCGTAGTTAAAGCGCTTGATTAGTCTCCAGCAATCTCAATACAATTACCGTAGCTTCCGCTCTTGTTGCATGTTCACCCGGTACAAACCTATTGCCTCCGCGGCCTTGCATGATGCCTTTTTGAGCAACAATCTCTACCCATTCCTTGGCCCAGCTCGGAATGCTGCTGTTGTCCGCGAAATTGATTTGCGTGCCATCACTCTCTTGTATTTTCAAGCTTCGAGCGGCTATTGCTGCCATTTCCGCTCTCGTAATCGTTTGATCACCCCGGAATGAGTGATCCTCATAACCTTGAATGAGTCCCGCTTTTACCGCTTTAGCCACTTCTGGCTTTGCCCATTCAGGGATTTTCTTCGCGTCGGTAAACGTTAGGCTGCTTTGTTCCTGTAACTGCAAAGCACGGGACAGGATTACAGCAAACTGTGTCCGAGTGATCGAGCCGTTTGGAAGGAAGCTGCCATCTGGGTACCCGGCTATCATCCCTTTGCTTGCCGCCTCCATAATGCTATCTTCCGCCCAGTGACCTTTAATATCCGTAAACGAGATTGCCGCCGCCGCAGCGATTAACACTTTTTTGTCCAATGTGTAGGTCAGGGATTGCAGGTGGCTATCTACAACCTTCATGGCTTCCCATTTTATAGCTGCGGCTTCATTTGTCTTAGCTTTGAATTTCAAAGTTCCAATAAAAACATCTCCCTCTTCCCCCGCAATGTTGCCGATTTTCGTATGTGCAATTGTAATTTCTTGGTCCTTCTTAATCGGAGAGACCGAGAAGCCTTTCATTTGCGATTTGGATTCGAGTAGTTCCAGCTTCTTGGGGTCATAGGTGAACTTAGCCTCGTATGCGTACATATCCTTGATATGTTTGCCGTCCATCCTGATGGTAACGGTTTCGCCTGCTTTTAGTTTCTGCTTGTCAGCGGTCAATTGAAACGCTGGGGAGTCCGCCGCAAAGGCAGCGAAAGGCAATAGACTTGGGGAACAAATTATACTCATTAATAGAATAAAAATCATTTTTCGTTTCATGTGAGCACTCCCTTGCGAATGATTGCGACTACTCTAAAATTTTTCGAGCCAACCCGACCAAATCTTCTAGATCAACCTGCCCATCTCCGTTAATGTCTGCGGCTTTAGCTTCATTCCAATTCGGGCTGTTCTTATCTTCTCCGTAGTGCTTCGAGATGATTGCCAAATCACCGATACTTACCTTGCCATCCCCGTTCAAATCTCCGACAAGCGTACTGCCGCCTGAGATATTTAACACGATCGACATCGTTTCGGCAGCGGTTTCGACACCTGCTTCATCAGCCAACATAGCCTCTGCAATGCTGATTTCGCTGCTGCCGGAGCTTTCCGGTTTCACTTTAAAAGCTAACTGAAGCAAAGTAGCATCATCTGCAATCGCATGCTGAGCCCCTAGACTCGCGAGCAACAGCCTGATTTCCCCTGGACTGTTCATTTCCTTCTCAATAAGTCCTAACCCTTCGCGTAGGTTATGTTCACCCATAAACTCTAGCTTCGCTGCGTCATAGTTGATCGTAATATCTTCCGCAACAACGGCTTTCGTCAACTGGCTTAAGCTTAAATCTAAGATAACGGTTTGGCCAGGTATGACATTCGTATCTTGGGCAGCCAATTTCACCACATTGGCAACCATTTCTTTGCGCAAGGAAATCGTGTGCGTCGCGCCAAGTGCCCCGGACGTATTCACTTCCAGCTTTATAGCAGGTGATACTTGCAGGATATCTACCGTGCTGTCCTTGCTGACCAAAGCATAGCCCTCCCTTGCAATTTCAACCGTTACCTTGCTTTGAGACTGGGTTGGATCGGAGACCGAGATGGTGAGCTCGCCATTTTTCTCCTTGACCATCACGGAAGCCGGCTGACTCGACGTGATGAAGGAAGCAGTGCTTGCTTTCCAGAAATTCGCTGCCGTAATGCCTAGCGTTTTTTCATGAACGGCCTGAACGTCCGGCGTATTGCTAATAATCTCGATTTGCGGATTACCGCTATAACGGGCAGAAGCCGCTTCGTCCTTCCCTGGCAGCAGCACATAAGAATAATCTGCATGGCTTGGTTGTACGCCATGCTCTACCGCTAGGCTCAAGTAATTTCTAGTGATGAGATCCGTCGTGCCATCTAATTTGTTAATATCGGCATAGCTGCCGGTTCTCGCCTCGCGCAGCCCCTTCAGGTTAACGCCCCCCGGAAAATAATAACCAATATCGGATCCGGGTACATTGCCTGCGAGATGCGCCCAATGTACCCCCGTTAAAGTCTCTGACAAGCCTAGTTCACTCGACTTCAACACACCATCAACAGTCAGCTTGTTACCGCCAAGCTCATTGAGCTTGCGATTCTCTACAATCGTTTCAACTGGACGGTTGTCCGTGCTATTGATGCCTGCCCCTAACGCCACTATTTCATCATCGAATGTAAACCAGGATTTCAGGCCGCTTAGCGAACTGCCAGTCACCTTCGATAAGGAGAAATCCATCCCTGCAGCGCCATATAGCCCCTCCAAAGAAGAACCTCCGACCCATTTTTTCGTATTCGGATAGTTCGCCCATTCTCCCGGCGTTTTCCCCTCACCCGAACGGTCTGTCGTCGTTCCCGCTAATCGGAAGGAATCTACCGTCGCCCAAAATGCGTCACGGTACTGTGTTTGATCCTGATTGTACAGCGTAGTCATGCCTATGCCGGTATACCAGCCTTTCTTGTTTTCTGTGTTCCCGTATTCAAAGGCTGAGATTCTGTCCGAGAACATACTGATTCCTAAACCAAAGCCTGGGCGTAGATGCACGACTCGATCCATTCCGGCAAACACCTGATGTTTAAGCAATTCCCCTCTCGGCGAAATCGAATTGTCATTCATCAAGGACTTTACGAGCTGCATCTCATATAGCGACACGTCCTCCACATAACTCGCTTGTTTATCCTTCTGAATCCATTCCTTCACCATGCGCTTGAACGCCAGTGCCTTGTTCCCCGGAGCGGTATCCGCCAATCGCAGGATGGACAAAATCATCGATTTGGCGCTTCCGTCAGCAGCTCGCGAGATGCCGCGTCCGTTAACCATATCCATCGACAAGCCGTTATAAATGATCGGTTGAAAAGCATTTATAACCCAATCGTACACGTTGCTGACGTTCGGATCGGTAATCGGCCATGGCGAATCTTTAAGTATGTACGCCATATCCGCAGTACGCGCCAACCATTGCGCACCATAACCCCCCGTGTAAGCAACGTAGAAATGCTGAACGACAGATCCATCCCGATATACGCCGTCTCCCTTATCCGTATACTTGTACTCATTGCCGATCGGGGCGAGGCCTTGTGCAATCTTTGCCGCGGACTTTCCGATGACGCCGCGAAGCGACACATTAAACGCTTTATCCATCAGGTTAGCGCCGACTTCCTTAACCCCGCTTACATCGCGTCTGGTCGGGTCCGGCAAAAACCGATCGAACGCTTTCAAGTAGTTTTGAAGCTGTTCCGAAGACAAATCCGCATACATGAGCACCATCAAGTCGTTCAACGTACGGGGCGTTGAAATCTCCCAAACGTACCAGTTGCCGTATTCATTTAACCGTTCATTGTAACGATTGACATACAGCCAATCCATGCCCTTGATAATAGCTGCTTTCAGCGTTTCATTCTGGTAAAAAGCAGAGCCCTGAATCGAATAACTCAGCGCCATCGCTTTTAAACGCTCATAGGATTGGCCGAATTGATAAGGATCCGTCTTGCTCGCAAGGTCGGTCCAAAGGGTGGTTCTCCCTTCGTTTTTGTCCATCGTGTCCCAGTAGCCGGTATGCTCATTATTGCTGACGCTATGAGTCAACTGATCCAGATATGCGGTTGCATCGGCATCCATACCATCGTTATTTGGTAACCCTGTTAGTCTTACAAACCATTTCTGGCGCATTGTGTCATACGCCCCGAGCATATCCTCTGACTCCACGCTTACCGTACTTTCACTGTAAAATAAACCGTCTTCCGTCATCGCGCGAATGACTGCTGTCCCTGCTGCTTTCGCAATTACTGATCCACCATCGACCGACGCAACCTCTTCATTTGATGAGCTCCACAGGATCGGCTTGCTTGAGGCTCCGCTCGGAATCGTATTAGCGGTCAGAACGGCTGATTTCCCCACCTCCAACGTTATGGACGAAGGTTCAATTTTAATGGCTGTCATACCGTCCCACTCCTCAAGCCAAAGATCATCAAACCAAGCCGTACCGGTTCCGGTTTCGAGAAACGGTTCAATTTTAAGCTTGCTCGCCGTTGCCGGAACGGTCATGACCGCTTCGTGCTTTGTCCAATCCTCCGTACCTTTTAATACAACCGTTTTGGGACCGTCGCTTACCTTGCTTCCTGTGCTGGTCAAATACTGGGTGCGAACGAATACGCCATTCTCTGAAACTACGTTTGCTGTCTTCATCCACACGCTTAGCCTATACGATTTCCCTGGCGTTACCTGCACCGTAGCTCCGATCGATCCCCTGCTGCTTGTCGGAGCGTCAATTCTGACCGATTTAGAACCTTCGCGGTATACGGAGCTATCTACAGAAGCGATAGGGTTACCGCTCGGATACCACTCCGTCCACCCGACAGGCTCGATATTATCCGTCCATTTATTTCTTGCTGTTGTTCTCGTCTCCTCAAAGCTGCCATTAGGTATTACATTTTGGGGCGGATCTGCAGCCACGGCAATGGATGCCCCAGGTGCAATGAGACCGATTAACAATGACATGCTAAGAAAAAAAAGACGTATTTTCCGCATATTGTTCTCCCTTCGTATTCCCTTCAAGTAAAATGAGGAGGAGAATGGTTCTCCTCCTCATTTGGGCTTTCGCTAACCGATCATAAGCTTGGCAACTGCAGCCAAATCGACAATATCAATTTTGCCATCATGATTGAGATCGAAGCGCTTCACATCTTGCCAATCTGAACTTGTCGTATCTTTGCCGTAATGTACGGCAATCAAGGCCAAATCGCCTACGCTTACTTTCTCGTCACCATTGAAATCGCCAGGAATGCCAGGCTCTTCTACAATCACCTTAATGCCAAGAGAAGCTAACTCAGCTGTTGTCTCAGCTCCTTGCTCATCGCCAAGAGTAGCAGAAGCAATGGAGATCGTTCCAGTTGCTGTCTCCGCAACCTCCTTAGCCTTAAAGGTAAGCAGCGCTATTTCAGCGTCCTTCGCCACTGCTTGCCCTGCTCCAAGGCTGGCGATAATGAACTGGAGTTTTCCGCTTGCTCCTACTTCCGAGTCCACAATGGTTACGCCATCGATTAACGAAGCCGCCTCCACGTATTCGAAGAGGTTCGCATCGTAATTCAATGCGATGTGCTGCGCATAAACCTTTTGTTCGACTCCGTTTAATCCGTATTTTATCGCGAATGATTTTCCGCTCTGGATAGATTCCGGTCCGGTTAAGATAGTCGCTAAACGCTCCGGCTTATTTACGGATACTTTGAGCTTTTCCGTTTTGTAAGTCGTTTTGACATCCGATGATGCATATTTGATGTTATCGAATCCGAATGTCCGTCCGCTCGCGTTATCCCAAACAAACGCAAGTGAAATCCGGTCAAAGTTTTTTATGGCCGTGGTCGTCTTAACAAGCTGATTGTCGATATACATCTTTAAATCTGTGCCCGACGTATAGTCCCATTTAAGTTCATGCCAGCCAACCGTGCGCGGAATGGAGGTTTTCTCCCAAGCGGTAGCGGAACTGCTAGCTCTTATCGAATAATTGTCCAAATTGCCTACAGTGCCGCCGTCAAAAAATATGCCCATTGCAGCAAAAAGATTTTCTCGTTTATTGCCGACATGGGATACGACTCTCGTACGTCCGTCTTTCGAACCGTCATCATATAACATCATCGTTACGATGCCTTGCTGATTGGGTCCAAATACTTTTTCAACAGCTGGCGGATTGTCATATAGGACGCCGTATTTGCCATGATAGGCCACTTTATCCGATAGCTTGCCGCCTGACCCGCTCGTTGGCGGATTTTGCTCCGTCACAAAATCTCCCCAACCATTTTCAAAGCTTTCCGAATAGATAAGATTTTTGTATTCTTGTATGTCAGCAGTTACGCCAATTTCATTTACTCCCGCTAAATCGCCTGTGAAGGTAAGTTTGCCGGTAAGCGGATCAACGGCAGCATGGGGGTTGTCGGTTTCATAAGAAACTTTATAATACGGCGGATTGTTAACTGTACCGCCGCCCTGCATTTCACCGTCAATTCTGAGCTGTACAGTCTTCTTATCCTCGGACAAATATGCGTCATCAGAAGCGACGATATATTTATTTACCGGTGTGCTCGGATGAACGGTGACCTGGCTAGTCGCTTTCACGCTGGCATTCACAACACTTTGTGCCGTTATCGCCGCAGTGCCAACAGAAATAGCCGAAATCTTGCCGCTTGCATCCACCGAAGCAACGGATGGGTTGCTGCTGGACCATTTCACTCCCTTAAACCAAGCATCGGCAGGCAGCACGGTTGCGGTAAGAGCAGCACCCGACTGTCCTAAATAGAGCTCCGTTGCCGTTTGATTAAGCTTTATTTCCGTCGGCAAAACCTCTGGCTTAACGATTACAGGCGGATCATTCGAAAATTCATGAGCGCCAATATCTGCAGCGCCGCTAATATTATTGTTAAAGAAGTCCTTTGATGCTGCCGCCCATACAGATGGCGTCAAGCTGGAAACATCCGCCCCCGCATTAATTAGCGGCGAATCGCTGAGCAATTTATAACCATCCAATGCGGCAGCGTTGAATGCATCCAAACCGGAGATTATATTTTTCGGCTCTTCCCCCGGTCTCGCGAACTTAGGACTTTCAAAAATACTGTTTTCCAACACAACGCCTGAGAAGCTTTGTCCTTTAATATCGCTCCCCGGATAAAATGCGTTGTTTTTAATCTCACCGCCGGCGAACGTGTTCGAACCCATATTCATCGTGCCTTTTGCCATAAAGATATTGTTATAGAGCTTGGCATATCGATTCGTATGGCTGAAGATTTTAGTGTTGATGTTCGAATCGGCAAAGAACGTATTATTATGAATCAACGGTGCATCATTTGCGGTTGTCGGCAAATAATGAAGCAAATACGCTCCATTGCCGTCATTCACGCTAATATTGTAACGGACTAGCGAATTTCTTGAGCCGCCCATGAATAAGATAAAGCCGCCTCTATTATCATGGCTGTAATTATATTGATAGAGAGTACCTTCACTAAACATATCAACGTCGAATGCTTGGCCGTCATTATAGCCAAACTTGCCGCCATAAACCTCGTTATATTGAATGACCGTATCTTTTACGGCGATAACCCACAAGCCCGCATAATTGACATTGCCGACGTTTTTGAAGGAATGATCAACAACCGTGTTATATTCGATTCTGCCATTGGTCCCGATATTGCTCATGACGATGCCGTCGCCTTGCACCTTCTCGATATAGTTATTTTTGAATTGCACATTCGTCAGCACTTTCGGGAAGTTAGCCGTTACGTCCCCTTCCTTATACAATCCTGCATTTCTTATGCCTTCAATATCAACATTAATGACCTTGTTGTTTTCCACGAGTGCATCGCTGATATTGCCTAGCAGAAGAATTCCGCCGCTGCCCATTTTATGTCCTTTGGGATTGCCGTTAACGTCGTGGACGTAGTTGTTTTTTATGACAATGCCTTTGTGGGCGTTAGCCAGCCACTGTGCCTGATTTGTTGCAGAGGTTTTAATCGCGATACCTGCTCTTTGCGAAATGATCGTTTCACTATAATTCGTTACCTCAAAGTTATTGATTTCTAGGTAACTGCCGTCTGTAATATCGATTACCGCAGACTGCGTTTTGTCCGATACCCCGCTGTAATACGTATATAGTGAGAAAGGTTCAGTCGTTGTCGTACCGTTTCCATTAAGGATTGGCCTGCTATTCGGATCTGTACTGCCGTATTTATCGAAGATAATCGGCGCTTCTGCAGTTCCGGCTATGTTCTTTAGCTTTAAGCTGCCCGCCCATACATCACCTGCTTTAAACAGGAATTTATCGCCCGGCTGCATAGCTGCGGTACTAATCTTCTCTAGCGACTTCCAAGGCTTCGCTTGCGATAAACCGTTATTATTGTCATTGCCTTCAGAAGAACTGATGTAATAGGTTGTGCCGGAAGCAGCGTGCGCTTCCTTTGGAGATATCGTGGGAACAAGTAAGGCGATCATAAGCGCAATCATAATAAAAGTGCGGTTCGTCTTATAAATCCGTCTTTTTCTCATTTTACAACTCCTCTTTACCGTCATTTTTCCATACGATCCCTGACTAACAATAAAAACGATCCATCCTGAAACGTGCTCCCTTTCGTCCCCCTTATTTTTATTTCTTATTGTTTCACCTCAAGAGAATGAAGTGTAAATAAGCTTATCCATTCCATTTTCGTTCATTACTTCGAAGCGTTGACCGGAAAGCGCTTTCAAACAATGCGATACGTTATGTATCCATTGTAATTTGAGTTCATCTATTCAATAATTGACAAACTTTACTTATACGAGACTATTTTTACTCCTTTTAATCTTTTGTGTTGAAGCGGGGATTATCTCCAACCAATCATGTGTTTATTCGAAAAAAAGGGTGCTCCTACGCCAGAATGACGTAATAAGCAACCCCTTTTTCCCTAGCTTTATTTGCCTATAATCTGCGAAGCAACAGCAGATAGATCGAGAATATCAATTTTGCCATCACGGTTTATATCGGCAATCTTCACTTGCTGCCAGTCTGGGCTTGCTATCGTCTTCCCATATTGAGCCGCAACGATCGCTAAGTCACCAACGCTTACTTTGCCATCATGATTGACGTCAGGCGAACCTTCCGCTTGGTCTGGCATAATAGTAACGGCAAGCGTGGAAGGCTTCGCTTTCGCTTCGTTGCCTTGCGCATCTCCTAACAAGGCATCCGTAATCGCGATCGTTACCGTGATCGCCTCTTCAACCGGCTTTGCCTTGAACGTTAACTCGATGAGCGGCGTACTGCCTATTATCGCTTTTCCATCCCCTAAGCTTGCTGAGATGAGCCGAATCGTGCCTGGTGTATTTTCTGATTTGGATACGAGATTCACATCACCATTCAACGATTTGGCATCGACAAATTCCAATGCGGAAGCATCATATTGCAAGGTGAAATCCTCTGCGTAAGTGCTGGTTGTCACGCGGTTTAATTCCATATTCACAGTAAAAGCTTGGCCTGAAGCGACCGCATCTTCGTTTAGAACCAACGTCGTGGCATTGTCAGGGAGCTCGACATTGATATGGGTGTCTAGTTCCGTCTTCGCTATTTTGATTTGGGCAATTTCTTGCTGCACCGCTTCTTTTGTTACGATTTTGGATGCAAATGTTTGCTCTGCTTCAGCTATTTTTTTCTTATACGTGTTCATCGCTGACGCTGGATATTGTCCTGGAGCTGAGCCTACAAGCTCGGTATTGTCCGCTAATTGCCTTGCAGCTTGGATCTCACTGTATAACGTGTCAATTTCGGTGATCGCCATACGCTGCGTGAGATCATCGTACAGCATTTGCACTTGCTCCGGATAAATCGCACTACTATACAACCGAGCTACACTAACGTCCCCATCCAGCACATAGTTCCCTCTATTGCTTGCCTCGGGATCCGCGCCGATCGCGAATTGAATGTCAGGCTGGCTCAAAGTGCCTGTGACCGCTATTGAACCTACATTCACGCCATTCAAATACATAACGATTTGCCCGCCATCATAGGCAGCAACTAAATGATAGATTTTCCCAGCCTGCAATTGAGCTCCTACACGCTTGTAGCCGCCATTGATATGCGCCCATAATTCCATTTTACCTGTTGATGTTGATTCGAAGCCCAGCCCTCCGCTTTGGGTGTTGCCGAACACATCTTGCGTACGGATCGTATTCAACTTGAACATGGATTCAATCGTAAATGCTTTCGTTACCGCTTTGATCGAGCTGCTTGTAGGAATGGCGAAATATTCATTCGTCGTTCCGTTCATGCGCCCAACGAATTGCCTAAACTCGGGGCTGTAAACGATTTTGGCGCTGCTGCCGGTCGATGTCGCATGATTCCTTGCAGGCGAGCGATCATTCGCCGTACCGTCTAAGAAATCAATATCAATGACATCAGCAACGGGCCTCTCGGTTGCAGGAGGCCTTACCTTCGTCGTCGCCTCATCTGTTAACGGAACGTCACTCCGATTGCTGAATGCATCGATAGCTGTAACTTCGACTCTATACTTTGTCGCTGGCTGTAAGCCGCTTATCTCGAATGACAACTGCGATGGAGCAGGATCATCATACATTTGCGCGAATGCAAGAAAAGATTGAGCCGCCGCGCCTGTCGTTGCGTTGACGGCCTTCACTTCATAGGATCTGACGAACAAATTATCGGTGGCCTGATCGAACGTTACGCTCATTTTGTTCGTACCTATGCTGGTTGGGTCAATGGCAGCTTTTGCAGCAGCAGGGAATGAAGGTTTAACTTTATCTCGGTCGCTTGTATACGTGAATTCGCTTTTAACCGCAGGATATTTAATCACCCAATCGTCGCCTGTCCAAGCATTCGCATGGAAATCTCTGCGCTTAATATGTACTTCTTGATCAAGCACTTCGACGACAAGCCCTTGCGTGATTTCATCCGTTGGATGGATGCCTTGGATCTTGCCGGGCTCGAGCTCAGGATACCGCACCGCAGATGTGCCTACGGATGTGAAATCCTTCTGCATAACAGAACCGGGATCATCCAGCACGTAATGAGAGTGCCCTGAGAACGTAATCACCTGAGGATACTTCGCTAACGTGTTATACAGTTTTGTCGCATTTTGCTTATGTCCCCACAAGTCGCTGCCGTAAACCGTGTTTGTTATAGGCTGATGCAAAAAAACAAAGATTGGTTTATTCGCGTCCTGCTCTTCCGCCAGCTTCACGTCAAGCCAGTCTAACTGCGTATCGGACAGCGTTCCGTCACGTGTGCCATCCTCGCTGCCAAGTATTATAAAATGGTACCCATTGATCCACTGGTCATAATAAATGCCGCTCATGCCTGTTTTTTCTTTAAATCGCTGCTGCGTGCCGCTAATATAATCATGGTTGCCAATCGTGAACAGCGGAACCGCATTCGGCTCTTTTCGTGCATGATAATTGCTCATCAAAGTATCGTACTGCGCTGCCGTGCCGGTATCGGTAATATCGCCTACTGCAGCAAATGCATCATAACCCGGTGCAATTTGTTTCAATTGATTGAGGACCATTTGCCATTTGGGGACATCCTTTGACGTTTTGCCAATATGAATGTCGCTAACAACTGGGAATACGAGATTTTTCCCATCTGGCCGTGCTGTTGTTGTACGCAAATCCGAAGAAGCGGCATTTCCTTGGCCCACACTGATCATGGAGCCAAGCAGCTGTAATGTTAAAGCTGCGATCAGTATTTTCGACATGGCCTGCGAAATCCTCAAACGTTTGAACCTAACTTCCATCATTGAAATTCCTCCTCATTTCATTGTACGGGCAGTTAAGAATCGAATCGCCAAGCTGTTGTTTAATGATACGTTTTGTATCCATTCATTCTATACTGGAAATGATGGCTTCAATAATAGACAATCTTTACTAATACGAGACTATATTTACACCTTTATCTGCATCATGTAATAAAGATGAAATCTATTTTTCATCTCGTTTTAATGAAGACCGCCTATAATAAAAACAACCCCTTTTGTGTTATATATATAATGAAGACCCACAGCACCGAATGCTGTGGGTCTCTTTTTGTCCAATTGGATGATTAGTTTATGTTATAGATTCGGGCCATTTTCCTTATATGCCCGGCTAGCTCCTCGATCAATTCAGCCGGCTCGATAACCAGGACAAAGCTGCTATAGCTCAAAATACTGCGTACCGCCCGCTCCGTCGAGGAGTAATGGGCAATGACCGATAACGTCCCGTCTGGATGATCGGATACTTCATCATAGCCGAATTCGTCCCTTACCCTAGTCTTCATTTCAGGCTGGAAGCGAAGCACTGCTCTCACCTTTTGAAAATCCGCTTTCTCCATGAATTGCCGTTCGACATCTTGCAGTGTGTAGTTCCTGCGAATAAAGGTATCCGATAAGCTGCTCAGATGAAGCATGCGGGAGAGCCTAAATACTCGAATGTCGGATCGCGTAAGGCAATAACCATATACGTACCAGACATACCCTTTGAGAAAAAGACCCATCGGCTCAATCGTCCGCTCCGTCTCCTGCCCTTTGTTGTCCAAATAATGAAAACGAACCACCTTCAGCTCCTTAATCGCTTTGTGCAGAGGTTCAATTTTCTCTTTGTCATTTGGTGCCGGTTTAAAATCAAGATCAACTTGAGCGGAGCTTGCTCCGCTTGCCGGAGCCGGCATTAATGCGCCCACTCGCTCCAGCAGCTCGTTAATGTCCGAGCTGTCCGTGGCGGATTTGGCTCCTCGGAGCGCAGAGCAAATCGCCGAAAAATCGTCAAAGGACAAAACCTGTTTATCGATGCGATAACCCGACATAATTTCATACCCTCCATCCGAACCCGGGAATGATATGATCGGAATGCCTGCTTGATTAATGGATTCCATATCTCGATAGATGGTGCGCAAGGAGACCTCGAAGCGTTCAGCCAGCTCGGTCGCACTCACGCGGGTTTGGTTTAATAAAGACATCGTTATAGCAAGTAATCGATCCAGTTTCACACGAGGTTCCTCCCTGCCGCAAATATGGTACCGGCTCAAGTTTCTACAATAGTTCTGCGCCTGCCTGCCTTTAACCTTCTTTGCTTATCTTATCTAAATCGGCTGAAGAAGTTTTGCAGTTCGGTAACTAGAAGATCAGACGCGTCTAATGCGGCAAAATGGGTACCACGCTCAAACTCTGACCACTGCACAATATTAGTGTTGTCCCGAGTTGCGAAACGTTTCATCGATTTAAAATCATGCCCGAACACCGAAACTCCCGTTGCCGTCGCGTTTGCTTCTTGCGAGGACTTCTCCTGTGGATGGACATTCTCATAGTACAAGCGGGCAGAGGATTCGGCTGTATTGGTCAGCCAATAAATCATTACATTTGTCAGCAGCGCATCACGGTCAATAAAATCGATATGGTCGCCAAAGCCGTTGAACAGCTCCGCTATCCAAGCAAGCTGCCCTACTGGGGAATCAGCGAGCCCATAGGACAACGTCTGCGGACGCGTCTGCTGTATGGCGTTATAGCCTGCGCGCTCATGGAAGTTCGCTAAAAACTGCAAACGGCTTTGATCATCCTCCGACAGGTCAACCATTTCTTCCGGATTGCCGGATGGGAACGAGAACAGCTGCAGAACTTGAATGGCGAGAAGCCCTTCCGGCTTTTGAATGCCCATCTCACGGGATACTAGTGCACCGCAATCGCTGCCATGAGCGCCGTATTTCGCGTATCCCAAACGGTTCATCAGCTCCGCCCATGCCCTTGCAATGCGAGAAATATCCCATCCTGCACCCAGCTCCCCGCCCGAGAAGCCAAAGCCGGGCACCGAAGGTATAACCAGATGGAAGGCATTCGCCGGATCTCCGCCATAAGCGCGAGGATTAGTTAACGGACCGATTAGATTCCAAAACTCCACAATGGAGCTCGGCCAGCCATGCGTGAGAAGCAGCGGCAGCGCACTAGGCTCAGGCGAGCGTATATGCATAAAATGTATATTGGCTCCATCAATGGTCGTCGTGAACTGCGGAAACTCATTCAAGCGGGCTTCATGCTTGCGCCAGTCATATTCATTTTTCCAATACTCAGCTAACTCTTTCACATATGCCGATGATACCCCGTATTTCCAGCCAGCGTCCTGCAAGCTATTCGCCCAGCGTGTATTCGTTAAGCGGTATTGCAGATCATCAAGCTGTGCCTGTGGGATTTGAATTTGAAAAGGTTGAGTTTCCGTATCTAAAGCGTTAGCTGCGTGGTTTGATTGAAAGGTTGACATTGTTATTTCCTCCTCGGATTTGGGTTTGTTTCGTTTTCTTCTCTACAATTCTTATGATAAGGCATCCACCCTGACAACATGATGTCAGGGTTGTAGAGGCTTATAAAAAAAGCAGCCAAAGCAAAATTTCTGCTTGGCTGCCGGTCTTATTCCACCAGTGCTTCATCTCACAAAATTTTAAATCCCCCTTTTATACCATGATTCCTTCACACTTACACATTCAAAATTTTTTTCGCCATTTTTGCAAAATCTTCAATATCAATCTGGTTATCGCCACTTAGGTCAGCAGCCTTCGCTGCGTTCCAGTCTGGACTGTCGCTGTTCTTGCCGTAGTGGCTGGCAACGATCGCTAAATCTCCAATCGAGATTTTACCGTCATGGTTCAGGTCGCCATCTGAGCCGCTGCCCTCAGTGCGATAGCCTCTCTCGTGTAATTCCCGCCATTGTCGAATTCTCCCGACCCCTTATTAAACACAACATAATACGATAATGGATGGCGCATTCTGCAGTTAGTTTTTAATGGGTGCGCTTCATCAGCATACATGTCCCCATAGCTATGTGTATTTACAAAAAACAGGAATTTATTGTTATTTTCCGTGAATAGGTGTGAGCTCAAGTAGAGCAAGCCCGTCAATATGCTGCCGAATTAATACCAAGCAACCCCCGCCTGTTCAACAGGGGAGGGGCTAATTTGATGCTAGCTTCATAACTTTAGAGGCTTCTAACCGGTATCTCATTGAGATCACAGAATATTTTTTTCCCCATAGCTTCAGCTGTTCTGACCATTTCATCGGCACCCTTTGACGGTCCCCCAATTCTCAGTACCGCGTCACAATGAGATAACAAGCGAACGGACGATGGGTGAAACATACGGTCGAAAATCTCATCTCCGATCCGTCGTGATCCTGCCATTTCCATGAGCGGCAGCGCATACCATTCGCCAAGTACCGGCATATGCCCTATTTCATAAACGCGTAATGCCGCTTCATTCATCAGCCGCATATTAGCCTCGATTAGCTTTGAATCGTCTCCCGTATTGGAACGGTAAGGCCCCGCTACCAATATATGCAGTGACTTGCTCTTGGGCTGAATCAACCCGTTAAGCTGAGCGTATTGAAGCAGCATAATCGTTTTCCCATCTCGTATTTCACCGTTCTCCACCATGCTCAGCGCTTGCTCGAAGGGCAGTTCCAGCACTTCGATCTCTTCCTGTTCTTTTTCTGCGCCTCCGCCCTGTCCCGTCTGCATATGCGAGGCATATTCCGCAACAAAAAAATATAATATTTCCGTGACCGAGCCCGGAGACATATAAGCCTCCCCAACCTTCTGGACATTAGCCAACCGGAATCCGGTTTCCTCTTCCGCTTCTCGGAGTATGCAGTCCTCCGGCGAGTCCTTATCCAGCAGCCCGGCGCAAGCCTCGATAAGTATCCCGTTCTCATTTCCGTTTATATAAGTCGGCATTCGAAATTGCCGGGTCAGAATCACGGTTTGCTTTTCCAAGTTATACAGCAGAATCGCAGCGCCGTTGCCACGGTCATACGCTTCTCTTTCTTGCGTTTCCCAGCTGCCGTCGCGCTTTTGATACTTGAAAGTCATCTTCTTCAAAACATACCAATTATTAGATAAAATTTCTTCTTTCACGATTTCAATATTCGGATTCATATGTATTTCTCCTTATCCTCAACCATTTTTTTTGCCTTAAAAAATCCCGAATCCTTCGTGATGTAGAGAGCTCCTTTTTCCGCTATCTTGGCACGCAAATAAGTTGTGAATTGGTCGAGCTTCCCGCCGACAAGAACCGTCCTCGCATTCATCGGCGTTGAAGTAATGTATTGGATGAGAGGCTGTTCATCGTCAATCAGCATGTGATCCTCAAAGCGGATCTGTTCGATCTCTGCAAACGAGTCCTGCAGCGCTTCTTTCCCGTTATCCAGATGGAAACGTTCCATTACAGGATCAAGCACCTGAATATTTGCGTCAAAAGCTTGCGTCAACTGCTCGATTTCCCGCAAATGGCTTTTGCTCATCGTTGAGGCGTACAAGCAGCCACCAGGCTTTAGTATCCGATGCATTTCAGGGACAGCCCGGTTAATATCGAGTACATGATAGAGCATGTGATTGGCAATTACGATATCAAATTCATTGTCATGAAAAGGAACCGCCTGGGCGTCGGCAACTAGAAATTTGAATCGCCCGCTGTGCGCACCCAAACTTATCTTTGCCTCATCAAGCATTCCTGGCGACAGGTCCGTAAGCGTAATGTTCCAGGTTTCGGGGATGAGGTCTACATTTCGCCGCCATAAGGCAGCATCACCGCAACCAAGCTCCAGCACCTTTAAATGGGGAACCGAGCCCAGATGTTCAAAGAACCACCTGTGCCATCCGATCTTATTGAGGCTAAACTGATCGTACAGACTTATTCTCGCTTGCAGCCGAAATGCGTTTTGGTACTGCTCACTCCAGTCCTTTTCCTTATGAATCGATTGGATTATGCCCGCTAAACCTTCCCAATCCACTTCCTCACCTTGCTCATCAACCATACCCAGCGCTTCTTCAATGGTTTTAGATACGTACATCATATGAGCGATCTTATGCTGGATGATGTCTTTTTGCATCTTCAATGAGCTTCTTAAGTCTCGTTCTGGCGCAGTGTCGTTCAGCATAATTTGACTGATCTCGGCCAGGGATAACCCGATGTACTTAAGCATCTGGATCTTTTCCAGTCGTGCTACATCATCTTTGCTGTATAGTCGGATGGATGTATGGTTGTATTTTGCGGGCTTCAGCAGACCGATCTTATCATAATAACGGAGTGTTCTGAGCGTCATCCCCGTTCGCTGCGCAAGCTGGCCTGTCGTCAGATATTGAACTTCCCCTGGCTTCAAACACCCATCCTCCTTTCGTGATTTCCATTATATAAGGTGACGTAACGTCACCTACAAGCTTTATTTAAAAGAAGGGCTGCCACATGGCAGCCCTTCGATATTACGCTAGATTAATCCTTTGGTCAGCAGAATTTCCAATGGCTCATTTTCAAGCAATAAACAGCCTGCATCCCTATAACCTAATTTTCTGTAAAAGTGCTGTGCCTCTTCGTTCGCCATCGTAGATGTCATCACCCATTTAAAACCATTTTGTCTCATCTCTTCTTCCCAAAAGAGCACAGCTTGCTTCCCTATCCCCTTGCTGCGATATGGTTCATCAATCCAAATCATATTCATAAAAGGGGTATTGTCCCAAAAATAACCATGCCTCATCCATCCGATATTCGTTTCATCATCATTTTGTAATAGATATATTTCATTTCCCTGAATTTTCGGTAAAATTAAACGCTCTAAAAGATGGTGATCATGGATTCTAACGTATTCATAGTCTGATTCCGTTGCGGCAACTACTCTCAACACTACCCCCCCTTTATATTCACAGGTTTTGCAAGTCTTTTTTAAGAGGCTGCTATGCTAGATTTACGAATATGGATCTCAACTATATTACCATAATTCGGAATCGCCCGTAACCTGAATTCACTCTGTAATGCCCGTGTTCACGATTTGCAAGGAGACACTTGTATCGAAAGGAATTTGCGGGTACTCTTTCTTCCAGTCGATCTGCTTCCATAGTTCGGGGTGAAACGACATAAGTCTGCGGGCAATTCCAAAACCGTCGTGCTTGGCCAATTGCATCTTTTGAATAATGGCTATCGATTCGTCCCTCATCTGTTCCGATAAGAACCGTTCAAGATCATGCATCACACTCATCTTATATAAATGGTCGCTTGGATCTTCTAAAATAGAAACCCTAAGCTTTAAATCTAGCTTAACCCTAATTTGCTGCTTGTCCGATACGATTACTTTAAGCTTTCGCGTTAATTTCTTTACTTCGAAGGTGACGTAGTTGTAGCTGTTTGTATTGTTTAAATCCACCGATTTTAATGTCAGCCTCGCGTTTTTGTTTTTACTGCCCGACAAAAGAAGATACACCCTAGCTTCGTCCCGGTCTAGCTTTCCCGTCATCTTGGTACCGCTGAACATCGCAATGCCGCTAACGGTTGGCATTCCTTTATGATTGATCAGATAGGGCAAGGCAAAGTCAAACCCGCGGTCCAGCGGATGAAGCGTTTCAATATTGACCCGGGGAATGGCCGACGATTCTTCCATACTGCTGAGAAGATCGTCGATGTACAAGCCGATCGTCTTCGTCCCAATATGCTGAAGCTCGATCATATCCTTCGCTTTTCCTTTCGTAACGGCGATTCTCGCGGTTAAGGGACTTTTCGGATCACGATAATACAGATCAAGGTAAGGTTTGATATCTGCGTTTTTCACTAAAGCTTCGCCGATCAGAAGCACTCTCAATTTGGCTGAAGAATAGCCGCCGGATACTTCCTCGTCAATCAATTCCGTTGCATGCTGGCTGCTTCTCGCCATCACGGAATGGACTTCGCTCCTATCCTTGCTGCCTGCTTCTGTCACCGTAATATCCCGAATGGATACCGTGGACTGAAGCATGCCATCGGTACCTTGATCCATGCCGCTTATGCTCACATTTCTCTCGTTCTTTAAAAGCTGTTGATCCCAGCATCCGCATAACAAAGCGGCAATTGAACCTATCATTACCCAGTGGAGGTGTTTGTTCATGCTTCCGCCTGTTCCTTCCTTTTGATCTTCAAGAGCAAGGAGATGCTCAGTAAAACGACCGGAATCACTACAAGAGAGACGCCGGTTAGGATCGATACAATTCTCTGCAGTGTATTAACCATGTCTTGATCGTGTGGGACAAGCGAAATACAGAAGATGATTAGGGCAACAAATGGCGCAGTCCCCGCATGATTTTTTTTACCGAACAGCGTGGATACCGCCTTAGCCGACATGTACAGAAAGACCATTACCGTCGAGATGACCACGACTGTCCAGATCGTTAAGAAATATAAATCGGCACGCTCGAATATGGTGAATGACAACCCCTTCACCATGTACAGAACAGGCTGAGGAATAACCCTAAGCTCTTCCGGGCTGAAAACAATCAAGCAGGTGAACACCAAAAAGGTATACATTAGCGTCGAGAATAGATTAGCGTAGAGCGTTGCTTTCAAAATTTGTTTGCTTTTCCCCTGTACGTAGGGATAACAGAACAAAAGAATTTCAAAGCCGTACAATGAATTCATGGATTTCAGCATGCCATTTACGATATTTGAAAACCCGGCTTGATTGATTGGCAAAATATACATAATATCCGCGTCTCGGTACGCATATGTCGCGATAAAGATTAAGGCAAAGATCAGCACAAATGTCAGCACTAAAAACCGCGCAATCAATCGAATATTTTCCCTGATCATATATAGGGATGTGAGCAGCATGAGAGCCAAGATTACCCAGGCGGGAGTTCTTAGAAAAATCCAATCCCTGATCACGTCGGCGAATTGGACCAACATGAGGCTGCATTCAAAAATGAACATCAGCACATAAATGATATGCACGATTTTCCCCACGAATTTCCCTAACAGCAGAGGTAAATAATCAAACAATATCATCGCGGGAAATCTCCGGCTCAGCCCCCACATGATCACGATCATGAGACATACCGCGAGTCCTGCCAAAATGACGGAAATCCAAGAATCGTTTTTAGCAACGGTTTCAACGATGGAAGGTAAAAACAAAACACTTACTCCGATCTGGGCTTGAATAACGATAACCGTCAGTTGTCCTGGCGTTATTTTCTCCTTATCCGCGATCATCACTCCTCTCCTCCTTCGAACTGTTTTCTTGAACCAGCTTTTGTGGATGCGCGTCAATAGGACGTTCATTCAGCTTCCAGAAGGGAAGCCGAACAATAGCGTCCTTCCAATCCTTCAGCCGCAAAGGAGCAACTGGGGCGAAGTAAGGAGTACCAAACGATTCAAGCTTGCATAGATGCACGGCAATCGCGGTTAAAGAAAACACGATGCCCAAAAATCCGAACAGCGCTGCCGCAATCATCACCGGAAACCTTAACAGCCGCACAGAATAACTCATCTCATGAGAGGGAACGACGAATGACGCGATTGCAGTCAAAGCAACCACGATGATCATCGGGTACGATACGAGTCCGACCCGAACGACCGCGTCTCCGATGACCAGACCTCCAACTATGCCAATCGACTGGCCGATAGGCGCGGGCAATCGCATTCCAGCTTCTCTGAGCAGCTCTATCGTAAGCTCCATGAACAACGCTTCCAGAATGGGCGGGTAAGGAATTTTCTCAACGCTGCCTTTAATTTGATAAAACAGTTCCATTGGGATGACTTCATAATGAAACGACACGACCGCAATATAGTAGGCAGGTAGAGTAATGGCGATCAGGAAGCTTAACAGCCGTAATAATCTTAGGAATGAACCAGCCAGGGATCGACTGTTGTAATCGTCAGGCGATTGATAAAATACGAAGAAGGTTGCAGGCATGATCAGTACGGCAGGCGTTCCCTCCATTAGAAGTGCAACGCGGCCTTCCAACAGATTACCCGCCACTCGATCAGGCCGTTCGGTTTGAAGAATTTGCGGAAATGGAGAAAACGAACGGTTCTCGATATATTCGAGCAACAGATAGGCATTCATTAAGTTATCCGCGTTGACCGCCTTCATTTTGCGATCAATCTCCTCAACTAGTTCCGGGCTCGCCAGGTCGTTCAAATATACGAGGGACGCTTCGGTCTTCGTCATGTTCCCCAACGTATATCGGCGCACGACCAAGTTCCGGCTGTTGATTTGCTTGCGGACTAACTGAAGATTAACATGCATGTTCTCAATAAATCCGTCATGCGCACCTTGAATTGATTTTTCGTTAGCAGGCTCATCTACTGCTCTAATGTTGATGCAAGGAACATAAATCGCGTGGCTTTCTTGACGGCCTTCAAGGAAGAGAACGGCATATCCGCGAATCATGAGATCGATGACATCCTCTAGATTGTTGTGTTTCTCTATTATTGCACCTGTCAGATCACGATCCGGATTCGCTTCCTGCGCTCGCTGCAGCGGCTTTAGGATAATCTCCTCGATTTTGCCCGGATCACATGCCGAATTGAGATAGAGAAGGCAGCTTTGCTCAGCTAGAAAATGGATGGGGCGGTTAACAAGATCTTCAGTATGGAAGAGGGCTTCGTTTACATATGAAACATTTTTATCAATGGTATCAGCCACGTTATGGAAAATCGGCTTTTTTCGGTTAGTGCTGGACATGCCCGTGCTTTTACGATGATTGTTAGAAAAGATCTGACTGAAAAACCCCATAACGGCACCCCTTTCCTCTTTTCTTCACAGCGTATTGTTACCAGCATATGGTTCCTTTATTCCAACGCCTAATCGTCCCATTGAAGTCGAAGAAACAAAAAGACGACATTCAATTGGTGAATTGAATGTCGTCTTTATTAGTATCGCCGCTTGGTCTCGGCTATTTTTTTAGCAATAGATAAACAAAGTACGGCCCGCCGATTAATGAAACCATGATGCCTGCCGGAATCCCGTCAGGATCGACGAGATTGCGTCCGAGCGTATCCGCGATTAACAGCAGCCAGCCCCCGAGCAAAACCGCAACGGGAATGAACAGCTGATTGCGAGGACCTACCAATGCTTTGGCAATATGCGGAGCCATCAGTCCAATAAATGCAATTCCGCCTGTTACAGATACCGCAGAAGCAGCAGATGCAACTGCGGTCAGAATTAACACAAGGCGTTCCTTTTCAAGTTTTAAACCAACGCCAATTCCCGTCTCTTCGTTTAACGCAAGAAGATTAAGTCTATGAGACTTATATAAGGTAAACGGTATGAGCAGGAACAACCATGGAAGCAATGCCCAAATAAATGGCCAATCCGCCCCCCATATATTGCCCGCAATCCATTTCGCGATAAAATCAACCTTCGAGCGTTCCGCAGACGAGATGATTACAATCATAATCCCCGACAGCGCCATGGAGAAGCCGACGCCAACCAGCACTAGCCGGATGGGATCAAGCCCGCGCGATCGGCTGTACGAGAATAAATAGATAAGAACGGCCGTTACCAATGCGCCTACAAAAGCAACAAGCGGCAGGACGTAAACAAATGATCCCACGTCGATCGGGACGTACAGGAAGAAGACGGCTATCGCCACGCCCGCTCCAGAGTTAATGCCGATGATACCGGGATCTGCCAGGTCGTTGCGCGTGACGCTTTGCAAAATGGAACCTGAGAGCGCAAGCGCCATACCTGACAGCAGCGTAATTACAATCCGCGGCAGCCGGACGGAGAACAAGACAAAATCTTCTTTGAATGTACCATGGCCGAATAAAACAGGTATCAGCCTGTCAAACGACAAAGAGGAATAACCGATCCCCATACTGGCTGCAGCTGTTGCAACGATAAGCCCTAAACTAACAAGCAGGATTAAGCGTTGTTTACGAATGAGCGCTAACCGTATCATGAGAAAGCTTTGCCTCCTCTGCGCACGACGAATAAGAAGAAAGGCAAGCCTAGCAAAGCTACTATAGCTGCCACCGGTGTCTCATACGGCGCGTTAATCGTACGGCTTAGCGTATCGGCAAGCAGCATGAACGTTGCTCCCACAACAGCCGAGAAAGTCATGATATGCCGATAATCGGTGCCTGCGAATCTACGGACGATGTGCGGAATCATCAGACCCACAAATGCCATATTGCCGACAAGCGCTACCGAGGCCCCAGTAAGTACAATGACAAGAATAAACAAGATGGCTTTGATCAGCATCAGCTTTTGTCCGAGACCCGTCGCCACCTCGTCGCTCAAACTAAGTATGCTCACTTGGCTAGACATAAGCAGTGCCACCGCAATCCCGATTAAAATCACCGGTGCAATAGCTTGGAGCTGGCTCCATGTTGTTCCGATCAAACCTCCAGCGGTCCACATCGTTACGTCTTTGGAAATTTTGAAAAAGATGCTGACGCCATCCGAGATGGCATACAAAAATGCGGAAACAGCAGCACCTGCCAATACGATTCGCATCGGAGACAATTTTCCCCGCCTCGTCGAGCCAAGAATGATGACTAAAGCTGCTCCAAGAGCGGCGCCAAGGAAACAAGCGACCATGATGCCGAAATAGTTCAGCCCCGGAATGAATACGAAAGCTAACGCAAGCGCCATGTTGGCGCCGGAAGTTAGGCCAAGCAGGCCCGGATCAGCAAGCGGATTGCGCGTGACCCCCTGCATGATAGCGCCGGATACGCCAAAAGCGGCGCCGATCAAAATCGCCGCAAGCTCACGGGGCAGCCTAATCTCACGCAGGACGAGAATGCTGTCACTTTTCGAGTCGGAAGTTAGTGCAAGCCAAAAATCCTCGAACGTCGTATCCGCGGCACCAAATATCATCGACGCGATGAAGCTCAGCATAAGCACAATTGCGCAGACAAGGAGCTTGTATGAGATAGGAACAAGGTGTCGTTTACTCTTCATTGGACTCTCTTCTTCTCGTTATTGGCCGAGAAAGTTTTTTATGAAAAATTCCAGTTGGTATTCCATGCTAAGCGGGTCGTTAAAATAAAATGCCTTCGCATCCGCTTCAAAGACATGCCGGTTTTTGACAGCCGGAATATTTTTATATGTCTCGGTATCTTGGAACGAGTTGTCTTCATCCGCGTTTTTGCTGAAAATAATATAGTCGCCTGTGTAATCCTTCAAAACTTCCGTCGATACGGCAAAGTAGCCCTCTTTCTTCGTCGCTTCCTTCACTTTCTCAGGCATGCCTAGGCCGAATTGCTGATAGAGGATTTCCGTTCCGCGGCCAAAATTTTCACCGTAAACGTAGAGCTGCTTATTGAACGTCTCGATGACCGAAACCGTCGCATCCGCGCCGATTTTCGCTTTGATTTCTTCTCCGACCTTTTTGGTACGCGCATTAAAATCTTCGACCCAATCCTTAGCTTCCTGCTCTTTATTCAACAGCTTGCCGATTTCAAGCTGCTGCGTCAGGAAATCAACTTTGCCGTATGTGTAAGTAACGGTAGGCGCGATTTGCTTGAGTTTGTCGATGTTCTTAATATCGGAGAGACCGATAATGAGATCCGGATTCAGCTCGATGATCTTCTCAAGGCTTTCGTCCGTAACTGCTTCTGTATTAGCTAGCTTCTCTACGAAATTCGGGTTGGACTTGGACATTTCGTCCACGCCGACAAGCGGCACACCTAACGCCATAACATTCCCCGTTAAAAATCGTGTGATCACAATAACACGTTGTGGATCAGTCGGAACCTCTACAGGCCCATTCTCGGATTGATAAGTAAAAGTGTCCGAATCCGTGGCGGTTGTAGGTGACTCCTCACCGGACGGTGCGTTCGAGGAAGACTCGGAAGTCGTGTTGCTAGCATTGGTAGTTTTGTTCGATTGATTGCTTCCGCAAGCGCTCAAAACCATAACTAAGATCAAAACGAGTGGTAAATAAAGCTTTTTCATAAGATGACTCTCTCCCTTTTCTAGTGCTGCCTTTTTTTACGGCATTGAAAATAATTATCATTTTCATTTCCATAAAACTATTATAGGGATCCCGTATACGTCGAGCCATGCCTTTTTGTTTGAAAAATCCTTTGGACTATTGGTTACCTGTAAACAACGTTACTGCCCTTTGAAGCTGCAAGCGAATAGATACCGGATTGTAAGGAATCCATTCATCCCGGTCGAGCAAATGCACATGATTAAGCTGTACGGCAGGAAGCTTGCTCCAATAGTAGGACTTGAATATCGCCTCAGAATGCGCGGTTGAACCTTTCACATCCGGAAACACAATGACAAGTATTCTATCCCCTGCATAATCTGCAAGCTCCGATATCTCAATGGGAATGGAATGAAATTGATCCCCGCGCGTCTCCATCTCCCGCTTGATCCTTGCAGGTGGCTGCAATCCTAGCGATTGATAAATAACACATCCTACATTGCGAACTCCATATACGAGCAATTCTTCCGGCTTTATAACTAGAATCGTAATCACTTCATTTGCAGCTTGGCTTTGCTCTACCTTCGAACGTGCTGCCTTTTCCTCTTTCTCAAAATCGGCCAACCATTGCTCGGCTTTATCACTTCGTTGTATGACCTCCGCGATCAGACGCATATGCTCTTTCCAGCCTAATTCCATCCAAGAAATTTCCACAACCGGCGCAACTGCACGCAAATGTTCTCCATTCAATCCATAATGATGCAGATGCTGGCTTGCCGCAATAATCAGCTCGATGTTGTTATCGAGCAAGGAAGCTTTCACCTGTTCTGCAGAACTGGTCGTATTTATAAACACCATCGTTTGCGGCGGCTGAAGACCAAACGTGTTAACGTATTCGCTGCTTTCCGAAATGAGCACAGCTGGCTCCAAGCCAAGCAGAAGCAGATGGCAGGCATAAGGCGTAAGCAATACGGCCACTCGCTGGAACGATCCTCGGTTGTAGGCAGAGGGCGCTGCGCCTGTCTGCTGCTTAAAACGGCGGCTGAGATAAAACTCATCCTTGTAACCAACCTTCAGCGCAATCTCTCTAAGCGTGCCCGAGCCGCTAAGCAATAGCTCCTTGGCACGGTGAACACGAAGCCGCGACAAGTATTCATTCGGCGAGAAGCCGGTATGCTGCTTGAAGAGAATCGAATAGTGCGATGCGCTTACGCCTGCAATGCCAGCTAATTGCTCACGCGTGATTTTATCGCTGTAGTGGTTCTCCAAGTAAGAAATGCTGCGTTCCATCGAAGGTTTTTCGCTAGAAGCATTTTTGGCCTCTTGCCCCTCCAGCAATTGGAGTAAAATTTGGTGAAACACAATTTGATTTTGCACATGCCGAATTTCGCTCTCTGGCAATCGATGGATATATAGCTCCTCCACATAGGCTGTGATCGCAGGTTCATAGGCGAAAAATTGAATATTCGAATTCGAGGCTGCCTCGCTCTTCCGCACCATTGTACCTTCCGGCAGTGAACTCGATTGCTCCCTTGTACTAATAGCAAGCTTATAGACATGGGGAGGATGCTGGATATTCGCAATAAGAGCAGCCTCGGTATGAGCCGGGAGAAGGATGACGCTTCCTGCCGTCAGCTCGTAAGTATCATCATTGGCCTGAAGGCTCCCCTTGCCGCTGGCGATCGCAATGAGAACAGTTGAACGCTCATTAATTTCATACAGCGGGAGATTAGAAGTGCTATAAACCGAAAGAATGTTGTCAGCCGTATATAATGGAAAGTGAGACTCTGCCCACTCAGAGACAACCATGTTTTTCACAACCAAAACCTCCAATCCAAATCATAGTGAAAAACGTCCTTGAGCTTTGCAACGAATTAGTAAGGTCCTGATGAAACCATTTTATTGTACAACCATTAGGTAGATATCATCCATACTCAGCTTCAACAAACAATATTAATCTATGCTTTCAAATAAGAAGCCTCTTTTTATTAATAATTGTTTCGTAGAATTCCACAGTATATTTTGCATAGCGATATCTCCGCCCGGGTATGCAGGCACAATAGCGTTTCCTGTTCCAACGTTAAAATATCCGCCGGTCACCCCTTCGTATTGCGGCTCCGCAACTAACCGGGTTATGATATCCGCTCCTTTGCGCGGATCACCGATACGCAAAAAATGCAATAGGTGCTCCAGCATAGATGCAAACCAAAGCTCACGCCCCAGACCCGTCACATTAAATCCTGGATTTAGTGCATTGACCGTAATCCCGGTTCCACTCCATTGACGTGCCAATTCAGCCGTAAACATAATATCAAGCAGTTTCGTTTTTCCATATATCGCCGATGAGCCTCTGGAAGTAAACATAGACGTATCGACCAGATCCTCTGGAAGCTTAAGTTTACCATGGCTGCGCGATGCTTCAGAAGCAACATTTACAATCCTGGCATTTCCTGCGTTCATTAGGGATTGCTTTAAGGTATGCGTCAATAACCACGGAGCCAAATAGTTTACTGCTATCATTTCTGCAAACCCTTCTTTAGTTATCCTCTGTTCGAATGCATGCAGCCCTGCATTATTCACTAATACATCTATTTTTCGATAGCCATTTTTTATTTCATTTCCGACTCGCCTGACATCCTCCAGCAAGGATAAGTCTCCATAATAGAAATCTACTTTTGTTTCGGGTGAACGATCATATAATAATTTCTTCGTCATTTCCGCCCTATCTCTGCTTCTAGCTGTCAATACCAAATACGTATTACGCTTTGCTAGTTCAATTGCCGCAAGTTGCCCCAAACCGCTTGTTGCGCCTGTGATTACAATAGTAGAACGAGTAGTCATCATGATTCCCCTTCACCTCAAACTTTTGACACCTAACAGGTGCCGCTTTATAATTGATATATATCAACTATATGTTTTTGATTGATATATGTCAAACATATGGCATTAACCAATTCGAGGTGAATAATATGGAGCATGATGATCCCTACAAAAATACGCCGAGAGCGCAGCTTGAACTTCAGCTCGGCGAACAGATAAATGCACTCATTAGCGCCTCGCATGCGCTCAATGTAAGAGCGGCGGCACGTTTTGATTCATCGCTGCAGCCTGCAGCTTTTCTTATTGTTCGTTGGCTTTTCTCGTTCGGCCCAACAAGTGCCACCATTTTAGCGGAATCAACAGCAATGGACCGCAGCTCAGTTACTCGTCTTGTCAATCAACTTAAGCTCTTGGACTATGTAAAAAGTGAGCCTTCCCCTGAGGATCGTCGAGGAATACGGTTATCTCTTACGGAGCTTGGACGACAAAAGACAATTGATGCCCTAAGAGAGAAAGAGTCTGCATTCTATGATCGCCTTTCAAAATGGGATGATGAGCAGCTTGAAAATTTTACAGCAATGCTCAGACTCTTTAACGGAAACGATCGTATCTAGCATCGTTCACATTTATCTAGAAATTAACCTAATTTTTTAATTATTACCGAAGCATTTACATTAGTTTGTGTCCCGCCAGAGACATGATTGCCTGTCCATTGGTTTGCTGAGTCCCTGCCCCTGATCCATATACGGTCCCTGGAGCCAGAACTCCATTTAGAAAGAGTGCGAATTGGTTCGGTTCAACGCCAGAGATCGAGATAGGAACATGTACAATTCCGGGTGTTACGATAACATTTGTATCAAAAATAACATCTGTCTCTAATGGTACAGTCTGAGCGCGCTTAGATTATAAATAAATCCGGATATGATTGGGGGGGAGATCGGCAATATGATCGGCATTATACTCATTTCCTTTCTCATCATGATTTGCAGCAATTATGTACGAAGCTCGATAAACAAAGAAAAGATAATGCCGACAATCCTTAAAATTAAGAATTGCTGGCAAGGGAAGGGCTGGAAAAATATATTTGATTAGAACCCTATTAAGCGATAACTTGAGCTAAAAACCTAACGATTTCAATAATAATTGGCGTACCCGAAAAAATATCTTGATTGTTGAAAATGATGGTCAAAGCGCTTTCGTTCAAAAGATATATACCACCTTCTTGCAGGATCCCGTTGATATAAAGATTGCTGTAGCTATTTGGTCCAATGTCTAAAAATGCGGTAATAGGTGTTCCCTCATCATTAGTGAATGCATTAGCTGGAAACGTTACTTGAGTTTGGGTGTCTTCGGTTATTACATGAAAATATCTTTGAACAGTAGGCAAAATGATGATGTCAGGGATGATAACAGTCCCCGTCGCGCCTCTTTCACCTTGTGGCCCTTGTGGCCCTTGTGGCCCTTGCATTCCCTGAGGTCCTTGTATGCCTTGTTGATCAATAACAACAGGATTCCGTTTTACAATAATGATCTTTTTATTTTTTTTCCTTCTTTTTCGAGGACGATTTGGAATGATTCTCTTATCGCATTTTTTTCTATTGCTAGAAATAGAGTATCTCCATTTCACCCCTGATGTTGAACATAATTTCTCGTTACATTTATGTTTTCTTGTCCGTATTATCTTCTTTGCAGCTAATTTCCTACCCAAGCCATATCACTCCCTATTACATTCATGTATATATGATATGATACGATCGCTTTGAGGTATGGACTAAATATCAAGTACGATTAGGTTGGAATCTATTTTTAACATAAATAGGTATCGGTAACCCTTGCCTAAAAATAAAAAAACCACCCCAAGGGGTGGCTACGGAAACGGCAATGTGATTGTCGTTGTGGTTCCTTTACCAAGTTCGCTTTGAATATCGATGTGCCCGTGATGGGCTTCAATGATCTTGAAACAAACCATCAAGCCTAGTCCCGTTCCTTTTTCTTTCGTTGTGAAAAACGGTTTTCCAAGATTAGCAATTTGATCATGGTGGATCCCCAAGCCATCGTCGCTGAACACAATTTGCAAGTCAGACGTATCCTTGGCAATGATCCTCACACTTATTGTACCTCCGGATGGCATGGCTTCTATTGAATTTTTGATCAAATTTATAAAAACTTGTTTCAGTTGATTCGGCTCGCAAAAAATCCGTGAATCCATCGCATCCAGATAGAAATTCAATTGAACATTATATAAAATGGCCTGTGGCTGCATCATAAATATGACGTTCTCAATCAGGTCTTTTGAATCGGTTTCCACAAACTTATCAGCTTGGGGCTTCGCCATACTCATAAATTCATTCACGATCTGGTTGATTCGTTCAATTTCTACGAGCATAATATCGACGTAAGCTGTTTCTTTTGACTTTAAAAGCTGTAAAAACCCTTTTAACGCCGTTAACGGGTTGCGTATCTCGTGGGCTATTCCAGCAGCAAGCTCGCCCACGATGGATAGCTTCTCCGCTCTTCGAATGATATGATCAGACCGTTTGCGTTCTGACATGTCTCTAATTACGGTTTGAATGACGGGTTCTCCATCATGCCTATGTATAAAAATAGATGACACCTCGACATCCACTACAGTCCCATCCAATCGCTGCAATTCAAGGCTTGTAAACTCCATAAAGCCATCGGTTTCTATAGCTTGTGCAAATCTTTCCATTATCCCCTCATGGTAACTGATACTGGAAAATTCGAAGACTGAGCGTCCTATAAGCTCCTCTGTCGTTTGGGCGTTAAACAATTTTAACGCCATATCATTAACGAAGGTAATGATACAGTTTCTGTGAAGTATGATAGGCTCAGGAGATAGCTTCAGTACACGGCTATATTCCCGCTCTTTTTGAGCAAGCTCAAACACTGCTTTTTTTCTTTCTGTAATATCTCGAAATAATAGCTGAACCGATCTATTGCCTTGAAATTGAATAGGTACGGCTTTGACTTCGATATGGATAATTTCATCATCTAACCGTATGAGCCTTTTATCCAAAAGCGAACAAGCTTGATTGAACGTATATAACTGATTGATTTCGCCGAGCAGGATGTCTAAATCATCAGGATGAAAAAATCGAGCTGCATTTTCGCCTATCAGTTCCTCCGGTTTTGAAACGCCAATGAGGATTACCGCTGCAGGATTTACAAAAGCAATCCTATTATCCTGTAATACCACGATAGGCTCAGGAGAGTTTTCGACCAACAGGCGATACCGCTCCTCGCTTTCTTTGATCAGCGCTTCTGCCTGTTTCTTTTCCGTAATATCCCTCTCGACGCCAACGAATGCAACGACCTCTCCGCTATCATCTCGCATCGCAGAAATAGTCACATTCGCATAAAAAGTACTGCCATCTTTTCTTAGCTTTTCAACTTCCCGCCCGCTGTATTCTTCGCCTTGTATAATTTTCTCATATAACTCAAACACCATAGCTTTATCTTTTTCCGGCGTCATCGGCAAAATCTTGCCAATCACTTCTTCTTCGGTCCATCCATGAAGTTCCTCGAACTTCTTGTTGATACCGAGTACTCTTCCTTCTGTATCTACGATAACGACTCCGTCAGAAGTAATATTTAGGAAAGATAATATTAGTCTGGGTTTATTTAATGTTGAAAAAAAATCTTTAATAAATATCACCCTTTTTCAATTATGTCACAGACTATTTTCCATCTATTTTTGCATCATATCGTATATTAATAATAAAATAAATGGTTGATCGGTCTATCGTTCAAAAAAAAATTAGTCTAACTTATTTTATTCCAAAATCATTATTTTAGTTTGTATTTTCGACAGTATTCGCTTCAAATTTTTATTTGATATACATCCTAATAGCTTTTTAGAGTTGCTTTATCATTCAGCAAAAAAAACACCCCGAAGGGTGGGACGTACGATAAAGATTTCATTTTATGTAAAAATTCATTCGCAAGCATTGTTAGCCCTCTTTGTCTGGAACCCAGTTTTGAAAACCGTTGTCTTCAAGAATGCCAAGCGTTACATCCGTGATGTCAGGATCGGTAAGCAGTTTGTCTCTTATGCGAAACTTAATATCATCGGCTTCGGCAAGCGTTAGCCCCGGCTTAAGTTCGATTAGGCCATCAACATGATAATATCTGCCTTCTTGCAAAATTCGCATTTGAAATATATCGGTGACATTCAGATCTGAACGTATAAGCTTTTCCACTTTAACCTCTACATCAAGAGGTGCCGCAACGCCGATCAGCCCGACCATGTTATCATAACCTACCCGAAAAGCGACGCCAACCATGAGTAAACCAATCAATATCGTCGATATCCCATCTAGCAGCTCAAAGCGAGTTACCGAAGTTACTACTACTGCCAACAGAGCTAGTAATGCTCCGAGCGTTGCCACAATGTCTTCATAAAACACTAATCGTGTCGGTGGAGCAGCACGGCCTACATTTCGGAATGAAGCGCTAATAATTCCAAAACCGCTCGCTTCTGTACGTGACTCCCGAACAACTTCCTTCATCACTTTTATCAGGACGAAACCATCAACCGCAATCGAGAGCAGAAGAACTATAAAATTAAGCCAAAAACCGTGCGCTTCCACAGGATTATGCAAGAGATGAAACCCTTCGATAATCGTATGGTAAGCCATAACGGTAACGACAATTACCGCAATCATGCAAAAAATATTTATAACCCGGCCAAAGCCGATGGGGAACTTGGGTGTAGGTTTTTTCTCCGCTAATACGCTCCCTGTAAAAACAAAGGCTTGGTTAACCGCATCGGCAACGGAATGCATTGTTGATGCAAACATGGCTCCACTCCCTGTTATTGCAGCAGCTATTCCTTTTACGATAGCTAATGCAGTGTTACCGATAGCGGCAGTTCCAGATGACATATTCCCTTTTTTCATTAAATAGATAAAACTATTTTGTTTATCCATTATTTTTACCTCCTGAATCTTAGCCCTTTACCATTGCGGCTGTATTCCATGCATGCTGATAACTATCAAAAATCAATCATTTGGCTTCGAGTTATTATATACCTGAATGTTGCAACCCATTCACCGCTTTCCTTTTATCCTTGCTTTTCATCAAATACGCTGACGCTTCGTAATGAGTTGATAGATTAAATATACACTCATCAGAAAAACCCCATAAACCGCGATGACAACTAGCGATCCCATTGCTCCGGATTGAATGCTATCTCCAAGATAAGTGAAAACCAATATAAATGGGATTTTACCTAGGAGCGTTGCGGTTAGAAATATTTTGAATGACAAACCAAATGTGCCCGCATAAATATTAATGAGTGCCGCTGGCATGATGGGGATCAGCCTTGCCAATAAAATCGACCAAAAGACGCGCGTCCGTAAAAAATCATCCATACGGCGTAATTTTTTTGAGTTTTCGAGCCAAAGCATGCCCATATCCTTAAATAAATACCGCACTAAAAAATACACGAGCACTGCTGCACTCGTCGAAGCTATTAAATTGATGATTCCGCCATTTAACAACCCGTATTTCGCGCCAATGATTCCACCAATTAAACCGAATGGCACCCCGGGTACAGCCGCTAGAAGCACAACAATGATAAATACGAGTGGAAAGAAAACATCCTCCTCTTCTCTAAGCCACGCGATTAACTCATTCCATTTTAATATCATCACCAACAGAAGCACGATATTGATAAAAACGATCATCCACTTGCTAAAACTCAAGGGCATCACCTTTCAATAAAAACGATTAAATCACAGCAGAATAGCATTAAGCCTTCGGAATTCTCGCTACGACTTCTGTACCTGCATTTTGTTCACTGAGCACCTTTAATTTTCCATTAAATGATTTGATAATTTGGAAGCATACCATCATACCTAAGCCAGTGCCGCTTTCCTTCAAGGAATAATAGGGTGAGCCCAGTCGGTCTACTTCCTCTTTCGACATCCCTATTCCCTCATCTTTTACACGTATTTCCACATGTGATTGATCCAAAGCGATGCATGAGGCCCAGACCGTTCCGCTATCAGGTATGGATTCAATCGCGTTTTTCATAATGTTAATTAGGAATTGGTTCATTCTTTGGGCATTTCCGTGAACGATGCAGTTGCTCTCAATATGGGTTTGGATAATCACGTTTTTGCTTAGCGCATAATTTTGCAACAAAGCCACGGCTCGTCTTAGTTGATCAGCTACGTCCACGTCAACATCTAAATCCGAGAGCGGTTTCCCAAAACTCAAAAACTGATGAATAATGTTGTTTGCTTGATCCAATTCTTCAATAGACAGCTTAATATACTGCTTCTTCTTATCAGGCATATCAGGCGTATCGAGCAGCTGAAGAAAACCCCTGGCTACCTGCATCGGATTACGGATTTCATGGGCAAATACACCTGTTAAATTTCCAATCAGCCGCAGCCTTTCCGCATTTTGAAGCTCTTTGCGCATCGTATGGATCTCTGCCATGTTCTCATTTAAAGCGGTCATCAACCAAGCTATTCCAGCTGCACATCCGAAGTGCAAAATTTGCAGCGTTAGGCTCTCAGTTGTAATTCCCTTAAGGACCGAGACAAATACAGTACCCGCCAAGCAATAATACGACGATAGCAAAACGGCAATTTTAATTCGCTTGTTTTTGCTGGATACTTTAACGAATGTCTTCTGAAAATAAAGAATAACAGAAAATCCACAGGCAATAGCCAGCAGCGAGCTGTAAAAGCCGGTATCGACGCCTAAATAATATCGATATATAATGACCAAAAGCGATAAGAACACACCTGTTCTTTGACCGCCATACAATGTACCTATCAGCAAGGGAACGATTCTGAAGTCATGATGCATGCCGTTTCCGTAACTTATTGGAAATGACATACAAAGGAAAACTGAACTTCCCCAAAGCAAAGCTAGAAAAAGGTTAGTATTTTTTCTGATTTGAATATGGCCTAACAAATAGGCCTGATATATGCCAACTGGCACAATGACTAATGATAACTGCAGCAAGAAGTCTTTGATTATGCTCAAATGCCGCCACCTCACCATCCATTTGAATAACATGGACATGCATCTTTTATCTAACACAAAGCCCAATTATTTGCTAAATAAATTGTACAATGAACATGAAGAAATTAACAAGATTCCGAATAAAAAAGTGAATGTTGCTGTCGAATTTAGCGTTATACTTTGACGGCATATCGTAAATCGGTTTTGAGTATTGCTTTTTCTACCCATGGGTGAAAAATTTATTGTATGTTAAACTATATGAACAACAAGCAATAGCAGATTTAACACCTTATACGATAAAGGAGTCGAATTATGTTTCATCCTGAACAATACGAAGGAACTCTCGAACAAAAATACGAGCTAGCGATCCGCCAGCTACAAGCCTTGCTGGATGGTGAAACCGATGTTATTTCTAATCTGGCTAATGCATCGGCGTTGCTAAATCAATTTTTAGATAATATCAATTGGGTTGGATTTTACATCTATCGGGGGAATGAGCTCGTTGTGGGACCGTTTCAAGGCTTGCCGGCCTGCGTTCGTATCCCGTTACATCGAGGCGTCTGCGGGAAAGCTGCAAGCGAAAGACTGACCGTCAGAGTTGGAAATGTCCATGAGTTCCCGGGACATATCGCATGCGACTCCGCTTCTCAATCAGAAATTGTTATTCCTATCATAAAAGACGGCGAGTTGTTCGGCGTTCTCGATATTGATAGCCCTGTGCTCGATCGCTTTGATGAGGTTGACCAGCATTACCTAGAGAAGTTCGTCAATCAATTAATCACCTATTTATAATTTGAAAAAGCTTCGAGTAATCGTATTTTAGCGGTCGCAGCCTTAGAAAATTTAGTTGTCTGAAAAAAAAACGAGCCTCAGAATCGCTTCTCGAGGCTCTTCCTATTAATCTGCATAACAAGTTCTTGCGATATTTATGGTTTATTCGGTGTTTTCGCTTCGGATCGAATATCATCTCGAATCATAGCAACCAGTTTTGCAACTTGCTCGTCCGATAATGCACCCGACGCGATTGAACGTGCGGCGGCCGGAACGTACCAAGCCCGTATCTCTTCCTCTGTTACCCCGGATAGCTTACCGTACTCGTCGACGAAAATTTCATAGGCTGCATGACGCCAAGTTTCAAAAAAAGCAATGACGGCAGCCGGTGTTTCCGGTGGCAAGACGGCATATTCAATCATCACACAAACTTCCGCGACGTCTGCGGCTGGGTTGCCAAGCGAAGCATGCATCCAGTCTACCATGAACGGCATACCGTTTCTTAATATCAAATTGCCTGGATTCGTGTCACCGTGGCAAAGCTGTCGTTTAACAGGCAAAAGATCCATATACGCATGGATGGAAGTGATTTCGTCATTGGTAAATGCTGCAGGCCGGCCGATAATCGCTTTTAAATGCTCCATTTGTTCAGTAGCTACGCCGGAGACGTTTGCTTTGTGAATGTCATTCAGCACTCTCGCATATTTTCGTAGATCGCTGTCTGCCTCGTTAAAATCGATCACTCGAAAAGAATACAAATGTTCAAATATTCGGTTCAAGATCGTTTCCCCGACTATCTTTTCGAAAATAATACCGTGGCGCCCATCACAGGTCACAAGTTCAAACGGGCGAGCGGCTGGAAGCCCGCTTTCCCAAGCAGCGGAGCAGTTCCGATATTCGAGCTGAACAGCTTCCGGCGGCGTGCTTGAATGAAACAGCTTGACGACTTTGTCGTCGCCACCCCATTCGTAAACTTCACAACTTGAGCCTATACCTATACATTTGCCTAGCATCGTCAACTGAAAGACCTCCTTATAACGATCGGTCATCCTAGGGTTACTCTCCAACTTAAAATTCACAATAATAGTATAATAATCCGTCTACTAATACCTCCGTCTGGGGATGTAGTTGTTAGAATTTGTAGAGACAACTTCAGGAATGACTCGCATAATGGGCACTATTTAAAATGACCTCGAGGCTTTTTACCGCTCCATCTCTCGTCCACCTTCTCGTTTACCGATTGATATCTCGCATCTACGCTGATTCGATACTGGTTTGTCGTATTCTCGAGCGAACAATGAAGCAAATACATCCCAAAGATGAGAACATCTCCAGCTTGAAAAGCCATTGTCGCCCACTTGCCGCCGAATTTTTCCGTAATTACAAGCGGATCATCCGTATAGTGGCCAATGCCATCCCGGTCCGAATCCTTCGAGCCGTACGTGCGCTTCAATTGTTCAAACCGGTGCGATCCGAGACAGATGGCGAGACCACCCATCTCAAGCGAAACGTCACCTAGAGGAGACCAAACGGTGTATACATGCTGTGTGCCTCTGCCCATATACACAATGTCATAGTGAGCCCCTGTGAAATCTCCTTTTCCAACGGCTCTGAGCCATTTATATCGATAAGTAAGAGCTTGCTCGCGAAGGAAATCATCGAAGAAGCGCATCACATGCTCCCCGTTCAATACGTTAAGCAATTCAGGCAAATCCTCGTTGGTGCCACCCATAAAAATACTTCTGCTGCCATCGGCCATGACTCCTTCCTCAAGCAGCGTGTCCCGAGCGATCTTCCCGGTTCTGTCCATTTTCTCTAAAATGCTCATTCGGGCACGAAGCACTTGTTCCCGTTCATGAAACCCGCGAATCAGCAAATATCCGTCATCCTCCATCCGCTGACGCAGTGCCGCCATATCATGGATAATATCGTTTGAGCTTCTCAATTCAGTTAAGTGCGGACCATTCATCTCGAGTTCACGACTGCCTACCTTGACCATCATTGCGAATACACTCCCCTGCCAATTTGTCATCAAATTATTCTCAATTTTGTTTGCTTTCTATAAGTTGATTGTAGGTTAAATCAAGGTGCTCATCCATGGATAACGGTATTTATTTCATGTATAATTGTACAAAAGATGATCCAATAAATGTATATAAGCCAATGTTTCAATGTATTTTAGAACTTATTAGAGGTGACAGACACAATGTCCTACATGAACATCCCCTATGGTTTAGAAGGAAAATCAATTCCTCCTTGCCATTTTAATTCCATCTGGAAAGTACAAGCAAACGACGCGTACCAAGTAACCAAAGGAGAGGGATTCGCTGCCCCCGGCTTGTTTATTACCTATAACGGAAAAGGAACCCTGACTCAATTAACAGATCGGATTGAACTGAATGCAGGTTCATATTTTTTCGTTCAGGAAGCTGTTGCGTCTACTTATAGGTGTCAAAATGATGATTGGAAGTTCTATTTTCTTGACTTCAGCAGCCTGGAAATCGCGCACTTTCTCCAGCTTCCCGTCGGTGAGGTCCTTTCAACGGATAAAATGACAGAGGCCATTCAACTCTGTGAGCGAATGATTGACAATCTGATTGCACAGCCGACCGGATACGCTTATACCGCTAATATTTTGCTGCAAGAAATACTGCTCTTGTTCGCCCGGGAACTATCGATAGAAGATACGTTCCGTCATACGGAGCTGAGCAAGATCCTAATCGATATGCATAAAAATATGGACAAGCCATTCCGGGTCGAGGAATTCGTGAAAAAAAGCGGCTTGTCCCGCACGTCTTTCTTTACCCGTTTTCGTTCCATAACCGGACTGTCTCCAAGCAACTATATGTTAAAGCTAAAGCTGGAGTCGGCAAAAGCATCCCTCGAAACGACAAATTTGTCGGTTAAGGAAATCGCAGCTACGCTGCATTTTTATGACGAATTTCACTTTTCAAAACTGTTTAAAAGAAGCTGCGGACTATCGCCAACCGCATTTCGCCGCCTGAAAGTATCGGGACGGCAGCCACCGGAGTTTTCTTAGAGCATTTGATTTTGAGCATTAAAAAATCGCCCATCCGCCGATATAGCCGGCGAATAGGCGATTAGCTCTACCTAAATCAATCGTTTTTTGTTCGATTAGCTTTAACATATTTAAGCTGGGCCACGATGATGACGCTAATGATAACTAGGAGGAACCACGAGCTGATCTTGCTGAAACTAACCAACTGCCAGGTTTGATGCTGATCAGGGTATTTCCAAGCATCAAAAAATGTAGCTATATTCTCCGCTAGCCAGATAAAAAAACCTACAAGGATAAAGGCGAGCGTTAAATGCATTCGATAAGCAGTAGTCCGTACCCGATATATAATCCGTGTTTTCCAAAAGACGATAAATACAAGCGCAGTCAGCCACCAACGAAAATCAGGAATAAAGTGATGCGTAAAAAAGTTGAAATAGATCGCCCCTCCAAGCAGAGCCGCAGGCGTAAGCCCCGGCCACCCTGTCATGTCCATTCGCAGTCTCCGCCATACCTGGCACATAAAGCTTGCTACACTTGCATACATAAATCCGCTATAGAGCGGGACACCGAGCAGCTTCGTATATCCTGGCTCAGGATATTCCCACGATCCCATCGATACTTTATAGATTTCCAGACACAGACCAATAATGTGAAAAATACAGATTACTTTGATTTCATCAAGCGTCTCTAATCCGCTGCGGTACATGAAATATTGCACACCAAGCAGAATCAGAAGAATGGCATCATAACGATAAATGAAGGGCAGCTCTATTACGCTTGAGAGAGCTAAAGTTCCAAAGATCGCAACAGGAAAAATGCAGCTCATCGCCTGATGATAACCAAAATGCAAGAGTTGAATGATCGGTTTCAATTCTGTTTATCTCCTCTGCATGCCCAATTAATCGTACGATTCATCAAATGGACATGTGTAATCGCGATGTAGGCCGCTCATTTGACTTAAACCAAGAATAAAGGTGAAATCCCTATTGATAAAGAGAAAGTTTCTCGTTTAATATTTCTTATTTTGGGTTAGTCTACATCGTTTTGAGATGCTAAACAAAAATAAAATACCAAGTCCTATAACCCTAATTTTTGACCTTTCTCCAGCCTTAGAATTCTGCTTTCCCCTTCATTAGCCAGCTCTCTAAACTGATTTATGGTTTCACGCATCCTTGGGAGCGCCTCCTGCTTATACGTACTAATCGAATCCAGCGCCGACAGCACATCAACAAACGCCTGTTTCATCGTATCGACTGAAATATTCGTTTCGAGTGACTGCTTTTGGATTGCTGCGCCCTGATCCTTCAGCATTTTTGAAGTGCCGCTTATTAGATTGTCAGTAGTCTGATTGAGAAGCTCAATCTTTTTAAGGACAATTCTCTGATTGTAGAGGGCGCTTGCCACCGTAACTGAGATTTTCAAGGCGGAGACCGTAACGTTTCTAGCTCTGTCTACCCCTCTGATGAGCTCCTTATTATTTCTCATAACAACCTCAATGGCCATGATCCCCTGCTGATTAACGACCAACATTTGCTGCAAATCCATGAGGCGCTGGCGCAAAGGAAACAATACCTCCTCCGTGATAAAGAGAATTTTATCTTCAGACTCCTGGCGAAGCTTTGCCGCTTCAATCTGAGACTCAATCTCAGCATCCATTAACACGCCTAGCTGGATTTCCTTTTGAAGCTTTTTAGTGAGCTCCCTGAGCCCATACTGTTCGAGCTCCAAAGTTGTGTTATCATTCTTTAATACCGTTTTCCCCTTATCCAAAGATAATATAATGTCCGAAATGACCGCATCCGCTTTCTGGTATTTCACAAAATAACGCCGTAATGGGTTAAACAGCATGCCTAACAGACCGTTTTTGGCAAAATCCACGACGCTTGGATCTAAATCTTTTAGCTGAAGATGCAGCTCCGTCAAGCCCTTGGCTACTTGCCCGCCTTCATCCCCTGTTTTGGATAAGTTTCCTACAGCTACTTGTAAGAGAGCATTTTTTTCCGAGGACGACCTCATTGATCCCATTCCGAAACTATCAATGGATTGCAGCACCGCTCTCCGCTTCTCCAATGACTCCATATCGAGTGCCAAAATCGTTGAAACGTTGTTTAAGGCCAGCTCTTTTAGCTGCTTTATTTCCTCAGGCTCAGGCTTTACCTGCTCCTCGATCGCCGATTTCAGCTTCTCCTCGCTGATTACTTCCATCGTAAAAGACATTGCAGCGCCTCCTCATTGGTTCGTATTACATCTGAACGTTGAGCAAATTGCCGATCTTATAAACAACATCCTCTGTATCTGCGTTGATGCTTGCCGCCTCATTAATGCTTGAAATGCTTTGAAGAGCCTTGATGTTCGCATTATAGCCAATCGTATAGACAGGGATGTTGAACGTCTCAATCAATCCTCTGATATCCTTAAGCGAATGCCCTTCATTCGTCTCTCCATCGCTCAAGACAAAGATCAGCGGCTTCACCTCCGGATGCAAAGCCACCTCATCCTGAAGCATTTTCATCGCCACCACGATGCCGTCAAAAGTAGCTGTCCCCCCGCTGGCCTGAAGACTGTTTATCGCTCCGACAAACATGGACTGCTGATTCGTGTCGTACTTCCCGATAGGAAGATTGATGGCAACATCGCTGGAGTAAGAAACAAAACCAATACTATTGTCACGGCCTAAATACTTTTGTCCTTTCAATAACGATTCCTTCAATCGGTTCAACGGTTCACCGCCCATGCTTCCCGACACATCAGCTACGAACACGGCCGCGATCGGCTTGCTCCCATCCTTCTTCTCCTTCCACAGCTTCTGCGCGGCAGACAAGAGACTGCCATCCACCACTTCAAGCTCAGACTGATAATCTTGAAGACCATTAAAACCCTTCTCCTCAGCTATACGCTGATATTTTTCCTGCTCAACAAAATCGGCAAACTTCTGTATTATCTCCAACTTATCATTGGGCAGATCACCCAAAGCGTAAAGCGGACTGTCATGCCTAACGCCAAAAGGAGTGAACACATAACCTGCTTTAAAATCCGTTGCATTCACAAAGGTTTGATATTCTAAAACAAAAGCATCCAGCATGCCTGTCTTTGCTGCGTCACGCATTTGCAGCGTGGTTGATGCAATAAAAGGGACATTGGCCTGAAACTTCTCGAAGCCTTGAACCGCTTTCTCCCCAAGAAGGTCAGTGCTGTCAAAGGTTCTGAGGGCAGTCACCAGAAAATTTAAACCTGTAGAACTGGCAAAAGGATCTGTATACCCCATAGCCAGCTCATTATCCGCAATCGCATCTGTAACCGTCTTAATATTCAGAGCACCATACTTGCTTACCAGCTCATCATACTTTTTCTTTGTTGTTACAATACCCGTAACATTACCGACAAGACGCTTAGATACAAGCTGAGCAGCGATTCCATCCGATTTAACCATTTCTCCCCATAGTTCATTTGAAGGGGTAAATCCATCTGGTACATATTTACCTGACCTTATATATTCGGTAGCTGTACCTGAAGCGATATTACGGATCATGACAGATACCGGTTTTCCATTTATCGAGATATTGGATTTATTGAAATCGGTGGCCACTTCATTTAACCAGCCGTCAACACCTGTACCAGATTTCTCTGTGGATGAGAAAATTTCTACGAAGCTGTCGGTCGTATTGGTTACCGATACTGGGAACTTAGAAATATCGGGTAATGAATCGCCGATCTCTACAGGATCAAGGTCGATTTGGCCCTTTATCTGTTCCGTAGTCGTCACAGAAACATCTTTATATAGTTTATCAAGCTTTTTAGCCGCATCCTCCGAGGTGACCTGAGTCTGGGTTTTGCCTAAATTGGACGTTAAACTGATCCCTAAATATACAAGTAAAAATACAATCACAGCAATCGAGACTAACACCACAAAAGCTTTTCCTTTACCTGCCATAGCTGTCCCCTCTCAATGCTTATAAAGTTTGGTCTGCTTGATTAACAAATCAATTTCCTTCATACACGGCATTTCCTCGACATCTCTATAATCAGCGCTGTTTAATAGAGATATTTCCAATAATAATTTATCTAACTTTAATAGAATTTCTTCGTTTGCACCAAGATAACCCGTGACGTAAGATAAGTACTCGTTGTATAAATCGTTTTTTTCTTTCACAAGTTTGTCAGAGAACTTCGCGGACTTTTGCTGACTGGCAAAGCTTGCGTACCCGGAGACATCGAATACAGATAATTGATTAAGAATGCCCCGAATATTGAGATAGAAAAGCTTCTCAACCTCATGGATAACCGAAGCAAACTTCTTGTAGCTTATCTCCGTCTGATCAAATCGCTGGCTAAGCACCTCAGACAAAGTGAGCTTCTTCTTTTCAATTCGTTCCAACTGATCAAGGGCAAGGGAAATATCCTTCTTTAGCCCTTTTGCATTTCGATAATGGTTAAGCGCAGCGATAAAATCCTCACGCGTCACTATTTTCTTGACAGGCGCCGCAGCAGGAGCTTTAAAGAGTAACGCATAACTCCCGTAAAGCAGTACAAGGAAGCTCACCGCCAACAAAGTTATGCCTGAAGCTGTTTCAAGTACACTTTCACCTCCTATTTCCACACCTAAAATTCCCGGTGACAGAACGATAATATTAAGGATCGCAACTCCGCCTACAAGCCCAAATAGTTTCAAGGATCTCCCGTTATCCAACGTACACACGTCCCCCGCTATTACTGTAACTTACTCCGATTCAGCTGATTTAGAAGCGTCAAGCTCATCATTCCTTCATGGATAAAATGAAGATATAACACTCCTTATGTTTAATTTATTCAGAGAATAACCGAACAAGCCCCTAAATCTTGCTCATTATCCGATTGATTTTATTAATGGGAAAAGAGATCCCTAAGGATCTCACTAATTTATATGAGCAATAAAAAAAGCTATCTGGAAGGTTGCTTGCAGCTATCTTGCTCGTTGAATTCACCATCCTAGGGGAATGACCATAAAATAACGGAGTACCGAATTTCTGAGGAGTGAATGTTTTGGTCAAATTGACTTTAGAAGCTGCAAAACAATTGCTTGCAGTCGCAGAACAGAAAGCCCGGCAAATGGGGCTGTCGAGCGATATCGCGATCGTAGATGAAGGGGCCAACCTAATCGCGTTCCATCGTATGGACAATGCCCGAATTGCTGGTATCGACATCTCCCAGAACAAGGCTTGGACTAGCGTAGCCATGCAGATGCCGACAGCCAACCTTGCGCAATCGGCGCTTCCGGGCGGTCCCTCGTTCGGCATCAATACGACCAACCATGGCAGACTTGTCATCTTGGGCGGTGGCATCCCTCTCGTTAGTAAAGACAAAATCATCGGTGGAATCGGGGTAAGCGGGGGCACGAGCGCTCAAGACATCGAGGTGGCCAATGCTGCGGTTCAAGCCTTCAATAGCCTGCTTGGATTTGGAGACACGGCCATGACTAGCGCTCGCATCGGCTCTACCATTCGAACAGGTAGACTGGCACAATAGAAAGCTGTTGCTAGCTCAATCGTGTTAATCACTTCCATTATATCCTCGAAGAAAACTAAAAAAGCTGACGCCGATGGAGAATCGACGTCAGCTTGCTTCCTCGTTTGAACACAAAATATACGTTCCTATAATTACAACTCGTTATTTGTTTTCGGGATAGCTGCTAACGATGTTGGAAATAAACCATGTGTCAGGGATATAGAAAGAGACGCCACCCCAATCAATAGGGTCGACCTCAATCGAAGCAACAATCTGTATTTGTTCGACCCCTGCTTTATTTCCCTTGACAAAAGCGGTTCCCTTAGCGGTTGTATTCAAATCTGTAGATTCGGAATTTACTCTAAAGCTTTTCAATTGAATGACTTTTTCGTTGACTGCCGTATCATGAATAGGTTTTTCTTGTTTTGTAGACTGCTGAAAGAATGCTCCACCATACGAAGAAATGACCTAAAATTTGCCGAGTACCTCCGATTTTGTACGATCTCAGCATGGTAAATGAGCTCTCCCTACCCGTCCTAGCTTATATCAAGAAAGCGTTCTAACCGGCGTCCCGGATAGATAAGCTTCAATATTTTCAACCACGTCTTTATAAAAAGCCTCATAATTCGCTTTCGATACATAGCCGATATGCGGCGTAGTAAGAAGATTCGGAAGCGATCGATAGATATCGTCCTTCGGCAAAGGTTCCACCTCGAACACATCTACCGCGGCGCCGGCAATTCGGCCATTCTGCAAAGCTTCGGCAAGTGCACCTTGATCTACGATCGGAGCGCGGGACGTATTGATCAAATATGCCGAAGGACGCATGCGTTCGAGCTCTGCGGCACCAACCAACCCTCTTGTCCGATCGCTTAATACAAGATGAATGGATACAAAGTCGCTGCTCTCCAAAAGCTCCTCCTTAGAAGCGGCTAATCTCACTCCAATCTCGTCGGCCCGCTCTTTCGTTAAATTCTGGCTCCACGCCGTAACGTTCATGCCAAACGCGTGGCCAAAATTGGCGATCTTGCTGCCCAATTTGCCGAGCCCGAGTATGCCCAGCGTCTTGCCGTACAAATCTGCTCCAATGGTGCTTTGCCACTGACCGCTGCGAATCGCGTTGTGCTCCTGCACAATGTTGCGGGCTAGCCCCAAAATCAAAGCCCACGTGAGCTCGGCTGTTGCGTTACCTGCGCCTTCCGTGCCGCAAACGATAACTCCTTGCGAAGTGGCTGCGGTCATGTCGATCGACGCATTGCGCATGCCTGTGGTAATTAGCAGCTTCAAGCGGGGAAGCTGAACAAGAAGCGATGCTCGGAAAGGCGTCCTCTCACGCATAATCACGACAATCTCGCAGTCTTCGATCTGTTTGACCAGCTCATCCGGTTGATCGATATGCCGATCGATGCTCTTGACCTCCACCTTGTCCAAAATCCGAGACCAATCCGTGGCAGTAAACGCCACTTGCTGATAGTCGTCTAATATTGCGCAGCGAAGTTTCATATTGTATTTGCCTCCTTCCAATTTAAAGCGGACGCGGGCAAGCAATGAAGCCACCCGTAATCCATGCTTGTACATCGAACACATAAATGTATTTACAGTATATTGCTGTCTTAAGATCCTTGTAAACAGCTGGCGAAGCCTTAGCCTTTTTCAGCATAGTCATAGAGCAATAATCCTTTGACACGCGCGAAACCCCGCTCATTAATGCAAGGGGATGTGCTGGAACAAGGCTGCCTATTTCAACCGAATTGAAAAAAGAAATTAAGAGCTCGACAACAAGCAAAACGCCGCCCAGGAGCTGGGAGGCGCGATCCGGGTCTTCAAGGTGAATATCAGCGGAATCGTAAGCATCCATCAATACTTCAATAAATTGGATTTTTTACATCCGAACAAGAATGCAAATAATTAAAACCGATTATGATCTTCAAATGCCACTTGAATAATTCTAGATAGGGAATAGTACAAATTCTTCTTTCATACAGTACCTTAAAGATTGATGAAGGAGATGCTGCCATTGTTAGATCAGTCATTTGTAGCTCGTTCTTTAGAAGAAGTTAGATTTTGGTCTCGAATTATGAAAGAGCATTCTCTTTTCCTTAAACTGGGTTTCCGTTGTGAGGATACCCAATTAATAAATGAAGCAAATCATTTCTATGCCATTTTTGAAGCCATCGAAAATAAATCCAATGCCTTTACCATTGGAACAGATCCCGCTGTAATTAAAAGATTTAATGAAGAAGTGCATACTGCGGTCTCATATATTTGGGCTTTCAAAAGAAAAGTACTCGGTTTAATACTGACGTGTCAACTTCCGGGTGCAAACAACTTCCCATTGTTGGTCGATCATGTGAGCAGAGAAGCTAATTATTTCAGAAATCGGTTGTCGGAATTAAATTCCGGTCGGCTTGAGCCACTGCCTGATGCAATAATTGACGAGAATGTTTTCTTTTTAAGAATCATGGCTGATCACGCCAAATTCATCAGTCATTTACTTGATCCTTCCGAGCGGCAGCTAGTGGAACAAGCAAATCATTTCAGTCAAGAATTTGATACTTTACTATTTCAAGCAAAGGACTTGGAATCTATGCGTCCTCAATCGCAAACGGTTCCGCTGCTTGACCAATTTCTTGATCAGAACAGGGTGTCAGTTAAATCGCTTCGTGACTTTAAGAGGACAGCCCGTGATCTCATCGAAGCCTGTCGTATAAAAAGTATCATTCATCCGTTATTAGCTGATCACGTATTTCGGGAGGCCGAACATTTCCTTGTAATCATTGATATGTTTGAAAATAGCTTGACCGGCAAACCTGCATAAGCAATCTTGCTTAACAGAAGCTTACAAAGCTGCTCAGGCTGATGAACTAATGATCCTCCTTCTTTTTAGCCAATATTAGTTTTTTCAAAGCCGTTCTTGCGTATTGTCCTTCTCCATCCGTCCACCCATTTATTTTTCTGAAATCAGTATTGTCTGTAATCTGGTCTATGTTACCGATCAAGCGTGTTTCTGCTAACAGCTTCATATCGGCATCTACAATTTGATTCGCAATAAGTCTGGCAACCCCTTCACCATTCATCACTTTGAAAGGGCGATCATAGAAGTATGAAACATCATTAGGAATCTTCTCTGTGACCTTTAGTCCGTTGTGCATCTTTGATAAATGTTTATAAGCATCATTAAATGCATGCTCACGTTCTCGCCATGTAGTTGCCGTTTGCGCAATCCAAAGATAAGGCATTAGTTGATCACTGCATTTCAAATGCTTGAATGCTGTACCAAACCATTTCGGATAAGGGGCATATTGACGCTCCATTAGGAAACAAAGGTTTATGATATCACGGACAAGGCGTGAAGCAATAATCGCTGAGCCAAGCTCGTCGCCTATAAAGCCTGAACGAAGCATTAGATGTTCTTCTTGACCGATGCGTTGCCAACTTGATGCCATTAAGTACAACCAAACATCTTGAGGATAATAATCGAATTGATTCCTTAAATTGTAAAGTACTCGATGATCGTCCCTGTAAACAGCTCCTCTAGTTATCTCAAGAAGCGACTGCGAAGGAAACGTAAGCCAATCCACTGGCTCTATTGGTTCATCTCTGTTAATAGCCAAGCAGCCTTTAATGAACTTTGGCACCGTTGTAATTACGCTCATTCGTACATCAACCGGAAAGCCATAAAACCGTTCCGGAGCTCGTGCGTGTAAAGATCCTTGTATTTGGTCGGAATACCCGATATCTTGTTCGTTAAGAAATAGATATACCCGAGGTCCCCAATCGTGATCAGTTGACATTTCCGTATCATAGCCAAGCACTTCACTACCGGGACCCATTAGAGCCGATGAATAGGACAAGTAAGGATAGGTGTCCGTCAAGACCGGCTCAACGACTTCCATATCAAATCGGCGACATAATTCTATTCCATTTATAAAAGGCATTCTTGATTCCTCCACTTCAAGTGAACAAGACATCCATTCAATTCAATTTACACATTATTACAACATAAATGAAATGCAAATGTACAGTTGCCTCTCCTCGATTATTTTACCTTCCGGAAACTCGCTTGAGCTTCTCAGCAAAAAAGCAACCCCGACCATTAGATGATCGGGGTTACTCGCCTAATTAAACTTAATAACCAATAGATTATTACCATCTAGTATAACCGGACTGGCAAAATGGATTTCGTTAGCGGTGATCCGGTATTCCAAGTTAACGCCTCCCGATTGCATGTTAGTTACCGCGTTCGTTCGCTCTTCGGAGAGCTTGAGTACGAGGAGCTCCAACCTGCCGCTTATCACATGAATCAGCGCTTGTTCCAAATTTTGCTCGAATATTCCCCAGCCCATGTCGAGCGACCAGAAGGTACGGAACACGCCATTCGTCGTTTGTACGGGGCTAAAGCCGATCATGCCTTTGACCATATCGTATTCGAAGCCGCTGAACGCCTGCAGCAAGGAATAGCTGGCCATCGATCTGGCATAGTTGCTGCCGCATTCGATCTCGTTCCATGGATTGCGCTTCTCTCCGTCGTAACGTTCGCGAATGGCCTTCACGATGGAAAGGCCTTCTTCGACGAGTCCCTCTTGAATCATAAGAGACGCTGCTTGATATTCGAAACCTGTCATCGTTTCCGAGTTATACGTAAGCGGAATCGCCGGCTTGCTTACGCCTTCCGGCCAAGTGCAGATGACGATTCCGCCTTCGTCATTCAGCGAGAAAAGCCGCCAAGTATTCGCTTCATGCCTCATACTTGGCTTGAAATTATTCCGATATAAGGATTTCAAAGCTGTACGGATTTGATTCTTATCGAAGATCTCGCCTAGCCCGCTCAGATTGGCATGCCACTGGGCTACGACCTGATCAATAGCGCACCCTTCTGCGATCTGGTATTTAATTTCTCCCAGTTCCTCGTTCCAATAGGTATTAAGGGTCTCATCATCGAAACAGTCTACTACGGATTTATTAGACAAATTGATTTGCTGAATATAATACTCACCATTAAATAAGCAATCATCGACCCACCGTTTGCCCTTTTGGAACAAGCCTTCGAATTCGTCCGCCGTTACCTGTTCGCCCAAGAACGCCGCCATTTCGGCGCCTGCCTTAAGAGCAGCCAAATAAAAACCGCTCAGCCAAGAATTCGGTCCGTACAATTCCATATCCAAGGTGTGATGTTGCCTGCCTTCCAGAATACCCTTCTTGTCGGGATCCCACTTGTCTTCGTTAGTATCCGCCCACGCATACGTGATGGATTTCTTGATTTCCGGCCAGTTGGATTTAAGCCATTCCGTGTTTCCGGAAATCTTCCAATCGCGATAAGCTTTGATGACCCCGCCGAATTGACCGTCCGCGCAGGCTCGATCATCGTTTCTCTTTCGTCCAATTGGCAGCATGAGCCGGAATGACATTCTACCGTCTTCGTCCGCGTTGTATTTGTAATCCAAATCCCGCATGCTGCGTTCCAAACCCGGGAACAAAAAGGGCAGCGAGTAAGCATAGTTCCATACATGCGTGCAAGAACCTTCACAACTGCCGACATCCTCGATGCAGCCTTCAAATCCGTAGAAAGAACCGTCAGTCAGGCGCAATACGGTTGGCGATTTAATGACGGACAAGTTGGCGGAAACCGCGTCTTTGACAACCGCTGGCACCGTCGAAGAGAATAGCGCTTCTTTGAACTTAATCGTGTCTCCGTACAGGCGATCCCAATGCTCGAAGGCATACTTCGCGCTTGCACGGGAATCTTCGAACAGTGTTCCATAATAATTTTTCCAGCTGTTTGGTCGTTGCGGATTCGGGTTCCAAAAATTGTCCACGTTGGGAAAATGCCAACTGATTGTGTATCTGATCTTCTTCTTCTCTCCGGGCGCAAGCTCTATATGCGCAGCTAGCGATGCCGAGTCCTTCCTAGCCTTAGGCTGGTCTGCCACATCATACTGCCTGTTCTTCATACGCCCCGGTTGTTTGAAATCGTGCCAAAACATCTCCAAATTATCGCACCATCCGCCTCGGTACCAAAACTCTTGATAACTGACGTCTGCCGCATCCGTAGATATGGTGATATCTCCGAAGCTAGGATCATCCTCGCCAAACTGATTGGTTCCTAGCTTGATCATATGTATGCTCTGTCCTTGCGACCCTTTGATTTCGCTATATCGGTGATAGACCTGTTCCGTCGGAATGGGATTTCCGACCGAGAGGCATAGCGTGTATACGATTGGTACTTTGTCCGTATTTTCAATTTCCCACTCGAAGAATGCCGCCGGAAGGCTTGAATCGTCTGCTTGCAGCGGAATGAATGGGTTAAAGGCAAGCAATCGCACCCGTCCCGGAAACGCTGATTCCGCGAAAGACATGTTCGCCAACGGGAATTCGCCCCTGAATTCAACCTCTTGGAAATGTGGCATGCCTGCCATCGTCTGGCTTTCAGGCCCGTAGCCATACCCGCTGTGCAAAGGAGCACCGCGAAGATGCTCCCCCATGTAGGGAGCTTGCATGTCGCCGTTTAACACCCGAGCGTCCAACAATTTGCCATCATGCTCCGCCTTAACCGCGAAGTGGCTAAAACCGTTGAAGCTCTTTTTGTTGGGGCGATTAAAGATTTCCCAGTCCACCAATCTGCCATTGCCCGCCAAACCGATACATCCGCTGCCTATTCCTCCGAGCGGAAAGCTGATTTCCCTTGTTTTTTCGCCAATGTATACGTTTTCCAAATGTTTAGCCTCTCTTCATCTATGATATACTTAAGCAACGTAATCTACTAATCATAATGGGAAAGCAACTATATTCCTTTATATATTCGTCTTCATTTTTATGTATAAAACAATCATCTTTTGCTTATGAGAGAGGTTATTACGGATGAGATTAGAAGACCATGCCATAGCCCCCTATATTCGCAACTCGGATTATGCGATCCGGCAGCCGTTTATGCTAGGAGAACGCAATCTGCTGGACTACATCCTATTTTACGTGCAAGAAGGCCAGTTTGAGATTCAGATTAACGGTCAACTGCACGCATTAAAGGAAGGAGATCTATGCCTGCTTCAACCAGGCGACGTGCATACCATTAAGGGAATTACAAATACGATTAATCCGTACGTTCACCTCGATTTTTTCTATAATCCGCTAAGGGAAAGCAGCTTCATCACCCTTCCCGGCCAAGTGGACATGACTTCGTATGCGTCTTTCATGCAGCCTAGACTGCATGATTTCGAGGCGATTCGAATCCCCTTCAAACTAGAGAAAGACCATGCGTACATGCGGGATCTTCTATTTAAAATGATTGAATGCTGGCAGCTGCAAACTTTGTTGGGAATCATGGAAGCCAATCGACTTGCCCACGAATTTCTGACCGCGCTATTCAAACAATACATGAAGCCTCAACCTGGCTCATTATCCCGCCAGCCATTCCTGAACTGGATCTTATCTTATTTCGCCTTTCACATCTCTGAACCTATCAACGTAAGCGATATGGCAAGAAGGGCCTGCCTTTCGCCTTCTCGATTTACCGTGCTTTTTAAACAGCAATTTGCCATGACTCCCTATCAATACTTGTTGAAATTACGAATCGAGCATGCGCAGGAACTATTGAAGGAAGGTCTCTCTCTCCAAAAAACGAGCGAATTTTGTGGCTTTACGGATGTTCATCACTTCTCCAAAACATTCAAATCCGTTACGGGGATCAACCCCGGTCAATATAAAAAAAACCCAAACTGCCTAAGCTAGGCTAGTTTGGGTTAATATTTTATATGCATAATTAATCCCCTCCAGAGACAAATTAACCATGAATTGGAGTGGTGATTCATGAAACTTACAGAGAAGGTACTTACATCGGATCTTGCTGAGAGTGAGGCTATTCTGAAGGATATCCTTCACAATTCGTCTGATGTGGTATTCCGGAAGCTTCAAACGGATGGTCAAACACTGCTTTTCGTATACGTTGATGGCTTATGCGATACTAATTTGGTAGAACAAATCATTCTAAAACCCTTTTTATACAAAGGGTTTCCGGGCGATAGCAACGAGGATTCCCATTTTACTCAGGTGGTTCAACGGCTGATGCTTCCGGTGTTGAAAGTATCCTCGGTAACGATAGCCGGGAAAGTAGTCGAGGGAATTCTTACGGGCCATGTGGCCCTCCTCGCCGAAGGTGAATCCGAGGCCATGCTGGCGGACTTCCAGCACTACCAAGAGCGCAGCGTCGAAGAGCCTTCTAGCGAAGTCGTAGTCCGTGGTCCTCGTGACGGCTTTACCGAGTCTATACGAGTAAATACGAGCTTGATAAGAAGACGGCTCTGTACCCCCCAATTGGTCAATAAGTCTTTCCAAGTCGGGGAAAAATCAAGTACAAAAGTAGAAATTATCTATCTGCATGAGGTCGCCAATGAATCCATCGTGGAAGAAGTAATACGGCGCATCAACCAGATCAAAATCGATGGGATCCTTGAATCGGGATACATCGAGAAGAAGATCGAGGACACTCCGTATTCTCCCTTTCCACAAATTCAGAACACCGAGCGTCCCGATGTCGTGTGCAGTGCTCTATTGGAAGGCAAAGTTGCGATTGTCACAGCTAATACGCCTTTCGTGCTCATCGTTCCCATGACCTTCTGGACCGGTCTTCAAGCATCCGAGGACTACTACGAACGAGCGGTTTTCACGACGCTTGTGCGTTGGGTCAGGTACTTTATGCTCATGATCGCTCTGCTGCTCCCGTCGATTTACGTTGCTCTAACGACCTTTCATCCGCAGATCATCCCGACAGTCCTTCTTATCAGCATCGCAGCAGCAAGGGAGGGCGTGCCCTTTCCAGCCGTTGTAGAAGCGCTAATGATGGAGTTTATGTTTGAAGCCCTTCGTGAAGCCGGAGTTCGGCTGCCGAAAACGGTAGGTTCGGCCGTCAGCATCGTAGGCGCCCTAGTCATCGGACAATCAGCTGTAGAAGCAGGCATTATCTCCGCTCCCATGGTCATCATTGTAGCTACTACCGGCATCGCATCCTTTGGAATACCCCGCTACAATTTGGGAAATGCGTTCCGGATTCTCCGTTTTCCGATGCTGCTGCTTGCAGGATTTATTGGAGTTTACGGAATCCTTGTCGGGATTACGGTGATCCTCATCCATTTAACTTGCCTGAGTTCATTCGGCGTTCCCTACCTCACCCCTGTAACTCCCGAAATAGCAGGCTTTGACAAAAGTCTTATTCATCGCGCGCCGAGATGGAACCTCCGTCGTCGTCCGAAAAAAACGACAGGGAATAACGACAATCTCACTTAATGATGTTCAGGCATCCTTATTTCCAAAAGAAGGTGATGGTTCATGTATCGTAAATTCGGGGTTGTCCTAGTGATGTTACAACTTCTCACGATTGCTTGCTGGGATCAGAAGGAGTTGAGCAACCGGTCCATCTGGATTGGCTCAGGTTTTGACCGTGCCCCGAATCGAGATATCATCCTGAGCGGGCAAATACTAATACCAGGCCAACACAGCCAAGCAGGAGGAAAAGGTAATTCCTCCGGTAACAGCACCGGATTTTTCATCGTTTCAGGCAAGGGTAAAAATGTAAGTCAAGCAGCAGGTGATTTGCAGGGTAAGCTTTCTCGCCTAGTGTTTCCTAGCCACCGAAGAGGTGTTTTTATCGGGGAACATTTCGCAAAGGAAGGGATTACCGACCTGCTGGATGAGCATACCCGTAATCCGGAAGTCAGGTTGCGCACAGATATCTTCGTCGTTAAAGGCAGCACAGCCCGGGAACTACTCCAATCCGGATATCCCTTGGAGAAGATTCCCGCGATCGGCGCTTATAAAATATTGGAGCTTACCAGTGGCATGAAACAGACGACGTTTATGCGATTTCTGAGAGCAGCTAGTAGCGAAGGCGCTAGTCCCGTAATGCCCGTGATTTCTTTGGAACAAAAAGACGGCGAAAATCAAGAAGCAACAAAACAACATGCTTTTCGGATCAATGGTATGGCCATTTTTGATAATAAGTTGAAATTGAAAGGATTTATCCGTCAAGAGGAAGCGCTGAATGTGAATTGGATTACAGATGTTCTGAGCAGCACTACGGTTACAGCCTTCATTCCGAATGGGCAAGGAAGTGTCAGCTTGCACCTCTCGCGGGCTGGTCGCAAAATTCGAACGGACGTCCAAAACGGCAAGCTTGTCTTTCACGTCCGATTGACTGGCAAAGGAATGATTCGCGAGAACCAAAGCCGGCTTAATCTACGCGATCCTGAAAATGTCAAGCTGGTCAAGCAAGCTCTGGAATCCGAAGCAGCAAAAGAAGTAAAACAGATCATATTCAAAATGCAAAATACATATCGCGAAGATATTTTCGGTTTTGGTGAAGTATTGCATAGAAGAAACCCTTCTCTTTGGAAAAAATGGAAAGGAAACTGGAATGAGCATTTTACTATGGCAGAATTTGATGTAAAAGCGGATTTTACGGTAACTCAAATAGGGCTGACTGGGCCTGGCTTACATTGGCGGGAGGAGGAAACAAAACGATGAACAGGCCCAAAATATCTGCAAATCAAGTGTTTTGGATGACGTTTTCGATTGAAATGGCGATGACCTTGTACTTGACCCAATCGCTTGTCATCCACACGGCGAAGCAGGATGCCTGGATGTCTTTCCTGATCGGGGGCGTTATAGCCTGCGGAATTACACTCCTATCCGTGGCCTTAGCTCGTTTATACCCAGACCAGACTCTCGTCGAATTCAGTCGGACGATTCTAGGCCGGTGGCTTGGAAAAATAATTGTCGTTCCCTTTCTGGCAATGTGGATATTCATCTCGAGTACTCTGCTTCGCCAGTTTTCAGATTTTTTCCAAATGATCATGTTTGATCAAACACCTGCAAGCGTACTGATGCTTATGATGATGTTGATCGTATCTGGCTTGGTATGGACTGGAGGGATTGCATCGATTGCGCGCTGCAGCCAGCTCGTAGGTCCTATCATTATGGTAATCGTCGTTTTGATCATATGCCTAAGCTTTAACAACTTCGAGTTTGAGCAAATTCTGCCCGTTTTTAGCGATTCCGGTATCGGAGCGCTTATTCGAGGAAGCCTGACACCTGCTTCGGTATTTGGTGATGCCGTATTCCTTCTTATGTTGACTAGGTTCATGGAGAATCCTCGTCAAGGAACGAAAAGGGCCGTATGGGGCGTTGCGGTAGTCTCCGTCATTTCCTCCGTCCTGACCTTGACGGCTTTGTCAATCTTCGGTCCTGCTTTAGCGTCCAAAATGCTGTTCCCGACTTTTGAGATGATACGGTACGTCTCACTTATGGAATTCATACAAAACATCGAAATTTTTTCAACGGTTATCTGGTTCTTTAGCGTATTTATTAAATTAAGCGTTTATTTATTCTCGACATGCTACGGGATATCCCAATGGTTAGGCTTGAAGCATTGGACTCGTTCAATCTGGGTGATCGCACCGGCAGTGTTTCTTCTCGCATGGAAGTTTCCTCAAACAGGACTTTATGCATCCAAAATTCAGGTTCAAATGGGGCTTCATTACTTCATGCCGATCGTGCTGATCGGTATCCCCCTCCTGCTGTGGATTGTTGGCACTGTACGTAAGCGTTCGCGTCATACTAGACATGTCGATCCATGATGTGAGTCGTACGGAAAGGTTTAATATGTTGGCTGTTTATTCTTCTGCGATGTAAAACATTCGTTATACGTTACTTTGTTTGTCTTTTCATATTTTCAAAGCTTTATATAAATATATTTATCTGTATTGTGTTATTTCATAATTTGTTTTATATATGACTCAGACCTTAGAATAGGGATACATTCATAATCAAATACTACTGGGGGATAAGCAAATGTCAAAGAAAGTGTTGACCGTTGTCATTAACTATACAGATATTCATGAAGGCAAAAGGACAGGGATATAGCTGTCAGCATTTACAGCGTGATTTTTATGAAGGAAAAAAAATAGTAGCAGCCGTTTGCCACAGACCGTTAGGTTTAGTGGTTGTTGCTTTATCGATTTGATAACCTCTTGTCTGGGGCAAAAGAAACGGTTCGAGGCAAGCATCCTCCTTTCCTGCTGGGATACGAGATTCGTGATCTTGGAGCGCCATTCGTGGCATCGCCGAACTATAGGTACTTTAAAGTACCTATATAACTAAAAAGTACGTACTTACCAATAACATTTATATGGTTATATAATAGCACTCATGAACCGGTCAAAAAAAAATAATCTCAGGAGGAATAAACATGAGTCACACGATTGCAAAATCATCAGCTTCTGGTCATGAAGCAAAACCAAAAACGGGCACATGGGCGCTTCTTGCGCTTGCAATTAGCGCATTCGGTATTGGAACAACAGAATTTGTCCCTGTAGGTCTTCTTGCTTCTATTGCAGAAGATTTAAACATCGGTATCACGTTAGCCGGGCTTCTTATTTCAGGTTATGCCATAGGGGTCGCTGTCGGAGCGCCTATCCTTACCGCACTCACCAATCGCATGAGCCGCAAATCCTTGCTTATGACGCTCATGGTTGTATTCATCGTCGGAAACATTGTCGCCGCACTCTCTCCATCATTTGAACTTCTACTTGTTGCTCGATTCATCACGGCCTTCTCCCATGGCGTCTTTTTCTCCATTGGAGCGACCATTGCCGTTCAATTAGTATCGCCAGAAAAAAAGGGTAGTGCCATCGCGCTTATGTTTACCGGACTTACTATCGCAATTGTGACCGGTGTCCCTCTCGGAACATTTATCGGACAGGCATTTGGCTGGAGAGCAACTTTTTGGGGTGTTGCCTTGCTTGGTGTTATTGCGATCATTTCAAGCGCTGTGCTTATCCCAAAAAATCTAAAACAATCTCCACCATCCAAATTATCAGATATGTTCCGATTGCTTACAAATGGCCGATTGATGCTGGGCTTCCTTATTACGGCATTCGGTTATGGAGGAACCTTTGTCGCTTTCACTTATTTAACGCCTCTTCTACATGATGTAACCGGCCTAAGCCATGGCTTCATTAATATTCTTTTGATCGCCTATGGTATCGCTGTAGCATTTGGTAACTCTTTAGGCGGAAAACTAGCCAATAAAAACCCAATACGCGCATTATTTTGGATGTTTATCGTTCAAGCGGCTGTATTGGTCCTTTTAACCTTCTTAGCTCCATTTAAAATAGCTGGCATAATTGGTGTCATTTTAATGGGTCTGCTTGCCTTTATGAACGTGCCTGGTCTTCAGTTATATATTGTTCAGCTTGCTGAGAAGTATGTGCCATCGGCTGTTGATGTGGCTTCCGCAATTAATATTGCAGCATTTAACATCGGTATTGCTGTTGGGTCAATAGTAGGCGGGATCGTTATCGATTCGTTGGGTCTTGTGCATACGCCATGGATCGGTGCAATTATGGTTGCCATCGCAATTATACTCTCAGGTATTTCGGCAAAGCTTGAACGGAATTAATGAAAGGGGGAATACGAATGTTTAGCAATCATCAATCTTACCAAAGCATGTACAAAGAAGGCGAGCTAACGCTTGGTCTCCATATTCCGCTTGAAAACTATCAAATGAAAGCTCCAACGATGGCTAATCAAATTGAGTTGGCGCAGACTGCTGAAGCCTACGGTTTTACTACACTATGGCTCAGAGACGTTATTTTGGAAGATCCGCTTTTTGGAGATCCTGCTGTAGGACAAATTCATGATATTTTGATTTTTGGCACTCATTTGCTTAGTCAAACCAAAAAAATCGCGCTTGGAACATCTGCGCTCGTGCTTCCTCTTCGCCATCCGTTAAGGCTGGCAAAAGAGGTCGCTACGATTGAAGCGCTTTTTCCCGAAAGGCTCATCATGGGGATCTCTTCCGGCGATAGGCGTGCTGATTTTCAAGGTCTTGGAGTCGACCATCCGAGCCGCGGCATTCAATTCCGTGAATCCTTGTCCTATCTCGAAAAGGCACTCTATGAGCATTATCCTAAAATCGACTCTCGTTATGGTCAAATTCAACAGGCGACTCTCGTTCCGACACTAGAGCGAAGAATCCCTACTATGATAACCGGAGTTGCCCAGCAAGAATTTGATTGGCTTGGTGTCCATGGTGACGGCTGGATGTATTATCCGCAAGGACCAATACGACAGTCAGAAGCTATAAAAGCATGGAGAGAGTCAGCAGCTCGCCAAAATCATACCGAATTCCGACCATTTTCCATGCCGATGCATCTCGACTTAGTAGAAGACCCAGATGAAGATGCTACGCCGATTCGGCTAGGTTTTAAAGTTGGTCGCAATAAATTAATAGAATTGCTCGGATTATATAAAGACATTGGCGTAAATCATCTCTTTTTCGCTCTTTTTGATAGTCAGAGACCAGCTGACGAAGTTATTCAAGAACTGGGAGAGTTCGTATTGCCACATTTCCCGCCACACAAAATCAACGGGTAATATAGCATTCCATTCATTTTTTTCCCTATTAAGTCTTATATTCGATAACCATTCTTACTGTCAAATTGGGGGCGAGTCGATTCGCCTCCTCCTTATGCCGCGTCGAACCCAAAAATACAGTCGATAAAACAATAAGGTATTCCAGATAACTTAATATCATAACGAAATAAAATGAGCAGGCTGCCGCAGCGCCTGCTCATTCATCCATGTGTTATTCAACTATCGCTCCTGTTAGTCGAGTGAATTAATATCCTCTACAAATGGAGATACTACATTTAAGGCAATCGATTTTTGAATGTGGTTGCTGTTCTCACATCGTCATCACTCCCTCCTTCAGTATAGAAGGACTAGGCTTTGTTCCCCATGACTACTCCTCCGCATTTTGTGATCAATTCTCTGCAAGCAATTGACTAATGCGAGAACATTTGGCCTTCCAGCCGCTGTTATGGGTACAATAACGTCTACCTTCCACACCGTATCCTTTTGCATACAAATCAATCATTATCAAAAAAAGACCACCCCGAAGGGTGGTCTGCACTCAAGATGACTACTATTAACAGGAACAAAATCAGGTAATGCTATGCCCTCCTTATTCCTTAATGGACCCGAGCATAACGCCTTTAACAAAGTATCGCTGAAGGAAGGGATACAGCAGCAATATCGGGACGGTCGCAGCGATGATCGTTGCATATTTGATCGTTTCTTGAATAAGTCCTTTGTCCACGTCGGACACCGCCGTCGTCATCGAATCCGTGTTGTTCGTAATTAAAATTTCCTGCAAAACAAGCTGCAGCGGATATAGATCCCGGTCTCGCAAGTAAATCAAGGCATCCATATATGCGTTCCAATGGGATACGCCGTAGAATAGCGTCATAACTGCCATAATCGGCAAGGAAACCGGAATGAAGATTTGGAACAAAATACGGAAATCGTTGGCGCCGTCAATTCGGGCCGACTCCTCCAGTGCGACGGGTATGCCTGCGAACGACGTGCGCATGACAAGCAGATTCCACGTGCTGATCGCGGATGGCAGTATCATCGCCCATCTGGTGTCGAGCAGGTCCAGGTTTTTCATATTCAAATAAGTCGGAATAAGTCCTCCCGAGAAAAACATCGTAAACACAATCCCGAACATGATCGGCCCAACGAGCTTTACGCCCTTGCGGGACAACGCATAGGCGGCGAAGCTTGTAAGAACAAGATTCAAAGCCGTGCCTGCGACAACATATATTCCCGTGTTCAAATATCCGATCGTTATCATCGGATTCTCGAACACAAGCTTATACGATTCGAGGCTGAAGCCCGCCGGGAAAAAGAGCAGCCCCCGATGGTCTATCAATTGCATTGGATCGCTTAACGAAGCGAACAGCACATATAGAAATGGATATAATGTAACGGCCATTAACGCCAGCATGAACAAAGCATTCGATGTGTCGAATATCCGCTCTCCTAAACTGATGCGAGGCTTCAAATTTGCTGCACCTCCTGAAATGGAACTACCACAGGCTCGTGTTGTTGATCTTCCGGCTCACTGCGTTAGCAGATACGAGCAAAATGAAATTCATGATGTTGTTGAATAAGCCGATTGCCGCCGAAAAACCGTAATCCATCTGGAGCAAGCCACGCCGGTACACGAACGTGGATATAACGTCCGCCGTTTCGTAAGTTGTTGAATTATAGAGCAGCAGAATTTTTTCCAAGCTGCCCCCGGCCATGAGCGTACCCATTCGCAAAATGAGCATTATGATGACGGTTGGCATAATGCCGGGGACGGTTACGTGCATAATTTGCTTGAATCGCCCCGCTCCATCCGTCTTGGCTGCTTCATACAGGCTCGGATCAATTCCCGCGATCGCGGCCAAATAAATGATCGAGCCCCAGCCTACGCCTTGCCAGATGCCGGATGATACATAGATCGACCTAAACCATTCAGGCGCAATCAAGAATGATACGGACGGTATCCCAAGTAGGTCGGTCAATTGATTGATCAATCCGTCACCCGATAAAAAATCCACCATCATCCCCGCAACGACGACGATTGAAATAAAGTGCGGCAAATACGTGATCGACTGTACGATATTTTTGAATGCGCGTTTGCGGATTTCGTTAAGCAGCAAGGCAAGCAAGATCGGAGCCGGAAAACCGAACACGAGTTCATAGATGCTGATCATTACCGTATTGCGAATCAGTCTCCAAAAATAATAGCTTTCATAGAAAGACACGAAATGCTTCAAGCCAACCCAATCGCTCGCCCATATCCCTTTGGCTGGAGAGAAATCCTTGAAGGCGATCTGCAAGCCATACATGGGCATGTACAAAAACACAACGTAATAAACAACGACCGGAAGCAGCATGAAGTAAATGTATTTATGGCGGGACCAGCCCCGTAACGTTTTCAATTTTTATGTCCTCCTTCGGCATGCAAGGTAGAAAAATAGCGGGTCCCCGGAAATTACGCATCCGCGTAAGCTTCGCCGGGTATCCCGCTCCAGCTTGGCATTACCGTTTCAAATATCGATCGTATGCAGCTTGCTGAATTTCAAGCGCTTCCTGGATGCCCATTCCTTCAATGGTCTTCACGAAGTTGTTGAATGAATCTATTGATTCCGCGCCCATTACGTATTTGTCAAACATCTCGTCGCGGTAAGTGTTTACGTCCGTCATGATCGAAGCAAGGCGTGCCGATTCGTCATTCGTGAACGACAACGGCGGCAGCCAGTTCTCGTTTTCGACATCCATCCAAGTATTAAGCGCCGCTTGCTGCTGCGGCATTGAAGCGTTTTGCAACTGGTAGCGTTTATCCTGTACGAACGGGCCTCCGAACGGAATCGCGTACCTTCCGAGCGAAGTGCCGAACGCAAGACCGTCCGGGTTTTTCAAAATATCGTCGGTATACGTCGGGAAGCCGTCTTTCATGACGTAGCTCTTGCCTTCGATGCCGAAGTTGAACAGCATCGAGCCTTCTTCCCCGTACTTGTAGTCGAGCCATTTTACCGTTTCCTCGACATGTTTATTATTTTTCGTGATCGCTGCTCCAACGCTGTTGAAGATCGGCTCGCGCTGGCCGAGCACCGGCTTTTCGCCTTTCGCGAGCGTCGGGTAAGGTGCGCCGGCAAGGTTAAACTTCGGATTTTTGGCGGACATGGCCGTCGTATATTTTCCGATGCCGCCGCCTACGGCCAGCTCGGAAGCGCCGAGCAGCTCACCTGTCCATTTCGCATCCTTCTGCTTGGCATCCGTTCCCGCATAATCGCGGTCAATCAGGCCTTCCTCATACCAGCTGCGCATCGTTTGGAGAAACGCCTTGTATTCTGATTGAATCGGGCCAAATACAACTTTGCCGTCCTGCAGGTTGAACCGCCCGGAGGTTCCCCATGCGTTCAAGAACACATTGCTGAAGTTAAGCATTGTATCTCTGGCGATTAGCAGCGGAATTTCGTCTGCCTTGCCGTTTTTGTTCGGATCTTTTTCTTTAAACGCTTTCAAAACCGCATGCCATTCATCGATAGTCGTCGGCATTTGGAGTCCTACTTCATCCAACCAATCCTGGCGAACCCCGATTCCTTGATACGTACGAAGATAAGGGTCGCTTCTTAAGAAAGGAAACGCATAGATACGACCGTCATCCGTAGAAATATCCTTTTTGATTTCCGGATTTTCTTCCAGCAGCTTGGACAGGTTCGGAGCGAACTTCTCGATGTAATCGTTAAGCGGAATAATAACGCCGTTGTTCATCGCGCCTACGCCGCCGCCCGGATAGTCGTTCCACCCCCACTCGATTACGTCCGGATAATCGCCGGAGCTCATAAGCAGGTTGAATTGGTTTTTCTCTTGGCCTACTGCAGGATGCTGAAATTCGATATGAATTCCCGTCTTTTTCTCCGTTTCTTGATAGGCGGCCATGTCGTTTTGCGTTTTCATGCCTGGAGCCGGATTACCTGACATCGTTACAAAATAAGATAGCGTGAGCGGCTCTGCTACAATCTTTCCGTCTGCCGGTGCGTTCGTGGCATCCGCTTCCTTCGGCGTGTTCGCAGGACCCTCTTCTTGTTTGTCCCCGCTGGAGCATGCCGACAATACGACCGTTAATGACGTAAACGCCGCAAGCGCCGTGATCCAATACCTTTTACCGTACTTCATAAATCGTTACCCCCTCGTTACTTGTATGAGATGCTGCGTCTTCCGCAGCCACCCCCTTATGTTAGCGGCGTGCCTTGCTTGCTGAATACGTCCTAACTGTTCGATCCATATTCCGATTGATAGATCGAATACTATTCGTCTTTAAGATTGATGTTCCGTTTGTATGTTGGCGCGGTATTGGCCGGGTGTAATGCCTTCATGCTTCTTAAAAAAACGGATAAATCCAATATCGTTTGAATAACCGACAGCCTGGGCGATATGTGCGACCGTGCATGGCGACTCCGACAGCAGCCGCTTCGCTTCCTGCAAACGTACTTCGGCTATGAAGTCAAGAATTGTCCGCCCTGTTGCTTTCTTGAAGAAAGAAGACAAATACGGCTGCGTAATGCCAAGCTCATCCGCAATCAAGCCGACGCTCAGCATGTTTTGATCGAAGCGTTCATGAACGATCCGTTTGATCGTGCCAAGCATCCGGCTTCCCTGATCTGTGCGCCCTTCTTTCCATAATGAGCACACGATCAGGAAATCCGCTTTCAGCTCCTCGAAGGCGCTCCGCTGATCTTGAACGGAATTTGGATAATTCATTAACAACCGCATAGCGAGTCCCGTGTCCGACTTAGGCGTGTTCTGGACAATGCGATACAGCGTAGAAGAAAGATTCATGAGAAAGTAAGAGCCGATACGCGTGCCGCTTACGCTGCCGTCATCATGATCTGCATACAATGCATCCAGCAGTTGTGCGGTTTTCTCTTCCTCTCCCGACTTCACGTAGTTCGTCAACTGCTGTTCGATATCCAGCGGGTAGTAATAAACCGGCGCTTGATCCGACAGCTTGTCCGTTCCGGTAGCCGACGCATGGATTTTGTAGCTTTCACCCAGCCTTTTAAGCGCATCGCGGAACGCTTCCCCGATTTGCTCCATATCGTGCACGACGGAGCTCCTGCCAATGGCAACCTTCAGCCGGAAGCGCTCGCTCAGCACCTGATCGAGGCGTTCCTCAATCGACGCAAGCTGCTCTAGCCGTTCGGCCTCGCTCGCTTCATTGAAATTGATCAAAAGCGCAATCCTTCCTTGATCGAGCTCGCTCGTAAAGGCAATATGCCGCTCATTCGCCAGCTCGGATGCAATATTGGAAATGATGAAGTTCACGAACATCCATTCCTTATCGCTCGGAAACGGGCTCATGTCTTCCGCATCTATTAGCATGACGGCGAAGGACGGGGATACGAATCCAATTCCCATAAACTGCAGCGATTCCGGATGCAGCTCATGCGGGTCCGCATACCCTCTGATCAAGCGGTTCAAAAAATGTATGCGGATAATGGGTGTCTGCTGCGACAGTCTTGTTCTAAGCTCCGACTCCGTCAGCCTTGCCGATTGAATCGATGTGTGGATCAGCTCATATTCAATGGGGCCCTGCTTATTCTGTGCAGCGATTGCTCCGCCCTTCACCGCAGATACGAGATCGCGGATCGGACGATAGTTCCGATAGGCGAGATAGCCGGATACAACCGCTCCTGAACACGCTGCTAACAAAAATAATAACAATGCCCAGCTTCGAACCTCGTTTACTTCCTCCAAAAAAACGGCGCGCGGCACTTCCATGACATATTTCCAGCCGTAAACGCTGGAGGAAGCATAGGATACGACCAGCCCTCCGCCACCGCGGCCGGCTTCCAACTTCCCTTGGTTGCCCCGCATATCCGAATAGCCAAATGGCAGTGGCTCCTGCTTGTCTGCCGTTGAGCTAATAATTCGGTCGGAATCGTCCAAAATATAAATTTCGCCTCGTCCTGCCTTCGCGAGGCCGTCCAGCATTTTTCGCAGCTGCTCGTCGTTAATCATAATAAACAGCGTAGCCAGCCTTTTCGATTGGTCTATGAGCGGCAGCGTCTGCATATAGGCGATAACGTCGTGCTTTCCTTCAAATTTGCTCCTAGTGAGCAGAGCCGGCTCGAACGTCTGGTAGTGGTAGCCGCTTTCGAACTTGGCGATCCAATCTTTCGCGCTCATCCCATCGAACTTGTCTACCTCGTCGAACAAAATGTCCGGCTTCGTTTTTACTCCCGGTCCGAGCATTGTACCGGACTTCGGCAGGTAAATATAATAATCATAAATATATGGTGTCAGCTGTTTATAACGCTGTAAATCATCGGCCATTTTGATCATATCGTACTGCTCCCGGTCGGACATCGGTAACTTGCTGTTCATTAGCTGGACCATTTTCGGATGATTGGCGATTTGTTGCTCCAACTGCTCGATAAGCTGGAGCTGGCCGTCGGCAAGCTCCCTAAGTTGAGCGAGCATTGCCGAGTTCGTTCGCTCAACAGAATGCTCGACAACGTCCCTTGCTCGCCAATAAAGAAGACTGCCGATAATAATAAGCAGCAGTAGGATAGCCATATAGGACCAAAACAACGCCGACCAAGCGCCCTTTAAATGCAACCATCTATACCGATTCACGCGTCCTTTATTTCTCATCCATGCTCCTCCGCTTTCCATCACATTTTAAAGTGACTCCCTCTGAAATCAGGCCTAAATACTTGTTTCAGCATATCAAACTTACATACCGCTAATGACTATCGTATTGTTCGATGAATAATACATTTGTAATATTCGTGTACCTAGCAGGGCTTTTCACAGGTGACGCCCCTTACTAGACGTGCCATGAAAAAAAACGTGCGGCAAGGTACTGCCGCACGTCTTCGATATTTTGTAAACCCCGAGTTCAAGCTGCAGTGCTAGGAGCCGTAACTGCCTGACGTATCGAGCAGCAACGATTCAACCGCTTTTAATTTGGATGCAGCCGCTCTTTTGTTTAGCTCTTCCCAATATAGCTCCTCATCGATCGGAAGCTCGACCGTTTGCTCCAGCCAGCTAGACAAATGCATCGCATTCGATAGCGTTAAGCTATGGATGCCCTCCTCGCCGCCGGCAACCAGCGGGTCACCGTACAATACCGATTTGGCAAATGCGGCTAAGACGCCCATGTGCTGGCTATTGTCGCCTTCCGTCTGAACAATGGATACTTCTACCGCCGGACTGGCAAAGCCTTCTTTGGATTCGAAGCAAAACTCGCGCTCGTTCTGGCTCAGCTTATGGAGCGTCAACGTATTGTTTTCACAGACCAGCTTGCCTCTCTCCAGCGTAATTTCAAATCGGTTCGTGCCCGGCAGGTCGGCGGTCGTCGTCACGAATACACCCGTCGCGCCATTTGGAAATTCTAAATACGCCGTCACGTCGTCCTCCACCTCAATATGATGCCATTTGCCGTTATGACAGAACGCACGAACTTTACTTGGCATTCCGCATATCCACTGAAGCAGGTCGATATTATGCGGACATTGGTTCACCAGCACGCCGCCGCCTTCGCCGGCCCAAGTCGCACGCCAGCTGCCGGAATCGTAGTAGGCCTGTGTTCTGTACCAGTCCGTAATGATCCAGTTCACCCGTTTGATCGCCCCTAATTCTCCGCTGTTCACAAGCTCATGCATCTTACGGTATAACGGATTCGTCCTCTGGTTGAACATCATTCCGAATACGACATCGCTCTGCTGCGCCTTATTGTTCATTTCTCTAACCTGCTTCGTATAAACGCCGGCAGGCTTCTCGCACATAACATGAAGCTTCCGTTCGAAAGCCTTTATCGCAAGGGGCGGATGAACGTAATGCGGCGTTGCAATGATAACCGCGTCGCATAAGCCGCTGTCCATGAGCGCTTCCGCGTTTACGAATAATCCGACCGTTTCCGGCAAATACGTTTTGGCCGCCGCCAGTCGTTTTTCGTCTGAATCGGCAACCGCGGTTAGTTGTATATCCGGCACGGCCCCTCCGAGCAATTTTCTCGCGTGATCCGTTCCCATGTTGCCCATTCCAATAATGCCCAGGCGCATTTTCTCCATTATCATCCTTCAATCCCCTCTCCCATCCATCAATAGCCAAACTTGGCCAAGCTATAGCAGCTCGTTCGCAGTCAATCTAAACGATAGCCTAGGCAAAAATCCTGCTCAATGAGCAAATAGTTGTTTTTTTCCTTATCAAGCGCTTACAATATACCTATCGCATACCGATACGTACTTCATTTCTGCAATCTTTATAGACGAACGCCTAACATCCTCTTCCGTCTGAACAAACGATCTAATTGCTTATAACTGAGCGCCAAAAATCATGAAACCCTTACCCTCCCTTATCTTCTTATATGAAGCCTACACTCATTAATTATAGTTTTCCGTTCAATCGCCGCCATTGCGAAAAGAAAGGAATTCATTGCAAATATAGCGGTCATCTACTACACTTGAGTGGAAATCGTTCCCGGGAGTGATAAGCGATGCAATTAGTAGATATTCATACGGACTCTATCATTCTTCACCACACCGTGGATAATCAAAAAACAGATCGGTATGCGCTCCACTGTCACAATTTCTACGAGGTGTTCTACTTCATCGCGGGTGATGTAAGCTACCTGGTGGACGGCAAGCGGTATGCTCCAAAGCCGAATAGCATACTGCTGATCGCGCCTCATGTGTTCCATGGCGTCAAGATCGAGAGCGACTCAGCCTACGAGCGCATATCGCTTCACTTTGTGCCTAGCTTCCTGCCCCTTGAAAACCAGTCGATTCTACTGTCTCCCTTTCAAACGGCTTACGGTTATGCCAATGTATATTTAACTGATGACGGACAAAAAGACTTTCATCATTTCTTCAAACAATTAATGGATTGTCGTTATATGGATGAGGATTACCGAGAGCTGTCGCTGCGCATCCGGCTGGAGGCGCTGTTGTCACAAATATTGTTCACGAGCCAATCTCTGAAGGACCGATCCGAATCGGCCTCGTCAACTACTACCGTCTCCAGTGTCATTAAATATTTAAACGACCATATCGGCGAGCCCGTTACTCTGGACGACCTTTCCTCCAAATTTTATATAAGCAAGCATCACTTGAACAAAATATTCCGCAAAGCAACCGGCACAACCGTCCTTAATTATGTCATTCACAAGCGGGTCGTCATGGCTCAAAATTTGATGCTGCAAGGCCAATCAGCCAACACTGCTTCTGCGATAGCAGGCTTCGGAGACTACTCCTCCTTCTACCGCGCCTACAAAAAAATTTTCCGCCATGCCCCTTCGGTCAAGCAAACCCCAATTCTCCTCCAGTAGGAGAAGCCGTTTCCAAAAACTGCTCGTTCCAACGATCACTATGTAACCAAGAGCAGCTCCAATTATTTTTAACAATAGATTATCATGTAAAAAAAACACCGTGTAAGAGGAATTAGTCCATCCCTACAGGATGGACTAATTCCTCTTAATGAGCTTGCATTAATTTGCGCAATTAATTTTGCCTGAACAAAAATAGCTTGGATTCGGAGGGGGCGAGCTCGGCACGGTACATGTCCGCACCACCCTCTATACTCCATTCTCTTCCATTCCATAAATCTCGGACCACAATCCCATTAGAGGAATCGATGCCAAACCGTTCAAAGGATATGATCTTTTCACTTCCGCACTCTGCATCAAAATTAAATGCCGCAACCCATGTTCCTTTTTCATCGCTAAGTATGAACAAATCCTCGCTTTTATCGCCGCTGCGCCCCTCTACTGGACGGAATGTAACGCCTTTGCGCGCCAGAGATATTACCTCAATATTTGTCATCCATTCCCTAGCACGCTGCTTCGCTTCTTCCATCCGGAAATCGTCGCCAAGCAGAAGAGAGGTGCCGGCTATAACAGCGCTGTTCAATCTGCTTCTACCTTCTGCTTCGGTGATTGATCGTTGATTGCTGCTCTTATACAATACGACATGATCGGGATCGTTAAAGCGGTACAAGGAGTCATTAATCCACCAACCGTAAGTCAGCGCGTTTAGCATATACTCCGTATCGCCAATCGTCCCGAACGCGTCACAGGATACGCGGCGGCTATGCGCATAACCATGAGGAAACAATGGCGCAATGGACAAATTAATTAAAAATGGCCGGCCTATGTGCTTTGGATCCAACGTTTCGCAAATATGGGCCATCCCTTTATTATACGCCTGTATGCCCGTTCGAACGCTCGAATCATGGAATACGCCTTCCATGGCGCCATGTGTCAGGAAGTCCAGCTTTACGTAATCAAAGCCCCACTCCACGAAACTATCCAGTTTTCGCTTTATTCGATCCAGCGCCGCCGGATGAGAAGGATCGATCGCAAAGGCGCCATCCAGCTTCGGCAGCGGGTTACCTGCCTGGTCCTTGATTAAGATATCCCTGTACAGCACCGCTCCATCCGTTTCTTCTACCGGCGTATCCGGATCGCTTCCCCAAAACGCAAACGGCGTATAATAAATACCCGGCTTTTGCCCATTTGCCTTCACTCTGTTCACTGCTTGGCTAAGCTGCTCCGGGGACAAATTGTCCCAGAAGGAATCAAAGTTGACGTATAAGCTGCCTTCATCATCAGAGTAACCGTTCAACTGCAGTTCGTTTCGGAAAAAATCCGAAGTGTGCGTATATACGTCAAAATCAATCTCTGACATAACGGCAGACCAGCTGTTCCAACCTATTGGGACGCCGCCTTGCCATGGAAGAGCTGGGGACAGCTTCGCGTTCGCCTTTCCGTAAGTTTCAAGCCCGTCGCGATAGTCCTCGAATGCGCCTACGAATATCGTCGGCGATACGATGCTCTTGCCTCGCAAGGACCCATGCGCAACCGTGTCCCGCGTCTGCATATCAGCAGCACCCCCGTATACGCGAAGCCTGCCGACCGAGCCCGAAAATGTTCCTTCAACGGCTAATCCCGTTTTCCATGTATCATGCGTGACGGACCCCAGAACGAATCCATTTCTGCGTTCCGAATGGTAGATGGCTGTCACTTCATAGCTGTGTACGCTGCAAGGTATGGCATGGGAAGCGAATCGGACCCATTTATCATTGTCAAACGGCATGAATAATGCTCTTATTTCGCCAGTCGATTCGGGAAAAGAGCCGAATTCCAAAACGCTTCCATCATTTAAATAGGAAGCGAGCGGCGTCATCTCGTTTGTCTCCCATTCGAATTCAGATTCTAATTCCAACTCGACTAATAAATACGGAATCTGTTCATACATTCGTATATGCTGGCGCATCACCGGCTTACCCAAATCTTCATGCGCAAATGTCCAGCGGATGCCCTGGCCGAAGCTGTCTTCAATTGCCTGCACCGATGTTTGGTCAACCCCGTGCTTGCTATAATAAGTGGAACGTAATTGTTCAAGTCCATATCGTGCTTCCGCATAAAGCCCAACCACGGCCTCGCCGCTGCTCCAACGAAGCGTTATCGTCCCACCTCCAAAATCCGCTTCCGCGCGGACTAACCCGTTATCTACAGTGAATCCAGTTGAGGCCTTCTCCAGCTTCATTTCACCGATCTTCATTTCCGTAACATTCATTATCAGTTCTCCCATCCTCAAACCCGATTTGAAAACAAAACAATAGCATCATTACTTATCCATTCGCGCAGCCATTACCTATCGAGCAATCCAGTATTTATAATCTTAAATTTCTGACCGGAAGCGGTGTCGAATTGAACAATGTTATTCTCGGACAAGTTCACCTCAACCCGTTCCCCGTCAGAGGTTACAATAGCCCAAGTAGGATCTGTAAGTAGTGAACAGCTTCCTCCACTTAGAGATTGAATTTCTGCCTCTGCTAGACCGCCTTTGTCCCAGCGGATAAGCACCTCAAATCCACCGCGTGCGCGAAGCCCCTTGATCTCACCTTTTGGCCAAGCATCGGGAAGCGCGGGAAGGAGCTCCAAATAATGCTGATGCGATTGCAGCAGCATCTCAGCAATGCCTGCCGTCACTGCAAAATTGCTATCGATCTGGAATGGCGGATGCGCGCCAAATAAATTCGCATATACGCCCCCATGATCATAGAGCTCCATATCGCTCTCCTTCACGAGCCGAAGCGACTGGTAAAGGAGCCGCAAGGAGCGGTTCCCATCACGGAATCTTGCCCATAGGCCTACCTTCCAGCCCAGGCTCCAGCCCGTGCCATCATCCCCGCGTATAAGCAGCGATTGCTTCGCCGCCTCGAATAGCTCCGGCGTAACGCTTTCCGTTAATTGCCGACCGGGATAGACGCCAAACAAATGGGAAACATGTCGGTGATGCACGTCCGAATCCTCGAAATCCTGTGACCATTCCTGCAATTGTCCATGGCGCCCGATTTGCAGTGGCAGCAAGCATCCTCTTGCCGCTTCGAGCTCTGACCTGAAGACATCATCCATGTTCAGGCATAATGAAGCTTCAATACAATTCGTAAATAAATCCCAAATTAAAGATAGATCCATCGTTGCGGCGATACTTACGCCGAACGCGCCCGCTTTTGTCCTAAATTTATGCTCTGGCGAAGTGGATGGAGATGTCACGAGACGTCCTTGTCCGTCATCGATCAGCCAATCCAGACAAAACATTGCCGCTTCCCTCATAATCGGATAAGCTTGATCGCGCAGGTAAAGCTCATCCTTGCCAAAAGCAAAATGCTCCCACAAATGCTGAGCCAGCCATACGCCGCCCATCGGCCAGTAAGCCCATGCGGGATCTCCGTCCCCGTAATCGCCAACAGGCGCGGATTGAGCCCAAACGTCTGAATTATGATGCGCAGTCCAGCCTCGTGTGCCGTAATTCGTACTTGCCGTTACCGTACCGTTCACAGACAATTCGCGAATAAATTCCAGCAGCGGCTGATGACATTCGGCCAGATTACAGGTTTCAACGGGCCAGTAATTCATCTCCGCATTGATGTTCAGCGTCCAGTTGCTGCTCCAAGGCGGTCTTGTGTACTCATTCCATATCCCCTGCAAATTCGCAGGCTTCGCACCGGTTCGCGAGCTTGCGATCATCAAATAGCGCCCGTAATGAAACAGTAATTCTACTAATCCCGGATCGCTTGCGCCATAATCGGTAACCCGGCTGTCTGTCGGCATATCCGCAGGGGCCGTAGAATCACCTAGAAGAAATTCCACCCGATTAAATAAAGCTTTATAATCCGAGATATGCGCCGCTTTAATCTGGTCATATGACTTCCGAAGACCGTTGTTCATTGCGGCTCCCGCTTCCGCGCCGGCGTCTTTCCCCTCGCTGCCCGGAAGCCGATTAAAACCGTTGAAGCTAGTTGCTGCGCTAAAATAAAAGCAGACCCGCGTACTTCCATATACGTGAATGCCGTCCGCATCTACCTTCACGACTCCGTCCTCCGATCTTGCTTCTAGCAAGCCTTCGAAAGTCATCGCCTCTGATTGGGAGCCATCACTGTATACGATTGGTTTACTGTCGTTAAGATAACTAGGCGCCACATGCTCTGGTGCCTTACCCTTCATCATATAACGCTGCCCGTCTGTCTCTGTGCGATAACGAAGCGGACTATCCAAACGAGCATGGACGTCTATGGCTCCGCGCTCGCTTGCTTCAAGCCGCAGCACGATAAGCTGATCCGGATACGAGGCGAGCAATTCCCTTTTATACGTAATATCCCCGATACGGTATTCCACGCTCGACAATCCGTTTTCCAAATCAAGCGCTCTGCGGTAAGAATCATATTTATTGCCGTGCTCAAAGGATAAAAGCAAATCTCCAAAAGGAAGAAAGGATTGCGTATAAGGGCCCATCAATTGTTTAGTTTCAATATCCGCCTCCGCATATCGTCCCTCTTCAAGCAGCTTTCGCACCCGCGGCAGCGCCTCCTTGGCTCCGGGATTGTTACAGTCCTTTGGATACCCAGACCATAACGTGTCCTCGTTAAGTCCGATTCTCTCTTTCTCTACGCCTCCGAAAATCATAGCACCTAGTCGGCCATTTCCTATTGGAAGTGCTTCTGTCCATGCGGACGCAGGTTTGTTATATTGCAGCTTCATGCTTGCACCTCTCTTTAGCCATGTCATTTTAATGCTACCTATCATCTGAGGCCCCCGTTGACCTGGAGCTAAAGGATTCAAATGCTAGGTGATCTGCTTATCCAACCATACCGCTTCGTTCCATACTCTCTACGAAATGGCGCTGAACAAAAAGGTACATGATGATCAGCGGTAAAATCGCCATCAGCACCGCTGTATTTTGGATCATGGACAAATAAAGCGGATCAGGCTTTACCCACTCTCCCGGCGGCGTAAGGTAAAAGAAGATTTGAGCTGCCGCTGTGGACATCATGGACGACATCACTTTGGCATCATTCAAAATCAGCCCGGTGAAATAAGAATCATTCCACTGCCACACAAACGAAAATAAAGTAACCGTTATTACAGAAGGAATCGCGTTCGGCAATATAATTTTGGTAAATGTCCCAAATGTGCCTGAGCCGTCAACCAAAGCCGCCTCTTCCAGTTCCAACGGAATCCCCCTAAAAAATTGCCGGAAAATATAGACGAACAGACCCGTTTTCAGTCCCATACCTAGAGCCGAGGAAATGATGAATGGCCAATAAGAATTAATTAAGCTCAATGGCTGACCTTGAATAAATGACACAATGCCCAATATATCGAAGTTTTTGTATTGTAAATAAGTCGGAATCATAATGGTCTGCGGCGGCACCAGGATCGTAAAGATCACGCATCCGAACAGCAGGCCGCTGCCGCGAAACTTGATTCTGGAGAAGCCATAACCTGCAAGCACGCAAGAGAATGTCTGCAGAAACATCACGACGCCCGATAGCAGCACCGTATTAAGAAGTATTTTCGGATAGTTCAAGGCCTCGATGACTACTTTGAAATTTTCCAGCGTGAAATGCTTCGGGATCCAGACCACTGTTGCATCATACATATCGATCGGGTCTTTGATTGCAATCATAACTTTAATCATGATCGGGTATAAAATAATGAACGAAATGCCGCAAATCAATACCGACCGTATGAATATCCATAACCATGACTTCAGCTTGTTTATCCAGAAGCTCCCTTTGGCCATACGTTCCCAGAGCAGATTTACTAGTCCCCGTTTCGCAACTGCCGCTTTCGTTTTCATGTCGTCCCTCCATGCTGGTTAGTTGTAATAGAACACTTTTTTGGAAATGAGCATCACGACGATCCATAGGAAGACGGAAATGACCGCAAAATAAATCCAGGCCATCGAAGCGCTATATCCAAACTGGAAGGACTTGAAAGCCGTATCCCGGATAAGACTGGTTGTCGGACTGCTGAGCAAATTATCTATAATGGAGTAAATGACATTCGTCAAAATAAGCGGACTTATCATCGGGAATGTAATTTTCCAAAATGATTCGTAAGCCGTCGCGCCCTCGATCTTGGACGCCTCATACAAGGAACCCGAAATGGATTGCAAGCCTGCCACAAAGATCAGGATTTGCACGCCTGACGAGGTAACAATTTGGTAAATCCGGTTGACCGCACTTACCAAATATTCAACAATACGATAATCTACACCCGAGTTGAGAATCAGCTTGGCTAGTTCCAGATTTTGGAACATGGCGAACTCTCCGCTGGATTGCTGGCTGGCGTTATTAATGACGCCTTGCATATAATCGCCGCTTTCAATTGACGCGATAACGCCGGATGCTAGTATAACCGGAAGGAAGAAGATCGCTCTTGCCAGAGCTCTCCCTTTGAACCTCTGGTTGAGCAGCACAGCCGCGAATAAGCTGAAAATGACAATTAAGGGAACATTAATGACCATATTAAGGAGCGATTCCGTTAAGGTTCTTACGAAATGCTCATTTACAAACAAGACGTTTTTGTAGTTGGACCAGCCGGCAAACTGCATCGAAAATCCTGTTTCATCCACATTCAATGTATTGAAGCTGTAGCGCAGCGAGTTAATGAGCGGGACTAAAAACAGGAGCAGGAATCCGATAAACCACGGGATGATAAACCATATCCCTTTATACTTTTGCTTCTGATGCAGCGTCAGCCCGATTTTGGGTAGGTTCAATTGCGCTCGCCTCCAATAAGGTAACCCATCGATTCGACGGCATCTCCATTCACGTTGATCGCGTAATCGTTGTAGTTGACGATCACTGTCGTTCCGTCCTCGTAAGTTGTTTGATATAAGCCTTTTTCCAGCATCCTGTGATTTATGATCGGCTGGGTTTGTACCCCGCTTAGCACAGCATTGACCTCATCATAGGCGCTCTTCGCCTCGCCAATCCAATTCCGGTAGTTCGCCGAAAACAAATAATCGAACTCGGACCCCTTCACCGATGACGATTCGGCATAAAACCACGTAAAATTCAGATTCGCACCGGTCTCCAGCGCTTTCAGAACATGATGGCGCATCGTCTGCTCGTCGGCTATATTGAGTGCTTCACCCGCGTAATCGATATACCCATGAAGCGCAATTTCATAGAATGGCACCCCCCGATCCGTAATGTTATAGCCGCTGTTATAAAGTGGAGCATTGACTATATGGTCGGCATACGGAAGAGCCCACGCGTTGCCGCCTGACATCATCAGCTTGGATGAACCAGCCAATTTGGCAAGCTGCTCTAGCACGACCCGCTTCGTCTCTTCTCTGGTGATCATATGCCCGGCATTAAAGTCGGAATTCAGTTCTCCGCCCATATCGCGTAAAGACAGCCCGGATGCATCGAGGTTCCCATAGCTGCGCGCAAAGCTATTGATTAAATCGGGCAGCTTTTTCGGCGATAGCGCATAAGCCGTTCTCCCCTCGGTCTCCTTGAAATATCCCGCTGGATTGTAAGGATATATGTTCGCTAAAGCACCGGTAATGGTTCGCGAAGCTTCCTTCTTGGGACTAAAAGTCCAGCTGTCCTGAACGCTCATAAAAGCAGCGTCCGGGTACACCTCAATGCCATTTCGGTTCGTGTAATTAAGCAGCTTGGCGAACCCTTTCTTCCCTCCTAGCTTCTTGTCGACAGAGATGGAGGAAGGGCTGGAGTGGGCAATCCCCCCGTTAAACCAACCGGTATAGCGCAGCTTAATATTCTCGATCCCGTCTCCTTGAAGATCCTCTAAAATTTCCTGGGCTTGATCAAAGGTTGTCAGCGGCTGATAGGAATTGTACGGAACGCCAAGAAAAAACTTTTTCTTGGGCACCCCTCCGATTATTTCTACGAAGAAAGGAGTCTGCCCCTGCCCCTTCACTCTTTCAAGTCCATGCTTTTCAGTTAAATAAGTGCGGTAATAGGAAGCCATACCGGAATAGCTCGCCGCTTCTCCTTGCAAGAAGCCATATCGAATCGTAATATCTCCCTGATAAGGCTTCGCCTGAAACTTGGGCACTGTCTGGGTGGTCCAAGCGCCGGAAAGCGTCAGCGGCTCAAAAGCATTAATCTCGTAGCTGCTATGAACATAGTTATATGAGTTTGTTCTGCCGCTAATATCGGCCTCCACTCTGGCAATTCCATCCCCATCCTCAATAATTGCCACAAAGGCCGTATCGTCCTTCTTCATACCAAATACCGGCAGACGGGCAGGTGAGCCGCCGAGCGGTTTTAAGCGGCTGAAGCGGGTAGCGTCAATCCCATACAACGCATCCTTATAGGGAGCGGCATCCAGCTTGCCGTTATTCAAGTAAATTAGGGAGCCCGATCCATCCGGTACAAACATGTATCCTTCTTGTCCTGTCCCGGCAGCACCGAAATAAGGCAGCACCGCAAGCGTTTGCAAATAATAGCCTTTCGAATCAAGGCTCTCGGTTGAGACATGAACGACAAATTGATCTCCCGCCAGACGATAGGTGACAGGAAGCACGAACAGCGCCTGATTAGCCGCATTGCCGCCCGAGTTAGCCTCACGATCAACGTTCATTTCTTCCTCGTTATAACCAACCTCTGCGAATACTGCCAATGTTCTCTTCAAGGCCATTCCGTTTAGCGCAGCGTCCCAACGTTCGTATACCTGCTTTTCCGGATTATGCTTAAAGCGATTAAGCAGCTCTTTTTTGCCCTCGTCATCCTTAATTTTATCGAGAATGAGCGTCTGGAATCGTTTCTCGCCTATAACAGGCGGAATTTGCTCGAGCCCACGCAATTTCTCGCCGATGGTGTAGGTGATTTGAATCCCGTCGTTTAATTTCTTATATTCGAACTGGTTATACTGAACGCTTTGACTGAACGAATTATATTGCTGAGGTTTGCCAGATGCATCGGAAAAATGGAGCAGCAATTGGCTGGACAACATCGATTTGTTAATGCCTGACGCTTTACTGTCCTGTTCGCGGCCTTGCGGATTGGAATGCCAGAACGACCCGTCCCGCTTGTTTTTGACGGCAATCTCTGTCGTCTTGGCATCAAAATAGAGCGCTAATGATTCGTTCTCCGCCACCATCTCCATCGCTAATGTTTCGGCAGCTTGCGATTCGTTGGCGAATTGGGCCGGTGACTCCGTTGCCGAATTAGTTGGCTGTTCTGCTGCTGGTTCTGCTTTAGCTGACCCCGCTTCATCGGAAGGCTCTGCCGAGCTAATATACATGCTGCTTGCCCATGCAAGCATGCTGAATACAATTGCCGCAATCGTCATTCTCCAATTGCTTTTCACCCGTATACCCAACCTCCCTTCCTAGCTTCGCAATGAAATCTCGGTATAAACTGCAAGAACAAAACCTAACATCTCTTGCAGCAGACTAAAGAACAATAGAGCTAAAAATAGTATGATTCCCATCACCAACAAGGTAAGGGCCATAGTCACAACGGTTTTGGTTACTGAATATTGATGAACGGTCATTGTTCCGATAAATAGCAGCCAAATAAACCATAGCACCGCCAGCGATTCAATTAAGTAATAAAAAGATGCTTCCCGCAATGTAATGACGTTGCTGAGTAATGTATTCCCAAAACGCATGAGCACAAGCGGGAGAAGGGAATACCCTGTAGCCATAACGATTTCTTTAAATTTGCCTTCCCCGTCCATCAGCGTAGTCAGTGACCAATTCGATACGCACCAAAGGAAAAAGGGCAGCACAATATACTGCAGCTCGTTTATGCTGTTTAAATCACCGGGATAGTTGAAGTTGACGACATAACCGGAATACTGACGCAGTATGATCGTTGCAATCGTCAAAAGCAGCATGATTAACAACGAAATCCGGAGCTTCCCTTTATTTTCGTATTTCAAATCCCAGAACCCTTGGAACGGGTGAAAAAGTAAATAAAACGGATATTTGGTCATCTCACGTAACATTCGCCTTCACCTTTCCAGTCGTCCGTCTTTTTATAAGCCTCCAACACCAGAACGCCACACCAAGGACAATGACGACCGTCATGCCTAATCCAAAATAATTCCGCAAAATTTCTTTGCGGTACTTCCCAAGCGCTTTGGAGTAGTACTCTCTGTCATATCCTAAGCGGAGATTTTCCATCGCCAGCTTATTTTCTCCTTGCCTGAGCAGCGCTTTCCCAATACCGACATAAGCGATTTCATTATTGGCGTCCAGGTTAAGCAGTTCACTCCATTTGCTTTCCGCTTCATCATATTTGCCGGTGACTAGCAAATCATTGGCTTCATTAATCAATGTTCCGTAGCGGGTCGGGTTAAACACATTGATCCGGTTCATCCCCTGATCAAGCACGAAAAATTGCTTGCCTCTGCTTTCAAGGGCAATCGGCGTTTTGAATGTTCCTTCCTGATCCCCTATCCGGCCAAAAATATACAGCAAATTCCCATCCTCGTTGTAACTAAATATGCGGCCTTTTTTGGAATCAAGCACACTATACAATCCACTGTCGCCTACTTTTACATCGACAAGAATAGAACTTGCTTCGGGTGAACCCGAATATACGTCGCCCTTTGGATAGAAGTACCCTTCTCGCCGTAGCACGTCCACTCCGGTCGGGTTCAATCGTTTGACCGGATTGGTGGAGTTGATCTCCCCGGTTGTCGTATAAATAAACCCTTCCTGATCGACATCCAGGTTGTTGAATTCAATCGGGATGAATTGAGCCAGCTTGCTTCTTTGCGACTCGGTCGACAGTTGTTTCCAGAAATAATCCCATATATTAAACTTTACCGGATTGGTTCCCATAAACCCGGTGAAGCTTCCGGCCGCATCCAGCTCAATAATGCCGTCGAATACCCCTGTGCCTATCACATAGATGCGACCGGCATTATCCAGCGCAATTTTTCTTGGAAGGTATTCAAATCCAGCGCCAAAGATTTCCGACTTGGGGGCGCCGATTTCCCGTACGAACACCCCCTCATTGGTCAGTTCTACAACTCTACGATTATTGGTATCGGCAACATAGATGTGGCCTTTTTGGGTTACGAATATGCCTTGCGGGTTATTGAAAAGCTGCTGCTTGCCCGCGTCTTGAAACCCGCGAATTTGCCGAATAACGTTCCACTGTTCATCAAAGACGACAATCCGTCCGTTTCCGGCATCCAGCAAATACAGATGTCCATCACTAGCCACGTACATATCTGTTGGTCCATTGAATTTACCGATTCCTTGCTCGGCGCCATCGATGACCCTTTCCGGCAAATAAGCATTCGGTGTGCTTTTTGTCGTCCCCCAGTACGAATACGAATATCCCTCATAGGGCGCCGCTGCTTGCAGCGGCGCTGCAAACAAGCTGATTGCAGCGAGCAGCAGAGCGGCTACGCATATTGACTTCATGAGCTTCACTCGTCTCCCCCCTGCCCTATTCCTTCATTCCGGAAGATGCCATCGTCTGGATAATTTGACTTTGCGTAATAATGAACATCACAACCGGAACGACCATCAGCAGCAAGGCAACTGCCGCCCCGGCGCCTGCACGTGCAATGCCGCCTTGTATGATTTGACCCATCGCAAAGTGCATCGTTTTTAGCTCCTCGCTGTAAATGAAGCTGCCTCCGTCTGTTGCCCAAAGCATTTGAAATAACAATATAATAAGTGTGAACCATGCCGGTTTCACCAGCGGCATCACAATCGACCAGAAGATCCGGTATTCATTGGCTCCGTCGATCTTGGCAGATTCAAGTAACGCCATTGGAATTTGTTCGATAAATTGCTTCATTAAATAAAGCCCCAGCGGAAATGCAAATGCAGGGATAATAATCGCCCAATACGTATCGATCCAGCCAAGCCAAGACATGGTCATATAGTTCGGGATGGCCGTAACCTGTGAAGAAAACATCAAGGACAATACAACAATGCTAAACAGCGCTTTCGAGCCGCGGAAGTTATACTTGGCAAGCGGATAGGCTGCCGCGGAAGCAAGAATAACATGCCCTACGGTCCCGACAAGCGTAATAAATACGGTATTAAAAATATATCTCGAGAATGGAACCCAAGATTTCGCCATCAGGTGAAACAGGTCCGGAAAATTGTTTAATGTTGGGTTCCGGACAAAAATGGTAGGCGGAAATATAAAAAGCTCGTCTAACGGTTTGAACGCATTATTAATGGTATAAATTAAAGGGATGGCCATAAAAGCTCCAAACAAGCCCAGCAAGAGAAACAACAGGAAATTCACTTGCCAGGAACGATTGATTCTTTTTTGACCGCCTAATCGGAGCGAAATTCTCACGGACCTATTCACCCACCTTCCTAAGCATCTTCTGGATAATCAAGTTTGAGCCAAGCATGATCATAAACAATACCGTCGCAATGGTCGACGCATAGCCCATTTCAAACCGGATTGTACCGTAATCGATCAGATGCGTAACAACGGTATGGGCCGAATACTGAACGCTGGGAAAACCGGCTAAGTTCATTGCTACATCCGCCACAGCGAAGGAAGCTGTAATCTGTATGACCGCCCCGAACATAAGCTGCGGCCGCATGGACGGCAGCGTAATATACCACAGCTCCTGCCAGCGGTTACGGATGCCGTCCATAGCGCCAGCTTCAAACAGCGTTCGGTCAACTGTCTGCAAGCCGGCGATGAAGGCGAGAAAGCTGGTTCCCAGACTTAACCACAGCTGAACGATAATAATAATCGTCAGTGTATATTCCGGATTTAGGAACCACATGACAGGCTCATTAATAAACCCGAATTTCATCAAAAATCCATTTACGATGCCATATGAATCTCCAGAAAACATGATCTTCCACACAAAATAAATATTGCCGGAAATCGAAGGCGCGTAAAATATCAGCGTCATAAATGCACGCAGCTTCGGACCCAGTTCATTAATCAGCCAGGCAAATAAGAAACAAGCAATATAACTAATCGGCCCTGTAATAACAGCAAAAATAAACGTATTTTTTAATGCGATAAGAAAAATGTCGTCATCCAGAAATAATCGCGCATAGTTGCTCCAGCCGGCCCAGCGGGGGAACTCCAGCATATTGAAATAGGTCAGGCTGATCAGGATCGATATTGCAACCGGCAATACTGTAAAAATGAAAAACAGCGCCATATACGGAGCGATCAGCACATAGAGGTGCTTATCCCGCTTTAAATCCATGATGAGACGCTGCAATTTACCCGGATTCGGCTTCACGGCATTCTGATGCGAATGCCTTTTCGCTTTTGCGGGTAGTACATCTGAATGCTGCAATAGGTTCACCTCTAATTTTGTTTCAGATTAATTTCTTTTTGCTTGAATTCGATTTCGCGATTGATTTCTTCGACATAGTCATACAGCGCATCCCTTGAGTGTGTCCCATTGTTAATGACCTCCCTGAATGCATTATCCAGATTCCGTCCTGTATAGTAGCCCCCCGGAACTTCCGGAATGCCTTTCACCCATTCCCACTGCTTCTCCAGGTTCCGATAATCCTTCGTCGGCCAAGGCAGCTCTTTCAGCGCCTCGATATTGGCTGTCGGATAACGGGCAGCAGCCCCCATCAATCCTTCCATCTCCCTACCAAAGCGAACCTGTGCGTCTTTACTCGTCCACCACTTCATAAATTCCCAAGCAGCGTCCTTATCCTTGGCCTGATTCATCATAATAACGGCCGATCCACCGCTAGAGACATCGCGCCTAATTGTGCCGTCAGACTGCATAAGCCCCGGAACAGTGGTAAACTCCCACAGCCCTCTTATTTCAGGAGCCGAAACGGACAACGTATTATAGAAAGTATAATCAGTAATCGCCATCGGAATTTCGCCCGTCCTAAAGCGGGTTGTCAAATCGAACTGGAGCGGAAACTTATAATTGACGAAAAAATCCGTCCATTTCTTAAAGGCCTGCATGGAAACTTCTGAATCCAAAGCGCTCAATTCTCCGTCATTTTTATAAAACTCACCATCCTGCTGGTAAAGCATCATCGCGAATGCCTTGCTTGGTTCAAGTGTGGATACACCCGATGTTTCTGCGAGTGGCAGAGCGAATTCCATCTGATGCTTTTTCAAAACCGGAATGACTTCATAAATGTCTTCCCAGGTTTGCGGAACTTCGAGGCCAAGTTCCTTCAATATATCCTTTCGATAAAACAGCATCGGAAATACTTGCTGTTCCGGCAGACCAAAAACGGCATCTTGGAACTTGTAAGGCGTAATCGCACTGTCGCGAAACCTTCCTGCCACTTGCTCGTAATCGCTGAATGCTGTTAAATCGACAATGGCATGGCGCATCCCGTAATTGACAGGAATATCATTGGAAATCTGCATGGCGACATCTGGCCCCTGACCGGAAAGCGTAGCAGGCATGAGAACACTCGGGTTTACTAGCTTCAGATTCACGCTGATTCCCGTTTCCTTCGAAAACGTATCGTCAGCCATCGCTTTCAACACCTGTGCCTGGTCGCGTCCCGTACCGATCCATACCGTAACCGAACGCTCATTTGTACTTGTATTGCCAATACTGTTGTAATCGACGAAGAAGGAACTGGTTAACGTCCTTATTTCATGTTTTATTTTACTGATAAATGATGCTTTCGCTTTCGGCATTGGCTGTTCCGGTGAGGCCAACACGAAATAATCAATTTCTAATGGCTGCTCTTTTACCTGCAAAATCCACGTGCCCAAGCTTCCGACGTTTGTTTTGAACGATTCGAGGCGAGTTTGCAGCGTCTCCGGATGCGCTGCCAAGTCTTGCAATTGATAAGCCAATTTGTTCAATATTTCGATCCGATCGCTTTTTTCTCCGGTAATATCGATCATTTGGTCGAAAACTTTATTTAGAATAGCACTCTGCTTCTGAAAGACTTCGATCATTTCCGGTACTCTTTTTTCCAAATTATAATCACGGAACGGGTCAGGAACCCCGCCTGTAATCATCAAAACTTTACGATAAATCGCATTTAATTCCAGAATGCTTGATTGAACTTGGCGAATGTGCGGTGCAATCGAACCGAGGCTGACCTCTAGTTTCAACTCATGTGGTCCTTCCGTTAAATAAAACAAATACGGCTCTTCCCCATCGCCAATGGTGATCATCTGCCATTCGCTCGAATAATAAAACGGTATTTCCTGCACTTCCTGGAACGGAATTTGGTTATCAATCCGCAGCGTTCTTGTTGAATATACGCCTCGTAAAAGCTCTTGCCTGCCTTTGATGCCAATTTTATATAGTCCATCCTGCGGAACATCCATTGTCCATGTAATGGTATCGCCCGGCAGCTTCCAATTGGTTCCGCCAATCGTGTTAATCCGGATTTCAGATACGGACTGCGGTTCTGTGTTCGGGTTGGAGCGATCCGTAATCGGGTACAACGTTGGCGATGATTTAAACTGGGCCTCTTCGCCTTGTATCTTGATCATTTGACCGCTTGACGCTTTCAGCCCTTTTTCTTGATTTTGATTCTTGATCTCCTCATAGGTTGGAAGCTCATCAATTGGGCTTAGCTCGATAGCATCAATAATGACCGGCTCTTTTAATGAAACAAGAGTGATTTTATGCTTGCCGGCAGTAAAATAAAAGGAATAGGGCTTTTCATAATATCCTTCGGAATCCCGAAACGGCATTTCCTGCCATCCGAACACCTCTACCTGCCGGGGCCGGATATCATTGCCTCTGTTATCCCGCTCAATTTGGTCTTTATCGTTCGTCCATATCCGTGGAAACAGGAGGCTTCCCGCGCCGGAAAATGGAACCTTGCCATTGATCAGCAGCATCCGCTCAATAGACGAAGCTTTTCCTTCAACCGTATAATACCGGAGTGACAGATTGTACAAGCCCTCCTCGGGAACCGTTATCTCCCAATCCATAGAGCCCGAATCGCCGGTTTCCACAAAATCTCCCTGCCGGCCACCAACCGTGTTCAATCTCTTCGGTTCCATCCCATCCGCATGAGTAAAGGAACCGCCTGGAATAACGATTTTTCCTTCCGGCTCGTTTGCATTTTCATGCACTTGCCGATAGCTGTCATAGCTATCGGCTTGGAAAACAAATTCGTCAAAATGATCCGGATTGTTGCTCGTTTCCGCATTCGCAAGAAGCGGCTTTAACCAGCCGCTCTCCGAGGGAACCATCATGGTGCACAGAAGCAGTAAAACAACTGCAGCGCGCAATACGTTAGGCATTTTCAAACATATCCCCTGCCCTGCTGAATATTTATTCTGTAAAAATTTCGTGGCTTGCAATCACCTCTAGCTACTCACCTTTTAATACCTTATCTACGTTGGCCTGCATTTGCGGCAATATTCTGGCTACTCCAGCAGCAGGTGTAGCTTTGGAATTTGAAATGTCTTTGAATAGATCTCCGAAAAGAGAATCAATGCTATATGCGCCGTATCGCGAAAATTTAGTAATGTTAAACGTATTCAGCGCATTTTCTACAGATGCCTCATCTGAGAACATGGACTCGGCGGCTGTGCGATTGTTTTTATCGATATTCTCGAAGTCCTGCATGTCTTCCCAAATTTTATATACAATCTCTGGGTCTTTAACACCCCGTGGAATCATGTTGATATGCATCTGTGTCAGGCCCATAATATAGTCGTTTGCTTTCGGTCCTTTCGGGAAGGGTACGAAAGCATATTCATCTACCATTTGGTTTTGAAAGCGATTTGGTATCTCCCAAAGTCCGCCTGGATACATCGCAACTTTACCTTCTCTGAAGAACCTTGCTGGGTCCTCCCAGTCGTTGCCCTCATCCCGCTTCACGACTTTATATTCGTTATACAGCTTATTCATCATTTCGAGGGCTTCCAATGCATTTGGCGAATCAAGGGTGACCCTTCCGCTCGCTTCGTCAAAAATAACGCCGTCGTTGGAATGAATCAAATGTTTGGACAACTCAGCTGGCGAACCGGTCAGACCCCATTGATCAATTGTCCCGTTTCCGTTTTTGCTAATCGTCAGCTTTTGGGCAGCGTCCACGAACGCATTCCAATCCCACTTTCCTTGTTCCTGCAGTTCTGTCGGGGTTGGCATTCCAGCATCCTGAAAAATCCGTTTGTTATAAAAAAGACCGGTCTGATCATAAAGGGCGACACCTGACAGGAAGCCGTACGTTTTCCCGGTGCCATAGCTTCCCGATTTAATAATCAGATCGGAAAGTTTGGTATCTTCCTTCACGTTCATATAGTCATCGAGAGCTGTAATGTAGCCTCCCTTAACCAAAGTTTCAGGATAAATGTGCGCCACGAGCACGACATCGGCAAATGGCTCGCCAGCCATTACAGTGGAGGAAAGCTTCTCCGCCGTTTGAAATAAATCGAGAGCTATATATTTAATTTTCACGTTATATTTTTTCTCAACCTCGGCTTGCACCGCCAACGCCTTTTGGCCTTCCGGCGTTTCAGGGTTGGGGGTACCGTCCCACCAGGCAGAGAACACAATTTCTCTTCCGCCCAAATCGTACTTAACTTCGATAGGTTCTTCGCTCGGTTTATCCGTTTCTTTTATTGCAGAGTTACTGCCATTGGTTGCGGCTGCTTTATTGGTCTCATTGTTTGCTGAATTGCTTCCTGCGCATGCTGACATAACAAACATCAATACAAATACTAAAGAAATGACAACTAATTGCTTCGTCTTTTTCATGAATACACACCCCTTGTTATCAGTTATTGAGATGAGGTCAGCGCTTACATTTTACGGACTATCTTATCCGATTACATTTCATTCACCTCCCCCAATAAATAGAAGCGCTTTCAAAAGGACTGAAAAATTGAATCTCTTACTTTTATTTCGATTTACTTTTAATTAAATTTCACTTAAACATAAACTGACTGTATTCGTGATAAATGCAATTCTTGTATATATTTTATTAGTGAATATTAACTGTATTATTACTCGAATTTCATATTATCAGACTGTCAAAATATTTTCAACCACTTTTTCCCACCTCGTTTATAAGCGCCTATAGTACTGAAATTGATCTATATTCCCACATGTCTTTCGCACTTCAAACGAATTTATTTTACTTAATAATTCGCAAATCAGAGACAATAAAAAAAGCAATGGGCAGAAAAACCTGCACATTGCTTTTGAGCTTTTACCCATATTCCATTTGAATAAATGATTAAGATAACTGAAATCCGCAGCTGTCGCGAATGATGAGTGTGGCCGGTATCGTCACTTGAACAGGAATTTCCCTGCCGTTAATTTGATCCAACAAAAGCTTGACTGCCATTCTGCCCATCATCTCCGATTGGATCTTCACCGTAGTGAGAGACGGGTTCACATAAGCGGACATCGGAATATCATTGAAGCCCACGACCGCCATATTCTGCGGTACGCGAATTCCAGCATCCTGCAAAGCGCGCAGTGCTCCGATAGCTAGATTGTCATTCCCAAAGAAGAAGGCTGTCGGAAGATTGCCTTTTTCGATAATTCGCTGCATGGAGGCATAACCCTCAGTAGTCGCCCACTCTCCGATATAGACATGCTTGGCATCATAGATTCCGTTCTCCCTCATTATGACCTCATAATAATGATGGCGTTCATCTTTCCCTTCGGATCTCCAGCCTCCCATATAGCCGATATCTTTATGCCCTGCCTTAATCAAATGCTCCAAGGCAAGCCTCGTAGCTCTTTGAAAATCAATGACGATGGAATCGAATTTTTCAACATCCGGCGAATAATCTACGAATACGACGTTCTCTACTTGATTAATGATCGGAGCAACATTTTCTATGGAACCCCCTATCACGATTGCCCCATCGACATTGTTAATCACGACATCGGGATTCCCAAATTGAGATAATCGCAACATATTGGTCTTTATGATCCCGGCAGCGATACATTCTTTTTCGATCCCTTCTCTGATCAAACTAAAGTGGGCATCCATCTCTTCTTGCTGCTCCGTAAGAAAGATAATCGTCCCAATTTTTGCGTCGCTGTTCGTAGCGACTGCATTTTTCCCTTTACGCTCGCGCGGAGTTTTGTAATTAAACTCCTCGGCTATCGAAATAACTCGCTGACGCGTTTCCTCTGACACCGAGAAGGTTTGATCTCGATTTAACACCCTGGAAACTGTTACGCTGGATACATTTGCTTTAATTGCTATGTCACGTATGGTAGCCAATTTCATACCCCATCTATATGTCAGTTAATTTTCACTTACGTTTTAATAATATCAGTGTATGAACTTGATTGCAATATTGACAGACCAAACTCTTTATCATCAAAAAAAAGCCACCTGAATAGGTGGCTAGTGCTCACTAGAAGTGCAAATGTATAGATAGGTGTGGAGAGTCCTAGTCATTAAATGTATAGTCAAGCCTCCTAAATCAAAAAAACACTTCATATTAGTCAAATCCTCTTATTCCAACCCATTCGCTATTACAGCCTTCAGAGCATTCGCCATAGAAACGTTTCACACGACTTGTTGGAAGAGTGGCGATTAATGGTGCCGCATCTTTTACAAATCACATAACCAAGCTCCAAATCATCCTTCGCTTTGTTACACCCATTTCGTCACAATAAGAGACAAATGCACAAAAAAAAGCCTTTGGATCGCTCCAAACGGCTTCTCCTTATTTCTTTCTTGGTTTAAACCAGCTTATTAGTGATAGGAGCAAAGCCGCTGCAACCATCGTGATCGGCAGTGCCCAAGGCCATTGAATCAACACGCATGATACCCATGGAAAATGTATGCTCACTGCGCCTCCCTCCTGCGTTGCCGCTTACCGAACAATGACAGCAAAAGAATGATTCCCGGCAGGACGATATACATCGGAACCACAACAATATTCGCAATGCTGCCCAGCCAAACCTCTAAATGTTCGGTTAGATAGTTAGCCATTGACATTGCCATTACATATGCAATTAACGTAGTCATCCATATGGCTTGTCGATCATTGGACGAATAGGTCAGATCGCGAATGCAAAGTACTGCAGCAAACAAGTAAACGGATATCTTAATGAAGGCTGAGCAAATAAAATACATGGCTCCAAGAACCTCCATATTTTCTAAAAAGTCGGCAACACTAGTCATTTTCAATATGGTAAAGGCAGGAAAGACCATTTTCTGGAACAGATACTCTCCTAATGCGGTTATGGCTAATACATCAAATAATACGATAAATAAACCGGCAAATAGGGTAGCCCCACTGCTGATGCGCCCTAAATATCCTTTTTTCTTAAGCATGCACCAAAATACAGCCATGGCAAAACATTCTCCATATGTCGTCGTTATGCCTACCGGCCAAACATTGTTTAGTACTCTGCCGAATCCATCTGCTAGCACGGGCCTTAGATATCCGCTGTGCAAACTGTACTTTGAAACCATTGCACAAATGGATCAAAATGATTGAACTTGGCGATCGTGACATAACCCGCAATGAGTATCCCACCCAACAATGACGATATCATTACGGTAATCCAAGCATCTCGTCCTGAGTCGGAACCGGAGCCGAAGATTACCGTTGTCCCGAATTGAAACAAAACCATGAGTGAAAACAAATGATAAGACGATATATTTATCATTTAATATCCTCCCTTGTACTTCCGCCTTCGAGTAATCCGGTTTGCACGACTTTTAATTTCGCCAAAATATCGACTTTGATGTCAGGGAACAAGGTTGACCAATTTTTTGAATAATATTTATTCCGCGATTGAATATTTTACTCTTCACGCTCGATATTTCCCCAATGACGTGCCCGCCGCCGAGCTCTTCCGGAACGTTCACGGCGACTACGCCTTCTTTCATCTCATTGCGTATCCATAGCAAAGTCATCGTTTCCGTCTCGTTCAGCCACCCGATGAGTCTGTCTTCTTGAAAGATGGCTGCGCCCTTGGAAACCATTAAACTGGTTGAGTTGGCAACCCAGTTCTGAGGAGGGGCAATCGAGATTAATGGAGCATATGCTTCCTGTCCTACATCCTGATTGCTATTTAATCAAATGACACATATTCAAACTTTCCACTTGCCGCAAAAAGCATCAAGCGTACCTTCAAAGGGTACTTGTTAGTGCCTATGTCACTTCAAAGTACGTACTTATCAATATCGTTTTTATGGTTATATAATAATATCGAATGCTATTATGGCCAAATTCAACAAGCGACGCTCGCTCTAAAAACTAAATTTCGGCTGACATGCTCATTCATGAACTTGGAGAATGCGTATTGCCGCATGTTCCACCGCACGATAATAGCATTTAATAGCGTACACACTTTTGGATCTATCATCATATGAAAAAGGAGCTGTTAGCATGAAAGGAATTGGGATTTCGCGGTACGGGTCTGTCTCACAGCTGAAGGTTATCGACATGCCGACATTGCCGCTTCAACCGGACGAGGTTCGTATTGCCATTCGGGCAAGCGGCGTTAACCCCGTTGATTGGAAAATACGTGAAGGCCTGCTTCAACATAGCTTTCCTTATGAATTGCCGCTCGTTTTAGGTTGGGATGGTGCGGGAGTCGTCTTGGAAGTGGGAGAAAAAGTTCATTCTCTTCAAGCGGGGGACGATGTTTTTTTCCGTCCGGAAATCGAGAAGCATGGAACCTATGCGGAAGAAATCAATGTGCCGGAACGCTTCGTCAGCCTAATGCCGAAAGGATTAACGTATGCCGAAGCGGCATCGCTGCCGCTCGTCGGCTTAACGGTATGGCAGGCGCTGGTGGAGGTCGGTAATGTCACGGAAGGACAGAACGTACTGATCTTAGCCGGTAGCGGCGGAATTGGATCAATTGCCATTCAATTGGCCAAAACACTTGGAGCCCGCGTTACGACAACGACGAGTACTCGAAACGTAGACTTCGTCCGCTCCCTTGGAGCCGACGAGGTAATCACCTATGACCAGCCACAAAGCCATACCTTACCTCATGTATTCGACTTCGCTCTTGATACCCTTGGCGGCCAGCACTATTTGGATGCCGTTGGCTGGATGAAACCAAATGGCACGATTGCTACCATTTTTGGCGGGCCACATGAATCCAGACCTTTCTCTCCGGTAGCGGTAGAGAAAAACATCCGAATCGAATATGTATTTACGCGTCCAGATGCGTCTAATCTCCATCACATCAAACGGTTGGTAGAGATGGACAGACTAAAACCGACTGTTACTGAAACATATCCGATGACGGTTGAAGGAGTACATGAAGCTCATATGTCCAATCAAACTGGCCGCACTAAAGGAAAAATCGTATTAGTACGAGAACGCGACCAAGATATCCACTAATCATTAGGGGACCGATAAGAATTTTTGTATTTTATTAATCATCACTAATTAATTTATCAGTTTGTAATTATTGTAAAATAGTTCGTCTTGAAAAAAGAGCATGCCAAATCCCCATCCATAGGTGGATGGGGATTTCATAAGCAGGATCGTTTTTCCTGCTTAGGTCAGATGATATTCTTCTTTATTGGTAAGAGTCGAGAAAATCTAATGAATCAGCAGTTTTCTTATGAATGAGAGAGATAATAAGCATATTCCAATGGTCTACTAAAAATTAAATTTTTGTTTTTAAAACTTTTAAGATCTTTGTATATATCTTTTTGTGGTTTTCCGTTTAATTCAATAATCCATAGCTTACTTTGCTCGTCTAAAGCGAAATCCACACTCAATTCTCCCAATGAACCCATATGAGCTTCTGCTTCTTGCGCAGCCGTTATGCTTAACTCATGAAGAGAATGGAAAATCTCATCTGTATTGCCCTCACTAAATAATAAGGGGAGAATTTCTGCGGCATCAAAAATGAACTCACACATACTCGTGTTGAAATAATGCTCATAGGCCACTCTGCATGCGATTGTGGAAACCTTCCACTCTCCCAAAATATCTTTTTGAACAAGGGCACGAATATCAAAATAGCGTTGATTAATCTGCTGGATACAAACCCCTTGCTGAACCATGTATTTCTCTGATCCAAGAAGTTCATCTAATTTTTCCTCAATGCTTTCATTTTTCCTGCAAATATACCTCGGAGCCAAAGCGTGCAAAGATATATTGACATCCCCATCATTCGTTCGTTCAACCCGGTACACTGACTTCCCCTTGCATCCATAGTCAGGCTTAATATATATGACATGATATTTTTCTAATAACGCTGATACATTTGCTTGATCGTATAATACCGTTTCTGGTACATAAGGATTAAGCACAGACTGTTTTAAAAAATTGTAAAGATCCCATTTATTGAAAAAGTTGATATTGTTGAAGCATTTATTACTGCCAATCACCTTTTCAAGACGTTGAATCGTTTTTGTCTCTTTGTTAAAGCACCGGTTATAGACGACATGGGGAAAAGCGAAAGAGCCTTGTTTCCATACGCCCTTAATCTTGCTGAGTCCATTAATTCGTTGTTTCTCCCAAATAATGTCCGCAGGTGTAAAGACGAATAGCTTTAAGTTTAAATGATCATATCGCTGATAAAGCTTCAGAACACTTTTTCTATTGTTTTTTTTGCTCACCAAAATCCCTACTAACGGCCGATTCTCCAATCCTCTTCACTCCCTGGCCTTCGATCACTTTTATTATCTAATGCTGGCACAGACGCAATGGTATGGGACAATAACATAGACGAACATATATCAGCGAATATCTTACTTTATTTGCCTATTTTAAGTTTGATAGGTATTTGGAGTGTTTCTCTTAGTAGGCTTTTAATATGATGAAATAGATTGATAATAAGGAGATGAAATGATGGGTAGATGTAATTGTCCCCCCGGTCCTCCTGGACCTGAAGGACCGCGTGGGCCCCAAGGACCAATAGCAGAAGGACAGCAATTACTTCAAGGACTTGGAGGAGCAATCGGAGCAGCTGGACCAGCAGGACTGGCAGGAGCACTTGGACCAGCTGGATTAGCAGGACTTGCAGGAGCACTTGGTGAAGCTGGACCTGCTGGACTTGCGGGACTCGCAGGAGCACTTGGAGCAGCTGGACTTGCAGGAGCAACCGGAGCGACTGGAGCAGCAGGACCAGCAGGACTTGCAGGAACAGCTGGAGCAACCGGGGCAACTGGAGCAACTGGAGCTGGAGGATTAATTCCATTTTCAACGGGGATCATTCTTAGCGGTGCTACAGTAGTTTCAGCCGCTCCAATTTTAATGGGTTTTGGTAGTCACACAGTCGAAGTTATTGATGGTTCTGGAGAATCGACTAGTCCACCTGAAGCTGGTGGTTTTGCTTTCCCAATTCCATTTGCGGGTACCATTCAAAATTTACAAATCAGTGTAGATTTATTGGTTGCTTCTGTGGTTTCTATCAATACTCTCGGTCTTCAATATGATTTTACAGTATTCCGAGCACCCTCAGTTCCTAATAATGGCATTGATCATCTGTCTTCATCTTACGTGACCACACCGCTTACTAGTTCGGTTAGATTCGGATTTCCCAATAATGTCATAACAGCTGGTACTTTCCGATCCGCAACGAATATTAATGTTGGGGGATCATTAGTAGTTGCAGCGGGTGACCGTATAGGCATTCGTATAAGGACGCTCTTGTCGACAGATCCTTCAGCTGCTGATATCACTCAACTCTCCTTTAGCGCTACTCTTTCTTATACTCCTTCTTAATAGCCACATCATGATTGAATAAATTTGCTCCCCGCTTGATGAGGTTAGCCAACCTTTACTGGTTGACCTCCGTCTTTTATCTTTAACAAGTACAAGGAGTTGGTAAAGAGAACCACGCTATTCCAATTTGTCATCATATATTTGGGTTTTGATTAAAAAACTCCCCTGCAAGATTTATAACTTCCGGTCGATATTGCTACTACCTACTCGAATCCGATATTCCATGCCGCATCCTTTTTGCAGACAAATCAATCATTATCATAAAAAAACCACCCCGAAAGGTGGCCCGTACTCATGATTGTGCTATAGGATTTGGATAGGAGTGTATAGCCTAAGGATCTCTTTTAAATGTCCTATCACGTTTACGGAGCCTGCTACTTCTTTAGCACGAGGGAAAAGCTTGCCTTCCGGTGATAAGAAATCATTATTAGGATCAACTAAACGAAGTCCCGTTGTTGTTTTATCCTATGTTTTTATCAATTGAATGCATTCCTTACTAGCTCCACCCCTGTAAACATATTTTTTATTTTGAAAATCGATTGCTCCCGTCGATGTATCAAATCCCGTTTTTATCAAAAAAACGCAACATTAACTCCCCAATTTCTTTCGCGTGCGTTTCCAAAGCAAAATGACCTGTATCTAATAGGTGAATATCAGCATTAGGTAAATCTTTTTTAAAAGCATTAGCGCCTTCCGGAATAAAGGAGCTATCGTTTTTACCCCAAGCTGCTAATAAAGGCGGCTGGTATTGTTGCAGATATTTTTGAAACTCTGGGTACATCTTCACATTAGTTTGGTAGTCAAAAATTAAGTCCAGTTGTTTTTCATCACTTCCCGGTCGGGACATATACGCAATATCAAGAGTATACCCGTCTGGGGAAACTTGATTTTCCTTTGTTCCGTCAACATATTGGTATTTTATTGTATCAGGCGCAAAGGCGGTCCGGTAACTGTCTCGTTTCTCTTGTGTTGGATTACGCCAATATTCTTCTCGAGCCGCCCATTTTTGACCAAGTCCTTCACGATAAACGTTGCCGTTCTGACTTATTATTGCTGTTACTTTTTCTGGATGGCGCATAGCTAAACGAAAGCCAATCGGCGCTCCATAGTCAAAGACATATAAAGCATATTTAGTAATCCTAAGCTGATTCATAAAGGCTTCCATTATTTCAGTAATTTGGTCAAAGGTATATTGAAAATTGTCTCTGTCAGGTGATGAGGAATGACCAAAACCAGGATAGTCAGGGGCAATCAAATAGTAGTCATTTTCTAATTCAGGCATCAGATCTCTGAACATATGGCTTGCGGACGGAAAACCATGAAGAAATAAGATAACCGGTTTATCCGGATTGCCGGCCTTACGATAAAACACTTGTAATCCTTCTATTTCTACATAATGATAGGTCGTCATGTTATTTCCTCCAATTTATCAGATGAAACGGTGTAGAATCGTTGCTAATTATCGCAACTTACGATTTAGGAATCGCGCATCCCCGGTTAAAATTGTACTGCATTTTTTTCTGGATTCTTCCCCTTGGACATAACACTACCCACTATCATCACAATTACAGCAATAACAAGTACCGAGGCTGCAAGAGCCAAGGATATGCTGAAACTATTGGTTGCATCCATTACAAAACCTGCCCCTATGGGACCAAGGATTTGTCCAATCCCAAAAAAACCAGTCATCCATGCAATGGCTTGACTACCACCTGTAGGTTTTAATGCACGAGCCGCGGTAATCGCAAGCATAGAAATCCCCATAAAGGTCCCGCCAAACAGAATTGAACCCAGACCAACACCGACGATATTAGGTACTAATACAGGCAAGATAACCCCTATAGCTTGTAGAATAAGCGCAATTATCAATGGCTTTACATAACCCATTTTACCCATGCACCAAGACCAGAATATAGTCGATGGCACCGCCGCTACCCCAACGATAATCCAGCTATAATCAGAAAAAAAATCCATATTCGGAACTTGTTTGACATAAGAAACCAAAAATGTCGCGCTAACGATATAACCCAAACCTTCAAGACCATATACAACAAGCAAATAAGGAAATAACTTTGATTCTTTTATAGAAGACTCTTTATCGCTGCCTTTCAGGGAAATATGTTGCTTTTTAGGCTCCTGGATATAACTCCAAATAAAGGCGACAAGAATGATGCTAATTACCAAGAGACCTATCCATCCTCCTCTCCATGAGTGAAGACTGAACAATGGAATGAGTAACCCTGATAGTGCAATACCAAATCCAACCCCGCCGTAAAAAATACCGATCCTTTTTCCACGGTTGTCAGCAAGAAGTGCATCTAAAACTAAACTCGATGCGAGGACAAAAATAAAACCACTACTCATGCCAGCTATGAAACGCAGGATCATCCACCAAGAAAACGAAGATACAACCCCCATTAATCCCGTTGTTAAAATGCATAAACCCACTTGAATTCGCAAATGAGTAGATCTCCGCTCTCCAAATGTAATGATACCCGCGCAAAAAGCTGCAACTAAGTAACCCAAGTTATTACTTGCCGCCAAATAACCAGCTTCAGTTATGGATAAATTCGTTTGTGACTGCATGAATGGAAGTATCGAGGTGTATGAAAAACGAGCGATACCCATTGCAATAGCGAGCATAACAAATCCACCAATTAAGATTTTTGTCGAAGCAGCTTTATCAGTTACTTTTATATTTGGTCGTGTCAATTGTTCTTCCCCCCTCCTGTTTCAATTGTAACTTCACCGTGACATTGTGTAAAATGAAGTTAAACGATGCCTAGCATTAAAAAAAACAATACGTAAACGGAGGCTATTTATGGAGATCCGCGACATGCACATTTTTTTGACTGTGGCAAACGAAGGCAGTATTACACGTGCGGCTGAGAAATTGGAATACGTTCAGTCGAGTATAAGCATACGTATTCAACAACTTGAAAATGAACTTAATACCGTTTTATTTTATAGGCAACGACAAGGCGTTCAGCTTACTACATCTGGACAGATCCTTAAGTCTTATGTAGAGAAAATTTTATCTCTTACGCAAGAGGCCCGGCAAGTTGTATCGGATAAATCAACACCACAAGGACCACTTCGAATAGGATGCCTTGAAACGACAGCGGCAGTTCGTTTACCGAATATTCTCGCCGATTATCATCATTCCTATCCAAAGGTCGATTTAACATTGAAAACTGGCACGACGGACGACCTCGCTAAGTTAGTCCTGAAGTTTGAATTGGACGGTGCATTCGTATCCGCACCAATTGAGTATGAAGAGTTAGAAACAACGGAGATCGGCTATGAAGAGCTTGTGCTCGTAACGGGAGGACAAAACCTAACTATTGAGCGAATTGAAGAGTTACAAAATCAAACTCTACTCGTTTTTAGAATTGGTTGCTCCTACCGTCAAAAATATGAAGAGTGGTTAAGCCTTAAAGGAATTAGGCCATCCAAGATTATGGAGTTCGGTACCGTTGAAGGAATCCTTGGATGTATCCATGCGGGGCTTGGCATTTCGCTGTTACCCCGTTCAGTTGTGGAGAGGGCAAGTGAGCGCTATAGTCTTCAAATTCAAAACATATCAGAGAAGTTATTCAAAACTGCAACTTTGTTTGTTCGCCGCAAAGACTCTTATTATACTCCGGCCGTATCTGAGTTAATAAGAATATCAAAAGAAAGATTTAATTAACTCGGCTTGTCTAATGACTGCAACTAAGCAGAGCTGTCCATTAGTTTTATACAACAGGATTTGAAATGTACGGCTATTTACAAAAAGCAGTCGCCACAAGCTATGAAACCGCTTGAGGCGACTGTGTTTTTTATTTCAATAAGGTTGGAACCGCCAAGCTAACAGAAGCGGTTAATTGTTGGTCAAGCTGATCCAGAGCAAATACTTTCACGGTATAGGATAATTGCGCAGCATCCTCGACATCAAAGAAAGCAGCGAACTCTTTAGCAGTAGAAATAGGATCTGATTCTATAGCGAAGATGCTTACTGGCGTTGTGTCGTTCATTAACTGGAACACGATTACTTGCTTGCCTTGTCGCGGTTCTGCTCCCGGAGTGAGCGCTACTTCCACCTTGGCTCCAATACCCGAACTGCGATCGAGCACGCCGTCCGAAATAAAGGTATAGGGCTCAACTTTAGGTCCTGTATTCATAAATCCCGCATGAATCCAATCCCCGTGGTCAAAGTTCTTGTCGCCGGCGTCATTCAGAGATAATCTGATCTGCTTTGCGCCGTCAGGCAGCGGTACGTCAAAGTTCCATACCATGCCTTTGCCGACAAGCGGCGAGGATGAAAGCAGCTTTTCATCCACATAAACCTTAAAGTACATGCTTGCATAGCCACCGTTTTCATTAACTTCATCATCCGTTCCCGCCACAGCGACAAACCTTTTCGCGCCTGTCGGGATATTGTAAACAATATCAGAGTTGGCATGTGTACCCAATCCATGGTCGTATCGTTGGCCTGCGACAGTCAGCTTATTTCCATCGATGGATTTATTCTTTTTGGGTATGTTTGCCCATCCTGATGTCGCGCTCACCCAATCCATTTGATCCAAATAAACGTCCGGCAGTGGCGGCACAGGACCATTATGCTCAAAAGTATGCAGCGTTTTGGATACCGTATTCGAATCCCCATATCCTTGCACGAACAGCTTTGCTTTTATGGTTGCGCTGCTCACCGGCAACGTAAACGGTTCCGTATACAACAGCGAATCTCTGGTCGGTTCGCTGCCATCGATAGAATAACGGATTTCGTAGCTGCTTCCCTCTGCATTCGTTTGTATGGCTACTTTACCGCCGATATCCATCCAGCTGCGCTCACCATCATAGACGATCTGCAAATACGGCGACGTCTTGTTAAAGCGGGCGGAAACAGCGCTTCCTGCTCCTTCTCCATTCATAATTTTTGCGCGAACGACGGAAGAAGAAGTGATTTCAATAAAATTCTCATATTTAGGCGAGCTTGCCGTCGGTTCGGATCCGTCAAGCGTGTAGCGTATTTCACTCGAAGCGTCCACGGGCTTGAGGTACACTTTTCGTTTATTCAGAAATCCTCCGCCAAATGGCTCCATATCGAGCTTCGTAAACTTAGCCACATAACCTCCGCTACCGCGCATCGACAGATTTAGCACACTGCTTGAGGTTACCGTTTTATTCTCAATGATATATCCGTCTTGTTTAGCCCTATCATCCATATAAATGTGCCCCGTATAATTCCCGCTGCCCAAAAACGATAGCGCCACATCCAACGAGCGCTCCTGCAAACCATTCATTACGGCTACATACCAAGTCGTACCCGAACGTCTAGCCATGGCCGATACCTCGCCGATCTCGCTGCCTGGGAGCACAATCGTCTCGTCCCATGCGGTTGGAATGCTCTTAATGAGCTCCACAGCCGGATTCATTAACATATTCTCCGGATGCTCGCCAAATGAAAGACTTGGCGACGTGAAGCTGAGAGCCGTGGCAATCTGATGGCTCCAGGAGCTTTGCCCCATACGATTGCTGAATGACATCGGCGTATAATCGCCATGACCGGCCAAGTAACGAGTAAAGGGCAAGGTTGTGTTATGGTCTGCCGGAGGCGCGCCTTGCTCCAAGCCGTGAATGCCTTCCCGGGTTATCTCGTTCGGATATGTACGAGATAACCCCGTCGGCTTATTGGCGCCATGAAAGTTGACCATCAATTGATATTTGGCCGCATCCTCCAGCGTATCGCGGTAGAAGTTGATCTTAAACCGTTCTTCCCCATCGATAAAATCAAGCTTCACACCAACTACACCAGCGGCTTGCGCCTTCTCGAAGAAGGCCAAACGGTCAGCACGATTGAATATGCCTTTCACACCCGAACGGTCTGAAGCCGATTTCCACAACCAGCTCTCCACATGTTTGGATTTGCCGTAATCGACAACTTCTTTGACAGCGGCCCAGTAAGCATCGGGCGTAGCAGCCCAGTCCGTCCATCCCTCATCGATCAAGTTGTATGGAATGCCGAGTTCAGAAGCATAGTCGATATAAAGTTTCATATTCTTCAGCGAAACATCGCCATCGACGACCCAAGACCAGGTCGATGGCCCCGGCTTAATCCAGTCCGTGTTGTTATCAAAGATGGCTGCTCTCGGGGGGTTAACGTTCGGAACAATATCGCTGTTCACTAAGCCATTCAAATCGTTTGCAACGGATACGATTCTCCAAGGCGTTGCCACGGAACCGGATAAAGTCCAGCTCCCCCCATTCATAAAGTTGGCCTTGAAGGTGCTGTTCCCTTCGGCGACAAGGGTCATGCCGGCATAATTGACCAAAGCTCCTTCCGTTATCGCCGCATAGCCGCCATTATCAGGCAGCTTTATCGTCATCGGCGGTCCGATTTTGGTGCCGACAGGAACCGATTTAGCACTTTGTTTCGTATATTTCCCTTCATAGGAGATCGTATTTTGTTGGTACCAGACTGTGCTGTCAACAGGAATTTTAAAACTGCTGCTTTCGCCGGAAATGGCATAATCCGCAGATCTTGGTGGGAGTACATAACGGAAAGCGATACCGTCATCGAACAGCTTCACTTCCAGCGAATACTTCATTCCAGTAATCGTATTGATCATTGGAATTGTCGTCAGCGTATGATGATCGCGAGCCGTGGAATGCTGTCCGATCCATGGATATGAAACGGGATCAGGTGAACTTGTCACCACTTCGGCTTGATCCCAAACCGCACGTTCGCCGATGTCGATACCCTCGATAATGACGCCGAGAAACGAATATTCAATCACTGTTTTTCCATTAAATTTCATAGAATACGCTAGTCTGCCGTTCATATGCTCTATCGTGCTTGTCACTTTTCCTTGGGGACTTGCGATATTCACTGGTTCTGAAGGCTCCCATTCGTCGGAACCGTCACTCAGCAGGAATTTGGCGTCCAGCCAGTTTGTGTGATCGCAGGTAGGATCGCCCAGATTGTCCGTAATCAATGTCAGCGTCTTTGCCCCGGCAGGAATGCTGACATTGAACATATACGTTTCGTTAATTTTCAACTCGGGCGAGCTCGCAATGACGACATCGTCAGCCTTGACGTAAAATTTCGCTTTGGCCTTCACAAACTCCGGGTTGGACTTCACCTCGTCATCGATACCTGCTAAAGCTGTAAAACGCTTATACCCCGGATCGAGATTGTATTCGATTTTGGAGCTTGCATGTGTGCCGATCCCTTTGCTGTACACGATGCCAGCGGAGGTAAGCGGATTGCCGTCCAATGATTGATCTCGCTTACTAGGACTCCAGTAAGACTCGGAGCTTACCCAGTCCAGATCGGATACATAAACCGACTGCTGCACGCTTGATTGAGCAGCAGGGTTGGCATCCGGCAGCTTCACGTTGTAGGTCGCTTCGGTTACCGATGAATTAGATGTAATTGCGTTCGAAGTTTGTACAAGCTCAGCAGCAGTGACTTCTTTGGAGAATCCTGTTACAAAGCTAAAATTGATGGTCATCAAACAAGTTATCAATAACAAACTTACGACGGCGTGGAGCCTATGACGTCTTCTTTTCATATTCACTCCTCCTCGAACAAGAGATTATAGATAGCCTGCGCATTTTGCGCGCGGGTTGCTTGAGACTTTGGATCAAACTCGCCATCCTTTACCCCTTGCATCACCTTAACCGCCAATGCTTTATTAACGGCTTCCACTGCCCATTCAGATACGTCAGCCCCATCTTCAAAGGATTGCAAAGGTTTTGCTGCCAAGCTAATCTTCCCATGCTTAAATTCATAAGCATTCACAAGCATAATCGCCATCTGTTCACGAGTGATCGCTGCATGAGGAGCAAATTCAGTATCCGTGACTCCTTTAACGAGTCCAGCCCCATAAGCGGCTTGGACAGCACCAGCAAACCATGCGTTGTTATCAACGTCTGTAAATGGAGATGCGTTTGCGGTTGTATTTGCCGTTAATCCTAAAGCTCTTATCAGCATAGCTGTGAACTCTGCGCGGGTGGTCTTGTCATCAGGAACGAACAGGTTTTCCGTTTTGCCTGTTATGATATGTCTAGCCGATAACACTTCCAGCGTACGCGCCACCCAGTGGCTTTTATTAACATCATCAAACGACTTTCTATATGCCATAACTGCATATTTGCTCAAATGCTTCAGCTGCACGGTGATCGTTGCTGTATCCGGATTCGTATTCCCGCCAATAAACTCCCATTGATCCGTCTGCTCATTGTAGTAATAAACACCAAGCAGCAAGGGATCCGTATTAGCCTTGTCATAAGGCAAGGAAATTTCGACGCTTCCATGCAATTGTTCGGCTTTAATCTCGCGATTATCCTTAGTTAGCAAGGACACTTTGATTTCATAGATTTGGCCCGAGATTCTTAAAAGCACTGCCCCTTGCTGAGCCTGGCTGACATTGCCTGACACCGGCTCCAACTTGACTTGTACGATAGCTTCTTCCATCGTACCTGCCTTGGAGAGGAGATACTTCAACTCCTTCTGATCAATGGTGACAGAAGCACCTTCAACCTTCACTTGCAGTGCTCGATCTTGAATATCTTTCATGGATACAAGGGCTGATGTTTGGTTCTTATCGAGCTGTACGAATGCCATACCCTCTTTCATAACCGGAATGACCGAAGGCAAGACATGGTTTGTATTGCCGCCATTATTCGGAGATTCGTTATCGCCCCCGCCATTTTTCTGAGTGATGGTTACGAGAGAACTACCCGCGATGCCTGATCCATCTTTTGCCGTAGCTTTTACAGTAACAATTCCTGCTTTAATCGCTGTTAATACCCCTTGCTGATCAATCTGAGCTTGACCTGTTTCATTGTATACAGACCAAGTCACCGTTTTATTCGTTGCATTAACAGGCAATACAGTTGCTGCAAACTGCGCTTGGCTGCCAACAGCCATGGTGTAAACGGAAGGATTCAGACTGATCTCATCTGCTAAAACTTCCGAGCCGCTGCCTGTTTCTTCGATGACCTCGAAATGCTTCACCGTTCGTACATCCCCGCTTCCGGCAACAATCGTATACGTCCCGATCATAGCGTCTTTCGGCAGCGTAAATGAGTCACTGAAATTTCCGCCCTTTAACACATTGACATAGAGGATGCTTTGGTCCGGCCTTAACACTTTAATTGTAAGCGTGCTCAGCTTTGTAAGCCCGGTTATCGCAACCGTATCTCCTGCTTTCTTTTCCGTAATATCTTGCAGCTCCGGCGCCTCAACCGGTTCTAGATAAGGCTGCATTACCTGCGCAAGCCGATTAGCAATCTTAACATGTCCGGCGCTGGAAGGATGCAGACTGTCGTTGAAATCGGATGACGGATACGCATCTATCCAACCGGATGTATCTACATAATGCAGCTTGCCATCGCCTGCAGCGATTCGGCTATTGACTGCGGCTAGCGTAGGCGCAGCTTTGAAGCCGCCAAAGGTGCGAAGAACAAACAACTGCGCAGCTGGGTACTTCGTCCTTATCTGCTGGAGAAATGCCGTATATGTGGTCTGAAAATCGCTATCTGACACATTGAACTTAGCATCATTAGTCCCTAAATTAATAACAATCCCATCTGGCTGGTATGTGCTGAAATTCCAATCCGGTGAGTCCGGATAATCGCCTGGCTGCAGTTTAAAATATTGCTCGCTCATCCCGAGTGAATTAGGCGCATAGCAAGCTATACCTGTCTCCAGGCAGATCCCGGTGTAGGCAATCTGAGTGTGATCGGCATTTAACTGCTCTCCTGCTAGCCATGCGTAAGAACCGATCGATACTTCAGGCGTTGTGTAGCCAACGGTAATGGAATCGCCAATGAACTCAATCAAATGCTCCCTCGGAGCCGCTGGCACAGTGGTCGCTCCGCTGTCAAGAAGCAGTCCTTGAAAGGACAGGACATCCAGAACATTCTTGGAAACTACGGTTAATCGATGTGTTCCAGCAGGAAGCGGCGTCGATGTTATAGGGACGGTTCCGTTCGCATTTTTATACAAAACGTAAGGGCCATCATCGATCTTGGCATACAGATTCGCTGAAGCACCCATCTTAATTTGGACGTTCGTCCCCGTGAAGCTTACCCGCAGGGATGCGCCTGGCCAGTAGCTTTTATATGTTGTTGATGAGCTCCGGTCCCATCTGCCCATATAGTGAATGTTGGCATCCCCTGGAGCGACAAAATCCAGCACAGGCGCTACCTGCGGTGTGGCATTGACTTCATTGGACGCAGCGCTCACTCCTCCAGGATAGACCGCCTTAATCACAAAAAAATAGGTCGTTCCATTGCCCAGTCCTTCTGCCTTGTAGCTGTTAACAGAGCTGTTCACAGAAGCTAGTGCCTCTCCATATGAACCTTCAGCAGCTCGGCTAAATATTTGATAGCTTGTCGCCCCTTCAACTGCGTCCCAGTTCAAGCTAACTTGCCCATCCCCTGCAATAGCGGCATGCAATGTAGGCGTACCTATTCCTGTAACGGTCACCGCTGCCGTCGCCAAAAATTCTCCATTTGACGTTGCAGCTGTAATGGTGGCGGTACCAGGTCCTGTTGCGGTAACGAGACCGCTGTCGTTTACATTGGCGACATTGGGATTACTCGATGCCCATATTGCTCTTTTGTTCGTTGTATTCTCCGGAAGCAGCGATGCCGAAAGCTGCTCCGTCATGCCTGTCAACAAGTCTAGCTTCGTCTTATCAAGCTTAATACTGTCTGCTAATATCTCTGGTCCATACACCTCAAATTCCCAAATGGAGTATCCGAATTGCGTAGCTCTGACCGTTCCGTACATGCGAACGTAACGGGCGCTTACTTCGTTAATTGAAACCGTTTCCAAAGAACCTTTTCCGCTTGTGGTGCTGAACACATTAGTCCAGTTCTTTGCATCATCGGACACTTGAATTTGATAGCTTTTGCCGTACGCCGCTTCCCAATAAAGTCGTACTTCGTTGATCCGTTTGGTTTCGCCAAGATCAACATACAACCATCCTGGATCAACGCCTCGCTTGGACCCGAAACGCGTTGTAAGATTACCGTCGAAGGCCAAAGAAGCCGTATCGGTCGAACCGTCGCTTGAAGATCCGACTGCCGGTTGTTTTAGTGCCAAGTTGGTCCGCGGTCTCGGTTCTTGTTCCTGCACCGGTTTAATCGTAACTCCGCTATAAAATTCCCGATCCGTAAAATTCATTTCATGTAAAGTCGTCGCAGGCGTAGAGCTCCCCGGCATATAAACATTTTCAAAGGCAATGCCCGTTATCAATGCCCCTGCCTGCCCTTTGATTTTGGCAAAGCTTTCACCGGCGTCGCGCACGGTAATATCCTTCACGGTAACCCCAGTGATCGGCCCTACGCCATTGTTATTGTGATTCACCGTAAACAGGGTCATCCATGCGCTATTGTCCTCATTTTTACCGCTAATGTCCTCCACGTCGATATTTTCAAACGTCACGTTGCTTACCGAGCCATCCCCATATTTATGATGGATTGCGAAGCCTACAGCTGCCTTATACACAACGCCATCTTTAAATGTGATGTTGTCCTGATTTTGCATGACACCCTGACCTATTTTGTAGCCGTAACATAAGGTCCATGTGATACTGTCCTCGATCACAACATCGCTCACTGGTTCTGGATTCCCAGGCCAAGGAACTTTTCCTGATGCGATATCCGTATCCTCTTGCCATGCTTTCGTCGAATAAGGATCATCTAAAGCAATTCCGATCGAATTGCGTACGACAGCATTTTGCGACTCGACGATATCAATCCCGTCATTCTCGCCCATGCCAAGGCTGTTAAACATTTTTAAATTTGTAAATACCAAATCATTGGAACGAACAGGCATGACAGCCCACCCCGCAGACTCTCGAATGATGACGCCGTCCATCGTAAAGTTGGACGTGGCAATTGGGACTACTAGGTTGTTGATCATCCCTTTATTGTTGGTACTCTTATCGTCGTGAAGAAGTTTTCCGTTACCGTCGATCGTTCCACGTCCGTAGATCTTAATATTCTGGGAGTCAAACGCTGTGGAGATCCACCATGTTGCAGGTCTGCCCATGGAATTTTTAAACCAATGCTCCGTATAATCAGCCGTCTTCCCTGTACCGACAAAGGTTGCTCCGGGCTGCATGTAGATGGCTGTATTGCTCTTTAGTATTAAGTTACCAATATAGTACGTTCCAGCCGGTACATAGACAACGCCTTGGGCGTTATTTCCCCGTCCCGTACCGTAGCTGCTGGCATCATCAATTGCCTTCTGAATCGCTGCCGTTCTTTCGGTTACCCCCGTCTGAACGCCAGTTGTCGTTACTTGGTAAGGAGCTTTGGTAATATTGTAGATCCCTTCTCCTGATGAGGCTGGAATATCGGTTTCCGCCGGATCAGCCGCAATGACGAGCCTCGTTGTTCGGTTGTTCATTGAAATGATCAAATACTCATCCTTCTGAGTTGTAATCGTTAACGTTCTGCCTACAACACTATCAGCCTTGATTCCAAGTTTCTTAGGACTGATTGCGTACTCATGCACCTTGTCCGTATTCAGAATCGTCACCTCATACGTCACAGGGCCGCCGGACATCGAGAAATGAGCGTAATCATAATCGTTGTATGCTTTAATTACCGGGATTGGCACCCCATTCGCTTTGAGCGTGAAGTTCGCTGAGGCCGAATACCTTGAGGATTGATCGTAAGGAAAAATCTCTGCGGGCGCTGCACCTGCGTCCATTGTTAACTCCGGTGCAGCTTGAGCGGTTTCTGTCGGAAAAATAAGAACCGACGCCATTAGCGCCAACGACAAAACCACACTAAGCCATCTTTTAACCTTTAACATTTGCAAATGTCCTCCTTCATGATTGTATTCATTAGCCTCCACCTTCGATTGAAAGCCCTTACATTTTCTTCGTGCGTGTTCAGTTTAGCAGACTACTCCCGCTTCCATAATGAGGAAAATCCCACTTCTAGGGCAGATATTTATATATTTAAGTGCTTGTTTGCAAATGAAACAAAAAAGCAGACGCTGCGAGTTATGTAATCACTCTTGTCGCGACTGCCTACACTATCATTGCAAAGATGGGAGTGGAATATGAAAAGCCGAGGGTAGGATTGAAAAACAATTGTACGAGACACTGTACGCCATTTCATGGAAGGTTCGGATGAGGCATTTAGAAGGTGAAGAGAAAAATATTCATTTTAAATTCGAGTAAGTGATGATGCGCTTTAATGAAATCGACGTAAGTATTATGATTAATATTCGGTATAGAGGTTAGAGCTTTAACCTAATTAGGCTGCCTCTATATTAGTAGCAGTCTGAGTTGTATGATGAGGCCAGCCAGTTTTTACTGGTTGGCCTCTTTTGATTAACAAATCGAATATGATCCTCAGAAAGCTCTTTCCTCAGCTTCCCATCTTGCGACCTCTTCCCGAACTCGCGGTGCGACTTCCGTTCCCAATAGTTCAATGGCTTTCATAACATCCTCATGTGGCATGGTGCCAACGGGCAAATGCAGGAAAAATCGAGTGAAACCTAAATGTTTGCGCATGTGAATAATTTTGTTGGCAACCGTTTCGGGATCGCCTACATAGAGTGCGCCTTCTAAGCTGCGTGCGGCATCGAATTGTGAACGGCTATAATGTCCCCAACCGCGTTCTTTACCAAAATAATTAAACGATGCCTGAGTGGGAGGGAAATACTTGTCAACCGCTAGAGAAGTACTCTCCGCAACGAACCCGAGTGAGTGCACGGCTATCTTTAATTTCGATGCATCATGTCCTGCACGAGTCGCAGCTTTCTTATAGAGTGGCACGAGCGGAGCAAATTGCAAGGGACTCCCGCCAATGATCGCCAAAACAAGAGGCAGTCCAAGTACGCCTGCTCGTATGACCGATTCCGAATTGCCCCCACTGCCAATCCATACGGGCAAAGGATTTTGAACCGGACGCGGATACACACCAAGATTCGTAAAGGCAGGTCGATGCCCTCCCTTCCAGGATACCTTCTCCGACTCCCTTAATTTTAATAATAGCTCCAATTTTTCCTCGAAAAGCTCTTCATAGTCTTTTAGATCATATCCAAACAATGGGAATGCATCGACCATAGAGCCTCGACCCGCGATAATCTCAGCGCGTCCATTTGAAATACCATCGAGCGTGGCAAATTGCTGAAATAAACGTACGGGATCAGCAGCAGATAGTACGGTAACCGAACTGGTTAAGCGTATCCTTTTGGTCATGGGCGCCGCCGCGGCCAATATAACGGCCGTAGCGGAATCCCCAAATTCCTTACGATGATGCTCTCCGACTCCAAATACATCCAATCCAACCTGATCGGCAAGGACTATTTCTTCTACAACCTCACGCAGCCGCTGCGCATGACTTATTGTCTCGCCCGTTTGAACATCGGGAGTTGTTTCGACAAACGTATCTACACCAATTTCCATTTTCAAATCCCCCTAAATACAAAATTATAATAAAATCCTTCTTATCAGAAAGAATCCACACCATCATTTTTAACATGGCCTTCACGATTTTTAATTCCATATCCGATTTTCTTCAGCACGTGAATAAGTTCTAGCTTCTCCTCATCCGTCGCGAAGGACAAATTGTCGGAGATCGTTTGAACATGCTTTGGGAAGATATTGTCAAAGTAACTTCTTCCTTCCCCGGTCAATGCCACATTTGTTTTACGTCGATCACCCGGGATGGGGAGCCGTTCCACGAACCCCTTCTTCTCCAGCTTATCGACCACAGAGGTGATACTCCCGCTAGGAATCGAGAAAGTATCGCTAATGATCTGAATGGAATGCGGACCTTTATTGTAAAGAAACTCGAGAATTCGGAAGGTTTCCATACTTAACCCATAGCTGTCAATGTCACATTCTAAACTCGCGTATAGCACTTTCATCGAGTTGCTTATTACACGTATGAGTCTTAAATCAAGCGCCTTGCCCTCAACATCGCGTTCAGTCACTCTTCCCCACCCCCTTATCTTGGTTTTGCGTACAACGGATATTCCAGTTCTGTAAGGACAAGTTCTGATACGATATTTTTCCGTTAAAGCATTCCTCTTTCGCTTCATATTCGAAGCCGGAAATTTGAGTGTTCCCGTGAAAATCTCCTTTCTTCATCTTAGATAGATTTAATATCCTAAGAATATTTATTCTATGAATATTTATCCTAAGATTATTTATTCTAATAATATATAAAATATAACTAGTCCATTAATTTGTCAACAGGTGAAATAAGCCTGGGTAAATGGAGGGCGGGTTGATCCTGTCACCCGACACAAAAAAACACTACCGTTTTTTTAAATTTGGGTAGTGTTTTTTAAGATAAAATAGGTTATTTCATGTGGATGCTAAAGACATCTTGTCTTCTTACTGAATCAATATATTTTGGCAGAGTCTGTCGTTTCACCTGTCAAACCTGTTTACCATATGTGAAGAAAGGTAATAATTGCTGTATATCTGTTCAGAAGGAGAACGCGAATGAAATCCGCTGAAAAAATATCGGCAACTCAATTGAGTTTTTTACTTTTTTCCTTTATAGCTCCCACTGTCATTCTTATCTTACCGAGTTTGATGGTCAATATTTCCAAGCAAGACGCGTGGATAACGATTTTCCCTGCGGTCTTGATCGGGGCAATCAATATTTGGGTGATGATCATATTGTCCAAACGCTACCCGGGTCAAACGATTATTCAGTACAGTTCACAAATCTTAGGTAAATGGCTAGGAAAATGTTTGGGATTGTATATTGTTTATTACTGGATTAATTTTGATTTCATTATTCTTAATCAACATATACAGTTCATAAATACGGTTCTGCTCCATAAAAGCCCATCAATCGTTGTCAGTCTATCATTGGCACTCTTATGCGGCATCGCAGTCTATATGGGGATCGAATCTATAGCAAGATGTAACGAATTCCTTGCCTTAGTCATGTTTGTTTTGTTGATTCCACTCCTGATGCTCATGCTCGCGGAATTTGATCCGGAGCGGCTCCGTCCCGTGTTGAGCGAAGGTATGCTGCCAATCCTTCAGGGGACGATATATCCTGTCGCTTATTTAAGTCAATTCATTATTTTGGGGTGGCTTCTTCCTTATTTAAATCAACCGAAAAAAGCATTCAAAGCTTCGTTTATCGGATTGTTTGCTAACGCTGGACTACTCGCCATTACAGTCTTGCTTTTGATTATAATATTTGGGCCATTAACGGAAAAATTGACTTTTCCCTTATTAAGCGTCATTCAGTATATAGGCTTTCAAGGAAGCTTTGAACGCTTGGAAGCTTTGGCAGTAGCGATATGGGTTATGGGTTGTTTTGTAAAAGTAGCTCTTACCTTCTTTATTATCTGTCTAAGTATATGCCAACTTTTTAACATTAAAAATTACAGAGACCTTGTAATGCCTATAACGATTTTGTCAGTGTTAGGTTCGGTTTCGGTTTTTGCAAACTATTCCACCGATTTGAGTTATTATCTCAAATATACATATCCAAGCTATGCCATATTTACACAATTAATTATACCTATTTTCCTTCTAATAATTGATTCCATAAAAAGCCTTTGGAAGAAATCGGCGCTTTAGCTTTCATTGTTTTAAAATCATTTTTCCGATGGGTTCAAATATGCTTCTCACAGGAATTGTTGTGCTTGGAATATCAACCTTGGCAAATATTAAAGAACCAACGATCATACAGATCCCCATCAAACCACCATACAAAAGAGCCGCTTTAGGTTCTTTTTTATTTAGAAAAATCTGAACGTTATAGATGGACAAGCCCAACGTTAGGATTACGAAAGTTACGATTTGCAGGATCATTTTCCAATCTCCTTATCTTGCATCTCGAAAGAAGAATGTACCATTCCGGATCCTTTAATCTTCAGATCAACATCAATCGTCATATGTACCTCTGGAAACCGCTTATCCCATTGGTTCTTCAAAACAGCCCATTTACCCGGATTATTCTTATATATTTCCTGGCCAAAACCTACACTATCCACTTTATACTTCTTTTGAATTTTAAATAGAAAATCTTGAATTTGTTTCTTAACCGCATCTTCTAAAGCTTGTTTTATTACCTTTAAATTTTTTGGATCGTTAATATCCAAATCGGAAGTATTCTCGACCAAACTTCCTTGACCTTCAAGCTGGATCTTAAATTGGACAGAATCATTTGGAGTCTGCGTTATAATTTTGCGATCTGCTTGGTTCAAAACCATACCAACTTCCCCACCTTTGGGTAAATTTGTCGTGATTCGACCGGTCTTTAACTTGTCCGTCAACCACAGTAGCCCCAATGATTCTTTTTCATCTAATAAACCATTTAGTTTGAAGTCTTTAAAAACAGCGGCGCCTGCAAAATTAAATATTTCCTTATCTGTATCTTTAGAGTGGAAATCGCGTTCAATTGTCCCTACAACGGGATGAATGCCCTCACTTGCATACGCAATAAAAAAATCGCGTATCGTTACTGCCAAATTATCTCCTGTAATTTGCATTTCCTTCACCGCTTCGATTGATACTTGCTTTAAAGGATAATTCAATTTCAAAATATCCCGCCCTTCTCCTCCTTTTACAACCATGATATACGTTTTTAATCGATTCTTAGGGTCATGAGTAAAAATATCCAGCACATCATTAATTCCATGCTTAGCTAAACGTTCACTAACAAAAATAATGCTTCGATGGGAGAGGAACAATAGGCGTGAGCTCTTCTTCTGAAGTTTCCGGTGAATCTCATTTCCATCCTTTCCTTCTGCGGATATAATGAAAAATTGATCTTCTTTCCCTCCAACATGATTCCCTCCTTCAGTAGATGAGGGTATGGCGATTTGAAGGGAACACAGCACGTTGCCATTGTCCGACAGATCTAAGGCAGTAGCTGTAACAAATGCAAGATCATTAATTTCCGTACGATCCCAGCATCCGCAAAGGATGATGAATACGAGAAGTATCATACATTTTAATGCTCTCATCTCTTATACCCCCAATCCTTCAATACGCCTCTACCCTAATTTCCAAGATCTGCTAATTCGGTCCTTCTCGTGATTTGGGATCTATAGAATGGCGAAACTTCACCCAAATCGGTATCCTTATGAAAACATCTTTCAATTTGGCAAACTTCAGCGGAGCGACTGGTGAAAAATAAAGAACCCCGAATGAACGTAGAGAGGTCACGTGTAACATGATGCCTAGAAATCCTAAAACAATGCCATAAAGACCCATAGTTCCCGCTAAGAATAATATTGGAAAACGCAGTAATCGGATCCCATTTGCAAAACTATATCGGGGAATCGTAAACATGGAAATTCCAGTGATGGACACGATAATGACTACCGGAGCAGATATTAATCCTGCTTGGACAGCTGCTTGGCCAATGACCAATCCTCCAACAATACTAATGGCTTGGCCGATCTGCTTAGGCAGACGAATTCCGGCTTCCCGCAGTGCTTCAAATATGATTTCAATTAGTAAAGCTTCAATCATCGCAGGAAACGGCACAGATTCCCTTGATGCCGCAATACTCAAAACAAGACTAGTAGGAATCATCTCCTGATGGAAGGTCGTAATAGCTACATATAGTGGAGGGGCAAATATCGCAAAGTTGATAAAAAGGAATCGAACCCATCGAACAAAAGTAGCGACTGGCCAACGAATATAATAATCTTCACTTGCTTGAAGTCCTGCCCAGAACGTCATCGGAGCAATTATGACGAATGGGGTAGTGTCTACAAGAATGGCAACTTTTCCTTCAAGCAATTCAGCAGCTGTCACATCCGGACGTTCCGTGCTATGAAGTTGAGGAAATGGTGAATAAGGTTGATCTTCAATAAATTCTTCGATATTTCCGGATTCGAGTACACCATCCAATTGAATCGGCTTCAATCTGGTTCTAACTTCGTCAATTAATGTATCATCCGCAATACCCTTTAAGTATAAAATGGCTATTCGAGTTTGGGAAAGCTCTCCCAAGGTCATATACTCTACCTTTAGTTTTGAGGTTTTGAGTCTGGCACGAATCAGACTTATGTTTGTTGAAATATGTTCAATGAAGCCATCCCTTGGGCCGCGTATTACCGGCTCGGATGACGGTTCGTCAATACTTCTTTTGGATAAACCGGGAATTGAAACCGTCATCACATTATTGCTTCCCGCCATTAAAATGGCGGCATAACCCTCTAATACATGGCGAACGGTATCTGATACAATTGTAGAACTGTACGTGGAACCAATGGAGATCATTTCACTTTTAAGATCTTCTGCTTCTTTAGGAACATCTCTAGTTAAGCTTGTTAGCATTGGTTTAATGACATGCTCATCAAGCATTTTTTCATCAATCAGGTTATCTATGTAAACAATGAGCCATTTAATGTTGTGATTAACCTCTATCCGTCGGTATTCCAAGTCGGAACAATCCTGAAACGTTTCTTTTAAAATCTTTTCGTTTTGCTCAATATCCGAAGTAAACTCTTTTTTATTGTCCTCCTCCAGATTTGTGCTTTTCATTTTTAGTTTTTTTTCGAATTTCTTGAATCTACCACTTTTAAATCCTCTCATGAAAGCATCTCCAGTTTGTCAAATTCATTACTGTTATTATGCCAAATGGAGGAATACCTATTCGAAAACGATATTCATCTTGTCAAAATTTCCACCCTGTAAGGAGCTAAGCGTTAGCTGACGGAGTGCTTTATTTTGTCGATTCACAGGAAAGCCCTGCAGATCCTTTAGGACCTGCAGGGCTTGTTATTGATATGACGCCGACTAAGTATCGATGTCAGTTAGAGTGATTACATATCCTTCTTCATAGCGGCAAGCTTTCGGCGATATTCCAACGCAGGCAGTCCGCCCCAGCCCCAATTATCGGTGTCAACCTCTTCGATAACGACGAAGGTAGATTCTAGCGGCTTGTTCAAAACGTTGAGCAGAAGCTCGCTGACCCCTTTAATGAGCTCCGCCTTTTCTTCCGCCGTGACAGACTGACGATCTGGTGCTGTGCCCTCGCGGGTAACTTGAATCGTGACGATCGGCATCGATATTCTCCCCCCATCTCAATCGTAAATGTTTAGATGTTTTGTTCTGCTGCTATATGGCTTAGTGTCCAGCATTTTGTCCACCATCAACATACAGGGTTTCACCCGTTACGAAGTTGGCTGAATCCAAATACAACACAGCTTCAACGATTTCATGCGATTCGCCCATGCGTCCCATTGGATGTAGTTGAGCTAGCGCTTCGTGTGATTCGACGGGATGCATGGGCGTTTTAATGACTCCCGGTGAGACTGCATTCACACGAATACCTCGGTTAGCATACTCAATGGCTAATGATTTCGTCGCAGATTTCAATCCGCCCTTCGTCAACGAAGCGAGTACAGAAGGAACGGAAGCCGATGGTTGGTCAACCAGACTCGTCGTGATCGTAACGATGTGTCCCGTACCTTGTTTCAGCATCACTGCAACCGCACGTTGGGTAACATGGAAGAAGCCGACGACATTAGTCGATAAATACGTTGTAAAGTCCTCTTCTGAATACTCGGTAAATGGCTTGGAAATGAAGATTCCGGCATTATTAACCAGCGTATCGACGCGTCCAAAGTGAGCCAAACTTTCATCGATTAAGCGCTGCGCGACCTCAGGATCTGCAACATTACCGGCAACAAATCGCACTTGTTTTCCAGTTGGATCGATTTCTTTTGCAGCATCAGCTAACTCTTGTTCTCGACGTCCATTGATAACGACATTCGCTCCTTGATTCACCATCTCAACTGCCATAGCTTTCCCAAGTCCGCTGCTTCCGCCTGTTATTACGAATACTTTTCCCCGAATGCTCATTTATTCATTCTCCTTCTCCAAATTACTGTCCTAAACCGTTTTTCAATGCTTTAGCAACCGATACGGTGCGTTTTGCTTGATGTTCAGCAGAAGCGCGCACGTCTTCCTTCATCTTTCCGTTCTGATCCACTGTTACGCTTGTTCCGTATGGATTCCCTCCGGCAACAAAAACAGATGGATCAGTAAATCCAGGAGCTACCACAATCGCTCCCCAGTGGTACATTGACGTATACAGCTGAAGGATCGTTTGTTCCTGTCCCGCATTTGCATTTTGGGCGGAGGTCATCGCGCTAACGACTTTATTCACTGTTTTGCCTTGAGCCCAAAGACCGCCTGTCGTATCGATGAACTGTTTCAATTGAGCCGGCAGATTGCCGAATCGAGTTGGCATGCTGAAAATAATCGCGTCCGCCCACTCCAAATCCGCAACTGATACAGTCGGGATATTTTTAGTTTCTTCAAGATGCGCTTTCCATGATGGATTGCCATCAATAACGGATTGCGGCGCAGTTTCTGCGACTTTTAAAACTTTCACTTCTGCCCCTGCTTGACGGCCGCCTTCCGCTGCCCATTGAGCCAATTGGTAGTTCGTTCCACCCGAGCTGTAGTAGATGATGGCTAGGTTAACGTTTGTTGACATTTGATTAGTCTCCTTTTTGAATAACTTTTGAATGAGCCCCATTGGTATCGCCCCAAACTTTTTTTATTATCTGCCGTGTGCCGAGACCCGATCCACCCGCGGATGCGGATAAAAGACCAGAAGGCTTGGCTTTGATATCGTTCTTTAACCCCTCGCAGCAGATGAACTGTTTTCAAACAAATGCATAAACTCGCTTGGAGATTGCAGACCAGATAAGCTGATCTCCTCATTGATTACAAAGTAAGGAACCCCTCTGATGCCCAGCTTTTGCGCGCTGCGTTGTCCTAATTCAACTTTTTCAAGTCCATCGCCTTTAAGGAGCCGTATTTTGAGTTCAGCAGCATCGTCTGTAACCCCGCTGGCACTCGCTATTTCCACAAGTTCATTCACATCACCGATATTAATACCTTTTTCAAAATATGCCGTGTAAATATTCGCAATCAATTGCTCTTTCAATTCCTCTGGCGTAACCGCAATTAACTGATGGGTTAACGTCGTATTCGGTGTAAATTTCACCATATCCATATTAAACGTAAGGCCGAATTGAGCTCCATATTCGTTATACTGCTTCATTCTTGCTTCGAATTGTGCATTTCCGCCCAATCTCCCAATCATAACCTGCCGATAATCTTCTCCTTCAGGTCGAATGCCGGGATTAAGCTGATAAGCATGCCAACGGACGGTTGCGTTCGTGCCTTCTGGCAATTTTTTTAATGCGGATCGCAGACTGGTCGTCCCCATACGACACCAAGGGCAAGTCGTATCCATGTAAACGTCTATAGTCAAGTTTTTCATCATTATTCAACCACAACCGGCTTTACCGTTTTTATGTGTTGAACGTATTCGATGCTGCTCTGTGCCAGACGTTCCTCCGTTACATCAGAAGTGTCGTTTAGTGAGAAGTGAGGCAAGTAAGTGGCGCTAATGAAACGAGCAAGCGCTTGAATTGGATTCAATATTTCTTCCAGGGTGAGACGATTGGAGCCAGTTGGTTGATAGGACTCCTTCGTGCCATAAGTTGTGATTGCCACTCCGATTTCTTTACCCGTCGTTTTCGTGGCATCCGGTCCATAAGCCCAGCCGTACAGCAATACGGAATCAAACCACTTTTTCAGTAATGGCGGTGTGCTGTACCAATAAAGCGGATATTGAAAAATAATCCGGTCATGCGCCTCAATTAACTGCTGCTCTCTAGAAACATCGATCTTTTCATCTGGATATTCTTTATATAATTCATGAATCGTGATATCATCATGTTTTTTCAATTCTTCCACCCATGATTTATTCCAGTTGGATGTTTCGATATTTGGGTGAGTAACGATTACTAATGTTTTCATTTTAGTCGCTCCGTCTCATATTTTTTTTTTTAATATTAAGGACTAGTTATATTTTTATTTATTTTCGAAAAACGCTGTATTTTCATAAATATACTCTCTTGCTTGTTTACTAATGGTCCATCAAGTTCTGAGATTCGTTTTACTTCCATCCATTCAGGATCGTTGCGGAAACGATTGTAGTTAAGATTACGCGTCTCCATATTGGCATGCTCAACAACATAATAAAGACGGTTATTTGCATCATCCGCATCTTCCCAAAAATGCGTAATTTTCATGCCGTGATTCATAAATAATTGAATAACATGATCTTTAAACCTATCTTGGATAACCTTCATTTTGCCTGGATTCACATCATAAATTCGAAGCTCATATAACATCTTTTCCCTCCTCCGTTTAGGAAAATGGTTCTTTTTATCCCTTTTGGAAAAAAGACGCTTCATTCATATAGATGATTTCGACATTCTCATGCAGCGGACCGTTTTTTTCGGTTCTTTCCTTAACATCCAGCCATTCTTGATCCTCCAAGAAGGCCTGAAAGTTTCGTTCACGCGATTCCGCATCCGAATGCTCAAGCACGTAATACAAGCGATCCTTCGTTTCGTCTGCGTCCACCCAAAAAAACGATACCTTCATGTCATGCTTCGCAAAAATGTTTATCGTATCGTCCCGAAACCGATCCAATATCGCTTGCATGCGGCCGGGAACCACTTGGTAGATCCTCAGTTCGTACAACATAAATTCGATCCTCCTTGAAGTACATTTAATATTTGTTCCCACTCAAAAGATTATTTGCGGCTTACCACTGTCCGGCGTTTTGACCGCCATCGACATGAAGAATCTCTCCCGTTACGAATTGTGCGGATTCCAGATAAACAACGGCATCAACAATATCCTGAACCTCGCCCATTCGGCCTACGGGATGCAATTGGGATAGGTATTCATGTGTCTCAACCGCATGCATCGGCGTCTTCGTGATTCCTGGCGCTACTGCATTCACGCGAATGCCTTTGTCCGCATACTCGATCGCCAGTGACTTTGTAGCTGCATTCAAGCCTCCTTTGGTCAGTGCGGCAAGTACAGATGGCACGGCTTTAAGGGGCTGCTCTACGACTCCGCTTGCCGTGATGTTGACGATGTGGCCGGAACCCGCCTTCATCATCTCGTTGACTGCGCGCTGAGTAACTCGGAAGAATCCTGCTACATTGATGGACAGGATCGATTCAAAATCTGCTTCCGTGAAGTCCGTGAATGGTTTCGCTATAAAAATGCCGGCATTGTTCACCAGTGTGTCGATACGTCCAAAGCGCAAAAGTGCTTCCTCGATTAAGCGTTCAGCTACTTGGGGATCTGAAATGTTGCCAGCAATGTACGAAACTTGTGCGCCTGTCGGATCTACCTCTCTTGCAGCCTCTACAAGCGCTTGTTCACGGCGCCCATTGATGACTACGTTAGCTCCTCGCTTCACTAGCTCAATTGCCACTGCTTTTCCAATGCCGCTGCTTCCACCTGTAATCACTGCTACTTTACCTTGAAAACTCATTTATACTTCCTCCTGTATCTATCTATTAAAAGATAGATTTAATTTAATGGAATAGCTGTCTTCTTCTTTAAGATGTAAGGAAACTGGCTGTATTTCTTTTTCTGCAATCCATGCAATGTATATTCCATAAAGAACGAATACCTGCATATACGACGACTAAGAACTATCCCAACTCATATTTGCTGTTCTTGTGTTTTTGTTCATGATCGTATTCTACCTTTTAGTAGATAGACTGTCAACCCTGAATTTCAAATTTCTAATTAATTTTGACTACCTATCAAAAGATAGAATATGGGCTGAAAAAAATCCGCCTTTTTTACGTTAAAGCGGATAATAATCCTTCGGCAATCCGATCAAACCTGTTGATATCCCGAAAACTTCTTGCAATTAATTGCGCACCTTGAAGCGAAGCAAGAAATTGATGGGCAAGCAAATTCGCGTCACCTTTAAAATGCAGCTCCCCTTCACGCCGTCCCTGATCCAATACGCGCTCCAACCAGGTTAGATTGGCTGTGAATAGCTGAGCTATCCCTTCTCGGGTTTTGTCTGATAAAGTAGCCAAGTCGGTAGAGAGCATAACCCCCATACAAGTACAATAATTTTGAACAGGATCTCCGTAAAGCAATACGAACTTGCGCAGTTTTTCTAAATGATTTTGTGTTGCCGCATCAATTTCAGCTATTGCAGAAATGAAATTTCTGTAATACCTCGCAATCAACGCATCTCCTAGATCCTCCTTATTAGGGAAATAGTAATGAATGCTTGCAGTGCGTATCCCTACTTTTTCTGCAATGTGCGCATAGCTGAATCCGTTAAACCCAAACTCCTGTACGATCGACTGGGCAGTGTCCAAAATAGTATCTGCTGTATTTTTGTTTTTGTTCATGTTGCAATTCTACCTTTCAATAGATAACCTGTCAACAATGGGCACTCACATCCAGGAATGCTGACCGTTATCTGAATAAAATTAAAGCAAGGTCATCAATCTAATGATTGAAGACCTTTGCTTTTGCTTCAATGATCAATACTAAACTGATCATTATCTATTTATTATATCTTCAATAGCCGAGTGCTTCATCGATCTGATCATTCTTGAATAAGCTCGTCATCACCATTTTCTTTCAGCCAATCCAGAAGACGATGCATCTCAACTCCTGCGAGCAGCACGATGCCAATGCCGTGCGTGTCATTAAGCTGCGTGTGCAGGTCGTACTTATAATAATGGCTGGAGAAAGAATAGCCTGAGCCTCGGCATACGCCGTATAAATTCCCTTTTGCGTCAATGCTATGACGCGTCAATCCTTCCCAAGCGCGGTACGCGCTTTCCGCAAAGGCGGAAACATCCGGCAGCCAGCCGCTGCGCACGCCCCTGGAATAGGCATAGATAAACATAGCCGTGCAAGATGTCTCCAAGTAGGCATCCATCTCGTCAATGACCTGGCGCCACAGCCCTTCTTCGCTCTGGTAAGCAAGGTAGCTGGAGCTTAACGCTTGAAACATGCCAAGCAACTCGCCCCGTAAATAATGTTCCTCCGGCAGAACGGCAAGCAGCTCCGACAGCGAGAAAAGCACCCAGCCGTTTCCGCGCCCCCAAGGCACCTCGGTCGCCAAACGCTGCTTAAAGTCAAAGACATGGGACATCATGCCGCTCTTTGGCATAAACAAATACTTTTTGTACAATAAGAACTGTTTTGCCGCTTCGGTTACATAAGACTCGTCCCCCGTGAGCTGATAATATCGGCATAGGAAAGGCACGGCCATATACAAGTCATCTGCCCATAACGTATTCGCGCCATGAGGATGCTCGCGGTAGAAGGCGCCGTCAGGCAATTTCTCTTGTACTTGCACCATATAGCGCCCGATTTCATGGGCAAGCCGCTCTGCTCCCGGCAGCTCACCATGATCCTTAAGCGCCTCAAGCATGATCGAACCAAACGAGCCGCAATCGTCAAGGCTGTCGATGTGGGCAATGGGATGTAATATGCCCGGAGCGCCATATTGCCTTTGGTCCCATTTCATATACGCATACCAAGATGTACTTTGACCGACGTGATCAGAAACGTAGCGAACTAGTTCATTCCGCTTAAGCTTTCTTCCGGCCTCCAACAGCCCATACAGCGTAACACCCAAAGGATAATTCCATTTTCCGAACAGCGCTGCTTCCATATAAGGCCGAATCCATGTGCCGGGAGCATCAATTCTCCAGTAGGTCCCCTGCTCCCCATCCTCAAAAACACGATAAAGCTCATTTAGCTGCCCGATTTCGGGAATGTGGTTTTCCACGAACGGTCCCAAATACAGCCAATTACCAAAACCGCCTTTTACCTCTATCGGGCTTGAAAAAGGCACTATTCGATCACCGCTCCAAATCGCTGCATCGACTCCCCACTCGCTCGCAGCCGTTTGCTTGATGATGAGGCTGTGTTCTCCGAAAGACAAATCGATAGTTACATCAAATTCGCCAGGCTGGTCGGCGTGGTAAACCTGCTGACCGTCGATAAACACCGTAATAGCGCTAGCGGCGACGCCCTTTATGCGGCAACCGCCGCCAACTGCCGGGTGATGCAGCCGCGTCCAGGCGAAGCCCGTCCGCCCCGCTCCTGCGCCGAACAATCGCGAAAATGGCGAAACAGCCTGCTCCTCTGCCTGCCATCCAAGCCGTGGATGCCAATTCAGCGAATTTCCAATCTCGGATTGGCCGGCCTTTGGCAACTGCTCCACAGGCAAGGGCTGCTGAATCGGCTCGCTGAACAACCAGCCTTCCTGGCCTTCACGCTCTTCGGATGCAATGACGGAATGGTAAATAACCCACTTCGTATTCGACGTGCCGAACGCGCCTCCAAAGCCCGCTCGCGTTTTCGTGAATTTTAACACTACGTCGTTCCAGCCTTGGCCAAGGACGGAGCCGCAACCCTTTGTTTGCCTCTCATTCTCTTCATGCGGCAAGGAGCGATAAATGCTTTTGCCGTTTACGAAAATCTCTAGCGGGCAGTATGCGGTCACCGACCATTGCAGCTCCGCATCCGAAACATCGCTCCATACCTTTCCCCATGCGTAGCTATGCTGTCCGGGCTGCGCTTCGGGGAACCGTTCATCCAGGTTGAACCTATATCTAAAATCCTCCGCACGCTGAATGCCCTCTCGGTTAAAAGCGCGGTATACGTAAGGCTGTGCCGGATGCTCCGCAACGTAACGATTGGATAGCCCATGCAGCGCAGCATCGATATCCGCTCCCGTTTTCCCGTAAATACTGTCTTGTATCTGTAAATTTGTCATTGTGCGCTACTCCCTCCCCTGCTTCCTGAAAAAAAAGCGTTCCCTCCCCGTAAGGATTGAACGCCTGTGCTCCGACTCATGATCAACGCCCGTGCGCATGCTTCCTATAATGCTCCGGCGTCGTTCCAGCAACCTGCTTGAATACCTTCGTGAAATGAGAGGCATGCTTGAAGCCCACACTGTAGCAGGTATCCGTCACGGACAGGTGCCGATGCTCCTGAAACAGCACTTTGGCTTGATTCACACGGCGGGTATACAAATATTTCATAATCGTTTTCCCCGTTAGCTCCTTGAACAGCTTGCTCATATAAAACTTATTTAAGTGCAGCTTGTCCTGCAACAGATTGAGCGTTATTTCCTCCATATAAAATCTCTCTATATAGGAGATGATGCTTTGCACATGCCGCTCGGGCTCGGAGCAGTCCTTCACCGAGAGCATGTATGGACCGCATAAATCATAAATCCAATACAACATATCCTCCATGCCCAGCTGAAATCGGCTGCTGCCGACAAAATCGCCGCGGGCGTAGCACCGCTGCATATTAGCTAGCATTAGCTCTGCTTCGGTTTGCTGCCTGGCATTGAGGCGCAGCCTGCAATGCTGAAGCTCGTAGAAAGGACGAAGCACCTCAGGCCAACGATCTTCGGTCTCTGGTTTCGACTCCAAGGACCGGATGATCCGCGGTTCGAAATGGAGCACCGTCCGGACGTAAGGCGCCTGCCGAATGATGTCCGGACGATGAAGGGTCGTACCCTGCATAATCAGCATATCGCCAGGTCGCAGCTCGTACCTGTTATCCCCCACCCAATAATCCGCCTGTCCGCTGTGAAAATAAAACAGCTCGCATTTGGTGTGGGAGTGGGAAGCCGGGTCCGCATCCGGAGCCGATTTCCGGTACTGCCAATCAATCAGATCCTGCCCCTTGCATGCATCCATGTCCTTCCCCCTCCAACTCAAAGCTAATTCAGGCTACAGCCACCAATGGTTTTCTTCGTCTGTAAGCGGCAAACGGTCGCGTCCCGTCCACTCGTATGTTTCGTTGCCGTCAGCCGTGCGCCAGCTCGCCGGACAATGATTATACATCCAGTCCAAAGGCTCCGCCGCATCCCGTTCAGCAGCGGCAGCTGCAAATGCTGCTTTGAGCGCATCGATTTGCTCGTCATTCAGATCGCCAGGATCTGCCGATACGAACAACGGCGTTCCGCTCTTGGCCAGCAAATCCAGCCACTGCTTATTGAGCTCCCACGGAATTTGCGGCGTAATTCCCACGCAATCGGCATCATGGCTAAAAAAGGCTCCGTGCTGCGGCATACGGAAGGCAAGTGTGTTGACGCCCATTCTTCTTGTACGCTCCCATGATCGCCCGCTCGTATCATCGCCTGTTCTCTGTATCTCGAACAAACCCGCCGCCAAATGGCCTATCGTATTACAGCCGATGATCATGCTGTCCTTCGAGGCGGCCGCAATCGTGCCATACAGATCCGCAATAATTTCGGCGCTCGTTTTCGAACGGTCGGCGAAGGTGTAAGGAAGCTTGTTCGTACGGCTTTTCATGTCCATGCCCCATCCGCCGAAAAGGTCATACGTCGTAAAGTCATGCTTAATCAGTTCAAAGCCCCATTCATTCATCCGGCCGGTAAACTCTGCTACATATTCCAACACTCCGGGCACGCTCGGATCGAGGTAATGTCCTTCCTTCGTATAACGAATCCAAGCGTCCGGCACGTTCTCATGCGTCAAGAGCGGCCGGAGCCATATGCCGGGCCTTACCCCTGCTTGCTTCATTTGCGCCGCCAATTCCCCCATATCCGGGAAATCGCGGTTGCCAATCCACGGACCACCGTTGCCCGTCACGCCGGCACCCAGCTGCCAGCAGTCGTCAATGACCATGAAGGGCCGGTTTGCATTCTCCCCGGCAAGATTCGAAATGAAGCGCGAATCCTCCAAAATGCGTTCAGCTGTACTTTTGCCGTAGGCATAATACCAGTTGTTGCCGCCGTATACGGGAAACTCCGGCATTAACGAACGATCGCACAGCATTTCACAAAACCGGCGCGCTGCTTCGAACGATGACTCCGAATCCGTACCCTTCCGCTCTGTTAAAACGGCCATCTCCAGCCGTCGCGCGCCTAACTGAACGCCGAGGCTGCCGCAGCTGACATCAAGCGTCAATGTGACGCCTGCCGAATCGACTTGCCAATAACACATCGCACTAGGGCCAGTCTTTACCCCGAAGCCATTCGTCGATTTTCCATCATGCATGAGCACGTACCAGGGAAACACCCGCTCCGGCTGAAGCCCCATCCATCCGAGGTCGCCGTACCCCCGCTCCCAATGGTCGGCTAGCAGCGTAATCGGACCGCTAAACGGGCTATTCCAGCGGATTCGAACCGTCTTGACTTCAACGCCGCTCGCTTCAAGCGACAGCTTGATTTCATTTCGACCTCCAGCCTGTTCGGTTGACACAGAAGCAGAATTGCCGCTCCATGCGCTTTGGCCGGAGGGCTCTAGCCTCTCCCAGCCTTCCGTTTCCACAAACACGGCTGCCGGCCGGTCGTATATCGTAAAATTCATATCGAATCTCCTCCCTTATAGCTTGCCTTCGCGGAGCAGCCGGCTGACAAGATCGCCGAACAAACTGTTCGCCCATGCGAACCAAGGGCGCGTATACTGCTCCGGATCGTTGACGTCAACACCTTCGTGCATAAAGGCCGTCCCTGCATCGATCGACAGCAGCGTCTCCAATAAGCGCTCCACTTCCGCCTCATCCGTGCTCGTGAGCGCCTGCTAGGGGTCCATGAGGATGCTTTGCATTTGCCGAGATATCAGCCCCTCGATGATGCGCCCAAGCTCGGCGTCTTCCTTCGACAGATGAAGGTAATGCTTTACCTGTGCGCTGGAATCCCTAAGCCACATGGCTGGTATGTCTCCGTAATAACGAAGGTTGTGCCATCGCCTTGCAGCTTGGTCGTCGTGCTGAGTGTGTTCGGGTAACACTGCTTAAACATAGCGAGAAGCTTGGGGCGATGCCCCAGCCGATCTTCGGCCTCGGTTAGCCAGTTCTGTACCGATTAAGGTAGCTTCACTTCAAAGGGCTCCTTTCTACTTCAAGCTGGCTTCCGTATCGGCCGCAAGCTTCTGAATCGTCTCGTACGCCTTTTCCGGCGTCGTTTTGTTGAATATTACGCTTTGAATCGTATTGTTCATGTCACGGCCAAAATCATTGTAGCCCGGCGGCTGCGCCGTAAATGGTTGAGCGTTCTTCGCGATCTTCTCCAGCATCTGCTGCCCCAGCTTATCGGCATCGGTCAAGTCCGCCTCGATCGCAGCCATCACTTCATCGGATACCGGCGTGCCCCGCTCTGTTTTTAAAATTTTGCCGGCTTCCGGGTCATTCAGCAGCCAAAGGACAAACTTTTTCGATTCCTCGGCCTGCTTCGTGCCCGCACTTATCGACCAGTAGAACGTTGGCTTCAACCAGCCTCCGGCCTCCGCGCCTGAAGGGAATGCAGCCACGCCGAGCTTGCCTGGCAATAAGCTGTCATAGGCGGCGATCTGCGAGGAATGCGTGCCTTTCATCAGTACCGTGCCTTTCACAAGGGAATCGAACTGCGTGTCAAGCTCAACGTCCGAGATCGTTTGCTCTGCGGGAGCTACAACGCCGTCTTTGCGGATCTGGCTCCAAATGCCGGACCATTCCAGCCATGTATCCTTATCCATATTCAATTTGTTGTCAACATAGAAAGGACCTTTGCCTTTTGCATGCTGATAAGCCCGGTATTCTAACTCGCCTGCCGAAAAGTCTCTCGAGAGATACATCCCGTCCGGTAATTTAGCGCGCGCATCGCGGGCCATTTCAAAGAAATCATCCCAGGTCCAGCCTTCCTTCGGTTCCTCGATGCCATATTGCGCAAAGAGCGCCTTATTGTAAACGATGCCATAACTGTTTCTTCCTGCAGGAAGCGCTACTTGCTTGCCCTCTACGGTTCCCGTCTCCAATAGATTGGCGTCGAGCTTCGACAAATCCGCACCGCTCCAATCGAGCAATTGGCTGCGTGTGGCGTAGTCTCCTAGATAGGAGGCGTCCATTTGGAAAATGTCCGGCATATTCCGTGCTGCAGACAGCGTTGCGAGCTTGTCCCAGTAGCCATCCCAGCCGGAGTACTCCGATACGATCTTCACGTTCGGGTTTTGCTCCTCATACAGGTCAATCGCTTTCAGCGTTGCATCGTGCCGTGTTTGCGAGCCCCACCACATGACTCTTAACGTAACCTGCTTGTCCCCCGTGTTTCCTGCTTCCCCGGCAGCATCTTCCTTTTTGCCGCCGCAAGCCGCCAGCGAAACCGTCAACGCTGCTGCCAGCATGACAGTCAACCACCTTTTGGTTTTCATCTTTTAAGCCCCTCCTTGGATGTTTAGGTTGATACACTCGAATGGTAACATAGCGCTAATTCGCTGGATATGAGGGGGATGTCCGATTATTTTCAATATTTGACGAAAAAGCGGAATTGTACGTTTCGAACAGCTGCGTCGGATTCATTCCCGTATATTTTTTAAATAATGTGCTGAAATAAGGCACGTTTTTGTAGCCAACCTTATCTGCGACTTCATAGATTAGATGTTTGCCTTCCATGATGAGCGCCTTCGCTTTCTCCATCCGCACCTTGGTCAAATAAGAATTAAAGGTGTCGTCCGTCGTTTTTTTGAAAATATGGCTCAAATAGCTGCGCGACATGCCAATCTCGTCTGCAATTTCGGTTAACGTCAGCTCCTTTTCATAATTTTCATGCACGTATTGAATGATAAATTCGACGGCCTGAAGATGCTTCACATTTGCGTTGGCATGGAATTGCTCGCCAATCTGCTGTAGCTTGCCAATAAGCCACGTCTCCATCTCCTTGGCCGTGGTCAAAGCTTCGATGGCGGCATAATTCTCATCGTTGGTTTGACGTTGCTCTTGGTCGATGCCCGCCTGTGATAAAGCATGGGTGATAAGCCCCCAGAGCTCCGAGCAAAAGTGGCGGATATACGCGATAGGTATTTTGTTGATACCGTCCTGCTGGATGATGAAACGCTGTATAATGGCGATAGCTTGATCGATTTGCGCGTGCGCGACCGCCTCTGACAGCTCCTGGTACATTTTGAATGGATAGATGCCCTGCTTTAGCTCCTGATAAAGCTGATATTGCTCCTTGTCGAACGATTCTGGCAGAGCAAATACTTTATGTTCCTTGCTTAATCGGCGGTTTTTGAAATAGATCGCATTGAAAGCTTCCTCCGTCGAAGCGGCGATCTCTCGCCATTGGCACTTCATCCCGCCGATGCCTGTCACGATTTCGATTTTCAAGAAGGAATAGACCGCATGAGCGATTCGTTCCGCAAGCTTAATCGCCTTGGCTTCCGCTTCTGCTCCATCGCCTTCCCCGCTTACATGAAGAAGCAGCGCGCAATGGTGGCTGTAAAGCTCGACAAGCTCCGATTTGGGCCATCCTTCTGCTGCAATCTCCTCGATGATGTTGCTCAGCGCAAAGTAAAATAAATTATGGTCGACCATCGAAAGCTTGCTGATTCTCTCCGTTCGCACCATTTCAATGACGATAACAAGATGCCCCTTGTAATCCCAAGCGCTGAATTTCCGATTCACCTCTTCAATATCGCCAATGCCGGCGTCACGTGTACCAGTAACGACGTAATTCATCCACTTTCTTTGCACGTAGGGCTCATATACCATCAGCTTTTCCTTCAACCGCTCGTTCTGTTGCTGTTCATTCATGACCGTCTCGAGCTCAGCGATCGATTTCGACAATACTTCCTTCATCGTCGTTAATGAAATCGGCTTATTTAAATAATCATCAACCTGTAAGCGCAGCGCCTGCCTGGCATATTCAAAATCCGAATAGCCCGATAGCACGATAATTTTCCCTGCGAATCGTCGCTCGCGCAGCTGCTCGATCATGGCAAGCCCGTTCATAACCGGCATGTAAATATCGGTGATTACAATATCCGGCTGCTCAGCCATAATGAGCGCAAGGCCTGCTTGGCCGTCCTGGGCGTCTCCGACCACCTCTATGCCAAGCTCTTCCCATATGGCGATGCCCCGCATGATTTGTATGATTTTCCGTTCGTCTTCTATAATGACCGCTCTCCACATATCCGTTCCTCCTTTGAATATTGACTATCAGCGATAATAGTTCACTCTATCCCGTTTGGGTATGAGGACGGTTACTGTAGCGCCTTCCCCGGGCAAGCTGACGACTTGAATGCCGTAAGGCGCCCCGAACAACGCTTCAATGCGCTCCTCTACATTGCGGATGCCATAGCCGCCCATCTTCTTCTGATGCTGCGGCATTTCGTCTTGATTTGGCCGGAAGCCGTTTCCGTTATCATGAACGACAAAGGCTATGCCTTCTTGATGCTCCGTTACCTGTATATGAACAGCTCCGCTTTGCCGACCGTGAAAGCCATGCATAACGGCATTTTCGACTATCGGCTGAAGCAGCACCTTAGGCATATAATAGGACTCGAGCGCTTCAGGCAATTCAATTGAAACGTCGAGTTTGAACGGCTCCATCCGAATTTGCTGAATCTGCAGGTAGCTTCCTATATAAGCAAGCTCCTCCCTTACCGTAACGATCGTATCTCCATTGGACAATCCGATGCGGAACATTTTGCCCACCAGCTCCAGCACTTCGCTGATTTTGGGTTGATTGGCTTCAATGGCCATCCAATTGATTTGATCCAGCGTATTATACAGGAAATGAGGATTAATCATCGCCTGAAGCGCCTTGACATCCAATTCCTTCTGCTTGATATATTGCTTCTCCTGATGGGCATACAGCTCTGTAACCCGTTCGGTCAGAGCGTCGTAGCCACGGAATAAAATGCCGAACTCATTCGTATAATCGCGCGGCATTTCAGATTTAAGCCTGTCGACCGAGAATCGGTCCATCCCCTGCTTCAGCGTCATGATTGGCTTCATAAACTGGCGGGAAAAAATTAGCGTGAAGAAGAGGGCGATCAGAATGGCCGCAACGCCGATTGCTCCCAGCGTTAACGCGATTCTGGAGCTGTCCTCGGTTATGTCCTTCATGGGGGTGAATTGGATAACCTGCCACTGTGCGTTTCGGTCTCCCGATTCAGTCACGAAATATGGCTCTCCGAGTTCGACCTTCCTGCCGTTTAAATAGCTTGGATGTGCAAATTCAGCTTGGAGCATGTCCTGCAGCCAGACGTTCTCCTCCTGATCGAAACCTGCATCCGTCATCATCTGATGGCCGTTACCAAGCAGCACTCGCTTAATTCCGCGGTTCTTATTGCTTTCATTAAGCAGCGTATCGCGCACCGCCTCCGGCTTCACGTCCAGCACAAGCACGCCGAGAAACTGATTCGTATCCGAATATATTTTTTGCGCAAAGCTGATCGCCTGCTTATTCTGGCCCCCGGCTGCGACCTCCCGTTCGCCGATCCATGCATAATCGCTTTGGCTCACGAGCGAATACCACGGCTCCTTCGGCAAATCGTCCATTTCCTCGAATCCAGCCGGCAGGCCGATCATCGGCAGCGGATCATGCATATACACATGCACGGAACTGAGTACATCATTCCAGCTGTACACAATATTGGATAAATAATAGCCTAACTCTTGCTGCCCCAATTTTCTGCTGTAAACATCCGCTTGCTTGTTTCTCAAATAGTTAAGCAGCGCTTCATTTCTCGTAATCGACAAAGCGACCTGCTCTACCGAGGTCATTTTCGCATCGATTCGCTTGCCAACCTCATCAAGCAGTTCCTGCTGATAGACAGACACCTGCTTGGACATGTAGGCGGCTGTTACTTGATAGCTCACAGCCATAAGGAGAACGAGAAACAGCACCAAAAAGCCCCCGAACGTGAGCATGTACAAACTGCCCATACGATAGGTTTTGAACGGATTTCGCAACACGCAATAACGACCTCCCGCGCCGGCTTATACGGCTTTTAGCCTCTAGTTTGGAAAGACGACAAAATGGACAAAACGAATCGCTCTCTCCGCAAGCTTCATGACGGCAAAAGCATCATTCAGCTTACGGAAAGCGCGACTCCCTGTCCATTGCGCCTTTTCTAAGAATCTACTAAGTATTACCCTTTTAGGCCCGTCGTTGCAATTCCTTCAATAAATTGCTTCTGTGCCAAAAAGAACACGATTACCGAAGGAATGATCGACAGCAGCGACATCGAGAGCATTTGTCCCCATTCGACGCTCGACTGCGAATCCATAAACAATCGAAGGGCAAGCCCTACCGTAAATTTCTCAACGCTGTTTATATAAAGCAGCTGCTGGAAAAAATCGTCCCATGTCCATAGAAAGGAATAGATGGCAACGGTGACAAGCGCCGGCTTAACGAGCGGCATGATGATGCGGAAATAAATGCCGAACGTCGTGCAGCCGTCAATTTTGGCCGATTCATCGAGCTCCCTCGGAATGCTGCGAATGAATTGCACGAGCAGGAAGACGAAGAATCCGCCTCCTCCGAAGAAATGGGGCACAATAATCGGCAAATAGGTATTGATCCAATTCAAATCAAAAAACATGACATACTGCGGGATCACAATAACCTGTGAAGGAATCATCATCGTCAGCATAAGAAGCGCAAACCATAGCTTGCTGTACTTGAAGTTTACGCGGGCGAAGCCAAAGGCGACCAAGCTGGCCGATACGACGGAGCCCGCCACGCTGAACAGCTCGATAATAAATGAATTCGTGAAGAAACGGCTGAACGTATAGTCCGGTATGGCCGTCCACCCCTTCACGTAATTGCTCCACTGCGGATCGCTAGGAAAGATGCCCGGGAGGCTCATTTCCGCATTCGTTTTCAGAGAAGCGCCAAGCCACCATACAATTGGATAGATCATTACCGCGCAAACAAGAATTAGAATCAAATGCGTTGGAAGATGCCGAGCCTTCATCCGCTTTAAAGTACTCATCGTCATTTCCCTCCTTCGCTTTCATAGAACACCCAGTACTTTGAAATGGCAAAATTAATCGCGGTAGCCGCAGCAATGATTAACAGCAGCACCCAAGCAAGAGCGGAAGCATAGCCCATCTGGAAAGCGCCAAAGGCCTTCTCGTATAAATAAAGAGCGTACATATACGTCGATTTTAAAGGGCCACCTTTTGTGATGATGAAGGCTTGCGTGAACATTTGGAACGAGCCAATGAGGCCAAGGATCAGATTAAACAATATAACAGGCGAGAGCATCGTTAGCGTCACGCTGAAAAACTGCCTGACCTTGCTCGCTCCGTCCACCGCGGAGGCTTCATACAGCTCTTTAGGTATTTGCTTTAAGCCTGCCAGAAAGATAATCATCGCTGAGCCGAATTGCCAAGCCTGCAGCAGAACGAGCGTGCTGAGCGCCGTTTCCGGATTCGTCACCATACTCATGTTTTCAATGCCAAACAAAGCGAGTATCTTGCTGATGAAGCCTTCCGCTCCGAATATGTTTTTCCATAGAACAGCAACCGCGATGCTGCCGCCTATGAGCGAGGGCAAATACATAATCGTCCGATAAAAGGACATCCCTTTTATTTGCTTATTCAGTACGATTGCGACGAGCAGTGCGAACATAAGCTTAAGCGGAACCGCAAAAATGACATAAGTAAACGTAATGCCAAGCGATTTCGAGAAATTGGGATCTGCCGTAAACATCCTCTTATAATTGTCCGTTCCGACCCAGCTTCCCGGCTCCAGCAGCGAATAATCAGTAAACGAAAAGTATAACGATTGAAGAGCCGGATATAGCGTTAACAAAAAAAATCCGAATAGAAACGGGGATATAAATAAATAGCCCGTTAAATTCGCATAAGACTTCATGGCTGCACCTCTTTTTCTCATATTGTCTGACCAACCTCGGTTACTGTCATTATAGAGGCTGGCCAACAACGCTTAAATGAGAGAGACGTGCGATTTCTTTCAATATCGGACGAATTAATAATGAAAATAAAACAAGACTGTCATCTCGACAGTCTTGTCATGGTGATTGACTTGCTGGTCTTCAGCTTCCAGAAATTGCTTCATATTGAAATTCTACGATACAAAGAACTTTTAATCAATATATCATTTTTATTATATCAACATGTCAATATGTTATCTATATCTTTTAAGTGTATAATTACATGCAAAAAAGGGACGAATCTAGAGCCGTCATTACGGCTCGTGGAATCGTCCCTTGAAACATTTTGACGTTAAATCGATATGGTTGAATTCCCTTGAACAATCTCATGCACCACAATGTTGTTTAATTCCGTAACCTCATTATTCAATCGACGCAATAATAATTCTACCGCTTTCCTTCCTGTATCACGCTCGTTCTGGCGAACATGGGTAAACAAATAATCGTCAAAAGGCTGACTAGGAGAGTCGAAGCAAACAATTTGATAATCTTCCGGAATCCTTTTTCCTAAAGACAGCAGCACTTCACGTAAAATGAGAGCGAGGTTGTATTCAGAAACTACATACGCATTAAGGTCCTTATTGATGTCCACGAAATGACGTACCGTCTCTATATCATACTGTACTCTGATCGTTTCAAACGATTGCGGCAAAGTGCTGTAGAGATTCGTCATGATATGCTCAGGTTTAGGCGTAATTCCTTGCTGCATGCAGGCGTCGCTGAAACCCAATATCCGATCTTCAATTGTCGTCGTATTGTCGGCTGGCGTGGATAAGAAACCGACATGCCGCCCCTCTTGCCGCAGCAATATGTTTGTCAGGTCATACGCTGCCTTCCTGTTGTCTGTATACACTGCGCTTGCGGCGATTCCCTTCAAATATCTATCTACTAATACGATCGGGAAGCCGTTTAATACTAATCTAAGCAATTCGGAATTGTAGTGCTCGCCGTGGCCTGGAAATACGATAATACCATCAACACCAAGCTTAATGAAGGTACGGATTGCAGCTTCCTCTTCCTCACGATTGTCATAGGTCAGCTTCATCATCATCACGCAGCCGTTTATTGCGCATTGTTCCTCTATGCCCCTTATTAGATCAGCACCGAATGCATCGCCAAAATCGGGAAGGATCACACCGAAAATGCGCCCATCCTCATTTACCGGCTCCGCTTCACCGCTTTCCATCTGCTTCTGCAGCTTCGTTTCGTTCAGGTCAGGCAATACCTCCGCTACGAAGGAGCCCTTTCCTTGTATTCTCTCAATTAATTTATATTGCGAGAGCATCTCCAATGCCTTCTTCGAAGTAATTCGGCTTACGTTAAAGTGGGCGGCCAGTTCTTTTTCCGATGGAACACGCTCACCTTTCTTCAGTTCGCCATCATTGATCTTTTGGAAAATATAGTTAAAAATTTGCTCGTATAAAGGATTTTCCATAAGGCTACCTACCTTGTCATAGTATCTTGATATATCAACTATACATCTTTATTATCACGACATCAATATATGAAAAGGCGAAATGGGGCAACAGCTTTGCTATTGCCCCTCTACGTCAGTAACCATTATTTCGAATCTAACCTTTCTATTTTTGCAGCTGCCTCTATTAGGAATACACCGCTCAATTGCACGGATATGTCCAGAGGCTCTTGATGGGGTTTATCCCATGCAGTGCCAAACAAACCAACTTCATTTGTACTGCCTTTCGACAGCAGCGTATCCGCATTATGAAGGATCATTTCTTTGATTGGGATGCTTTCGTTGATTTCATACAGATTGATTAAATAACGGATAAAAATGCCTTTGAATAACCCGCCGTCTCCCGTTCCTTCTTCCTTCATCATTCCGGACTCGGCATCCGTATGATATTTCATAGCAGAGACGGCGGTTTTCTCCGCATCTGCCAAATAACCTTTGTCATTTGTAATCTTATATAGCTCTACAGCCGCTCCTAGATAAGTGCCTTGGTTATATGTAAATATCCATTTCTTATTGACGTTCAGATCACCATTGCTCTCCAGCTTAAGGCCATCATACACAAGGCCGCTTTCGGGATCAACCAAATGTCGCTTTTCCCAATGATATATTTTTTTGGCCCATTCCAGATCTTCCTCATCGCCAAAATACGCATACATCCTTGCTGCCAAAATGGCTGCAGGACCGTTGGAGCATGCATTTCGACTCTCTCGTTGATCCTTTTTCCATGCCATGCCACCGAGCTCGTCTTCCCACCAAGCTGTCTTAATATCTTTCCAGAGTTTTAATACATAGCTTTTGACCGTCTCGCTTTTGGTTGCATCATAAAGTCTGAGCGCTGCAAGAGCTAGCCACTCCATATCATCATAAAACTCATTGAACAGCGACCCGTTTTTCTTGATGATACTTTTGACGATCCCTTCTGCCATGTCCGTATAGGCAGCATCACCCGTTCTTTCATACCCATCCATCATGGCATCTACAGCGTGAGCCTTCCACCAGTAGTTCAGGTTTTCTTCACGTTCTTTGCTGTATGGATAAGCATTGTTCATCAACTTTCCATTCTTATCCCAATAATGCTTGATGAGCATTTCCTCTGCCCATTCCGCTTGATGATTATAGTTTTCCACAAGCTCCTCTTTTCCGCTGCAGCCTGTCAAGAAAAAGCTACCGACAAGCAGCAAGCACATACTTTTCATAAAGTTCACTTCATCCGTCCCTTCTTCTTGCAACGTTCCGATTGTTAGCCTACAATTCCACTATGTTCAATGCCCTCTACGAGATATTTTTGGGCAAACAGATACACAATAATTAATGGAATGACAACTAATAACGACATCGTGTTCGTTAAAGTAGCAGTCAAAGGTTGACCTTGTTTTAGCCCTATGGTGGCGCCCTCCATCATCAAGCCTTCAAAACCGACAAGCAGCGAATTGGATAAGAGCTTGATTTGACTAAAGAACATGGAAGAATAGAAGCTATCCGTCCACTGCCATGAGAAGGAGAATACAAAGATTGTAATCATCATGGAAAACGAAAGCGGAAGAATAATCATGCTGAACGTCCGAAACAAGCCAGAGCCGTCCACGTACGCCGCTTCCTCTAATTCCTTCGGTATTCCTTTAAAATATTGCCGCATAATCAAAATATACAGTCCGTTTTTAAATCCAAAACCAATCATCGATAGAATCGCCATCGGCCACATGGAATCCATAAGCCTGACAGTCCCCCCCGTAAAGGTAGACAGCAGACCGAATAAATCAAAAAAGCTGAACTTCATATATAGCGATATCATGTACGTTTGCGGCGGAATCAGAATGGTAAGCACCACCAGAGAAAATACGATGCCTTTTCCTTTGAAATTAAAACGCGCAAGCCCATATCCGACCATCGTACAAACCAGCATTTGAATCATTCCGCTTAGAAAAGAAATGCCGAACGTATTCGACAGCCCTTTAAAAAAGGACGTATATTCGATTACCGTTTTGTAATTAAACCAGGTAAACTGCCTTGGGATAAAACGTACCGTACCATCTATTAAATCCTGCGGGCTCATAAAACTATTAGAAAGCTTTACGAGCAGCGGATACAAGATAAGAAACGCCAGCCCAATGAGAAGCAAATAGCGAATAATCGACCAGAACAAGCCATTTACTGCATGCAGATTTAAATATTTAGCCCGCATATCCATCACTCCCTATTCTGATAAAAAACGAATCTGCTGACGAAAAATCCAATGACGACAAGAAATATCGCTGCCACCAAAAAATAAATCCAAGCCATTGCTGAAGCAGTGCCATATTGGCCAAGCTTCATCGCATTCGAAATGCTATGCATGATTTGGTTTTTGCTTCCTGTAAAGGAGTCGATAATCGAGTAAATAATATTGACCAAAATTAACGGACTGATGAGCGGAAATGTGATCTTCCAAAAGCACTCCCAAGCCGAACAGCCTTCGATTTTGGCAGATTCATAGATAGACGATGAGATCGCCTGAAGCCCCGCCAAAAAAATGAGAATTTGCACGCCTGAACTATTAATTACGGCAAATATGTTTTCAGCAGCTCCAACGGTAATATTCACGAGCGCCGGACTGAAATCGAGCATTTGGAACATATATTTTTTTAGCTCAAGATTGCTGAACATTCCGCCTGACGATTCGTTGACGATCGAAGCGCCGGTATCAAGCCCCGGAATGCTCTGATAAGCGTTCATAATCGAATTGCTTAAATCCGCTTTATCGATGATTCCAGTAGCTAAAATGACGGGTACGAAAAAAATCGCTCTAAAGATCCCTCGACCCTTCATTTTCATATTTAACAAAACGGCAATAAACAGGCTGTACATGACGATAATCGGAATATCGAATAACATGTTCTGAACAGCGCCGTAAAGCTGTTTGTTAAAGTTGGGGTCCACTCTTAAAACCTGATGATAGTTATCCAATCCGATGAATTTTGCCGAAAATCCACCTTGAGTTAAAAGATTCACATCCATAAAGCTAAATCGCAACGAATCAATGAATATACCCAGAAACAGCAGGAGAAATCCGAGTACGAAAGGGCTGACAAAGACCCACCCCATCAGATCCCTCTTCTGCGTCACGGTTAGCCTAAACCTTTCTTTTTTGTTTATGGCTGCAGACAATTTGTTCATTGCCGGTGATCCTCCTCGCTTGGTTTACGGATTAATGACCGCGTAACCCATTCCATCTACTGCGGTTCCCTCAACCTCAATTGCTTTATCGCTGTAATTAACAATAATCGCCATACCATTTTCATAAGTTGTTTTGTAGACATCTTCGCCAAGCTGTTGATGGTTAACGATCGCCTGATCCTGAACATTTTTCAATACGTTGTTCATTTCTGCATAGATGGCTGCAGCGTTCTCCTCCCAATCATCGAATTGGGAAGCGTATAGATCATCGAATAAGGATGCATCTTTCAGAAGGCTGTTTTCTCCGTAATTCAATTTAAAATAAACGCCGCTGCCATATTCCAGTGCTTTTAAAACGGCCGGACGCAGCTCGCTCGCCAAGTTCAAAGCTTCGCTGGCATACCCAATGTAGCCATGCAGCGCGATTTGAATAAAAGGCACCTGCTCATCTGCTATCGAGAAGGAGCTGTCTTGATCAGGCAAATTCAAAATATGATTGACATAAGGAAAGGTGTACGCATTTCCATCGTCTGTAATCATGTCCTCATAATCCTTTTTCGCTTTGGTTAAAACGTCTGTCATTATTTTTCTCGAGTCCTGCCGATTGATTTGATCGCGGTTTTTAAAATTGGAATTCAGGCTCTCTCCCACCGTTGATAGGGATAGCGATTTTAATCCAAGCGAGTTATAGTCTTTGGCAAATTTGTTGAAGTATCCAGGAATCTTCTCCGGATTAATTCCCCATACGCTGCTTTCATACTCCAACGTAGCTACGTTAAACAGACCTTTGTAGCTTGTTTTCTGAAACAAGGAGCGAATGCTATCCTTTTGCGGCTTAAAGCCATCAAAGGCTTTATTAGAAGAAACATAAAGAAGATCCACATCCGGGAACAACTGCGCCCCCAGCTTCTCTGCTTTCTCTGCCAGTTTCCGCAGTCCCTTCGCACCGCCGAGCACGGACTCTACCTTCATTTTTGTAGGCGCTGTATGGCTCATGCCCCCGTTATACCAACCGGTATAACGAAACTTAATGTTTTCGATACCGCTTTGAGAAAGTTTATCCAGCATCAGCCCCGCTTGATCAAAGGAAGTGACAGCCACTTGGCTGCGAACAGGAATCCCCAGCTTCCGCACCATCTTATCGACAGATCCCATTGTGTCCAAGTAAAATGGTATATTCTCATCTACACTTACTTTGCTCAAGCTTCCTTTATCAACGAGATACTGTCGATATGCCTTTGCCATCCCTACGTAATTCGCGTCATCTCCAGTAAGGAAGAAGTACTTCATGACGATGTTTCCGCCGTATACATTTTTCTCGTAAATGATCCAAGGCGCCTGCTCAAAAGCATCTTTTGCTATAAAAGAGTCTTTATTTCGAATCGTGAAGTTAGCGTAAGCCGTGTTATAGGAATGATTGATACCGCCCATAACTCCGTTAATATCCGCTATCGCATCTCCCTCTTCAATAATGGAGAACAATGCTGCTCCATCCTTTTTGATGCCAAACACGGGCACTCGAAACTCTTGTTTGTAGCTGCCTCTTGGCGACTGCGTTAAGGCATAATCCGGTCCGTACATTTTACCCGTCGTCAATAACGTGTTTTTGCTCGCATCGTTATTGAAATTCAGGAGCGTCCCCGAGCCGTCAGGAAGAAGGATATAACCCTCCTCGCCGGTTTGCCCGGCGCCGAAATAATTCAGCACAGAAAGCTTTACAAGATTGAAGCGAGATTTATCGTATTCAATGTCCCCATTATAAAGAGTGACCGTTAAGCCGCTGTCCGCAAGCATGTAATCAAGGCTCATTTTAAAATAAGGAAATACGGAATCATCTCCGTTGTATCCGACCTCCGCGTAGTCCTCCTCCTGCTTCTCGTACGTATAGCCCGCCTCTTTAACGTAGTTTTCCAATACCTTTTTGTCCCGCTCCTTTACGGAGGTTTTCAATACATAAATATCTTCCTTCTCCAAAATAGGATATTTCGCAAGCAGCTCCTGGCCTTTGCTTCCTTCCGAATCGGCACGACCATAGAGGATATAATAGGCTAATAGCTTCTTCTTATCCCTTTCCGCTTCCATATGATCAAGAACATTTTGCTCAAAGCTGACCTTCGTAATTTGACGCGGCAGCAGCATTCGCTGCTCCTCGCGGCCGATTACCATGTCTACTCTTAAGCCGTTATCGATTTTCCCCCAGCTCACTTGATCCAGCTTCATGGCATGGGTGTAGCTATTCATTTCCAGGTCGCCTTCTTTGCCTTTAACGTTGTAGACAACCTTAACCTGCGACATCAGCTCCTGCTTCATCGCATCGCTCGCTTTCGGGTCTTCAAGAGCGTTTGGAGGGTTGGAATAAAATTTACTTCCTGTAGCTTTATCTTCAACCGCCACGCCGCCCGATGCATTGTCGAAGTACAGCAGGAGGCGATCATTCTCAGCAGCAGTAACCAAGCCGCCATCCTTTACTGCTTTTTTCATGTTGGGCGAGCTGGCTTTGTCCGTTTTTGTTGATTCGACCGCTTCCGCCGTTATTCCATTTGTCGGAACCCCTATCGAAAGGGCAACCATTAAAACTAATAGTCTAGAGATGATCCCCTTGACATTCATATAGCTGACCTCCTATTCGCCATCCAGTTCTACAACCGAAACGTAATTTCATTGATGATCGTCTTAAAAAAGGTATTCATATTTTGCAGGATGTTAATGAACAGCACCGTAAGGAAAGCGATGAACCCCATTCCTACTATCGAGATTGCAGAGGTATAGAGATTCTTGAATGGACTGTAATCATTGGTCACCAACACGCCTATAAATATGAGCCCGAGAGACCAGCCTAACGCAAGAGTTGTAAAAAAGGTAATAAACTGCTGCTCTTCCAAAACGACGATGTTGCTAAATAGGGTGACGGGAACCGTGATCAAAACCATGGGCACTAACGAATAGGAGGACGCGATAAAAATATCCTTCAGGCTTCCTTCACCATCCATCAATGTCGTGAGACCCCAGTTTGCACAGCACCATAAGCCAAATGGAATTAGGACGCTAAGGAACGTATCGTAAATTTCAATTACACGCCAGTCGGAAGGGTACAAGATGTATCCGCCTGCCAGCTGCTTAAAGATGTCTACAGCCATAACGGCTGCAACGATAATAACAGCGGCACGAACACTGCCTCTCTTCTCATGCTTCAAATCCCAAAACCCGTCAAAAGGATGAAACATCACATGGAAGGAATAAAGCAGTTCTTCCCATAGCGTTCGCTTGCCCGGCTTTCTCCAGCCAGCAGCGTTTACCTTCTTTGCATATTTGAAAAAATGGTACACTAGCCACAGAATGGCTGCAGCAACGATCGGAATGAGAATAATCATTTTGCTTACTATTTCCTTCCGATACTCTGCAAAAGCCTTAAAATAATGATTCCAATCATTTGCAAGCTTGTAATTGTGCATCGCTTCCTTGTACTCTTCTTTGCGCATGTTAGACTGCGCAACGCCGGAATATGCCATCTCAAGCGTCGGATTCATCTTCAAAACCCGCTGCCAAGCTGCGATTGATTCATCGTAATTCCGAATTTTCCGATAATGAATCGCCGCTGCAATGTTATCGCCGTATTCCGTTCGTCTGAAGACGGTCAACTTGCTCGTATCCTTATCCAGAACGAGAAGATTATCGCTTTGGTAAGCAAGCGCGGAAGCACTTTGGAACACTCCGTTTTGGGCTCCGTACCCGCCAAATACATAAAGAAGATTGCCCTCGTCATCATAAGTAAAAATCTTATTTTGCGAGGAATCGAGCGTACTGTATGCCCCGTCCTCCGCCAATGCTACGTCTATAAAACGAGAAACCTTATCCGTAGTTTGAATATCGCCAGCAGGCGGGAAAGCTCCATTACGTTTCAAAACATCGATGCCTGTATGGTTCAGCCGCTTAATGGGGGCATGCTTGCTTGATTTATCTCGGTTAACGAGCGCGCTGTATTGGTTTCTCGCATGAATCGCACTACTCGTAACATAGGCGAAACCCAGCTGATCGATCGTAATATTGTTATACTCGGTCGGCACGCTTTTGGCTGTGCGGCTCTTTTGCTCTTTGGTCGTTACCAGCTTCCAGAACAAATCAGACACCTTGGGCACTACCTTCTCGGCGCCTACGAAACCTTCGAATCCACCGTCGGCATTCAAGGCAATGACACCCATGTTCGTGCTCTTCGAAATGACGTAGATGAGACCGGACGGATCTACGCCAATAGCCGAAGGCTCATAGATAAAGCCGACTGGAAAGACATCCGAATCCGGAGCGTTCAACATTTTAGCCAGGCTTCCATCCTGATGAAGGACAACAATTCTAGCGTTTTTGGAGTCGGCAACGTAAATCAGCCCCTCCTCTGACACAAAAATGCCCATCGGACTGTTGAACTGGTCCTTTGTAACGCCATCCTCATGGACGAACTCCGTAATTTCTCGTTTTATCCGATACTGTTCGTCCAGAATAATAATTCTGTTCGTTCCGGTATCCGCTATATAAACCCAATTATGATCGTCAACAAACAAATCCAAAGGCTGATTCAGCCCTTTGTCCGTCATTCCCATATCCTTGGCGCTTAACACCTTGTCAGGCACATAAGCGTCAGGAGAAACGAGATACTCCCCATCATAATCATAAAAATAGGTTTTATATGGAACCATGGCGGAAGCTGATTCAATTCCATAGCTGCACAACATTAATAGTGCGGCAAAAAACAAGATCCACTCTTTTCTAACCACCGCATTCTTCCCCTTCCATGCCTATTCTTTCATGCCTGATGCAGACATGGTCTCAATAATTTTTGACTGAGAGATGATAAACACGATGATAGGCACAATCATCATTAGCACCGCTGCAGCCGATCCCGTCCCTGTGCGGGCAATACCGCCGGCTAAGATTTGGGACAATGCATAGTTTAAGGTTTTTAGTTCCTCGCTTTGGATGAAGTGATTCGCACCGATTCCCCATAAACCTTGCATTGAAAAAATGATAAGAGTCAGCCAAGCGGGCTTGACCATAGGCATGACGATGGTCCAAAAAATCTTCCATTCGCTGGCCCCGTCAATGCGAGCCGACTCCAATATGGCATCGGGGATCATCTGGTCCATAAACTGTTTCATTAAATACAGTCCTAGAGAGGATGCAAAGGCCGGAACAATAATAGACTGATAGGAATCAATCCAGCCTAAGGAAGAAATGATAATAAAGTTCGGTATTTGGGTCACGACACCGCTAAACATAAGCGAGAGTACAACGGTGCTGAACATGATGCCTTTGCCAGGAAATTTATGTTTGGATAGGACATAAGCACATAAGGAAGCGATTACCACATGGCCAGCCGTACCCACTGCTGTAATAAATACGGTGTTAAATATATACCGACTGAATGGCACCCACGAGTCGCTCATGACGGCGAGCAAATCTCTGAAGTTATCCAATGTAGGGTTATTCACTAGAAACCGAGGAGGAAAAAACCAAATTTCCTCTAACGGTTTAATGGAATTAGAGATTGCATAAACCAATGGCAGCATCATAAAAATGCCAAACAGCAGCAAAAACAAATAGATGCCAAAGTCTGCGAAAAAGGAACGTTTAATGCCGCTCTTGCTACGATGAAGCTTGATTTGAATCACTTCATTCACCTACCTTTGCCAGAAGCATTTGCACAATCTTATTCGCTCCGATCATGATAATAAACAAAACGGTAGCTATAGCCGAGGCATAACCCATTTCATAACGAATGGCGCCATAGTCCTCCAAATGGTTAACGATGGTATGCGTTGCATAGCTGTTGCTCGGCATGCCGCACAATGCGGTAACAATTGCACCGGTGCCGAATGCGCCGGTAATGCTCATTACGGCTCCGAACATGAGCTGCGGCTTCATTGAAGGCAAGGTTACGTACCATAGCTCCTGCCACCGATTTCGAACCCCGTCCATAGCCGCCGCTTCATAAAGCGTGCGATCGATCCCTTGCAATCCGGCGATAAAAGAGAGGAAGCTCGTTCCAACACTGGTCCATAAAGAAACGATAACGACAAGTGTCATCATATATTTCGGATTCTCGAACCATAGAATAGGTGAAGAAATCACATTATAGCGAAGCAGAATGGCATTGGCATAACCATAAGCGTCCTTGTTGAAGAAAATGCCCCAAACCAAATAAATGTTTCCCGATATGGATGGCGCGTAAAAAATCAAGGTTAAGATCGTTCTCAGCGATTTGGGCAGCTCATTAATAAGCCATGCGAACACGAGACACATTATATAGCCGATCGGCCCCACCATCACGGCGAGCAGGAACGTATTTCCGATAGCCTTAATGAAAATATCATCGCCGAGAAACAGCCTAATATAATTGTCCATGCCAACGAAGATAGGCGCTTCCAGCAAGTTAAAAGAGAAAAAACCTAATATTAATGAGATAATGACGGGCAAAGCCGTGAAAGCAAAAAACAAGATCATATATGGGGCAGCGAAGAGGTAGGAAACTTTATTCTTTTTAATCGATTTCCAGCCCTGCTCCAATTTTCGCCCGATATGCTTGCCCTGCCTTTTAGGCTCAACAGTTCCTGATATCACCAAATCTCTACTCATGAATGGGGTCCTCCTGAATCAGTAAAGTGGCAAGGCATGATCATTCCAATTTGAACTCCCGCCTTTTTCGCGTTATTTCATTATTAACTTCTTTCACATAGTCCAGAAGAGATTCAGGATCACCATTGTTATAAGCTGCAGCGGCGGCGAATCCGATGTTGCGAGTCACATAGTAGCCTCCCGGAACCTCCGGCGTACCTGTAGCAAATGACCACTGCGTCATCAAATGGTCATACTCGGTTTTTGTCCAAGGCATATTTGCAAGCGCCTCCATATTTGCGGTCGCTTGTTTGGCTGCCTTGCCGAGGATAGCCTCCATTTCCATTCCGAATCTGGACTGCGTCTCCGCACTCGTCCACCACTCCATAAAGCGCCACGCGTCGTCTTTCTTCTTAGCGCCCTTAAGCATCATGATCGCTGTTCCCGTAGCAGGCGTCGCCCGATTCAACTGTCCGTCCTCCATAACAGTTCCCGGAAGCGGAGCAAACTCCCACAGCCCTTTTATTTCAGGAGCAAACGCGATTAATTGGTTATATGTCGTAAAATCTGCGATGCCGATCGGCATTTCACCCGTCCGAAAGCGGTTGCTGAAATCATAGTCCCTCGGAAACTTATAGGTCGTAAACAGCTCCGTCTGCTTCTGGAAAGCCTCGATGGTCAAATCCTCTTCCAGCGTCGAGCGGCTTCGTTCCTTGTTGTACAGCTCGCCATTTTTTTGATACAAAAAGATTTGCAATCCCGTAATATCCGCCGGAAAACCGATTTGCATATTTTGTTTCTGTATCTCAGGTATCAATCGATAAAATTCATCCCACGTCTCGGGAGCCTTAAGCCCCATATCATGCAAAATATCTTTTCGGTAAAACATCATAGGGAACGATTGCGTTTCTGGCAAAGCGTACGCTTTCCCATCTAATTCAAAGGGAACTAGTGCACTGGGATGGAATCTGGAGGCAATGTCTCCATAGTTCGGCATGTCTTTGATGTTCTCCACTGCGTTTCTTAGTGCATATTGGATCGGATCGGCTGCCAGATTTCCCATCGCAACATCCGGACCCGTACCTGCCAAAACCGATGGCAAAAGCGTTCCTTCCGTTACCAGCTTTAGCTTTACGTTAATGTTAGATTCCGGCGTAAACGTATCATTAATCATTTCTCTGATGATTTGCGATTGATCCCGTCCGGACGTCAGCCATACTTCCAGCGGCTCTCCTTTTGTCTCGCCTTCCGTATTCAAGGCATTGTAATCCACAAAGAAGGACATCGAAAAAGACTTCGTTTCAAAAATCATTTTTTTGAAAAAGGATGCATCTGCCTTTGGCAGCTTCTTGGATACAGGCATTACGCTAAAATAATCTACCGTTAAAGGCTGCTCGCCTACAGTCAAAATCCAAGTTCCAAGCGCGCCCACATTTTCCTTAAACGGTGTGAACGTCTTCGCAATATTAGCTTCCGGATTTTTAACCATTTGCTCCAGCTGGAAGGCGACTTTATCAAGCAGAACCATGTTTTCGCCTTTTTGACCGACCAGCGCCTCCATATCAGCCGATACCTCTCTAAGTATCGCAGCATGCTTCTTCATTGCAGCTATCGCTTCCGGTATTAATTTTTCAAAACCGTAATCACGATACAAATCCGGCTCAGCACCGGTTATCATAAGAATTTGCCGATATACGGCATTCAGTTTAAACAAGCTATCATCGACCCTGTTCAGCACGTCTGCCAAATCTCCGAGCGTGACTTCCATCGCAAGCTCATGCTCACCCGGTTCAAGGTAAAAAGAAAATGGCTGATCGTCATCCCCAAAAGCTTTTACTTGCCAATTGTTTCCGTACTTAAATTTCACAGCTTTCGCTTCTTGAAACGGTACGGCCCCATCCAGCAAAATTTTACGGTTGACATACATGCCGGCTAATTTGTTTTGCTTGAATCTAGTCGCAATCTTGTATAAGCCAGCTTCCTCTACCGTGAACCGGTAGCTGATCCACTGTCCTGGCATTTTCCATTTATCGCCGCCTATGCTGTTCAAGCGGAGCTTGGATGGATCCTGCGGTTCCGTAATAGCCGATGACCGATCTGAAACGGGGTACAGCGTATTATCCGATTTCTCATAGCTATTTTCTGCTTGAACCTTAATCGTTTTAGCGTCCGCTTCCTTGTAGCCTTTCGCTTCATAACCCGCTTTTACCTCATCATAGGTTTGAAGCTCCTCCGCTTTATAAATACGGACGGTATTTAAAACCACTGATTCCCTCACCGATTCGAATCCAATGGTATGCTTGCCTTTTTCCAAATAAAACATTAATGGATCGTTATAATAGCCAAGTAAATCCTGTAATAGCACCGTTCTCCATCTAGGCGCTTCCGTCTGTTTCGGCCTAATGTCATTTCCCTTTTTGTCCTGAGTGATCGCACTCTTGTCCTTCCAAACCCGAGATAAATTTATGTATTTCGCTTCGTTATATGGAACTTTACCGTCAATCGATATCATTCTTTCAATTGAATTGCCTTTTCCATCTATCGGGTAATAAAGCAATTCGATATTGTACATCCCGCTCTCTGGAACGTTTATTTCCCATTCGATCTTCCCGCTTTCACCCGTCAGAACAGATTTACCTTCCATTCCTTCAAAATTATCGAGGGTTTTCAAGTCTCCCTCAGCATTCGAATACGTATTCGCCATAATCGCAATATCTGCTTTTCCAGCTTTTTTATCGGCATGTTGCTCGAGATAGGCGCGGTAGCTTTGCAGCTTAATTAAGTTATCATCCTTGCTTGCGAAGGCCGCGTGTGGCCATATAATCACCAACAAACATAATGCAATTGCTGCCACTAATCGTTTCGCTATTTTATTGTTCATACACGTTCAACTCGCACCGTCATATTTGTTTCCTCCAAATGGACAGAGATTCATTGTCTTCAGCATACAAAAGGGAAAACTGCATCTTTTTTCAAAAAAAAAGAAAAGGGGCCGCAGCGCTGGCGTCAATCGACATCTGTCATATAGCCCCTTTATCTATTTAGTGATGCTGCTATTCTGCCTTTTTCTTTTCCTCAGGCTTAGGTTCAGGCTCGACGAATTCACCCTTCAGCCTTAGAGCAAGCTCCTCAAGACCAATATTTACAGCATCCTCGATTTCCGCTACCTTGGACGCAGGTTCAAGGTTCTGATCGTAGAAGCCGACATCAGGAATTAGAGACAAGCCGCTGTGGACGTTACCTTGCATTTGCTGACCGATAAACGCCATATCCGAAACACCGTAATTTTTCAATTGCAATAGCGTCTCAAGCGATTGCTCATCACGAAGTTGCGTTAAAGCCACTTCATCCATCCAAATTTTCTCTTCGCTTTGCGCTTTCCATGCTAGCGCTTCCAAAATCAATCCCGTTTTATCAAGCTCTTTGTTCGTAACCGGAACAGCAATCGAAGGTGCGTCATGACTTACCCAAGTGCGGTAATCGTCCGTATTGTTGCCCATCGGCAAGGGGATGAAGCCAAAATCACTTTCCATTTCATAAATCGGATCAATAACGCCACGGCCTCTGGAATAAGCTAAAAACAGCGATTTCCCTTCTGCAAAAGCCTTCACATAGGCGTCCATATCCTCGCCATCTTTTTTAGGGAAGAACGTATCTCCTTTTTTTGCCAACTTCTTAATCATTTCAATCGTCTCGTATGCTTTTGGCGTATTCACCGCATACTTCATGCTGCCATCACTAGCAATATCAATGATTTTGTTGCCTGATGCTAGATATAACGCGACAGAAATATCCCAGTCATGTCCTGTTGCAAGTCCATAACGGTCATTATTGTCCATTACGCCATCACCATTTAAATCTCGTTTTGCCGCTTGCTCCATTTCGAGCATTTTCTGGAACGTCCATTGTTTGTTTTTCACAAGCTCATAAGGATCTTCGAGCCCAAGCTCATCAATAATGCTTTTATTGAATGCCAGAACCCATACTTCATCGCCTTGGTTAGCGAATGGCGCTGCTGTTCCATACGTTCTATTGTCATAAGTAAGTAAGAATGAAGTGTTGTATTCTTTCCAATAGTCCTGATCTAATCGAAGGTTAGGAATCGTATTCATGTCCACAATACGCTTGCCGTTAATATGTCTTCCCAGCTCCCAGGTAGGAGCAACGATGATATCAGCATATTTGTCGCCTGCCAATACCGCCGCGCCAAACTCTTCCTCGGAATGTTTTCTAACTTCAATTTTCACGTTGTATGTTTCTTCTACCCACTTGATTCTGTCAATAACGGCATTGGCAAGATCAGAGCTTCCTTCTTGCGGAAACCATCTGTTGGCATTGTTATCCGCAACGATGAATTTATAGCCGCCTAGATCTTTCACAGGAGGAGCACCGTCATCTGCTGTTGCTTCCGGGCTTGGTGAAGTTGTGTTTCCTGCCTCTTCTACCTTGTTTGTAGCTTCAGCGTTCTCCTTGTTTTTACCTCCGCCATTATTACTTGTGCAAGCGCTCGCAAAGATGGAAATAATCAGGACGCATACGACTAACAAAAACATTCTCTTTTGTTTCATTTTTCTGCCCCTTTCAAAGCTTTTATTTGTTATACGGGTCCTGCCAGCAACAATGTCAGTCCCGCACGAACACAAATGAAGGTCAAACCGATTCAAAGAGATGCTGTTTCTTTTCTTCTACGAGCTTATAAATAAGTTCACCGAGTAAGCTGTTAGCCCATGCAAACCACGGTCTCGTGAATTCATTAGGATTGTCTGCGTGAAAACCCTCATGCATAAAACCCGTTCCGCCGTCTGATCTGATTATCGTTTTTAGGAGTTCTTGTATTTCCGCGTCGTTGTCTGAAGTAAGTGCTTGCATGACAAGGCTTATATGCCATATGTAATTCGTGGGGGTATGAGGGCTTCCAATTCCTTTAGCTGCTTTTCCTGCAAAATAATACGGATTCTCTTCACTCAAAATAAATCTTCTTGTGTTCTGATAGACAATATCCTCTTTGCTTGAATATCCAAGATAAGGAATCGACAACAAGCTAGGCACATTAGCATCATCCATTAGGTTGTAATTCCCTAGACCATCTGTTTCATAGGCGTACATTTCGCCAAACGTTTCGTGTTTATAGGTGCCAAAAGCTTTTATGCCAGCATCGATTTCGCCGCCTAGCTTTTTTGCAGCGAGTTTCAACGCTTCGTCTCCGTATATGTCTTGGGCGATCTCTTCCACGTATCTCAGAACAACAACTGCGAACATATTCGCGGGAATGAGGTAATGGTACTTGCAGGAATCGTCACTCGGCCTGAATCCCGACCATGTCATGCCTGTGTATCCAACTGGACTTCCTTTTCCATCGTTGCTTAACGTATCCGACTCTGGACAATTAAACCTTTGGAAGCTGTAGCTCGATTGTTCAGCATGTTTCTGTTCTGCAGACCAGAGCGCAATAATTTTGTTAACCGCTTCTTTAAAGGCGCCATCAAACATTTCCGTTCTTTTTGTTGCCTTCCAGTACAGATAAGCGAGCTGTATCGGATAACATAGGGAGTCGATTTCATATTTCCTTTCCCATACCCAGGGATTCCCTTCGGTTACATCTCCAGTATGTCCGCTGTTATCCGGCCCTTTATTGAATGCGTTTGCATAAGGATCAATTTGGATGTATTGCATCTGCCTTTTTATAAGTCCCTCTATCATGTTCTGATAGTGGTTGTCTGATGCAGCCAGCGGAATGTAATGTCGAACCTGAGCAGAGGAATCACGCAGCCACATGGCTGGTATATCACCCGTAAAAACAAAAGTAGTTCCATCCTCAAGCCATTCCGTTGTGGTCTCTAGCGTATTGTAAAAGCAGTTCTTATAAAACTTAACGATTTCAGGCCACTCTTCTAGAGCTAAAACCAAGGTGTCACTCTTTTTCATATCGGTAATAGATAGATTCATTCGAAAACAATCCCTCCTAATGATGATCTTCAGCACATTGGGTAAACCCTCGTGTTAAGCGCTTACAAATAGTATATTATAATCAATATGTCAACATGTCAATATACCAACTAATATTTTCCTTTGTATTTTTAAAAAAACACTATAGGCTGGAATCGCATTGATATACAAATTTACCGGCTGCAAAAAGCACAATCGCCTCGTATACCCATTTCTAATGGACAAAAAAGACCATCCGAAGAATCGGACAGTCCATTTGATTGAATGTACGAAATAAATCTTGAAAAGCTAGCTACGATCAATCGTTATTTAGCCTGTTCTTGTATTCCATCGGATTAATGCCGTGATACTCCTTGAATATTCTAGAGAAGTGCACGCTGTTCTCGTAGCCAACCCGGTTGGCAATCTCATAGCTGCGCAGCGACGTCGTGAGCAGAAAGTCTCTCGCCTTGCGCATTCGAACGCTGATGCAATACGTCCAGATCGTCATGCCCGTTTCTTCTTTGAAAAGTATGGCTAGATGCGATCGGCTCATTGCGACATGGTCAGCCACGTCCTGCAGCCCCCACTTCTGGGCATAATACTCCTCGATATAGCGTTTGACTTGATCGACCGCGCTTTGCTTCTGCAGGTTTTTGCTTCTCCTTGCACCTTCCATTAGAACATTCGCCGCCTCCTCGAGCCGTCTGACCGCGCATAACCGGAAGTATGGTCGCACCCGTGACAAAGCCAAAGTTACTTCACCAAGTCCGGTGTCTTCACCCTCCTCGTATTGAACCTCGATATCCCGCTTCTTCAGCTCCTCGATGACAAGCTGCACCCACGCCATTGTCAGCTCGTTCCATATTTCAAGCCTTCCTTCGAGCCACAGCTCCAGCGCAGCCAGCGTATCGACGATCAGAAGCGGCTGACCGTGTAAGTAAACCGACGTGATCATCTCGACCCATTGTTCGAGCAGCGCCTTGTAGCTTGGAAGCTTGCGCAGCAGGAGCTGATTTGCTTCATAACGCCGCTGTGTCCGAATTCTCGCACACGCCTTGCCTACAACCTTGGTTAATACGTCCGAATCTATCGGCTTCAACATATAATCGACAGCTCCTAATTGAAGGCTTCGCTTGGCATATTCGAAGTCGTCATAGCTGGAAATAACGATGCAAGTCATCCAGGGATATTTGTGGTTGACCTCTTCTATGAGTTGAAGGCCGTCAACGAGAGGCATTCGAACATCGGTAATGCATATATCGGCAAAATGTCCTGCCATCCAGTCGAGCGCCCTCTGTCCATTCGCCATCGCTGCAGACACGGCAACGCCTTCCATTTCGGAAAGCCTGATCGACAAGCTCCTTCGGATGAGCTCCTCGTCATCGACGATTACGATTCGATTCATATCTCCCACTCCCTTCTTTTCGTTCGCATGGGCAACCTGACTTCCACGACGGCTCCGCCCGTGCCTTTATCGTTGTCAAACATGATTTGTGCATCGCCTGCATAAAACGTATGCAAACGGTAGATTAAATTCGAAATGCCGATGCCCGTATAGTCATAACGAGGATGTCGGTGATCGCTTGCTAGTTCACCTCTTAGCCTCGACAAGACGTCTGCTGAGAACCCTTTGCCGTTGTCGCGCACGGAAAGAATAAGCGTTGATGCGTTAACGATTGCCGCTGAAATATGAATATCGACTGACTCGGCTGTTGTCTCCCGCGTATGCTTAATACTGTTCTCCACGATTGGCTGGAGGAGTGCCTTGGAGCAGCAAACATGCCTAATCTCCTTCGGAATATCGATCGTATACGACAGATCGTCACCGTAACGGATTTTCATAATCGCCAAATATTGCTCCGTATAACGAACCTCGTCCGCCAAGCTGACCTCCCATTCCTTGTAGTCCGATGTATACCTGAGCATATGGGACAGCGCGACCGCCACGTTGCCGATATCAGGCTGCCTGTAGATTACCGCCATCGAATTGATCGATTCCAGCGTATTGTATAGAAAGTGCGAGTTAATTTGGGATTGCAGCGCAGATACGACCGCCTTATGCTGCTGGACGCGCGTCTCGGCAAGATCGCTCACCGATTGCTCCAAATGGCCGAGCAGGTTATTGAACGATAAGCTTAGATCCGTCACCTCATCATGCCCGTCGATTTGCGCGCGGAACTTGAAATCGTTTTTGATTTGCGTCATAACCATCGCCTGCCTGAGCTTGGCAATTCGCTTCACGATGGAGGAGGCAGCCCAATACGTAAGCACAACCGCTATAATTAACGCCGTGACTGATATAAATATCGTCATATTTCGAACATAATCAATGCTTCCGGCAATTTTTTCGTAAGGGATAACGGCAAAAATTTTCCAATGGGTCCGTTCGATCGACTGGAATACGATAAGCTCCTCTCTTGCGCGGTCATTGATCGAGCCTTCGCTTTTGCCTGCCAGCAGACCAACGATTCGTTCATCCGTTCTTTTCATCACATTCCCGGGATTGGAATGGTGAATGACCGTCCCGTCCTCAGTTATGACGGCGGCTTCGCTCGAATCAGCGATGCTGATTTCGTCCATTACATTTTGTGAGGGCGTAAGTGAGATGTCCATTTTGACATAGCCGTTATTGAATTTTTTGAAAAGTGTAAGCACCGGCTTATCCGTCTTGCGGTTGCCGTAATCCAAATAATAGTCCGCGATCCGCGGAATAAATTCCACCTTGTCGTAGTTGCCCGAATCGGCAAGGAACGGCTCGTCCCGCACGCTGTAATCGAGCGAAAGCACGTAGCCGTTGGCGAAGGTTTGCTCCTGCCCGTTCGGATTGTACATTGTGACAGACATCAGCTCTGGATACTGCAAAAAAACGCGATTCAAATAATTGACCTTAATCCGCTCATAATAACGAACAAGATCGGAGGAAAGCTCCGTATTATTCGAAGCATGAAGCCATTCCCGATATTCCAAGCTGCTTCCAAGCAGCAGAAAGATCATTTCGTATTCCGTATAGAAACGGTTCAAGTTCATATTCGCTTGTATAAGCACTTGATTCGTCAGTTTATCGATATCTTTGCTGACGGAATGCAGCGTCTGGGCATAACTGAAATAGCCGATAGCAGAAACGGTAAAGACAAGGATTGTGACAATTAACGCGACCAGCTTCCACTTCAGCGATCTTTTCATATGCTTGATGATAGGTTTCAACAATGTCGTATCCTCCAGGCCATAACAAATGGGATTCTACCCTACTCTAATGATTCTATCACCATTTCACAAGAGTAGACCGCGGAGAACGACAGCGTTCGCCACGGCCAAATGAGCATTTAATCAAATTTGTAGCCTAACAATTTGTACATCATTACAGCAGCTTCGGCACGAGTGGAATGGCTCGTTGGGTTCAGCTTCGAGGCGCTGCCCTGTACGAGTCCTTCCTGCACCATTGAAGCAATAGCTGCTTCCGCGTAAGGAGCGATCGTACTGCGATCCTTGAACGATATGAGCTTCTCTGAAGATGCTTTTGGCAGCGGCTTGCCCGCAAGCGGCAGCGCCCTAGCAATCAGCGCGAACATCTCTTGGCGGGTTATCGCAGCTCTCGGGTGGAAAAGGCCGTCTGCCTTGCCGCTGGCAATGCCAAGCACATGTGCCGTTTCCACCGCCTCGTAGAAGTAATCGGTCTCTTCAACGTCTCCGAAGGAAGAGGTCGACACACCGGCAGTCAAACCTAGCGTCTGAAGTAGAAGCTTCAGGAAGTCAGCTCGCGTCACCGGAGCGCCAGGGTTGAACGCCACCTCGGACATGCCGTTAACAATGCCTCTTGCCGCAAGGGCTTCGATAGCTTCGCGCGCCCATGGCACGGTAGCAAGGTCATCAAAAGCTTTGTCGTTATACACAATGGCGTATGTGCTAAAGTGGTCCGTTGTGAAGCGCATCTCTCCCGTTGTATCCACATAACGGCCGGATGGCACCCCTTGTGCCTCCCCAGCATCGCCGACATGCCAGATACTCAGACGATGTGCTTGCTGCCGTTCTCCGTCTGCGGCGCTGTAAGGAAAGCTAACCTCGACCGGCGCTTCCTTATTGTTGTAATGCAGCTTAGTTTCTTTCGTTGACACCGACAAATCCAATACGAGCCGAGCTTTACCTTCCAGCTCCGTTCCTGCAGGCAATAAAGCCTGTGCGATAGTGACGGTAACGAATTGCGACGATTTCGCTGCTTTATTATTGGCAAGCATATGATCAGGAAGCATCAATGTCCCCCACTCAGTGGACAGCTCTATCCATTTGCTGCCGCTGCCCGTCAAGTAAGCAGACGGTATCTGCAAGCCATAAGAGGTCGCGCCTGCCGCACGAGGCAGCTTAATCCTAATCTTGTTCTTGCCCGTCTCGCTCGCTGTCGCCTTGGCGAAAGCATCGTCAATGTTCGTCCCGTCAAGCGACAAGACTAACGCCCCGTCGCCGGCCGTAGCATGCGAATTGGGAAAGTGAATGCTAACCTCGCCATCGATAACCTCTATGACGGGCTTCTCGGTTACCTTTACAGGCGGTTGAGTTGGGTTCCCTGCTGTGTCCGTCCGTGTATGGAGCATTGGTCCGTTGGCGGACCAATTACCTGCTTCATCAACAGCTTCTACTTTAAAGTCGTATTCCGTACCCGGTTTTAGATCGGCAGCCGTCCAGGTTAATTCGGAAGTCGTTGCCGCTTCGATGCCGTCAATGAACAACTTATAGCCCGTTACGCCGATCTGATCGACCGCAGCATCCCAGATTAACTGGATGGATGTCTGGCTCACGCGATCTGTCGACAGCTTGCTGCCAAGCGGCCAGCGAGGGGGCATCGTGTCTTGTGGTACTGAAACCTCGGGATCTGTCGTACTCGGCCCAAATACGGTCCAGTTGCCGACAAGATCGACCGCTTCTACTTTATAGACGGCATCTGGTTGCCCTGTCTCATCCACATATCTAGCTACGGCGCCATCAACCAAGGCGATAGGCTCGCCGTTTCGATAAAGCTGGTAGTGCTTCATACTAATATTGTCTACCGCAGCGTCCCAAGTGAGAACAATCTTGTTTGCTTCAACCGTCGCACGGATTCGTGAGCCGGTCGGCCATTGCGGCGTAATCGTATCCATCTGCAGTGTCCTCACATGCTTAGAGGCAAGCGGCTCAGAGAGATTTCCTGCGTCATCGACTGCGACGATATGAAAGGTATACGGCGTATCGCTGTGTAATCCTGCCGCAAAATAGCTTCCAATCTCCGCACCCACTTCACCGATAACAGCACCGTCCTTATAAATGCGATACTTCGTTACGTTCGTGTCATCCACCGCATCCGGCCAATGGAGCCATACGCCAGACGTCGTTACGAGCATTTCCTCAAGCACGCTTCCCTCTGACCATGCCGGGGCTTTATCGTCGGCGGCTAGTGTCATGACCGGAATGAATGGACCGCTCGCTTCATTCCCTGATGCATCTATCGCTCTCACGCTGAGCGTATATGCTGTGCCAGGCAGCAGACCGGTTACGGTAAACGCGTGAATGTCTCCAGCAACTTCAGCAATCTTCACGTTACCTTTGTAGATGGCATAAACAGCAATGCCGTATTGATCCTCGGCTGGTGTCCACTCTAGCTTAACTGCTGAGCGCTTTAAATCGGATGCTTTGACAACAGATCCTTCGGGCCAAGTCGGCGCCGCCGTGTCGGCTGCTGCAGTTGTTGCTTGCAGTTCAGGTCCTGTCGTCGTTTCCTGAGCCGCATCCAGCGCTTCTATCTTAAACGTGTAAGTGGTTGCTGCCGTTAACCCAGTGACCGCGTAGCTCAATACGTCTGCTGCTACCGTATCGATCGCTTCGCCATCGCGATAGATGCGGTAACCGTTCACGCCAGTGTCATCCGCTGCTGCCGGCCAAGCAAGCTTGAGCATATTGGGCTTCTTATCACTCACGATCAGAGTAGATGAGCCCCAATCCGGAGCATGAACATCCTTTGGAATCTCATCCGTACCTATAGACAGATAAGGCCTAAAGGCAGCGTTCGCCCCTGTCGCTTCCTTGGAATAAACATCGACGTTCTGATCGAGCCAGCTGTCATCTGTTAGCTTGAAGCTGACAATGCCATCGCCATTCAGTTCCGAACGTACGTAATCCGTTACCGGAATCGACACCCAATAGCCAGCATTTCGCACGGTCTTGCTGCCTAGCAAGCTGCCGTCAGCTGGCTTGTTCTTCCAATTCATAGAAGTCTCGGACCAACTGTCTCCCGCTTCATACAGCTGCAAGCCGATATCCAAATTCGGCGTTTGTACCGCGTAGACGTACAAATTCAATGTCGCTTCATACACGCTGCCCGTTACGGTATCGAGCGGGAATTTCAAATAAGCTCTTCGGTTGTTGCCCGTATTTTTGTTCTGCTCTGTACCCGAAGCGCCTGCCGCATTCTTATACCTCAGATAGGCGATATTGTTCGTCGTTCCGTCTCCCCCGAACACAGCCGGCGCTTGAATGAAGACATCGTCGCTCGGATGCAGCGCCGTACCATTGCGAACGATGCCAGAGGATGTATGAACCGTGACCGCAGGACCTGCCGATGTCCAGTTATCTTTCGCGTCACCCGCTTCGACCCGGAACGTGTAAGTTAGGCCGTCCTCCAGATCTAACGCGTTATATTGAAGCGTATTTCCGTCTACTTCCACAAGCATCGTATCGTCCTGATAGATTCGATAAGCGGTGATTGCGTTGTTGTCCGTCGCAGCCGTCCAATTCAAACGGATAGATCGATCCGTTACCGAGCTGTACTGTAGCATTCTCGACTTCGGCCACACTGGGGCAGTGGTATCTTGCGATGCAGTCGTGCTCACCGTTGCCTTAGGTCCCGTTGTTGACCAATTACCTGCTTGATCGGCAGCCTCCACTTTGAACGTATACGTACGATTATCAGTTAATCCGCTAATGCGGTAGGACTCGACTGATGACGGCAGCGTAATCATCTCTTTGTCCCCCTCGAACAACCGATATGCGCTTATGCCGCCGGGATCCAAAGCACCGCTCCAATTCACCGTTACGCGGTCACCCTCGACTCCCGTTGCCCTCAAGCTAGACTCTGCCCATACAGGAGCAGTCTGATCTTCAGCACCCAATGTTTTGAACGTCACGATCGGTCCGCCAAGCGATAGATTGCCGTCACTGTCTTTCGCTTCCACGCGCACTGTATACAACGTACCTGCCAATAAATTGGTCAGCGCATAGCTTCGTTCTGTCGTGTCATTCCGAATTTTCCCGTTCACATAAATACGGTAACCGCCAACGATGCCATTATCGACGCCGGCTGGCCAGCTCAATCCAGCTCCATCCATGCCGAGCTCGGTCACCGTTAGGAAAGAGCCTTTCTTCCAGCCTGGCGCCGTAGCATCGGCGACATCTTCCGATGTTGTCGTGACTGCAATGGGCTCGCTCATAAGTGAACGGTTACCCTGCGCATCTACCGCCTCCACCTCGTACGTGTATTTCGTTCCAGGCGCCAAGCCCGTCATATCAAAGCTCGTAATCGTTGCATCCACTTCGTGGAGCAAGCTGCCGTTTTGATAGATGTGGTAGCCTTTCACTGCTGTATTGTCATAAGCATCCAGCCAAGTTAGCGTCACGGCTGTCGCTGAAGCTGCGGATGCGCCAAACACGCTGCCGTAGGGCCATACTGGCGGTGTTATTTCCGCATTTTGATCAGGTATAGGCAGAGGTACGAACGCTTCTGGCGTTTCTTCCTTTTGGCCAAGCACGATCGCCACATGGTTGTCGCTGTTCTTGTACAGCGACCGCTCTACTACTTCGCTGACACCGTTGTAGTCGACGATAATGTCGTAATCGCCATAGAAGCCGCGTTCCTTGTAGACCCCGCCTTCGTCGGTTCTTCCTCGGCTATCCGTCCACCAGGCTTCATAGACGAGCTTGCGCCACTCCTCACCGGATGGCTTCAAGCTCCAATCGCTGCGGAATAGCGGAGCATTGTTCTGCCAATGCGCGCCGTCCCAGAACCCCCACATTGTGAACGACTGCACGTTCGGGTGGCTAAAGGTCGCAATCAGGATATCTCTCGTGAACATCGCCTGTAGGTCTTGGCGCGGCGAATTCATATCGAATTCTGTAATCGCGATTTCATCCGCATAATTGGTGAAGTGCGTCAACTGATCATAGAAGTCCATCGGCGCTACCGGCGTACTTCCGAAGTGTGCCTGAATACCGATGCCATCGACCGGCGCATTGTTGTCCTTCAACGTCTGTAGAATATTGGAAAGGTTGCTGATAACCGGAGCATCAACGCCCAAGATTTGCGTTTCATTCACGTATAGCTTGGCATTCGGATCAGCTTCCTTGGCAATCTTGAACCAATTTGCGGCGATCTCGTCGCCATAGTGCCCGCGAATCAACTTGTTGAGCACGGGCTCGTTAAGCACGTCCCAGTCGAATAGACGCCCCCGGAAATAACCGGCCAATTCGTGAAAATGATTCTTAATCCGCTTATCGATCGCTTCGCGGTCGTTCAGTAGCCCGCCGATGTCGGCCGGCATCCGGCTCGCTCCGTCCCATAGCAGAGCATGCCCTCGAACGGCAAACCCGTTCTCCCCAAGCCAATTGTACAACTGCACCGTTCTGGCTCGGTTACCTTCCCACCACGACCACTTCATATCGTTCTCCATGACGACCGAATTGAAGTTCTCCTTCAGCTTTGTCCGGTACATTTCCGAAACGGCGTCCGTACCGAGCGCAAGCTGGCTGTTCACCGCTGTGCCGAACTTAAACTCGTGGTTCCTCATCTTCAAATGAATATCCGCCCCTTCAACCGGGCGTCCCTCTTTATCTTTTACCGTAATCGCGAAGTCTCCCTTGCGATTTTGCTCAATACGCTCGTTCGCTTCCGCACGCCAAGGCGCGTCATCCTCCATCCCCTCGTACGTGACGGGCGTACTCGGCAGCTGATCAAATGTAATCGCTTTCATATAATTGATTAATTGAAGGTCAGCGATTTCAACGACCTGCGGCTTAAAGCCAAGGCGCAGCGTTAATTGCGCATTATTAGCAGGAAACTCACCGACAGGCATGAGCAGTGCAGCTTTGATTGGAATCAGAAATTTTTTCCACTGCGAAGGAATCGCAATCGTTTCGTTAATCGACTTATCCCAGGTTTGTGTCTTCTCCAAAACGACTGCCAGCTGTCCCTCGGCCGTCTCATGCGTTGAGCTGATCGTCCTCGCATAGAAAGAAGCTAGCAGCACGTCATCCTTCTCAATCTGCCCCTCAATCGGCAGCACATATTGGAACAGATAAGTGCCTTGCGGTTGCGTGCTCGTCGTGAAACGAAGTGCTTTTGTGAATGTCTGTCCCTCGACCCCCACCTTTTCGACAGTACCATAGGCCGACGCTTCCGAGTTAAGCGCAGCGCCATTCAGCTCTAAATCATCTAGCAGCACTTCACTTCCGGCAACCTCGCCCAGCTCCTCCTCGGTCAATGCTTGCGCATATACGGCAATAGACTGCATCGGCAGCCAGATCAGAAGTCCAATCAATATTAAAGAAATCCACTTGAGTGATCCTGTTCGCAACTACTCTCATCCTTCCTCTTAAGCGAACTCCCCTCTCTTCCAATAAACACGACCTGCCGTCGGTATTGGAAGAGAGAGCTTCGCTCGTTATTTACGACATCGATTATTTACGGTTGGCGTTGTACCAATCCGTCATCTCTTTTATAGCTGCTTCGCCGCCTTGTTTCTTCCAGCTCGCCACGAACTCGTCGAAGTAATCGAGCGGCTTCTCGCCGATAATGATTTTGGCTGCAGCCTCTTGGAACAGACCGCCTTTGTATGACAACTCGGCGTTTTTAGTCAACGTCTCGGATGGCGGCATACCCGCTGTCGGATTTGCGATGCCTTCGTTACGGGATATTCCAATCGTTTCGATCAGCTTGTTATAAGCCTCTTCGTTGTTAATCTTAACCTTCTGCGCCTCTTCATTGAACCCGTGCATCGTGAAAATATCCTGTCTCCAGAGCAGGTCGGGATCTTTTTTGTCGCCAACATATTTGAGTGCCGTGCCTTCTTTCGTAAATGTCTGTCCTTCGATGCCCAGATCAGAGAACAATTGGCCTTCCTCCGAAATGAGCCAGTCGAACAGGCTTACGATTGCTTCCGGATTTTTGGCATCCTTTTTCACAACGAAGGTTTTCAGTATCGCCTTCTCGACGCGCCCTACTTCTCCGTTGTAGTTAACGCCATGCGGTGTAGGAATCGCGACCACGTTCGGATTTTTGTCCGCAAGCAGGTTGTTAAGCTCCTTCTGCCATGGTTCCCATACGCCTAACACAACATGGTTCCAAGAGCCTACGAGGTCGGACTTGATCTTTTGATCCCATACCGCTCTGGTATTCGTCAGGAACTCCGCATCAATCAGCTTCTCCGCATACATCGTCCGGAGCATGCCGAGCGCTTGTTTCATATTCGGCGTAACGAAGCCAGGCATAACCTCGCCATTAATCAACGTATTCGAATCGAGGTTAACGCCATACATGCCAAAGATGTTGTCAGCCCATTCGAACTTCTCGCGGCTGGAGAACGGAATCTCGTCCTTCTTGCCATTGCCATTCGGGTCTTTGTCGCGGAAAGCTCTTAGCATGTCAAGAAACTCATCGGATGTTTTAGGCGCTTCCAGACCAAGTTTATCCATCCAGTCCTTGCGAACGAAGATGACGCGTTCCGCTGGCGCATTGCCTTGGGCTACTTGCGGTATAGCGAGTATTTTACCGTTAAGGGTTACCGCATCCCATGCGGATTGCGGCGTGTTTTTCAATAAGTTCTGTCCATATTTCTCCAGATAAGGCTTCAAATCGAGGGCGAGGTCATTCGTGACAAGCTCCGAGTTCTCAATGCCCCATACCATATGCACGTCAGGCAGATCGCCGGAAGCGAACTTAAGGCGCAGCTGCTCCATATAATTCTCATGCGGCAGGAACGTAATATTGAGATCCGTGTTCGTCTTTTCCGCAAGATATTTGACCGTAGGCAGATCCATCGACTTGCCTGGCGGAATTTGGCGGGCATGGTTGGATACGAAAATACTGATTTTAGCCGGATCGGCCGATGGCGCCGGAGCGTCGGTCGCGTTCGCCGCTGGAGATGCCCCCGGAGCCGTGGAAGCTCCCGTGTTATTTCTGTTATCGGTATTATTGCTGCATGCCGAAGCGATCAAGAATAGAGCAGTAACGCCTGCCAATAGCCATTTTCTCTTATCATTTGGTTTCACTTTGATTGACCCTCCCAGATAGTTTCCTTCTTAAATATGGCTGTGCACAACATGTTTAGCAAGCATCACCTCCCTAGTGTGATGTACGGCGTCTATCTCTACTCTTTGACCGAGCCAAGCAATGCGCCCTTGATAAAATGTTTTTGAAGGAACGGGTAGATGATGATAATCGGAATCGTCGCCACGACGATCGTTGCCATCTGCAGCCCTTGCGGCGTAATCGCCGTAGACAGCTCCGTGACGGATTGTCCTCCCGCAGAATCCATATCGAATTGCGAGATCAGCTTATACAAGTACAGCTGCAGCGGTTGCTTCTCCCGATCGGTAATGTACAACAAGGGACCCAGGTAATTATTCCAATGTCCTACAGCGTAAAACAAAATCAAAGTTACATTAATTGGCATCGAAAGCGGCGTTACGATCCTCCATAGAATGCGGTATTCGGACATCCCATCGACTCTGGCAGCTTCAAATAACTCCTCCGGTATCGAGCGGATGAAGGTGATGCACAGCATCATATTAAAGGCACTTAAAGCGCTCGGGATGATCAACGCCCAGATGCTGTTCAGCATATTGAGGTCCTTAATCATCAGGTACATCGGCACCATCGGCGCTTGGAATATCATCGTAAATATAATGAAGAGAAGAATGTATTTGCGTCCGCCCAGCCATGTCTTTGACAACGGATACGACGTGAGCAGTGTCATGACCATATTAATCGCGGTTCCGACGAGCACGATGACGACGGTTACGCCGAACGATTGCCAAAACACGCGGTTTTGAATCACGAACTTATAATTCTCCAAATTGAAGCCGACCGGCCACAGTTTTACTTCGGAATGCGTAATTGCTTCATTGGAGCTTAACGAGCCTGCCACGACGTGAAGGAGCGGTATCGCGATGGCCAAGCAAAATACTGCAAGCAGCACATAGTTGAACGTATCGAAAAAAATTTCCCCAGTCGATCTTCTGATTCTCATGTTCGTCCTCCTAATAAATACCTTCGCCCGTTGTCCATCTGCTGATGCGGTTCGCAACGACCAAGAAGATAAAGCCAATAACAGACTTGAACAAACCGATTGCTGTCGTTATGCTGTACTGGCCTTGCAAAATACCGACCCTGTACGTGTAAGTATCGAGCACGTCGCCCGTCTCGAATGTCGCTGGATTGAGGAATTGATAGATTTGTTCGAAGCCCGAATCCATAATATGTCCAAGCTTTAGAAGCAGCAATATCATAATGGCAGGCAGCAGTCCTGGCAGCGAAATATGCAGAAACTGCTTCCATCTGCTGGCACCGTCCATCTTAGCCGCTTCGTACAAGGAAGGGTTAATGCCGGCGATGGCGGCAATGAAGATGATGGCGTTCCACCCCATCTCCTTCCAAATGCCCGACGTTATAATTATCGACCTGAAATATTCCGGTTGCTGCAGGAAGGCGATCGTATCTCCCGTCTGAGCGTGAATGAACTGATTGACCAGTCCGTTCGTCGGCGAGAGCAGCATGTAGGTGAGGCCGAACACGATCGTCCAAGACAAGAAATGCGGCAAGTACAGAAGCGTTTGTACGAATCGCTTGTAGAACATGTGGCGCACTTCGTTTAGCATGACCGCTAAAAGAATCGGCAGCGGGAAAGCGAATACAACTTGATATAAGCTGATGATCAGCGTGTTCTTCATTAAACGTCCGAAGTTCGGATACGTAATGAACTGATTAAACCATTTGAGCCCTACCCACTCGCTTCCTCCATAACCTTTGAAAATATTGTAGTCCTGGAAGGCGATGAAGCTGCCCATGAGCGGTACATATTTGAACAGTAAGAAAAACACGATGCCCGGCAGAAGCATAATGTAGAAAGCACGATGACGGATAAGATATCGCCAGAACTTTCGATGATGTACGGTGGATTGCTGCGTAACAGTTGTCATTTTGCGCCTCCTGTAATGGCTTGTTTGTAATGTAAGCTAAGTATAGGCCCGGGTGGTCTCTCCCAACAATGTGAGCAGAATTCGATTTACTATAGTAATCGTCCAAACTAAAAAAAGGTTGCCCCGAAGATCTGTACTCGACCTTCTGGGCAACCTTTTCGAGCTTGCTGCTTTCCATATATCCTCGACGATTGCATCTGGCTTGTAATGACGAGGTTAAATGTACTTGTCGGTTAGCCAGCGATACTGACTGGACTAGGGGCAATATTGAACCCCATCAAAAAAACCACCCCGAAGGATGGCCCGCACTCATGATGAGTGCTGTAGGATATGGATAGGAGCGGAGAGTCCTAGTCTTCAGCTGTAGCTTTGATCTAGTCGTTTAACCCACTTGATTCCACCCTTGGACCAAGCTTCCAATATCACAACATCTGCTGCAAAAATTATTCAAATGATTAAATATATTGACAACATCTATTGGACAATGAAAGGTCTCGATGTACTTTTGAATAGTCGTAAATATGAACGACAGCACCCTGTTCGAAGTCTTTTTTATAAAAACTCAATAATTTGTTGTGCTGTTTCCTCTGGTGAAGACAGCATATTAACATCTTTGACCAATCCAAACAACTCTGGAGATGGAAGTGCCGATTTGTATTGTACTGGATGCTCTCGCATACTTGCTGCAGCGCAGGAAACGATTCAGACAAGCAGACGATACGTAGGTACAGGATCAGCTTGAGCACAGCCGCAATGGCGGCTACACTCAATTTGTGCCATTACGTCAGGTCACTTCTAAGTAATCGCACAGCTGCCGCAGTTATCCGAAATCGACTCCATCCCTTGTTTTACTCATTAATTAGTACCTCTTTGTGCATGCTTCGCCAAGAACCCGTCCAAAATCTCTGCCATTGGCCCGTTTTCCAACGGCCCCTTCAGCTCGTTCCTAACCAGCAGCAAAGCAGCAGCAGGAGGCATATGAATCGTCCGTAGCGCTTCGATCAGAGTATTCTCTTCGTCACTTAGTCGTTTTATGTACTGCAACTCTATCGGTTCAGGTGTTATCACCAGTTTCACTCTCTCTCATAGGGTGGTTATTTTCCTTCCAAATTCACGGCGTCATCAAATACAGAATTATCCTGTCTTTATCATACTCTTGTCACTCGTCCTGGCAAATTACAAGGAAGTGCTGTCACACATTCCCCTTCAAAGTATTAGCTAATGTGATCGCAATTAACCAAGGTGGACACATTTGACTCTTATGTCGAGATCGCAATCGTGCTTAAGTGATGAATTAAAGCAAACAAGTTTGAAATCGTTTTTGTTATAAAAAATGGATGAATATATTTTTCGTTCTAAGAAAAAATAAACAAGTCAAAAAGTACAATAACAGGAGGAACAAACAATGATTCAATTTCTACCAAATAACCAAATTTCTCAACAAATCGCACATGCAGAACAACTCATTCAACAATTGGTAAACCAAACTCAACAAGCATCAGGTCAATATCAACAGTTATTAAATCAAGAACTAAATAACGCAAAACTGCTTGAGCAAATCGCTCAACGTGAACAACAAGCTGCACATATTATTCAAACAGCCTTACAAGGACATCAAACGGCACTGCAACAACTACAACAAATCTCCAATATCTGCAATCAAATTTCACATGAACAAACAACTAACTCGCAGGTAAATGCCTATTCCAATATGAATAATCAGCAAGCATTTGGAGTAAATCACTATTCACACTAATTATTTGTCCTTTGTATTTTCATGCAAAGAATGTATGGAATGAGGTAATAGGTACTTCTATAAAGAAGACTTAATCTATACCTGATCCAGCAGCGGCCAAGGTTTTACATGAAACGCTTGGCGTCGATGGGGGCAAAGCAACAAGCACTTAGCAGAAACAATGGTACTTGGGAAACATGAATTAATTTACAAGAAATGAACCAACTCTCCAGACACCTTTAAGCAACATACATAAAACCCTGTATTGCTCGTCTGCAGGGTTTTATTTTTTTAACCTTGATCCGCATTACAATCTTTTTTGTTTATCGTTATTGAAATCCATCTTATAACCAGCAGGCATTCTTCCCACTCACTAACTAAACACTATGAACATGATAAGAAGTGCTTTAATAAAGGAATCAGAGGAAACAGTCGTGAACATAGAAAATATTGAAAACAACAGACTCTCAATCTGCGCCCTCGGCGGAGTGTATGAAATCGGAAAGAACATGTATGTTTTACACACCCATAGGTACAGTTGTTCATACCGGAGACATGAGCTTGCTCGTGAGAGGGTAGTTGTACTGTGTACTCTTATTTATATAGCCATAAAAATATCCCCTCCAAGCGTCACTCCTACCGCCATGATAAAATGACAGTTTTTTCGAGTGCCTACTTAAAGGGGATCACAACAAGATTTGATCAAAACGACGGCTTTTTGTTATTTCATTAATATCGAATCAAATGACTCAATAGGTAAATGATTCAATTTTTTACTCTTTTCGGTTTGAGTCGCCATCGTTATCTTCAGCAGCCTCGCCAGCCTTGTTGCCCAACGCCGCGCCTACTATGCCACCAACTACTGTTCCAACAGGACCCAAAGCGGTACCTACAACAGCACCGATTGCTCCGCCACTCACAGTTCCTACAGCTTCTCCAGCGGTAACTTCATCGTCATTCTCATTAAATCTTTTGTGGTCTGAATCATCATGTCGATTGAAATCATCGTTTTTAGTCATCTACTGTCACTCCCTAATTTTAATAAACCCTACTGCGTATAACGCAGTCTCAAAATTATATTGCCCTAAACAATTAGAAAGGATTCTTAAACATTATTTAACATAGAGGGCATCGTCATCATTATTAATTTAAATAGCAGATAGCAAACTTGATACTTTTAATGCCGAATGTAAAACAAAAGGGAATGATACTAGCATGCCCTTCACTCTAACAGTCCTAACTCTTCATATACCTTAATGGAGACGACGCCATTTTGCATCAAATGATGGTCGCGCTGAAAATTTTTCACTGCGGCTGTTGTATTCGAACGAAATTTGCCATTAATTATTACCTGAAAGTATCCAGCGCTCTTCAAACGGGACTGAATTAATTGCACCTCTCCCCCGACGTCTCCTTCCGCCAATTCCTTGGGATCTTGAAATGGTTCTCCCAATATATGCCCATAAATTGATACTTTTGTTCCGAGTGGAATCATATTGAATAACTCAATGACATCGTTGTTGTTCATTCGGATACAACCATGACTCTGATGCTGTCCGATAGAATTCGGCTTGTTCGTCCCGTGAATACCGTAAGTTCCCCAAGGGACGTTTAATCCTAGCCATCGTGGACCAAAAGACGATCACCAATTTCCCCCTTTGATACGACTTGGTATTCTCCCACGGGGGTAGGGGTGGAAGGATTACCAACAGCGACGTTATACGACTTCAGTTTCTGACCCTGTTTCTGCACGATTAGTCGGTGTTGTTGAGGATAAACTTCGATAGAATACCCCCTATGGTCAGTTACAATTGGAAGTGATGGAATGGCGTAAGCCGTTTGGGAATTGCTTACTCCAGACATGCTTAAATATAGCAAAGCTAATGCAATAACTTGAATACAGAAGTGAGTTATCTTGTGATTCATAATTGTAATCACCTCATGATCAAGGTTTTTTTTCCTGTTATCGATATAGCTTTTCGATTACGCACTGGGTATAAGTGCCATAAATTTGAACGTTAGTGAGAATTCATTTAAGTCATCTCAAGCGATGTTGTTCAAATTTCCAGAATGTATAAAATGAAATTCTGAGGAAACCATACAAAATGTTCATCGCCTTGTTACATGGAAATGCTGCATATCGAATTAAATCGTATATGCAGCATTTTTTTGTTCTACTCGACATTAAATCGCTGAAATCAAAAATCCAATTTTATGAGTGTTTTACTCATGATAATATCGATTTGTTCTTCATCTCCCATATAGAAAGAGTGAGATCCCGTTTGAACAAAGTTCATTTTTTCATAAAAAGTAATTGCGCTCTCATTTTTTTCCCAAACCCCTAACCAAATTTTCTCTTTATTCCGTTCTATTGCTATTTCTATTGTTTTTTTTATTAGATATTTACCAAGCCCCTGTTTGTGAAATTTTCCCCTTATATAAATCCTTTCGATTTCAAGTGAATCATCGCCCATGGTTTCAGTTTGAGCATTATTGGTGTTTAGCTTTAAATACCCGGCAATTTCCTTATTAGAATAAATAAAATAGAAATCCGAAGAGATGTTCGATAATTCTTGTTCTAATTGTTTTAAATGAAATGCTTTTTCCAAGTAAGCTTTCATATTTTCAGGTGAATTTTGCTTCTTAAAAGTTTCATTAAATGTTTCGATACTAATTTCTTGAAGTAATCCTAGATCCTCAAATGTGCATTTTTTTATATTTATAGTCATATTGATTGTTCTCCTTTTAGTAAATCAATAAATTCTCTTGTTTCCCTTTTTTACATACTCCCAGTCTTTCTCTACATTTTTTCTGACCCTATGCAGCAGGTTAAACATTGTTTTTACATCACTTTCGGAGAATCCAGATAGTGCGACCAAATTGGAATAATCGTTTTCCCTTTTTATAAAAGGGTAAACAGTCAGCCCTTTTTCTGTAGGAAATAGTTTTTTTATTTTCTTGTTATATTGATCATCATTCTTTTCAATAAATCCATTAATCTCTAGTTTATTTATCGCACGAGCAGTTGTTGTCCGATCTACCTTTATCAGTTCAGCTAATTTTTCTTGAATAATTCCTGGATTTTCAACTATTCGTACGAGGTACAAATACTGCCCTTTTGTAAGGTCATATTCTTTGAACTCTATATTGCTAATTGAATCTAATACCCTAGCAATCATTCCAATTTCCCGTAGGATTTCCATCCTATCTACATCCCCCGCTAATTTAATATTTTTCAAAAGTGGTATGAAAATAGTACATCAATTTTGTTGTATTTACAACAAAATTTCCTGTAAGAAATGCCATACTAACCATCTAGGTTTTTCTTTTGAACCTCTAGCCCTTCGATTCCGTAGACTTCATATCTGCGTCACCACTTAACCAAAGTTGTTTTTGATATCCCATATGTATCCGAAGTGGACTTGATGCCAAGTTCACCACATTCGATTTTTTTGATAATGGCGAGTTTCTCTTCTGCAATAGACATGAAAAATGCTCCCCTCATTAGCAGCAGGTTTTTATTATTTCACCTGTCTACTATTCGGGGAGCATATCACACTCCCAGTCACCCTTCTCAGTTCAAGGCGATCCGGAAAGCAAGCTATAAGCTGCATTTTCGACAAGCATGTCTCCGGTTGAAAAAGCCGTTGAGCGTTGCGTCCACTAAAAAGGATGGCCCGCGCTCATGATGAATGCTGTAGGATTTGGATAGGAGCGGAGAGTCCTAGTCTTTAGCTGTAGCTTTGATCCAATCGTTTTACTCCCTTAATGCCACGCTTGGACCAAGCTTCCAATATCACAACATCTGCTGCAAAAATTATTCAAATAATTAAATATATTGACAACATCTATTGGACAATGATAGTCTTATTTTGCCTAATTGACATTGATTATCATTATTGGTTAGATTGAAAAAACGGATATCGGGGGAAATACAATGAAACGGCTATTACAGATTAGTATCGCACTATTATCTATCCTATTTATCACCGCAGCTTGTGGCTCGAAAAATTCGGATAACACTAACAGTGTCGTCCCGAATACTACGAACACTGATCCTATTATTATTAAACATGCAAAAGGCGAAACTAAGCTTAACAAACCTGCAGTGCGAGTCGTCGCCTTGGAGTGGATCTTTTCAGAGGAGTTAATCGCACTAGGTATTCAACCTGTAGGCAATGCCGACAATAAAGAATACTCGATTTGGGTAACTGATGAAGCTGCACTCGCAGATAGCGTTACGGATGTCGGCTTTCGTTGGGAGCCCAACTTAGAGACGATCGCGTCGTTGAAGCCTGATCTGATTATCTCGAATACGGATAATAACGATGCGATTTACAAGCAGCTTAATGCTATTGCTCCCACGATTGAATTTGATCCCTATCCGAACGAAGGAGACGCCTACACAGGGATGGTGGACGTATTTAAAACCATTGCTAAAGCGGTAGATAAATCAGAAGAAGCAGATAAAGTGCTCGCGGATCTTGATGAGCATTATACAGCAGCTAAAGAAAGACTATTAGCAGCCGGCAAGGACAAATTCAATTATGTCATTACCCAAGCATTCAGTAGCCAGAATGCTGTAACGTTGAGAATGTTTACGGATACCTCGACAGTCGTTCAAACGCTCAATCGTATTGGTTTAACCAGCGACTGGAAGTCTGAGAAATTTGAGAAGTATGGTTTTACGGACGCCACCTTCGAGTCCCTTCCAGCAGTGAGCAACTCCAATTTCATCTACATTGTTCAGGAAGAGGATAACGTTTTCGGTGACCCAGTGAAGGATAATAAAGTTTGGAACGGATTAAATTTCGTTAAAGAAAACCGGACTTATGGCATAGGTGGAGACACCTGGACTTTCGGTGGCCCCCTCTCCTCTAAAGTATTAGTTGATCGTGTAGTAGATGCTATAACGAAATGAAAATGCTCGTTTAATCGTGGGTGGCTTAGCCGCCCGATTGACTTTCAAGTCATCGGGACCATGCTAGGTATTATTTTGTTTTACCTCTACTTTTTAAATTTCCTGCTGCCTTTGCTGAAAGGCATGAATTCCCCTTGGAGTCGGATAGAAACCGCTCACCTTCTACCGTATTTCCTCGACCTCCGGAGGGAAACCGAGATATACTCGTCAATCATACCATGCGTAATATTGTTTCCTTCCATGGCTGCTCCCCTCCTTTTGTGCTCCTTGTTATTTGCGGCGTTTCCGGGCAATTCTAGAATAGAAAACGATTGCAGTGATAAGCATGCTAATAAAACCAATATTTTCTGCTGGTCCCTGTTCCATCCCGAACACCATGCAAAGATTCGTAACCAAGCTCTTAACAAGCAGCGCCATTACGATCAGCAATAGCGGACGCATAATATTATAATTTTTCAACTGATTTGACACTCCTGACTGCAACCGAAATTAGACAGGCTCCCTATAAATCCGAAACTTGAAATCGCTTTAACGGGAGCAATCCCGGCAAGTATACCAGTTTCCTGCCCATTCGTCCAACCTTTCAGCTTTTATGCTCTATAACGTCATCGCCTCCCCATCCTTAGCCGGAAACGATTCCTTCAATGAGGGTCATTTTTGGCGTGCGATGGCCTTCCGAAAATAGAATCCTAAAGCTAGCACCCCTAGCAGTTCTCAGCTCGGACAACTAACAACAAAAATATGAACAGAGACAAAAGGGGCCCACGTGTCGTGCTAATTTTAATGAGCCCTATATATAGGAGTTTTAATCAACATAGGCAGCTGTCTGCCACCACGCTATCTTGCCCGTAAGCATATAAAAAGAGCAGGCAATCGAAACGCCTGCTCATCCATGTGAGTATTCAGCTATCGTTAACAGCAGTAAAATTCAATACAGCTCTTATAGCGTTTTCTCCATTTGAAACGGATATATAATAATTAAACATGAGCTCCGCGTGTTATGCATCGCTTTGCTCTGTACGCTATTTGATAAATTAGACGGGTTATTGCTCAAATGATTGCGAAGTTTATAGAATGCTTTGAATAATCCCGCCTTCTACTCGTTGAGCTGCCCCGTTGATGGCAGACGCCTTGTCGGAAGCAAGAAAAACAATCGTATCGGCTACTTCCTCGACTGTCGCGTAACGCTGAATCAATGAAGAAGGCTGATCTTTCTCAAAGTAATCCTTTATGAAAGTATCCAAGTCCTTCCCATTCTCTCTGGCAAGCTCCAAAATGAATGTGCTGAAACCTTCTGTCCACGTCGGTCCCGGGAGAACAGAGTTTACTGTCACATTCGTGCCTTTCGCCACTTCCGCCAAGCCCCTGGATAACGTAACGAGTGAGGTTTTCGATACCCCGTAAGCGATGAGTTCCGGATACGGTTTGATACCCGCTTCGCTGGCAAGATTAATGATTCTTCCGGTATTGCGTTCTATCATTTTCGGTAAAAAAGCACGGGACATCCTGACGGCGCTCATTACATTAATTTGATAATAATCCATCCATTCCTCGTCCGTCACATCGAAAAAAGGCTTTACGGTAAAAACGCCAGTGTTGTTGACCAACACATCCAAATCACCTAGATTATTCACTTTGTTGACGAGTTCGACACAGTCTTCTTGTTTGGAAACGTCAGCTCGGATCCCATACACATTACCCAATGCCGAAAGCTCTTGCACCGTTCTTTCAACATGTTCGTCAGAGCGGCCGTTAATGATTACTTTTGCTCCCTCTTTCAAGAAACTGATTGCGGTTCCTTTACCGATCCCAGCTGTAGATCCCGTAACAAGTACTAATTTATCTTTTAAGTTCAATTGCATTTTCGATCTCTCACTTTCAATTGTATTTGTAAAACACTCGGACGGTCATCCGGAGCTTAGACTGCAGCAAACGCCGATCACCAAATATCCGCCGCTTTGCCTACTCTAATTTTCGAGTGATTCGTCATAACTGCATCAATGCGTTTACCTTTGTGATGGCCTCGTTAGATTTTTTGATTTCGGATTGATTATAATACGTTCAAAAAAATAATAATAATTATATAAAATAGCAAGTTTCATAAATATATTTATACCAGTCAAGTTATTTGCTATAAAAAATAATTCGAAGTGGCTAAAGCGATTTTTTACGGCACCTGTATGAAATTGTTGAGTTGTAAGTCGAAGCATAAGTGAATTTCTCCGGAGACAAATTAACCATGATTTGGAGTGGTGGAACATGGAATTGACAGAGATGGTACTTACATTGGACCTTGCAGTGAGTGAGGCTATTCAGAAGGATATCCTTCACATTTCGTCAGACGTAGTATTCCGGCAGCTTCAAACGGATGGTCGCATTGCGTTGATTATTTTTTAAAGCATCGTCTGCCCGACATCGTAAAAAAAAGCACAAATTGTCCTGTTGATAGCAAAAAGATTACTAAAGAAGCTTTGGGATCCAATTAAGAGTAAATTTTAGAAATTGATTTGATCATTTGAAACGAATAATGGAAAGGCTTTTTTTAATTTCACTCTATATAATCGCTGTTAAATGAACTGAAGCACTAAAAAAAAAAAACACCATCCGCATGCGGATGGTGTTCATGATGGTGGAGGCGAACCGTCACAGTTGACTGCCCGCCTATTGATACTACTTTTTCAAATCCCACTCATGGTGCAAGCAATTTATCCAACAAGCGAATGATCATCGCAACTAACTCAGCACGGGAAGCAGATTCATTCGGTTTGAACAATCCGTTGCTTTTACCGCTCACGATTCCTGCATTTGCAAAAGCATTGATTGGCTCAGAAGCCCAGTTCGTAACGACATCTGAGAATGGATTGGATGTGCTAGGAACATAGTTCGTCAGCCGTGCAAGCATGGTAACGATCTCGGCACGGGAGATTTCTTGATTAGGATGGAAAGAACCATCACTATATCCTGTGAATATCCCTTTAGCCTGTAATGCTGCAATCGCTTCTGAAGCCCAATGCCCTTTTGTGTCAGAGAAGGAAGAACCGCCTGAATCCGTTAAACCAAAAGCTTTTGCAATCATCTTGGCGAACTCGGCGCGAGTTACCTTCTCATTAGGATGATAAGAACCATCGCTATAACCCGTTACAATACCCATCTTAGCAGCACGTTCCACTACTGAAGCACTCCATGAAGACGCTGGAACATCCTTAAAGCTTACTGCAGGAGCAGATTTCTCTTTTTCCACAATTGACTTAACTACGTCCACATCTATCTTGTCGTTGAAGACAGGCTTCGAAAGCGTTGGTGTTGCAGTTGGTTTTACTGTTGGTGTTGGTGTTGGTTTTACTGTTGGTGTTGGTGTTGGTGTTGGTGTTGGTGTTACTACTGTTGGTGTTACTGTTGGTGTCGATGTTGGCGTCGGTGTCGGCGTTGTCTCATTTCCTGTTGTCTTCACGACAGTAAACTCATCGATCTTATTCCCCGCACTCGTACGTGCTTCCACATGAATCCCATCCTCAGTAATTTCAATAGCTGAATATACTGGCACGTCTTCATCAAAAATATAATTCAAGTAATTATATTGAGTGCCATCATAGAATTTCCAGCCCGAAGCACCGCCATCAAGATATACGGTACCTTCATTTGTAGCCTTGTTTGGCTTTCCATCCAGCATGGGATAGGTGCGCGCATACACATGATCATGACCAACTAGAACCAAATCAACTTTCTTCTCTTCTAAAATAGGTGCAAAATACGTTTGTGTATACTCAACAAGGGATTCTCGACCATTTTCTGTGTGATAGGCAGGACGGTGGAACATAACGATAGTCCATTTTTTATCATTCCGATCCAATTCTTCTTCCAACCATGCTGCTTGATCAACCATTTGTTCCTCTGTACCTTCTGAGTTCAATACGACAAAATGAGAATCATCGACCTCATAAGAGTAAGCATATTGCAGTTGGGATTCTGGTCCGTTCTCTGGGAAATTCGCACCTTTGGTGAATACTTCTTTCCCTTCACTCTTCACATCATGATTACCCAATGTTAGAGCAGTTGGAAGTTTTGTTGCATAAACCGAAGAAGCTTGCCAGAACTTTTGCCATTCTTCAAATGCGCCACCTACATCAACCATATCTCCACCATGCATAACAAATTGTGTTGATGGGAATTGTTTCAAAGCGTTAGTCATTAGTTCTTGATAGGCTTGTATTCCTTGTGATTGATTCGTATGAGAATCTGTAATAAACAAGAATGAGGTCGGTGTTGATTTGTTCTGATCTACAGTAGAATATTCATGCCACTCCGACCAATTGCCCTCATAGCCTACACGGTATTTGTAAGTGGTGTCTGCTTTCAAGCCTTCAATTAGAGCATTATGAAACCGGATTTCACCCTTCGTTCCATTTTCCTTCATACTAAGCACTTGAAGTTCACTCTCAGCTTCATGCTGTTTTACATGATTGACATCAGGACTTTCTCCTGTTCCCCATTCACTAGCTTCGATGTATTGAAGATAAGTAAAGGTTTGGTCAGGTTTCGTTTGCCAGGCAGCACTCAGTTGCGAAGACATATCTTCTGTCACATAGGTTTGAACATATTGAGGTTCATCTGTACCGTACTGCTCCACGACTTCATAATTGACAACCTTGCTGTTCTGATCACCGTTGACAGCTTGAACCTGATAGGTTCCAAGTGCCAATGTAGTTAAGTCTGTCGTTAATTGTCCTTTAGCATCTGTTTTACCAAGGCTGCTGTCCAATAACTTTTTGTTAACATCTGATTCAGAGATATAGCCTGTTGTTTGTCCATCTGCGAGAATAACCTCGAATAATCCATCCTCAGCTTCTGCTGAAGCATAGTAACGTTCACCAGCTTTTGCAACCATTAATACATTAGATGACGTATCGTCGTCCTCATATACATTAGACGTTACTGTGTTAACCGTAACTACTGAGCTCTGCTTTAATAATCCAGTGAAAACAATATCCGCACCTTCATACCGTTTGCCCTCACGGTCTAATACTGTAAACGTAGAAGGTGTGCCCAAACCAACTCCCGTCATCTCCAACTGATATGGAAATGCGATTGTATAGTGAATAGGAGCAGCTATTGGTGAGCTAGTCTGAACTTCGCCAGCTGTGAGATTCGTATTGCTCATTGTTATGGTTTTGTAATCTTCACCGCGTTCTAACGCGGCATGAGAGCTCACTCTGAAGTTAACAGTAACGAGATCTTGGGCTGCTGCTATTACGTTATTAAGTGCTACCTTAACAACTCCATGCTCATTATCAATATCAGAGGTTAGGGCAACTCCAGTCGCCTGAGTAATATTTTCAACTTGAAGAGTATTAGCATCATAGTTTAATGCGAATTCAGCCCGTTCTGCATTCAAGTAATCTTTGATACTGACTTGAACAGAATAGTTTTCATTACTTACCGCTTCTTTGACAGCGGTCATGAGCAAACGTTCTCCTGCATTCATCGTGAAGGCGAAAGTTTTCCCTGCCGGGTTGCCATTCTTATCCTTTACTTCAATAACAAGCTCATGATAACCGCCATCCACATTTTCTCCTGGATAAGTTAATAATTTTGTATCTGGAGAATAGTGAACTTCATCCGTAATATTCGTTCCATCCAAAAGAACTGATAAAGTATCCAAATCCAATCCTGATCCGTTATCGGTCAACTCAACCTTTAATTCATCAAGTGGAGCGCTTAATACTTCATTCTCAACAGGGGCTATAGGTTAAATGTTTGGAACGTCTTTATCCTCATCAAGTTCCTTATAGATAAAGGCAATATCATCTACCCAAATAGAACCCTTATTTTTCTTGCTCATATTCGATTGTTTCAACTGGAAAAACAGTTCAAGGACAACCGGTCCTGGTTTACCCTGCGGAACATCCGCCTCGATATATTTCCAACCAGACCAGTCTATACCCATTTGATTTTGATCATAGAATTCTGCTTGGAAAGAAGATCCGCCTTTATCTCTAAATTTTGTCGTTAGCAAATGTCCTTCATTGTTCCCATAAACCCACATGCCTACTTTAGTTGGGTAACCTGTTACTGGGATATTACCCGTTTTATAACCTACTTCAATTTGAGAAGGATTATCTACTATACCAATCATATCGTAATCAATTCTAGCCGAATATTGTCCATTTCTTACATGCTTCTTGTTATCTTCCAAGTGCAGCGTTGCATCATACATACGTTTAGGATTAAATTTCACATCTGAGATTCCATCTTCAAAATCTTCAACCATGACGGATTGTGTAGTTTCATCTACTGCATAGACATAATTATTTTGACCAAAACCTGTAAGTAAATTTCCACCTAGCAGCGTTATCATTGCTGCGATGACTATTGTCTTTCGTAATGCTTTTGTTTTCATTAATTTTCCTTCTCCCCTTAGTAAAATTATGATTCAATCCGTACTATAACATTGCAATGTAAAATTAAAATGCCATAACTATTAAGAAATTTTATTATATTCACATGAATTGCAATTAATAATTTCCCAATAAATAGGACTTGAAGTATACTTATCCGTTCTCGAAACACTAAGCTCAAAGAGTTTTACGAACGCATAAAAGCCGAAGGAACGCCCCATAAAGTGGATTTGGTCGCATGTGCAAATAAGCTAGTTTATTGGCTCCGCCCCTTCCCCAATCCAAAGGCAGCCGAATATCTTTCCTCCATCAGGGAAAAGATGTAAATGATTCGACATTTCGCTTCGGATAGGAGACTCGCATGCGGAAATTGCCCAATCCTTCAACTAATCACACTTCATCCGACAAGCCTTCTTACCCGAATATTTCTCCCCGCCTGGAAGAAAACTTGAAGTCGGTTCAAGGTTTTTTTGCCAACTGCAAAGACTTGAAAATTTACCGTTGGAGTTATGGACAGGACTTGGAGCAATCTGCCTTTACCGTCTATTTCGATACGCTAACTAAAACGACCGTTACGAATTTTGCAAAGGAAACGCTGCAAAATCTGGTCCCGTATGAGCTTGGGCCAGCCGAGACGGTTACGATTAAAGATGTTATCGATTATTTTGAGAACCATGGCATAGCTTCCCCTAACGTTGAGCTTATGAGCGATATGCAACAAGCTGTCAGGGGTATTCTGGACGGCAAAGTCATCATTTTTTTCCATGGATGGTCTAAAGCTATCGCCTATTTTGCCCTTGATGTCGAGCAGCGTCAAACCTCCGAGCCCATCACGGAGCCTACCGTTCAAGGCCCGCATGTCAGCTTCATTGAAAGCTTGGACCGCAATATCGGTGTCATTCGAAGCTTGCTGAAATCTCCTGATCTTAAATTTGAGTATTTTATATCCGGGGAAAAGGTCCACAGAACCATATCCTACGGTTATTTGGAAGGCGTCGTAAAGCCGGAGATATTAGAAGCGTTTAAACAAAAGATTGAGGGCATTAATCAAGAAGAAATTATTGAAGTTTCCTATCTTGAAGAGTGGGTTAATGATTCCAACTACTCGCCTTTTCCACAAGTTCGGTATACGGAACGCCCGGATACGGCGGTTACTTCTCTGCTGGATGGCAAAATCATTGCATTAGTGGATGGTAGCCCTTCGGTTCTGATCTGTCCGGGGAAATTCATAGAATTCTTTACAAACAGCGAGGATTATTACTATCGGACGATTTTTTCTTCGTTGATTCGATTGATCCGACTGGCTGCGTTCCTCATGGCGCTCATGCTGCCCAGCTCCTATATAGCGTTATCAACGTTCCACTCCGAACTCATACCGACGGTTCTCCTGCTAGCCATATTAGATACACGGGAAGGAATCCCCTTCCCGGCTGTGATAGAGGCGCTGATTATGGAGTTTTTCTTTGAGTTGCTGCGGGAGGCGGGCATTCGACTGCCCCGGCCGATCGGTTCGGCCGTCAGCATAGTTGGGGCGTTGGTTATCGGCCAAGCAGCCATTCAATCACAGATTGCATCTCCAGTCATGGTCATTGTCGTTGCCTTGACGGGCATCGCTTCCTTTGCGCTTCCTCAATACAATATGGCCATCGCACTGCGGATTCTGCGCTTTCCGTTAATGTTTCTCGCAGCGACGTTTGGAGGGCTAGGCATCATGGTTGGCTTTATTCTCATTTACCTTCATCTGGCGACTCTGCGTACCTTGGGTGAGCCCTATCTGGATTCGCTGGCCCCGCTGGATTTGACAAGGCTGCGAGATACAATTTTCGTGCTGCCAAGACGTTTGCTGGTTCATTCGCCTCGGAGTCGACATCTACATAAAAAATCCGCAGAAAGGAAGAAATCATAGTGAAGCCACTCCTCTCCTTTCTCGCTTCATTTCTTGTTCTTTGCCTGCTTAGCGGATGCTGGGATAATAATGAACTGGACGAGTATGGCTATGTGCAGGCGATATCGATTGATCAAGGCGAGGGCGGTTTTATCGATATCACGACTCACTTTTATAACCCTTCCAGTAAAATGCAATCCGGTATGGCAACGAATGCATCTGTTAAAGGAATTAATATTCATACAACGGGTGAAACCTTTTTTGAAGCGATGCGAGAGATTCCTACAAAATTCGGACGTAAAGCCAAATGGGATCATATGCGTGTCATTATCATCGGAGAGAAATTAGCCAGAACATTGAACATCCGAGAAGTGCTTGATTTTTTCTCTAGAGACCATGAACCACGGGGCACGATTCTACCCATCATTGCTGAGAAATCAGCGGCAGAATTTCTGGATATCAAACCGTTTATCGAGCAGACCATAGGTCAACAGTATAGAAAAATGGAGACGATCGGATCTCTCTATTCCGCCAAAACGTCTAACCTGCCGTTATATGATCTCGCTATACAACTAAGCAGTCCTTCCAAAACCTCTGCTATGCCTTACTTGCATAAAAACAGCTTGGATAATAAGGCGGCAATATCCGGAGTCGCATTGATTCAAGACGGGAAAATGGTAGGGATACTTAAGGAAAAAGATACCGAAACGCTGATGATGCTGACAGACAGATATATCTATGGGGTATTTGAATTCCCATGCATGAATCATGAAAAAAAGCAGATCTATAACAAAGAATCGCTTGAAATAATCAATCTCAACAGTCAATTGGTTTCGAAAGTGAAAAACGAGAATGTAATCGTCGACATCCATATGTCGATCGAAGGTACGACCGGAGAATTGCGATGCTCAGACCTGAAGACCAAGCAAGATATGGAGCGTTTTGAACAGACGATTAAAGATCAAGTGGAACATCAGATTCAACATACTATCCGAACCTTAAAGGCCAAAAAAATTGATGTGCTCGGAATCGGGAATCAAATTTATCAGAACAACCCGAAACTCTGGAAACAGCTGGAACCCATTTGGGTTGACAAGCTTGCGCAAATGCAATTTCAAACCCATGTTCAAGTTCATGTGTTAAGCACTGGCATGAACGCAGGTACGATATTCGGGAAAAAGGAGTACTAGATGTGATAGGAAAATTCATCTGCGTCTTGCTGTTGGCCTCCGCTATGCTGATCCATGACATCCCGAAAGTGATGGCCGCCAGCAACCGGGATCGGCTTGTGTACATAGCGGTGTTGGCGCCGCTCCTCTATCTTGCTGTTATCTTTTTAGCGGCTAAGCCATGGCCTAACCTGGATATGATTTTCAATTTATTTACCGGGCCGGCTAAGCTTTTCATTCATTGGCTCGATCCCACGCATACGTGATTTCTATAGAATTTGGAGGAGCACCCATGAAACAACAAGAACCTATCAGTTCAATTCAATTGTCCATGCTGTTCCTTTTTTTCATGACAGGCTCCTCCGTCGTAATTGTCCCCGCTCCCTTAACGAACATTGCAGGCAATGGAGCATGGCTCTCTCTTCTCATTGCCTCGGCGATGGGAATGCTTCTGCTGACTGCTATCCTTTATTTAAACCGGCTAGCCCCAGAGCTTTCGTTGGTCGAGCAAGGCCGCTCCGTATTGGGAAAGGGACTCACCTTCTTGGTGTTGATCCCTTTCGCCTGCGTTTTGCTTTGGAATATTTCGGGCGTTGTCATTGAGATCGGAATCTTCTTCAAGAATACGATGATGAAAGAAACCCCTACTTATGCTGTAAGCACATTGTTTTTTATAATGATCGGACTAACAGCGATGGCAGGAATCGAGGTAATTGCTCGGATGGCTGCCGTATTTATGTTTCTGATGTTCGGCTGTATTGTTCTGATCTTGATCCTGGTCTCAAGCCTGTACCATCCGCAATACCTTCTCCCAATAATGCCAGATGGAATTGGACCGATCTTGAACGCCTCTTATGTAGTTTATGGGTTTCCCTTCTCCGAGATGGTCGTATTTTCGGTCATCTTATCGTATGTACGTAAGGATGAGAATTCTCAGCTGCGCAAACATATGTACGTTGCGCTTGTTATCAATTCCTTGACGCTAATAGCCTCGGTCATTAGCAGCATTATGGTACTGGGACCATTGTCCGGAGATTTGAAATACTCTTTGTACCAATTAGCCAGGCTAATATCGTTTCAGGAGGTGATCGAGCGAATCGAATCCGTCATCGGAATCACGCTTATTGTTGGCTTTTATTTCAAAGCTTCAATTCTCCTGATCATCCTGATTAAAATGTTGAAAGAACTTCTAGGCTTGAAAAATGAACGCTTAGTTGTATTCCCCGTAGCATTCATTTGCCTCATGCTGTCGTTAACCACCTATACGAAGGAGTCTCAACTGGATGAGTTCGTCAAAGTGACATGGCCGCTGCTGAATAGTCTCGCCTACACCTTACCCGTTCTTCTGATTCTAGTGGTCACGGTTATTCGGTATCATAGCAATCGAAGCAAGGAGCAGTAGTTGTGATTGACTTGACATTCAAGCCAGCACATCAACACCTTCAATCGACGAATAGTCATTCCAGCAATGATGACAATAAACAGGATGCACATCATCCAGAATCGAATCCTATCGCTTGACGTCAGACTCTCTTGGCTTATGACGCCAAGCCGATAAAAACAGCACATACGCTAATGCCCATTAGTATTACCAACATAGTGAAATACAAAAAAGCAGGCCTGATGTTCCCCTAATCCAGGTGAACTCAGACCTGCTTTTATTCCATCATCCAAATAAATTTTCCAAATTAAATTGATTTTATATAGATGGATACACACAGTATTGGTAATAAAGCAAAAATTACCTAGCAGGAACTGGACTGATACAATCGCCGTTCTCTCCCCGTAATCCTTGCCGAACTGCACCTACAACTGCAACGCTTGATCGGTATATTTCTTTTGCTGCTCAAGCAATACACGCTGAGGGTGTGTGTAACCAACACCCATGTGACTATGATAGTGAAAAAGTACTTCTTTAATTTTTGACATGAATACTCATCCTATATTTTAATGTTATCTTCCTGAACTTAAGCTATAACGCTTGCCTTCTTCCGTAGTAAAAGAAACGATGTCTCCCGACAACTGCGCATCGATTTTTTTTTGAATATCTCCGCATTTCTCCATAACCACAACTTCTTCCAACGGCCATGGGTTGACGATTTGACATGTTCTTCCTTTATCGCTTGTAATGTCTACGTAAGTTACGTTTTCATTTGTTAGTTCGCTCGATACCATGAATGCTCCAACGGCTCTTAAATTTGTAAAGCGGGCGTTTCTATCACGGGGCCAGGTGGGAAATAGCTTGATAACATGCTCATGGCTTTGCATTAGCATCTCGTTGATTGCCGAAGGTACACCACTGCAGCACTCAATGCCGCCTCCACCGAAGAAAATAAACAGATTCGGATAGCCATGTTTAAGGCACTGACGACGTAACTCGCGCAGGATGACTTCCGGATCGTATCCGACCCGAGCCGCGGCTGTAAATATTGTCGGAAAACCATTATAATCCGTCCAACGGTTCAAAACAGTAATCGTATTTTGGGCTATTTCAAGCAGTTTCGGATCCGAGCCAAGTCCGATCGCTCCGGCAGGCCAGATATGCTGAATGGCCAGCGTATTATCATTCCACCAATCTCGCCCTTCTTCCGTTAAGCGAAATATCGTTTTTCCATCGCGCTCGTATGTTGGAAAATTGCTGATATGCTCTAATATATGAGACCATTTATCCCGCCGGTTCGAATCGAGATTCAATTCATGGGACATATCCAGCAGCCCTTTGAATACCGCCCGAATTAGCGCTAACGAGAGGATCGGATTTTTTTCCTCGAGCTCCCGCAACCATTCATCGTTAGGATGTGAGTCCGAAAAAGTGGGGACTTCGTGAATCGCATCACGATATATGACATATCGGTTTTCTTCGAATGTCAAATAATCCTCCCAGAAATCGGCAACTTCAAGTAGGAACGGATATGCCTCCTGACTCGCATATTGCATATCATAAGAGTAGTAATAACGCATCAGCATATTGATTGCGCAATACGCCGCATTGCTTTTTTGCCCCAAAAATAAATGGCCGTTCTCATATTTTATGCTTGCATGTGAAGTGGATAGGGCAGTCGGTAATCCTTTAGGTCCAATACCGACATCATAATAGATTCCTTTGCAGCCTAAATATTGTTCAGCATACCTACGTCCGTTCGGCATGTATTCCCGCAACGGCGTATCGTAGGGTTCGCTCAATTCAATATGATTCGACGAATACACTCCCCACCAAGGGGCTTGGTAATTGTAATTCAAATGATAATCCCCCGCCCAGGCAGAGGCGTCCGTCGTAATCCAGTTGCCGAACAAACCAGGCGGAAACGCCTTGTTGCGGCTGCAACAAGCCATGATGTAGTGAGAGCCGTACCAATACTTCTCCAGCACGTCGTCGCCGATTTCAATCTCGGATTTTGCCCAAAACCGGCTCCACCATTGTTTATGTTCTGAACGAAGCATCTCAATTCGGTTTACGTCCATTAGTCCGGCTCTTCCAACCGACTCTAGCTGATAATCTTCAACATTATGATTCGTTAATACATATGCAACGATATATGTCTTTACTCCCGGCTGTAGCAGGACTGAACCTCGCCCGCCGCCCAAGCTGCGCATGGCGACCGTACCTTCTGTAGGCCAATCGAGGTCGGCGCCGTTAAACTTTCGAGACACCCAAACAACATCGTCCTGCTGCCCCTCTTCCGTCTCGGATTCATTCCCTTGCTGTACCCACAAGTCAACCGAAATCGTTAGGGCATCGCCTTCACATGAAAGCTCAACGATTACCGCATTCTCGCCAGCCGAAACCCAATAGTTTATGGATACCGATGTCGCGTCATTATGTAATACCGATGTAACTTCCGCTTCAAGCAACCTCTGTTCGCTATAATATGAAGCTTTTGCCAACGCAGGCATATGAATATCGATTCCCCCGAGCAAGCAAGGACTGCCGTTCGGATAAATCCGCTTCGCTTTCCAAAAGTCGGTCTTCGATATCCATAAACGCTGCCGTTCTGGTGATCCACTGATCACTACGCCAACATCACCGTTTCCAATTAAAGGGCCGTCCACAACTTTGTCCGTAGGTATGTTTTTGGGCGGTTCCGTGAAAATTCCGTTATACTTGGCCATTCGCTCTTTCCATTCAAATTCACTTTTCAACCATCGTCACTCCTGTACATGAAATAATAGAATTACCCGCAATATCATTATCAATAAGGAATATTGCGGGCTCGCTCATACCGCTATTTTTCCACTCTGTCTTGGCATCTCTTAAGAAAGCGTTTTATAATTCAGTTCGATAAGTCAGATGTTATAATAATTAGATATCTGTGTCAATAAAAAGTTCATTTAACATCATGTTTATGATACAGATTTTAATACAATGTTAATCAAATAACAAAGTGGAGAAGTGTAAAAGATATCCAAAACTGAACTAAGGGCTTCTGGTCAACAAAAAGACGACTATTATCCCAGATATTTGGAATCACAGTCGTCTTAATTTCAATAACCAGCTATATCTAAATCGATTTTACAGATTCCCCAATGTCCATCCTGGATTTGCAAACTTGCCCGATATTATATTGTTCTTCTTTTCCATCGATTAAATGGAGCAATAATCTGGCGGCACACTGTCCCATTTCATAGAAGGGTTGCGAAATACCCGTTACATTGAAATTAATTTTCCGGTTTAAATTGGAAGCATCATACGTTACAAGCGATACATCCTCGGGAATGCTATATTTTAGTTTTTGGAAAGAATGAATAACCGCTTCCCCAATCTGATCATTCGCTGTCAATACAGCCGTAAAATTCAATTGTTTCATTTTCTGCTCAAATACGTCACAATACCAATTAAATTCGTCCGAAAAATCTTCCATTCTTGTTGGTATAATCACATCAAATTGCTCGGAATATTCTAAATCAGAATCGATAATGGCTTGTTTAAATCCTACTAACCGTTCATTCATTGTACTTATGTTCGAATTACGGATAAATAATATACGACGATGGCCATGATTGATTAACAACTTCGTTAAATGATATGCCCCGGTAATATTATCGCTTGTTACATACGGGATATTGCTGTTATATACTGTTCGATCTAAGCATACAACTTTAATTCCATTATCTTGAAGGAGGGTGAAGATTCGATTATTGATATCTTCATGTCCATGACTCAAAATCGGACATAAAATGACTCCTTTGACTTTTCTCGCTACCGCTCCTTTTGCAAGCACTTCCAACTTCTCCAAATTTCGATCATTACTTGAACTTATCAGTTGATATTCTTGTAAATATAATACATCTTCAATTCCTCTCAATGCGGCCGACCAAAGCGGATTTTCAATGCCAAAAACGAAAGCAGCCACCAGATGAGTGCTGCCTTGAACAGTGAGCTTCCTTTTATCCATGAAAGTGCCTCTTCGGGTATCCCGGATTAGCCACCCTTCTTCCACTAATTCTTTGATGGCTTTCTCCACCGTATTCACACTGGATTCGTAGTATTCGGAAAAATCTCTGCTGGAGGGCAGTCTAAGGCCTTCCGCCCACTCCCCATCCATTAGTCTTCTAAGAATGTCTTGTTTAAGAATAATGTACTTAGCCACAAAATGAAATCTCCCTGTTTTTATTACCACATTAACTTTTCGCTATCGCTGTGTCAAGTTTTTTGATACAGATTATACAAGTACCTCTTTTTCTGACTACAAGTCTAAGCAAGGACAATTGACCAACGACGAGATTCCCTAACTACTACCAGATAAGTCGCTCGAGGAGCTAGCAGAGGCAGTCCGTCTCATCAGCCACTGTCCCCGAAGTAACTAAAATGGATATAGCTTATGAAGCCTTCCTGGATGAACTGTCGCACATGGTTTGAAAACCATCACCGAAAAAAATCCACTTCTTACATCTATATCTATTAATGTTTTTTCTCATACAATTCATTCATAAAGTTTCCGGCACTGATTATCCCTTCTTTTGCTTCCTCCAAAGAGGAATAAAAACAAGCCAGTTGTGAAACATGGAAGGCCAAGATGCCGAAGCACCGTACGATCGATTAAGAAACGATGAATTAAAGGTGCTTGTTGGCCTTATCGGAGCGCCAGGGAATAAGGGCGGACCATTCATTCGCCCCTCCAAGTTGAAATCCCCCCCTTCAGAAGTTCAAACTAAATTTGATAAACCGGAAGAGTTCATCGGCTCAAAAAATTGACCAATAAGGATGAATGGGTACAAAATCCTTTTGTGGACTTAAATAATAACCACCTTGTTTAACATAGATAGATCGCTCCTTTCAGCTTTTCTGCCCCAAATTTTACTTGAAATGCCATCTAATTTCTAGGTAAACTTTTTATATAATCAATTTTATTGATATTTACGTTATTCAGCCAATTAACTCAACGAGGCTGCCGATTTATGCCGGCAGCCTCGTTCTGGTGATAGTTAAGCTATTGTGTCCCGTTATCGTAATGACTAAGGCAGGCTACTTACAAGGCCACGTTGTACTTTTGAATAGTCGTAAAAATTAACGACAGCTCCATGTTGACCAATCCAAACAACTCTGAAGATGAAAATGTCGTATTGTCTTGCACTGGATGCTATCGCATACTTGCTACAGTGCAGGAAATGCTTCTAGCTCGTAATGCATCTTGTAACGATTGAAAAGCCGAAGACTCTTTTCGTATCGGCTTTGAGGATTATCACCACCTTATAGCACAATGGGATTATTGCTTAAAGGGCTGTCACAAAGGTCTATTACCTTTGTGACAGCCCTCACTAATTACTAAGAACAATAATTATTTCTCAAACTTATTTGGACAATCCATAAGCTTTTCTGACGAGTGAAAAATATTCATCAGCCTTAACGATTTTGTATTCTGGCCCAAGAGATTCTGTGATAGCTAAAACATCCGTTGGTGTCATACTCCAAGCGTTGATCCCAATCGAAATAAACTTTGAAGATTTTCCATCCCAATCTTTTTTCACTTCAGACAATAAATTTTTACCGTCCTGGATAGTTGAGATACCCCGCATGATAGATACAGGAAGACTCCCGTTCATGATCTTAATATCGTCTTTATCTTCCCCTGCCAAGAAAAGGCCAGGGAGTTTGTAATTTTTTTCATACGCTGCTGCCGTCGACTCGCTGAGTGGAATGTCTTTTCCAAGTTCCCTATTCAGCACATAAGGGTACGACATGTCGGTTTTTTTAAGATACGAATAAGATTGTTTCAGGTATTCCGAGAATGTCTCCTTCGGCCAGACATGTGGATTGAAGTAGCTCGCTCCAGACGGTCCTGCGATAAGCAGATCATTTTTCGTTGCAGTTGCACGGTAATGATTCAGAATGGCAGGAGCTGCATCATACAAAAGCGGACTTGAGGTCCAGTTAATTGGCACTTTGCCTCGAGCGGGATCATCCCATAAGTTACGCATATGATTCTGGTCGTATTGCAAGTTGTCACCTTCGCCAAAGGTATAGGTCACGTAAATTTTATTCTCCAGCTTAGGATCAACTTGTTTTGGTGTTGGTTCTTGTTTTACTTTTGTTCCTGAAAATACGGTCATGTTATGAAACCAGTCAGAAGGTAATACATAAACGCTATGTCGAGATGTTAGTTCGAGACCAGCGACCTCGCCTTCGAAATCATTGTCGAACCACCCCATATAAGGTGTCCCTGGCTTTACGTCGGAAAGAATCTTCTCAAAAAGCGCCTTTTCTTCTGGTATACTGGTTGACAGCCAGAAGACCATCGCTTTGTTTGCTACGGCATAATCACGTAGAAAACCAAAAGGTTCCTTCTCCTCGGATGAAAGTGGTTTAGTACTGCTTGCAGATACTTTGTATTGGTTCCACATTTCAATAGATACTGTTAATTGCTTCGTATTTGCACTAGGTTTAAATTCGTATACAAAGTAATTACCGTGATCTACGAAGCGGTGATCGCTTCCAGGTAAAAATTTGGAGTTATGTCGGTCATAGAGAAAGGCTTCTTCCTCGGTGGTACCCGTTTTAAAATCTGAGATGACCTGTCCGTCTGCCTTCACAGTCACTTGATGAACTGCTGGCCCCCAGCCATCCTGAGGAAAGGCATCATCGAAGCGGAGATATACTGCCTCTTTTCCCAAATATGAAGACAAATCAAATTCATATGTTTTCCGATTGCTTCCATCACGTATTTGTTCCTTTTCGATAGCAATCGTTTGGAACAATTCAGAATTTCCTGGCGGGATCGGGATGGATGTGTCCGGACTCAATCCGACCAACATTCTCTGAGTCGTTTGGCTCCAGAGATTCTCATATTGCCAATTGTACGCGTCCATACGATTTTTAAATTTGCCCTGTAAATCTTCTAGTACCGTCAGGTGATATGGTGCTGCAGTTAATTGTTGTGCAAGTTCAGGACTCGCGACAACGGCATCTTTTAGTCCTGCAAGTGTAGTTGCCACATTAATCGAATCCGGTATATTAGGATCATAAACAATAACGCCTTTAACCTCTTTTACATATTTCTTGAGAACATCCATAGCATTGTCATGTTGCTTATAAGGAACCTTTAAATCTTTCAGCCAAGGGTCAACTTTATTCTGAATCACATAAATTCGTGGTTGTTCCCTGTTAATAATTCCTTCAAGGGTCGTCAGAAGCAATTTAATATCCCCTGATGCCTCATACACATTGGCAACATCCAAATGTTTAGCTTGACCGAAGTTTGGAAGCGCTTGATTTTTAGGCCATTTTAACGAATTCCCTTCCGTTGAAGCATCAGTAGCAGCAAATGCACTAACCGATAACACTATTGTAAAGACTAAGGTAATACACAAAACGGCAAACTTACGAATCATAATTTTCATTTCTCCTTTTAATTGTGATGTGATGCAACAGAACAATCAGCGTTCTCTTCTTATACACCCCTCCTTCAGAAACAAGAAAAATAGGACTCATCTATATGTTAAATATATTGTATATAAACTTCAACACCTTTGACAAACGTTCCTAAAATTCTACATTCAATTACATAAAACGACGTTTTTTTTCGAAAATAACACATGTTTTGTTGGTTTCCAATTTGAGTTTGTTTCATTTCCGAATTTGAAAATACGAAATCACCCTGCACTAAAAATATATTGAATATATATTTACTCGATTCATTTATTACTCATAGCGACAGCCTCATGCAGGATGTGAAATAGTAATTCAGAACACCAGCACTTAGAAAAAGAGAGACACTATAGTTATAAAACAAATATAGAATGCCTGGACCCTTAAAGGATGCAAGCATTCTATTAATAATACCTTTTGATACCGTTTAATCTCCTATATTCTCAAATTGCACATAACATAGACGAGCTCGTTCAACAAATAATGGCAACCGGTGTCCGGTTTCTGCACCAATTGGCACGTGACATCCACCATTTAGTACCCCGAGAAATGCTCTCTCCGTAGTTACCTCCAACGCTGTTTGTGGATCATTATACAAGTCCAGTAACTTCCTTAATTCAGTATCGTCATACTCCCTATCTTTCTATTAATCCCCACTACAGGCAATACATGCAATTTATTTGAACAACTTATTATAACGATTAAAGTCTGCCCATTATATCAACAAAATCAGCAGCTAGTTACTTACCGGCTGCTGTTCTGATGTGTTGTCTTTATCTATCGTTCAATTAGAACGGCATCCATTATTAAACCAAATCCATCAATAGATATCTTTTCAAACATCCGCTTTATCGGATACGCTCAATTTCTGTTCCAGCATTCCGGATCTACGACGCAGGGATAAGGAATAACTAGCTGGGATGAGTCCTAGTGCAACGCCAACCCCACCAATCCAACCGGCTGCTGTAAGAGAGATGTTTTCTACGATGACGCCCCCGAGTACAGCCCCCACGGCCATGCCCAACTGCACGATGGAATTGTTCATACTCAGGATGATCCCCGAAGCCTGAGGAGCCATACCGATTAAATAAACTTGTTGAACCGGCCCCGTCGACCAAGCTAAAAATGACCATAACATCAGCAAAGGCAACACGAACATGGTCGAGTGCGAAAATGCCGCGAGTAAAAATAATATACCGAAGTGTAAGAGCAATCCTCCAAGCATCGTGCGGGGGATTCCCTATTTATCTACACCGAAGCCGCCAACCTGGGAGCCTAGGAGACTAGCCAGCCCAAAGGCAAACAATCCGATGCTTACCATCCGCTCGCTCATCCCCGTCATGTCCAGAAGAAACGGCGTTATATAAGTGTACAGAATCATATTTCCTAATATCCAGAAAAAACTGATGGACAGCGCGACCGAGATTCGGGGACTTTTTAGCAAAGCGAGCTGTTCCCGAATAGGAACGGGAGCCTCTCCTTCCGTCCTTCCAAATCGACTCGTTTCGCTAAAATTTCATTCAAGCATAAGCCTTCGTCAATTCTATAGTTCTACATAAAGCTTTATACAGTTTAACCGCTTGCCCCGTATCTTCTTGATTTTCTCAGGGGATTCATTGGTTCGTTGCTATCCATTGCCTCCACGCTTAACATGGATAGCTTATGAATAAATTAATAAATATTCAAAACGCGAACATCATGGTATATTATTACTCTAAATGAATAATCAGTTTGATTAAGGAGGAGATTATGAAGTCATATCGATTAAGAATACCGAACTTGCTCATTATAAGCTTTTTGCTCATGCTTTTCGTTCCCCAGTATGCCTACGCGCAAGAGAGTGGAGGCAGCCCAGAAGCTGCTGATTTAACATCTGTTATCGGAAACGTAAGTCCCTCAGACGGCACAATGATTAACGAGAACTTTACGATCATCAGCTTTGGACTCGGGATTCCACTAGCAGAAACAGGTTCAATCCTTATCATGGTCGATGACCAACAACTAATAGAGCCGAATTATCTGCATGGTTTGGTATTCACGTACTGCTCGAATCTACAAGATGGTACGCACTCCTTAAACATTCGTGTCTTAGACCATGATAAGAAATTATTGCAGGAATACAACGGAAGCTTCAATGTCCGGCTCTCAGTATGGGAAAATAGTGTCTTGGAAGCAGCGAATATCGAAGCGGATTCACTCCGATTATCCTGGACGCCTGCCAAAGAGAGCATGGGTTACAGAATATATGGTAATAGCATACTCCTAGGGGCAGTGAACGGAAACATCACCACATTTGATGCAACTAATCTGTGGCCAAATACCACATACAACTTTAAGGTTGAGGCGGAGCGCTCCGATGGCAGTTGGACGACAGACGGCCCTGCCCTTAAGGTGTCAACCTACCCTCAGGATCGTTTAGAACCGCATATTGAATCGGTGTCTCCCGCTGACGGCAATAGCTTAACGACGGCTTGGTCGAAGATCACTGCTAAAGTATACGATGAGAACTCCGGCATAAATCTTAGCATGTGCATGGTTGGGGTCGACAATATGATGGTGCCGTTCAGTTATGACGAAGCATCTGAGACGTTGACTGCAATTACTCCCAGATTGCCTAGCGGCACTCACTCCCTTCTCATCTTTGCCACAGATAACGATGGTAATCAAACGCAGTACAACAGCAGCTTTACCATATCATACAAATCAGGAGCGCCGTTCCTGGAATGGAGCAACATGCTTCGTGCCGCTCTTGACGCAGGTGATCCTGCAGATTTAGAGGATGTACGTAAGCTAAGTTCTGAATTTGCAGAACTGGGCGAGATAAACGACCTGTCCTTGATTGATCCGATCTGGAACAAAATCAAACTCAAGCTGCCTGCATCTGTTGATCAGGCTCAATTGAAAAAGAAGCTTTTTCATATCATTTTGTCGATAGGTTCCCTTCCATACGATCAACTGGAATCCGGGTTAGAAGACACCTTGTCTGATCCCGAGTTTCTGCTGACACTGAGTACAATAGCTGCGGCAGGTGGAGAAACGAAACTAACGATGGAGGATATTGTTTCGTTCATTTTTGGGGATGGCAAGGATCTCAGAGGTATCGAAGGGCATATTCAATATTATCTCTCGCAATTGTCTCCAATTGAACTGTTAGGACATTTAGGCAATAATCAGAAAATGACTGACATCCTTATGAAAGCCATAACCAATCAGCTTAGTCAATCAACCTATTACAAAATAAGCAAGATTTTGAGGAATCTTAATGTCACTCCTTATGATGTTCAGTCTACAATAATGAATTTCCAGAAAAAACTAGTACATGACGAACCAGCCGCCCATGCATGGACTGTTGCCTATATCCGATCAATGGCACAGGCGTCGGTTAAACTTAGCAGCGGCGGCTATCAGCGTAATTACAGTTTAAAGGTTGCCTCTATTGACATTCCACCGCAAGCACTGGCATGGAAGAAGGTATCCGGAAGTTCTCTTTTCAATATCCTGCCGGACGGCACCGCCTCCATTCCTGAACAGGTGAATATAGCAACCGCGGTTATTCAAGCGGCTATCGTCAACCCAAATAGCGGGGCGAATAAAGTAATTTTCCAGAAAGAAGTAACCATCATCGCTGACAAAGACCCAGCAATAATTCTCCAGAGCATCATGAATGATTTCGAAAGCAAACAGGGTGAAGTACAACGTAAGCTTAACGTCGCGACAACGCATGAAGAGCAAACACAGTTGCTACTTGAATTGATGAATGCTGGAAAAGCGGCGATCAAGCAAATTAATATGTTAAACATATCGGAAGTAATTAGAACGGATGCCATTGACACGATAACAAAGGGGATTGTACATGCGGCAAGCAGTTTGCTGATCGTCTTCTAAGGTGCTGCGTCTGCCACTTAGTCAATAAAAGTGCCTTGATCTTAGATCATTCGGTAAATAGACAAAAAGGGACTATAATTATGTAAGTCCCTTTTTTTCGTTTTCGAAAAATGGTTGGTATTCAAACCATATCGTTTGATTTAGACCTCATAATTACCTAACTGATCAAGATTTCCGTTAATAAAATAAAAGATCGAGCCAAAAATCAATTTTCACTTTCCCACCAGATTGATTGGCCAGTCTCACCCTCTTCGTAATATGCTTGTTTCCCGTTTTCAAGTTCAATGGGTTGCTTGCCTGGCTTAGATATTTACTCTGGTTCATCAATAACCTTCCTCAAAATATACCTTATTTCTTACGCGGTCTATTTTTTTAAGCCGGACCTTCATTGACTAGATGATGCGTGCCTCTCGGCACGCGCTTAATAAAAAGAGCAGGCTACCGTAGCACCTGCTCATCAAAGTCTAATATTCGACTATCGTTTTCTATTGAATGTTGTACTTAAAATCGTTTCTTCATGACCATTCATATCTTTCTGTATAATTTAATCATTAAACAAGAGGTGCTTGAATCAATGTTGCGAATTTAAATGGATGAACATGACCATCATTTAATGTCGTTTGGCCTGTTACAAAATGTACATGTTTGCCATTTCCGACTGGAATGGCCGGACCAGTTACAATTTTTTTCAGTTTATGAAAGTGGTTCAAGAAATCTGTGTTCGTAAGATCAATTTCATGGACATGGCTTTTTCCGACTCGAATCGCTTGCCCAGTAACTCCTGCAAAGCGGTGATTATGTCGATCATTGCCCTCTTCAGCCAGTTTTGTACTTCCTTCAAATTCATGTACGTGCCGCTGTCCCTTTTTACAAGCTCTAGTTTTCTTTATTATCTTAGCTTTTTTCCTCTGCATTCGTTGCATACCTCCTATGATTACGTGACTCATAACTGACTATATGACTCACATTATCCTATTAAGGTAAACAAATGAATGTGCTAGGCTATTATCAACGTTCTAATAATAATTTTATTTATGAACATAATTTCATTGATTTACTCTGCCCGTTAGAATTCCTGTAAAACGAAAAATTTGGTGTTTGAACTAAAACGAGCGCCTCGGTACGATGGGGTTACGCACGAGTTCAGCCTAGCACACCGGCTTGTCGATCAAGGGATTGAGACCGTTCTGGGTTAACCCTCATTTCGTCAAAAAGAACAAGGGGACGCGCTTGTCATTGCAGATATGATCAAAAACGGGTATTATTCCCCTGTTCCTCGGTGGGGCCGGTGATCTTGGCGGCTACACGCACGGAAATGCTCTGTTGCGGCATCCAGGGGTCAATCTAGCTGAGGCAAGTTCCGGGAAATGGGGTGGAAAGATGATGCTCAGTAAGCGAGCCCGTTCACGTTTGCGACATTTCCTCTATCTCATGACGATGTGTATGGTTATGACAAACCCAGAAGTTCGGGCATTACAGCGTCACAATGTAGAGGAAAAGAAGCAGATGAAGATGAAATCCATCATGAAATTATGCAGTAAAAAAGGCATGAAGCCAATTAAGGTGAATTGTTCAAAATTACTTATTTCATCCATGGATCTTCAACATGCCCATCTAGTTCAGCAACTGTTTCTTGAATAGTGGCTCTTATTTCATTAGCCAGATCCTCATCTAATAAACTATTTACGTGCTCATACGCTTTAACTAATCCTAATCGACCAATAATTAATGTTATAAGATCTATTGCATTAAATGATTCTTTTTTACACTTACTAATTATCCAATTTTCAACCTCATTCTTAATAACATTATCCAATAATTCATACGTATGCCACTGTCTATCTGATAATTCTAGCAAAGCCGCTAAAGTCTCTTCTACTTCATTAGTTTGATATTTTCTCTCTAAGATGAATTCTTCAAACAGCTCCTTCAAACGAAAATACTAAAGAAAGACCCTAAGAAAAAATCCTTAAGGTCTTCTTAACTAAAGCCTTTAACTTTTTTAATAAGTTCATGAACCCGTTGATATACCCTTAAATCACTATATAATGTCCTTCTTACGGAAAGGCATTATGATCTTTTCCATAAACCGTGAACCTATGATTTCATATCCATCCCCATCAGGATGCAGATGGTCAGGAAGGTGGGACGCATCGTCCGAACCAAACAACTCCAACCCATCCATATAGTAAATGTGATGATCACCGCGCGCCCGTACCATCTCTACGGTTTGACGCACATCCTCCCGCATCTCCGGCAGAGTGAAACCGAGCACATTATCGATTGTCTCACGATGCGCGGCATAGAGCGGTGAAATAACGAGCAGAGGCGTTTGCTTATGTTTATCCCTTATTGTTTCCAACATACCAATTAGCGCCGGTTTGAACGTACGAGGACTTAACGAAGCAGCCCCGTATACATTTATTCCCACGCAAAGTGAGATGAAATCAGCTGGCAAATCACGGATGAGTTTCCCAACCATCGGCTCCAGATGGCAGTTTCCTGAAAAACCAAGGCAAGTTAAGTTAAGACCGCTTTCCCTCGCTGTAATCGCTGGCCATGTGCGAGATGGACTGTGCGCACCTACACATTGCGTGATTGAACTGCCATAGGTGACCCATTTCGGTTGTGTATCCGGGAAAATCCTCATTTCTGCATTCTGCTCGATCCACAAGCTGCATACCGTCATACCAATATTTTGTGGCAGATAAATAATGATCTCTTTTCGTCCATGATATAGGTTAGTATAGGTAACCTCCCTATCACTCTCGTTCAACGCTGCTGTAGCGAACAATTTTCCATCCACCATACAATCTAATCGGGCCTCCCCTTTAATTGGAGAGAATTTCAGTACAATTACCGTCGAATCTGTGTGAAAACAAAGTCGCACTCCCGCACATATCTCTGCTTTTGAATCGATCCCATTTGGAGGATACAAATCATAATCTTGGTATGGGATACGCCAAGGCTTAATCCCATTCAATGTACGCTCTAATGAGACCGCCCCGAGAAACAACTCATCCGTTATTGGGATTTCCTTCAACTCACCGCACCTTCTTCCCCCAGCCATACGCCATTCCGTAAAAGCATCTGCTGGAGCTCAACAACAGAAACTTCCCTTGACTTTACAGATGATTTCATAGCTAAGGCAGCAGCCGTACCGGATGCCTCACCCATAGCGAAGCAATTCGGCATTACGCGCAGCGAACCTTGTACTGCCCGCTCCGAAGATGCAGCTCGTCCCGGAACCCACATATTATCGATCCCTACGGGCAATAAAACTCTATAAGGGACCCCATGTGATTCACCTGGTGCCAAGTGCTTAAATGTCATATTTTGTTTGCTGGTTGCCATATGGATATCAATATAGTATGCATTGCGGGCAATATCATCTTCGAATGAACGCGCCTGCATAAAGTCTTCCTCTGTGAGCACATAATCGCCTTGAATTCGCCGTGTTTCTCGAATTCCAACCTGTTCCCCAGTCGCAACGACATGAGCTTGCTCGAATCCTGGTACATACGCTCGAAAGAACTGAACCTGACGCTCAACAAGCCTACGTCCTTCAATACCCCCACGCGTCAAATCCTCAGCTTTCGTGCCATCAATACCAAATATATGACCAAAGTTAACGCCAACCAAGTAATCATTAACCCATGCGAGCCCCGATACCAATTTCCGTCCTTCCGGAAGGACTCCATCAGCCATAGCCTGTTCAACGGTTTGATGAAGCTGGCTCGTATCCCCTGACTCCTTAACGAAACGATTAAACTTCTTGCGATCCACATTTGCGAGCAGATAGCACATGCTGGCAGATTGCAACTCTCCTTGTTCTCCGCCCTTCTGGAATGGAACACCGGCCTTCGCTGCAATATCGGCATCTCCAGTCGCATCAACCACATAACGGCATCGTACGACTGAACGACCAGATTTGTTCACGATAATGATCCCTTCGATGTTGCGATGATCCTCTGACAAAATCACATCGAACACAAATGTATGATAAAGCAAGGAAACTCCGTTCTCGAGTGAAGCATCATCATACACACGTTTGAGAACCTCAGGATCAATCGGCACCCAATCCAGCGTATTCGCATATTTTTTGCGGTAATCATCGTTACAAGACTGCTTCATCCGTTCCATCAGCTTCATGCCGAGTCCCCGAATTACAGGCTTCACTTTATCTGTAAATGGGCAAAATGCTGGAACAAGCGCTACCGTTCCCATCCCCCCCAAGAAACCACGCTGCTCAATTAATAGTGTATTCGCGCCGTTTGCAGCCGCACTAATGGCAGCCGCTATCCCGGCAGGTCCACCGCCAACAACAACAACATCCACCTCATGCGATACAGGAATTGATTGTGCTGGTATAATCATTTCACCGTAACTCACTGCGTTTCCCCCTCTGTTACTTGCCTTCTAAACATAGGCGTACTAAGTCATGAACATCTGCAGTTGCGAGACATTCCACTGTGTCGGCAGCACCGTAATAAATTTTGACTTCCCCCGAGTCTTCAAGAATCATTCCGCCTGGGAAAATGACATGATTACGAAAACCCCCATCAATCTCATAGGCTGCTTCAGGTGCGAGTATCGGTGAACTAGACATACCTACGATCCGGCTTGGATCAACTAAATCGAGTAGCATAATACCTGCTGTATATCTTTTCTTCCAGGTTTCCTCCCAACCATTCTTACCTCGTGAAGGATTAATATCAACGGCGTGAAAAGTCGTTAACCACCCTTTATCCGTCTTAATCGGCGGAGCCCCTGGACCAATCTTGTCATTTGCAAATGGAACTTGCTCTACAGCTAGCATAAGCTTGGAATTTCCCCAATAACGCAAATCTGGAGAATCACTCATCCACATATCGAATCTATCGATCCCATGTCGGCTGTAAACCGGGAACGGACGTTCCAGCCGAATATATTTCCCGCCTACTCTTTCTGGGAACAGCACCATATTCCGATTGTCCGGGACAGACAAGCTGAGGACTTCAAAAGAACTAAAGTCATCCGTTGCGGCAATACCGCCGCGAAGCCCATGCTTCGTATCCACAGCAAAACACATATAGCATTTCCCTTCGATGACTGTTAACCTCGGGTCATAGACCCGAATCACCTCTTCATCCTCCCAGCTCCAACAAGGGAACGGATTAACCTCCCATTTCACACCGTCATCACTAAATGCGAGACCCAAATTCGTAGTATTATGCGGTAAAATGGTCTGACTCTCTTCATCTCCATAATCATTTCGGAACACCATGACATATTTTCCTTGATATTTCACAACACCAGCATTAAATACCATGGCTGGGTTATAGGGGATATCCTTTGGAGCAAGTATCGGGTTTGCAGGATGACGATGAACCAAGACACTTGATTGAAGATTACCAATTGTGAAATCCATCACACTTAACCTCCTCCTCGGGCAATATCATAATTCCGCTATTGAAATCTCGAATCAAGAAATTCATGTCGGCTAAACTCGCAGCTGCCTTCTCCTGTCCGGGCATATAAATATTTTGAAACATGACATTCGTGATCGGAGCACCTTTAGTGCCTTGTATCTTGGCGCTGCCTCTGCCTTTGTCGTATACCTTGATGTTCTTCACCTTAACATCTGTAATCGGTCCGATGCCTAACTGATTCCCGTTCACGATGAACATGGTCATCCAGGCGCTATTATCATCGTTCATATAGCTAATATGTTCGATTTCCATATTTTCAAATGTAATATGATTCGCTTCAGCTGTTCCATATTTATGATGAATGCCGAAACCAACGGCTGCGTCATAAACAACGCAATTTCTAAATGTTATGTTCTCTTGATTTTGCATGACGCCTTGACCTATCTTAAAACCATAACAAATCGTCCATGCCATACAATCTTCAAACAGAACATCATCTACAGGCTCAGGATCTCCCGGCCAGCATACTTTCCCGGATGCGATATCTGTCGTTTCCTTCCAGGCTTTGGTTGAGAATGGATCGTCTAGCCCTATACCAATCGCGTTTCTAACAACGACTTGTTGCGACTCGCATACATCGATTCCGTCATTTTCTCCCATATTCAAGCTGTTGAACATCTTCAAATTAACGAAGTTTAATACCTTCGATCTTATCGTCGTGATTGCCCAGGCTGAAGCATTTCGAATGGTAATACCATCCACGCTGAATGCCGAGGTAGCAATCGGGACAAGTAAATTATTGATCATCCCATTTTCAGAGAGTGCTTCTCCGTTACCGTCAATGGTTCCGCGGCCGTATATCTTGATATTGGTGGATTCGTAGGCAGTCGAGATCCACCACGTCACAGGTTTACCGACAGAATCCTTAAACCAGTGCTCTTTTAGGTCTGACATATTACTCGTGCTGATTAACACGGAACCTGGCTCCAGATAGATTGCTGTATTGCTCTTGATCACCAGATTCGAAATAAAGTAGGTTCCTGCTGGAAAATAAACTATACCTTGAGCACCGTTACCATGAGATGTACCATATTGGCTGGCATCATCGAGTGCTTGCTGAATTGCGGCGGTTCTGACTTGTATCCCGGTTTTAGCGGCGGCTGGCACAATATCATACGGACCGCGTGTTACATCGAAGACCCCTTCATCCGTCGCAGAAGGAACATCCGTTTCCCCAGGATCTGCTGCAAGAACTACCCGTTTCTCCCGATTATTCACACGGATGATAAGATATTCATCTCGATCAACGATGAACGTCATCTTATTCCCTGTAATAACTGGGGAAATATTCAACTTTAGCGGACTAATCGTATACGTTTTGATCTCGCTATCATCAAGCAAAGTCAGTTCATAGGTTACTTGACCAGCCGTCACGGAGAAACTAGCATAATCGTAATCCTTCGTATAAGTCGTAAACGGAATCGAAACGCCATTTGCAGCTAATGCATATTCGGCGGAGGTATTATATATTTCTGGTAGAGGATAGGGATAGACCTCCGCTATCCCCTTCCCCTGATGATCTACTACAGGTACAGATTTTCTGTTCAAATTGATCCCTCCCAAAATGAGTCGTCAGTGACCTATTGTTCATTAATCATTTTAATGAAATCTCGATTATAGATGATCTTGTCTGAATTGTTCGTAATCCAATCACTATAGAATTGGTCGATTTGCTGTCCACCAGACTTGCTCCATAAATCTTGAACATCTGCCAAAGCCTGATCTGATGTATATTTATTGCCGCTTACAATCGACTTCTTCCACATATCATTAATCGTTGCTACGCTCTTATCAATAATTTGCAAGTTTGACGGCAATCCCGGCCAGTTCGTAATCGGATAGGCATAATCATTGGCTGGATTAAAATAAGCTGCATCAGCCGCTGCAAGAATTTCTGCGAATTGCTTCTCTTCCGGAATGCTTGGATCAAGCTTAACACTAACTTGTTCGCCCTTCGGCAATGTTCCGATGGAGCTCATAATGCTTAAATCTAACGTGCCCACCAAATCCTTTTTGTTCTTTTCTGGATCTATCGGCGTAGCAATGCCTTCGCTATCCTGAGTATAATGCTCACCTTCTATCCCGTTCTTAAGCGTCATAATCGTATTTTTCTCAACGAGAAAATCGATATATTTCATTACCGCAACGGGATCTTTCGCATTAGCATTAATACCGCCCGTCATTTGAATCGGAGACTTGAAACCAGGGTTAAACTGCCCGAATGGTCCCGCAGGTACTGGTATCGCCATGACTTCTGCGCCCAGAACATTTTTAAGCAAAGATTTATACTCATCCAGCAATGATGCACTGTCTACTCCGCCGCTTGCGAAATAGAATCCAAGCTTACCGTTCACCCAATCTTGCTTCGCTTTTTCCCCGTTCTTATCCGTCAAGAAATCTTTATCAATGATCCCTGCATCAAACAATTCTTTCTGGAATTGCACGGCAGCTTTGGCTTGTTCGCCAATGTTCGGGTTTACAAGCTTGCCATCTTTGACAAATCGGCTAGCATTATTAAACATGGAGTTAACCACGGATTCAGCAGATGCCCCGCCGATGTTCATGCCAAACGTATCTTTTTGCCCATTTCCATCGGGATCATTTTCACGGAATGATTTTGCTATTTGGAACAATTCATCTACTGTCTTTGGAGCATCTAACTGAAGCTTTGTCAGCCAATCTTTACGTACTAAAATATAATCGTTATTTTTCGCGCCCAGTATACGTCCAAAATTGTAGGTCTTCCCGTCATCCTTTTGGCCGAGCGTCAGCAATTGCGGATACTTCACTGTTAATTCCTTGTACGACGTGCTATGCTCCGCTATCAAATCATCCAAAGGCAAAAGCTGTTTTTGAGCATACAGCTGATTGAAGAAGCCGCCATCGTATTCCAAGATCAAATCAGGCGCATCTCCTGACGCGAATAATAGATTTAGTTTCTGTACTTGCTCAAAGCGAGGGAACGGTACAAACTTAACATCAACTGGTCCCTTTTCATTCATCCATTTCGTCCAAATATTGTTATCAATCGTTCCTGCTTCCGGCGGAACTTTTCCGCGATCATATAATGTCGCAGTGATTGAGCCTCTCTTTGAACTATCCTCTGTTTCTGATGACGCTTTTGAATTATCCTCTGATGAGCAACCTGCAAATAAGGATGCTGCTACAAATAATGCGGTTAAACTTAACGACACAGATTTCATAAAAGGATGTTTCATTCGAATTCCCCCAATTATTAGTAGAATAATTAGCATATCTATTGACTTCATTTCATCTGATTAACCTTTAACGGCTCCAATCATAACGCCTTTAACAAAGTACTTTTGTAAGAACGGGTATACGACTAGCATCGGAATCAGCATAACGAACAGTGCTGCTGCTTTAATCGATTCCGGTGTCATTTGTTGAACATCATCCGTCTGGAGATTATTCATCTCTTGCAGCATCGATTGACTCTGAACCATTTGCTGAACCAATACCGCTAAATTATATTTTGTAGAATCATGAATATAGATCATGATACTCGAAAATGAATTCCAATAACCAACAGCATAAAACAACGTCAAGGTGGCAATCACTGGCATTGATAGTGGAAGTATAATCTTTAACAATTGCCTCCACTCTCCACACCCGTCGATCCTTGAAGCTTCAACAACTTCTTCAGGAATATTTTCAAAAAATGTTCGCATAATCAGCATGTTATACGTACTTACCAGCCCTGAAAGCCATAATGCCCAATAAGTATTAACAATTCCTAAGGCCTTCAACACTAAAAATGTTGGAATGGTTCCACCGCTAAATAACATCGTAAATACGATGAGTAAGGTGAATGTACGTTTTGCATAAAAGCGCTTTTTAGAAAGAGGATAAGCCGCCATAATCGTAAAAGCCATGCTTAAAGCAACCCCAACAACGGTAATAATAACGCTATTCTTAAAAGCGCTAACAATACGCGTGCCTTCAAACAACGACTGATAGGTTTCAATGGTCCAACCTACTGGCCAGAAAGAAACCTTTCCCGATAAAATAGCATGAGGGTCGCTTAAGGAAACGGAGAACAGATGCACCAGCGGCAACAAGCAGCTTAGAGCAGCGATTGTCAGAAAGATGTAGTTGCTTATGATAAAAATTTTCTCACCGCGAGTAATTTTCATGTTTTCCTCCTTCCTTACCATAAACCTCGGTCAAATTTCCTAGCAACTATATTGGTAGTAAATATGAGAATAAATCCGACTACCGATTCAAATAATCCCATGGCAGATGTTAAACTGAATTGCCCTCCCTGAATACCGACCTTATAGATGTATGTGCTAATCACTTCCGACACATCAAATACACCTGAATTTTGCAGCACATAAACCGGATCAAAGCCTACACTCATCACATTGCCCATCTGCAAGATGAGAATCAAGACGATTGTCGAGCTTATGCCAGGCAACGTTACGTTCAGTATCTGCTTCCACTTGTTAGCTCCATCTATACTGGCTGCTTCATACAGCGATGGATCAATGCTCGTAATGGCTGCTAAGAAAATAATGGTGCTGAATCCTGCCTCTTTCCAAATCCCGGAACCTAAGAAGATAGCTATCCATGATACGTCGTCATAGAGAAAAGAAAAGGTATTGCCGGTTAAACGTTCAAGCACAGTATTCACAATACCTGTTTGCTCTGCGAATAAAGTGATAACGATCCCGCCTACAATGACCCAGGAGAAGAAATGAGGTAGATATACGAGCGTCTGAACCCACTTCTTAAACCACTGTTTCCTGACTTCATTCAATAAAACAGCAAGTATAATTGGAATTGGGAATCCAACAACAATATTCAACACACTGAGCAACAGCGTGTTACGAATAATATTAAGCGTTTGCGGGTTGCTAAAAAGAATTTCGAAGTTTCTTAGTCCATTCCAAGGGCTATGAAGAATCCCTTGTCCAAAATTATAATCCTTAAACGCCATGATTGATCCAAACATCGGAACATATTTGAAGATAATATAAAACAACAATACCGGTACAAATAAAATTAATAAGGGGATGTTATCTTTCAATCTTCGTTTCGCTTCAAATCGTCGTCGCTCCTTCATTTGAATTCCCAGTGTTCCATTAGCGGTACTGTGCATTTCCTTCAAGTTTCTTCACCTCCTGCAATCCTCATATGTATTTCTTTGCGGCCGCCAATCGACTATAGCTTCTGAACGTCCAATTGCTCAATGGCTAAGATTCAAATCATATACTTTTTTCCGAAATCATCGTTTTTTGCGCTCATCTTGATAATTCCTAGGATTGATTATTTTCTAAAAACCGCACGGTTAAGCCCAAAAACGCAAATTGCGGCAACTGCTACCATTTCGATCTCGATGAGCTTTTCCCCGCTTCGCAGAAACGGCGTGATGTCCGCTTCGTAGGGGTCCCAGATAAAAGCACGCACTTTTAGCCCGTGCACGAACAAGCGCAAGACAATCTTATCTGGGGGAGCGGCAAATTTACACGTTGTGCTTGTCCACATTAATAACCTTGGTCCGTCTTTTTATAGAAAGCGATTGTTCACTTCCTATTGCCTTTCCAATCACCTGCTTCCAGTTGTTCATTCCTTAACCATAATGGTTTCGTTCGATATGGGCTGCCAGGTCATCATTCCAAATCGTCAATTTCACCTACGTCGATAGATATCGTATCCATCACAACCTCTCGGATGCAACCTGATTACGCGGCACATAAGCGACAATCATCAATTACTAAGATTCGGTTTTTGCGATTGATCTTTTTCATAAACGGCAAAATAAAATAACGCCCGTCGCAACTGACATATTAGCCAGTACTTCGGGCGCTTCTTCTTGTTAATCACATTTTTCTATAATCACCTGGAGTCATTCCAAAGTACTTCTTGAACCCTCGGATGAATGTCATGGAGTTGGTATATCCAACTTGGCTTGCAGTGTCCTGAACAGATAATGGCGTCTCCGTAAGCAAAACTTTTGCATTTTCTAAGCGTACTTGCGACAAATAGTCAACAAATTTAACGCCTATCTCTTCCCGAAACAAGAAGCTCAAATATTTTCCATTCATACCGAACTCATCCTCAAGATGCTTTAGCGACAATTCCGGATTCGAATACTGTTCTTCAATATATTTGCGGACGTTTTGCATTAACGCATGATGTTTCCTGGTGTCGCGAAGCTCTTGAAATTGCTGTTCTGCATGAAGCAGCACATCCAGCATCTGTATCTTTGTTTCTTCGACAGTCTCCATTCCCTTTAAAATGTTGTTCATTCTTGGCAGTATATCTCTTTTCCAACTAACCTGGAATTCATCCGACAGTTCCATAATTTCTCGGTATAAATGATTAATGAGATCGTTGATTAAATAATAAACTTCGCTTTTTGCGTACATCCCCTCTAAGACTTGTTGAAAGAAAATCTCAAATTCGTCCTTCCAACGAGCTTCCCCCATACGAAAATAATAAGAAAGAGAGCGGAGATAATGAATCAATTTATAAGCTTCACCTTGTTGGATTTCATTCATATGTACTTGGGTAATCACTTGATTATTTCCTTTTACTGACTTATAATTCAGAGTCATCTGGGCTTGGTCGTACAAATGGTAGATTTGTGCACTGTCAGCAACGCATTGACTCACGCCAAGGGTGATACTGAACTCTAAATTCTTCTGTACCCAATCCACCATTCGGTTGCAAATGACCGATATATTGTTATCGGATTGCTCAAGATCCGCTTGAGTCAAAAATAGTATGCATAGCCGGTGACTTTCTAACCATTCCGCCCAAATCTCAATCTGATAATGATCTGCAATTTCCTTGAGTACGCTGTTAATGATGAATTTCAATAAATACTGGTCTCGGTTAGAATAACTTTGTCCAAATTCAGCATAACGGTCCACCTCAACGACCGCTATGCATATATAAGTAAATTCCGAAGAAAGCCTCAGACTCGACATTTCTTTCTTCCATTCCGCTTCCTGCAGAATAAGACTGCCATCTGTTAAATCCTTCAACATATGACGTCTTTTTGAAATCAGTCCTTCTTCTTGCTCCTTCTCATATTCTGTCACCCGCTCGAATAAATCCTCAAATGCTGCTTCAATGAATTTAAACTCATCCACCGATTGATCTTGAAAGATACTGCTCGGCTTGGATGACAGACTCGTAATCCGTCCAAGAATCGACTGAATGGGTTTATAATTACTGCGTGCTGTATAAATAATCCATAGTGTCCCGAGTAATAACACCGCGATTCCAATGCTGAAAAACACATAATATACCCATGAACCAAATTGATATAACTTCTCATTCTTAATCCCAGTATGAAGCTCCCATCCTGTGTAACTCGAAATAAATTGATGCAACTGTTTACCGTCTCCAGTATTTTTCGGATCATAGATATTATGATCGTCGGTACCTATTAAATTCGCATAACTTACATCGGACGATGATGACATCTCATTCACAAGTTGCTCAATAGCTTTGACTTTCACATTCACAACAATCACGCCTAGCTCCCCTGAGGGAGGTGTAACTCTGCTTGCAAATGTAACTACTTTGTTCGATGTCTCCGCATACTTGGTTTCTTGGTAGACCCGAGCGTTAGACCATTTCTGAGCTTTGGGTGAAGAACTTACCATTTCTTGAATAAATGCTTGATCACCAAATTTCACAAGTGGAGTAAGCATATTTTCCGTGAGAACGCTCTCATCACTCATGCGGTATAGATAAATCGAATCGATCATCGAGTTCGAAACTTTTAATTTAGCTATTTCATTCGATATCTCATATTTCCAGTAATATTTGTCTTCTTTATCGTCCGCACTAAAATACTGCTTTAACTTTTCATTATAAAGCACGGCGTTTAACACAAGACGTTCAGTCGTCTTCAAGTTATAATCAACGACTTGCTGTACATGTCTCGCAAACACGCCATTAGCGCTCACCACAGCATTCTTCGATAATTGCGCAATCGATAGAAACATCACCGTTAATAGAACAAATGTAAGCAAAAAGAACACGGGCAAATATGAAATAATTTGCCGCTTCAACCACTGTCTAGTCATACCTTCCCCCACTCAACATTTTTAAAAAACATTTTCATTGTCGCATGATTCGATGAAGGTGTCCATGATGTAGAAATTATACATTTCTGTTCTAGAAAGAAAATAAAGCATTAGACTAGTCCCAACTATAAAAACAGCGTAAGCCGTGGACGAGTAAATAAAGTCCTAGACTTACGCTGTTTTATTGAGCTAACGTTACCCGATAGCTCAATGATTAATTAGAATTACCGTCCGTAAGGCCATAGGTATTGTTAATTGCCGTGGAATAATTATCCCATTTAAAATAGAAAGGGCCTATGTTTATTTTTTTATCCTCACCTTCTAATATAAAATCTCTCCAGATGTTAAAACGGGATACCTATAGTACAAATATTCGTGAGGTTGCCTTAAAAGAAAATAATCAATCATTTGCCGTTGATTATCACTAGTGCCCCAGCCTAATGCGGGGACCATGTCATATTTCCTGAGTCTATCGTAAATCGATTTGCCATCAACAATAATGTCAGCAAATTGAGTATTCTTATTCCCATCTTGGCTTGAGCCCAGCTCCTCATATCGGCTTGAGAGTTTTGTGTCTAATTGATTTATTATTATCATTTTACCCCCACTTACTGTACAAACTAATATTTCTACCCAAAATTATAACACTATTTTTTGACCTGGTGAATTATCGTATATTCCCTCTATGGAGAAACGTTTTGCTCTTACATGCTCATTCATTCTTAGAATCTGACCGTGGTGCTCGTACCAGAAAAAATTCATGTGGAGCTAAATTGGAGACCTGTCCATGAATCTTCGTCCGTAAGATAGTTGCGTTCCGACTCATCCGCGCTTTTTTTATCTGTTGTCTCTACGATCTCAATGTTTCGTCATACCTGCATTTAGGCACTTTTTCAATATGCCGAACAGACCCCGAATGAGCTTGTTGCATAAGGCGATAAGGGACTGCATTTTTTCAAAGGATTATCCGGTCGTTTGGTGTAATACTCGTGCAACGCTTTAAAGGCTTCGTTCTTGGCTACCAATGGCATCAGCACACGGAAGAGTAAGGCTCGAAGTCGCTTCCTGCCTCTCTTCGTAATTTTAGCCTGTCCCTTGTCTTTGCATCAGCCGTTCATCCAAGTGCATTTCCAATTCTTCAAAGCTTTTAGTTGTGAACAATTACGGATATCTAACTGTTCAGTTATCCTTTTATCGCTTGAAGAAACCTCAAGATATTCTCTAACTGCCTTTATTTTAAATTCTTCAGTATAGTTTCGAAATGCTTGCCCCTTTTTATCCATAAAAATATCCCCTCCGAGCGTCACTCCTACCCCCATGATAACATGACGGTTTTTTTGAGTGTCCACTTAAAGGGGATGATACCAGAAAAATACAATTTCTTTGTTAGATCGTTGCTTTTTGTAAACATAATCAGCAGAACATGTAATATCAATGAATCCGATATTTTTTAATAATAGTTTAAGCTCTTCTATTCCATACCAGCGCATCGCAAAGCGTTGCAACTCGGTTTGACTCAACTTTCCTTGGTGCCTTCTCCTATTTTATATAGGTCTTGATTCCGGTTCCAACCACCTCCGAACTCATATGGAGTTATTTGTGATCGTTATGTCCCTAAATGATGCTTTCGCCATATTGTTCTCATTATGCGAAGTGACAGCTAACCCTAAATAGACAGTTCGATCGATTTTCATTTCATGAGTCGAATATAATTTCCATTTCTCACCGTCTGAGCTATAAAATCCGTAAAAAACATTACCAGACCTCTTTAGTCTTAACCAAGTATTTGGAAAATTAATTGGGAATTCTGCTGGTTCTGAGCAATAATCCATGGGATATATTGCAAAAGAATCATCTCCAGATTTTTCCCGATATTGCAACTCATAACCTCCATTATTTTTATTACGAAGGCTATTATCAGGAAAAACCATGAAGAAAACATGTTCACTATCAGCAAGTAAAGATTTACGAGCCATAAGACCCGCTTTCGTATAGAGATCAGCCATGCTAAGTGATTCTAACCTTACTGCCATATCGAAATCATCGTGAATCGTTACATAACTAAAATGGAATTGATCTGACGTCCCCCAGATGTCTTTCCCGCCTGCAATTACATCGTACCCTGCATCAACCTTTTCAATGGAACCCTTTAAATCTATGTTTCCAATATCTTCACTTATAAAATTCACCTGACTCATAGATACCTCCAACAGCTATCATGAAATTTGTTGATTTTAATTTCTGCGAATAATGTATATGGAAAACAACAAATTTCTCTTATGGTAGTCGTCTGCCTCTTGAACTTACAAATAGAGAATACCATTCTTCTCTCGTCAGGGTTAGCTTCATTGCCTCTCCACATTTTTGAATACGGTCTGGTCGAGTAGTACCTAAAATAGGTTGAATACCTGCAGGATGTCTCATTAGCCATGCTAATAGAATTGCCTCGGGTGATGTTTGTTTTTGATCAGCCATATCTTTAACTAGTCGTGATGTTTCTTTTATAGATTCGATTTGACCATCTAAATTTCTTCCCGAAAATAGTCCTTGTGCTAAAGATCCCCAGGCTTGAATTTGTATATTTTCAAGACGACAGTGTTCTAATGTTTCTTCAGGGAAATGAGCGTTTATTCGTTCTTCATGGTTTACAAGTACCCCAATTTCTAACCAATCAAGTTTAGCAAGGCTCATCTCCAATTGGTTGATGATTAAAGGTTCATTAGAATAGGATTGTAGCAGTTTGATTTGTGCTGCACTCATATTCGAAACGCCAAAGTGTCTTACTTTACCGGATTCTTTTAATTCATGTATTACTTCAGCAACTTCTTCCGGTTCCATCAGTGGATCTGGACGATGTAGCAGTAAAAAATCAATAAATTCGATTCCAAGTCTTTTTAGGATTCCGTCGACACTGTTGCGAATATAGTCTGAAGAAAAATCATATCTTCCGGGCCTTCCTGGACCTTCTTCAAATCGAATACCACATTTAGATTGAATTATTATTTTTTCTCTCAGATCCTTACGTTCCTTTAAAACTTGACCAAATACTATTTCTGCCTTTCCAAAGGTATAAATATCCGCATGATCAAAAAAATTAATCCCAATTGATAGTGCTGCATCAACTGCCTGATGGGCCTGCTTTACATCATCTTCTGTAATTGGATTTTGATTCCAGCCACCGCCCAATCCCATACATCCCATCACCATACGACTTGTGGTTATTCCTCGTTTTTCCAATTGCAATGGTTTCATTTTTTATCCTCCATATCATGTTTTTAATCTTTAATAATACTTGTTCATCGAGACGCGAAGGATAACGGGTTTCACCCGTATAGCGCTCGATTTTTCTTACACCCGATATACAATTGCCTCATAAGGCAGAAAATCGATCACCGTTTCCTGAATGGTTCGTTCAGGGTTATTGCTGATGACGATTTCGCCCAGCTTCCCTACGCCGAGGTCGGAGACGTTGCAGGTCGCGAGCTGCTCCGAAATGTTCAGCACCACCAGCCAGGATTCCTCTCCGAGCTTTCTCGTATAAGCGTAAATCTGCTCATGCTGATCCAGATAAGTCTCAAACTCGCCGTAAACCATGACCTCGTTGCTCTTTCTCAAAGCGATGAGCCGCTTGTAGTAATGGAAAACGGAATTTTCGTCCTTCAAAGCCTGCTCGACATTGATATCCTTGTAATTAGGATTGACGCCGATCCATGGTTGTCCTTCCGTGAAGCCCGCTTGCGATCCTGCATTCCACTGCATAGGAGTGCGGGAATTGTCGCGCGATAAATGCTGAAGCTCCTTCAGTACAGCGTCAGGTTCGCGACCTGTTCCGACCTCTTCCTTATACTTGTTCTTCATCGCAATATCGTTATATTCGTCGATAGAATCGAAACGGATGCCCGTCATTCCGATTTCTTCACCCTGATAAATATAAGGCATGCCCGGCAGGGTGTGAATGAGGGTGGCGAAGCATTTGGCCGACTGTTCTCGATATTCGGTATCATTGCCGAAGCGCGATACAACCCGCGTATGGTCATGGTTGTTCAAAAATTGGGAGTTCCAGCCCTTTCCCCACAATCCCTTGTACCAGCGATCCTGGATTTGCTTGAAGCGCGGCAAATCCCAATGGGCCATATAATCGCATACTTCAAAGTGGAAAAGAGTGTTTAATTCTCCTCGCTCCTCGCCGACGTAGAGCACGCCGTCCTCGGGGTTCACGAACGGAATTTCGCCGACCGTAAACACATCATAATGCTTTAACACTTTGTCGTGCATTTCCTGCAAATACTCATGAATGCCAGGGTTGTTGCCCAAATACGAAATTTCCTCGGGCCGCTCGGCGTCTGGGAAGCCCGGGATTTTGGCAAGCAAATTGATGACGTCCATCCGGAAGCCGTCGATCCCTTTATCCAGCCAAAAACGCATAAAATCATAGACTTCCTCCCGTACCTTCTCGTTCTCCCAATTCAAATCCGGCTGTTCAGCGGCGAAGGAATGGAAGTAATACTCGCACGTTGTTTCATCGTATGTCCAAGTGGAGGGGGCGAAATAGGAACGCCAATTGTTCGGCTGCTTGCGCCAAATGTAATAATCGCGCTTCGGATGTTCGATGCTGGATCGCGACTCCTGAAACCAAGTATGCTGATTGGAGGTGTGATTGACGACCAAATCCATAATAAGCTTCATTCCTCGGTCATGGACGGCAGTCAGTAACTTCTCGAACGTGGCCATCGTGCCCGCCTTCGGCATGACCGAACGGTAATCCGCAATATCGTAGCCGTTGTCGACGTCAGGCGAATTGTAGCATGGATTCAGCCAGATGACGTCCACACCCAGGCTTTGAATATAATCCAACTTGCTGAATACTCCCTCAAGATCCCCATATCCATCGCCGTTGCTGTCATAAAAGCTGCGCCAATACACTTGATAGACTACCGCTTCTTTCCACCATGTTTTGTTCATTTATTCTCTCCCTTTCCACTTCAACCGCATAGTCGGTCGTATTGCTTAGCACCGTCACATGCAGGTCATAATCCGTCTTTGATCTTTGCATTTCAACGCTTAGTTGGCCTTCGTCCATCCGAATCGCAGAATCACGCTGCTTGGCTTATACAAATACTAAATTTTACTTTACTGCCCCTGCCGCAATCCCTTTAATAATATATTTTTGTGCTATAGCATAGAAAATGAGAACAGGGATAATGGTTACGGTCAAGCCTGCCATCGCTTGATTCCAAACGATTGTAAACTCGCCGAAGAAATAAAAAGTTGATAGCTGGATAGTACGCAAGCCTTTTTCCGATAGCACAAGTGACGGGAGTAAGTAATCGTTCCATGAAGCAATAACATCGAGAATAGCAACGGTTACTGATATGCTTTTTAGTAAAGGAAATACAATTCTCCAGAATACACCAAATGTACTGCAACCATCAAGAACAGCCGCTTCCTCTAAAGCTATAGGGATTGACTTAATAAAACCGTGATATAGAAAGACAGCTATGCCAGCGTGGAAACCAATATTCATAAAGATCAATCCACCATGCGTATTAAGCACTGGCACATGCAAATAGGTACGTATCCAATCCATTACTTGCATAAGTGGCATCATTAATGTTTGGAATGGAATAAGCATTGTTGCGATAAACAAGAAGAAAATGATTTTACTCATGACATTATCGCGACGTACTAGCATCCACGCCGTCATTGAAGCAAGCACAATGACAAAAATAACAGTAGCAATCGTCACATAGAGTGAGTTTCCAAGTGCAGTTAGGAAATTCATCTTCTTAATTGCTGTTGCATAATATTCAAAGCTGAAGGTGCTTGGTAAAGAGAGTACATTTTCATATAATTCAGCACGTGTTTTGAATGAATTAACAATCATGATGTAAATTGGCGATAAAAACATCAGTGAGATTATAACGATTAACACAGAAAATATTGCATTTTTAGTCTTATTCATTACATCTGCACCTCTCTTCGCTTTGTAATTACGACTTGAGTAACCGTTACAAGCGCAATAATGACAAAGAACACGATTGCTTTCGCTTGACCAAGTCCATAGTTACCATATCCGAATATTTCATTAAATACGTTCATAGCAAACAACTCAGTATGGTGGATTGGGCCGCCATTCGTTAATGACAAGTTCACATCATAAATTTTAAACGCGCCCGACAACGTTAAAAACAAGCTAACTGTGAACGATGGCATCAATAACGGAAATACGATTTTGGTCATGCGATGCCACATATTTGCTCCGTCTACTTTAGCGGCCTCCATGACTTCATCAGAAATCCCTTGAATACCAGCAATATAGATAACCATCGTATAGCCTGCCATCTGCCAAGTGAAGACGATTACCAATGCAATTAAAGCGTAGTTTGAATCAATAAGCCAATTAAAGAAGATAGAGTCTTTTCCTGTTATAGACCCTATCTGTTTAACTCCATCAGTAAAAATGAAGCGCCAGATGTATCCCAGAATCAAGCCGCCAATAAGATTCGGCATAAATAATAGCGTGCGAACAAGATTACTTGTCTTGAATCCAGAAGTAACCAGCAAAGCAAACACTAAACCAAATAAATTAACGCTAAATAGTGCAAATACAGTGAATTTTATTGTATTCCACGCAGATGCAAGGAAACGCTTATCCTGCAACAACGCAGAATAATTATCAAAGCCAACAAAAACTTTAGGGGTACTAGCAATTCCACCCCAACTAATAAAGGAATAGTAAATTCCAATCAAAAATGGAACAAGAACAACAATACAAAAAACTAAAAACAGCGGCATGGTGAATATAAAATACCATAGTTTTTTATTTGGCATACGAAACTCCCTTTTATCAAGTTTGTCTTAGATGAAAAAAGAAAGGCCTAACATCCTTTGTAAGGGTTTAGGCCTTAAACAATGTATGTCTCTGTATTACTTAGCAGCTTTTACCCAAACATCTCGAAGCTTATCAAGGAATTGTTCTGGTGTTATGGAAGGATTAAGAAAAAATTCAGAAGCTAGCGGTGCAAGATCATTAATGATAATGCCTTGCGGGAAATAATTCAAAGCCCGGGGAATTGTATTTCCCGATTGTGATGCTTCATAAACTTGCTGTGATAATGGATCTAGGCCCGTTGGTTTAATCGTTGTAACCGCTGGAACAAAACCAAAATCATTAAGAATTGTATTTTTGCCTGTTTCGCTAGTATACAACCACTCTAAAAATGCATTAGCTGCTGTAATTTGTTCTTGAGATGCTTTATTGTTTATAACCCAACCAGATGGGATGCCGACTTCCAATTTATCGTTTCCAGCGATCGGAAGTGGAGCCAAACCGATATTAATATCATCATAGTCAGCGAGCATACTGTAACTCCAGTTACCTTGGTGTACAATTGCTGTTTTACCTGATGCCAGATCACCCATTTGTCGATCATACGTTACTTCAACTGGATTAACCGTATAAGCACGAATAGCTTCCATCAATTTGGAGAACTCCTGGAATTCTGGTACTTCTTTCAAATCAACTTCACCCTTGTTTACTTTCTTAATGAAAGCTACAGGATCTTTCTGCAATGCAAATGGCGTGTTAATAATATGTCCAATCAAGAAATACGCGGTTTGAGACAGTCCCAAACCATTGATACCATCAGCTTTGAATTTTTCAAGAGCTTGTATTAATGACTCTGTGTCTTTCACAGTTGAAGGATCATATAAATCTTTATTGTATACAAGCCCAAACCCTTCAATTCCAATTGGAACACCTACAACTTTACCGTCAATCTCCAAAGCCATATTTGGAACGATGTACTTCGCATAAGTTTCATTCGTCATGTCATAGAAATATGATGCGAATTTTTCAGCTTCAACACCTTGTTGCACAGAAAAAATGGTGGGACCTTCATTAGCAGCTAACTTTGTCTGTAACTGTGTAATGTAAGAATCACCTGCGGAACCCCAAACCTCAACTTCATTTCCTGTTTCTTTTTTATACTTAGAAGCCAAGTTCTCAAGCGACTCTGCAATTTCAACTTTACTTTGGAATAAAGAAATTTTAGCAAGCTTCTCAACCTTATTTCCACCATCACCTGCTCCTTCATTTGGATTTCTGCCTGTATTGTTGCCACATGCTGAAAAAATAAAAAGCATTGTAGTAACTAGTGCAAGACCCCATCTTCTCTTCATTTTTGCATCCCCCTATTACGATTTTGAAGTTTATTACACAACTTGATTATAACTATAAAAATTTACCGATCACAGGTGAAATATTCGCCTAAATGAGTAAATTATGAACCTGAAGTTCTTAAAAAGTATTAAAAAACAAAAAAACACATTCAGTTCCAACCAACTACTATCAACAATTTTGACAGAAGTATTTTGGATTATAATGAATGTGTTTTATGTTACATTTTGTATTTCTTTCGATAACCGCTAGGCGTGATACCAGTATGTTTTTTAAATACCTTACTGAAATAATTCAACTCTTCAAAGCCACTTTCACTCGCAACCTCTTGAATGGATAACTCAGTATGATCAAGCAATGAAAATGCTTTTTCTATCCTTAACTGAGTTAGATAATTCATAATCGTTGTGCCATACTCTTCTTTAAACTTTTTCGCCAAATATTGAGGTGAAAAATGAAATTTCTCTGCCAAACCCGATAATGTAACCTCTTCCTTCATATGATCATTAATATAATTTCTTACCGCAGCGATTGACTGAACTTGAGTTATTTCCAGCCTACTGTAGTTGACTGATTCTAGCAAATCACTAAAAATTTGTTTAATTTTTGACGACCATTCTTCCAGCTGTGATAACCAAAGCGGCATCGTCTCATGAAAGTTATCACTGTTAAGTTGAATATAAATTCGCACTAGCAAAAGGTTAATTTCTACGGTATAGTGCTGGAGCTCCCTTAAGCTTACAATCTCATACGAAGCCAACTCCATTTCGAAAGACTCGACCAACTCATGAAGATATTGTTTATTTTTTGCGAGAATTGCTTCTAAAATAACACGCTCCTTGTCTATAAAAAAGTGTATGGCTGTTGACTTTCGACCACTCTTATTGTGGCCAAAAATATTACAATTTAGAATCATCGATTTTTCCTCAAACAAGGCTAATTGAAGTCTACTAGCTGTCAAGCCCATTTTATAGAACCCAGAAAATGAAGATAGGCGCAAAGTTCTTTTCCATGCTGCCTGTATTTTTTTTACAACCAACTCTATATCCGTAAGTAAATAATTAGAACTTATAAACAATAGGATAAATTCTTCATGTTGAAGCACATACCAACTACCAAACGATTCAACCAGCTCTTGAACAATATTTTTCATCGAATAATTAAACAGCTGCTCGTCTCGAGCATAATATTGCTTTACGATTGCATCTTTGTTTCGCGGCAAAAAAGTAACAACATAAAAAAAATCAGGGTTGATTCCAATGGTAGTAAGAAAAGTAATAAGCTCTTCTTTGGAAACCTGTTCCTCCTCAATCAAGCGAGAAAAACGCTGCTCCGTAACGAGATTATTCACTTCATTTAAGCGAAAATTAGTGCTAAGCTCCTTTAGCCTAACTTCCTGCTCTTGTTTTATTTGATCGCACGCTTTTTGAATAGCTTTTTCCAAATCTCGAATTTTAAATGGTTTTAGTAAGTAATCCACACCGTTAGCAAGCAGAGTCGCCCTAGTGTAATGGAACTGTTGATAACCGCTTAGCACAATAACTTTGGAGGTCCAGCCTTCCTCCCGAAGCTTCTCTAAAAACTCTGTGCCATCCATAATATGCATGCTCATATCGCAAATTATCAACTCTGGGCTATGCTTCCGTACAAGTTCCAATGCCTCTAATCCATTTTCGGCCATAAATATTTGATTGATGTTATAACTTTGCCATTCAATCGATAGCTCAACACCTTCACGTACATGCTCTTCATCATCTACGATTAATAACTTCATCTTCTTGTCCCTCTCTTGATGCTTCAATTGGCAACGATAATGCTACGATCGTTTTTTTATAAGGCCTGCTAGAAATCGACCAATTAAATCCGTTTCCATAATAAAGCATTAATCGCTTCAATACATTGGACAAACCAATTCCCCGCTTCTCCGATACAACAACCTGCTCAAGGTAACCAGCTTTGACCTGTTCAATTTGCTGATCTGTAAAGCCTTTTCCGTTATCGATTACCTCAATTAACAGTGAATACTTAGTCAAAACAATGCTTACAATAATAAGGATTTGACCATTTCCTCGCTCTAAACCATGTATAATACTATTTTCAACAAGCGGCTGTAAAGTCATTTTAGGTACATAAATGCAACTCGCTTCATTTGGATATTCTAACTCAAATTGAAGCCTTTGCTTATAGCGACCTTGCTGAAGCACCATGTAATGCTGTATATGTTCGATTTCTTCTTCCAGCGTAACATCCTCGTTCTCAATATCCATAGAATAGCGAAACATAGCTGCAAATTCAGCAAGTCGATCACTGACGTCATGAGCTTTGGATTTTATCGCTAAAGTTCCAATCGATTGCAGCGTGTTATAAAAGAAATGAGGATTGATTTGAGCTTGCAGCATTTTCAAACGAGCTTGCGATAACTCAAGCTGATGACGATATTGCTTATTCCATAGCTCATCTAGCTCATCAGCCATCTCAAACAATCTAATTTCTAACAAATCTAACTCATCCGGTGTTGTCCGTACAGGCTTGCGCTTTAATTGAAAGTTACCCATTTGCAGCTTCTTAATGTGCCGCAACATTATTTTAATCCTACGCAACATGTAATAAGAGATAAAAGCCGCCAAAATGGAAACAAAAGCAATTGAAATTGCTTGAATTAACACCGTTTTACCAAGTGCAGAAGTACGTGCCTTATTAATAAGTGTGCGAGGTATAAAACTAACGATTGTCATGATTGAACCATTTTCATCTGTCTTGCTAAAATAGACATAACTGCCTTCATTAGTTTGAAGTTCCCCTTTATCTGTAAGTAGTTGGGGTGTATGAAGCCTTTGATAAAGTTCTTCCAGCCATGGTTCTCTAGTTTTTTGTACAGTCTCCTGATGCGTAGGTTGTTGATCTCCTTTTGAGAGTGATGGATCAGATGTCGACTCCATCTCATCTGCAGTTGTATAGAGTAAATCGAGATTATTTCCGATAAATAGATAAACAGGTCCTTGCTCACTTGTTGTTAAGGAAGTAAGCATATTGCTGATTTGTAATGGTTTAACATCAAAGGTAGTCAAACCGATTACTTCGCGAGTATAAATATCTATGAATGGCTTATTGATACGCAATCTTGGCTCTCTATTTTTAAGTGTAACTTGAAATGGCTGCTTCAGCTCACTATGTGCATACGAAATCTCATGATCTTTAAAATCAGGAATAATAACTATGTCATTATAATGATTTCGAATATTAAACTGCTTGTTTGTTAGCGCACTTTTGTAAGAAACTGCGCCAATCTCGCTATAATTCGCATATATTTTTTCAAGCCTTTGTTCAATATAGACACTTTCAGCAGGATTTTGAGCTTTTTTTTCCGACAACAGTCTAACAAGCTCAGGATCAGAAAAGTATGTCAAGCCAAGTAGTGACAATTCATGAAAATAAGACTGCAATGCTGACATCGTAATTGACATAGAATTTTGATTCAGCTCAACTAGCTGGCGTTTGATTGCGTTGCCTGTAATGTGATACGACAAATAATTCGAAATTATGAATGGAACAGTTGTCGCTACGACCAAGCTAATAATAATTTTTGTTATAATACTCCCTTTTATAAGCTTCATCTAGGCATCCTCCACTCATTCCCCCGTACATTGTAGCACAGCAATAGGGAAAATCGTAACATAGACGCGGACGCGCCTTGCACACTTGCCGTTTCGTAAGACGCTGCAGTCCGCTCATTTGACCAACACGATCAAGCAGAAGATTAAAGTGTTCTTGATGGTTTTATCCATGTTAATAAATACAATTAAAAAAGGAGCTTACGCTCCTCTAGTTAATTAATTCATGTTTATAAAGTACTGATAGAACATAAGCATAATTAATAAACGGCTAATTCCATTCCAATTCTACTTCTTTTAACAACTTCTTGAGTGCTCTTACAGCAATAACGAATAGATCTTCATTCTTAAAGCCATGAAACTTATCTATAGCTGCCAAATGTGGCTCAAGGGACATGAATCCGTTATACCCCTGTCGCTTGAGCTCAGCCGTTAAACGCTGCAATTGCCCGTCCCCTTCTCCCGCAGGCACAACCTTTCCACTTCCCATAAGCGCGTCCTTAACATGAATGTAAGAGATGAATGGCTGAATGATTGGATACGCTTCCTCCATAGGCCGAACCCCACATTGAACATAATTGGCGGGATCGAACGCTGCACGTAGGTTTGATGAGTTGCAGCTCATTAATATATCCTGACAACGCTCCCCAGTATCGCCATAAACACCTTTTTCATTCTCAAGGAGAAGCTGCACGTTCTCTTGCTCCGCTATCCAGGTTAGGTGTCTCATCCGAGTTATTACTTCTTTTCGGTGTAAACTAGGATCATCGCCCTTAGGAATATGGAAAGAGAAGATACGAATATTTGATGTACCAAAATAATTAGCTATTTCTATTGCTCGCTTAAAATCATTCAAATGCGGATCGAATTTATCCATAATTTCAATCTTTCCAATTGGAGAACCGATAGAAGATACTTTAAATCCTCGTGCATCCAGTCTATCTTTTACATAAGAAATTTCACTATCTGTTAGTTTTAATACATTTTTCCCAAAAACACCTCGAAATTCGAGATGTGAAATTCCTTCTGAAGCCATTACATCCAATTGCACCTCCAAATCAGAGGAGATCTCATCAGCAAAACCAGTTAATGTAATCATCGTACTCACTCCTTATTCTTTTTATGCAGCTACCATAATAAGCGAAGTTATTCATAATCCTTTGCTTTTTTGATAAGCACATCATAAGCAGCCTCAGGGGATATTTTCCCGAAAATAACCTGCTCTCCTATATCTTTATAATCCTTTTCTGTGTAGTTACTCCAACCTTTAGCTCCTTGACTGTACTTTTGCGCATCTGGTGCCACATTTTTGTTCAATTCGACCTGCTGCATATCAGCATTTTTTAATTGTGGTCTCAAATGTTCTAGTATGGTACTAGACACAGGGACACCTCTTGTTGTTGTCAGAATATCCGCTGCTTCTTCATCATTTATAAACCAATCAATAAACTTTGTAGCTTCTTCCGCATGCTTTGTATCAGCACTTACCGCCCAGAACATCGATGGCTTTAAAAAACCCCCGGCTTGCCCTCCCTTTGGCACTTTAACGAGCTGGTACACTCCTGGCTTTAAGCTATCATAACCAGTAAATATTGCGCCAAGTGAACGTCTAATCAACACTTTATCGTTGTGTAACAAGTCCAGCTTGGCATCATATTCAATATCCGTTGCCGTTATTTCAGCAGGAGGAACGACTCCTTTGGCTCTAAGTGCAGCGTATTTATTAATAAATTCAAGCCAAGTCTCTTTATTAATATTAAATTTGCCATCATCAGTAATAGGAGCCCCCTGACCCTTGCTTAACTGATAATGCGTATACATATCATAGTCTGATGTAGAATCTAGCAAAGCATATTTGTTATCCGCTAGCTTGGCTTTAGCATCTATACCAAATTGAAAATATTCTTCCCACGTCCAATCATTACTCGGCGGCTTTATTCCCAGCTTGTCTACTACATTTTTGTTATAGACCATTGCTGTAGCATTGTTACCAAGCGGTATGGCATATTGCTTATTTCGATACTTGCCTGTCTCTAGGAGCGCAACGTCAATATTTTGTAAACGTATGCCGGTAGACAATTCTGCAAGCTGATTGCGGCTTGCATATTCAGCGAAATATTTGAGATCTAATTGAAAAATATCCGGTGCATTTTTAGATGCTGCCTGAGTGGCTAGCTTATCCGCATAGCCGTCGTTGCCCGAGAATTCTGGATCAAAGGTGACGTGTGGGTTTTTTTTGGTGTAAAGCTCCAACGCCTTTAATGTAGGTTCGTGCCTCGTCTGTGAGCCCCACCAAACAATACGTAATTTGACAGGCTTTTGCCCCTTCGAACTATCAGTTAAACCATCGTTAATTAACGTGCCTGTCTCTTTCCCTGAACTGCAAGCAGATAGAGTCACCATAATTACCAAAGCAAAAAATAAGATGCTTACTATTTTCGTTTCAACTCTTTTTTTCATCAATTAGTCTCCTCTCAGTTGATCTTTCTTCATTATAGGAGCTATTAGAAAATACTAAAATATGAGCATTGAACAGTTTTCTTACACTATTGATCACAATTTACTTTTTCCTATCTCACTTGGGTTGACACCATGATTTTTTTTAAATAAGGAACTGAAGTATGGAACATTCCTATAACCCACCATTTCGGATATCTCATAAATTTTAAACTTACCATCAAGTAGAAGTGCCTTCGCTTTTTCCATTCTCACTCGAATCAAATAATTCGTAAAAGTCTCTCCCGTCGCTTTCTTGAAAATTTGATTCAAATAATTACGAGATAGATATAGTTGCTTGGACAACGTTTCTAACGTTACTTCTTCAGCATGACGCTGATGAACAAAATCAATCATGAAATCAACGACTTCTTTATGCTTCCTGTTCTCATACCATCCACGATTCGTAAAAATAATTTGGATCTTAGCGATTAACCAATGCCTGAAATCATCAATAGAATGAATGCTTTTAATTTCGTGGCTAATGTTAAGCTCTGAAAAGACCTCATCCGACCATGTATTTGCTTTATATAGTGTAAATGAGAGAATCGTCCAAAGCTCTGTACATAAATACTGCAAATATTCGGAATCTATCTCTGACAATTGACTAAACTGCAGCAGGTATTCATCTATGACTTGGTTAATCGTATCTTCTTTAGCATATAGAACTGCTTCAGAAAGATCCTGATAAAATTTAATCGGGCGAAATGTCACGACACTTAACTCTGAATGCACCCTCTGCTTCGTATGATATTGTTTCGTTGACTGCTGTAATACATCAAGAAATGCTTGTTCAGTAGAATCAGAAAGTTCTATTAAGCTCTTAACATCACCGATCCCTACCCGAATCAAAATGTTAAGATACGTGAATATACATTGTATAATTCGTTCTCCAACAGCACGTATTCTACTTAGTGATGTATCTATACTTAAATCAGGAGAAATATGAAGAACAACAGCTACGTGATGACTATGCAGTTCTACAAATTTTGACTCTGGCCAATCATCTTTTAATATTTCACAAATAATATTTTCTAAAGCAAAGCGAAATAAATTCCAATCCGCAAGGGCTAAATTTGAAATACGATTCGTATGTACCAGCTCGATTGCCATCACGACATGCTTATTTTGCAGCCAGCGCTTTTGCTCGATTATATTCAATTTCTCGTTCATTAGTGACTTTTCGAACGTCCCAGTAACGACTGCCTTCAACCATTCCTTCTGCACAAAAGGCTCATAACGCATAAGACGATATTTAATCTCTTCTTTCTCAAGTACATTTAATTCCTTAACCTCAAGGGACCTGACTACTTTTTCAAGTACATCGTTCAATTCATCCACTGTTAATGGCTTAGATAAATAATCACTTACCTGTAGGCGCAGAGCCTGACGAGCATATTGGAAATCGGAATAACCACTCAATATAATAATCTCGCAGCAAAAATCCTCATCTCGCAACTGCTCAATCATTTCGAGTCCATTCATAATTGGCATATAAATATCTGTAATTATAATATCAGGCTGAAGCTCCCGAATCTTCTTCAATCCTTCTTTACCGTCTATTGCAGTTCCAACGCATACTGCATCAAGAGAAGACCAAGCAATTGCTCTCTCCATTCCTTCTATAACTTGAAAATCATCATCAATGATGAGAACCTTCCACATTTAATCCCTCCTTCATAACCTTTTGATGTTTTATTATTGGAAGTTTAATCATTACAGTAGTTCCTTCATTGTGTATGCTAAATATTTCTACTCCAAAGGGTGTTCCAAAATAAGCCTCAATTCGCTCAACCACATTGCGTATCCCATAGCCTCCAGTCTTCATTGCTTTCTTTTCATTCCAATTTTCTTTAAGTCCAACACCATTATCTGAAATAGAGAACACCATCTTATCATTCTCGACATACCCTTTAATTTGAATATCTCCTTTCCTTCTGTCATGAAAACCATGAATAATTGCATTTTCAATAAAGGGCTGCAGTGTAACTCTAGGGATATAGAGATTCCTCATATTATCTTCTACTGTTATCGTGTATGTTAAATGATCTTGGAGACGTATTTTTTGGATTTGCAAATAGCATTCAATATGAGTTTTTTCATCTACGATCGAAATCATCGTTTCTCCATTGGATAGGCCTACCCGAAACATCTTGCCCATAAGGGAAAGTATTTTACTTATTTTGTGCTCTCCTGATTTAATTGCCATCCAGTTCACTAAATCTAGTGTATTGTATAAAAAATGGGGATTAATCATTGCTTGCAAAGCTTTAATTTCTGCTTCGCGCTGCCTTTGATGCTGTTCATTAAGGGAAACCATAAGTTCATCTATCTTTTCCATCTGCTTGCGATATCCATTAAATAAATATCCAAATTCATTCTTATAATCAGTAGGAATATCGTCAATTAGTAACTTCGAAGGTAATCTCTCTAATATTCCAACTAATAAAAGAATTGGTTTTGTAAACTGTCTCGAGAGAAATAAAGTAAAAATAGATACGATTACGATAGCTGAAAAACCTAAAGCTATGAAGATCTTCGCCAAACGGACGCTCGCATGTGTAATCTCTTTCCAAGGCGTAACTTCAACCAACATCCAATCAGAATCCAGCTTACTCCAAACGAGCAATGCTTCTTTCTCATTGATTAGAGTTAAATTATCCGTTTTCTTCTGACTAATCGAATCACTGATCCTCTCTTTCATCGATTCTGTCAAAAGGGGACTGCCAATCATGGATATGATTTTCCCGCTAATGTCTATTAACATCCGGCTTCTATTATTTGTTTCGCCGTGCAGCATACTTTCTATGTCAGATGCCTTGATATTTAGCAACAATAAACCATAATACTTACCCGAATTGCTATATAACTTTCGGGCAAAGCTAACTACCCTGCTTGTTCCATTATTTGTATGAATACGATGTGTGGAAATCCACGCATAATCATTATGTTGAATGTCGGAAAACCACTCTTCCTTATTTAGCTTCTCCAACTCAATGAACTGAACAGGATCTTGAAAGGAGGTTATAAAAGGCTTCTCCATATAAAAATTAATAGATTGAATCATCGTTGTGCTATAGCTGATATTAGAGAGCATTTTTTCCAAATCTCTCTTTCTCCTCAGGCGATCATAGGGATCCAAATCCTTATGATCAAAACCAATTCTGTCCATGTTAAGAGCCACCGATAATGATATCTGCTCAATTGCATTTAATTGAATATCCAACTGCTTGTTCAGTTCATTCAATACATCCTGCTGATATTTAGAAGTTGTATTTGTGAGCTCCTTGGAGGTTAAGCTATAACTCACCCATGTAAAAATCAACAGGAGCAGCGTAATAAAGATCAAGAAGCTTCCAAAAAGCAGACGACCTACACTTAATCGTTTAAACAAACCCAAATCATCTATGCTCCTTTCAATAGAAAAAAAGCTGCGTCTTAGCAGCTTTTCATCTTTTTTTGTCTCATTTTATCCTTTAACTGCTCCAGAGGCAATGCCATCTACAAAGTGACGCTGTGCCAAGAAAAAAATAATCAGTGACGGTATAATAGATACAAGTGACATCGCTAGTAACTGACCCCACGGCATCTCTGATGAGCTGTCTACGAATAGCTTCAATGCAAGTCCAACTGTGTATTTATCTACGGAATTGATATAGAGCAGGTGCCCAAAGAAATCATCCCAGTTCCACAAGAAGCAGTATATGGTAACCGTAACTAAAGCTGGCTTTGTAAGCGGCAAAACAATTCTCCAATAAATACCAAACCAGTTGCAACCATCTATCTTTGCAGACTCATCCAGCTCTTTCGGAATTCCTCTAATAAATTGAATTAATAAGTAGATAAAGAAAGGTCCTCCGACCCCTCCAGCAAGTAAGTGGGGGATGTAGAAAGGAAGATATGAATTCACCCAGCCAAAGTTATTAAACATAATATACTGAGGCACAAGTGTAACCTGTGTAGGAAGCATTAGCGTAATCATAAGTATTGAAAACCACACTTTTTTAAGTGGAAAATCGAGTCTTGCAAATCCAAAAGCAACTAAACTACAAGATATGACCGAAGTGATCACAACGCCTAACATGATTTCAAAAGTATTCATGTAGAAATGTGTGAATGTATATTTAGGCAATGCTGCCCAGCCATCTGTAAAATTACTCCACATCCATTCATTCGGAAATAAGGAAGGTGAGTTCATTTCTTCATTAGATTTAAAGGAAGCCCCAATCCACCATATTATCGGATAAATCATCAAAACACTGAGTACAGTTAAAAATATATGGGAACGAAATGTTTTTATTGTAGCAACATTCATGCCTACTTTCTCCCTTCCGTTTCTGTCTCATAGAATACCCAGTATTTTGAAGATATAAAGATAAAAGCAGTAGCTAGGCCAATAATAATGAGTAAAATCCAGGCTAGGCTGGAAGCATACCCCATCTCATATCTTGAGAATGCGCGATCATATAAGTAGAGAGCATACATATAGGTCGAGTTTACAGGTCCACCCTTCGTAATAATGAATGCTTGTGTAAACATTTGAAATGAACCAATAACTTGCAGTACGAGGTTGAATAAAAGTACCGGTGATAGCATTGGTAATGTAATACTAAAAAATTGTCTTATTTTAGAAGATCCATCCACTGACGAAGCCTCATACAATTCAAGGGGGATTTGTTTCAAGCCTGCAAGAAAAATGACCATTGAAGAACCAAATTGCCACGCAACAAGGATAATTAACGTCCCAAGTGCAGTAGATGGATTACTGATCCAGCTAACTCCTTCAATACCGAAGAAGGACAGGATTCGATTCAGAAATCCATCTATTCCAAAAATATTCTTCCATAAAATGGATACTGCCATACTGCTTCCAATCAAGGACGGCAGATATATAAGCGTTCTATACAATGAAATCCCTTTTAGTTTCTTGTTCAGGACGATAGCAATCATAAGAGCACTGAGAAGCTTAAGTGGTACTGAAAAAACGACGAACAATATTGTGACCTTCAAAGACTGAACGAATATTTCATCATCCGTAAAGATCCGCTCATAGTTTCTTAATCCAATCCATTGAGGTGCATCTAGTAAAGTGTAATTTGTGAATGAATAATAAAGAGACTGCAGCATAGGCCACGCTGTTAAGAGAAGTAAGCCAATCAGCCAGGGAGAAATGAATAAATAACCTGCTAAAGGTGATTCCCATCGACCTTTCAGGTAAGGGATTCGTGAAGCAATTACTGCATTCGCTTTTGTTTTTATCATAGTCTAACCTCTCTCTCAAAATAGCCTGCTCCTCAATTATAGAAGGACAAACATAACTTTAACATGAGAGGATCGAACACTTATATTTCACAATCGAACACATTAAGCAGTTTATGTTAATACAAAGCACCGCTTCGGTCGTAGATTTTTCTTTTTATTCGATACTGGTTTACTTCAGCGCTGAAAGCCAATTAATAAATGCTGAAGAATGAAAAAACAGCCTGTTACTAGTAACAATCACATAGTAATAGGCTGTCATATTTATTAATCTACTTCTTTCCCATTAGAGCTTTGCCAAATATCAAACCATTGCTGGTCACTCAGCTTTATCCGAAGTGCCGCTGCTCCCGCTGCGATCCGCTCACGGTTTCCTGATCCAATAATCGGCATGATTCTAGAAGGATGGTGCAGCAGCCAGGCATACATCACCTGATCGATCGACTCAGCATTTGTCTCTTCCGCAAGCACTTGCAGCCTTTTCTTCAGCTTTAAAGCTTTTTCGTGAGTGGCTTGAAACAGCTGTCCTCCTGCCAAAGGGGACCAAGCCATAGGCGCTATTCTTTTCTCTTGGCAAAGATCCAAACTCCCATCTGAAAAAGCGTTCACATGTGAGACTGAAATTTCAAGCTGATTGGTCACTAGTGGAAACGGCAAATAGGAGCTAAGGTTCTGGAACTGTGCAGGCAAGAAGTTCGACACCCCGAAGGCTCTAACCTTACCTGTCTCTTTAAGTTGGACAAAAGCCTCTGCAACCTCAGCCGGGTCCATAAGCGGATTTGGGCGATGTATCAATAACAAATCGATGTAATCCGTCTTAATATTCATAAGGGATCGTTCGACAGACGAGATAATATGTGATTTCCTAGTATCATAGTGCTTGATAGCATGATTTGATCGATTACCCGATATAAGCTTAATCCCGCATTTGGTTACGATTTGCATATTGGACCGCAAACTTGGTTGTAACGCTAATGCTTGCCCAAACAACGCTTCGCAGGTATAATCGCCATAAATATCTGCATGGTCAAAGGTTGTGATACCTTGCTCCTCCATGCAAAACTGCATGAGCTCCATCAGCTTAGAAGGACCAAGGTTCCATTCCGCCAACCTCCAATGGCCATGTATCATTCTCGAAAATTGGACCTCATCCGTTAGTACAAGACGTTCCATCTAGATGCCACCTCTTTGTTTCAAAATATTATGTTACAACGACATAACGCTCAACAAGAGCGTCCAGCCTTCTACGATCCTCATTGCTTAATGGCTCAATAGGACTTGATGTCCTCTCTGATGCAAACAAATTCATTTTTTTAGCTATATATTTCATTCCTGTTAGCCATGTCGGCCCGCCGATATGCTTTTTAATCTCCAGAAGGTCTTTTTGCAGTTCGTATGCCTTGGCTACATCTCCTCCCTTGCTGGCATTATAGATATCCACAAACAACTTTGGAAAAATATTGGTCATTCCTGAAATATTGCCGTGTGAGCCTAGTAGAAGGCTTGCCACAAACATCTCTTCTCCACCCCCAAAAACAGTGACACCGGAGTTCTCCAAGGCAATTAAATTCAGTAAATGAGTTCCCCAATCCGGACGGGTATCCTTGAAGGCCACCACGGAATCCAGTTTGGCTATCTCCACAATAGCTTCTGTACTAATATCGACGCCAGTTGCTGTTGTGTGCCCATATACCATGATGTCTAGGTCTGTAGCACGATCCAGCACTTCATAATGTCTTACAATCTCTTGTTGGCATGACGTATTCATATAAAAGTGTGGTGTGGAATAAACAATTTTAGCTCCGAGCTGCTCCAATTCTTTTATGTTCTCAATTACCCTGGAGGTGCCACAGTCGATTGCGCCACAGTACACTGGCACTCTGTCGCCAACCTCTTGTAATACGATTTCGTTGAGCCTTTTCCATACTTTTCTAGAAACCATAACTCCTTCACCTGAGGTACCGGCTGTGAAGATACCGTGAACACCATTGTCTAAATTATAATGAATAAGCTTGACCAATCCGACCTCATCCAAGGTCTCATTGTCTAATAATGGAGTCATAAGGGGTGGAACAATCCCGCCAACTGCTTGTTCATTACGTAATTTCATCTTTTATCCTCCTAGTAGTTAAAATAATATGAAACATACCTTATGGTTAAAATGAGCGCTAACCTTTCACAGAGCCCATTGTAATCCCTTTAACAAAGCTCTTTTGTAACGATAAAAAGAAAGTAATCATCGGAATAGCAGCGACTGACGCGCCCGCCATGGCGTAGCCGTAGTTAATGGTCAACTCATCATAAGCCATTGTTGATACCCCTAATGGCAAAGTCAGCTTATCGCTTGACTGAAGAACGATAAGTTGCCATAAATAATCATTCCAGGTTTGCATGAAGGCAAAAATGGCTAGCGCACCTAACACTGGTTTAATCAATGGCAAGATGATGTTCGTAAATAACCGCATCTCTCCGGCGCCATCAATTCTAGCAGCCTCTATCACTTCATCAGGCAAGGTCGACGCAAATTGACGGACAAGAAATACACCAAGCGGAAAAGCAATTGCTGGCAAGATAAGTCCCATCTGGCTATCTAGTAAATTCAAATTGCGGATAAGCATATACAGTGGAACTAAAGTAACCTGATGTGGCATCATCATCGTTCCCAACACTAATGCAAATATTATGTTTTTGCCGGGAAATTTCCGCTTTGCAAAGGCATAACCAGCCATAGCTGAAAAAAATAACACGAACAAGACAGTTGCAAGACTTGTAAAGACACTATTGAATATCCAATTAAGTGCCGGTTTTGTTGAAAATAAATGAATGTAATTATCCCAAATGATTTGCTTAGGAAACCAATCCGGCTGTCTTGACCAAATACTCGTCTGATTTTTCAATGAACCTGTAATCATCCAATACAACGGGAAGACAAATAGCAATGATGCTGCACTCAGACTGATATAACGAACTATTTTCATAACGCTGCTCCTTACGTTAACCCCAAACTTGTCTACTTAATTCGATTTTGTTTTAAACAGCTTAAATTGTAAAAAAGCAATCAGTATAATAATAATAAACAATACGACACTTTGAGCAGAAGCAGTCCCATAATCAAGCGATATAAACGCTGTTTGGTAGATCGTATATACGAGTGATTCTGTACCATGGAAGGGACCACCATTGGTAATGAGATGAATAACGACAAAGATTTGAAAGACACTAATAGTTGATGTAATGACGATTAATAGTGTTGTATAAGAAATCATGGGCAATGTAATCGTGAAAAATTGTTGTATCGGGCTGGCACCGTCTATTTCTGCTGCTTCATACAACTCTTGGGATACGCCATCCATCGCCGATAAGTATAAGATAATGGGTTGCCCAACCATCCATGTAATGACAATTACCGATATTGCAACAAGCGCACTAAGCTGCGTTTGCAGCACATCCACATTTTCTATTCCGATCATGCTTGCCAAGTAATTGACAATACCAATGCTCGGGTTGTACATCCAACTCCAAACTAAGGACAGGACTACCGGAGTGCTGACAACAGGCAAGTAGAATACAAGTCGATAAAGGCTCTTTGACCTTTTATTAAGCCCTTGTATCAAAGAAGCAAATATCAGCGAAATACAAACTGTTGCCGGAACGATTAGTAAAATATAGTAGAATGTATTGGCAAGGGACTTGAGAAATAATGTACTTTGAAAAATATCGAAATAGTTGCTTAACCCTACAAATTTCCGCGAATAGATATCAGCATCAAACAGACTTAAATACATCGTGTAAAACAATGGGTAAATAAGAAACAAACTAAGAAAAATGAAGTTTGGCGCTATGAAGAAGTAGCTCCATATCGTACTGCGCGTTTTCATGTGCTGGCACCCCAGTTGTAAGAATAAAAATCCATCTTGCTATTTTGGTCATAGGTTATTCCTCTATTTTTTAAGGGCAAGCGCATTGGCCGATTTCACAAAATCATCAAGTGCTTGCTGAGGTGTTTTACTTTTCTGAAATGCTGCTTGCAGTTCTGGGTACAACTTTTGCCTTAAATCTGCGTAGTATGGTACGGATTTCCCAAGGTTGACCTGCTCAAGTGGCTTGATCTTTTTCATCAACTCACCGAAATCTTCGTTTTCAATCGCATACTCCGAAGATATCCTGGCTGGCACACCTAGCACATTTTTAGAAATGGCTTTAACGTTTTCTGGCTCTGTCAAAAACTTAATAAAAGAAAGGGCCATTTTACGCTTGTTTTCATCCTTTTGCTTAAACAATGCATAGCCATTCTCTCCAGTATTCAGCATTCTTGGCTTCGTCCCGTTTTTGAAGATCGGCACAATGCCATATGGCTTAACATCACTGCCAGCAACATGGCCATAAATTTCCGGAACATTATAGATGACGGCCAGTTTTCCTTGCTTGAACAGCTCAATGGAGTCACTCGCCTGCATAGAAGAAGCTCCTGGAGCAACTAATCCTTCATCCATTAAGCTCAACATGTACGATAGCGCTTCCACACCTTCAGGACGGTTCAACAAATATTCTGTAAAATCATCGTTCGCCCAGCTGGCACCGCCAGACAATAGCCAAGCAGCATTGACTTGATCGGATTGATTGTTTTTTGCAAAAAATGCTGTACCATAAACATTCTTATCTACAACTTGCTTTAAAGCTTCCTTTAATTGCATCCAATCCCACTCTCTGTTATCCGGAATGAGATGCCCCAATCCTTTTGCTTCAAACAGTGTTTGGTTTATAAACAAGACGCTTGGTTGCGTATATAGTGACAACGCGTACAATTGATCATTGACCATACCCGTTGCCAAATATTCAGGTTTCCAGTCCTGCTTCTGGTCCGCAATCACTTCATCGAGCGGTTCGTATTGATTATTTTTAGCATGCTTCATAATTCTCATTGGTACGTTATCAAACAAGATATCTGGCGGATTGTTGCCTGCCACTGCTACATTGACTTTTTGCTCGATTTCTCCCCATGGAATAGAGACAATCTCAATGGTGACATTGGGATGTATTTCTGAAAATTTCTTCGCTTTTGCACGTTCCCAGTCGCCATAATTGGGACTGTCTTCACCTTCAACATTTTTCAGTCCCGTTCCCGCCCATAAGGTGAGTTTAATTTTTTCATCAGCTTGATTCCCATCCCGGTCTGTTTTCTCAGATTCTGATCCCGTCTGACATCCCATAACAACTAGAGACAAGCTTAAGATCATTACGACACTCTTCCATATTTTCATACCTTCTATCTACTCCCCTCGCACCTATGTTTTGATTACAAATAAATCATAACAAAATGCTTGAACTCAAAAAACACGACAGTTTCAATGTTTTATGGTGTATTTTTAAGGCAGCCCACATCAGGTCAATGAACAGGGTACTTCAAAACTACTCGGAAGCCACTGGTGCTTATATTTCCTGCAGTAATGCCATAACGTTCGCCATATTGTATATTCATGCGCCGATTTACATTATATAATCCTAAACCACTCTCTCCAGCAGGAATAACATCGTGAATTCTATCGAGCCGAATTGGCTTACTTGCGCCCGGTCCATTGTCCTCCACAACACAAAGCAGCAAATCGTCTTGTCGAAACATTTGGATCACGATTTTCCCGATTCCATCCTGCAATCGATTCGTACCGTGCTTAATTGCGTTTTCTACAATGGGCTGCAGTGTTAATCGTAAAATGGGCATATGCGAGATTGAAGGATGGATTTGGACAATCACTTGAAAGGAATAATTGCTCCTCATCTGTTCGATTTTAATAAATGATTTGACATGCTCCATTTCTCTCTCTACAGACGCAAATAGCTCTCCACCGCTTATACTAAACCGCAGCAGGTTAGCAAGTGAGGCTACCATTTCCGAGATCACCTTATTCCCTGAATGATCCGCTTTCCATTTTATGGAGTCCAGTGTATTGTATAAAAAGTGTGGGTTGATCTGATTAATAAGCATCTTCATTTCAAGCTCGCGCTTTTCTTCTTCCACTTGTTTAGTCGTGCTAATAAGTTCCCTCATCCCGCCAACCATCGAATTGTATCCTCTTGCCAGTTGGCCGATCTCATCGCTTCGTGTAACAAATTGGTAAATAATAGCTAACTCACCCATTTGCACCTTTTTCATTAATTGAACAACCAGACGAATAGGCATTGTAAATTTATTCGTAATTAAAGCTAAAAAAATAGACATGACGACTAGACTCACGACAATAATAATTATGGAAAATTCCCGTATTACTTTTATAGGTCCAAGCAAATCTGCTTTAGGTATCATTGCAACTAGTGACCAATTGGTGTCCTCTATTGCTGAAAACGCTACTAGCATGTGATCCACATGATTGACATTTATATGAAAACCACCGGAAACCTTATTATTCACTAATTGCCCCTTGGATACATTCCCAATATGTTGCCTTTCATCCGCATAAATAACGTTATTGTCCTCATCTATCATCTGAAAACTATATCGCTCATATTGTGGCGGCTTAATGAGTTTCTTGCTCAGCAATTCTTCCGGTACGTCAATCGTTAGAACTGCCAGCTTCTCCAAGCTTTTTAAGGAGCGGATAGTGCGAATAAATGTAAACCCTGCTGGCAGAGCAGAATCCCTATCTAATGTGTGCGCCTGCCAAAACGGCGTCCCCTCCAGCTGTAAGGACTTGTTGTACCAGTATGTTTCCTTATCAACACCGTCAGACTGTATCCTGTTTAAATAGTTCTTATAGGCTTCAATTCCCACTGGGTAAATGGTTAACTGAAATGGATTCTCCATTTCTTCCATGATAGGAAACAAGGCATTAATAAAGTATTGCTCGTTATAGTTATTGTTCAATTGCTCTTCCAGTAGCATTTGCAGCTTGTTATTGCCTATTACCTTGTCAGATTTATCTTGTACCTCTCGAAAAAAATCCCTCAAGCGCTCGCTATTTTGCTGCAGATTATTTTCTAAAAATGCGGATGATATTTGTTCAATCTGTTTGCTTGAGCTGTAATAGGATAATACGCCCAGCGCAATAATCGATAACGAGACGGATAGAAAGAGTAAAATAAAATTTTTCTTGAATAACGTCATTTTAGGAAGCCATGTTATTTTTTTCATTTGGAATAGCGGTACTCCCTTGGAGTTACTCCTGTACGTTTTTTAAACAGCTTGCCAAAATGTTGAGAATCGTGATACCCGACTTCTAATGTAATTTCATAAATTTTTTTATTCGAATTTCTCAGGCGCTGCTTGGCAACATCTATACGTAGCTCGGTCAGGTAATCCAGAAAGTTCTGCCCGCTCTCTCGCTTAAACAAGTGGCTGAGCCACACGGGATGAACTTTTAATTCATCAGCAACAAGCTGCAAGGATAAGGCTGAATTGAATTTCTCGACCATAATTTGCTTTGCCTTTCCAACAATAAAATGCTCTCCTATATGTTCTTCCTCTTTAAAATATAAATATTTTTCCAGGAAAAAATCATAGATATATCGTTTCATATCCGCTATACTCGATAGCTTATCCATCTCTTCCCATAGTTCAATTGGTGAAAAGTGATGCTGTTTATCTGTTTTTTCACTTAAATCGGTATATACTTGCAGGATAAACTGGTAAGCCTTGGCTGATAATTCACCAAAGCTACGAACCTCATCCATATAAGCCAGTTCGTTTAATGCCACTCCAATATAGTTACTCATTTGTTTAATATCACCCGCCAATATACAAGTAGACAATAAGGCTGGATAATCGTGTACCTCATTCGTGTCATGCATGAGAGAAGCATAATAGATTATTTCTTGATTGTTATCGTTAAGAGGTAGCTTGCAGGCTTGCAAAGATTGTGTAAAAGCAGATGACATATCTTGAAAGGCATTCATCCTGTCGCTTACGCCCAGTACAACGCGATACTTCTGATAGCAAAAGATTTGCTCTTGAATCATTTCAGCCAAATGATGAACGTCGGGGTAGGATGTAATAATAGTCCATTGCGTTCTGACATTTCGAAATAGAATCGACATGGGAAACTTTTCGAGCAATTCTTCAGCAATATTACCAATTGAAAAATGGTCTAGCTCCATTTCCACATCATTTTGTGCTTCACTGTTTTTTTTGATTGAAAGGACATAGTAGGGGCTGCTGGTCAGCCACTCCAGTTGCCAGATTCGTAATTGATGGAAAATATGCTCTTGAAGGGTTGTTTTGTGCAAACAAAGGCTCAGTACAAACTTATCCCTTAGAAATCTTGAACCAAATTTCGCTAATCCTACTTGCTCACTCACGTACTGCTGTGTAGTTTTTTCTTCCTCAATTAAATCAAGCATGTGAACGACCTTCTGACCGAAACCACTCTTATCGACTGGTTTCAAGATGTAATCACTCGCGCCCAATTGGATGCTTCGCTGAGCAAAATGAAAATCACTATAGCTGCTAATAACGAGCACCTTTGGGTTGTAACCATTCATCCCTTCCATCAATTCCAGCATCTGAAGTCCTGTCATTTCAGGGAGAACGATATCAGTTACGATAATATCAGGTCTGTACTGATCAATGAGCTTGATGGCCTCCTCCGCACTTCGCGCTGTAATCAAATGCTCTATGCGCCGGTCAAGGACTTCCAAAGTATCGTGAAGTCCACGCAAGATATCCATCTCGTCCTCTATCACAATGATTTTCAATTGGCTTCCTCCTGATGGTAGTTACTGCTATAAGGAAAAGCGGCTCTCATACTGATGTACAAGAACCGCCTGTCGTTTGTACTCCTTTTACCCCAACAACCTTTTTTTATTTCCCGATCTGTTCAAGCGGCTTCACATTTTTCCCTAATGCTGGTATCGGCCCGTCAACCGGTTTTGCCCACTTGACACTATTGGATATAATTTTCAGTACCTCCGGATGATGATAAGTAGGGTACGATTCATGACCAGGACGAAAATAGAATACTTTGCCCCGCCCTTTGTAGTAGCAGCAACCGCTCCGGAACACCTCACCACCCTCGAACCAGCTGACGAGCACTAATGTATCCGGCGCAGGAATATCGAAGCGTTCGCCATACATTTCCTCTTGTTCAATGTCAATATATTCAGAATGAATGCCGTCAACGATCGGGTGCCCTGGCTCTACAATCCACAACCGTTCCTTCTCATCGGCTTCCCGCCATTTTAATTTACATGATGTACCCATTAGTTTTTTAAATATTTTAGATACATGACCTGAATGAAGGACAATTAACCCCATCCCATTCAGGATGCCTTGATAAACCTTCTCTACAATGTCATCTCTAACCTCATCATGCGCTTTATGTCCCCACCATAATAAAACATCCGTATTAGCTAGCACTTCATCTGTTAAACCATGCTCTGGCTCATCCAAGGTAGCAGTCCGTACAACAAAGTCTGCATCCTTTCCCAAATATGCTGCTAATGCTTTGTGGATACCTTCAGGATAGATTTGTGCCACTTTGGCGTTTATTTTTTCATGGCGATATTCATTCCAGACCGTAACTTTCGTACTCATCCTAATTCCCCCTTTAAATCCATCCATTTATATTCTTCTGCCGAGTGAAGAATCGTATCTAGCAGCCTTTGATTCATCACACCATCTTCCAACGTGGCAGCAAGACCGTCGCCTTTCCCATTAATGAGATCAAAAAAGGCCTGCATCTGATTAGCTTGAAAATGAGGCGGAATAGACATCTTCTGATACATGCGGGATTGGCCATACACATCACCTAGGCAAACCTCTAATGTATCCGAATCATCGAGATGATAGACTAGGCCTCCCTTGCTACCATAAATCTCAAACCGTTGATAATTAAATCTACCAAACGCACAGCGCGTGATCGAATAATTAGCAGATATCCCGTTGTCTAGCTTGGCCATGAAATGACAGTAATCATCTACCGTAACCTCTCCCATCCTCTCCGAATCCAACATCTTGCGAGCAGAAATATTAGTTCCTGTATGGCCGCAAACTGACTGAAAATCACCTACCAGAAATCGCGTTAAATCCAGCATGTGAGATCCTAGATCTCCGAGAGCCCCGGAACCGGCTAATTCCTTGCGAAACCGCCACAGCAGTGGTTTATTTCCTACAATCGAGGTGTAAAACAAATATTGCCCATAGACATGATAGATATCTCCCAAGTGCCCTTGATCGATTAACCACTTAGCATATCTCGCCGCACCTTTAAACCGATAAGAGAAGCAAACCATATTGGTCACGCCATGCTCGTCAGCAAGCCTTTTTAACTCCTGTGCTTCTTGCTCGTTTAAGGAGACAGGCTTCTCCAAAGCAAAAGGCTTCTTGTTCATTATCGCTTCCCTAGCAATTGGATAGTGCATATGATTAGGCGTACAAATGGATACTGCATCAATTTCGGGACATTGTAGAAGTTCCCTGTAATTCGTAAATCGTTTTGCAATCGAATACTGTGCTCCTTTTTGCTGCAGCGTGTACGGGTCTACATCGCAAATGGCGACTAGCTCAGCATCATTGCTTTGTAGAATACCTCTTATATGACCCTCTGCAATTCCACCCATGCCTATAATGCCCATCCGAATTTTCAATTCCATTCCTCCTGCTCTATTTGAGAAGTTACCCCTTTATGGCACCAGTCATAATCCCCTGAATGATGTATTTTTGCGAAAATAAATATAAGATCAGAACCGGTAATACTGAAAGCACAACTGCAGCCAGCGCAAGATGCCACTGATTGACGTATTCACCAAAGTAAATAAAATAGCTTAATGGAATCGTTTGATTATTTTTTCCGCTTAGCATTAATAATGGCAACAAGAAATCATTCCATATTTGCAGTGTCTTCAAAATCGCGACACTAACCGTAATGGGCGTGAGCAATGGGAAAACAATACGAAAAAACACGCCGATCGGGCTACAGCCGTCTATCTTAGCAGAATCCTCTAGTTCAAGCGGAATCCCCTTAATAAATCCATGGAACAAGAACAAGGCCATGGAGGTGCCAAACCCTAAGTAAACGGCAATAATGCCTGGGATGCTGTTAATTAAATGCATATCCTTCGCTACCTTAACTAACGGGATCATCATCGTTTGGAAAGGCACAATCATCGCCGATAATACGGTGAAGAAGATCACACTGCTTAACCAACCAGGCGAACGCACTAGCTTATACGCAGTCATGGAGCTGAATAATAATATCCCTGATACACTGCATACCGTGATGATGAGCGAGTTCATAAACGCAGTTGGAAATTTTATTTGTTTCCAGACTGTCATAAAATTGGATAAATCCAGCTTCTGCGGCAAAGAAATCGTTGCCAATACAACCTGATCATAGGATTTAAATGCATTGATTACCGTCAGATAAAGGGGAAATGCAAATAGAAGAGCGAATAACACGACAACCGCTTCTAGACTAAACGTTCTCCAGTTGTAGATCGTTCTCATCACATTTCCACCTCCCTGCGTTTCATGATCCTTACTTGAATCAAGGTAATTGTGACCAGGATAAAGAAAAATACGACGGCTTTTGTTGTTCCAAGTGTATAATTATTGTTAAAAAACGCCACTTGATAAATATGCAGCGGGAGCAACTCAGTTGAGTTGAAAGGTCCTCCACGGGTTAGAGCCAGATTGAGGTCAAACATCTTGAATGCGCCCGAAATAGCCAAAAAGATACAGATGGTCATTGCAGGACGAATTAGAGGAAAAACAATATACCAAATTTTCCTCCACCAATTTGCACCGTCTATGGACGCGGATTCTAGAATATCATGCGGAACCCCTTGAAGAGCGGCCAAATAGATCACCATAAAGTAGCCGGATGACTGCCACATATACACCAGAATAATCGAGGCAAAAGCATAGCTAGGCGTACTAAGCCAATTCAATTCGAATAGCGGCCAATTTGTTAAATCGGCTAGCTGAGCAAAAACTTGAACAAATATAAATTGCCAAACAAATCCAATGATAAGTGAACCTATCACTTGTGGCATAAAAAATAGGGCGCGCAGAAGTGTTCTCGTTTTTAGTGTAGTATTCAATATTAACGCCAGCATTAATCCGGCTAGATTGACAAGAATTGTGCTTATCGCTACAAATTTTACTGTCAGCCAGCTAGAGGTCAAAAACCTTGTGTCATCCAGCAAGGACAAATAATTCGATAGCCCAACCCAACGGATATCGGAGCTAATTCCATTCCAATCTTGGAAGGAAAAAATGATCGCTTGAATAAACGGCACCACATTGATCATCGTAAAGAAAAGAAGGGTTGGTAGTACAAACAAGGCGTAGATTGAACCGTTTTTAAAGTTTTTGTATGTCAAATCATTCTCACCTCCCTAGCCGGCAGTGCCTATCTTTTCACCTTTTGATCATAGATGCTTTGAATTTGGTCAATGGTTTGCTCTCTCGTATTCTCACCTGCTACGTAGGCTTGAACAGGTGATGCAAATTCCTTGTCAGACCCGGCTGGCCATAAGCTCATTGCCCAAGGCATCGTACGTCCTTCTGATGTGTAAAGCATTATATCTTGCGCTAAAGCTCCCAGCTTCTCAATTCCGTTTATAGATTCAAATGCGGGCAGCATTTTGAACGAATCAACAATATACTTTTGCCCATTCTCGTGCAGCCAGATTAGAAACTTCTTGGCTTCATCTACGTGCTTGGATGCCTTGTTGATTGCGTAATAGGACGGGACGGCTACTGGCATCTTTGCATCTGACGGATTATTACTGATTGGAATCGGAAACATACCGATATTTATTTTTGAATCCGCTTTCATAATTGGTTCCAACGCCCACAAGCCTTGCTGCATCATAGCCGTCTTGCCCGATGCAAAATGAATAACTTGTGTATTGTAATCAATGCCAAGTGTTTTTTTTCCATCTCCATATTTCAGAGCCATATCAATTAAGTCAAAATAATGCCCGATAAATGGATTATCTTTAATCTTAGCTGTACCTGCTTCGATTTCTTTAATATATGACTCCGGATCGTCCATTGCCGCAAACGGTAGATTTAGCAGATGATAGCCTAACAGCCAACCGTCTTTATAACCTTCGGAGAAGGATTGAATTCCTGCAGCCCTTAGCTTTTCATTCACTTCTTTTAGTTCGGTCTGTGTGGCCGGTAGCTTGGTAATACCAGCCTTTTCGAATAAATCTTTATTGTAGATATACCCATAGCCAGCAAGATTGGTTGGGAAACCATATTGGCGATTTTCTATCGTCATACCCGGGATCGCCTCTTTTACAACATCATTCATCCAAGGCTCTTCCGACAAGTCAACCAGGTGCTCCTTCCAATCCTTCACATCTGAAAAAGCTTTGACAAAGAAGATATCCGGCCCTTCCCCAGAAGCAAATCTTGTCTTTCGAAGTGTCTCGAAATCTTGAGAAACCTGCGCCTCAACAATTACATTTGGATGCTCCTTCATATAGTCTTCCGCCATCTGCTTTACTTGCTCGGTCAACTCCACCTTGTATTGCAAAATTTTGATCGTTACCTTCTCATCTGAGGAACTTTTGTTACCTTTACCGCTGCTCAAATCCTTTCCATCTGTTGTTTCTGATGAGCAACCTGATACCATTACAATACAAAATACAAGAACAGCTAAAAACCGTTTGTTCATATAACCCCTCCTCGTTTTATATGCTTCTTCATACTACCCTGCCAAACAGAGGGATAACATGGAATTTTTCTACTTCACACTTGTACATTCTTATCTTTATCCAAGTTACGAAATTGTTTTGGAGAGAGGCTTGAATCCTTTTTAAATACTTTGCTAAAATACGCTTCATCATCATAACCGACCAGCTGGGCAATTTTAACAATAGGCAGAGAAGTATGCATTAACAGCGACTTTGCTCTCATAATTCGCATTTCTGTTATAAATTGAATAAAGGTACTGCCATATACCTCCTTAAATCTTCGTGAAATGTATGGCGGACTCAAATAGAAACGGTCCGCAAGCTCTTTCAATGAAAGAGGCTTATGGTAGTGAGTCTGTATATATTTTTTTATTTCTTCAAACAGATCTCCCTGCTCCTCCCCGCTCAAACGCTCCTGCAAATCCCAGAGTTTATGGATAAACCATTCTTCCCATTTCTGCAAATCACTGATCCATAAAGGTATTTCTACGTCCAAACGCTCAGTTTCTTGCAGTTGATATTGATCTGCTGTCCGGCGTAGGAACAGATTCGCTTCCAACGTATACCCTTGCAATTCGCTTAACGACATTCGTCCGCTACGCATGTTATTTTGCACAAAGTCATGGATGAATGCCGAGACTTCCCTTTTATTCCCAGATTCAATCATTCTGCTTAAACGTTCAAACTGTGCAGCTAGTAAAAATGGCTCATTTTTAGATGTTTGTGAAGAATGCTGCTGCGTTCCATAGGTTTGGAATATGTTACAGGCCAGAAGAGAACGATGCGCTTCCCTCATGAGTTGGGCCCCTTGAGACACATGAGCAGTTGAACTGCTAAAGCCATATAGCACTTCTATTTCTATTGTCTCGCGAAGGGACTGAACTACACTCTGGATTTTCTTATGGTTAGGCTCTTTTATACCTGCACTGTGCATAACATCGGATTCACTTAAACTTAACATCGCCCACTGGTCTGTCTTTAGTCGCAGAAGTATCATCTGATGCACAGGCAGTACAGTGTCTCTTACAATATTTCTAATCGCAAAGTCCATCAACGAGACGTCTCCATCAAATCTCCGTCTCAAAATGTCTTGTCCATTTTTTATGAGCAGTACACATACATCGCTAATATATGGAAGGGGGAATAGGTCTTTGATCTGCTTGGAATAGCTGAGTTCACCTTGGAGGAAAGAAACCATTTTGCGTTCATGAAGAATGGTATTCGCCGATTTGAGCTTGTACAGATTATCAATGGCTGAATAGGACAAACCTTGCTCTTCTCGCCATTGTTTCACCGCTTTCCCAAGGCTGGACTCTAACTCGGATTTGCGTAAAGGCTTAAGAATGTAGTCTACTCCTTTAGCTTGGATCGCAGCTTTCATATAGCTGTATTCATCAAATCCGCTAACGACAATCACCTGTGTGTGACGATTAGTCATTCTTAGTCTCTGCAGCAACTCGATTCCGTCTACTCCTGGCATTCTCATATCAGAAAATATAACGGCTGGATTTTCTCGACTTACAATTTGAAGAGCGGTTTGTGCATCGCCTACTACGAACCGTTCTGTAATGCCAAACTTCTCCCACTCTATAAGTAAATTAATTCCATCACGGACAGCCTGTTCATCGTCTACAATAACTGCTTTCAAAAATTTCACCCTCGATCTAATGGAATGCGAAGCTCAATCATCGTCTCTACATAAGGCACACTGGTCATGCTCCATGTAAAATGTTCACCGTATGCCAAACTCAGCCTATTTAAAACATTCATCAGTCCAATGCCTTCTTCTTCACTGTGTACTTGATTTCTACTATGCTGTTGATGAATTTTGCTAATTTGCATTGCCTCAATCCCTTTACCGCTGTCGATTATCTTAATAATCAAGAAATGGTCATACCTAACAGATGAAACATGAATGAATCCAGTCCCTAATTCTTCTTCAATACCATGAACAATACAATTTTCTACGAGCGGCTGAAGAATCATTTTAGGAACCTTAATGTGGCGAGTGTCTTCAGACGATTCGATAAAATAATACAGCCGATCTTGATATCTACTTTTTTGTAACGATAAATAATCCTGAATATGTGCAATTTCCTTCTCAAACTCTACGATCTCCTCACGCATATCCATACTGTAGCGAAGGATTGCTCCTAATTCGCTTATTCGTTCTTGTATTTGAGGAACACCTTGCTTCAAGGCATAGGTACCAATTGTTTGCAGTATATTATTTAGAAAGTGAGGATTAATCTGGGCTTGCAAAACCTTTAATTGTGACGTGGTCAACTCTATACGATGTTTATATTGTTTTAAAATCAAATCTTTTAGCGCAAGTACCATGACCTGAAAACGCTTTTCTAAGAGTCCGATTTCATCTTCTCTTGCTTTAAAGTTGTCGATCTTAAAGATTCCTTTTTCAACCCTACCTATATTCCGGATTAGGCCTCGAATAGGAGAGATAATCGAAAAGGATACCACCATAGCAAGCAAAATAATCAGGAGTAATGTGACAAATTGGACAACTAAAATCATATATAAGGACTCCTGAGCACGAGCCGTAATGTTTTTCTTTGGAATAAATTTTATCATGATGTACGACTTGCCTTCCTCCTCACTATGAATAGAAAGAGACAACCCTTTTATTTTCTGAAGTTCGATATGCCTGTAACTGGTCGTTTTTTCTTGAGAAAGAGCAGGTTCTAATGCCTTATCAAGCTTAGCTCCCCTTTCATGCTTAGCGGTTTGATATAAAACTGTGAATTCATCTGCTTGATTGTACAAGACATATAGTTGCTCATTTGATTGATCTAGCAGCCTCGACTGAATTAGCTCTAACTGCTCATAGGAAAATTCGAGTGTTAAGTAACCGAGAATCTCTCCCTTAGGCATATCAACTAACTTACGATGAACATATAAAACTACCTCGTCTCCGACAGTTGCAGTTTCAATGAATAAAAAACGCTCACGCAGCTTCTCCTCAACCATCGCCTGCTTCTCCATATATTTGCCGTCAATGGGCTCCTTCGTCCTCTTGTAATTCATACCGTTTTGATTGCTATAGTAAGAAATCGCCTGTAGCTCCTCACGACTATACAATAAAGAAATCATTTTATTTTCCAAATAGGTCGTTTCTTCATAATTCAATGACTTTTTCTCCAGCAATTGAAATAACGCCTTATCGAAATACCATTGTAAAGATAACGCTTCGAGCTCATTCATATAACTTATCGTATGCTCCACCCCCTGCTGCATCAGACTCAGGTTTGTATGAATCATATTGTCCTCAAGCGCTCGAGCGGTCGAGAAATACGTAATCGTGTTCGATATTAGAAAAGGAATGGCAGCAGTAAGCAGCAGCAAGCAGCTGATTTTCATGTATAGGCTTTTTCGAATCATGGGTATACCACATCCTTATCGATAATTCTTGTTGACTGGCGATAATTATAACAAATACTTTTGCAAGAGAGGTGACTGTGTTGTCCATTCACAACAATCAGAACAACAGTCCACGTCCCCCTAGCCTGTCATTTTGTTAATTTGACAATATTCAATTTGCTAGAAGGCATTATTCCTACCCAATTGAAAATCGTGGTAGGATCATACTATATTTTGTACTAAGTGGGAACAGTATTGTTTATTTTATTTGTTATAATATCATTGCTTCTATCATTGGATTATTTTCCGGTGGAATTGGCTGAGTGATTCGTAAAGTAACCAAAAAAATACCAATAAACGCTTGCAGTGGTTAATAGTGAAATCACCTTAAAAAGGATGGTAGAGAGAACATGAAGTTAAGTGAAAAAATGTTAAATCGGAGGATGCTTTTGCAGCCGTGCAAGTAATTGTTCCAAAACTTCTTCATCTGCTTGCCTGTCCCTTAGCCTTTCCTTTCGGAATAAACTGGATAACACGCAGACAAGCTTCTTCTAGCGTCATGATCTGAATGAGCTTCTTGAGCTCATTCAGCGCTAATAGATCCTGCTCCGTGAGCTGTCTTCGATTATTTTCTTTTCTTTCAAATACATAAACTGATTGCTCCATTATCGTCGCATACAAGACGAGTTGTATCGTCAATACAACCTTAAAGTCAATCACAAGAATGTTCAACGCCTCATGTATGAGCTCGGCATTAGAGAGATTAAACGTCGTAAATATATTCATCGAACCAGCTATGAGGCCGCGGTTTCTGATGGCGGGATTCAGAGAATAAGCTGCAACAAAACTTCAAGGCTGATGGCCTTAATCAAAAGTGGATTACGGATGTTACACAATACCGCGTATTGGATGAGCGGATCTATTTGTCTGTCATCAAGGATCTGTGGAACAATGGAATCTTCATCTATCAATTGAGCCGTCACAAGGACAATCCGTTTGTCTTGGAGATGTTTAGAAGGGCATTTGAAAAGCATAAAGACGTGACTGGACTGATCGTTCACAGCGATCAAGGAAGCCAGTACACGTCTCATGCTTACCACGACATGCTGCCACAGGTTGGTGCCGTGCTACTTCCTTTTTCCACCTTGAAGCCTTCCTTCTCCAGCCAATGGAACTACCCCCTGATCGCCGAGTATATGTAGCATTCCAACGTCAAGCATATACGTTTCTTCTTTATCACTGTTCAGGTAGCCTTTAATATTCTCTGCCATTTCTACAATGATGTCTGTCAACAAGTTTTTGTGATATTAAGCATCCCAAGCAGAAGAGTTAGTATAGTCATGCAAGGCGCTATAATTGCCTTCTTTCCACATTGCTTCACGCGCTCGATCGTACGATTGCGTTTGTGATGACGATGACGATGAGCATGGTCTGCATCCAACGACGCATTTACCCCTTCGAAAAATACAGATTTATGGGCCAAGTTTGGAGAGCCCAAAGTGACCAACCGGTAACTAGAGACAGCTTGTTAATTCTGACGCACTCGGTAAGCAGCTGATGTTGTAGACGAACATTGTCCTGAACCGTTACTTTCGGAAAACTCACCTTAACCCAAGGCGCTGGGCTTTTATGAATACCGCAAGAGCTACCTTGTCAACAATATTGAATATTCACTTTTTACAGCTCATTTAGCTCTAATAGTGCTACAATGTAAATCTTTAATGCAGTTATCAGATTAGGAATCGACTGCACCTCATCTGGACCGTGAATTTGACCATGACCAGGAGGCAAATCAAGCGATGACAGATCAGTCGTCAAGCCAGGGCCATAGCCTACCGCATGAGGCAGCTTTCTGGCATAAGTACCTCCACCCATTACAAATGGCTTCACTTGCTCTCCTGTTACGACTTGAAAAACTTGCATTAGACATTTTACCTCTGGCGTATCGGGATTATAATAATTTGGCTGACTGTCATGAACATTAGTCACTGTAAAGCCACTTTCCTGCAACTGCTGCAGCGCCACCTTGGATGACTGTTGGATAGGATATCGGATATTTAGCTCTAACGCCAGCCTTCCATCCCGTCCATCTAACAAAGTCCCGACACATGTTAAAGCTCCAGATAACTCATCCTCACACTGTATCCCTAATGCCCGTCCATCATAATTCTTGCAAATATTATAAATCTTCTCAAGTTGCTTGTGGGTAGACCCCTCAAACCATGCACTGTTCAACAATGGCTCAAAAAGGATCGCAATCGCATTGCTTGTCCCTTCAGGAAATGCAGCATGTCCAGATTTGCCGACTGCAAATAAAGTAATCTCTTCTTCCGTCTGACTATACTGAATATGAGAAGGCAGGAGACTTAGCTTGGCGACCGCTGCTTCATCACGTCGAACAATAAGCTCAGCATAACCAGGCACACTATTAGAAGCCACTCCCCCCTGTATGCGAAGGATTGAGCAATCAGTAATATCACAGCTTAAAGTAACAGAGAGCATTCCCTTCTCTCCATAACAAACCGGAAATCCGCTATCAGCCACAATATTAAAGTCTGGAGCATCATAATGCTTACGATAATAGGCAGCATCAAACATACCTATTTCCTCTCCACTACCAATAATGTGCTGAATTTGATAGTTTAAGGGAATACCCAGCTCCTTAATAAATCTAAGTGCATAGAGAACAGCAATTACTCCACCTTTATTATCTTGTACACCTCTGCCTATGAGAAAGCTGTCCTTATGTGTACAAGAAAAAGGTGGGTAGATCCAGCCCTCTCCTGCAGGAACAACATCGATATGTCCCCAAATGCCTACAGACCGCTTTGTCTCATCTCCCATACTAATTTCTGCACAATAATATTCCCTATTGAACGTTTGCAATCCATAGCGTTGACCTAAATCTAATATATACTGAATAGCCTCCGCACATTTTTCCCCGAACGGATACGAAGAGGATGGATCATAAATGGCCACGCTTGGAATACCTACTAATCCAGCAATATCTTCTAATAGCTCGGTCTTGTGCCTCTCAATCCATTGTTCAATCTGTGCTTCATTAATTAAACCTCTCATTAACTTCCCCCCTATCCTGGCGTAGCTTGATCGTTATCCTTTAATTGCACCTTCTGTTAGCCCAGCGATAATGTACTTCTGACCGGCTGCATATAACACAATGATAGGCAGCATCGCCATTAAATACGAAGTGAAGGCCATTGTATAATTAAAGGAATATTCGGTCTTGAAGTTATATTGAAATAAGGGTAAAGTCCAAAATTCCTTCGATTTATTCAAAATTAGAAGTGGAAGCATAAAATCATTCCAGAACCATAATGCATCCATAATGACGAGCGTAACTAGCATCGGCATAATTAAACGTAACACAATAATATGATAAATTTGAAAGGTGCTGCAGCCATCAATTTTTGCCGCCTCTTCAATTTCGGTTGGCATTCCTTCAATATAGTTTACGAGTAGAAATACCCCTCTTGTTAAGCTAAGAGCACCATATAACAAAATAAGCCCAATCGGATTTAGTAGGTTTAGATTGGTCATTATTTTCGTTAAAGGAAGCATAATCACTTGAAAGGGTACAAATAATCCTAACAGTATATAAACATATATAGAGTTGTAATATTTCTTATGACGATTACGAGCAATCGCATAGGAAACGGTAGGGTTAATAATAAGAAGCATAATGATAGATCCGATTGTAATAAAGGCAGTATTCCATACATATCTCCAGTAGTTCCCTTTAGAGAGTAATTCTGCGTAGTTGGAAAAATTCAATGCTCGAGGAAAACTGAAAAAGCCCCTGCCTGCCTCCTCCAATGTCTTGAAAGAGTTGATTATGACCAGATACATCGGCCCCAAAATAATGATGATTCCAATTAGCAAAATGATATTACGGAGAATGCGCCAGCCAAACCCTTCTTGTCGTATCAATAAATTCATATTTATTAGATACCACCTTTACGTGATATTTTTATTTGTAAGAAAGACAACAGAGCAATAATAATAAACAAAATAACCGATTCGGCATTAGCCATCGCAAACCTTAAGTTTTGAAAAGCATCGTTATAAATCATAATTCCAATTAAATTGGTAGATTTCACTGGACCGCCACCAGTCAAGGTATAGGCATAGTCAAAGGATGTAATTCCTGATTTAATTGCAAGCACCATATTTACAGTAATTGTAGGCATTAGATACGGGAATGTAATGTAACGAAAACGATTAAAGGTGCTTGCACCATCCATTCGTCCCGCTTCGTACAGTTCGGCAGGAACAGATTGCAATCCCGCAATAAAAATAAGGGTTGGCAAAGCGACAGCTTGCCAGATATTGACGATTGCAACAGCAATCAATGCATATTTAGGATGAGCTATAGGACTCTGATACAGCGCGGCAATGTCTAAGGCCTCACCAAGGGGTGGAACAACTCTAAAAAATAGCTGATCCCATATTAATGAAATGGTTACCGCACTAATCATAGCCGGCAAAAAATAAACAGACTTAGTGAATGTTTTAAATTTCCTAAGGGAGTTTAAGCTTAAAGCTAAAATTAAAGATAGAATCATTACTCCTGCTACAAGCATAATCGCATACTTCCCAGTGACGATTAAGGATTGCTTAAAGTTAGGATTATTCCATAGTTCTACATAGTTACTAAAACCAACATAATTATAGCTAGAACTAATCCCATTCCAATCTGTAAAGCTATATTGAATACCTATAATCACTGCATAAGTAAAAAATAGTGTATACAGAATGACAGCAGGAAGAGTGAATAAGAAATAAGTTGAGCGTTCTAGTACTTTGCTTATCATGCTATACCTTCCTTATCTCGTAGTTAAAAAGACTGAACGACAACTTGATATGCTCAAATTGTCGTCCAGATCAATGCTATTGAATTTACTTAACGGCGTTCAGCTTAATGGTCTCATCAATGTTCTTCAGGTATTGCTCAGGCGTCTCGTTATTAATGAGATAGCCTTGAGTTGTACTATATAATTCCGTTACGATCGCACTTGGAATCTTCGAAGACATCCAATCATGAACATTACCGTTGTCGATAAAGTCTAGTAAAGGCTGCAAATATTGATCGCCATACGTTGTCCCGCTAATAATGGAAGGTTCGCCAGATAAATCAGACCACTTCTGAGCAACCTCTGGTTTAGCAAGATATTTCAAGAACGTAAGTGCAGCTTCTTTTTCCTCAGGCTTTGCTTTCGCAGAGATTGACAGGGAGGCATTAACACCCGATAGAGCTGTCGTTGTATCTGCCGTATCATTTGGAAGTGGGAACGCACCGAATTTCAAATTAGGATTAGCAAGCTTAATATTTCCACGACCGTAAGAGCCAGAAATGATCATAGCAGCTTGCCCATTAGCAAATGCTTCCTGCATCATTTGAGCACTCACACCAAACGCATCCTTATTCGCATATTCTGTTAGCTCTTTAAGTTTTTTAGCAAATTCCAAGAATGCAGGATTTCCCTCAACTTGTCCTTCACCCTTAGCCACTTTAACCATTTCCTCAACACCACCAGGTGCAAATGCAATGTTGGTTGCCTGGAAGATATGACCTACATCCTTCAGTGGAAGATATAACGGTGTAATGCCTTTGCTTTCGAATACTTTGCATACTTCGATAAACTCAGCATACGTTGTTGGAATTTTCACTCCATTTTGCTCAAATAGATCGATATTATAATATACAGCCATATAATTTCGAGCGTATGGTAGAGAGTAGTATCCACCGTCATCTGCTGCTGTCATGTCCAAATACTTTTTGTTAATGTCCTTGATAAAGGGTTGATCGCTTAAGTTTTCGATATATCCATTTTTCACTTTTTCCTTAAATTGAAGCTGTGTAGGGAAATCAGTGAATAATGGTGGAATATCGTTCGTTGCAAAACGAGACGTTAACACTTTAACCGGATCAGGTACTGTATTCATATCAATTAAAATGTTCGGGTATTCCTTTGTAAAATCAGCAATAATTTCGCGATAGGCGTTTTGAATCGCTTCCTCACCCTGCTGCTGGAAAAACTCGATTTTAATACTATCGCTCTTACCTGAATTTCCGTTAGCTGGTGCATTTTCCTTACTGCATGCCGTCAGCATTATGGACACTAATAACATAGCTATGACTGATAACTTCACACTTCTTTTCATCTCTTTCTCCCCTAACTACTTCTTTTTTATGGACTCCATATAGAGCTTTACTTTCCTAATGCACGATTGGCTAAATTCGTAATGACAACATCGTCCATTGGCGGATTATGAAGCCCTGCACGAACATCACGATACATACGCTCAAGCGGATAATCTTTGGAGAGGCTAAAGCCCCCTACAATTCTCATCGCGCGATCAACAACACGTAGTGCTGCATTGGTAACAAGATGCTTTGCAACACCTAGCTCAATCTTCAAATTTTCACGATTATCCTTTTCCTTATCCCAACGATCTGCAGTATCATAAAGGAAGGTTCTTGCTGTAATTAAATCAAGTTCAATTTCTCCGATTAGAGACTTAATATTGGGCAGCTCAGCAATTGGTACTTGTAATGAATTAGGCTGGTGTTTAGCTGCAAATGAAACGGCTAGATCTCGAGCTCCATGTGCAATTCCAAGATAACATGCAGGAATATGAAGCATATTACCGTCTGTTGGAATAGGCTTACGTAGCTGATCATTTGCTTTACCACGAATCAGATATCTGTCCGGTACAAATACCTCTTTCATTACAACATCGTGACTGCCTGTAGAACGCATCCCCATCGTGTTCCATGTCTCAAGCACCTTCACGCCATCGCCAGCTTCCATAAGAAATGACCCTACAGTATCGCTATCTGACATCGTAGCCGCAATAATAAACTTTTCGAGAATCGGACTTAACGTGCAGTAAGATTTTTGACCCGTTATCAACCAGCCGCCCTCCACTTTAACTGCTTTCGTTTCAGGCTTTCCGCCACGAGTCGGACTGCCCATTGCTCGCTCACTTACCAATTCATTCAACACTAGCCCATCATGTACAATCTCATAACATAACTCACTAAACAGGTCATCTGGCATTGCACCTGATAGATGAAGCTGCTTCAATAAACCAATATGCCAACCGATTGCTAGTGCAGTGGAGCCGTCTCCTCTTGCCAGTCGCTCTTGAGATAGAACTAGTTCGTAAATCGACGCTTCCTCTCCTCCGTATTGCTTTGGGACGGTAAGAGCAGTGTATCTGCTCTGTCGTAACTCATTAAAATTCTCAAAAGGAAATGTTCCTTCAAGATCATGCTTAGGAGCTCGACCTGCAAATATCTTTGCCAGCTGATCTGCTCTCGCCGCAATTTTCGCTTCCCGCTCATTTCGTATAAAACGATCTGAAGGATCAGAGTATGTCACCATTAACAACTGCCTCTCTCATAAATCTTATTGGTTTACTTTGTTTTATGATAGACGTATTTTGATGCAAATTAAATATAAAAAAACCGAGTTTTTTATTGTAAAAAACCGTACTAGTTGTCCTCCACAGGCTGTTTACGGCATTCATTAGGTGTAACGCTATAAAATTTCTTAAATACATTGGAAAAATACTGCGGATCTTGCTCAAATCCACATTGTTCAGCTACTTCATATATTTTCAACGTAGGATGTGAAAGCAATAGCTCCTTCGCCTTCTTCATGCGAACAGAGGTCAAGAACTGAGTATATTTCTCTCCTTCATGTTGCCTAAACAGCTTACCCAAATATTCGGAGTTAAGAAATAAATAATTTTGAGCTAGCCATTGCAAAGAAAGCTGTCTATTCTGAATGTGCCGGATGGTTAATTGTTTTATTTTTATAACCAGCATTGCCTTCTTATCAATCTTATAATAATGATAGCTCGTATACAGCCTCCCTAGTTCCTTCTGGAAAGCTTGTATATCTTGACTCTCTACAACTGTAGATGCTGTACGAATGCCATATTCTGATTTCAACTGATCGCGAATATAGGACAGAACATCATTATTGTTTTCTTGAATGGCAGGTGATGATACCCCCTCACTCCATAATTGCTCTATCCATAACCTCGATATCTTCATTAACCGGGCTTCATCAGCATCAACAATCGCCTGTAACAAATCACTAGGTATCGTTGAAGAAATTATCCTTTCACTTTCAACTGCAATTGAAACGTTGGGGTTTGTATTTTTCGCAAAATTATTGCGTATAGTATCTACCTCCCCTTTAGACCACAGCAAAGCTTCAGTAATCTCCTGCTCATTACTTGGCTTTAATAAATACCGTCGCACACCAAAACGCATCGCCTGAGTAGCTAACTCAAACTCTCCAAATCCTGATAATACAATAAATATAATGTGCGAAGATTTTTTTAAACCCTGCTCAATTAATTGAAGTCCATCAACGATTGGCATTTTAATATCTGTAATGACAACATCAGGCTGTAGCTCTTGAATCCTCTCTAATGCCTGCTGTCCATTGACAGCTGTTCCTACTAACACCATACCAAGAGCTGACCAGTCAATAGATGCTGCAATACCTTCTCTCGACGTTCGTTCATCATCGACGATTAATACCCGATAGCTAGACATGACCATCTGCCCCTTCCAATAAAACAGGAATTCGAATCCGAATAATTGTTCCTTGATCAATACCTTTCAATATCCCAATACCATATGGCTCTCCATACAGTAATCGCAAACGTTCATGAATGCTTCTTAGTCCAATTCCATCCCCTGTTTCCTGCTCTAAATAATGCGTGTCCATTCCTGGGCCTTGATCCGCAATCCAAATATCTAATTGCTCACCAAAACGTTCCCCACTAATCGTAATATTACATTCTCCTGTCAATTCATCGATTCCGTACTTAATAGCATTTTCAACAATAGGCTGCAGGATCATTGCAGGAATATAACATCTATTTAATTCATCCGGAATATCGATTTCACATTGCAGCCGTTCTTCAAAACGATATTTCTGAATGAGTAAATAGTTATTCACATGCTGAATTTCTTCCTGTAACATGACCATTTCCTTTTTACTTGTCGTACTTCGCAACATATCGCCCAAGGCTTTAACCATACTAGAGATACGCTCTTGTCCATGTCTGCGTGCTAGCCAGTTAATCGAATCCAGCGTATTGTAGAGAAAATGAGGATTTAGCTTCGCCTTCAGCGCCTCATACTGAGACTCCTTTATATGAATTTGTTTGATATAGTTATCCTTAATTAAACGGTCTAATGAAACGGTCATTTTGTCAAAGCTGTTCGTTAACCAACCGATTTCATCCATATTTTTTACAGGCTCATCTTGATAGGTAGCAAAATCTCCTTTCTCTACCTTGCTCATCCGAAAAGCCAGCATCTCCAATGGACGTGTAATGCTTCTTGCAAAAATAAAGCCTATCCACACAAGTGAGACAAGAATGAGACTGTATAAAAGCAGCAGGATTTTTTTCATCAGAATGGCTTTCTGAAATAACGATTCATAAGGTACAAGATTCACTAATGTCCAACCTGTAAAGCTTATTGTAGATAAGGTACTTAAATATTTGTGATCATTTAACGTGATCATCTCATAGCGTTCGCCTGATCGTTCATTCTGTATTAGAGAGTTCGGCATAATTGTATCTTTCCATTGCTCATCATTCCAATAGATGGGGGTATGATCCTCATAGATGAGTAATATATTATTGGAAGTTGACTGACCGGAGCTAATGGAATCAATCAAATCATCTGCATTCACTCGAACAATTAACGTCCCTAACTTTGGAAAATCCATACTCTTTACTGCCCTTATTTCCCTTAAGGAAGTAAAAATCTTGGAATCTCTTTCCCCACCCTTCCACAGACTCTTCCCTTCCGCCTCAGCGGCCATTGCGATAAATTGCTTACTATAGGCTGGTGCAGTTTCATCCTTGGTGGTGCCTAGCCAGTATTCATTACCCCAATAATCAATAATCGCCATAGAGCGAATCGGATAATTAAAGAAACGATACGACAGCAGCTTATCTTCCAATGCTCGAATTGTAAAATAGGTTTCGCGACTATTCTTGTTCTGCTTTATCTTCTCCAGTCCTTGTTGAATGTCAGCGTCACTTGCTATCGATTGCGTCATTCGATCAATAGCTGCTAGCATATCCTCGATTCGCTCTGAATACAAATATAGCTTCTCACTTGTTTGTTCATATACAAGCTGTTCATATAACTTATGCATATTTTGTACGTACAAAAGACTAATGCCACTCGTCAATAGAACACCGATCAATACAAACAATACCAGCTTATGTCTTATTCTTTTTTTCATTCTTAATTCTCCCCGTACACCGTATACCACTTCCATCGTATTAAAATAATCTAATAAAGAAGTACTAATGTAGATGAATAGATCAACGCTCTAATAAAAAATACTCTATATTTCCTAGTAAAACAATAAGGAAATAAGAATATAGTTTGTTGGGGATATGAAATTACAAAACGAATCAAGATATAAAAATCAGATAGATATAAAATTGAAAGCAATTAAGGATATTAGGAATATTAAAAAATCGAGGATTTAAGAGAGTTGATTGAGGGGGGAATTGATATACGAATGATAGATATACTCAAATATTATAAGTAAGTTAAATTTACTGAATTTTTTTAATAAAAATGGCTCCATCTTTATACCAGTGCTCAACTATGTATAAACAACAGTGGAGTTTTGAAGGAATGTTGACAAGCGAAGCGACTACCTTGTTAAAGGATAATTTCTTCCCTCATTTGTATCCATTCAGGAAATTTAGTTTGTGAGTATGCTTATAATTTAGATGAAAGCTATTGCTATATGTCATAAATATCCGATTTAATTGCCTAGAGATGCTCTTTAACTGCAATGGGAACATCCTTCAAAACGTAACGTTACTTTCCTATCTTGAAATCGGACTAGAACAAATGGACAAAATAATTCCGAATAGCGTTACAAAGATACATTTAAATAGGGAGAAATAGGAACGTTAACTTTACTAAGCCTAAGTATAGAGATAATGAGGTTTCGTTTTTCTAAAAAAAAACCACCCCGAAGGGTGGTCCGCACTCATGATGAGTACTATAGGATTTGGATAGGAGTGGAGAGAAACCATACTGTACCTTTATTATATGTATACGCTTCCACTTTGTCAATAAGCGCTTTCATTTTTGTTTTAATTAATTTGTAAGCGCTTAGATGTTACAAAAGACGAACACCTGGTTAAAGGTGCACGTCATAGCCTTTTGCAGAAAGCACGGCAACCGCCTGGTCCAAATACTCCTGGCTTCGGAACGAAAGTCTTAACACGCCCGGCACGTCTTCCCTGCTCTCGATAATGTGGATGTTGCTCAGGTTGATTAGGCTATTCCCTAGCTCGCTTGTTATTTTACCGATGATACCGGGATGATCCGGAATATCGACATAACAATCAAAGGCGGATTGGATCATGCCTTTGCGGCGCTCAGGCATTTTGCTGCGGAATTCCCCTGCTGTTTCGAATGCGTTTGCTATCGCATCTCCATCGAGATTCTCCAGCATCGCAACAAATTTATCCGTTTCCTTGCTCCAATCGCGCAGCAGCTCAAGCACAACCTTGCGATTATTAATTAATATATCACGCCATATGATCGGATCGCCGGAAGCAATACGCGTAATGTCACGGAAGCCTCCTGCGGCAAGCGATTCATACAGCCCATTCTCTTCATTATAGCCACGAATCTGGTTCACCAGCGAAACAGCGATGATATGCGGCAAATGACTGATTGCTCCTGCAATCTCGTCATGCTCCTTCGCGTCTACTTTGACGATATTCGCTTTCGTATGGCTAAGAAGCTCTACGAGACGGCCAACCGCTTCCTCAGATGTATGTTCATCCGGAGTCAAGACGTAGAAGGCATTCTCGTAGAGATGCGAGGACGCGGCTTCAACTCCTGTACGCTCGGAACCCGCCATCGGATGTCCGCCAATAAACGTTGCCGGGCCAAAATCAAGCGATTTCGCGCAAGCCATAACCGAAGCCTTTGTGCTCCCCGCATCCGTAACAATACAACCTGGCTTTAAGTTGAAATTGCTCAGCTTCACCATATATTCTTCAATATTCCCAACCGGTACGCATACAAAAATAAAGTCGGCTTGCTCCGCGGCCTCCTGCATGGATGTAGTCGCATAGTCCACGACGCCGCGCTGCACATACTTCTCGACTTGAGATTGCCGATTTGAATGACCGATCACGGTAATATCCGGTTTTCCCTTAAAGCAAAGGGCGATCGAACCACCGATCAGCCCTACCCCAAAAATAGCAACAGTAGTCATAACGTTATCCTTGCACCGCCGCTTCCTGCAAAACCTGTTCAAGCGCTGCGATAAACTTTTCATTTTGCTCTCTTGTGCCAACCGTAATCCGAATATGATTCGGATAATAAGTCCAGCGTGGTCTCGAAATAATTCCTCTGCGAAGCAATCCGTCGAATACCTCGGGCGATGAACGCTTCGTATCTACCATAACGAAGTTCCCGTATGCGGGGAAGTAGGATAAGCCAAGGCGGTCAAATTGCTCGGACAAATACGCAACGCCTTGTTTATTTTGCTCACGGCAGTAAGCAATAAAATCCTTGTCCGCAAGTGCAGCTTTTGCCGCTGCCTGCGCCGCCCGCGAGGTATTGAACGGCTCACGCACTTGATTCGTGAAGCGAATCACATCGGGATGTCCAACGCCATACCCAATCCGCAGTGCTGCCAAGCCATAGATTTTCGAAAAAGTACGTAATACGATCAGGTTGCGGTGCTCTTTAAGCAGCTTAACCCCATCTGGGAACGCAGGATCGTCAATATATTCGCCATAAGCTTCATCCAGCACGACAAGGACGTTCGCAGGAACCTGCTTTAAAAATGCGGACAATTCCGGCAGCGTTACAATCGTTCCCGTCGGGTTGTTCGGATTGCAAATCCAAATGATTTTTGTGCGGCTGTTCACTTTAGCAAGCATGGCAGGCAAATCATGTTTGCCCTCTTTTAGAGGAACCTCTACGATGCGCGCATTTTCGATTTCTGCATTATGCTTGTATTGGGGAAATGTTTCATCCGCCATGATCGTTTCGTCGCCAGGTACAATAAACGCTCTGTTAATCATAAGTATGATTTCGCTGGAGCCCGTTCCAAAAATAATTTGATTTGACTCCACGCCAAGCTCGTCCGCAAGTGCAGCTGTTAGTTCAACGCTCGCTCCATCGGGATAAATATTTAAATTTGATATTTCTTCAATAATGGCTGTTTTAACCTGTTCGGAGCATCCAAACGGATTTTCATTCGATGCAAGCTTAATAACTTCCTTTAATCCAAGCTCCCTCTTAACATCCTCAACCGGCTTTCCAGGCTGGTAGACGGGAAGGTGGACGATATTACCTTTGGGCTGCATGAGCCGCTCACCTCTTTTATTATGGACTAGTCTAATTACTTGATACATTGTCTCATATCTGTTTAAGGTTTTAAAGTTTTTTTACGCAAGAAGAGCCCCTCGCCGTATGCAAGAAGCTCTTCTTCATAAAATCTTATCATTATCCTTTAAGCTGTGCGACAAAATCGCCGATTTGCTTAAGGCCTGCATCACGTTTGCTTGGATCTTGCAGCAGCGGAATCGCTTCCTCAATCGTGCGTACAATAGCGCTTCCTACGATTACCCCGTCGCATTGCTTCTCGAAGCGAGCTACCTGCTCGCGGCTTGAAATGCCAAAGCCAACGGCGATCGGCAAATCAGTCGCCTCGCGCACTGTCGCAAGAAATTCATCAATGCCCGTATGAAAATCCGCTCTCACTCCCGTTACGCCAAGCGAGGATACGCAATACACAAAACCTTTTGCTTTGCGCGAAATCCGGGTCACGCGATCCTTTGAGGTTGGTGCAACAAGCGGGATTAGATGAACGTTAGCCTCTTCGGCAAGCTGACGTACTTCCTCATCCTCTTCAATCGGCAAATCAGGAATAATTAGTCCGCTGATCCCTTTGCTTACTACAAGCTCAAAGAACGCCTTCAATCCGAACTGAAAGACTGGATTATAATAAGTAAATAAGATAAAAGGAATAGTAACGCCGGCTTCGCGAGCCCGCTCCGCAACATGAATGCAATCCTTTAACGTAATGCTGTTATGGAGCAACGCACGCTCGGATGCCCGCTGAATAACTGGGCCGTCTGCGAGCGGATCGGAGTAAGGAACGCCCAGCTCGATCATATCGGCGCCGGCTTTCTCAAGCGTCTGGATGATCTGAACGGACGTGTCCAGATCAGGGTCTCCCATCGTTACAAAAGGAATAAGCGCCGTTTTGCCTTCGGCTTTCAGGCGCGCAAACGCCGTATCAATGTGATTCATGCTTTTCTACCCCCAAATACCCCATAATCGCCTCTACGTCCTTGTCACCGCGGCCGGACAAGCTTACAACGACAACCTTGTCTTTATCCAGCGTTGGAGCAAGCTTAATCGTCTGAGCAATCGCATGCGCGGATTCAAGCGCCGGAATAATTCCTTCCGTGCGCGACAGCAACTGCAGTGCTTCGAGTGCCTCCGCATCAGTCACAGGTACATATTCCGCACGGCCTGAATCCTTCAGGTAAGCATGCTCCGGTCCAATGCCTGGATAATCGAGTCCTGCGGATATCGAATGCGCCGGCTGAACCTGTCCATGCTCGTCCTGAAGCACGTAGCTCATGGAGCCTTGGAATACGCCGTGGCGTCCTTTAGTCATTGTAGCCGCATGCTCTATCGTATCCACTCCGCGGCCGGCTGCTTCAACCCCTAGCAGCTTCACGCCCTCGTCGTTCACGAACGGATAGAAAATACCCATCGCATTGCTGCCTCCGCCTACTGCTGCCACTACGTAGTCAGGCAATCTGCCTTCATCGGCCAAAATCTGCTGACGGGCTTCATCCCCAATAATGCGTTGGAAATCACGAACCATCATCGGATAAGGATGCGGGCCAGTAACCGAGCCCAAAATATAATAAGTATCGTCAACGTTGCTAACCCAGTAGCGAAGTGTTTCGTTGCAAGCATCTTTAAGCGTTCTTGTACCCGACAGCACAGGCACCACTTCAGAGCCGAGCAGCTGCATGCGGAACACATTGAGCTGCTGACGCTTCATATCCTCTTCGCCCATGAACACCTTGCACTCGAGGCCAAGCAAAGCAGCGATCGTAGCAGACGCTACACCATGCTGACCTGCGCCGGTCTCGGCAATAATTTTCGATTTGCCCATGCGCTTTGCAAGCACGCCTTGCCCAATCGTATTGTTGATCTTATGTGCGCCGGTATGGTTCAGGTCTTCTCGTTTTAAGTATATTTTCGCTCCGCCGAGATGCGCGCTCAATCGCTCCGCATAGTACAACGATGTTGGGCGTCCCGAATATTTATGCAATAAATAACGAACCTCGTCTTGAAACGCTTGATCCTTGGAGTAATGAGCATAAGCTTCCTCCAGCTCAAGCAATGCGTTCATCAATGTTTCCGGCACGTATCTTCCGCCAAATGCGCCAAAGCGGCCATTTTCATCTGGTACCTGTGTCATGCTTCCATCACCCTTCTTACAAATAATCGGATCTTGTCGATATCCTTGCGACCATCCGTCTCTACTCCGCTAGATACATCAATCCCGCTTGGAGCATATGTCCTAAGCAGCTCTTGTACGTTTCCTTCATGCAATCCGCCAGCAACATATAGAGTTAGGCCAAGCTCGTCAGCCGCTTTATTATAGTCTTCTATCGCTTCCCAGTTGAAAGTCTGCCCTGTACCGCCGCCAGGAGCATCGATTAGCACCGCATCAACAGCCCCCTTGTATGGCGACAAAAGCTCAAGTGCGGAGACAGGACCATTTCCATCAGTGTCCCGTTTTACAGAAAATACCTTCCATACCAGCACCTTAAGCTGTTCGCGAACCGACCTGCAAAATGCAGCCGATTCATTGCCATGCAGCTGAACGACGTCCAGTTGCGCCTCCGCTAAAATAGCATGCAGATTCTCGTAAGATTCATTCACGAAGACGCCGACCGTCCTCGGACGTTCACCGCCAGCTGCTTGCAGCCTAGCTGCTGCTTTTATAAGCTGAGCAGCCGTTTCCTTATCGACCTGCCGCTTGCTTGGAGCAAACACAAAGCCGATCTCGTGAATAGGCAAACCATTCATCGCCTCAATCGTTTGGACATCCTTTAACCCGCATATTTTGATACGCGGCAGCTGCTTCATCGAGCGATCACCGTACCCATCAGATCCTCTACCGCTTGACCTACATTTTCATGACGCATAAAATGCTCGCCAATCAGCACGCCATGAGCGCCGATTGTTTGCAAATAGTCCATATCGGACTTGCCTGCTATGCCGCTTTCGCTGATAACTGTTACATTTTGGGGCATATGCCCGATGAGAGCTTCGGTTGTTTTCAAATCAGTTACGAATGATTTTAAGTCACGATTGTTTATGCCAATCAGCGTCGCTTTATCCAGCTCAAGAACACCTTCAAGCTCCTCTAGGTTATGCACCTCTACAAGCACGTCCATGCCGATCGATTTCGCAAGATCATGAAATTTACTAAGCTGTGCAGGTGTCAGAATTGCGGCAATTAGCAAAATCGCATCCGCGCCGATCAAGCGCGCTTCATAAATTTGACGCTCATCGATTGTGAAATCCTTCCGAAGAAGAGGAACCTTTACCGTCTCGCGCACCGCGCTCAGAAAAGCGTTTGACCCTTGGAAATAGTCACGGTCAGTCAACACCGAAATACAATCTGCCCCGGCAGCTTCGTAAGCTGCAGCAAGCGACGTTGGCTCAAAATCGCTGCGGATCAAGCCCTTGGACGGCGATGCCTTCTTCACCTCCGCGATTAGACCCATGTTTCTATTGCGGCCTTCCTTCGACAACGCCTTCTCGAAGCCTCTGCATGCTGCCAAAGCTGCGATTTCTTTCTCAACCTCTGCCAGATCAAAGCGAGCAGCGAGCTCTTCAACCTCTGCCCTCTTGGTTGCTACAATTTTATCTAGAAACATGTGCCAACTCTCCTGTCGTTTGAATGAGGCTGACGAGCTTCTGCTGCGCCTCGCCAGAATCGATTACTTTGGCTGCTATCGTTACACCCTCGCTAAGGGAAGCTGCCAGTCCGCCCACATAAATGCAAGCTCCTGCGTTCGCAAGCACGATATCGCGGTAAGCTCCGCGCTGTTCACCCGAGAAGATCGCGCGAATAAGCGCAGCGTTCACCTCCGGTTCGCCGCCCATCACATCCGCGATCGGCCAGCGCGTCAGCCCCAGCTCCTCAGGCGTAACATCATAGGTTTGAACCTTACCGTTTAACAGTTCCGAAATTTGCGTTGGCGCAGAGATGCTGATTTCGTCAAGACCGTCATGACTGCTCACGACCAGCGCCCGCCTCAAGCCGAGCTCGCCTAGCACTTCAGCAACGGTCGACGTTCTCGCACGGTCATACAAGCCAAGGAGCTGCCTGTCTGCTCCTGCCGGATTCGTAAGCGGCCCAAGCATGTTAAATATCGTCCGAATGCCAAGCTCACGGCGCGGTACTGCAGCATGGCGAAGCGAAGGATGGTACAGCTGCGCGAACATGAAGCAAATACCGATCTCGTTCAAGCATAACGCGGCTTGCTCCGGTGAAATCGCAATTTGCACGCCGAGCGCTTCCAGCACATCTGCACTGCCTGTTTTGCCCGACATGGCACGATTGCCATGCTTGGCTACCCGAATGCCCGCTGCTGCCGCAATGATGGAGGATGCGGTAGAAATGTTGAATTTATGAATGCCCGATCCGCCGGTCCCGCATGTATCCAGCAATCCCTCCTGCTCCGTATGGAGATGGCTGGAATGCGCGCGCATCGCTTCCGCAAAACCCGTTATTTCGTCCTTCGTCTCGCCCTTCATCCGCAGTGCAGTTACAACGCCGGCAATTTGAGCATCCGTTGCTTCGCCGTTCATGATGATGTTCATGACCGCGCTTGCTTGCTCTCTCGTAAGATCCGCACCGCCGATAAGCTGACTAAGCGCACGCTGCATCGTTATCGCTTCATTCCCTTGCATTATTGACCAAGCCCCTCTCCGGCCTTGACGTAATAATCCATATTGATTGAATTGAAGCTATCTGATGGCTTCGGCTGCGCGAAGATCGCTTCTGCTGCGCGAATCGCTTTAAGCATCCCTTTGGCTTTGTTCACCGTCTCTAAGTATTCACTCTCCGGCACGGAATCCCATACGATGCCCGCTCCGGCTTGCACATAAGCTTTGCCGTGTTTAAAAATGATCGTCCGAATCGTAATGCAAGTATCCATCGATCCGCCAAAGCCCAAGTATCCGATTGCGCCCGCATAAGCGCCGCGAGCTTCATTTTCCAGCTCCGCAATAATCTCCATCGCTCTGAGCTTTGGCGCGCCCGAGACCGTGCCGGCAGGCAGACAGGATATGAATGCATCAAAGAAGTCTTTGTCCTTGTGCAGCTTGCCTGAAACGTTAGAAACGATATGCATAACATGCGAGTATCTCTCTATCTCCATGAAAGAGTCGCATTTTACAGTCCCGAACTCCGACACGCGTCCGATATCGTTGCGGCCAAGGTCAACCAGCATCAAATGCTCCGCGCGCTCCTTCTCGTCTGCAAGCAGCTCAAGCTCAAGCGCTTTGTCCTCTTCCGGCGTTTTGCCGCGCGGCCTTGTGCCGGCAATCGGCCGTGTCTCCACGCGATCCCCGTTTACCTTCACCAGCGCTTCCGGCGATGTGCCGACGATAACCTCTTCGCCCATTTTCAAATAATACATATACGGAGATGGATTCATCGTACGCAGCACACGGTACACATGAAGCGGATCAATATCGGTATCGATGTTGAAGCGCTGCGACAATACCACTTGAAAAATATCGCCTGCACGAATGTACTGCTTCGCCTGCTCGATATTGGAGATGAATTGCTCCTTCGTTACGTTCGATTGAATATCACCAAGCTCTTGATCAAACTGGATCGATCCGCCAGCCGTTACGGGAATCGTTACGGGCTGCTGCAATCGCTCGATCGTCGCTTCGATTTTGGCAACCGCCTCCTCGTAGCTTCTTGCGATATCAGCATCGGTCGCTCCTTCGGCTATATGAACGTTGCCGACAATTTGCAGCTGCTGCTTGAAGTGATCGAAGACGATGACTTGGTCGCAGAACATAAACTGCATATCGTTCATATTCAAATCGTCAATTCGGTGCGCCGGAAGCTTCTCGTAATATTGCAGCAAATCGTATCCAAAAAAGCCGATCGCACCGCCCGTGAAGGGAGGCAGCTCTGGAAGCGACGGACTGCGGAAGGAACGCAAATGAGCTTTGAGCAGCTCAATCGGTTTATCGTTAAGCACATGCTTCTCGCCTCTATGCTCCAGCACCATCTCGCCGTTTTTACCGTAAAGCATCATAAAAGGATCTGTTCCGATAAACGAATAACGCGCCCACTTCGCACCGCCCTCGACGCTCTCCAGCAGGAAGGCATGATCCTCCTTCGCAAAATGCTGAAACAGCCGGATTGGTGTTTCTGTGTCCGCCATCATATAACGAACAATTGGAATTAAATTGTATTGATCGGCAAGACGTGTAACATGCTGCAGCTCATTTGACATTCCGAACAACCTCCCTGTTTAATAAACCTAGCCTTTAATGTGAACAAAAAAAGCTCCTGCCTAAGCAGGAGCGTTGGTTTAGATGATGACGGAAGTGTGTAAGCGGAAAAAGATACAATCGTAGGTACGGCGAAACAGCACTTTTACGATTCTATGCGCCTATGCACAAATAATCGTTCAGCTCTTTCATCATTCCGTACAAATAATTGCTCTACTCTGCTACTCTCAACTAGTCTCTACTCATCTCAACTCAGCTCATTACTCGGCTCTGCTACTCTCACTTACGTTACTAAATATACAACAACGAACGGCCGTGCGTCAACACAGGGATTGTTAAGTTACGAGCTAATGATTGCTTAAGCTTTGGACAAGTCGGGACGCAGAGCTTTCGCGCCGCTCAAATATACATGACGAATTTCCGCTTGCGTTTTGTCGGTATTAATCAGAACCATCAGTCTAATGCAGCGCTCTAGGCTGCCTTTAACCGGAACCTCAAGCGCGCACATAAGCGGCACGAGCTCCCAGCCCTTCATTTGACGAATCGCACGAGCCGGAAACGTCTCGTCTAGATCGCTTGTTACCGTCACGAACACACTGCAAATATCGTCTGGCACAATTTCATTGTCTGCTACGATCGCATTCAGCATTTCGATTGTCGCAGTCAAAATCGGCTGTTCTTCGTTTGCATCTACCGTAATCGCACCGCGTATACCTCTAACACTCATTACAGCTCCGCCTCCTGTTTCAATTGCTCTACTATTTCACGAACCCACTCAACGGGAACATTAGGTTTGATTTCGACTTTGCCGATTGCTGTCGGTACAACAAAAACCATCGTACCCTCAGCAAATTTCTTATCATGCATCATCGCTTCCATGATCTTGTCTACGTCAATATGCTCAGGCAAACGTACGGGCAGCCCGCATTTCGCAAGCACTCGTTTCGTTACCGTATAAACCTCTTCTGGTGCGCCATAGCGCAGGCCGAGCCTTGCAGAGCCGATCATGCCAATTGAAATCGCTTCGCCATGCATGAATTCGCCGTAACCAGCAACCGCCTCGATGGCATGCCCAATCGTGTGGCCTAAATTTAAGATCGCTCTCAGATCATTTTCACGCTCGTCCTTCGATACGACAGCCGCCTTCACGCTGCAGCCTTTGTACAGTCCGTAGCCTAACGCTTCCGGATCGAGCGCTAACAGCTTCTCCGCATTCTCCTCGCACCAAACGACAAACGCTTCATCCCAAATAAGTCCGTGCTTGACCATCTCCGCCAAGCCGCCGCTGACATCTCGCGGCGGCAGCGTTTGAAGCGTCAGCAAATCGTACAAGACGAGCTCCGGCTGATGGAACGCTCCGATAATATTTTTGGCAAGCGGATGGTTAACCGCCACTTTGCCGCCAACGCTGCTGTCATGCGCCAAAATCGTCGTTGGCACTTGCACGAATTTGATGCCGCGCATATACGATGCAGCTACAAAACCGGCAAGATCGCCTACGACGCCGCCGCCAAGCGCAACGATGGCTGATTTACGGTCTAGGCCTTCCTCCAAAGCTTTGGTAACGAGCGACTCCAGCATCGTCAGCGACTTTGAGCTCTCCCCTGCGGGAACGACGATGCTTGACGTCTTAAAGCCTGCAGCTGATAGCTCGGATTCAAGCGATTGCAAATGAAAATCAGCAACGTGGCTGTCCGTAATGATGAGCAGCGGCGACTTCTTGCTAATGCCATGTTTAACGAAATAGGAGGAAGCCTCCTTCAGAAGGCCTTCCCCAATATAGATAGGATAAGTGCGGTCACCTAATTCGACTGTGAGCTCACGCATGCTTAGTACCGTCCCAGCTGCTCAAGGTAGTTGTTCAAATTCGCGCGAATTTCCTCGATGGAATCGCCTCCGAACTTCTCAAGGAACGCTCTCGCCACTTCCCACGCGACCACATGCTCCATTACAACGCTGGCAGCAGGCACAGCGCAGCTATCTGAACGCTCAACCTGCGCGGTGAACGGTTCTTTCGTATCGATGTCCACGCTGCGAAGCGGCTTGTAAAGCGTCGGAATCGGCTTCATAACGCCGCGAACGACGATTTGCTCGCCGTTGGTCATGCCGCCCTCGAAGCCGCCCAGGCGATTCGTAGCGCGGTGGTATCCGCGCTCTGCTTCATACATGATCTCATCATGCACCTGCGAGCCGCGAAGCTTTGCTGCTTCGAAACCAATGCCGATCTCACAGCCTTTGAATGCATTGATGGATACAACCGCTTGCGCGATTCGGCCATCAAGCTTGCGATCCCACTGCACGTGGCTGCCGAGGCCAATCGGCACGCCTTCGATAATGCATTCCACAATCCCGCCGATGGAATCGCCCTCCGCTTTAATTTGATCGATATAATCCGTCATCTTCTGTTCGGTTTCCTTGTCTACGACGCGAACCGAAGATTCTTCCGTCAAGCGGATCAATTCATCGACAGGAAGCTGATTCGCCGGCGCTTCAATCTCGCCAATTCGAATTACTTGTCCCGCAACTTTAATGCCGAACTCCGCCAGCAATTGACGTGCAACCGCACCAACCGCAACACGTGCCGCCGTCTCGCGGGCGCTGGAGCGCTCGAGCACGTTGCGCAAATCCTTCAGATCATACTTCAAGCCGCCGTTCAAGTCTGCATGGCCTGGACGCGGGCGATGTACGCGGCGTTTCTCTTCGTCGCTGCCTTCAATAGGCTCAATATTCATAACGGAGGTCCAGTGCTTCCAATCATTGTTAGCTACGATTAGCGCTACAGGAGCACCTGTCGTTCTGCCATGACGAACGCCTCCGACAATGTTAGCGGTATCTTTCTCAATTTGCATCCGGCGACCGCGTCCATGTCCTTTTTGGCGGCGGTGCAGCTGGAAATTCAGTTCTTCAAAATCAATCGTCAAATTACTTGGAAGACCTTCAATAATAGCGGTTAATTGGGGGCCATGCGTCTCGCCCGCTGTCAAATATCTTAAACTCAAACCAAAGCTCCTCCTTCTAAGCAAGCCTATATGCGCCTGCTATGCTTTACAGCACTAAACATCTTTGCTCATTATAGTACAGCCCTTCCGGTTTGACAAGAATTTGAGCCTGTTTCAGCCGCTGCCGCCGCATAAAAAAAGCTGCCGGAATTGTCCGCATGAACGACAATTCCAGGCAGCCAATTCTGGCAGCAGCTATTAACTATTAACTGTTTTTTTCTCAAGCAGCGGCACGGCTTCATTCATTAGCATCGGGTCATTTACAAGCCTTGTCATCTGTCCGTTGTCTACTCCGATAATTTGCGCGCATTCTTGAATCGAAATAAAACCACGCCTATAGGCGGCAATTACCTTACGCTTATCCATCGGTTGCTTCATCCTCCAAGTCGCTTACGTTATAACTAGTATAGGAGAAGATGGAAAACGGTATACATGCCCCTCACACGCGGCGGTAAAAAAAGGTATCCGCCGTCTCGAAGCCGTACTGCGCAGGCGAGAATATTTGCTCCGTGCTTCCAACAAAAAGCAGCCCGCCGGGCTTAAGCGCTTTGGAAAACTTATGATACAGCTGATGCTTAGCTTCTTCGGTAAAATAAATCATAACATTCCGGCATACGATTAAGTCAAACGAGCTGTCGAATGTATCATGAAGCAAATTTTGCTGCTTAAATTGGATGAATTGCTTTAATGAGTCCGAAATCAGATATGCGCCTTCCGATTGCTTAAAATATTTTTGCCGGCATGCCGCCGGAACGTCGCGCAGCGAGCGTTCCAAATAGCTGCCTTCCATCGCTTTTTGAAGCACATTCGCATCCAAATCCGTCGCGAGGAGCGAGGACCGCTGCAGCGCGCCAAGCTCCGATAAAATCATGGCTAACGTGTACGGCTCTTCACCCGTCGAGCAAGCTGCGCTCCATACTTTAAGGCGACTCGAGGCGCTTAGCATATCCGGAAAAAACCGTTTTTGCAAAACCTCCCACCGGGAAGGGTTTCTCCAAAACTCGGATACATTAATCGTCATGCGGTCCAAAAACTCATTCAGCATGCTGCGATTTTGTTCAATCGCTTTCCAATATTCCTCGAACGTTTGATAACCGTGCTTCATTCGCAGTGTAGTCAGCCTGCGCTTCATTTGGGCTTCCTTGTACTGCGACAAATCGATGTCGGTCTTTTGCTTTATTCGAGCTATAAACTGTGCAAAATCACGATCCTCAAGCATAGGTGCCTCCATCGTTAAGCGGGTAATTTACACCCACCGTTGAATAGTATGTTCGTAATTAACCAGCTCAGATGGCGTGAAGTACATGGCGATCTCCCGCTCAGCGTTAGCAACGGAATCCGAGCCATGAATGAGATTAAAGTTCGTATGTACAGCAAAGTCTGAACGAATCGTTCCGGGACTTGCATCGACAGAATCTGTTTTGCCGATTAGCGCGCGAGTGAGCGCGATGACGTTATCGCCTTGCCATACCATCGCAAATACCGGACCGGATGTGATGAATTCAAGCAGCGGCTCATAAAACACTTTGCCCTTGTGCTCTTCATAGTGGCGCTCCGCCAGCTCCTTATTGATCAAAATAAATTTGGCTGCTGACAGCTGCAGTCCCTTTCTTTCAAACCTTGACACGATTTCGCCAATTAAGCCCCGCTGAACGCCATCTGGTTTAATCATCAGAAAAGTTCTTTCCATCTACATCCATTCCTTTCGAATTCGTATATTTAATAATTACGTTTGCCAATAAAGTGCGCGAGATCGATCAAGTTCTTTTTCGCTGCAACGTTCGGTAATCCCTCTAATGCTTGCAGAGCTTTTTTTATATACCGATTCGCGAGCTGGTCAGCGAGCTGTCCGCCATCGCTTTTACGGATCAATTCAATGGCGCGCCCCGCATCCTTTTGGCCTCCATTCTCCCTGATGGATGCGATCTCGTTTAACAGAGAATCACGTATGCTCAGGTCCTGGAGAGCAAGCAATACCGGAAGCGTAATGTTGCCTTGACGCATATCGGAGCCTGGCGGCTTTCCGATCTGTTTCTCGGTTCCATAGAGATCAAGCAAATCGTCTCCGATCTGAAATGCCATGCCTACATTGTAGCCATAACGGTACAGACGGTTCGCAGTTTTACTGTCGGCGTTCGCTGCAACAGCGCCAAGCTGGCAGCTAATAGCGATGAGCAAAGCCGTTTTGCGCCTTATCCGCAGCAGGTAGTTGCGGATCGTTTGCTCGGTATTAAAGAAATCGCGAATTTGCTCCATCTCACCAATGCACATCTGTACGAGCGCATTTGATAAAATTTGATGGATCAATGGATTGGGCAGCTGAGCTGCAATCGTTAACGCTTTGCCGTGGATAAAATCACCCGTGTACATCGCTATGCGATTGTCCCACTTGGATTTAACGGTAAGCTGGCCGCGCCTAGTTTCCGCATCGTCAATGACATCATCGTGCACGAGTGAAGCCATATGTATAAGTTCAAGAGGTACTGCGATCCGTTTCATCACATCAAGCCGATAATCGCCAAACTTGCCGGCAAGCAGGACGAAAACGGGTCTGATCCGTTTCCCTCCGGCTTTCAGCAAGTGCAAAGAAGCTTCGCCGAGCAGCAAATGGTCATCTGACACACTTCGCTCCAGCTCCTGCTCGATCTGATTTAGGTCGCCTTTCATCTTTGCATACAAGTCTAGTAGTTTCATTCTTTCACCTATTGGGCAGATTGGTCTTCAAAAAAAGTAAGCTCCACGTCATTCGGCAGCAGTCCTAACTGCTTCGAATAATCGAAATATAACTTAAGTCCTTCTTGCAGCTTGCTCCCAAAATCATATTGAAGCGAATGAAAGTACATCTCCCAGTATGTCGATACTCCCCCAAGCTGTGAACATGCTTGTTCAATTAGTGGACCAAGATGAGCCTTATTATACTGTTTGCTCGCAATTAACGTCTTATATACAGCATGAACGGCTTCAGGCGCGGATAAAGCCGCTTCCTTGCGTGCCGCAACAACGGCATAAGTCATTCCAAGACCCGTCCATTCATTCCACAATTGCCCCAAGTCAATGACATGAAGCCCGTGGTCTCGCCAAGAGGCTTGAATCGCCGGATCGCCGATAATAAGCGCCGCATCGGCTGTCTCAAGCATACGATCAAGCTCGGGTGCTGCGGTAAAATAAGTGGGATTGCAATCAAAATGCAAAGCCATCATTATTTTGAGCAAATTGACTGAAGTTGCCGATGTGGTCGTTACGGCAATTCGTTCAGGCCGTTTGCGTTCAATGGGCTCCTTCAAGAACAAGAGGATCGAGTTTACCGCTCCAACAGAGCCTACCGATAATTCCGGCAAAAGTACATAGTCATTTGCGTTTTGTCCATAAGAGAAGGACGATATTGCTGATATATCCAGTTCACCAACCTGAAGCATTCGGTTTAATTCAGAAGGTACACGCTTAATCACTTCAAAGCTGTCCCGATCAGCTCGCTCCTCGAACTGATGGAATAGCGGCCAAGCATTCGCGTAATCAATTCTTCCAATGGTGATTGGGCGATTATTCATGCCCATTCTGCTCATCTCCCCATCTTCTGTACAAATCATGGTCGATAGCCATATTGTCAAGCACTTTACCGACCAGAAAATCAATCATTTCATCCATCGACTGCGGTTTGTAATAAAAAGCCGGCATTGCCGGAATCATTCGAACGCCAAGGCGAGCGAGCGTCAGCATGTTCTCAAGATGAATCGCGTGAAGCGGCGTCTCTCTCGGTACGATCAACAGCTTCCGATTCTCCTTTAACATAACGTCCGCAGCTCTAGTCATCAAATCATCGGAAATGCCGTGCGAGATTGAGGCAAGCGTCCCCATCGAGCACGGCACAATAACCATTCCTTGTACGCGGTAAGAGCCGCTTGCTATGCTTGCGCCAATATCCGCATTCGGATGGAACACAAGCCTTTTCGTCGCGATAGCCTCGCCGAAGCGCGCCTCAAGAGCTGCGGAGCGACGTGTCGTCTCCCAGCCAAGCTCTTCCTTCAGCACCCTCCAGCCTGCTTCAGTAACGACTAGATGAACCTCATAGTTTATTTCAAGCAGCACCTCGATAAGCCTAATGCCATAAATCGAGCCGCTTGCGCCTGTAATGCCGACCACCCAACGATTCGTCCAATTCGATGGGCTGGCAGCCATGTTAGCTTCTACCATTCGTGAATAACGAGCAAATCAACGATTGTAAACAAAAACAGCACGACGCTAAGGGTACCATTCATTCCGAAAAATGCCGTTTGGACCCGTGACAGATCGTTTGGACGAACGAGCCAGTGCTGATAAAACAATAAGGAAATCGATATTAACGTCCCAAGCAGATACATCCAGCTTAAGTCCGTGAGCCAAAACAACGTAACAAAGCCGATTGCCGTCACCATATGCAGGGCACGCGCGATCCATAGTGCGCCTGCGATGCCAAAGCGAGCCGGAATCGAATGCAAACCAACGTTTCGGTCATACTCAAAATCTTGGGTAGCATAGATGATGTCAAACCCTGCGATCCATAGCGCTACTGTTATATACAATAGCCATGCAGCCAAATCAAAGCCGCCCGTAATCGCTACCCAGCCGCCAAGAGGCGAAAGCGCAATCGTAAATCCAAGAAAGATATGGCATAACCATGTAAAACGCTTCGTATAAGAATATAAGACAAGCATGACTACCGCAATAGGCATGAGCTTAAGCGCGATAGGCTCCAAATTAGCGCTTGCTACGAACAGCAGAACGAATGAAACGATAATAAACAATAAAACCTCCGCGGATTTCAGCAGTCCGGCCGGAAGCGCCCTCTTCTCCGTTCTTGGGTTGCGCAGGTCAATCGCTTTATCGATTAGACGGTTGAGGCTCATTGCCGCGCTGCGGGCGCCGAACATCGCAAGCGTAATCCAGCCGATCTCAGCCCAGGAAGGAAGCCGCTGCTCCATCATCACCGCCCCTAGAATAGCGCCCATAAAAGCGAAAGGCAATGCAAAAACGGTGTGTTCAAACTTAATCATTTCTAAAATAATGCGTAATTTGCGAATCATTGCTATTTCTTCTCCTTTGTCCCCATATGCAGCGCAGCTACTCCGCCGGTCAGAGGATATGCCTTCACCTGATCAAGACCCGCATCTTCAAACAGTTCAGCAAGCTGTTGTCGACCGGGGAACATTTTAAGCGATTCCGGCAGCCATTTGTACTCTTGGAAGCTCTTGGCTACAAGCTTGCCCATTTGCGGCAATATACGCTCGAAATATAAGTTGTACATCGCTTTGAAAGGCTGCCAGGTAGGTTTGGATACCTCTAGGCATACGACTAGCCCGCCAGGCTTAACAACGCGCTGCATTTCCTTTAAAACCTGCAAGTAGTCAGGCACGTTGCGAAGGCCAAAACCAATCGTCACATAATCGAAGGAGCTATCCGCGAAGGGAAGGCTCATCGCATTGCCTTGCACTAATTTAATTTGCTTATTCAGGCCAAGCTTTTCAATTTTGAGGGCTCCGACATCGAGCATGTTTTGGCTAAAATCTAGGCCGACAACTTCCCCGGTTCCGCTTGCTTCCGCCAGCGCGATCGTCCAATCACAAGTTCCGCAGCAAAGATCCAGCGCGGTTTGTCCTGATTTTACGTTCATTTTCTTCATCGTAAACTTCCGCCAAGCCTTATGGCGGCGAAAGCTGATGAGGTCGTTCATCAAATCGTATTTTGGAGCAATTCTTTCAAATACGCCATGCACATGGCTTTTGGAGTTCGAATCCATCTCTAAAGTCACCTCGTCTCGTTGAGCGCAGGCGTGTAACCGGGCTTTTCGTATAACAGAGCATCGACGATAGAAGTCAATTCACCGAGCAACTTGTCCGATTCCAGCTCTCCAGCTAAAGCCACCACGGCATCCGCTGACTGCTTCAGCTTCGTTGTAAGCTGGCTGCGCACCTTGTATTTTTGTGCCAAACTGTTAACAAATGCAGCATCTTGCATGCGCGAAGATAGCTGCTGCCGCTCATCGTCGGTTCCCTCCTGCATGAGATGCCAGTAGGCCCAGCTCTTATCAAGCCGAGCCGAACTCTCCAAACGGGCTATCTCGTCGCGCAAAACCTCGCAGCGGCTAACGCCGAGCAGAATCTCGGACCAGGCTTGCGCAAGCGTTCCCTCAAGCACGCCCGAGAAAATGTGAAACAAGGTGCTTCTAATCTGCACCGTGCAGCTCAAATAATCTTCTGCGGTTATTTTGAGCTGCCTCATCCGGACATATAAATTTACTTTCAGCCTGTTGACCTCGGAAACCGCGCTGCTGATTTTGGATATCATGTCAATTTGGCCGGCCTGCGCAAGCAATTGATAAAAAGTCGCGCTAAAATAATCGCCGGCCAGCACCTTAAGCTGTCTTGACCGCATCTCCGGCTCAGAGCGCTGTTCTTGCTCCGTATCGATCAAATCATGCGTATCCATCCCTAGCTGAACGAGAGATACGACAAGCGTATAGAGCTCGCTGTTTGACTTTAAGGACTGCTGCTCATTTAGGAATACATGGAGCAATCGCAGCCTTGCGTCCGGTAAGTCAGGTAGCGCCGTATGCGCTTTAATCATGTCATATTCTACATACTTTTGAGCTATTTCAGGTATACGGTATGTTTTCATGGGGGAAGCCTCCGAACAGAGAAGCGCAAATCGCCGCTCAATAATCTAAACTATTATAGCACAACTTTTTCTAAAGAGCATACGATTCAACCTGCGTGTTCAACAAATTGCAACATCCATCACAGCTAATGCTGCGAAATAGACGAAGGCTTTACTGTAAACCCAGATACTGGCCCGAACCGCTCTTCCCAAGCAGAGGTAAAGCTGACCCGCAGCCTGTTTCGCCACAGCTCGTCATGTACGGGATCGGCCTCGGCAAGACCATTCAGCTCATGGATGAGCCATTCATCCGTCTTCCTCACGTCGACAGCGGCAAGCAGCGCTTCGCCGCTTTCCTTCTCCTCAACGATCCGTATGAGCACCCGCTTCACATTTTCGAGTTGAAGGAAGGATACGCGAACCAGCTTCTCCACGTCGGCAAACCAGACTGCCGGCCTGCCTTTGCTTGTGCTCACCCTTAGGTCAACGGACAAAATGCCATTGCTCCACTCCGCCTTATTCAATCGCTCGCTGAGCGAAATAGCCACAAGAACATCAACAAGATTGCTGTTGGTAAGCCTAACGGCCGGTGAAGCGCGAAAAACGGCTATATCATGGTCATTTGCTGAACGCTTTGACGCCATATGCGGCAGCCAGGTTAATAATAAAGTGACAGCCAGAACCGACACGCATGCGGTTAGGAGTGGTTTTCCGATTTTCACCCTGCACCTCCAAATAGTCGCTCGTCCATAGAAAAAAGACTCATACTTCATTGTACGAGCGTTGGAGGTTGTTTATTCGGACAGGAACAGGCAAAAAAAAAGCAGGCTTCGCCTGCCCTGCACGTTTGTTGCTACTGATCGGTTTCCATCGTCCCGTATTTCGTCATGACGACCGCTTTACCCCGTATTTTAATAGCTGAAGTATGATCGGTAAATTGGCAAATTAATATTTCGTTTTTGTCCAGCTTTTCCGTATGATGAAATTTTGTGTCCAGTCCGCGTGTTAAACCGATGACTTGAACGCCCTGGTCCTTTGCTTTTATAACAATATACTCGCCATGTGTAGGCTCCATCATTATCCCTCCGCTTCCGAAATTGCAAACTATCCATGTGAATTATAGTGGAAGTACGACGTTTGTGCAATCTCTTCAGGCTTGCGGATGTGCAAAAAAACGCCCGAACGGCATTCCGTTCGAGCGTTGCTTGCTCAAAATATAATCATTTATAGGCTAGAGCCTTATGATCATGCTTATATTTTGCTGCGCTGCGGGCATTGCCGCCGATGATCGGCAGCAATCGCCGCTTACGCATTCCTATGCTTAATTGGATACAAGGTCCTTAAGTGATTTTCCTGGTTTAAAAGCAGGCGTTTTGCTAGCTGCGATCTCAATTGGATCTCCCGTTTGCGGGTTACGGCCTTTACGGGCTTGACGCTCGCGAACTTCGAAGTTACCAAATCCAACCAATTGCACTTTATCTCCGCTTTGCAAAGCATCGGAAATCGCATCGAAAACAGCATCAACCGCTTTCGTTGCATCTTTCTTCGAAAGATCAGTCAATTCAGCTACTTTAGTAATCAAATCTGTTTTGTTCATTGTTTCACCTCCTCCAAAGTGCTGCATCACATGATTTTGCTGTAAGCATATAAACTCTCATCTTATCCCTCTTATTAACGGAAAACTTCAAAAATATACCTTTTGACCGAACAAACCTATAGTAATACAGCCGTTTGCCAATTTCAAGTACTTAACGATCATTTCCTCCAAAACAAATAAGCCGCTCCCTGTTTGGCAGCGGCTTATTCGATATGCTAGATTCAGTTACCTACAGGATGATCGCGATCAATCCGCCGGAGCCCTCGTTGATGATGCGTCCAAGCGTCTCTTGCAGCTTGTAGCGCGCGTTGTCCGGCATCATCGCGATTTTGCCTTGAATGCCTTCTCGCACGATCGAGTGCAGGGAACGGCCGAATATATCAGACTCCCAAATCTTGATCGGATCATTCTCGAAGTCTTGCATTAAGTATCTAACCAGCTCTTCGCTTTGCTTCTCCGTGCCGATAATCGGAGCAAATTCCGATTCCACATCGACGCGGATCATATGGATGGACGGTGCTGTGGCCTTCAGTCTAACACCAAAGCGTGAGCCTTGGCGAATTAGTTCCGGCTCGTCGAGTGCCATTTCCGCAAGTGACGGTGCCGCGATGCCGTATCCGGTCGTCTTGACCATCTCCAGCGCTTCGGCAAAGCGGTCGTACTCCCTTTTGGCATGAGAGAAGTCCTGCATCAGCTGCAGCAAATGATCCTTGCCCCGAATTTCCACGCCCACAACCTCCATGAGGATGCGGTCGTACAGCTCATCTGGCGCGTACAGGTCGATTTCAGCGACACCCTGCCCCATGTTCATTCCGCTGAGTCCAGCCCGTGCGATGAAATCATATTCCATGAACTGGGTTACGACGCGGTCGACATCCCGCAGTCTGCGAATATCTTTTACCGTTTCGCGAACGGAGCTTTCGTAGTTGCTGCGGAGCCAGTGATTGTCGTTCAGCACCATTACCCAGCTTGGCAGGTTGACATTCACTTCATGCACGGGGAATTCGTAGAGCACTTCCCGCAGTACTGAGATAACTTCCTCTTCGCCCATTGTCGCTACGCTAAGCGTCATTACCGGAATATCGTATTTCGCCTGCAGCTCGCTGCGCAGTTGAAGCGCTTCTTCACTCTTAGGCCGAGTGGAGTTGATGACGAGCACAAACGGCTTGCCGACTTCCTTCAGCTCGTTAATGACACGTTCTTCAGCTACAACGTAGGAGTTGCGCGGAATTTCTGCGATCGAACCGTCTGTTGTGACAACAACACCGAGTGTAGAATGCTCTTGGATAACTTTGCGTGTTCCAATCTCAGCCGCTTCTTGGAAAGGAATCGGCTCATCGAACCAAGGAGTCGTAATCATGCGCGGACCATTTTCGTCCTCATAGCCTTTCGCGCCCTCAACTGCGTATCCGACGCAATCGACCAGTCTCACGTTTACCTCAAGTCCATCGGTAACCCTGAGCTGAACCGCTTGATTCGGCACAAATTTAGGCTCTGTTGTCATAATCGTCTTGCCTGCGGCGCTTTGAGGAAGTTCGTCAATGGCTCTCACACGGTCTGATTCGTTAGCGATGTTCGGAAGTACAACCGTCTCCATAAACCGTTTGATAAACGTTGATTTACCCGTCCGGACAGCCCCGACAACCCCGAGGTAAATATCCCCGCCGGTTCTTTCGGCTATATCCTTGAAAATATCTACTTTCTCCACTGAATATCCCCTCCCAATTGATTTTTCCGGTTCGCCGCCATCCACCGGTCAATAGGGCAGGCCAGCGACGCAACTCGTACATGCTTTTTGGACTAGTAACATCATATGTGCAAGCTTTCCGATTATGACGATTCCTTCTGCGAAATCTTTTTTCCCTCGTCTGCGAGCTTCCCTTCCAAGATTGAAATATATGAGATTAAAAGCGTATCTATGACCGCAATAGGCAAAAAAAATCCTTTCCAAGACGAGTTGTCTGGGAAAGGAAATGGCGTAACTATAGATAAAATCTGGCTTGTCCTACTGCTGCACGGCCTGTGGCTCATTATTTACCAATCGATAATCCGGAGCTTTGACAGGCACAAAATCGCTTCCATCCACTAACAGCGTCCGCAAATCAAAATTTTCATCGTAATCGGATTTTCCGCTTTTTTGAACGAATTGCATGACATCGATTCCGTAATCGGAGTAAACGACGCCATTCTCATCGACTAAGGCTTGAATCGACTGGCCGGAGAAAACGCTGCGAATAACCGGCGCTTCCTTCTTCATGCTTTTGTAATCGATTTGATAATAACCGGGATACATCTGCTCTCCTTTTGGAAGCACGCTGTTTGCTTGGATATACGTCTTCACCCAGCTCTGGATATCGTTAATTTTTTGGAAGGCCAAAATGTCGAGCAGCTTAACCCGAGGCTTAGTCTCTTCATCAATGACAAGAAAGCTGTAGTTGCCGCCGTTTTCAAATGCGGCAGTAGGGATGTCGGTCAGATAGCCTGTCCGGTTAAGCTTTAAGAAATCAACTTGAAATTTTTCATACTTTGGCGTTTCGGCTGTGCTATTTTTGATGGGCAGCATACCCGTCTCCGCTTGATATTGGTCGATTGCAGCTTGCACATTTCTTATCGCCTCTTTTGGCGCCACTTTATTTTGCTTCAACTGATCCTTAGGATATAAGCAGCCAGATAAAGAAAGCAGCATAATGATTAAAGCAACAAACACCGACAGTTGACGCGTGTGACGGCGCAGCTCGCCCTTAAAAATATGATTCATGTCCTTCCTCCTCAAAGATTTGCTGCGCAAAGCTTCAGCGCGATTCATGAGTTAAAGCTTTGCGCAACAAACCTGTTTCGTAAGCGTTGTCACCATAAACTTCCGTCTTCCTCCGCTTGCCGGGCGAGCTGGCGCGCTACGGCTGCACGGAGCGGATCGAGCGGAATCTCCACCTCTACCTTGCCTGCCACTTTTGCTTGGCAGGACAGCCTTACATAGTCGCCATCTAAGCCGGATAGCTTATTTCTTTCATTATCTGCTATCGGCTGTAGCTCGCTTCCTGGCCTCACTGTGACCTTGCACATGAAACAGGCAGCTTTGCCCCCGCAGCGTGTGCGAATCGGTATATTAGCGCGTCTGGCGGCGTCTAGCAGCGTCGTGCCGGGCTTCACCTTTATTTTGCGGCCAGAAGGCCAAAAAGTAACCTCTCCGTCCATTACAAGCCTCCAGCCTCTCGAACTGATATCAAATGATGAACGTTCTCCTTCGCTTTAGCAGTGAACGTATTGTTAGTTTCAACGGCTCTCAGGGCTGCTTCATGATTTTTAGGAGCTTCCGCAAATGCTTGGACGATCAGCTCAACCCGGTCCATCCGATTCCGAAGGTAGTTGAACCACAGCTCATGCGCAAGCGGAACGATCGGCACCGGACATTCCTGTTCATACAATTGAATGTGTTCGGCATGCGGAATAAGCAGCTCGCGAACCCTTGTTTCATAAAGATTGCCGGCAGCTTGCACCTGGAATCCGCCAACTAGCTCAACTTGCACGCCATGAATGAGAAAATGGCTCAAGGTGGAGCGGTACATAGCCGTTACGCTTATTGCCGGCTCATCCACCGCAAATGCTCTAAGCGACTCATAAATGGATGCAACATCCTCGTCATCGCAATAAATATCCAAATCCCGCGGCTTCGCTGGCAGCGGCAGCCCTCGCAGCATTAAGCTTGCGCTGCCGCCGACTACCCAATTCGCGTTGCATGATCCTGTGGCATCTATAAGGACAGCCAGCGCTTTATGAATGCGTTCATGTTCTGTCATCGCCGGCACATCCTCTTTCTGTATGGCGTAATGTAGCATTAGAAATATGGCTTGTTGGCGGCAGCAATCGTTGCATTGTCCTGCTTGACAATGGCTTGGCAGCCAAGGCGGTAGCCCTCTTCGAATTCCTCCGGCTCAAGGCGGTCCCATTCCTCGTCCGTAATGCCTTCCAGTTGGTCCGCTCCTTCGGTTATTAGGCAGCGGCAGCGAGCGCAGGTCCCACGGGCGCAGGAAAAGCTCCAATCAACGTTATGCTTCAGCGCAAGATCAAGCAGCGACAAGCCTGCTTCCCCTTCTACTACAGCTGTTTTCGTTCTACCCTTCAATTCAATCATTGTATGTCAAAGTCTCCCTTTATGTTAGCTTATTCGAGTCTCGTATGTAAGATAGGCTAGATAATTGAAATAAGCCCGCAAATAAATCCGATTATGAGGACGATAAAGGCAATCAGCGAAAGAACAAATTTCAGAACGCCTTTTGTTTTCAAACGGGCAAACGTAATTAAAAGGGCCGCAATCGCCATCATTCCAATGCCGAACAGCGAAACCCACATTTTTGTCATTGCATCCATAGTAATCCCATTCTCCTAATCTATATCATAATGAATTCTCACCCATTATAACATCGCTCAAAAAAAAGGACAAAAGCTGACAAGGTACTGCACCGAATCCGAAAATTCGGAAGCACCCCTAGCTTTTGCCGTTAAGCTTTATTTTTTGATCATCATTTTCATGAGTGTTTCCATGCTGCTTGCGCTCATGCCGCTGGCCTTGACTGCTTTCACGATATCGTTGACCGTCGATTCGGTAACCTTGACCTTAGCCATATCCGACACCTGCTTGATCAGCTTGCGCAGTTCGGCTTCGTCTTGCATTGTTTCTGCAGTAACGCCGCTGGCAAGCTTTTTGACCGAGCTTTCCGTAATGTTCTTGCCGGTTTTTTTGTTGATCGAACTAAGAATGTCTTTGGAAAAGTCCTTCGCCATGCCCTACACCTCCAGGATGCGCTAGTGTCTTGCTCCATGCATCATATGAGGTGAATGTAGGTTTGGTGTAGGCGCTGGTCCTTAGCCTATCTCTTCGATTTCATGCGTGCGAAGACGTCCCATTAGATGCTCGACAGCCGTTCGCGGCGCTTTATTCGCGAATAAAACCTCGTACAGCTGGAACGTAATCGGCATTTCTACGTTATGCTGCTTCGCAAGGTCAAAGGCAGCGCGAGTTGTCCGAACGCCTTCAACGACCATTCCCATTCGGCTTAGCACCTCATCAAGAGACGTTCCGTCGGCCAGCATGTATCCCGCGCGCCAGTTGCGGCTATGCTTGCTTGTGCAAGTAACGACGAGATCGCCAACGCCGGCCAGGCCAGCAAAGGTAAGCGGATTCGCCCCCATGGCTGCTCCCAATCTGCCGATCTCAGCTAGGCCGCGAGTAAGAAGCGCTGCCTTGGCATTATCGCCGAACTGAAGACCGTCAGAGAGACCGGCTCCAAGCGCAATAATGTTTTTGATCGCGCCTGCAACCTCCACGCCTACGACGTCAACATTTGTGTAAACGCGGAAATGCGTATTCATGAGCGCATCCTGCGCTTGCTCAGCCGCTTGAATGTCAGCGGATGCGACAACAACCGTAGTCGGCTGCTTCAAGATGACTTCTTCCGCATGGCTTGGTCCTGAAAGCACAACAAGCTGCTCGAGCGGACGGTTAAGCTCTTCGGAGAGAACGGTTGTCATCCGCTTCAGCGTATCGGTTTCAAAACCTTTTGTTGCATGAACGACAAGCGTGTCGCTGTGCAAGTGAGGCGCTGCTTGCCTTGCTACCTCGCGCATGGCGCCCGATGGCGCAACGAACAAGGCAAGCTCGGCATCCTGCAGCGCATGTTTCATATCCGTCGTAGCATGGATTAGCTCCGGCAGCTTGACGCCAGGCAAAAACTTGCTGTTCACATGGTTTTGATTCATGTCATCCGCTTGCTCCGCATTCCGCGTCCACAGCCTCACCTGATAGCCATTATTCGCGAGAACCGAGGCAAGCGCCGTTCCCCAACTGCCTGCAACTAACACTGCCGCAATTTTCGTCGTTGATGGATTACGTTTTGTCATGCGACGCTCACTATCCTTTCTTAGCCCCTAGCTTGTTCTCCGTTCCTTGGAACAGCTTTACGATATTCGTCCGATGGCGTACAAAAGCAAATATACAGATCAGAAGACTTGCACAAAGTAAAGGTACGGAAAAATAAAAGATAGAAATGAATAATGGCGTTAGCGCAGCAAACAATAACGAGCCGAGAGACACATACCTTGTTAATGCAATCGTTGCAATCGCAACGACACCTGCGCATAGAGCAGGTAAGAAAGCCAGCGTCGCGATAACGCCAACCGTAGTGGCAATCCCTTTGCCGCCCTTGAAGCGGAACCAAATAGGCCAGTTGTGCCCGATAATAGCTGCAAGACCGCAAATAACGGGAATCCAATCATTCTCGCCAAGAACGCGTCCGATCCATACAGCCGCAACGCCTTTGGCGATATCAAGAACAAATACGAGTATGCCCGGCCCTTTGCCGAGCACCCGCAATGTGTTCGTAGCGCCAGCGTTGCCGCTGCCATGCTGGCGTATATCAATCCCTTTGACCCATTTTGCAATAACGATACTAAATGAAACTGATCCCAGCAAATAGCTTAAAGCAACCGCGATTACTCCGTATAACAAGCTACTTCTCCCCTAATCTTCTTCGGACTTACGACGCGAGAATATTCGTATTGGCGTCCCTTCAAAATTAAATGCAGCACGAATCTTATTTTCCAAATAGCGCTCATACGAGAAATGCATGATTTCCGGATCATTGACAAATACAACGATCGTCGGCGGTTTAGTGGCAACCTGCGTTACGTAATTAATGCGCAGACGTTTGCCTTTGTCAGACGGCGGCGGGTTGATCGCCACAGCATCGGATACGACATCGTTAAGCAGATGCGTCTGAATGCGCATAGCATGCTGCTCGGATACGTGCTTGACGACAGGCAGCAACTTTTGTAAGCGCTGTTTCGTCAAGGCAGATAGATAAACGATAGGCGCATACGACATAAACAAGAAATGATCGCGAATGTTTTGCGAGAAATTTTGCATCGTTTTCTCGTCCTTTTCGACGACATCCCATTTGTTCACAACAAATATCGATGCTTTCCCTGCTTCATGAGCATAACCAGCGATATGCTTGTCCTGCTCGATGATGCCCTCTTCGCCATTGATAAGCACAAGAACGACATCTGCGCGCTCGATTGCTTTCATCGCACGCATCACGCTGTACTTCTCCGTAGATTCATACACCTTGCCGCGCTTGCGCATACCAGCCGTATCGATCAGTACATAGCGCTGGCCGTCACGCTCGAACGGCGTATCAATCGCATCGCGCGTCGTACCCGCAACGTTGCTTACGATTACGCGATCTTCGCCAAGCAAAGCATTAACAAGCGATGATTTCCCGACATTCGGGCGTCCAATAAGGGCGACACGAATGACATCCTCATCGTAGCCGTCATCCGTAAGCTCAGGCAGAAGCTCTACTGCTGCATCAAGCAAATCACCGATTCCGAGTCCATGGGAGCCGGATATCGCGATTGGCTGGCCAAAGCCTAGACCATAGAACTCATAAACTTCATCCATACGGCCTTCATTGTCCACTTTATTAACGGCCAATACGACAGGCTTGCCAGAACGGAACAGCATTTGAGCCACTTCATCATCCGCATGCGTCAAGCCTGTTTTCGCATCGGCCATAAAGATAATCACGTCTGCCTCTTCAATAGCCAGCTCAGCCTGCATACGGACAGATTTCATAATTTCATCTTCACCATCAATTTCAATACCGCCGGTATCGATGATGCTGAACGATTTTCCATTCCATTCTCCGGTGCCATAAAGCCTGTCACGAGTGACTCCCGGTTTATCCTCAACAATTGCTAGACGGTCGCCGATTACCCGATTGAAAATGGTGGACTTACCCACATTCGGACGACCGACAATAGCGATAACGGGTCTTGCCATAGTTTGTTTTCCACTCCTTCAAAAATACTCACGATAACCATCATAGCAAAAAAGTACGTTCTTGGCTAACTTTTCATATTATCGATGATTGACCAATATAATTGTGCCATTCTTCAAATCATGTGCGCTTGCATCCAAAATCTTCTCCAAAAGAAAGGATGTTTCCTCTAATTTGTGTTCGTTTTCCGCAATGAAAATAGGCGCTCCTCCCCCAACGGATTCTGCTTTCAAGGAAACTACAGCTACAATATTAGCCATTCTCGCCCGCCTCCTTCTTGTTCACAGATGCTTCTGATGGCATGCGAACAGCCGATTCCAAGATTGGCACACGCAAAATAACTTCCTTGCCTTTTTTGGAATCAAGCTCCTGCGGCAAAATAAATACGGCTAACCGACCGTCCTTCATATCGAGCTTCGCCATCGGTATTAGCGCAGGCTCCCCGTCGTCTCGATACACGCCAAGAATGGTTGCCAAATCATAAAGGATAGCTTGGCGCTGACCCAGGTTGCTGAGCGTAACCTTTCCGTTTGAATTGTGTGGAGTCAATATAAACCCCATGCCTCGCGCCGCAATTATTTCTTGATTTGATTTCAAGCCCACGTTCATAATATAAACGTCTCCGACAAACAAGTCCGGCCCATCTATTTTTACCAGGGCTGCTTGTACATCAGCTATATGAGATACGGCTTTTCCTGATTTTAGTTTCTCAACAATAATAAGTGAAATAATTCCGGCTAATATGCCGATCCAAATATTCACTAATATCCCAAATAAGCTTGTAAGCAGCGCCGTCATGATGACCAAGTAATTCCGCCCCTCAAACACCATGGCAATCCCTTCTATATAAGTTGAGCCTCGCCCTACCAGCTCCATGCTGTCTATTTTGGTTAACGTTTCACGTTCCATCTTCCGGACATCTCTAAACTGCTGTGCCGCAAGCGTCAAAAAAGTTATCGCCGTGTAGTCCTTGTTAAACAAAGCCGGAACCGCCACAGCCCCGAGTGCTGCAGCTATTACCCCCAATGAAATATGGATGATCTGGCCATGCGGGTATGTCGGATACTGTCGATAATCCGTTCTGAGCATGAGCAAACGTGAAAGGATGCCAAAAGCGATGCCAAGAAGCACGCCTACCAAATATTTATTTTCGACGAGATAATGCTGCATTATGAAGGACGTCCCCCTTTGATTTGCATGAGCATAAGGCTTAGCTTTGATGTGCCTATCCTAATCGTTTTAAGCAGCAGGCTGAACAGCCTTGCCGCAGCAAGGGCAATCCAAAAGCTGTCCCACCAAGATAATGACCCAAGATGTGCCGTATACGCTCTAGATTGCAAATGGGCATTTAACGTTTCGCCGAGTACGGCCCCCCATACGAGCATGCCGCATTGATGCTTCGCTTGAGAGGTAAATGCGCCGCAAAATATTCCGGTGAGCAGCGGTGCGTCCCAGCTTGGACCTACCCAATGGAAAATAGGATCGAAGCTGTACATCTTTCGTATGAAACCCCAAATTACGGCTATCATCATCGTGCACAAAATCAAATAGCCGATATAACTCCAATCGTCCGAGCCTTTGTAAGACAGCAAGCTGACTAGCATGAGAAAGCAAACACTGACATGAAGCTCGACCTGAATATGTTCGGAGAATGGCGACCACCATATCGACAAACTTAGCAGCAAAACCATCACGATACCAAGAATCGCCAGCGTACGACGACTTATTTCCGGTGCAAGATAGGGCTTCCACCCCGTCGCGATCAGGATGAACAAAATAAGAACAATCCATAACGACATAAATCCAGGATTCACGTTATATCACCTCTTGTAACCCCTATTATGCACCAAAAAAAAGGAGCTATTCCTGCGATGGTTCGCAGGAATAGCTCCTTTGTGTATGAAAATTAGTTTATTTAAGGTTTTTCAGCTTGTCGCCGAAACGCTCAGCCAGCGAGTAGCTCATGCTCTCGTTGCTCAAGCTTACGTTCGGATTGTCGATTTTCTCGATTTTTGGCGAACGTGGAGCTCTTTCTGGTCTAGCGCTAGGAGCAGCTTGCTCAGGCGCTTCTTCTGTTTCTTTGATGCTTAGGCTAACGCGTTTCTCAGCTGGGTTGAAATCAAGAACTTTCGCTTGAACTTCTTGCCCTTCTTGAAGAACTTCGTTAGGCGTTGCAATGTGACGGTGCGCGATTTGCGAGATGTGAACAAGGCCTTCAACGCCAGGAGCGATTTCAACAAAAGCTCCAAAAGGAACGATGCGGCGAACAGTACCCGTTACGATATCGCCAATTGCGAATTGGCTTCCAGCAGAATCCCAAGGACCTGGTTGAGCGGCTTTCAAGCTAAGGCTGATTTTGCCAGCTGCCGGATCAACTTTAAGCACTTTAACGCGAACTGCTTGGCCTTCAGCTACAACATCCTTCGGATGTGCAACATGCTGCCATGAAAGCTCAGATACGTGAACAAGGCCATCAATGCCACCGATATCAACGAAAGCGCCGAACGGTGTAAGGCGTTGAACTGTACCGTCAAGCTCTTGACCTACTTCAAGCGCTGCGATTACTTGCTTCTTGCTTTGCTCGAACTCAGCGTCAAGCACTTCTTTTTGGGACAAGATTACTTTGTTGTTCTCACGGTCGATTTCTTTAACCTTCACGCGAAGCGTGCGGCCTTTGTAATCGGAGAAATCTTCAACAAAGTGGCGCTCAACCATAGATGCCGGAATAAATCCGCGTACACCCACGTCAGCTACAAGACCGCCTTTAACAACGTCGGCAACGGCAACTTCAAATACTTCGCCGCTCTCAAAGCGTTGTTGCAATGTATCCCAAGCTTTTTCGCCATCAACTTGACGTTTCGAGAGAACAAGCTTCTCTTTCTCGTCGTCGATGCTTACTACTTTAAGCTCAACCTCTTGACCGATTTGAACAGCGTCCGTAGCGTTTTCGATCTGCACAGCAGAAAGCTCACGAATTGGAATAACACCGTCATATTTATATCCAAGGCTTACATAAGCTTGGTTATCTTCGATTTTGACGATCGTACCTTTAACGGAATCGCCTTTTTTCAAAGACACGAAATTATCCAAAGCGTCTTGGCTTACTTCTTCCGCCACGGATTCTTGCACATTAGTTTCTTCTGACATTGAAATAACCTCCTCAGTTCATACCCCAACTTTATTTAAATCCGCTATCGCCTAGAGCGTAAGCAGCATTTAAAACATAAATTAACGATTGTTTGCAGCAAGCTCGCGAATGCGAGCCATAATGGCGTCTGTTACTTGCTCAAGCATATCTGGCGATGATTCTTCAATAATTGCTGTAAGATCGATAGGCTTGCCATAACAAACGACCACCTTGCTAAATGGTCTATACTTTCCGATGATCGCAACGGGAACAATCGCTGCGCCGCTTCGAATAGCAATCATAGCAGCGCCTTTCTTGGCCGCTCCTGACTGATTGTTGCGCGAGCCTTCTGGAAAAATGCCCATCACATTGCCTTCCTTCAGCATCGTGATTGAAGACTTGATCGCGTCCTTGCTCACGCCGCCGCGCTTGACCGGAAATGCGCCGAACGAGCGAAGGAGAGGTCCGAAGACAGGAATTTTAAACAATTCCTCTTTGGCCATAAAATGCACCTTGCGCTTTACCTTGACGCCTACAGTAGGAGGATCAAAGTTGCTAAGATGATTCGAGGCGAGGACGACTGGGCCGGTGGCTGGAATATTTTCCGTGCCTCTAGCTTCCAATCGGAATAGCAGCGTGTAAATAACACGCAGGATAAAACGGAAAAACAGATATGACATAGTTTACTTCGCCTCCGCCATTTTGGTTCGGCTTAATTTCACAATTGCGGCAATTACTTCGTCAATTGTCATGGCGGTGCTGTCGAGAACAACCGCGTCAGATGCACAGATCAGCGGTGAAATATCGCGTTGCTCGTCCAAACGATCACGTTCGGCAATCTCGGCTTCCAATTGCGCAAGCGTAATAGATTGGCTGTCCACTATTTCACGGTAACGGCGAAGTGCCCGTTCCTTAACGGATGCGGTTAGAAAAATTTTCAGTTCCGCGTTAGGCAGTACGTGCGAACCAATATCCCGGCCGTCCATGACGACGCCCTTGCGTTCCGCAAGCTTGCGCTGCATGACCCCGAGAACTTCACGTACCGTTTCGTTCGCTGCAAAGTAGGACACCTGAAGCGTCACCTCGCGCGAGCGAATCAATGCGGTTACATTTTCTCCATTCACGAATACCGACTGACCTTGCTCGCCTGGCTCAAGCTCAATCTCTAAGGATCTTACTAGTTCAGCTAGTTTGGCAGTTTGCTCTACCGATACTCCTGCTTGCTGCGCGCACAGCGTTACTGCGCGATACATAGAGCCCGTATCGATATACACATAACCTAGCTGCTCGGCGACTTTTCGCGCAACCGTGCTCTTGCCCGCGCCTGCCGGCCCGTCAATGGCAATGTTCATGCGGTCGCTGTCACCTTCGTGTTGCACCACCTAAGGTCAACCCCCTTTTAGTAGAGACGGCTGGCCGAATGCATGTAAGAATGCGACGCAAACCTCTCAAGAAAAAAGCAGGCTTTGCCTGCGAACGTGAAAATTATACCACACTATAGACACAGATGCAAAAGCCGGTCGTCAGTTCAAGCGGGTTCCTTCCCACTGATCTACGCCCGTTAACCAATGCCGAACGGTATTATTTTGCAAAGCTGCTTGCGAGCAAACCAATAAAATAACAAGCCCAATAATGATTTTCCGCAGCACGCCGCTCACTTCCTCCGTCAGCTTTAGCATTTGCTTCCGGCTTCTTTTTTGTCGAAATATATGTTTCAGCATATGGCTTCCTCCCTGCCTATTTCAGGGTAGTTTTCCATGTTTGATAAAACTTATTCATCGATTGCGATATTCCAGCTGCTTCTCAAAGCAATAACGGATAACCTTCTGCCGCTCCGAGTCATTAATGCTGGCATATTTAATCATCGCCTGCTTCCTGCCGGATTCAAGCTCGACAACTCGTACAACTTCTCCCTGAAAAAAAGCATGCTCAATCGATCCGTTTTTGAAAGGAACAAGGAGCCAGCATTCCAGCAGCTGCTCAGGCACAAGCTGCCATTTGCCGTTGCAAATAAACGAAATGCCTCCGCCGCCGACATCGTCGGTCTCGCACACAAATCTTACGTGATTCGACATTTTAACCGCAATTTCAAGCTCCGCCGGAACGCGCAGAAAACTTCTGCGCTGCACCTTCGTAATCCGGTCTGGCTCCGGTTTGCGAATTTTGATCAGCTTGACGCCATCCTCCATAAAACCGAGTACATGCGAATCAAAATAATGTTTGATACCGTCCGCGGATACAAAAAACACGGAAAGCTCGTCGCCAAGAAAAAGCCGCTTGTAACGCCCTGATTTCTCATTAATCGGAATCTCTATCAGTAAGCCGTCCCCTTGCTCATCGGCAATTCGAGACTTATATTCAATAGATGCTTCCTCTTCGTCCGAAGAAGCGATTTGATAATGAAGCATTTGATTCACTTTAGGCAACAAATTGGCTCCCCCCTATTTACATGCATTATAACACGTCGATTTGAGGGGAGCCATATCGTTATTTGTCAGAAGCTACCTTGGTATCGTTTGGAGTCATTTCCTCAATTGATTCTTCTACGCCAGTCTCCGAGTTTATATACACGCGGTAAAGTGAACCGTTGATTTTTCCCGTATATTCGTAGCACAGCACTTCTTCGCCCAATTCATTAAGAATCAGCGCCAATTGCTCCGTTTGGACTTTCATTTCCGGATTTAACGCTTTGCGCGCATCGGGCTTTGAAATAATCGGGCTGGGCAGGTTGCGCTTATGATGCTCATAAACATAATCATTGGCTTGCAAGCCAACTGTTTCACCATCATCAAGTGCGACCTTTACCGTCAGCTTATCCGGGTAAATGAGTACCCCGCTCTGCACGCTCACATAGGTGAACGCACCCATGTTTTTGAACATATCATAACTTACGGCTTTCATATCGGAGAAACCATGTTTATCAAGGAAAGATTCCGCATTGGCCTGTGCCTTCGCCAGATCAACCTTTTTCTCTCCAATATCGCGCGGATTCATAAACCAAATGAGCTTCCCGCCCTTTTGCGTAAAATCCATCTGAAGCTTTTTCTTATTGCCCTCATTCACTGTAGCCGAAAAGGAGGCATATTCCGTTCCCTTCGCGTTTTCGACAACACGAATCTCGGCATTTTTGGCATCGGTAAATTTGGCTGCGAGCTTTTTGACTTCCTCTGCGGTTACCAATTTTCCGCTCAGCATGTTGATCGTGCGCTTTTGATACATGCTGCTGACCGATGGGCCCCAATTGATTTCAGGATATTCGCTTACCTTCTTGTCAACCGACTTGAAACCGTCAATGATGACATTGTCATTGTTCGATTTCTCGGAGGCTAGAGCGATTTCAACGTCCATCCAGCGCAAATGGTTCGCTAGCACATCTTTTTGCATGCCGGCCAAACTCTTTGAAATTTCCTCTGAACTTGCATAGAGCGTCTTCATCGTTTTGAATTCATCAGGCGTAAGCGGCTGCTTAGATAAATCGCGAACCGCTGTCTTGTACGAGAAGTTAGCGATTCTCGACAAGAAATCTCCCGCTTCATTGAAAGGAAGCAGCGTAAGCGGAAGTTGGTTAATCTCGTTTTGTGCTTGGCTAGTTAGACGCCAAACGTTGACAAGCCCTTTACGGTGATAACTTTGCGAGGTGGAGTTAACAGCGAGCGTATTGCCTAGCTGTTTGTGCAGCTGCTCGACATGGTAAGTTAAGTCGTGAAACGCACGTTGATATTGATTTTCGGCTTTTATCAATATCGAGTTTTTTTCTTGATGCTCTTGATAGCCCCAGTAAGTAGCGCCGATAAAAAGCAGGGACATAATCGGAAATAGGATCGAGCTGAGTCGATGGTACATAATACAAAAGCTCCTTTCTTGTGCAAAACCTGGTTTTAGTTTGGTTTGCCCAAGGGAGCTTTATGCATCCATCTATTTAATTGTCATAGCAGCTTTCATTTTCTTTAAAATACACTATGCTCTTCGATATCCAGATCGTTTGCGTTATTGCAGATGCATTGCTTAAAACCAGTATCTATCGAGCCTTTGTCTCTTCGTCCGCGCAGTACAAACTTCTCTCCGCACACGTTGCACCGGATTGTAACCTTAATCCTTGCAGCCTCCATATGCTCCTCCTCAGCCATTATTCGAATGCCGTCATATCAGGCATTTCTATATAATGTAAGTATGGACGGATCAGCTACAGTTTAATCTCATCCTCGCGGACAAGAAAACGAAAGGGAGAACGGGAAGTTGCGTGATTCATTTTGCGCAGGCCCCATACCCATAACACGATCATAAACGGAATGATAAACCACATCCAATTGGTGCGTACCGTTATCATAATCCAATCGTAAGTGCCGTGCAGCAAGACCGGGAGCAGCAAAGATATGGCTATAAAATACTTGCTCGTATGCTTAGGGGCGAACTTCGCTTTACCTAAGTAATAGCCCATCATAATGCCGAATAAGGCATGGCCGGACACCGGCAGCAGCGCCCTTACGAGCAGCGTGCCGAAGGTAGCCGGCGAATAGATCGCGTAAAGGACATTCTCGAGAGTGGCGAAGCCAAGCGAAATCGATGCTGCGTACACTATTCCATCGTAAGGCTCGTCAAACTCGGTATGGTTATAGATGACGTGATACAAAACAAACCATTTCACAAACTCCTCGACGCCTGCCGATTCGCCAAATGCAAACCAGACCGAATGCTCCCCCAGCCACAGCTGCATGCCGCGCTGGATAACCATTATAGGAACGACGACTAGCATGCCGAGCACAAACATTCTGGCAACCATATGGATCGGCTCCGCTTCATAGCGGTCCCTTAAATATAAATAAGTAAGCAGCGAAACGCCTGGCGCAACGGCCGCAGTCAAAACAGAAAACAAAAGCATTTCGTCCCTACTTTCTCACACCCAGCCGCGATAGCGAACAGCCTCGGCCATTTTGCGCACGCCAGCCATGTAAGCGGCAAGACGCATATCGACTTTACGGGTGCGGTGTATTTCGTACACGTGGTTGAAGCCTCGGACCATCATAAGCTTCAGCTTATCATCAACCTCTTGCTCATCCCAGTAGTAGCCTTGATTATTTTGCACCCATTCAAAATAGGATACGATTACGCCGCCGCTGCTCGCAAGCACATCGGGAATCAGCAATACCCCTCTTTCGGACAAAATACGCGTAGCTTCAAGCGTAGTTGGCCCATTCGCTGCCTCCACGACGATTGATGCACGAATACGCGCGGCATTCTGATCCGTAATCTGATTCTCGATTGCCGCAGGCACAAGCACGTCGCAATCAAGCTCTAACAACTCTGAATTCGTTATCGTCTGCGTAAATAAATTGGTCACATTGCCAAAGGAATCTCGACGATCCAGCAAATATTCAATATCGAGCCCTTCTTCATTATACAATGCTCCGTTCACATCGGAAATACCTATTACTCTCGCACCGGCTTCATGCATGAATTTGGCAAGGTAACTGCCCGCATTTCCAAAGCCCTGAATGACGATGCGCGCGTTTTTCAGCTCTATCCCTTTTATGCGCAGCGCCTCATGAATCATGATGACAACGCCTCGCGCCGTCGCTGTCTCCCTTCCTTTGGAGCCGCCTAGAACTAGCGGCTTGCCGGTAATGAAGCCAGGCGAATCAAATTCGCGGATACGGCTGTACTCGTCCATCATCCACGCCATGATTTGCGAATTCGTCATCACATCCGGCGCTGGAATATCCTTGCTCGGACCAACAATTTGGCTGACAGCTCGTACATATCCTCTGCTGAGCCGCTCCAGCTCGCGGAAAGACATCGTCCTTGGATCACAAATGACGCCGCCCTTGCCGCCGCCGTAAGGCAGGTCCGCAATTCCGCATTTCAAGCTCATCCAAATGGATAACGCCTTAACCTCATTCTCCGATACGGCAGGATGAAAGCGTACGCCGCCCTTCGTTGGCCCCACCGCATCATTATGCTGGGAGCGGTATCCTGTAAATACCTTCGTTGTGCCATCGTCCATCCTTACGGGAATACGTACGGTCAGAAGCCTCATGGGCTCTTTCAATAGGTCAATCATATCCTGATCATAGCCAAGTCTTCGCAGCGCTTGCTCAATTACGATTTGAGTAGATTGCAATACATCGTTTGCTTCTTTATCACTCATTACTCCACCGCCTTTGTCTACATCTAATATGAACGCCTTTACCCTACTGTATTCCCTTTTTCAAGACAGTTAACATACAAGAAGAGCATCTTACAGACAAGATTCAGCCTGCAGATGCTCTTAGCATGTTCGTTCGCTTAAAATTTAAAATGATTACAAATTTCCCGAACCGCTGATTCAGGCATAATCACTTTCCCATATTCTTCAAGCATAGCGTAGGTAACTGAAGTAGCTTCCCCATACTCTGCAAGCAATGCGATAACAGCGTTGTGCCTGGAAGCATCGATTAGAGCAGGCTCTAACGCTAATATATACTTGCCATTATAGGAATACAAACGTCCGTCTTCGGTGAGTGTGGAGCTTTGCAATTGCTTGCATACCGATATGACATCCTCAAATTCTCGGAAGGAATACATAACCACATCGCTTTGCTCAAGCGTCACTTCCATCTCATATATTTCGTCTTCCGTGTCGTCATCTTCGGTTGCCCGATCTCCTGCATGACTGTTCATTTTGCCACGGGTGACAATCACTACCATACCTTGTGCGGGGAGGGCAAACACTTCGACCGCTAATGGGCCGCTGGCATCGAATCCAAGTTCACTATATGCTTGATCCATCATTTCACTGAATAGTTCGTGTACTTTTGGAATTTCGCGCCACATGTCGTCCTTCTGGATCCCCCGTTCCAGCAGGTCGTCGAACGTCAGGAAAATCCGTATCTTATCCTGGCTCAGTCGTTCGATTTTCATGACAGGATCCTCCTCTGCAGCATCTGTTGTAATAACGTATGATTTTTTTAGAAAGATGTGATCAAATTGATCAAATCATGCTATGTAACTACTTTATCATTTCTTTTCATCGAATGCACTAATATTGAACGAAAAAAAAGAATCGTTTGGGCGCTTCGCATCTCTGCGTTACGTCCAACGATTCAGCTAACTTGCTGTGTTTTTTAATGGGCAACCGCTGACGATTCCGCTTTGATCTTGTCCGTCTCGCGCTTCAGCGCCGGGTCGCTATTTACGATTGCTTCAATTTGTCCCCAAGCGGCTTCGGATTTTACGGCGGTATCGTCTGCATGCTTTGGGGAAAGATTTGCCGCCTCTTCCTTAAACGATTTACTCATGATTTTTGATACAGATTTACGGGCAACCGATGAACAAACATCCGACACCGCGTTTGCCGCCCATGACACTGCTCCAGGCCGTCTGCGCGAGACATACACGGTAGCTGCCGCACCAATCAATCCTCCGACTAAAAAACCACTTAACTTCATGATCGCGAACACCTCTTTCCTAGATCATCTTGCGTATTCAGGTGTTAGTTTGACCGCCTAGGCATAGCCTCATTCCATATAAAATAAGGAAATCATTCTAGCTCTCCGAATGGGTAAATATGATACAATGATGACGATTTAGCTTGAAAGACAACTTAGCTATGGAGGTTCAACATAATGAAGCGAATCAACCTAACGATCGCCATCCTGCTTATCGGAGCTCTGCTCGCATCCTGCTCCGAACAGCAGCCAAAGGATAATCTGCCTGCATCTGGCGAAGCAGCGGCTTCACAGGAGCCTTCTGCGTCATCAACTCCAGATACAGAAGCCGCGCTTGTGACGAGCCAGCCAGCACCAACTGAATCACCCGTCAGCGAAGAAGAGACTTCGGCAGCTCCTCTGTACCGTATGAGCGAGGCTTACCGCTTCGTACCGATCGAAGATCAAACGCCAAGCAAAGTCGTATTGCTTACATTTGATGACGGACCAAAGGATAAAGAGGTTCTGACCAGCATACTCGACACGCTTGATCGACATAAGGCGAAAGCTATCTTTTTCGTCAACGGTTACCGGGTTAAGCAAAATCCCGATCTCCTTAAGCTGATCAACGAGCGGGAACAGACGATCGGAAATCACTCCTTCGACCATAACAACTTAAAAGAAGAATCCAAGGAAGTCGTCGAAAAACAAATCGGCGATGTCCAAACGGATGTTGATGCCTTAATAGGACGAAAGCCTCTATTTTTCAGACCGCCTTACGGCTCGGGCAGCGCAATTGTGAAGGAAACAGCAAAAAACCACGGCATGCTTTACATGACGTGGTCGAATGGCTCTCTAGATTGGGATAAATCAGCTAAAGGTAAGCCCGATGTCGTGATTAAAAACGTGCTCGAGCAGCTCCATCCCGGCGCCAACATTCTCATGCATGAGCTGAAATGGACAGCCGACGCACTTGAGGAATTGTTGACTGCATTAGAGAGCAAGGGCTACGGGTTTATCGATCCGGCCACCATCGAGCTTACTCGCTGAACTTCAGGCCGTACCAGAACAATCCCCCAACCAGGCAAACGAACAATAGAAACAACAGATTATAATACCATTTTGTAACTTTATTTATACTTGAAGGATGTTTTCTTCGCCTTGGCGGCAGAGCCTCACCTTCGTTGGAATCCGTTCCGATGCTGTACGGCTCTGCCGTCATTTCATGTTGTCTAGTTCCCCTCGAGCTTCCAAATTTTTCTTTCCTGCTCATGACTCCCTCCTGAATCGTATAATTAACCCCATTATGAAATCAATTAGAAAATGAGCGATAATCGGCGCCAATATTGAGCCTGATTGCATGTAGATCCAACCTAAGCCATAGCTGATCGAAAAAACGAGGCCTGTCGGAATCCAGTGCTTTAAGTATCGTACATGTATCGTAGCAAAAATTATGCTTGTCCAATAGGGACCAATGGCATGCTGCAGCGCGCCGCGAAAGAGCAGTTCCTCGCATATCGCGACTACCAATGAGAGCACGGCAATATGCCATACCGGACGCGTTCGAAATATCCGGTCATTCACCCCGCCATCATCAGCCGCTTCCTCAGGCACAAAGCGGGAAATCAGCAGGTCTACAACGATAACGGCGGCGGCAAGTCCCACTCCCCAATATACGAATGCAAGCTCCTTCGGAGGCGTAAATAGTCGAATCACATTTTGATGCTGAAATAAAACCCATATCAAACCGATAATAAAAGTAAACCCTTGTGTTGCGTATAAATTAATAAGCAGCATGCGGTCATCTAGATCATCTACGGATACCTTGCGAATGCGAATATTTCGAATATCAAATTTCTTCATAGCTTCCCGCCTGTCTGAATCATTCATATTTTCTTTTTCGACCTTTTCACCTATACTGGTAGAACAATTCGACAGCATAATTTTTTTTACATAGAAGGAGATAGAGAAAGTAATGGAAAAACGATTAACGACCACCGCAATGTTATTTAGTGTTGGATTTGTATTCATGCTGATTTGTACAGTTGGAGCCTTCTTTTATGGCATCCAAATCGGTACCGAAAAAACGGAAGCTAAATATGAGAAAAAGGACGAAAGCACGAAGATGGCGGCTGCTTCCGTAAGCCCTTATCAACAGCAAGACCTAGTCTCTTTCTATCATACTGTATTTTTGCCTTATCGTGAATTTCAAAACGAATGGTTCGCAGCAATGAATAAATTATCGCAAGGAAATACAAGCGATGCAACGTCCATGTTCAAGGATTTGGCAAACCTTGCCGCATCCAAAGCGAAGGACGCAAGCTCGATCGATATGCAAAAGTCTCCCTTGCTTGGCAAGTCCCAGGTCGGCTACATACGCAGCCTAAAGCTGTTTAATGAAGCAGCCGACAAAGCGGCGACAAGCGCAAAAACATTGTCATTCAATGAGCTTAAGAAAAATGTCGAGAAGGAGAAAACGTACCAATCCGCCTCACAATTCGCGCTTAGTGCGCAGCAAGCATATTACTCAGCCATGTTGAAGTGGTCTTCTACGGTTGATCTTGATATTCCGGAGGACTACAAATCACCGGCGATCCTGGAGCTGAAGCATTGGAAGACGCTGGCCATTACGACAAAAAACAAGCTGATCGCCGATCAACTTATGACGCGCAAACAGCTAACTTCCTACTATCCGCAAGATTTAACGAGCCGCGTTGACGAGTTTGTCCTATCCGGACAAGCTGCTAAGATGAAAATGCACACCTTGTCAGCTGTTGTCGATCTCCTTATTAACACGGAGGCCGTGCGCAATGGCGACTTTACGGAAAGCAAATCACGGTTATACCAGAAGGCTCTCCTGCCTCAGCTGCCATTCTTCTACCCAGAAACAAATTAAATCAAGAAATCAATTAAGCACTAATCATATTGAAATCCATTTAACGAGGCTATAGCAGCCATTCCGCCGGTAACATTGTGGAGGCTGCTGTAGCCTTGTTCTTCTAAGTAGTTGCAAACCGCGACGCTGCGCACGCCGTGCGCACAGACGATATATATAGGTTTTGAATCATCTATTTCACTCAAACGTGCCGGTATCGTATTCATTGGGATCAAGACCGAAGCCTCCAAATGATAAAAATCCCATTCAAACTCTTCTCTCACATCTATGATTTGATCGCTTTCGATCTGGCCATTTTTCAACAAATCAAGCAGATCTCGAGGAGTCACATCCTGCCAATTATTCATGTATAAAGACCTCCTGTGTCGTATTTTGTTGCGAATGATGCTTGAATCATAACGAAATTTTCACAATTCAGCAAGTTTGAGGATTGCTTTTGTCCACTGGCTTGCATTAAAATAGTAAAGTCTGAGATCGATGATCAAACTCTCGTCCCGCTGCTGCATATCGGTGCCGGGAAGAGGGTTTTTCTGTTCATATTAAGCGGAGCATATTAGCTTCGCCCCAATTTAGGAGGCATACTTCACATGTTTAAAGTGTTAGTTTCCGATCCAATCAGCGATTTGGGCATTCAGCAGCTTGTTGATGCGTCAGATGTCGCAGTCGACAAAAAACCTGGACTAAGCGAAGACGAATTGGTCGCCATCATTGGTGAATACGATGCGTTGCTTGTTCGCAGCCAAACGCGTGTAACACCAAAAATTATGGAGGCTGGCAAGCAGCTTAAAGTAGTTGGACGTGCAGGCGTTGGCGTTGATAACATCGACCTTGAAGCAGCAACTCAGCGTGGTATCATCGTTATCAATGCGCCAGACGGCAACACCATTACGACTTGCGAGCATACTTTTGCCATGATGATGGCGGTTGCCCGTCACATCCCGCAAGCGTACATGAAAACCGTTAATGGATCATGGGATCGCAAATCCTTCCTAGGCGTAGAGCTTCGCGGCAAAACGCTCGGCGTGCTCGGCATGGGCCGTATCGGAAGCGAAGTTGCGAAACGCGCGAAAGCTTTCGGCATGGAAATTCTGGGTTATGACCCGTTTATGACAGAAGAAAGAGCGGAAAAAATCGGCGTGAAGCTGGCTAGCGTGGACGAAATCGTCCGTGGTGCTGATTTCATGACGGTGCATACGCCGCTTACTCCAGAAACTCGTCATATGATCGGCAAAGCACAATTTGAAGTCATGAAGCCCGGCATGCGTATCGTAAACTGCGCGCGCGGCGGCATCATCGATGAAATTGCTTTGGTTGACGCTGTAGACGCTGGCATTGTAGCTGGCGCAGCATTTGACGTATTTGAGGTAGAGCCTCCTGCAGAGGATCATCCATTCCTTACGCATCCTAAAATTATCGTAACGCCGCATCTTGGCGCGTCAACGGTTGAAGCGCAAGAAAACGTAGCGATTGACGTATCGGAGCAAGTGCTGCACATTCTTCGCAACGAGCCGTTTATCAATGCAGTGAACATGCCTCCGATTCCGGCAAATCTGCAAAACATACTTCAGCCATACTTTACGCTTGGCGAGAAGCTTGGCAGCTTTATTGCGCAATCGACTGAAGGCGCAGTAATCGAAATCGTAGTTGGTTTCGCAGGCGAGCTTGCAGAGGTTGACACGCAGCCGCTTACGCGCCACATCGTTCGTGGCGTTCTTGCACATCACCTTGGCTCTGAAAATGTCAATGTCGTTAACTCGCTTCACCTTGCGAAAGTACGCGACGTGAACATCGTCATTCAAAAGTCGCACGCTTCGAAGGACTTCACTAACCTTGTAACGGTAGCTCTTCGCACGAAAAAAGAAGAGCGCGTCGTATCGGGTACTTTGCTGACAGGCTACGGTCCCCGCATCGTACAAATCGACAAATTCCCTGTTGACGTTACGCCGGAAGGCAACTTGATCCTCATCTCGCACAACGATAAGCCTGGTATTATCGGACGCGTTGGTACGCTTCTTGGCAACAATGACGTGAACATCGCTACGATGCAAGTAGGTCGCCAGCTCGTTGGCGGTTCCGCAATTATGGTGCTTAGAGTGGACAAAGCTACTCCAAAAACAGTACTTGAGCAGCTTACGAATATGCCTGAGCTTAATACGGCAAAAGAAATTACACTATTTTAATAAATAGAATATCATTTATAGCAAAAGAGCCAATCGGGTAACCGATTGGCTCTTTTTGTTTCACGAACAACAAGAATTATCTGCTGCATTCTACAAAAAAAGCGTTCCCGAAGGAACGCCCTGACAACTATTGATGTGCTTCGACAGGAAGCAATAATGTAAACGAAGTTCCCGTTCCGGAGTTGCTTTCAACAACGATTCGGCCATGGTGAAGGTCGATTAGGTTTTTGACGATGGCAAGGCCTAGACCCGTACCGCTTGAAGCTCCTCTTTTGCGCGCCTTATCCGCCTTGTAGAAGCGTTCAAATATGTACGGTACATCTTCGCTAGGTATGCCTTGGCCCTCGTCTCTAACACTTAGCTGAACATACTTGCCGCCATTTACGTTTTCGTGCTTGCCTGCAATCGTAATGGACTTCCCGGAAGGCGTATGCCGCAAGGCGTTGTCTAGCAAGTTCGTCAGTACCTGCTCGAGCCGGTCCTCGTCTGCTTCTTTAACAATAAGCGACTCATCCGGCAGATCGGCCAGAAGCCTAACCTCCCGCTCCTTCGCATACACTTGGAATTTGCGATGGACACGCTTCAAGACATGGCTGAGATCAACCTGTTGAAAGTTCATGTCCACATGCCCAGCTTCCATTCTTGCAATGTCCAGAAAATCATTAACGAGCCTTCCCATCCGAAGCGACTCGTCATAAATGACTTGAACAAGCTCCTTGCGGTCTTCCTCGGAGACAACGATATCGTCAAGGAGAGCTTCGCTGTAGCCTTGCAGCATGGATAGCGGCGTTCGGATCTCGTGTGAAATGTTCGCAACAAAGTCCCGTCTAAGCTTCTCGAGCTTATGCTCCTCCGTTACGTTCCGAATGACCGCAACCGCTCCGCGAACGACGCCTTTGGATTGCAAGGGCGCCATAACGACAGACCATACATTGCTTAACACATGAATTTTGTCCGTAGCATCGCGTCCTTCTTCCATAACGCTCTGATATAAATCGCGGAGCGGCAAAGGCACCTCGGAGCTGGAAGAATTGCCGTCGTACAAGTCCTCTTGCCAAGCCAGCTCGACACCCGACCACTGGTTAATCAGCAAATGACCGCTAGGATTCGTTAAGATGACCTTGCCGTCCGCATCAAACGTAATGACTGAATCGCCCATACTTCTTAAAATGCTGGCCAGATGATTTTTCTCATGATTCAAATCGTGAATAAGCTTATCCAACTGCTCTGTCATATGGTTAAACGTATCCGCAAGCTCTCCGATTTCATCGCTGGAGCGGATATTCACTCTTGTCGTGTAATTGCCTTGCGAGATCGAAACAGCAGCATCTTTAAGCTGCAATAGCGGCTGTTGGATCTTTTTGGATAAGAAAAATGCGAAAAAGGTCGATAATAGAAAACCAACAATCGCCGTAAGGACAAACAGCACTTTAACTTGATGTGAGCTGCCTCGTGTAGTGTCATCAAACCAGATGTCGACATATTGAAGCAGAAAAACGCCTACTATAAGCAATACGACTGCAACAAGCAGCATAATCGTCGCCCATAGCTTTCCGACTACACTGCGCCACAGCTTACCGGCTAAGCGATGCCACAACTTCATTTACTTAGGCACCTCAAGCTTATAGCCGACGCCCCATACGGTCGTAATCATCGATGCGGCATCGGGCGATACTTTGTTCAGCTTCTCGCGAAGCCGCTTCACATGCGTGTCGACCGTACGCAAATCTCCGAAAAACTCATAGTTCCAAACATCCTTAAGCAATTCCTCGCGCGAGAACACTTTATCCGGCGATACGGCCAAATAGTGAAGCAGCTCGTATTCCTTAGGCGTCAGGCTTACTTCCTGCCCGCCTGCGGTTACGCGGTGCGCATCATGCTCAATAACAAGATGCGGGAACACGATGTTGTTGCTCGAGTTAATTTCTTTTGTAAGAAATGCCGTTGCTGACGAGCGCCTCAAGATCGCCTTCACCCTGTAGATGACTTCGCGAGGGCTGAACGGCTTGACGACATAATCATCGGCTCCAACCTCAAAGCCCTGCACACGGTTCATCTCTTCGCCTTTTGCGGTTAGCATGATGACAGGAGTTGCCTTCACTTGGCGCAGACGCGAGCACACTTCTACCCCATCGATTCCCGGAAGCATCACATCCAGCAAGATGAGCGCGTAATCGGTATTCGAGGCAAGCCTTAGTGCGGTTTCACCGTCTTCCGCCTCGTCGATCGTATAGCCTTCCTTCTCTAAATACATTTTGAGCAAACGACGAATGCGTTCTTCATCATCTACGACCAAAATACGGCTTGAATAATCAGACATAGGGCAATACTCCTCTCTATCTATACCTAAACACCAGAATATGAATGTAACCCTGCTATGACGAGGTTAACCCCGACAAGCGTAAACAATACGACGACAAAGCCGATTACCGCAAGCCAAGCCGACGGTTTGCCCTGCCAGCCCCGCGATAAGCGGAAATGCAAGTAGGCACTATAGTACAGCCATGTGATAAGCGCCCATACTTCCTTCGGATCCCAGCCCCAGAAGCGGCCCCAAGCAATGTTAGCCCAAATCATGGCAAAAATTAAAGCCCCTAACGTAAAGATTGGGAAACCGATCGCGATCGAGCGATAGCTGATTTCATCCAAATCTTCCGGGTCAATCCCATCCATTACCGGGTGGATGACTGCCCCTAACGGTTTACGGAATACGAGGCGCAGCAAGCCGTAAAGCAATGTGCCTGCAATGATGGACCATACGACCGTATTCAGCTTCCTGCCGGAATTAGCGCCCGTCATCCATGAGGGAGCTTCGAAGAGAGCTTCTTTCATTCCGAGGAACGAATCAAATTTTTCTGCTTCGCTGTTATACGGTTTAAAGATTGGCGGCAGCGTGTAAGCGACTGTCTCCGTCGTTGTCGATTCAATGCCTTTTGCATCGATGATGGATTTCTCTTGTACGAATTGAGCCTCATAGCCCATTCCGCGGAAAGCGAACACTGCTACGATAAATCCGACGATCAGAATAATCGAATACAGGGAAAACTCGACCCAGAACTGCGATCTTTTTGCTTCCTTTGTTTTCCCTTTAAAATCGACTACGCGCAGCAAATACATTAAACCGGCAGCAAACCCGACTGCAAAAAACGCTTCACCGAGTGCAGCTGTCGTTACATGCACCTTCAACCAATAGTTGTTGAGTGCCGGTATTAAGGGCTGTACCTCCTGTGGAAAAACAGAAGCGTAGGCTACGATGATAACCGTCAGCGGCAGCGAGAACATGCCGAGCAATGGTTTTCTGTAGATGCTGTATACGATTGTGAAAGCGATCATAATCGCCATTCCGAGAAAAGTCATAAATTCATACATATTGCTTGTTGGGATTTGACCGCTTCCTGCCCAGCGGGTGAAGAAGAAGGTCAAATGCGATGCGAGCCCCAGGCTCGATGTAATGAATGCAATCCGGCCCCAACGTTTCTCATGCTGCTTGGGATCACGGTTGCTCCATTTCTTACCCGCAATCGCGATCACATAAAACATAAAGGCAAAACAGTAAAGAAAGAATGCGACGATAAATGCGTCGCTGCTAAAATCGACTAAACTCACGCGTTGTTCCCTCCGTTATCAAGCGACTTCGGATCTACGGTTATCCCTATTTTTTGAAGCGCTCCCGCAACATCTGAACGCATACCGTACCAGTTTTTGTTTGTATGTGCGCCTAATGACAGCTCTCCGTCGTCGACGCGCAGCCAGATGCGGCGGTGCTGCCAATAAGACCCCATCAACAGTCCGATCATCGAGAAAGCTGCTCCAATCCATACATAAGGCAGTGCTTTGTCCATACGGACATTTAAGTAAGTGGATGCTTCAGAAAAGTCTACATTTTCCATCCCGTCAACCCGGATTTCAATCTTGTCCGAAATTCCGTGATTGATGGCATCCTGCGAAAATTTAACCTTATCCTTCTGCATAGGGAAATACATATAAGGCTCGCCCTCTGGAGCAAGTCCAGGCCCTTTGACCGTAAAGACGAAAGCCGGAGCGATCGGGTCACGCGATAAGGTAGTTGGCTCACCATTGTCGCCAATTGCAAACTCCATGTAATTCGCATAGAGATCAAGCGTATACGGCCCAAGCTTATGCTGGAGCGCGGAGTCCTTCATCGGAAGATCGAACGGCCCGTATTTTTTGCCTGTTTCCTTATTCACGAGAACAGGATGAACCGCATTTAGGCGCGGCGTCGTATCAAAATCGAATTGGTACAACTTCAACCCTTTGTACTTCAGCGGCTCATTCACGATAATATCGTGGCGCTTCACTTCTCTCAGCTCTGGCTTCTTCGTTTGGTCGGCGCAGTTGCTTACGCATTCGTATAAAACCGCTTTCGTTTCGAAAAGCTTGGCACGGGCTGTTCCCTTAAGCTTATCAGGCAGCTCATCGTCCTTGTAATACTCAACGGTAAACTTTTCGTTTTTGACAAAATAATTAGTATCCGCAATCTGCACCGTGTCGCCATCGGGAATCGTAATATAGCTATCCATCTGCCAGCTCGGTATGCTTCTTGCCAGTATAGCGAGCAGAAACAGAATTAGACCGATATGGTTGATGTAAGGTCCCCAGCGGCTAAAGCGGTTCTTCTCGGCAAGAAGCGCGGAGCCATCACGATGAATGCGGTATCCTCTGCGTTTCAGCTGTGCGCCGAACTTCTCCACCCATTGCTCAGCGTCACCTTCAATCGACTGCTTGTACACCGTTTTTTGACGATGGATGAACTGCAAATGCTTGCGAATTTGCTGCTTGCTTAGCGCCCGATAAAGCGGCAGCACCCGGTCAAGGCTGCAAATGACAAGCGATGTGCCGATCATTACGAGCAAGCCGATAAACCACCAAGTTTCGTAGGTGTGCGACAAGCCGAACAAATAATACAATTTGCCGGGCAAGCCGTAGGTTTCCTCATAATAAACGGATGGATCAAAGTTATTTACAAAAGTGTTTTCTTGCGGGTATATCGTTCCGAGCATCGCGGTCATAAACGTGATCACAATAAGGTAAATCGCGATTTTGACCGACGAGAAAAAATTCCAAATCTTATCGATGTAATTCGGATTGCTCTTCTGAGACCTGCGCGCTACCCCGTCATAACGCATCTCAAGCGGCAGATCCGATACATCGTTGTTTTCGAGCGGCTTGCCGCAGCTCTCGCAAAGCACGGTACCGATCGCATTTTGATGTCCGCACTCGCATTTTGTGTTTTCAACCACCAACACCGTAAAACCTCCTACAGCTGAAGAAGCCGTTCAATCCGTTCGTCAATTTCCACCTCTGTCATGCCGCCTACTTTTATCTCATTAATCGAACCGTCCGGTTTTATGAAAAAAGTAGTAGGGTATGACTTTAATCCGTAGCTGCGTTCCGTTTTACGATTCACGTCGCGCAAAATAGGATAATTCAAATCAAAGCGGCGAACAAAATTGTTCACGGTTAACGTATCCTCGCTTAAATTAATCGCCAAGATAACGAGGCCTTGATCTTTCCATTTCGCATATTGTCGTTCAAATTCCGGCATTTCCTTCACGCATGGCGGACAGAATGTGCCCCAAAAATTGACGACGACAGCTTTACCCTCATAGTCTGACAATTTCTGCGTTTTCCCCTCTAAGTCAACGAGCTCAAACGCCGGCGGCTTGCTGCCTTCCTTGAGAGGGCCTTTGTCATCCGCGGCAAATAAGGTAGATCCTATCGCATACCCACCTATGATCAAGACGGCAATCAAAATGACGATTTGTACCGTCTTGCGCGATTTTCCCATAATTAAATTCACCACCAGCTTCTTTCTATACAGCCACGAATATTACCATTATAACGAAAAGTCGACGGCAATTACTGCCGCCGTCGATTACTTTTTATGAACTTTATGTGTCTTGTTTTGCGCTATTGCTAGCAGTTCTTTGATTTCCTGCGGCGTTAAATGGCGATACTTGCCTCGGCCTAGATTCTCCAGTCCAACCTCGCCAAAACGAATGCGCTTCAGTCTGATTACCTTATGTCCAATCGCTTCAAACATACGGCGAACCTGACGGTTGCGTCCTTCGAAAATCGTAATCGTAATCGTCGCTTCATTACCTTCCGTATCCACATCATGATACTCTACCTCGGCAGGAGCGGTCATGCCGTCCTCCAGCTTAATGCCCTTCTGAAGCTGCTCAAGCGCGGTTCCATGAGGAACACCTTTGACGGTAGCGCGATAGGTTTTCGGTACGTGATGGCTCGGATGTGTTAACAAATTGGCGAATTCGCCGTCATTCGTTAGAATTAGAAGTCCTTCCGTATCGTAATCCAATCGACCGACGGGATATACTCTCTCTTTGATGCCTGGCAGGAAATCAGCAACCACTTTGCGGCCTTGCGGGTCTTTGGCGCTTGTTATGACTCCCTTAGATTTGTTAAGCATGAGATAGAGCTTCTTCTCGCTCCGGATCGGCTTGCCGTTAACCGTAATGGTATCGACAGCAGGATCTGCTTTGACGCCAAGCGTCGTCACCTTCTCACCATTAACCTCAATCATGCCAGCCAAAATCATTTCTTCACATTTGCGACGGGATGCGACTCCCGCAGCGGCTAATACCTTCTGTAAACGTTCCAATGCTTTCACCTCAATCTCCATCATAACGATATGAAGAACAAAGTACAAGCTTCACTATCCGAATATGTATATGCAAATGAAAATCGCTGCAAAAAAACCGACCAAATCCGAAAATAATCCTACTTTTAGTGCATAACGCGTTCGACGAATGCCAATAGCTCCAAAATAAACGGTAAGCACATAAAGGGTTGTATCCGTGCTGCCTTGAATGGTGGAAGCTATTCTCCCGATCATGGAATCCGGCCCAAAGTTTTGAATGAGATCGGTAGTGAAGGCAAGCGAACCCGCTCCGGTGAGCGGCCTCAAAATGCCGAGTGGGAGCACCTCGCTTGGAATGCCCACATAATCGAATAAAGGCCTAACGGCAGATAGCATCAATTCTAAAGCTCCCGATGCGCGGAACATGCTGATAGCAACCATCATGCCAACCAAATGAGGAATAATGTTAATGGCTGTCCCAAAACCGTCTTTCGCGCCTTCGACAAACGTTTCATAGACGGGCACTTTGCGTCTGAGAGCTGCATAAAGCGGAATAAATACGATAATGGCAGGAATCATCCACGCGGATAAGCTGGTAAATACACTATACAACCGTCTCACCTCCCGCGGCAGGAAGCGCCCCCTTCATATTCGTAGGACCGGAAAGCGTTGGCGTAATTGGCGGCGGCGGCGATTTCCTTCTATACCAGCGGTCAGCAAGGATGGCAGCGGTGGTGGCTACGAATGTAGCAGCCAATGTCGTGCCTATTATCTCGGCTGGGTTAGCCGATCCATAGTTCATCCGAATGGCGATGAGAGTGGTCGGAATGATCGTTATACTGGATGTATTAAGCGCTAGCAGCGTACACATCGCCGGGGTTGCCGTGGCTGGATCAGGATTCAGCTTTTGCAGCTCCTGCATCGCTTTTATTCCCATAGGGGTAGCCGCATTCCCAAGCCCAAACAGATTAGCGCTCAAGTTGCTCATGATGTATCCGATAGCGGGATGATTGCGGGGAACGTCAGGAAATAACATACGCACGATTGGTCCTAGCATGCGAGCTAATTTTTGAAGCAATCCGGCGTCCTCCGCAATCCGCATCATTCCAAGCCAAAATACCATAATGCTAATTAAGCCAAAGCTCACGGTGACCCCTGATTTGGCTCCTTCGAAAGCAGCTTGCGTCACCGCATCCATCTTGCCGGTTGCCGCAGCTACAACTACGCTCGCTACGATGAAAAACAACCAAATCCAGTTAACCATCTATGCCGCCTCCCCATTTGCAACATTGCTTTAATAGACATGAAGCGTCTCCCTCGCCGGCATGTCCTAATGATCAAATAATGCGTCTAACACCTTCGATATGGACTTGGCCAATTTCCCGCGATCATCATTCGCAGACGCTTTTTTGAATTCCTCTAACGATTGCATAACATGCAATGATTTCGTCGGAAGCTGAAGCCTGCTGCTAGCAACGTCATAGACCGGTACTGCGCCTATCCGATTTTCATTCATATACCACTCCAACATGCCGCGTTCGCCAAACGTGTAGCGCATCGATTCCATATCGTGAAGAACCAGTCGCGACTGAACTGTTTGTAACTCTTCCTCTGCAAGCGGATATTTGAATGATTGGCCAACCGCGTAAGGATAACCCGCAATCGTTTGTCCTTTTGCGGCTATTTCCTGCAACGGGTAGTTGCCAAAACCCCAATCCAGCATCTTGCGGTGATCCGACCAATCATCGCTGTCATTGATGGTTACGGCTGCGAGCTGCTGGCCTTGCCTGGTTGCCGAGCTGACTAAACAGCGCAGCGATTTCTTCGTATAGCCGGTTTTCACGCCATCTGCTCCTTCGTACATCGAGAGCATTTTGTTTTTGTTTTTATAGCTGTATTCCCAGTTGTCGTGCGGATTAGGCACATTTTTCTCCTTCGTGCTTACGATTTCTGCGAACACTTCATTTTTCAGCGCATACGCGGTAAGCTTGGCCAAATCATTTGCAGAAGAAAAATGCCCTTCCTCATCAAGCCCATGCGGATTTTTAAATTGCGTATGCTCCAGTCCAAGAAAGGTTGCTTTCTCGTTCATGAGATGCACGAAGCCCTCTTCGGTGCCACCTACATGCTCAGCAATTGCAGTTGCTGCGTCGTTGCCGGATCTAAGCATAAGTCCATACAGCATGTTGAGAAGGCTCATTTCTTCGCCAAGCTGAAGATAGATGGATGACCCTTCCTTGCCTACCGCACGTTTGCTTGTCTTCACCATATCCGTCAGCTTTCCATGATCAATAGCCACGATTGCTGTCATTATCTTTGTCAGGCTTGCAATTCTCATCGATGTATCGCCATTAGCGCTGTACAGCAATCTGCCAGACTCTACATCAATCAGCGCCGAAGCCTTCGCATTCGTATGTAGCGGACCAGGCTTGGCGCTTACAGCAGGCCACTGGCTGGTCCCAACCAACAAGACTGCCAATAAACCTATTGCAGCAATCCGCCGCAGCTTTTTGGAATACATGTTTATGCTTGCCCCTCTCGCAGCGTTAGTAGGTAAAGCTTCTGCTCGTATATTCCAGTATATGCCTGTACATGTTGCTCTAGACGAAATTAAGCTAACAAAAAATGAAAAACTGCCCTCTCGGGCAGTTCTGTCATAAGAGGTGATCGTTAGCTTCGACACGTCCGCTGATTACGCTAGTTGACGGATCGCTATATGCTGCTGTATTAATGGGCTGCTTCATCATGGATTGAAGCTTGTCGAACACATGCGGAGCAGAATCGATAACACGCTCAAGCAGATGCGTTTGATTATCGAGCGGAACGATTTTTACGCCGTGTGTGCCGACGACCAAAAAAGCGATTGGCGTAATCGATACGCCGCCGCCGCTGCCGCCGCCAAACGGCATCGATACGGAAGCATGCTGTGCATCGGAATTTGATCCATTCTTATGGTCGGCATCATCTAATCGAATGTCACTGCCGCCTGCCACAAATCCAAAGCCCACTTTGGAGATCGGCATGATAATGCTGCCGTCCGGCGTTTGAACAGGATCACCTACGATTGTATTGACGTCAACCATTTCTTTAATATTTTCCATTGCGGTTTGCATTAAGCCTTGAATAGGATGTTCTGCCATGCTTTGACGCCTCCTTTCAATTTCCTCATCCGAACTGAAAGCTGTAGCCCGGCAAGAATAGCATAACCGAAGCGTATTTGAGCTATGCATGACCACTCTGTTCGAAAGGAAGATCCCTGATAAACAGGCTGCACGGTCATTTTCGGCTCCGTCTTCAGCTTAACCATTTGGGATAAGACGCCGATGATCGATGTTTTCACAGACCACACCGCTCCCGTCGTCATGGCTGTCCACATCGCATCTCCCGTTCCTACCGATGTTGTCCAATTCCATTCCACCAAACTAACCTTAGTTAGCGTCTGCCTAACCCAGCCCTTTAAATTTCGGGTCATTTGCAACACATGCTTGAATTTATCGATGCCTTTTATTACTTTTTCCGCATCGATGTCCTCGTAATACTGCGACCAAGTGTCCGTTGATACATTCGTTTTTGAAACCTGCTCCTTCAGTTGGACAGATGTACCGGTAAATCGAATAATGGGCACCTTGAATCGGTAGTGAATGATTCCGTAAAGTGCTCTTATATTCAATTCAATATCATCGTTGTCTCCAAGTCTCCGCAAATGCCCGTTTATAACGACCCGAGAGCTAAAGATAAGCACAAAAATGAGCAAAAAAAAGAGACCGGCCGCCGTTATCCAACCGTAAGGGTAACTGAGCATCATCATGCTTCCTCCGTTTCCCTCATATGGGTTGAATATAGTATGACCCGGCGGTCAAATCTCATTCTTTTATTTCTTCAATTGTCATCTGCCTGCCATCCAATCGCTCGAATAGCAGCTGCGTTTGTTCTTCAAGCGCGTCATCCAGATCTACGTTTCCTGGTTCTGGAAGCTCCTTGATCGAAGGTAAACCAAAATAATCTAAAAATGATTTCGTTGTGCCGTACAAAATTGGACGGCCGATCTGCTCGGCGCGGCCGACCTCCTCGATCAAATCTTTGGATACAAGCGACTGAATCGCTCTGTCGCTCTTTACGCCACGGATCTCTTCGATCGATATTCGAGTAATCGGCTGGCGATAGGCGACAATCGACAACGTCTCTAATGCCGCTTGCGAGAGCTGTGAGCGCGTAGGCGTGTAAGCCATCCGCTCAAAATAAGGAGCATGCTCCAAATGCGTCGTTAACCGGTAAGAAGCGGCTACCTCGGCGATTTGAATGCCGCGTCCCTCACGCTCCAAGTCCCGCTGCAAATCATAAACCAAATCCGAGGCAAGCTCGGCATCCAGCTCCAAAATATCGGCGAGCTGCCGCTTCGTCAATCCCTCATCACCTGCCATGAACAGCAAGCCCTCAATAATCGTCTTCAACTTCTGATAATCCAATTTCTGACGACTCTCCTCTCCAATGTATGACGATGTCGTCAAACAACTGATGCTGGAAGCAGCGAATATGCTTCATTTTCATGAGCTCCAGTATCGCTAGAAAAGTAACCACGATTTCATGCCTGTCCATATTTTCGCGAATGAGCTTGGAGAAACGAACCGTTTCAAATTGTTTCAGTACGACAACAATATCGCGAATCCGGTCCTTTACCGAAATCTCGTCACGCTGTACCGTCGCCACTACGTTGCGCCTTGAAGCTCTGCGCAGCGCCTTCTGGAAAGCGACGATTAAGTCCGATAGATGCAAGCCTTCTACTGGATTAACCTTCTCTTCCTTCATAAAAGGAGACATATCCTCCGGCTCTCGTGAATAGACAAGGCTGCGCTCGAATTCCTTCTCGCGCAGCTGCTCGGCAATTTGTTTGAATTTTCGGTACTCGACAAGCTTCTGGATGAGCTCATCGCGCGGATCTAGTCCGTCGTCTGGCCAATCCTCATAATCATCCTCAAATACGGGAGGCTTAGGGAGAAGCTGCTTGCTTTTTATCGCCAAAAGGGTGGCCGCCATGACTAGAAACTCACTCGTAACCTCAAGCTCCAGCTCCTTCATCGCATGCAAGTAATCCATATATTGAATCGTAATTTCGCTGATAGATACTTCATGGATATCGATCTCGGCTTTGTCGATCAAGTGGAGCAACAGATCAAGCGGCCCCTCAAAAGAATCCAGCTTATAAAGCACCGACACTTACATTTCCTCCCGCCTAGCCTTAAACTTCGCTGCTTAGCCTTGCAATTGTTTGGTCAAATTCGCCATTTCAATTGCGCTTGTTGCAGCTTCATAGCCTTTGTTGCCTGCTTTCGTACCGGCACGCTCAATGGCTTGCTCAATGGAATCTACCGTCAGTACGCCGAAAATCGTCGGAATACCTGTTTTTAATGCAATCGCCGCTACGCCTTTAGCCGCTTCGTTGCATACAAAATCAAAATGTGGCGTTGATCCCCGAATAACTGCGCCTAGCGTGATGACAGCGTCATACTTGCCGCTCTCCGCCATTTTTTGCGCGATTAACGGAATTTCGAATGCTCCCGGCACCCATGCGACTTCTACGTCGGAATCCTGCGCGCCGTGGCGTTTAAACGCATCCAGCGCTCCGCCAAGCAGCTTGCTTGATATAAACTCATTGAAACGGCCTACTACTACTCCATATTTTAAACCTTCTGATACTAAATGTCCCTCATAAATTCGTGTCATTTGTCATCTTCCTTCCGTTATTTTAAATGATATAGTCAATATCTTCAAAGCTTAATAAGTGACCAAGCTTCGTTTTTTTTGTGCGGAGATAACTTTTGTTATCTTCTTTTTCGTCCATTTGGATAGGAACGCGCTCTACAACCTCGAGTCCGTAGCCCTCTAATCCTTTGATTTTGCGAGGATTATTCGTTAGCAGTCGCATTTGGCGAACGCCAAGATCCTTCAAAATTTGCGCGCCTATACCATAATCGCGCAAATCAGCCGGAAAGCCAAGCTTTAAATTTGCATCAACGGTATCGAAACCTTGCTCTTGCAGCTCATAAGCCTTTAATTTGTTGATCAGGCCGATGCCTCTTCCCTCTTGACGCATATAGAGAAGTACGCCGCTTCCCGCTTCTTCAATCTGCTTCAGCGCTGCTTCAAGCTGCGGACCGCAATCGCAGCGGTGTGAATGGAATACATCGCCGGTGAGGCATTCTGAATGAACGCGCACAAGCAGAGGACGCTCAGGGTCGATATCACCTTTAACGAGCGCGATATGTTCTTTATTGTCGACCAAGTTTGTATAAGCTATTGCGCGGAAAGTCCCAAAATCAGTCGGCAGCTTCACATCAACCGCGCGCTCAACGAGCTTTTCCTTTGCATTGCGGTACTGGATCAGCTCTTGAATCGTAATCAGCTTAAGATTGTGCTTTTCCTTGAAAACAAGCAGATCCGGCAAACGAGCCATCGTGCCGTCTTCGTTGATAATTTCACAAATGGCTGCGCCTGGCGCGGAACCGCACATAACAGCAAGATCAATCGCCGCCTCCGTATGTCCAGCACGGCGCAGGACCCCGCCTGAGCGTGCAATCAGCGGAAAAATATGACCAGGCCGGCGGAAATCGGCTGCCTTTGTCGTTGGATCAACAAGCGCCTTGACCGTTTCCGAGCGCTCATACGCCGAAATACCGGTCGTCGTCCCAATATAATCAACCGATACGGTAAACGCCGTGCCATGATAGTCGGTATTATGCGTCACCATCGGCGGCAAATCAAGCTGCTCCGCACGCTCTTGCGTAATCGGAACACAGACAAGGCCGCGCGCTTCCGTGATCATGAAATTAATGACCTCCGGCGTCGTTTTATCTGCGAGTGCGATTAGGTCGCCCTCGTTTTCCCGATCCTCGTCATCTACGACAATGATCGGCTTCCCTAGCTTGAGATCAGCCAGCGCTTCTTCGATTTTATCAAATGTAACTTTTTCTGTATGTTCCATATGGGATTCCCTCCTTTGTGACAACCAACCTTAGTAAGGCTTTCTACCAAACCTTTAAAGGCTTTTCGAACCCTCCCTAACCCTCCCTTCCAAGGGAGGGCCCCAAGGACTGCGTCCTCTGGACACCTGCAATTGGACTAACGTTGAAGGGAAACAGGTGGTTGTGTGCTGCTTTTTCTGTAGGCTCGCTTTCGTCCCTGCGGGACACGCTTTCTGTGTGTGCACCCGACTTGAAAATTAGCTANACTGCGTCCTCTGGACACCTGCAATTGGACTAACGTTGAAGGGAAACAGGTGGTTGTGTGCTGCTTTTTCTGTAGGCTCGCTTTCGTCCCTGCGGGACACGCTTTCTGTGTGTGCACCCGACTTGAAAATTAGCTACTTAAATAACGTTTGGGTTACCAAGGCTATATTCTGCTGAGTGTTCACTTTGATCGCTTTCGTCCCTGCGGGACACGCTTTCTGGTGTGTACCTGAGTAACTTATAAATTTACTGGAAAAACTCCATCTAATTTGCTTNGTGTGTACCTGAGTAACTTATAAATTTACTGGAAAAACTCCATCTAATTTGCTTGAATTTCTGCTTATTTATCGTTTAGATGGAATTTCTCCTGCTAAATTGGCGAATATTCACCCAAACAAGCTAGTTCCTCGTATTTAGATGGATATTTTCCAGTTAACTGCTGAAATTGCGTACATTTTCAATATTTAACGGGAGTTTTTACCGTTATTTATTAAAATACTCACCTTTTAAATTATAAAAAACCATTTTCCATAAGAAATGATGTGGTGAGTTTTGATCCTGCCGGTGCCGATTCTGGCTGCTTGAAATGAAGCAGGTGATCGACGTATTTGCCGATGACATCGCACTCTATATTGACCGAGTCGCCAGCATGCTTATGCTGTAAGGCTGTTTCGCCAAGGGTATGCGGGATGATCGATACGGAAAAAGCGCTTGCGGATGTATCCACCACGGTAAGGCTGATTCCGTCTATGGTGATGGAGCCTTTCGGAATAACGTAACGCAGCATGCCTGCATCATCTAATTGCACTTTATAAACGACTGCATTCGCGTCTGTTTCCCGATTGACTATTTTTCCGGTTCCATCGATATGTCCCTGCACGATATGGCCGCCGAACCGACCGCCTGCCTGCATGGCACGCTCTAAATTTACTCGCTCACCGGCCCGAAGCTGTTGCAGGTTGGATTTGCGATACGTTTCAGGCATTACGTCTGCTGTGAATGAAGAGCTGTCAAACGACGTTACGGTAAGACATACGCCGTTAACCGAGATGCTGTCCCCGAGCATGACGCCGTCTGTCACACGGGTTGCCCCGATGACGAGACGCATCGCTTCACCCTGCTTCGTTATCCCTTTCATCTTTCCCAATTCTTCCACTAATCCGGTAAACATGGGCTTCCTCCTCAAAAACCTTAATAAACGGGATAACCCGAGACACAGATGTCTTCGCCAGCCATCTCCACGCTCACTCGCTCAAGCTGAATGGCATCCGCCATTTTCTCGAATCCCGCGAAGGTGAATGTGCCAGGCGCATCTGTCCCTCCAATAATTTTAGCTGCATAATACAGTACAATTTTATCGATTAGTCCTGCCTCCAGCATCGCACCATTCAATTGTCCTCCGCCCTCAAGCAGGATCGATCCGATCTCTAGCTCTCCGAGCTTCTTCATCGCTGCGGCTAAATCCACCTTCGCATCTGCACCGCAGACGACGATTTCAACGCCAGCCGCTTCTAAAGCGACGCGCTGCTCTGCACTTGCTTCACCAGAAGTTAACACGATGGTGCGGATCGAACGATCGGTTACTACCCGAGCATCAAGCGGCAATCGGAGCTTTGAATCTACGATAATCCGTACCGGGTCGATAGCTGGAACGGAAGCACGTGTGTTCAATAAAGGATCATCGGCCAGCACCGTACCTATTCCAACCATAATGGCTTCATGCTGATGTCGGAGCGTATGAACCTGCTCACGTGCTGCAGAGCCGGTTACCCAGCGGCTGTCACCCGTTCGCGATGCAATTTTTCCATCAAGCGTGCTGGCGGTTTTCAAAGTGACAAACGGTTGCCTTGTCGTAATGAACTTGTTGAATTTCTCGTTCATGAGCTCGGAGCGCTCCGCCAGAACGCCTACGGTAACGTCAATGCCTTCTTCGCGAAGCCTAGCGATTCCTCTGCCCGACACCTCTGGGTTAGGATCACCGCACGCGACCACTACCCTTGCCGCTTTCGCAGCGATGATGCGCTCGCAGCAGGGAGGCGTCTTGCCAAAATGGCTGCAAGGCTCTAGCGTCACATATACCGTGGCGCCTTCCGCCTCATCCCCAGCCATCTGTAGGGCGTGCACCTCAGCATGACCGGTTCCGCGCTTCAGATGCGTTCCGATTCCGATGATACGTCCATCTTTTACGACTACGCAGCCGACGACGGGATTAATCCCTGTTTGACCGGAAGCTTTTGAAGCCATATCTAACGCTAACCCCATGTAATACTCATCGTTTAACACGTCCATATACAAAAAACACCCCTATCGGCAAACGATCCGACAGGGGTGATGAGTGAATGAATAGATAACTGCGACAAAACCGATCGGCGTTGTCGGTTTTAGAATCCGACTAATCCTTTACCGCAAAATCGCGATGACGGTTTGTAAAATACGCTAAAAAAACAAACCTACTTCGTATGTGAAATAAAACACACACACAAATAAGCTGATATTATAGCTGTCGTAGCATCCCCTTCTCCCATCCAGACTGTACTGTCGGTCCCGGATTTACACCAGGTCCACCGTTCCAATCCGCATTTTATTCGGATAACTCCGAGTAAAAGCATCTTAGACCGGGTCACGGACTGACGACAAGCACAGAAGTTCGGTTATCCGATCCCCCTGCACCTGCCGATCACCGCCGGTTAGGAATTTCACCTGACCCCGAAGGAAAGCTGCAAAA
>NZ_MAQX01000002.1 GCF_001682865.1 Bacillus sp. FJAT-26390
AGTACGAGTCCAAGCTTTACCGATATTTTTTTCTTCATTACGATGACGCCTCCTTGTATTTACTGCGTGATACCACACTGCTTATCAGGTCTGAGATGGATACATCTTGCCCGTTAATGAGCAAAGCCTGCATAACCTACTCAGATTTGCAAGCGCTTCCCTGATGAACCTCATTCTAGATTATATTGTTATAATTATAAATACTATATTTAGTATAAAAAAACAAAAAATCTCCTTTCCTTGTGCACGTCATCTCAAATAGAAGCATATTATCCCTTCGCTTTTTATATAAAAACACACTTTCTACTTATTTCCCGAACGTTTCAAGCCTCATTCCTTCGATATTATACTAATTTCAATATATATTTAAATACTAACATAATCTATAATCCATTTCGAAGCGCTTACATTAGTGTTGGAGGAGTTGATCAAACTTACGTGTAATTCATTTTTTGAATGACATTCAGCCTCATATGAAGGAGTCGGTACAATATGTTCTTACAGAAGAAGATACGTTTAACCGCATTCTCGCTAGGCTTGCTTCTTATCATCAGCATCCTGCTGCCTGCTTTTCAAGCTTTTGCAGCAGCAGGACTTGCTTGGCCATCCAATACCGCAGCTGTGTTCACTCCTGCTACTGGCGGCGTATGGTATCCTCGGTTGCTCAAGCTGAGCAATAACGATATTCTCGCTTCTTTTGATACGAATGTTGGCGGCGGTAAAACACGGATTATGATTTCACGGAGCACAGACGGCGGCCATAGCTGGTCCCCCGCTGCACAAGCTGCAGCAGATCCGAGCGGCGACGTGGGGAACGGCCAAATGCTCCAGCTGTCTAACGGTGACATTTGGCTCGCTTATCGCCTTGTCGTCCAATCTGGCTCCACCTTCATCACTTACCTTAGAACTAGCAAAAGCACGGACGGCGGCAATACATGGTCGGTACTGGCTAACGGTCAAATAGGATCGACCACCGCAAATTCCTTCAAAGGACTTTGGGAGCCGCATCTTCAATTGCTTGGGAATACGATAGCTGTTTATTACGCAGATGACGGCCCTGTGGCTGCCGGTACTACAGGCCTTCAAAAGCTCATCATGAAAACATGGTCAGGTAATGGCTGGAGCGCAGAAACGGTAGTCAGCGATGGCGTTGCCGCGGGCTCAAGAGACGGTATGCCGGTCATTGCTCAGATGGCAGACGGCAGATATATTCTTGTCTTCGAAGCAACAGATGTCGCGGGTCATCCTTTTGTCATCAAATACAAAATTTCATCCGACGGCTACAACTGGAATGTACCCCGGCAGACGATGTATGTTCCATCCAAGCTTGGCAAGAAAGCCGGCGCGCCATTTGTCGTAAAGCTGGGGGATGGGCGGCTGCTCGCCTCTTTCCAAACCGATAATGACAGTACAAATACGGGCGATTCATACTCGTCCATGTATACCATGATTAGTTCAGATAATGGAGCAACGTGGCAATACCGCTCCAATATTTTTCCAGTCAGCGACTCCACTAACTCTAATTGGAACGCCTTGCTGCCAGTTGACTCTACTCATGTGCTTGCTGCTACAAGCTCCGATTATCCAAGCAGCGGCGTCTATGTTCGCTTCGGCCATGCAATCACGCCATCAAACACCAATCTGCTGACGAATTGGAGCTTTGAAACGGCTAATGCAAGCGGCTGGACGACATATGGCGATGATTATCCCGCGCGCATTAAAGTACATGGCACGAACGATGGTGTCGGCGTGCCCGCCGCTCATGGCAATTATTTTATCGGATTAGCCGGAATAAGCGGGCCTGCAACCGCCTACGTCGGACAAACCATTAGCGGCCTTGATAACGGCAGCTATTCGCTTCGCGCGTATATGCGAAGCAGTGGAGGGCAAAGCACATGTGTCGTAGAAGCTAAAGATTTTGGGGGAACGATGCGCCAAGAAAACTGCCCGGTTACAACGGCATGGACGCCAATTTCACTCCCAAACCTTGCCGTTACGAACGGGCAAGCAACCATTGGTTTTTTTGTATCCAATACGAATGCAAACCAATGGGTTGACATTGACCGGGTTGAATTTGTTCGAAACGACAGCTATAACGGGATCGTCTCAGGCGGAGTTTATAAGCTCGTGAATACAAACAGCGGCAAAGCGCTCGAGGTAGACGGATGGGGAACCACAAATGGCGCTAACGTTCAAATCTGGACGGAGGGGAGCAGCCAAGCGAATCAACTTTGGCAAATTACGCATGTCGGCGGCGGAGCGTACAAGCTCATTAACGTGCATAGTGGAAAAGCGCTTGATGTCAGCAGCTTAGGAACAGCGAACGGCTCCAACGTCCAAATCTGGGATTATGCAGGCAGCGCTAATCAACATTGGAAGCTTATCGATACAGGCAGCGGTTATATGAAAGTAATGGATGGAGGTAGCAACAAAGCGCTTGATGTTGCCGGCTCCGGTACGGCCAATGGTTCCAACGTTCAAATATGGGATGATCTCGGTAACGGTGCCCAAAGATGGATGCTTATTCGAGTAAGTTGACCTACCGCTAGCCCAGAAGCAGAAAAAAACGCCTGTAGGAAAAACAGCTGAGCAGAGTTAGCCTCTCCGCTCAGCTGCTTCCTATTTTAGCCTTGGCTGATGATATACCGAAAACTTTCAAAATATGAAGTCCGACCGCTTTCCACTCGCCTTGCATGATCATAAAAACTAAAAGAAAATTTAAAAACATGGCCAAAATCCCAATTGCTCTCGCTATGATCCTTCGTCCAAAACTTTTGCTCGTCCGGCAGAAACTCCGCCCTTGCTGATAGTTGCAACGGCAGCTGATCGACAGGTGAAACCAGCTTTACTTCATCTCCCGGATTTACATGGCGGCTGCTGCGCAAAACTTTTATCATTTTGAGAAGCGGCGGCAAACCCCTCTTGAAATATGAAACATGGCCAAGACCATATAAAATGTTCAATGCATGAGAAAAAGTGAGCATATGGCCCATTAAATCATGATGCGATTCCGCCCGGTATATGACTTTAAAATCGGATAATTGCTCCAGCACAAAAAGCGAGAGAGCATTGGCATCGTCAATCCTTGGAAAGTTATCCTCCTCTGTGATTTCCAATCTTTTTACTTCGGAAGCCGAATAGCCAATCCATGATCGTCCTGGAATGGTTTTTTCAAATGAGCGAATGAGTTCGGATATTCCTGAAAGATCATCATCAGACCCCCAGCCATTAAGCTCATGAATGGCCAATAAACTTAAGGCGCTATAAATGACGTTATGACCTACCCAGTGGAGTTGATCGATTGTGTGATCAAGAGCCCCAAGTATGACGGTTTCTGCTTCTTCAACATTGCTTCTAAGACGGTTATATTTACTCGTTGCACCATTATTTGCGATCATAGCTCTGGATTGAGAAAATACGTTTTGCCCAAGCTCCACACCCAAATTATTGTCTTTTACAAAAAAATAACTAGCGATAGCTGCAGCACCAAAATGGGCATGCCAGATGTCGCCGGTTTCTTTTTTACAGGTTGAAATGACTGAAAGCCCATCTTCCAGTATTCTTTTGTCCAGCATGAATGTTCTTCCCCCTTGCTGCCATTTCCTCTGTTCTATCTTCACAGCTCTATTTTATTAACCGTTCAAAGATAATTTCATAAGCCGTAGGTTTTCCATGCCATTTTAGTGTGTAGGCAAAACCTGGCATGTTCATCACATTTGCATTTTTCCACATGAGAGACTCATCTTGCAACTTTTTACAAAAAAATGCGTTATTGAAACTGGGAACTATTAGAATAAATAAGGAGGCTTCACTTTTGAAAAAATGGATACAAGCAACAGCCGCTTCGCTTTCGATCATGGGAATGCTGGCTGCCGGAGCAGCCGTCTCCGCCGCGCCCCAGAAACCAACACAAGTCTACATTGACGGCGAGCTGCAAAAGGATGTATTAACCGTAAAGCAAAGAACGATGGTGCAGCTAAAAGCTTTTAACGATCCGGCTAACCTAACCTATTCTTATGAACAAGCCACCAAGACGATCGTCATCGTCAATAAAACAAATAAAACAACCGTGCGCCTGAAAAGCGGAGCCACAACGGCTGAAGTTAACGGCAAAAGCGTCAAACTGGATGCCCCTGTCACGATCAAAGACGGCAGAACCTATCTTCCCCTTCGCTTTATTTCAGAAACGCTGGGAGGAGTATTGAAGTATAGCACTACGGATAAAAGCGTAATTGTGCGCACTCCGTCCGGCGAGGAACGCTTTAACATCCTTATGCACGGAGATTTAGCAAAAGCCCGCGAAATTGCCATTCATTATCCAAAAACGTATGCGGGTAAAGAAATTCAAGCTTCGGGAGAAGGATATACATTCGCTTATACTTTTCCAAAGGGAGAAGCACTGCGTTTTGAGTATCAATATAAAGGGCTGATCAATTATACCGAAATAAATCAGGATGGCATTGCAGTCGTAAAATGGCAAAATGATTCATACGGAAGTAATGGGGAAGTGGGCACACGGCATGAGGCTTTTGGCGAATCCGTCTATTTCACTAAACATTTGATGCTTGATAAAAACGTGTACGGAACGATCGATAGTCAAGGCAAAAGCACCGAGCTTGGCTTTACCGACTACAGCTCGAACAAAGATTTAGCGGATGTCATGATCATGCCTATCGACGGAGAAGTGCGGACAGACCAGCAGAAATAACAAATGCATTAGTTAAATGAACATATAAAAGCAACGGCAGGTTAGAGCCTGAAAGCAATGCCCTGGCCTGCCGTTCATTTAAACCCTTCATTCGCGATTAAATTAAAGCTTTAATGCCATCATTTCCTCATCAAAATATTGCCCGTTGAACTTCAAGGCGTTCCGCTCCACGCCATAAACCTCAAACCCCACGGACTCATAAAGCTTCTTAGCGGCGCCGTTAGTAGATACAACGGTTAAGTTCACTTGCTCCAAGCCATCACAAGCTTTTGCCCTTATGATTAGTTCAAGCATGAGGAGCTTCCCAAGCCCCTTGCCTCGCATTTCTGGTGCTACATACATCCCGTAGACATTGCCTTTATGGGCCGTTTTCATGCCGCTTTCGCGCATAAAAGCGACCATTCCAACTAACATCCCTTTTGCATCAAAAACACCCAACACAAATTTGTCCTTAGTCGGTTTTATTCGTTCTTCCACCGTTTCAAGCGTAAATCCCGCTTCTCTTTCAAAGGTTGACCCAAAAGCTTCTGGATTGACCTTGAGCGAGCTTAACCGCAATTGCTGGTACAATGGAGCATCGGATTTATCCAATATACGAATATCCATTTGCTGATTCTCCTTATCCGAACGCAATAAACTCGCTTTGGAGCTACTCCGTACTCGTTCCGAAACGTTGTGCATTTCTGGCGCGGGCGCGCTCGATCTCGACCTCGCGGTTGCGAGATTCCGCGTTAGTTACAAGGGAATCCAGCAGCGTGCGGGCGGCTGCGGCAACCTCCTCAACGGCACGATGAAAGGCTTCCTCATTCGCCTGTGACGGCTTGTTGAAGCCGGAGAGCTTCCTAACGAATTGGAGCGAAGCCGAGTGGATCTCTTCCTCTGTCGCCGGCGGATCAAAGTTAAATAACGTTTTAATATTTCTGCACATGTCCTTCTCCCTTTTAATCGGTATTTTGTTGTTCCGAAGCGTAGATGATCGACTTATCCACTAAAGCTTGAACAAATGCTTCTTTGCCTGCTTGATATTTATGAATATCATCTGGAAACTTTTCCGCTAATTCTAATTTCAGCTCGCCATATCGCACAGCTTCCTCGGGATGGGCGAGCATGTACGCTTTAAAGTCTAGATGCGTTTTAATGTTTATATTTCCTGCTTCAAATATATGTACATGATGGGTTCTGCTGTTTCCCCCTTTTGTAAAATACCGCCTCCCGGCAATGCCTTGCTCCCCCCTGGCGGAATAGCCTAGCTCAGCCATTTCTTGCTCATATAAATCCACTCTGCCGATTTCCTTGACGACAACCAATAGGTCGATCGTCGGTTTAGCATACCCAATCGCTGGAACTGCCGTACTTCCAATATGAAAAATGTCTATCTGCTCCGGATGCAGGATACGCTTCATTTCAGCCGCTTCTAAAATGTACAGCTCATTCCACTTTTCTGTCCATGGCGCTATTACCGTTCTTCGCATCGATTCTCCGCTTCTATTCCCCATCTAAGATCGATAGATCCCGAATGAGCTTATTATTTATCTTCACGTAAATGCCTCAAGCTCGTATAAAATTGTACCATAACCATTTCTACCCAGATAGACGTGCCTAGGGTGGAAAAGTTGCTCGAACGATTGACATGTTCAAAAGCGCAGTATCATAATGGTAGCATAAAATAATGTTACCTATCCTGCTCTACTCTAGCTTGGATAATTATGAATGAGGAGGACATCTCATGGCCGATCAAGCCAGCCTGCCTGGCGACTGCAAGGAAAACGCCGGCTCCAGCATCTGCGAAGTGCTGCAGATTTTGGGCGCCAAATGGGCGTTCCTCGTTCTTGAAGAGCTGCTAAGGGGACCGCAGCGGTTCAATCAGCTCCAGCGGAATGTAGCCATCGTCAAGACCCAATCCCTTACGGATACCCTTCGCCATTTGGAAAAAAACGGACTCGTATTGCGCGAGGTTTTTCCAACTGTGCCTGTTACGGTGGAATACTCGCTTACGGAGAAGGGCCACGATTTCCAAACCGCGTTGATGGAAATGGAAAAATGGGTACAAAAGTGGGGCAATACCGTGCAAACCGCTTCACCTGCTGAGAAGTTATCTTAAATGCTTTGCATATGGGGCCGTCAGGGGATTTGATCCTCTGGCGGTTTTTTCATGGAAATCGGTTCAGCAGCTTACTTAAAGTTAGTTAATCCATATAAATGGATGATGTCCAACCATTTTGCGTTCTTACTTATGTAAAGTAACTTGATTATAATTCAAATAAGCATTACACCGGACGCGGTTAGCTGCCTGAATACAAGTAGAGAGGATTAACCCATATGAACCGTATCGTCATTTATATTTTAACGATAGCAGTCTTCTTGACCGCTACATCGGAGCTAGTCGTTGCCGGCATTTTAAATACACTGGCAAGCCAAATGCAAGTATCCGTCGCTCTGGCTGGCCAGCTCATTACCGCTTACTCGCTCGCGTTCGCGCTTGGCACACCAATCGTCGTATCGTTAACGGCGCGAATAGGTCGCAAAGAGCTTCTTTTACTTGCTATGCTTGTCTTCATTGCCGGCAATCTCACTTCATTCTTCAGCTTTGGCTTTACGCTGCTGCTTATTTCACGGCTGATACTGGGCGTAAGCTCCGGCGTCCTGCTGGTAGCCGCTTTCAGCGCTGCCGCGAAGCTGGCCACGCCTGAGAAGATCGGCAGCGCAATCGGAACCGTTATTCTCGGCTTCAGCACGGCTATGATTTTGGGAATACCAATCGGCATCGCCCTTACCGATATGTTCAGCTGGCGAGTGATCTTCCTCTTACTAGCCGTAGGCAGCATCGTTATTCTGATCGGCATGGCGCTCTTGCTGCCGAAAATAGAAGGAGACGCCCCTGTTCCCTTCCGCAAACAATTCACCGTCCTCGCAAATCCAGTTATTCTGACCGCGCTGCTGCTCGTCCTATTCAGAGAAGCCGGGAACTCTATTATGTTCACGTATTTGACTTCTTTTCTCGATTCGATCCTGCATAGGAGCGTATCCTCCACCATGTTCATCATGCTGGCATTCGGAATAGCCGGCGCAATCGGCTCCCGTCTAGGCGGTTCTGCCGTAGACAAATGGGGGAGCGTACGCATAATGGTCATCAGCATGGTTTCCCATGTCATCACGCTTGGCCTGCTGCCGCTTGCGATCCGCTCATTCCCTGTTGCGATAACCCTTTTATCCCTGTGGGTCATGTCCATGTTCATTATGGGCCCTGCTACACAAACCTACTTCATCGAGAAAGCGCCGCTGTCCTCTAACCTTGTCATCAGCCTGAACACTTCCGTGACCCAAATCGGACTTGCGATAGGCGCAGGAGTCGGAGGGATAGCCGTCACATGGAATGAAACTGTTTTATATAACCCGTGGATGGCAAGTGCTGCACTGTTTATGGCTTTCATTGCTGCAATCATTTCCTTCCAGAAGAGCAAAAAAACAAACAGCGCTCCTTCCGTTCACTAACTACAAATATAAAAGAGACCGTCTTTCTCAGGTAGAGTTTTCTACCCGAAAAGGACGGCCTCTTCGTTATTCGCTAAACGCAAGCTTGTTTTCCTTATAGCGCCGGAGGCGTGAAAGAACGAGTTGCAAACTCAGCATCGAGCATATAGAAAGCGTTGCTGTCTTTGTCGATCCGCTTCAGCTTATGAATGATATTATCAAACAGCGCCTCTTCTTCAACCTGCTCGTCGATAAACCATTTGAGGAAGTTAATTGTCGCATGCTCACGATCGCTGATCGCAAGATCAGACAGATTGTAGAAGCGTTTCGTATTTTGCTGCTCGTGTCCATAGCCTTGCTCGAATGTGTCCAGGATGGACGCGTAATCGTTATTTGGCTCTCCAAGAGCCGAAAGTGTAGCACGGCGGCCACGGTCGTTTAGAAATTTGTATATTTTCATAGCATGAAACCGTTCTTCCTCAGCTTGTACAATGAAGAAGTTTGCGAAACCGTCCAAGCTCTCGCCCGAACAATACGCTGCCATTGCAAGATACACATGCGCAGAATAAAATTCAAAATTCATCTGTTCATTTAAAGCTTCTGCTAATCCATCATTCATGCTCGTGCACCTCAGCTTTCCTAGATTGTACTTATTCTAACATAAAAATAAAGAACGGCAAATGCCGTTCTTGTAAATGTATCCATTTTTATTGGTTATCCGATCATTTTTTTCAATCGTTTGTAGAGCTTCTCTGGAGACGGCGCGCTTACCGTCTTCGACTTAATGACGACGAAGCACTCTAGCTTGCAGGTTTTGCAATCGCCGAGGCAATCGCTTTTCTTCTGCTTGATATCCGGATATCGGCTTTTCATCGCCTTATAAATCGGCTCTGATCCATTCCTTAAATTCCGTTTGCAATATTTGATCTTCTTCATCCGATTCACCCCGCAGCGCAACGAAGGATTTGCTTCCTACTTGATGATAATGATTATCATCCCCGTTGTCAACTACGATTTTTTTAGAACCTCTAATCCTTTAAGCAGCTGGCTGTCCTCGCGTCCAAGCTTCTCGCGCAGCCGCTCCAGCAGCTGATAGCCCGTCTTGTCGTTAAAGCTGCCTGTAGCCTCCAGCTTCTCAGCGGCTTGGAACTTGCGCATCGCTTCAGCAGTCTGCTTGTCGAACATACCCACCTGCCCCGTAGGACCGTAGCCTAGCTCCTTCAGCATCAGCTGCAGCGTCTTCACATCCTCGCCGTAGCTTCCCACTTTCATATCTGAGCCGATGGCAAGTGGTCTCAGCTTCGTATACTCGGGAAGATTGACCGCGAAATCCGGCGAAACGCCTGTTTTGTTGATCCAGGTTCCGCCAGGCGTCTTCCACTGCGCCTCCGTTAAGCTTAAAACCGAGCCGTCCTTAAATTGATTAAAGGCTTGCACGACGCCTTTGCCATACGTTTTTTCTCCAATGACGGTAGCTCCCGCCGATTCCTTCAATGCGGCTGTCAGCACCTCGCTGGCGCTCGCGGATTGCCCATTTACGAGCACCGCAATCGGCACCGTCCATTCCTTCTCTTGCTTGGATTTGTAAGTGATCGTCTGGCGCTCATTTTTGTATACGACGTTCAAAATCACTTTATCCTTCGGAATTAGCGTGCTCGCAATTTTGATGGTCGGCTGCAGCAAGCCTCCCGGATTCGAGCGCATATCAAGCAGCAAACCTTTAAGCGGCTGCTTCGCCTGCAGCTCTTTAAGTGCTGCCTCGAATTCATCCGCTGTTTTCTCGGCAAAGCGGCTGATCGTCACATGGCCAATCCCGCCCTCCAGCATCTCGGAGGTAACCGTATGGACCGGAATAGCTTCCCGCTTCAGCGTCAGCGCAATCTGCTCGACCTGATTCGGCCTCTGCACCTTGAGGGAGACCGACGTGCCTTCCTTGCCTCTAATGACGCTCAGAAGCTCCTCAAACGTCTTCCCGCTCAGTTTCTGATTATCTACCGAGATGATGATATCGCCCGGCAGCAAGCCGCCGCGCTCGGCAGGAGCGCCCTTCGTCAGCCCGCTTATGACGAACTGGCCTTCCTCCTCGCGGATTTCAGCGCCAATCCCGTATATTTGGCCTTCATACGATTCGGTATACGCATTGCCCTTCTCCTCTGCTAAATACCGGGAGTAAGGATCCTCAAGGGAAGCGACCATGCCGGCAACCGCTCCGTTAATGAGCTTCTTCGGCTCAGCTCCGTTTAAATAATCATTTATAATTTTGTTGTAGGACACTGTAAATTGCTTGAATACCGGCTCCTTCAGCATCGGATATCGATTGCCCGTCCATAGCAGCCCAAGCGCGAAGCCTACGGCTGTAAACAAAATAGCGCCCAGCACGCAGAGAGTCAGAAATCGTTGTTTTGACGCCGCTGAAGTAAAATTGTTCATCTGTTCATCTCCTCTAAAGTTTTACGAAGTAAAACTACTTCGTAAGCATACGCAAAGTCTTGTATGTGTGGATCATTTTAGCTACAATCAACCTAATCTAAAATTTAGAGAGCTGGAGAGGAGCTTCACTGCTAGTATGTATAAACTTATTGCAATTGATGTTGACGACACCTTATTGACGGATGACCTAACCGTAACGGAAGGCACGAAGCGTGCGATGGAGGCTGCCATTGCGCAGGGTGTGACGGTTACGCTCGCAACAGGCCGCATGTTTGCTTCCGCTCAAAAGATTGCCAAGCAAATTGAACTCAATGTTCCTATTATTACTTATCAGGGAGCCCTCGTCAAAACTCTGCTCGACGGGCAAGTGTTATATGAGCGCAACGTGCCTATCGATGCGGCCAAGGAGCTGCATGCCTACGTCGAAGCAAATGGCCTTCACCTGCAGCTTTATGTGGATGACGAACTGTACGCAACAGAAGATAACGATAAAATAAAGGCTTATTCCAAGCTCTCCAACATCCCTTACAAAATAGAGCCTGACTTCAATAAACTGATTGATTTTCCGATGAACAAAATGCTGATCATCGACGATCCCGCTCGTCTCGATATAATTGCCGAGGAGCTAAAGCTGCTTATTGGCGATCGCGTGCACATTACAAAATCGAAAGCGCACTATCTGGAGTTTATGCATAAGGAAGGCACGAAGGGACATGCCCTGCGGTTTATGGCTGAGCACTTAGGCTGCACGATGGACCAAACGATTGCCCTCGGCGACGCGTGGAACGACAATGAAATGATTATTGCTGCAGGCCTTGGCGTAGCGATGGGCAACGCGATTCAATCCCTTAAGGATATCGCGGATTATGTCACGCTATCGAACAATGAGGAAGGCGTGCGTCACGTCATCGAGAAGTTCGTCCTCCAATCATCCGCTGTGTAGGCACACGATTGGCTCAATATGCGAAACAGCCCCTTCGCCAGAAGCGAAAGGGCTGTTTCTTTAAGAAGGGAGCATCTCACCATGAATTGTCCGATATGCGGTAAGCCGAATGAGTGCGGGATCAAAGCTGTGCAAGAAGAAGCAGCGGATTGCTGGTGCTTTCGCGAAAATTTCCCTAAGTCTCTTCTTCAACAGGTTCCGGAAGCCGATCGCAATAAAGCCTGCATTTGCAAGTCATGTGCAATGGCCCATCAGAATCAGACTAAGACCTAGGAGGAAATATGCCCGTTAAGGCGATGATAAAGTTTAATCCTAAATAAGGCTGCATGTTATTATGAGGCAAGCTTTGTCCAGCTATTCCGATTGCCAGCGGACTCATTGGCTGAGCAGGGGAATTGCCGTACAAAGCAGGCACCCCCCGGCCCTGTGCTAAGCCCGCCCATAGTGCATCGGCAGGTAAATTCGCATTGCTAACGGCTACTGCGGCAGGAGCATGAGAGTGGCTCGGTATTTCATTCGTCAACAATGTGACATTCGGGTCACCGTCCGCTTCTCCTTGCGTACGCTCTGTTAGCCCAGGACCTTGTCCCTGCTGCATAGGCGCCCTGCCTCTTAGATCAGGAAGGGCAAAGTTTGTTTTACCGTCTCCGCCGTACATCGTGCCCAGTATTGAAAATAAAGCTGTATTTTGTGATAACGGCAGCAATTGCCCGTCACATAATGCCCAGCCCTTAGGAGCAAAGTTTCCTGCAAAAATGCGAATTTCACCTACATAGGGATCAGCCATTATTATTCCTCCTAACCGTTTCTAGTTACGTGATGGAAATATTCCGTTTGTGCAAATGCAATAATTCATGGCTAAATACGGCTGCATATTAGAGTGCGGCTGGCTTCCTCCCGCCGTTGAGAGCGCATTTGGACTCATCGTCGTATTCGGTGTAGTAGCATATGACCCGCTGTTAACACCCGGTACAGCCCAAGCATGACCGATAGGCGAATATTCGGAGGCTGTCTTCTCCGTTCCTTGCGCAATATGGTTATGGGCCGGCATCTCACTATACGTTAGCGTATGTGCCGCTTCTCCCGCCTTCCCCCCCAAATTAATGCCATTTCCAATGTGGACAGGCGCTCTTCCTCTTAAATCAGGCAATGCGAAAGTCGTCGTGCCATTTCCCCCATAGGTCGTCCCCAAGATCGAAAATAAAGCTTGGTTTTGGTTAATCGGCAAAAGCTGGCCTTCGCAAGCCGCCCAATTTTTTGGAGTAAATCCAAAACCAAATAATCTGATATCGCCAATAAATGACTCTGCCATTCAAATGCCTCCTTAGTTCTGTTGTGGGAATACGCCTGCAAGCGAGATGATAAAATTAACCGCCAAAAACGGCATCATATTATTATGCGGTTGATTTCCTCCGGTAGGAGTAATCGATTGCGGATCCATCACGCCTTCGGATGCTGCGCTTGAATACATGTTTTTAGACATTTGAGCAGCCCATACGCCGTCACTCGGCGAGGTTTGGTTGCCTGCGGCATCCGAGCCGTTAACGGGGTGCGTATGAACGGGAAGCTGGTTTGCCGTTAATGTCACGCTCTCCGTTCCCCCTGCTTCACCCAAAATATAAGTCTTTCCTGATTGTGAATCCCTGCCTGTGCCAACCGGTATCCGGCTTGCCAAATTCGGCAGGGCAAAAGTCGTTACTCCGTCGCCGCCGTACGTTGTTCCCAGCAACATGTACAAAGCATCGTTTTCAGCAATCGAAAGCATCCCACCGTTGCAAAGAGCCCAGCCCTGCGGAGCAAAATTACCTGCGAACATTCGAATTTCCCCTAAATAAGGTACCATTATCGTATCCCCTCGCCCTTCTTGAAGTAATGGATCTATAAGAAATCGGTCAAAAGCACAACCGACAACTTCGTTATGGATGCCTATCCTTGCCAGCGCATATGCTCATAAAGCTCGTCCTCCAAGAAAACGGTGAAGCCCAGCCTTTTATATAACCGTTTGGCAAGGTTATCACGCAGCACGGTTAATTTCAGGGGAAGCCCAGCAGCCCGGGCCTCCTCCTGAAGCATCAGAATAAGCTCCGTGCCTATCCCCTTATTTCGATATGAAGCAGTTAAAATGATATCTACCAGCACCCGATCTGATTCTGTAGCAGCTGTGCGAAGCATGCCGACAGTCTGATCTTCCACTTTAATAAGCTGAATATGACTTACTGGAAACTGCATCCGATAGGATTGCTGCTGAAATCGGAACTGCATGGCGAGAAACGTTTGCAGCTCCGCTTCCCCCCAGCCCCAAGCTGCCACTTCCTCACCGCGGTTCTGGGCAAAAAGCTCGAACAATACCGGCTCGTCCGCCAATGCCTCCTCCAATGTAAAACGCATAGCCATCTCCTTAAATAAATTGGCCAGCTTGCAGCAGCTTAACGATTACCGCAGCTAGCTGTTCTCTAGTCATCGGTTCGGCTGGCAGCAGTTGATCGTTGCTTCCGTTCACGATTCCGAGAAGCACCGTAAGTCTAACAGACGCTTGCGACCAGCTCTTCAGCTCATCCTTATCCCCAAAGGAGGCAAGCCCTTGATCCAGCTCCGCTTGAGTGAACCCAGGCTTCAGCTCCATCAGGCTAAATGATCGAGCCAAAATGACCATTGCTTCCTCGCGTGAAATTTTTTCGTTTGGACGGAATGAACCGTCAGCATAACCGCTAATTAAGCCATACTCCGTGGCAGCGGCCAAGGAAGCGGCATACCAGCTATCCTCGCTTACATCTGAAAAGGATTTTACTCCAGCTTCCTTGTATAGACCAAGTGCTCCAGTAATAATCGCCGCAAATTCGGCGCGGGTAACGCTGCGGCTCGGCTCAAACGTCTCATCGCCGGTCCCTTGTATAATTAGACGCCCTGCTAATTCTTCAATATACGGCTTGGACCAGCCGCCAACATCCCCGAATGTCTTCTTGTAATCGATAAGAGTAAAGATGCCATTCGCGAAGCTGTTCACCTTAATTTCAAACTTGCCGGCATTATGGCTGATCTTCGTTGGAACATGCACCAGCTTTCCATTTGGCAGAAGAAGAACAGCTGTTTTGGGCTGTTTGCCTTTTAGCTCTTCCTGTCCATAAGAGATCGTGATATAACCTTTTACCGAAGACAAGATTATGCGGGCATTTCCATTTTGGAAGTAGAGCTGGTAGCTCATAGGCGTTACTAATAAGGAATAGCCCTTATCCTTCGCGAGTTTTTCTATTTTTGCTCCATCAGCCTCGTCCGCTTTTTTAATTTCAATCTTCAGCTGAGCGCCAGCATCAGCCCAATCCGTTAAGACATCCCGGATCGCGGATGAAGATAACCCGTAGCCTGTTCCGCCTTGTACTAGCTTTATCGTTTTCCCGCTTTCATTAAGTTGTTTAAGTAACGCTGCATCCACTGCTAATTCAACATTATGGCTCGTAGCTCCCACGTCAATCGTCAACTCATTATCTTTTACATTTCTAATTAATTCCGTTAGCTGCTTGCCATCTAGCGACACAACAAGCACTTGTTTCCCGTCTTTCAGCACAACTTCCACTTTAACGCCCGGCAGATTGCCAGCTCCTTCTATCGTAACCAGAGGTGTCGTTGAACCTCCGCTTCCGCTTCCGCTGCTAGCAGGTTGATTATTTACGATAGTGACCGTAGCTGTGTTGGAATCCGCTTTACCGTCATTCGCTTTATAGGTAAAGGTCACATTCTCGTAATAACCCGCTTCAGGCTCAAAGCTGAATTTGCCGGTAGCCGCATCAAGCGTTAGCTTGCCCTTCGATGGCTGTCCAACAACGGCAAAAGCAATCGCATCCCCATCTACATCCACCGCCGCAAGCTGCCCCTCAATCTTCGCGCTGCCTGTAGTGGAGTGGGTCGCATTGGCGACAGTTGGCGCATCATTTACGGCAGCAACCGCGATTATCATTTGAGCTGAACGCTCAGCTTGAATCGCTTGTGCAGAACCGCTCCATTCAAAGCTCGTTTGGCCGAACCAATTCAAAGCCGGAAGAAAGGTAAGCTTAGCAAGGCTTGCAGCCGCAAGCTTGTCATTTGCCGCTACGTCGGAACCGTCAAGCTGCAGCTTGCCGTTAGCCGGAAGCGTATCAATCGTGATTTCATCAAGCAAAGAGCCGTCTGCATTGCTATATAAGAAGTCATCTCCGCTGAAATGGAGCGCCGTATCCTCCGAACCGTTTACGCTGCTTTCAAGCAGGACGGGAGATGAGCGATACATGATCGTATCCGAAACGATCGTCTTATTGCCAGCCGCGTCCACTAGCTCCAAGTAAACCTTCTTCTCTCCGTAGCCGTTCGAGAGCGCCCAATCCGCTAAAGACACGGCCTTCCACACCGCTGCGTCGTTGGACAGCCGCGCTGTATACTCATTCGCATCTGTGCTGGTAATCGTCAGCGTTACAAGTCCATGCGTAGTTTCTGCATCTCCGTTATTGATCATGATGCTTCCGCTTGGCGGCGTTTTATCGATTGTAAAAGCGACCGTCACGCTGTTGCCGTACGCATCCGTCACAACGAGTGAATAGGCGCCTTCCGCTGATAGGCTGCTGCCGCTTGTATAGCTATTGCCGTTCAGCTTAGCCGACACGCCTGTATGGTTATCTGAGAAGACTGGCTGAACATCCGTTTTATAAAAAGCGCCGTCCGTTACCCCGCTCACTGCCGGCAACGTCTTATCGATGCTGAAGCTTACGGTTGCCACATTGCCCGCCGCATCCGTTACGATAAGCGTGTAATCGCCTTCCGCGCTTACGCTGCTTCCGCTAGCAAAGGCTGAGCCATTCAGCGTCGCCGTGCCTTCATTAAACGTTAGGGTCGCCGTCCGGTTAAGCTTATCTCCGTTGCTCACGCCGGTTACGATAGGCGCTGCCTTATCGATTGTAAAAGCAACCGTTGTGACATGTCCCAGCGCATCCGTTACGACCAGCACGTATGTACCTTCCGCGCTGATCACAGAACCGCTTGCAAAAGCATTCCCGTTTAACGTAGCCGTGCCTTTGTTAAAGGTCAGCGTAACATTCGTATTAACCAAATCCCCGTTCGCAATGCCGGTTACAACAGGAGCCGTTGTGTCCAGCACGATCGTGTCGCTAAAGACGGCAGCATTTCCGGCCTCGTCCGTCAGCTTCACATACACGGTTTTGATTCCATCGCCGCTGCTCAGCGTCCAAGCTTTGCTGCTTGCCAAAGCTTCAGCCGTGCTCCAAGTGGCATTATCATTCGAAAAAGCGATCGTCAGCCCATGCAAATCGGTTCCCGTTACAGCCAGCGTGACTGACGCTGAGGCCGTTTCAGCTGCGCCACCCGCAATTACAACGCTTCCGCTTGGCGGCGTTTTATCGATTGTAAAAGCGACCGTCACGCTGTTGCCGTACGCATCCGTCACAACGAGTGAATAGGCGCCTTCCGCTGATAGGCTGCTGCCGCTTGTATAATCATTGCCGTTCAGCTTAGCCGACACGCCTGTATGGTTATCTGAGAAGGCAGGCTGAACATCCGTTTTATAAAAAGCGCCGTCCGTTACCCCGCTCACTGCCGGCAACGTCTTGTCGATGCTGAAGCTTACGGTTGCCACATTACCCGCGGCATCCGTTACGACAAGCGTGTAATCGCCTTCCGCGCTTACGCTGCTCCCGCTAGCAAAGGCTGAGCCATTCAGCGTCGCCGTGCCTTCAGTGAACGTTATCGTCGCCGTCCGGTTAAGCTTATCGCNACCCGCGGCATCCGTTACGACAAGCGTGTAATCGCCTTCCGCGCTTACGCTGCTCCCGCTAGCAAAGGCTGAGCCATTCAGCGTCGCCGTGCCTTCAGTGAACGTTATCGTCGCCGTCCGGTTAAGCTTATCGCCATCGCTCACGCCGGCTATAACCGGCGGCACCGTATCTAGAACAATAGTGTCCGTGTACCCAGCCGTGTTTCCTGCTGCATCCTTTAGCTGCATGTAAACCGTTTTCTCGCCATCCCCATCCGTTAAAGACCAGCTCTTGCTTGCAGCTGCTGCAATCCAGTCCGCTTCGTTCCAATCCGTTCCATCGTTCGAGAAACGCATCTGGACGGCATTGCTATCCGATGAAGTAATCGTTAAAGCTACAGCTTTACGATTGATAGCGCTCTTGCCATTCTCGATCGAGAGGCTGCCGCTTGGCGGAGTTTTATCTACGGTGAAGTCTAGCGTCGTCACATTTCCGTACCCATCGTTTACGATCAAGGTGTAACTGCCCTCTGCTGTAATCGTTGACCCGCTCGTATATGAGGATCCATTTAGCGTTGCTGACAGCACTGCGCTAGGATTAGAGTCACTGAACGTAGCAACCACATTTTGACTATAGAACGAGCCGTTTGTTATGCCTGAAATCGTTGGCGCCGTCTTGTCAATGCTGAAGCTCACGGTCGTACTGTTTCCAGCTTTATCGGTTGCCACAACCGAGTAGTCGCCTGCGGCACTAACAAGGAGCGGCCCGCTGCCAATTGAACCACCGTTCAAGGTCGAGGATTGCAAATTGGCGTCTGTAATCGTGATGATAACCGATTGATTCGTTTTCTGCAGATGGCTCACTCCGCCAATAACAGGAGCTGTAGCATCCAATATAATCGTATCGCTAAAAGTGGATATATTGCCTGCTTGATCGCTCAGCTTCATATATACCGTCTTTATCCCGTCTCCAGCAGAGAGCAGCCAAGACTGGGCAGCGCTAATCGGCGCTTTAGCGCTCCAAGTCGCATTATCATTCGAAAATTGAGCCTCAACAGCGTCACTCTCTGGATCTGAAAACGTTAAAGATAGCGTGACGCTAGTATTTTTCGTATATAAGTCCCCATTATTAATCGCTATAGTGCCTGTCGGCGGCTCATTTGCCTTATAGACATACTCTAAATAGGGAACGCCTATATTGCCGCTCTCACGTTCATTCAGCATAATAATATTTTGCACAATGCCTGTTGCGCCAGGCAAAGCATCCCCGGCAGTTGGTCCTGTCAATACGAAAGAAGCCTGCCGATCCGAATCTGCAAGCTGATTTTTTATAAACGCGGTGACATCATAGTCCAGCAAAAGCCCGCTGCTTGAGCCTGCAAAATCAAACGATTTTTTTCCTAAAAAATCAATTCCGGCATTGTAAGCCGGCAGATCGCTAATGGATATTCCGGCCTCGCTCCAATTGTCGCTGGAGGATCCATATACATTAATATAAGGGTCTACGTTAGATTGCGCGCGCGAAACATACCCATTCAAAATAGGAATAACAAGCTTAACCGATTCTAGCGTTTTATTGGCATTAATGCCCGTTAACGAATAATGCAGGTAAGTCTTGTGCTCCCCATAAGCAGCATCATACCCTACATAATTAAGGCCATTTTCTCCATTAAAAACCATATTCCCATCGTAAAATTTGTCCTTGGACGGATAAATGGGCGGCTGCGGCGCATCAGCGCTGACGGCTGTAAGCGATACTTGCTGCAGCAGCATAATGACCAGCGATGATATTAATACCATGGCTACATACTTCTTCAATGTCGTTTCCTCTTTTCTTTGCGGAATATACAAATTTAGCAATCTATCACATATAGCAAAAAAATGATTTAATATAACAGACTGCTATTCAAAACTATGGATAACTCTCTTACAAAAAATACATTAACATAAAATGTATATATTTACATCAGACTTTCTGTCTAACAAAAAAAAGAACATTCAAATGTGAATGCTCTCTTTTAAACTTCTATTTCATCTCTATCTACTATAGGATTAAACATTTACAGTTCGCCGGGGTACAAAAAAGGCTTCCTCCACATCATTTGCGGGCAAAGGCTTGCTGAAATAATAGCCCTGAATCTTTCCGCATTCATTATCCGTTAAAATATCAAGCTGGTCCTTCGTCTCAATGCCCTCCGCAATGACTTCCATATTCAAATGCTGCGCCATCGCAATAATCGTCGCTACAATCGCTTTATCATCATTGTTCTCGGTAATATCCCGGATAAAGGAGCGATCAATTTTCACCTTATGAATCGGGAACATTTTCAAGTAGCTTAGGGAGCTGTATCCTGTACCAAAATCATCCAAGCTGATCTTTATGCCATATTCGTTTAACTGGTTCAAAATTGAGCTTGAAACAGTGGCGTCCATCATCATGCTCTCCGTTATTTCCAGCTCCAAATATTGCGGCTCCAAACCCGTCTCCTCTAAAATAGCCATAATATACTCCGCGAGCTTTGGCTGATGGAACTGCTGCGAGGATAAGTTCACCGAAATCGGAATGAGCGGCCCTCCCTCTTCATGCCATTTGCGCATCTGCATGCAAGCCTCGCGCAGTACCCACGTTCCCATCTCGTAAATGAGCCCCGTTTCCTCCGCAAGCGGGATAAAGATGGCCGGAGACAGCAACCCTTTTGTTGGGTGCATCCAGCGCGCAAGCGCCTCAATTCCGATCATCGCATGATCCTCTGTCCGAATTTGCGGCTGGTAATGAAGCAGCAGCTCGCCGCGTTCGATCGCTTTTCTCAGATCGCTTTCCAATTCGATTTTTTCCTGCAAAATTTGATCAAGCTCGTTAGTGAAAAACTGATAGCCGTTTTTCCCTCTTTTTTTAACCTCATACATCGCCGTATCGGCATTTTTCAGCAGCTGCACGGCATCTTGTCCATCGCCCGGAAAAAGTGCAATGCCTATGCTCGCTGATACATAAAAATCGCTGTCCTTCAGTCTATAAGGAGCTTGAATGAAGCTGATAATTTGATTCGCGAGCGACTTGATCGTCTCCTGCGAGTCGTAATCGCGGCATAGCAGCGTAAACTCATCGCCGCCCATACGTGCGAGGACGACGTTATGCCCTGCTGCCGATTGCTGAATCCGCATGCTGACTTCTTTCAGAAACTGATCGCCGATGGTGTGGCCTAACGAATCGTTGATCATTTTGAAACGGTCGATATCAAGCACCATAACGGCAAACGGTGATTTGCTTATGCTGCTTACTTCCATCGCTTGAGCAATGGCTTGATTGAACATGCGCCGATTCGGCAAGCCCGTAAGCTCGTCGTGGAATGCCAAATGCCTTATTTTCTGCTTCGCTTTTATTTCTTCCGTTATATCTTTAAAAATAATGTAGCTTCCGACTACGGTGCCATCCACTACTACGGGAACATTCGAGACGCTTAGCTCAACCCTGACGCCGCTCCTTCGGATAATGGCAGTCTCGTGGCTTGTCGTTTCGCCTTGGAAGGCTTTGTGGAACATCTGCTTTACCTGTTCCTGATCTTCGCTGACAATAATGGAGCTCAGTGAAGATATGAATTGCTGATTGACCTCTTTGGCGCTGTAGCCCGTTATTTCCAAGGCAACAGAGTTAAAACCGATGACGCGCTGCTGCAAATCGACGGAAACGATGCCGTCCTGACTGTTTTCATATAAGGACTTGTACCATTTTTCGTTTTGCTCGATCTCAAGATCCTTGATGGCAATCCGCTTTGAAATATAGATGCCGAACAATGATAAGCCAAGCGTTAAAAATATGCCGACTGCAATAAAATACGCGAGCCATTTTTGATCCAAAATGACGCCGTAAAAAAGAGCAGACTTGCTGCTGTTGTGAAAATTCGCCGCTGCCATGCCTGTATAATGCATACCGACAATCGCAGCGCCCATTATCGCTCCGCTGCCGAGCTTCATCCAAAACTCCCCGCGCTGCCCGCCTTTGCGGAAATAAAACGCCAGCCATAATGCGGCAACAGAGGCGCCAAATGCAATAAGTATAGATAAAACAAAAATAACCGGATTATATGTAATATGGATGAGTATGGCCGCCATTCCGACATAATGCATGATCGAAATGCCGGTAGCAAGCAATAAGCCGCCGCCTAGCAGTTGAATGCCGGTCAGCTCTCTGCCGCCGACGACGTACAGTGCAATAAATGAAGCAACGATAGCCGCAATGACGGATAACAGCACGATGATCAAATCATATTTGATAACTATGGGCAGGTTAAAGGCAAGCATGCCGACAAAATGCATCGACCAAATTCCCATCCCCATCGCTACCGCACCAAAAAACAGCCAGCCGAGTCGCGTTTTCCCCTTGGAGGTGCTAACTCTTCCAGCTAAATCAAGTGCCGTATACGAAGCCATCACCGCAATAATATATGAGAAAAATACTAATATACTATCGTACGAACCGTGAATATGCTCCATTTCATCCCCTCTATTCTATGTAAAATGACTATAAGTCAGAGCATTCTTCCATTATACATGATTGTTTTGAAATTAATTTGAAAAATATATGTTATAGTTTAGTTTTATAAGCGGTTTCCGCAATAAAAAAGAGCTGCTCCAAGGTTTTCGGCCTAGGGCAGCTCTTTTTATATGAATCAGACTCTATGTTGCTCTTCAAAAGCTTCTGCGCAGCGCTGCATCAGGAAGCAAAACGACCGGTTATGGCCGATAAAAAACGAGGAAAGATCATACCGTCCGCGCGCCGGCTCAAAAATAACCAAAAGGCGATGCCTCATGAACTTAATCGCAAAATGAACAAATGGCTCCAACTGCTCCGATGCCTGGAACGTAATATAAGCATATAAAGAATGTTCAAGCGGATCATCCAGCATGCTTACTCCAGCGCATGAAAACTCTGTCGGGATATCCAAGAGGCTCAGCTTCGCCAGCGCAGGATACAATTCAGCATCAACCGCATTCGATCCAAGCATCAAAGTAGCCTTGTCCCGCTTTTTCCGCTTATCCCGCTCAGCCCAATCGTTCAGCTCCAGTGTCCTCCGCTTCCATAGCGAATCCGCCTGTCTGCTGAGCACTAGCTCCTGATCCTCGTTTGCCGTGAAACTTTGCATCGTCTTCATCCCTTCTGCGCCCTTAAGAAAAGTCCGGAATCGGATCATTCAGCTCACGCCAATTGCCCGCCATTTCCTCTGGCGTAAGCAGCGCCGAATCGAGCGAGCGCATTATTTCATCCCTGTCCATATCGACACCGATAAATACAAGCTTCGTTACGCGATCTCCCCACTTGTCGTCCCAATCCGCCGTTTTCTCATATTCGCCGCCAAAATACGCAAACCGTTCTTCCTCGGACAATGCGGCTACCCATAAGCCCGCTGGCGAAAGCTGCCTCGATACGCCCGCTTGGCTGAACGTGACCGCCATATTATTGCGCGTTGCGATCCACATCAGCCCCTTCGAGCGAACGATTGTTTTGGGCCACTTCGCCATCCATTTCAACAAACGTTCTGGATGAAAAGGCATTTTCCGCTTATAGACAAAAGAAGCGATGCCATATTCCTCGGTTTCCGGCGTATGCTCCTCCTTCTGAAGCTCCTTTATCCATCCTGCCGATTGGCTTGCCTCTTCAAAATCAAATAGATGCGTGTTCAAAATATCGCTAGCTTTCACGCCGCCATTGCTAGCTCTTACGATCCGCGCTCTTGGCTGGAGTCCGCGCAGCGTCCTTTCAAGCTTCTCCAGCTCTTCTCCGCTAACCAAGTCGCATTTGTTCATAACGAGCACGTCGCAAAATTCCACCTGCTCGATCATAAGATGAACCACGCCCCGCGTATCTCCTTCTCCCGCCTCCTGCGATCGATCAAGCAGCGTTTCCCTCGTATGGTAATCGCTCCAGAAATTAAGCGCGTCAACGACGGTCACCATCGTATCAAGCCTAGTCAGCCTGGATAAATCGATTGCCTGCTCCTCATCCACGTAGGTAAAGGTTTGAGCAACCGGAATCGGCTCGCCGATCCCCGTTGACTCAATTAATATATAATCAAAGCGCTTCTCCAGCGCCAGACGCTCTACCTCTTGCAGCAAATCATCCCGCAGCGTACAGCAAATGCAGCCGTTGGACATCTCCACGAGCTTCTCTTCCGTCTGGCTAAGACCGCCTCCGTCACGGATAAGATCCGCGTCAATGTTCACCTCTCCTAAATCATTGACAATAACGGCCACTCTAAGTCCTTCTCGATTGTTCAATACATGGTTCAAAATCGTCGTTTTGCCCGCTCCCAGATAACCGCTTAATACCGTGACCGGTATTTTTGCATCCGCTGTTTGGTTTGCCATTTCAGTATGCACCTCTTTACTCCATTTGTATTGGTGGGTCTGCCATCAGTTCCTTAGTATGTAATCATTACGATTAACGAACGGCGTGCATGTACTCGAATAAACTAACTAAACGTCCGCGTTCAAATGTGGACTATATTCCGCAAGCGAATATTGATTATGCCCGCAAATCGCTAGCCATTAGCGAACTTTTTCCCTGTGAAAGAAGGTTATTGCTCGTTTGGTTCGCTTGTCGTTTAAACGTAATAATTACGATTTGAGTATAACAGAACATTTCCGCTTTGCAAACACCAGCCTTAACTATCATCATCAATAAGAAAAGAGCCTCTCCGCAGCAGTGGAAAGACTCCTCATGTTTACACATCGACGCAGCTATTATGAAACGGCTTTTCGTGTCCGTTTGCACTCGCCTTTATCGCATGTTTTGTATGTCCCTGTAAAATCGAGCCGATGGTCCGTTACCTTAAAGCCAAACTCCCGTTCAATCCGCTGCTCGATCTCAAGCAGCCAATCTTCTTTAATTTCCTTGAGCGAGCCGCATTCCTCGCATATAAGATGATGATGCATATGCTCATGCCCTTCTTCACGAAGGTCATAACGGGCTACGCCATCTCCAAAATTCATTTTCTCAACGACATGCAGCTCAGCAAGCAGCTCAAGCGTCCGATAAACCGTAGCTAAACCAATTTCGGAGTAGGTTTGCTTTACGAGCATGAAGACGCCTTCTGCGCTCAGATGATCCATTTCGTTCTCAAGCAGGACTCGTAGTATGATCTCACGCTGCGTAGTCAGTTTGTATCCGTTCGCCATCAAATGCCGATTGATTCGGTCCATTTCTGCCTTGATGTTTATCATGCAGGGATACCTCCTTTTATTAAAAAGCCTGCATATAAAGAGCATTTCAATTATGCAAGGGCTTACTTTTAGAATGATTATAATTTAATGGTAGTATACTTTTTCGAAATTAGCAAATACCATATTTTAATACGACATTTCATTAGGCGCCTTGACATTGATAACGATTATCGATATGCTTAGCCTACAGTTTTTCGTAAGTATTACTAATAAAGGACAGGTGAATATAATGAAGGACGGAATACATCCGGTATACCATCAGGTTTTGTTTTTTGATGTGAGCAGCGGCTACAAATTTCTAACAGGCTCCACCAAGTCGTCCAATGAGAAAATGGAATGGGAGGATGGCAACAGCTATCCCGTGATCCGCGTAGATACAAGCTCCGCATCGCATCCGTTCTATACGGGCAAACAACGCAATACGGACAAAGGCGGACGCGTTGACCGCTTTAACCAGCGTATTCAACAGAAGAAGTAAGCCAATAGCCGCAAAAGCTCCTGACAGATTACCGTGTATGACACGGCATGCTGCCAGGAGCTTTTCTTGCCTAACTATTCAGCGGCTTACAGTACGGCTGATAGGCCTCCGTCAATATTAACGGATGTGCCTGTCACGAAGGATGCCGCATCGGATACGAGGAAGCCAATAACGTTAGCCGCTTCCTTGGCATCGCCGATCCGTCCAAGCGGTATGCCATGGCGCTTGTCGCTTGCGAACTCATCCCAGCTTAGCTCCGGCGCCTTAGCCTGCCACATGCGCTCGATCTGAGCGCTGCGGATTAGGCCGATGCATACCGCATTAACGCGTATCCGGTCAGCAGCCAAATCCTTGCTCATCGCCTTGGTAAGCGCTAGACCTGCTGCACGGCTAACAGACGTCGGCAGCGAGGAAGCGCCTGGCGTTTTCCCTCCGATTGCCGTTACGTTAACGATAGCTCCGCCGCCTGATTCCCGCATATGAGGCAGCACAGCGCGTGAGAATTGAGCAGCGCCAAGCAGCTTCAAATCAAGATCTGCCGTCCAAGCCTCAGCCCCTACCTGCTCGAATGGACGGGCTGCCGACGTTCCTGCATTGTTAACGAGAATGTTGACGCGTCCAAAGTGCGCTGCCGTCAAAGCAACCGCTCGATCTGCATCTTCCGGCTTTGATACATCGGCGCTAATCACTAACGCTTCTTTGCCTGTTTGTTCCTTGATTTGCTCCGCTGCCACGCGCAGCGATTCGATCTCCCTAGCGACAATCGCTACTTCAGCGCCTTCCGCGGCCAGCAGCAATGCCGTTGCCAGTCCAATCCCTTTGCTTCCGCCCGTAATGACCGCTACCTTGCCTTTTACCCCTAGCTCCATCTTATTCTTCGCCTCCGCTTCGCTCGTTTGCTTATTTTTGAACCATCTTTATAACCCTCTGCACCTCGTCGTTAATATCGACTTTCGTATTCGTTGGCAGGTTTACGATAAAGATGCCTCCGAACACTTGCTGGCTTTTGCCTTCCCAATCCCGGATCTTATTTTTTAATATTTTCAGCTCCAAGGAGTAAATCACTTCTTTGCTTAAGAGCCAGTTATGTCTGGTAAACTTGGATTTTTCAATCGTTTCCATATAAATGGAGACATCGTTGTTTGTTTTTACACGAATAACATCGCCGTATGCGACCTTCTCCGTAAAAACAGGGTTTTCTTCTATTCTATAAATATGTTCATCCAATTGAATGACATCTAATACTTCAACCTCACGACCAACACCATCGAAGCAGAGATGCAATGGTATAAAATCTTGAATGCTATTCACCCTCTATGACTAGTTTCAATTACATGTTTGGAGCTTGCTAGCTCAGATCCACGGCCTCGTAGTGCTCTACGGTAGGGAACGGATCGTAGAAATGGTGAAGCAGGCTTTTCCACTCCAAATACGCATCTGATCCCCGGAAACCTTCCGTATGAGCCTGGAGCGTCTCCCATTTCACTAACAATATGTATTTCTGATCTTCTTCTATACATTTCTGAAGCTCATGGCTGATATAACCGTTCATGCTGGAAATGATCGCCTGTGCTTTCTTGAAATTACGTTCGAACTCGTCTGCTAATCCTGCTTTAACCTGTAAGACAGCAACCTCTAGAATCATAGGAACAACCCCTTCGTTTAAATCTAGCATATACGAATTGCCAAAAAAACACCATAAGCGATCCCGTAATGAACTCATCAAACCCTTTTCTAAATTATACAGCAAAAAAAACAAGCCGCATCCGGGCTTGTTTCTATACGCGATTCACCTAGAACGGTCTAGATCACTGCCGAATCCGCTCTCCATCCATAAGCGGTTCGCTGCTTTCTGTGATCACCTGCTCCTTGTCGAACAAACCTTCGCTCACTGCCGTTGTATGCTCATTCGCATTCAAAATCGTAATCGGCCTGCGAACGGCATAAAAAGCATTGCCAAGCGGTCCTTGCCTGGTTTCTATCGTATAAACATAGGTGCCTGTATGATCCTTGCGAATAGCCGTGCTAGCGATTAGCAGCGTATCCTCGCTCCCTTTTTTGGCTATATTCACCCGCACGCTCTCGCCCCCTTTAACCGTCTTATCTTGAACGGTAACGACGATGCGTGTTGCAGGCTCATCTGTGCCCGCTGTCCCTTGCGGTAACAGGCTGCCGGAATTCCCCGGATCGCTGTCTTCCATTAAAGAAATATTGCCTTGAATAACACGGTTTTTTTTCTCCAGCAATTGTGCCTCCATCCCCTCGCCAATCGTAAACATAGCAGCGATGCTTGCAGCAATTTTCAGCTCGAATTGATACCCCTTGCTGCTGTTGGACAGGCGAATATCCGCTCCCCCTGCGGCCATTCCCTCCATCGCCTTGATATCCGTTATGATGCCAGCAAAGGGGGCGACGAGCTCCTGATTGGACAATAGCTTTTTTTGTGCCGCTTGAATATGCTTCTTTTGGATGTCCCGATCGATTTTGGCAGCTTCCAAGGCGGCTTTAGCTTGAAGAAGCGCGGCGTAGTCCTCTTTGTGAGCCGCTTCGATATATTCATTCTCGAGCAGGCTCATCGACAGCTCCAGCTTCTGGAGCGCCGCCTGCTCGTCTTCAATCTGCTGCTTCGCTTCGGTGCTGTCGTACGTAATAAGCGACTGGCCTTTTTGCACATTTTCCCCTTTGCCCACAAGCACCTTCGTGACCTTCCAGCCAGCAGGGTTAGTTAGCTCCACCTCTTGCACGGGCTTGATTACCGCACTTCCTTTATAGAAATAATCCAGCGACCCTTTGGCAGCCTCCCCCGTTATCACTTTAGGCAGCGTTAGCGCAAACAGCGTGTTGCCTAACAACGTAAAAGCAACAAGAATGAGCGTAAACAAGCCGCCTATAAGTCTGAGCTTCCGCTTGCGGGCGCTTATGTTATGTTCCATCGTTTCCACTTCCAAAACAATCACTCCTACCCCTTGATCCCCGATTGCTGGATCCCTGCTACAAAATAAGATTCCGCGTACAAAAACAGCAGCACCATCGGCGTCATATAAAGCACAGAGGCAGCAAAACCAACGCCGCGCGCCTCTTGATTAATATAAGCCAAATAAAGCGATAACGGCTGCTTGAACGGATCCTGCAGAAAAATAAGCGGCTGCTCTACCATATTCCAGTAATCGACGAACAACAGCACCATCAATGAAGCTAGGCCCGGCTTAACGAGCGGCATAATAATCCGCGTAAAAATAACAGCATGTCCGGCACCGTCCATTTGCGCGGCTTCCATATAGGAATAAGGAATATGCGCCATGAATTGCCGCAGCATAAACACCCCGAATGCACTGAAGATGCCCGGCAAAATAATAGCAGATGCCGTATTCATTAAACCAAGCTTCTCTACGATCATATAATTCGGGACAAGCGTCACTTGAAAGGGCATGAGCATCGTCATCAAATAGATGAGAAACAGCTTATCACGGCCTTTAAAGCGCAGTTTGGCAAATGCATACGCCGCTAGAGCCGCCACGAGCGCCTGCCCCGCGATGATCGGTACGACCAATCCCGCCGAATTCCAAAATAGCTTCAGAAACATCGGATTTTTATACAGCACCTGTGCATATTGATCAAACGAAAACCAATCCGGAAGCAGCTTCAGGTTAACAAAAGCAGCCTTCTCTCCCGCAGCGGCATCCGTCATTTTTCCAATTAAATGATAATTCAAGCCGATCTCGCTCTCCGTCATGATCGAGTTCGTAAACGTAAGCACAATCGGCAATACAGCTATGGCCGCCAACATCACTAAGATGAGTGTTATTGCCAGCCTTGATACCCGTCCAGACTTCTCCATCATTTCCTCCAAAGCGTTTATTCCAAAAATGATCGAAACCGGCGCTCTACCGCAAACAGCAGCATGACCAAAATAACGATGCAGCCGACCATAAGCGTTGCCGCTGATGTCAGCTTCTGCATATCAAGCGAAAAAAACATATTATTCATATAGTGCTGCATCATGTAGATACGGTCATACGGATAATCTCCGGCCAGCAAATAGGACTCCCGGAATACTTTAAACGAATTTACGATCGAAATCAGAATGACAAAAAACATCGTAGACGTTAAATACACAAGCGTGACATGAAAAAGCTGGCGTACCTTGCCCGCTCCTTCGATTCGTGCCGTCTCGTAATAGGATTGCGGTATCGATTGCAGTCCCGCCAGAAATAAAATCATGTTGTACCCCATGTTCTTCCAAATGTACATCATGACAAGCATGCCCATTGACCATTCCGATTGCAGCCAATCGATTCTGCCGCCGCCCAAGCCATTCAGCCACGCGTTCAAGCTGCCATTCCAGTCCATGAAAATTTGCCAAATCATGACGATAGAGGCGACGGGAATGACGAGCGGCAAAACAAAAGCGGTTTGCAGCCAGCTGCGAAAAAATAAACGCTGATTCAGCAAAAGAGCGAGGCTTAAGGAAATGGCGATAAGCAGCGGCACGCTAATGAGCGTAAAAAGCAGCGTATTCGACGCCGCTTTACGGAAGGAGCTGCTGCCAAGCAGCTCCTTGTAATTGTCGAAGCCAACGAAGGCGCCGCCAAGGGTTCGATCCGTAAAGGAATAAAACACTCCCATGCCAAACGGAAGCAAATAAAAGAGCATAAAACCAATTAAGCTGGGCAGCAAAAACAGCAGTGCGGCGATCCACTCCTTGCGCAGCAAGAAAGCGAAACGATTTCTACTCATTGAGATAGGTCGTTGCTTTATTTTGAACCAGCTTCGCGACCTCCTCCGCCGATTTTTGGCCGCTAAAGAACGCTTGCGACTCTTTGGTTATAATCTCATTAAGCTTCGTTGTTTTGAACGCGACAGCATGGACCGCGCCGTTTACGTAAGCTTCAAGCTGCTGAAGGATTTCATTGTCGACCTTAAACGTCATGCCCTGCAAAGGCCCTTCTTTATAGGCTTGAACTTCTCCCGCCGCTTGCAGCTGCTTGACCTGCTTTTCAAAGATGCTTTTACGGATCGGAATGCCTGCTGACTCAGGAGGGTGCTGCAGCTCTTCCGAAGTGAGAAATTTAATAAAATCCCAAGCTTCCGCTTTAACCGTTGATTTTGCATTAAGGCCTATCGTTTTATAGGTTCGGAAATAGCCCCCGGGCTCGGTAGACAACGCATTCGGCTTCGCATACAGCTTGGCATGCTCGGCAAATTCCCGAAGTGCAACTAAGTAATCCCATGATGAATTAATTTGGCTTTGCATGAAATAGGCTTTCTCGCGGCCATCGTCTGAAATCACTTCTTCGTCGAACATCTTTTTCACCTGCTGCATGAGATCGGTAAAGGCCTTCGTATCAAACTTTGCCTTTCGGCTTGCCTCATCCACGAACAGAGAGTAGTTGTCCGTAACCATTTGATCTAATAGATACTCCGCTTGGGAGGTGAATGCGTGCTTATATTCGCCTTTTTTGGCTAATTCCTTTGCAGTCTCGGCAAATTCATTCCATGTCCAGCTGCTGTCGTCTACTTTTACGCCCGCTTTTCCAATGGCATCCTCATCCCCCAAGAGCCCAAAAAGGAAGAACGAGAGCGGCATCCCGTAAAGCCCTTCGCCAGTCGTTGCATGATTCAGAACATTTACGAAAAAATCATCCTTACGGAACGATGAATCCTGTTCCATCATCTTATTCAGATCAACAAGCAGATTATTGTTTACATACTTGTCGATGGGCAGCAAATCCATTTCAATCAGATCGGCTCCCTTTCCGGCTAACATAGCCGTATTCGTAGTGGTGACGAATTTCTCGAGGGCAGCTTCTAAATTTTGGTCATCGGTCTCGATATATTCAAGCTTGATCTCGATATTCGGATGCTTGGCTTCATATTTCTTCTTCGCTTCCTTAAACCGCTCGTCCGGCCAAAAAGTCGAAAATACGATTGTCTTTTTACCGCCCGTCCCGGTCGCAGCTTCATTATCGCCCTTCTCTTCCCCCGTCACCGACCCGCCATTCGTTGATGTTTGCTCCTGCGGCGCATTGCTTGTCCCCTGGCTGCTGCAGGCAGAAAGAAACAGCAGGATCAGGCTGCACGCTATCCATAAACCTTTTATTTTCATATTCACTCACCTTTCTTCAATGGCCGTCATTCAGAACCGGCTCATTAAATGTATTGCAGGGATGTCACGACCAGTTGACTAACTTGTGTACAAAATGTCTCCAAATCTTTCCGTTTGTGTTGAGCAGCCCTTCCAATAAAAAAAACCGAAAGCATGTCGCCTTCTTCAAGGCACAGCTTTCGGGTTAATATCCCGCTTCGTTATTTGAATGTAATGACAAACGGCTGATTGTTTGCAGGACGTACTGCCGGTCTTGACTGCTGTGCATATGGCTTCCAGCCGTCGATCAAAAGCTTGCTGCTGTCCGGACTCCATGCCATTTGAGCAGGTACAAGCCCTTGATAAATAGACTTCACGTAGAGAATATTATTGCCTTGCAGCTTGCCGGCATAAATCATATCGCCCTTCGAGTAAGCAATATACCTTCTATCCTGAGAAACTTGGAAGCTGCCGACCTGCTTCAGCAATGTCGAGGCTGCCCCATTACGCCGGTCATATGCAAATAGGGATCCATCCGGGGCGACAAAAGCGATTTGGTCGTTAGTCAACCAGTCCACTGCACCATCATAGCTTATGGCATGTATGTAATGGGTGGCAAACTCGCTGTCCTTTAGAGAGCCAAATAAAACATCCGATTGCATCTCGTTTGTTTTGACGACCAATGCGCCAAGGCCGTCATCCGCTATTTTCACATACGAGATATAGTCCGTTCTCTGCCAGTTTGGGATAGCATACTGCTTTAAGCTTTTCTCGATTGCATCGTACACGTTGATCGTTACCTTTGCATCTTGCGTATGTTGAGTGACATACGAAAGGTAGCGGCTGTTGCTTGACCAAGTGGTGCTGCTGTTTAGATGCAAATGAGGAGCGAGCTGCTCGATCATGATTTGCTTTCGATCGGAAATTGAAACGAGCGACAGGGAAGCGGCCTCATCTCCTTCCTGAACGAATGAAGCGTAGCTGCCATCTGGCGATAAGCTGTCGATAGCGGCCGTTTTATCAAAATCCCAAAGCTTGGTCCTCTCATTATATGGATAATCCACTTTTTCAAAGCCTTTGGAACGGTCGCCTGCTCCGCCGTAGACGCCAAGGACGGCATCAATGCCCATCCAGCCGAGCCAATTGCCTTTATCCGCTTCATGAACAGGCAATCGGTAGATCGTTTTAACCGCTATCGCTTCATTTTTAGGATCGGACGCGATATTCTCTTCAAAATCAGGAATAATGATCGTTTCCGAGCGGGGTTTTGTCATGCAGCCAGATAAGAGGGCGCCTAATAAAACAAGCAAAATAAGCAGCGCAACGGGACGTTTGCTCATAGCGGCTCCCTCCTTTCCTGCGCGTAAGGCATATCGATAAATACAGTCGTTTGCTGATGCTCGCTCTCAATCCGAATAACGCCGTGATGCTCATTAACGATATTTTTGCAAATGCCTAGGCCCAGTCCGACGCTCTCTGCCTCATGCTGCTTATTGTCAGCCCGGTAGAACGGCTCGAAAATCCGCGACAAATACGCCTCAGAGATCGTCTCCCCTTTGTTGATGAAAGCAAACCGAACAAGCTGCTCCTCCCGCTTCGCTTCGACATGGATATCGGAATGGGCAAAGCTGTACTTAATGGCGTTATCGATCAGATTAATAAAAAGCTGCCTCAGCTTATCTCCATCCCCGTTGACAAAGAGCCCGTCCTCGGCATGGCAGTCTATTTTTTTGCTGTAGCGTTTGGCTTTTACCTGCATGGCTTCGCATACATCCCGAACAATTTGTCCGGCTTCAACTTGTTCAAAATCGTCCCTATTCATCGTTTGCTTCGACATCTCGAGCAGCGCAAGCACCATCCCATGCAGACGCTTGCTCTCATCGACGATATGATCCATCCCTTTGTTGAACAACGACTCGTCCCGCTCGCCTATCTCGCGAATCATCTCCGCATAACCAAGAATGGTTGTGAGCGGCGTTTTCAGCTCATGCGTAACGTTGTCGTAAAACTGCTTCCGCTCCACATTTACTTCCTCCAGCCGATCTCTATCCTTCTCGATTCTAGTAATTTGAGCTTTAATCTTCTCGATCATGCTGCTGAAATTGGCAGCCAGCTTTCCGATCTCATCCCTTCTTCGAAAGCCGATTCGGATATCCAGATTCCCGTTCATCACCTCGGTAGAAGCTTTGGTGAGCTGGATTAGAGGAATCGTAATATGTCTGGAGAGAATGTATGAGAATAGGAAAGCGACCGCAAAGATCGCCAGCGCAATATAAAAGATAATCGCCAGCGTATGGTCGCTTTGCTCATACAGCAGGGAGAAGTCTTTGGCAAAACGCAAAATGCCTACCTTCGTTCCGTCAATGACAACCGGATAAGAATAAAGAACAGAAGTATTGCCCGACGAATACGAAATCGTATAAGCCGTTTTGCCAAGCAGCGCTTGCTTCAAATCCTCGTCTGCGCCCGAGAAGGGCAGCTTATCGGATGCATATAGCATTTTCCCATCGACCGTATACGCGCTTACGCTGCTGCTGGTGGAGTGACGCAGATCCTGCACCATTTCCTCCGCCATTTGCCCGAAATAAAGCTGGTCATTCGTAAAATGGTTGATCAAAAAAGCCTGGCGAACATAGATGCTGCTGTTTTTTTTAAGCCCGATCAAATCCTCTGCAACAATTTTTTTATTGCTCGTTTCGATGCTTTGCGAGACCAGCTGATTAAGCAGCAGAAAGGAGATGCAAAAGATAAAGAAAAAGCCAACAATAAATTTGGCTCTAATCGTCCGGATCATTTTAGAGGTCCGCCTGTCTCTCGAATTTGTAGCCAATGCCGAACACGGTCGTGATCATATCGTTAAGATCCAGCTTCTTTCGCAAGCGCTGGATGTGCGTATCAATGGTTCTTGTATCGCCAAAATAATCATAGCCCCATACGAAGTCCAGCAGCTCCTCCCGGGTGAATATTTTGCCCCTATAGCTGTACAGCGTCATCAAGAGATCAAATTCCTTTGGCGTCAGCTCGACCATTTGTTTGTTTTTCTTGACTTGCCTCTCGCTTTTTGCCACTTCAATGTCCTTGAAACGAATGACATCCTCCAAGGTCTCATCCACCTGCCGGCTGGCTTGCATAAGACGCCGAAGAATCGTCCGAATTCTGGCAATGACCTCACGAAGGTCAAAGGGCTTCGTAATATAATCGTCCGCTCCAAATTCCAGCCCTAAAATTTTATCCTTAATATCGGATTTCGCAGTAAGCATCAGAATCGGAATATTGTGGGTAGCCGTTACCTTCTTGCATATATCAAGTCCGCTTTGATCAGGCAGCATCCAGTCTAGCAGTAGCAAATCCGGCTTGAAGCGCCCAACTTCTCTAAGCCCGTCTTCCCCCGTATGCGCCTTAACTGTCTCAAAGCCCTCATTACTCAGTCCATAGGCGAGCAAATCAGCAATGGCCACTTCGTCTTCTATAATTAAAATTTTGATTTTCTCCATAGGCTTGTCTCCAAATGCTCCCTTCACTTTCCCTCAATCATTATAGCCTATCATAGAAAATGGAGATGCCTCCCGTCAATAAAGCGGCGATCGGCGCTTCCGAGCCAGCTGTTTTTTTTCATAAAAGTGTTGGCTGATGGAAACATTATTTGTAGAGGACAAAATAAGCGGGAGGTCGCCTTGTACTATATTTACAGCTCTTCACTGCTTTTAACTGGCCTGTTCCTTGTAAATGCTGTGTTCTCTTATCAAAGCAAGCACATCGACCCGCATTTCTGGTCTACGCTAAAATTTCAGCTGCTTGCCTTGCCTTTGTTCCTTACGGCGAATCTTTGCATTGGCTATGGAATCAAACTCGGGTATAAAGCAGTTGGAAGCTTGGGGTATGTGCTGCTTGCTTCGAAGGGGCTCGAAATGTTCATTTCGCTGCTTATGGGGTTTATCTTCCTGCGGGAATCGCCAAGCTGGCGCACGTGGGCAGGCCTTGCCATCGTTCTAATCGGGTTTGTTGTAGCCAAAGGGAAATAGTGCTGCGCGGAGGGTTATAACAAGAGAGGTTAAGCTCCGAATGGCTCATCTTAGCCATTTGAAGCTTAACCCCCTTGTTCCCCTTTTTTAAAAACAGGATCGGTTTTTAATCGTTGCCATTTCTATTGTTGTCCCTGTTGTCACGCCTATTCTCTCTATCTTTGTCTTTATCCTTCTTTCGATCCTTTTCCCTTTCCTTCCGCTCCTTTTCCCGTTTTTTCCGTTCCTTCTTGTCTTCCTTTTCTGTTTTTCGATCACCATCTTTATTCCATTCCGATTTCGATTTATCTTCCTTGTCTTTGTCCTTATCCTTCTTTTTAGGCAGAATATCGGGAGCCTTAGGGAACGGAATGACCGGTTCATCCTTTAATGCCGCTGCGAAAACCGCTTGGAATACAACGGCCGCAGCCTTCGAGCTTGTCGATAAATAATGGCTGCTATCGCTCTGATCGTAGCCCAACCATACCGCGCCTACTAGCTGGGGCGTGTATCCGACAAACCAGTTATCCTTGGCCCCATAACCCGTCGTACCGAGCATTTGAGTCGTGCCTGACTTGCCCGCAAGCGGTCGGTTTTGGAGCTCCGCTGCAACTCCCGTCCCTTCCTTAATAACGCCTTCCAGCATTGCTGTCATCGTTCGTGCAACGGCAGAGTCCGTTACCTTCTCGCTGCCCGTGCTTTGCTCGAATGAAGCCAGCACTTCGCCGCCTGCCGATTCGATGCGCGTAATGGCATGCGCATGCTGGCGAATGCCGTCATTTGCGAATACGCCGAAGGCTTCGGCCATTTGCAGCGGCGATACACCGTCATGCAGGCCGCCAAGCGCAAGCCCCAGCGTACGGTCCTGCTCCGTTAATGGAATGCCGAAGCGCGCTGCGGCATCGGTGCCCTTGGCAATTCCGATCTCGTTCAGCAGCTTCACAGCCGGTATATTATACGAATGGATCAACGCTTCATAAAGCGATACTTTCCCATGGAAGGAGCCGTCTGCGTTCTTAGGCTCGTAGCCGTTAATGTTAATCGGCTCATCGACCAGCTCGTCGCTTGGCTTATAGCCAAGCTCTAGCGCAGGCGTGTAAACCGCTACTGGCTTGATCGTTGAGCCCGGCTGGCGCTTTAGCTGCGTAGCCCGGTTGAAGCCGCGAAACGGCTGCTCCCCTCTTCCGCCTACCAGCGCCCGAATGCCGCCATTGCGCGGATCAACGAGAACCGTGCCGCTTTGAATCAGCTGGTCTGCCGCACTGGCTGGAAACAGCGACTCATTCGCATATACCTTCTCCGCCGACTGCTGCATTTTTGTATCCAATTCCGTATAGATTCGCAGCCCGCCTTGCAGTACTTCATTTTCCGACAATCCATATTTCGCCATCGCCTCGCGAATGATCTGATCGACGTAATAAGGATAGCTGATGTCATCTACGCGGTTAGGCTTCGAGCTTAATAATTGGATAGGCTCTTGAACCGATTTGCTGTAACTATCCTCGCTAATCAACCCTTGCTCCTTCATGAGCTGAAGAACGACATTCCTTCGCTCAAGCGCCTTATCCTTATGCTTATACGGCGTTAGGGCGGAGGGCGCCTTTATAAGACCGGCAAGCAGAGCAGCCTCCGCTACTGTAAGCTGTCCCGGCTCCTTGCCGAAATACGTATTCGCCGCCCGATCGATTCCCCAAGCGCCTTCCCCATAATAAATCTGGTTCAGGTACATCGCTATAATTTCCTCTTTGCTGTAATTCTCCTCGATTTTCTTGGCGAGAAGCACCTCGTTCCACTTCCGTGACCAGGTCCGCTCTTGCGACAAAAAGACGTTTTTGGCGAGCTGCTGCGTAATCGTACTGCCGCCTTGCACCGTACCGCCTGACGCCATATTCGTCCAAAAAGCACGCCCGATCGCCCGCAGGTCCATGCCCTCGTGTTCAAAATATCGCCTGTCTTCTACGGCAACAACGGCATCCACCATCGATTTGGGAATATCCGAGTACCCGATTTCGTCTATTTTATTGAAGGAAATCCGGGTAGCCTCCGCTCCATTCTGATCATACAAAATCGTAGCCGCCGGCAGCGGCACCTCAAGCTGTCCAATATCCTGCACGCTGACAAAATACCGAAAAGCCGCCCAGCTCCCAACAATGGCGATAACGAGCAAAGCTGCCATGATGAGCAGCACTTGTTTAATCTTTATCTTTTTGATACGGAAAGCCTGCTTGTTCTTCATTCATTCTCCCCCATGCTCTTGCTTCTTGCTGCCTACAACATTCGTAAGTGGACTCCGTTTTTAGTACGTTGGACTCATTAACTGCTTAGATGCGCAAAAAAATGCCAGGAAACAGTCGCCTGCTCCCCAGCATCTTTTAGACCTATTTGGTGAATCGTAAACATCCACGCTATATGGTTATGCCTGCATTTCGGAATGATAAAGTCCCTCTTCGGCTTCCGACAAAAAAAGCGTAAAATCCTCCCGTTTGTTTAAAAACTGCTGATACTGCACCTGCGCGATCTCATCATCCGGATTCGTCTCCAAATAAATTTCCAGTTCCTCGATCGTTTGCTCAATCTCATACAATACGTCCCTGCTGCTATAGCTTTTCTCTTCGTTCATCTGCATTTGCGTCCATGCCTCGTTCAACTCATCTGCCTCCTGCTGCCCTATTCTATTGTTTTGCAATCATTATGGCAGACATGCAAAAATAGGGCTTCGTTAACTACTATATTCAGGACACCAATAAATAGAACCTCCACTTTCGGAAAATGGATGCTTCAGCCAGACCTATACCAACGCAAGCAAGGCTGTCAGTAGAACCGACAGCCTTGTACTGAGCATGAAAATGAATGACTTATCGCTGCAAGCTGCTGGCGTCAGCCTCCCGCTTTCTTGCGTACTGGATATAGCATCGTGAAATTGAATGTCTCGATGTCTCCATATGGGATCGTCAGCGCGTTGATTGGCTCCAGCGGAACGGTCTCCATACCGAGAGCGCTGGCATCCAGCTCGTAATCCTGAGACTGCTCCAGCCATCCGAACATCGCTTCATATACGCTCCACATATGATTTTCATCTCCATATACGCGTGCGCTCGCGCATAGGCCACCGCTTGACTCAAGCGTCTCCAACCCATCTGGCACATCGCCAAACTCGCTAACCGCTAGCCCGACCCATAGCGTATCCACTTCCTTGCCCCACTGCTCCTGCGGAATGAACACATAGACATGCGGCCCCGCAAGCAGCCTTGCGTCATCAAGCGGAAGCTGCTCCGTCAGCTTGCTCCACGCCACACGCGTTCCGCTTTTGTCTGGCGTCATGCATGTCCGCACCGCCAGCGCCTTAAATGGCGCAATATGAACGACTTCAATCGTAATCGTCTCTTGCATGATAGGAGGCTCCCTTCAACTCAACAGATCGTTTTAAGCTTTTGCGCGAATGGGGAAATACAAATCAATCTCGGAATTCGGATCATTTGGCTCCGTGTAACGCTGGTCATAAAACTCAAATTCATATTTGCCGGTATGGGTGCCTCCGTCGTATTCAAAGGAGCTGCTTGGCAGCCATTCTCCCCAGAAATGTTTGAAGCCATCGCTTATGCCGTCAAGCGGACCACGAAGAGTCAGCACGATATAACGTGCAGCGGGTACTTCGATACGCAGCATGCCTTCCGGGACCTCGCCGTCTTGATGGATTTGCACAGCCGCTGTGTAATCAAAAGGCGCTCCGGGCGGGTTGTCCGGATTTTGCAGCATAAGCCCAAAGCTGCGCCAGCCGAGCTGGCCTTGAACTTCTGGAATGCGCTTGCCGAATTCGCCCCACAGCTTGGCAATCTTATTCTCCGATGCAGGCAAAGACGAATCAAAATGGATCGTTTCCGTAACGCCAACGACGGTAAAGGCAGGTTTTTCAATGATTTTTGTTTCAATGATCATGATTGCTACATCGCTCCCTATCAATGTTGGTGTTTTTACTTTCATCTATGTGAGATGCCATTGAAGTCTAATATCTAACCGCTTGTTTCAAAATAATATTCATCTTTCTATATTATCATCGAAAGTAACCAAAAAAAAAAGCGCAGCCCGCATTGATATGCTCCCCCTACAGTAGACAGGTGAAATAATAAAACCTGATTACTGTAAGGGGAGCTTTTTCATGGCTAAAGGAAAATATAATGCACTAGAGAAACTTACGATTCTCGAAGAAGTGTCAAATGGGGAAATTGGTTTTTTAGCTGCGACTAAGAAGTATGAGATCAACAAAACAACGTTGATGAAATGGCAGCGTCGCTACAAGCTGTATGGCTATGAAGGACTGGAGCACCGTACACATAATCGAAGTTATAGTGCAGAACTTAAGCTCCAAGCGGTGAAAGATTACCTTGAGGGTGTATGGTCTAAGTACCAGATCATCGATAAATATAAGATTGCAAGTACAACCCAGCTCTCCAACTGGATTAAGAAGTATAATAGTCATAGCAGCTTAAAAGCCTATAAAGGGGAAACAAAAGCTATGACAAAGGGTCGCTCTACGACGTGGCAGGAACGGATAGAAATTGTCCAATATTGTATGACTAATCAGCATGACTACCAAAAGACAGCGGGACAATTTCAGGTCTCCTACCAGCAAGTATACCAATGGGTGAAGAAGTTCGAGGATCGCGGTCAGGATGCATTAAAAGATGGCCGTGGAAGAAAGAAAGCCCCGGAAGAGCTAACGGAAGCCGAACAACAGAAACTTAAGATGAAGCAGATGGAGTACGAAATGGAGCGCCTTCGGGCGGAAAATGCATTCTTAAAAAAGTTAGAGGAACTCGAAAGAAGGCGACGCTAAGTCAAGTAAGACAGGAGACAACCTACCTTGCTATTCAAGCGCTTCAACAGGAGGCATCAATGTGTATTCAGCTTCTCTGTGAAGTTGCTGGAATTGCACGCTCAAGCTATTACAAGTGGTTAAATCGCACACCTAGTTCTCGTGAATTAGAGAATGAACAGTTGATATCGTTGATGATAAACATCTATGAGAAAGTAGAACGTACCTTTGGATACCGTCAATTAACCTTACATGTGCGTAAACAAACTGGGAAAAAGCTCAACCATAAGCGTATATACCGGCTAATGAAACTAAAAGGTATGCAGTCCGTCATCCGCAGGAAGAAAACGAAATATGTACGCTCCACTCCACAGCAAGTGGCTGAAAACCTGTTAAACCGTGAATTTCAAGCCACTGAACCAAATGAGAAGTGGGTGACGGATGTGACCGAATTCAAATATGGACATGGTCAGAAAGCGTATTTGAGCGCTATTCTAGATCTCCATGATAAAGCCGTCGTCTCCTATGTATTGGGGCATTCAAATAACAATCCGCTAGTATTCCAGACTTTAAAGCAAGCCCTACAAGCAGCTCCAGGAAGCAAACCCATGCTTCACAGCGATCGTGGATTTCAATACACCTCACTGGACTTCAAGAAGTTATTGGACCAAAACGAGTTGTCTCAGAGCATGTCCCGAGTTGGTCGTTGCATCGATAACGGACCAATGGAATCTTTCTGGGGAACTCTAAAATGTGAGAAGTATTATTTACACACGTACGAAACCTTTGCGGACCTTAAGAGAGACATCGAAGCCTACATCTATTTTTACAATAACGAACGATTACAAGCAAAATTAAACGGCCTCAGTCCTATGGAATTCAGGAGTAAGGCCGCTTAACTGTTTTTATTATTTGTACTGTCTACTTGACGGGGTGCTGTTCACATGCGGCTGCACTTTTCTTATTCAACTATTGAGAATTTCGGGCAAGCTCCTTACGTACGATTGGCGCTACCTTGGTACCGAGCAGCTCAATTGCGCGGAGCACCTCACGATGCGGCATCGTGCCGACATTCACATGCAGGAAGAACCGCGTTATGCCTAAGTTTTTGCGCAGCAATAAAATTTTTTCCGCGACATATTCAGGATCTCCGACATATAGAGCGCCCCGAAGGCTGCGAGCGGAATCAAAAGCAGCACGGTCATAATGCTGTCTCCAGCCGCGCTCGCGCCCGATGACATTCATCTGGGCCTGCGTTGGCGGGAAAAATAGATCGGCAGCCCGTTCCGTTGTTTCGCCAACAAATCCGTGCGAATGCGTCGCGATTTCCAGCTTGCTAGGATCATGTCCGGCACGTATTGCAGCTTCCTTATAGAGATCAACTAACGGAGCGAAGCTCTCAGGCATTCCGCCAATAATCGCGAACGCGATAGGAAGTCCCAGCATACCTGCCCGTACTGCGGACTGCGCATTCCCGCCGCTTGCGATCCAGACCGGCAGCGGGCTTTGAACGGACCTTGGATAAACCGCAAGGTTATCGATTGCCGGACGGTGTCCGCCGCGCCAAGTTACTTTCTCCGATGCTCTAATCGCAAGGAGCAGCTCCAGCTTTTCGTCAAATAACTCTTCATAATCATCTAGGCTATATCCGAAGAGCGGAAAGGATTCAATAAACGAACCTCTGCCCGCCATAATTTCAGCTCGTCCGTTAGAGATGCCGTCAAGCGTAGAGAAAGCCTGATATACGCGAACCGGATCATCTGAAGACAGCACGGTGACGGCGCTCGTAAGCCGAATCCGCTTCGTCATGGCAGCCGCAGCTGCCAGCACAACAGCAGGCGAGGTGCCTGCATAATCCGCTCGATGATGCTCCCCAATGCCATAAACATCCAAACCTGCCTGATCGGCAAGTACGATCTCTTCCACCGCATGCCGCAGCCGTTCAGCATGGCTGATGACCTCGCCCGTTACCGGGTCCGGCGTAGTCTCCAAAAACGTACTGATTCCTATCTCCATCTTAGTTGCCAAATCGGTCATTTCAACTCTCCCCCTTCATTACCTATAGTTTACTCATTTTTTTATGGTTTCTCAACTTTAGTAAGCAAATTATTGCATTGGCATTCTTAATCCATGTCAATTAAAATAGAAGATGATAAGCTTCAGCTTGAGAAAGAGAGTGTAGAAATTTGAAAATTAGAGCAGCAACTGAAACCGACTATCCTGCATTAAGGCACATCTTTCTTGAATCACGCCGCAAGAGCTTTGTATGGGCGAATAATAAAGAAATGGCTTTAGAAGACTTTGATAGGCAGACTATTGAAGAGTATATTATTTTAGCAGAAGAAGATGGTCACATGCTCGGCTTTGCTTCTTTGTACTTGCCTGAAAATTTTATTCACCATTTATTCGTTCATCCCCAGTTTGCACGTAAGGGCGCTGGCAGTAAGCTGCTTCAAGCCGCCATTGCAAAAATGAATAAACCAATGACGCTAAAATGTGTTTCTCAAAATCAAATCGCGATGCAATTTTATGAGAAACATGGTTGGAAAAAAGCCGTTGAAGAAGGCAGTCCCGAAGAAAAATATTGGGTTATGGTATATGAATGAATCATTTTACTATGGACCAGCTTATATGCTCATCGTCTCTCCCTATCTCTTTGAAGCCCATTTTCACTAAAACCTTTGCAGAATCTATATTGTTTAACAAGCACTTGGCTGTAATGGCTTTTACATCCGGCTCACATCCGGCTCAGACAAAGCCCATTTCGCCAGCCCTTTTGCCGCTTCAACGCCGTAGCCCTGTTTGCGCTCCTTCTCCATGATCGCATAACCTATATCTACTTCCCCGTCAGCGTTTGGCCTGCCTTTAAACCCCGTGTCGCCGATAATCGTACGATTATGCCATCCTTCTCCTAAAAAGAAGCCTTTATGAAGCACGACATCATAACGGCCTTCCAATAGGGATGAAGCAACCACATATGTAAAAGGCACTAAAAGCAGCCTCTCCGTAACCATTTGCTCTACACTCATCGCTATGTATCCGTCCTTTCTTAATGGCGTAAAGCCTGCCGTTAATCGTGCACAGCAGCTCTACTGAACCGTTACCGAAATTTTTTTACAATTTCATTTCTAATCACGACAATTAATATTTCCGGCAATAAAACAATGACCACAAATACCAAAACAATAAAAGGCAAGGACGCCGCAAAGATAGCAGCTCCCTGTCCTTCCTTCCCACTCTCGATAATCCACCATACCGGTACCGCTATGAACCACATTAACATGTTTGAGAAGAATAAGTAGCGCAAATTACCCCAAAGGAAACAAAATAAGAGGGTAACAATAGCCGGAATGAGCCATGAATTCAATGCATGCCCTATGCTTAATAACCAAAAGATGATTACTGGATATAGAAGAGTAAATGCTGTTTGAATTCTTTTATTAGCGTACATTTTCATTTGAGCGCTCCTCCCCTCTTACTCATGCACCTATCATAAAAGTAATATATTCCACTGTTTCCGCTAAGCAATTATCTCTACCAGTATTATACAGCATGAATAACATCAACGGTCCAACTCCGCCTTTTACATATAAAAAAAGCCCCGCATTGCTGCGGAGCTCTCTCAATGACTCTAAGTTTCTACTTCGTCAAACGTGCCGCAATATCTAACAATCGTTTGGTTTGAACCTTAACCGCATCTAGTACAATGGGGTCAAAATCTCCATTCTCACCAACGGTTGCGCTTGCGCCGTAAGGATTGCCGCCAGCCTTGAACAAAATGGGATCGGTGTATCCTGGCGCGACTACGATCGCTCCCCAATGGTAAAAGGTCGTATACAGGGAGAGAATCGTCGCTTCCTGGCCTCCATGAGCATTTTGAGCAGAAGTGAAGGCAGATACAGCCTTATTCGCCAGCTTCCCTTCTGCCCACGATTTTCCCGTTGTATCTATGAACTGCCGAAGTGGCGATGCTGCATTGCCATACCTTGTCGGAGCACCGAATAAGATGGCATCCGCCCATTCCAAATCATCTGTTGTCGCAACTTTAACATCCTTTGTTGCTTCAACATGATCATTCCATGCCGTATTGGAAGCAATCACTTTTTCCGGAGCCAGCTCTGCAACCCGCAGCAGCCGAACCTCCACGTCCTGATTTGTGGCAGCCTCCTCGGCAGCCTTTGCCATTTTATAATTTGTACCTGTTGCACTGTAATAGACGATTGCTAATTTCACCATAATCCCATCTCCTCCTCGCTAGTTGTAATTCCACCTCATTTGCTCGATCATCTGACTATCTTTTACCCTATCCCCGTAAGGGTTAATCATGCAAAGATAACGGCCTGACATAAGTTCGACTATTTCCCGAGCAATAATCGAAAGAGCTCGAAACTTGCTCCCATGCATAGATCATGGTGTTTCATCATTCATTTTTCAGGGTATTGGAGATTAACCAAATCACACTAAGGAGTGGTTCAAATGTCAACCGGACAACGAAACTTAGAAATCGAAGAACGCCATGTAGAGAAAAAATCAGACTCAAGCTTGGTTGCTTCTACGTTCATCAAATATGCCGCCTACATCATCATTTTCTTTGGAGCATTGTACTTCTTGGTACGATACGTATTCCCGATGTTTTAATCGTAAATCGAGAGTGAAGGATCAGCTTGTTATCAAAAAATAGGACGAAGCAGTGTGCGATTCACTGTCCGTCCTATTTTTGTTTTTTTCGAAAAGCCTAATTTCCGAAAATGAGGTAGGTTTTCTAGGAAGAAATCTAGATTCTAGCTCTATGTTTGGCGGAATGAAGATCAGCTGAGCGGACATTTTAAATGATTCCGCATTCAAGGTTATGGTAAAATCGGATAAGGGAATTACGTTTTTATCGAAGGAGTGCATAATCATTGGGGCGGATAATCGATCAATATATACGAAGCGAACAGGAGAGAGAACGTGCCGATAAGGTAGAGGCGCTTGCTGCGCGTTTTGCCGAAAGAGCGGCTGCGCACGACCGGGAAGGGTCCTTTCCGCATGAAAACTTTGCTGACCTCCATGAAGCCGGTTACTTAAAGGTTACGGTGCCGAGTGAATTTGGTGGCGATGAGGTATCTTTGCACGAATTAGTTACGCTGCAGGAACGATTGGCTTACGGAGACGGCTCGACTGCACTGGCTGTCGGCTGGCATATCGGACAAGTGCTGCATCTTCGAACGACTCGCAAATGGCCGGACCGCTTGTTTGGCGAGCTGTGCCAAGCGATCGTTGCCGATGGCGCTATGATCAATACTTTCGCCAGCGAAGCGACCTCCGGAAGTCCAAGTCGCGGCGGCAAGCCCGAAACCACTGCCGCTCGCGTAGACGGAGGCTGGCTGATAACAGGGCGCAAAACGTTCAGTACGTTATCTCCGATTCTCGATCGTTTTGTTGTAACAGCTTATCTTCCTGAAGAAGAGACGACCACTGATTTTCTAGTATACAAAAACGAGCAGGTAAGCATCATTGAAACCTGGGATACAATTGGCATGCGAGGTACCGGCAGCCATGATGTCGTATTGGACAACGTCTTCGCCTCCGATGACTCCCGGATCACCGGCAAAGGAATAGATGACGGCGGCGGCTGGATGCTCCATATTCCTGCTTGCTACATAGGCATTGCACTAGCCGCACGTGATTTTGCCGTTAATTTTGCCCGGACTTACCGTCCCAACCATCTTCAAGGTCCGATCGCTGAGCTACCCATCGTGCAGCAGTCCATTGGGCAAATGGAGGTTGAGCTCCGCACTGCCCGCAGCCTGCTGTACGAGGCAGCCGGCCGCTGGGATCAAGAAACCGAGAACCGGCCCTCTTTGAGGCCTGAGCTTGGGTTAGCCAAATACGTAGCCGTGAATAACGCGATCAAAGTGGTGGATATTGCGATGCGGATCGTGGGGGGAGCGAGCTTATCCAAAACCTTGCCGCTGGAGCGGTATTACCGCGATGTAAGGGCGGGCCTTCACAACCCGCCGATGGACAATACGGTGCTGAATACACTCGCAGCGGCTGCTTTGAACGAACAGCGCTGATGTTTTAAAGCGTGCGTGGCGGTTGAAACAAATCATGATGCACAACCGGCTTATTAAATCGGCTGCCCGCTAAAAAATATTCATGGGCTCCAAGCCTAGCCAAAGCTTCACGATCGGTTTTCCACACCCACTCGTCCATTTCCGTTTGACAGCGATGCGCACGGAAAGCAGCAAGCTTGGCTTCCAAATGATGGCGAACATCGATTTTGACGACTTCTTTCTTCGTATAGCCATACCGCTCGGGGCTCTCCATCGTATCGCCAAAGCTGATGAAATAGAGAGAGCCCTGCTGGCGCGTCCGATGGAAAGCTTCGTCCGTTGCTTTCCCGATCGCGCAATGGTCGGGGTGCCCGCCAAATATTTCATGAAAAGTAAGAACGACATCAGGCTGTATCTCTTCCATGAGAACGGCTATTTTTTCAATTAACTGCTCCGAATCAAAAAATTCGACCATTTTATCTCGAATATCAAAGAAGATCAGCCGTTTAATGCCGAGTGCTTCACATGCCTTCCGAAGCTCTTGCTCCCGAATGTCCGGCATAGTTTCTCTGTTCACATAAGGCGGGTTGCCCATCCGGCGCCCCATCTCGCCACGCGTCGCACTTACGAGCGTAATTTCAACGTCCATGCTCGCATACTTTGCCAGCGTTCCGCCGCAAATAAACGATTCATCATCCGGGTGTGCAAACACGGCTAGAAGCTTACGCTTTGCCTTCACAGCTTCTTTACTCATTCCGGAAACGGCTCCTTTCCTAAATGCAGAGCTACGTTCATCCTGCCTCTATCGTCAAAACCGGCAAGCAGAAGCTTCCCATCCTCCATCGCTTCAAAATGGGTAAGCCCTTCCATTCGCAGCCAGCCAATGCCGTCAAAGTGGAGAGCGACCCGGTATGGACCATCTCCAGCAGATAACGCATCCGTCAGGTTAACCTTAAAATTCCGGACAAAAACGAAGGAGGTCGCTTCACTATGCATGAAGACCTCTTGCGCGAGAAAAGCTTGAAATGCCGCGTCCAGCTTGATTTTATTTATTTTTTCCATCATCGCTTCATTCCAATTCTATAATTGATCTACAGCCTAAGAGCGGCTTACGAAAAACGGCAGCTCTTCAATTCCGAGCAAACGAAGATAAGTGAACAATTGGCCTTTATGGTGAATCTCATGATCTTTGGCATTTTCAAGCAAAGCAATCCCAGCCATTTTCATGCCTTTAAAATCAACAACGCTTTCTAATTGCTCATCGGAGAGACCCTCCAGCACGGCTTTTGTAGCCTCTGTATCAGCTTGTATAATGGCTCTCAGCTCTTCAATCGTCTCAAATGGCTTTGGTGCTGAAGGAGGCGTAAATTCCCCGTTTTTCACCGTATTCGCGAACATCCCCATCGCACCGTTCATATGGAGAACTAGGCCAGACAACGACATCGCTTTTTCCCAAGGCTTGTACTGAAGATGCTCATCACGAACCGTATCCAGCAATGCAAGCAGCACGCTTCGGTGGTTTAACCATCCCGAAATGAAATCGTTTTGTTTAGACATAAGTTTTGCAGCTCTCCTTCGTCATTCGAAAGTTAATTAACATTAAAAAAAATAGCATGGAGCATAACCATTATACAAGATTTAAATAACAACATACATTATTTCTATTGATCCGGTGAAAATCAACCTCACATTTCTTATTCTACGCATAAAAAAACCTCTGATTCAAACGCACTCGATTTTCGAGCTGCGTGGATCAGAGGATCTCGCTTCGTTTCGTTTCAATAGCCTATGCGGTGCAATTAGATATCTGCCAAAACCTGATACCAGACGCCCTTCTTCGAATAAAGGTTTTTCCTGACCTCAGACCAGCCGCCCAAGTACGAAATATCAAACAGCTCATCCGGCACGGTATAACGATCCTTCGTGTCAGCGGCTACCTTCTCATCGACCGCGCGGAAGCCGTTGTCTACGAATAGACGCTGCGCTTCCTCGCTATGCAGATAGGCGATAAAAGCTTCGGCTACCTTGCGGGTGCCATGCTTATCTGTATTCTTATCGACTACCGCTGCCGGATTCTCGATAAGAATCGTGCTTTCCGGAACGACAATGTCATATTCGACGCCCTTCTTTATCCGAGCGAGCAGCTCGTTCTCGTAGGTTACGATCACATCGCCAACGCCGTATTCGAAGGCCGCCATTGATGCGCGTCCGCTCTTGTCGAGCGATTCTACGTTAGCGTGAACCGCTTTTAGAAAGCTTTTCGCATAATCCGCATCCTTCTTGCCGTTCTTCTCCTCGGATTGCTTCAGTCCAGCGCCATAAATAGCGTTGATGTCCCACTGCGCACCGCCGGAGGTTTTCGGATTCGGATACAGCACCTTAACGCCCTCGTTCGTCAAATCATTCCAGTCCTTGATTCCTAGCGGGTTGCCGGCTCTTGTTCCCAATACGACAATGGAGTTCGTAATCATTCCGCCATTGCTCTGAGCCTTCCAGTCATGCGTGATGAAGCCGGCATCAGCGATCTTGTCCAGATCGCCTTCCATCGCGAGAATCGCGACATCCGCCTCGAAGCCGCCGGCTATCGCGCGTGCTTGCGTGCCTGAAGCCTCATAGGATTCCTGAAAAGCTACCTTCTGCCCGGTCTCCTTCAGCCAATAGGCTTGGAATGCAGGCAAAATGTCCGCGAAAGCGTCCTTCACTACGGAATATGCACCGATTACAAGTGTTACATCGCCGTCTTGTACGGTAGACCCAGCCGCATGATCGCTCGTCTGCTCTTCCTTGCCGCAGCCTGCTGCAACGAGCAGCATAACCGCAGCAAGGAGCAGCACGAACATGCGCTGACTTGTTGCTCGATTGATTTTCATGTTCGCATACAACTCTTTCTACATCGCTTATTGGTTAAATATGAATAGGCATCGGATCAACCTTCAATTTATTTTCCGCAATCCAGCTGTCGTTATCATTGAACAAATAGGCACGGTGCACAAGCACGCTGACTTGATCGCCAGGATGCAGCACTTCCTTCTCCAGCGAACGGTATGTGATAAGCTTCGTATCTCCGACGAGCAGCTCGACCATCCACTCGCTGCCGCGGAAATGCAAATGCTTCACCTTGCCAGAGAGCGTAGCGGAAGCCAGCTTGATTTCTCCGGGCTTGCCGATTTCGATATATTCCGGACGAATAAGTGCTTTGGTGCCGGGACGGCTTGCCGCATCCTCAAAACCTTTGAGCTGCGCGATATTGTCCACAATCGTGGATTCGCCGATAAAGCTCGCGACAAAAGGCGTTTCCGGATTTTTATAAATATCCCACGGGCTGCCCTTTTGCTCTAGCTTGCCCTTGCTTATAATCATAATCTCATCGGCTACTTCGATCGCTTCCTCTTGGTCATGCGTTACGAAGATGGATGTAATGCCGACACGCTCGATCATTTCCTTCAGCCATGTCCGAAGCTCCGTGCGAATCTTCGCGTCGATCGCAGCAAACGGCTCATCCAGCAGAAGCAGCTGCGGCTCTGGCGCCAGTGCCCTTGCGAAGGCAACGCGCTGGCGTTGGCCGCCGGATAGCTGATGCGCATAACGATGCTCGAACCCTTTCAGGCCGGTCAGCTCCACCAAGTACATGACGCGCTCGCGAATTTGCTCCTTCGACTGCTTCTTCACCTTGAGGCCAAAAGCGATGTTGTCATATACGGTCATATGCTTGAACAACGCGTAGTTTTGGAACACGAAGCCGATTCCGCGCTCTTGAGGCGGCAGGTCGTTGACCCGTTTTCCGTGGAAAATGATATCGCCCGAGGAAGGAGACTCAAGTCCCGCCAGCATACGAAGTATGGACGTTTTACCGCCGCCGCTCGGTCCGAGCAAGCCGATCAAATGGCCTTTTTCGATTTCAAAGCTGACATCCTTCACTGCATGAAAATCGCCAAAGCTCTTGTTTAAGTTCCGTACTTCAATATGCATGGCTTAATGCACTTCCTTTCGTTTTTTCGCCCATTCCATGAGCAGCAGCAGTCCGACGGAAAATGCCGCTAGAACCAGTGCAACGCCATTGGCGGCAACTACGTTAAAATTTTCGACATCCTGATATACGAGCGTTGTCGCCGTTTGCGTCTTATTCATAATATTGCCTGATACAACGAGCACCGCCCCGAATTCACCAAGCGACCGCGCTACCGTCAACACTACGCCGTAGATGACGCCCCAACGGATCGAAGGCCACGTTACCTTCCAGAACGTGTACCAGGAGTATGCGCCAAGCGTAGACGCCGCTTCCTCCTGCTGCGCTCCGATCTCCTGAAGCACGGGCATCACCTCGCGCACCATGAGCGGAAACGTCACGAACAAGGTCGCGAGAATCATCCCAGGCAGCGCGTATACGATTTTAAAGCCCGCGTCCTCGAACATGGTGCCGATAATCGTATTCGGGCCGAGTATAAGGACGATCATCAAACCGCCTATTACCGGCGACACCGCGAATGGCAAGTCGACCAAGCTATTGAGCAGCCGCTTCACCCGCCGTCCGATCCATTCGGCGCGCACGAGATACATCGCGAGCATAATGCCAAACACCGTATTCAAAGCGGTTACAACTACGACAATAATTCCTGTCATCATTAGCGCATGCAGCGACTGAGGTCTCGTAATCCCCTCTACGAAGCCGCTCCAGCCATCAGCCCATGAGCCTGTAAAAATCTTGACCAACGGCGCGATAAGCAATAAACCAAAAACGATATAAGTTAGCGTAATCCATAATCTTCTCATCATTGTCCGCTCCTCCTGCCTTGAATGAGGTTAACCGTCCAAAGGATGAGGAACGATAGCGTGAGCAGCAGCACCGATACGGCGGCCGCTCCCTGCGGATTACTGCTTTCAATTTCTCCGAAAATATAAACCGATGCGATCAACGTTTTGCCCGGGATATTGCCGGCTACGAGCACGACTGCGCCAAACTCGGCAATTCCGCGCGAGAAGGCCAGCATGGCACCGCTTAATATTCCTGGAAGCATCGTTGGCAAAATAACGCTAAAAAACGTCTTTGTGCGCGTAGCACCCAGCGTATAAGCCGCTTCCTCCTCTGATTTGTCCATTTCCTCCAGCAGCGGCTGAATAGCCCGAATGACGAAAGGAAACGTAACGAACAGCATCGCTACAATAATCGCTGGCTCATGGAATACGATCTCGATCCCGATCTTCTCAGCCAAGCCTCCTACTAGACTATTAGGTCCAAGCAGCAGCAAAATCATAAGGCCGCCGACCGCCGTAGGCAGTGCGAATGGCAAGTCAACGAGACTGTTGAGCAAGCGCCGTCCGGGAAAGCGATAACGAATAAGCACCCAGCCGATCATCGTACCAAGAAACATGTTAAGAACCGTTGCGACGACCGCCAATTTTACCGTAAGCAGCACAGCTTTCCAAGCTAATGGATCAGAAATGCTTTCCCAGAAAGGGGTCCATCCAAGCGAAAACGATTGCGTGTAAATGCCGACGATTGGTAGAACGATTAGGATGACAAAATAAAGCAATATGGCGCTTCGAAAGCCGAAGCTCCACCCTTTCCCACGAAACATAGCATTCACTGTGACTTTACCTCCAGACCATCGGCTCGTGCCGTAGGTGTAGCATAACAAGTAAAAACATAATTCCTATTAATTTACTAGGTATTGATAATGTAGCATCCAAACTGGGATTAAGTCAATAATAAATTTAGAAATCTAATCGCTTTTATAGCCTTTTCTTATGGCTGATTCAAAGACAAGCATTCCCAAGAACAAAAAAAAGAGGAGATCAGCATATGCCGATACTCCTCTTCATCCTATTCGCCTTCAATATAATAAACATTTTCGCCTTCAGTTATGGCCGCTTGCCCTTGCGTCAGATCGGTTATCCAAGCGATAAACGCCTCTGCCTCAGGCACTTCCGGCAGGCAGCGTACGATAACGCGGTCCGTAAAATCCGTTCCGCCTACCCGCGTTCCCTTGCCGTGCAGCTCATTCTCCAGCTTGCCGTACCACGTATAGTCCACGTCAACGAACACTTCGCGGTGAAGCACATTTACGATCTCTTCTGCCGCTTCGATGCCGGCAACAGCACCGTCCGTGTAGGCTCTGACGAGCCCGCCTGCGCCAAGCATAATGCCGCCAAAGTAGCGCGTCACGACGACGGCGACATTTTTCAGACCCTTATGCTTGATGACTTCAAGAATCGGCTTGCCCGCCGTACCGCTTGGCTCGCCATCGTCGGAAGCCTTTTGGAACTGATCCCGCTCCCCCACCATATAAGCCGAGCAGTTATGCGTCGCCTGCTTGTGCAGCTGCTTGATCTCATTAATGAAAGCAACGGCTTCCTCTTCCGTCTCCACAGGCTTCGCATAACCGATGAAACGGGACTTCTTGATGACGATCTCAGCGCTGGCCTGCTGCCTGACCGTCTTATACTTCTCGAGCATAGGCTAAAACTCCCGTATACCGATCAAGCCGGTTGATTACAGCCTTGCTTCCAGCTCGGCTTTTTCCTTCTCGAAGCCCGGTTTGCCGAGCAATGCGAACATGTTCTTTTTGTAAGCTTCAACGCCCGGTTGGTCGAATGGATTAACGCCAAGCAGGTAACCGCTGATTCCGCATGCTTTTTCAAAGAAATACACAAGGTAACCAAACGTGTAAGGCGTCATGTCCGCAATGTTAACGATTAGGTTTGGAACTTGTCCATCCGTATGCGCAAGAAGCGTGCCTTCGAACGCTTTTTTGTTAACGAAATCCATCGTCTTGCCAGTCAAGAAGTTCAAGCCGTCAAGATCCGCTGCATCATGCTCGATTGTAATATGCTCAGATACTTCATTCACTTGAATAACCGTTTCGAAAATGTTCCGGTTGCCCTCTTGGATAAATTGCCCCATCGAGTGAAGGTCAGTCGAGAAGTCAACGGCTGCCGGGAAAATACCTTTATAGTCTTTGCCTTCGCTTTCGCCGAAGAGCTGTTTCCACCACTCGGATACGAAGTGCAGCGACGGCTCGTAGTTCACGAGAATTTCAGTCGCTTTGCCTTTGCGGTATAGCGCGTTGCGTGCTGCCGCATATTGGTAAGCCTCGTTCTCAGCAAGGTTAGGGTTGCTGTATTCTTTGGATGCATCCGCTGCGCCCTGCATGATCGATTCGATGTTGATTCCGGCAGCAGCGATTGGAAGCAAGCCTACCGCTGTAAGCACGGAGTAGCGTCCGCCAACATCGTCAGGAATGATGAACGACTCGTAGCCTTCTTCCGAAGAAAGCTTTTTAAGCGCGCCCTTCTCGCTGTCCGTTGTCGCGTAAATGCGTTTGCGGGCTTCTTCTTTGCCGTATTTCTTCTCAAGCGCTGCGCGGAATACGCGGAATGCGATGGCAGGCTCAGTCGTCGTGCCGGATTTCGAGATAACGTTGATCGACCAGTCGCGGCCTTCAACCAATTGCAGAAGGTGAGTAACGTAAGTCGAGCTGATGTTGTTGCCAGCGAACAAAACTTGCGGCGTTTTGCGCTGCTCTTTTGGCAAAATATTATAGAAAGAGTGCGACAGCGCTTCGATTGCCGCGCGTGCTCCCAAATAGGAACCGCCGATGCCGATTACGATCAGCACTTCTGAGTCCGATTTGATCTTCTCAGCAGCCTTCTGAATGCGAGCGAACTCTTCTTTATCATAATTAGTCGGAAGGTCGATCCAGCCCAAATAGTCCGAGCCTGCTCCCGTTCCGTTATGTAATTGCTCATGCGCAAGGCGAACGGATTCTGCCAAGTAATCAATTTCATGCTTGCCGACAAAAGTCAGCGCTTTGCTGTAGTCAAACTGAACTGTTTTGCTCATGTTAATGTATGCCTCCTAAAAATTTCTCGATATACAACCCTGATAATGCTTTTCAACTTAGCATCTACAATATCGGATTTACCTAATAAAAACAAGCAACAAACAATGAATAATTGATGAATTAGCGGTATACTTAATTAAAAAAAGATTAAGAGCGGAGGAAATCTTCATGAAAAAGATCGGATTTATCGGGTTAGGCGTTATGGGACTTGGAATGGCAACGAATTTACTAAACAAAGGCTTCGAGGTGACGGTATATAACCGCACGCCAGGCAAAGCAGACTCCCTTACCGCCCTTGGCGCAAAAGAATTGGACAGCCCCTCTGCCGTAGCGCAAGAATCGGAAATTGTTATTACGATGATTAGCAACGATTCCGCAATTCGCGAGGTTTATTGGGGAGAGAACGGCATCTTTGCTGGAACACGCAGCGGTCATACGCTCATTGACAGCAGCACAATCTCGCCGACTTTGGCGAAGGAGCTTGCGGCGGCGGCGGCGGATCTTGGCGCCTCGTTCCTCGACGCTCCGGTGACTGGCAGCAAGCCGGCAGCAGAAGGCGGTACGCTTGTATTCATGGTAGGAGGTTCTACAGACACGCTTAGCGGAGCCACTGATGTTTTGCTTGCAATGGGCCGCAAGGTCATTCCGATGGGCGCTAACGGCAGCGGCTCCGTGGCGAAGCTTGCGCATAACACGATCGTTGGCATCAATGTTGTCGCATTGGCCGAAGGCATGGCGATTGCCGCAAGCGGCGGCATCGACGGCGCTTCGTTCATCGAGCTCGTCCAATCGGGCGGCGCAGCAAGCAAGGCAGCGGAGCTCAAGGGCGCCAAGCTGCTGGAAGGCAATTATGACGTGCAATTCTCGCTTGAGCTGATGCTGAAGGACTTGAAGCTGAGCTCCGTCCTATCGGACGGCTTGAAAGTGCCAACGCCATTGCTCGAAGCAGCGAAGAACCAATTCCAGATCGGAGACACCATGGGACTTGGCGAGCTTGATATGTGCAGCGTAGCTCAAGCCTATGAGCAATGGATCGGACGCAAGCTTGGCGATAAAGCTTAGGTTTTCGTAAGGCATACTATTTAATACGCTCAGCCATCATAGAAACAAAGAGTTGCCTTGATTGCAAATGCACTGCAATCGAGGCAACTCTTTGTTTGATTAGGCCAACCTTATTTGGCTGCTTCCTGCTTCTCAATGACATCGTCCTTCGTCTCCGCGACAAGCTCCTTCGCGGAAGACTTAAACTCATGAAGCGTTCTTCCTACCGCTCTGCCCAGTTCCGGCAGCTTGGATGGCCCAAATATGATCAATACCACTACAAGAATCATAATAAGTCCCGGCAAACCAATACTTTGCAGCATCAACCATCATCTCCATTTCTTCTTTATATAGGACTAAGCTACTGCTATTAATTTTGGTTGTGAGCGATCGGATAAGCAGCCACTGCTTCGATCTCAATTAGCCAATCCTTGTTGACTAAGCCCGCTACGCCTACTGTTGAGCGTGCCACTTTGGTAGGGTTCTCCTTCGTATTGAAGAACTTCGCATAGGCATTGAACCAGCCTTGATAATCGAATTCGCCCTTCTTCGCTTCGTCAGCCGTCACGTATACCCTGAGATAAATTACATCCTTCATGCTAAGGCCTTGTTCCTTAAGCTGCTTTTCGATGTTCAAAAGGATACCTTCCCCTTGCTTTTCCGTGTCTCCGTAACGCTCATACACCGTCTTGCCATCCTTGTTCAGAAGCGGCGGAACCGTACCGCTCGTCGAGAACGTCGCTGCTCCGGAAGGCAAAGCCACCGCGCTGGCAATTGACGAGGTTGGGCTTCCGTAAAATTCAGGCTCGTTTACCGGCGTTAACGGCAATTTATTAGGCAATAATGCGCTTGCATAGGCGGATGCACCCAGGAAGCATGACAATATGGCTGCTCCGACTGCGATTTTCGCGTTGCGCTTCAACTTTATCTCCATCTTTAGCATTCCTCCTAAAGTTTCATGAACCGGCATGAATCAGCTTGCTACTCTTTCATCACGCGCTGATGAATATCGGTTACGACTGCGCGTGCAGATTCGATGCCGCCTGCCATCCATGCCGTAATATAGCTCATATGCTCACCCGCAAGATAGACTCTGCGGTCCGGCTTGCACAACGTCGGATAAACGGTCGTACGCTGGTCGCCTGTGTAAGATACCCAGCCGCCAAGATTGTACTTGATTCGCTTCCAGTCTATAGAGAATGAGGCCTCGAACTCTTTATGATATTGTGGATGTATCTTCGCGCCCTGCTGAAGCGCATGCGCTTCCCTCTGAATATACGACATCTCGCCTAGCTTATCCGCGCTTCCGCCGAACGCGTAATAGCCGAGCAGCAGCCCTTTCTTCTGCATATACCCTGTCGGCGGGTAATAGATCGATGAGATATCCATGTTGGTCAGCGTATTGCCACCGTAAATTTGCTCATCCTCTTCCCAGAATCGGCGCTTGAATTGCAAGCCGATCTTGCCTGCTGACGCGTAGCTGATACTATCAATCGCCTTTTTCATCTCCGGAGAGAAGTCGGCTTTGACCGATTTCAGCACAGATAGAGGAATCGTGCATATGCAATATTCGCCTTCGATCTTACGCTCCTCACCTGAAGCAAGATCTTTATAAAGGACGGTTACGCCACTGCCGCTTTGCTTGATTTCAATGACCTCGGAGTGGAACTTAATTTTACCTTTTAGCCTTTTCTCGAAAGCATTAGAGATCGCGTCCATGCCGCCAACCGGATGGAACATCATCATTTGCTGATCATAGCCGTATTCGCTGCTGAAATAATTGCCGAAGCCTGAATTCAAAATAGCCTTCATGCTGAACGGATCCCGAATGACGCCGGCATCAAGCCTTGCGCCCGGCTCGTCCTTATAACCGCCGCGCGAGGAAGCCTTGTAGAACAAATCGGCATCCAAGCCGCCTTCCGAGCGCAGGTAGGCAACCAGCTTTTCCTTCTCTTCGGCAGTAATCGGCAGATCGAGCGCATTTTGGTTAACCGCTTTGGCCATTAATTCGTTAACGTATCCGCGAACATCCGCTTTTGCTTCGCGCTTTCTGACTTTTTTGCCGGAAAGCTCGCCAACTTCCTCGTTATAGTAATAAGCGTGATCATTCACATTGTTGAATGGTTCAATAGGAATGCCGAACTTACGGATATACTCCATCGTGACATGGAACTGCGGAATACGCATAGGACCGCCATTCAAATATAAGCCGTCCGCGAATCGCGCCACTTGCTTGGATGTCCCTATTTCAGCTATCGTCGTTCCGCGCCGCACAGACCAGATGCGTCCTCCCGAACGGGCGCGCGCCTCCAGAATCGTACAATCGTAGCCGGCTTGGCTAAGCTCGTAAGCGGCAGTCATCCCTGCAATACCAGCGCCTAGAATTATAATCTTTTTGCCGCCTTTTTTACTCATCGACAGCTCGTTCCCGTCCGGCGGCTCAAAGTCTGCTGCCTTTAGCGTCTCCGGAGATAGCAGCCCAAGCGTACCCATTACGCTAAATACGGCTGCTCCTCCGCCTATCTTCCCCACTGTGCTCAGAAACTGCCGCCTGGACATCTCGCTAGGCGTTTTCGTCGACTCCATTCCGCTCACTCCATTCGTCGGCTTTGTAAATCTCACAACGAAAAGATAACACGGACTACAGAGCCCACTCTATTATTATGTAAGAAAAACTAACATAAATATTCTTTATATATTTTGACGTATCAATAAAAAAAGTATTTATAGTCAGTTCATCCTGCATAAAAATGGGCAAATTCCTTTTTCAAACAAATATTCATAGTCCATCAAGACCATTGTCTTCTTTCATTCAGCCTGCTAAAATCACCATCAAGGTCATTTTCATGTTATATAAACTCACTTTAACCTATCATTTGCATGCAAGAAAGCACTCACCTATTTTTAATTGTTATAGGAGGCGAAGCAATGAGCAATAAAGTGATTAGAATTGGCGCCGTTTGTGAATTAACCGGTTTAACGGAGAGGCAGATTCGTTATTACGAGGAAAAGCAGCTCATTTTCCCTGACAGGACGCGAGGCGGCGCAAGGAAATTCTCTTTCGAGGATGTGGACATTCTTAAGGAGATTCAAACAAAGCTTCAAGATGGCTTCCACACGTTCGAGCTTCGCAAGGCATACGCTCGCCATCATATGCGTTCCTAATATTAGGAAAGGTAGTGCATCTTAATGAGCAATAGAACCAATATGCCTTTATTAGAGCATCTCTTCGAGCTTCGCAAGCTGCTGATTTCGATTTTCGCCGTATTTGCCGTATTCACTGGCGCTGGCCTTGCCGTATCGCCGATTATTTTAGACTATATTAAAAGCACACCGCCGGCTTCGACGCTCGAATGGAATGTTTTCTCCCCCTTCGACGGAATCCGCATGTACATGAACATATCGCTTGCATTCGCTGTTACCTCTTCATTGCCCGTCACGCTTTATCTGATCTGGGGTTTCGTCAAAAAAGGATTGCATCAGCATGAACGAAGCGCGACGCTCAGATACATCCCTTACAGCGTGTTATGTCTGCTGCTTGGGCTTGCCTTTGGGTATTATGTCGTGCTGCCAATGAGCTTCTCCTTCATCACGGATGTATCCGATAAGCTGAATCTTGTCGAAACCTATGGCATTACCCAATACTTCAGCTTCATGATTAACATTGTCCTGCCGATCGCCTTCGCTTTCGAGCTTCCGATTCTCGTCATGTTCCTGACCAAAATCGGCTTATTGACGCCTGAACGGCTTAAGAAATCGCGGCGTTATGCTTATCTCATTCTTGTTATCGTCGCGAACGTGATCTCACCGCCGGATTTTGTCTCTGCCTTTATCATCTTAATTCCGCTTGTCGCACTCTACGAGATCAGCGTCTTCCTCTCGCGGAGCGTGCACCGCAAGAGGCTGAAAAAAACTATCGAAGGCGCAAGCGCGGCTGTTTAACGTCTATATAAACAATGAAGGCCGCCAGGATTATCCCGGCGGCCTTCATTGTCTTCTCAATAATAAGGAGAAATCATCAGATATACAACAACGCCCGTAAAGCTCACGTACAGCCAGATTGGCATCGTCCATCTCGCGATTTTGCGGTGCTTGTCCACCTTCATTTGCAAGCCGCGGACAGCAGACAGCAAAGCAAGCGGCACAACAACAATAGCTAGCAAAATATGCGTTAGCAGAATGAAGAAATAAATTGAGCGCAGCGCGCCCTCTCCGCCGTATTTCGTTGATTCCGTCAAATAATGGTAAGTGACGTAGGAAACAAGAAACAGCGTCGTGGATGTAAAAGCAGCCCCGATGAATGTACGATGAAGACGTACATTTTTCTTCAAAATCGCAACTAGCGCAACAACCAGCGCAATAAAGGTGAAGCAGTTGAATATCGCATTAAGCAGCGGCAATATCGTAACGTCAAAGCCGATCTCCCCGTCGTATGCCGGCAAGAAGAACAAAATCGTTATGATCGCTACTAGGACCAGTGACAAGATCGCCACCAAGGGTCCAACGTTTTTTTCCTTCAAGAACATAACCTCCTAAGTAAACGCGAAGGCTTAAAGCATGCGCGCTTCTTTCTCTCTTAACCTTATCCGATTTGCATAGTCCAAATCAATTTGATTTACCGTATAGTTGTCACGAAAAATCGAATTTTGCGCCATTCTTCAATATAAGAAAGCCGAAGCAGACAAGCCCATACTTTGAAAAATTATCATGGTGATTCCATTATTTAGTATAAACGACAGCACGGCCTTTGCAATCCGCCGGTTCAATTGCTTTTCCCCCTCCACCCCTAATGTTTTGTCTATATTTAGCCATTACAAAGCTAATTGTAGCGCTGCGGAGCCGGGTCCTTATATAACCATGTTTTATGATTGTTAGCACGATATTAGGGATTATGAGCAGGCAAAAAAAAGAGGCTTTCCCCCGGCGATTGCTCGCAGGTGTGGAAAGCCTCTTTTGAACTTGCTAGGCAAAACTATTCGTAAATGTACGAGCAGCAGTAATCCGATACTTCAGCAACCTGAAGCTTGAATTTGGTGTTCGCAGGCACTGTGAATTCGCCTTCGCCTTTAATGTGCAGCCATTCCGTTTCGCCAGGCAGCAGCACTTTCAAATCACCAGCCAAAATCTCCATGATTTCGACGCAGTCCGTTCCAAATTCATAGTCGCCCGGCAGCATGATGCCGAGTGTTTTTTTGGTGCCGTCCGCGAACAGTACAGCGCGGCTCGTTACTTTACCGTCGAAGTAAACATTTGCTTTCTTGACGATTGATACGTTATCGAATTGAGACATGGTGGCTGTGATCTCCCTTATCTATCGGATGCTAAAGCTTGAATCGCTATTACAGCAATGCTTTTACTTTGCTAACAACATTTTCTACCGTAAAGCCATACTCTTTGATTACGCGATCGCCAGGTGCGGATGCGCCGAAACGGTCGATAGCAAGAATATCGCCTTGGTCTCCTGTGTAACGCTCCCAGCCGAATGGATGAGCCATTTCGATGGCAAGACGAGCTTTAACCTCAGGAAGAATGACGGAGTTTTTGTACTCCTTCGATTGCTTCTCGAACAAATCCCAGCTCGGCATGCTGACGACACGTACTTGAATGCCTTCTTCTGCCAATGCTTTTTGAGCGGCTACAGCTAGTTGCACCTCAGAGCCAGTTGCAAGAATTTGCGCTTGCGGCTTGCCGTTTGCTGCATCGGATACAACGTATGCTCCGCGGCGTAGGTTAGCGTGAACATCACTCACTGTGCCTTCAAGGATAGGCAGGTTTTGACGAGTAAGCACAAGTGCTACCGGGTTGCCTGTGTTCTCAACGGCATATGCCCATGCTGCCGAAGTTTCGTTAGCATCAGCCGGACGAATAACCGTAAGGTCAGGGATGATGCGGATCGAAGCAAGCTGCTCGATCGGCTCATGCGTAGGACCGTCTTCGCCTACTGCGATACTGTCATGCGTCAATACATAAACGACAGGAAGCTTCATCAGTGCAGCAAGACGAACAGCCGGACGAAGGTAATCCGTAAATACGAAGAACGTACCGCCGAATACTTTCAAGCCGCTATGCAGCGCAATACCGTTCATTGCAGCAGCCATTCCGAATTCACGAACGCCATAGTAAAGATTGCGGCCATCGTAGCTGCCTGGTTTGAACTGCGTCAAACCTTTCAGGTGAGTCATTGTCGAGCTTTCAAGGTCAGCGGATCCGCCGAAAATCGTCGGTACGTTTTTCGCAAGGCCGTTAAGCGCGTTGCCTGAAGCTACGCGAGTCGATACCGCGTTGTCTGCCGTTGTGTATGCAGGAAGGTCAGCGTCCCAGCCCTCTGGCAATGCACCAGAGATCGCAAGCTCGAATTGAGCCGCAAGCTCAGGGAAAGCTGCTTTATATGCTGCGAAGCTAGCGTCCCACTCTGCATTGGCTTGCTCGCCGCTGCTTTTCACTTCTGCGAAATGAGCGCGAACTTCGTCAGGCACGTGGAACTGAAGATCTTCCGACCAGCCGTATGCTTGCTTCGTCAATTTTGTTTCGTCAGCGCCAAGCGGTGATCCGTGAGGACCTGCATGTCCGCCTTTGCCGCCTTTGTTCGGGCTGCCGTAGCCGATAACCGTTTTCACTTCGATCAAAGTCGGTTTGGACAGATCCGCTTGCGCTTCAGCTACTGCTTTAGAAAGCGCATCAAGATCGTTGCCGTCTTCTACGCGAAGCACTTGCCAGCCGTAGCCTTCAAAACGTTTTTGAACGCTCTCGGAATACGAAAGGCTCAGCTCGCCGTCAAGCGAGATATCGTTGGAATCATATAGAACAACCAATTTGCCAAGCTGCAAGTGGCCCGCGAAGGAAGCAGCCTCGTGGGATACGCCCTCCATCAAGTCGCCGTCGCCGCAAATGGAGTATGTGAAGTGGTTGATTAGATCGTGGCCTTCTTTATTGTAAGTAGCGCCAAGCTGTGCTTCGGCAATCGCCATACCTACAGCCATCGCAATACCTTGTCCAAGAGGACCCGTAGTTGCATCAACGCCTGCCGTGTGGCCAAACTCCGGATGCCCTGGAGTCAGAGAGCCCCATTGGCGGAAGTTTTTCAGCTCGTCGAGCGGCAAGTCATAGCCGGAAAGGTGGAGAAGGCTGTAAAGCAGCATCGAGCCGTGACCCGCGGACAAAACAAAGCGGTCGCGGTTAATCCATGTAGGGTTCGATGGGTTATGCTTCATATTTTTTGCAAACAGCTGATAGCCCATTGGAGCAGCGCCCATTGGCATACCAGGGTGGCCTGATTTCGCTTTCTCGATGGAGTCGATCGCAAGTGTACGGATCGTATCGATTGAAAGCTGGTCAATTGATTTTTGTGTAACTGTCATTCCATTTGCCTCCTATGGTCTACTCTAGTCTAATATTCGTCTCGTTATATGGTTTCTCAATAACGATCGCAGCGTCATACCAGTACGCAATAACTTTGAATATTGTATCACTCTGCATGCTTGTTTTCCATCATAAAAATAAGAATACTCGCATAAATATGCAGCTAGTTGAATACAACCGTTTTGTTATTATGCACGATTACGCGATCTTCAATATGCCATTTTACAGCGCGAGCGAGCACGACGCGTTCGATCGTACGGCCAATGCGCTTCAAATCATCTACATTGTCGCGGTGGCTGACGCGCTGAACGTCCTGCTCGATGATTGGTCCGCCATCTAGTTCCTCTGTCACATAATGCGCAGTTGCGCCGATAATTTTCACGCCGCGTGTATAGGCCTGTGCATAGGGCTTGCCGCCCACAAATGCCGGAAGGAACGAGTGGTGAATATTAATGATGCGATTCGGGAACTGCTCGATAAACTTAGGTGAAATAATTTGCATGTAGCGTGCCAATACGACGATATCCGCCTTATCCGCCACGACCTCCATTTGCTTGCGCTCCGCCTCAGCCTTCGTAGCAGCCGTAACCGGAATATGGTGATAGGCAATTCCGAAGGACTCTACAAGCTCCCGCATATCCGGATGGTTACTGATAACCATCGAAATATCGGCATCTAGGTCTCCTGCCTTCCACTGCCATAGCAGCTCCAGCAAGCAATGATCCTCTTTGGATACAAATATGGCAAGACGCTTCTTGCGGCTAGCGCGGAAAGTATGCCACTTCATATCGAAGCGATCAGCTACTCTTGCGAAATCCTCCACGAGTACAGGTAGCTCCTTATCTAGATCAAGCAAATCAAATTCGAAGCGGATAAAAAACATGCCGCCTTCCGGATCCATTGTATATTGGTCCGATTGCACGATATTCGCTCCGTGCTCATATAGGAAATGCGATACGGCCGCAACGATGCCCGGACGGTCCGGACAAGAAATCAGCATGCGTGCACGGCCGCTTTTGCCGCCGAATTCATTGGAGATTTCGGACGGTTTGGATTGGGATGACATGGACTTCAAACTTCCTTTCACAACGATATAAATGAAATGTTTTGCTAGCTTATATTAAACCTTGGCAAGCAGTTCCTTGCCGCCGAACCAAGCGGTAATCCGCTGGTTGATCTGTTCTTCCGTCAATTCGGAAGACAGCGGCTGGCCTGCGATTACAAGGTCGTATAGTCGTTCCATCGGCTCGCGTGGATCTGCTTTTTTCGCTTTTGCATCATTTTTCAGCAAATCCCACGTAGAGAGCACAAAAACTCTAGGATCAATTTCTTGCTTGCCGAAGAAATGGTGCAGACGCTCTACATCCTCGAAGAACGTTTCGCCAAAACGGCTTCTGCCGTTGCCGTTTAACAAGGCGATTTCCGCTTCGTACATCGGCCGTTCCGTTTTGTCTTCCTTGCCGATCCATGGCGTTTCCAGAATAAAAGGACGCCCTTTCAGCCCTTCATGATGAACGATTCTTTGGATCGCTTCATGTCCAAGCCAGCCTGCGCCGACCGGTGCATGCCTGTCCTTGCCTGCTCCGCGCGAGTTTTTGCTGTCGTTGACGTGAACGACCGCTACGCGGTCAAGTCCAACCACGCGATCAAACTGCTCCAGCACGCCGTCCAAATCATGAACGAGATCATATCCGGCATCATGCATATGGCAGGTGTCCATGCATACTGTCAGGCGATGATTGTCCTGAACCTTGTCGATAATCGCGGCAATCTCTTCGAAGCTGCGGCCGATTTCGGTGCCTTTGCCGGCCATCGTCTCAAGCGCGATGTTTACATTCGTTTCTTTGGTGCCGGCAAGCACTTCATTCAGGCCTTCTGCAATGCGGGCAATGCCGTATTCTGCATCTTTATCCGTATAAGCGCCTGGATGCAGGACAATATTACGAACACCGATATAGTCTGTCCGGCGAATCTCTTCCTGCAAGAACGAAACCGCGAGTTCATACGTTGAATCCTTGTATGAGCCTAAATTAACGATATACGGAGCATGCACGACAATCTCATTGATGTCGGATTGCTCCATAAGCGCCTTGCCTTCTTCAATATATAACGTGTCGACCGGCTTCCGCCTTGTATTCTGAGGTGCACCGGTGTAGATCATAAACGTACCTGAGCCATAGGATAATGCTTCTTGTGCTGCAGTCAGCAGCCCCTTGTCCGAAAATGATACATGGGAACCTATTTTCAACATGAATCTTTCGCCCCTTTCGGTTGATCAAACCTTATTTTACAAGGAATGTCGAAATAAATCTAGGAATACGGTATAATTCATTATTGAGGTGAAAGACACGTATGAAAGTTGCGCCGGATTGGTTTATGTATTTTATCGTTTTTTGGGCGGTCGTCATGGTTGCGGCTATGTCGATTGGCGGATTTTTCATGTTTCGAAAATTTCTCAAGGTGCTTCCGATGCGAGACGGCAAGTCTAAGCTCGATTGGCAAAACTACTGGGTAGAGCGCAGCCGCAGCATGTGGAACGACGATTCCAAGGAGCTGCTGGATGAGCTTGTATCACCAGTGCCAAGCGCTTTTCGCGATATAGCTAAACATTCCATCGCAGCCAAAATTGGTCAGGTGGCAATTGAGCACGGCGCTTCGTCCGTAACGCGCGAGCATTGCATCGAAGGCTACATACGAGCAACTCCAAAACGTGATTACCGCAGCCTAGTTACTTTCCTTGAACGTCAAGGCATCGACTACGGCCCCTATAAGCATTTACTTAATAAATGAGTTTGAGCCGCTCCACGCGGCTTAAGCTCATTTATACTTTCAGCAGCTTGCGAATCCGGTCATTTGCTTCATTGCTTTCCTATGCGTTTATATATAAATGTAACCTAACTAGCGTTCATTTCGTTAATACATACAGGAGGTGGTTCTTATCATGAACTCATCGAAGCGAAGAAGAAGCAAAAAAGCAGCTACAGCAGGAGCAGTTCTTCTAGCTGTTATGCTCGCCACATCAGCTTGTGGCAGCACGAACGCGAATAATGCAAATCCAGGGAATGAACAACAAGGAACAGTCGAGGAAGGGCCGGAAATCAGCCAACTTCCTGAAGAAAGCGGCATGCTTGATCCTAATGTTTCCTCGCCAGAGCCTACTGAAACTCCAGCAAACAGCGGCGGAATTGAGGAGCCGGCAGATCCGGTTAAAGTTAACGAAGGAACATACAGCGGTCTAAGCGACTCGCACTCTATAGAGATAGAAACAGCTTCAGGGACATTGCCGTTACAAATAACGGAAGATTTAAAAAGCAAGCTTGAAGCTTTGCCGGATGACGCCAAAGTGAAATTCGAGTATACGGAAAAAGCAATCGAAGGCGAAGCAAACCTTAAACAAAATTGGCTAGTCAATATCGAGGAAATCAAGTAACGAGGTAAATGAAGGAGCGAACAGGGATGCGGGTTGCGATTGCTGGCGGGACAGGTTTTATCGGACGTGCGTTAACCAAAGCTTTATTGGAGAGAAATGATGAAGTTTATATTATTTCAAGGCAAAGCTCAAAGGAGCACTCTGAGCCCTCCGGCATTACCCGATTAACCTGGAGTGAGCTGGGAACTGATCCGGCTTTGCTTGAAGGCATCGATGCAATCGTTAATCTTACAGGCGAATCCATTAATCAGCGCTGGACGCAAGCTGCCAAGCAGCGTGTCATGGAATCCAGAAGGACAGCAGCAGCCCGCATCGCTAAGCTTATGCAATCGCTCAAACATAAACCAACCGTTGTCGTGAATGCCTCCGGCATTTCAGCATACGGTATCTCGGCTGACGGCATTTTCGATGAATCCAGTCCTACCAACGTTACTGACTTTTTATCGGAAGTGGTGCAGAAATGGGAGCAAGCCGCCGACACCATTGCTGCTGGGCGGCTCGTCAAGCTCCGTGTTGGCGTCGTTCTGGACAAGAAGGAAGGCGCATTCCCATTAATGGCGCTGCCCTACCGTTTGTTCGGCGGCGGCAAAATCGGCAGCGGAAAGCAATGGCTTTCCTGGATTCATCTTGAGGATATGGTCCAACTCATATTGTTTACACTGGACAACGATGATATTAGCGGGCCGATTAACGGGTCCTCGCCGGATCCAGTAACCAATGATGCATTTGGCCGGGCAATTGGAAGAGCAATGGGAAGACCGCATTGGTTTCCAGTGCCGGCCTTTCTAATGCGCACCTTGTTTGGCGAAATGTCTACGCTGCTCCTTGATGGTCAGCGCGCACTGCCTCGCAAGGCGCTTGAGCATGGGTTTATTTTTAAGTATCCAACTGTCGATAGCGCCATGAATGAATTAGTGGGTCGTCGCCGTTAAGATGCGCTCTGTTTATCCCGATCTAAGCTCGTAGCAAGGTCCTCTCGCGCCTGCTAATTGGATAACGTCGCCTAACGAAAGCTTATAGCTTTTGTAAGGTATCATCGCTTCTCCATTTAGCAGGCTCCCATTTCTGGATCCCAGATCCTTTGCTTTATATCCCCCATCAGAGCGCTCGATTTCCAAATGAAGTCGTGAAACGCCTCCAGCAAGATCAGTATAGCTCACGTTTTCACCCATCCGCCCTATTTTAAAACATCCCTCTACCAATTCAAGCTTTGAGTCCTGCCCCTCCCAGCTTCTTTGAAGCCATTCAGCATGCTCGTTAGAGGTCTCTTTCTGTTCTTCCTTCCAGAGTAGTACCGTTGGTTCAGCAGCTGGGTGCATATGGTTTGCGGCGACCACATGGATTGTGGACCCTGAATCGATTTTGCCCTCTTCATTAAGATCGTTCGCCGATTGCTTGGATGCAGCTTTTTGCCAATTCTGCTCACCATAAATATTCACAAGTCCGGGAAACCTTCTCGAGTCTTGCTCCTCCTCATAATCCTGCTCTAGCTGTCCTATCCCATACTCCCTATCCATGGTGTCGGCATGCTGACTATCCTTTTTTCGCCAAACGAACAGCATCGCAGCTAGGAGCAGCAACGTTATACCCAAGCTGATCAGCAAGCTTTGCTTGGTATCAGCTTTAAAATAAACGAAACGCCACACGCATGCTATTCCAATAATCAGCCCTGCTGATAAAATCCATTTTTTCTTCAGGGCTGGTTCGGACTCTTCTAATCTATCGTCCATATCTTCCACAAAAGCGCTGGAAGAAGCTTTCATAGCATTAGAATTATACCCATCATGAAGTGGGAAGGAAGGCTCATGTTGCTTGTGTATGGCTTGATAGCGTTCTGGCTCAGCTTGTTGCTGATGGCTTGCCCATGAATATGATTCTGTTTGCTGAAACGGCTCGGATTGCTGATCCGGGTGGGATTGTTTGGTTTGTTGAGTTTGCCGAGACTGTTGTGCTTGTTGGGTCTGGTCTGCTTTTTGCGGTTGAATTATCGTCTGCGCTACCCTACTGTGCTGCAATGCGGGTATTTCGCCAATCAAATGTAGAAGCGTTGCCCGCAGCTCCGCTAACGGCCATCTTGTGTTCGTTAAATGATGAAGAACCTGCTTTAATCCTTCACCGTCAATATGGTCGATATAGGAGGTGAATCGCACGATTAAAGATAAAAGATCACCCGCACCGGCGCTTTGCCCCGCAGCATCTCCCTTCATAGGCACATAGGCTAACCGAATGTCATGCATGCTCTCTCCAATAAATATAAATTGCTCGTCGAGCAAGCATCCTTCGGGCCGCAGCATATAGTGCTTGCACTCAAACAGTGCATCCGAAATGCCGAGTATTAGCGTGTAATACTGCTCCATCGTTAGCTTTTGCTGCTGCAAGCGATGCAGGAGCATTTTCATGCCTGACAGCTTGTATCGAAAGATGAGCTTCCCATCCAGCTCGAACCAATCAACAGGCAGCAGAAACGGAATCCGTCCGCCCAGCAGCATCTGCGTCTCGATCTCATCAAGCTCGTTTCTAAATATGCCGGTTTCCCGGTCAAGCGTCATCTCATGCCCTTGATTCATCGCAAAATCAATTCGATAGCTCTGCATTCCATTCCTCTCCCCTCAAGCATCGTGCTAGTTGCTGATCATTGACCATACCGTAATAGCAGCTGGCGCAACCGCCAACATAAACGGGAATTTTTTGCCTGACTCAGCCCATTTCAGCCACTGCTTCTTTCGCCATCCTGCTGCTGGAACAAGGATTGCGGTTACTCCTGCCGTTACCTTCTTGCCGAAAGCACGATTCACAACAAGTAGACATACTCCAATCGCACCAGCGTACAAAATGGCATATAGCATCATCTGCAGCACCGTCGCTACTCCAACCCATGCACCCAGCGCTCCAAACAGCTTCACATCCCCGGCGCCTATCCCTCTTGCCAAATAAAGCAGCAGTAATGGCACAAAACCGGCGGCAGCTCCGGCAGCAGACGTTATTACTCCATCAATACCGCTGAAAGCAGCATGAAAAATAAACGCAGCAGCAAAAAAACTTGCCGTTAGCCGGTTGGGAATAATTTGCGATTTTAAATCCGTGACGAAAGCAATTATCAAAAACACGGCTACCGCAGCCGTCTGTATGAGGAGCATGCTACTTTCCTCTCCCTCTCCGTTTTTTTCATTAACTGCCGCCGCTGCTGCTTTTCTCCACTTCAAAATGCATCGATACTTGGTTGGAAGGCTGGCTCTTAACCGATGCGGTAAGCTCCCAGACGCCGGGAGTTGTATTTCCGGATACATGCCAAGTCCATGACACATAACCGTCGTCATCTGCCGCTGCCGCTCCCAAATGCTTCGCTTTGCTAGCGCCGCTTTTGTAAGTAACATCAAGCGATATAACCGCATTCGGCAACGTCTTAACCGTTACGGTCGCCTTCCTCCCAGGCCGCAGAGGCACAGGCTCTATCGCCACAATTTGCAGCGGAATATTTTGTTGATCCGTGTTTTCCAAACCATATCTGGCAGGAGCCGAGTCGCTTATCCAAACACGCTCGGAAGCTTGCTCCTTAAGCACGATTGGCTTCCCGAAGAAGGGAAGCTTTAAAGGAAAATCGTACTCCACGGAAATAGCCAAATACGGCTCTTCTGTCTTCCTCAGATCAGGCAGCGATAACCATTCCAGTCTCAGTCTCTTCGGATCAATAATGGCTGTATCTGCAAACTCTCTTAACAAGGGCTCGACGACTGCGCGGCCAATCTCCGTAGCAGCCATGTTTTGGAGCGGCTTGAAGTCACCTCGCAGCGCGGACGATACCACCTCTCCAACAGGAGAGGGAAGCCACTCCGATGCATCTGCCGCAATCTCGCTCCATGAAGATAAGGAAGTGCTTGTCGTTTCCGTTACGGGAATGCGGGCTGAAGCCTGCTTCAATGCCAACTCTACCGGTTGGATATTTGCAGCGATTTGCCTTACCGATTGTGATGCGGCAGAATGCAGAGCCATTTGTACGGAACATAGGCGAATAAGCATGACAAACACGAGCAAAACAATTATAAGCATGGGCATTACTAACGCTGCTTCTAAAACAATGGAACCTTGGTCATTTTTGCGGCCTCGGCATTTAATAGGACCAACCAATCGTTTGCGTCGTCTCATAGCGATTGCCGACAACCTTTCCCTCCAAAAGCCCGAACTTTCCCAGCACCTGCATCAAGCCGGGTACAAACCATAGCTGCGTAGTTACTTTAGACTCGCCTGTTACTCCGCTCGGAACGGCCGATAGTATCGTTCCGCTATTCTGTTCAATGACCGCGATCATGCGGGCAAAGCTTGCCCCGTCTTCAGCGCCGTGCATGAGTATAAACAGCCTTAAATAATCGGTGTACTTAAGCTCTACTTTCACATATTTAGACAAAGGTGCCGAGCCTCGCTCCGTGAAGGCAAGCATATCCTCAATCGTTTTCTCCAAGCCGTAAATAAGTGCTGCCGACAAAATAAGCAGCGGGTGGCCAAGCGATTTACTTTCAATAAGCCCCTCCATCGTCCTTATGGCTAGACGAGCCGCAAACAACTCCCCATATGCGGCAGCTATGTTTCCAATGGGATTGTGAAAGCCATAAATGATATATTCGGCCTCCTGATTGTTAAATGAAACAGCTTGCGATAGTTCGGATACGTTTCCATTCGTCATCATCCCTCGCAAATGCTGCGGGGCAAAGCTCAAATATCGATTAATCACATATTCCCCAAAATAAAACGAATCTCTTGTTCGCTCGAGCATGCCGGACATACCCGAAAATAAACCGTCCATCACAGCAGTCGATTGTTCACCAGCTTCATGTGCATCCATGGCATTCCCTATTTCCTCAGCCGCGGTCTCCGCCGCTTTGCCAGATTGCCGGTTAAACAATAGATTATCGTTATAACGCTTCTTAACCTGCTCATAAATCTTTATATGCTCTTCTGTCTGAGGGATAGCAGTGATGCCGTGAAGCATGCTGCGTGCCCTCTTCCACAGCGATCCCGCTTGCTCCTCCTGCTGCTTGAGCTGTGCTTTTATGTTGCCTTGCTCAAGCGCCTGCTTTCGACTGCCAATAATGCCGGCAGAGTGAATGTATTTCTCTTCATAGGCACCATATGCAAGCCGCAGGCTCGTAACGCTCTCTAACAATACGCCAGAGGCACTGCTTGTAATCGGCTTTGCCAAGGAAGCTAAGCTGCTTGTTTGAAAACCGCCAGCCTCCATAGCAATGGCAGCTGCAGTAGTTCCTTGTGTTTCTAACTCCTGCCTGTAGTCGTCAAACCAACCATCAGGCAATACAAGCTCATTTGCAGCTTCCTTTACCTGCTTAATATCAGAGGCGCTGTTCGCTGGAACCTGATATGGCTCCGAGCCCGTTATACTTCGCCCGGACACTGCGTCATAGTCAGAAAAATTGGACTGTTGCTTCGCTTGCTCGGCAAGCCTCAGCATGTCCTCATTGCGCAATCGTGCAGCTTCCAGCTCTTGAATGGCATCACCATGCAGCTCTACATGATGCTTCATCATTCCAACGCTCGCTCGGCGAAGTTCAGCCACAAAAGATCTGACTTTATCCTCATATTGTTTAATCTCATTCGTATATTTGGCTTTCTCTCCAGCTGGCAGCATTTGATCATGGATGACCATCTCGGCATATTCTTCGTATTCACTAGCGATACGAAGAGCAGACTCTGCACCAGCAGTCATGCCTCCCGTCTGAACAGGAATCATCGCCGCAATTCCGCTTTCCCCTACCGTTTTGGCCGATTGCTCTTGCAACATCAGCACTCTGGCAAGATGGGCTTCTCGTTTCTCATAGAGCTTGCGCATTTGCTCCAGCAGATTGACGGCAACGGATGCCTCCTTCATCGCCCCTGCCATCGGAGCAAACCTCGCAGCAAGCTCCAGCGTAAAATCAATCGGAGCCTTATACTTCATCTCCTCCAGCACCTGTCTGCCAAACACCTCATGCCTTCCTAAAAATGAGGCTGCATGCAGCTCAGATGACTCCACCTTCATACGAACCAGCTTCATCCCCTGTTTATTCGAGCCAATAGGTCCTTCTGTATTAGCTGTCATCGCCTGCGAGAAGAGCGCTCCCCCCTCTGTACCGCCGCGCCCGAACAGTCCATATCTCTCATACAGGGCAGAATCATAGGCAGAGAGCACGGATCGAACACTAGAGCGGACAGCATCTTCGGTAAGCTTATGCAAAGCTGCAATCCGGGCATAATCAATGAGCAAAGAAAAAAAAAGCAGCAGCGCGGATAATACGATAACCGAAAATATCGTCACTGCTCCGTCCTCTCGAAACAGAAGGCTATTTTTGCAGCTTTTGTGCCAGATTTTTCCGATAGTATCCCTATTCACAGCTGCTCTTCCCCCTCATCTTCTATTCGTTTTGGGCTGCTCAGCCTTGATCAGGGCTTCCGCACTTTAGTCTCTTTGTAGGGAGCCAAAACTTCTCCTGCCTGCGACCTCGCTCCGCCTGTCCCATCGGCAAACTTCTTTGTATAATAGCGAACGAGATCAACGCTTCTAATAAATTCAACGGGATCAACAATAGCTGCAGACGTTACCGTCATTGCCTCTCGCCTCAACCAGCTTTTCTCAACCGATCGATTAGAAAAGGGGGACTTCAGCTTCACTTCGATCACTCTTTTTAGGACACCGCCAAAGTAGCTCATTTGACCTTCGTAGGAAAGGCCAGCTTGTCCGATCCACCTGACAGATTGCTCCATTTTCCGCACGGGCAAAGCGTTCTCGCTTGCTTCATCTGAGCTCTGAGGTGGAATCCTGACTGCTGCGTCCGTCTTCTCTCCACCCGTTCCGAACAGGCTCTTGAGCCGTTCATCCTCGCCAATCCGCCAATACAAGCCGTCGTAACTCAGTTCCGAAAGCATGCCGTTTCTTGCCTCTCGATAGCTATTATCCCAACCAAATGCTGCACGTTCTGCGCTAGCCGAGGCTGCGTAATACAAAACGACCTTTTGATACATATACATGCCGAACAAAATAAAAAGTAAGATGAGCCCCAGCAGCATTGGAAAAACAATGGTCGATTCTAACGTAAAGCTGCCCTGCTCCCGCTTCAGCCAATCTAGCAGCCGTGCCCTCATTCTTATCCGGCTCACTAGCATCACCTGCTAACTAAAAATTTTGTCCGCTTCATCATCCGCTTTGCCCATTAAACGTTCTATCAGCTCAATAATCCAATCCTTGAACAGCAGCGCAATAATAATAACGACTGCTATAATCAAAATAATTTCTAACGTCCCCAAACCGTCTTCCTCTGCCCAAAACGACCGAATCGCTTGTCCTCTTTTTTTCATCGTTAATCTTCCTCTCTGTTTTTGGTTAAGACATAAGCAGAACAGCAGGCGCAGCTACCAAAATCATAAGCACAAGCAATATGCCTACGAGGGGGAAAACAAGCTTCGACGATGCTTCCTCCCCACGCGACCTGGCGATTGCTTTGCGTTTCTCCCATAGCGTATAGGAGAGCTCTCGCAGAGCAAGTACAAAATGTTCTCCGCCTCGGCGATAATTTAGAAGCAGCACCGTCGTAAAAATGGATACCTCCTGTACGGCACATCGTCGGTTAAACTTTTCTATTGCTGAGCTGAAGGTTTGGCCATTGCGAAGCGCTGACACTACATCTCCCCACTCCTTGTAAAGGGGATGCTCCCTCAGTTCCTTTCCTTCCAAGCATCTCGCCAATGCTTGCTGAACAGTCTCCCCGGCTCCTACAAGCAGCATCAGTTTGCTCAGCATGTCCGGAAGCTCGGTAATCATCTGCTGCTTGCGCCGCTCTACTCGCCTTCCTGCTTCAACGAATGGACGTATCGTGAGCACGATTCCGAACACGGCTCCCATCGCAAGCAGCACCGGCTCTTGTCCGATCAGGCTAAGCCATGCACAGACCGTTAAGGCTGCGTACCCCGTCCCGAAAGCCGCTGCCATCTCCGCTTTCGTCCGCTCAATCGTCCAATCGCTTTCCATCAATAGAAGCAGCTTCATATGATAGCTGCTTATTGGCAGCTGCAGGGAATCGAATAGTCGAAGCCGCTCTAGCAAGAGCATAAATGGATGGATTAAGCAGAGCTGCTTAAGCTGCTGCTGCTCCGCTAGACTTGCCCGCCTCTTCCTGCCCGCAAGACGAAGCCAAATCGCATAAAGCGCCGCTCTTCCAACGAAATAGATCCATATCGCGGATAACCCAACAGCGGCAATCGCTGCAGCCATTCGCCTCCCTCCCTATCGGTTACATCTGAATGCTCATTATTTTCGCCATCGTCCAAAAGCATAAAATCAAAAGCAACAACGCTGCCGTCAGCAATAAATATCCGACTCCCCCATAGAGGGGAGCCATGTAATCGGGGGCTGCGAGGCCAAGAAAAGCGAGAAAAAAAAAGGGCACCGCCATCATAATCCGTCCCTCGAACCTTTTCTGTGCAACCATGACCGCTATCTCCTGCTCAGTGCCCAGCTTTTCACTGATAATAACGGAGGTTCGTTTCATCACCTCAAGCAGGTCCCCTCCTGAGCGCTTGCAAGCCGCCAAAGCATCAACAAACTGCGTGATTTCATCGATGCCTGCCCGGTCCGCAAAGTTGCGCAGCGCATATTCAAGAGGTTCCGCATTCTCAAGTCGAAAGTGTACAATTTGGAACTCGATCAAAAGCTCCGTGCGCGGATCCGGATAAAGCAGCTTCAAATCATCTAGCGTCGATAAAAAGGCATTTTCCAGTGAACGGCCTGCCGCGAGCGAGGAAGTAAGAGAAAACAATGCCTCCTTGAACTGCAGCTTCAACCGCTCTTTACGCTGCTGCAGCAGCGATCTGCGCCTATATCTAGGGGCTGCTATTCCAAGACTGGCGAGCATAAACGAAAGGAAAATGGAATGATAAAATAAATAAACTGCGCCATAAATCAGCAGTGCTCCAGCTACTGCAGCAACTACAAACTGGCTCCGAGTTAAGTGATACTGTCCATAGTTTGTTAATGATCTGCCTGCCTTGATATGAGCTAGCATCGAATGACTCTCCCAGCCGCACCATTCAAGCGCCCGCTGCAAACGCCCGCCAAGTTGACTGCGCCGGTTCTTTAACGCACCTGCTCCTCTATGGCCGTTCATATCGCCGTTCCTCCTTCAATGCTCTTTCCAGCCATCGCTAGCTTGTCATTTCGGACGATTAAATTCGCAGTTCGCTTAAGGCTGCCTAGCACCAGTCCGTTCTTCTCCCCCTCCTCCTCAAAAAGGAAAAGCGGATTAAGCAGCACCTCGCCAGCTTCCATGCCTACAACCTCGCATATTTCCGTTACTCTACGCGACCGATCCCGGAATCTCGAGATATGAATTACAATATCGATGGCCGACGCAATTTGCTGACGGATGACTTGCACTGGCAATTCCGCAGCGCTAAGCACCATCGTCTCTAGTCGTGCCATCATATCCTTTGCCCCATTGCTATGGCCTGTCGACATGCTCCCCGAATGGCCGGTGTTTAGCGCTTGCAGCATATCAAGCGCCTCCCCGCCGCGCACCTCCCCTACAATGATTCGGCTAGGACGCATCCTCAGCGATGCGCGAATGAGATCGCGGATCGTTATCTCGCCTTTGCCCTCTGTATTTGCGTTTCTCGTCTCCATCGAAACTAAATTTGGAACGGTGCGTATTTGCAGCTCCGCGGAATCTTCGATCGTTACAATTCGCTCATCCTGTCCGATAAACTGCGATAAGGCATTCAAAAAGGTAGTTTTGCCCGTACCCGTACCTCCGCTTATGAAAATATTGTATTGCGCCGCGATCATCACTTTAAGAAATGACGCGGCCTCCGCCGATATGGAGCCTATTGAAACAAGCTGTTCCATCGTAAGCGGCTGCTCAGGAAATTTTCGAATGGTCATGCAGGGCCCTTTAAGCGCAACCGGCGGAAGCACGACATGTACCCTGGAGCCGTCCTTCAAACGCGCATCAACGATGGGAGAAGACTCATTGACGACACGGTTCACGCTGGCTACGACCGTCTGTATCAAATCCTCCAGCCTCTCTCTGCTCTCGAATGATACCGGCAGCAGCGCCATTTGCCCTCTGCGTTCAACAAAGATTTCTGCATGGTGGTTGATCATAATTTCGCTGATCGAAGGATCTTCCATAAGCGGCTGCAAAATGTCGAGTCCTCGAAACGAATGAAACAGCCTGCGCACCAGCTGTACCTTGCCTGAGGCAGTAAGCGGATGAAGCTCGCACCATTCGAATACGGTTTCTTCCGCCATTCGCATTAAGCTGTCGTCAGACAGCGCGCCGCTGAAGTCAATCTTCGCCCGCACCTTGTCGCGCAGCTTCAGCACCGTCTCCTCGTTCAGCAACTGCCCTCTCCTCCCTCCGGCCAGAGATGCTTAAATAGCTTATCTACCGCCGCCCTATATTGCGGGGACGACAGCAGCGTGGCGTTGCCCGCTCCCCTCCACTGCGGAATCTCTGGAAGCTGAACCCGCGCAAATGCCAATCCATTCGTTTCTTGGCTAACGGGGATCTCAGCCTTTCCTGCTATGCCAACGAATTTGGAGAACAATCGGTGAAATCTGCTGCCCCACTTTTGCTCCCCGTAACGAAGGGCCATCGCATGCTTATTACGTACGGATGCTTCATCATTCAATAACCAAAGCACCTGATTCGATCTTTCGAAAATGGCGGCGTGCAGCTCATCCAAACCGCTTTCCAAATCGATAACGATAAGATCGTATTGTCCGCTCCGCTCGATGACCTTCACTAAACCTAAAGCATCCTCCTCGTTAAGCGTCATTCGATCCTCCATATTCGTACAAGCTGCCAAATAATCAGCCTGCAGCAAGGGGTCACGCTTCCGATGCTCCAAGAGCCAGCTCACCGCTTGCTCGGGCTGGGCTTTAAGTCCATACAATAGCTCGGATAATCCTTCGCTTACTGCCTCTCCTCCACTTGAGCCATTGCCAGGGCGCCGTGATCCAAGCCACATCTCAGACGTATTCCACCTCTCAAGATTCAGATAAAACGTTCGGCAGCGGTGCGTGCTAGCAGCATGCGCCAAGTGAAGCGCCAAAGCTGTCTTTCCGGTCCCGCCCGCTGCCGAATAAACCGTTATAACTCTTACGCCAGCAGCAGCCTCTGAGACTCTTCCCTTATAGACAGGAAGGACAGCGGCACGGGCATGTATATCTATTAGGCGCTGCAACAGCAGCGGAAGCGGCTGATATTGATGCAGCTCATTCTCCTCGCTGCTGTCTCCTAGCTTTAATACGAGCGCAACAATCGGTATGCTTGAAAGCTCTTCTTTCAATTCTTCAATCATATCGGGCTGCGCAGCAATCAAATCAACTCTGTAACCCTGTTTCAAATAATGCCTGCATGCGTTCGCGTTCGTAAACGCGGTCACCTGCCACTGCTCGCCAAGCTTGCTGTCCCGGATATAATCAGCCAGGCGCTTCAAGTATTCTTGCTCACGAACCGCTAGTGCCAGCTGATATTTGCCCAACTGCGTCCCCCCTTCCCGTTAAGAAAACACAAAAAAGCACCGTCGAAGGCGCAGATAGCTGCGGCCTTATACGGTGCTTCCGTGTTTGATCGTTAACTTTGTATAAAATTTACCATAATCTGATTCCATCCGTCAACCTGCCAATTTACTTCTATTTGCCTCAGTTGCTCATAAACTTCTCAATCCCGATAGCGGCAATTAGATGTATCCAAGAAAAATTCCTTTCCCGGTCATCTACCTTTGCCTATCGGAAAAATCGGCTGATTTCACGTTCCGCATTCTCGGCAGAGTCTGATCCGTGGATAATATTGCTTGCTACATCGAGCGCAAAATCACCGCGGATCGTCCCTGCAAGCGCTTCTGACGGATTCGTCGCGCCAATTAACGCACGCGCGTTTTTGATCGCGTCATTGCCTTCCCAGATCATCGCAAAAATAGGGCCTGAAACGATAAAATCAACCAATTCGTCAAAAAACACCTTTGAGCGCAAATGCTCATAATGCTCCTCGGCATGCTCTCTTGACAGCCGCATAACCCTCGCATCTATGAGTGTAAAGCCCTTTTCTTCAAATCGACTGACAATACGACCAACCAAACCACGAGCATATCCATCCGGCTTCACCATTACAAACGTTCTATCCATTTAGATTCCCCCTTGTCTCTATCGGTATAGCCAATTATTTGTTAAGCCATTCAGTTATAATTCCGGCTGTTTCCTCAATTGCGCGATTCGTGACATCGATAACGGGACAATTTAATGATTTCATGACGGATTCCGCATATTGAAGCTCTTCTTCAATTCGCTCTCTCGTCGCATATTGTGCGGATGCTGGAAGGCCCAGCGTTTTCAATCGTTCAGAACGGATTTCAAGCAGATGCTCTGCTTGCATCGTAAGTCCAATGATCAGCCGTCCGGGAGCAGGCTTTAGCTCTTCAGGCGGATTAACCTCAGGCATAAGCGGCAGGTTGGCCGTCTTAATGCCTTTGTGTGACAAAAATATGCTAAGCGGCGTCTTCGACGTCCGCGACACGCCAATTAAGACTACCTGCGCCTGCACAAAGCCCCGCGCATCCTTGCCGTCATCGTATTTAACTGCAAACTCGATAGCATCCATACGGCGATGATAGGCATCGTCAATCGAATGCAGCAGCCCCGGCTCCCGCTTAGGGAAGCTGCCGAATGTATCCACGTACGCCTGCATCATCGGCCCCATCACATCTACGGCTCGTACACCGGCTCTTAGCGCCTCTTCCTTCATAAGCTCCCGAAGCTCCGGCTGTACCAATGTGTAGCTGATGAAACCGCCTGTGCTAAGCGCTTCTGCAATAATACGCAATATTTCATCCTCAGACCTCAGATGTCCGTAACGTTTAATTTTCACATGCTCCGATGAAAATTGGCGCAACGTAGCCTTGGCTACCGCTTCCGCCGTTTCGCCGACAGCATCGGAGCATACATAAATAATTTGCTGTGTCATAACTCTGGCTCCCCCAATTCCCTATCCATCGCGATGTCCGCCATCAGGCGTATAATGTTCGACTTTGACACCCAGCCGGTTACTTCCGGATCAGCCGGATGCTCCTCGCGAGGAACAATGACCGGCAAACAATCCACCTGATGGAGCGACATTTTGCGTACCGCTTCCATGACGGATTCATCGGGCATTAGCGTCACAATATTCGGATAACGGGTCATCACCATACTGACAGGGATGGCTGAAGCGCCAGCGTTTCCTAGCGTTATTTTGAGCAAATCCTTAGGCGTTACGATTCCAACAAACCGCTTCTGATCGTTAACGACTAGAAGAGTGTCTGCATTCTCGGTGAACAGCGTGATGACGGCATCATGCACGGACAAAGAATCGGGCACATTTACGGGAACCCCTTGCACCTCTCTTACCTTCATATTGTTGAATTGCTGCAAAGGCTCGCTGCTCGAACGATAGGTGTTGCCGAGGAAATAACCTACCTTAGGCTTCGCGTCAAGCAGTCCGAGCATGACAAGCAGCGATAAATCCGAGCGCAGCGTCGGCCTGCTGACACCTAGATACTCCGCAAGCTGTTCACCGGTAATCGGCGCATGCCTCTTCACGAGCTCAAGAAGCTCCAATTGCCGTGAGGATAACTGAATCGTACTCTCCCCCTACCTGTATATGAGTCATATTTAAGTTATATAGTACCACTATTCAAAAAATAATATATCATATTAACGCATTACGCACAATAAATAGTCGTTTTATTCGCCGAATATCACTTTGTACAACGCTTGCGTGCCGTTGTTCTCTTCTCCATTCGCAATAACCTGCTCATATAAAGAGCGTGCGAGAGCCAGGCCAGGCAAGGGCAGCCCAAGTTCATCTGCCGATTCTATCGCAATTTTGATATCCTTCATGAAATGCTTCACATAAAACCCAGGTGCAAAATCTCCGTTTATGATGCGCGGACCCAGATTCGACAATGACCAGCTGCCTGCCGCGCCAGCTTCGATGCTCTTTAGCACCTTGCTCTGCTCCAATCCCGCACGCTTCGCGTATGCGAGCGCTTCGCTTACGCCGATCATATTGGATGCGATCGCAATCTGATTGCACATTTTCGTAAATTGGCCGGAGCCCGCTGCTCCCTGATGTACGATATTTTTGCCCATAAGCAAAAACAGCGGCAAGGCCGCTTCAAAGGCTTCCTCCGTACCGCCGGCCATAATCGAAAGCCTAGCCTCCTTGGCGCCGATATCCCCTCCAGATACAGGAGCGTCAACCGCCGCAAGCCCTCTTTCACTTGCCTCCTGCTCGATGCGTTTAGCAAGCGATGGACTTGAAGTCGTCATATCGATCAGCAGACGATTCGGCTTAACATTTTGCAATAAGCCCGCTTCTCCAAAGTAAACCTCTTCTACGTCGGCAGGATAGCCGAGCATCGTAATGATTACATCTGATTGCTCAGCAACTAATTGGGGCGTATCTTGCCATAAGGCACCTCTTGAAACCAAGTTATCTGCTCTTGACTTCGTGCGATTGTATACGTTCACCTTATAACCTGCGGCTAGCAAATGCCCCGCCATGCTTTCCCCCATAATGCCTGTCCCGATAAATCCGATTACGCTCGCTTGATCGATCTTCAATTCTGTCAATTTCATTCCGCCTCTCCATGATAGGTCTACAATTTCAGATATGCTTATTATAATATTGTTCGAAAAAAAATAGCCAGAGACATAGGCTTGCGCTTGTCTCCGGCTGTCCGGTGGATGTCTTCTCGTTTTTTTAATTCTATCTGTCCGAGCCTTAAATAATCTATAGCTCAGACCGCTCATCTTATCCATTAACCTTATTCGTTCGTCATTTCAATAAACTGACCCACATCAATGGCAGTCAATGCAACCGCATCGCGCCAAAAATCGATCTCTTCCACATTTACGCCAAGATGCTCGTTAGCCAGCTGCTCGACGCCCATCCGGCCGGTATCTCGCAGCAATGCGACATACTGATCCTTAAACTCCGGGCCTTCCTTCAGCGCTTTCGCATAAATGCCCGCGCTGAATAAATAACCGAACGTATAAGGGAAGTTATAGAAAGGGACGTCCGTAAAGTAGAAATGCATTTTGGATGCCCAGAAATGGGGATGAACCTCCCCTAGCAGATCGCAATAAGCTTCGCGCTGCGCTTCTTCCATCAATGTGTTCAGCTCTTCTACAGACACTAGACCCTCTTTGCGGCGCGCATAGAACCGTGTCTCGAATAAGAAACGAGCATGAATGTTCATAAAGAAAGCCACTGAACGCTGAATTTTGTCTTCAAGCAGTCCAAGCTTCTCCTCAGGTTCAACGGCAGCATTAAACGCACGGTCAGATACGATTAGCTCTGCGAAAGTAGATGCCGTCTCCGCCACATTCATCGCGTACTCTTGCGACAAAGCTGGCAAGTCGTTCATCACATGCTGGTGATAAGCATGGCCTAGCTCATGCGCCAGCGTAGAAATATTCGAAGCTGTGCCCGAAAAAGTCATGAAAATACGGGTTTGGCCGCTCTTCGGAAACGACGTGCAGAAGCCGCCGGGACGCTTGCCGGGACGATCCTCGGCCTCTATCCAGCCCTCGCGGAACGCAAGCTCCGAGAAGTCGGCAAGATCAGGGCTGAACGTTCGGAATTGCTCTACGATAAAAGCCGCCGCTTCGTCGTATGGAATCGTCTTTGTTGCAGAGCCGATCGGCGCTTCTACATCATGCCAGTCAAGCTTTTCTAAGCCAAGCAGCTTTGCTTTGCGCTCTAGGTAGGCAACAAGCACCTGCTTGCCCTCTTGAATCGCAGCCCACATCGCCTGCAGCGTTGCCTCGCTCATCCGGTTAATTTGCAGAGGATCCTGCAGAACCGATTCCCAGCCGCGCTTCTCATACAGCTTCAAACGAAAGCCTGATATCCGGTTCAGCGTCTCGGCGCACAAGTCAGCCTGCTCCGACCACTCGCGCTCCCATTCTGCGAATGCCGTTTGGCGAACCTCGCGATCCCCGTCGGATAGACGGTTTTGCATTTGGCCTGCGGATAAAATATGTTTCAAGCCGTCCTTGCCGATATCGGTAAATTTCGCGCGCGACACAATGACATTATAATAGTCGCCCCAGCCATGATAGCCGTCTACAGCCAAATCCTCTGCCAGCGCCTCCAGCTCAGGAGCCATCTTCTTCTTCGCAAGCTCCCGTCGTTCGTTTAGGTTGAAAGCAACCTCGGCTAGCTTCTCGTTCTCAAGCAGCGCAGACCATTCATTGTCATCGAACCCGCGCAGTCTATTATCGAACCGGGTCAGTACGCCTAGAAACTTTGCGGATAATGTTTTCACATTGTCGTTGCGTGCGCTGGCTGCGGAGTCCCGAATATTTTGAGCGAGCAAACAAGATACGAATGACTCCGATTGGCGAAGCCGGATTAAGACGCTTTGCAGCAATTCTGTCATCGACGCGATGTCGGATGCAGCCGTGTCCGCTTCCTTCGCAAGCGCAGCATCCAGCTTCGAAATGTCCTCGTCCATTCCCTTTAGCTCCTGCAAGAAAGCAGGCGAGCTTGAGCCTCCCTCATAAAATACGTCTAAATCCCAGCTTTGCGGGTATCCCTTATTCATCTGCTTTCATCCTTTCTTCCATAAAAAAAGCCGAGAAGCGGCCGCGTTTTATTTGCGCAAACCTTCTCGGCGGTGTATAACTTAATTATATCCAGATTGGAGGAATTACACCATGTCTAAACCGTTGCAAATTTCGGCCGATACAGCTATTAAGCTCTCCGAGCAGCTTGGCGTGCCGATCGAGCATTTGATGCATATGCCTCGTCACATTTTGCTGCAGAAGCTGGCTGAGCTTGCTAAGAGCGATGCGCCCGCTGCACCCGATAGCGATCAAAAATCATGATTCCGTTCGAAAAAGCATGGCCTTATGACATTCTAATGGGTGATCTTTACGTAGCAAGCTGTCCCTTCTGCCAAGCGGAAAATGTGCTGCTCCCTGTCAAGCCGGCAGAGCTGCAGGACATTCAAGACGGCATGAAGCGGCTGCTCGTCTTTCCTTGCTGCCACAATAAAGTGACCCTTGTTGACGCAGACCGGGATTACTTGCTGACAGACCGCGTTCTTAGGAAGAAAACTCACTAAGCCGAAGTAGAGATCGATTGTTCAGTCAAAGCATCGATATCGCTTAGAGATGTGTCGCCGGATGCGTTTTTCGATCCGGCTTCCATATCCTCGCGGATAAGCTGCCATTGCTCGCGGCTTGCGCGAATCATCGCGGCATCGACGATTTTCTTATCGTTCACTACGCGGGAGAACCACCGAACAGCATCGTTTAACTCCCCGATTCGACGGCTCAGCTCCCCAATCAAATACATGAGCTTTGCATTGTTAAGCGCAACGCCCTCTGCCTCATAAACCCGTATGTACGCCTGCAATGCAAACCGAAGAAACCTTTTCTCATCATTGTGGTTCGCTTCGTACCGGTACAACCAAGCAATGTGATGCAAAATCCCCGCAATCACACGATCCTTCTCGCCAATCGCTTGCGCGGAGAGCAGGGCGAGCTTGTAGCTCGCCATCGCCTGACTCGCACTGCGCTCGCCGCCGTATTCTTGCTTTTGCCAACGCTTGCCGATTTTATCTTGATACTGCTTTTTTTGTTGATCGTTTAACCGACCCATACCATTCTCAGTCGATGCAAAGCCGCAATACGGGCAAATCCTAACGACATAGTAATCAGGATTCACCTCAGATTTATAATAACCGCAAAAGTCAGAGTCCGTTCTTGCCGCTCTTTTGAAGCTGGGTCTAACTCGCGATGTCATAAACGTATTTTCACAGCAGATGCATTCGATTTTTGATTGGTATAGTGGTTCCATACGATCACGTCTCCTCTTCAGATGTGTTAACAAAATGATGTGCTGGTCCGGATAGTCTGTCGATAACGATTATTTGAAGCTCTTCATCTATTCCTACCTCTTGCAGCGCTCTGCGCATGCAGTCAAGCCATGCTAGCGCACGCTCCGGGGTAATAGGGAAGGGCAAATGTCTTGCGCGCATCATCGGATGTCCATACTCGTCTGAGTATAAAGATGGGCCTCCAAAGAACTGGGTCAAAAATAAATATTGCTTCTCAATAACTGGATCAATGTCTTGCGGGAACAAAGGCCCAATTAATGGATGGGCTTGTACCTTCGGATAAAATGATTCCACAATTAGCCTTAAAGTCTCAGCCCCGCCTAACGCTTCATAAAGGCTTATATTCCTATTCATCGTCAATTTCATCTCCATCTTGTAGGTATTTAGTATTATATCATATAAATAATTTTCCAGGGAACAAAAAAAAGCCCGCATCGCATCCATGCGGACCTAGTCATATAGAACTTATTACCTATTAACCCTCATAGTCTTCTTCCCCAGGCGCTGTAAGAGATTCTCGAATGACATAGACGAAAGCACATACCAAGATGCCAGCGATTATACTCATACTCATCACTCCAACCATTTCAAAGGTAATTCCATTGTACCATAAAAAAAAAAGGAATCCAGCTTTTTGGAAGCGTTTTCTTTAGGTTTCCTAATTATTTTTAATTTCGTTCAAGTGATGGATGTCCCAGTTCCGACATATACGTGTAGGAGGGGTTTGTACATCATCGGCATTCTGCTGCATAAATGCCATCCCAACAATAGCAGGAGGCGGTCTTATTGCTGCGCTCGTTCGTCCATCCGTTATCCATTACCGCCTTTGGCGCTCTTCTTATCGTGCTTCTAATGACCGTCTTTCCGACAGAAACGCTGCATTCCTCCTTGCGGGGGCTCTCGATCTGGTGGCAGGTGCTTTTCCCGGCATTATTTCCTTTCTTCGTCATTTCGGAGCTGCTGCTCGGCATCGGTATCGTGCATTTCTTCGGTAAACTGCTCGATCCGTTAATGAGACCTTTATTTCGGCTTCCCGGCATTGGCGGCTTCGTCATCACGATGGGTTATATATCCGGATATCCAGTAGGAGCAAGGCTAACGGCTCAGCTGTGGGAGCAGCGGCTCGTCAATCGTGCAGAAGGAGAGCGGCTTGTCGCTTTTACAACGACATCTGACCCTATTTTTCTAATAGGAGCCGTATCGATAGGTTTCTTCCAAAATGTAGCGCTCGCGCCTGTGCTGGCAGCAGCCCATTATGGCGGCGGGCTTATTATCGGCCTCCTCATGCGATTCCACGACCGTCATGCACCGCCTTCCTCTGCCGATAAAAATCGGGCTGTCGCTGGCGAAGCAAGAAAACGCCGACCTTCGCGAATCGCCGAAGCGCTCAAAGCGATGCATGATGCACGCTTGCTTGACGGGCGCGGACTCGGAAGGCTGCTGCAGGATGCCATCCAGTCAGCGCTTAAGCTTATGATTGTCGTGGGCGGCCTGGTCGTCTTTTTCTCCGTCGTCATGGAGATGCTGACGCATGCGGGGATCGTTGAGGCGATGATTGAGGCGCTCCGTTATTTATTCAACGCAATCGGATTGCCGGAGAAGCTGGCGGATGCCGGCATATACGGCTTGTTCGAGGTGACGCTCGGCGCGCGGGCTGCCGGAACAGCCGGTACAGGGCTCATGCACCAAGCCGCAATTGCTGCCTGGGTGTTGTCTTGGGGCGGCATATCGGTCCACGCTCAAATCGCGAGCCTGCTGAGCAAAACGGATATGCGCTACCGTCCCTTGATGCTCGCCAGATTGCTCCATGGATTTATCGCCATGGCGCTTGTCTACTTGCTTTGGGGCTGGATGGCCCCTTAATTCGCCGCAATGCTTTATGACAGCGCCGCGACTCATTGAATTTAAAGGCAATTTCCTTTATCATCTTAAGTACTATGGAGATCGGAAGGAGATTTACCTTTGAAGTATGCGGTTATTGATCGAGGCGATGCTTTATCCAAATCGTTAGCGGAGAAATTTCACATCCTAGCTGCTGAGCGCGGCTTCAAGCGAAACGATGAAACGCCAGAAATCGTCATTTCCATCGGTGGAGACGGTACGCTTCTGCTGGCTTTTCATAAATATGTCGATCAAATTACGAATGTTGCGTTTGTTGGCATACACACCGGACATCTCGGCTTCTATGCCGATTGGCAGGCAGACGAGCTTGAGGATCTAGTTGCTATGATGGCCGAGGAAACACCTAGAATAGTAAGGTACCCGCTTGCCGAGATCGAGCTTGAGACGCCGACTGAATCCCGTCATTACTTATCATTAAATGAGTTCACCCTCAAAGGTGTCGACGGAACTTTGGTTGCCCAAATTAATATCAATGACGAAATGTTCGAAATGTTCCGAGGTGACGGTATCGTAATCTCCACCCCTTCGGGCAGCACCGCGTATAACAAAAGCTTAGGCGGAGCCATCGTTCATCCGTCCATTGAATCTTTGCAAATCGCAGAAATCGCATCCATCAACAATCGCGTTTATCGTACGCTTGGCTCTTCGGTACTGCTGCCGCAGCATCATCATTGCGATATCATCTCCAAAAAAGAACAGCGGCTGCAGCTCACCATTGATCATATCAGCATCATGCGCAGCGACATCCGCTCGATCCGCTGCAGCGTGTCCAGCCGAAAGGTCAGCTTTGCCCGGTATCGCCCTTTTCCTTTCTGGAACCGGGTCCGCGAGGCTTTCCTCGGGTACGACGTACGATAAGCCGGTAAAACCAAACAAACAAAAAAAGACACGACAGCGCCTGTTACAGGCGCTCCGTGTCTTTTTTGTTTGGTCGGCTCGTTTCGGTGGAAGCGGCCGCTGTTTCACTGGCTGCAAGACGGAACGGTTTTTTGCCACGATTGTCGTTGCCCTTAAATCCGCCCTTGCGCTGCTGCTGTTGCTCACGCTTGCCGCCTTGCTGCTCACCGCTATTTCGGCCTTCGCCGGCAGTCGAGCTGTCGCTGCCGGATTTGCTTTCATTATTGCTGCGGTTAGAGCTTCTATGGCGATTTTCTCGGCTGTGGGTATGGTTCCGATTATGTCTTTCATGCGATGGCGCAGAAACAGCTTCCTTCGCGCTCGCAACCTCATCATCGTCTGCATCCGCGCCCTCGGAAACCTCTACTAAACCAGCTGCAGCAGCAAGCAGATCTGCAGCTTCTATACGAGGCCGCTGATCGTCCGCGTCCAAATCATAATCGTCTGGCTCCCGCTTTGTGCTTTGCGTTTTTTCGAGAATGAAATATGCGCAGCCAAAATTGCAATATTCATTAATATAATCCGGCATGCCGGAGAGATTGCTCTCCTTCGTAGCCTTCTGATGATTATCGCGGAAAAAGCCCTTCAGCCTAAGCTGGCTATAACCCCAGTCGCCTACGATAAAATCGTAGCGCTCGAGCACCTCGCTGTACCGATCGCGAAAAGCTTCTGGATTCCAGCCGTTTCGATTTTCTTGAACAATTTCGTATGATTTTCCGCCGATATGAATTAAAGCCATGTTCTCCACCTCATCTTGAGCGTCAGTTACATGCTGCTCGAGCAAGCACCGGTGGAAATCTCCCGGTCAAATCCCGCTTCTACGGTTTCTGCAGCGATCGCTGCGTGTGCCGAATCGGTTTGCTCATGCGCATGGTAAGAGCTGCGTACTAGCGGTGCGGATTCTACGTGTCTGAAACCGCGCTTCAGCCCTTCTTCTTTTAATTTTGCAAATTCATCTGGGTGGACATAACGTACGATCGGCATATGCTTAGGCGTTGGCTGCAAATATTGACCTAATGTCAAAATATTGACGTCGTTGGCGCGAAGATCATCCATCGTCTGCAAAATTTCGTCCCATTCCTCGCCCACGCCAAGCATGATGCTTGATTTGGTTGGAATCTTCGGTTTCATTTCTTTTGCCCGTTTTAGAAGCTCCATCGTACGGCTGTATTTCGCTCTCGCGCGAACGCGATCCGAAAGCCTCTCCACTGTTTCTACGTTATGATTCAGTATGTCCGGATTAGCATCCATTACAATTTGAAGCGCGTCTTTATTGCCTAGGAAATCAGGAATAAGCACCTCTACGCGGCAAAACGGCATCCGTTTGCGAATCGCATGTACTGTAGCGGCAAAAATAGAAGCTCCGCCATCCTTAAGATCATCGCGCGCTACCGAAGTAACTACGCAGTGCTGCAGACCCATTTGCTCAGCAGCTTCCGCGACGCGTTCTGGTTCGTCCAAATCAAGTTCGGTCGGCATGCCGGTCTTAACTGCGCAGAACCGGCAGGCACGCGTACAAATATCGCCCAAAATCATAAAGGTAGCCGTGCGGTTAGCCCAGCACTCATAGATGTTTGGACAGCGCGCTTCCTCGCATACAGTATGTAACGTCTTGGAGCGCATCATATTTTTAATTTCGGCAAAGTTGCCGTCTGTCGCTAATTTTATTCGAAGCCAATCCGGCTTTTTAAGTGTTTCTTGCTGTTTCATGGGGTTTACCTGCTTTCAAGTTCATTTATAATTCGTAAACTCATGGGGTTATTATAACATGTTTCGAAAAAAAAAAGCACTTTCTCAGCTATTCGTTTCCTTACGATCACAATATCAAGTGCGGATAGAAATTTGTGTTTACGACTTCATTCCTGATTCTCCTGGCTATGGAACGTTAAAAGGCTGTACGCCCGCTTCAGAGGACCATCCCTCCAGCATCTCGCTGCACACTCAAAATTAAATAAACAAGCTCATATATCGCCCTGAACGAATAAAAACCAATGATTTGCAAATTATAACGTCATATCCGTCATGCTTTTGGAAGGGTGAGACGTTTGAAACTGACTATTTCTATTGTCGCAGCCATAACTGCTGCTTCCATGCTCATTGTCTTCCCTGGCGGTCATCAAGCAAAAGCATCATCAGCCACCAAACCGCAGAATCAGGCGGAAAATGAGCAAGCGGCAGCAGCCGAACCCGATCCTCTTGCGGCTAGGAGAGGCTTGTATGAAAAATTAAGTTTGTTTACCGAAATTCCATGGAACTGGATTGCGGCAATCGATCAGTATGAGCGGTCCATGTCTAAGGTTCGGCCCAAGGCTCGTCCAATGCTTGGCAGCACCGTAGGCGTATTTATCGATCAAGAGAACTGGGTCGGCCCGCTTAATCCAAATACAGAGGACAGCTCGCCTGCCTCGATTCGTTTCTTTAACGGTATCGGGCAAGATGGAGACGGCAACGGCCAAGCCGAGCGAACGAGCGATGTTGATTTGCTCTACTCGCTTGTAAGACGCGTTGCTTCCTATGGAGTCTCAGAGGATGACTTTGCAATCGGACTTTGGGAATATTATCAAAATAATCGTTCTGTACAGCGCATTCAGCAGTTTGCCCGCATTTATGCAGCGTTTGGAAATCTTGACCTATTCGAGCACGCCTTTCCCCTCCCGGTAGGCAACAACTATGCCTATAACAGCACCTGGGGAACCGGCCGAAGCTGGGGGGGAAGACGAACCCATGAGGGAACCGATATTTTCGCCAATCATGGCACTCCTGTCCGAAGCACCTGCTACGGCATCGTTGAAGTAAAGGGCTGGAATCCTTACGGGGGCTGGCGTATCGGCATTCGTGACCTGAACAACTTTTACCATTATTACGCGCATCTGTCCGGCTACGACAAAACCGTCAATATCGGCGATGTGGTCAAACCCGGTCAGGTCGTAGGCTGGGTCGGCAGCTCCGGGTACGGCAAGCCGGGAACCTCTGGCAAATTCCCCCCGCATCTCCACTATGGCGTATACAGCGACCGCGGCCTCATTGAGTGGTCGTTCGACCCCTATCCCATGCTGCGCCGGTGGGAGCAAGCGGAGCGTAAACGAATTCGTGCCGGCAATTAATGCAGCATACGGCTTTACAAAAAAAACGACTTTATCGTCTTCTTATGCAGAGGACAATAAAGTCGTTTTAATTATGGGGCTACTCTGTGGAAGCATCGCCCGGATGGTTTGAAGACTTGTTTTGTGCGTTCGAGCCGCCTGAATCCTCCGTTGATCCTTCCGTTGACGCGCCCGAGTTCGTGCCTCCCTCATTAGAGGATTCGGCATTACCGTTATTTTGAGGATTTGCCGTCACGCCGCTTCCTGTGCCTTGGCCAAGCGGAACGGATATGTTAGGCGCTTGCGCGGCAGATTCGCCAACCGGCTTGCCGGTATTGTCATAATAGTACATAGGCACATCGCCGACCACGAGCAGATACGAAATCGGGATATCGGTTTCCACGATTTCCGGCTCGGTATCAAACGGGATAATAATCGTAACCTCCGCAATGATCCGTATATAGACTTCCACTAAAATCATATTGATGCCGGCGTCCTTCTGACGCGTGCTAAGATCAACCTTTACGGCGCCTACCGGCTCGAATTTAACCGGCACTCTAGGCCCGTAAGAGGAAATGATCGCACTGTTCAGCGCATGCCCGATCGGAATATGCTCAGGGATATCCTTCATCTCGTTTAAGGTCTTTTGAACGGTGTTGATCGTTTGCGAAGTAATGCTCATATGCTCGGCGTAATTCAGCATGAATCCCGAGATTTTACCGTTGCTGTTCATTTTCCAGTCAATCAGCTTATCGGTATCCGACCTTGTCGCAACCTGCTCCGTTATGGCTTTGTTAATCGCCTGCGTTGCGACCTGCTTGACCCGAATCTTCGCGATATTCATAAGCGGCGGACGTAAGTTCCGTTCAATATATACGAAGGACTGTATCGAAAAAACCATCATCACGACAAGTGTAATAATGACGATTGTACGGCGCCTTATCCGGGGTCTTGTTGGATTTGTGCCCCAGCTGCCTCCCGTGCCGCTGCTCTTGCTTCGCACACCGCTTCCAAATCGCAGCGCTTTGCGCCGAGTTCCCCATTTTCCGCCGCTTGCGCTTGGTCGCACTCCCCATTTGGATGAGGATGTGCTTGCTCCCGAGCCCCATTTTTTCGGCGTGGAGCGTGACGAGGCCGAGCTGCCGCGGCTTCCCCAGCTGACCGTTCTTACCTTTGAGGATGGACGGCCTGACCAGAGCTGCATCCGGCTCCCGCCAAAAGGTCTGAACCGCCAGCCTCTCCTCCCCCATTTCGCCAATCCGATCCCCTCCCGCATCATCCTGCCCGCTTCTCTTACCCATACTTATGCCATACTCGGCCAAAAAAGAAGACGACCTTACCCTGATCAGGAAAACGGAAATCGGGATGGGATGCCGCCCATCAACAACAAGAGGGGATAAGCCCCATTCGGCTTATCCCCTCTTTCATGTTATCCAGCTTGCTTCATTATTACTTCGCAAGCGTAACAGTAATCTCGTCTCCAACTGCCCAAGGAGAAACCGCGCTAACTTTGTACGTCATGCCGGCAGCCAGCTTGCCGCCATTTGCGAGGTCAAAAACGCCTGTTGCCCCTTTGCGCGATGTCAGCTTGTAGGTCGCCGTCAGCTTGCTTCCGTCCGCTCCGGTCAATTCGATGCTGCGTACCGCAAACAGCTCATCCTTCGGATCTGCTTTTAGCGTAAGCTCAAGCGAGGTTTCGTTCAGCGCCTTGGCTGATTGCATCTCAAGCGGCGCAATCTCCTTCGCGACAAACGTGCTGCTCGCGATATTTGCCCATTCCGAGGTTACCGTATAGTTGACGCCCGGCTTTAGAGCTTCACCTGCTGGCAGACGGAACTTCGGCGCTTGGCGTCCGTCTGTCGCTTGTGTGAACAAGACGTATGTCGCTGCCATCGGCGTTCCGCCCTCCGGCGTAATCGTCACCTGCTTGGCGCGCATGGAAGATATAATTTCATAGGTTTTGCCGTTGTAGCTATTGTTTTCATCAAGAATGAAGGCCGTTGCCGCCCGGCCAACGGAGTAAGCTGAAATGACGTTGCCGTAATCCGTAATGCCTTTAGACAGCTCCGATACCACCTCGAATGTATCGAATGAAACCTGTCCGACGCTGCTCATTTCTATTTTTTCTCCGCTTCCGGTTACCGTTGCCGCCGCTTCTCCTTTATAGGTTAGCTCGTAAACCGTACCTGCCTTCTGAGGCGTTGTTGGCACAATATACGTGGAGATGGAGCCGGTTTTGAGCTGCGGCACGTTCTGCATCGAAAGCCCGTTATCGAAGCTGAAGTTTTTGAGCGCCTGATCAAGCGCAGCATCCTCAGCTGTTAACGGCTCCGAGAATGTAACCTCTAGCGTAATGGTATTCAATGATTTTGCCTGCACGACTTTGGCATCGGCAGATGGCTTCGCCTTTTGCGAGGTTACGACAAGCTGAGCCAGCTCGCCGCGCGTGATCGTTTCCGGCTTCGCATTCACGGCTTGCGCCCAGTGCTTCACGGAAGCGGCATCACGGCCAAGCGCCTTGGAGACAACATTCGTCAGCTCAGTCTCGGTTACCAGCGCATTTGGCTTCATCTGTCCGCCATCTGCCTGCATAACGCCCATATTAACTAAAGTCGCGGCATAGTCGAAATACCATTTGCCTGCAGCTATGTCAGTTACGCCTGCCGGCTGTTCCTTGTTTATCGTAAGTCCAAGACCAGTTACGACGAGCTTCGCAAGCTCAGCGCGCGTTACCGGCGCATTTGGCTTCAGCAAGCCGTTTCCGTAACCGTTCAATACGCCTTGCTTCACGAGCTCTTGAATCGCTGCCAACGATGCCCCGGCATCCTTGATATCCTGAAAGCCTGCGGCCGCCTTAACTTGTACGCTGCTGTTTGCTAACACGTTAACAGGTCCTGCCACCGCTGCCGAAGCGCCAATTGCAGCTGCCAATACGATTGCTGCCATTTTGTTCGAAACGAAATTCATTATTGTTTCCTCCTCATGAGTGCTGTTCCTTAACTTAACCCCATGATAAAGGACAATCCTAAACCTCCTGCAAACAAAACATTAACAAAAGATAAACGGCGCCGAAACTTTTCTGAAACAATGCTAATTATTTGCGCTAAACGGTCAGTCGATAGCCTGCGCCCCATATCGTTTCTATATATTGCGGATTGGACGGGTCCGCTTCGATCTTCTCTCTAAGCCTGCGTATATGAACGGTTACCGTTGCAATCTCGCCAAGCGAATCCATTCCCCACAGCTGCTCGAAAAGCTCCTGCTTGCTGAATACATGATTCGGATTTAAAGCTAGAAACGTGAGCAGATCGAACTCCTTCGTCGTAAACTGCACCTCTTGATCGTTAACGTACACCCTGCGCGAGGAGGAATCGATCACCAAGCCGCGAATCCGAATCTTATCCGAAGCTTTAGCCTCACGCTTGCCCATCAGGCGCTGATAGCGCTGCAAATGCGCCTTCGCGCGGGCAACCAGCTCGCTAGGGCTAAACGGCTTCGTAATGTAATCATCCGCACCGAGGCTAAGGCCGCGAATCTTATCGATCTCCTCCTTCTTGGCGGATACGATTAGAATCGGTACTTCCTTTACCGCTCGTATTTGGCGGCAAAGCTCGTAGCCATCCATCCCCGGAAGCTGCAAATCGAGCACGATCAATTCATATTCGCCGTTCATCGCGGCACGCAGTCCTTCCGTTCCAGTCAAGCAAATATCCGCCGCAAAACCATGCAGCTCAAAATAATCCTTCTCCACCTCAGCTATAGAAGCTTCATCTTCGATGATGAGTATTTTCGTCATGATCGTCCTCCAATGTCCTGAGCGAGCGGCAGCCTGATAATAATCGTGGTCCCTGCGCCAAGCTTGCTCTCGGCTTGAATCGTGCCGCTGTGGCCTTCAATAATTTGTTTCGTTATCGCGAGTCCGAGGCCGCTTCCGCCGGATTGCCGGCTGCGCGACAGATCCTCCCGGAAGAACCGTTCAAATATAAACGGAACCGCTTCCTCCGATATGCCCGGGCCGTTGTCGTGAATCGACAGCCGGACAAAGCCATTTTCCACTTTCAAATCAATCCTGATTTTTTTGGGCTCAGACGCCATATATTTCACGCAATTATCAATAATATTGGTCAAAACGCGCTTCAGCTTATCGCGGTCGGCAAGCACTACGGAAGAAGCAGCATGATCCATGCTCCATTCCAGCTCAATGCCGATATCCTGCATATCATAGTGCAAATCCTCGGCGTAGTCCTCTATGAAATGCCCGATGCTGATCGCCTCAAACGTGAACGGCAGCTGCTTTAAATCAAGCTTCGAATAAAGAAACAGCTCATCAATCAATTGATCCATATCGTCGGCCTTCGTCAAAATCGTATTCACATAACGATCCATCTTCTGCTTCGTATCCGGAACGCCATCCCGAATGCCTTCGATGCTCGCTTTGATGGAGGTGATCGGCGTTTTCAAATCATGGGTAATATTCGCGATAAGCTCCTTGCGATTTTGCTCGTACTGCAGCTGCTTCTCGACGGACTGCTTCAGCTTCATGCGCATATCCTCGAACGCTTCGCTTAAGCGGGTAATTTCATCATTGCCTTCCGCGCGCAGCTCGAACTCCAAATTGCCTTCCTTGATTCGCTCCGTCGACTTCCTAAGCAGATCAAGCGGCTTAATGATACTGCGCGTGAATACGAAGTACAGCAGCATATTCATCAATAGCAGGACGAAGAAAAGCACCCCAAGGATGATCGGCAGCAGCGTGCGGATAACCTCGGCGAACGGACTGCGCTCCCGGATAACATACATGCTGCCCTTCGTCCGATCAGGAAAATAAAAATCAAATTTGGCATAGCCGTAAAAGTGATCCCCGATTTGCAGCGTGCTGCGGATCGCATTATTTTCCATCTCATAGCCAGGCAGATACGTAATGAGCTTCGGCTGCTTGACGGATAGAGAGGAGTAGACCTGTTTATCCTCCTTACGTATGAACAGCTCCGCTTGCACAGCGCGAAGCTTATAATTATATTCGTCAAGCAGCATCTTATCGAGCAGCGCATCCGGTTCATTTTTGGCCAAATACTTCAGATCAAGAAAGATCGTCTCCTCCTGCCCGGACAACGGATTAACGGAATAATGAATGTTGTAAAAGTCCTTTACGCTTCGCACATCGCCCGTGATCGCCACCACAAAAAGCAGCGCAGCAGCAAGAAACAATACGATCGTAACGATTAAAATAAAGGTGTAGGACAGCAGCAAGCGTACGCGTATCGACATAATGGTCTCCTTCTGGCCATTCGGCTCTCGTGACTACAATGTAACATAGCTACAGCCAAACGAACAAAGAGGACTTTGCAACTCCAATAGACATGGGATAGACTATAAGAAATCATTTTCCGTATTGAAGGAGTTTACCTATGGCCATAAACCGACGACTGAGCACCGATCAGGATTTTGAAGAGGTTATCGAGCAGCAGCAGCGCATCCGCGTTTTTCAGGACAATCAGCTCATCGATTCAAGCTCGCTGGTCGTACGCTTTGACGATAGCATCATCGTGACTCAGTCAGGAGTCAGTGATATTGCCTATCACAACCGTAAGGAATGCGAATTTTTTGTCCTTCGAAAGCGCTAAGCCACAGCCTAAAAAACGGTGTCGTCCTGTTCGCGTAAGCGTGACAGAGTGACGCCGTTTTGCTTTTTAAAAAAAGACCGCTTCGCGCACCCATTAAGGTCGCCAAGCGGTCTCTTTTTGAAGTTATGTTATCGCTAGTCGGCTACTTGTTTAACAAGTGAACGAATTGCATCAGGCGCATAATGATCGTCGCTGCTTCGGCACGGCTAGCCAGGTCAAGAGGAAGGAACCTGCCTTCGCCTTTGCCTTCCAAAATTCCAGCGTCAGCCACAGTGTTCACTGCCTCCTTCGCCCAGTCATGGATTGCCGCCTCGTCTTTAAAGCTGTCAGCTGCAGCCTTTGACTGCTCACCAATTGCTCCCGCGGACTCAGCGAATTGCAGCGCATTGGCAGCCATTACCGCCATTTGCTCGCGCGTAATCGTCGTATTCGGACGGAAGCTGCCGTCTTCAAACCCTTTTAGAAGACCATGTGCTGCCGCGGCTCCCACTGCATCTGCGTACCATGCTGTCGATGCAACATCGTTGAAGGAAATCGCTGACGTGGCTGCTGCATTTTGAAGGCCAAGCGCCCGCACTAGCATGGCTGCAAATTCCGCTCGCGTAACGGTTCGGTTTGGCGCAAAGCTTGCTGCGGTTACACCGCTCACGATCTGCTTGGAAGCGAGAAGCTCGATATTTACTTTTGCCCAGTGGCTGCTAATGTCTGCGAATGTTTTGGCATGTATAGCTGCCGCATAAATGCTATTGCTCATGCTCATGACCGTCACAGTCGTCTTCCCTGCCGCTGGCTGGAACAATGCCGGCACGTAACGGAATTCGCCGGTCGCCGGATCATAGACGAGCGCTGTCGCTGTTTTGGCATCAAGCTCCCCTTCCACCATTAGTACCCGCTTCACATATACCCCTCCGAAGCTGTTCACCTCTGCCGACTTCCCGCCATCCGAGACGAAAATACTGAATTCAACTGGTGTGCCTGCAAGCTTCAAGCCTGCTGTCGTTGCCCGCTCGCGAATATCGTCCAGCGCCTGTGCGGCAAGCGGTTTAATGGTAAAGGTTAAGATGAGCTTCTCATTAATAACAAGCTTCGTCTGCTCCAGAACGCCGCTTACAAGCGAAAGCGGGAATTCATAAGCTGCATCCTCATGCTGTGTGACGATGACAGCTTTGGGACTGCTCTTTGCTGCTTCCAATAAAGCCAGAGCGGAGAAGGCTAGCTCTCCTTTTGCGGTGAGCGCCCCTTTCTCGAAGACGATGCGCTCCAGCTTATTTGCAGCTTGTGCTTTCAGCTTGCTGTCATTTTGCGCGGTATCGACTGAGCCTCCTGTCGTCTGTCCATTCGAGCCAACATTTCCGTTGCCGCCTTCGCCTTCCGATCCCTCTTCCGTCTCATCATCCGGGCCGCCTCCCGGAATAATGGCTTCTTTTACTTCAACCGTATACACTCTGCTTTGCGTGCCATAAGTTACGGTAAGCTGCGCCTTGCCTGCTTGAAGCGCGCTAAGCTGTTTATCCTCGCTAATGGCGGCAATGGCAGGCTGCGCAATCGTTACGACTGCATCTGCGGTAACGTCTACGCCTGCCTGATCAAACACTTTCAAGGCTTGCTTATCGCCTATTGCCAGTGACAGCGGTCCTCTGCTGCCGTCGTCAAGCGAAATTCGGAACGGCTTAGGCCGATTCGCGAAGCCTTCGTTCTGCTCGGAAAACGCAAGCTGTCCGTTCGAATGCGCAAGCATCGCTATTCTTTCGCCGCGCACAATGACGTTATCTACTTGAACGGAGCCTGACACCCTGCTTGTCACATCAATACCGTTCGTGCCCATGCCGTCGAGCACGATATTTTGAAGAGTCACATTGCTGATGTTGAAGCCTTCGCCATGGACGATCAAGCCCGCATACGTGCTGTCCAGCGCAACGTTGTTGCGTACAATGACCTCGCCATTCAAATCCTTCTCGCCTGCAAAAATCCAAATCGCCCCAAGGTTGATGTTGTAGGCCGAGTCGGCGCTGCCCGTGCGGAGCAGCGTATTGCGCTCAACAATCGTCGTGCCGCTGAACGCCACCGGATTAAAGCGCGTCGATACGGCGATGCCCGCTCCGTTCGTAATCGTATCCGTACCGATATTATCCTGCAGCTTATTGTCCTGCCCGCCAAAAATAACGAAGTTATCGGCAAGCCAAGGCAATGCCACCGTATTAAAACGCGCCGTGTTGTTGATGCTTGCACGTCCTTCTGCCGACCACATCGCAAGGCCGTCGTCGCCCGGATAACGAATATCCGATTGCTCCATCATGCTATTGCTTGTGCCTACGGAGAAATTGATGCCATCCGCCATCAAATTGCGCAAGCGCAGGCCAACCATGTGCAGGCCGTCCGTTATTTCATCGCTTCCCCTAACCTTTGAAAGCCAAAGCCCTGTTTTGGAGTGCTCGACCCAAACATTTTGAATGACCGAGCCTGTGCCGAATCCGCCATAAAAAGCATGGGTTAACGCTTCGTCATCGCGAATGTTAAGATCGCCGTCGATAAGCAGATCGTACACCCCAATATTGTCGCCTTTCCCGATGAACCTCGCTCCAATGAGCTTCGTATACCACATGCCCGCTCCGCGGATCGTCACGTGATCCAAATCGATGACATCCGCCTTAAGCTCGAATTCGCCGGCTGGGAACCAAACGCCCTTGCCTTGCTCCTTCGCCGCCTTCATCGCTTCATGGAAGCTTGCCGAATCATCGCTGCCGTCAGCTGAAACAGCGCCATAATCCGTAACCGAGAGAAAACCTTCCGGCATCGCCAGCGGTGCAGCGACCTGCTCAAAATCGACGAGGTCAATCACGTAATAGTCCGCGGCATTGCCGGCATCCTTTTGCAGGCGAATCGTTGCGCCCGCCGGCACATCGCCGATCCGTTCATGAATTTCGTCGAAGAACCGATGCGCATTGCCCTGCTTCGGATCATTCGACCAAGGGTAGCTGCCGTATTCCCAGCCATGCTTCGAGCTTAACGCGACATTTTGCTTAAACACGCCGTTCACGTAAAGGGCTAGCGTCTCATTGCGTCCCGCTCCATCTGTGCTGTCGGGAATGACATAACGCAGCACGAGTGAATTCGCCGCCTCAGCCAGCGTGAATTCTACATAGTCGCCTTCGTCCGTCAGCTTAACCGCTTGCCTGCCAGACGCCTCGGAAGCCATTTCGCGATAGCTGCGCGAAGGGCCGATCAGCTCGCCGTTTGTCGCGCCATGCTCTGCTTCATAGGTCACATATGGAACGGTAGCTCCGCGGTATGCGAAACCAACGCTGTTCTTCACGAGCAGGCTGTCGAGCAGCACATTGCCCGAATCTGCCGTATCCTTTTGCAGCGTAATCGTATTGATGCCCTTGCGGAGCTGTGGAGCAATAACCAACTTGGACCAGGCTTGGGAGCTGCCTGCCGGCTTGAACGTTACCTGCTTCATCCGCTCGCCATTCACGTATAGGCTCAGCTGCGCTGGGGCGCCGGACAAGTTCAAATAACGAAGCTCAGTCCCAAAGCTGCCTGCCGCTTGCGCATGGACGGTGAAGCTGATTTTGTCGCCTGTTTCCGTGAAGCTGCCCGCGTATCCTTCGCCCTTATAGCCTTTTTGCGAAGCGTTAAATTTGATACTGCCTGAGACAAAAGCTTTCTCCGCTTCATAGCGCTGGTCGGAAGCTACAGGCTCAAACTGCCATAGCTCCTCTCCTGCTGCGCTCGAAACGCCGTATTGCGCTTGACCTTCGGCTAGCAGCAGCGATCCATCTGCTTGCGAGGCATTGCTAAGCCGCTTGTAGCCTACTCGCTCCTCGATCGTCCACTGTGCGTTGTCATAACCTCTAATCTCGCCCGAGAAGGCTTCAAGGCCGTTGTCGCCAAGCGACAATAGATGCCCGGTAGCTTTATTTTTCAGCAATCTGCGTCCGTTGAAGTCTTGAAGCAGCCAGTGCGAGCTTGCATGGTCTGCGCTTGGCGCTCCGATCAGCACCTTGCCGCTGCTTTCATATAAATAGCGCTGGCCGGTTTTCGCTTTAATGCGGACATAACCCGTATCGTCAAAAATAGGCGTAGCCGTATCGTTTGTTTTCGCTTCGCCCATCGGCGGTGTCTCAAACTGCTCCGGCGCGTTCTCGAAGGTCCACTGCACCGTACCGAAGGAGGTTGGATACAGACCGCGTTCAGCATATCCGGCGTTGTTTTGGACATGGATAAGCTCGTCATTGTACTTGCCGTTTAGGCTGCGAATAAAATATTCGGCGCCGCTTGCCGAATTCTCGACCGCCCAACGGGATGCAACATCTGCTACGTCAGCCTGCTTGCTCTCGATAAACGCATAATCTCCGCTCATCGCCATGTAATGGCCGGTCACACGGTTTTTCAGCCTCTGCGCGCCGCCATCGGACTCGATAATCCAATGGCTGTAGCCATTGCTCTCGGCAAGGGCGCCGTACAGCACAATGCCTCCGTTATTTTCGTACAAAAACTGGCCGTTCGCCTTATTCTTAATGCGGATTGGCGCTTCGGACAACGGCTCCGGCCTCAGAACAACCGGCTCGATGGCGAATTGCGCGCTGTCTGACTCCGCTACAAGCTTGCTCACCTTCGTAAAACCGTCGCCGTCGGCATATAGAAAATGGCTCGCCCAGCCGCTTTTCAGTACAACATAGCTGTCTGCCGACCCTTTCTCCATAAGCCACTTCGCGCTGCCCCAGCAGGTGCAAATGTCGCCTTGCGCCACTATTTGCTGCGTTGGGGCATCCTGCTCGACGTCTCCGCCGATATGCTCCATCGAGATGTAATGGCCGCTCTTCAGATTTTTCAAGCGTACCGAGGTTGGCCCGTCGCCTGTTTTCTCCAAATACCAAACGGAGCTAGAATCGGCTTCGGGAAGGTCGCCGTATTTCACCTTGCCAAGCTCATCGCCTGCTTCGGCAACTTCATAGAGATAGCTGCCTGTTTGTTTATTTTTCAGCCTTACGTTCGTGAGCACTGTGTCTGCCACGGGAACGAACCGCCAGCGCGGACTGCCCCAGCTTGGATTAATGACGCCATACTCCGCGTACTTGGTCAAATTTTGCAGGCTTATATATTTTTGCTGGCCTGGGACGTCATTGGCATCCTGCACGCTGTGGATCAGCTTCGAGCCGCCGGCGTCCTCAATGACCCACACCGCACTCGTCCAATCATCCTGAACCTCCGTTACATCCATGCGCCCATCGGTCATATTTTGAAGGTTGATGAAGTGGCCTGTCGCTCTATTCTTTATCCGTTTGCGTCCATTAAAGCGCTCAACCAGCCATTGTCCCTTAAAATCATTTTCTGCGATGTTCCCGTATTTCAACTGCCCGGCATCATCCTCGTACAGCACGAAGGTTTGCCATTCGTTCTGTATGCGAATATATTGGGGCGATCCGTCCCCGCTAAAGGCAGGGTCCTCGAACAGCCACTGTGCCGCGTCCTCGTTTGGATGAATCACGCCCGCTTGCGCAGAGCCGATGCCATCCTGCTTGTGCAGGTACTCTCCCGTACCCACCATGCTTTGCACCGTTTTGTAATCGTCATAGAGAGTAGAATTGCTGATAGACCATTGATCCTCTGGGGCACTTTCCGTCAGAGCAGCCGCTTTAAGAGGATCGGTTGCATGCTCAAGGCCGGCCCTTGTCATATAATGAGCAGTCGCTAAATTGCGAAGCCGCTTCTTGCCGTTAAAGTCCTCTCTCACCCACTGGTAGGACGACTTCTGGCCAGCCTGCGCCGTAAGCGCGCCATATTTCACCTGGCCGGCCTCTTCGTGCAAATAAGCAGTGCCTACCGCCTCGTTCGTAAAATTAACGATTCGGTACGGCTGTGCATCCGGCGCGAGCTCGATTCGCCAGTGGGCATTATCACGGTCCAGCACCGACCAATTGTTCGAGCGCGCATGAATATCGTCAAACTGCGTATTTAGCACAAAAGGCTGCGCCGGATCGGCTTGAAACGCTTCGACATTTTGAAAAGTAACAAAGCTTGCATCCGCCGCTCGCGCGACCATCCACTCGCTTTTGACCGTATCGTCGAGCGTCAACGCTTTGATCGGCTCCCATAATACGCCTTGCGTAATGTAGTGGCCAGTCGCCCTGTTCTTGATGCGGTACGTATCCGGCGTCGTTCCGGCTACCAGCACCCAATGCGAGCTTCGATCCGTTGCAGCTATATCCCCGTAATCGACAAAACCATCCGCAGCCTCGTACAAATATTGTCCCGCTCGGAACTTATTCGCTAGACGAATCGGCGCGGCTGACTCCACCGGCTCAAGCGCCCACTGCGGGCTCTCAAAGGTGATGTTGATATCGTTGCTCACCTCGGCAAAGCCTAGCTGATCCTCCTGATGAATGACAAGATTCGCATTTTCAGCTACGGTCGCGCTCTTGATCACCACGAAACCTGCGCGGCTGGACTCATGGATCGTCCATTGATCCGCCAGCGTGCTTTCCGTAATCTCGCGGCTGGTCAGAGCATCTCTACGCTGCCCTACTTCAGCAATCGTGATGTAATGGCCCGTCGCCCTGTTCTGAATTCGTTTGTTGCCGTCATGCTCCAGAATGAGCCATTGCGAGGACTCGTCCTCATAGCTCGGGAAGCCGTACCGAACGACTCCGCTCTCGTCCTCGTACAAATAATTACTTTGCCATTTGTTCTGAATGCGAACGTAGGTAGATTGCGTAACGGAAATGGCCGCCGTCTCCAGCTGCGCCTCGACTTCCGTTTCTTGCGGTGGCGGTGCCGCCTCATTCGCATAAACCGGCACAGCCGTCAGCATAAGAAGCAGCGCCAGCATAAATGCCAGTATCGACCTGGATCTTGCACGTTTCATTGCACAGACCTCCCAAAGGTTTGCAAGTGCAAACTAAACTCGAAAGCACCCGCATATGTAAATCGATCATCCTCTTTCATCATAATTTGGAATCGCTTTCATAACGATGTGCATTTCTAAATAAAGTAGGTGTTATATTACGGAGACCGTGACAAAAGAAACGAGCCTGAAGAATCGCTTCTTCGGCTCGTTTCGTGTCTAGGGCGATGCAACGGGATTAGCAGGAAAAGCTCCATCTAATTTTCCTCAATAAGAGCTGTGAGATCATTTAGCTGGAAAAGCTCCCGCTAATCGGACCATTTTCTCCGAAAAAGGACCAAAATCAAAAAATTAACAGGAGAAATTCCCTTTAATCCTAATTTCCGTTCAAAATCGCTAGAATTAACGGGAGCTTTTCCCGCTAATTATGAAATAACTGGAAAACCTCCCGCTAATCGCACCGCTTCCGCCGAAACAGCTCACACTTCCCTACGCACACGAAAGGGCACCGAAAAATCCAACTTTTTCAGCACCCTCACTTATAATCGCTCGGATTCATCCCTACGATCCCAGCAATCCTATTAACTTAAACAAGCCCCTACTCTTCCTCCACTACGCCAAGCTCGCGGTTTTTCTCCTTGAACCGCTCATTATGGGAGGAGACATAAGCCATCGTCGGAGCTTCCGGGTCCATATACAGCTTAGCGCTGTTAAGCGCCAATACGCCGTCCGTGAACGTACCTGCGATCAGTCCAACCTTGCTGCCATAGCTCACGAAATCGCCTGCGCCGAAGATGCCGGGAATGTTGGTCGCCATTCTCTCGCCGACGTTCGCATTCCATACGCCCATATCGATGCCCCAGTCGCGGATAGGCCCAAAATCGCTCTTCATGCCATGGTTCACGATGACCGCATCAACCTCAAGCTGCATGCTCTCCTCCGTGTCCACATGCGCAATCGTCACCTGCTCGATGCTTTCCCCATTGCTGCTATGCAGAGCCAGCACCTGATAAGGCGTCATCACATTGACCGAGGATTGCTTCATCTTGGACACATTTCTCTCGTGCCCCCCGAAGCTGTCGCGCCGATGCACGACCGTCACGCTTGCAGCAATGGATTCCAGCTCATTTGCCCAGTCCACCGCTGAATCGCCGCCGCCGGATATCAGCACCCGCTTGCCGCGAAATTTTTCCAGTTCCTGCACCGTATAATAAAGGTTCGTTACCTCGTAGCGGTCGGCTCCTTCGATCTCCAGCTTCGCCAGCTTCTTAATGCCATAACCGATAGCCATAATGACTGTTCTTGTACGATGATGTTCACCGCTTGCTGCCTTTAAAATAAAGGTGCCATCCGCCTGCCGCTCATAGTCCGTAATTTGCTGGCCGAGTATGATCGTTGGATCAAACGTTTTGGCTTGCTGGATCAATTGGGCAGTTAGTTTCTCGCAGCGAATGGGCGTCACTCCGCCGACATCCCAAATAATTTTCTCCGGGTAAGAAAGCATCCGCCCGCCAAGCTGATCCTGCGCTTCAATCAGCTTCGTCTTTAAATCGCGCATGCCGCTATAAAATGTAGTATATAAACCGCCTGGCCCTCCGCCAATTATCGTAACATCATATAATTCCAATTGTTCGTTCATCGTTTGCCTCCAAACGCTCATTATCATCGCTTTTTTGATACTGATTATCAATATCACTCAATACATTGTAAGGCACAATGCCTAACGATGACAATGGACAAAAGTGATCATTTTATAAGACATATCCAACATTTCTCAGCTTGCCGACGATTGCTCCTGTTTCTCGCCTGTAAGCCAAGCAGCCAGCTCCTCCGTCTGTGACAGAGTGGCAATCGGGTCAAAATACCAGGAGCGGTCCTTGCTCCAAATATAAACGCGGTCATTTTTTACAGCGTCGATCATTTTCCAAATGGGATCTGCTTTCAAATCAGCAAGCGTTAGCGCATCAGACGTCAAAACAATATAATCGCCAGCAAAGTCGGCAAGCTTCTCACCGGAAACCTCAACAATCTGCTCCTTCATTAACTGCTCTGATACTTCAACAGGAGCTTTAAGCCCGAGCGCTTGATAGACTGCCTGGCCGCCCCTTCCGAAATTATCGCCGAATACGCCCGTGTTCCCGCCCCAATCCTGCATTACGGAAAAAGTAGTCTCGCTTGGAATTGCCTGCTCTACCTTCTCTTTGGCTGCGGCTATACGTTTGTCGTAATCAGCCAGCCACGCCTTTGCCTCTGACTCTTTCCCCAGCACCTTGCCAAAAAAAGCGAGCTCTTCATGGGCATTTTTCAGCTCGCCAAAAGGAACAACAATAGTCGGCGCTATTTTACTATATTGCTCATATGCTTCCGCATTGCCTGTAACGATCAAATCCGGCTGCAAATCGACTACTTTCTCTAGCGATACGCTCTCATACTCTCCGATATTTTCCACGCCTGCAAGCGCCTCTGCAAAATACGGGTTTTTCAAATTCAGTTCCGGCGTTCCGATTGGCTTCACATTGAGTGCAATAAAGCTGCCTAAGTACAGATCAACAACGATGCGCTCCGCCTTGGCAGGAATCTCGATATCTCCTTTAACCGTAGCGATCACTCTCGTCTGGGCCTGTGTCCCAGCCGTAGTGGAAGGCGCCGATTCCCCCTTCGCAGCCGCTTGTGTTTCCACGGTTGTGCTATTGGCGTTTAACGCTCCCGTAGAGCAAGCGCTCATAAATAATGCAAAACAAAACAATAGAGTTGCTGCCATTGATAATTTCAGACCTTTGTACATGGGTAAGTTGTTCTCTCCTTTGTATTGATAATGATTATCATGTCGATAAACATTGTAACGCCGGAGTTTGCTTGGAACAATGGACGATCGGCTCGATCTATATAGACGATCTGCCCCTCTTCTGCTGGCTTCTTTGTAGCTGCCCGGCGAAATGCCGGCATACTTTTTAAACACTCGGGTGAAGTATAAGCGATCCGAATATCCGACGCTTTCGGCTATCTCCTGAATCGTTGCGTCAGTACGCGCCAGCAGCTCCTTAGCATTATTGATTCTTACTTGAATGACATAGTCTATGAGACTGTACCCCGTCTCCTTCTTAAACACCTTGGACAAATTTTTGGCGCTATAATTTAAGGTTTGTGCCAGCTGGTCCAGCGTAATCGGCTCCTTGTAATGCTCATGAATGTATCGGAGCGCTTGTGCTGCAAGCTCGGGTTTAGTTGTATGTATGCCTTGATCCTGCAATTGACGGAATGCCTCATATACAAATTGATAAAACAACGCATTCACATGAAGCCGCTCGAGCGGCTGCGCCGCCTGCCACTCCTCAGCCATCGCTTTAACGGTATGGAACAAGGAGACCGGATATTGCGGCGCAAAGCCATATTGAAGCTGGAATGGGCTTAGTCTCTCCGCTAGCGACAAAATCTCTTGCCTGCATGAAAGCGAAATTACCGCCTTATAGAAAATTAAATAATATTCAAACTCCGCCTCCGTCAAAATAATATCCAGGCACATTCCCTTGCCGCCATGCAGCATATGGAACCTCTCCGCCTCATGCTGCTGACCATCCAAACTCACCTTGGCGCTGCCTCTGCTCGTATATAAAAATCCGCTGGCAGGCAGCCGATAGGCATGCAGTTTCTCACCTAGCTTCATTTTATGATGACGTATATCGAGCACTTTAATCGAAGCATGATTCCACAGCTTGATTAGGTCATTCCATTCCATTTTCTCACCTCAACTTCTTCCCGATAAGTTTCCCGCGCAGCATGCATTAAGAAGTATTTTAGTGATAATCATTCTCAATGTCAATTTCTTTCTTCCTGCCGCCCAACGGTCTATCCGATCCATCCATCTACACTAGCACCTGGTACTATAAGAAGTTGGTACTTTTGGTTATAGGAATATGCTGTAAACTAAAGACATCAACAACAACTCGATTCGGGAGGCCATTTCAAATGGAAAAAATGGAAACTGTTCATGTTCGTAAGCCCGCAAACTTTTATCGCCGCCGCAACACCCCAACTTACACGTTTATGGCATGGGCCGCCTTTCTGCTCGCTTGCGGCTTCGAATTCGTCGGCATCTACACGCTCAAGCAGCCTATGTCCGTGCAAGGCTATTACGCCGTAACCGGCATTCTACTAATCATTACTTCCTTCCTCTTGCAAAAGGTAGCGCGCGACAACGATGAGGATAAATTTCTCAAGGATTATAATCCCGGCTACAGAAGCCGCAATACCTCAGCTTTTTCGTTCATGGCATGGGCTGGCTTCATCCTCGCCATTCTTGCTCAATATATCGGAATTTATGTGCTTGAGGAGCCGCTTTACGTCAAAGGCTACTACGCGATTGCCGGCGCATTCCTAATCGTAGCTTGCCTAGTCCTGCAGAAGACCATTAGAGACAACGAGGAAGACGGATTGCATACAAATGCTGCGGAGGATTTCGAAGGTTAAAAGATAACGAAAAAGCCTCCCCTCTTGAATACAGAAGGGAGGCTTTATGGTGTACTATTCTACTTTTCTACTTTAATGGAGTCAAAAAACTTCTCTTGCACGACCTTAGCCGACTTATCCAGCAAGCCTTGAAGATCGGCGCCTTTTTTGGAGAATATTTCTTGCAGGACGTTTGTTACTTCGCCGTAATAGTCCTGCGTGTTGTATTGTGCTTCCGGCTTGCCGTCTAGCAAGGAATCGGATTCTGCATTGTATTTGTATACGTTGTCGTATTTGTTAAAGATCGCTTGCGCTTTTTGGCCGTATTCCGATGATGGGCTGTAGTAGTTCATTTGCGGCGGAATAAAGAATTTGCCTTCTGCTTGGCGCTTCTTGATATCCGCTTCAAGCGACTCTAAACCTTTATCCGTGAAGTAATCAAATGTGATGTAACGGAATGCCATTTCTTGCTCGTCTTTCGTAGCGTTCGGGTTGATAACAAGGTAGTCTCCGCCGAGTACGCCTGTATGCTTGCCGCCCTTTTCAGCTGCCGGCATAGGGAACGTCAACACATCCTCAGGCTTCAAGCCGCCTTGGTTAAGCGCTTGCTCAAGTACGCCCTCTGCTCCTGCAATAACCATTGCCGTACGGCTTTGTCCGAAGGCTCCAACCGCATCGCCCCATCCAAGTGCCCAGTCCTGAGGAATCGCATTCGCTTCCCATCTCAGCTTGTTATAGAACTCAAGTGCTTTCAGTCCAGCCGGAGAATTAAAGGCAGCTGTTACTTTGCCGTCAGCTACGGTTTGAATCTCGCCGCCTGCTTCAAACAGGAAGTTGGTCCAGTTCCAGCCTGCTTCCGTGCCTTTGCCCATCGGTGCGATACCCGCGATGCCTTTTTTCGGATCAGCAACCGCTTTGGCTGTGTTGTACATATCATCCCAGGTCCAGTCATACGACGGAACCGCTACGCCTTTCTCATCAAGCATTTTTTTGTTTACGACAGTTGTCGTAACGTATGCTTTTTGAGAAACGCCGTATACCTTGCCATCAATGATGAACTGGCTTTGCAGCACCGGATTGATTTGGTCCTTGAATGGATAGGAATCCCAAAGCTCAGTAATATCGGCTACCCAGCCGCGCTCTTGCAAAAATTTCGCTTCAGTCGCCCAAGTGTTAAAGAACGTTGGCGCTTCGTTAGCTGCCATTTTAATGCCGACTTCGCTTGGGTTGTAGTGCCAATCGCTTTTCACGATTTCAACGTTAGGGTATACCTCGTTAAAGCGTTTAATTTTGTCGTCTTCCAGCTTGCGGTTTTCAACTTGGTCCGGCAATGGATAATAAATGCTGATCGTAATTTTTTTATCTTTAATATCTTCCTTAGGCGGCTCCGTTTCTTTGCTTCCCGCATTGTTTGTTGCCGCATTTGACGGTTTATCGGTTTCCTTCGGATCGTTTTTCGTGCCGCTGCCTCCGCTGCAAGCAGCCAGAATCGAGCATAGCATAACCATGCAAATCACGATTGCTACATTTTTCTTTAGCATTGATATTCCCCTTCTCATTTCGTATTTTCGCTACATCCCCATCATAAAGGAGGCGTTTTCATTTGGGCGAGGTGTATTCTTATTCCGATCATGTGTATGTCTACGAACTGCTTATCCCTTCACCCCGCCGAGCTGGAGCCCGCGCATAATGAATTTTTGGAACACTAGAAACACAACGATCGGCGGCATCATCACCATGGTGAGGATAGCGAAGCGAATATTGGTATTCAGCCTTTGCGCGCTAATGACGTATTTATAAACCGCTGTTGCCAGCGGATATTTATCATCGCTGTGCATAACCAGAGAAGGCCAAAACCAATCATTCCATGCGGTCGAGAAAACGAATATGGCCAGCGTCGAGAAGATAGGAATCGATAGCGGCACCGCGATTTGAATGAAGCATTTCCAGTCCGATGCCCCGTCAATGCGCGCCGCTTCGATCATTTCATGATGAATGCCGTCGAAGAAATTTTTAAGCAGCAGCAGGTAAAAGGCGCTGGCACTCGCCGGCAGCCAAAATGCGGCATACGTATTGAGTAGTCCGAGGTCCTTTAGGTTCAGGAAGTTCGGAATAATATAGGTGCTTGGCGGGATGAACAGCGTAATCATAAAAAAGAAGTAAATCCCCCGCTGAAAAGGCACATTGAGCTTAGACAGGCTATACGAAGCTAATCCAAGCACGACTATCGTCATGATCATATTGCCGCCAAAAATCATAAGCGTATTTTTCAAAAACAGGGGCAGATTCATAAAATCCCAGCCGGCACTGTAATTGTCAAAATGCCATTCCGAAGGCAGGAAACGCGGCGGGAACGAGTTGACCTCCGTATTGGTCTTTAAACCGTTAAACAATGCGGTTAAGACCGGATAAAGCATGGAAGCGACCATGCCGACGATGACCACAACGACAAGCAGAAAACCAAGCTTGTTTGTATTTTTACGGTGGTCATAACTCGATAAGATTCCTCTGTCTAAGCTCTTCATTGCTTGCCCGCCTCCTTGTTGTTCAGCCTGAATTGCAAGAGCGCCAACCCACCAAGGACAACGAACATAAGCACGCCAAGCGCCGAGGCAACCCCATAATCCAGCCGCGTAAATGCATATTTAACGATAAGCAGCGAGTATGTGAGCGTTGCTTTGTTCGGGCCGCCGTCGAGCAGGGCAAGCTGCGATTGAAAGCCTTGCGTAGTCGCGATCAGCTGCAGCAAGAACAGCAGCAAAATCAAGCCGCGAATCGACGGAAGCGTAATATGCCAAACGCGGCGGAAGATGCCCGCTCCGTCAATCTCGGCCGCTTCATACCAATCCCGCGGGATGCTCAGCACGGCTGCCAAATAAATGAGCATGCCTGATCCGAACTGCTGCCAGGTCTCCATAATGACCAGCGAGATCATCGACCAGCTTTTATTCGTCAGGAAGGCGATTTGGTCAGAGCCCAGCTTCGTCAGCAGTCCGTTGATCGGTCCGACCGGATCATAAAACCATCTCCATAAGCCGTAAAGCACGACCGCCGGAATCACGTTTGGCAAATAGGCAGCGACGCGCACGAAGCCTTGAAAGCGGCGCAGCTCGGATATCGCAATGGCGAACAAGATCGGAACCCAGAAGCCAATGGCCAAACATAAAAACATGTAATACAGCGTATTTTTCACGCCGATCCATACGTCCGGATCATTGAATATCGTCTTGTAATTATCAAAACCGACAAATTCATTCCCTTTTACAAAGTCAATCGTGTAGAAGCTGTAAATAATCCCTTTCGTTATCGGCACCCACAAAAATAAAATAAAAATGATGGCTGCCGGCAACAGAAACAAATAGCCCGAAATATGCTTTTTCCACCTGCCAGCCTTCCTCTGTACCTGGGTATCGAGCGGCTCGCCTACTGCAACTGGTTGGTTCATCAGGTCTCCCTCTTTTCTTTTCTATCGCTCTATCCTATTTTAGAAGCAAGGCGGCTGGCTGGTAATGTGCATATCTAAGGCAATGATAGCTATTTTTACTTCATCTTATTTCTTGTCATCCTTCTTAAGCTCGCTCGGGCTCATTCCGTAATATTTTTTGAAAATTTTGCTAAAATGCTCAGGCGATTCGTATCCGACTCGCTCGGAAATTTCATACCTGCGCAAATCGGTGTGCAGAATAAGCTTCCGGCTTTCCTCCATCCGAAGCTTGATTACGTATTCCCACAGGTTGTAGCCCGTGTCCTTCTTAAACAAATAGCTTAAATAGTTCGGGCTGACATGGTTTTTCTGGGCAACCTCATGCAGCGTAAGCCCCTTCTGCGCAAAATTGCGGTCGATATAAGCCTTCGATTTCTCAACGATTAAGCTATTTTGCTCGCTTAGCTCCTCTGCCGTCGGGTCCTGCGTGTACGTGCTCCAATTAAAATCGCCGTAATAAAACACGTAATGGTCGCGATGCTCCCGGTTCCACATAATCGCCTTGCGCGCCTGCTCGTCAAGCATGCCGACAAACTCGATGCCCCTCACGATTTGGCTAATGCCGATAATGCAGTGCAGCCCTAAATACTTATGGATGTTGTAATAGAGGCTGCGTCCGATCATATCCAGCTGATTAATTTTGTTTACGCTCGACTCGCCAAACTCGCTCTCATCCCATTGGATAAGAATGCTGATTTCCTGATTCGGCGAGTAAAAGGCAACATGATTCCATTCCTTATCCAGCAGCTCATTCGCAATGTTAAGGGCGGCATATTGCAGCAGCAGCGCATCTCTGGCTGGAATCTGATGATCCTTTACCGCTAAATTCAGGCGCAGCTTGATTACGGCAAAATAGGGTCCCTGCAGCTTAATCGCATAACGCTCATAAAGCATTTTTGTCAGCTCTCCCGAGCTTTCTTGCGAGCCGGACAGCAGTCGATTAAACAGCTCCGTTCGCTGCGGCAGCGGCTCTTCCATATGAAAATGCTCCTGCAGCTTCGATAAGAACTGATCCTCCGATGCCGCAGGCTTATCCATTTTGAGCAGCACGTTCCGAACCGAATCCAGAAACTGCTCGTTATTCAGCGGCTTGATCATATAGTCCTTCGCCCCGAGGCGAATAGCCATTTGCGCGTATTGGAACGTTTCATAGGCGGAGATGATAATCGTCTGCACCCAGGGCTTCAGCAGCTTGGCTTGATGCATCAGCTCGATGCCGTTCATGGAGCCCATTTGAATATCCGTAATAAGCAGGTCAATCTCTTCGATTCGCAAATAGTCAAGCGCCTCATAGCCGCTGTGGGCCATGTACACATTCGCTAGATTGATGCCAGAAGCAGACAGCAGGCTGCATAATCCCTCACAAATCAACGGTTCGTCATCCACAATCAATATATTGTACATGCAGCTGCCTCCTATTTCTCGATTCTTTCACTCAATTAGTCTCATCATGGCTTGCCGGCAAAATGATCCATACCGCCGTTCCGCCATGCTCTCCTCGTTTGTAGCTCATCCCGTACATATTGCCAAAATGGAGCTGAATCCGCTGCTGGATATTCCGGATGCCATAGCCTAATGTATGATCCGGCTTATCGCCGCTTAGCAGCCGTTCAATCGCTGAATAGTCCACTTCCTTATGGCCGTTGTCCTCTACCTTGATCGTAACCCGCTCTCCCTCTACGACGGCGGAGATATGGATTTCGCCATCCTCGCCCATAAACTTAACGCCATGGATGATCGCATTTTCGATAAGCGGCTGAAGCGATATTTTCGGTATCAAAATGTCGCGCGCCGCATCGGGTATGCTCCAAGTGACTTGGAATTCATACTTGTAGCGCTTCTGCTGCAAGCTGACATAAGCGGACGCATGCTCCAGCTCCTCCTCGAGCGGAATGAGCTCCCGGCCCCGGCTTAGACCGATTTTCATCAGCTTCGATAAATCTTTGATCATTTCTGCCGATTCCGTATTTCCTTCCAGCGAGCTCTTCCAATAAATACTCTCAAGCGTGTTGTAAAGAAGATGCGGATTAATTTGCTGATAGAGGAGCTGCAGCTGCGACTCCTTCTGCTTGATATCCATATGGTACTTATAGTGAATAAGCACATTGAGCCTGCGGGCCATGTCGTACAGAGCGGCAAACAGCACGCCGACCTCGTCGTTTCGCCCTTTCCCCGGCGTCTCCGGCACAAGCTTTCCTGGCTCATAGGTATGCACAAACTGCGCCAGCTTCTGAAGCGGCGTCATGAGCGAGCGCCAGAAATAGACCATCACGACGCAGCCGAACAATATATAAGCAACCGATATGAGCTGAATGACATGCTTGAGCTCGCTTTGCTGCTTTAATAAAGAGCTTACCGGAATTTGGTACACCAGCTTGTGGTTCATGAGACGGTTGTAGTTGACGACATAAATATAATCAGAGGTCATGATGTCAAAGGTACCCTCCGCCTCCATCTGATCTGCAATGTCCATCTCGGGCGGCAGCTCCAAAGTCGTTCCCATCAGCTTCGCATCCGTCGCGGAGAGGACGCGGTTCTCCCAGTCTGTGAACATGATTTTGCCATCCGGCAGCGAGACCGATCGGAGCGACTCGGCAATTTTCATATCCATTTTTGTCGCAACCAGCACGCCAATGATACCGTTTCCATAAGTGACGTTATTGACGGCACGGATATAGGCAAGCGTGCTGATTCTCGAAAGCCCTACGTTCGAATCAATAATTTCCATGTAGCCCTTGCTTCTTAAGTTGACGGCATCATCAAACCATTCCGGCTTCTCGTTATCAGAAAAAAAGTAAACGCCGGTCTGCATGAGCTGCCGCTTGGGCGCGAAAAAATAATAGTCGTTGGGATCATAAATATATAGCGAGTAATACACTGCTTCCCCGCCGTTTAGTGGAATTGAGTTTGCAGCAAGCAGCTTGTCGACCTTATCGTATTTGCGTACCCGTTCAATAACGGAATCGCTCTCGAGCGGGATAAGCTGCTGGGTAATCGGGTTTTGAATAATGGTCGTCGTAATTTTGCTGATCGTATCCATATCGCGCTTGATCACCGTATAATTTTGCTTGCTCAGCTCGACATATGCGCTCGTCACATGATTTTTCAGCAAATGCTCCGCTTTCATGTTTCCATACCAGTGAAGCAGAAAAATAGGACTTACCATCACGAGGAACAAGAGGATCAATTGCTGCTTGACGTTCAATTTGGTCATAGGATTGCTAAGACGCTTCCGCATGCTGGCACCTCCGGCTAATAATTGTACTATAGCAAAAAAAGCAGTCATTCTGTGTGGCTATTTCTATCCGTTTCGGAATGGTCTAAATAGAGAATCGTAGAAATGCACATACTTATGACGAAAAAAGGCTGCTAAACAACAAGTGTTGGTTAGCAGCGCTTTGACTCGTTTATTTTAAGCGATAATGGACTTAATATGAACGTCACGCTCTTGGCTTAAATCGAGGAAATAATCCGCCAGCTTAATTAAAGGCGTCTCGATATTGTGCGGATTGATGTATACGACCTCACCCTCGCGGCCATCGGTCAGCAGCACTTGCTTTCCTACTAAGCGCTTCATCATATTTTCAATAAACACCGAAATGATTTGCGGGTTTAATGCGCCAAATCTGCCATCGCTCATCTGGCTGACGATTTCGTGGAAGGACAAGGGCTCATGATAAGGCCGCTTTGAGGACATCGCATGAAAAATATCCGCTACCGCAACGATCGAGCTGAATAGATCTATATTTTCTTTCTTGAGCCCAAGCGGATAACCTTTCCCGTCCTCGCGCTCATGATGCTGAAGCGCTACGCGGGCGATCCGCAGGCTTAAGCCTGTCGTTCCTTTGAGCAGCTCATAGCCAAAAATAGTATGCTTTTTGATTAATTGAAACTCAACCTCGTTCAGCTTGCCTGGTTTGTTGAGCACCTCAAGCGGAAGCTTCACTTTGCCTACATCATGCAGCGTCGCAGCCAAAGACAAAATCATAAGCTCCGAATCCTCTAGATTCATCCATCTGCCTATGAGCGTCGATATGACGCCAACCCCTATATTATGCTGGTAAACGTATTCATCCTTGGCCTTTACCGCTTCAAACAATTCAAATATATCTTGATTTTTGGAAAGCTGAACAATAGCCGGCAGAACCTCATTGCGAATCTCCATCAAAGGCACCTTACGGGACACCCGAATCGACTCGAAAAGTTCCCTGGATACATTAACCGTCTGCTGCACGAACTCCCCGATTTGAATATTTTTTTGTGGCGTTGATTTCTGCTCAGATGCCAGAACTATAGCATTTAAATCTATCCGATGGTTCATCATAATTTGTAGTGATTCACGAGAAACAACAGAATTAGCTGGTACAATCGTCACGCCATATGCGTTCAAAATATCATGCTGTATTTTCTTCCCGATCAATTGTTCCATCGTTCCACTCCCTCGGACTTGGCGTTTCCAACATTTAGTTTACCATATCTGAATCAGGAAGTGATCTACTCGATAAGAAATTGATAGAAATACTAGAAACATTTTCTTAGCTCTCAGGGAACTCCATCCACATTTCGAGCAGTCGATCCAGCTGCATTTGCTGCTGCTCCTGCATGCTCCAAGCCGCCTCCAGCCGGGATGCATCCTTGCCGCTCGCAGCAAGCTGCTCCATTTCCAAGCTTAGTTCGGCTAGCTTTGCTTCAAGCACGGCAATTTCGCTTTCCAGCTGCTGCTTGCTCTTGCTCCGAGTCTCGGCAGCGTTTTGTTTATGCGCCGGCTGTTCGCTCACCCGTTTTCGCTCCCGCGTCTTTTCCGCCGGATTTGCGATAGGCGTCTCATTTGCTCTAACCTGCTGCTGCCTCGCTTTAAAATCGTCGTAATTGCCCAAATACTCGGCAATCGTCCCCTGCTTCAGCTCCCAAACTCGCTTAGCTAGCCGATTGATAAAATAACGGTCATGCGATATCGCCAGCACCGTTCCGCCAAATTGCTCCAACGCTTCCTCTAACGCCTCTCGGGAGCTGATGTCCAGATGGTTGGTTGGTTCATCGAGCAGCAGCAGATTCGGTTTTTTGCGTATGAGCAGCGCGAGGCGCAGCCGTGACCATTCTCCGCCAGACAAGGCATGAATGGGCTTAAAAACATCCGCCCCGTAGAACAAGTAGCCCGCCAACACATTTCTTGCCTCGCCTTCCTCATAGCCGCCCTCCGTACGAAAGAAGTCGAGCACGCTTTGCTGTTTGTTCTCCGCCTTTTCCTCCTGAGCCAAATAGCCGATGTTCACTCGTGCCCCATGCACGAGCTCGCCTTCGTCGGGCTGATAGTCTCCAAGCAGCAGCTTAAACAAGGTCGTTTTGCCTGATCCGTTGTCTCCTACCAGCACAACCTTCTCGCCATATAACAAGCTTCCTTCTGCTTGATCCAGAATAACCCGCTCACCGAAGCGTTTGGTCACACCCTCGAAAGCAATCACCCTACGTCCGGAACGGTCAAGCGACAGCAGCTCAAAATCAGCCGTTTTCTGCTCGAGAACAGGCTTCTTTATCATCTCCAGCTTCTCCAAAGCTTTACGAATCGAGGCTGCCCGCTTAAAAAACTTCTCGTTTCCGCCGATACGTCCCCAATCCTCAAGCTGCTTGATCGTTTCCTTCATTTTCTTGATTTGCTTCTGCTGCTCTTGAAATTTTGCAAATTGCCCGAGAAGAAGCTCCTCCTTCTCCTTCATATAACCCGTATAATTAGTATGGAACGTCTGCGCTGTGCCGTCCTCCAGCTCAATCATTTTGGAGCTGACGGCATCGAGAAAGTAACGGTCATGCGACACGATGACGCACGCGCCTTCATATTGCCGGAGAAACTGCTCCAGCCACTCCATGCCGCGCAAATCCAAATGATTCGTTGGCTCATCCAGCAGCAGCAATGCGGGACGGACAATTAATTGCGACGCCAGCGAAATTTTAGTCTTCTCACCGCCTGAAAGGCTGCTGAAGCTTCGCGTATAAAAAGAACGGTCGATTAGCAAGCCTGTTGCCACTTGATCAATCATCGTATCCATCTCGTAACCGCCGTCTCTCTCGAATCTCTCCTGCGCGAGCGAGTACGTTTTCAGCAGTCGCTCCATAGCTGCCGGATCTGCGATTGCTTCGGGACTCGACATTTGCTGTTCCATGTCCGTCATTTGCTTTTTGCTTGCCATCAAATGCTCGTAGCCATAGGCCAAAACCTCATAAACGGTCCGTTCGTTAAAAGCCTCAGGAATCTGCGGCAAATAGCCGATTTGCAAATCTTTCTGCACCGTCAGCATGCCTTCATCCACCTGGTCATGGCCGGAAATTAAGCGGAGCAAGGTTGATTTGCCGCTGCCGTTGCGACCGATCAATCCAACTCTGTCACCCGTATGAATTTGAAGCGTAAGCCCATCAAACACCAGGTTTGCTGCGTGAAATTTTTTAATCTCATTTATGTTAACGATAATCATCTAAAGAGCCTCCTAATGATGAAGACCCTGACCCGTGGTGCACAAAAAAAGAGCCGCAGCAACAAGCCTGCGACCCTTCGGATGATACAGCTATCCGTTGTGGCTAAAGTAGGCGTCTTCTCGCGAATGGTTTAATCGTATTAGCATATTTGGACAGACCTCTCCCGTTTGCGGAAAATGTATGAACGATGCCAGCCATAGCAATCGGCAGCCGGCTAATACGGTTATTGACCATTTCGTGATTCACCTACTTCACCCCCCTTTTCATTAGTTCCTTTAAAATAACATATTTAGCGGCGATTTCGCAAATTTTTATTCAAAAACGCTGTCAGGACCAAGCGTTATATTGCTGCCTGGCGCTTCAAGCTGACCGGATTCCTCTAAGTAGCGGTCAACTAGCGAGCTCACGTCAGCGGTGCTGGAGAGCAGCCAATCGGCATAAAGGTCGCCAAACTTTTCATAAAACCATTCGGATGTGTATTCGCTGAACGTTCCAAACATTTTATAAATTTCGCCTACTGTATTTTGTCTCTTTTTCCCGCTGTCATCCACCCAAGATACTTTTTTCTTCAAATCTACCTTTTGTATATCCTTTACCTGCGTGCTTACCATCGTCCCGTTTAATTTATAGTAAATTTCCAGCTTACCTTCGTACTCGTGTCCTTTAAGCAGCCTCCAGCCCTTCATGGAACCGGTCGCGGCAACATCATACATCTTACTGGAATTATTGCTAGCAGGCTTCGGATTATCGAAGGAAAGATTCGCAGGGACCTCTCCGATATATACAGTCGAAGTCGGCACATGCACTTTCACATCATAACCAAGCATCTGTGCTACAGCGCGCATAGGCGCATATGTACTTCCCTTATAGATGAGGTTGTCCGAGGATATCTTTTTACCGTTCACTTTTATGGAGACTTCATTTAAAACGAAGCTTATTTTTGCTTTTCTCGGCTTCTCCAGCTCAACGTTCGACTTGGCCGGAGCGGTCATGCTCCAAGTTGACAATACCTTTTCCGGGACTTCGCCTTCCGGCACTTTCCCAATGTAGACCGTCTTCGTCTCTTTGTAAAAATTGACGGGCAGCTTCAACATTTCAGCTACTGCTCGAATGGTCAAATAGGTCGTATTATTGTACAAAAGATTATTGCTTGCTACCTGAACATTGTTAACTCTAACCTTAACCTTATTGATCTCTACCTCAGCAGTCTTATTCTGTGCTGCAAAGGCACTCGCTTGAAATAGCAGCATTAAAGCGAAAATGATCAACGTCATTTTTTTAATCATAGCGACAGCTCCTTGGATATATTTTCTACGAGTATATCATAGGACCTATTATGGGATATATACCCAATGTAGTAAATTGATAGAGTTTGTTCTTCTTTGTCGATAATTGCCTTGTGAATAACGAGATGAAACTAGAGCTTCCGCACCATCGTAATATAGAAAAAACATCGGAGGTGTCTGAATTGGATAAGAAAAACAAATCGATGGGATCAGGATTGGCGATCGGTATCGCTCTTGGAGTCGCATTTGGTGTCGCACTGGACAATATTGCGCTTGGAATCGGAATCGGAGTTGCGCTTGGCGTTGCATTTGGCTTTTCATTCGGATCTAAAAACCCGCCAAAGGAGTAATAAACGGAAAAAAGAGTCTACGATTGACATAGACTCTTTACGCATTATTTGTTAGTTATAAAATTATTTGATACAAGTTTTATTTGATAATTCGAGTCAAAAAAATAAGAGCAGAATTACTTTGATACTTTCTTTATTATTACCCACCTCAGTATGGTAACCCTCTAAAGCCTCGGCTATATTTATTCCTTCTTTGCCTTGATCATGGCATCGCAAAGGCCCCGCCGAAACAAAAGCTATACCAGCAGCCTTGGTGAGTATTAAGCTATAGCTTCCAGTTATCGCAAGATACCTAAGGAGCGAGAACAACCGAGCTTAGATTGACCTCTGTTTCTCCCGACTCTCCAATCTGGAGATGAATTTCGGCAAAGCCGCTACCAGACGTTACGGCAAATGAGCTTACCACTGCATCTGCATCATTGCTGCTTAGCAGCACATTTCCGAGACTCGTAATCCCCTGTACGAAGATTGTATAAGACCCTGGAGATGAGAACTCGGCACGCAGCTGAATGGATGCTGACGAGGCGCTTAAGACCTCGATATCGGTTGCAGCGCTAATCCGAATCTCCTTAGTTCCTATTGGAACGGTTTGCGTAATCGGATTCGTCTTTGAACCAAGCAGTGCGCCAAGCAGCTCGGCTCCTTGATAATTGGGATACAGGTAATCCGATGTTTCCCACTTCAACAAGCTTGCCGCATCGTACAAATGAGTAGGATACAGATTGTCGGCTGCAGTTGTCTGTCTGGAACCGCTGACCGACAAGCCCAAGCTGATCGTCCGATAATCCGTCCCGCCTCCCATCAAATAGGCATTCCACAGCCCGTTACGCTCCATCGCCTCATACAGCTCCATCAGCGCGATGCCGAAATCATGTCCGGACCATTGAACGGGACGTCCGAACCAAGTTCCCGGCAGCGGCTTTCCATCGCTGCGGTACGTCGATTGGCCAAATGCAGCAATCGCGCCGTATCGCATAAACGTATGGCTGCCGAACGAGCCACCTAGCCCATTCGCCTTATCGATCCCGTAGCTGCCATCATCCCACAAATAGATAAATGGCATGCCTCTTCCAGCCCAAAGCTGGGCTTGCTCGATATAATCCGGATTCTCCGTTATCTTATAAGCTTCTACATTAGCCCGAACGGCCACAGCTGCTGTTTCCAGCTCAGGGATCATATTTCTCAACTCCCAAGACTGAGAGCCTCGCGGCAGAGCAAAGTGTTCATTCATGTAATCCACTCCTGCGAGACCATAGGTTACAGCCGATTCATTTCCCGTAATTCGCGCGTGCCGGAGCATTCTGAATAGAATCTCCGCATTTGAGCCCGCCGTTACGTCGGTTAGCCCGCCCATATGAACGCTCGCCGGGAAGCCTTTGCGTGTGATATACGTTTGATAATCCCAGTACACGCCATCGGACACATTCGAAGGATTCACTTTCTGGGCCGAGCTAATGGCAGAATCCACATTAATTGATTTCAAGGCTTCCAATGTTGGGCCCGCTATGCCTTCTAGATAGAACGGCAGGACATATCCATAGGTGGAGTAATTCCCTCCCACCGAAGTCATCGCAGAATCAACGCGTGCTTCGGCAAGATCGCGGAAGGTTGAGCCTCCATAACGGCCTAGGACTGCATAAGGCATAACAAAAGCAGAAGTGATGGTTGGCGTAGCCGGCGGCCCGATCCGGTTCATCCATTTATTCTCCGAAGGAGTCCATAAATTCTCGAAGCTGGTCAAGATCGCTTCACTTTCCTGCTCCATCGTCCCATGCGCATAATCAAGCTGCTCAGGGAGGCCATATTCCTTTATCCAATCCTGAACAACAGACGAAACTTCTGTGCTTTCCTTAACAAAAATACGAGATTGCAGAATGATTTCTTCATTCGCTCCAAGCTCATAAGGCTGCCTGACTGGGTTTTCATTGTTCGAATTGGCAGTAATTCGATTATAGAAATCTGGAATGCCCGTGGCAAAGGTTGCATTCTCATTGATTCCGTTAAGCATCGAAGGTATAAACAAGCTCAGCTTCGTAGACACGGTATCCTCCCCCCGCTCCAGACGGTTGGGAAGACCAAAAAACGCTGAAGGCTGATCATGAACACCGTCCCACTTCTGGCGGGCATCCCACATCAAGCCAAATAACAGATTATCCTTGCGCACCGCCATCAAGGGAACCGTAATTTTGCGCGGATTTGGTACATAACGATAAGCGTCTACGGAATCAATAACCGCAGCCGTATCGGACGAGCGATTGTTCAGCTCCATCGCATCCAGCCATTCCAGTCCTGGAAATAACGCCTCGTGGATATAATCTCCTGTCGCTTCGTCTGCAGACCTGATTACCTTATGCTGCTCATTTAGCGATGGAATTCCTGCCTCGCCCAGCAGCAACGTAGGACCGACTATAGCCGCGATATCACGTGACGCATCGGCCTGCAGCGCGTGCTCAAGCTTGAATTGTTCATCGCCGTCCATATTTATGCTCAATTTCCCCGTCCAATCAGCCCCCTGCGGATCTGTGAACCCAATCGGGAATTCAGAGGGGCTGGCGGCCGTTGGTGCCACTGCATATAACTCCTGAACGTAAATTTGACCGTCGTTTGCCAATTGCTGCACACTTCCCAGTGAAGGCATTACAGCCATCCGGCTCCAGTTGCCATTGCGCTGCGCCTCCAGCCATGCAAAACCGTAGCCACTAAGCCCCGTGTTCTGTGGCGATGGAAATACCAAACGCCGTTCGGCATTGCCGATAATGACATCATCGGCCTGGCCACTGGCTGGGAGCGAAGCCCTGACACTGAATATACGCGATAATCCCCTTGTCGATGGGATCCCTGATCCCGAAACAGTCAGCGATATTCCACCCGCTCCCGTCCCCGTCACCTCAGCCTCATAGGTCAAAGTTACCGATTGACCGGATAACAAGCCGGATTGGCTCCAATCGTCCACTGGCGTTACTTCAATAAAATCAGGTACAGACAAGTTCACGGACATCGAATCGATGTCTTCCCCTATATTCTCCAATACCGCTTTGATCTCGAAGGTGTCGCCCGGCGATAAGATCTCCTTAGACGATGTTTCGAACGTTGTTAGCCTGACTTCCGCCGGCAAATCCTGTTTCCTCAGCATCTGAATATCCTTCACTGCGATTTCGATTCCATCCTTCATGCTCGGATACGTAGCTATCGGATCTATCCTCAGCTTCGTAATGCTGCCCGTCCAGCCCGGATTTTGTCCCATATCGATAATGTATCGCTGGAAGGACGGAATCTCTGAGGCTGTATTTCGGAAGGCCACCTTCCTAGACTCACTTAGCTTATTCGTATCCGCACTTACATCCGTGCCAAAATAGACGGCAGCATTCGCCGTATGGTTCACCTTCATCCAGATGCTTAAGTACCGATATTCAGCAGGAACCTTAAGCAGTCCCGCATCATGAAAATCCAGATAGAAATTAGGATTGGAGGTCGTTGCTTGAATTTCGTTAGACGTTGTAAACAGATGCACGCCCTCCAAATCTCGGAATACGTTATCCGTCACAATATGATTGGCCCAAACTCCCTTATCCGCGTTTACATCCCAACCGAGCAAATTTGTCCATGGGGCTGAAGCTTTTCCATATGCATCATCTTGCTCTTGAGCGTAAACAACGGAGCTGTTGGTGAAATTCCAGGAGGTGATAAGCTGGCTATTCAGCGCCACCTTTGTGTAGCGGGCCGAGGCGATTGCTCCAGCAACCCCATCCCGTACTGCAAGCACCTGTACCTGAGACGTTTCAGTTAACGTAATCGAAGCCGACGAGGCGCGCACCATCGTACCATTGGCTGCTGTATCCGCAGCCGCTTCATAGAGCGGACTCGAGCCATCTGCTGTGTAAATAATCGCATCGGCATGCTCCGAGCTTATGTTCACCTGCTGCGTATTGTGAAATACCGCTGATCCGGTCAGTTGCACGGAATTCACACCAGCCACATATGTTTCCTCGGCGCTGCTCTTGATCTCTCCATCCAAAATCGCTGCCGCTTTGAATGTCAGCGTATGATCGATAACAACCGAATCGCTGAAAATGTAGTCCCCGCTGATCGCCGTTCCATGCGTGAGCGTTGGTTCTGAGCCATCCAGCGTGTAACGGACACTGTCTGCGCCGATGACGGATACATCAACTTGCTTCGTAGCCCCGAGGAAGGTTTCACCTTCGGATAGAATCAACTCCGTTTGTAGAGGCTGGCCGATTTGAACCGTCTTGCTTTTATATACGGATATTTCCGTATCCACATTCGACCGGTCACTGGTATAGACCGGAATTAGCTCAACCTTGTATTCCTTGCCGGCCATCAAACCGCCTACATAAAGATAATGATTTCTCTCACCCGTATAGGAGAGCTGTTGTACGGGTGCTGCATCCGTCAGGTTCTGATAGCGAACGATCATTTTGGTAACGCTTTCATTTAAAGGCGGAATATACACATACATACCTGCCGTATCCCCTGACAAAGCAAAATCATCCCGCTCCGCCTCAGGCTTCAGCTTATTAAACAAATAATTGTCCAGCTTAAAGCCTGTATTGGCATTGCCGAATATTCCTACGAAGCCCTGACCTACCGGAGAAGCACGCAGCACGTCGACTACAGGCGCCGAATGGCTGTTCATAAACACCTGTACCCGGTTACCATCAGCTACCAGCTTGACGCGATACGTTTCCCATGGCATGACTTCTCGATTCAGTCCCGGAGCACCGTAATCCTTGAGGCTGCGATATTTACCCGCATCGGTATTGGCGATAGAGGTGCTGCCCTCGAAAAAATTCATTTTGCCGTCATATGTGAAGTGAGTCTTTAACTGGGCATCCCAACCATCGTTCCAAGCATTCTTCTGAAACTGGATGCCGACCTGCTTGCCCGCCTCCCGGTGTGTCATGGTCATATCGAATGAAACTTCGAAGTTATCATATTTGTCTAAGGGCACGCTGGAGAAGCCGTAATCGAACACCCCCACAGTGGAGCCCGTTAACGAACCCATCACGAGCTGTCCGTCATTCAACGAAATATGAGTCGTATCGCCGGAAAATTTCAAGGCGTTGCTCGTTCCATCATGATAAGTTCCGCTTGCTAGCGATCCCGTTTCAAAATCCAGCAAATACGTAGAACCCTCGCGGATAACGGCCGGGTTAACAGCGGGATCGGCATCCGCCTTTTGAGGACCGGGAATCAGAACCATAGGAACCACCAGCATAACCGCTAACAGGGATAAGCCTATTTTTTTCAACAACAAAGTCTTCACTCCCTTAAGTGATGTTGTTCACGATATTGGCCTGGAGTCATGCCTTCCTGTTTACGAAAGTACCGGATAAAATTTTGCGAATTATTGTAACGCAGCCGCTCTGCTATCTCTCCAATTTTCAATTCGGAATCGACAAGCAGCTCCTTCGCCTTCTGCAATCGAAAGCTAGATAAATAATCACTGAAATTGACGCCGGTCTCTTTGCGAAATACGCCCCGGATGTAATCCGGATGGTAGCCCAAACGAACAGCGCATGCATCCAGTGATAGATCCGTCTCCGCTTCATGTTGAATCATCGCCAGCATTTGATCCGAGATTCGCATATATTGCATTTTTCTTTTCTGCTCAAACAGCTCCATCATCGGATACATTAACGCCTCGCGGAACCACTCACTTATTTCCTTCACCGTTCTCAGCCTGTACAGCTGATCGATTAACGATTTCTCCCCGTCATATAAAGAGGACGGCGGTTCGCCAAGGTTCTGCGCCATACGGACCAATTCAAGCAGGAAGGCGGTTAATGGAACAAAATATTCGCGGTGATTCACTTTCTCCTGGAAGATTTCCTGCAAATACTGCTCAAGCAGCTGCTCGGCCCGGGCAGTATCGGCCAGCTTCACCGCATCCAGCAGCTCCTGCTCAATTCTCCCCTGAAAGAGGGAGAGAATCGTGCCTTCCGGTTCGACATCTTCGATATAGATAACAGAGCCTGCCCCCGTCCTGATCGTATACTTTAAAGCCTCTGTCGCATCCTGATACGCCATTCTCGCATCCTCCAGCGCCGGATAGAGCCGACTTATGCCTATGCTGACCTCAAGCTCCAGAAACTGGCTTACCTTTTGTTTAATCTCGGCAGCTAATTCATTCACTCTCCTCTTCCACGCTTCCTCCTGCTTCCCACGGCATTCAAGCAATGTGACTTGTGTGCGGTGCATAACGGCCGGCTTCAACCGCTCCGAGGCGGGCACGATTTCATCCACGATATTGTTAATGGCGAACAAGAGAAGATCCTCATCCACATCCTTATAACGCGTGTCCTTCAGCGTATCAATTTGAACAGCCATCACGCAGATCGGACCCCACTCTGGCTTGTAAGCAAATCCGGATACCTTTTCCTGAATTTCTTGTACCCGCACTTCGCCTTGAAACAGCTTGATCATGAACAGCTCCTCGACCTGCCGCTGCTGTCCTTCAATAATGCCCGTTAATCGATGCTTCGTATCCAGCATTTCATTCACTTGGTGACCAATGAAGCGCAGCTCGTCCGCGTCTGCGGTCTTCCCATGTTCCGGCTCGGCCTGTAGGGAGCGGTAGATCATTTGAATCGGGCTGTACATCCGTCTGGCACCGAGCCAGGACGGCAGTAATGTAAAGGCAAGAATAAGCAGACAAGCTGTAATCGTATACCATTCAATGGCTTTCGAATCCTTTGTAATCAGCTCCACAGATGAAACGGATATATACACCCAGCCATTATAAGGCGATTTTCGGAACGTGACACCCTTATCTCCATTGGCTGAAGTCGTGTAGGCTCCTACTGTAGCCGCATCATTGCGAATCGGAAGCAATTCCGCTCTCCTGCTGAAATCCCTGCCAATTTGCGACAGATCGCTATGTGCCAGTACAAGGCCGTTCTCATCCAGAATCATTACGTCCCCAAGCTCTCGGTTATTTGCCAGCAGCTTATTAATCTCCTTGCTTTTGAACTTCACGATGATTAAGCCCGACGGCGCAGCGGAATGAAGCGGAAGCTTCTTGACCAGATGCACCTCCTCATTAGTAGTGCCGGCGTGCGTCCAGAAGCTGGTTTTGTCAGACGCTGCATACTGACTTACCATATCCGCCTGTTCAAAGCTTTCTAGGCGAAGTACCTCGGAAGAGTTATCGATTGCCCATTCACGTTTCAAACTAACTAGCAAAATATCCGAAATGCCCAGATCAAAGCCTTGAAGCTGGTGAAGCCCTTGCAACAAGCTGTTCACCGTTTCGAATTGATTGGGAGTTAAAGACATATTTAAAGCGGAATTTACAAGCGAAGAGCTGATAAATTGTATGGCTGATTTGTCTGCCGTCTTCAGAATCTGCTCCACCCTCTGCTGGGTTTGCTCCAAATTCAGCATGTTGCCCTTGGCGACCTTATCCTGAATGATCTCAGAGGATTTCTGATAGGATAGAAACCCCAAGACGAGAACGGGTAGCGTTCCCAGAAGCACGCTGAACAGAAACAACCGTAGTAAAAACTTGGGCGGACGAATTCTCATGATCGGACTAACCTCCAAATGATGCGAAATGAGCGAGGAATTCATTTTCGCAAGGGAAAAAGAATTCCTCTACTCTATTGTATCCGAGCATTCTTTGTACGAATAGCAGTTGACTACTTCTTCAACTGTAAGTATTGAGCGGTGTATTCCTCGATAACATTGTCGCCACCGCTCTTCTTCCATTGCTCCAAAGCCGCATTCCAGCCTGCTTCGTCAATATCGCCCATAATAAACTTCACTCTTGCATCCTGAATAATTTTCGTAATCTCGGAGCCCTTCTCTGCAAGTGTAGGCGATTGGAAAGATTCTGCCGGATTTGCTACAGCAATATCGGCATTGTCCTTGAACATTTGCTTATATTTGCGCACGATTGGGGCATCTTCTCCAGCATCCGCCAAGCTACCATCATCAAAACGGATTTGATAGATCGAATTGATGTCGGTCTCATAGGCTTTTCCGTCTGTGCGTACCGGTTTACCGTTCTCAACCTTGTAATGCTTGCCTTCAATTCCCCACTCGAATAAATTTTGCATATCCTTATCTGCCAGCTTATCCATGAAGCCCAGTATTTGCTTCAGCTCTTCTTCTGTCTTCACGCTGGTTTTCGGGAACATATAAGCCCCCACATAACCTCCATTAAACAGCATCAGTCGCTCGCCCTCTGGTCCATTAATCCGGCTGACTACGTCAAGTACAGCATTGGGATTAGCTTTGGCCAAGTCGTTAAAACCCGCATTCACATCATCCAAGGTACTGATAATTAAGCCTGCTTTGCCTTGATTAACCGCTTCCTGGCGTTTTGTTCCCGGTACGACAGCGAAATCCTGATTAATCAGCTTTTCATCATACAGTTTTTTGTACAGCTTAAGCGCTTCCACATATTGCTTCGTTAAAAAATCAGGAACAACCTTATCATTTTCGATTCCGTACAGATTCGGTCCGCCATACCAGCTTAGAATCGTCTGAAACCCGTTGAGCCCTCTGCCCTCATACATGCCATACGTGTCTGCCTTTCCGTTCTTGTCGGGATCCATCGTACTGAATGCCTTAATCACATTGTAGAAATCATCGATCGTCTTCGGCTCCGCTAGCCCAACCCCATCAAGCCAATCCTTTCGTAAAATAATCCCTTCACGCGCCAGAGGCCTGCTGCGGAAAATACCGTATACCTTGCCTTCTACCGATATGTTGCTGAGCACCATCGGATTCAGCTTGCTCAGATTCGGATAATCCTTCAGATACGGGCCAATTTCCCAAAATAATCCCGACTGTACCGCATTAATGATGCCCTGCCCTTTATTGCCGGCAATCATCATAATCTTTGGTAGTTCGCCGGCGGCAATCGTCGCATTGATCTTATCGTTGTAGGCGGAGTTAGGCACCCAAGTAATGTCCAGCTCAGTTCCTGTGTACTGTTCGATCATTTTCACCGCTTCATTGTCTGTTTTAGGCGGTTCAGCCGAATAATACATATTCATCATCGACAGCTTGAGCGGCTCGCTTGGTTTGGCCGTTGCTTGATTGTCCGTAGATGGGCTATTATTCACAGCCTGATTCTCCCCTTGTCCGCAGCCTGCCAGCAGACCTGCCACAATCAGCAATGCCCCCGCGATCTTCCATCCCTTGCGTCGTTGCCCGTTAGATCCCCTCATTGTGATCCTCCCTTTTCTTCCTTGTATTTTATATTAAAAGATTATGTGCCTACCGTCACTCTGAAAGAATGTAGCAGAGTGACATTCAGCACTATCCTTTAACCGAACCCAAGAGTACACCCTTCGCAAAATGCTTCTGCAAAAACGGATACACAATTAAAATAGGCAGAGTCGATACCGTAATAACGGCCATCTTAATCGACTGCGGCGGAATGGTGAAGGTATCGTTCACCTGGCTGGAATCGCCGATCCCACCTTCGGACATAATTACGACCTGCCTGAGAATAACCTGAATCGGCCACTTGGCTGTATCATTGATATAAAGAATCGCGGAAAAAAACGAGTTCCAATGACCCACTGCGTAGAACAAGGAAAAGGTCGCAATCGCCGGAAGCGATAGGGGCAACACGATCTTAATCAAAATGATCAGATCATTGCACCCATCAATTTTCGCTGACTCTTCAATGCCTTCCGGCATTTGCTGAAAAAAGTTTTTTAATATAATTAGATTGAAAGCGCTGATTGCTCCCGGCAGCAATAAAGACCAGAGCGAATCTATCAAGCCTAACGACTTAACAACTAGAAAGGTAGGAATCATGCCTCCGCTGAACAGCATCGAGAAGATAACCATCAGCATGACCGACCTGCGCCCTAGCAATTCTCTGCGAGAAAGCGGATAAGCCATTAAAGCGGTAAATAAAATATTGATGAAGGTGCCCGCTAGTGTAATATAAATGGTGTTAAGCAAGCTGCGGACGATTGTGTCCGTGGAGAAAATATAGCTGTACGCCTCCACTGAAAACTTAGTTGGGATTAATACCATACCCTGCTTGGCAAATTGCTCCGGCGAAGCGAACGAGCCAAGCACCATGTATAGAAACGGCAGTACGGTTACGGCTGCGAATAAAAGCAGCAGCGTCAGATTAGCACCATCAAATAACCGTCCACCCCATGATCGGTCTCTCATTTCAATTCCTCCTTTCCCCTTAATAAATGCCTTCTTCTCCAGCCTTTTTGGCTAACGCATTGGTAGCGAGCACCAGTACCAAACCGATCACGGATTTAAACAATCCTACTGCTGTGCTGTAGCTGAATTGAGATTGGTTAATCCCCACCGAATACACATAGGTGTCGAAAACCTCCCCTACCTCGCGATTCATTGCGTTAAGCATTAGAATGATCTGCTCAAAACCCGTATCCATAAAATGGCCAAGCCGCAGGATGAACAAAATAATTATCGTGCTGCGTATGGCAGGAAGCGTAATATGCCACAACTGGCGCCAGCGCCCCGCACCATCGATTTTGGAAGCCTCATACAGACCGGGATCTACGCCTGCGAGCGCGGCAAGGAAAATAATCGTCCCCCAGCCCGTTTCCTTCCACACTACTTCGCTCATAATCATGGTTCGAAACCAATCGGCGCTAATGAGAAAATTAACGCGTTCCCCGCCCACATTCACGATCATCTCATTCACGATGCCGCCCTCAACCGTAAAGAGCATGTAGAAGATACCGACTACTACGACCCACGAGAAGAAATGCGGGATATAAACCATCGTTTGGATAAATCGTTTCATGGACTCCTTTCGCACCTCATTGAGCATCAAGGCGACGACAATCGGCAGAGGGAAAAAGAAAAACAAATTGTAAAGCGCGAGTATAACCGTATTTTTAAATAGCATCCAGAAGGTTGGCTCGCCAAAAAAACGAGTGAAATGCTTGAGCCCTACCCAATCGCTTTGCCAGAAGCCCAAAAAGGGCTGGTAATTCTTAAAGGCTATCAATACGCCCCACATCGGCAAATACTTGAATAGAATGAAATAAACAATGCCAGGCAGCAGCATAAAATACAGCCATCTGTCACGAGCGATAATTTTACCGATTCGGTTCCTCTTATTCGGCTGCGGCCCAGAACCTATGCTGGCGCCAGCCGTCATGAAGGGTCTTTCCCTCATCTCCATTTAAGTACCTCCATTTCTTTAGCATTCATAGACTAAAGGCTTTCCTAAAAGCCATGCAATCCTGTTCATTAACTTGTTCTGTTATGGCGAACAATCGTATAACCTTCGATTTGTTCACCCGTCACTTTGAATTCATTTTTCTGCAAATCATAGATCACCTGCGCCACCTTATCGAGGGAATTCAAAATGACAGAAAATTCCTTCGTGATCAGATAACCAGCGACAGTAAACACGCCAGTGGCCGGTATTTCGATAGGCACGTTGTACTTCCGGCGATTCTGCTCGCTCAGCTCTCTCATCTGCCGCATCTGTTCCTCCGTCGCATTTCCCCAATGCTCTCTCGTCCCGACCCCCTCCAGCTCCAGATAGCTGACACGCTCCTGCTGTCCAAGATCCATCACTCGTTGCATATAGAGATGTGCATGCTGGACAGGGACACGGATATCCGACTCTCCGTGTGCGATGAACAAAGGAGTCAGAACATTGCCTAACAACGCCAAGCCGCTTCGCGATTGATAAGCCTCAACGCTCGTCTGTGGAGGATAACCGATCCACACATCCAATTCATCGCGAAACTCGCCAATCTCATCCTGCTCGTACCATAACCCATAATCGGTAATGCCGCACATCGCTGTTGCAGCTGAAAAAAAATCAGGAAACTTCCCGATGATCGCATAAGCATTTCCTCCGCCGCCGCTTCCCCCTTCGAAATAAACAACTTCAGGATTAATGATGCAATCAGCGTAATGCTTCCGTACATAATGAACGGCATCGATCACGTCGAGCAACTCCCAGCCGTTGCAGTCCGGCTCGCCATCAGAAAATGCACGTCCACGCATATCCACCTCAATGATTAAATAATCACCTTCCCGATGAGGCGTATCCATATAGGTAAAGGCAGGGATGCTCATATGCCAGCCGTGGGTTGTTACACATATAGGGGAGGGCTTTCGCGGCTTCAATATTCTCATCGCGAGGCTTAGCTCCGGGTGAATCGAAGAAGGATAATAAATGAGATCACAATAAGGTGAGTGTTGGTTTACGCGTTGTTCATCGCTTCTCTTCTGCACTCTGACCCGATCCTCGTATTTCTCGTAATTCATAGAGCATAGCCTCCTGTGCCAGTGTAATCGCTTGACTACACCGAGCTTACTGGGCATCCCTAAGTGCCGTCTACAATCATTACCGAGCAACATACCTGAATACGCCAAATAATCTTTAGCGAGTGAGTGAATAATCATTAGCGTGTAAAGGAACGGATCGAAGAACATGCAAAGAGCCCTCCTGCAAATACAGGAGGGCTCAAGCTGTCGAGAAAGTGATATGCTACCCAAAGAGTAGACAGGTGAAATAATAAAAACCTTCCGCTTCTTCTGGAAATTTCCTTTTATGGCTCTTTTCAATAAATCCTTTGAGTTTATTCTTGGATTGACGTTACAATTTTTTCTTCCATTATAAGCGTTCATTAATTTTGATCAACATTTCCTTTAAGACTTGCTTTTCCTCGTCGGTAAGGACTTGAACGATTTCTTCCTCCACCTTTTGGAATGAGTCTTGAAAGTCTTCGATCAGTTCAATCGCTTTTGGCAATACATATATATTTTTTTGCCGTTCATTATTGGCCGGGATTTTTCGCTCGATGAACCCTTTTTGCTCTAGACCTTGAAGCATGCTTGTAATGCTGGCCCCACGTAAATGAAACCGATCTGCAAGGTCCTTTTGAATAATATGATTATTTTGGTTCTGGTAAATATAATCGATTACTTTTCCTTGTTGAGCGTTTAACCCCAGCTCTTTTATACTCTCGTCCGCTCTTTTCTTTAACTTAAGACCGATAATCTGAAACAAATCCAGATAAGGCGTATCCTTTCGGGATTGCATGATCGTCCCCCCTGCAATTGTTAGGAATCTAACTGTAAGTAACTAAACTATACAGTGATCCTATAGGGTTGTCAAACGAGTATTAGTTTATTGACAGTTAGATAACTAACAGTTATACTTCGAACTGTTAAACAACAAAACTTGGGAGGAATTCAAATGGAGAAGGTAACTCAAAATGCTGCGTTAGAACAAGTTACGGCGATTACAAATGTACGTATCTTTGATGGAGATCAAATTATTGCGCCCAGACATGTTGTCATTAAAGGGGAGTCCATTATTTCAGTGGGCGGAGACCTTCCGGCCGATGCAACGATTATCGATGGAGAAAATGCGACACTAATGCCGGGTCTCATAGATGCACATGTCCACACCTCAATCGGCGGATTACGAGATGCCTTAAAATTCGGCGTTACAACAGAACTCGAAATGAACGGCGATTTTACTAAAAGAGGGCGCGAGATTCAGTTGAAAAATGTGAATGATGTCGCAGACGTCCGTTCTGCAGGCACAGCGATCACAGCTCCGGGCGGACACCCAGATGAATTACTGCCGGATGGAGATGAAATACCGGAATTCGTATTAAAGGAACTAGAGAAGTTATCGGAGGAAGACCGGGAAGCGATGTTGGCTGCATACGCTCACGATCACGAAGAAATACCGCAAGTGACGACGGTGGAAGAAGCGATTAAACATGTGCATACCCAAGTAGATAATGGAGCCGACTATATTAAGATCATGATTGAAGAAGGAACGGTTATGGGTGCACCTGGCCTGCCTGTACTAAGCGACGAGATTCTAAAAACAGCCGTGACAGAAGCCCACAAGTTCGATAAACTGGTCATCGCCCACGTCTTGACGGCTCTTTCATCGCAAGAAGCCATCGATTTAGGAGTCGACGGTTTGGGCCACTTGTTTATCGACAGACCCGAGTACACATCCGAGTTAGTGAAATCCATAGCGGGTTCAGGCGCTTTTGTTACACCGTGCTTGGTGTTGAATTCATCGATTATTGGAAATCCGGCATCGGAATTGGCGAATGATCCGCGTGTTCATTCCAAATTAAGTCCGGATTGGATCGATATTTTGAACTCAAGCTTCAATACGTTTCCGCAAGGCAATATGGAGAACAGCTTTAAGAATGTGATGGACCTTCACCGTGCCGGAGTTGATATTCTGGTAGGGACGGATGTTGCGCCGGTTCCCGTTCCGAATCTTGGCGGCCTTGCTCATGGAGCCAGCGTCCATCATGAAATGCAATTGCTGGTGAAGGCAGGGTTCACTCCGATAGAAGCGCTTCAGTCGGCTACTACCAAACCGGCCCGTTGCTTTGGTCTTCACGATCGCGGCCGTATTACCGAAGGTGCGCGCGCTGACCTTATACTAGTAGACGGTGATCCGACATCCAACATCTCAGATAGCTTGTCGATCAAATCCGTGTGGTTCAAAGGTGTGCAACAACTATGTTAATCAGAGTCGATATCCCCGTACAATGTCGTCAGAGCGATTGCATACGCCATTAACGAACCAGACGATGCCAGTGTAAACGAAATAATTATCTGTCCGCCCCTACAAACCATATAAAACATTGACCGCCCTCGACATGCTAAGCGAATGAAGATGGCGGTTATTTCCGGTCTGCGTACCTGGTCTGCATGTTTTCCTATGCTTTTTTAACGTTACTTGTGATACATCTCTCAGCGAATGATCTTAAACTATCCAGCCCGTAGCTCAACAAAAAGGCAGCCGATCGTATTGAACGGCTGCCGCAGTGTTGTTATTCAGCTATCATTACCCGTTAGGATTCCTGTAGAGCGTTAATTTTGTACTATCCCAAAAACGATAAGTCTTTTATAAACCAAGCGTCTGTAGCATTATGCTCTGAACCATCTAATGGTCTTTCAAGTTGCCGGAAACCTAATTTGATGTAAAGGAGATTTGCTGCTTGAAGTTTCTTCAATGTTTCTAAGTAACAGTGTGTATAGTGTTTCTTGGCGAAGTCGAGTGCTACTTTCATAAGATCATTCGACAGACCCACGCCTTGAGCTTCGGGTGTGATGTATAGCTTTTGCAACTCGCAAATTCCCGATTCCTGCCCAAACGGTGCAATCCCCACACCGCCTACCACTTCATTTTGTTCATTCACTGCAACCCAATACTTTGCATTTGATTGTTCCTTGTAATATTGTGCCATACTGTTGAGTTGAGGGTCAAAATATGCTGTTCCCGGAATGTTTAGGTTAAATGATTCCAATGAGCGTTTAATAATTCGCTCTATTGTTTGATTGTCCTTTTCTTCAATTTCACGAATTTGCATTGTTTCATTCCCCAATATCAAAGTAATTATAATTTATTAACTCTAATATTATTAGCCAAATAATTCAATTTCAAGTATCCTCCCTCTATGGAGAATTGCTTATCTCTTAAATACTCACGTTTTCTTATAATATTGCCCTAGTTTGTTTATTGCAGATAGCGTTTCAGTGGAACGATGTTGTAGATGAATAAATTCATGGGACCGGTTAAAGTGCAAAAAAGTCTCCACATAGGCTCATGGCGGTCAACCCTCCCACATTCCTTCATTCAACCTGTCCATGAGGTGGAAGTCAGATATGCTGCCCGGCAGGATCTTCATCCGTATGGATCATCGAGGGATATCCTGCATCATTTTTTTCTTCCTTGAACTCATGTCCTTTTTTCAATATGCCGAAAAGAATGCGAATGAGTTTGTCACACAATGCGATGAGAGACTGCATCTTTTTCAACGGATTCGACCAGTGGCATCATCATTGGGATTTGCATGTTCGAATTTGTTTTGAATCCATTCGTACTGGGTCAGCAGCAATTCAAGCTCCATTTTAGCCAACTCTGCACCTTGTTGGATATCAACAGAACGACTAGCCGCTGCCTTGATTGTTATTAAAATTCGAAGCAGACGGCCGTGCCTTTATTTAGGTCTAACAGAGAAATTAAGCATGGGGAACGCCGTTTCTCCGACTTCCTCTACATCATTCAAATACATCTCAAACGTACTAATTCAATTGTTCGCACTTGCTCGACTCGTTTCAGCGAAGAAATCAAAATGAGGCAAATCATATTCCTATCTCCCACATTTCCGCTGCAACTTTCTCGACCCTGCCATCCATATCTGTCCCGTCAAACTTTGAAAGCTTCAGTTCGCTTACGATTTTTCCGTCGCGCATAAACATAATGCGCTCCGTCCGCGCTGCAACCTTTGCATCGTGAGTTACAAGCATAACCGCAGTACCATCCGCGTTAATTTCAGAAAATATATCCATAATCTTCTCCGCAGATTTTGAGTTGAGCGCACCCGTCGGCTCGTCGCCGAAAATGATTTTCGGGCTGTTCATAAGCGAGCGGCATATTCCCGCACGTTGAAGCTGACCTCCCGAAACATGTGTCATGTCTCGCTTTTCAAGCTCTTCAATGCCAACCCTTTTCATAAGCGCTCTTGCCTTCTCCGATATTTTTTCGACGTTTTTTCTGTTATCGCGCATTGATGGAAGAATGATATTGTCGAGAATATTCAGATTTTTCAGCATAGTCGGCTGTTGAAAAACAAATCCCATCTTTGTCCTACGTATATCTGAAAGCTCATTCTCAGAGGTCGCCGATAATTCCCCGCCGTCAAAAACGACCTTTCCTCCGTCAACTTTGTCCATTCCGCTCAACGCAAACAGCAGCGTCGATTTTCCCGATCCAGAAGGTCCCATAACCGCTACAAACTCGCCCTCGTTTATTTCAACGGACACTTCATCAAGAACATTACGCTGTTCATCTCCCGCACCGAAAGACTTTACTATTTGATCACCGATAATAATCTTCTTCATAGGTCTACTCCTTTATATTTTCGGATATTTTTATTAGTCCCGCGCCCGATGTACCGATCTTTGTTGCGATAAGTACCGCGCATATCATCATTAGCGGACTAAACAGATACGCCGAAAGAGGATTTGCCGCAAAATTAAACGTCGACGCTCCAAACGAAGAAATAACCAAACCCGCAAGCTTCTCTCCAAGAGTGTTTGCCAGAAGCGTGCCGAGAACTATTCCCGCAATCAAAACGAATACCGTACGCGAAACATACTGCGCTTTAATATCCGAGTTTGTAAAACCGAACGCTTTCATTACGGCAATAGAATATCGGTCCTTTGCCACAAGCATTTTCATAAATAACAATGTAACTAGTGCCGTTATAGACAGCGCAACGGCGACTGCGGCGTAGGAACCCATTTCGACGGAGCTTATTGTCGAGCCGAGGGTCTGTGTAACAAATTCATCAATGTCTGAAGTCTTTGCAAAATCAAACTTGTCTGCATATTCCGCATACTTCGCGTCAATAAAGGCTTTGTCCGAAAGCTCAGCACTAATAATGCTCCACATAATGCCCGCCGAATTGTCGGTGAATACGGCTTTGGCGGTTTTGCCGCCGTTGGTAATGTCGGAATAAATTCCGCTTACCGTAAGTTCTTTCTCCCGTCCATCAATCACCAGCGTATTGACATCGCCGACCTTTTTGCCCATCTCATTGGCATATATAGTTGAAAGAGCAATTTCGTCATCTGCGGCGGGGGCTTTTCCCTCAGAATATTCGATAGGAAATATGGAATGGTCGCCTAGTTCAATTTTAATATTTTCCTCTGATCCGTCTTCCATTTTTGCCTTGAATGTTTTTGTTGTAAGGACAGCAACCTTTGAAATAGCTTGATCGCTTTTCACCGTCTCCACGACTTCAGCGACTTTTTCAGAGCTATTGTCGATATTGCCAGACAACTGTATGCGCAGATCGTAGTTTCCAATCCCCATATAACTGATGAAGCTTTTTGAGGAAATCGTATTGTATAGGTTCAGCGGAACGATCATGATAAAAGCCGAAATCACCAGTACAGCTAGCATTGTGGCGTAAATTCTTTTCCTTGAGAGAACATCTTTGATACCGAGAAAAACATTCGTGTTAAACAGCTTGTTTCCGTTCAGGGTAAAACGATTAGCACCTGTGTTTTGCTCCTGAGATTTGCCGAAGCGTATGGCTTCCGCGGCTGAAATTTTCCGAAATCGTTTCAGCACTCCGTTCACATAGACCATAATGGCAAGGAATACTAGCAATATGCCGATGATTCCTAAGACATAAGCAAAAGAAGAATTTTCGCTTTCCCCCATATAAAGCCGTATATTTTTAAGAAGCATGCCTTTGAAAACAAACGAAAGAGCAAAACCGAGAATAGAGCCTGCCGCCGCAATTGCCGCGTATTTCGCTATATAAATCTTCTTGATGTCGGAGACACGCAGCCCTATAGCTTTCATAACACCAATTTCGCGATAATCGTCTTCGATTTTCGCAAGGAGCGTAAAGCGTATGCACATGAACGCGATGGCAACGACAAGCAGGCTTACCAGCAGAATAACCCCAATCATCATCCCGTCGGAAATTGCATTCATCATTCTAAATAGCGCATATGTAACCGTTGGACCGTTCATTTCAAGTTTTGCAGAGGCATATGCGGTTTCAAATGCACTTAACGCCGACATATCCTTGAGTCTGAACTCAATCAGATACTCTGTATTTCCAAGGCTTTTTATTTCCTTATAGTCATTGCTGCTTACAAGAAATCGCTTAGAGGCGGAAAGCGATGAATTCATTGTCGAATCGCGGAGAAATCCTTCAACGGTAAATTCTTTTCCGCTTATTACGGCCTTGTCACCGATCTTTGCAGTGTTATCCTTCATATAGCTTACCGGAACATAAATCTCTCCGTTAGATACGTTGATGACGTTTCCGTCCAAATCAAGAAGATAATCGAATTTTTCGCTCTGTACGCTTAAACCGTTGTCCTGAACGCTGTTCGCAAGCGAATTATCGCCCAATATAATCTCCGATCCGTCAATGTTCAGAAATTCCACCACTTGAAATTCATCGACGCTGCTGTTTTGTTCCGCAAAAGCCGAAAGCCGCGCAGTATCAATCTCACCCGAATGCATCTGCATAAAATGTGGCGTTTTCGCTTGTGTCATTAGCGTATCCAGCGCGCCAGAAAGATTAACGACGAGTATCGCCGCGAGTGAAACAAGCATAGCTGAGGCAGCGACGAATATCATTGTTGTCAACGTTATCGCTTTGCTCTTTAAAATGTCATTGCGGATTATTCTGTTAAACATAAGTCACCTCTGTTTTTGAATAAGAAAATCCAGCTTTAGCCAAGCACCAATGGTGCTCTTCCGACCATAGAAGAAAATATTTCACGAATTATTCTTTGCTTCCTCTATCCACTGCCAAACATCTGCATTACGTCTACAAGGCTTCCGCTATTGACACCAAGCAACCTCTCTACATTGAAAACAAAAGCTTGTATGCGTGAAGCGCGCTCCTCGTTCGTCATTTGAACCATATCATCATCAAAAACGGTATTCGCATAGATCACAACCATTTCCATGCATTCATACGGGTACGGCGTGTTGAATATTCCCTGCTGGATACCCTCGTTGATGATTCCCGTCAGTATCGGCGTAACGCCATTGATGATGACCTTTTCTATTTTCTGATGCATAAGTGCGTTCTGCGGCTTATGAATATGTTCCATAATATCCTTGCTGCTCCCGCCACTTAAGTTCAGTGCCATAACAACGCGGATAATACGCTCGACTACAGGTATGCGCTTGTCTGCTGCTATTTCCTGCGCTGTGCCTAAAAGACGGACGCCATACCGCTCAATCAGCGCGTCCATAATATCCTCCTTCGACTTGAAGTGATGATATAACGTTCCTCGCGCAATTCCGACCTTTTCGAGAATATCGTTTGTACTTGTGCCGTCAAAGCCCTTCTGACCAAAAAGCTCATCGGCTGCGTCAATTATTTCGTTCCTGCGCTCTTCAGCTTCTTTTACAACTCTCATCTTTGCACCTCCTTCACAAACAGACCGACTGTCTGTCTATCTAATTTTCTAATCATATCACGTTATTCTATCATGGTGTCAAGAAGTCGATTTTAATATCATCAAAGGCAGTAAACAGAACAAAAAATGACTAATAAAAAAGGGCTTCCGCCCAAGTTTATTAGTCTATTCATGAAAAATGAGAATAAAAAAGAAAACATAGTTATTTCTTTGAATAAGTCAATAATTTGGATGGACCTTTGAAGATTGGCTTCAGCACCAAGCTAGGCATTGGTTCATGATAATGAGCGCTTCATTCGAGCTCAAAACTCAAAACATTTGAGGAAATGTGTATCCTTTGTACGTTTTCGAGACACTTGAAGGAATTGTCAGATCGAGGTCCAAGTAGGTGGTTAGTATGAACACCTAAATAGGTCGAAGTCCAATCACGCACTAGAGACGAGGTACCGTGCTATCAGCTTTCTCAATAGAATATATCGCTTGTTCAGCTCCGAATCTTTGTACTTTCCGTTCTAATTTCATTCCAATCCGCTCTAGAAGTCTGCAAGATGAAGCATTGGCAGTCTGTGTCTCTGCTAGCACCCTGGATATTTCCAGATCATTAAATGCGAAATCAATTACTTGACTGAGTATCTCAGTTGCATATCCAGCCCTCCACCAAGTGGGGAGAAGCTCATAAGATACCTCTATGCCACCATCTACATGTTTGTCTAAAGAGATTAAACCAATAAACTGGTTATTCATTTTCAACCGAACAACCCAAAAGTGAGATTCTATCTGGGAACGATTTAAGGTCTCTATAAACTTGGTTCGCGTATGTTCTTCGGGAATCACACCGCCTAAATATCTTCTGACCAAATCATTTACATATATTTTTTTAACGTCTTCAAAATCATCAATCTTTATCTTAGCAAGAATGCATCTTTCCGTTTCAATAATAATCCCTCCGTTCTTGTGTTCCATTGAGAAAAAGTGTCCCGTTAGTTCAACAGGCATCCGAATGATCTTAACGGCTGCTATCCGTTATCCATAAAATTGAATTGGGAGAGGATGATTGATCCATTTTCAATCATCTCTTTTCAACAAATCTTAAACCCACCCACACGGGGACAGCTATCGTCGCTAACTATTTTTAACCGCTGATAGTCAAATCACGGATCTCAAGCTTTCGTTGCTGTTGTCCATAAAGACCAGCCAACGCAGCGGCAATCGCCATAAATATTGCGCTGGATGCCACGCCGAATTGCAAGCCGTACCGTTCGACCACCACGCCTCCAGCGACGGGACCGATAATCTGTCCAGAGGCAAAAAAGGCAGTGGCTATGCTAAGACATGCCGCATACGCGTGATGAGGGACATGACGACGAAGAAGCGCAGTCGTCATCAGCGGCGGGGTAATAAAGGAAACCAGTCCAATCGTGGCGGCTCCCAACACAGTAAATAACATATTATTGGTGATTACCCCACTCACACCGATCGTCCCCAAGGTTAACCCCGATGCAAGCGTATACCCGCTCGGCCATCGGTCAATGGCTTTGCCTCCGATCCATCCGTTAAACAAACCCGCAAATCCGATTCCGGACCATATCAACCCGGCATAGAGCGATGGAATGCCTTTGCTCACCAGATAAGGAATCAAATACGTGAAATAGATGATGTATCCTGAGCCGAAGAAGAAATAAGAAGCGATTAGGAACAAGAGCCTCTTCGGGCTCAACAGGAGACGATACACATTTACGCTTTCTTTGTCCCATGGCTTCGATTCAGTTTGCGAGTGTATTTTTTCGGCTCCCCTTTTTCTGGTGACGACCTCGAATCCGAACGCGGCAATTACCCCGAATACGCCCATGGCCACCCAAGCATACCGCCATCCCTGCAAGTGTGACGGATCTATGGTCAAGGGGGCGAATAAACCCGTCACTAGAATGCCGGCAGATCCACCCAGCCATATAAGACCCGATGCCGCTCCTCGTTCCGCCGGTCGAACGGCATCCAATGCAATGGACAGAACTAACACTGTAGCGAAGGCCGATAACAATCCAATTGCGAACCGCCAAAGCCCAAGTTGGGCGAAATGATCACTAAATGCCGAGCCGATTAAAGTCAATCCGAGCAATAAGCAAGACACCCGATTAATGACATGTTTGCGGTCTGAAAACCGCGAGATCAAAGGAGAAAGACACAATGTCCCGACCAAATAGCCGATAAAGTTGACTGTGCCCAATATACCCAACTGTCCGTAGCTCCCCCCGATCTCCCTCTGAATCCCAGGCAAGAACATGCCGTAGGAGAGCCGGGAAAAACCGAGTATGACGACAAACAAAAACGATGCCCATAGAGTAATCCAATTAAATGCGGATTTTGTACCCATATGCCCCATCTTCCCCCAAAATTAGCGGACTTTAATAAGATAATGTTCTAGTCACCCAACATCTGATGATAATTATTGAAGCTTCAAGATTCATTTTAATTTCTATCGCTGCGATCTGGCCGATCGCACCTCCACTTGGTGGTTATGCTTAACAAATGAAACGTAGTTTATTAAAAGGACGGTCTATTTATATAGCTCACTCCATTTACGCGACTCTCTGGCGAACCTGAGTCATATCATTGTGGTTGTGCTGTATGGGATATATGTCTTCTACTTAGTGGCTATCCTTCTTGCAAAACAATCTCCGCTTCGAAGCCCAGCTGTTCACACAGCTTGTGAATACGGCGCATGTCCTGTGTGCTGGCAATCCACTCGCAACCCAAGGTTGCTGCCTCGTGAGCCGCCCATTGCAGGATATATACCAAGGCATCCGCATGGGCTTCCTTCGTAGCGAAGTCATCCAGCACCAGCGCGCCGCCGCGGACGGAAGCACGCACGTATGCCCAGTGCTGGTCGGCAAAGCTGCGGGCGACAAAACGCGTTTCGCCATCCGACTCGACCTGCATTGAGAGCGCTTGCAGCCATTTTCTATAGGCGCCGGACCCTGTCGGGGCTTTCGGGTTCCCCCATTCAAGCGAATCGGCGGCCAGCTTCCGCAATTCATCTTCCCCAGCTACACTTTTCCACTGCTCACTATGGAAAGAACCTTGGAGGGTCGGTTTTAAGCGGACTTGCCAGCTACGTTTGCCTGTTGAGATGCCATCAGCATGAAGCAGTTCCGATATGGGAACCACGGCAAGACCTTTGGCGTGAGTATGGTGTACAAGAGATTTTACGGCCTGCGGCGTCTCTTTGGCGATTTCATTGGCATGAAACATAAAAATCGACCCATTGACCAGCTTAGGGATCACCCGCTCCACAATCTGCGCGCTTGGCGGTCCCGACCAGTCGACAGTATCCTCCCCCTCGATGTGCAGATAGTTCCACTCCCTGAGCCATTCCAAATTCTCCTCCCGATAAGAGGCGTAAGGAAAACGCATGAAGGTCGGAACCGGCCTTCCCGTAGCTTCTTGATAAGCGAGCTCAGCCAGCTTCAGCTCTTCGAAGAATATGGCTTTGGGCACATCAGCCATTCTGCGGTGATGGTAGGTATGCGTTGTGAGCTCATGGCCCCTGGCTAGCATTTCTCTTGCTTTCGCCGGGTACCGATCGAACCACTCACCCGTAAAAAAAAACGTCCCGCGCGCGCCTCCCTGCTCCAAGGCATCCAGCCATGCGTCAACAGGAATCCGCATCGGGCCGTCATCAAACGTAAAGGCACAGTGGGATACCGCTGGATTGCCGCGAGTAATTACCGAGTTTGTCATCATAAATCCCCCTTCTGTGGTATCCTTTCACCATGATACCGTTGACCCTATTGTAAAATCCGGGGAATGTTTTGTAAAATTGAATTATATGAACAAATAGTTCGAATAACTTAAACAAAGGTGATGACAATGGATCTTCGAGCTTTAAAAACCTTCGAGGCTTGCGTGCGTCTTGGACATTTTCTAAAAGCCGCCGAGGAGCTCCAATATGCTCCCTCTACGGTAACCCTTCAGATTCAGCGTCTCGAGGCTGATCTGGGCGTTTCTTTATTCGTGCGCGACGGAAAACGCATGATCGTGACCGAAGCCGGCCGATGGCTCCATCATGAGGCCTCGGCTTTACTGAAGTCGATCGGAACCATGAGGCAGACCGTCTCGGATATTGCTGTGGGAGATAACGGCTCGGTGCGGTTTGCCGCTATCGAGCCCGTCGCAAGCCAGCAGATAGCGACCGTTATAGCTGACTTTTGCAAGACTCGACCGAAAGTGGAGTTAACCATGGAAGTAAGCGGCAGCAGAGCGATTGCGGAGAGGGTTCGGGCCGGCGAACTGGAATTCGGCGTTTGCTCGGCCCCCCCTTCGAGGCTCATGCTGGAGTTTGAGCCACTGATCGAGGAAAGATTAGGGGTCATGTTAAACATAAATCACCCATTAGCCGATCGAGATAGCATCATGGCGAGCGACCTCGAGGGGCTAACCGTTCTAGTCAAAGAACCGACTTGTATTTATCGAGAGCTTTGGGAAACAGCGATTTATCCAACTGGACGAAACCTGTTCTCTTGTATGGAGGTTGGAAGTTTCTTTGTCATTCAACAAATGGTTAAGGCAGAGTTCGGCATCGGGATTGTTCCGATTTACAGCGGCCTGGAACAGGAAGGCTCCTTGGTCATAAGACCTATAGCCGATTTGAATCCTGTCATCATGATAGGCATCGCTTATAAAGACAAAAACTTCCTAGGCAAGGCAGCATTATTGTTAATGGAAGCAATTAGGGGCATCGGTGAACCCAACCCTACGCTACCAAGTGCATGAGTAAGGACTCTAGCCCTGTTAAGCTATTCGCAAGATTCATTGAAAAGGAAAAAAGCCCTTACTGGACAATGCGATGGCGTGTTAGTTTTTCAATACGCACATCATAGGATTGAATGGTTGGAGAATACTACTTCCCCTGTAAACGGTCGTAATGACCAGCCTATGCAAGGATTAAGTTACTTCTCCTGCTCCTTTATCACTTGCTCAATCCCCAACAGAATCAGCTTCAATCCGAACTCAAACGCTCCGTCGGTCCCCATCAGCTCGAATAGCCCGTTCGTGAACATCCTCCGGAATAGTCCCGCTTCCGTCTCGCTCATGGTGTCCAGAAGGCGAATCATCTCCTCACCCGGAAGAGCTTCCTGGTCCTTAAAGATGGCGGAGACATTGCGCTCATGCTGATAATCGTCCAGAACGAAGTAGAAGACATAGTTCACAAGTGTAGTAACAACTTGCATTTTCTCCTCTTGCTCAAGCGGCGTCGATTCCACGCAGAGCAGCATACGGTTGGTGAACCGGATGATGTCCGGTTCGTGGGGCAGTGTCATCATCATGAGCTGCGTGGAGCAGGGATACCGGCTGAGAACACTCCGTACCGTTACCGCAAGCCCCGTCAGCTGCTCCTTCCAGTCACCCTCGGAGTGGAACTCCTCCAGAATCATTTTCGATACCTGGTTGGCGAGACGTTGATAGAGATTCTGCTTGCTCTTGAAGTACCAGTACAAAGAGGGAGCCTGAATCCCCAGTCGGTCGGCCAATCGTCTCATGCTGAATTTCTCGATGCCCTCCTCCCCCAGAAGCTCCCACGAGGCTTCCAAAATCTTATCCTCCGAAATTTGAGGCTGCTGCTTTTTCATCGGTATCCGTCCTTTTATCTAACAGTGTAAGTTTATGCTTTACAGGTTCATAGGTTCATGATATCATCTAACACTGTAAGGTTCAACCTAACACCGTTAGACTGAAGACCAAAATAAATAAAGAAAGTGGTGACCCGTATGGATGCAGAAAATCTCCATTACTTTGAAAAAGCACCGGTCGCAAAAGCCGTAGCTCACTTCGCTGTACCGATGATGCTAGGCACGTCAATGAGTGTCATATATTCCATCTTGAATGCCTATTTCCTTGGTACACTTCACAATACTGCCATGTTAACCGCACTCGCGTTAACCTTGCCTTTATTCGCGGTGATTATGGCGTTAGGCAACTTGATTGGTATCGGTAGCGGTACATTCATCTCCCGTTTGCTGGGAGAGAAAAAATATGATGATCTAAAGCATGTGTCTTCATTCGCCTTTTACAGCAGTTTAGTTCTCGGTCTTATCGTGATGGCCGTTGGCCTCCCGTTGATCAATCCAATCGTTCAAGGCCTAGGAGCAACGACTGAATCCTTCGGATTCACGAAGGATTATGTCACGATTATGCTTATTGGTTCACCATTCGTCGTATTATTCTTCACGCTGGAGAATATCGTGCGCTCGGAGGGTGCAGCAATCACGTCGATGATTGGTATGATTCTCAGTGTTGTCGTAAATATTATTCTCGATGCGCTAGTCATCTTCGTCTTCCATTGGGGCGTGAACGGCGTTGCATCTGCTACGGTCATCTCTAACGTGGTTGCAAGTGCATTCTACGCCTTCCATATAGGATATAAGAGCCAATTCTTAACCGTCTCCGTAAAATGGTTCAAGGCTTCCAAGGACATTCTAAGCCATATATTCAAAATTGGAGTTCCCGTCTTTGTTATGAGTATCTTCTTGGGTGCAATGTCGCTCATCTTTAACCATTTTCTTGTCGAATATGGAGATCAGGCCATAGCAGGGTTCGGAATATCATCACGTTTACTACAATTTCCTGAGTTTATTCTGATGGGCTTATGCGAGGGAGTCGTTCCGTTGATTGCCTTTTCTTTTACAGCGAATAAATTACGCATGAAACATACCATTGGATTCACGATCAAAGCGATTGTGGTGTTAGCAATCGTGTTCGGCGTTATCGTCTATCTGATTTCCGACCATTTAATTGGTTTATTTACGAATGATCCGCAATTAATTGAAATGGGCAGCTACATTCTACATGTGACGTTCTTATCCTTGTTCATTACAGGAATGACCTCGTTGTTTACGGGGATCTTTCAAGCAACCGCGCAAGGAACCGCCGCGTTTATTATGTCAGTTATTCAAGGAATTACTCTAATTCCTGTGTTGTATATCGCCAATCGAATGAACGGCTTCCACGGGGTAGTCTGGTCGATCGTCATTTCGGATGCCGTCGCGTTCCTTGTTGGCGCCATCATGCTGTATGTTCTTCGGAAAAAATTGCAGCCGGATTTGGATAATTTAGTACAGTAAAAAACATATAATACGAAAGAAGGCAGGATAAGGGCACTCCCCGATCCTGCCTTTTATATGTGATACGGTTCTCCGCTCTGCCTGTAACGGCTAGTATGTAAAATGACCACCCCGCTAAAAGGATGGCTTTTAGAATCGTTAAGCTATTTTAATTGCCTCGATATAAAGCTCGATCCTCACTTCATTTCCGACGATAATACCGCCTGTTTCCAGCGGCGAATTAAATGTCAATCCAAACTCGTTGCGTTCAATACTAGCAGTTGAATGAAATCCTGCACGTTCCCGACCACGAGGATCTTTGTTTAGTCCTTCAAAAACGGTATGAAAAGTGATCGGTTTCGTTACGCCATGCAGCGTTAGATTGCCCGTAAGCTCGTATTGCCGTTCGCCATTAAGGATGCAGCTGGTGGTTTGAAACGCAATGGTTGGATACTTGGCTGCATGCAGAAAGTCCTCGCTCCTCAGGTGTTCATCTCGTTGCGGCTGGCGAGTTGAGATACTATTAGCATCTATGGAAGCCTGAATACCGATCGTTGTTAGATCATTAGGGTCAAGGCTCAAGATCGCTTGAAAATGCTCGAATACGCCTTTGATTCTACTAATCATTAAATGCGACACCGAAAACTCGACGGAGCTGTGGTCCGGGTCCACTTCCCAATTGACATTACTCACGATTAAATTCCACCTCTACGATAAGATTGTAAGAAAGGTCGCCCCATCTCCAAAGCACTGCGATATTCGCATACTCCGACTATACAAAAACGCTACTGACAACGTAATGTCAGTAGCGTTTCAACATTTTTTCGGCTTCCTCGCGAATCCGAATTCGAACTGATTCAAGCTCCACTACCCCCCGCATTCGCTCCCAAGCCCAGCACCCACGGCATCAATTCGTCCAGTTGACGAACGCGCAAGACCACATCCAATCCATCTGGATGCACTTCCATCTCCTCGATAAAACGATTTTTCGGTTCCTTCACTTTAGCTGCCACTGCATAATTGAATCGAAGGCGAACTCGTAGGTTCCGATCATCTAAAGGCCGATACTCCCTTAAGTTAAAATGGGCGGTTGCTCGATCTTCCAGAAATCGAAGCTCAGTCATTCGGGACTAACGGAAATGGCGAATAGCTTGAATTAGATCGCTATAGGCTACAAGCATCCATAATCCTTCAACGAGTACCAGGCTATACCGTTACTTATGATATGGCTCACCAGAATGTATCTTCATCTAAACTGCCAGTTAATTTAATGAAAAGAGCAGGCTATCGTAGCGCCTGCTCATCAATAGGTGTTATTCATCTATCGTTGCCTGTTAGCTTAACAGGCCGCCGATCGTACCGGCAGCCTGGTGTTGTTGTGCTATCGTTACCCGATATTGGAAATTCTTGTACGGCACGGCTATTTCTCCAACTCATAGCGGGCCGCGATAATGCCCGACTTGAGCGTTCGGCTGGACAGCAGCTTGAGCCTGATTTTCTCACCATCGCCGTGGAATGCCGATTTTCCGCCGCCCAAGATGATCGGACAAATCGTCAGCAGGAATTCGTCGATCAGGCCGAGCTCAAGCAACGTCTTCGCCGCCCCCGGACTGCCGAAGATAACGAGGTTTTTGCCAGGCTGCTCCTTGAGCGCCTTGATTTCATCTGCAATATTGTCCTTGATCAGCATCGTATTGTTCCATTCGACAATGTCCATCGAGCCGGAAATAACGATCTTCTTAACATCCTGCAGCCATTTGGCATGCTCCATACCGTGCCTCGACGCATCCGGATTGTCAAGCACCGTGGGCCAGTAGCTCTCCATCATCCGATACGTCGTGCGTCCGTATACGGGAGAGCCGACTTCGGCTACGACCTCCTCGGCGTATTTCTCTAATTCCTCGTTGTACGGAATCCAATCTAGTCCTCCGTTCAAATCCGACGCATACCCGTCCAGCGACACATGCATGAACAATACGAGTTTTCTCATGTTTGCTTCTCCTCCGATTTCGAATTTAGTTGTTCGATTTTTTGGCAGTTGGCCGTGTTTCGTCCTGCTCTTACGTTCACTATAAATCATTACGTTACGTAAGGATCAAGTGGAAATCTGAAGACCAATAATGTTGCACAAATCTGCCGTTAGCGTAACGACGAAGGGCTGCCACGCGGCAGCCCTTTTAGTTTTCAACTATCATTTCCCGATAGCGTAATCGTCACTCGATACCCACGCTTTAATTGTCATATATTCAGACGAATTCCTTTTTAGTTATTTTTCAAAATTTACGCTTCCGAACCGATGAATTCCAGGATCGACTGTCGTCTATATAAACGAAGGCATAAATGAACACAAACTAATTTGACGAAGAGGTGTTTTGAAAATGGCATTAACGTCCGCATTCACGAGCTTCAACCTGCCTGTAAAAAATGTGGAACAATCGAAAGCGTTCTTCACCGGACTCGGATTCGAGCTCAACCAGCAATTCCCCGAGAACGAGAATTCGGTAGCCATCGTGATCGGCGACAACCTGCAGGTCATGCTGATCAAACAAGCATTCTTTAAGACGCTCACGGAGAAGGAATCCGTCGATACGAGCAAGTATGCGCAGATGACGATCGCATTGGCCTTCGAGAGCCGGGAAAAGGTCGATGAAATCGTGAATACCGCAGTCTCCTTGGGCGGGAAATTGCACGCTGAACCTGAAGACCATGGGTCCATGTATCATTGGGGCTTCGTGGACTTGGACGGTCATCTGTGGGCCATTAACTACATGAACATGGATGCGGCACAAGGTTAAGGCAAACGGAGAGCACGTTCCTACTAGGGTTCAAAAAGAAAGACGCCGGGCATCTTTCCCGGCGTCTTCTTCGCAATGATTAGTTTTGTTCGGTAAAGGCTTTGAAATTGTCCACGATCGCTTGCCAGCCTGCTTGCTGGAACTCGACGGGATTGGAGCTTTCCGCGTCGAACGTTTCAATGACCTTCGTCTCATTCCCTTGATCGACGAAAGCAATTTCCACTCTTCTTCCGTCTTCCATGGTGTAGCCGATCGCCTCATGTCGATTCACGACATCGTAGACGCCGCCAAAATCAAAGCCCATGCTGCCATCCTTCGCTTCCATCCGTGTCAAAAACTTGCCGCCGACCCGCAGATCGTTTTCGGCTCTCGGCGCATGCCAGTCCTCGGACGCATGATTCCACTTCATGATGTGATCCTGCTCGGTCCAATAGCGCCATACCTTCTCGACAGGGGCTTGAATGACGGCTTGCACGGTTACTTTCGTCGGTTGAGTCGTTTCCATTTTAAATAGACACTTTTCTCATAATATTCGTCGTTTGGTTATTCTCAATGATATAGACGTAAGCCAATGACGAAATTCATTGGGGTCAATTCGCTCAGGCAGCCCAAATCGCGAAAATAATGGCGTATGAATGAAGTTTTGAACGTGCAGGATTTGATTTTCTTTGGTTTCGATGACGTGGATGCCCCAGGGTACCAGGCCAGAGCCCTCTTTGCCCGGCATATACTGGGCCAACGCCGGATAACCGCCATTCACCGTAATGGGTACAAATCGCGAACCTTCGCAATGCCAGCGAGTAAGCGAATAGAAGGCGGACAAATCTTCCTTGCCGCGGATCCACATCTCGAAGGGCGGCATCGACATGCAGCCTTCCTCGTGGAACAACGCGACGAGCGCAGCAATATCGAATTGCTCGAAGGCCTCCACATACCGGGACAGCAGCTGCTGCTCCGGTTGAACGTCCATGCTGCTGAGTTCATCCGAGCGAAGCTGCGCCCGGTCCATCGTCTCTCGGGCTCTTTGCAAGGCGCTGTTCACCGCTGCCGGCGACATCGCCAACGTTTCCGCGATCTGCTTGGAGGACCATTCAAATACATCCTTCAAAATGAGTACCGCGCGCTGCCGCGGAGGCAAGGTCTGCAGGAGAGCGATGAAGCACAGTTGAAGGGTATCTCTGCGGACGAGCAGATCCTCCGGATTGCCCCCAAAGTCGGGAGACGGCCAGATCCAGGCAGAGTCCGGCAGCGTGTCGCGCGGCTCGACGATGGCGACGGCCGGGTCGAACAGGTCAACGGGAAGCGCGCGGCGTTTGGATTGTCTCAGCTTGTCCAAGCACAGGTTGGAGGCAATCCGATAGACCCAAGTTTTGAACGAGGAATCCTGTCTGAACATGCTCCAGCTCTGCCAGACCCGAATACTCGTCTCCTGAACGGCATCGTCCGCATCGTCCATGGAGCCTAGCATTCGGTAACAGAACGAGGTTAAGCCCGGCTTCAAGCTTGCAAATAATGATTCGTCAAATGTGGTCTCGTTCATCGCGGCCTCCCTCAACTATCTCCCCAAAGGGTTGTACCTTCATTATATGCAATGAAGCGGACAGCCTCAATCCGAATAAATATATACTTTAGAAATAATTCACAATACCTCACGCCAGGACCTGAATACTGGAGCTATCCTACCCGTTAGTTGAGAATAGGCAGCCGATTTAGCCCGGCTGCCTTTTCCTGTGGTTTATTGAGCTATCGTGTCCCGATTTTTCAAAAGTAGAGGAACACCCGATAACAAAAGTGCGAATTCTTTATATACGTTGACACGTATATACGCCTTCGTGTATATTTCTTTTATGAACACAACAACAATGCAGTTAACGTTACTTACACTCGCCGAGCCGAATCGCTTCAACATTGTTGAGCTATTAAAGAAAGCACCACGATCGGTGAGCGAAATCGTACATGCCCTCAATATCGGCCAGCCGCAAGTGTCTCGCCATCTGCGGATTTTGAGCGAGGCCGGGTTAGTGCGCGCCCGCAACAAAGCACAGCAGCGTATATATAGCCTCGAAGCTCAACCATTCCAGGATCTAGATGAATGGTTTGATTCATTTAGTATCCTTTGGGAAGAGCGTCTCGATAATTTCGAGGATTATATGCTCGACTACAAAAGAAAGGAGGATCTCTGATAGCTTTTATCTCAAGCTTTATCGCAGTAACATTCGAAATTACCATGCCATCTGGAAAGAGCGGTTTGACGCTCTAGAAAATTATCTGAAAAGGATGAAAGATGATGAAATCTAAAACAAGAATTCATAAAAATCGCGATTCTCGTGAGCTTACTGTGGAACGGATGGTAGCCTTACCTCAACAACTTGCTTGGGAAGGTTGGACAAAGCCGGAACACATTGCGCGTTGGTGGGGCCCCAAATTATGGACCTCCACCGTGTATGAGATGGATGTAAGACCCGGCGGCGTTTGGCGTTATAGTCTAAAATCAGATGACAATGACGGGGAAGAAGCCTTTTGTAAAGCTGTTTATCAAGAGGTTAATGAACCCTCTTTACTGGTATATACCGACTCGTTTGCCGACAAGGACTGGAATATTGTAGAAAACAGCGAGATGTTAACGACCGTACAATTCGAGGCAGCGACAAATGGTACGAAGCTTAGCATCGTTACGCGATTTTCAAGTGCCGAAGAATTGGATAACGCCGAAGCTATGGGTATGGTTGAAGGCTTTACCGAAGCATTTGACCGACTTGAAATATACTTAGAAACCTTAACGGGAGGACATATGAACACAGTTATTTCAAAGGATGGAACAAAGATCGCTTATAAAAAGCAAGGAAACGGACCTGCCGTTATTCTCATTGCATCGGCAATTGCTGACCATCGCGATGCAGCCAAGCTCGCCGAGAAACTCGCCGCTCATTTCACCGTCTACAACTATGATCGTCGCGGCCGTGGCCAAAGTTCTGATGTCATGCCGTATGCCGTCCAACGCGAAGTCGAGGATATTGAGACTCTAATTCATACTGCCGGCGGCAACGCTCGCCTGTTCGGAAGCTCATCTGGCGCGGTTTTAGCCCTTGAAGCGGCTAGCCGATTAGGAGACCAGGTGACAAAGATATATCTGTACGAACCGCCTTTTATTATCAATGACAGTCGTAAACCCGTGCCGACAGATTACGTTCAACATTTGAACACGCTAAACGAAGCTGGCAGAAGAAGCGAAGCGGTCGAATACTTTATGTCGGAAGCTCTCGGAATTCCGGCGGAATATATCGGCTACATGAAAGCCGATCCGTCTTGGCAGGCAATGGAAAGCATGTCTCATACTCTAGCCTATGACGGCATGATTATGAGTGACACGCAATCAGGCAAACCACTTCCAACCAACCGTTGGAAAGTAAACGTTCCCACTTTGATCATGACAGGTGAAAACAGCGAGCCGCTATTCCACGACGCAGCCAAAGCGCTTGCCAAGCTGCTACCTATAGTTAACTCCCGCACGCTGACCGGACAAGACCATTCTGCAGTCGTGATGGCTCCGAACATCATAGCGAAGACGATTTTCAATTATGACATCGTCAGCAAGGAGAAGGAAATTGGCTAAACCGCTATTGATAGCAAAACCGATATCCGCGATTGTTTCAAATGCAGCACGATTGTCCGTCTTTTCGGGAGCATTCTTCGTTTTCATCCTTGGTATCCTCCACCTGCTGGAACCGGAATTCGATCCGTCGTGGCGCTTTATCAGCGAATATGCTCTAGGCAACTTCGGCTGGATGATGCATCTTGCATTCGTATTGCTAGCTGCGAGTCTGCTAAGCGCTGGAGTAGTGGTCTTCTCGCAAGTTCGCACCGTTGTGGGATACATCGGGCTCGCTATCCTTGGACTAAGTTCCTCAGGTTTATTAATCGCAGCTATCTTTGTGACCGACCCAATATCGGTTAGTCCGGATGCTGCGACTTTCAGCGGTAAGATGCATGCAATAGGCGCTACGCTCGACTATACGCCTGTAGCAGCCCTCTTGTTGAGCTTTGCTCTAGCTCGTAACGAAGCCTGGAGACCCATTCGAGGACGCCTGTTTGTTGCCAGCACCATTATGTTGGTCGTTATGGCACTATTTATACTTCAACTCCCGCAAGATGGCCAGTTCACTCCAGACGTTCTTGCAGGTTTGTTCGGACGTTTCTTGATTGTGTCCTACCTTGGATGGCTCTTTATCGTCGGGATTCATGCGCTCAAGCTTCGAAAGCTGATTGTGTAATAATCGAACATATTTAAGAACGATTACAACTGAAAGTAACTTGACTATTTCAAAAGACGAATTTAACGGGAGATCCTACCCGAAATGTTCTAACGCTTTAGCACCTCACGGGGTGCTTTTTCTCTTATCTTACATGGGTCCAATTAACGTAATCTTCCATTTTTCCTTCAACTATCAGTTAGTTTAAGAAATTTGATTAGGTCGATCTTACATTAACAGAACCTTTCTAATAAAAAATTAAAGGAAAAGTAAATGTAACGAAAGCTGCCCAAAGTCCATAGACCGGCAAATACTTCGTAACGGCATTTTGGATAGTAGAAGGCCCGGTTTTGTTTTGTAGAAAATGCATATAGGAGACCATAATCCAAATTAGATTGGCCCAGATAAGTATGTTTACGCCTAAAACTGCAAGTCTGTTGGGCGTAATCCCATAAGAAGAAAGCCTGAACACTATGGCTGATAAAGCCACACTGTCAATGATAAGAGCAAGAACGATTAGGGCAAAATTTATATAATCAGAAATGTTCTTTTTCTCGTCTTTGCGGCTTTCGGTAATGGAAAATATGGTGACAGCCAATACACAAATGAGTATTCCGTTGAAGGATAGAAGGAAATCGCGGTCCAAGAATGGATTTTTCCCGACCCAAATAACCGTTATTAGGTAGACCACCAATGTGACAAGTACAAGCGGACTAAAAATTTTGGCTATATAGGGTGCAATATTTTTAGAAAGTTTAAGGTTCCTCGATACCAGGTATGTGGACACAATAGCGAGAGCCGCAGCACCAAATAATACGACATTTTTAAAATAAAATTGAGATATATCCATGCCGACAAATCTAAATAACTGCATGGTTAATGCTGTTAGCAGCATTCCGCTGATTGCCATGGCGGCGTAGAGTATGCAAAATTCCCCATTAAATTTAAGATAAGCTAATCTCGTGCTGCCTATCCTATATTCATTACCTGTAAATGCAAGCCCTAGTACTACCCATAAGAAAATAGGAAGGTGAAGATAAGCCAGGATAATACTATCTTTATGCTCTAGTGGCAGCACATTAAGATAAAATCCGGAGATTAGAAATAACGATGCAAGGGTATAAATAACATTTTTTTTGGGGGTACTGCTATATACAAAATAAGCTGCAATAAAGGGAAGTATCCCAAAAACAAGGTTAATCGGAGCTATTGCTTGCTGTTCGGTAAAATGAAAAATTATTCTGGTGCTTATCCCGGCAAGAATCGCTAAAATGCCCATGAATAAGAAATTCTTTTGAAGCAAGGAAGCTTTTTCTGAATTTGCCGTCTCCTTGAAATGCAATCTTTCATACCAAATGGCAAGAACCTGCGAATCAGGATGATGTTCCCGGGCGTATGAGAATGCTTTTTTAAAAGCTTCGGGTTCTTTTCTATACATTCTCTCCAGCTCATGGGGGTTAGCAATATTTTCAATAATCTGATTGTTAAGGTCCATGTTATACCTCCTCTCTGTCATTTTTATATTCTAAAATGTCTCCAGGTTGGCATTCTAATGCTTTGCAAATTGCCTCTAAAGTTGAAAGCCTAATTGCTTTTGCCTTTCCATTTTTCAATATAGAAAGGTTAGCCATTGTTATTCCAACCCTCTCCGAAAGCTCTGTTACGCTCATTTTTCTTTTAGCCAACATCACATCAATATTGATTATAATCGCCATGTCATTCACCTCAGACCGTCAAATCATTTTCTGATTTTATATCAATAGCCTCTTTTAAAAGCTTTTGGAGAACAGCAGCAAAAACGGCAATCACCATGGAGGCAAAAATCAAGACCAATCCGATGACTATGATACCTGGGGCATCGTCTTTCTCCGCAATGAGATAGAAGAGTGGCATGCCTATCACAAACAAGCTGCTGATTGTGATTGCACAGTATTTTATATTCTTTAAAGCTTGTACAGATAATTCGGAGAATGCTTTGCTCTTGTCAATATAGCTTAAAAGTTTAAATGCTTGATACAGAGCAAAGTAAAAAGGTATCGCTGGTGCATACAATTCGATAAACACGAGATATTTCAAATAAGTCATATCTGGATACAATTCTACCGCAAAATTCGCGATCTCTGGCACCAAAAATATGCACAAAGCAAGAACTGGGATTCCAATAAGAATAACAGCCGCCTTTAAAAAGAGTGTTGTTCCTCGTTCCATAAAAAGCCCCTCACTTATCGTTAAATTTAAATCGACTTTACCATATAATTTATCGTTTTACAATAAAAAAATACCGATATTGAATACATTTTTGTTGTTACGAAATTCCTTTTCCAACCAAAAAAAGCATTACTATCTGGGATTTCGTTGCCTTTCCACGGCGTCCTCTTCGATCGGCAACTATATTCGTTTATGCTTTCGAGACATGTCGCAATAACGATTGAGCGCGACCCTGTACAACCACGCTGGAAACTTATCCGGCACGATGGAATCAAGATAAAGGAGCGCTTTGTATACCGTGTCCTGAACGATATCCTCGGCGTCAGCCTGACTCGCTCCCATGCGAATCAAGTACCGCTGTAAATGCTTCATTTTGTGCTGCAGCAGCAGCAACAACGGTCGTTATTCACTTTCAACCTGCCTCACCCTATACAACGTATTGGCGGGCGAAATGCAAAAAATTTAAATATCTAATATTTCCACCGCTATAAGACACTCGTGCCCTCCTATTTTACGGTTTGTGCCATTTATCATTACATTTATTTCGATACTAAAAATCGCAATGAATATTTCACCTTATTATACTCTTCGTAAATAATCACACTGTTGTAAAGACAAAAAAAGCCCTGATAATCAAGGTTTTCTTGATTACCAGGACTGACTTTGATGTGCCAAAATGAATTATGACTCACAAGCGTGATTACGGTTACTTGCCCGAATAACTCCGCTGCCTCAAGCTCTCATAAAGCAATACCGTCGCCGCCATCGCTACATTCAGCGACTCCGCTTGTCCAACCATCGGGATGATGACCGACTCGTCAACGAGCTCGCGTACGGGATGCGACAATCCTTCCGATTCATTGCCCATAAGCAGCCAAGTGGACTGCGTCCAGTCATAGCCATAGCAAGTATGCTTCGCCTGTAGGCTCGTGCCTATAAGCTTAATGCCTTTTGCTTTTGCCTCAGGAAGAAGCACCTTCAAATCCGCTTCCATAATTGGCAAATGGAACAACGAGCCCATCGTCGACCTGACGGTCTTCGGATTGTAGAGATCCACGCAACCTTTTCCTAATATAACAGCATCTGCTCCAACCGCATCGGCGCTGCGAATGATCGTGCCGGCATTGCCGGGATCACGTACGCCATCCAGCACAACAACGAGGCCTTTTTTACGGAATAAAGCTGTTTTATCTGCGGAGAGCTTGGACAATATCGCAAAAACAGGCGGAGGCGTATCCGTCCCTGTGCATTTTGACATAACCGCCCGTGAAGCCTGTACCCATTCCAAACCGAGCGTTGCCGCCGAATCGTTCGTTTCCCGCTCTGCCATAAGCTCTGCAGGAATGCCTCGTTCGGTATCGTAGACGATTGTCGTCACGTCAGCATTGCCCTTGAGCGCTTCAAGCACAAGATGAACGCCTTCGATAAGAAATTGGCCGCTTCGATCACGGTATTTCTTGTCAAGCAGCGACGCCCATTGCTTAACCTTTTCATTTTGCAGAGATGAGATCAGTGGATCAAAATGTTCATTCATAGTTAGATTTAACCTTCCGAATACGCGATTTCTAAATTTGATAAATCTGAGTTTTTGCCGACGATAACAAGGACATCCTCCGGACCGATTAAATCATCCGCATAAGGCGCAATGTTCATCTTAGAGCCCGTTTTGATAGCCATAACATTGCATTTATGCCTCGCTCGAATATCAAGCTGCTTCAAGCTTTGACCAATCATTTGGGAAGGAGCTTTGATTTCAATAATGCTGTAGTCGTCCGAAATCTCGATATAATCGAGAATGTTAGGCGATACCAGATGATGTGCGACCCGAAGTCCCATATCCCGCTCCGGGAAAATAACCTTATCGGCGCCGATCTTATGTACAACCTTGCCATGGAGCTCATTTTGCGCTTTGACAATTAACGTTTTGACGCCTAAATCCTTCAGAATGAGCGTCGTCAAAATGCTCGATTGAATATCTTGCCCAATCGCAACGACAACAACGTCAAAATTTCGTATGCCAAGCGCCCGAAGCGCATCTTCATCAGTGGAATCCGCCGAGACTGCATGCGTAACCGTATTAACAACATCCTGAATCCGCTGCTCGTTTGAATCGATTGCCAGCACCTCGAAGCCCATCTCCGTCAATGCTTTTGCAACGGTGGAGCCAAAACGCCCCATGCCAATTACTGCGTACTGTTTCTTCGCCATCTGTACAAAATCCTCCTTACAGGATGATTGCTGTAGTCGTCTCATCAGTATACCATATAGCTTGCACATTCGAATGAAAGCAGCAAGCGATGGACATAGTAAATAAGTAAATCCGAATGCGGCAGGAGGGTATTTAGCATGGAAATTATTGATTTGCGCCAAGCGATCGTTAGACGTGTCCAAGATAATTCAGCACAGGAGCTATCGGAAGTCATTGAAGATTCCATTGGTGCCGATGAGCGTGCATTGCCAGGACTCGGCGTTCTGTTCGAGATGATCTGGCAGCAATCCTCAGAGCAGGACCATAACCAAATGGTTGACTACCTTTACAAGCATCTTCATCATGCCGAAAACGCCAATCCGTCTCAATAACGAACTGCAGCTGTGTAAACCACTTGGCCTCCGACGATCGTATTCGTCACCCAAGGAAGGCCTTCATAACGATCCACAATAATAAGATCCGCTGCTTTGCCAATCTCTACGGAACCCAGCTCGCTGCCCGCGCCCAAAGCCTGCGCAGGATGTAGCGACGCCATCCGTACAGCCGCCGGCAAAGCAGCAATCCCTTCATCGGCCAGCTTGAACACCGCTGCGAGCATCGACGAAGGATGATAATCGGAGCATATAATATCAGCAGCGCCTGCGCCAATCGCATCGACTGCCCTTAAATTTTTATCATGTGACGCTCCTCTGACGACATTTGGCGCACCTACGCATACCCGCAATCCCCGCTCTGCAGCATGCTTAGCAGTCTCCAAATTAATCGGAAACTCACAGACGGAAACGCCATAACGAGCCGACTCTTCCACTTTTTGAACGGAATCATCATCATGTGACGCAATCGCGATGCCGCGCTGCGCGGCTAGCCTGCTGAGCTGCAGCAAATGCTCCTCGTTTACAAGCTGTCTTCGCTTAACCAAATCCTCGACAATGGCACGAACCTCTTCAACGCCGACACCTTGGTTTTTCATCACATAGCGCTCGAAAGAGCCTGGTTCACGATATTGCCCCTGCCCTGGCGAATGGTCCATAAAGGACAAGTAATCAATTGCATTCTCGTTCAAATATCGCTCCACAATCGGCATGCCCGCCAAATGCGAAACCTCGAATCTAAGATGAATCCGATTGCGAACGATCGATCTTTTGCTTCGATAGCTGTTAATATGGTCAACCATCCCCGTTAGCAAGTGATCGCCGCGCAGGCTGAGCCCAACGCCGAGCGATAACGAGTGATACATCGTCGTAATCCCGTGAACAGGCAGCTTCCGTTCAAATTCGAGCATTGCCATATCCAGCGGGAATAATGTATTCGGCCGAGGCTGTATTTCCTTCTCAATTGCGTCGCAATGAATGTCAATAAGACCTGGCAATACGTAATGCTGCTTCGCATCGATCACGTTAGGGTCCGGAAACTGCCGCATCCAATTTTCTACAGCCGCTTCGTCTTCAAGAATAGCATCGATTCGGCCATCAACGACCGCTACAGCAGCCTCCACCGCCTGATCCAGCAATACGATCTTTCCATTCGTAACGATCATAGGCTTCAAGCCAGCACTCAACCGATCATTCATCGTTTTGATCGTCCCCTTACCCTATAGTTATTGAATAAGCTTACCATAATCCGCTCATCAAAATCATCCTTCCGCACTTGCCGCAAACGCCGCTCTGCTCTTATCCATGAACCCCTTCAGCTTAACCCTTAAGCTATCTAGCCGCTCCCCAACATCAGAGGCTGAAAGCTCTTCGACCGAGCGCAGCAGCTTCGCAAATCCGAGAAGCTCATCGATCCGCTCAAATAGCTTCATCTGGCCCAGCATATCTTCAGAAAGTTCCGTTTCCTGCTTATACCCGTTCATGAATGCCATCACGCGATAGTCGCTCAAATCGATTCCATCATCCGACAGATCACCAAGCGCATACGCAATATCAGCCGCATACCAATGCATACAACAATCGTCAAAATCAAGAATTCCGATTTCTCCGTCCTTCCACCGATGATTGTCCAGCTCAAAATCATAATGGATCAAGCCGTAATTGCTGTTATCCATAGGAAGCTCTTCTGCCTGCTTCATGCAGCGCATAAGTTCCGACCTAGCTGCCTTCTCTTCAGCAGGCAAAACATCCAGCGCGTGCTCTAACAGCTCCCTCCAGCTAGGGCGGGACGCCGTAAGCTGTTCTGGCGCACTCTTCATAGCCTCATGCAGCTGTCCAAGAGCGCTTCCCCAATCATAAAACTGCTTCTCATCCAGCTCATCCAGCTCAAGATGCTCGCCAGGCATCGCTTCAAATACGACGGCATGATAGGTACCGAGCTCACTTTCAACCGTCTCGATAAATTGCCCATTCGTAGACATAACCGGCTGCGCCGTCTTAAGCCTTCTCTTACCCATATAAAGAACCACGTCGAGCTCAGACTTAATCATAGCAAGCTCTCTTTCCGATGCCACGTTAAACCGCAGGTAAAATTCACAGCCCTCACGCCGAAAAATAAATACAAAGTTAGCGCTGGCACGCCAGAAAAATACCGTTCCCTCATCGTAGCCCCAGCGCTCCAAAATCTGATTCGCAAGCGGGCTTCTCCAGCCGCCATCCACCGTATCCAACACTGTTCTCATTGTGCTTAACTTCATCATAGGCAAAAACTCCGTTTTTCATTTGGGTGAAACGGTTGCCCCGCACATCGCTAAGAACAGCAAAAAAACCGCAGGAAATAACGCTCCCGCGGCTTTGCAGCAAAACAAAATAAAAGTCTAGGCATACCTGCGCCTAGACCTCGCTTTATCCTGCTGTCATCGGACTTCCGACCTTAGGAGTGAGGGGCAACGAAATGAATGTGTAACGACTGTATTCCGGTTTCCGTTCATCATCGTATTTTGCTCACTCCCTTCGGCATTTGTTATCGCTATTATAGCCTGCCGGCCATCATTTGTAAATATTTTCCTTACGCTATTCCTCTTGCGGTATAAAGTTATAAATATCTCCGCTCTCAAAGGAATCGATTAAACGATCCAGCCATCTATAATACTTTAAAGCCTCTTCAAGCTTTTGCGTATCATTCTCAAGCACCTCAAGAAACGCTTGATCGCCCTCGTACTGCTGCTTAAGCGCATCGATTTCCTTCATGGAACGCTTTAAGGCGCTCATGTTCTGCTCGGCTGCCTTCCTCCATTTAATAGAGAAAAAATCCGTGAAATTTTGATGCCAATTCGGCTCGACCTCGTACAAATCTTTTCTTGAGCCCTTGCCCCATACTTTATTTATCATCTTCAAGTCATGCAGCGTACGCATGCCCGTACTCATGGACGTTTTGCTCATGCCCATCGTCTGGCTCATCTCATCTAGTGTAACCGGCTCACGATTAAAGTACATATTCCCGTATAAATGACCAATAGATAACGTGATGCCGTACAAATCCATGTTCTCACCAATTGATTCAATCACCCGGCGACGCGTGTTTTGCAGCTTTGTGAGCTGCTCTTCCGTTAATGCTGCAAGTTCATTCATGTCGTTCCTCCTGAGGAGTGTCGTTCCCCTATCAATCCTACATCAATTATTGTAATCAAATGGCTGTCCATATGTAAAGAAAGCTTTTGGGTTGAAAAAGGGAGTTATCAAGAGTATACCGTATGTAAAGTACGTAAAGTTATAACTGTACAAAGTATACGGAGACTCACGCCTTTTGACCTTTACAATGATAACCAACTAGACTTATGGGAGTCGAAATATTCCACAAGGGGGCACAACATGGCGATTATAGAAGCCAAGAGGCTAACCAAGATTTTCGGAGCCGATCCGAAAAAGGCGATCCCGCTGCTGGATAAAGGATGGTCTAAAGAAAAGATTTTTGCAGAAACGAAGCTTACTGTTGGGGTCAACCAAGCTAGTTTCTCCATTGAAGCAGGACAAATATTTGTTATTATGGGCTTGTCCGGCAGCGGCAAGTCAACACTTGTTCGCCTGCTTAACCGATTAATTGAGCCAACGCTCGGCCAAGTGCTGTTTAATGGGACGGATGTGCTTCGCATGTCACCTGAGCAGCTTCGGAAGTTTAGAAGAAAAAATGTAGGCATGGTTTTTCAAAAGTTCGCGTTGTTTCCGCATCGCACCGTCATTCAAAATATTGAATACGGACTAGAGGTGCAGGGCATCGACAAGAAAAAACGCAGAGAAATGGCAATGAATTCGCTGGAGCTTGTTGGCTTGAAGGGCTGGGAGAACAGCTACCCTGACCAATTAAGCGGCGGCATGCAGCAGCGTGTAGGCCTTGCAAGAGGGCTTGCCAACGATCCCGATGTTCTGCTTATGGACGAAGCATTCAGCGCGCTTGATCCGCTTATTCGGAAGGATATGCAGGATGAGCTGCTAGAGCTCCAATCTAAAATGAAAAAAACGATCGTATTTATTACGCATGATCTGAACGAAGCACTTCGTATCGGCGATCAAATCGCGTTGATGAAGGACGGCAGCATCGTTCAAATCGGATCTCCAGAGGAAATATTGATGCAGCCTGCCAACAAATACGTTGAACGGTTCGTCGAGGATGTAGATCTATCCAAAGTATTTACAGCTTCGCATGTTATGATCAAACCCGAGACGATCACGATCGAAAAGGGTCCACGCGTTGCTTTGCAATTTATGAGAGACCGCGGTGTCTCAAGTCTCTACGTCGTTGACAAAGGCATGCGGCTGCTAGGCGTAATTACGGCCGAGGACGCAGCTAACGCCATTAAAAACGGATTAAAGCTTGAAGAAGTAATGGAGCGTGAAGCGCCTTCCGCCCTTCCGGACACTCTGCTTAATGAATTGTTTGAATTAATGAGCAATTCGAAATTCCCCGTATCCATCATTGATGACAAAGGACGCCTGAAGGGCATCGTCATCAAAGGCGCAGTTCTGGCCGCATTAGCCGGAAATACCGTACTAGAGGCTGGTGATCGTAATGAATCTGCCTAAAATCCCATTAGCTGACTGGATCGAATGGCTCGAATCATGGCTCGAAGCTCATTTGGACCCGTTCTTCCAATTAATCCGTACCGTCGTTGGCGAAACCGTAAACGGACTGGATACAGCGCTCAACTTTTTTCCTGCGCTAGTGTTAATTCTTATATTCACTTTTTTAGCGTGGTACATTGGCAAGTGGAAAATGGCTTTATTTACACTTATCGGACTGCTTATAATCGAAAATCTCGGCTTATGGAGCCAAACGATGCAGACGCTAGCGCTCGTTTTAACCGCGGCCTTCATATCGGTGTTAATCGGCGTTCCAGTAGGCATATTATGCGCCCGCAACGCCACCGTCCAAAAAATCGTTACGCCTGTGCTTGATTTCATGCAGACGATGCCAGCATTCGTTTACTTGCTGCCTGCCGTTACCTTCTTCTCGCTCGGCGTAGTTCCTGGCGTCATCTCATCGATCATATTCGCGATACCGCCAACGATTCGTCTGACGAACCTCGGCATTCGCCAGGTGCCTGAAGAATTAGTGGAAGCAGCGGATGCCTTTGGCTCAACGCCAATGCAAAAGCTGTTTAAGCTTCAGCTTCCTATTGCTATGCCGACCATTATGGCTGGTATCAATCAGACCATTATGCTTTCGCTCTCAATGGTCGTAATCGCCTCTATGATCGGGGCGCAAGGCGTTGGCGCATACGTTTATCGCGCCGTTACGCAGGGGAATACCGGTGTCGGCTTTGAAGCCGGCCTTGCCATCGTTATATTAGCGATTATTTTGGATCGCCTGACGCAGCAGGTCATTCGCAAAAGCAAAACGACTTAAATGGTTATAAAAAAATGAATAATTGGAATTCGCAGCTTGCTTGCTGTGCAAACTTTAAGGAGTGATTTTTTGAATTTCAAAAAAATGAGTATCATTGTAGCAGCCGTTATGGCATTTGCACTGGTGGCCGGATGCTCCTCTTCCGGCGGAAGCAGCAACAAAAAAGTGACGCTTGCTTATGTCGCTTGGGATTCCGAGATTGCAAGCACCTATGTCGTAAAAGAAGTGCTTGAGCAAAAGCTTAATTACAACGTTGAACTGATGCAGGTTGACGCTGGTCCGATGTGGGCCGGTATTTCCGATGGCAGCGCGGATGCAATGGTAGCTGCTTGGCTGCCTACGACGCATGCTTCCTATGTTACGAAGTATAACGGCAAATACGATGATCTAGGACCTAACCTTGAAGGTACAAAAATCGGTCTTGTCGTTCCAAAATATATGGATGTTAACAGCATTGAGGAGCTGACCGATGTGGTTGGCGATACGGTGGACCATACCATTATCGGCATCGAGCCGGGCGCCGGCCTTATGATGTCGACAGAGAAAGTAATGGATGAGTACAAGCTGCGGGACAAATGGACGCTGCTCGAAAGCTCCTCCGCCGCGATGACGAAGCAGCTTGAGAAAGCTTATGCGAACAAAGAGCCGATCGTTGTTACAGGCTGGACGCCGCACTGGATGTTTGCCAAGATGGATCTCAAATATTTGGCAGACCCCAAAAATGTATACGGCGGCGACGAGCAAATTCATACGATCGCGCGTAAAGGGCTTAAGGACGATCAACCGGAAGCTTTCGCTTTCCTAGATCAGTTTAACTGGACGCCGGACGATATGGCAGCTGTCATGATTAAAATTCAAGAAGGCGAGACGCCTGAAGCAGCAGCCAAAGCATGGGTTGAACAAAATGCAGATAAAGTTGCAGCTTGGATTAAAGCCTAACCATAAGAAAAAGCAGAGCGATTTCCGCTCTGCTTTTTTTTGCTATCAACAGCTATTTTTCTTTCTCTTCGTTTAATCCAAACAATAAGGCTGCAAGCCAAGCGGCAGCGGTGCCGGACGTTCACAAGTGCTTTTCATCACATAATGCGCGCCTTGCTCCGATGCGTCATGGAAGCCATGCATCGCTTCAAGCACATGATACGCAAGCTCGCCGTTCGCGCGGTGCTTGCGGCCGGTTTGAATCGCTTTGGCCATATCGGCTGCGCCTACGCCGCGTGCGTTTTCTGTATAGCCGTAAGCTAGCGGAATATCCGACCATTCGTTCGAGCCCGCTCGCCAAATTTTGATTTGTCCGCCAAAGCCGTTCGGATCTGGAACAAGCAGCGTGCCTGCACTGCCGTATACTTCGATGCGTGGCAGCATAGAGCCGCCTTTCACGTCAAAGCTAGTCAGCAGCGTTCCGATCGGACCGGATGCAAAATCCATCACGCCTGCGATATGCGTCGGTACTTCTACTTTTACCTGCTGACCATACTTCGGCTTGCTTGTAATCGTCCTCTCCGGAAAGGAGATGCGTGCCGAGCCGGTTACGCGGGTAATAGGTCCAAGCAGCGCAACGAGTGCGGTTAAATAATAGGGTCCCATATCAAACATTGGGCCGCCGCCTTTTTGGTAATAAAACTCGGGAGCTGGATGCCAGGATTCATGCCCGCCGCAGACCATGAATGCAGTTGCGCCGATTGGCGTGCCGATCCAGCCATCCTCCAGCAGCTTAATGCTCGTCTGAATGCCGCCGCCAAGGAAGGTATCCGGCGCGCTTCCGACATAAAGACCTTTTTTTGCCGCAAGCTCCAGCACCTGCTGAGCCTCCTCGCGCGTTACGGCAAAAGGCTTCTCCACGTATACATGCTTGCCTGCCTCAAGAGCCTGCAAGCAAACCGAAGCATGCGCCTGCGGGATGGTCAGATTAATAATCATTTGAATATCCGGGTCAGCGAGCAGCTCCTCTACCGAGCAGCCGCGAACGCCAAATTCCTCGCCTTTCGCTCTTGCCCGTTCCACATCCAAATCCGCGCAAGCGACTACCTGAAGCGCATCGAAGCGATTGCCATTTTCAAAATAAATGCCGCTAATATTACCCGTTCCAATAATGCCTGCTTTAATTTTGTCCATTTTCGCCCATCCCTCGTCCCATATCCTATTCATTTTATAATTCCGTTTTAAAGCTGATTATCTGCCATGCCGCTATAAGCCGAAGCTTTAGCACCCGCCTCTAACGCTTTAGCCTTGCCTTCCGCACACCATAAGAAGCCGCGTCGCATAAGCTCCTTAACGGTTGGAATATCGATAATATTAGCCTGATGGCCAAGCGAGTTATAATAAACGCGTCCAACGCCCCAGCGCTTCGTCCATACAACCGGCATATCCACCGCTTTATTAAGCGAATGAGGTCCAGGCGACAGCGGGAAACGTGTAGTCGCGAGCACTTCGACCGCAGGGTCTACATGCAAATAATATTGCTCGGAGCTTACGACAAAATCTTCGATGCCTTCAGTAAGCGAGCTTGACGAGTTATTTATGTTAACCGTATATTCAAGGCCGTCATTGCCCGGATGCGCAACCCATTGGCCCCCGGTCATAAACTGCCAATCCACGTTTTCACGGAATGCGTCGCACATGCCGCCATGGCAGCCAGCAAGACCTACGCCGCTTTGAACGGCTGCTGATACGTTATCAACGAGTTGCTGCTCTATTCGTGCCATCGTCCACACCGGTACGATTAGATCAAGCCCTAGCAGCTTCTCCGCGTCCGCGAACGCCTCAAGCGTATCGGATACCTCTACCTCAAAGTCTTCTGCAGCCAGCACCTCGCGAAAAATTTCGGCTACTTCCTTAGGCTGATGTCCATCCCAGCCGCCCCATACGATCAAAGCTTTTTTCATTGCTTTTCCCTACCTCTCCGTTGCTCATCTTCATTCATTGCTTCTCTTACGATAGTTCGCTTATTGCAACCCAGCGGCGTTCTGCAATCGAGCGATCAACCGCCTCGAGCACCTCTTGGCATTTCACGCCATCTACAAAGTTAGGAACGGGCTGGCGATCCTCAGCGAACGCCTGCATCAGCTCGTGGACCTCATGCGTGAACGTATGCTCGTAACCGATCGTATGACCCGCCGGCCACCAAGCATCCATGTAAGCATGCGATGGGTCCGTAGCAAGGACGCGGCGGAAGCCCTGAACATCCTCGGCATCATCGGTAAAATAAACCTGAAGTTCATTCATCCGCTCAAAATCAAATTTGATGCTTCCTTTGCTGCCGTTAATTTCAAAAGCATTCGTGCAGCGATGACCGGCTGCAAAGCGAGTTGCCTCGAAGCTGCCGAGCGCGCCATTCGCAAATCGAGTCATGAACAATGTCGCATCATCAACCGTTACCTGGCCGCGTGGACCGTCCTCGCTCCCTTTGGCGCTAAGTCCCGTCATAGCAGCAGCGATCGGCCGCTCCTTGATGAACGTCTCGTTCATTCCGATTACCTCGTTGAACTCGCCGACAAGGAAGCGTGCCATGTCAATCAAATGCGCCCCAAGGTCGCCATGGGAGCCGGAGCCTGCAATTTCTTTCTGAAGGCGCCACACGAGCGGAAAGCTCGGGTCAATGATCCAATCCTGAAGAAACACGGCGCGGAAATGGTAGATTTCGCCGATACGGCCATCCGAAATAAGCTTTTTCGCCAGCTGAACGGCGGGTGCGAATCGGTAGTTGAAGCCAACCATATGCTTCACGCCAGCCGCCTCCGCCGCTTCAAGCATTTCACGCGAATCCTCAAGCGTCAGCGCGAGCGGCTTCTCACAGAACAAATGCTTGCCTGCGGCTGCCGCAGCGAGCGCGATTTCCTTATGAGCATCGCTTGGCGCATTAATATCGATCAAATCGATGTCGTCGCGTTTCACGAGCTCCCTCCAATCGGTTTCCGAGCTTTCCCAGCCGAACTGCGCCCGCGCTTGCTCCAGCCCCTCTGGATCGCGACCGCAGATCGCCTTCATCTCCGGCTTAATCGAATTCGGAAAAAACATCGGAAGCGCGCGATAAGCATTGCTATGCGCCTTGCCCATAAATTTATAGCCGACCATGCCAACTCTTACTTTATCCATAGAAACCCGCCTCTCACAAGCGTAAACGGCTAGCGTTCCGCGATTGAATTTTTATGCCAAAAAACGGCTTAATCATTGCTTTTTTTAAGTTGGGATGTCTCCCTTTGAACCAAATTTACAGGCAGCACGTCCCGTGCCGGTTCGGCTTCGTCCTTATTTTGAGCCGTATCAAGCAGCCTCGCGGCTGCAAGCTTGCCCATTTCATAAAAAGGAACCGCTACCGTCGTCAGGCTCGGACTAATAATACGCGAGCCATCGGAGTCATCATACCCAACTAACGCGTAATGCTGGCCTGCCTCAAGCTCCAGCTCCCGCAAGCCCTGCATCAAGCCTATTGCCATCCGATCGTTGGCACCAAATACCGCATCGATGGAGCCTGCACGTATCAGCTGAGCTAGCTGACCCGCAAGCTCATAGCCGCTCTTGCGGCTGTAATTGCCCATGAATACATGCTCTCGCTCAAACGCTATGCCGGCTTCCTCCAATGCTTCCTTATAGCCTTCGAGCCTATCTGCGCTATTGGAATACTGCTGCGGGCCGTTTACGAACGCAATGCTGCGGCTGCCATACTCGATCAGATGCTTCACTGCAGCTTTACTCCCTGCTACATGATCCGCATCCACCGTCCGATACGACTCCTCGTCATACCGCTGGTTCACAAGGCAGAAGGGAAAGCCTCCAGCCTTCAGCTCCGCAAGGGCAGCACGTTCTTCCGGCACGTTTTGGGAGCCGAGCACGATACAAGCGTCAATCTTTTGCGTTCGAAAAAGCTTCGCGTAGTCTCTTACCTCATCCGGCTCCCGGAAGATCAGCAGCAGGTCATAACCGCAGCGCTTCGCCGTCTCGCCGATTCCGCTTAAAATTTCCGAGAAATAGTAAGTGGAGAACAAGTGAACCTTCGGCACAAACGGAAGCACAACGCCGATATTGCCGCTCTTCCTCCGGGCAAATTGCTGCGCGAGCGCATTCGGGACATACCCAAGCTCTGCAGCAGCCTGCAATACGCGCTCGCGCGTATCGTCCTTCATCGGGCCAACATTGTTCAACACTCTGGATACAGTTGCCTCCGAGACACCTGCCAGCTTCGCTACTTCTTTCCTGCTAATGATCGTTTTCCTCCTGAAAAGCTAATATGCTAAACATCATTTCCGTTTAATGTACACGCGTACATTATGGCATGAAAACGTTTTATCGTCAACCGGCTTGCAGAGACTTTTTTCCAAAAGGCTGCCAGCCATCCAAAAAGGTGATCCGGAACGTTTGAAGCCACGCTCTGGATCGCCTTGTTATTACTTGCTATCGCATATAAGTAACCTTACTTCTTCGCAATTTCATTGATCCACTCAAAAACGGATGCTAACGCATTCGCTTCCTCGCTCATGTTCATCCGCTCGATAAAATCTTTACGGTTATCGTACAGTCGTTCAACGCTCTCCGTCAGCGTGCCGGCTGTCAGCTTCTCTTCGTACAATACGTCGGCATAACCCGATTTTTCAAACGACTGCGCGTTTAAAATTTGATCGCCCCTGCTCTGCTCCTTCGTGAGCGGGATAAGCAGCATCGGCTTCTTCAAGGAGAGAAATTCAAAGATAGAATTAGAGCCCGCACGGGAAATGACTAGATCCGTCATCGCTAGCACATCCGGCAACTGCTCATTCACATATTCAAATTGCTTGTAGCCAGCGATATCGATCGAAGGATCAACTTGATTTTTGCCGCATAGATGCACGACCTGAAATTTTTTCGTAAGTGCGGTCAGCGCTTGCCTTACCGTCTGATTGATTTTGCGCGCGCCTAAGCTTCCGCCCATGATCAGAATAACCGGCTTGCTCCTCGTAAATCCGCAAAAAGCTCTGCCGCGATCAGCGTTGCCCTGCTTCACTTCCTCGCGTATGACCGCTCCCACATGCCGGCTCTTGTCTGCCTTCAGCATGCTTCCCGTCTCCGGGAAGGTCGTACACACGCCGGTCGCGAACGGAATCGACAAACGATTGGCGAGCCCAGGCGTTAAATCAGACTCGTGAATGAGCAGCGGCACCCTGTTTAACCATGCCCCAATGACGACCGGTACAGATACGAAGCCGCCTTTGGAGAAGATGACATTCGGTTTATTCCGCTTAATGATCCGGTACGCCTGATAAAGCCCTTTTACCACCTTGAACGGATCCTTGATGTTCTGAATGTCCATGTACCTTCTCAGCTTGCCTGTCGCGATCGGAAAATATGTGACCTGCGGAATCGTTGCGATAAGCTGCCGCTCGATACCGCTCTCCGACCCGATATATTGGACTGACCAGCCCTCTTCCAAAAATCGCGGGATCAAGGCCAAATTTACGGTAACGTGTCCGGCTGAGCCTCCCCCGGTGAACATGATTGTTTTCATGAATGACTAGCCACCTATCGTTTTTTATCCATTTATTATACGGGTAAAGATTCGTTTTAGCACTGAAATTCAAGTCTTCGGAAACAAAAGCATCCTCAGCTGCAAGCGCTGCTGCGCCATTGGCTGAGGATGCTTTCTGCTTGCCTATATCCCAATCCTTAAGGCGCGGTTTCCAGAAACTTAGATGTTGGGTTTTTGTCAATTGCCGTACGCATCGCATACTCGTTCTCGAACAAGACGACATAATTGCCCTTCTTGTCCTTCACGAGCGTCGTATTAATACGGAATTTGCTAGGATCGATTTTATCGTCAACGATCCACCGCGCAAATTGGAACTGCATGCGATGCAGCTGAATATCTACGCCGTACTCCGCTTTCATCCGGTGCTCGAACACCTCGAATTGCAAATGACCGACAACGCCGAGAATCGTCTCGTCGAAGTTGCCCGTGGAATGGAACACCTGAATGGTGCCTTCCTCTGTAAGCTGATCGATGCCCTTCTGGTATTGCTTATGCTTGAGCGCGTTTTTGACGGTTACTTTTGCGAAAATTTCCGGCGAGAACGTCGGCAGCTCATCGAACACGACCTCTCCGCCCTGCGACAAGGAATCGCCGATGCGGAAGATACCCGGATCGAATAGCCCGATAATGTCCCCTGGGTAAGCCGTATCCACGATATCGCGATCCTGCGCTAGAAATTGCTGCGGCTGCGCCAGCTTAATATCTTTGCCGTTGCGAACATGGCGAACGCTCATGCCCCTCTCGAATTTGCCGGAGCAAATACGGAGGAAAGCAATCCGGTCGCGATGCGCCGGGTTCATATTGGCTTGAATTTTGAACACATAACCAGTGAATTTCTCATTCGTCGGATCAACTTGGCCCGTCGTGCTATTGCGCGGGGTTGGCTTAGGAGCCAGCTGCAGGAAGTTCTCAAGAAACGTCTGCACGCCAAAGTTGTTAACTGCGCTTCCGAAGAAAAGAGGCGTGAGCTCGCCGGCTTGCACCTTCTCGAAATCGAATTGGTCGCCTGCAACGTCAAGCAGCTCCAGATCTCCGATAAGCTGATCGGTCAAATAATCGCCAGCCATCTCACGGATCACTGGATCGTTATAATCGCTCACAGGACGAACTTCAATCGTGGAATGGTCATTGCCTTGGAACAGCTCAACCTGCGTTTTCATCCGGTCATAAACGCCGCAAAGCTCGCGTCCCATGCCGATCGGCCAGTTCATTGGCACTGCGCGAATGCCAAGCACCCGCTCCAGCTCCTCCATTAATTCAAATGGGCTTTGCCCTTCGCGGTCCAGCTTGTTGATAAACGTAAAGATAGGAATGCCGCGCTTGCGGCAAACTTGGAACAGCTTGATCGTCTGTGCCTCCACACCTTTTGCAACGTCGATAAGCATGACGGCGCTGTCGGCTGCGGTAAGCGTACGGTAAGTGTCCTCACTAAAATCTTGGTGACCAGGCGTATCGAGAATGTTGACGCGGTGTCCCAAATAATCGAACTGCATAACGCTGGACGTTACCGAGATCCCCCGCTGCTTCTCAATTTCCATCCAGTCGGACGTGGCGTGACGGCTCGCTTTGCGCGCCTTGACTGACCCAGCAAGCCGAATGGCTCCTCCGAATAGGAGGAGCTTCTCGGTGAGGGTTGTTTTCCCTGCATCAGGGTGAGAGATAATCGCGAACGTGCGGCGTTTATCAACTTCCTGTTTAATTTCTTCGCTTAACGATTGGCTCATGCTTGCCTTCCCTTCATTACGTAAGGTATACGGCAGCGGCTATTTTCCGCTGTTCGACACCCAAATGACGTTATCTTCCTCTTGGCCGTTAACCGGCCACCAATGGAAGCCATCTTCTCCAAGCAGCTGATTCGCTGCATCCGGACCCCAAGATCCAGCTGGATATAGCTTCAAATCACTTTTCTCTTCGCGCCAAGCCTGCGCGATGCGATCTACGAACGCCCATGCTTGAGAAACCTCGTCCCAACGCGTAAAGTACGTGGAATCACCGCGTGCTGCATCGTGAATGAGACGCTCATAGGCTTCAGGCGTGTTCAACCCGATTTGGCAGCTTTGGCAGAACTCCATCGCTACCGGTTGAACCGAATTGTTCTCGCCCGGCGTTTTTGCGTTTACTTTAATATATATGCCCTCAAGCGGGTTTACGCGAATAACGAGCAGGTTCGGCGCCAAATCATGGCGCTGTGCGAACAATACATTTTGCGGCATCGATTTGAATTCGATTACGATTTCAGTCGTTTTTACCGGTAGACGTTTGCCCGTTCTAATGTAGAAAGGCACGCCCGCCCAGCGGAAGTTATCGACAAATACTTTTGCTGCAAAATAGGTTTCCGTTGTGGAATCCTCGCCAACCGAATCCTCTTGGCGGTAGCCAGGAAGCTCCTTGCCGTGATGGCTGCCTTCGCTATATTGTCCGCGGACTACGTTCGAGCGTACTTCATCGCTAGAACGGTAGTTGCGCAGGGAACGAAGCACCTTAACCTTCTCATCGCGAATATCTTCGCCGTGCAAGCGGCTTGGCGGCTCCATGGCGATCATCGTAAGCATTTGCAGCATATGGTTTTGGCCCATGTCGCGTAATGCTCCCGATTTGTCATAATAGCCACCGCGATCCTCTACGCCAACGGTTTCGGATAACGTAATTTGAACGTTCGCAATATGGTTATTATTCCACAATGGCTCAAAAAAAGCATTAGCAAAACGAATAACTTGAATATTTTGAACCATTTCCTTGCCTAGGTAGTGGTCAATGCGGTAAATTTCTTCTTCTTTGAACACTTGGTTAATTTGCTCGTTCAGCTTCTGCGCAGACGGCAGATCGTAGCCGAAAGGCTTCTCGATGACGACGCGGTGCCAGCCCGTAGACTCTAGCAGCCCACCGTCGCGAAGGTTGAAGGAAACCGGACCGAACAATGAAGGTGCAAGTGCCAAATAGAATAGGCGGTTGCCCGGAATGTTAAACTTCACATCCAGCTGCTCGGACAATTTGCTAAGCTCGCGGAAGCCTTCCACATCGTTGATATCCAGTGACATGTAAACGAAATGCTCTGCAAAACGATTCCAAAGCTCGGCATCGTCCGCTTTGTAGCGACAAAATTCCACAATGGATTCGTACAAGTCCGCACGGAATTGCTCATTTGTTCGAGGGCGTCTAGCAAGACCCACAACGGCAAAATTTTCAGACAGCTTACCTTCTTTATATAAACTGAACAGGGCTGGAAACAGCTTGCGCCGAGCCAAATCGCCCGTTGCTCCGAACAGATAATAAACTGCGCCTTCTGCGGAGACGGAATCTAGATTATTCGTATATGTCATTTGCCTCATTCTTTCCCTATGTATTTTTATACAGTTTCACATGATATGTAGTTTAGCATATAGTTCTTTAATTCGCTATTCAACATGTCATAAAAAATACTGATAAGATACGTTACTTATTCTAATTCCGATTTGGCTGTTAGGGGCTTTCTGCCTTGGAAACGCTGTATTCTCCGGTAATGACAGGTATTCCGATCGCCAATTCCGTATTATCTGAATTTGTATCCTTATGCAAGGCGATTTGAAAATTTGCCGATTTCCCATTTTCGACAACAATGGCGGAGTGAAGCATCCGGGTATAAAAGGTTTCGCTGATCGTTCCCCCATCCTCATAGCGGTCAACCGATCTGGCATCCGTAAGCCTCGTTAGCCGCTGAATCGTCTGCTCATGATCCGTATACCCTTGAACCTTCATGCTGCTAGTGAACGCCGGAGAGAACAGGACAAGCTGCCCCGAAATATCCGCAGTCGCTTGAAGCAGCTTTTTCGGATCAAGCGGCTGTGAACCGCCTGTCTCAAGCACCACCATCAGCTCTTCGTTGCGGCTGTCGCTCTTGACGAGGCTGATCGTTAATTTTCCGCTGTATTTAGGCAGGGCGCCTGTGACCGTTTTCCCTTCATTTTGCTCAATCTTATCGCTTGCGATCCCTTTCTCATCCACAAAAAGGTTCTGTACAAGCTCCTTCATTGATCCGACCTTACTCGTTGCATTCCATCTTATGCTCCAGCTCGCTCCCTGCGAGCCGCTTCTAAGCTGATCATCGCTCCACTCCCAGAGTGCCTTCAAATCATGCTGAAGCACCTGTTCCGCGGAGGTCGTATCCCTTGGAGCGCGGTCCGCTTGCCATATCGCCCATGACGCGCTTATTAATATAACTAGCAGCGCTAGCAGGATGCCGGCTTTCGTCTGCTTAGCTCGCTGCTTGGCTGTTAGCCGCTGTTTTTTGGGTACCGATTTTGCCGGAATGTACATGATTTTTCGCTCCTGTCCTCTTCCGAATGGGTAAACATCCATACACGTTTGCCTGTAGGTGAATACACTGGTTGCAGGATTGATTCATCTTATCCTTTTGGAGGTGCTTGGCGAATGGAACAAATTTATCCGCTGCACGAGGAAGTGGTTAATCGTTTTTGCGGATATCCGGTAGGCGTAATTATGAAAGACGGCACGCGCCATGTAGGCATACTAAGCTCCTGCGGCAGCGGTAAATTGCAGCTTAATGCAGAGGCTGGCGGCATGGAGGCTAGCGTAACTCAATCACAAGCACAATCGCAGGTTTCAAAAAAGAAAAAAGGCGGTAAAGGTAAAACAGAAGAAGCGCTTCAGTCATCCGGAAAATCCAAGCTGCAAACGCAGGCCTATCCCTATGATCCCTATTACTACGGGCCGCAGCCTTATTATCCATGGGGCGGTGCGCTGGCACTTGATTTCGCGCTAGTCGCATTTCTATTTTTGTTGCTTTAAAACAAGCGAAGCGGCGGGCCCGGCGCAGAGCAGCCGCTTTTTTTATTTCATTAATCCGATAGCTGACAGCTTTCGCCAGTTTTTTTGGTTACGGTATAGTATGCTCACGCTAAACTATCCTTCAAGCCAGAGAGGAGATCATAATGAGCACATCCATACGCTCCATTCGGAGCATCGATCGAACAAACGCATACACGCCGGTACAAGCTGTAAGTCCGTATGCTTATTACCCTTATCGCGACGGCGAGCCGCAGCAGCCTCCAGAACAGGACTATGATTTGCATCGAATTTATCAGAAAGCCGCTAGTAGCGCAGCTGACTGGTTGCAAATGGCTAAGCAAGCCCAATCTCATATCGATCAACTCACAGTGCGGCTAAGCGACCAGTTGAATAACGGCCTTCCGATTGCGGATAGTTTAACGAGCCTTGCAAAAATGCTCCAGCAGCTGGAATCGCAATACAAGCAGCATGACGATGCTTTAAAGCCTGAGCTTTGGGCTAGCATAGAGCTGGCCCTGCGAGCCCCCGCTGCCAGGGAGCTTGGCCTATGGCGAAGCAAACGCGGGGATGAAGAGGCTTATATGAATTGGTCGAAGCCGCTTGCCCCAGATGAGTCTAAGCGAATGAAGCAGCTTTTGCTCGGGGCGGACGGTATGCTAAGCGATTTGAAGCATGCGCTCACCTACGCTGAGCAGCAGAAGCCGATTGATCTGCTCCAGCCGCAGCTAGGCGCTACGCTGCCGTATTCCGCTTATTACGGGGCGATGCAAGCCTACTGGCCGCTTCCCTATGCCGGATTGATTTTAAATCGATATATTTAAGGTAAAGCTGATAAAAGGCTTTGGCGAATCAGCGGCAGTCGCAGGCTTTTCCCAGGACAATGCTGCATTCATTCTATATTCGGTTTCCTCGCATGCATATCCTGCCAAATAAAATGATATTTCCCAATTACCTTTCATAAATCTCGCTTCATGGAATGAGGACAACTTCGATGAGTTCACCCGCTTCAGCTCCCTTTGAGCCGGAGGGGATGACCGCTAGTCCTTCCGCATCGGCAATAGAAGCCATCATGCTCGATTTGGAGAAGGCTAACGGATCAGCAAGCAAACGCCCCTCCGAATCGTTGATCAAGCGGGCGCGGACATAGCGGACATGCGGGCTTGGCTTGTCTATCGCAGTCAGCAGCCTCGCCCTAACCGTTCTTGGCAGCGCCTCTTTGGCGCCTTGCATGCTGATCAGCGCTGGCCGAACAAATAGCTCAAAGCCTACGAAGCAAGCTCCCGGATTGCCTGACAAGGCAAAAAGCAGCTTTCCTCCTACAACGGCAGCCGATGTCGGGCTGCCCGGTCTCATCGCTACGCGGTCGAATAAAATTTTATTTTGCCTTTCATTAATTGGAGCAGGGGCTGACGAGGCGCTGTTCGCACTTGAGCGAGTTTGCAGCGGCTCCGCCAAGCTACCCTTTTTCAGGGAGTGGAGCAGCTCTGACATCACATCAAAGTCACCTACGGAGACGCCTCCGGTCGTGATGATCAGGTCTGCGCGCTCGCGTACGCTTGAGAGAGCGGCTTCAACCGCGCCAAGCTCATCGGGCAGCGAGCCGCATAGAATCGGCTCAGCTCCGCTTTGCTCTACCATGGCCGCGACCATATAGCTGTTGCTGTCGCGGATTTGCCCCGGCGCCAGCGACGCCGCAACCGGCAGCAATTCGCTGCCGGTCGCGAATACCGCTACGCGCGGCCGCTTTTGCACCGCCACCTCGGCATAGCCGAAGGTGCCGAGCAGCGCAACATGGCCCGGCCGCACAACTGTGCCGGGCACTGCAAGCACGCTCCCGCGGCGGAATTCCTCGCCGCGGGGCGCGATGTGCTGGCCGGCCAAGCCGGCGTGCTTGATCAGCACCGCCGGCGAGCCATCGTCCAGCATGGCTTCCGCGGTCTGCTCAAGCATCACGACCGCGTCAGCCCCCTCGGGCACAGCCGCGCCTGTCATGATGCGCACGGCAGTGCCCTTCTTCACGGCCGCGAGGGCGAGCCCGCCCGCCGCGACCGAATCAACGACGCGCAGCGTCGCCGGCTGCTCCGGCGACGCTGCCGCGATATCTGCTGCGCGCACGGCATAGCCGTCGAGGCCCGAGCGCGCGAAGGGCGGCCAATCGCTTGACGCCACTATCGTCTGCGCAAGCCTGCGGCCGCCGCTAGCCTGCAGCGGCACAAGCTCGCTGCCTAGCTGCAGACCTTCCGCAGCAGCAAGCACACGCTGCTGCGCTTCTCCAACCATCACGGCCTTCCGATTAAATCGGCCGGCCCGCTCGCTCCCGCCCGTCATCCCAACGCCACTCTCCTTCCCCATTACAATCACCGCTCCTATCGCCGCCAGATCATCCGGCAGCTTATTCAGCATCCATTTTACAATGTATGTTAAACTATTGGCAATTAACGTCACCGAACGCGCGAAGGAGCTTGCCATGCAATCATCATCAGTAAGCCAACAATTGATTGTCCAAATCATTGGATACAAAAACACCGGCAAAACCACTTTGGTTTGCCGGTTGACAGAACGCTTTAAGCAAGCGGGTTATACAGTTGGAACCATTAAGCGCGATGCGCATCATTTTCAAATCGATAAGCCCGGAACCGATACTTGGAAGCACCAAGCAGCCGGGGCAGACATAACCGCTATTACTTCATCCAAAAGCACGGCAATTATGAAGGCATACTCCGAATCGCTTGAGCAGCTTATAGCGCAAATGCCCGAAGCCGATGTCGTACTCGTCGAAGGCTTTAAAGATGCAGACTATCCCAAAATCATTATGATTCGATCAGAAGCGGATCATGAACTCTTTAAAATAGCAAAAAACAAGATTGTTGCCGCACTCTGGCCCGAAGCAAGCCTCCCTGCACTAACGGGCGAATCCATCCATGGAATAGCTGTCGATCAGATCGAAGAGCTGTTCCAAACCCTACTAACAATCCCCACATATTTGAAGAGCTAATATGAAATTAAGTCCTTTAATCGGCAATCCCTTGCTTATGCGCATAAATAGCCGCTTGCGTACGATCATCAACATCCAGCTTGTTAAAAATGTTCGTAATATGGAATTTCACCGTCTTCACGCCTATAAACAGCTCGTCGGCGATTTCCTGATTGGAACGCCCCTGCGCTACCCGCTTGAGCACGTCCATTTCGCGCTCTGTCAAATCATGATGCAGCGGCGTTTGCTCCTGCTGCTTCGGCTGGCGGAACCGGTTCATCATTTTGGCCGCCACCTGTGACTCCAGCACCGATTGTCCACGCGCTGCGGCACGAATCGCATCGGCGATTTCCGTAGCCCGCGACGTCTTGAGCAGGTAGCTGAATGCGCCTGCTTCAATGACAGGGTACAGCTTGCTGTCATCCAAATAGCTCGTTAATACGATGACTTTGCATTCGGGGTACAGCTCAAGCAGCTTGGCTGTCGTCTCAACCCCATCCATGCCGTCCATTACCAGATCCATCAAAACAACGTCAGGTCTGTACGCCTGTGCTAATCGAATGCCGTCCATGCCGTTGCTGGCTTCACCGACAACCTCGATTCCATCCTCGGTATCCAGCACCGCCGCAAGACCGATTCGCACCATTTCGTGATCATCGACAAGCAGCACCTTTATCGGCTGACTCAATTGCTCAATTGCCTCCACACCTAACACCGTCCTTCTTTTATCGTTCATCCATTTTAATTGTCATGCTTGTGCCTTCGTATCACGCAATCCATCCGCGGGAACCCAAATATGAATGGCTGTACCTTCGCCCGGCTTCGAAATCATCTGCAACGATCCGCCCAGCTCGAGCACCCGCTCCTCCATCGTGAGCAGCCCGTAAGAGGTCTGCTTCTTCGACTCCAGATCAAACCCGATGCCGCTGTCCAGCAGACTCATATGCACTTGGTTGCCTGAACGAATCAGCTTGATTTCCATTCTGTCCGCTTTGGAATGCCGCAGCGTATTGGACAAAGCTTCTTGGGCAATTCGGAACAAATGATCCTCGGCATTTGGCTGAAGCACAATGGTCTCATCTACCTCAAGCGTAATCGTCATCGGTACTTTCTGCTTCAGCTCATCCACTAGAACAGTAAGCGCCTGCCCTAAGTTTTTGCCGTCCAAGTGGACGGGCCGAAGATGAAGCAGCAGGGCGCGCATTTCCGATTGCGCCACGGCAGCCATTTCTTCAATAAGCTGTACCTGACGCTTTGCTCGCTCCCAATCCCGCTCTATCGTCCGGCTGACAGCCGTCGCCGTCATCGAGATCGCGAATAGCTGCTGGCTAACCGCATCATGCAGCTCGCGGGCAAGGCGCTGGCGCTCCTCGATCACTGCCGTGAATTTGACCTTTTCGGTCCAATTCGGATCGACCTGCTCCTGCTCTGATATTTCATTTTCCGTTTTCTCGCCATTGCTTAACGTTACGGTAAATCTGCGTTTTACCTGCTGATCAGTCAGCCGCTTTAGCGATTCCTTCAGCCGCGAATTTTGCAAATAACCGTTCAGCGCCGCAGCAGCCAGTCCCGCGCCAACGATAGTCAATCCGATTACCGCCCACTTCCCCTGAAGCGTGAACAGCTCAACGTAGCCGATTCCTTGCAGCACGATGACAACCAAGCTGACGATAATAAGCAGCCACAATATCGTTTCCGTCGTATTGCGCCTGCGGGCCGCATGATTCGGTTGGTTTCCCTTATTTTCCTTCTCCATACGGCTCACTTCCTTCTTCTATGTACTATTTTAACCCTTAATGCCTGCTTATGTCATTTTTCATGCAAACGCATGAAAGAGCAGACCGTTAAACGGTCCGCTTCTTCCGTGAGCTGGATCCTATTCTTCAGATGGAGCTTTTGTTAAAGAAGGAGCCGGGTTCAGCTTGTTTTTGAGCGCTTGCAGTTGCTCATCCACTTTAATTTGTTTCTCAGCGTCTGCCGCATTAAAGCTGTTTGTTGCTCCGCTGTATGAGTATGGCGTGCGAAGAACGTCTGCTTCCGCTTCCAGCTGCATGATTTTCTCTTCCATACGGTAGAAGCCGCGTGAAGCAGAGCCGCTGTCGATCGTGTGGTTTGCTGTCAGCTGTGCCATTTGTTTTTGAGCTTTAGCTACTTGTGCACGGGAAGCAAGCTCATTGCGTTTGTTGCGCAGTTGGTAGAACTCATCCTTCATCGTGTGCAATTGCTGCAGCAATTCCTCAGCTTGCGCTTTTGATTGTGCATGAAGGTCAACATATTCCGTTACCTTTTGGTCGAAATAAAGTTTCTCTTCCAGCAGCTTGCGAGCAAGCTCCTCTTGGCCGGCTCTTAAAGCCGCCTCTGCTTTAGACTCACGATCAGCCGCGCTGCGTACACTTTCCTCAAGGCGCTGCTTCATGCGGCGCTCGTTTGCCATTTGCTTAGCTACTGTAACCTCAGCTTGATGAATTTCGGACTCCATGTCGCGCAGGTACTGATTCAACATTATAATCGGATCTTCAATTTTATCCAATGCCTCATTTACCGATGCCTTCGTCATATCTTTCATGCGTTTGAAAATTCCCATATTAAAAATCTCCCTTCTCGTATTTAGCAATTTTGGCTTTCAATTCTTCAATTTCACGGCGCAGCGCTTTTTTCTCCAAATCGTCCATCATGCTATCGAACTGTGTCGATGCTGCTGGCTGTGGTGCCGGTCCTGGCGTATTCCAAGAACCCGGTGCTTGCGGCGGGTTTTTGTACGGGCCGCCGAATTGGGAATTAGCTTGTTGGCCAAATCCAGGATTATAGCCGCCGCCATAACCGTTGCCGTAACCGCCGTTTGGTCCAAAGTTCGAGTAGATCGGCGGTTCTTTAGGAACAACCAAACCTGCGATGATATAGATCAGAATGACAGCGCCGCTTGTAAAAATCGTAATGACGATAAGTAATATCCGCAGCAGCGTGGCATCTACGTTCAACATTTCCGCTAATCCGCCGCAAAGACCAAATAGCTTTTTGTCTCGTGAGGAACGATAGAGTTTCTTCAAGACGACCAGCCCTCTTTCTCAAGCTTTCGCTTCAACTGCTCAAGCTCACGTTCTATAACGGATTGTACGGTGTTGCCTGCTTCCGTTACGAATTCTTGCCCCATTCTGCGAATGTCGCGCAAGCTTTTCGCTTCGTGCTCCATGCCGCTAATCCGATCTTCCAGTCTTCTGAATACGGAACCCGACTGAATGCCTTGTTCGCCGAAGCCGTTGCTGTAGCGGCTGTTCATCCGCTGTTGAAGTCTTAGTGATTCCATGCGAGCCGCATAATATTCGCGTTTGTCATATACCGATTGGTATTCACTGCGCATCTCGCGAAGCTGCTCTTCTAGATCCAACGTATTTTGTCTGCTTTGCTCGAACAACTCACGGTATTGAACCGAGCGTTCTTCGCAGCTTGCTTTTTCATGCAAGGCGATTCTAGCCAGCTGCTCTTCGCCTGCTTTCAGAGCCGTCAACGCTTGATTCTCGCGCCGTTCCTTCTGCTCCTCGGCTTGCAGCCATTGTGCCTTTAAGTGATTGCTGTGGCCAGCGTACTGCTGGTACAACTTCTCCGCTTGAATGATATCTTCTCTGGTAGACCAGAGGAACTGATCGATCATCCGAACCGGATCTTCTGATTTCTCAAGACGTTCATTTAGTGTAGCAACTGTAATGTCGCGAACTCGCTTCATAATACTCATTCCATGTCCTCCTTAACGTTTTGCGAATAAAACCGTTCTTTCTTTTATCTCTCGCGGCTATTAGTAAGCTCTGCGTTTATCTTTTTTGAAAAGGCTAACTCCAGCTGCGATCAACCCGATTGCCAGAAGCAGCAAAATGACGCCGCCGAGCTTGCCGAGAACCATCATACCGCCGATTACGATAAGTATGCCGCCAATCCATTTCTTGCTGTTCATCCAACCGACGATACCGAGTCCGATTAATATGAACGGGAGCAAGAATCCGAATATAGCACCAAAGTGGACACCGACAAAATTAAGTACCGCGATAACACCGACGACTACGAGCAGTGCGCCTAACGCGCTTTTTCCATTCATCCCATTTCATCTCCTTTCAAACCTTTAGAATGTTTTGTCTTTGTTTTTTTGCCATGCGTGTGTTGCTCTTGCTTATGTACTTAGTTTAGATCAATTTTCAGCTTTATAAAACGGACCTTCGGCGGTTTTCTAACTGGACTTAGGTCGAGTCGGAAGCCAGCCTCTAGGGGAAAAAACCGGCTTTCTCCTCTTTTTCACCGTCAAATCGCCCTCACTCGCGCATAAGGCTGCGATAACGAGCACACGCTAGCAAAAGGACGATGAACCAAAAAACCGGCTTCGCAGCTTGCGCTTGGCCGGCACTTCAAACCATCTGCTTCTCTTATTTGTTCGCTAGAAATTGATCGAATTGCGATTGCTTCTCCGCAACAATCTTCTCGATGCCAGCCGCTTTCAGCCTCTCAGCATATTCAGGCAGCACTTTATCGATATCGACAGATCCGGTTTCCAAAGCCGTCTGATATTGTCTGTCAACGTTGACGACAGCCGCTATCTCAGCTCGAACCGCATCGCCGTTGAATACGAAGCCAAGCCCGGGCGAGAGCTTTGCATTTTGATTAAACTCCCTGAAGTTATCCCATTTGTCCGCATCTTCTGAGTCCCACACATAGTTTAGAAACTGGTTGCCGAACATCCAGTTGGAGCCTGGATTATAATCCACGGTGTGCTCGGTCGGCTTGATCACGTTTTCGTTAACCTTCAGATAGTGTTTGCCTTCTATGCCGTAATTGAGCAAATTGTTCAAATAGGAGTCCGTATGCAGCAGATTGATAAACATCATCGCGCGCGCAGGGTCCTGCGAGGTTGAGGAGATCGCCAGCATAGAACCTGCTGTCTCCGATGTTGCAATCGTCTTTTCGTTTAATGGCAGCTGCGCCAGCTTGCCGATAAGGCCGGTCTGAATCGCCAGCTCCTCGTCCTTCCCCGGCTTCAATGCCGAGGTGATGGAGAAAACGTCTCCCGATTTTAAAGCGTCATTGTTCATCGTCTGATTGGTGGCCGCATCTTTATTGATATAGCCTTTTAGATAAAACTGCCGTGTAATGCGCAGCGTATCCACATAACGCTCCATCTCATAGGCGGGCATTACCTTTGTGCTTTCTCCATCCTTAAGAATAATGCCGGGAATCGAAGTATCTCCCAGCGCATCAAAATTTCCGATATAATGCGCCGTAAACGTCTCCCCTAGCTTCATATAGAGAGGCGTCATGCCCGGCTTTCTCGCTAAAATGATTTGATACACCGCGTCCAAGTCCTCAATTGTTTTTACATTGGACATGTCGATGCCGAGCTCCTCGGCAATATCCGAGCGATAAACGATGCCGCCCTGCGCCGCTAATTCCTTGTTCGTAGGAACCGCATAGTTTTTGCCGTCGATTTTGGCGCCAGCTAGAAACACCGGATCAAGCGATTGCAAAATGCCTTGCCCATACTGCTCCAGCAGCTCATCGACTTCCAAAAATGCACCCTTTGACACATTTACCGCATGCTTATTCCACTGCGCTGTAAATAAAATATCAATCTTCTCGCGCGATGCGACCATCAGATTTATTTTATCGTCCCACGGTCCCCAATCAATCGGCATGAGATCAATTTTCGCATTGATTTTATCTACTAAATACACATTCATTGCCGCCTCTACTTCTTCCTCGTCCTTCTGCGGCGATCCCGTATATACAAATTTCAGCGTATAAGGCTCCAAGGTCTGGCTCTGCTGCGTTCCGCCGCCTTTTTTCGCCGCAGGTGAAGCGCTTTCAACTTTGCCGTTAAGCGGCCTGTTCTCATTTGCCTGATTAGAGCAAGCGCCTAGTACAATTAAGCTAGCCAGCAGGAGCATCCTTGCACGAGTCCAAAGGATCGTCGTTCGGGTCATAATCGAATTGCCCCCTAATGGGTTGATGAAATGCGTTCATAGTTTAATTGTAAATAGTATGCCAAAAAATGCAAGCAACAAAAACCCGCTCCTCTTGCAAGGCGCGGGTTTTCATTATTCGCGAACTAAGCTATGCTTATCGCTCATTTGCTAGCCAGAAATTCGTCGAATTGCTTCTGCTTTTCAGCTACGACCTTGTCTACGCCGGCGTCCTTCAGTTTCTTCTCATATTCGGCAAGGATTTTATCAACGTCGACGGAGCCTGTTTCAAGCGCTCTTTGATATTGGCGGATAACGTTCGCAAGCGCTCCTACCTCAGCTTTTACCGGCTCGCTGTTAAATACGAAGCCAAGCGCAGGGGAAACCTTTGCATTTTGGTTGAACTCTTTGAATTTTGCCCATTTGTCCGGGTCCTCTGTATCCCAAACGTAGTTAAGGAACTGGCTGCCGAACATCCAAGCGGAGCCTGGGTTATAATTTGCCGTATTGCCTGTTGCGGTAATGATTTCGCCATTTCTCGTATAGTGGTCGCCTTCGATTCCGAAGTTCAGCAGATTGTTGATTTCTTTATCGGTGTGCAGCAGGTTGATCAGCATCATAGCGCGGGCCGGGTCCTTCGAAGTGGAGGAGATGCCGAGCATCGAGCCAGCCGTTTCAGACGTCGCAACCGTTTTTTCCGTCATCATAATTTGCGCAAGCTTGCCTGTCAAACCTGCGGCGCTTGCAATTTCAGCATCCTTGCCCGGCTTCATTGGCTCGATTGTAGAGAATACAGTTCCTGCTTTCCAAGCATCGGCGGATGCGACCTGCGTTGTCGCGGCATCTGCGTTAATGTATCCTTTTTTGAAATAATCGCGAGTAAGGTTCAAATATTCCTTGTAGCGGTCGATTTTCTCCATCGGCGTTACGGTTGTTCCATCTTGATCCTTTAGAATAGCTCCCGGGATTGTCGAATCTCCTAGAAAATCATAGTTGGCGAAGAAATGTGAGTTAAATGCTCCTGCTGTTGTGTAAAGCGGGGTCAAATCCGGCCGCTTTGCTTTTACCACGGCGTAGACCGCGTCTAAATCCTGAGGCGTTTTGACGTTGCTCATATCGATGCCCAGCTCATCCGTCACATCTTTGCGGTACACGATGCCGCCTGCGGCTGCTAGCTCCTTGTTCGTTGGCACGCCATAGTTTTTGCCGTTGATCTTCGCGCCTTCGAGGAAAGCAGGATCAAGCGAATCGACGATGCCTTTGCCGTATTGGTCGATTAGATCGCCTAGCTCAAGGAATGCGCCCTTGGAAACGTTATTGGCATGGCCGTTCCACTGTGCCGTGAAAATAATGTCAACCTCTTCGCGGGATGCGATCATGAGATTGATTTTATCGTCCCATGCGCCCCAATCTATTGGCATAAGATCGATTGTGGCGCTGATTTTTTCGGTCAGCAGCTTATTAAGCGCCTCTTCCACCTTTTTCTCATCGGTCTGAGGCGTTCCTGGATAAACGAGCGATATTTTATAAGGCTTCAGTTCGGATGCAGGCGACTCTTCTTCTGTATTCGCTGGTTTGTCCGTCTCGGCGGCGGTATCCTTTGTAGGCTCTGGATTGTTGCTTGTTTTGCTGTTGTTTCCTGAGCATGCGGACATGACGAGTACGATGGCCAGCATCATCAAGAGAAGCATCGATGTTTTTTGTTTCATTTGCTTCATAGCGGGTGGACCTCCCTTAAAAATTTGGTTTATATGCTCAACCGGCAATGCCGGCTACAGCCATTTTCGCGACAGCATCACTCATTCTGCGCAATTACCCCTTAACAGCCCCTACCGTTAAGCCTTTAACAAAATACTTTTGAAAGAACGGGTATGCGAAAATAATCGGGCCGATACCAACGACAACCATCGCCATCCGAACCGTCTCGCTTGGGAATTTGAAGGTTCCGCCTGCTGCCGTAATGGCCGCTGCCGCCGTGCTGTTGTTCGCAAGGAATTGAATGTTCAGCATCGTCTTGTACATCAAATATTGCACGGTTATATTGCCATCCTTCGTAATGAACACCAAGCTGAGAAACCAATCATTCCAATAGGTGAGTGTCTGGAAGAGTGCCACCGTTGCAAGCACCGGAAGCGATAAAGGAAGGACGATTTTTGCGAAAATAGTAAGCTCTCCCGCACCGTCAATTTTTGCGGACTCCAGCACGGCTGCGGGAATCGTCGTCTGAAAGAACGTCCGAATGATGAGCACGAAGAAGGCGGCGACGAGAAGCGGCATAATGAGGGCAAGCAGCGTATCCTTTAAGTCAAGAACGCGAACGTACACCAAGTACCAGGGCACAAGCCCGCCGGAGAACAGCATCGTAAAGAAAACGAAGAAGGTAAAAAACTTGGCATGCGGGAAATCCGTTCTAGAGATCGGATAAGCGTACAGCGCCATAATAATAAGGCTGAGCGTCGTGCCTGCGATGGTGACGAGTATCGAGATGCTGTAAGAGCGAATGATTTGGGTCGCGTCCTTGAACAAAAATTGATAGGCGGCCAAGTCCAGCTTAGAAGGAATGAATTGATAACCCTCTCGCACAACCGTCGCCTCATCCGAAATCGATACCATCACGATCAGCACGAGCGGTATGATGCAGAGAAAGGAATAAATGATGAAGAAAACATTGATGCCTAGAGAAGCCGGAATCGACAATTGATTTTTTGGGTTGGACCCGGACGATATTTTCTCGACTGCTTCCATAGGTTCACCTCCATAAATTTTTCATAGCAAATAAGGACGGCTTTAGCCTCTGCTAAAATAATGCGTTATCCTTGTTGATGCGGCGCACAACCCAGTTGGATAGAAAGACCAACGTAAAGCCGACGACTGACTGAAGCAGTCCCGCGGCGGAGGACAAGCCGATATCGCCTACGGTGAGGAACGTCCGATACACATAAGTGTCGATGACGTTCGTAACCGGGAACAGCACGCCCGATTCTCTTGGCACTTGGAAGAACAATCCAAAGTCCGCATTAAATATTTTGCCGATCTGAAGCAGCGTCATTATCGTAATGACAGGCATAATGAGCGGGATCGTAATCCGGGTCATTTGCTTCCATTTGCTCGCACCGTCGATTGTTGCCGCCTCGTAATACTCATCGTCGATGCCGATGATGGCAGCCATATAGATGACGGTAAAGTACCCCATGCTCTTCCACGTGTTTACGATCGGCAGGACGTAAGGCCATACCTCTTGGGTAAAATACCAGCTCACCTTCTCAAGCCCCAATGCCGGAAGCAGCGAGCTGTTCAAGTAACCATGCTCATCGCTCATGAAGCCGAAGACGAGATAGCTGATTACGACCATGGAGAGGAAATAGGGAAGAAACATGATCGTTTGATGGAGCTTGGCGACGAACCGGCTGCGAATCTCATTGAGCATTAGCGCAAACGCAAGCGGAATGATCAGATTGAGGACAATGAAGCCGGAGTTGTACAATAACGTGTTACGCGTAATGATCCAGGCATCCGATGTTTTGAACAAATACTCGAAGTTGGTTAGCCCGTTCCATGCGCTTCCTAGTATGCCATCCGCGTAGTTGATGCTCTTAAACGCGATAATGATGCCGAACATCGGAATATAGTTGTTGAACACGAGCAGAACGATGGCTGGGAGCATCATCACATAGAACATCCAGTATTTGCGGAATATGAGTAGATGCGATGTCTTCCTAGCTTTAATTTTTGGAATATAGGCCGTTGCCGCAGCTTTAGGCGTCTGATCCGCCATCGTCTTCTTCCTCCTCTTTCTAAGGCTTTGAGCCATTTCTCTTGTATAAATTGTATAAAAAAAAGACGCCGACATCTGTCGGCGCCGTGACCATATTAACGGTGCTGTGACTTCTCACTCATACATCCTGATACTTTTTGCGATATTCCTGCGGCGTCAGGCCGGTCATCTTCTTAAATAGCTTGGAGAAATGCGAGAAGTTGGCATAGCCTACATTAAGCGCGACATCGCTGACCCGGTTATTCGTTTGCTCCAGCATGCTGCGTGCTTTCGTAATTCGCATTCTCACCAAGTAATCCGTTAGTGAATAGCCGGTTTCCCTCCGGAATAAGCGAGATAGATAGGCTGGGTTCAAATATACTGACTCTGCCGCTTGCTCGCGGCTGAATTCCTCGCCAAGATGCTCCTCCATATAGCGTTGAACCTTATCGACAACCTGCGATACGTCCTTCCCGTTCAAATGGGCGTATTCCGTTACTTGAGCGCTCATTTGCTGTGACCACACTCGCATTCGAGCCAATGACTTTATAACGTTTTCGCCAACCTCCCATTCTCTGTTCGTGAACACATCGGTCATCTGGACCGATTTTTTATTGAGCCACTCAATCAGCATATTCATAAAGCCATAATAAAAGGAAGCCATAAACGTGTAGTCGACGCTGCTCTGCTGCATTTGATCAAAGCACTCGTCAATCCGCAGCGCTAGCTCGGCCCGCTTGCCTGATTCAAGCAGCAGCGCCCAATCGGAGAATGGCGCCTGTTGGGGAGCGCTTTGTCCTTGCTTCTGCTTATTGTCCCGCTCCATAATAATCGCGCAACTGCTGCTGACGTTGCAGCGCTCTAAAGATAGCAGCGTCTGAACGGCAGTGCGCAGCTGCTTCACCTCTGCGTTCTCTCCGATATAACAGGAAAGGTGGCAGTGCAGCATGCTTTTGCACTGATCAATAAACGTTTTGCATCGTTCTTTGATGACGGCGTTTGATGGCTCCGCCCCTTCTGGCATGTTATACAGCAGCACATACAAAATACCGCTGCCATCTTGTACAACTACGCCTGGGCCGCTTTGAAGCACAAGCTCCTCGGCTGCATTTTTAATGCCATAGGTCATAATTTCTTCGTCGCGTGCCGACCATTCCTCACGCCACTGCTCGATGCTTATGAGGATGACGCGAATCGGGCTATCCGCTTGAAGCGGCAAAGCGTAATTTTGCAATGCGGAATCTAGCTGCTGCGGCGCGGCGGAGAGGCGGTAATGGATAACGTCCTGCCAGAAGCGCTCTATTAATATAGGACGCTGCTTGCTCCACTGCTCGTAAAATAAGCTGTACGTCCCGCGAATCTTTGCAAGCTGCTCCCGGTCTCGCACTTTATCGAGCGCCTCGTTCACGCATGCCTTCAGCGCGTTGTGATCGATAGGCTTAAGCAAATAATCGAAGCAATCCAGCTGCACGGCCTGCTGCGCATATTTGAAATCCGCATGCCCGGTAAGAAAAATCGTCACGGTGGAGGGAGAATGCTCATTGGTCCACTCCAGCAATTCAATTCCGCTTTGATTCGGCATATCGATGTCCGATAACATAATATGTATCGTGTGCGCGGCCAGCACGGACTGCGCCTCCTCCGCATCAATTGCCGTATAGATGTTGACAATAGGAAGCGTCGACCAATCTATTCCCTCTACGATGCCGCGAATCGCAATCTCTTCATCATCTACGACCAATAAGTTATACAACGGCCTTAACCCCTTCCACTAGCTTTGGAAATACGATAATGACAATTGCGCCGGTGCCTTCCGTTTGATTGCGGAATGTAATCGACGTCCGCTCTCCATAAAGGAGCTGCAGCCGGTGAATAACGTTCATGATGCCAAGGCTGCCCGACTCATCTTGCTGCAAAGGCTCCTTATTGTACAGCTTCTCCAGCACTTCTGCGCTAAAGCCGATCCCATTGTCGCTGATCGTAAGCGTGAAACCATCGTCGGGATCGATTACCGCCGCTATTTTGATTTGGAACAGCTGTCTCCTGTTCTTGAATCCATGAATGATCGAGTTTTCTACGAACGGCTGAACCGTCAATGCGGCAATCGGGTAATTTAAAATCGTGTCCATCCCCTCAAACGTGCATTGAAGCTTGTCGGGAAAACGGATTTTTTGAATCGTCATGTAGTTCTCGATATGCATCAGCTCTTCTTTGAGCGTAATCGTGTCGCGATTTGCCTTCATGATGAAGCGGAAATAATCCGCAAGGTGCAGCGACATCTTTTTGACCGATTCCGTGTCATTCAGCGCTGCGAGATTATAAATAATATTCAAGCTGTTCATATAAAAATGCGGGTTGATTTGGGCTTGAAGCTGCTTCAGCTCCCCCTGCTTCACGCGAAGCTGCTCCTCGTACACATCGATTTTGAGCGTTTTGATTTGCTCCGCCATGACGTTGAAGGTGTTGCCTAGAAATTCAAATTCGAGCGTCTTGTTTTTGCGGAGCCTGACATCCAGCATGCCAAGCGATATTTTCTTCATCGCCAGAATCAGCTCATGCAGCGGTTTAAACAGCATGTTCCGCATGAAGAATAAGTAAATAAGCAAGATGGCTAAAAATCCAATAGGAGCAAACAGTGTAGCATTTCGGAAAAACAACAGGTTGCGAAGCAGCGTTTCCTCCGGAATGACGACGCGGTAGGCAATATTGACCATTTCGCTCATTCGGTTCATCACCAGATAGGTCGCGCCAGTTCCCCGGTCCGTCAGTGATTCATACGGTTTATCCGTTATTTTATAGCTCAGCTCGAATGGCGCCATGTTCTCCGTTAGCGATTGTACGAGGCGATCCCCATCACGCAAGTAAATGCCGTTATGCCCGATATCTCCGTCGCTCCACTGGATCGAGAGCATTTTGTTTATATCCTGCACTTTTATCATAGCGCCGACATACAGCCCTTCCGATACTTTAATAAAGTTGATCAGAAAAAACTTGCCGGGCATCCGCTCGTCGGCTCTAACCTCCCACGAATGCTGATCGTTCAGAAGCAGATTTTCTTCCGTCGTCATCGCATCCATATGGGATTTAATAATTTTTCTCGTATCGTTATATACACTGTCGGTTCCAAAAATAATATCGTCCTTGTGGTACAAAAACACGGCATCGATAAGATTATAGACACCGACGTCGCGGTTCAGCTTCGAATCGATTCTTATTTTAGTTAACGTGTAGCCGTCGCTGTCCATCGGAAAGGACATAAGCAGGCCGACATCGGAGTCAAGCACGGACATTTTATAGAGGTAATCGTTGATTTGCGCCAGGTTGTGATCCGTCTGTCCGACATAAATATCGAGCGTATTTCGGTAGGTTTCCGATACCTTCTCTCGAACGATATCGCGTGAATAGCTATTGTTGATTAGCATATAAATGACGACCGGCAGCATGACTGCCATAAATCCGATAATAAGCCGAGTTCTTATCGATTTGCCGAACCTCACGCTCCGCTTTCCCCCTATCCTTAATTGAATCCTCTCTTATACTATCATTTAAAGCGCTTTCTTAAAATCAGTTAAATGATGAAATATTCAAAGTTAAGCGATACGTTTTGTAGCTTTATAACTGATTTTTGGTAGAAAAGCACTGGTTTTTGCATGTTATGTCTGATTCATAGCTTCTATACTGAAATGGAGATTCATAATTTGCTGCTCCTAGCGCTAAGCATTGCGAGGTGAGCCAAAGTCTATATTGTAAGCGCAACCAATATAGGAAGGTAAAATGACAAAGGATGGTGGACGGTTAATGGGTTGGAACACGGCCAAAGCAACGAAGAAGGTACTCGCAATAACGACGGGACTAGCTTTGCTTCTCGGAACAGCGCTTCAAGCATCTGCTTCTGACATGAACAACAACCAATCAATCAGTAACTCTTCAGGCTTGCAGCTGGAATATTTAGACCGAGGACTTGTAGCCGCTGCCACGAATCAAGGCGTATTTTTGAGCTGGAGGCTGCTTGGCAATGAAGTTACAGGCTACTCCGCTGCGGGGATGACGGGCACTAATTTCAATGTCTATCGTGACGGCGCCAAAATCGCGTCGGTTGATGACAGCACCAACTATGTGGATACGAACGGCACAACCTCTTCCCAATATTATGTGGCGGCGGTCATAGATGGGCAAGAGGTGGATCAAAGCGATGCGATCTCCCCATGGAGCAATGCTTACTATGATCTCCCCCTGCGCAAGCCGGCTGACGGCGTCACCCCTGTCGGCGAAGCCTACACCTATGCAGCGACAGATATGAGCGTAGGCGACGTAGACGGCGATGGCGCGTATGAGTATTTTGTCAAATGGGACCCTTCCAACTCGAAGGATGTCTCGCAAAAAGGGTATACCGGGAATGTCTTTATCGACGCCTATCGATTTGACGGAACGCTGCTCTACCGAATTGATCTCGGCGTGAACATTCGGGCTGGCGCCCATTACACCGAGTTTATGGTTTATGACTTTGATGGCGACGGCAAAGCGGAACTGATGTTCAAAACCGCGCCAGGCACAAAAATCATCAAATTTGACGGGCAAGGCGCTGTCACATCCGAGCAGTACATTACGATGCCGCAAGCGGATATTGCAGCAGGCTACAGCCACACCGATGATTACCGGGTAAGCCGCCAAGACTATTATAACCATGTCGTAGAGATGTTTATGGGCTGGCAATCCCATGAAGAGGTTGTAAACGGCAATTGGCCTGCGACTTTGGAAGAAGCTTTCGGCATGGCGAAGCAATATAACTACCCGCTCTCACGCGCGGATGCAGAAGCCTTAACCGATTATTTCATGGATGTGTATGCGCCAAGCAGAAGCGCCAACAATAAGCTCCGCGAATTCGAAGGGTTTATTTTGAAGGGACCCGAATATTTGAGCGTATTTGAAGGCGAGACGGGATCAGAGCTCGAGACGATCCACTATAAGCCAGGGCGCGATGATGATGGACTTATGTGGGGGGATTACGCATTAGGCCGAATTGAGCCGGGCAACCGCGTTGACCGTTTCCTCGCCGGTGTCGCCTACTTGGATGGCGCAAAGCCTTATGCGGTCTTTGCCCGCGGCTATTACACAAGAACGACGCTCGTATCATACGCTTGGGATGGCAGTCATTTGAAGGAGCACTGGTTTGTGGATAGCGGCTGGGCGCCGATGACGAATCCATTCAACGATAGTCCGCATGGCAGGCCAGGCACCGATCCGCTTCTTGGATCATTGAATACCCAAGGTGCCCATTCCCTTAGTACGGCGGATGTAGATGGGGATGGCAAGCAAGAAATCATTTACGGCTCATCAACGATCGATCATGACGGTACTTTGCTTTACAGCTCGTCGGATGTCCTTCCTCCGGGCAGCGCTAATCCAGGCGTCGTTGCTGGACTCGGACACGGCGACGCGCTTCACGTTGCCGACATCGATCCGGACCGTCCGGGGCTTGAGATCTTCATGGTGCATGAAGGCGGCACCTATGCGCCTTACGGCTATGCGCTTCGGGATGCTAAGACGGGCGAGATCATCTATGGCGGATACACAGGTAAAGATACGGGCCGCGGAATGGTTGGCGACGTTGATCCTGACCATCGTGGATTAGAAACATGGGCAGTCGGCTTATGGACTGCTGCCGGCACACGGATCAGTACGTCTGCTCCAGGCACGAACATGAATATTAAATGGGCTGTGGATATGACAACGCAAATCGTGAACGGCTCCGGCAACAGCACAACTACGATAGATGATTGGAAACGCGGACGACTGCTTACGGCAACAGATACAAGAACCAATAATGGCACGAAAGGAAATCCGTCCCTTGTTGCTGATATTTTTGGAGACTGGAGAGAAGAGCTGCTCGTTCGCACTGCGGACAGCTCTGCTATTCGTATCTTCGTCAGTACCGAGGTAACGAATCGCAAGCTGTATACTTTGATGCATGACGTTCAGTACCGTACCGGCATTGCATGGCAAAATACGACCTACAATCAGCCAGCATACCCGAGCTTCTATTTTGCATCCGATACAAGCTTCGCAAATGTACCGATACCAAATTTCTGGACACCTCGCATAGATGAAGAGGTATTAAGCGGCGGCTCCTTATCCGGGCCAAAAGCAGCTGAAATCGGACAATCCTTCACCCTTACCTATGCGCTGAACAAGGAGCAGAAGGAAGTGGTCGCACAGGATCTGACCATCGCCTTTGACGCAGATCAGCTGGAGCTTAGCGGACCACCGGAAGCAGTGGATGCGAACAAAATAACGATTGTCGATTCCGATACGGATACGCCTGGGCAATTGCGAATTCTCGTCGTACATCTAGGTGAACAAGCGCAACATGCCAGTGGCGAACTCATCAAGCTAAGTTTTAAAGTCAAGCCGACCGCCTCTTCTGGCATCTCCAACATCAGCATCGCTAAGCTGCATATCGCCGATAGCAGCGGCGTAGAAACCGTGCTCCAAGGCCATACGCACAGCGTTGAAATTGGCGTTGATAAAGCCGCGTTGAACGCGCTGATCACAAATGCTCAGCAGAAGCATGATGAAGCAGTAGAGGGCAATCGAATCGGTCAATACCCTGCCGGCTCAAAAGCTGCGCTGCAAGCTCAAATCGAGATTGCCAAAGCAACCGCAAATAACCCGGCTGCAACGCAAGCCCAAATCGAACAGGCTGCTCTTGATTTAAATGCAGCGCTCCAAACCTTCCTTGCTCTAGCTATTCAAAAGGTTGAAGGCGACTACAACAATGACAATACAACAAGTATCGGCGACCTAGCGATCATGGTCAAAGCATACGGCAAATCATCGGTTGATGCTGATTGGAATACCGTTAAAGCGTTTGACCTCAACAAAGATAATATGATCGATATTCAAGATCTTGTTGCGCTTGCCAAGCTCATTCTCAAATGGTAGCAATGGCAGCTAATTAATAGTTGATTGAACGTGGTGAGGGGAGGACAGGAAGCTGTCTTCCTCTCGCTCATTATGATGAAAGAAAGGATGATCATCATGAGGCGCAAGCTGACTTCGGTTTTATTAGGCATCATTCTCGCAGTAGTATCTATCCCTACCATCGCTATGGGTGACAACGCTCCCTCATTCTCGCTATCGCTTCCCACTACAGCAGTCTCGACCAACCAAGATGTACGTGTAACGGTAAAAGGGGAGCAATTGGTCGACTTGTACGGTTACGAACTTCGGCTTCAGTATGATAACACGCGACTACGCTTCAAAAGCGCGGCTGCCCATTGGACAGGCTTATCCGTTCCAGCCTCCGATAAGGACGGTGTCATCACGTTTGCTCATACCAAACTTGGAAAAGCATCCGGGGAAAGTGGCACCGCCCAGATCGCTACGCTATCTTTTGAAACGATAGCTGCAGGTCCCGCCACATTTAAGCTAGAGCGCGTCAAGCTTGTGGACAGTAAGGTCGCGGCCGCCACCTTAACGCCTAACGTGCAGGCAAAAATAAATATTTCTTCAAACAACCAGCCTATCCTTTTTGTTGATCTAGCGGGTCACTGGGCCGAAGCAAACGTGAAACTCGCAGTTGAGCTCGGTTTCATTAATGGTTATCCAGATGCTACGTTCAGGCCGAACGCCCAAGTGACAAGAGCCGAATTTACTGCTATGCTCGCTCGTGCAGTGCCATTGCCCGCCGGTGCTGTAGGGGAAGTGGCTCTAGATTTTGCAGACATCAGCGTGTTTCCAGACTGGGCAAAGCCTTACATAGCGGAAGCAGCGGCTGCCGGCATCATTTCCGGCTATGAGGATCGAACGTTTCGTCCCGGCGGCAAAATAAACCGTGCGGAGATGGCCGTTATGATTGCCCGTGCAGCAGGCTTTGATTTAACGTTAAACCAGACCTCAACCTTCTCAGATGAGGCGCAGATTCCTAGCTGGGCCAAAACTGCCGTTACTGTTTCAGTTGATAAAGCGCTGCTGAACGGCCGGGGCAATAACCGCTTTGTTCCGCTTGGGGATGCCACCCGGGCAGAGGCGCTTACGGTCATTCTCAAATTACGCGATCTACGCTAACATGCCAAAAAGGCGCTTAAGGGGATTGAACCCCTATGCGCCTTTTTCGATTGAGTTGTTACAGCTCTACTTTTTTGTTTAATAAATAATTCATCAAAAACAAGAATCCAACGGTAAAAGCCAGCTCAATGAGGAACGGACCTGCAAAATAGCTTAAATCATTGGAGGCGCCGAATGCAAATGAGCCTTCTGTCGATGTGCCCTTAATGGAGAAGAACCCCATCGAACCATCATCATGATTAAATACTACACTTGAAAGCCAAGCGATCAAAGCTTGCACGCCGAAGAAAAAGAGAATGCCAATCCAAGTTGATTTTTTAAACCTAAAGCTCCTAGCAACCGTAATGGATGCTAGGACCGATATCGTAAAAGTCGTGTAGGTCCATATTATGCTTAAAATCATGTAAAATATCGAGCCTTTTTCAAATTGAATATTCTTGTTCAAAAAGCTGTTATCGATATCCGAGAAAGCCGTATAGATGGGAATATGAATAGCTGCAATGGCAATGATCAGAACCGCGCAAATCCAGCTTAATAGGATAGTTGTGCCTGCTGCTTTCATTGGATGCAGCGGCAGCAGCCGGCGGCTGAACGACTTAATGTTTTGGTCAAACGTTCGGCAGCAATGGATGAACAACAGGATCAATGCCAGCGAATAGCCGAAAATACTGAACGAAATAACTAACGCTTCATTCCAGTTCCGCGTTATTCCGGTAATCGAGAGTGCCGCTTCTAAAAGAATCAATATGGCAAGCGTGCTGAGGATGCCATCGCTGCTTCGCTTCCAATCATATTTCAACAGCTTGATCATTCCCCAAACACCTCCTTAAACATTTCATCGACGCTTTTTCCGTGCGTGAGCCGAATATTTTCCACTTCATCCTGCAGCACGATCTTACCCTCCCGTATGAAAATAACTTCATCAAAGATACGCTCAATATCGCGTACAAGATGGGTTGATACGAGCAGGCTGCTCTCTTCGTTGTAATAGTTTACGATAGCATCCAAAATTTTCGCTCTTGCGACCGGATCTACCCCGCCAATAGGCTCATCGAGCAAATACAGCTTAGCATTTCGGGATAAGGTGAGGGTAAGCTGCAATCTTTCGTTCATGCCCTTGGATAAAGCGCTGACGCGATCCTTTTTGTTCAGCTTCATAAAAGCTAACATTTCATTTGCTTTCGCAACATCAAAGTCAGCATAAAAATCTTGATAAAACATGATCGCGTCCTCTACGCGCATCCAGCTCTCCGTAAGCGGCTGATCCGGCATAAAAGAAGTAATCTCCTTTGTTCCTTGGCCAACTGATTTACCGTCTACACGGACAGAGCCGGAGGCTGGCTGAACAAGGCCTGCAGCGATTTTCATCAGTGTGCTTTTGCCGCTTCCGTTGCTTCCTAGCAAGCCAACAATCTTGCCGGGCGCTACGCTAAGCGATATATGATTTAAAGCCGTCTTGCCTGCATACGATTTTGATACATCCGTTAGTTGCAATACGCTTTCCACGTTTTCTTCACTCCTCTTTGTTATCCTTCTCTTCTACCGCTTGCGCAACAATCGTTACGATATCGTTGCTCGCAAACCCAAGCTCCTGCATTCCCTGTATGAAGCGACCGAGCAAATCGCCAGCCATCTCCTTTTTGATCTCCATAATTTTCGTCTCCTCGCTAGTCACATATCGTCCAAGCCCGCGCTTCGTCTCAACGATTTGTTCACGTTCAAGCTCCTGGAAGGTCCGCTGTATCGTATTCGGATTAATTTGCAGCTCAAGCGCCAGCTCCCGCACAGCAGGTATTTTATCCCCAGCCTTTAGCTTTCCGATGACGATCTCTTTCTTGATATAATTCATGATTTGCAAGTAAATCGGCAAATTATTATCGAATTCAATGCTCACAATTTTCCCTTCTCCCCTCCGCTGCTCTTAACAAAATTTGTTTTGCTAGGCAATATCCCGTTTTTTGAAAGTAACAAAGCTCACTGCAAGAAATAATGCGACATACGCAGCACATACGAGACTAGGGAATGTTATCCCTCCCGCGGATTCACTGCCTGTAAAGAGTGTCAAATCCGTGTTCATAAATAGAAGATATTTGGAGAAGTCATAGCTCGACAACAGCATTTTAAGCAAGCCCTCAAGCAATACAGCAGTCATCCCGATCCCAATGGTAGCTCCTGAGGAGCGCGTTAAAATGCCGAACATAAAGGTTAGAGTAACATAGATCGTGGTGTATACGGTTTGGAAGAGCATTGACTTTGCGACTTCAAGCCACGTCACGTCGCCTGCCGAACCTTCAAAACCAAATGCGATTCCGCTTGCGGCAAGAGCAGCTGCTATCGTAAAAATAACGAGCGAGCAAACAAACAAGATAGCTGCCACATATTTTGAGGCTAAAATGGTGCTTCTTCTATGCGCTCTGATTAGCAAAAATTTGACTGTGCCTAATTGATGCTCCTTCGCCACGATCCCGGCTGTAAATATGATCGCTACTATCGTTACAATCTGCCCAACTCCGTTGGTGGACATAATCGATGCCGCAAATTCAAGCATAGATGGCAATCCCTCTTGAGCCAGTTCCTTAATTAAATAAGTGAAGCCGGCAACTGTTATGAGCATGACCGCGTATGCGATAAAGAAGCTTCGCTTCTTCGACATTTTTAACCACTCGTTCAAAACTAATTTATTAAAATTAAGCAATGCGGCTACCTCCCGTCCATTTCAAAAACTCATCCTCAAGCGACAGCTTCGTTTCCGTAATTCTATAAATTTTTATTTGCTCACTGCCTAGTTTGGCAACGACCTGTGGAATAAGCTCATTATCTAACGCCAGCAGTAGCTCATTCCGCTCCGACGTAAGCGGTGCAACCTCGACCCCTTTAATCGTTGCAGCGACCTTAACTGCGCGTTCCGCATCATCTACCCGGATGGCAACCGTAATTTGCTGTGATGGCTCTGCTGCGTCAATTAAGGATCGATGGGTTACATACTTCCCTTCCTGAATAACGACTACTCGGCTGCACATCAGCTCCATCTCGGATAATAGATGGCTGGATACGAGAATGGATATGCCCTCCTTGTCAGCAATTTGCTTCAAATATTGCCGCATCTCGCGAATTCCCGCTGGATCAAGGCCATTGGTTGGTTCATCCAGTATGAGCAAGGAAGGACGATCCAGCAGTGCTTGCGCAATGCCAAGACGCTGTCTCATACCAAGAGAATAAGCCTTCACCTTCTTCTTCATAGCTGCCTCCAAGCCAACAAGCTCGACGACTTCTTTAATCCGCTCATCCGTAATCCCTTCAGACATCCGCTGATATTGCTTCAGATTATCCTGACCGGTCATGTAAGGGTAGAACTCCGGATTTTCGATAATGGCTCCAATATGGCGAATGGCCTTCGTGAAATCGTTGCGGATGCTATGGCCCTGAATGATCACGTCACCCTCCGACATTTGAATAAGTCCCACGATCATGCGGATTGTCGTTGTTTTCCCTGCTCCATTTGGGCCAAGCAAACCAACAATCTCGCCTTTATGAATATCAAAAGACATGCGATCTACAATTGTTTTGCCTGCAATACGCTTCGTTACGTTCTTTAACGAAAGAACGGCCAATGCTTCTATTTTCTCAGTAGCTGCTTTCATCTTCGCTTACCTCCAGTGTCCTTGTGTGTTAGTTACATAGTACACTAGGAAAATGGTTGTGTAAAGGGGGTAATTTAGGAAAATAATGAAATAGGTGAAAACACAAAAAAACTCTCAAGATCCTAAGGATCTCAAGAGTTTATGTAAGTAATTATGGTGCCGATGAGAGGACTCGAACCTCCACGGTTTCCCTCACGATTTTGAGTCGCGCGCGTCTGCCATTCCGCCACATCGGCATTTAGGTAAATATGGCGTGCCCTAAGAGATTCGAACTCCTGACCTTTTGATTCGTAGTCAAACGCTCTATCCAGCTGAGCTAAGGGCACATATTTGTTTCTCAAAAAATCTGTGGAGGCGCCACCCAGACTCGAACTGGGGGTAGAGCTTTTGCAGAGCTCTGCCTTACCACTTGGCTATGGCGCCAAATAAATGGAGCGGAAGACGGGAATCGAACCCGCGACCCTCGCCTTGGCAAGGCGATGCTCTACCGCTGAGCCACTTCCGCATATAAATGGCTGGGGATTCAGGGATCGAACCTGAGAATGACGGAGTCAAAGTCCGTTGCCTTACCGCTTGGCTAATCCCCAACAAAGTATGCAATGCTAATTTTTGAATTAATGGGGCGATCGAGGGGAATTGAACCCCCGAGTGTCGGATCCACAAACCGATGCGTTAACCACTTCGCCACGACCGCCACGTTCAAAAATATTTAATTGGCAGGGGCAGCAGGAATTGAACCCACACCAAAGGTTTTGGAGACCTTTGTTCTACCTTTAAACTATGCCCCTAAGGTAAACTGGTGGAGGATGATGGATTCGAACCACCGAACTCAGAGAGAGCAGATTTACAGTCTGCCGTGTTTAGCCACTTCACTAATCCTCCATGTGGTGCCGTCGAGAGGACTTGAACCCCCAACCTACTGATTACAAGTCAGTTGCTCTACCAGTTGAGCTACAACGGCATATTCACTTGTCAAGCATGTACATCTAATGGTGGCTCGGGACGGAATCGAACCGCCGACACGAGGATTTTCAGTCCTCTGCTCTACCGACTGAGCTACCGAGCCTGATGTTGTTTAAGTGGCGGAGCTGACGGGATTCGAACCCGCGGTCTCCTGCGTGACAGGCAGGCATGTTGGGCCACTACACCACAGCTCCACATCATAATCTCGGAAAGATCCGAATGGTAAAGAATTTTGGTTGCGGGGGCAGGATTTGAACCTGCGGCCTTCGGGTTATGAGCCCGACGAGCTACCGGGCTGCTCCACCCCGCGTCGTTAATATTTAAATGGTGGAGGCTGACGGGATCGAACCGCCGACCCTCTGCTTGTAAGGCAGATGCTCTCCCAGCTGAGCTAAGCCTCCGTGTTGAGCGACCTTCATATCATATCATAGGCCTTTGTTCTGTGTCAAACACTTTTTTAAAAGAAATGTTGGTGACCCGTAGGGGACTCGAACCCCTGTTACCTCCGTGAAAGGGAGGTGTCTTAACCACTTGACCAACGGGCCTTACTGGCAGAGAGGAAGGGATTCGAACCCTCGAGACCCGGTTAGAGCCTACACGATTTCCAATCGTGCTCCTTCGACCACTCGGACACCTCTCTACAATGGCTCCCCGAACAGGACTCGAACCTGTGACAACTCGATTAACAGTCGAGTGCTCTACCAACTGAGCTATCAGGGAATATTAACACTTTCAAAGCAAATTGCGCCCTGAAAACTGGACACGAAAGATTAGGTTTGCTGAAAAC
>NZ_MAQX01000003.1:0-81436 GCF_001682865.1 Bacillus sp. FJAT-26390
TGAGTCAAAGTGGAGATCCAAGAGTGCGACCATATATCTCCAGAATGTCCACTTTTTAAAACGAGTGGTCTGGGTGGATGTGTTTTCGCGCTTTTTTTGCTCCCATATTTATCATCTTCTACAACCTTATCCCATCTAATAGTTGTCTTGTGCGAAAGGAAAACAAACGTATTTAAGAGAAAAATGATTCTCCATAGAGGGAGGTTCGTTTATTTATTTCTCGAATACCTTAGTTATTCGGATATTAATATTATCTCTAATTATTTACTCGGGGGTGTCTTTTGTGGGAATGGATTTTTCTGCGTATATGTCACATAGCCTTAAAGAAACTGAAATAATAGAGTTATGCACTGAATTTGATACACTTTTACCATTCAATCCAAAAGATAATGTGAGGAAGTGGCGTTCAAGTGTTGATAGAGCAGACGGGACAATTAGCTTGGCAGGCCCCTGTGGAATCTCACTTACTTTATCAGAGAAAGTATGTTATTTTCATCATTATTTTAGATGGAAAGGATTTTTAGTAGATAATGAGATACAACAGTTACTGAGAAATGTTAGCTACGGATTTATGAAGACCTTTAAATCTTCATTTGTTATTTATGTCCCAGATAATGCTGCAAAAGAGTCTGCAATTATGGATTTCATCTGGGAAGATGAAAATAAGGATATTAACTATATAAGAGAATGGCTATTAGAGAATTGCGGGTTACCAAAGAATAATATCAACGATATTTATAAAGAGTATGAAGATTACTGGGATTCAGAAGGATATTATATAGATTATTTCAGTGAAAATGATGAGCCTAACAAAAGTTCAGACTTGAATTCATAAAATTACAATTACAAAATGGAACCTATCGTTCAACTAAAACCAGCTAATATCTTGTCAACATTTTTCTCTTAAATTAAGTTGGCGTTGGCAGTATACTAAAAATGGATGCACCAAAGAACCCTCTCTGCGACTGCTGGAAGGTTTTTCTTTTGTATAATAAATATGCCAACTAAGCTAAGTCGACGAAGTCTTCTTGCTTCACTAATAATGCATAAATCCAGTGAAGGAGCTTATTAACACACGCAATCAGAGCAACGCGATAAGGCTTTCCCGATTCACGCTTCTTGTCATAAAACTCACGTAGTCTCTTGCTGCCTGTCTTCCTAAGACCGCACAATACAGCGAGATACAAGGCGTGTCGTAGCTTTTTTGAACCACGTTTGGTAATGCGATTGCTGGTCGCTGTGAACTTACCTGAAGCGTAAACAATAGGGTCAATTCCTGCGAAAGCAACCAGCTTTTTAGCATGATTAAACCGATGGATCTCCCCGATCTCAGATAGAATCGTTGCAGCGATTTTGCCTCCTATACCGGGTATTGATTGGATAATTTGATAAGCTTCAACTTCTTCAGCAAGAGCATCAATCTGACTTCGTAGGTGGGAAAGATGCTCTTGGTACTGAAGGAGTAAATCGATGTACAACGTCAGGCTTATGAGATGGCTAGTATAGCTTACTTTTTGAAAAGGATTGTTTGCTGCAGCCACAACGATAAGACTTGCTTTTTCGTCAGCCCAACGAACAGAACGACTTGGGCATAGAGATGCAATTGTGTAGGCTATATTCGATTCTCCAGCTGCTTGAAAGTCTGTAGGAGTCGTAAATTGCTTAAGAAGTTGTAGTGATACTCTCGAATAGAGATCACCGAAAATACCTCTGTAGTCCGGAAAGACTTGATCTAAAATCGCTTGGAATTGTAACTTAACCTGTACATACATTTGCGTAAGAGTGTCAAACTGACGAGTAAGATGCCTAAGATTAAGGAGTTGAACCCCTCGTTGTTTATGGTCTTCAAATTCCTCTTTGTAATACAGTTCACATAGCCGATAAGCATCGACTGCATCGGTCTTCACTTTGCGTAGACTTGATTTCTTCGCTTGATGTGAAATGAGTGGATTTACGACCAAGAACAAGATGCCGTGTTCTTCTAGAAACTGAATAACGGCTTGATGATAGTGCCCCGTTGATTCCAAGATAACAGTGGGGGTTTTCTCAGTCTTAATTCGTACGTTTGAAATGACGTCTAAGAGCTGACTAAGACCTTCTTGGTTATGCTGAAAGCAAAATGACTGCCCAAAGGGCTGGCCTTTGTCAAAGAAGACTTGTCCATCACTTTTACCTTTAGAAATATCCAGACCAATGACTGGATTCATAAACACTCTCCCTCTCATAAATATTGCCGATACCCCTAAGAACTGCTCATAGTTCCACAACATCGCTTGTTATGCGAGATCTATTCGTCTCAACCAGCTTAAACATGGTTTCTACAAGTAGGGGGCGATCAGTTTTAGCGATGGGTTCAGACCCAGGGGAACGACCGATCTGCCCCGGCTACTGACAAATACACCACCAAAATAGAAAGTGGTCAACCAGTAATAACTGGCTGACCTTATAATACGACGGGTAACGATAGTTCTATACAAACAGATTAAAACCTCTCATTAGAAGCAGACCTAGATTTATTAGGTCTAATGGGAGGTTTTATTATGAATTTAGATAAATTGCGGAGATTGTATACAGCTGATAAGGAATACGCCTTGCAGCTAAAGCTGCTGGTTTCTGAATTTGGTGATCTAGATATTTTCAGAGGTTACTCTACAGTTGCTAAAATAATACTTGGCGAAGCAATTCGGCCGATTAAAACCAAACATCTTGGGCCATCGTATTCGCTTTATTCAATCTCTTTTTCGCTTCGCATATGAAGAAGCATATCTGGCTTTAAACCCATCACTAATGTTAAGAGGACCAAAAATAGATTATACTCGCACCGTTTTCGCCACACCTATGCTTGTCAATTGCTGGATAACGGAGCGTCTTTGGATTTCATCCAAGGCATGCTGGGTCATGAGATAGCATCAACCACATAAATATATGCGTAGCTACGTGGAGAGCGGAGACGCGAGCTATATCGGCGTTTCATTTAGGAAGGTAATTCAAGTTCGCCCACTTGGAATTATAGGATGGGTCAGTCATACCGTTAAATGGGAGGAAAACCGATTAGATTACAATAAAGCCAATCCGACTGCGACACGCCAAACAGATATGTTCTGGGCAGGTGAAGAATGTGTTCTTTCTGCAAATGTAACAGATACTGGATCTTCATTGGTTAAGGCGGATCGGGTAACCGTAAGCTTAGTAGGGCAGGGTGTAACTGTAGATCTCAATAATAACCCTTCAGGTAGCATTATCTTTAAGGGGTCAATGTGGCGAAAGAATTTCGATTCCCTACCTGATGGCAATTATAATTTCCTCTTTACTTCCTTTTACTCAAATGGTACTGAAAAGACAACTATCGTAAAAGTACAGATTAAAGATAGCATCTGGGATATTGCTAAAACTCATCTCACACATTAAATATGAAAGAGACCTTGAAGCTCTCATTGAACTGTGACCCATAAGAGGGTCACTTTTGTGTCCTTCTTATGGGTCACAGTTCAGTTATTGGTAAAACGTACTTTATTGATAGCAGCTTACAAGAACTGATCTTTATTTTCAACTATTTTTTTCTCTTGGAAGAACACCTCAAGCTTTAGAAGCCGTGCCAGATAGAATGCGAAATTTTCTGCATTTCGATAAGTATCCCAAAGATCCATTTCTTGTTTATTACCATTGTGCTCCAGCACAACGACGAACTTTACGCCTTTGGACTCAATGCGAACCTGGTCATACATCGTCTTCATCTTTTCGTTCGCATCGGAATGTGTGATAAGTTAAGTTAGCTGTTTGGGACGGACCGTTCAATGTTGTTGACCTCATTTCCAGGATACAAATCGAAGAGCTTTAATTACGAGTACATTTCCGTAATCATATTGACAGCATCTTTAGCGATTATTAATTTATCACAATTCAGAACAGTGTATACGTTAATGGAATCAGCTACGGCGGTATCTACACCAGGTATGTTATTGGTGCTTTTCATAACAAAGTTATTTAACAAAGGTGTAACAATTAGCACCTTTTTATCTGCCCCAAGAGCATTAAGCATAGCTACTATAGACTTTGTCCTGTAATTTTCTAACTTGATCTCATCGACGACAATGAATTCTTTATTCTGTACTTTGCTAGATAATGCAGATTTTATAGCAAGCCTCTTAACCTTTTTATTGAGTTTGTAGCTATAATCGCGAGGTTTAGGAGCAAACACAACTCCTCCACCACGCCAATGAGGCATACGAATCGAACCTGCTCTAGATTTATCAATTTTATTCTGCTTATACGGTTTTCTACCACCGCCTCTAACTTCACCACGTGTCAATGCAGATTGTGTTCCACTGCGTTTATTTGCCAGATAATTTATAACTGCATCATGCATAACCGATTCATTGGGAATAATACCGAAAATTGATTCTTCAAGTTCCATTTCACCAACATCAATACCTTCCATATTAAAAATAGTGACATTCAACAATATTCTCTCCTCCAAATCCTAAACTTTCACGATATTGGTACCCACATCCGCAGTAAAAACTTCATTGTATAAGAAAACTTATTGGATTGACGCTCTTAGTATATTTACAATAGCATCCATTATTTAAACCTCCGTTTGTCCTGCTACATTTTAGAAGAACCCTTGGTTATAAAGTTAACAGATAGAAACCACCTAAACTATATACTAAATGTTTCTGTGTTGTTTGGTAAAACCTTTAAGATAGGTCCCTAAAGGCAGCTTAGAACTCTATTCGATAATAAAAAAAGCCAACGCAGACCTAGTTATAGGCATGTCGATGGCAAGAGTGTGCATATGCAATTATCAGAAAGGATGGAGGAAAAGCGGTATATGAAAAGTAGACCGTTGCAAAGTAAATCCTCGCGACTATAGCACGACAAAAACAGGAACTATCCTGCGTTTGTGGTGCTGTTTCTATTATTCTAGGACTGAAAGGAGATTTTTCTATTAGGAATATCTACTTCTAATCATCAAGTAGCCCAGAATCACTAAACTTCGAAAATAATGAATCGGATTCGGAGCAACTGGAACAAAACGAACAAATCAACACAAAAGTCGATTTGAATGGTAAGATCTTCGGGCCGCGTTTTTTATTTGGTATAAATTATTTTTCTGATAGCATAAACAGAAAGGTAGTAAGATTCTGCAAGTTCTTGAATCGTAGTGCCAGAAGTATATGCTTTTATTATTTCACTATTTCTCTTATCAATCTCTTCCCGAAAGCCGGATAATTCTCCCCAATTTTTATGATGATCTTTTATTGCGGGAATGTAGATGTATTCACCTTGTACAAAATCTTGCAATTTTCCAACCAATTCTTTTGGGAGAATTTCATTAGCGTTGATATATCTCATGTAGACTCACTCCTTGTATAAAGTATAATTATATCTCAAGTAGCAAAGCCAGCATGATTGGTGATGATGTTATTCCATGCAAATATCACCAAATATCTGTCTTTGCATGGAATTGAACATGGGTTACTATAAAGTTCTTATGAAACATAATCATTCTCCTCGTTCTCATATTTAACAATCTAATGGAACTAGTAACTCCACTTTACAAATCAATATCGTCTTACACCATGGAAAATATTTTAAATTTTTTTGCATTATTAGGGGAATGCTTTATAAAGATACACGTTCTCCTATTGGTCTGAATTTTTATATTTTACTTGTTATGTCCGTATAGTTGACCGCATGCTGCATCAATGTCTGTTCCGAATTGAGTTCGCACAGTGACTTTGATTCCCGCTGACTTTAAGATACTGACAAACCTTTGAACGCGATCTTTGTCCGATTGATGGAAGCTTTCAGGCGTTACGTCGGTTGAATTGTAGGGAATTAAATTGACGTGATATAAATGTTCCCAAGGACCTCTGTCCTTTAATAAAGCAGCAATGGCTTCCGCATGCTCATTTGAATCGTTTTCTCCACGCAGTAAAATATATGCAATATATACTTTTCTACCTGAATCACGAATATGCTGATCCAGCTTATTCAACACATCATTAAGCGGAAAGCGATTATTAATTGGCATTAGCCTGCTCCGCTGTTCGTCGAACGGAGAGTGAAGTGAAAAGGTAAGGTTAACCTGTGGAAATTCCTTTGTCAGACGATCGATTCCTGGCAAAATTCCGATGGTTGAAACTGTAATTCTTCGATGCCCCAAGCCAAAGGTTCGAGGATCTGTTAAAATCTTAAGCGTGTCGAAGATATAAGGATTGGCTAGCGCCTCCCCCATACCCATAAACGAGACACTATCCAAGGATTGACCATTTAAATGAAAGTATAACAATTGATCGGTAATTTCATCAGAAGTTAGATTTCGTTTCAGTCCGATTGTGCCTGTAGCACAGAAACTACAACCATATCCGCATCCGCACTGACTGGAAATACAGTATGATTTCCAGCCACGCTCATAGCTTAGTTGAACAGCTTCTACTTGTTCACCGCCCTCAATGGCAAACAGCACTTTGTTCACTTGTTTGGATGTCTTTTGCATGACAGGAGTTAAGTTCAAAATGTGTTCGCCAAGGCTCTTTATTAATTCGTTTCTTATACCCCTGGGTAGTATGTTCATTCGGTCATATTCACCAATTCTTTGCTTGAAGATTGCGTCCGCAATTTGTTGGAATCGATATGCAGGTTGTTTCAAATCTTTCAATATGTGTTGAATCATTTCATATTTCGAAGTTGATTTCATGTTTTTTTCTCCTATTTAGCCGGAGAAAATGTCATTAGCACCCTTAGTTGGTGCTTTAACATGTAAATTAACCAACTAGATTAAAACCCACGAAGCTTTTAGCTAGAGTCGCTACGTGCATCTATCAATAGATGGAAAATCCTCCGGCATCCGTTTAGTTTGAACGTGAACCGTGCCAACGGACAATGAGCGGTTCACATGAACATTTACAACTTCAAACATTTATTTCAACCTCCTAAGATAAAATAAGTATTATGTTATATTACAGTTCCACGATTTTAGTGGCGATGTTTTTACAAAATTCGCTATCGTGCTCTACAAAAAGTATTGTCGGAGAATGTTCCAATAATAGTTCTTCGATCTGCATACGGGAAATGACGTCAATAAAGTTTAATGGTTCGTCCCATATATGGAGATGCGCCTTCTCGCATAAGCTCTTTGCGATTAGTACCTTTTTTTTCTGTCCGCCGCTGAATGAAGAAATATCTTTTTCAAATTGTATGCGCGAAAAATCGAGTTTTCTTAAAATCGCTTTGAACAAGCTTTCGTCGATCTCATTCCGACTCGCATAATCTGATAAGTTGCCCTGCAGATGTGAGGTATCTTGTGATACGTATGAGATTTTTAGTTGATTACCTTTGCGAAACGTTCCCGTAAAAGGGATCTCCTCGCCAAGAATTAGCTTGAGAATACTTGATTTTCCCGAACCGTTTGGACCCGCAAGTGTAACGCGTGCTCCTTGCTCAATGGTAAAGGTTACGTCGTTGCAAACTGTGTGTTCTCCGTAATGAATCGAAACATTCTCTAATTCCACCATCTGCTTTTTATTATAAGCAAGTTGAGAGATTTTCAGAATTTCTGAGCTTTCGATATTTTTCAGGAGTTTGGAACTTTCCTCAATCGCGGATTGCTGTCTCTGTTCAATGGATTTGGAACGTTTCATCATTTTGGCGGCTTTGTGCCCGATATATCCTTTATCCACTTTTGAGCCGGAATTGCGAGTGCCGTTTTTTGTTTTTTCTACTTCGTGTGACCAGCTATTCGTTCTCTTTGAGGCTTCAGATAGTCGTTTAATGTCTCTTCGCAGCTTGTCGTTCTCGGCTAGTTCATAGTTATCCTGCCTTTGTTTATTCTCCCACCAGTCCGAGAAATTACATTTCTGGATCTCAATATTAGTTTTGTTTATCGAAAGAATGTGGTCCACGCAATTATCTAGAAATGCGCGATCGTGTGAAACCAAAATAAATCCATACTTGGTTTTTAGATAATCGCTGACTAGCTTACGTGCGTGAATGTCCAAGTGATTAGTTGGTTCGTCGATAAGCAGGAAACTGTTTCCCTTTAAAAATAAGGTTGCGAGTAATACTTTCGTTTGCTCCCCGTTTGACAAGGTCTCAAACGGCCGATACAACACATCCTCTGACACCTTCAGCAACGAAAGCTCACGTACGATCTGCCAATGCTCATAGTCTGGATAAATTTCGTCGATAACGTCTAGGGTATTTAATTCCTTGTGTTCAACATAGAAGGGGAAGTATTCAAAGCTGACATTTGCTGAAATTGTTCCGCTGTAATCATACTTACCAAGCAACAAGTTCAGAAATGTTGTTTTGCCTCGACCGTTCCTTCCAGTAAACCCTAATTTCCAATCCGTATTAATTTGAAAGCTAACGTTTTCGAAGATATTGTCGTAGCTACCGTCATAAGCAAAAGTTAGGTTGGTCACATTGATTAAAGACATTGTCAAAATCCTCCATAAAATAATAAAAAGCTACAAGAAAGTTACCTTTCTTGTAGCTCAAATAAACAAATATTAAAATCTAACCCAATAAACGGATTGGAAATTGTTATTTTATTTGAGTGAAGAGAATAAGTAACTTTCTTGCTTAACAAAGAATAAAACAGTTTTTTGTTTTATCATTCGTAAATACGCAAGAAATATTACATTATTCTCATCAACTCCCCTAGATTAATTAGTTGCATTGTAGCACAACCAATTTCACATTTCAACTTTGTATCCATCAAGTGTATCGATTAAGGAATCCAATCGGTAAAAATGCTCAAACAGAACATTTGATTTCTATGTCATTAATTTATGAATTTATCTATTGAAGTTTGTATTGTTTAGGCGTTTTTCCGCAAATACGCTTAAAAACCCGAATGAAATGACTTTGATCGAAAAATTGAAGGTGATTCGAGATTTCTGATATTGATAAATTAGAGTAGTTCATTAAGTTCTTCGCTTCTTTTATTTTTTCCTGAAGTATATACTCAACAATCGTCATGCCAGTTTCCTTCTTAAATTGTTTGGAAAGATAATCAGTACTCAGACCCACATTGTCCGCAATTTCCTGAACACTCAATTTTTGATATAGATTGTTGTAAATATATTTTTCTACTTTGAAGACCGCTTTGGAATACTGATGCTCCTTTGCTTGCATGACCTGTTTGGCATATTCCTTGAACACTTTCTTTATAGTCTCAGTAAAAGTATTAAAATTATGATCGGACTCAATTTGTTGGATAGACATGTCACTTAAAGTGTACGCTATTTCTGAATGTAAACCCCCGTCCATAGCGGCTCTGCTAGCAAGAGTTACGCATACAATGGCCAGGTTTTTTTCATTTCGAACCGGATTGTTTCTGGCGACAATTCCACCTCCTTGTAGTTCAGGCACAGATGCCATAAATTTTTCAAGAGCATCTAAACGACCTTCCTGGATGAGTTGTCTAATAATATTTTCATATTTATTATCATGATGAAGAAATTCATCCATTTTCTGATTTGTGACTTGTTGCTGTAACTCTGATTCAATATCACTAGATAATGGGGTGAAATATCGAATGTCATTAAGTTCCACTCGTTTTTTTACCAACAAATAATAAAGCATTTGACCAAATCGAGAGATTGTCCATTTATTGTAGAATGGAAGGGAAAGGAGATAACTTCTCATTTTTTCTTCAAGCTGCCGAGGTACCTTGTTCATAATCAAGTAATCGTAAATAGTAGCCTTCGTTATTTTGTCAAATACACACGGACCGAGCAGCAAAATATGATCTTTGATCATTGACTTCGGTGCTCGAATACATAAATAGTATTCGACATTGTTAAGGGTGATAACGGTAATGGGAAAGTCAAACTCCTTTTCAGCGAAATATCGGAGCATATTTTCTAGCCACTTTTCATGTAAAGGATTATCAATTGAATTAGATACTAAAGATGTTAACGTTCCTCCAATCGGATCAATAGAGGAGATTGGCATCTTTGCATAATGTTGCATCATTTCACACACATAAATAAGTTCCTCATGCATCATTTTCATAACATCATCACCTTTTTTTAGTAAAAGTACAATTTAGATCGGATAAATCCTATTTTTAATCACTGTAACCCCTTACAATCAATTTGTCATTCAGAATTTTTAACGTTCGGGGGAGCAGACAATGGAAACCAAGAAAATTAGTTTCAAAGAAAAACTTGGCTATGGTGTTGGTGACTTAGCGAGCAACTTCATCTGGGCAGGAGCAAGTACTTTTCTTGCCTTTTTCTACACGGATGTAGTGGGGCTGACAGCTGCAGCGGTCGGCACTTTGTTGCTAATTGCTCGCGTTCTTGATGCGTTCGTAGATATTGGAGTAGGGGTACTGATTGAAAAGACGAGGAGCCGCTACGGCAAAGCACGTCCTTGGTTATTATGGATGGCATTTCCGTTTGGACTCGCGGGCTTTCTCCTTTTCTTCAATCCAGGTTGGGGTCCAACAGGTTCATTAATATACGCTTATAGTACTTATCTTTTAGTTAACATTGTTTATTCTGGAATTAATGTTCCATATGGTGTGTTAAATTCGAGAATAACGCAGGATCCTTATGAACGATCCGTGTTGAATATATTCCGTATGTTTTTCGCTGTCGTCGCCACAATTTTAGTGAATATGCTGACATTGCCATTAGTGAAAATGTTCGGCGGTGGAAATTCCGGATGGGCTACTACTTATGGTATCTTTTCCGGCATAGCAGTCATCATGTTCTTGGTGAGTTTTTTTAGCACGAAAGAGCGTGTTCAAGCGACTGTCGTTCGAAAGGAGGTAGATATAAAACGAGGGTTCAAGGCTCTGTTCCGCAATAAATACTGGAAGCAAATCGTTTTGGTTATGGTCATATTTTACATTAGCGGCGGCGTAAGTGGAGGAGCTAGCATTTACTATGCCCAATATGTATTAAATGATGTTAATTTAGTAGGTACGCTTGGCCTTGCAGGTATGGTTCCGGTGCTAATTGGTTTTTTCCTTATTGCGCCATTCATTAAGCGATTTGGAAAACGTAATGTATCCATCGCAGGGCTAGTCATTTCTTTGATCGGTTCCTCTATCATCATTATCAATCCCGCATCACTGGCCATCGTGATCACCAGCACTGTTATTAAGTCCGTTGGATTCGTTCCATTGTCTGCTACCTTATTCGCAATGCTTGCAGACACAGTTGATTACGGCGAATGGAAGACTGGTATTCGCAATGAGGGTCTTATTTATAGTGGCGGCAGCTTCGGACTAAAAGCCGGCAGTGGCATTGGTGCTGGCTTGGTAGGATGGATCCTTGCGGCAGGCGGATATGTGGGTAGTCAAGCTCAACAAACTACATCGGCAATTACTTCCATACAATTCATGTTCATTTATCTTCCGATAATTATATGTATTTGTCTGATTGGGCTCCTCATGTTCTATAAATTGGACAAAGAATTCCCTCGAGTGCTCGCGGACTTGGAAGAAATTAAAAATATGAAGGCATGAGAAAGAGGGTTACTTGACATGAAGTCGACTTTCATAACGATTCAATATGATGGCTTTCCGGTTGTATTTGCGAAGCGCCTCACCGATCTCGCCGCAAGTTTTCATTCGGAGGATATACGAATCATTTGGGAAAGTAAAAATATCATTTCGGATGCCAAGAGCATTCTCGGTATCATGGCTCTTGAAGTTGCAAAGGGTACCGTATTGAAGTTGACGGTGGAAGGGCCTCAAGAAGAAGAGGCAGAGAGATCGCTTGCTGCTTTGTTCATAATACAAGATTTCTAAGGAGAGATAGTATGTTTAATAAACAATCAACGTTGACAGACCAACAAATTCATGAGAAAGCAAATGCTTTATTAAAAGAGATGTCCTTAAAGGAAAAGGTATGGTTGCTGAACGGAAATTGGGATCCTATTGAAAATGGAATACAATATGGGAACCAGTATAACCCAATTCCGATTAAAACTAATGGGAACAAGAGATTAGGCATTAGCCCTATTTCCTTTACCGACGGTCCTCGGGGTGTTGTTATGGGCCAATCGACATGTTTCCCGGTTTCTATGGCGCGGGGAGCATCTTTTGATACTGAATTGGAACGTCGGATTGGTGATGTTTTCGGTATTGAATCAAGATCAGGCGGAGCCAACTATTTTGCCGGTGTCTGCATTAACGTCTTGATGCACCCTGCATGGGGCAGAGCCCAGGAGACCTACGGGGAAGATCCGTTCCTGCTTGGAGAGATGGGAAAAGCGCTAACGGAAAGTGTGCAAGATCATAATGTGATGGCATGCGTAAAACATTATGCAGTAAATAATATTGAAAATACTCGATTCCACGTGGATGTCAACTTGTCGGCACGAACACTTAGAGAAGTTTATTTACCGCATTTCAAGAAATGTGTGGATGCAGGCGCGGCATCTCTAATGGGTTCATATAACAATTTTAGGGGAGATCACGCTTGCGAAAGCAAATATCTGTTAACAACTATCCTTCGCGATGAATGGGGGTTTGAAGGGTTTACTTCGTCCGATTTTATATTCGGTATCAGGGATGGGAAAAAAGCCATCGAAGCCGGAATGGACGTCGAAATGCCCATGCCGGTCCAATATAGCGAGAATTTACTGAAAATGGTGGAATCGGGAGAAGTCGAAGAAAGTTATATTGATCAAGCTGCACTTCGTGTAATCAGAACCATTATTGCATTTGAAAGCACACCGGATAAGGCCACTTATTCAAAAGAAAAAATTGCTTGCAAATCTCACACGGAGCTTGCGAGAGAAGCGGCTGAAAAGTCGATGGTACTGATTAAAAATAAAGGTCAAGTTTTACCATTCAATAAAAAGGATATAAAGAAAATCTTATTGGTCGGAAGATTGGCTGTAAAAGCAAACCTTGGGGACCATGGTAGTAGTAGAATTAATCCAATTTATTCGGTCAGCCCGCTACAAGGAATTCAAAGTTATTTTATGGATAAAATAGAAGTCATCCATTGTCATGAGTATGAGTTGGAGAAGGCGAAAGCTTTAGCGAGTGACGTAGATGCTGTGGTGATTGTTGTCGGTAACGATTATAACGATGAAGGCGAGTATGTGATGCCGGATTCTACAAATGCCGTTGACTTTATCACTAGAGGTTACGAGCATCAAGGAATGACGGAGAAAAGTGTAATATTCAAAGAGATGATGGAACAAACCCCCTCCTCATCCTACACATCTGACGAAACGTTTGCACCAGGAGGAGACAGAAAAAATTTATCTCTTAGGCAAGAAGAGATACAAGTAATTAATGAAATTGGTTCGGTCAATAAAAATACGGTAGTATCTCTAGTATGCGGAAGTATGATCATGACGAAAGAATGGGAAGCTAACGTTCCAGCTATTCTGTACAGTTGGTATGCCGGCATGGAAGGTGGTAATGCCCTTGCTCGTATTTTGTTTGGTGATGTAAATCCCAGCGGCAAGTTGCCATTCGTGATTCCGACCGATGAGAGTCATTTACACCTTTTCGATAGTTCTTCTCATCAAGCGTACTATGAATTCTATCATGGCTATCGTAAGTTGGATAAGGAAAAACATAGTCCCGCCTATCCTTTTGGTTTCGGATTGAGCTATACGAATTACTTATATTCCGATCAGAACGTCGAGAAGGAAGCCGATTACGTTAATGTTAGGGTTAAAGTGAGAAATATAGGAAACGTTGCCGGGGAAGAAGTTGTGCAAGTTTATGTCAGTGTTCCTAACTCCAAAGTGGAAAGGCATATTAAAGTTTTACAAGGGTTCGCAAGAGTTTATCTAATACCTGGGGAAAGCAAAGAGGTTATTGTTCCAATCGCTTTGAAAGAACTGGAATATTACAATGATGAAGAAAAATGGGTGTTAGAGGATACCAACTATGTGTTTCTTGTGGGTCCAAGTTCGGATGAAAAAGCACTCTTGAGAGTGGATATTAATTTGAGTACGTCAGAAGCCTAAAGTTCTACTGAATGTAGGCCCTTTGTACGCCAATGCGTATCAACTCATGATGAATCTAATGAAAAGAATTTGATCATTATGGCATTGGTCTTAAGAAATTAAGAAATTAAGAAATTAAGAAATTACAAGCAATATATAAATATACAAGACGAAATAGCAAAGGAATTATTTTCTGATGAGAATAATCCTTTGCTATTTCTGATTATAACTTAAATATGCCGTTGAAGCTTTGACTAAGTCAGCTGCAATTGAAGTAGCGGAAAAGAACATTCGGATTAATTCGATTGCCCCTGCCATGACAAAAACGGAAATACTAGCATCTTTGGGAGAAGCAGCAGAAGAAGCATCCAGACAACTTGGACAAATGGTACCGTTGAAGAGAATCGCTAAAGCGGAAGAGATTGCAAAAGGTATCCGTTTATCTTCGGTCCGATGATGCTTCCTTTGTGACTGGGTCAACTTTGGTTGTGGATGGAGGTTTTACACTTTAATGGGCCCAGTTAGATTCCCAATAATAACGCTGGAGGAAAACGCAATGTAAGCTATTCAAGTAATAGCTTACGGGGCATGCGGATGCGGCATAGGCCTATACGGACCTCTCTTCCCAACGAACGATCGGAATGCTCTTTTTATTGCCTTGATATGAACTTTTGACGAATAGGGTGGTCTTCATTATCTACTTGATCTGTAAGGAGCAATATGAACGTCCATTCTGATTTTTCGGGCGATGGTAGAGGAATGTTTTATTATTTCTTTCTTATCCGTTTAACATAGATATTAGGGAGTAGTTCAGAGTTAAAGGATAATCCATTTGCCGTTCATTTTTTTTCGAAAGCAATTTCATGTGAAATAAATTTTTATCAACAAATTCACAAAAATATCTCTTCTATTCAGAGTCTTTGCGATAATTCGTGCAATCGTTCCTCAAGCCAAGTGTGATTACTTTGTAGATTTGTATATTCGGCACGTATGTGAGAAAAGGCTGGGGCAAGCAACTCATCATAGCAGTAGGATTTTTTGACAAAATTTATCGTTCGCTGCTGTGGCGAGAATGGGTCATTTAGTAGTTTCTCATCTGTGGTCACTAAATTATGATAAACCTCTTCAACCATTTTCTCGTGGAAAAAGATACAGAAGGATTCTACAGGAACCTCTGATTCAATGGTTATGGAGTATTCCTGACCATGATTTAATAGAAGTAGATGCCGGAAGCAAATCGTAAATAGATTTTCCAGGCTTCCTCACTTTGAGTCAGTTCCGCAATCACTGACCCGTAAAGATTCTGCAAGCGTTCCACTTTATGCATAATGATCCTCCTTTCCTTCTAGGTTGACTTGTGCCCAATTGAATTCTTCTAATGTTCCAAGTCGTAATCTACATGGTTATTCATTACGACTGTTGAATGTCGAGAAAATCATACGATTGTAAGCGGACATATTCAGGGTAACGCAATTTCACAGCCTCAAAGAAATAGGGGAGCAGGCCGGTGTCAAATAAGAAGTAAGGACTGTAATTTTGAGTACGATCATGACCATTCAGTTCATCACCGCTATAGCCGTTGTATAAATTGAAAGCGAGTCGCGTTAACTTGATAGAGGTGCTTGTTTGCCAGCTTTCGCTCATGGCGCTAAGTCGAATAGAGTGGATGCCTTCAATACTAATCCTTGGGTTAATTCGTTTTTTTACTTTAACTATAATTTTTAATAGCTGTGTAAGGCCGGTGGCTGACCAAAGTTGCGGGTTGACAGGGATTAACACTGAATCACTGGCGGCAAGAGCGTTTATGGTCAGTAGACCGAGTGATGGGTTCGTATCAATAATGATGTAGTCGTATTTATATTTCATTGGCTCTAATAAAGAGATCAGTGTTTTCTCGCCGCCCATCTCATCCCGTAAATTGATCTCTGCGACTGACAACTCTATATTGCTCGGAATTAAGTCAATATTCCCTCTTGAGTGAATGTACTCCGCGGCATCTGGTAACTGTTCATCAAGCATGATCGCATTCATAATATTGAACATAGAGAATTTGATCTGATCCGGCTGCTCAATACCGAAGCACATGGACAGATTGCCTTGAGGGTCGAAATCGACCAGTAATACTTTTTTTCCTTCATTAGATAGGGCGAAAGCTAAATTGTAGGCAGTAGTTGTTTTTCCTGTTCCACCTTTTTGATTTGCAATGGTGATGACGGTCGTTTTGGACATATTGAGCCGCGTTTGGTGATTTTATTTCGGGTTGCTGTAAATTTGCCAGAAGAAAAGACACTTGGATCAATCCCAGCAAACGCAACCAGCTTCTTATGATCGAACCGATCGATTTCTCCGATCTCAGCTAAAATTGTCGCAGCAATTTTGGTGCCAATGCCGGGTATCAATAATTGGATTAAATCATACTCCAGTAATTCTTCAGCCAGGGTCTCTATCGATTTATCAAGTTTCGTTAGGTGTTCCTGGTACTGAAGAAGTAAATTAATGAACAGCTCTAATGAGATTAAATGACTCGGAAATGCAGTCTCCCTGAAGGGATTTCACTGTGCTGCAGCCATTAGTTTCTGTGCCCGTTCAAGCGACCATCGGTTCGAGGCGACATCCCTAACAAGGCGTCGTAGTTCGCCTTAACGATTTCCTCGGACATCGCTAGCACGGATTGAGACGTTGGATACTGAGCCAGGAAACGAAGCGACACCTTAGAATATAGATCACCAAACACGACGTGATACTCTGGAAAGACTTGATCCAGTACCGCTTGAAACTGCTACTTTGCATGGACATACATTTCAGTCAATGACTCATGTTGCCGTGTCAGGTAACGCAGATTCATCAGATGCTGACCCCGTTTTTTGTAAGGCTCCAGCTCTTCTTTGTAGAACAATTCCCCCAGCTGGTAAGCGTCAGCAACATCCGTTTTCACCTTACGTATTCATCTTTTTCGCTTGGTGTGAAATTAACGGATTGATAACGATATACAGATATTGATGCTTATCTAGAAACTGAATCTATGATAATGGCCCGTTGCTTCTAACACAATGGCAGGACACTGTCCGGCAAAGGACTCCACGTTCTGAGCAAAGCGGAGGAAGAAAGCTAATCCCTCAAGATTGTGCTCAAATCGAAAGGTCTTTCCGTAGGCCGTTCCTCGATCTGAAAAAGCTTGTGCATGACTTTCCCCTTTAAATACATCTCCGATATTATATTCGCCGGCAACCCCTAACCTTCTTGTCGTCCACATTATCGCATGTGATTCGGATCATGGTCCCAACCAGCCTAATCATGGTTTAACAAGTAGGGGGGATGAACTTTATAGCTCTCGGGATCTAACTCCCACGGGCAGAAACGTTCGATCCCCCGTTACCGCTATCTTACGACTACACAAAAATGAGGTCTACCAGAAAGATCTGGTGACCTCATAATACGAACGGGCAGGATAGCGTGCCCATATCTTGATTTTTAGCTAAAGGAATCTATAGAATAATTCGGTAATATTAGTTTAATTTAGGGATTGAGTAGAGCCTTAATCTAATGGAGTGAGCATAGTTGCTATGTCTCTCAAAACAAAATCCCGTCCTATGAGAGGGTAGGCTTTTAGCAATATTTAGCATCTAGGCTTATGATAGGGTTTCCGATAGAAAAATACCATTTAGGTTGGGACAGCACAAATAGAATTGTCCGAAAGTAAAATAACTTAATAAGTTACGCCATCTGAACTAAATTTTCGGTCAGGAGCTTTTGAATAACTTCTTCCTTTGGCCTGACATAAATTGTTTTATGGGCTCCAAGTAACACCAATCCCATTGGGGCGCCTTTGGGCTTTTTAAGAGTCTTGACTTGACAATAATTTACTTCGACCGAATCAGAGGCCTTGATTTGAGAAAAGTAAGCAGCCAGTAAGGCCCCATAATATAATGTTTCTTCATCAGGTGTTGCGGTATTTATAACAACATGTGCTCCGTGATAACTTTTTACGTGCAGCCATAAATCCTCTTTCTTGGCATAATGGAAGGTTAGGTAATCATTCTGAATACTGTTCTTGCCTACGAAGATTTTAATATCATGATCGAATTGAAATGTCATAATGTTAGGCTTCCTGTTCTGCTTTTTCTTCGTTGATTGGTTTTTCTTTGCTTTGAAATAGCCGTGTTTTTCAAGCTCCCTGCGGATTTCTAATACATCTATGCTATCAGCCTGTTCAAGCCGGGACTCAAGCCGAAAAAAATAATCTGATTCCAGTTTACAAAGCACAATTTGCTCCTTGAGTTTGGTATGAGCAATTTTTCCTTTGTGGTATTTTTCATAGTATTTTTGAGCATTTTGTTTTGCACTCAGTTTGGTGTCTAACGGAATATGAAGCATTTCTCCTGTCATAAAATCCTTGAGATCGGCAGAAGCATCGTTGCGGGGCAGCAGATGATAGTATGTGTAAAGTAGATCCGCATAGGTACGATATTGTTCAAAATGCCCGACTTCAAGAACTGCTTGCTCCAATTTTGAAAGTTTTCGAGAGCGTTTAATTAATTCATTTCGTACCAATTGGAATAAACTCTCTGTTTGCTGACGAGTTTTCATTTTATAAAAGGCAATATCTACACCTTCCATAATTGGATAAAAACTCAATTTTCCCCTCAAGTGTGTTAGCGGAATGCAATGAAAATGGATACCCTGCTCTGTTTCCGACAAATAAAGCTTGTCGCTTCTATTTAGCTCATACATAATTTCGTAAAATGACTGCCCCTGTTGTATGCGGTATTGAAATTCACGGCTTAACAGAGGTGAAAAACCATGAAATTGTGTTACAAGTGACTCTGATTCATTTATGGAAGACGGCTGAAAAGGATTCTGTTTTCCACTATAATCAAATGGAAGGTGATAATCGGCTTCAGGTGAGAGTGTCCGCGCACTGGCTTTGCAGAGCGATGTTTGTTTCATTGCACCAATAATGTTATTCGCTTCATCGACAAGTATGATGTTTGCATCTTTGCCTAGTAGTTCAATGTAAAGTGAGAAGCGAACTGCCTCAACACTGATTTGAAAGCAGTATACTCGTTCAACACCGACCTGTTCCATACTTTGGATGACGCCAGCGCGTAGATGTTTTTCCAGTAATATCAAAAATTCAATTACCTGCTTCGATTCCGAATAATTTTCTTCTGTGAAATTTATACGGTTATTTTGAGAATGAATGCTGATAATCAACCTAAGTTTACGCTCGTTTGATTGTCCATCCAGGAGAATCTCCGTATCGGAAATCTGTAAGATCTTATTGATTGTCATCGGTAGATTAGTCTTGATTTCTTTATCAAGTTGATGCATTAGTAAACCGTCAAATGCCATGAATATTCCGCCTTTCATCAGAGATATTTACAATGGGTTGGAAATTATGATCTTGTATACATTACTGTAATTATTGTGACAGCATCTTTTGCGATAATGAGCTTGTCATCTCGTAGAATATCATACACATTCAGAATAATTGAAAATGCGGTTTCAACACCGGGAATATTGCTTGCGCTTTATTAACAATTTATCTGCTGCAGGTGTGACAATAAGCGCCTTCCTATCTGCACCTTTAATTGTTCTTCCAAATACTCTTTTAAAATGGGCGCAAAAAAAACGCCTGTACCGGCGCTTTACATGTGTGATTTCATTTCCTGAATACCGAATGAAATGTACTACATAAACAAAACCTATACATTGAAAGCCAAAAGTACGGTAGCAGATTATTCACATTTAGTGGAACAGCAAAACTTAAATATGACTTATTTACAATAGCATCCATTACTTTGACCTCCTTTGCACATTGTAGATACAATATTTTCGGCCAGTCATACATTCCGTACACTTAGAATATCAAATAACTTTGTAACTCACTATACACAAAATGTCTCTGTATCGTTTTGTATAAACAAAATAAACCGAGGGAACGACTCTATGTTGTTCCTTCGGTTTATTCATCATTACCTCGTATTCAATTGTAAAACCTCGTAATTCCCAGTATTTTAAGAATTTTTACAACCAGATCCTTGTTGCTACGCACATGCAGTGAATCATGTTGGGAAAACATCAGCCGCTGCCGAACAAATGACAGCAATCTCGCAGGAGTTCATGAGTTCGCCGCTTCGCTGCAGGAGATCGATCACTTGGCGTATCTTTCTAATGATCTTGCGCAAAAAATTTCGTCCGCAACGACAGAGCAATTCGCCGCAACGACGGAGCTTTCGGCTTCGGCCGACTCGATGAACCGGATTTCTGAGGAGATGCTCCTTCTGGTCAAGCAATTAAAGCTATAGTCGAGAGGAAAATCTCATGTACCATTTTATATTAAGTGTGGGAGCCATTCTCATGGATCCCACTTAGCAATGTAGTGGATTCGGTTGGGAATATGGTGTCGTTCATGAATGATATAATAGACAAAAAGTGTGTATATTGTTTATAATTATGTTTGATTAATATTAACAGGGGCTTTAGTCGTCAGCGCATATGCGTTAAAGTTTCTGACCACCCTATCGCAGGGTTCAAGAAAGCAAAGGCGTATAAGATCGAGCCTCATATGGAGAAGGTATATGAATATCCATATAAGGCCATCGGAAACGGAATAATTATAAAGGACTATATATCTTCAAGGACAATTGACAACAATAGGAGCTAAATAATTTGAACTTAAATTAGACAGTAATCATGCGTAAATTATAATGGGAGGGGAAATAGAGATAGTGCAACAAAAAACGGATAATTTACTTCGGAGTCCCCTCTTGTGGAAGCTTTTCTTTGGGTTAAAGCTCATTTTTGGTTTAATCATAGCAGGTATTTTTTATTTTGAAAATTCGAATATTGTATTTTGGGGCCTAAGTTTTGTTATCTTTTCAGTGGTAGCATTCTTTATTGTTTATCGGTTTTATGCCAAAATGAAAAAGCAAAATTTGCTTTTTCACCTTCTGATTTTAGATTTTTTGGTATCCGCATCGTATGGCTACGTTTTTATTGGCGGGGAAATTCCCAATTACCTGTTTGTTGGAATTACGGCATTAGCTATACTTATGTTTATAAAAAATACCCGCATACTTATACTCGCATGTGTTTTATTGATGTTATTCTTAGTTGTTACGATGGGTATTATTGACTGGTACTTGAATAAACGTCTCGATGAGGCCGGCTATTTTATAGCCTGCTCTTTTATTATTTTCGCATGCATCGTGACGGTTTTAATTAATTTCTACCAAAGGGCGCGCAGGGATACATTGCAACTGTATGCGCAATTAAAACAGTCCCATGTGCAATTGCAGGAAAATGCTCTCAAGGCGGAAGAGTGGGCGACAGCAAGAGAAAGAGTGCGAATCGCCAGAGAAATTCATGATACGGTAGGTCATAAACTGACGGCATTGTTGGTCCAAATGCAAGTGGCACGTAAGATAAGTACGATTGATCCAATACGCGGAGAACAGTCCTATTTGGAGTGCGAGGGATTAATTCGCTCATCTTTACAAGAAGTGCGATTATCGGTAAGGGCAATACGAGATGAACCTATTAAATCCACTTTTTTGAACGATAGCCTTGAAAAGCTGTCAGAGGAGTTTACCAAATATGCACAGGTCCATACTGATTTTAAAGTGGTTGGGATTCCCGTTGCCATTCCTAGCAATCTACAATTGACTGCTTACCGAATCGCCCAGGAATCGCTAACAAATGCTCAGAAACATGGAGATGCGAATCATGCTGAAATCTCGTTATCTTATTCTGACAACGGCTTTTTTCTTTGCGTAAGCAATGACGGTAAAGTGCCTGACGAACTAAAACCTGGGTTTGGGTTAATCAGCTTGCAAGAACGAGTGAAGGAGTGGAATGGAGAGGTGCATTTTAGGATGGATCCCATTAAGGGCTTCGCTGTTGAAGTCGAATTTCCATATTCTTTGATAGATGCGGAGCGTGAAATGAATTGAGGATTCTTATCGTTGACGATCAACGGATTTTGAGAGACGGGCTTGCGAAGATCATCGGCATGGAACCTGGTATGGAAGTGATTGGAACTGCAGTGGATGGAAGAGATGCCTATTCCAAAGTGGTGGAATGGCGGCCGGATGTGGTGTTAATGGACATTCGAATGCCGGGAATGGATGGCGTCGAAGGATCAGAATTGATTCTCAAGAATTTTCCCAAGACAAAGATATTGATTCTGACCACTTTCGATGACGCGGAATTGATTATTCAGGTTTTGGAAAACGGCGTCCATGGGTATTTATTGAAAGATATGCCTGCGGAAGCGATCATAAGCGCTATTCAAACCATCTACAATGGTGGAACAGTACTGCAACACGATATGACTTCGATGCTGCTAAAAGAGTTAAAGAAAATGTCTGAAATGAATCCGGAGAAAACGCATACCTTAAGTTGTGATGAACCGGAAGGGTTTGGGTCACTGACCTTACGGGAGAAAGAGGTACTGGCTTTATTGGGACAAGGATTGAATAATAAAGAAATCGCAAGCTCGCTGTTTCTTACGGAAGGTACAGTGAAAAATCATGTCTCAAATCTCATCGCCAAGCTCGGTCTGCGCGACAGAACGCAAGCTGCTGTATTTTCGGTTCGGCATCTCATTTAAACATCATAAGGCATGACTTTTGGCAGGTGGCATGAAATTTTTCATGCTTCAGTGATCAAAAGTCGTGCTTTTTCTTTTATAAATACATGACGTCTCACAGGTTTGTATTCTTTGGCTTCTTGTTAGAATCAATGTATAAGAAAAAGGAGGTGGAAAGCTGACTTTAAATAAGAAAAGCTCGATGAGCACCGTCAATAAGATAACTTAGCAAGAAAATAGGAACTAAACATTCAAATTCAGGAGGAAAGAAATCATGAAATTCATCAAGAGCAAAACCCTTTTAACCGCATCACTAGCAGCAGCAATCATCGTAACCGGGGTCGGTCTGGCAGGTAGCGCATCCAGACCAAACGTTGCGAATGCAGCTACTCCAAATTATTCCAATGAAGTCGCTGACACTGGTAGTGGACATTATGTCACCGTTGAAAAAAACACGAGGTTGTACGTTGAGGACGTAGGCAAAGGCAAACCGGTCATCTTTCTTCATGGTTGGCCGTTTAACCATGAGATGTTCGAATATCAACAAAATACGTTGCCTGCCAAGGGAATTCGGTTTATCGGAATCGACCTCAGAGGATTCGGCAAATCAGACCACACTTACAACGGCAATAACATGCAAACCTACGCGGATGATGTTCGTGCCGTAATTGAAAAACTCAATTTAAAAGACGCCACACTAGTAGGTTTCTCCATGGGATCAACCGTCGCAACCCAATATATGACCAAATATCATGACAACAGGGTTTCCAAATTAATTCTCACCGCTGCCCCCACGCCAAAATGGGGACTTCCGAAGGAAGTCATCGATGGCCTCGTAGCCAGTCTGATCCAGGACCGCCCTAAAACACTTGCAGTCGGCGCAGACACTTTCGTAACGAAGCCTTCTACGGAGTATATGGCATGGCTTAGTCAGTTGGGACTCGAAGCGGATGCCCACACAACCATCGAAAGCATTAAATCAGTGGCTGCCACGGATTTGACCGAAAAATTGAACCAAATCAAAGTGCCGACTCTTATTTTGCACGGCGTTCAAGATAAAACCGTTCCATTTGCAGTTGCGGAAGAATTGCATAAGGGAATCAATAACTCCAAGTTGGTGCCTTTCGAAAACAGCGGTCACGGGATTTTCTATGATGAAAAAGACAAATACAACGAACAGATCATTAATTTTGTCCGTCCATAACGGCTTTTATATAGAATAGGCGCTGACGTAAAAGTAAGTTCTAGAACTTGGCGGCGCTAGGGTTGCCACTCGTGCTCCGCCATATATAATCTTGGTACACTGCTGCCTACTTAACAAAGCTGAAGGCACTGAATTAATAAACAACGTAGAAATCGACTTCGAGGGAGTCTATCGATGCCAATATCGAAGTAGTTATGATCGTTGAGGTTAATTAGTGGACATAATCAATTCTTTGGGGTGGGGATATCTAAATGAAGAATAGTGCAAAGCAAAGTTTCAATAATGAATTTAACAAAGCAGAAAAGTTGAAGGCACTGACCAAAATTCAGTATTACGTAACTCAGAATAAAGCGGACGAGTCGCCTTTTCAAAACGAATATTGGGATAACGAAGAAGAGGGGATCTACGTAGATATTGTTTCGGGTGAGCCGTTGTTTAGCTCTAAGGACAAATATGATGCAGGTACAGGTTGGCCAAGTTTTACAAAGCCTTTGAATCCCAAAAATGTTAAACTAAAACGCAATTTTTTTTGGGGGATTGAAGTCAGAAGCCGTGATGCTGATTCCTTTCTAGGCAACGTGTTCAAGGATGGACCTCAACCAATGGGACTGCGATTTTGCATGAACTCTGCAGCCATGGATTTTGTTCCGAAAGTTGATCTTGTAAAAAGAGGTTATGGAGCTTATGCCACGCAATTTAACAAGCAGAAACTTTGATATCACTATTAATTTATGCAAATATTATTTAACTTAGGCGAAATCGCCGATCCGATGACGATGTCTTTCGTCCCAAAACGAGCTTGTTCGCGCTGAATGCGCTATCGAAGCGGCATAGAGTACAAGAAAAACGGAAAACGAGGAGCAGTTAAAATGAAAGCAATTAAAATCATCAATTGGATTTTTGTGGGCATTGTCAGTTTATATTTCTTTATAAGTGGTTTTGTAGATTTAGCTCATACTCCTCAAACTGTTGAGATAGTCACCAAGTTGGGGTATCCGGAATACTTTTTGAATGTACTTGGAATCGCAAAAGTTCTGGGAATTATCGTGCTACTTGTTCCAAAATTCAATAGATTAAAAGAGTGGGCGTATGCTGGATTCACTATCGATGCCATATCGGCTATCTGGTCAAACATTGCGAGTGGCTACCCTGCGGAAAGCATTGCAGCTGTTGTAGCGATTGTGCTTCTAATGGCCTCCTACATCGTGTTCCGCAAACTTCAAAACGAAATCCATTTGAGATCCGGCAACGTATAAAAACGAAAAGACAGAGCAGGTTTTACACCTGATCTGTCCCTTGACGAATAGTGGTCTGATTACTCAAGAGAAATTTGGTGCCGACGATTTCCCGAAGGAGGATATTGTCTTGCAACAGGATAATATTCAATTCAGGAAAAACCGATTGTGACTCTAGAAGGAAAACCTCCGTAATCTTCCCGACGAGCATTATGGACTGTTCGAATAGTTGCTGAAACAAAACCCCGAATGATTCTTCGTTATTCTCCGGTTTACGATCTTCCAACCGCTCAATGTAATCCGTGAAAACACGAACGACACCCTCAATCACTTCTTCTTTTGAAGAAAAATATTTATACATTGTTGCCCGGCTAACATTCATCAACTTGGCGATGTCTTCCATTCTTAAATGTTGAAAGCCTTCATTTATAAAAATTGAGACTTTCTTCAGCAATTTTGGTTTTTGACCCGTATCGATTTCTGGAATGTTATTCAATTCACAGCCTACTCCAGAGAAACTTTACCCCATTATACAAAAATGCGATATAGATATACACATATATTAATAAGACATTTTATATATTTTTTGTTTACTTTGATTTAAGATGGTGTTATTTTTATTGGTGTTCGGACAGGAGGGATTGATGACACAGAAACAAAAGGTAACCAGGTGAAGCGTAAAGCGAATGAGCTAGCGTCCCGGAATCAAGCCGGCGTCGTGCTTATTAACGGATCAGGCTTTGAAATGAAAGCTCCCTGCGGAGGCTTCAAGCATTCAGGTATCGGTCGCGAGTACGGCGTTCTCGGTATGGAAGACTGATTGGAAACAAAACGATTACCGGATTCGATCTGCAAATGTAACGGAAAGAGGGGATATTCATGGCTGAATCTCATTTTCAAGACTCCATGGGTGCCATTGCACCGGTTATGCAAGAGGTTGTAATAGATGGAGTTCGGCAAGTTTACCATGTTGCGGGAGAGGGACCGGTCTGTCTGGTTCATGCAGGAGGACCTGGTTTCCATTGGAGCTACATGCGAATGCCGCTATTGGAAAAATCGATGAAAGTCATCTATTTGGAGCCCGTAGGCACAGGAAATTCCGATAACCTGCCTGACGGAGATTACAATATGTCGAAGTATGCTTACTTTGCGCATAAAGTAGCCGAATATATAGGTGCGCATCAACCCTTTTTCCTGGGCCACTCGCATGGCGGTTTTGTAGGTCTTCAATATGCGCTGGATTATCCGGATCAACTCGGAGGTCTTATCCTTTACAGTTCGGCTCCTTGCATGAATCAAGAGCTTGGAATGGAGCAGGTTCAACAGCTCGAGATTTTCACTCAGCGTTGGACGGATCGTCCGGAAGCACAAGATACGAAGCAGGCATGGATGGATATGATTACGGGTAAAGCGCAGGATAGAGAAGCGATTTTGAAGGTTCTAGGGCGCTTGATGCCTGCTTTCTTCGGTAACTATTGGAAACTGCCGGATGAAGTTAAAGAATGGCAAGCTGAGTTGGATTTCTCCGTGGACCCGAATCGCAAGCCGTATATGTGGGATTTTCGTGATGCCTTAGAAACCATTCACAACGCCACCCTGATCCTTGTCGGCGAGTACGATTTTAACTGCGGACCGCGTTGGGCCGAGGAAATGGATGAGAAAATCCCGGCCTCGCAGCTCGTGATGTTTGAACAAGGCGGACATATGAATCATGTGGAGACTCCGCAAGAGTTTGTCAATGCAGTCAATGACTTTGTCTCGCAAGCCTCCAAATAACGAATAAGCATCATGCACTTGATCGATTAGGATAGGACTACGATGGGATTATAGATGAATGGAAGTATATAACACGCACACTTGGCGCTGATATTGTCTGCTTAGATAATGAAACGTTATTTGATTCGGGAAAATTCCGGACCATGGCCGACTTTGGAAAAGTGATGGAGGATCAGTTTCTTAGCTTGCTCGCTTACGTGGCAGAGCAAGAAAGAAAAAAGAATCATATCCGCCAAGCTGAAGGAATTGCAGTAGCAAAATCTGAAGGCGATATGTTTGACCTACCAAGAAAAGAGATTGATGCAAGATTCATTATAATCCTCTAGTATTGGAAATCTGAATTTATTACTGCTTTGGAAGCTAAGGAAGTATTGAAATTGACGCATAGTACTCTTTATCGTCGTGTAAGGGAATGTGAAGCGTCGGCTATCATACGAAAGATGAAGCGTTACGATGACGGTCATCCGCAGCTCGAACTGGATCTTTTCTGGCAGTATGAAGCGATGGTGACCACTGAAGCGTGGGAAGCCATTGACGTCTGGCGGTTCTATAACCAGCGTTGCTGCATGGAGAACTACATCAAGGATGGCAAAAATGGATTTGCCATTCACCGTATTCCGACACTGTCCTTTGCTGCCAATGAGATTGATCTTTTGCTCAAGCTGCTGGCCTACAATCTATTCGAGCGCTTCAAGCTGCAATGTTGGAATCCGATTCATCGTTCCTTTACGATCCATCAATTTCGACGGGAGTTTATTCATTGTGCTGGGGTGCTGGTACGAAGCGGACGCCAATTCACGTTAAAGCTGGCGCAATCGTTTCAAAACAAGTGGGCATGGCTTCGAATGGAACAAAAAAGTATTTTATTGGAATGATCGATAATCCCAAAATTAGTCTTGGAAATGCCGTTGCTTCTTCGTCTGGGGAGGGGCTAGTGTGTGCTTATAACGCAATTAGATGGGAAAATGATACAACAATCATCCATAAATAGTTAAAACTTCCTGATCGTCCCAACCTAGGTGCTTAGTATTATAGGATTTCGTAATTTAGGTTTATTCGTGTATAGAACTATGGAAGATTGAAATAGACATCGTTAACGCAAATGAGAGGCTGCCTTCCTATTGCCAACCAGCACTTGAACGGCAATCTGCAATACGATGACGATGCCTAGAAGATAGAACGGCTGCACGAAGCTTCCGGTTATATCATGGATACGACCGATTAGGATCGGTCCTGCCGCTCCGAGAATATATCCGCCGGATTGCACCATCGCAGACCAAGCGTTAGCCTCTCCTACGCTGCGTGTCTCATCAATTGGCAGCATGAGTGCGATAGGGAACAGGCCGCCGGAACCAATGCCAAGTGGAATAGCAGCAAGCCATGGACTGATGGACAGATTAAGCATCAGAATGCCTATCAGCTCAAGTAAAGAGCAGCCGATCAGCCACCACAACCGTCTCTGGAAGCGTTGGACAGCTATAGGAATTAATAAGGTAGCTGGCAGGGAGATAAGCGTTAATAGCGTCTGGATGCTGCCGGCCGTTTCTTTCGTATATCCCATACTTATAGCAGCTGGTGCAAACCAGGTCGTTATGGAATAGAAAATGGCGGCCATAAGTCCAAAGAACAGCGTTAGTATCCACGCTCTGAGATTTCTCAGAGGAGTGCGCTCGGTACTGATGGCAGCAATGGAAACGGTTATGCGTTCATGCTGCTCTCTCCGCTTAGTCGCTGCTAGCTGCATCCAGACGGGGATCGTGATGATGGCAAGCAATGCCCATATGCTAAGCGAAGCGTTCCACGAACCACGGAACAGCTTCTGCAGAGGTACTGACAGCCAGATGCTGAAGACTGCTCCGAATACCATTGCAGTTGAATATACACCGACCATGGCGGAAGCACGACTGGGGAAGTGGCGCTTAATAAAGCCGGACAATAAAGGACCGGCTATTGCAATGCCTACACCAGTCAGGAAAGAGGTTGCTAGTAAGGTGGATATGGTATCTGCTATAAGACGAAGGCTGGTGCCAATCCCTATTAGCAATAGTGCGGCCAACATCGCTCCTTCCGTGCCCCATCGTTTATTAAGCTTGACGGCAAGCGGGGCGAATATCCCCATGCAGAGGACGGGGAGGGAGGTCAATAAGCTGATCATCGAACCGGAAATGCCTAGTTCATCTTGAATCGTTCCGAGGAGCGGCGGAATTGAAGTGATGGAAGGTCGTAAATTAAGCGCCGCTAGAACAAGCGCAAGGATCAAATAAATAATTCGCATGGAACAAGTCACCTCTGAAGTTAATATGCATCTAAGAGCTAAGGGAACTAGTATTTCACAATACAATTGTTTCTATTATAGTGATTGGAAATCCCAATGATTAAGGGTGGTTGTAATGGAGATTCGTCAGTTGGATTGGAATACAGTAGTGAGATGGTTCGCCACTTGGAGAATACTCAGGATGCCCTGGCAGAATTGCGTATCGGGCAGCGGGGAACATTGGTAGTCGGCGTGCATCCGTCAGATTTGGATTATCATATCACGAAGCAATTGATTGATTTTCATGCTGATTTTCCCAAGGTCAAGCTGCAGCTGGTTACCTCTATTAATGAAGGTTCTTATAGTGGATGATCAGAGATTAATGAGGGAAGGGTTAGCCACGATTCTTGATCTGGAGCCAGGCATTAAGGTGGTCAGTACGGCGGTTGACGGAAGAGACGCATATGCCAGAACAATGGAATGGCGCAATGATGCAGTATTAATGGATATCCGAATGCCGGTAATGGACGGTGTGGAAGCCTCGGCGATAATTCTCAAACATTATCCTGAAACAAAAATCAAAAATATTAATCTTAACTACGTTTGACGATGCGGAATTGATCATGCTTGCTTTGGAACAAGGGGTGCACGGTTACTTATTAAAGAATATGCAATCCGAAGCCATCGTTAGCGCAATTCATGCCGTCTGCAACGGAGGAACGGTGCTTCAACCCGATATTACCTCAATGCTACTGAAAGAACTGAAAAAAATACCAAACGGGAATAAGTCGCATTATTTTTCATTTCAGAAGGGCGATCAAGAATGGCTCCCAAGTCTGACGAAACGGGAGAAAGAGGTTTTGACTCTTCTTGGACATGGTCTGAATAATAAAGAGATTGCGGAGTCGTTAAATATTGCGGAAGGGATCGTAAAAAATCATTTGTCTAGCTTGATGGCGAAACTTGGGCTGCGAGACAGAACGCAAGCAGCTATTTATGCTGTTCACCCTCTCCTGCAAGGCATTGACATGACTTCTGGCATAGATAATGGCCACTCAAATTCATGACGATTCGCACATTTGTTTATGCGATAATCTTGTTACAATCCATAGTAAACAACGAATGACATTATAAGGAGGACAAGTTGGATGAGAACGGATTTTGTATTTCATAATTTGAACAATCAATACGGCCAATTGCTGGAGCTTGCTGCGAAATGTCCGGTGGATGGACGCCATACGGTACCGGAAGGCTTCAACAATCATATTCACTGGCATCTGGGGCATGTGTTAGTCTCAACCGAGCTTCATATCCTCTATCTATCGGACAATGCGCAGGAGATGACTTTTCCACCCGAATACCTGAAGCTCTTCGGTTACGGTACCAAACCTTCCGATTGGCAGACGGACCCGCCAGTTTGGGAACTGTTAGTTGCTCAATTGAAGGAACAGCTGGGCCAATTGGAAGCGTGGCTGAAGGATAAGCTTGATACGCCTGTGAAAGACAACTTCTTCAAAGCCGAAACGTTGGGAGAACTGGTTATTTCTACGACTGTGCACGCGTCTTGGCATGTAGGCAATGTCTCGGCTATCCTGAAAGCGTTGAAGTAGGAACAGATGCCCGACAACATTCAGCTACAGCAGTTCAAAGGTTACTTTGGACTGCTGTTTTCTTATTGACCTCAATGGCAGCGAGACGACTACGACCTTAGGAGGAAATTACTTGAGACGACAGGAAAACCGAAGGCGGTTCACGATTCAGAATAAATTGCTGTTCATCATCTTATCCGTTCTGATCGTTCCGATGCTGACGATGGCGGCGATGAGCATTTGGATATCGTCGCGCGAAAGCGATGTTCAGATGAAGACCAACCTGCGCAATACGGTCAAGATGGCTTCCGAAATGATGTTGTCATTCTAAGATTCTGTATCAAGAGGCGCGATCAGCAAAGAGGGGGCGCAGGAGCAAGTGAAGCAACTGCTTCTCGGTCCCAAACAATCGGACGGATCGAGGACGATCAATACGAATATCGACATCGGGAAACACGGCTACTTCTTTGTCCTCAACGATCGCGGCGATTTGCTGGCACATCCTTCGCTTGAGGGACAGAACTTGTACGATCAGCAGACGAGCGACGGTTTCTACCATATTCGTGATATGCTTTCGAAGAGCGGGCAGCCAGAGGGAGGGTTCACGGTCTACAAGTGGCCACTGCCGGATTATTCCAAGGAAGATATGAAAATTGCCTATTCGCTGAAGGACGCGGAATGGGGCTGGACCATTGTTGCAGGCTCGTACATACAGGATTACAATTCGGGTCAGAAACGCATCATTCAAGGAACGTTGTATACGCTAATCGGCTGTCTTGTCGTAGGCACGCTTATTGTTATCATGTTCGCCATGCAATTCTCGAAGCCGATTGTTGCGTTAACTCGTCAAGTTGGCAAAATTGCCGAAGGCGACTTATCGTCAGAAGGGGAGCCATTCATCCGCAGCAGGGATGAAATTGGCGACTTGTAGAACTCCTTCCTTGCGATGAGAGACAGCTTGCGAATGATGACGCGGGAATTGCTCGTCCACGCCGACACCTTGTCTTTGGCTTCCCGCGATCTGTCGTCGACCTTCGCGGTGACAACCGCGGCAACAGATCGTATTTCCCTGTCCGCGCAGGATGTCGCCGCGAGCAATGAAACGCAGAAGAGAAGCTTACAGGAAAGCTCGCTAGCCATGGAGGAGCTGTCGGAGGACGCCCAGCGTATCGCCGCTTCCTCTTCGCTCGCCCATGAGGCATCGCTTGCTACATTAAGCCATGCGGAACAAGGTAACGAGCTCATCACCCGGTCAACGGAACAAATGGTCGCCGTTACTACGAATGTAGCGGGGCTGTCTTCCATAGTTGGCAAACTCGGCGAGCGGTCGCAGCATATCGGAGAGATCGCCGAAGCGATAACGGAGTTGTCCTCGTAGACGAATCTGCTCTCGCTCAACGCGACGATCGAGGCGGCAAGAGCGGGTGAACAGGGCAAAGGCTTCGCTGTGGTGGCCGATGAGGTGAGGAAATTAGCCGAACGTTCGCAGCAGTTCACGATGCAGGTTGCGGTGCTTATTAAGGATACCGCGTGGATATCGGCAAAGCGGTTGCGACTATGGACAAGGGAGAGCGCGAAGTAGAAGCGGGTGCGCAGCTTATTCGGCATACAGGCGAAGAGTTTAACCGGATTTAGTTAGCGACGCGCAGCGCGGTGCATCATGTGCAGCAGACATCCGCGGCGTCCGAACAAATATCCGCAAGCTCGCAGGAATTGAATGCGTCCTTGCTGGAGATCGATCATATGGCGGTGCGATCCAACGATCTGGCGCAGAGGATCTCGGGATCCGCCGCCGATCAATTGGCTTTTACGGAGGAGATTGCGGCATCGGCCGAATCGATGAACCGCATCTCTGAGGACATGCTGCAGCTGGTGCAGCGACTCAAGCTGTGAGTCTAAATGAAGGTTGGCAACTGGAGCGCTCGATTGGCTTCAATTAATGGCTCTTACTTCTACATTCCGCCGTCTTACAATCTAATTAATCTTTAATCCGACGATCTGGGCTTAATGAGATTATTGGTAACGTATACCAAACATTGATAGGTTGAAGTAAAACCCAATTATGTGGCGGCATATTGGTCGGGATCATATATGCTCACACGGAGGAGGTGGATAGAGGCCATGTATTCCACCTGATCGACGATCTCCTACGGGTTGTTCACCACGACCGTACCATACACATCGACGCGTTCCGCAACACAAACGCCAGTTGAGAGCCTGACGGCAGCTATATCGGCCCGATAGAGCTACTGGTTTTCGGGATGAAGCCGATTCTCACCTACTTCGGCAAAAGAAGAATTGACGTGTCGACGAAAGGTCTGAACAGAATGCCTATAGAAACGTCGTGTACTCGCCTACTGGCACTACTCACCGTTGCTTCTGTACCACGGTAAAATCGTCGGAGGCGTAAGAGTCGATGTGAACGCTGTGGCCTGGGGTAAAAGGCGCGTCCTTCGATTCCAGACAACCTGTTCTGTGACGAGCTGACAAGGCATCCTGGCTCAGAATGTTTCGTCTTCGTTAACCGATACGTCATAATTAGGCAATGCCTAGTATGCCAATCTTATGAGGTATAGGGAGGTTAATCGATTTGGTGAATTGTAAAGTATGACGACACAATCAGAAGTTGAATATTTTGTGAAAGAAATGCTAAAGGCCGATGTAGAGAATACTTATTTGCTAAAAATTGCGCATCAAATATTCCCATCTTGGAGTATTGAAAAATTAAACCAAATAATTAGGGACATAGAAAAATCAATTGATATATCACACGAAAAACGGCTACATGGTGATTGAGGCAAGCATACCAAATGAAGGATCTAGGAATCAATACGGGATACGTGGCGATGTTCGATGAATACTCGTCAAGATTGCTGAAAACAGTTCGATGATCCCGACCGATCAATATTTTCATACATTGGATGCAGATGGTGTAGCTGTGTCATCGGATTTCTTTCGATCACTATTTGTATTTTTATAAGGTTCTAGGATTATATTCGAAACCTTTTCTTATTGATGACTTGTTAGATGATTAACCGTACATTTTAATATTTGTACTTATTTTATCAATAATAGTTATAGCTTCTTGATGAAGAGCAATGGATGGTTTATGAACTTTATATTTTTAATAGTTGCTAGTTTTTTTTATTTGAGGGATGTTGGGCCGAGAAGGCAATCTTGTTTGAGAAGAGGCAGATGGTTCAGAAAGTTTAGGGAGGGCCGCGGAAATCGCGGCTCTTTTTATTTTATGTCATAAAATTCAAGGAAAGAGACTTTCCGGACGAGATAGATACATTAACAACTTATGAAGTTAATGTATTTATTTCACTTATAATTCAAGATCCGTTTTTTACAATGTTCGATTAAATTTTTCAACCTTATACTCAATAATTGGTTTGATTTTGGAATCGTCAACGATTGATAACTTATCTGCTTTAAATAATTGAATTTTTTTGAAGTTGTAATAATCATAAAGAACTTGCTCAATGGATACTTGGTTATAAAGTAAATACTTCGTATTGATTATCTCTCGAAGCAAGATATTGTCTTGGAGTAAGATGAATTTTTCATTAATTTGATTGAAAATACCTTTGTTTTTTCCATCTTGATAGAACTCCAAGGTTTGTTGTTCACGTTTGTTCAGGGTTCCTTTAAGCTGATCGTACAAATCGGGATAGGCAGCTTGAAGATCCTTAAGAAATACATCTGTAATTTTTCCAACAAGCGAAACCGATTGTTCAAACAATTGTTGGAACCAGATTCCGAATGATTCTTCATCATCTTCCACGGTCCGATCTTCTAGCCTATCTATATAATCCACAAAAACACGTACAACACCCTCGATGACTTCTTCTTTTGATGAAAAGTGTTTATACATTGTGGCACGACTTACGTCCATAGATTTTGCAATGTCATCCATTCTCAACTGTTGAAAGCCTTCCTTCATGACGGTTGAGATTAATTTTTTTAGTAATTTTTTTCTTGTTTGATCTTGCTGGTTCTCGATGATCTTGTTCATGTAGGTTTCCCCCTCTCAATAGTTCTTCTTCTTATTATACATAAATACTCGCCATTTATACAACAGTTACATAATAGACATTTTAGATATAAATTGTTTACTTTAATTTTATTTCGTGATATTATTCCTTCTGCAAGCAATAATGTCATTCGATTTGAGGGACATTACATGATAATAAGAAAGAAGAGGTAGGTGTTTTCGAATTGAAAATTATTGATCAGATTTATATTAACGGGAAATTCATTAAGCCTTTTGGCAATGAAGAGCAGGAGCTCATTAATCCTTCAACCCAAGAAGTCATTGGGCGAGTGACTTTGGGGAACGAGGAAGATGCACGAAGAGCCATAGCCGCTGCGAAAGAAGCTTTCAAAACATTCTCGCGGACAACGTTGAAAGAACGCAGTCAAATGTTACAACGATTACATGACGCGATTATGTCAAAATCGTCGGCTATGATTGCAGCGAATATTAATGAATATGGTGCTCCAAAATTTGCAGCAATCGGTCGAGTTAAATTGGCGGCTACAAATTTTCTAGATTCGAAAGAAGCATTAGAGGATTTTGAATTCATTAAATATATTGGCAAAGCAAAGGTCGTCTCCGAACCAATCGGTGTTATAGGAATTATTACTCCATGGAATGCTACTTATTCGCAAATTACGGCTAAACTGGGTGCAGCCATTGCCGCCGGGTGTCCGGTTGTAATTAAGCCAAGTGAACTTAGCGCGATCCAAGCACAACTGATAACGGAATGTTTTCATGAGGCTGAGATTCCTGCCGGCGTCATCAATGTGGTAAACGGTTTGGGCCAGACGGTTGGCGCTGAATTGACGAGGAGTTCGGATATCTCGATGATTTCCTTTACAGGATCTACACGGGTAGGGAAAGAGATTCAAAGAGGTGCAGTGGATACGATGAAACGAGTTACATTGGAGCTAGGGGGGAAATCGCCTAATATCATTCTCGATGATGCAGATTTTGCAACAGCTATACCTACTGCTGTAAAGCAATGTTTTAATAACAATGGTCAAGCATGCGTTGCTGGGACGCGATTACTGGTTCCAGAGCATCGTCTTGATGAAGTGAAAAAACTGGTCAAAGAAGCCGTTGAAGCTATTAAAGTAGGCAATCCATGGGATGAAGATACAGATCTTGGTCCAATTGTAACCCGAAAACAATATGACCAAGTTCAACGATTTATCAAGGCAGGTATTGAAGAAGGTGCTGAACTAATCATTGGTGGAGAAGGACATCCAGATGATCTGGATGCAGGATATTTTGTTAAACCTACTGTATTTGCCAATGTAACAGAAGATATGCTGATTGCGAAGGAAGAAATCTTTGGTCCTGTATTGTCCATTTTGACTTATAAATCAGAAGATGAGGCCATTGAGATGGCGAATAATACCAATTATGGACTTGGTGCTTATTTAAGTTCTTCCAATTTAGAGAAAGCTAACGAGCTAGCATCCCGCATCGCGGCAGGTGTTGTTCTTATCAATGGAGCCGGCTTTGAAATGAAAGCTCCTTTCGGTGGCTTTAAGCAGTCCGGAATCGGCAGGGAATATGGCCTGTATGGCCTAGAGGAATGCTTAGAAACAAAAACCATTACGGGTTACAACTAATTTAATAAATTAAGGGTGATAATTCTCAATGACAAAAGTATGGCTTATTACAGGCAGCTCGCGTGGTTTCGGTCGCAGTCTCGCGGAAACTGTTTTGGCACGTGGTGATCAAGTAATCGCAACGGCCCGAAAGCCCGAGCAGCTTTCTGGTTTAGTTGAACGTTATGGGGATCAAGTTCGCACTGTGGCTCTTGACGTGACCGACCCCATACAAGCAAAAACGGCAATTCACTTCGCTATCCAATCCTTTGGACGACTAGACGTCTTAGTCAATAACGCTGGCTATGGCAATATATCATCTATTGAAGAAACGTCATATGAAGACTTTCGGGCCCAGATCGAGACTAATTTATGGGGAGTCATCAATGTCACAAAGGAAGCTTTACCCATTTTAAGAGAGCAAGGATTCGGGCATATTGTACAGTTCTCGTCAATCGGTGGTCGTACCAGCACACCTGGTCTAGCTGCTTATCAATCGGCCAAATGGGCTGTAGAAGGTTTCTCTGAGGTATTGTCAAAGGAAGTTATGCCGTTAGGGTTGAAGGTGACGATCATCGAGCCTGGAGGATTCCGAACGGATTGGGCTGGTTCATCGATGAGTCATATCGAGCCTCGTGAGGAATACAAAAACACCGTCGGTGAAATGCTGAAGCATCTACGTGAAACAACTGGAAAAGAAAATGGAGACCCTGTCAAAGCTGCGGATGCCATTATTGCTATTGTTAACAGTCAGAATCCACCGTTGAGACTTCTACTTGGTAGCGATGCGGTAGCCATTGCTCGGGCTGTCGATCTAAATAAACTGCAAGAAACGGACCGTTGGGAGAAGATCAGTATTTCCACGGACTATAATAGCCTTACATGAGTTTGATTGGAGTTGATTAGAAGGTAAATGGGTATTAACTTGACGGTTCTGGTTGTGATTGAACGCTTTATATTTCATTTAATCCAACAAGTTCTATATAAAATCTCTATATAAAAGCTAAAGGAACGGCTATGTTCGCAACATCTGCGAAAGAGCCGTTCTTCTGTTTTTCTTAGCAATATCTTTTTGAAGGAATAGTAATTCTAAGTAAGTATGTAGAAACTGCCTCAGCCTTGATTTTTAGAAAGATTAATGTTTTCAACTAAGTTTAGTTCACAAGAATTTTTTATTTCATTTTACTTTACACTTTTGGTGTCTTCACGAGTGAAGATGATAAATACAATTAAGACATAATAGACGTTTTATAAACTATTTGTTTACTTTGTTCGAGATGCATGTTATCCTTTGACTATATTGAAACGAAGGAGTGGTGCATTAAATGAAATGAAAATTTAACTACGGCATTCCGCCGCCAGGTAAGCCTACTTCGATATTGATCCGACGCTCATTTGGTCATAGGAATTATTATGTTAAGTTCATTTAGACTTTTGTTTAAATTTCCTCAAACAGTAATCAAAATAATTGAAAGAAGGTAATATACTGTGGATTTAAAATTAACTGGTAAACGTGCGCTGATTACAGGTTCTAGCAGCGGCTTAGGGATGGCTACGGCAAAGTTGCTGGCTGCGGAAGGGGCGACTGTTATTGTGCATGGTCGTGATGAGGCGCGTACAAGCACTGTCGCAGAGTACATCCGTGCTAATGGTGGTTCCGCTGTTATTGCTTTGGGTGATCTTTCTTCTGATGCTGGAGCTGATGCTGTCGCGAAGGCATCGTTGGCAGATGGTCCTGTTGACATTCTAGTCAACAATGCAGGCTTCTACCGTCACTTGTCTTGGATGGAAGCTACGGCAGATGAGTGGGCAGATACCTACAACGTCAATGTGGTTTCCGGTGTTCGCATGATTCAAAGATTGATCCCGCAAATGCGCGAACGCAATTGGGGTCGTATCATTACGATCGGAGGAGGACTTGCGCTGCAACCGATGAACACTCATCCTCAGTACAACGCAACCTTGGCTGCTCGTCACAACCTTGCGGTATCACTTGCACGCGAACTGAAAGACACTCGTATTACCTCGAACATCGTCTCACCTGGAGCGATGCTTGTAGATGCGGTAAAAGATCTAGTGGAGAGTATCGGACCAGCTCGTGGTTGGGGAGAAACATGGGACGACATTCAGCGTAATGCAGTGAACTCTCTTATCCCTAATGATCGCGGACGCTTTGGTTATCCGGATGAAATTGCTGCTGCTGTTGCATACCTCTGCAGTGATTATGCGGAATATGTCAGCGGATCTACAATTCGCGTTGATGGCGGATTGATCCGAGGTGCCTTTTAAAGAAGGAACCATCTTATTTCAGCGTAATTAATGATTAATTAGAAAACCAACCGGTCGCCGATAAATATTGTTAAATCACTCTTATCAAGAGAATAAGATTATCCGATTATCGCAAAAATAACATCCCTTACCTCTGAGTCAATTGGAAAGGGATGTTGTTTTCTTGATAAATTGATTTATTGTCTTCATGACTTTAAACATGACTTTGTCAAACCTTATGCATTGTCCAAAAATGCTGATTTTAAATTGATAAAATTAAACTTTAAGGTAGCTTCTTTAAAGGATTGAGGAATGTACCATCATTTGAAAGACACATAAATAGGAAGGAAGATGGTTTTGGGAGCATTAATTCAGCAGTCTAAACGAATCATTTTAACTATTATCATTGCTTGTCAGCTTATGATTGTGCTCGACGCCTCCATTATGATTACTGCGCTGCCTGAGATTGGTCGATCACTGCATCTGACAACGACTAACTTGACTTGGGTGCAAAATGCCTATATTTTGGCTTTCGGAGGTTTCTTGTTGCTAGGTGCTAGGGCAGGGGACATCTTGGGTCGAAGGCGTATATTCATGACAGGTATTACTTTGTTCACGTTGGCCTCTCTACTGGCCGGTTTATCTCAATCCGCAGAATGGCTTCTCGTTACTCGAGCCTTGCAAGGTATCGCAGCTGCATTAGCAGCGCCTTCAACACTCGCATTACTGTCCGTGAGCTTTGTAGAGGCCAAAGAACGATCAAAAGCGATCGCTTTATATAGTGCCGTTTCTGGAGCAGGAGGCAGTGTAGGTCTCGTCCTTGGTGGTGTGCTAACTGATTTAATCTCATGGCGATTTGGCATGTTTATTAACGTACCTATTGGGGTGGCGCTACTATTACTGGCTCCTCGGTACTTATCAGAAACCGATAGAAACACGGGACGATTTGATTTAACAGGAGCGTTATCATCCGTTATTGGAATGACCGCTCTAGTATTTGGCTTTGTGCATGCTGCTTCTAGCGGATGGGCTAATATATGGACATTAGTTTCGATTATTGCCGGGGTGGCGTCACTCATTGCTTTCTTCTTGATTGAAGCTCGTGCCGAACAACCGATTACACCACTTCGTTTGTTTGCGAGCCACGAGCGGTCTGGCAGCTATCTAGGTAGGCTCCTATTTGTAGGAGGCATGTTTTCGATGATTTTTTTCTTATCACAATTTTTGCAAAGGGTACTTGGTTTTAGTTCATTCCAAGCTGGACTTGCATTCCTCCCTATGACAGCTGTGCAGTTCGCAATGATGTACCTAATGCCATGGCTCACCTCCCGATTTGGACCGATCAGATTACTTGTGAGCGGAATAATAATAGCGATAGCAGGAATGGGCTGGTTGAGTCGTATCACTATAGAATCTCAATTTTTTCCACAAATTTTTATTCCCATGGTGATCCTTGGTATCGGGGCAGGTATTGTTTTTATTCCTTTCACTTCCTTTGGACTAGCGGGGGTAGATAAACGCGATGCGGGCGCAGCATCAGGACTTGTCAATGTTGCACATCAAATTGGTGGATCAATAGGGCTTGCTATCCTTATCACATTTTTCGAGAGAGCAATTGGCAAAGGAACGATTTCATCGAAAGGAGGGAGCCTAGAACTAGCACACGCTGTTTCAATATCCATAACCGGTTCTGTGATTTTTCTAACGTTGTCGCTTGTCGTGGTACTTCTCTTGTTATACCCATCACGCGCAACAATCAAAAATGGGTGAAAAGGTTAAAGATGATTCAAAACCAAAACTTGTGATCTCGCCAAGCCATATGTGATGTCGATCCCAGAAGACGATCCCGATCTCAGCTCAAATGTGTTAATCGTTATGTGCGACGGTCTCAAATTGGTCTGGTACCAACGTGGTTTTCATGGACATCCAGTGTCGCCAGCAACTCGGGAAAAAAAGTAGCGGGTGGCGCGGCACTCATCTATTATTTACTCAATCATGTCTTCATCTTATTCACAATCGATACCGGGATAATCCTTTATGATCCTGGTCTCCGTTTTCACCAAACAACGGTTTCCACCATTCGGTTAAGAAAGATAACTGGGTTCAAAGTTCACCAATAATTCAACGGATTTTCCTTTACGATAAAAAACGTTACGAAATGCTGGATACTGGTAGCTTGCATTAGAGGACAACATGATCATAGAATGCTTATTGCGTGATCAGATTGGTCAGCTCGCTGTGGCTTGTAGACGAACAATCCTCGCGAACTGACCAATCTGATCGACCGTTCGGACTACAAGCAAACGCTTGCCGATATGCGGTAGTCGCTTTTGATATCTACGTCGATAAAGCTTTCATTGTGATTGACTACTTTAACATGGTTTTATGGGACGCAGAGGAGGAATACCGGGTTAAGTTGTATGGAAAAAATAAAGTATTAGACCGGAGTTGTTATTTGACGGGGTTTTCGGTTTTGAAAATCGTCAGGTTCAGAGAAATAAGTTTTAGAATGAGGCATCAGAGAGCCCACAAAAAGAAACTAACCGGAAAATAAAGTATTAGACAGGGTTTAGTTGATTTAGCTAACGTATCCGTTAGCTAAATCAAAAATCCTCATTCCATAGTCTTATTACCTCTTTTAGTTCTAAATTTTCAAAACTTAATTTATAAATATCTGGTTTCTTTAATTGATTTAAAAAATCCAAACCATAACTTGAATCAAAATAATTGATCATCAAAGTCATTACAAGTCCATGTGTTCCAATAGCTATTTTTTTCCCAGAGTGTTCTTTTAATATGTTTTTTATCACTGATATCGATCTATTCTGGCAATCAGAATTAGACTCCCCGCCCGGTAAAAAATAATCAAAATCATAAAATTTCTCTTTAATAACGGACATTAAATTTCCAATAATTTCTCCAGCAAAATGCCTTTCCCTGAGATCTTCAAATGTTTCGATATCTAATCCCAAGTTTTGTGCCAATCCCTCAATACTCAGGATTGCTCGGTTATATGGGCTAGATATAATAATATCTATTCCTTCTTTTTTAAGAATTTCTGTAACTTTTTCAACATCGCCCTTGCCCTTTGTGGTGAGTCCTCTTGTTCTTTCAGTTCCTTCATCGTATGGTGATTCTGCATGCCTAACCATATAGACGATGGTGTTCATATAATCCTCCTTAAATTGAATATTCCGTCTCAAAAAGTATTCGCGAAGTCATTTAGCTATCCGGCCCGTTAGCATTCCTGTAGAGCGTTAAATTTCCGCTTTGCATAAAAACGAGCGCCTCGGTACGATGGAAGTACGCAACGGGTCATAGCCCTAAAAATTCCATCATCCAGGAGGTCGCTCTACTATGAAGTTTAAATCGCAAGCGAGACAAAATCAACTCATTGAAAAAATTACTGCTCAGCATTTAGTTGTCGGGATCGACATCGCCCAGCAGATGCATGTTGCACGCGCTGTAAATTTTCGTGGCATCATCATCGGAGACCACTTATCCTTTTCTAATGACGAGGAGGGGTTTCACAATCTTTTGCTATGGATTCAAAAGCTGCCAACCACCCATCGTTTAAGCGCCGCCATCGTCGGGATGGAACCAACTGGGCATTACTGGCTTAACTTCTCTCGGTGGCTCACAGAACACCATTTTGAAGTCGTTTTAGTCAATCCACATCTCGTCAAAAAGAACAAAGAGAATCGCGACAATACGCCCTCAAAGAGTGACCGGAAGGATGCTCTCGTTATCGCCGACATGGTCAAGAACGGTTACTACTTGGTATCACGCAAGACCCCCCAAGCCTTCGAGGATCTACGTGTGCTTCTCTCTAACCGTGACTTCGTCGTCAAACGACTTGTTAGTGCCAAAAACCAGATCCACCGCTGGGTTGACGTCGTTTTCCCTGAACTACGTCACGTGTTCAAAGACATCACATGTGTCGGCTCCATCGCTACGCTTCGCCTCTTCCCTACTCCAGCGGAGCTCAGTAAACTACAACCTCAGAACCTGATTCAGGGATGGAAAACCATCATGAAACGGCACTGTGGTGCTAGAAAAGCAAAAGCACTCATCGAGTTGGCCAACCATTCTGTAGGATCTCAATCAGCTTCGCATTACTACAAGCTTCACTTGAATCAATTGCTCGCCGAGTACGATCTTGCTTGCGAACAGCTAGAGGTTGTGGAGAAGGAAATTTCAACCGTATTAGAACGTATTCCCTTTGCAAAATACATCCTCACTATTAAAGGGATTAGTGTCATTTCATTAGCTGGTATTTTGGGTGAGGCTGGGGACTTAAGCGGATTTGTTCACGGTAATGCTTTGCTGCGCCATGCCGGACTTAACCTCGCAGAAGCGAGCTCAGGCAAATGGACCGGGCAGATGAAGATTAGCAAACGCGGACGATCCCGCCTTCGCCGCTTCCTCTTCATGGCTACTATGAGTTTGGTCATGAACAATTCGGAGTTTCAAGCGATGCATGCATACAATGTGCAATTCAAGAAGATGAAGAAAATGAGGTCCATTATGAAACTATGCGGTAAATTGGCTAGAATACTAGTCGGGATGGCGCGCAGCGGCAAAGCCTATATGCCACAAAAAACGTTACCGCTCTTGCAAGCAGCTTAGCCCAACAACCCGTTTCGTTGTACGAGTTTTGGCTTATTCGCAGGATTTCAAAGAAAGCACAGAGTACCGGATTCATTAAACCAAAGGGCACCGACCCGTACGGCACTGACCCGTTAAGACATGGGAGTGAAAACCTCCAAGGGCGGCGTGGAGAATGCGTGCAGTAATTGGAAGTAAATGGGGCGACAATAATCCCCCTTTATTCCCGTGCGTCTTCAAACAGAGTCATTAAATGATGTACAGAACCAGGGGGAGGAACATTTCTAGATTACTCCCTTAAAATACAAATAAGTTCGCGAGGCATTAGGGAGATGGTCTAAAAAGGCGCATATCAGATAGAGGAACTTAGTTCATTGGGCTTATTCGTCGGCCGAGGGACCGTAGATGTCTGGCACCGGAATATCGAGAAGCCGCAAGTATACCCGATCTGGTTGTTTTCCAGGCTGGGATGATATGACCGATCTTAGCTATATAAAGATATGGCTCATTGCACATCATCCCCTGTATCTTATAAAGGAAAAAGCTATGAAATCATGTTTTAACTAATGAAAATTACATTTCAAATACTTTTTCAAAGGATTCATCTAGCGAGTATGTGTTCGCACGAATTCTTTCAGGCCGTATACGCTTGCCAGTAAAATTGTGCTGAAATGAAAGACGTTCTGCGTTAAGATAGATAGCGTTCCCTATTTTATGTAAAAGAAGAGAGACCTGTTTTATGTGGAGTCCCATCAAAGAACGCTTTCGGCAGTCGACCTTGCGTGCAAAACTGATACTCGCTTTTGTTTTTGAATGATTTAGGGGGAAACCATCAATGCTAATGCGTGTTTTTTACTCTTTCATGTTTTGTGGGGAATGGTGATTGAAAAAATATTGTTTTCGGCGGCATATTATTTATTTTTGAAAGGTCTTTCCGTAAGGCGTTCCTCGATCTGAAAAAGCTTGTGCATGACTTTCTCCTTTAGATACATCTAATCCAATGACAGGGTTCATTCCACCACTCCCGATATTATATTCGCCGGCAACCCCTAACCTTCTTGTCGTCCACATTATCGCATGTGATTCGGGATCGTGTCCCAACCAGCCTAATCATGGTTTAACAAGTAGGGGAGATGAACTGTATAGCTCTCGGGATCTAGCTCCCACAGGCAGAAACGTTAGATCCCCGGCTACCGCTATCTTACGATTACACAAAAATGAGGTCCACCAGAAAGATCTGGTGACCTCATAATACGAACGGGCAGAATAGTTCCAAAATGTAGTAAAATTTAAACAATGACTACATTGATAATCCAATGGGAATAAAACGGGTTTGATAGTATCTGGAGGAACGTTGATCTGGCTGTCGTTCCTGACAGGAGGATTTGGATTAATAGATTAAAGTCGAAGAGGGACTAGTCAGCAGTCCCTCTTTTTAACGATTTTACGATCAGCAACGTTATCAAAATCTCCGGTTCGCTCATCATTCGCATTGACGACATTGTACAGGGAGATCGAACCCGATTAACCTAGTTGCTGCGAACCATTAAACCACACGGATGTGATCGACAAGGTATCCGAGATATTGGTTGTCGGATCACCGTTTACGAGAATAAGGTCAGCGCGCGCACCTTCGGTAATACGGCCCCAAAGGGCTTGCCTTTGTCAAAGAAGACTTGTCCATCACTACTTTTACCTTTAGAAATATCCAGACCAATGTCTGGATTCATAAACACTCTCCCTCTCATAAATATTGCCGGTAACCTAAGAACTGCTCATAGTTCCACAACATCGCTTGTTATGCGAGATCTATTCGTCTCAACCAGCTTAAACATGGTTTTTACAAGTAGGGGGCGATCAGTTTTAGCGACGGGTTCAGACCCAGGGGAACGACCGATCTGCCCCGGCTACTAACAAATACACCACCAAAATAAAAAGTGGTCAACCAGTAATAACTGGCTGACCTTATAATACGACGGGAAACGATAGTTAAAACATAAAGGGTTCCACATATTAGTCATGCATAATATGTAGAACCCTTTATTTTATTTGATTTCCTTAAGTTTAGGTCTTGATAATTTTCAGTCTAGAAATTTATTTCTTCAAACAACGATATCGAAGCTTCTTTAACGTATCCGAGCGATTTTACAAGTACCCATTATACACTCAGTAATTCCCATGAGAGTTACCCTATACGCTTCAGACGGAACTGACTGCACATTTTCGTTAAAATCGAGTATAATCGGTTCGTAATCGGAAAGCGAGGTGGATGTTATGAATAAATTGCTTATCGTTGAAGACGAGAAGGATATTCGCAATGGTTTGCTCAGGCATGAGATATGGAATGAATTGGGCTTCGAACGGCTATATGAAGCAGATGACGGATATACGGCTATAGAGATGATTAAGGAGGTTCCTGATATTAGTCTCGTTATTACGGATATCCGAATGAAAAACTTGTCCGGTCTCGAATTTATACAGAAGCTGTACGAGGAGCTTTCATTTGACGGTAAAGTTATCATAATAAGCGGCTACGATGATTTTCAGTACGCGCGCAAGGCGATGAGCTATGGAGTAGTCGATTTCTTACTTAAGCCGGTCAACATGGCGGAGCTGAGGGAAGTCGTTATCAAAGCGTTGCTACTCCTACAGCAAGAGGAGAAACGCCAGAGCAGCCTTAGCATGATAGAAGGCGCTATGCCGAAGCTCAGGGAAAGAATGCTACAGGAAATGGTTGATCGCTCGGCGAGCGTAAGCCCGGTTCCGCCCAATAAGCAATTGCTGGACCAATATGACATCGGCTGGATCGGCTCAGACAAGTTGGTTATTCTGCTGCTAGAAGCTAATAATCTGAAGTCGTATGCGAATCCGGGACTCTCTTCTAAGGAACAGAATAGAATCATGTTTGCAATCGGTAACGTGCTGGAGCATTCGCTGAAGGAACATGCCGCGCATGCCGGAAACTATGTGCTGTTCCGCATGATGCCGGGGGACAAATGGATTGGTATCTTTGGCGTTCAGCCAAACGCGCTTTCTGCATTTGAATACTGGATTCGAGAATTCAAATCGACAATGGCCGCCCGGATTAAAAAGTACGTTAAAGTAAGCGCAACAATCATGATTTCGTCCCAAGGAAACTTAAACTCGCTGCCGGAGCTGTACAAGGAATCGCTCGACAAACTGACCCAGGCCAGAATATACGGAGACGTAGAATCGGAAGGGGAGCTGGAGCTTGAATCGGCCAATTTGTTCAGGGATGTTGATCTTCTGCTCGAGCCTAAGGCGTTAGCGGACTTGCTCAAGCATGGAGAAGAACATGATGTGCGGGAGGCCGTGTTGCAGTTTCCCGTTATGATTCGCGAGTGGGGCGTCGGTATGATGCGCGATTTACACCATCATGTATTTGAATGGCTGTTGGAGGTTTTCGATGAGGCTAGACGGATGGGCTGGAAGAACGAGGAGTGGAAAAGGAAACCGCTCCTCTTATGGGAGAAGATTGAAGCTTTCGATACGATTCAAGCTCTCCAACAGTTGGTGCTGGACAGCTTGTTGCAGGTGAACTCTGGGCTGCAAGGGAGTTCCCGCAATCAAATTTTGCAAAAGGCGGAGCAATATATACGGGAGCATTATTCGGAGCCGATCACGGTGCAGACGATAGCGGATCACGTCTTTGTGTCGCCGGAGTGGCTCAGCACCTTGTTTAAAAAAAACGTCGGCATGACGTTCCTGGATTATGTCACTCATCTAAGAATGGAAAAAGCAAAGCTGCTGTTACAGGACGTTTCTATGAAAATCTATCAAATCAGCAACGAGGTCGGCTACCGAGACACCGTGTATTTCTCCAAGCTGTTCAAAAAGAATTTCGGCTGCACGCCGAGGGAATATCGAAACATGAAGGGGATAGACGGTGATGATTAAGCGTCTGATCAGCTATCCGATGTCAATGAGGTATCGGTTTATGTTCGTGTTTTTTATTCTGATCGTCGTTCCGTTCGTGCTCGTTGGCTATATCGCCTTATCCAATTCAGAGAAGACGATTTATGCCAGCAATCTTGATTCCGTCGTGCAATCGGGCAAAAACTTGGACCAGTTTTTTTATTATGTCATGAACGAGCAGGATAAAATTATGGCGTCGGATGATATGCAGGCGCTGTTCAATCCCATGCTTAATGACCCGCAAGACGAGATCGGCTACACCAACAAGCTGATTTCATTTACCGATACCCTCAATTATTCCAATCGATTGTTTAAGATTCGATTGTTTCCGCTCGATCCTTCGGAGCATCCGACCTATATGAAATCGACGTATCGGTCTATCGATATGAAGGAGGTTCCATGGTTTGCTGATATCGCGACGAATGGCCGTTCGTTCTGGAAAGTATTCGAAACCGCGGATCATCCCAGCTTGTTCGTTCAGGCCACGCTCGGCAGCGTTAAGAGACTCCACAGCTTATCGACCTTTGAGCCGCTTGGCATCGTCATTATGGAGATCAGGCCGTCGATTCTGGCGGAATTTATTGATCCGGTGAAGCAATTCGACAATCAGAGGCTGATGTTAATCAATAAAAATAATCAGATCATCTATAGCACGGATAATCAGTACGGAAGCATCGATAAAGACTTGTGGCAAGTGCTCGAACGTCCGCTTGTTTCAAAAACGATGGATTACGAAGGATTAAAATCGCTTGTAAACGTTTCCGCCATACTGAGAGATGAGCTTAGGTTGGTCAGCATCGTGCCGCTCAAAGATCTGAACAATCCGGTTGCCGTGCTTAATAAGCTGACCGTGGCGTTTCTCGTTTTTTATTTTTTGTTATCTTTGTTTCTAGCGGGGTATATTACGATCAAATATACGAATCCGATTTCCTTGCTCGTTCGGCAAATGAAAATATTGGCCAGAAACAATTTCAAGGAAGACGCGATAACCAATTCGAAGCTGGTCGAAAGAAGCGATGAGGTAGGATGGCTTTATCGTAGTATGAGCAATATGATCCGGGAAATTAACAAGTTGCTCAAGGAAACAAAAGAATCAGAAAAGAGAAAAAAACAGCTTGAATTCCAAGTGCTGGCTTACCAGATCAATCCTCACTTTCTGTATAATACACTGGATACGATACGTTGGAAGGCTGAAGCCCATCATATCGACGAAATCAGCGAAATCGTCAGTTCCCTAGGCTCTTTGTTCCGCCTTAGCTTGAACGGGGGAAAGGAATTGACGACCGTGCGAAGAGAGCTGGAGCTACTGGCATCGTATATTCATATCGAGAAAGTTAGGCAGTCGAGTCTGGTTCGCATCATGTACCGGATAGAAGAGGAAATTCAGCATCTGCCGTTCATGCGTCTTGTCCTTCAGCCGCTGGTGGAAAACGCGATTCGGCATGGTATTGCGGATAAGGGCGATGCGGGAATGATTCTTGTTCAAGGCAGCCTCGAGAAGGGCGGCATTTGCTTCCGGATCACCGACAATGGACCGGGAATTCCGGATGATATCAGGCTAACCTTGCTTGATAACGCTAGAGAAACGAGGATCGACTTCGAAGGAGGATTGGGACTGATTAATGTGCATGAGCGTTTAAGGCATTACTTCGGAGAGTCCTACGGATTGGAGATTGAAAGCGAGAAAGACAGAGGAACGACGATTGTTCTTCTGCATCCCGTATTGCCGCTGAATACGACGGATCTAGATATTTAACGCTCGGATGCAAGCGAAAGCAGGACGTCCTCCATTTAATGGAGGGCGTTTTTTTTAGAAATGATGAAAATCCGATTGATTGGTTTTGTATCAGTAAAGCTTAGACTTGTCTCATAGGCAGCTCGGAGAACTCATAGTATTCTTTTTACAGGAGGGGAACGCGCAATGATGGAGCTGGAAGCAGCAAGGAAACGAAGGAATAATCGAACTTGGAACCTATTTAAATCTCAAATTACACTGCAAATGATGATTTTACCATGCATACTGTTTCTCGTTATATTCGCTTATATTCCGCTCGCGGGCAATATAATCGCTTTTCAGGACTTCAAGATCACGTCCGGATTTACAGGGAGCGAATTTGTCGGATTTAAAAATTTCGCGGAGATGTTTTCGGACCCGAATTTTTATATGGCGATGCGAAACACGGTCATTTTGAGCCTGCTATATTTGTTGGTGGTCTTTCCAGTGCCGTTGCTGTTCGCGTTGCTAATCCATGAAATTCCGTTTTTGCGGTTTAAAAAGCTCGTGCAAACGACAAGCTACTTGCCCCATTTTATTTCCTTTGCAATGGTTGCGTCCATGTGGATTATTTTGCTCGACAACAAAGGATTGGTTAATCAATCGCTGCTGTTGCTGGAGATGATCCAGCATCCAATTGAGTTTTGGACGGAGCCCGGACTGTTCCGGCCGCTCTCCACGCTCGTTAGTATTTGGAAGGAGACGGGCTGGAGCGCCATTATATTCTTGGCAGCCATCGCCGGCATTAATCCGGATCTCTATGAGGCGGCTACGATGGACGGGGCAGGCCGAATCAAAAAGATGATCCATATAACGCTGCCCAATCTCGTTCCGTTATTCGCCATTTTATTCATTCTGAAGATTGGCACCTTGTTCAGCGGAAATCTCGATCATTCTATCTTGCTCGGCAATTCGTTTAACAAAGAAACGTCGTACGTAATCGAATATTATTCCCTGCAAATGGGGCTCGAACTCACCCGGTATTCATATGCTACGGCCGTCAGTTCGTTCCAGGCCGTCTTGTCTCTGGTTCTTGTATTGTTCGCTAACTGGTTTTCCGGCAAAGTATCCGGCAACCGATTGTTTTAATTCTACTGCATGGGAGTGACTGCGATGCGTTCATCCATTAAGCTAACGCTGGAAGATAAGGTTGTGAACGTTACCGTCATAATCATTGGCATTATTGCTTTTCTGGCGACCTTTTATCCGCTTTATTACTTGCTCATCTATTCTTTAAATGATCCAGTCGATGCGGCCAGCGGCCAGCTATATCTGTTCCCGAGACAATTTACATGGTCCAACTATAGCGTCATTTTTCAAGACGAGCAGCTGCTCCATTCTTTTCTCGTCACGGTAGCCCGTACTTTGCTCGGCACACTAACCGGCGTGCTGTTTACGGCAATAGGCGCCTATGCGCTATCAAAGGAGCGGCTGCTGTTTAGAAAGGTGTATTCCTTGGTTGGACTGGTTACTATGTACGTAAGCGGCGGCTTAATTCCAACCTATCTTCTGCTGCAAAAGCTGCATCTTCTTAATTCCTTCTGGGTGTACATCATTCCGGCGATGTTCAATATATTCAATGCGCTACTGTTTATGGCCTTTTTCCGGCAGATGCCGAATGAGCTGGAGGAATCGGCCAAAGTGGACGGCGGAGGCGACTTTTACATTTTCATGCGAATCATTCTCCCGCTCTCCAAGCCGGTGCTGGCTACCGTTTCCTTGTTTGTCGCGGTTAATCATTGGAACGATTGGTTTAGTTCCGCTTACTTTGTTTCTAATCAGGAGCTATGGACGCTGCCTACGATTATCGTGCGCATGTTGTCCGACACGGCCATTATAGACAATATGCAGAACTTGCCGCCCAATATGCGGTTGGATCCGTTATCGACATTGCTGGCTATCAAATACGCAACATTAATCGTTACTATTTTACCGATTACGCTCGTCTATCCTTTCATACAGAAGTATTTTGTGCAGGGTATGATGGTTGGAGCTATCAAAGCTTAGTTGCGGTATCGAAGGATTGTCTTCGGCAAGCCTATGATATATAGAAAAAATCAGGGGAGGACGTTTTCAATGAAAAGATCGTTAAGAAGCTTGTCCGCGTTGCTGATTGTCAGTCTGTTAATCTCCGTGTTCGCGGGATGCGCAAACAATAACAACGGCGGCGCAACGCCGGAAACATCGGCCGAACCGCCCGCGGACAATGGGCAAGCCAGCGATTCACCGTTGACACTTGATTTGTATTCCGATCGGGCTTGGTACAGCGATTGGACCGGTGCGGGAGCGAAGAGGATTACAGAAAAGACCGGAATCAGCTTTAATGTCAAGAAGCCTGTACAAGACGACGGCGACGGCAAAGATATTTCGCTCATGATCGCAAGCAACAGCTTGCCGGACATTATGGTCGTTGACAGAGGAAACAAGATGCTTCAGCAATTGGTCGAAGGCAATTATTTGTATTCTCTGGATGAGTTGATCGAGCAGTATGCACCTAACCTGCGTAGCATCCTGAACGAGCAGTACGGCGAGGAGCTGCTCGCCAATTTCAAGGAAGAAGACGGCAAAACCTATAAGCTCATTTCTGGCTATCAAACGACAAAGTATTTGGATGAAGCGAAACTAAACGCCGGTCTGGCGCCGGTCTGGCTGCCGCAATTCGTCGTCCGCAAAGATTATTACGATGAGATCGGCCGTCCTGACACTTCAAGCCCGGACAAATTTTTGGCCGCGCTTGAGCAAATGGCTAAAAATCATCCCGACAAAATTCCTTACCTGGGCGACAAGGGGCAGCATTCGAACGATCTGGGCTGGTTCCTACCTCAATTCGGAATCGCGGACTATTATTTAAACGGAGAGACCGTCCAACATAAAATCAAAGATCCGCAGTGGAAAGAAATGGTGAAGTTCGCCTTCAAGATGGCCGGCAAGGGATTGCTGACAAAGGAATCATTTGTTAATACCGGAGAAGTTACCGCGCAAAAGGTGGCGGCAGGCGACGTGATCGTATCGGCGTTGAACTCGGCAGCGAAAAACAACACGCCTCCAAAGGATAATCCGGACACCAGCTTTGAAATGCTGTCCCCCTTCTCGAGCTATATGTATCCGACCATTCCGAAAGGATGGATGGCGCTTGTCATTCCGAAAAGCAATAAAAATCCGGAGCGTACGATGAAATTATTGGAATATGCGGCCTCCAAAGAAGGTCAGGCCGACTTTTTCTTCGGCGTGGAGGGGACGGGAGTAGAGGCGTTCAAAGATTTGGAGAACGGACCGCACTTCTACTATGACAAATCGACGGTGAACAACTATTTCCCGCAAGGCAAACCGACATTTACAACTGGATTCAACGATGCGTTGAACAAGGATTGGGGCGGCACGTGGAAACAGGCTGGGCTCGGCGAGCCGATTATGCTGGTGGCGAATTGGGCCGTTTCGAATACCGTATTCTGGAATCCGCAAGATCAGGAGAAACTGGCTTATGATCAATTAATGGCTCCGAAGATGAAGTTTTTCCCTGAATTCAATTTTGTCATCGACAGCGCAAGCGAGCTTGGCGTCATAGAGGCGAAAATAAATACGCTGAGAAGCGACTATTTGCCAAAGCTCGTTTTCGCGGAATCCGAAGAAGAGTTCGAATCCGTCTTCAGCTTTGTTCTGGACAAGTCGGAAGAGCTCGGGATTGCCAAGCTGGAGGCAGAATATACGAAGCAGTATGCCGACAATATAGCAAAATAAAACAAGTATCGACATTGATGTGACCAAGGAGAGGGGCGGCGGGCTTGATGCGTTCCTCTCCTTGGTCATTGGGCGGGAGGCCATGGCATGTTTCTATTGGAGAATGATCATTTATTGGTGGGGTTGTACGATTGGCCGGGGATCAGGCGATACGCACACAAGGATACCGGAATCGGGATGAACGGAAGTGGTCCGGAAGGAAAATGGGCCTTGAACGGAAGCGTGAAGTCGTGGGAAGAGTGGGAGATTGAGGCCAGACAGCTTCCCGAGCGGTCAGTTGTTTCTTACGACATGAAATTAAAAAGCAACGATTTGAGACTATCGGTCATCTTCCGTCTGGAGCAAAACGAAGTATCCGTGCATCTGCAAGTGAAAGAAGATACCGAGCAATGGTTGGAGCGGATCGATTGGATTGATCAGCCCTTGCTTGCATGCACGAACAGTGGCTTCTCTTATGCCCGGACAGAAATTCATCCGAAAAGCTGGAAGCTGATACCCGGCGGGGGCAGAGGATTGTACGATCGAAAGCAGATCAAGGATAAAATTGGCTATGCCGTTCCCGACCGCCATGACGTACCGACGATGCATTCCTGTTTGTTCAATGGCGAGCTTTGTTGCTTCGTGCATACCAACTATCCGGTTATTCCTCTTCTTAGCAAAGCGTCGGGCGGCGGCCATTACTCGGAGCGGTCGGATGCGTACGCCATTTCTCCGAATACGTACCAATACCGCGTGCGTGGACAAGCGATGGAGCCTCTTGAGATGAGCATCGTTTTTTTGACGGACGGCAACGGCGACGGCAAGGCGGACGAATGCGACTACCAGTTGTGGCTGAATCGACAGTTTCCGGATGCGAACCCGATCTACAAGGAAGCGATCTGGTACAAGGTGTTTTGCGCTGAGAGAAAACGAGGCGTTCTTACAACTTTCCGGGAAACGCTGGACATTATACGTCAAGTTCACCATATTACCGGTGGGATTCCCCAAATCGTTTACTTGGTCGGCTGGCAATTTGACGGCCACGATACAGGGTATCCGTCGCTGAACCGAATTAATCCGAAGCTGGCCGTAAATCCGGACAGAGCGGGCGAAGAGTTGGCGGAGCTAGTTCAAACGGCTAAGAAGGAATACGCATGCACGGTCAGTTATCACATAAACGTTGACGATGCTTATGACGATTCGCCGGACTGGAATCCGGATATTTTGAGCCGCGATCCGGACGGCGCGGCACGCGTCTGGTTGGACTTGGATCAGCGGGTGTACCACATTTCGCATTCGAAGGATGTGGAGAGCGGTCATGCGTTTGCTCGACTGGACGAATTTCTTAAGCTCGTGCCCGTGGAGCGGACGGTGCATCTGGATGCATTCCGCAACACGAATGCAAGCTGGGACGGCGACGGATATATCGGTCCCATGGAAGAGCTTGTCTGCGGAATGAAACCGATTATCGCGTATTTCAAAGAAAGAGGGATCGACGTATCCACGGAAGGCCAAAACGGCATGCCAATCGAGGATGCGGGCGTATTCAGCGCATATTGGCATTTCTCCCCGTCCCAGATGTATCACGGGAAAATCGTCGGCGGAGGCAGCGTGGACATGAACGCAATCGCATGGGGCAAAGGCGCTTCGATCGATGCGGATATTTTGTACCGAGGCGAGCCTACCCGTCTCGAAGGTGAAATGGTAAAATCGGCCTCCTTTGATTCAAATTGGAATCAAATCGTGGATATCCTCTATTTGGGATCGATGCTTTATCGCTTTTATTTGGCTAGGGAAATGGTCGAAATGCGCGAGGACGAGCACACCGTTATGATGCGGTTCGGCGACGGCGTGACGATGATGGCGGACAAAGGGGCGAATCGCCTCGCGGTTACCTGGGGAGATCTTGTGATCGCAGACAACGACGACCGTTTCATCCCGATAGATAATCGGATATATGCATACAGCAGGCATGGGAGCGAACGAGCATGGACACTTCCGCGGACTTGGCAAGGGATGAAGTATCAAGCCTATCGCCTAACGAAAGACGGCCGCGAACTCTATGATGATTATACCGCCGAGGACAGATCGATTCGGATCAAGCTTGAGCCACATGTTCCAGTGATATTGGAATTAATATAAATAGATAGGAAGTTCTGTTGTTGGTGTGAGGAGAGGGAGGTTGTATGGCAGTAGCAAGCGTAAATGACAGCAGTATGGTGAAACTTGAATTTGCACAGTTTGGCGGCAAGCCGGACTCGGGAGAAGACGCCGTGCCTGCGATGAAACGCGCGATTGAAGCGGCCTCGCGGATAAGCGGGACGGCTGTGACGCTCGTCGTAGAACCGGGACGGTATGATTTTTATACCGATTTCGCCGAAAGATCCGTCTATTATGTGTCTAATACGGCTAGCGAAGCAGAAAATCCGAATCCGGTTAAGACGATAGGGATCTGCTTGAAAGGTCTGAACGATTTCGTGCTCGACGGCGGCGGCGCGCTCTTCCTATTCCACGGGAAAATGACCATGCTCGTGATCGACGATTGTGAGCGCATCGAGATTTGCAATCTGAAGTTCGATTACGCCTGGCCGACAGTCGTGGAGATGAAAGTGGAGAAGACGGCGGCGAATGCGGATACCGGCACCTACTTGGACATTAGTGTACATTCAGACTCCCGATATGAGATTAGGGATGGTTTGCTATTTTGGGTCGGGGATGGCTGGAGCTTTCGGGACGGTCCCATGCAAATCTTTGATAAAGCGAGCAATTCGACTTGGCGAATCGATAACGTGTTCATGCAAGCCCTACGCGCCGAAGAGCTGAATCCGGGGAGGATCAGGCTTCACTACGAGCTGTTGCCCGATATTGCCGAAGGCTGGATTCTGCAGGCACGGGACGGTATCCGCGACCAAGTGGGAGCGTTCATACACAGAAGCCGCGACATTCGTCTGGAACGCATTGGCGTCCATTTCATGCATGGACTTGGCATTGTAGGCCAGTTCAGCGACAATCTGAGCTTCAACCGACTCGACATGTCTCCGCGTCCGGAGACGGGCCGGACCGTGGCGGCGTTTGCGGATTTCGTGCACCTGTCCGGCTGTAAGGGCCGGATCTTCATTACGAACAGCCGTTTTGTCGGTGCTCATGACGATGCCATCAACGTGCACGGCACGCATCTACGCATTGTTGGGTTTCCGTCCGCCAATCAGGTTCTGGTTCGGTTCATGCATCCGCAAACATACGGCTTCAAAGCCTTCCATGCAGGCGACGACATCGAATGGATCAAGAAGCGTTCGCTTGTATCCTCGGGCAGCACCCGGGTAACGGATGCGAAGCTGATCGAGCCTCGTGTGATGCTGCTTACCTTGGAAGCGAATCTACCGGAGGGCATTGAGGAGGGAGATGCCGTTGAGAATGCAACATGGACACCGGAAGTGGAAATCACGGACAACTATTTCGCCCGCATTCCGACGCGGGGGGTACTGGCGACGACGCGAAAGCGGACGGTCATCGCGCGCAACGTATTCGAGCGGATGCGGATGAGCGCCATACTTGTCGCAGACGATGCGGCGTCGTGGTACGAATCCGGTCGGGTGGAGGATCTACTGATTCAGGAGAACGGGTTCATTGAATGCGGAAGCGGCGAACTGGCGGTTATAGCCATTGTGCCGGAGAACGTGGAGATCGATCCAGAATCGCCGGTCCACCGCAATATTCGGATCGAGGACAATCTCTTCCTTATGTCGCAAGCACGGCTTTTGGACGCCAAGAGCGCCCACACGCTGCGCATCAGAAACAATGTGCTCATGACGGTGTCCGGCTTCGAATGTATAACGGAGGTGAATGAGGGCATCCGATTGACGGCTTGCACCGATGTGGATATTTTTAATAATTCGCTTGGTGCTATTAAATAATTTATTATTCGGTGCAAGCAGCGGTGGGACTACAAATAACAGAGGTGTTAAACGAAACATCAATATAACAAACCGGCTTCCGTATGGACGGAAGCGCTGCCTCTTGGCAACGGGCGCATCGGCGCCATGGCATTCGGCGGAGTAGAACGCGACAGAATCGGGCTCAACGAGCATACGTTATGGTCAGGGATGCCGAAGAAAGGGAGCAATGGGCACGCAATAGAGGTGCTTTCCAAAGTAAGGGAGCTTGTGAGAGAAGGGCGATATGCAGAAGCCGATATCACCTGCAAGGAGATGATGGGCCCGTACACGCAATCCTATTTGCCGTTCGGCGACCTGCACCTGACCTTCGGGCACGGAGATCTGCACCACGATTACAGCCGTTCGTTGGATTTAGAGAATGCCCTTGTTCGCGTCGAATATAGAATCGGCAATATCGTGTATACCCGCGAAATGTTCGTTTCGCATCCGGATCAAGTGCTGATCGTACGGCTAGAGGCCAGCGTGCCGGGGGCGCTAGATGTTCGTGCCCGTCTGGACAGCGCCTTGAGGCATTCGGTTGCGGTGGATAATGGGAAGTTCGTTCTGCGGGGACTTGCGCCGGAGCATGTTTCGCCTAACTACCATGAAGTCGATCATCCAATCGTTTACGGGGACGAAACTTCGGAAGCAATGTGCTTCTCAGGATATCTGCATGCCGAGGTGGATGGCGGAATGTTGAACGTCGATGCGGCCGGTATTCATGCTACAGGAGCTACGCGCATAACCTTGTACTTCAGTGGGGCAACTAGCTATAACGGGCAGGACACAGCCAAGGCAAAGATGCGGGAGCGACCGCGCTCGCTTATCTAGAAGGCGCGTTGCTTCGGTCGTACGACGAGGCTCGCAGCCGCCATATTGCAGACCATCGTTCGCTCTACGACAGGGTAAAGCTTGATCTAGGTAGCAAGACGAAGCCGAATACAATGCCTGTCGGTGAACATATGGAGACTTACGGAGCAAGCGATCCGTCGCTTATCGAGCTCTTGTTTCAATACGGGCGATATCTGTTGATCGCAAGCTCACGACCTGGCACGCTGCCTGCGAATTTGCAAGGCATTTGGAACGCTTATACCCGTGCTCCATGGAGCAGCAACTGGACGCTAAATATCAATGCGCAGATGAATTATTGGTCCGTGGAGACAGCTAATCTGTCCGAATGCCATGATCCGTTGCTCGATTTCATCGGTAAGCTTGCCGTTACCGGCAAACAAACGGCCAGTGATTATTATGGAGCCCGCGGATGGGTGGCACATCACAATACGGATATATGGGGACACACGACGCCAGCGGGCGGCAATGGAGCGGGCGATGCCTCATGGGCTATGTGGCCGATGGGCGGCGTATGGCTCGCCCAGCATCTTTGGAAGCATTACGCATTCAACTGGATTGTATACTTTGGAGTTGCTGAAACGGATAGAACGTTTGAATGGACAAAAAACATATACGCACCGCGATTGCGAGGCGTGTATGTTTTTTTCTTAGTCAATGACCGTGATATTTGAAGAGACGACAAACAACTGGATCTGTCGCGCTGTACCCGAATACAAGTTATCAATTATCGACTTGTATGCAACTTATTAATGCTTTAGCCGATCGAAACCCATGTTGTAGCAACGCTAGAGGTTGGTGATCAACTGGTCGCGCCGCAACCCTACGGGAGTGGATAGTGACTGGTGTCCCCATGAAGGACGATCTTGGCCGTTTGGCCCAAGATGTCGACTCTCGACAGGCTGGCAGGTTGAATTTCGGTCGATTTCCATAGTTGCTTCAAGTCAGTTCCCTGAAAATGTGCCATGAGAAGCTTGATGACGATGGTATGTGTAACAATAAGCAACGTCTTCCCAGAGTGTTTCCGAATGATCTCATTGATCAGATTCAACGCTCTCGTTCGCACTTCTGCATACGTCTCGCTATTTGCGATTGCGAACTCCTCCGGGTTATTCCAGAAAAGATCCCATTGCTTGGGGTAATGGGCTTGAACCTCCGAATGGATGTGTCCTTCCCATATCCCGAATCTCATCTCCATAAGTGATTCGGATGATGTCAGAGGAATTTCTCTTTCTCCTCGCAAGATCTCTGCGGTTCGCATCGCCCTTGGACTCGGACTTGAATAAATCACGTCTATATGCACTGTATCCAATACTGCTTTTAAACTCTCAGCCTGATGTGCGCCTAGCTCCGTTAAGGGGGAGTCCATTTCCCCTTGCATGCGATGGACCACATTCCATTCCGTCTCGCCATGGCGTGTCAAGTATAGTCTCGTGCTCATGAACAAAACCTCCGATTCCCATTATCATGATCATAACGTGTCTCCCTCTCCCTTCACAACCTAAACCGTTGAACCATTCGAAGCATGTCCTCGGAGATTCGGTTCATTGAGTCGGCCGAGGCCGAGATTTCCTCCATGGCAGCGAAATGTTGCGCGGCGGCCGTAGAAATTCCCTGTGCCAGATCGTTGGAACGCTCCGCCATATGGTCGATTCCCAGCAATGACGCGGTAAATTCCTGCGAGCTCGCGGAGATCTGTTCAGACGCCGAAGAGGTCTGACGCACATGGTGTACGGCGCCGCGCGTGGCTAACAGGATTCGATTGAACGCTTCGCCGGATTGTTGGATGAGGTCCGCTCCGACAGTTACCTCGCGCTCCCCCTTGTCCATGACCGCAACGGCGGTTTCGATATCTCCACGTGTATCGCCGATCAGCTCCGCGACCTGCATGGCGGATCGTTGAGAGCGCTCCGCCAGCTTTTTCACCTCGCCGGCGACGACGGCGAAGCCTTTGCCCTGATCACCGGCCCTCGCCGCTTCGATAGATGCGTTCAGTGACAACAAATTCGTCTGCGCGGACAACTCGGCCATCGCTTCGGCAATCTCTCCAATGTTACGTGATCTCTCGGCGAGACGGCTGACTATGGACGACAGGTCCTCCACGGTGGAAGTTATCGCCCCCATCTGCTCCGAAGATCGAATGATGAACTCGTTGCCCTGTTCCGCATGGACTAATGTGGTTAGTGAAGCCTCATGAGCCAGCGAAGAGGAAGCGGCTATGCGCTGCGCATCCTCCGCCAATTCCTCCATGGCGAGCGTGCTTTCCCGCAGGCTCCTCTTTTGCGTATCGTTGCTCGTAGCGACTTCCTGCGCGGAGGTGGAGATGCTGTCCGTCGCTTCCGTCGTCTCCAAGAAAGTCGCGGAAAGGTCACGCGAGGCTGATGACAAGGAGGCGGCATGATCAAGCAGCCCCTGAGTCATAATTCGTAGACTGTCCCGCATCATAGAGAATGAGATGAACAGGTCGCCGATTTCGTCCCGACTTCGAATGACTTCACTATCGTTCGGCGATAGATCGCCATCCGCGATCTTCTTGACCTGGCGGGTCAACAATACAATTGGCTTGGAGAGCCGCATGGCAAACAGAATAATAACGACGGCGCCGGCCACGAGGCAGCCGACTAGTGTATACAACGTACCTTGCACGATACGTTTTTGCCCCGCCTTGTAGTCTTGAATGTACGATCCTGCCACGAGGGTCCATCCCCAATTCGGATCTTTCAGTGAGTAAGCAATTTTCATGGCCTCTGCAGAATTATCAGGCAGAGGCCATTTGTAGACGGTGAAGCCACCGTCCGGTTGTCCGCTCTTACTAAGCATATCCCGAATATGATAGAAGCCGTCGCTCGTCTGCTGATCATAGAGGTTTCGTCCCTCCAGCGAAGGATGCGCCAGCAAATCGCCTTTATCGTTAAGTATAAAGAAGTAACCGTGCTTCCCGAGATCGATATTCGTATTGATGGTCCTCGATCCGTCGGCTTGCTTGGGACCGAGAAGTAGCTGCTTCACTTGCTCCTTTGCGGCTTCCCTGTCGAGCGATCCTTTCGTCGCTGAATCCTCGAACGCCAACATGACCTCTGAAGCTATTTTGACCGTGTTACGCAGGTTCGCCCTCATTTGCATATCGCTCTCACGTGCCGTGACCCATAGGCTCATGGCAGCTATCGTCAACATCGTTACGACGAGTATGGGAAGGGTTATGAACAACAGTTTGTTTTGAATAGAGAATCGCCATTGGTTTACTCTTAATCTCATAGGAGTGCTCTACTTCAATGCTTTCAACATGGCGGAGATATTGCCCACATGGTAGGAGGCATGAAGAGTCGTGGAGACGACCAGTTCTCCTATCGTTTCGGCTTTGAAGAAGTTTTCCTTCACAGGTTGTTCGAGCTTTTCCTGCAGCCATCCCCGCAGTTGCAAAGGCTGTGCCTTAAGTTGTTCGATCAACGCTTCCCATAACGGAGGTTCGTCCAGCCAATCCGAAGGTTTCGTGCCGTATCCGAAATAAGCCATGTATTCCGACGGGAGCGTCAACGCTTGTATATTGCCGGATAAATACAAAATATGAAACTCTGTGGAGACAAGCACGTGTCCTACATGCCAGTGAATCGTATTGTTGAAACCATCTGGCACCTTATTCCGCGCGTCCACCGGGCATCTCTCCGCAAACTCCAGAAGTTTGGTGTATTGGTCGTTCAATACATCGAATACAAAGTCCTCTCTCATAGCGCTTGTTCCTCCTCTTGTCCATCATACGTCGGTCTTATTCCGACATACTATGATTGTAGCAAGGACAGCGCCTACGCAAATGTGCGAACGGTCATGATTAAAGGTTAGGCTCTATGCCAAAAGTAATGTTATTGCTTTAAGGGAGCCTGCGAACCGCAAATATTGCCGCCTGCGTTCGATCGCGTAACCCGAGCTTCGCCATCACGCTAGACAAATGGTTCTTGGCCGTCCCTTCCGTAATATAAAGAACACTAGCGATCTCTTTATTGTTCAAGCCATCGGCAAGTAAGGCCAGCACTTTCTTCTCTTGTTCGGTTAATCTGGCGAGTTCTTCGTTGTCATTTTTCAAAAAAGAAGGGATTTGCCTCGGGCTTCCGGCCGGCTCCTTGTTCAGACCTTTCAGCAGCATCGACGTAATCTCGGGCTGAAGAACCGTTCCTCCATTGCAGATGGCGTAAATCGCACTGACTATCGCCTCGGAGGGCATATCCTTGAGCAGATAGCCGTGCACCCCTTGATCCAATGCCTGCAGGATAAGCTCCTCGTCGTCAAACGTGGTCAGGATAAGTATTTTGGTCTCCGGAAAGTGCTTAAGGATGAGCGCTGAGGCTTCCACACCATCCATTCCCGGCATCCGGATATCCATTAACACTGCATCGGGACGCCACTCTATCACTTTGGCATAAGCATCTCTCCCGTCCGCAGCTGTACCGACTACCTCCATATCCGGCTCCAAATTCAAAATCGTTGCCAACCCTTCGCGCATGAGCCTCTGATCGTCCACCACGAGAATTCTCATTGTTCCGCCTCCATGGCTAGTACTGGATACGGAAGACTCACTTTCACAGCAAAGTCCTTATTTCCTTTCTCTCCGAAAGAAACCGCGCCGCACCATTCCTTTACTCTTTCTTGCATGTTCAATAAGCCGAAGCCTGGCTTCAACTTACCAGGCAGCACCCCATCGTTGCTTATCAACATCGAAATCTGCCCCGTATCGTAGACCAGTTCGATGGAGGCTCTATTGGCCCGTCCATGCTTCTTCGCGTTCGTTAGCGACTCTTGGGCGATGCGGTATGCTGTCAGCTGAAGATCGCCCGGTAGCGGAACCGGATCACCCTTCAGGTAAAACCGTGTCTCGACCTCCGCGTACTTTGTGAATTCTTCCGACAGTTTCTTCAGACACTCAGGCAGAAACGTCGATTGCACAGGCTCGTCCCGTATAGTTCGTACCGCTAACCGAATCTCTTGCAAGGAAGATCGCAGCAATTCCTCGCATTCCGCATAGATCCTTTCGCTCTGTTCTGGACCCACTAGTCTAAGCTTGCGGGCTGCTTGCATCTGCACGATCAGTCCCGTTAATTGATGCCCCACCGAATCATGGAGCTCCCGCGCGATCGTGACCCTCTCCCTGGCAGCTCCTAATTCTTCCGCCTGTAGAGCATATTCCTGTAGACTCTCGTGGGTTTCCTTCAAATGCGTGTACAAGTGAAGAACATCCTGGCGAGCGCGTTGGTAGAATTGAAGCAATACGGACACGATGCTGGCAAAAAGAATAAAGGAGCAGGTTATAAAGTAACTGATCGCGTCCAGTCGATTGTATAAGTGCAAATCAATGGCGATCATGATCGCCAGGTAGACTAAGAGAAGCGTCACGCAAGTGAAGACGAGGGATCGGAAGTTCTTCTGTAACATAAGAATAGCCAACGCTGTTATGCCAACTAGTAGCTGATTAGGAACTTGTCCACCGATAAAGACGTAGCCGTAAGCTGCCGAAACCAGAAAATCAAGAATCAGGACTCGGATCAATACGTTCTTGTGTGAATTGGCTTTTGGTAAAAGAAATCGAACAAACAAAAAAACGGCTATCGAAAGACCGATAAAGCTAAGTCTCCAGAAGAAAGCAGTCGATGTGTGATAATAGACGATCCCTGTTACCGCGAGATTCGCAATTAGCTTTAGTGCGAAGAATAGTTTCCACAACAGAAGAGCATTTCTGGTTAAAAAAGTGGTCGAAAGCATATAATCATTAATTCCCTTCGATTGGCTGGCTGCGATTTGCATATAAAAAATAACCGCGCAAAGACGCGGTTCTGTGGATTCTTATGAATGGCGGGCTCGAAGCAACTCGAACGTCCAACACCGGTATAGAAACAGATGTTCTATCCACTGAGCTACAGTGCCACAACAATAATCATTATAGCATATACAAGCGCTAGTGACATAGCTAATTGATTGTATACAACTCGATACATATCAATGGGAACGTCTCAAAGTCCTGAACGAAAAACCCAAGGTGGACGCATAGACATCGATGACAGGAAGATGCTCAGGTGGCATGCTCCAGATGAACCGTTCAGGAGCGTCGTGGCGTGTTTTATGCAAATGAACACAGATGATGAGGCACATCGATCAAATTTGTTTATTGTATATAAGATTTTTTTTGAATTGATGGGGAACGGTGTTAATAACATATATTAGCATCGGGGGGGATGTTCGGTGAAATGGTTACAAAAGTGGATGCATGAGTCCGGTTATCCGACGATATTGGAAGACCACCATTCCAGCGATAATTCTACTATTTTGATATCCGTGGATTTAGACCAAAATTAAGAGATATTCAGAAAAGTATTCAATAACTGTTTCGATATTGTTTTTCACGATGTTCTGCTTGCTGATCAAAACCAGTGGCTAATTATTTATATTACAAGTCTTGTTAATGAATCGTTAATCGACAATCACATCTTGAAGCCTTTGATTAACGAAAAGCCAGACGGTTTGGATAAACAAAAAATCATTGCAGGAACGACAATGGTGACTGCTATGTCTCTATTTGCCATATTCATTGGTGGTTTGTGTGTAAAAGGTATGGCGAAACGATTTAAACAGGCCATTATTCCTCTCGTAGTCCTACTATATGGTGTTGCGTTTGTGATGATTAGCGTAACGCATTTGCTAAGCCTAGTGATTTTGAGTGTTTCCTTAATAGGTTTTGGGTTTGGGTTAGTTTATCCAATGCTCATGGGGAGCATTATGGAGGCAGCTCCAAAAAGTAGACTTACTTCAGCCATATCAATGTTGCTTATTTTCACTTATTTAGGTCAGTTCGTTACACCAATCGTCTTAAATGGTATTCAACTAATAGGCGTCTCGACACTTCGAGGAACTTTCTTGACACTGGGGATCATAACTGGAATCGCTTTTATTTTGGTTTCCGTCTATGCGGTAAGTAAATCCACATTCAGAATGAAATTTGGTAGTAATTCTGTGGGTTAATGAAAAATGAACTAAAACCTACTTTATTACACCAATGTCAATCTTCTGAAGGGCATTCAGCATTATTATCTTGAACTGATAAATGATATGGCGAACCAAGTGATTGTCACTTGCTGGAACGCGGCTAAGAGGAGGAAATCACTATGTCTAATGGAGCGGACACGCAAGATCAATCGTTTTCTGCGGTCATCCGCGGACGCTGATCCGTGCGAGCATATGATTCAAGCTTCAAGATAACACGCGAAGAAATGAATGATCTGCTGGGGGAAGCCATTCTTGCGCCGTCTTGAGGCAATCTTCAGTCTTGGCATTTCCTTGTAATTGATGACGAAAAGATGAAATTGAAACTGCTGCCAGTCGCAAACAATCAACAGCAAGTGGTCGACGCTTCCGCCTTTATTGCGGTTCTTGCAGATCTGGAGTATTACAAGCAGGCTGAGACGATATACGGTCGCGCATCTGAAGCAGGATTCATGTCTAAAGAAATAGCTAAATCATTCGTGGAGCGTATCATCGCCAAACATCCTACAGTTTCTTCCGAAATGAGAATGAAGATTGTTTCGACGGATGCAGGCCTCGTTTCCATGGCACTAATGCTAGCAGCGCGGGCACGCAGCCTCGACACGGTGCCAATGGGCGGTTACGATATTGATAAATTCAAGGAGACATTTGGTATCAGCGAACGTTATCTACCGATTATTCTGATTGCTATTGGTAAGTCGATAAAACATGGCCATCCTACGGTCCGCTTGTCGGTGGATGAAGTGACAAGATTTAACCAAATGCACAAAGAATAATGATCTCACTTATTAATAATGAGCTTTCGAATCCCGCTCGAATACTGACGTATCCAACCACATGCAGGTTGGAGATGCTCTCCGTTTGAGTTTTATGGTAATCATAGATGACACCCGGTGTTACGCTATGTCTGGTGCGATAAAGATGTGAAATAGTCCAATAATGACAAAGATGCAGCCGATCTAAGCGAGCGGCTGCATCTTCTAAGCTATACCAGCTAAATTCTTGTCAACATACCTGGCAAAACAACTGCTTGCTATTCCCCATCTAATCCGCAATTATCGATAACGAGGCCATTCATTTCAGTTCAAAGAAGGGAATGGCGTTTCTAAGTCACTTGTGCACTTAGACGTAAGTGTCAAACAGGCTGCAGACGCAGAGCTGTTTTCGGAATTGCGACAGCGATAGCGCTGTCGATAAGCTGCTCTTCGGTACCACGACTCGCTTCGGGATAGATGCTGACAAATCAAAGATGTTATCACTCCAAGATGCGTCCGCATCGCGCAGATCGAGTAACACGAACTTTGCGAACGCTTCTGCACTTAGGCTTACGACGTATTGGTCTTCCTCTTCGGCGACTTCAGCAGTGATGTGAGGGTCGAGGTATTCGAAGTGCTTCGACTTGACGAACAGCGCCATCCCGCCGCTCACTTCCCGGCCGTCTGTCGACAGAGTAAACTCTAGGTAACGCTGTCGGAGCTTGTCCGGCGTATCTAACTCGGTACCGAGCGCCAGCGCGACAACTTCACGGCAAGAGAGTGCATCCGCAATCACCGGTGTTTCCCCGGTTCGAATCACTTCGGAGCGGCGGTCGAGCAGGCGCCAACTCAGCAGTCCATCGAAGCACTCGAGCGTATCGTTCGTTACATGCAGCGACACGTCGGTCCCTTCCTCGCAAGCAGAGACTAACACTGGGGCGAAGAAGCGCTTCGCAGCGTGCTGTGTCGCTTTCCAACGGCCGAAGTAATCGAGGCTCGACCAGGACGCGCCTGGCCAGATGTCATTGAGCTGCCAATAAATCGCGCCCATGCACCGACCGCGGTTCCGCCGCCAGTGCTCGACGCCAACACGCATCCCTTCAGCCTGAATGAGCTGAGAGACGTACAATAGCGATTCGAAGTCTTTTGGATATTTGAAATATTCGCTGATATAGTAGAGAATTTTCTCGTTGCCAGTGCCGTTCTTCTGGTGTGCTTCCATGACGTAAGAGAAGATGTTGCGGTCTTCCGGCAGCGTAAACGACTCTACCGTCTTGAGTGACGGGAATGACTGCAACCCAAACTCGGACATAAACCGCGGGAACAACGTCCGAAATTCGTTAACCGGCTTCCGGCCGTGCCAGACGTCCCAGTAGTGCATATCTCCGACGTTTTCCAGATTCGGATCGTCAATGCCTCCGTATGATGACGGAGACGAACGCCAGTAGAACGTGTTCGGATCAGTCTCCGCATTCAACTCGGGGAGAAATTGCTCGAATTGGAGCAGATAAGCATCACGCAGCTTCTCGCCGTATCTTTCCGTCCAGCCCCAGTTAGCCCACGCGTATTCCAGCTCGTTATTTCCGCTCCATATGCCGAGGGAAGCATGATGGCGAATGCGCTTTACGTTGTCGATTGTCTCCTGGCGAATGTTCTCACGGAAGGCGTCATTGAAGTCATAGGCGCCGCATGCGTACAAGTGGTCCTGCCAGACTATCAGTCCTAGCCGGTCGCATGCATCGTAGAATTGATTGTCGGGATAATAGCCGCCGCCCCAGACGCGAATGCAGTTGAAGTTTGCTTCCGCGCAGCTCTGCAGCAGCCGCTCAGTCCGTTCAGGGCTCAGCCGGCCGAATACATTATCTTCTGGGATGTAGTTGGCCCCCATGGCGAAGACGTTTCGGCCATTAACAACGAATTCGAACGATTCTCCCCACTCGTCCTTCTCTTGCCTGACAACAAGCGTACGCAAGCCGATTCGGAGCGTTCGACCATCGGTTTCGACCTCATTGCTCCGTAAAATGACCCGCAGTGCATACAGTGGCTGCTCTCCATAGTTGCGAGGCCACCAAAGCTGAGGATTCGTTATTTCGAAGCTGAGCGATGTGCTGGCAGAATCTGAGATCGCTTCGTTCTCCAATAAAGTACCGTCTGGAGCTTCTAGCACGGCATACACGGTCAATTCGGCGTCCGGCATCAATCGCACGGCTTCGATACGGACATCGAGCCGAACGGTACCGGCCTCATGGTGCTGCGTGATGCAGACGTCGTCGATCCGGCCTTGATCATAGCCGAGAATCGAGATGTCTCGCCAGATGCCCGCATCGGGTATCTTAGGCCCCCAATCCCAACCGAACATACTATGCGCCTTGCGTAGATGAGATATGCCCGGCACTGCGTCGGCGCAGCTCGTCAGATGGTATTCCTTGTCCTTCTCGATGACGAATCGCGTTGCCGAGCGGATGACGACGCTAATATCATTAAGCCCGTTCCGAAGCGCATCCTTGATGTTTGTCTCGTACGTGCGGTGCATATTATCTGTATTCAGCACGAGCACACCGTTAATCAACACCTCGCATAGCGTATCCAGTCCTTCACAGCGGAGCAGGACGGTGTCGCGTGCGAGCAGTGCCGGGTCTGCCTCGAAGTTTCGCTGGTATTCGTAATCAAATTGCGACAGCGCTAGAGCGGCCATCTCGTTATCACGATAAAAAGGGTCTTCCATTTTGCCAGCCCGAAGCAGATCGTTGAAGACAGAGCCGGGGACGACGGCGTCGATCCATTCGTGCTCGTCGGTTCGCTTCATTCGCCAATTGCCGTTCAGCAGTAGTGACTGCATTTCGATACCTCCCGATTTCCACATGATATTTGTGCTAATTATGTATTCTTCCCATCCCGAAAATGGGTTTTCACAACCAGAAACAGCTAGATCATAACATCGGTAACTCGGCATGTCTTGTAATCAAATCGCGGATTATTGTGCTATATTAACATCAGATTTGAGTTCATCCTCATTAGGAACAAGGGGGTATAAAAGATTGAAGGCTAATATGCTTCGCGCCGCGAAGTTGATCGATCCGCAGGTGCAATCCAACTGCCATATCGTAGAATCCATTAAGTACGCTTATCCGCTGCATGATCACGACTTTTACGAAATCTTCGTCATCCTTGCCGGTCGTTGCATGCATCTGATCAACGGTGAGATTCAGACGCTTGAAGAGGGAGAGATGGTGTTCATCCGCCCTGGCGACAAGCATGGCTACGACTTCAGCGGCGAATCCGACTGCAGGTTCATGAATGTCAACTTCTATTCGGAAGCGGTTGAGAGCGCCTTCGAATTCTTGGGCAGTCCCGGTTTCTCAGCGAGGCTGAAGCGGGCGAAGCAGCCGCCGCTCCTCCGACTAGCGCAGCCCGATATGGACGCTTTGACACGCAAAGGCAACCAGATCATGGTGTATTCTACGATCGACAAGTCGAAAGCGCGCTCAGCGGCCCGCAGCTGGCTGGTTGATGCGCTGGCGCTCTACTTCTTTGAGGATCGGGATGAGAATCAGAAGGCGATGCCACCATGGCTAGATAATCTGTTACTTGAGTTACAGAAGAAGGAGAACTTCGTCAGTGGTCTGGTTCGTCTGAACGAGCTGACGAGCCGCAGCCCCGGGCACTTGAATCGCGTGTTCAAGCAGTATTTGCAGACGACGCCGACCGCTTACCTGAACCGCTTGCGCCTCGCCCATGCCCGAAACCTGTTGCTCACGACGAGCATGGACATTATAGAAGCTGCCTATGAAGCAGGCTTCGACAATTTAAGTCACTTCTATCATCTATTCAAAAAGCAATACGGCGTCTCCCCCGGCAGAATTCGCTCCTCATGAACTTGTGAGAACCGCCTTTTAGCCTGCAAGAGAGATAGCTAACCCAAATAGCTATCTCTCTACCACAGTCAGAACTTTTTTTTGATCAAATCCAATCAGAGCGATAATAATCCAATCGTTGTGACATTGTTGCCCTCTGGAGCCTGCCCGTATAATGGGTCCTAGAGAGGTGATCTTATGCTAGCAAGAGTAGCCAAATACCGTTGGCAATATGTCATGATCGCGCCAGCCGTCGTCCTGTTGTTCCTATTCAGCTACATTCCGATGGCAGGTATCCAGGTCGCGTTCAAAGATTTTCACATCGGCAGCACGATCTGGAACAGCCCGTGGGTCGGGCTCGACAATTTCGAATTTTTACACGACGAACAGTTCTGGGTCGTGGTCCGCAACACACTGTGGATTGCTGCGCTTAAGTTCGTCTTCGGTTTTCCCGCACCGATTTTTCTAGCGCTACTCATTAACGAGGTGCGGCACAGCGGGTTTAAGCGGTTCGTGCAGTCCGTCAGCTACTTGCCGCACTTCTTTTCTTGGATTGTCGTGGCTTACATTCTACAGTCGCTGTTGACGCTAGACGGCGGACTTGTCAATCAATTCATCACTGACCTCGGGGGCGAACAGATCTTCTTCCTCGGCTCGACCGAATGGTTTCGGCCGATGATCGTGGCAAGCGGGCTGTGGAAGGAAGTGGGCTGGAACACGATTTTGTACTTGGCAGCGATTACGACGATCGATCCGCAGCTATACGAAGCAGCTCGGGTAGAAGGAGCCGGTCGGCTGGCTCAAATTCGTCACATTACGTTCCCCGGCATTCTCCCGACTGTCTCGATCGTGCTTATTCTGAGCATGCCGAGCCTGATCGCCGTCGGTATGGATCAGATTTATCCACTTATGAACCCGGCTAACCAGCCAGTCGCGGACGTACTCGACACGTACATTTTGCGCAACGGCCTACAACAGGGTTACTTCGGGCCTGCGACGGCAATCGGTTTGCTGTCCTCCGCCATCAGTCTCATTCTCGTGCTAGGGACGAATCGATTGTCCCGACGGCTAAATGGGGAGGGACTCTGGTAACCTATGAAACGTTCCGCAAGCGAATCGATAGGCCAGACGCTCATTATAGGGCTTCTCGCGCTACTCTGTCTTTCTGTGCTGTATCCGTTTTTGTACATGCTCGCCATCTCGCTTAATGTCGGCAGTGACGCAGCCAAGGGCGGCGTCTACCTGTGGCCTAGGGAGTTCACGCTGTCGAACTTCCAGGTTGTGCTAGGCAACGCAGTCATCCGTCATGCGTATGGCATCACCGTACTGCGTACCATTATCGGGACAGCCCTTGGCCTGCTTGTCACCTTGCTGGCCGCCTTCGGCTTGTCCTATCGCGGACTTCCGCTGAGGGGGACGTTACTTGGCTACGTGCTTGTTACGATGTTATTCAACGGCGGTCTTGTTCCGTTCTATATCCAGCTTCATCATTTGTCACTGCTCAATTCGTTCTGGGTGTATATCATCCCGAGTGCCTTCTCGGCGTGGAACATGTTTGTCATGATGAAGTTCATCCAGGGCATCCCCGATGCGCTCATCGAATCGGCTGAACTAGACGGCGCCGGTCCTCTGCGAACATTGTGGTCGATTATAGTCCCATTGTCTAAGCCAATGCTTGCTGCGATCGGGCTGTTCACCGGCGTCATGCACTGGAACGACTGGTTTGCCGGCGCCTTTTTCGTCTCGGATCAAGATCTGATTCCGGTACAAACGTTCTTGCAGCAGCTGCTGTCAGCACAGGATCTGTCGTCCGTGCTAGGTTCCAACAACAACATCGAAGCGATGGCCCGTGGAACGCGACTGTCAAACATTACGTTGATGTCGATCAAGATGGCAACTGTCATGGTGAGCGCTATCCCGATTCTGTGCGTCTATCCGTTTCTTCAGAGGTACTTCGTCAAGGGCGTGCTCATTGGCTCTGTCAAAGGCTAGCCGCTAAGCGGCCGAGCTAACATCGCACAGCTATTGCGCCATTTTACTGGGTATAAGGCTTCATCCTATACCAAATTGAGACTAGGAAGGGGACACATCAATGGTTTTACAGAAGATGAAAAAAAGCAAGAGTATGATCGCATTTGGGCTTACCCTGTTGATGATGGGGATGACAGCATGCTCTAGCGGGGGAGGCAACACCAACGAGCCTGCTTCGTCCGGAACCAGCACGTCTGCGCCTGCTTCATCCGATCTGGAGAATTCTGACGAGCCGAAGGCTTTTAAACTTTGGCTTGGCTGGAACGCTACGATCAACAACGACAGCATGGTTCAAACGTATTGGCGGGAAAATGAACCGAAGATCGACGTCCAACTGGAAGCGACGCAGGGAGACAGTTTGACGGCGCTTAACCTGAAGCTGAACGGTGGCGGCTTCGATGACGCTGCAGTATTCGCTCGTAACGATGTCGTCAATTCAGCAATGATTCGTTCGGGTCAAATACTACCGCTTGAGAAATATTTCAACATGCCAGAAAAGTATCCAAGCCTTGCTGCCATACCGAAGAAGTACCTAGAAGCGATGAAGGACGCGGACGGCCATATCTGGTCTATTCCAGGCTGGTTCGACCAAAATCCTGACAATCCATGGCCGGGCTGGGCTTCTCTCGGCTGGTTTATTCGCACCGACGTGCTTGAGAAGACCGGTCTGACGAAAGACGACTTAAAAACGCTCGATGGTGTGGAGAGTTATCTAAAAGCCGCCTCTCAAGTGACGGACGCGTCAGGAAAGAAGCTCATACCGTTCGACTTCCTTTCAGAAGCGAGCGACGAGAACGTCATTTTAAGCACATTCGGCGTCTCGACGGCAACGGCGGGTGGCGTCATTCCCGTGGAGAAGAATGGTAACGACTACCAGTTCATCTATGACGATCCACAGTACAAGGCAGCCTATCAGTGGATGAACAAGCTGTACAGTGAAAATCTGCTCGATCACGAAGTTATAACAGACAAGACGGAGCGTTATCGCGAAAAGGTGAAGTCCGGACGCATCGCAATGAACGCCGGCGGCTTCTTCAATATGGATGCGCACATCTGGGAAACACTTGACGGCCCGACGGAAACGGCATGGTATTACGACACGATTCCTTATCCGCAAGTGCCGGGCGTCGACCAAATAGGGGCGAATCAGATCGTTAATCCGTACCCAGGTAACGATATCTATATTAGCAAGGATACGAAAAACCTCGATGCGGTCCTTTCGTTCATGAATTATATGCTGCAGCCGAAACCGGAAATGCAACAAATTGCAAACGAAGGCCCAGCAGGCGTCTTCTGGGACTGGACTGACAAGCCGTTAGGCAAGTGGCAGTATACCGATCCGGCGTATCAAGTTCCTCACGATTCGGGGGATGCAGCAAAGAAGGCAAGCACGACGCCTGAGTTGTACGGCTTGTCCTCCTACAGCAACGAATGGTATCCGTGGTGGAACGTCGCGGTTATGGAGCCGAAAGGTCGGCAGAAGACGATCGACTTTACGGAAGCGATTGGCAAGATGGGCGGTGTTCGTGTAGCCGAGCCGTACGACCGGGTGAAAGCCAAAACCGGCGGGCTGTGGGAGAAGTACTTGCCGGAACTTGAGAATGTGCGTAAAGAGTACAAGGCCAAATTGCTGATGGCCAAAGACGACGAGCAGTTTGAGTCTGTTTGGAATGACTTCCGTTCCGCGCTAGAAAAGCGGGCCCACTGGAGCGAACTTAAGGAAGAATGGCATGCGGAGCTGCCTCTGACGAGCTGATCGCCTGCGTCTCCGAAGTCCGAAAGGAAGCCGTCGCGTTCGCGATGGCTTCCTTTTCCGGCTTTTGGAAGACGTCGAAGCTAGTAGACAAACAGCTCGACGAGCTATGGAAGATTTCCGCTGCATTCCTGGTGCGAGGTTGTATGCTTGCCGAATAGAGGTGACCGTAATATACTCCGTTTATCGAAGGGGAGGAAAACGCTTGAGAAGACATCTAGAGAAGTGGATCATCGGGGTTACCCGCAAGATGAACTTGCACAGTAAAATTCTCGTGTTGTACGGTCTTATTCTGCTGCTACCGACGCTCGCGCTAGGGACCGGTGCTGTCTATCTGGTCATCCACAGTTTTAATCAGAGTTATATGTCTGCTGCGGACGAGGCGGTTCGGCAATCGGCTAGAATGGTGGAATTCAGCAAGATGAGTTACGACCTGCTAGCGGTAAGGACGGCAACTGACGGAGAGTTAATCGCTCGGCTCGGACGTGAATATACAGATATGCCTGAGATTGTAGACACGGTCAATTACGTCGACCGAACATTTTTGATCACGAGTAAATATTTGCCCGGTATCGCTGACTTCCGGATTTATCATACGAACGAGTCGCTCGTTCAGGACGGTCAATTGCTGTGGCGCCCTGAGGATCGGAATTTGTCCGGCATGGACGAGCGGTCCTGGTACCGAATAGGGATGGAATCTGACACGCCTTTGTTATGGAGCAATGTACCGAACAATCCTAAGATGAACATCATCACCCGCAAAATCATTGGTCCGAGCGGCGAACTGCTTGGATTGGTTTACATTTTGCTCAATTATGACGCCGTGTTCGGCGAACTGCTCGATCATCCGTTTAAAGGCAGTGGCAGACTGTATATCGTTGATATGAAGCATCGCATTCTTACTGCCTCCGACCCAGCCAGTATTGGTAAGCACATCCTACTGAAGGGCGAAGCCGCCACTGACGACACTCCCATAAGCGACGCCGGTACGAGTGAGAAAGGTGGAAACGTACTGGATTTAACCCAGACACGGGAATTGCAGATCATCAAGCCGCTACAGTCCGGTTGGCAGGTCGTCGCATTGATTCATAAGAAGCGCATGGATCACCAGAATCTAACGATTCTGCTGCTGATCGTTGGCATCACAGCGCTTTTCCTGTTGCTGTCGGTGTCGCTCATGATGGTGATCGTTAAGAACATCGTCTGGCGCATTCGCAAATTAGGTGCCCGTATGAGCGACGTTGCACAGGGAGAATTCGATGTGACGGTGCGCAACCAGAATCGGGATGAGCTCGGGGATCTGGAGAACGTTTTCAACTCGATGTCGGAGCGGCTCGGGAAGCTCGTTGAGGACATAACCCGCGCCGGGCTCATGGAGCAGGAGCAAGCGTTCCGTTCGTTGCAGGCACAGATTAACCCGCACTTCATCTACAATTCGCTCGGTCTGCTCCGATGGAGGGCGATGGATGTGAAAGACGACGAGCAGATTCGGATCATCGACGCGCTAACCACCTTCTACCGACTAACACTAAACAACCAGATCAGCGTCATTCGCGTGAGGGACGAACTGGACCATGTGAAGGCGTATCTGGACATCTGCCAGTTCCGCTATCCGGGCCGTGTGCGCGTCGAATGGGAGATCGACGAGGCTGCACTCGACTGTTATACGATTAAAACAGTATTGCAGCCGATCGTCGAGAACTGTTACCAGCACGGAGCAATCGCCCGTCAGCCGGACGCCCGGATCGTCATTTCCGCCGTTGAGGTAAATGGACGGCTTCGCCTATCCGTGTACGACAATGGCCTAGGCATAGCGGAGAAAACGAAATGGGAACTCGAGACGGGCACTTACGTGAGTAGCTCGTCTAAGGCGTGGAGCAACGGGAATGGCTTTGGCATCGCGAACATTAGAAAACGGTTAGCACTTTACTTCGGTGGAGACGCGACGTTAAAGTTCCTCGGGGAGCGTGGTGCCTGGACGAGGGTCGAGCTGGATATGCCAACCCGGTCTTCGCCACCGCAGATCAGAAGGGAGGCTCAAAATGATTAACGTGCTTATTGTCGACGATGAACCGTCCAACCTATATGGGCTGGCGCGCAATATCGATTGGGAAGCACTTGGCTATGGGGCACCGGCACTTTTCGAGTCGGGGGAAGAGGCGCTGGAGGAGTTAGGAAGTGCATCGTTTGATGTGCTGATCTCCGACGTGGCGATGCCCGGTATGACCGGAATCGAACTCGTTGAACAAGCGAAGCTGCTGAACCCGCAGCTGCAGGTTCTCATGATCAGCGGTTACAGCGAATTCGAGTTCGTACAGGACGCCATTCATGTCGGTGCACAGGCCTACGTACTGAAACCACTCAAGCCGGACGAGGTGAGCACCCGGTTGACGTCGTTCCGAACAACCATCGAGAAGATGCGCCACGTTGTCGAGCAGACAACCGAACTAGAGAAAAAGTTAACTGGTAGCATGAAGCTCGTCAAGGAACGTTTCGTCAGTGATCTGATCGCAGACATGCCGCTGACAAATGAGTTGATCGTGTCGTGGAGTGGGCTGTTAGAGCTCCCAGACATCGTAGAGGGGTATCAGGCAATAGTATTTGGCCTCGATTCGTTCGGCACGGCGGGACGCGAAGCGAAGGAGCGGATGCTCCTCGGCAACAGCTTCAGGCAGACGGTCGAGGTCGCGCTGTCCGATATGGAGTCGGTTTACATCGCTCAGACGAATCCAGAGGAACTGGTCGCAATACAGTTGAATCCGACCTCGGAGGAGAGAGTCAGATTGGAGAAACAACTTGCCTTCGTTCAGAGCATGATGGGCGACCGCTTTGGTGCGAAGGTAACGATCGGTTGTAGCCGCCTGGCCGACCGATGGGAGGACTGCGTGCTCGTGTACAAGGAGATCAAGTTCGCAATGGCCAAGTCGCGCCTTGTTGAGGATGGGCAGATCGTCCGATATAACGGCGGCGACGCGAGCGAGTTTAAGGATTACCGGTTGCGCGAGGAACTGATTCCGAACATTGTCCGACTCATGGAAGAAGGGGATGCGGCGAAAGTAGGCGGATATATGAACCGAATACTGGATGTGGTTTTGTCCCAAGAGCCGGTTTCCTACTCGTATGTACAGGCGTTCGGTATGAGTTTTCTAAGTGAGTTGATCCGAACCTTAAAATGGAACAACGCGCCGGAAGGTGACACGAACATCCTCATGTGGCGTCGCATGCTCGATTGTGGCAGCACGGGGCAGATCGTGGAGCTTCTGGTAGAATACGTGGACCGTTACATGCAGGTCGAGAAGAAGGACCGACTCCAACAGCAGCATCATCTAATTCGTATGGTAGCCGATTTTATCGAGGAGCGTTTGCAGGAGAATTGGACGGTAAAACAACTCGCTGAGCAGTTTGATCTGAACGCTAGCTATCTGAGCGTGCTATTCAAGCGTGAGATGGGCAAGACGATCTCGGAGTTCGTACAGGCGACTCGAATTCAGATGGCGATCAAGCTGCTGCAGGACCCGAACATCAAGATGTATGAGGTGGCAGACCGAGTCGGCATTCAGACGAAGGCCTACTTCACGTACTTGTTCAAGAAGATAGTAGGCTGCACGCCGCAGGAATATCGCAACTACGGGTACAAAACGGATGATTGCTAAGCAACGTTTTCGTGACGGTAATGCGAACGGAGGCGGTAGTGGCAGATGCAACTCCTAGAGCCTGCAACGATAACAGCCGCGTCGACTTTCAACGCCAGCAAAGAAGGACCCGTAACGATCACGGTAACAGTGGCAACAACGACTTCGAAAACACTGGCCCATAGCATAATTACCTCCACATACGGAAATTTAACGCTTCCCGCGCGCTGAACCAGCGAGGTCAGATTTCAAAACGAAGTTATAATATCAATTGCGGCTGGTGTGAACGACAAAGAGCTCAGACTCAAGAGTGACAAGGTAATGAATACCCGCTCGCTCTCGAACACGGGCACGTTGGTCATTTCGGTTCGCGGACTGACCTGGATGCCGCAAACCGTCGCACTTCAGCCGACCGCCGATCATTCACGATCCTGTTTCACACCCTATGTAAACAGTAAAGTTATACCTGAAAGCGCTTTAATGTACCTTGTCCAATAGTCTTCACAGCAACTATGATCGAAGCAAAGAAAGCGCTGTCTTACCAGGGTACACCTGCAATAAGCTAGCTGAGCGTTCTTGACGTTATTCTATCAAAGTGAAGGAGAGGATTTTATGAAGAAGGAACTACACAAAGCAATAGCAATAATAAGTGCTAAGAGGTATACAACGATCAAACCGGCAGTCTCGATCGTTCTGGGACTCATCATGTTGCTGACCGCCAGTTTAGGAGGGTACGGCTTCCCACCGCCCCATGTCGCGGAGGCGGCGAACAACGGATTGGCACTGAAGCCGCTCATGGGATGGAGCAGCTATAGTATGCAGGTGTATTCTGGTAACGGCGCCTGGAACACGGCGGCGCAGCTCAAAGCGCAGTCGGACGCGATGCATCAGAATCTGCAATCTCACGGATACGAGTACATCAATGTGGATGCAGGCTGGAACGACGGCATAGACGGTTACGGTCGGCCTGTTCCGAGCACGACGCTTTATCCGAATGGATTGAGCGAAGTCATTAATTACGTGCATGCAAACGGTCAAAAGTTCGGCCTTTATTTTATTCCGGGAATCTCACCTCAAATCTACAACGCCGATCTGCCGATATACGATGCACCTGGTTGCTCGACGCAGGACATTGCCGTCCAACCGCTGACTACCGCGGATTATTGGGGCTTGGGCTACAAAATCGATTTCGACAACCCATGTGCCCAAAAGTACGTTGATTCAATCGTAGATCTAATCGATTCGTGGGGCGTCGATTTCGTAAAGTTCGACAGTGTTACCCCCGGCTCTGGACATAATAATACGTCGATCGATGCCCGCGATGACGTCATCGCTTGGTCGCAAGCGCTGAGCGCTCGTGGCATATGGTTCGAGCTCTCGTGGGCACTCGATCACAACTACGTCGACACTTGGAAGAAATATGCCAACGGATGGCGGGTCAATTGGGACGTCGAATGCTATTGTGTTAATACGGCACTAACGAGCTGGCCGAACATCGCGCGGCTGTTCCCAGATGCGGCAGTCTGGTGGCGGGACGCTGGCCCGGGCGGTTGGAATGATTTCGACTCACTCAACGTCGGCAACGGCGCAATGGATGGCCTGACACAGGACGAGCGGCGGACAGCAATGTCACTGTGGGCGATGTCCTCAGCACAGCTATATATAGGCAACGATCTTACAAATCTAGACGCCTTCGGTCTGGCATTACTAACAAACGACGAAGTGATCGCCGTCAACCAAGCAGGCAGGCCTGCCCATCCTGTATCTACTTCGACCAACCAACAAGTCTGGTACGCTAACAACGGCGATGGCACATATACCGTCGGATTATTCAATCTCGGTTCCACTGCCGCGACGGTGACAGTCAATTGGAACGACATCGGCCTGAACGGCGCCGCGACGGTCCGCGATCTCTGGAGCCACAGCGACCTCGGTTTGTTCAACACGGGTTACAGTTCAATCAATTTGCCGCCACACGCATCGCGATTGCTCAAGGTGAGGGTAGCCGGCGGCTCCGTGACAGCCAACAACGACGATACTGGCGTCAAGTATACGGGCGCCTGGCAGCGCAGCTATAACCGTGGAATCGGTGATTATCAAGATGATGTACATTTTACCCAGACAAATAACGATGCCTTTGAGTATACATTCCAGGGCACTGGGATTGACCTGATTACGGAAAAAGCTCCCGACCAAGGTAATATTGACGTCTATATCGACAACGACTTTAAAGGAACGGTCAGTACGTATAACGCCACGCGGCAGACGCAGCAGACCGTTTACAGCATAAGTGGACTAGCAAACGGCTCACATACGCTGAAAGCCGTCAAGAAATCAGGTACTTATATGCTGCTCGACAAGTTGCGCTTTTTCGTGGCGTCTCCGCTCCTTGTGAACGATACGGATCCGGGCTTTACGTATTCGGGCGTTTGGACGCTAAACAGTGCCAGAGGTTTCGGCGATTATCAGGACGACGTCCACTTCACACAGACGAACAATGATTCTGTGCAATACACATTCAACGGAACTGGAGTCGACCTCGTTACTGAGAAGGAAGCGGCGCAAGGCGAAATCGATATTTACATCGACAATGCCTTTAAGCAAACTGTTAACACCTACAATCCTTCGCGTCTCGTCCAGCAAACCGTGTATAGCATAGGCGGTCTCCAAAGCGGCACGCATACGATCAAAGCTGTGAAAAAGAACGGTACGTTCATGCTGCTCGACCAGTTGAAAATAAAAAGCAATCGCATTCAGTACAACGACACCGACCCCAACATCGTCTATACAGGTTCTTGGTCGCTGAATAATAATCGCGGCTTCGGCGATTACAACAATGACGTACATTTCACCCAAACAAACAACGATTCATTCCAGTTCGCTTTCACGGGAACTGGCGTCGAGCTCATTACGGAGAAAGATGCGTCACAGGGCAATATCGACATCTACATCGACAATGTGTTCCAGACGACGGTCAACACGTCGAGCACAGCGCGGCAGGCCAATCAAGTCGTCTACCAGGTGACGGGATTGACAAGCGGAAGCCATACGCTTAAGGCTGTCAAGAAATCCGGTACCTATATGCTGGTCGATTCCATTCGAGTTATGCCCTAAGTGATCATAGTAGACAGCAATGGAATCGTCAAAACCGGATGGAGATGTCCCAAAAGTATGTTTATTTACTTGACAAGAAAGTGTACTTGTTGGAAAAGTCAGTGGAAATAAAGAAATCGCGGTGCTAGAGAGGTAATCCTGATATGTTCCTCATACGGTAGACAGGTGAAATAATCAAAGCCTGTTTACTGTAGGGGAGCATTTTCTATGCCTAAAAATAAACTGAATGCTTAGGAAAAATTGGCTATACTTCTAGAGATCGAAGCTGGTAACATTGGAGTGAGGATAGCTTTTAAAATGTATGGCTGAGCCACGACTACGCTTGCAAATTGGCAACGTTGTTATCGATTATACGGTTACGAGGATTTTAGATCCGCACCCACAATCGTAGTTATTCCGAAAAAATCAAGTATTAAGCGGTTATGTATTATCTAAACGGGGCAGCTTAAAAACCTATGCAGGTGGAACAACAGCTATGACCATGGGACGGAAGACAACATGGCAGGAGAGGATTGGCATTGTACAGTACTGCCTTGCGAATGAACAAGACTACACGAAGATAGCAATGCAGTTTTAGGTATCTTACCAGCAAATGTCGGGTGGATGAGAATGTATTGATAAAAAAGTCTGTATATAAGGGGGGCGAGACCCTTAGCCTCCATACCCGCCAAGGAAAGCCTGACCTCGTGAGGTCGGGTTTTTTGTTTTTATTTTAATAAAAGGCAAATTTTTGTTCAGCTATAACGGGCAGGATACTGGAAATCATTTGATGAAATATACAGCGGGGTGTTTGTATTGAGTGAAAATGAGCATTGGCATCGACATTTAGGTGCATATGGGATTTGTTTGAATGATGATAAACTATTAGTTATTTAAAAGGGAGGTGGTTCATACTTCGGACGATATGACCTACCTGGCGGAACGGTTGAAGCAAATGAATCATTAGCAGCGGCTGTGCAAAGAGAATTCCTTGAGGAAACTGGAATTAACGTACAAGTTAAAGAGAATGTTGGCGTTTGTGATTATTTGATTCCTTATGAATGACACAAAAGGGGCACTTCTCATATTCATCATATTTCCATGTTTTATTTGGTTCAAATACTCGTTGGTACTCTTACGCAGACTCCTGAAAAGTTTGAAGGGCAGGATTCACTTGGTGCATTATGGCTACCGATAAAAGAAATTACTGCTAACAATTCTTCTCCACTCGTTCTTCAGGTAATTCAATGGCTACAAACGAAAAAGCTATCCATTGAGTTCCAGCGATTGGATAATTGGGTAGTGTTAAAGTAGAAGCCATTACGCTAGCGGTGAACTATAACTTCATAATCACCAAGACGAGGCAGCCGGCATTGAACGGCAGCCTCGTTGAACTCCCTTGTTACGATATGATTTTCTCACGAATGCTCGCTTATTCGCAGGATTTCGCCCGTATGGTAAAGGGTGAAGACAAGAAGGGGGAATACCGTATTAGACTTCGGCAACATGAAGGCGTACGGGAATAGGGGGGGATAAAGCTGCCCCATGTACTTCCATTTACTGCACGCTTTCTCCACGCCGCCCTCGGAGGTCTTCACTCCGATGTCTTAACGGGTCTATGCCTTCTCATTCCTTCGTTACGCCTATCCAAGGGGTGGAGGCCGGTCTTGCTAACGGTACGGGTCGGTGTTGGTTCAATGTATCCGGTACTCCGTGCTTTCTTTGAAATCCTGCGAATAAGCCAAAACTCGTACAACGAAACGGTAGGGCGTAGGTTACGCTGCTAGTTGAATTGGTAAGGTTTTAGGTGGGTTGTAGGCTTCGCCTCGGCGAGCCATCCCAACAAGTATTCGAGCTAGTTTGCCACAAAGTTTCATAATGGACCTTATTTTCTTCATCTTCTTTACCTGTACATTGTAGGCATGCATGGCTTTGAACTCTGGATTGTTAGCGACTAAACTCATGGTCATCAAGAAAATGAAACGGCGAAGGCG
>NZ_MAQX01000003.1:83414-99722 GCF_001682865.1 Bacillus sp. FJAT-26390
CTCCACTCGTTCTTCAGGTAATTCAATGGCTACAAACGAAAAAGCTATCCATTGAGTTCCAGCGATTGGATAATTGGGTAGTGTTAAAGTAGAAGCCATTACGCTAGCGGTGAACTATAACTTCATAATCACCAAGACGAGGCAGCCGGCATTGAACGGCAGCCTCGTTGAACTCCCTTGTTACGATATGATTTTCTCACGAATGCTCGCTTATTCGCAGGATTTCGCCCGTATGGTAAAGGGTGAAGACAAGAAGGGGGAATACCGTATTAGACTTCGGCAACATGAAGGCGTACGGGAATAGGGGGGGATAAAGCTGCCCCATGTACTTCCATTTACTGCACGCTTTCTCCACGCCGCCCTCGGAGGTCTTCACTCCGATGTCTTAACGGGTCTATGCCTTCTCATTCCTTCGTTACGCCTATCCAAGGGGTGGAGGCCGGTCTTGCTAACGGTACGGGTCGGTGTTGGTTCAATGTATCCGGTACTCCGTGCTTTCTTTGAAATCCTGCGAATAAGCCAAAACTCGTACAACGAAACGGTAGGGCGTAGGTTACGCTGCTAGTTGAATTGGTAAGGTTTTAGGTGGGTTGTAGGCTTCGCCTCGGCGAGCCATCCCAACAAGTATTCGAGCTAGTTTGCCACAAAGTTTCATAATGGACCTTATTTTCTTCATCTTCTTTACCTGTACATTGTAGGCATGCATGGCTTTGAACTCTGGATTGTTAGCGACTAAACTCATGGTCATCAAGAAAATGAAACGGCGAAGGCGCGATCGTCCGCGTTTACTGATTTTCATCTGCCCCGTCCATTTGCCTGAACTTGCTTCTGCGAGGTTTAGGCCAGCGTGCCGAAGCAGTGCATTTCCATGTGCAAAACCGCTTAAATCTCCGGCCTCACCAAGAATACCAGCTAGTGAGATCGCACTAATTCCTTTTATGGCAAGCATACATTTAGCAAAAGGTATGCGACCTAATACTGCAATAATCTCTACCTCTACGACTTGCAGCTGTTCACAAGCGAGATCGTATTCAGCGAGAAGCTGTATTAAATGGAGCTTATATGCATGAGTTGCCTGCTTAGAGCCAACAGAATGACTAGCAAGCGCAACAAGGGTCTGAGCCTTCTTCTCCCCGGGTTGACGTTGCATAATGGATTTCCAGCACCTTACCACTTCCTGAGGCGTTAACTTTCTCAGTTCTTCAGGCGTCGGGAAAAGACGAAGTGTCGCCAATGAACCTCTGCACATCAGGTTCTTAAACACTTGTCGCAGTTCAGGGAACACAACGTCAACCCAACGATGAATTTGGTTCTTTGCACTAACGAGTCTCGTAACGACAGAGTCTCGGTTGGAGAGAAAGACACGAAGCTCTTCAAAAGCTTCAGGCGCATTGCGAATGAATGAATAGTAGCCGTTTTTCACCATGTCTGCGATGACGAGAGCATCCTTTTTATCGCTCTTCGATGGTGTATTGTCGCGGTTCTCTTTATTCTTTTTTACGAGATGGGGATTGACAAGAACGACTTCGAATTGGTGATCTGAGAGCCAATTGGAAAGGTTAAGCCAGTAGTGCCCGGTAGGCTCCATGCCAACAATGGCTGTTGTTAAAGCGTGAGCGGTTTGTAACGACTGGATCCACCGCAGAAGGATTTGAAAACCTTCTTCATCGTTTGAGAAGGATTGGGGATTACCAACTACGATTCCTCGAAAATTAACAGCACGAGCGACATGTGTTTGCTGGGCGATGTCGATCCCGACGACCAGATGCTGGGCGCTCGTTTTTTTGCAAAGCGGTAATCTAACGCTCTACAGGAATGCTATACCAGCTAATAGCTTGTCAACATTACCAGCAAAACAACAGGAGGACTTGTGTTATAATGATTAATAAGCATGCCAAACAACCCTCCAATTTGAGTTATATTGGAAGGTTATACCATCATTGTTTTGTTATGCTGGACGGAATGATTTCTTACTTTTTAAAATGGCATATAACCAATTATCCCCTCCAAGTGTCACTCCTACCGCCATGATAACATGACGGTTTTTTTGAGTGTCTACTTAAAGGGGATAATACCATGAGATCGGGTTTTCAGTATTAGCATTATACATGATAGCTCTTTAATGCTGAGTTGAGAAACAATATCCGTATAAACTAAACAAACTTCCGACTCGTCTTCTTCCCATCGCAGCTAAACACGATCTTCTTATCCTCAACAAACGTTTCCAAATGAACGTTCTTCCCCCAAAGCTGCACAACATGAGGCAGCGTACGCTCCACGTACTTTAGATCAAGCTCCATACCCTCATACTCATGAATCAAATAAAGCTCGCCAACACGATTGAAGTCCCCATCCTTAACCATCAGGCTGGGAAACCCGCCGTTTACTTTGGAATAGACGAGCTGGTCACGAATATTCTCCCAAGACTTATCGGTAATCTTCCACTCCGGTCCTTTTTTCTCGAAAATGTACAGATCCAGATCATTAACCAAATCCTTCGTCAGGTAGTTGCGGAGGAAGGAGATGTCGGAATCGAGTTCACGCACCTCGAACATTTTTTCTCTGCCTTTGCCAGGCACGCGACCGAAGCGAGCCTGCTCTTCTTTCGTCGGGTTATCGAAGCGCCGTTCGATATCCTCAAATATTTTCAAACCTAAATAATATGGATTCAAGCTATGCCGAGACGGCTGAACGACGGAGGAGTTGAGTTTGGCGAATTCAATCGTTTCATCGCTAGTGAGATCAAGCTCACGAATAATTCTTTGATGCCAATACGAAGCCCAGCCCTCATTCATGATCTTTGTTTCGATTTGCGGCCAGAAGTAGAGCATCTCATCGCGCAGCATAGAAAGGATATCCCGCTGCCAATCCTGCAATGTAGGCGAGTATTCCTCAATGAACCACACGACATCTTTTTCAGGCCGAGGCGGGAAACGTTTGGCATCAGCAGCTTGTGATTGAGCGGCAGATGCAGCGGCAGCCGTCCGATCGGGATCAAGATTCCATAGATCATCATAAGAAGACGCTGGAATATTCCATTCAGAGCGCTCGCTGTCCTTTTGCACCATTTCAATGTAACGCTTCTTATCTAACTGATAAGGCTTAATGAGCGTAGGGTCAACATGCTCTTGAATCGCGAGAATCGCATCGATAAACTTCTCAACGGCTTCGGTACCGTAATCCATCTCATATTGATGGATGCGCTCGGCAGTAGCGGACATGCTCTCGACCATGTTGCGATTGGTCACGCTGAAGCGGGCATTGTTTTTGAAGAAATCGCAGTGGGCGAGAACATGGGCGACGATAAGCTTATTTTGGATCAAGGAATTGCCATCGAGCAGGAAGGCGTAGCAGGGATTGGAGTTGATGACAAGCTCGTAAATTTTGCTTAAGCCAAAGTCGTACTGCATTTTCATCTTGTTAAAGGTTTTGCCAAAGCTCCAATGACTGAAGCGGGTCGGCATACCATAGGCGCCAAACGTATAAATGATATCAGCAGGACAAATCTCGTAGCGCATTTGGTAAAAGTCGAGCCCAAAGCCTTGCGCGATTTCGGTTATTTCATCGATGGACCGCTCCAGCGCGCGAATCTCATCCTGGTTCATTCGTCATCCCTCCGCATTCGGAAAATACGATTCATACCATGTTTATGAAGGAGTGGCCAAGGTTATGTCGGTGAGACGATAATGATTCTAAAAAAGAGAAAAACTGTAAAGGTAAATGCAGAAAAGCGTCGAGTATTTGTAGGATTAAGTCGTTTTGTGCCAAAATAAGACAACGAATGCCGTAAGAAAAGAACGTCGATGTGATCCAATCCCTACTCTTATCCGTCATCCATGGATTACTTTATATTGTTTCGGCTTGTTTGTTAGTCATCTCATTACGCCAAAATTTATGTTTGAAAGCACAACGACAAGAGGTTTTCTGCAATTGATGGGTAAGGATAATCTGAGCAGGGGATCGCGCAAATCCTGATTCGGGATACGGGAGCTGGCATGAGCAGCACGCAGGTGAAAAGGCTGGGAAATCCCTATTTTACAACGAAGGAGAGCGGAACCGGGCTTGGATTAATGGTAGTGATCAGCCTGGTGAAAGCGATGAATGGCAAAATCCATTTCAGAAGCAAGCCGAATGAGGGGACGATATGCGAAATGCATTTTGAACTCGTTACAGTGCGATAAAAAGAACCCTTGTACTTACCGCCGCTTGGAGCAGCATCTCCTCGTTAGCGCAGNTCCATGCCAACAATGGCTGTTGTTAAAGCGTGAGCGGTTTGTAACGACTGGATCCACCGCAGAAGGATTTGAAAACCTTCTTCATCGTTTGAGAAGGATTGGGGATTACCAACTACGATTCCTCGAAAATTAACAGCACGAGCGACATGTGTTTGCTGGGCGATGTCGATCCCGACGACCAGATGCTGGGCGCTCGTTTTTTTGCAAAGCGGTAATCTAACGCTCTACAGGAATGCTATACCAGCTAATAGCTTGTCAACATTACCAGCAAAACAACAGGAGGACTTGTGTTATAATGATTAATAAGCATGCCAAACAACCCTCCAATTTGAGTTATATTGGAAGGTTATACCATCATTGTTTTGTTATGCTGGACGGAATGATTTCTTACTTTTTAAAATGGCATATAACCAATTATCCCCTCCAAGTGTCACTCCTACCGCCATGATAACATGACGGTTTTTTTGAGTGTCTACTTAAAGGGGATAATACCATGAGATCGGGTTTTCAGTATTAGCATTATACATGATAGCTCTTTAATGCTGAGTTGAGAAACAATATCCGTATAAACTAAACAAACTTCCGACTCGTCTTCTTCCCATCGCAGCTAAACACGATCTTCTTATCCTCAACAAACGTTTCCAAATGAACGTTCTTCCCCCAAAGCTGAACAACATGAGGCAGCGTACGCTCCACGTACTTTAGATCAAGCTCCATACCCTCATACTCATGAATCAAATAAAGCTCGCCAACACGATTGAAGTCCCCATCCTTAACCATCAGGCTGGGAAACCCGCCGTTTACTTTGGAATAGACGAGCTGGTCACGAATATTCTCCCAAGACTTATCGGTAATCTTCCACTCCGGTCCTTTTTTCTCGAAAATGTACAGATCCAGATCATTAACCAAATCCTTCGTCAGGTAGTTGCGGAGGAAGGAGATGTCGGAATCGAGTTCACGCACCTCGAACATTTTTTCTCTGCCTTTGCCAGGCACGCGACCGAAGCGAGCCTGCTCTTCTTTCGTCGGGTTATCGANTTTGCCAGGCACGCGACCGAAGCGAGCCTGCTCTTCTTTCGTCGGGTTATCGAAGCGCCGTTCGATATCCTCAAATATTTTCAAACCTAAATAATATGGATTCAAGCTATGCCGAGACGGCTGAACGACGGAGGAGTTGAGTTTGGCGAATTCAATCGTTTCATCGCTAGTGAGATCAAGCTCACGAATAATTCTTTGATGCCAATACGAAGCCCAGCCCTCATTCATGATCTTTGTTTCGATTTGCGGCCAGAAGTAGAGCATCTCATCGCGCAGCATAGAAAGGATATCCCGCTGCCAATCCTGCAATGTAGGCGAGTATTCCTCAATGAACCACACGACATCTTTTTCAGGCCGAGGCGGGAAACGTTTGGCATCAGCAGCTTGTGATTGAGCGGCAGATGCAGCGGCAGCCGTCCGATCGGGATCAAGATTCCATAGATCATCATAAGAAGACGCTGGAATATTCCATTCAGAGCGCTCGCTGTCCTTTTGCACCATTTCAATGTAACGCTTCTTATCTAACTGATAAGGCTTAATGAGCGTAGGGTCAACATGCTCTTGAATCGCGAGAATCGCATCGATAAACTTCTCAACGGCTTCGGTACCGTAATCCATCTCATATTGATGGATGCGCTCGGCAGTAGCGGACATGCTCTCGACCATGTTGCGATTGGTCACGCTGAAGCGGGCATTGTTTTTGAAGAAATCGCAGTGGGCGAGAACATGGGCGACGATAAGCTTATTTTGGATCAAGGAATTGCCATCGAGCAGGAAGGCGTAGCAGGGATTGGAGTTGATGACAAGCTCGTAAATTTTGCTTAAGCCAAAGTCGTACTGCATTTTCATCTTGTTAAAGGTTTTGCCAAAGCTCCAATGACTGAAGCGGGTCGGCATACCATAGGCGCCAAACGTATAAATGATATCAGCAGGACAAATCTCGTAGCGCATTTGGTAAAAGTCGAGCCCAAAGCCTTGCGCGATTTCGGTTATTTCATCGATGGACCGCTCCAGCGCGCGAATCTCATCCTGGTTCATTCGTCATCCCTCCGCATTCGGAAAATACGATTCATACCATGTTTATGAAGGAGTGGCCAAGGTTATGTCGGTGAGACGATAATGATTCTAAAAAAGAGAAAAACTGTAAAGGTAAATGCAGAAAAGCGTCGAGTATTTGTAGGATTAAGTCGTTTTGTGCCAAAATAAGACAACGAATGCCGTAAGAAAAGAACGTCGATGTGATCCAATCCCTACTCTTATCCGTCATCCATGGATTACTTTATATTGTTTCGGCTTGTTTGTTAGTCATCTCATTACGCCAAAATTTATGTTTGAAAGCACAACGACAAGAGGTTTTCTGCAATTGATGGGTAAGGATAATCTGAGCAGGGGATCGCGCAAATCCTGATTCGGGATACGGGAGCTGGCATGAGCAGCACGCAGGTGAAAAGGCTGGGAAATCCCTATTTTACAACGAAGGAGAGCGGAACCGGGCTTGGATTAATGGTAGTGATCAGCCTGGTGAAAGCGATGAATGGCAAAATCCATTTCAGAAGCAAGCCGAATGAGGGGACGATATGCGAAATGCATTTTGAACTCGTTACAGTGCGATAAAAAGAACCCTTGTACTTACCGCCGCTTGGAGCAGCATCTCCTCGTTAGCGCAGGTTAGCTCAAAGGTTTTTTTCATTTTGTTTAATGCCATACATCGCTTGGTCAGCATCGCTGATTAGCTCCTTCAGGCTGGAGCCGGTGCCATAGGTGGAGCTGATGCCGATGCTTGCGGAAATCCGAATCGTCTTTCCATTTATAGAGAAGGGCTCTTTAATGGAGTCTTTTATTTTTCCTGCAACAAAATCAATGTCATGGCTATCCATCAAATGGTGAAAGCAAATCACGAACTCATCTCCGCCGTACCGCACGAGGATGTCGGTTTTCCGGACGCCATGCTTTAGCCTAGCAGCAATTTGGAGCAGAAGCAAGTCGCCAAAGTCATGGCCATAAGAATCGTTGACCTCCTTGAAGTCATCAATGTCAATGAACATTACGCTATACTGCTTGTCCGAGCTGCTGCGGCACAAATGGGACAAATAACGGCGATTATATAAACCGGTCAGGCTGTCCGTAACGCTGGCATTTTCTAATTCCAAAATATATCCCAAAAAAGCAGCCAAAGATGTAAGGAAGCCTAGCTGCCTATCATCAAGATGAAGCGGCACGCTATGAAGGATGCAAATTGCGCCAGACGACTGCTGATCAGCTGCATTTACAGGTATGCCAACAAACGAATGTGCCCCAAGCTGCTTGGCAAAGGGTAGAGAGGCAGTACGCGGGTCGTTTAATGTATTTGGAATGTTGAGAATGGGAGCGGTTTGGTTCAGAACGAGGCTGCAAAAGCTTTCAATCCATTTATGTAGGGGGCTGTTCTGAATGTGTTCTTCTTGATGGTTGAATGCCCGAATGATTCTGCTGCTTGTACCATCATTTGTCATTACGAATACGGTATCTACTTGAAGAAAGTGTTTCATGGTGTCAATGATATGGTCGGCCGCATCTTCTATTGAGCGTGTAGGACTGCTCATGATCTCAACTCCTGCCGTATGGTTGAAGCAAGGGAATTACCTTATAGTTCCATAGTAGTCTAAAAAGAGGACTAACTCAAGAAACAATTGAAGAATATTAGGAAAATTGAACTATTTTTTAATTCACATTCACCCCTTTGTGGCTTTAAAATAGTTCTTTCTTCATTCCTTTTAATTGAATTAATAATATTATTATTTCTATTAAGCGAAATTAATGCTTGAATTAATCTGTAACATATAGTTAAATGATAACAAGAGCGTTTGTTAATAATTGACTTACTAATTAACTATTACATTAATTTAATGACGAGGTGGATGAGCATGGCAGACAAAGCATCAATGATCGTGGATAAGGATTTTCAAATAGGAGAAGTAGATAAACGCATTTACGGTTCTTTTATCGAGCATCTGGGTCGTGCTGTATACGGCGGCATATATGAAGCGGATCATCCGGAAGCGGACGAGCAGGGCTTTCGTTCTGACGTGCTTGAGCTCGTAAAAGGAATTGACGTGCCGATTGTCAGATATCCGGGAGGCAATTTTGTATCCGGTTACAATTGGGAGGATGGCGTTGGACCTTTAGATAAGCGTCCAAAAAGACTGGAGCTTGCCTGGAGAACGATTGAGCCAAACTGGATCGGCTTCAATGAGTTTATGGACTGGTGCAAAAAGGCGAACACGGAAGCGATGATGGCGGTTAATCTGGGTACGCGCGGGATCGATGATGCACGCAATCTTATCGAATATTCGAACCATAAATCCGGCTCCTATTGGAGCGACCTTCGTATCGAGCATGGCTACAAAGACCCGCATAACATTAAAACATGGTGTCTGGGCAATGAAATGGACGGCCCATGGCAAATTGGGCATAAAACGTCGGTCGAGTACGGACGGCTCGCAAACGAAGCCGGGAAAGCGATGCGCTGGGTTGATCCTACGATAGAGCTGGTAGCTAGCGGAAGCTCCCATATCGGAATGCCGACATTCCCGGAATGGGAATCGACGGTTCTGGATTTGGCGTACGACACCGTTGATTACGTCTCCATCCATCAGTATTATGGAAATCCGCATAACGACACCAAAAACTTCCTAGCACAATCGATGAGCATGGATTCATACATTAATACGGTCATCTCAACCTGTGATTACGTGCAAGCGAAAAAACGCGGCAAGAAAAAAATCAATCTTTCCTTCGATGAGTGGAACGTATGGTTCCATTCGCATGCGCAGGATAAACAGCTTGAGCCTTGGCAAATCGCACCGCCTCAGCTTGAGGACGTGTACACGCATGAGGATGCGCTTGTTGTCGGATGTATGCTGATTAGTATGCTAAAGCGTGCCGATCGTGTGAAAATGGCTTGCATCGCACAGCTGGTCAACGTAATCGCACCAATTATGACGCAAAACGGCGGTCCTGCTTGGAAGCAGACGATCTACTATCCATACATGCACGCAAGCATTTTCGGACGTGGAACGGTACTCGTACCGCTCGTTAAATCGCCGAAATACGATTCGAAGGATTTTACGGATGTGCCTTATTTGGAGACGGTTGCCGTTCATAACGAAGAGAAAGAGGAAGTGACGATTTTTGCGGTAAACCGGAATATTGACGAAGCGCTTCCGTTTGAAATCGACCTTCGGAGCTTTGGCACTTTCCAAATAATCGAGCATATCGTGCTTGAGCATGACGATTTGAAAATGACAAATACGGCAGACGCGCCAAATCGTGTCGCACCGCATACGTCAGGCAGCGCCGTTATCTCGGATGGCGGAAAAATTCAAGCGACGCTTGGCAAAGCATCTTGGAACGTAATTCGCATCAAGCTATAAGGGAAACAGTCAGGGTATCCGGAAGCTGCATTTGCGGCTTTTGGGATGCCCTTCTATTATTATAGAATAGAGATAGGAGGAGATACCCATGATACATGCCAATACAGATGAGGCTTGGCTGCCTTTATATGAAGCTTTGGCTAGCCCGGTCAGGCTATCCATCATTAATCAGCTGGCGACAAACATGATGAATGTGAAGGAGCTCGCAGAGGCGGTCGGACTTAGCAGCGCCATTGTGACCATGCATATACGCAAGCTTGAGAAAGCAGGCATCGTTCAGACGAAAATGGTTCGCAAGGACGGCGGTACGCACAAAATTTGCTCGCTCGCGGAGCGCTCCATCGCCATTGAGCTTCCCCATCCGGCACTAGATGTGAAGAAGGTGCATGATGTCAGCGTGCCTGTCGGCCATTTTACACAATTTGAAGTGTTTCCGACCTGCGGCATTGCTACGGTAGACAAGCTGATCGGGCAATTCGATGATCCGCGCTTCTTTTTGGAGCCTGAGCGGATGAATGCAGGTATTTTGTGGTTTGGCAAAGGTTACGTGGAATACAAGGTGCCGAATTATTTGCTTTCGGGACAACGTCCCGTAGCGCTCGAAATCACGCTTGAGCTTGGCTCAGAAGCGCCTGGCGTTAATGAGAACTGGCCGTCCGATATTAATTTCTCGCTGAATGGGATGGATATCGGCATGTGGACTAGCCCTGGCGACTATGGCGAGGTGCGCGGAAGATTCTCGCCGGCTTGGTGGGCTGATCGCGTCAATCAATACGGACTGCTGAAGGTGATACGCATTCAAGAGGAGGGCACGCTCATTGATGGCCAGCTCATGTCCTCCATCGGTATCGGCGAGATTGGGCTTGACCGCAACTTTTGGACGTTTCGCATCGGCGTAAGAGAGGATGCCGAGCATGTCGGCGGATTAACCATTTATGGCAAAGGCTTCGGCAATTACAATCATGACATTATGTTCCGGGTGTTTTACGAGGATGCACGTGGCGTTTAAGGCAGCTCAGCTGTCTTAGACATGTGTGTCGTCCCCACCCATATTCCCTCAATCCCAATTTCCTCACCACTAATTGTAACGTTCATTGTATATGCCATTTCCGTTTCAAGAAGATATAATGAGTATAATAGCTAGTTTAAGCCATTTTTACTCGGAGGAACAAAGATGCTGACCATGTTCGCCTTTCTCAAAAAGTACCGATTTACCGCCTATGCCGCTCTGGTGCTTATGCTTATCGAGCTGATGGTAGAGCTGCTGCAGCCGTTTATTATTTCCAAAATCATTGACGATGGAATCGGGAAAGACAATCTATCCGTTGTACTGGAATGGGGAGGCTTCTTAATTGGCTGCTCGATCGTAGCTTTTGCAGCCGGCATCCTCAGCTCCTTTTATGCCTCTCATGTCAGCCAAAGCTTTGGCTTTGATCTGAGAGAGCGCCTTTATGAAAAGGTGCAATCGTTCTCATTTGCCAATTTTAATCGTTTTCCGGAATCTTCTCTCATTACTAGACTTACGAATGACGTAACACAGCTGCAAAATACAGTGTTTATGGGACTGCGAATTATGCTTCGCGCGCCTCTGCTTGTGATAGGGAGCATTGTAATGGCATTTATCGTACAGCCCAGTCTGGCGATTTGGCTTGCTGCCGCGATTCCGTTTCTCGGGATCTTTTTAGTTTGGGTGCTTAAAAAGGGCGAGGCATTATTTCGCTCCGTGCAGCAGCAGCTCGATCATGTGAATAGCGTCATGCAGCAAAATCTGATCGGGATGCGCATCATTCGCGTATTTGTCCGCATGCGGCATGAAGCAGGCCGCTTTGCGAGCTCGAGCGAGCAACTTATGGATCGTACCGTTGCAGCGCTTCGTTTGACGGAGACAACGATGCCAATCGTTCTGCTAGTGATGAATGCGAGCGTTATGGCGGTGCTATGGTTCGGCCGCATTGAGCTTGATACAATCGGGGCAACCGCAGGTGAAGTGATAGCGATCGTCAATTACGCGACCAGAACGACAGGCGCACTGTCCATCATGTCCATGATTGTCGTCAACTTCTCAAGGGCGCGGGCGTCAGCACAGCGGATCGAAGAGGTTATTTTGACCGATATCGACTTAACGGACACGACAGACAGCGACGAAGAAGCGAAGCTTCGCAACGGCAGCGTTTCCTTCGAAAATGTTTCGTTTCAATATCCCGATTCTGACGAGCACGTATTAAACCAAATATCCTTCTCGGCAAGGCCAGGCGAGACAATTGCAATTATGGGTGCGACCGGCTCAGGAAAGTCTTCGCTTATTCAGCTTATCCCGCGGCTTTACGATGTGCAGTCCGGTGAAATTCGCGTTGATGGGATAGATAACCGCATGTTGAAGCTAGGTCAGCTGCGCAAGCAGATCGGCTATGTTCCTCAAGAAATTATGCTGTTTACGGGGACGGTAGAGGAAAATATTCGCTGGGGCAAGGAGGACGCTACGCGCGAAGAAATTATCGAGGCTGCCAAGCTGGCGCAAATTCATGACACGATTATGAAGCTGCCGGAGCAGTACGAGACCATCGTTGGGCAAAAAGGCGTCAATCTGTCGGGCGGACAAAAACAGCGGCTGACCATTGCGAGGGCACTCGTAAGGAAACCGGTCATTTTGCTGCTTGATGACAGCACGAGCGCCTTGGATATACGAACGGAAGAAAATCTGCTTCAAGCGCTTAAACAGATGAAGTGCACGACCTTCCTTGTCACGCAAAAAATAAGCTCCACCGTATCGGCTGACTCGATCCTTTTGCTGGACGATGGGCAATTGCTAGCGCAGGGCAAGCATGAACAGCTGATTAGAGAATCAAGCCTCTACCAAAAAATTTGCGAATCGCAGTTCGGGAAGGAAGGTGTATCCCGTGCTTAGATCATTGATGGAGCCTTTTCAATACCGCAGACCTGAATCTGCTGCCGAGGCGGCAGCAGAAGGACAGACGGCAGGGGGCAAAGGCAAGCGAAAGCCTAGAGCGAGAAACACGTCGCAGACGCTGCGGCAAATGTGGAGTTACTTGATTGCATATAAGGGTAGACTAGCCGCTGTCATAGTCATGGTTATGCTAAGCTCTGGCTTTTCGCTGCTCGGCCCCTATTTGGCTGGAACGGCGATCGATCATTTTTTGATGAACAGGGACAGCGGCTTTGTTGTTTTTCTGATTGGGATGGCGGTCGTATATGCGCTGCATTCCGTCACGATGTGGCTGCAAAGCATTTGGATGATTACGATTTCGCAGAAAACGGTCTACCTTATGCGGGTACAATTGTTTGAGCATTTGCACCGGCTGCCTATTCCCTACTTTAGCAAGCGCCAGCACGGGGAGCTGATGAGCCGGGTAACGAATGATATTGAAAATGTAAGCTCATCTTTAAATAGCTCGGTCATTCAAGTGTTCTCCAGCGTCCTTCTGCTCATCGGTACCGTAAGCGTCATGCTGTCGCTTAGTCCATTTTTAACGTTGCTGACTTTTCTCGTGGTGCCGTTGATGCTGCTTGGCATGAAATGGATTACGAAGCAAACAGGCAGACTATTCAAAGCCCAGCAGCGCAATCTCGGCGACTTGAACGGATATATTGAAGAAACGTTGTCCGGGCAACGGATCGTAAAAGCTTTTTCGCAGGAAGAGACGGTTATCGCAGCTTTTAAGGAGCGCAATGAGCGGATTCGCGTGTCAGGCTTCTGGGCGCAGACCATATCGGGGTTTATTCCGAAGCTGATGAACGCGCTAAACAATTTAAGCTTTGCCGTCATTGCAGGAGTCGGCGCCATCTTTGTGCTTAATGATGCCATTACGGTCGGCGTCATCGTCATTTTCGCAGAGTATTCCAGGCAGTTTACACGTCCGCTCAATGATCTGGCTAACCAGTGGAATACGCTGCTATCAGCGGTAGCCGGCGCGGAGCGGGTGTTCGATGTGCTGGGCGAAGATGAGGAGCGCAAGGATGAAGGCGCAGCGCGTGAGCTCGCGGAGGTCAAAGGCACTGTCGTATTTGATCACGTTACGTTCGCTTATGAGGGGCGCAGCGCTACGATTGAAGAGGTTAGCTTTAGTGTGACGCCGGGAGAGACCATTGCGCTGGTTGGTCCTACGGGAGCGGGCAAGACAACGCTTATTCAGCTATTATGCCGTTTTTATGATCCAAGCTCAGGGCGCATCTTGATCGATGGGCATGACAGCCGCGAGCTTAAACGTGAAAATTTACGCTCGCATATGGCATTCGTGATGCAGGACCCTTTTCTGTTCGAGGGTACCATTCGCGATAATATTCGTTATGGCAAGCTTGATGCGACGGATGCAGAGGTGGAGCAGGCGGCGAGGCTTGCAAATGCGCATTCTTTTATCAAACGGTTGAAGGATGGCTACAACGCAGTTCTCAAGCCGGATGGCAGCGGCATCAGCCAAGGGCAGAAGCAATTGCTTGCTATAGCTAGAGCGATTCTGGCTAATCCTTCTATACTTGTGCTGGACGAGGCTACCAGCAGCATAGATACCGTCACTGAAATAAAAATTCAAGAGGCGCTGCAGCGGCTTATGCAAGGAAGAACCAGTTTCGTTATCGCGCATCGGCTGAATACCATACAGCAGGCGGACCAGATTGTGGTGCTGCAGGATGGCGCAATCATCGAAAAGGGGTCCCATGAGAAACTGCTGGAGCGGAAGGGATTCTACAGTTCGCTCGTAAGCGGCCAGATGAATAACGGGGTGCTGAGCGAATAATCAGCAATTTTCAGCAAGAGCAGCTAATTATTGCAACTATTTTTAAATAGATGAAGTATAAGTAGGTATAACTAGGAGGTGGGAAGTATGACTATTGCCCAGTGCGCAAGCTGTGGACATCATAACGATATCGATTCGTCAATGCTCATGGCTGCAGAATGCTCCTCTTGCGGCAAAAAGCTGATTGAAGAAGCCGTTCCCTATGAGGTTAACGAAAAGGAGCTTGAGGCATCCTTGCATTTAAATAAAGAGAAAGCGCCTGAGGAAGTCGACGTCAATCAATGGGTCGGAAAAATCGGGGACTACGAGAAGCAGTCCAAATATGTGGAGGAAGGCTTCTGGGCGAAGGTGAAGCGTCATGCGGCAAAGGTACCGTTCGCTAAGGAAGTCGTCACGCTGTATTACTGCTCGGCCGACCCGAAGACGCCGATCGCAACCAAGGTTACGGCAATCGGGGCGTTAGCGTATTGGATCTTGCCGATTGATTTGATTCCCGACTTTTTGCCTGTAGCCGGTTTTGTTGACGATGCGACCGCTGTCTGGGTTGCCTACAAAGCGATCAGCGGACAAATTACGGATGAGCATCGCGAGAAGGCGGAGCAGTTTTTCATCTTAAACAAAAACGTTAAGCTGATCAATCCGCAGCCTTAATGAAAGCTAATGAAGAAGGACGCCCTATATAGGACGTCCTTTTTTGTTTTGCCGGGAAGGGGGATCAGAACAAGCTCCAGTCAAACTCATGGGATAACGATTCCAGCAAAGCGACCCCGGCAATGCTGTTTCCTTTGCGATTCAGGGACGGGCCAACTAAGCCGATGCCGTAACGGCCGGGCACTAACGTTAAAATACCGCCGGAAACGCCGCTTTTGGCAGGCAAGCCGACCTGAATGGCAAACTCGCCCGAGGCGTTATACATTCCGCAAGTAATCATAAACGTTTTGGCGATCTGAACGTAGCGGCGGGGAATAAGCTGTTCCCCGGTTAGCGGATTTTTGCCGTTATGAGCAAGCACCAACGCCATTTGAGCCAAGTCCTCGCAGGTTACGCTTACGGAACAATGGCGGAAATAAACGTCAAGCACATCCTCTACAGATCCTTTCAGCACACCGTTGTCTTTTAGAAAATAAGCCATGGAGCGGTTTAGGTTAGCTGTATCGGATTCAGAACGATAGACATCGAGATCATAGTCCAGCGTGTCATTATTAGAAAGAAGACGAAGGAACTGCAGTACACGGCAGGATTTTTCCGTAGAGCTGTCGCCGCCAATAAGGGAAGAGATCGCAATAGCGCCAGCATTGATAAGCGGATTAAAAGGAATGCCAGGCTGCACAAGCTCAAGCTTCAGCATAGAGTTGAAGTTATCTCCGGTCGGCTCCATGCCAACCTTGTCAAAGACAGCGTCCTCGCCATTGTCCATTAACGCTAGAATGAGGGTGAACACTTTGGAAATGCTCTGCATCGTAAAAGAGATCTCTGCATCACCAGCTGTAATGGAATGTCCATGTGCGTCGATAATATGAATGCCTAGTGCGCCTATTGGTGATTTTGACAGCTCGGGAATATAAGAGGCTACCTTGCCATAACTGCATTGCTGCCGGCTTGATTCAACCCAGTGCGGCAGAAGCGCTTGAATACGTTCGATTTCGGTTGTTGACATTGTGATGCTCCTCCGCTGAATGAATTAATAATCTATTTCCTTATTCTATAATAACAATGATGTGCTTTCACAGATGAAAGGCAACGTTTATTAAAAGATAATATTCGCTATTTTACGGTGGAAAATTGATTAAAACATAAATTTAAAACTTTTTTTAAATAAATGCTTGACCAATTAGAGGGGGACATGATATATTCTAATTCCGGCCGAGAGAA
>NZ_MAQX01000004.1 GCF_001682865.1 Bacillus sp. FJAT-26390
TCGCATGTAATGCGATAGGTTTTTTTGTTGTTTTTACGGTATGATAAGGAGATCAAGCAAAAGGAGGGTTTTGAAAGTGGAAAAAGCAATTGAAATTAAGCGTATGGGTGCAGAGCAATTTAACGATTGCATGGCATTGGTGCAATTTGCTTTCCAATATGAGTATTCTGCTGAAGCGCTTGAGCAGTCAAGAATGAGCTTTATGGATGAGCCAGCCGCTTATTATGCCGCTTTTGTTGATCAGAAATTTGCTGCGCAGACTATGGTCCTTGATTTGCAAACCTATATCGGAGGAAAAGCATTTCCAATGGGCGGCGTTGCCGGAGTTGCGACTTGGCCGGAGTATAGAAGGCAGGGCTTAGTTTCAAAGTTGCTAGTGTTATCTTTAAAGGATATGAAGGATAAGGGGCAGCTTATTTCCATGCTCAGCCCATTCGCTTTTGGCTTTTACCGGAAATTCGGCTGGGAGATCTATACGGAACATAAAGCCTATACCATAAAGACGGAGCTGCTGCCGGCAAGAATAGCGTATGAAGGCCAAATGGAGCGCTTTAGCGGGGATTACAATCGACTTAGTGAAGTTTATGAAGCCTATGCATCAAAATATAACGGTACATTGAAGCGTACGGAGCTATGGTGGAAGGGTCGAATTAGCAAGAGAAAGCCAGGCCAAATCGCTCTCTATCACGATAAGAGCGGTGCGCCGAAGGGTTATGTCATCTATGAAGTGAAGAACAAACGGCTAACCGTTCATGAGTTTATCTATTTAAATGAGGAATCGAGGGCAGCCTTGTGGTCATTTATTGCCCAGCATGATTCGATGATAAATGAAGTTACGATAACGGTACCGTCGGATGATATGCTTCCATATCTACTGAATAATCCAAGAATCCAACAGGAAGTTATCCCTTATTTCATGGCCCGTATAGTAGATGCAGAGGGGTTCGTTAGCCGCTATGATTTTGAAACCGCTGCGAGTCAAGATGCCATCCCTATTGAGATTACCGATGAGCATGCGCCATGGAATAAAGGGTACTATTTACTTGAAATAGATCAATCTGGAACGGCAAATCTTCGTCGAATAGAAGATAATCAAAGAATAGATGGTGCAATTAAAGTCGATATTGGCACTTTTACCTCCTTGCTGTTAGGGTACCTCAAACCACTGCAATTGTCCGAATTAGGACGTATTGAAGGAGATATAGCTTGGATTAAACGCTTACACGATCGTATTCCCGAACGAATAACGTATTTACCTGATTTTTTCTAAAGAAATAGCATGCTTTGCATGTCCCAAATACAGTATAAAGTGGTTATAACAAAGCTATTTATCAGCCTTGACAGCCTATACCCCCTCTGCTAATATTGCAATAATATATGTGAGACGTACTTAAAATTAAGGGAGGAACATACTCGTGTGGGAAACGAAATTCGCCAAAGAAGGGCTAACGTTTGACGACGTCCTGCTTATTCCGCGCAAATCAGAAGTGCTGCCTAGAGAAGTTGACATCTCGATTCGATTAAGCGAGAACATTAAGCTAAACATTCCGCTCATTAGCGCAGGTATGGACACCGTTACAGAAGCCGCATTGGCGATTGCAATAGCGCGTGAGGGTGGTATTGGCATTATCCATAAGAACATGTCGATTGCACAGCAAGCGGAGGAAGTAGACCGTGTAAAACGTTCGGAGAGCGGTGTTATTACGAATCCGTTTTCGCTTACCCCTGATCACCATGTTTATGACGCAGAAGAGCTAATGGGCAAATACCGCATTTCCGGTGTACCGATTGTGGACCAAGACAAGAAGCTTGTTGGTATTTTGACAAACCGTGATTTGCGTTTCGTACATGATTATTCGATTAAAATAAATGAAGTCATGACTCGCGACAATCTCGTAACGGCACCTGTAGGCACGACGCTGCAGGAAGCGGAAGTGCTTCTACAGAAGCATAAGATTGAGAAGCTGCCGCTTATCGATGAGTCTAATACGCTTAAAGGCCTAATTACGATTAAAGATATCGAGAAAGCCATTCAGTTCCCGAATGCAGCGAAAGACCAACACGGACGTTTGCTTTGCGGAGCAGCAGTTGGTATTTCGAAGGACACGATGGACCGTGCAGAAGCACTTGTACAATCGGGTATTGACGTTCTTGTTGTCGATTCGGCACACGGACATCACATTAACATTTTGGATGCGGTTCGTAAGCTTCGTGCTACTTACCCGGATCTAACGATTATTGCAGGAAACGTTGCTACTGGCGACGCTACACGCGATCTCATTGAAGCAGGCGCATCTGTTGTTAAAGTAGGTATCGGACCTGGCTCAATCTGTACGACTCGTGTTATCGCGGGTATCGGCGTTCCACAAATTACTGCGATCTACGATTGCGCGACGGTTGCTCGCGAATACAATATTCCGGTTATTGCAGACGGCGGCATTAAGTATTCCGGTGACATTACGAAGGCAATCGCATCTGGCGCAAGCGCGATTATGATCGGCAGCTTGTTCGCAGGTACGGCTGAGAGCCCGGGCGAAACGGAAATTTTCCAAGGGCGCAGCTTTAAAGTATACCGCGGTATGGGCTCGCTTGGCGCGATGAAGGAAGGAAGCAAGGATCGTTACTTCCAAGAGAACGAGAACAAGCTTGTTCCGGAAGGCATCGAAGGCCGTGTTCCTTACAAAGGACCGCTTGCTGACACCGTTCATCAACTGCTTGGCGGCTTGCGTTCAGGTATGGGCTATTGCGGCACTTCTTCACTGGACGAGCTTAAGAACGATACACAATTTGTTCGTATTACGGGATCAGGACTTCGTGAAAGCCATCCGCATGATGTGCAAATCACGAAAGAAGCTCCTAACTACTCTCTATAAGATTAGATGAAATAAACTTTTCCAAACCAGACAGGAAGCGGCGATTTATCCGCTAATCTTGTCTGGTTTTTTTATGAAGGATTACTCATTCTTTGAGCGCCTGCAAGAGGTTTAATTGTTGGGGTTTGATATGTTACAATTAACAACGGACAAACCAAGTGGGAAAAGGGGAGACGACGTTGAAGGAAATGGTAAGACCGGTTCGATTAAAGTCGGTCATCGCTGCAAGTTTGGCGGTTTGGTTGGTAATGCTGTCGCTTGGTTCTGCGGTGGCTATGGCAAAGGGATACGAAGGAAGACCCAGCACGGAAAACTCTTTAGGTTTACAGGTTAAAGCGGCTATTTTAATTGATGCAGATTCAGGTCAAGTCTTGTATGAGGTTAACGCAGAGGAACCGCTTCCTGCAGCAAGCATGACCAAGTTAATGACGGAATTTATCGTTCTTGAAGAAATATCGAATAATCGTCTATCATGGGATGATGTTATTACGACTAGCGCAGAAGCAGCTTCTACTCCCCCGGATGGATCATCCGTATTTCTAGCTCAAGGCGATCAACATACGGTTAGAGATTTATATAAAGCTATGGCAGTAGGTTCAGCTAATGATGCTACGATCGCGCTTGCCTCAAAGATTGCGGGAAGCGAAGCAGGCTTTGTTACGAAAATGAATGAAGTAGCCGACCAGCTCGGCCTTAAGACAGCTATTTTTACAAGCGCAACAGGCCTATCGGAGACAACAGTCATTTCTGCATCCGATATGGGCAAGCTGGCACAAATTATTTTGAGCAGGCATCCTGAGTTTTTGGAATACTCCAAGCTGCAGGAATACAAATTCCGTGAGCGTGACAAGGATCCGATCGTCAACATCAACTGGATGCTTGGAACGAACACGAATCAGACTGGCCTTAAGCATTTAGCTTATCCAGGCGTTGACGGCATGAAAACAGGCTTTATTAACGCGGCAGGCTACAACTTCACAGGCACTGTGAAGCAAGGCGAGCAACGTTTTATTAGCGTCGTTATGGATACCGCGACTAAGTCCGCTCGTTTTAACGAAACGGCAAAGATGTACAACTATGGTTTTAGCACGTTTGAGAAAAAGACGGTGCTTCCGCCAAAATCCGTGGTAGAAACGGTCAAAACGGTTAAGATTAAGAAGGGTAAGAAGAAAACCCTGCCTGTTGTAACGGAAAAAGATATAACGTTTATGGTTAAGAAGGGCGTAGAGCCTAAGATTGAGGTTGTAGCGAATACGGTGAAACCAGAGGCTGAGCTTGTAGCTCCTATTCCGGTAGGTACGATCGTGGGTACGGTAACGTACAAGTACACGGATGCAGAGACGAAGCAAGAGCTTAAGAAAACCGTTAACCTCGTTACGACAGAAGATGGGCAGAAGGCCGGCTGGTTCCGCTTGATGTTCCGCGCAATCGGCGATTTTTTCGCAGGTTTATTTAATGGAATCGTCAATTTGTTCTAATCCGAGCAGGAAACAAGGAAATAAAGTAAATCAAGGCTTGTCGATTAATCTTGGTTCCTGTAAAATCAATGGTTAGAACAACTTCGGTAATATACATTTATAATGGATGACAATAGGAGGATTTGTAACATGGAAACAGGTACATCGCGCGTAAAACGCGGCATGGCAGAAATGCAAAAGGGCGGCGTCATTATGGACGTTATGAGCGCCGAGCAAGCGAAGGTAGCAGAAGCAGCAGGAGCAACAGCGGTAATGGCGCTTGAGCGCGTTCCTTCTGAAATTCGTGCAGCAGGCGGAGTAGCTCGTATGGCTGATCCGACTATTGTAGAAGAAGTAATGAAAGTTGTTTCGATCCCAGTAATGGCAAAGGCTCGTATCGGCCACTATGTAGAAGCAAAAGTACTCGAATCAATGGGTGTTGATTATATCGACGAGAGCGAAGTACTTACGCCAGCTGATGAAGTGTTCCATATTAGCAAGCAAGAATTTACAATTCCGTTCGTTTGCGGAGCAAAAGATCTTGGCGAAGCGTTGCGTCGTATTCAAGAGGGAGCAGCAATGCTTCGTACGAAGGGTGAGCCCGGAACAGGCAACATCGTTGAAGCGGTACGTCACCTTCGCTTGATTAACGGACAAATTCGCAAAATCCAAGGCTTGTCGAAGGACGAGCTTTACCACGAGGCTAAGATCCTTGGCGTAGCTTACGATTTGCTTCTTGGCGTTCATGAGACAGGCAAGCTTCCGGTCGTTAACTTCGCAGCAGGCGGAGTAGCAACACCTTCCGATGCAGCTTTGATGATGCATCTTGGCGCAGACGGCGTGTTCGTTGGTTCGGGTATTTTCACATCGGAGAACCCTGAGAAATTCGCCCGCGCAATCGTTGAAGCAACTACACACTACCAGGATTACAAGCTTATTGCAGAAGTATCGAAAAACTTGGGAGCACCGATGAAAGGTATCGAAATTTCCAAGCTTAACTCTGCTGAGCGTATGCAGGACCGCGGTATCTAATAGATGTAATATGCAGGTGCCGGCTTAGCGCGTATAGCGCTGCCGGCCCTTGCCCGTAAAGGAAGGCGAGTAGAACGATGAAGATAGGTGTTCTTGCGCTTCAAGGCGCAGTGGCAGAGCATTTACGAAGCTTAGAAGCGGCGGGCGCAGAGGCGGTCGCCGTTAAGCGGGTTGAGCAGCTTGATGAGCTGCAAGGGCTTGTTATCCCTGGCGGCGAGAGCACGACAATCGGCAAGCTTATGCGGAAATACGGTTTTATGGAAGCAATCGCAGATTTCTCTGCGCAAGGCAAGCCATTGTTCGGCACTTGTGCGGGCCTTATCGTGCTGGCAGATGAAATCGAAGGCCAAGAGGACGCGCATTTGCGCCTTATGGACATGACGGTTGCGCGCAATGCGTTCGGCCGCCAGCAGGAAAGCTTCGAGACGGATTTATCGGTAAAGGGTATTGATGAGCCCGTTCGGGCTGTCTTTATTCGTGCGCCTTTAATTAAGAAGGTCGGTTCGGACGTAGACGTACTGTCTACTTACAGGGATGAGATCGTAACGGCAAGACAAGGACATCTTCTTGCGGTTTCTTATCACCCGGAGCTAACGGATGACTTCAGGCTGCATGCTTACTTCGTCGATATGGTGAAGGAAGCAGCCGCAGGCAAGGAATAGAGCTTTTACAATAATAAAATTACTCCCTTCAGAGAGGGGCTTTTGAAACGTGCTGGATGTGAAGTTGTTAAGAAACGAGTTTGAGAAGGTTGAGACAGCGCTGACTAACCGCGGAGCTTCGCTTGACCTTATTGCCAAATTTCCTGAGCTCGATACGAGGCGCCGTGATCTTATTCAAGAGACGGAAAACCTGAAAAGCCGCCGCAATACGGTTTCGCAGGAAGTAGCTAAGCTCAAGAGAACAGGCGAGGACGCAGAATCGCTCATCATCGAGATGAGAGAAGTAGGCGACCGCATTAAAGAGCTCGACGATGAGCTTCGTGAACTAGATGTTCAAGTAATTGAGCTAACGCAAGCGATTCCGAACATTCCTAGCGATAGCGTGCCAATCGGCAAGTCGGAGGAAGATAATGTAGAGCTTCGCAAACACGGCGAGGTGCCAAGCTTTGCATTTGAGCCTAAGCCGCATTGGGAGCTTGCTCAGTCGCTTGGCATTTTGGACTTCGAACGCGCCGCGAAGGTGACGGGCTCGCGCTTTACCTTCTATCGCGGCTTGGGTGCGCGTCTTGAGCGTGCGCTCATTAGCTTTATGATGGACTTGCATAGCGATAAGCACGGCTACGAAGAAATTTTGCCGCCGTATATCGTTAATCGCGATAGCTTGGTTGGTACGGGACAGCTTCCGAAGTTCGAAGAGGATTTGTTCAAAATCTCTGATTCGGATTACTTCCTTATTCCAACGGCAGAGGTTCCGGTTACGAACCTGCATCGCGAAGAGATTTTGCCGGCGGACGAGCTTCCTAAGTACTTTGTGGCTTACAGCTCATGCTTCCGTTCGGAGGCGGGCTCCGCTGGACGCGATACGCGCGGCTTGATTCGTCAGCATCAATTCAACAAGGTTGAGCTGATCAAATTGACGAAGCCAGAGGATTCCTACGATGAGCTTGAGAAAATGACCGCTAACGCCGAGAAGGTTTTGCAGCTGTTAGGCTTGCCTTACCGTGTTCTGACGCTTTGTACGGGCGATATGGGCTTTACAGCGGCTAAAACGTATGACCTTGAGGTGTGGCTGCCAAGCGCAGGCACGTACCGCGAAATCTCGTCATGCTCGAATGTAGAGGATTTCCAAGCGCGCCGTGCGGGCATTCGTTTCCGCAGAGACTTGAAGAGCAAGCCGGAGTTTGTGCATACGCTAAACGGATCTGGACTTGCGGTGGGCCGTACTTTTGCGGCAATTATCGAAAATTTCCAGCAAGCTGACGGCTCGGTAACGATTCCGGAAGTATTGCGTCCGTATATGGGTGGAATCAGCTCGATCGAAGCGGTTAAGCTTTAAAAATTATTTTGCCATATGGCCAAAATAGGGTTGCATCTTTATTTTGGCCTGTGGTACAATATTTCTTGTGACAATTGAATGATGGAGAGATACCGAAGCGGTCATAACGGGGCAGTCTTGAAAACTGTTAGAGCGCAAGCTCACGTGGGTTCGAGTCCCACTCTCTCCTCCATATTTTTACCAGATGCATATGAACAAGCCCGGACGCCTAGCGTTTGGGCTTTTTTTGTTATTTCTCATCTCGTATAAAATGATGTCGTGCTTCGCATGTTATACGGTGTGGAGGTGCTTTAACTAATGGGCAAATCAGATGAGCTGCAAATGAATCAGGAAAACTTAGCAGATGCTTGGCGTCAAACCTTGCCGGAGACGCTGAATAGCGCTGATCGATGCAAGGTGCTGCCGGATGAGGCCGATTCGAAATCGTTGCGCGTGACGATTGATACGGCTGGCCATCAGATGTATTCGTTTGATTTTAAAGTTACTTATGTAGACAGCCGCGAAGTGAAGGTCGAGTTTATTGACGTGGAGAAGGATAAGGTTTCTGTCGATGAACGAGGAGACGTCATTCAGGAGCTAATACAGGATTACACCAGACATCTGCATGAATGTGCACAAGCGCTGCAACGCTTGACGCATGTATAGAGGAGACCATCACTTATGACGAAAGCAAAAGGAACCGCCGATAAAAATTTATCGAATGTCGTGGAAGCCCTCGAAACAGAGCCGGTTAACAGCCATCAGGCGCAGCAGCTGCAGCAGGATAAAAACGATAGGCGCAATCAGGACGCCATGAACCATGATGCGCCGGTGGATATGGAGCATCAGAGGTAAGGAAATAACGCGAAGGAGGAATTTCGAATGTCAAAGCCAGACAGCGTGCCAGTGCCGGACAGCAATCCTCAGAGCAATCGGTCTAAGCAGGACAACGGCGGGCAGCAGGAGCCGTTATCCGGCTCTAAAAAAACGAAGCAGCGTAATCATGTGGATCATCATAACCCACAGGGATAATCATCAAACGAAAGTCCCTGAATTGTATAGATCAAACGTCCCGTTTCAGTATGCTGAAACGGGATTTTTTGGAGATAACTTCTAAAAGGGGCTTTTATAGTATAGAATGGAGGTGCTTATAAAAAGATAGGGGAGGAACATTTTACATGAAGAAGGTACAGAAAATAGCGGTACTTTTGTTAGCCGTTATTTTAGTCGTAATTGCAGGCTGCAGCTCGGGAAAACCGCCGAAGGAAGCTGTGCAATCGGCTATGACTAAAATCGCAGAAGCGGACTCATACGCAGTTAAAATGTCATTTGGGTTAGATGAGCTGGAAATTCCACAAGATGCAGCAATGCAGGGAGACGCAGCTGCAACTGCTGCAATTGTCGGTATGATTAAAGATGCGACGATAACCGTCGATGCTGTTTATCAGAAGAAGCCGCTACGCACCGATATGAACATGGAAATCGTACTGCCAGGCGACATGGAAATGAAGCTGACGGTACCGATGATTTTGACAGAAGAAACGCTATATGTGAAAATACCGCAAATTCCGATGCTGCCGCTGCCGGAGACGATAACGGGCAAGTTCATCAAGATTGATCTTAAGGAGCTTGCAGAGCAGCAAGGCGCAGCTGGAGCGCTTGATCTTGCAAAGCAGCAGAAGCTGGGCAAAGAAATTAGCGAAGTGCTGCTTAAGCATTTTGACGAGAAAACCTATTTTAGCGAGCCAAAAGCAGAAGAGGCCGGTTTGCCTGCCGATTTGAAGCCGGACCAAATCATTTCTTTTGAAATTAACGAAGCCAATTACCCGGCAACGGTCGACACGATCGTTAAACAAGTGCTGCCCGAGGTGCTTGACGTTCTCCTTAAAAACGAAGCATCTTTGAAATCGCTGAACTTGGAGAAGGCTGACGTTGAGAAAATGAAGAAAGACCTTGAGACAAACAAAGCGGATATACTAAATACGCTCAAAAATGATGTCAAAGCGAAGTCGCTGAAAGTAACTGCTGCGATTACCGATGGATATCTTTCTTACCAAGCAGGCAAAATCAGTGTAGAAGCATCGGATAAAGAGAGCGGACAAAATATGAAGCTTGGCCTTCATTATGATGTTGCTTACTCGAATATCAATAAAGCGCCGAGCTTCGCAAACGAAATTCCGACTGACGCGATTACGCTTGATGAGCTGACACAAATGTTCCAAACGCCGGCTGGGCTGTAAATCGTCCAACGCTGCATTTTAAAAAAAGGGCCCTTAGAAGCATTAAAGCTTCTACGGGCTTGTTTCATGTTTAGGGAAAAGAGAATCTATAACAATACAAGTGTGGGCATCGCGCCCTGTGAGTTACCGCTAATCGTACGCCTGATGAATGGTTGCTAATGCCGGTACGCTAAGCGACTACCATCGATTTTTTGAGAAGCTCCTTCATCATTTGGGCTGCTTTTACCTTAACGTTCAAGCAGGCGGATATTTCGAGCTGGTAATTACCGGTAAGTAATTCGCTGCGCAGCTGCTCGGCCGTATCGCAATTGTTGTCCAGCCGGTTCAATACGCTGCCGAACTGGAGAGGCTGGTGGGAGTCGCTCCCCGCAATGGCAGGCAGGCCTAGCTGATCTGCAAATTGCCGAACTTCATCCGCCATGCCGAAGCCGTATTGGAACAAATCCTTCGCGTTCACGTCAAGCGCGTCGAGGCGCTGCAGCGTGTCGGCAGCATGATGCGTGAGCGGCGTGCTCTCTCTCATTGGATGTGCGCCAATACGTAGCACTGGATAACCATCCGTACGGTTAAGCAGCTCTTCTAGCTGCATGAAGCTGTCCTTTGCCGTATGCGGTTCAAGCTGCTGGCGCAGATCCCGTATCATAACGCGATTCCCAATGATCAAAATATGGCCTTTATTCGCTACATCCACCTCCATGCCGGAAAAAACCTTAAGCCCTTCCACCATATAATAATCATGCTGATAGTCAAAATGCTGATCCAGCTGATCCAGCATATCGGTAAAATTCAGCGTGTTAAAATGCTCGGTCAGCGCTACGGCATGCAGTCCGTTTTCCTTCGCCTCGCGAGCCATGGAAAGAAAGTATTCCATTGAAAAATGTGTTTTTTTCGAGAGCTTGCCATGCGTATGCAAATCGATGTTCATCATCGTGTTATCCCCATTCAAAAAGTGATTGTTTTTAGAGAGAAATGAATCGTCCGAGACTGCCTAGCGCGACCATGTACAGCACGGAGCAGCCTAGAAAGACGAAGTCGAGCGGCCGAACCCGCATATGCGACAGCTTAAGCTTCTTTGCCTCGGGGCTGACCAACGCGTAAGTAAATCCTCGTACCTCTAACGCCTCAACCGTCGTCCTCGTTCGCTTAGCTGTATTCAGAATAAGCGGGTAAAAAGCGCGTACGCCGATTTTAGCCATATAGATGAGTGAGTAGATGTGCAGGAAACCTTTCCTCCGGGGCGCCCGTCCGCGCAATCTGAAGGAGTGGATCAGATTATGGTACTCCTCGATCAGGATCGGAAGCATCCGGTAGCCATAGGAGACGCCAAAGCTGAATTGCCCCGGCATGCCCATACTAAGCAGCGCATCGCTCAGCTTCTCGGGGTCCATGCTGGAGAAAACCGCGATGCTGGCTAGCGAGATGAGCAATATTTTTAACGTTAGCGTCAGGAGCGGCCATACAGCGGCAAGGCTTCCGCCGAAGAAGAGCGATCCGAAGAAAATATAGCTGATCTCACTGACAAGTCCGATGCCCATAATGATTAAGACGAGCGGGCTTACCTTAGACGATAGCGTAAGGCCGATCATCGGAATCAGCATGCCTAGCAGAACCACTTTATTATGAATAAACCATGGCGCTACGGCGAAGAAGGAATACCAAATGATAAGGATGCGCGGATCAAAACGTGACAGCAAGGTCGATTGCCTGCCGAATGCGGTACGCATCAGCTCAATCTTTATCTGCTCCACGCTCAGCTTGTCGATCACGCTTTGCTTAAGTGCTTCCAATCGTAAAACCCTCCTTGCTCCATTGGCTTTTATTTGAGGATGATATCTGGCCGCCGGTGAAACGCTCTGTGAATTCTGCCACGGAAAGGCATGGCGGCTCCAAGCCGAGTTTTTGGCTAAGCAGCGTAATTTGCGGTGCAATGAGCCCTGCTTGCTCTAGGACGGCAACGTGACGGAATAAGGAGCGTTGGTCGGTATCCAGCGCAACCTGCCCTTGATGCATGACGATGACCCGATTCGCCCATTCGGCGACCAGCTGCATATCATGCGTGGCAATGATCGTCGTCTTTACGTGATCATGCAGCTGCGCAAGCATGTCGGTCATTTCACGGCGGCTTGCTGCATCAAGGCTTGCCGTCGGCTCATCGAGCAGCATGACGGTTGGGCGCATCGCAAGGCCGATAGCGAGCGTCGCTCTGCGCTGCTGCCCGCCGCTTAGCAGCCTGCCATCGCGATCCTGCAACGGGGTAAGCCGCAGCCGTTCGATAATCTCATCGACAAAGGGGCGGTAATCGGCATTGCCGCGCGCTTTTAAAAAATATTCAACATCCTTGCGGATGGAATCTTCAATAAACATCTCCTCGGGATTCTGATAAATATAGGAAACAAAATCGGAAAGCAGCTCGGGCGAAGCCTGCTTGGTGAGATGCCCGCAGACTTCCAAAAGTCCGGCATTCGGACGCCTAATGCCCGATATAAGCTTAAGCAGCGTTGATTTGCCTGCGCCATTGTTGCCGACAAGCGCGATGCGATCCCCTTCATGGAAGGTGATCGTCATGTTCCGGATGACGGGATGAATCTCTCTTGTAATCGTTTTGTAGCCGTAGGACACGTTGGAGAAGGCAACGAGCGGCTTCTGAGAAGGCGATGTTTCGGCATTTCCTTCAACGCTATCGCATGGAGCGTCTGTAAGGATCGCGGGCGTTGCGCTTCTGCTCTCAAAATAACGGACAGCCTCATCAATCGTAATGGGATATAGACGGTTATCCGGCTGCTCAACCATCATCGCGGCTTCCGCATCACGTACGGCGAGCGTAACCTGCGGCGGCAAAATATGGCGGGCAGCAAGCTCATCAATCGACGATAATGCTTCTTGGACGGGCTTGATCCACCGAATCGTACCGCTATCCATGAGCACGACCTTATGGCAGTAGTCGGCAATAAACTCGGTATGATGCTCGATGACGATAATGGTCTTGCCATATTGTTTATTTAGCATGTTGAGCTTGTCATAGATGAGCCTAGCGTGGAACGGGTCTAGCTGTGCTACCGGTTCATCGACAATAATAATTTCCGGATCGAGCGAGAGTGCGCCAGCCAGCGCAGTCAGATGTTTCTGTCCGCCGCTTAGCTGCCAGATCCATTGCTCCTTCAAATGCTCAATGCCAAGCATGGCGAGTGCGCGCAGCCCGCGCTCACGATAATCGGCGTAGCCGTAATTAAGCGGGGCAAAGGAGGCTTCGTCGAAGACGGTTGGCCGCACGAGCTGATTCTCAAAATCCTGGAACACATAGGCTACCTTCCGCGACAAAGAAGAAACGGTTTCATTAGCAGCTTGAAGGCCGGCTATCTCGACGGAGCCGCTTAAATCGCCGACATAGTAGTTTGGTATAAGGCCGTTTAAGCATTTGCATAGCGTGGACTTCCCGCTGCCGTTAGTGCCGGCTATGGCTATGAATTCGCCGGGCTGAACGGTGAGATGGACGTTGTGAAGCGCCATGCTTTCCGCACCGGGATATTGAAACGCAACATTTTGCAGCGAAATGATCGGAGCCGCTTCGCGCGGCTCCTTCTGGGTCAACTGATCAAGTGTGGTTGTCAAAGCTTAATGTCCCCCGATGCAGCTGCTGCTTTGGATTTGGCGCGGAATGCGGCGAATAACGTGATGATGACGACGAGCGCCGCAGCCGTGACGCTAACCCACATGAAGCCGCTGCCGTATTGCTCGATAAACTCCGGCTCCCAGACCGCAAAGTTAATGTCGGATTCAGCTAGAAACTCTGCGATTACGGCGATAAAGACGAATACAATCGCGGTAATCAGCAGGCGCGGCGTCATGAGCTGGCCGAATGAAACAGAAACGCGGCTGTCGCGCGGCTTGATGCCGAGAAGCGGTTCGATTTTGCCATAGAGGCGCGGTACAAGAAATAAGGTAGGCAGCAAGGAGAAAAATATGCCGGTTATTAGCATCGCATTCAGGAAGCCTACGCCCTCAATGAGCAGGAGGCTCTCTGGAATGCCGGGAACAGCCTTAAGCTCCTCGATGCCAAACCACACTTTACCGATGTCGACGATGGCGCCAAGCATTTGGTCAATGCCTACGGCAACAAATGAGGCGAGCGCGAGCTGTTTGCGATTACGGGGATCACTGACGAGCAGGCCGGCTATGTACATCGCAAGCGTAAACTCAATAAATTTCTCCAGCTCGCCGAGCCCGCCGAATTGTCCAAGCAGCAGCTCGCCAAAAATGACCTCGCCGAAGGAAGCGCCAAGAGCCGCGTATAACGGGTTAAACAAAATGCATAAGGTTAGCGGAATAAAAGCGAAGTACTCGACTTTCAGTTCAATGGGGCCGAGCTTGAGCTCAGGGATAAGCTCGGAGAACATGTTGGAAATGCCGTACAAGGACATCGATAGTATGAATACCATTAGCTTCTGAGATTGCGTTAATTCATAACGGCGCTTAGGCGCTGCTACCATTGTGATTCCTCCTATACATGTTTTGTGTGGCGGAGCTCGTTTTGAAAGCCTCGATTCAAAGCCTATTTTCAAAGCGAATTCTTTTAAAATATAGAGTTAAAATGTTATCGCTTGATCAACAAATTATTTGGTTTATGTAAAATAAAATACAAAAAATAAATTATGAAATAAAATTATCATTTGTTTGCAAAAAGGTGATATACTCCTTTTAGAAAAATAATTAGCGGGGATGGATAGGGAGGCAGCTAAGTATGACAGCTTTTCATTTGCAAATGGATTTGGATCAAATGTCTAAGAGTCAGCAATCGATTGCTAACTACGTGGTAGGAGCGCTGCAGCAAATTCCATATTGCACGGAGGAGGATATCGCTCAGGCGGTGGGCGTGAGTACAGCTACGGTGTCACGGTTTTGGCGGACGATCGGATTCGCTAATTTAAAAGCTTTCAAAAAACAGCTGCTGCAAAGCGAGCACGCGACGCCAGCACACAAGATGAAGCAAATTTTGAATAAGGTAGACCATGAAGAGGCGGATGTCGTTCAGGAAATGCTCGAAATGGCGTCAGCCAATATAGAGGTTACCTCGAAGCGGGTGGAGCGGGAGCAGTTCCATCAAGCCGTAGAGCTTATTCATCGTGCAAGGAAGGTCTATGTATTTGGAACAGGCGCGTCAATTAGCTTAATTGAGCTTATACGCTTTCGGTTGAACCGCGTAGGCGTGCAAATAGAAGGAATGGCGGGCAGCGGCAGCGAGCTGCTGGAATCGCTTGTACATGCGGGGCCGGAGGATGTGGTAATTATGTTCGGCTTTGTGAGGCGCTCGCCTGAATTAACGGTACTGCTTGAGCATGCTCAAACAGCGGGTTACTCGGCGGTGCTCATTACGGATTTGCTCGTATCGGATATGCTGGAGCAATGCGATCTGGTGCTGCAGGTGGATCGAGGAGAGCTTGAGGGCTTTCATTCGATGGCCGCCCCGGTAGCGCTTATTGACGCCTTATCGGTGGCCTTAACGAAGCGGCGCGGGAATCAGGCGCTGGATAAGCTTGATCGCTTGCACGCGCTGCGAAAAAAGTATGCTTCACAGCTTCCCAAATGAGAAAGGCGCTGGAACCCGTTGGTTCCAGCGCCTTTTTGCTATTATTTGAGAAAACGAATCGTGAGCGGGTAACGGTAGCCGTTCCCTTCGGATGCCCGAATGGAGCCGATGATCGTAAACACGATCCAGAGAATAAACAAAATCGGGGTGGTAATAAAACCGATGAGTACAAACATAAGCAAGCTGGAAACGATGGTGTAAATCGCATTGCTGATCTGAAAATTGAGTGATTCCTTGCCGTGCATATCCACATAGCTGGATTGGTCCTTCTTCATGAGCCAAACGATAAGTGGACCAAGTATGTTGCCAAACGGAATGATGAAGCCGCTGAAAGCGAGCAAATGGCAGAGCATGCCGTACGTTCTTTCCTCTTTATGAAGCCCAAATGGTTGATTCATTATATATTGCCTCCCTTTTATAGAACACAGCTCATTAAAACAACTTATGTTCTTATACGTTAACTGGACCAAAAGATATGCATAAATATATCAACGAATCGTTCAAATGGCAATCATTACCCATAAATGGGTTGTAATCGGCAAGCGACAATTATATACTTATACATAGATATTCGATGCATAGGAAATCGATACTAATAAAGGAGGAAGCCATGAAGATTAATAAAGAGCTTATGAAGGGAAGCACCGTTATTTTAATTTTGACGCTGCTTGAGCGCAAGGAGATGTATGGCTATGAAATGACCAAAGAAATCGAGAGAAGCTCAAGCGGCGTATTTACCTTCAAGGAAGGAACGCTTTATCCGATCTTACATACGCTCGAGGTGGAGCGGCTCGTTGAATCGTATTGGAACGAGGAAGGCGGCCGAAAGCGCAAATATTATCGCATTACAGAGCGCGGCAAAGGACAGCTGGAGGAGAAAAAGCAGGAGTGGACGCTTTTTCGAACGACGGTGGACCGCGTGATCGGGGAGGGCCATGCATGAGCAAGGACGGCATTCGGCATGAGTCATTAAAGCAATACGTTAAGCGTGTGTGCGGGCATGTGAAAGCTAAAGATGTGCATCCCGATATTGAGCTTGAGATTACAAGCCATCTGGACGAGCTGGTGGAGGATAAGCTCAGCGAGGGGCTGCCCGTAGAAGAAGCTGCGCGCCAGGCTTTGGAGCAGATGGGTGATCCTGACCAAATCGGCAAGCAGCTGCATGCCGCGCATAAGCCGGCGGCGGAATGGGGCTTAGCCGCCTTAGTCGCTATTATGGTTGGCATTGGTCTGCTTGCTATGTATGCGGTGCAGATTGCTTTTAGTGAGCATAGTTCATACCGCGACGTTCATTTCTTTTTTAATAAATCATTTTACACAGCGATTGGCGTAATTCTGGTCATTGTGATTTGGTTTTTGGATTATCGCAAACTGCGGAAGTATTCTTGGCATATTTATAGCGGTACTGTATTGCTGATGGCAGCCTGTTTGGAAATCGGTAGCATGGTCAATGGTGCGAGGAGCTGGATCGTTGTTGGTGGGTTCACATTTGATATTTTCGGGATATCTCCTTATTTGTTCATGATTGCTTTGGCGGGGACGCTGATGAACAGGCAGGCGGAGAAGGGGACACAGGGCCGTTATTTTAAGGCGTTGCAGCTTGGTAAAATGGTTCTTTTTTATATTTTGGTGCCCATGTACCTGTATATCAAAGCGAATTCGCTTCACGATTTTTTTCTATATGGGATCGGTCTGATGATTATGCTGCTGTTTGTAGCAAAAGCATACAAATTTGTTATGGCTAGCCTGGCTTCATTTATCGCTGTGGGTGCAGTGCTTATAACCTTAAATCCTTATCGTTATAAAAATGCGTGGGAGCGGTACACGACGTTCCTAAATCCAGCGAATGCGGATATTGGCTATGCTGCTAAGCGCTCCATGGAGGCCATTCGTTCAGGCGGCATGTGGGGACAAGGGTTCGGAGCACAGATTAACACACTTCCATATATACAAAGCGAAATGCTGTTTACCTATTTGATTTATAGCCTTGGATGGGTATTTGGCGGAGCAATTATACTGGTTACGCTGCTATTTATCGTCAGGACGATTCGGTTAATTAGAGAATTGAAGGATTCCTATGCGAGAGGAATGGTTACAGGGATTTTTTCAATTATCGGGTTTAATTTAATATGGAGCATACTTATGTCGTTCGGGCTGCTGCCGATCAATGCAACGAATATGCCATTCGTCTCTTATGGCGGAACAAACGGCATTATCGAATTAATGGCGATGGGATTGATCCTGAGCGTACACCGGAGAAGGCATATGATCAGCCAGATAGATAGCAAGGTTCACGCTTAAACGAGAGAGAGGGCTATTTTACCGTAGAAAAAACTACGGCAGAATAGCCCTCTTTGGTCATTAGAAGCTGCCCGGAGCGGGCGGGAATGGCGGATTGACGTGCTGATCTTTTTTGGAAACAGCAATGAATAGAAATACGGCCGTCGTAATGTGCATAATCATTCCGAGGATTGGAATCCAAGCCAGCACGGATGTGACAATGCCTAAAATGCTGCCTACGATCGGCTTGTTATGCTGCGAGCAAAGCACCAATGTTACGATGTGGAGAACAAGCGTTGCGAACAACAAGGTGTAGCCCGAAAAAATAACCAACGTGCCCCCCAGTACGGGAAAGCCTAAAACAGCTTCAATTATGGCAGTTACTAATAGCAGCGTGCCTGCAGCCTTCATATTTATTCCTCCTAATTAGGTGACTAGCGAAAATCATACCAGCGTATGTCAAAACAGTCTATTGTTTGCTTTTAGGGTTTTACGAATCTATTAAGATGAAGGTCGCATATTTTTGAAAAGCAAGCATGCTCCAAATGAATGTGCTCCTGAAAAAAAGCCCTGCCATTAGGCAAGGCTGAAATCTATCAAAACCAAGCGGATCATCTTTTACTTTAAAAATTTACCGATAATGCCGCCAAGACCGCCACCGCTATCCTGATTTTGCAATTGTCCATGACCTTGGCCTTGATTGCCGCCAAACGTGTTGGCAAATGCGCTGCTTTGCTCCTGTGGCTGGTATCGCTTATCATCCATACCGAATTTTACGCCGCTTTCGCGCTCGAATGGTTGAATGATAACGATCTGATTAGGATCAGTGAATTCGTACATGTACGATTCCCCTGAAGTTTGGCCGATTAACGTTTTCCAGTTCACATCAATTTTGACCTTTGGAGAAGGACCTGTCCATGCAACGATCGCGTCGGGGTCTACTCGGCAAGGACCTTGCAGGACAAGCGGGTTTCCGTTTGTCTTAACCGCTACCTGTGCGCCTTGGCCGTTGTAGGAGAGCTTGGAAGTAAATAGACCGCGCTGGGAGAGTACGCCTGTCCCAATAATCGTAACGCCATAATGACAAGTTTCCGTGAATGCAAGCAAATCCTCGCTTTCAACGCTCACGCTTTGCCAAGGGCCGCCTTGCTCCAAATTAATGATCGTAATATGTGAGTTCTGATCAGCCAGATAGACTGTTCCTTGCCCCTCAACTTCCATAATCTCAAGGTTTTCTCCTGAAATCTTGCGCATGCCATGATTGATGACTTGGCCGACAATATTGCCTGAGTTCGTTCCTAGCAGACGTTTGGAATATTTGAATTTACTGTTATAGGCTTGGTCTGCTACCATAGAACCTTTTTTGGCGAAAAATTGGCCTTGTCCTTCTGCTTTTAGGAACAACTCGCGTTCTACTTGAAATTGAAATGGCATAACGGGAAACCTCCGATTATAGATGAATAAAATGCTATTTTCTTAATGATAAATTTGTTACATTGCACCGTAATGCGCGCAGATGCCTGCTAGATCAAGCGTCAAGCCGGTGCCGATTGCATTAAATTTCCACTCGTTTCCGTGGCGGTACACCTCGCCTGCCAGGATAGAGATAGAGGTTGAATAGTCCTCAGACAGATCGAATCTGCAAATCTCTGCTCCGTTTGCTTGGTTTACAACACGGATATAGGCATTGGACACTTGTCCAAAGTTTTGGTTTTTGCGAATAGCTTCGTCGATGGTTACCGTAAACACGATTTTTTGAATATCAAGGGATACTCTTGATAATTGAATCTCAACCGATTCGTCATCGCCTGCTCCTTGACCGTCGCGGTTATCGCCTTTGTAGCGCGTAGAGCCATCCGGACTTACTAGATTGTTATAAAATACGATATGGCTGGATGTAGGCACTGTATTCGTCTGTCCCAGCAAAAATACTTCCGCGTCCAAATCGTAGCTTTGGCCCTGCAGGTTGTTGGTGTCCCAGCCAAGGCCGATTTTCAGAAAATCAAGTCCGGCATTGTTTTTGGTGAGGTCCAGCTTCTGTCCTTTAGTGAGGACAAGACCGCCGCCAGGGCTAGCTTGTGGAGCGGGTGCTGAGCCGAAAGCGTTGTTAGGCGCACCGCCTTGAAAGCCTCCTTGCTGGAAACCGCCTTGTTGAATGCCGCCTTGCTGGATACCGCCCTGTTGAATGCCACCTTGCTGGATACCGCCCTGTTGGATACCGCCCTGTTGGATACCGCCTTGCTGGATACCACCTTGTTGAATGCCGCCCTGCTGAATGCCTCCTTGGCCTCCAAGAACGTTTGATTGACCACCTGATGAATTAAAATTAATGCCCATGCTAACTGCCTCCTCAAAACGTGATAAAAATCAATTTTTTTGTCAATTAATGTTGGGGGAATTTGTATCTTTTGTAGAAGTATATGAAACTATTTGTAGTATAGCAGATTGAAATAAAAGATGTTACTTGATTATTTCGTCTATTTTGTCGAAAGACGAGGTATGGGCTTGGGCAACAAAAAAGCCCCGCTGATTTACGAGACTTTATGAGGGACTGAATGCCGATTATATGCGGTTTATGATAGAGCGAGCAGAAGCATCCTTAATAAAAATATCAGCGTTATAGGCTGATATCCGTCTATTTATTTCATTGCGTATGTATTCGTGTGAGAAGGCTGCTGCTGCTTCGAATCCACGGCAATTATAGCGATAGCTCACATTGCCGCTGGAGCTGTTGTCTAAACAAACGGTAATGCCTTTGCGGATCAGTACCTTCGTGTTCGTCGTCAAATCAGCTTTAATTTGCAACATGACAATAGCTGCTGCTTTAGCGAAGATAGAACGTAGTGCTCGTGCTTTACGATCCAGCTCGCGCCTATTGCGTTCTACGACGACGAGTGTTAACGGAAGGATTATGGCATCGTGTATAAGTTGGATCTCCTCGCTTGCAGGTGGACGGTGTAGAGCTGAATCGTTTATCTCGATTAACGGCATGGCCATATGTAAATCACCTCATGCACATTATATGCGAACAAACGTTCTGTAGTCAACAGATCGAACCTATCATTTTTATAACCAAAAAACCTCCTACAATAAATTGTAGAAGGTTGTGTGAAAGTATGATATGGCGCGCCCGAGAGGGCTCGAACCTCCCACCTAACGTTTAGGAAACGTTTGCTCTATCCGGATGAGCTACGGACGCGCAGCAATAATTATTATAGCATGTGCGCTTTTAAGTAAGCAACATTCCATATGCGGATGATGATTTTGCATTTTTTGTCGAAAAACTTCTTGAATTTGGCATGAATAGAAGGATTAAAGGCGATAAAGGCGAATAATTGTAGTGGTATTGAGCTCGAACGGCTGGAGGAGTGCTCTGCATGCATCAAAACTTCAATGAACCCCACTCTTATAAATTAGACTTATCGCCTGAGCAAATGCTCAAGGTGATCTTCGAATATACAGCAAAAATTGCTAATGAGAAAAAATTGGAGTCTGTGCTTGTTTTGATGGCGAATATGGGAAGAGAAATGGTTGTTGCCGACCGCTGCACCGTATGGCTTATTGATAATACGCGAAGCGAGCTGTTTACGGTAGTCGCCCATGGTGTTGGCGAAATCCGCATTCCTTTTGGAAGCGGGCTTGTGGGAAGCTCGATTAGCATGGGGCAGCCTATTTTTATCGATGATGCATACGAGGACCCCAGACATAATCCGGATAATGACCGGAAGACCGGTTATCGGACAAAGTCCATCATGACGATTCCTTTCCGCAACAATCAAGGTGAGGTTATCGGCGCTTATCAGGCCATTAATAAACTGACAGAGAAACAGGTCTTCTCGACGCAGGATATGGATTATTTATCGCTTGCGGCATCGTATTCAGGCAAATCTTTGGAATCGATCATGCTTCATGATGAAATCATTGAGACGCAAAAAGAGATTATTCTTGCGATGGGCAAAATTGGCGAGGGCCGCTCGAAGGAAACGGGAAATCATGTTAAGCGCGTCGCTCATTATTCCTATCTATTGGCGTTAGGTCTAGGGATGAGCGAGTCGGAGGCAGACATGCTGCGCAATGCTTCGCCGATGCATGATATCGGTAAAGTAGCGATACCTGATTCTATTTTACAAAAACCGGGTAAGCTGACTGATGACGAGTTCGAGCAGATGAAGCAGCATTCAGATATCGGCTTTCGGCTTCTGCGAAACTCCAAACGGCAGCTGCTTCAGGCTGCGGCAATCGTAGCTTTGCAGCATCATGAGAAATGGGACGGATCGGGTTACCCGCAGGCTCTTAAGGGTGAAGAAATACATATATATGGGCGGATTACGGCGCTTGCAGATGTTTTTGATGCATTAGGCAGCTCACGTATCTACAAATCGGCTTGGGCGCTGGATCGAATATTAGCGCTAATTGCAGATGAGCGCGGCCGCCATTTTGACCCAAAGGTGGTTGATGTGTTCTTTGAGCAGCTGCCGCGTATTCTGGAAGTGAGGGATCGTGAAGCCGATATTCCCGAAATCGATTAGATGAAGTTGGCAAGGCCTCGTTGGAGAAATCCTTCGGGGTCTTTTTTTATGCCCAAAATATGAATGGAAGGGCGACATCCCTCACCAGCTCTCCATGTTTAACCTAGAACCAAGCTGTGCCTGGCTCTAGGCTCGATATTATATAAAATGAAATATTTTTGATATTGGCTTCATGATTTAAGCGGTGCTGCTTGTACTTTACTCTTATGACTAGGTATACACCGTGTTCAAAAAATGTTTTAGACATAGACTGATCTAGCTATTGCAAGGAGTTACCAGATAATAGCTGATTTTAACAATTAATGCGGAGGCGAGGCAACGTTCATGAACAAAAAGATACAGACGCGAAGATTGAATGATGCGATTCTGAAGCTCCAATCAGCGAAAAGCCTTATTAAAACAAAACGTTTCGTACATGCCAAGCAACAAATACATGAGGCAGTTTCTTCATGCGGCTGCATCGTTCAAAACAAACAGAGAAAAAGGCCTAAACTAGGCTCTAACGGAGGTGTGTAGGAGTGGCCAATTTTCGGGCGGGTTGCCTGCGAAAGTTAAATTTAGCAATTGTTGAATTGCGTAAGGCAAAACGCTTAACGCGCAAAAATAAAATCAAACGCGCTCAAAACGATGTGAAGGACTCCATACACATTCTCCATAAAGCATTAAATTGCTTGGATGGACCAAATCCGCATCCCAAGCCAAAACCAAAGCCAAAACCAAAACCGCATCATCATGGAAAAAAAGGATCGAGAGGCCCACGGGGATATAGAGGGTATAGAGGACCGAGAGGTTTTAGGGGTTACCAGGGAGCGAATGGCGAAGCAGGGGCGCAAGGTGTACGTGGGGCCACTGGAGCAGCAGGCGCACAAGGGCTGGCAGGAGCAACGGGAGCAACAGGCTTACAAGGGCTGGTAGGAGCAACAGGAGCAACAGGAATACAAGGGTTGGTAGGAGCAACAGGGGCAACAGGCGCAACAGGTGTAGGGCTAGTTGGTAGTGTAGCATTTGATCCTGCGGCTGAATCAGGGTATCTAGTGGGCCAAGTGGTGACATTCGAAGGCAGTACGTATGTCGTGAATGCAGCGCCGCCAATCGGAGATCCCAGTGTATCGCCATACTACACAATGCTTGCGGGAAGAGGCGCAACGGGCGCAACAGGTGCTGGCTTAGATGGCTCAGTTTCTTTTGATCCGCTTGCCGCACCAGGCTATCAAGTGGGCCAAGTGGTTACTTTTGCCGGCAGTACGTATATTGTAAATACAACTTCTCCTACGGGAACACCGGGCACTTCTTTGGATTACACGCTGCTTGCTGCAGCCGGGGCAAGAGGAGCAACGGGAGCACCAGGGCCAACAGGAGCAACGGGCGTAGGCTTGACTGGCATTGTTGCCTTTGACCCATTGGCAGCACCAGGCTATCCACTCGGCCAAGTGGTCACGTTTAACGGCAGCACCTACGTTGTAAATTCATTACCGCCGACAGGCACGCCGGATACATCCCCGACATACACGCTGCTTGCAGCAAGCGGAGCGACTGGGGCAACGGGTACGACAGGTTTGACAGGAGCAACAGGAGTTGGTGCAACCGGAGCAACAGGAGTAGGTCTGGGCGGCGTCGTTGCCTTTGATCCACTAGCAGCGCCTGGTTATCCAGTTGGTCAAGTGGTTACGTTTAACGGAAGCACCTATATCGTAAATGCAGCACCGCCGACTGGTACGCCGGGTACATCCCCGACATATACGCTGCTTGCAGCTAGCGGAGCGACTGGGGCAACAGGTACGACAGGTTTGACAGGAGCAACAGGAGTTGGTGCAACAGGAGCAACAGGAGCAACAGGAGTAGGTCTGGGCGGCGTCGTTGCCTTTGATCCACTAGCAGCGCCTGGTTATCCAGTTGGTCAAGTGGTTACGTTTAACGGAAGCACCTATATCGTAAATGCAGCACCGCCGACTGGTACGCCGGGTACATCCCCGACATATACGCTGCTTGCAGCTAGCGGAGCGACTGGGGCAACAGGTACGACAGGTTTGACAGGAGCAACAGGAGTTGGTGCAACAGGAGCAACAGGAGCAACAGGAGTAGGTCTGGGCGGCGTCGTTGCCTTTGATCCACTAGCAGCGCCTGGTTATCCAGTTGGTCAAGTGGTTACGTTTAACGGAAGCACCTATATCGTAAATGCAGCACCGCCGACTGGTACGCCGGGTACATCCCCGACATATACGCTGCTTGCAGCTAGCGGAGCGACTGGGGCAACCGGTGCAACAGGGGCAGGAGCTACCGGTGCAACAGGCGAAACGGGAGCAACGGGAGCAACGGGAGTAGCGGGTGTGACTGGAGCGACAGGTGAAACGGGTGCAACAGGAGCGGGTGTGACCGGAGCGACAGGTGAAACGGGAGCAATCGGAGCAACGGGAGTAGCGGGTGTGACAGGAGCGACAGGTGTAACAGGAGCAGGCGCGACTGGAGCGACAGGTGAAACGGGTGCAACCGGGGCAACGGGAGTAGCAGGAGCGACTGGAGCGACAGGTGAAACGGGAGCAACCGGTGCAACGGGAGTAGCGGGTGTGACTGGAGCGACAGGTGGAACGGGTGCAACAGGAACAGGCGTAACCGGAGCGACAGGCGAAACGGGAGCAACCGGTGCAACGGGAGTAGCGGGAGCGACTGGAGCGACAGGTGAAACGGGTGCAACAGGAGCGGGTGTGACCGGGGCAACAGGTGAAACGGGAGCAACGGGAGTAGCGGGTGTGACTGGGGCGACAGGCGCAACAGGAGCAGGCGCGACCGGAGCGACAGGCGAAACGGGAGCAACTGGTGCAACGGGAGTAGCGGGTGTGACTGGGGCGACAGGTGAAACGGGAGCAACCGGTGCAACGGGAGTAGCGGGTGTGACTGGAGCGACAGGTGAAACGGGTGCAACAGGAGCGGGTGTGACCGGGGCGACAGGCGAAACGGGAGCAACTGGTGCAACGGGAGTAACGGGTGTGACTGGAGCGACAGGTGCAACAGGAGCAGGCGTAACCGGAGCGACAGGCGAAACGGGAGCAACTGGGGCAACGGGAGTAACGGGTGTGACTGGAGCGACAGGTGCAACGGGTGCAACAGGAGCGGGGGCGACCGGAGCAACAGGTGAAACGGGAGCAACCGGTGCAACGGGAGTAGCGGGAGCGACTGGAGCGACAGGTGCAACAGGAGCAGGCACGACCGGAGCAACAGGAGCAACAGGCGAAACGGGAGCAGCAGGAGCGACAGGAGCAACAGGAACAGGCGTAACCGGAGCGACAGGCGAAACGGGAGCAACCGGAGCAACGGGAGCAGCAGGAGCGACCGGAGCAACAGGAGCGGGAGCGACCGGAGCAACAGGTGAAACGGGAGCAACCGGTGCAACGGGTGCAACAGGAGCAGGCGCGACCGGAGCGACAGGCGAAACGGGAGCAACCGGAGCAACGGGAGTAGCGGGAGTGACTGGAGCGACAGGTGGAACGGGCGCAACAGGAGCAGGCGCGACCGGAGCGACAGGCGAAACCGGAGCAACGGGAGTAGCAGGAGCGACTGGAGCGACAGGTGGAACGGGAGCAACGGGAGTAGCAGGAGCAACCGGCGTAACAGGCGCGACCGGAGCAACAGGAGCTACAGGAACAACCGGGGCGACAGGTGTAACGGGAGCGACTGGAGGAACTGGCGCNTACAGGAACAACCGGGGCGACAGGTGTAACGGGAGCGACTGGAGGAACTGGCGCCACAGGAGGAACTGGAGCAACAGGCACCAGCCTCACGGCTGATTCTGGATTTGCTGCGAATACGTCAGGCGCAATTATCGCTGTTGTCTTGGGAGGAACGAATGTACCGCTTCCGAACTCGCAAAATCTAAGCCCAGACGTTACCGTTAACGGAGCCAATGATACCTTTACGGTTGTGAACGCAGGCAGATACTATATCACCTATCAAATTAGCACTACCGCAGCTTTGCTTCTTAGCACTCGTTTACTCATTAATGGTGTAGCCAACACAGCTTCTACAGTCGCGCCAGTTCTAAGTCTTTCAAACTTTAATAACGATGTTATCGTTACTTTAACTGCCGGCAGTACAATTACGCTGCAGATGTTTGGATTATTAGGCTCAGCAACTTTGTTAGGATCTGGCGCCGGTGCCGCCTTAACGATTATCCGTTTGAGTTAATGCCTAAGTAACAGGACAATTACACAGGAATATGATGAATCAATCTAATCGACTCTCGGGAGTGTGGTTTTGTTGATTTCCATAAGCTTGTGCTTAATTGTCAAAAATGAAGAAAAAACACTCGGGCGATGTCTTTCTTCGATGAAAGACATCGCAGACGAGATTATTATTGTCGACACAGGCTCCACAGATTCGACAGAGCAAGTTGCGCGCGAGTTCACCGATCGCATTGAACATTTTACTTGGATCGATGATTTTGCAGCAGCTCGCAACTTTGCTTTCTCGTTGGCTACCCAATCGCATATCATGTGGCTGGATGCTGATGATGTCTTGAAGGAAGCCGATCGTCAGAAGCTAATAAGCTTGAAAAAGCGTTTGGACCCAGACGTGGATTCGGTTTCGATGGAGTATCATCTGGCATTCGATGAATTCGGAAATGTCACCACTAAATTGAGACGCAATCGAATTGTGAAGCGGGAGCGGGCGTTTAAATGGATTGGCCCGGTACATGAATACCTCGAGGTATATGGCAACATTTTGCATAGTGAAGTGGCGGTAACCCATAGCAGCATTCACCATGACAGTGATCGCAATTTGAACATCTATGAGCAGCGCTTAAGCAAAGGGGAAATCTTTTCTCCGCGCGATTTGTTTTATTACGCCAACGAGCTGAAGGACCATGGGAAGTTTGAGGCTGCTGTCCGGTATTACAATAAATTTCTTGCTACGGAAAAAGGTTGGATCGAGGATAACGTAGCTGCTTGCAGCAGGCTGGCGGATTGTTATAGCGAGCTTAATGAGACGCACAATATGGTCGATTCCATCTTTCGTTCCTTTCACTATGATAAGCCGAGAGCGGAGTTTTGTTGCCGGTTAGGCTATCATTTCCTGCAAAAGAATGAACCGAAGCTGGCTATTTATTGGTATAAGCTTGCGCTCAGCACGGAGAAGCCGCAGGAGAGCTGGGGCTTTGAAAACATTGCCTGCTCCACGTGGCTGCCGAATTTGCAGCTATGCGTCTGTTATGACACCATTGGCGAATATAAAAAAGCGTATGAGCATAACGAGAAAGCAGCACGTTTTAGGCCAACAGATGAACGTATTTTAGCTAACCGATCATATTTGAAAAAGCGTCTTGGCAAAAAAAACTGATTCGCAAGCCGCTCTAACCGCTAAAAAATACGCAAAACGGGCGACCGTCTCCGAAATGAACAGGAGATGGCCGCTTTTTTTGTCTGTCGTTTTGAAAACAAGAGCTATTGACAATCATAAACTAGGCGTGTATATTATATTTTATAAAACTTAATTGTATCAAATTTAATAATCACTCCTGAGTTTGTTAAAAGGAATAGAACAAGCGGATTTAGGCAATAAGAAAGCATGATGTCATCGTACATGACGGAGTTAACCTTTCCTTGACTGGATCTTTTGCAGCTATTCGGAAGACAGGAAGCAAAAAAAACATACCTACATTGGAGGAATTAACATGCAAAAATTATACACAGCGACAGTAACAGCAACAGGTGGAAGAGACGGAAAGCTTGTATCGAGCGATAATATTTTGAATCTGGACGTAAGAGCTCCGAAGGAGCTAGGAGGAGTAGGCGGGGCAACGAATCCCGAGCAGCTTTTTGCAGGAGGATATGCCGCTTGTTTCGAGAGCGCGCTTAACGTAGTGAGCCGGATGAAGAAGATTAAAGTAGAGAAAACGGAAGTCACCGCCCATGTTACGCTTGGCAAGGATGATGGCGGCGGTTATGAGCTGGAAGCGAAGCTGGATATTTCAATCGTGGGCGTCGAGCCGGATGTGGCCAAAGAGCTGGTCGAAGCGGCACATCAGGTATGCCCTTATTCGAGAGCGACGCGCGGCAACATTAAAGTAGAGCTTAATCTGGTTTAATACAATAGCATAAAAGCACATGCCAAAAAAACTCCGAAGAGCCATCTCCGGAGTTTTCTTGGCATGTGCATGCTGGTCCATTTTACCCGCGCAACGAAACCTCAAACCAAAGCTTGCCATCGGCATATTCTCTGGTTACCACTGGCTTCACTACCGCATTTGGGTGGTATTCCGCTATATATTCGAGTTCAGCAGCAGACAGCCGCAATTCTCTAAGAGGCAAACCTTCTGCAAAGGATGCCATAAAAAAAGCATGGAATGCTTTCATTTGAGCAGCTGTCATGCGAAGTCCCCTTTAACGCTTAGCTTTTATTTCGTGATGGACTGCTTGCCGGATAGCTCAATAGACTTCTGAACAAGCACGGCCATAGCATCTACGCAATGCTTTGCGACTTCACTCTGAATGGGTATGCAGGATAGCTCCGTGCATGCGATGATGACGCATTGACATTGATCGATCTCCAACAGATGTTGGATAATGCCTTCAAACTCGGAAGGCTCAACCGGCAGGTTGCGCTTAACCTTGTTATAGATAATATCCATCACATGCTCTTGAACCTCTTCGCTTGGCTCATGGAGCTGCATATTGTACTGATCGCAGCCTTTGCGATATACGCCGCTGCTTACGGTCCCATTCGTTGCTAAAATACCGACTTTGCAGTGCTCGCCATAAGCCTCGTAGATCACTTTCAGCGTCTCGTCCACCATGTTGATGATATTGATGCTGGTCATCTTCTGCATATCGTCGTAGAAATAATGAGACGTATTGCAAGGAATTGCGATATTGGATACGCCGGACGCTTCAAGAAGCTTCAAATCCTTCGCAACCGCTTCGAGAAACAACTCGCCTCTGTTGCCCAATATGACAGCTGTACGATCGGGTAAAGTGGCATGGTTAAGGATAATCATATTGATATGGTCCTGATCGCGGTCAGCGGCGGTTTGTTCGATCACATGGTCGAAAAATACCGATGTTGCTTTTGGGCCCATCCCGCCTATGACACCTAAGCTTTTAGCTTCCATAGTTCAACCTACTTTTAATGAAGTGTTTAAAGGATAAAATTTTAGTTACCGACAATCATAGCATGGCTTCCCATTTCCTCATAGCTATTAAAGAAAGTGTCCGCATCGTAGGTTACTTGTCCCTTTAACGGGTTCATAACATGCACGATGCCATCATCGTAGCCGTTCAGCACGACAACATGCAAATTAACCGGAGCCGAGTGATATACATCTGTATCATTGTAGTACCAGCCATAATTCATTTTTGGCGGCGTGAGATCAAGCGTGATCCAAGTGACAACGGGAATGCCTTTATTAAGCTTATCTATCATTTCTTCCCGCGAGCTTCCGCTTATATCGGTTGTACTGCTGCTGCGGCCAACGACGTCAAAATATAAATTAGCCGCTTCTACGATAGGAGGAGCAAAGCTGAAAAAACCGCCCTTGAGCTCTCTAGGATCGCCAGCGTATGCTTGATATGGATCTGGTCCATATAGTTTTTTATTTTTAGTAGAGAAGGGCTGCTTCGGCAAATAATTGTCTGCCATCTCTGTCTTGGTAACGTCATAGCCATAATAATTGAGTACGGCTGTTAAGGAAGTAATCTCGCAGCCATTAGGCAGCTCAGGCTTTTGCATAACGGTATCAACATCAATATATACCTTTTTAATCTTAATTTCACCATCGGGCGTTGTCTCAAAATCCTTCACATGCTCCAGCACGCGATTGGTAAACGAAAGCTGTTGCTCGGGTGCATTTACAGCGAGCTGCTGCTCTTCCTTTGACAATTGATAAGGAACGTTGATCTTCTGCTGCTTAATGGTATAGCTTGTCCCGTAATCAAGCAAACTAGACGTTGCCTCGCCAGAGGCATCCGTCGTTACGGTATCGATGACGTTGGTGCTGCCCGCGGTTGTAATCGTAAATACGGCGCCTTTGACCGGCTGGTCACTTGTTTCATCCGTGTTGACGATCGTAATGGTTCCTTGCTCGATCTTTGATGTAGGAGCAGATGTTGGCAGCTGTGCCACCGTCTCCTTGGCTACGTTTCTAGCATCTTCTTTATTAAACATCGTATAAATGAAAAAAATAATGCCCAGCAATACTAGCAGTTTTACGATTCTCTTCATGTTGGAGTTCCCCTATCGCTGTAATAGATGCTACAGTGCGCAGCGGGCCGAGGCACCCTTGAAAGGCGCCAGCCGCGCTTACGCTTGCTCGAAGAACGTTTTGTGCCATATAAGGAATACGTACACCGTCCAAATATATCTAGCATAATTCTGTTTGCCTGAGTAATGTGCGTCCAAATACTTCAGCAGCTCATCGGTATGAAAGAAAAGCTTAGCCCGGTCAGAGACGAACATTTCCTTTACAAGCGTATAATATTTTTCTTGTCTGAGCCAGTGTCTGATCGGTACAGGGAACCCGACCTTCGGCCTGTTCGCCCATTCATCAGGCAGCACTTCCTTTGCCGCCACGCGCAAAGCGTGCTTCGTATTGCTCGGATGGACGCGAAGCTCTGCAGGCAGCTTGACCGCGAGGTCCATGACCATTTTATCTAAAAAGGGAACCCTCAGCTCAATGGAGTGCGCAAGGCTCATTTTATCTGCCTTTAGAAGAATGTCGCCGGGAAGCCAAAGCTTCAGATCGACATATTGCATCTTCGTAATGTCGTCCTTGCCGCGCACATGCTCATAAACGCTTTTCGTAATGTCGTGTACAGAAGGACCCTTCTTAAAGTCATCCTTCAATACCGCTAACGCGTCAGCTTCATCAAACACATGGGCTTGTCCGATAAAACGCTCCTCAACCCGCTGTCCGCCTTTGACCACAAAGGAGGTGATTCTGTTCTTGGGCAGCTTGCTTCCGAGCAGGGACAGCGGCCGCCGGACCGCAAATGGCAGCCTTTTATATTTTTTCATGGCTGGTGTCGTATCGTACCAATCATAGCCGCCAAAAATTTCGTCCGCCCCTTCGCCCGACAGGACAACAGTCACATGCTTGCTCGCGAGCTCCGCCAAGAAATAAAGCGGCACGGAAGAGGGATTGGACTGCGGTTCATCCATATGATACTGAATCGTTGGCAGCAGATCGAAGCACTCGTCGGCCGTAACCAGCTTTTTATGATTTTCGATGTCCAAAATATCGGATAGTTCCTTGGCAAGATTCGTCTCGTTAAAATTGCCCTCGTAATCCTGAAAGCCGACGGAAAACGTTTTGTTTGGCTTAAGCAGAGCGGTAATATAACTGGAATCTATGCCTCCAGACAAAAATGAGCCGACTTTAACATCGCTAATCTGGTGATAATCGACCGATTCCTTCATCGTGCTTTTAATTTCGTCCACATAATAGGCAAGACTATTTTGTTCTTCGGCAAAGCTTGCGTCCCAATAAGGCTTGATCTCAAGCGTACCTTTATCATAAATCATATAATGTCCAGGCTTCAGCTTATAAACGCCTTTGAAAAACGTCTCATCCATAACCGAATATTGAAAGGTGAGATACGGTTTAAGAGCATCCTTATTCATCTGTTTATTGAATGCAGGCTGCTTCAAAAAAGCTTTGATCTCTGAGCCAAAAAGAAAGGATTGGTCCGATGTGTTTTGTGTATAGTAAAGCGGCTTGATGCCAAAAAAATCTCGAGCAAGGAACATCGTTTCCTTATTCGTATCCCAGATCGCAAAAGCAAACATGCCCCGAAGCTTCTGCAGCAGCTGCACGCCATATTCTTCATAGGCGTGAATGATAACCTCGCTGTCCGTATGGCTTACAAAGGTATGCCCTTTGAGAAGCAATTCTTCCCGAAGCTCCTGGTAGTTGTAGATTTCCCCGTTAAAGACAAGAACGCAGCTCTTGTCCTCATTATACATCGGCTGGCTAGCTTCTTCAGACATATCTATAATTTTCAGGCGCCGAAATCCTAATGTTACCTCTTCATCCGAATAGATGCCGCCACTGTCGGGGCCTCTATGAACGATAGTATCCATCATTTCCCTAATGATGGATACCTGATCAACGTCTGGACGACTGTCTGCAAAACCTACAAAACCGCACATAAGTGACACCTTTCATTACCTTTATTTTTGTTGCGCCATCAGTTTGCTCTTTGTTTGATTTCCTTCACGATTTCCGCTTCATTAAAAGGAATTTCAGTTTTGCCGATAATTTGTGTCGTTTCATGGCCTTTGCCGGCGATTAGAATCACATCGTCTTTTTTGCTGATTTCAATTGCAAAAGCAATCGCATCCCGGCGGTCAATAATGGCCTCATAAGCACCATTATGCGCTTCTATGCCTTCAATTATTTCCCGGATAATAAGTGTGTTGTCCTGCTCCTTCGGATTATCCGAAGTAATGACGGAGAAATCCGCGAACGTCGCGGCAACCTTGGCCATCGCTCTGCGCTTATCCGTGCCGGATTCTCCATCAGACGCATATACGCCGAATACGAGAATGATTCTGCCCTTGGCAAACGGCCGAATTGTCGTCAAAGCCTTCTCGAGACTATCCTCCGTATGCGCAAAATCGACAATAATTTTCGTGTCTTCATCCTGATAAACGACCTCAAGCCGTCCTTTGATGCCCTCGACTGCCGCAATTCCGTCTGCAATTTGCTGCAGGCTGAACTGATTGCAATAAGCGGTTGCGATTGCGGCTAAGCTATTGTATACGTAGATCGCTCCAGGAAGATTCACCTTAATGGCGACGCTGCCTTTTGGCGTATTCACCGTGTAAGTCGTATAGTCGGCAAAATAGTGAATATCCGACGGGTAAATGTCCGCATCCTGCTCGATGCCGTAAGTAAGCAGCTTCGGACTCTTGCTCTTCAAGCGATCGATAAGAATCCTGCCATAAGGATCATCCGCATTGATGATATTGAAGTCTGTCGTCATGGCGAATAATTTGGCCTTCGCTTCAAAATACTCCTCCATCGTATGGTGGAGCTCCAGATGATCCGGCGTCAGGTTGGTAAAGATGCCCGTATTGAAGCTGGAATGGGCGACGCGGTTCAAATTAAGCGCATGCGAAGAAACCTCCATGACGCAGTGCTTCGTATGGGAGTCGATCATATCAGCGAAGATGCGCTGCAAGTTCAGAGACTCCGGCGTCGTATTTTTATTTTGGAACACCTTGTCTCCGATTACTGTGCCGATTGTGCCGATAATACCGAGAGAGGTCCCCGCCTGCTCGAAAATGGATTTGAGAAAGTAAGTCGTCGACGTCTTTCCGTTTGTCCCTGTAATGCCTAGAAGATTCATTTGCTCCGTTGGACGCTGATAGTAGTTAGCGGCTATCCGGGCAAGCGCTTCGCGCGTATTGGCCACCTGAAGCACCGTCACATCGGCCTCGATAAGGACATCCTTCTCGACAACGATTGTGCTCGCGCCAAGCGCGATCGCTTTATCGATGAACTTGTGCCCATCTACGGAAAAGCCGGAAATCGCAACAAATACGCCATTAGCCTGAGTCTCTCTGGAATCATAGGCTATGGAGCTTACTTCTATATGTACATCGCCTTTTACGAGCGTGTAATCAAGTTCTTTCAATAAAGAGGTCAATAACATACGATCAGCTCCATTCTAGTGACCTATTTCTGTATTTGCGTATTATTTTCTTAGAAGCTTCTTCGTTAGTTTCCCGCCAATAATAGAAGCGTAGGAGATGGCTGGCTTAGGGTCCTTCCAATCCCAAATCGCATAAGCCTTAGGCTTAAATAACGATACGAATACTTGCTTCCATGTCAGCTGGCCCGTCTTGATATAGTCGCGAACGGCAAGCATGTCCTCATAGCCGTACCAGAATACGCGGTTCGTATTCTCTTTGACGGCTTTGGGAGGCACAATGTTGCCGCCAGTTAGTTCTTGATAGGTAATCCAAGGAATATTTACGCCTACCTTATACAGCAGGTTGTTTAAATTGGTGATCCGGCAGTTGACCTCGATCAAATAAAACTTGCCGGTCTCAGCATCTTTCTTGAACTCAATTTCCGCGAAGCCCTTCCATTTCATCTTCTCTAGAAACGGCGCGCCGATATCGAACAGCTCTTGCACGTACCTTTGTCCCGTATATACAGATGCGCCAAAGTTTATCGGATATTGGCGGAATTTCTGGCAGGTTACCCAGTGCGTTACCTTGGATTCCTGATTCAAATAAGCGTCAAAAGTATACATATGGTCATCAAAGCCTGGAATGATGCGCTGCACGATGACTTCCAAATGCGCTTCCTTTGCTTTGGCGAGCGCATCCTCAAGCTCCGCGCGGTTATGCACCTTGAATAGCTTCCTTCTGAATTTCGCAACGAAGGAAGGCGAATCGGTTGGTTTGACGATACAAGGAAACTTGATAATCTCGTCGATTTTTTCGAAAAAGCGGTCTTCATCCACTCTAACCGTTTCCGGTACGGCAACGCCGTTTTCAAGCGAGAGACGCTGTAGTACTTCTTTATTCATCATATCTGAATATATGCCTGGAACGTCTTGCGGAATAAGATAATGCTCCCTTAGCTCCTCCAAATGCTCATCGATCACTTCTAGATAGGAGTCGTGGCACGGAATAAGAACCGGGGGAGCGCTTTGCTTGCTTGCATAATCTTTCAAGAAACGAATGAATGCTGCCGTATCCTCTTTATAGTGAGGAGAGATTAATCGCTCAGACGTATATTTTGAATCCGCGCCATAGGTATCCTTAGTCGAATAATCAACGGCAACCGTATGAACGCCGTTAATTCCTAAGCAACGAATCGTACTTAAACCAATATAATAATTACAACCCAAAATAACTGCTTTATTATTCACAAAGGCACATCCCGACATCCAAATTTATGTTCATTTTTTATGCAATACTACTTATGTTTTAAATAATTTTACTTCATACTTTCTTATAATACAAATGGATTTATCCTCATAATAGTGGACATTAAGCGGATTTTTCCTCGCGTTGGGTGGGATAGAAAGACAAGAGCAGACGCATGAGATGCGCCTGCTCAGTTTGGATTAATGGTTGTTATACAAGCGGGTCGGAATGCTTATGTATGTTAAATAATGGATATTTTGCATAAGAAGTGAAGAGATGTGCGGCAGGCCAGGACGGGTCTTCAGTAAAAGGGGAAACTTCAATTAAAATGATTGCTTGACATAGGTGTAGAAAATTTGCTCTAACGCAGTCAGCTTTGTGTTTCTGCGCAGGACGAAGCCATTGCTTCGCTTGATTTGCAAGCCGGCTACAGGACGAGTAATAAGCTCGCCGCTTGTTATGCTCTTGTTCACGGCATAATACGGGAGGAAAGCAAGGGTATCGCCCCCTCTGACCTCTTCCTTGATCGCCTCGATGCTGCGCTTGTATTCAATATTCACTTTTACATGGGTACGCTTAAGCGCTTGATGCAAGCTGGATTGAATAAAATCGTTCTCAGGGACGAGCAGCCGATTGAAATTTAAGTCTCTTGTATACAGCATCTTGCGCTTGCTCCATGGATGTCCGGGAGAGATGACAAGCAGCAGATCCTCAACAAATAATGGCTCGACATCGTAGCCGGTTTGAATATAATCATCGGTTTCATATAGCGGCATTATGGAAAAATTTGTTCGATTCTGCAGCAAATTTTTCTGTAATTCGACATAGTCGCAGGTGTGTAGCTGGAGCGATTCTTCGGGATATTTGTCGTTAAAGCGTTTAACGATATCAGGCAGCACATAGGTGCCCAAATAATGACTGACATAGACGTTCAAAATTTGTGGAGCATCCTGCTGGAGACGTGCAGCCGCCTCCTCATAAAGGGATGTAATCTTTAGGGCGTATTCATACAAAATTTTTCCCTTTGGCGTTAGGACGACACTCTTTCCGGAACGGTTAAATAAAGCCGCCCCGTACTGATTTTCGAGCTGCTGTATGTGATTGCTGACTGTAGGCTGGGAGGTGTAAAGCTTCTTTGCCGTCTCGGTAAAAGAATGGCAATCAGCGAGCGTCAGAAAGGTTTGAAGCTTATCGGCAGAACTCATTTGGCAAACACTCCACTATAAATAAGTCATTCAGTTAATTATATATTAAATGATTATGATTATCAATATCATTTAAAGTATGCGCATATTTAACTAGTCTTATAATAGCTGGAAGAATCATTTTCCAAATTATGAACGATTTTATTAGTAAAAAAGAACTATAAAATGGAACAAATAACTTCATTTTGTCGAATAATGCCCGAAAATTGTCTGCGTTCGTCGACAAGTTTTTACAAACTCCTTATTACACTCAGAGTATAATAGATCCAATAACACACGAGTGCTAGATAAGGAGCGTGCCCCGAAGCGAGCTATGGACAAAAAACACTTGCTTATACAATTGCAGTCGCTGCGGCTAAAGCTTCATGAAATAGCCGAAGCACGCGGCAGTTTGACAGATCCGGATGTTCTGGCGATAAGCGAAGAGGCCGATCAACTTATTGTTGCGTTACAGCAAATACAAAGAAACGAGCTAACCCATATTACAATACGCCGCGACAATTAGCGGAGGACGCTATCTCTCCCGCAGTCGCCGGAAAAATTGAGTTAACAAAGACGCGCATTCTGGCTGCAAAATACCACTTGTGAGCTCCGTTTCATGGTTGAAACGGGGCTCTTGCAGTAAATTCATAAGCGTGCCGGCACAACCTGCCTTCGGGTCAGTCGTGCCGTATACAACACGTTTTACCCGGGACTGAACGATAGCGCCCGCACACATTGGACAAGGCTCTAGCGTGACATACAAGGTACAATCCAATAATCTCCAGGCGCCAATGCGATCGCAGGCGTCTCGAATGGCGACCATTTCAGCATGCGCGGTCGGATCAAACCGGGTTTCGCGCAGATTGTAGCCTCTTCCGATAATCTCATTGTTTCTAACAATAACGGCACCAATAGGCACCTCACCGATTTGCTCAGCTTTATTGGCTTCTGCTATGGCTTCCAGCATCCAATTTTGGTCTTCCAGCTCTCTATTCATGACCGATAACCCCTTTACAAAAGATCATTATACAACGAACAAATATTCTGTTGTTAACATGTGGTGGATAAGATTGTGGATAACCCATACGATATGCACATAAATACTCACATTTTATTCAGTGCTGTGCACAATAACTGTTGATAATGTGTATAAGTTGTTAATAAAAACGTTTTTGTGCAAAAGGATGTGTAAATCATTGTCAATTAAGATGAAATTCTCTGTCTTGATTACGCTTATTGTAGTGACGTTTTTCATTTGCCATCACTTTTTAAGCGAATATTCGATGATTCGCGACATGCGGGAGCAAGCGCGCCGATCCATGCATGATACCTCTATGCATGTGGCGGACTCCTTCTCCTCCTACGAGAATCAGTCAGGCACATACTCGCCTGAGAATGGAGACCGCTCAGGTCCTGAGCGAATCTTTGACATCGTAAAATCATTAAATCCAAATATAAAGGAAATTACGGTATTTGAGCAAGACTCGTTAGCCGTTTCTTATGGTGCCTACACGTATCTGGATTCAAAGAGCGACACTTCTATTATAGCCGATGTCAAAAACAGCGGCTTTGCGCTGCGCAAAATGCAAATAAACGGGAAAAATTATTACCGGAGCTTTTATTACAGCAAACAGACCAGTGATTACGTAATAAGCGTCGTCTATGACGGCGAAGAAATCAAGCAGCGTATCATCAAGAAACGAAATGATACTTTTATTTATACAGGCGTAACCATGGTGCTCGTCCTTATTATCAGCTACTGGCTGGTAGGCGTCATGATCAGGCCCCTTAAGGATATTTTGTGGAAGGTAAATGAAGTCTCTTCAGCGCGCTTTCAGCAGCCTATTCGCATTAAGCGAAAGGATGAGTTTGGGCTGCTCGCGCTTAAGGTTAATGCCATGTCGCAAAATTTGAGCATTTATATGAACAAGCTGCGAAGAGCATTTGAAGAAAACAGGCGTATGAAGGAGCATTTGGAATCCTTTATCAATCATACCAGCGATGCCATTCATCTAAATGATCTGGACGGAAAAATCATTCAGGTGAACAGAGCGTTCGAGCTGCTCTTCGGTTATGAAGAGGAGGAGGCGATCGGGCTTATCTATCCAACGCTTCCGGAATCCCATCGCTCGGAGATGCGAAATATGCTGAACCAGCTGTTGGCAGGCAAGGCGCTGCCTGCGCAGGAGACGATGTGCGTTACCAAGTCAGGCGAGCTGATTCCGGTTAGCGTCACCATTTCGCCTATTCGTGATGCAGACGGAACGATTCGCGCCTTTGCCAGCATTTCAAGGGATATGCGCAGCCGCAACAAGATGGAGGAGCTGCTGCGCAGATCGGAGAAGCTGACGACTGTTGGGCAGCTCGCGGCCGGCGTCGCTCACGAAATTCGCAATCCGCTTACGACGCTGCGCGGATTCCTGCAGCTGCAGCAGGAGAGCAAGAAGCTCGCGCTATCACATGTGGCGCTAATGCTGTCGGAGCTGGACCGAATTAACTTGATTGTCGGGGAGTTTCTGATTTTGGCCAAGCCGCAAGCGACGAGATTCGTAACGAAGGACATTCGGGACGTGCTCCAAGATGTAATTGCATTAATGAACAGCGAAGCGCTGCTGCATAATATTGAGTTCCGCATATCGCTTACAGAGCACCCATGCTTGATTTCATGCGAGGAGAATCAGTTGAAGCAGGTATTTATCAATTTGCTGAAAAACGCGATTGAAGCGATGCCGAGCGGGGGAGAAATACATATCCAAATTACGCATAAGCGCGAGCATATTTCCATTAAGATTACGGATGAAGGAATGGGCATTCCAGAGGATATGATACCTAAGATCGGCGATCCTTTTTTTACGGGCAAAGAGACGGGAACCGGTCTTGGCATTATGGTGAGCCAGCGGATCATCAACAGCCACCGCGGAACGATGGATATCAAAAGCCAGGTGAGTGTCGGAACAACGATTCACGTCATGCTTCCAGCTTTGAAAGAAACGGCTGAGAACGGTATACTAGAACAATAAGAGCTGATCGGGCTTCTCACGGTTTGAGAAAGGAGGATGCCAAGTTGAAGCAGCGTTTTGGCACCGAACATTTAGACCTGCCTCATTCGCCTTTAAACGGGGAATCAGGCTATACCGCATTATTGGTGGGGGCAACCGGTCTTATTGGTTTTGCTTTACTAAAGCAGTTGATCCATGATCCGTTAGTTCGCGGCGTTACGGTTCTCGCAAGGCGACCGGTTGAGGCCGCGAAGTTAGGCAATGCATCCCAGCTCTCAAAGCTGAATGTAATCGTCGCTTCTCTGGATGAACTGGATCTAGCGCTCGATGAGGTTAGTGCCGACGTGGTGTTTTGTACGCTTGGTACGACGATCAAAATAGCGAAAACACAAGAAGCGTTCCGCAAGGTGGATTACGAATATCCGCTTGCATTGGCGCGCTTCGCCGAGCGAAGCAACACGGCTGTATTCTCTGTCGTTACGGCAATGGGAGCATCCGCAAGCTCAAGCGTTTTTTACAGCCGAGTGAAAGGTGAACTGCAGGATGCGCTTAGCGAGCTTCGGATTCCGCATATCCAAGTCTTTCAGCCCTCTCTTCTGCTGGGAGAGAGAGCATCAGCCCGTCTTGGCGAGTCTATCGGCGCTTGGGCTGCGAAGGGCTTGAAGTTCGCGATGGTCGGTCCCCTGCGCAAATATCGGCCGATTAAAGGCGAGGATGTCGCGCGCGCGATGAACCTTGCAGCAAGCAGGATCATGCAAAATAAAACGGCAAGCTCGGCGAATGAGGGAGCAGCAATACAATATTATCCATCGAACAAAATTGCCGATTTGGCAGTACATACAACGGGGTGAAACAGCAGTGAGGATCAATAAGTTTATTAGCGAGACGGGTTATTGCTCAAGACGCGAAGCGGATAAGCTGGTAGACAGCGGACGAGTGACCATTAATGGCGTTTTGGCGCAGCTTGGAAGCAAGGCAGAGCTGGGTGATGATGTGCGAGTTGACGGCAGCCGAATTGGCGAGCAGAAGCGCCATGTGTACATAGCGCTCAATAAGCCTGTTGGCATAACAAGTACGACAGAGCTTCATATTAAAGGCAATATAGTCGACTTTGTCGGCCACACGGAGCGTATTTTCCCGATTGGCAGGCTGGATAAGGACTCGGAGGGCTTGATTCTTCTGACGAACGATGGAGATATCGTAAATCCGATTCTTCGCTCGGAAGGCAAGCATGAGAAGGAATATTTGGTCACGGTGGATAAGCCGTGCACGGAAGCTTTTTTGCAAGGCATGGCCAGCGGCGTTCATATTTTGGGAAGCATGACGCTGCCTTGCGTCGTTACGCGAGTGACGGACCGCGTATTCCGAATCATTTTGACGGAGGGGCGCAATCGTCAAATTCGCAGAATGTGCGAAGCGTTCGGCTATCATGTGAGAAGGCTCCAGCGCCAGCGGATCATGAACATTCATCTCGGCGGGCTGCAGGTTGGCAAGTGGAGAGATTTGACGGAATCCGAGAAGGCCGCGCTATTTGAAACGCTAAGCTATGAACCGGTATAGAGCCCAGCGAAGATAAGCGAAAACCCCCTGAATCACACGCTTCAAGCGAGTGGACTCAGGGGGTTCTTTTGTTTGCTTATTTCACGGTTAGGTTTTGTGCGTTTGTGGCGTCCGTGTAGGTGTGGATAATCGAAACCTCGACACGGCGGTTTTTGGCTTTGCCGGCTGTCGTTTTGTTATCGGCTACCGGGCGATATTCGCCATAGCCGATAGCGCTGAAGCGCTCTGGCTTCAATTGTTTGTTTTCGAGCAAAATATCCATGAAACGAATGGCCCGCATCGAGCTTAGATCCCAGTTCGATTTGAAGAATACAGTCGAGATGGGAGTTGTGTCCGTATGACCGGAGACGATGACCTCGTAATCTGGATACTGCTGCAGCATTTTGCCGATTGCGATGGCGAGCTCCTTCGATTCGGGCTTAACGGTTGCTTGCGCCGGGGCAAACAACGCGTTGTCGCTAATCGTGATCATGAGCTGGGACAGATTAAGCTTCGTCTCAAGATCGGTCGTAAGGCCGTTTTTCTCGATATAAGCATCAACCTTCTTCTTGAGATCCTCAAGATCCTTCTGCTCCTGCTTCATAAGCTCTTCGCGAGCCTTCTCTTCGTCAGTCTGATCTTTGCTTTTATCCTTGTTATCGATCATGCCGCCTTTTTCATCCTGCTTCTTGCCGTCATCCTCGCCGCTCTTGACGATGGCCGTTTCGGTTAGAATGCCGCTGCCTGTGCTGAGCGCAACGCTAAACGCCTTGGACATTTCTTCAAATTTCTTCACGTCTACGGAGTTCATGGAATACAACACTATAAAGAGCGCTAGCAGCAGGGTGAGCAAATCGGCGTAAGGAATGAGCCAGGATTCATCAACATGCTCCTCGTGTTCTTCGTGTCTATGCTTTCTGCTCAACGGCGCCTTCCTCCTTCTCCCTCATCTTCAATCTTTCTGTAGGTGTAAGGAAAACAGACAGCTTCTGATTAATCGCGATGGTCGAAACGCCGGATTGAATGGATAGAAGGCCTTCAACCATCATAAGGCGGATTTGAATTTCTTTCTTAGACATGCGCTTCAGCTTGTTGGAAATCGGATGCCAGAGCACGTAACCGGTGAAGATACCTAGCAGGGTAGCGATAAATGCGCCGGCAATCGCGTGAGCCAGCTTCCCCATATCACTCATATCCGCAAGTGCGGCGATCAAGCCGACAACCGCGCCTAGCACCCCAAGAGTAGGAGCATAAGTACCAGCTTGCGTGAAAATAAGCGCACCGGCTTTGTGCCGATCCTCGGTCGCAGCGATATCCTCAAGCAATACGTCGCGTACAAAGTCTTGGTCGTTGCCGTCAATAATCATGCGCATGCCGTTGCGAAGGAACGTATCTTCAATTTCATCGACCTTAGCTTCAAGCGCAAGCAAGCCTTCGCGGCGTGTAATCGAAGCCCATTCCATGAAACGCTGAATCAATTCATCGCGCTGCGGAAGCTTTTGCTCCGTGAATACCATTTTGAACAGCTTGCCGACCTTGGAGAGCTCGGACATGGGAAAGGCTATCATAACAGAGGCTACCGTTCCCAAAATAATGATCATATAAGCAGCAGGATTCAAAAGTGATGACAGGTGTGCTCCTTTTAAGACCATCCCTCCGAGTACAGCGACTAAACCTAGAATAAGACCGATAATTGTTGAATTTTTCATCATACACCCCGTCCAAATCATTTTCGACATTTCTCTACTTCTACTATTATCGTCAAATGGGTATTCTGAAGTTAGAGTAAAAGGAAGGATTTGAAGGCGAACCCGTTAAAATTTGATAAAATGCGGTAGAATAGTAGAGAGATGTGTACAAAAATTGACTATGACAAAGGTGGTATATCCAAATGGGCGTTAGACATGCAAGAGAATACGCAGATATATTGAAGGATTTGACAACAGCGGTGGCTGAAATTGAAGGAAGCTATACTTTTTTTGAAATGGAGCCGGATGAATGGGCAGTGCTGCCTGTCGAGGATCGGCTGGAGGTAATGGAAGCGTTAGCTGACGATGTTTTCTTTGGACTCGGGGAGGACCCTGTTATCGAGGTAGGCAGCGGTGTCATTACGTACAATAACAAACATCACATTATTGAAGTGTCGCAGGATGATAAAGTCACTCAAATTATTAGATTGATATAAAATTCGACACTTTACCGCTTGGTGGGCAGAGTCGCTGTCGGATCTTTACAATTTATGTCGATTACATTACAATATTATTCAGTGCATGACAGATAATTTAACGTATAGTTGACATAGAGGAGACCGCTATGAGTGAGTGCCCATCATCGTTGCAGCTTCCGGAAGCGCTTTGCTTGAACGGTGAAACGCTTACCGCTTTCTATCAGCCCATTATAGCGATGGATACAAGGCGAATTATAGGTTATGAGGTGCTGGGCCGCGCAGTTGCAGTTATGGGCGATTCCGTACGCAGCCTCGGGCCTTTTTTCTGCGATGAGCAGGTGCCGGAAGACGACCATATCGTTGTGGACCGGCTGCTGCGCGAGCAGGCATTCGTTAAGCTTTCGGCGATGGACGAACAGCCGATGCTGTTCATTAATTTGAAGCCGTCTTGGATTTATCGCTATGAGGAGAAGGGCGAGCTTTATACGCTTTCGCTGCTTGATAAATACGGCATTGATCCGAAGCGCATTGTAATTGAAATCACCGAGGAAAGCTTTCACGGCTCGATGGAGAGGCTGCGTGAAGTTGTGGATATCTACCGCGCGCGAGGCTGCTTAATCGCAATCGATGATGTAGGCAGCGGCTTCAGCAGCACCGACCGCATTGCGCATATTCAGCCTAATCTGCTCAAGATCGACATCCATATGATCAAGAAAAGCGCGACGCATGACGGTTATTTTGGCGTACTGCGCTCCTTCTCCGATCTGGCGGAGCAAATCGGGGCGTCGCTGCTCGTCGAAGGAGTAGAGACACGCGAGGATTTGGCTCGATCGATTCAGGCCGGCGCTCGATATGTGCAGGGCTTTATGTTCGCAAGAGCAGAGCCGGAGTTCCGCGAGCCTACATGCTTTGCGACAATTATTGAAGCGGAGCTTGAGCAGCATTTGCTGCATTACGTAGGGGCCGAGCGATATTGGCTGCGAAAGTCCGAGCAACTCGCGGAACAGCTGGTTGAGCTTGTGAATAAAGCAAATGTGCCCGAACAGAAGGATGAATGGATCGAGCTGCTTTTGCATGAGCTTTATGACCATTGCATTCGCGTTTATTTGTGCAATGAGGACGGGATTCAGCTGTCCTCCAATTATTACCGCGATCCAGACAAGGGTTGGCGGCGGGAGGAGCAGTACCGCGGCGCGAATTGGAGCTGGCGGCCTTACTTTGTTCCTAATCTCGTTCAGCTGAACGAGAAACGTCGTGCGATCGTGTCCCGCGCGTATACAGATCTGGATTCTCATGCTTGGATTCGAACCGTTTCGGTGCTCGTTGCGCCCGGACTTATTTTATTTATGGATTTGAAGGATACGGAGCGGGGAGCCCAGAAGCTTTAGTCGTCTATAGGCTCGCCCAGCACCATGCAATGGCATTCCGCAAAGCCTGTAGGCGTCGAACGTGAATAAGTATCCGTAATGCGGAAGCCGGCGCGTTCGTAAGCTCTTGCTGCGCGGGTGTTCCAAGCAAGCACCTCTAGGTCAATTTCATTTTGCGGAGCGCGCCGCCGTGCTTCTGAGACGATCAGTCTCGTGAAGCCCGGTCCAAGGCCATGGCCGCAGAGGTCGGGCCGCAGGCCGAGCCCAAGCCGCGTAACCCCTGTTAGAGGGAAGAACTGAGCAAAACCAATCAGCTTCTGCTGACTGTTGAGAACTGCCGCATATTGCGCTGTACGAAGGACGGGATCGCCAAATTCGATTCCGTCTTTTTTCATTTGCTCCCAGGATGGCCAATTATAAATATCGTATGGCGCTTCATAAATCCAGCTGCATATCTCTTCGGCATGATTCGTTTCGAGCGGGCGTATGGTCATTTCAAGTGGATCTCGTTTATAATGAATGGAGCTTTGTTTATTCGTCATAGGGTTGTCGCCTCCGATCGAGAAATTCGCTTAAAGATAAGAATGAATGAAACAAATTTATTATAGCAGATCGACGCAGCGTGAACGTGCGTATATAAGGAGAACCATAAGCATGAAGAAGTTACTTTGGCTTGGCTGCTTGTCGTATTTAATTATTGGCGTTGCCCATGTCGTGGGCGGGACTATTTTGGAACAGCTCATCGCTCATTATGGCTTAACCTATAAAGACGGCGGGCAATGGATCATGAATCAATTTCTTGGATTTCTGGTCGGTGTGCTGCTCGCGCCGTCCATCACGACCAGAATCGGGAAAAGGGGCGCTGTACTGCTCGCAATCGGTATATTGACCCTTAGCGAGGCGGCTTACAGCCTCTTGCTTCCTTGGGGGTGGATGCTCGCGATTGCTCCGTTTGCAGGCGTTGGCTTCGGTATGACGGAGGCTGTAGTGGGTGCGATGATTATCGACCTGGCTAAGAACGGCAAAGCCTCTGCCATGAGCCGGCTGGAAACCTTTTTTGGCGTAGGTGCGCTGTTGATTCCGATGGCGGCCGCTTACTTGATTCAGCAGCATGTATGGCAGATTTCCTTCCCTATATTAGCTGCGATGGCGGGCATCACATTTGTTCTGTGGCTGACCATGTCGTTCGGAGAGCTGGATGATCAGCTAGCCTATAACCCGCGAACGACGCCTGCGGCAGGGGATACGAACGATGCTGCAAATTCGGTTGCTGCGGCTTCAGAATCATCTGCTTTTTTTGGTTATCCGCGCAAAGCGCTTCCGTTTCTGCTGTTATCAGCGTTGTTTTTTATGATTTATGTCGGGATGGAGATGAGCTTCTCCAACTATTTGCCATCGATTCTAATCGTCCGCTCAGATGTAGGAGAATCCAGTGCCGCCGCCGCGCTCAGCCTGTTCTGGGGAACGATGGTGCTTGGCCGCCTATTTGCGGGCGTGCTGGCCGATCGTATGGGATACTCGCGTTATCTGCTTATCGCTACGCTGGGAGCATCGGTTGTTTTTGTGTTTATGGCGATCATGGGACAGCTCAGCTGGATGCTGGCTTTAGTCGCGCTAAGCGGCCTGTTCTTCTCCGGCATCTTCGGCATCGCGCTTGTGTATGCCAATGAGCTCATTCCGGGAATGACCGAGCGGACAACAAGCTTGCTGGTCGCATGCGGCGGGCTTGGCGGGGCTATTTTTCCGAGAGTGACAGGCTGGTTTATGGATCAGTTTAACGTCCAGTCCACGCTTTGGTATATAAGCATTCTGGTTTTGTTGATGCTGCTTCTGCTCACGGCAATGCTCGTACTGGGAAGAAGAGAGGCGCAGCGCGCAGTTCGTTAATTTATCCTTTAAAAATATAAAAAAGCCTCCACGTTCGCTGTTTCAAAGCGGCGGTGGAGGTTTATTTATTGTTACATACAGAAAAAGGAAGGCTTAGCCGCATTCCTAACGGAACCTGAATCGGATAGATCAAGCGCCAGCTATTTGAGGATAGTCTTGTACACTTCAATGGCCCGCGCGCGCGACGCTTTTAGATCCACGATAGCGCCGCTTTGCGGCTGATGGATCTCCTTGTCCGATAGATGGGCGAGGTGAGGGAGCCAGCGCCGGATATAGCTGCCGCTGGGATCATGGGTGCGCGACTGCGTCTCGGGATTCATGATGCGGAAGTAAGGCGCTGCATCATAGCCGAGCGAAGAGCACCACAGCCAGCCCCCGCGGTTAAGCGTATTGTCATAATCGCTTAAGTGAAGACGGAAGTACTGCTCCCCGAGCGTGAACGGGCACAGCAGGTTTTTCGTTAAAAACATAGCTGTCACCATTCGAAGCCGATTGGGCAGCTCTCCCGTGCGGTTCAGCTGCGTCATGGCTGCGTCGATGATCGGGATGCCGGTGGCAGCCGTAGACCAAGCTTCCAGATGGGCATCCGACAACGGGGACAAATCCACCAACTGCTCGTAACGGAAAAAATCTTCGTGGTACATGGCTTGGTACAAGTAGAAATCACGCCATGCAAGCTGGCGGATCCATGCCTCGGCGCCGGGCAGGCCCTGCGTCAGCTCGTACGACTGCCGTGCTGAGATGGCGCCGGTGTTCAAGAAGCGAGCGAGCCTGCTTGTATGCTCCTCAGCGTAAAGGTCACGGCTATCTGCATAGGAGGCAAGGCGCTCGCGTATAAATCGGTCCAGCTTGGCCGATGATTTCTGCGTGCCTTCAACCTTGGTGCCGCCAAGCGCATGGGAAATGGATTCCGGCAGCGCGAATCGCTGAGCGACCATGCTGTTTATTTCACTTAAGGTCGAGAGCTCCTCAATCGTCGTCTCGCCCATCGGGCTGTAGTGCTGAAGCATATAGCTGCACCACATCCGATAGAAGGGCGTAAATACCTTGTAAGGCTCTTCTAAACGCCGAGCAAACGAAGGAAATGCTTCCAAATCGGCAAGCGGTGCGTCAGCAATCGGCATCCAGCGGCGGTCTAAGCCGCGGACAGTCCGCTGAAGCCGTTCATCTCGCTGCCGGGAGTATGGCGTATAGTCGGCATGGACGATGACCTCATCTATCGGATGCGCTTCTAGGAGCGCTTCGGTAATCAGAGCGGGATCGCCATGCAGCACATGCAGCTCCTTCCCCGCTTTTGAATAGCTGTGGAGCAGGGAGGCGGCTTGCGCCATGAAATTACGGCCGCTGTGGCTGCTTAGCCTGCCGCCGTCCGTTAAAACAGGATCTATGATTAGCAAATGAATGCCCTGCGTGTCTTTTTTGCTCAAATAATCAAATGCGCGCAAATCTTCCGTGCGCAAATCCTTGCGATGAATAAACAAATACATATGAGACTGCTCCTTTCCTATTGCGGCGGAATAACAGCAAAGCCGCAGGTCATTTGTCGCTTGAGGACAAACAACTGCGGCTTTGCTGAATGAGCCTACCCTGCAACTCTCGAAAACGAGAGGGATTAGGTTACTCTATTGTCCGTCGGCATATGCCTGGAAAGAATCCGCATCCATGACACGACGAGCAGTTACAAAACGATTTTCATAATAAGAGGAGTTAAGTTTGTCTGTCACAACGCCTCTGCTAGAAGACGAATGCGCGAACTTGCCATCTCCTATGTAAATGCCAACGTGGGATACCGTGCTGTTGTTTCCGCCGACAGTGTCGAAGAATACAAGGTCTCCCGGAATAAGGTCCTCTTTAGCAACCTTTTCTCCCGCTTTTGCTTGCGAACCGGATGTGCGTGGAAGCTCGATGCCCATTTTTTCGAACACATAGCTCGTAAAGCCGGAGCAATCAAAGCCTTTCGACGACGTTCCGCCGCTTTTGTACGGAGTACCAATAAGATCATTGATGAAGCCGTTTAGTTTTGAGTCTGCGAAAGCGCTCCCAGCCTGGAAAGCGAGTACGAGAACGAGACCCAGTAGTAATGCGGTAACCTTTTTCAATTGTGAAACTCCTTCCAATGCCGACGAGGTTAGCTGTGGGGTTCGGTTGAAGGCTCCCTATGACTCCTCAGGCGCTGACAAAATGTCAGACGTCGGAATCAATTCACCCAGAGTGGTTCCCCCGTTTTCCAATAGGAAATTAGGCCGTTTTTTATTGCTCTTGAGAATTATTCGATTATTTTCATTGATCTCCTGCCTTTACTGACTATTTCTAATAATTCTCATGTAACCTTTTGACTATTTGATTCGTTTAACCGTTTTTTGTGTAATATAAACGCTCATTAGTAGTTCTTTTTAACTAAATGCAAGGACTCAATTTCATTAATTATGTGGATGGCGCGTAAAATATACCGATTTGTCCCCTTGGTATCATGGCTTTTAGACTAGTGAAAGGGCAAAAAAACGGCGGTGCAGCAGTATTTTGCGAACGAATATTAAAAAACTCTCATGTAGGCAAATTACGATTTGCGAAAAGAAAAATAGGAGCCGTCCTCCAAGATGTGCAATCTTGAAAGACGACTCCTTCTATATAAGGACGTGCTATTATTTTGCGGTAATGATTTTTTCGGAGATCAGCTGTGCGTCCTCGTTCTTTTGCTCCATCCAGAACCGCAGCTTGTATTTGCCTGCGAATTTAAAGTCATAGGAGACAAGCTTCGAGCTGAACCAGAACGTATCCTTTTCGACGAATTCCTTGAAATCATCATCGGACTGGCTTCGGCCGTCAATGGTTGTTTCTTTATCATTCGGATCAACGATAGTGACCTTGAATTCAGAGATGGCAACGTTTAAATTATCGATTTGCGCTTGCACCAAAAATTTCTGAACCGTCCCTTTGTCCACCTGTCCGAACATCGTGCGCTTCTCATTCATCAAAAACATATGTACGTTAGGCTTCTGGATAACCAGCTTCTTCTCGCTGCCCTTCCACTGCGTAAAAGCCTGCAGGGAATCGCTTAGCGCGCGAATATTGATATACACCTTATCATCAACTAATAAACCGTCTTCTATGGTTTGCTTATTATTAAAAAGCAGCGTTACTTTTTGAAACAATTTGTCGGCTGCAACCAATGAACCGCCCGATAAGAGCAATACCATGGACAATAAAATCAGTTTTTTACGCATCATTTATGTGTATCCCCCATTGTTCATTTACTTTCATTTATATATACAGAAATACCATGATTTAGTTGCGGTCTATTTCGAAATAAAAAAGCCTTCGCATCCACAACGGCTTGTGGATGCGAAGGCTTCTTCACGTTAGGTTTGTTTCGTCTGCAGATAATCGTACTGCGCCGCTATGGTCCATACCTTCATTAGTGTTTTGATAAGGTAATAGCCTTGGTGAAGGATCAAGGCGAACAAGCCTGCCCATACCATCGATATGCTGGTAACCACAAGCCCGGCGGCGGCTCCAATTCCCCACATGATGAGTGAGATGGCTGCGTAGGAGAGAAAGTTGCGGAGAGCCTTCCATAAGGACCGGAAGACGCCTTCGCCTGATGTGGCGCCGATTTGCATGGCTAGAAACAGCAGATGCAGCACCGTACCCCACAGCAGCCATAGCCCGGCGCCAGGAAGCACCGTTCCAAGCAGGTCTGGAATGGAGCTGCTCTGCAGCAGCGCATCGAGTCCGCGCGGGAGCAGCCACCATGCAGGAGCCAGCGATAAGACGCTTTCTACCCAGTAGAGCAGGACAACGGGCTTCCAGTTTTTGCGAATGCCTTCTAGAAACCGCGTTCCTCCGGCCAATCTTGTCTGATTCATCGAGTAGAACAATCCGGCGTTGAACAAGGGTGTAAGCAGCATTCTCAGGAGCATAAGGCTGCCGAGCGTCCATACGTACGGAGTAATCAGATCGGTTTTGAACAGCTGAAACTGGGCTTCAGTCAGGAAGAGATGGGCAGCGGCCTCAGAGGGATAGGCGCTCGGATATCGCCGCAGCAGCGGCGTTACGACCGAATCAATGAAGCGGTAGAGGAAAAACCCCCACAGCAGCTGATATAAGAATAATAAAATAACGAGATAGAAGTGCTTAACCGCGAGTTGCCAGCCTTGCTTCACATGTATCTTCATCGTTAATCGCTCCTTGAACGCAATTACTTACCAGCTTAGCGACCCGAGCAGCCCTTCGAGCAGTTTGACGACGCCAATGCTCCACCTCGTGCGCTTATCCTCCGGCAGCTGAGCCTGCATATAGTTGTTGATGAGTTTGTTGTCGAGAACGTTGCTGTGACCCGGATCGACCATCGCCCATTTGAGCGGCGCGGAATGCAGCTGCGTGTATTGGATGTGGGATTCCTCGGCATTCCAAAGCTTCACGATTTTGGTGCCGTCGGTGAACTGCAAAACGACCTTGATCTCGCCATTGCTGCCGCCGTTCTTTTTGACGAGCACGACAGACTCGTACATGTTGGCGCCATCTTGCTTAACCGGACGGACGTGAATCGATTCAACCGAGAAATCGGCCATCTGGTTGTCATATACATATTGGCTGAAATAATCATGCCATTTCGTCTTTGTCACCGACTCAACCACACGCTGGAAATCGGCTGAGGAGGGGTGCTTGAACTTGTATTTTTGAAAATAGGTCCTTAAAATCTTTTGCATCGTTCTGGAGCCCACTTGGTTCTCGATGCCGATAAGTACGAGCTTCGCTCTCATATATACGTTCTCGGCGTATTGCGTATGGCTGCCGTATGCCCAGGACGGCTGTTTGAGCGGCGCGGGGTTGGTCATATAGCTGGACTCAACGGGCAGGTTCGCTTCCACGCCGTACGCGGTCTCCATCACCTTGTCCTCGGCGTACGATGTAAAGCCCTCGTCCAGCCAAGCCTCCTCAAATTCATTGGAGGCCACCATGCCGTACCAATATTGGTGACCAATCTCGTGCACGACCGTTCGCTCCAGATCGTAGCCGGGATTTTCGCTCTCGGCTGAAAATGCGGTCACGAGCGTAGGATACTCCATGCCGCCGGCGCCATTTGCCCCTTTTGGAGGCACGACGATCGACAGCGTGCTGTAAGGGTATTCCCCATACCATTTGGCGTAGCTTGCGAGTGCGGATTTGGCGGCATGCATGTAGCGATCCTTCAGGGCGGCATGGGATGGATCGAGATAAAGCTTAATCCGAACACCGGGAATGCCCGTATCGGAGTAGGCGGTTTCCTCATAGACGAAGTCCGGCGACGCCGACCAAGCAAAGTCATGAACGTCATCGGCATAAAATTGGTAGATTTTCATCTGGTCCTTGATCTCAATGGCCTTCGTCTGGAAGCCGGTTGCCGCAACCGTGTACGCTTCAGGCACTTTAATCCGGACGCTGTATATGCCAAAGTCGCTGTAAAATTCAGAGTTGCCATGGTACTGATGGACGTTCCAGCCTTCGGCTGTTCGCCCTCTTGTGCCGGCTGTTTCGTAAACGGCGATTTTCGGGAACCATTGCCCCGCCATTACAAAATTGCCGGAGTAGCCCATCCTTGCGAATACCTCTGGCAGCTTCACCTCATACCCCATGCGCAGCGTAACGGATTTGCCCGGGGCAACCGGCTCCGGCAGACGTATTTTGGCGAGGGTAAAATCGTTCGCGTTGCCGTCGTCGGGCTGTACGTATTGCAGACGCGGCAGGAGGCTCTCGCCGTTAAGCGTTTCTAGCGTAAGCAGCTTCATATAGCCTTGGCTGTTCGTGGTTGCTTTGTCCTGGCGCAGCTTGCCGCCGGATTCCTTCATAAACGTAGATTTGTCTGAGTTGAAGGCGTTCGGGTAAAGATTGAAATAGAGCTCGGACACTGTTTTTTTGCCGGGATTGGTCCAGGTAACCGTCTGGTCGCCATTTAAACCTTTTGCATCATCAAGCAAATGAACGTTGATATGGTACTCAACGACACGTTTGCTGAGCGCTTCCGGTTTAGGTGTCATGACCGTATTTGGCTCCTGTACAAGCGGCGGCTTGGCCGAATTTTGAACAGGGGCTTGTGCTTGCTTGGCTATGGCGGCGGGGGCGAAAGCATAAGTATATTGGGATTGCCAAGCAGTCCCGAAGCCTTGCTGCACAGACAAGCCGAGCAGCACAGCTGCGAGTATTACGAATAAAATTTGTTTGAAATAGCGTGGAGTCATTGAACGTTTCCCTCCCGTTGACAAGCATCTACAGCATGTATATGTTTGCTTTTCAAGGATTATTAGCTAAAATGGAATTATTGTATTGGGGAAGGTGTGAATCCGTATGACGGAAGAACAAGGGCAACCGGTCGAACCGGAAAAGAAGGAAAAGAAATCACTGTCGCTCAACGTAGTGAGCAGCAAAAAACATAAAGGTTTTGGAGCAGGCACGATCGATTTGAGCGCGGTAGCTTGCGTAATTATTGACGATGGCGTCGCTTATATCGATGTTGGCGCCATGCATGCGAAGAGCAAAGTAGAACGCGGCATTAAGTTTACGCCGAATAAAGAGGATACGCCGAACGGACGCCAGTGCTGGATCGTATGGGTGGCGGTCGATCGCAATGAGGAAGGCTCTTATTATGCGGGCGCGACGGCATGTGAGATGCTGATCGACTCCGAGGCTCGCCGCGGGTGGAAGATCTTGCCTGATCACGTAAACAAGCTGGATCAAGCGCTTAAACGGAAATATAATTTGGGCGAGCTTGGCGATGTCGAGAAATCGGCGCTTCGCAAGCTGCTTGTAGAGCATAACCTGGAGTGGTGGGACCGTTCTCCGGAAGAGCTTAAGCAAGATTTGAACGCATAACGGCGGGCCTTGACGGCATTTGCATAGGCAAAAAATGGATGAGAACCTCATCGTTCGTAAAGCTACTCTTGCGAACCGTGAGGTTTTTCCGCGTTGTTAAAGGCAATCTAGAAATAAATAAAAGTTTTTTGGCAGCATGTGCAGGGTATGGGCGAGTGCCTAACGTCTATTGGTTTGGAAGGAGGGGAGCGACATTCAAGACGAGGATTGGATCAAAACGGTACAAAAGGGCGGGCCCGAGCATTATGGCCCTTTCGTGCAGGCATATGGTCCTTATATATATAGAACGGTCTTCGCAGTGCTTCATTCACCGCATGACGCGGAGGATGTAACGCAGGAAGTGCTGCTGCAAATTTATCGCTCCCTTCCTAGCTGTCGATTGGATGGGCTCAAGACATGGATTACCCGCATTGCCGTCAATCGAGCGATTGATTTCAGACGAAGCAAAGCTCGCAGGCCGGAAGAGCTGATTGATAGCGAAGAGATGTCGGACAAGCTGCAAGAGGACGCAGCTTCGGCGCCGGCTGCCGAGCAGCTCGCTATCGAGCAAGAGGATCGGCAGCAGGTTCGCGATCGGGTGGAGGAAATGCCGGACAATTATCGTGAGGTCGTAACCGCTTATTATATGGAAGACAAGTCCTATGAACAAATTGCGGCGGAGACTGGACTGGAGCTCAAAAGCGTAGAGTCGAGGCTTTACCGGGCAAGAAGCTGGATGAGGCGCCATTGGCGGAAGGAGGATTTCGAATGAGGATGGAGCATATATCGCCGGATCAAATGTTTTGCTATGTACATGACGCCCTGCAAGAGGATGAGCGGATGCAGGTGGAGCAGCATCTGACTGCTTGCGATTCTTGCTTGCAGCTATTTATAGCTATCATGGAATCAACCGAGAATGAAGCAATTCTTTCGCCGCCGGATATGGAGCTAATGGAGCAGCGCGTGGTGGCGCAGTTGGTAAACGAGCAATTGCTTCATAGCGATCAGACGGAACAATCGCCTAAGACGGGCGAGGAGAAGCGGAAGCCACGTCGACTTCATCACTGGCTTCAGCACCCGGCGACGCATTATACGATTGCGGCTTCGATTACGCTGCTGCTGCTCGCTAGCGGCACCTTTGCCTCCTTCTCTCAGAAGCTGGCGCAGCTGGACGTCAATTTGAATGTAAATATGGATGATCAGCCAGTCCAACCGCCGAAGCAGCCTGGCTCAAGGGATAAGCAATCGGAGTCCTGGTCGGACAAAATCGTCGATCAGACGGGCTTATGGCTGGATGGACTGCAAGCGACCCGTTATAAATAAGTTGAAATGATAATAAGGAAAGGAAGGAATCAGCAATGAGAAAAAGCCCCTTAACGGCGTTTTTACTTTCGTTTATACCCGGCGTAGGGCATGGCTATATTGGCCGTCCGATACGCGCCGTATTGTATGGAGGAGCGTTCTTCGGTCCTATAGGCTTGCTTCTTCTAATGGCGATTACAAACTCAGGCATAGATGACGGGTTTGGTTTTTTCCTGGTGTTTGTAGCGATTTTGAGCGGGATCATTAATATGATCGATATGATCTTCACTCTACTTCTCGGAAGAGGACCGCTGGGCGGCCAGCCAAGCCACCATACCCCTCCCTATGATCCTTATGCCGAGCATGTTGCTGGTTATGTGCAGGTGGATCTGGAATATCAGCGTGAGAAGACGCGCACGATTATACTCTCCTTTATTCCGGGTCTTGGACATATGAACATCGGGCTTATGCAGCGCGGCATTACGTTTATGATCTCGTTCATTGGCTGGTTTGCGATTATCGTCTTCTTGAGCATGATCACGCATAGAAGCGAGCTGCTTGTTTTTTTGCTGGCGCTGCCCGTTATATGGGTATACAGCATGTTTGACGCGATCGGCAAGCTGCATGCCAAGCAGCGCGGGGAAATTCTTGTTGACCGAGCGATATTCGAGGATATGGAATCGTATATCTCCTCCGGCCGCAAAAGCAAGGTGCTGGCTATTGCCTTGTCGATTTTTCCAGGCGCCGGCCATCTCTATTTGGGCTTGCAGAAGCGGGGGCTTCAGCTCATGGGCGGCTTCCTCATCGCCATTTATATTATGGACAATATGCGCTTGTCGCTTTTCTTCTTCCTTCTTCCGCTGTTCTGGTGCTTTGCGTTCTTTGATGCGCTGCAGCAGACGTCGCGCTACGAGCGCCAGACGCTCGTCGATGAGCCGGTGCTGACGCAGCTTGTGCCTTATCAGCGCTGGTTCGGCATTGCGCTGCTAGGCTTCGGCGTGTACTATTTGTTTGATCGTGTAGCTTTAGAGGTAACTTACCGCATTTCAGCGGAGATGTACTCGCATTACAAGCAGCTCAAATATATGGTTCCGACGGCTGTCGTTGCGTTCATCATGATTATAATCGGCCAGCGTCTAGCATTTGGAAGCAACAAACCGACTCATGCAGGCAAAGGCGCTCCGCCTGCAATTCCTACGTCTTTGAGCAAGCGAGAGGAGGAGTCGCGGTGAGCACGGCTAACCTAACCGAACACGCGGTTCAAGCGCCAGCTGGCATCCGTACTTGGCGCGTAGGCTCGTTGTCGATGGGCGTGACGTTGATGCTCATGGGCACTGCGCTGGCGGTCTCCCTGTGGCAGGACATCGAAACCTATGAAATGCTGATGTGGGTTGCGCCGATTGTTTTTATTATGCTGGGAGCGGAGCTGCTGCTCTATCTGAAATTTTCCAGCAGCGAGCGGGCAATCGTGCGTTATGACTGGATGAGCGTCTTTTTTGTTGGGGTGATCGGAGTAGCAAGCCTTGGGCTCTCCTTGCTGATGTCGTCAGGCTTGTTCGATGAGCTGCAGAGGGAATTGAAAATGACGCAGCGATCGGTTTTTGTTGATGTGAAAGCGGTAACCGTACCTGTGGAGATTAATAAGATCGTCGTGCATTCGCTTGGCAATATTGAGCTTGGAGAGACCGATACGCGTGAGGTGAAGCTGTTTGGACAGGTGCGTTACTGGTCTCCCGATAAGCTTGAGCGTTTGGATGACAACATGCTGCAAACCAATATCGTTGGCAAAACCATGTATGTAATGATCGGGTCTATTGATCGCCGGGAAGGCGGCTTCGCCTCTGACACGATTAACCCGGAGCTGACGCTGATCGTGCCCAAAGGCGTCGAGCTTGTGCAGCGGGAACGGTAACCATACGAATAAAGAGCAGCCTGAACCGAGAGTACCTCGGATTAGACTGCTCTTTCTGGTTTGCGGGGGTTATTTCGCGAAGGTATCCAATACCTGCGCAAGCGGGGCGATAATGCGGTAGGAGCCGCGAAGCGGGACGTAGCCAAGCTGGCGATTGATGTGAAGGATAGGCTCGTTAAGCGAATCATTGTCCGTCCGGATATAGGCAGCGCGGCGGAGCTTCGCAAGCTGTATCGCCTTAATCTTTAGGCCAAGCGCGATCTTCTTGCCGCGGTACGCTCTGCTGACACCGGTATATTCATGGTACATCCCGTTCGTATGCGGGTTGTGCAAAACGTTTGTAATGCCGACAAAATCATCGCCGTCCGCAGCGATAATGACTTGCTCTGGCGCAAAGCCATCCACCATCAAATTCCATTTTCGCCATTCTCCAAACTCCGGCACATCACCCATGAAGCCGGGAATATCCACTAGCGTTTCCTTGTAGATCGCATAAAGCTTTTGCTCGCTCTCCTCGCCCGGCTCCTCGGCCAGCGTAAGAAAGCGCAGTCCTGCTAACTCAGGCATAGCTGGAATACTCAGCTGTGGCTCGCCTTCATCGCTGTCTAGCTGCAGAAGCGATTGAAACGCGTGACGTTCGATAACGAAGGCATGCCGCTTTGCAAAACGTTGCGCTGATTCGTTGTCATCCCATACTTCCGTAACGAGCGTGGTTGCGCCGATCTTTTGAGCCCATTGCGAAACATGGTGAAGGAGCAGCTTTCCTATCCCGCGATTGCGGTACGCCTCATCTACAACGAGTGTGTTGCACAGATAACCCGGCTCTGTCCATGGCGCTCTCCAAGACCATGCGTAACCTACCATCTCTCCTGATTCCGTGACCGCAACCTGGCGCTCCCGATCGTATCCGGCAAGCAGCCCGTTCTCATCCATCCAGGTGTGCCCGACCTCATAGAGCTTCTGGTCAGCCTCAAGCAGATTCTCAGCTGTAGTCGGTTCCGACCAGACTTGATTCAATAATTCCGCTAACCGCTCGTAATCATTCGGCAGCTGCAGCGGACGAAGCGTAATGGACATCGTTGTTGCCTCGCTTTCGCTTTCATTTGATCAAACTTATAGTCTGATTATCACACGGGACGAACGGGCATCGAAAGGGAGAGTTTGGCTATAATCAAAAAGGCTGTGCCATCGCGAATGACGATGGCACAGCCTTTATTGGTGAATTTGCTGGGATTGCTGATGATCAGCCAACCGCATTGTAAGTCATGATCCAGACGGAGCCTGCGACGATCGTCATTAGGATGACGAGGCCGAATATAAGCGCCATGAGGTTGAAGCGCGGCTTCTCTTCATCGCGGATGTGCATGAAGAAGATGAGCTGAACAGCGAACTGTAGAATCGCCATGATCAGAATAAGCACGGTTGTAGCCGTTTTGCCTAGAAGATCATTCATTACAACAACGAGCGGAATGATCGTCAGAATGATGGAGAATAGAAAACCGATGACATAAGACTTCATCGACCCGCCGTGGGAGCCGTGCGCATCCTGCGCATGCGTGTTATGCTTTTCCACCCTACATCACCCCCATCAAGTAAACGATCGTGAATACGAAGATCCATACGACATCCAAGAAATGCCAGTACAAACTGATAATGTTTACTTTTCGCTTGGTAACCGGTGTAATGCCGCGGCGGCTTAGCTGAAGAATCAGCGCAACCATCCAGACAAGACCTAACGAAACGTGAAGTCCATGCGTGCCGACCAGAACGAAGAATGCCGACCAATAGGCGCTTGTTCCGATCGTAGCGCCCTCATGCACCAAGTGCATGAACTCATTCACCTCTAGAAAGACGAACGATGCGCCAAGCACTGCTGTAATCGCGAGCCAGAGGATCAAGCCGCGCTTGTTCCCTTTGTTCATTTCAAGAACGGCTATACCGCTCGTGAAGCTGCTCGTTAGGAGAATGAACGTCGAAATGATGATTCCGTTCATTTCGAGCAATTCCGCGCCTGTCGGTCCGCCGTCTGTGTTCAGACGAAGGACGACATAGGTAGCGAATAAAGTACCGAATAAAATAACGTCGGTTATTAGAAACAGCCAGAAGCCAAACAGCTTCATCGATTCTTGATCGTGATGGTCATCATGGTGACCGCCGCCGTGACCGGCACCGTGTCCGCCATGTGCTCCTGCCGGAGTGGAAACTGCATGTGCCATTATTTTGTCCCCCTTAACGCTGCTTCCGTGCGCTCAATCTCATCTACCGGAATGTAGTAATCGGTATTGTAGGAGAACGAACGAACAAGCATACATATGGCTACGCCGATTAGACCCGGTATCGCCATCCACAGCCAATCCCATACGAACCCGAAGCCTGCTGTAAACCAGCATAGCGACATGATGAACGGGATGCCCGAATTTTTAGGCATATGAATCGGCTCAAGCGGAGCGAACGGTTTGGCAGGCTGCCCATTGGCAATGCGCTGCTTCTCTTCCCACCACTCGTCCTGGCTCGTAACCTGCGGCAAGCGAGCAAAGTTATAAAGCGGTGCAGGCGATGGAATCGACCATTCCAGCGTACGGCCATCCCATGCATCGCCGTCTTTTTCTTTCTTGAAGAACTTGATGCTGTGCGCGATTTGCCACACTTGGAAAATAAACGCGATACCCATTAAGAAGGCACCTACAGTCGATACAACGTTCAGCGGCTGCCAACCCATATCGAAGTCGTATGCGTTGAAGCGGCGTGTCATACCCATCAAGCCAAGCGCGTATTGCGGCATGAAACAAACGTAGAAGCCGATGTTCCAGAACCAGAACGCCCATTTGCCGAGTCCCTCGTGCAAGCGGAAGCCGAACATTTTTGGCCACCAGTAGTAAAGGCCTGCGAAATAACCGAACACGACACCACCGATAAGCACCTGATGGAAATGCGCGATCAGGAAGTAACTGTTATGGAACTGGAAGTCAGCCGGTGCAACCGATAGGAGTACCCCGGTCATCCCGCCGACCACAAAGCACGGTATGAACGCAACCGTCCACATCATCGGAGTCGTAAACTTGATTCGGCCGCGATACATCGTAAACAGCCAGTTGAATATTTTGACCCCGGTCGGTATGGCGATAAGCATCGTCGTTAAAGCAAAGAATGCGTTGACGTTTGCGCCGGAGCCCATGGTAAAGAAGTGATGCGCCCAAGTGAAGAAAGAGAAGAAGCTGATCGACATAAGGGCGAATACCATCGATTTGTAGCCAAAGAGCTTTTTCTTCGAAAATGCCGAGACGATCTCGGAGAAAATACCGAACGCCGGCAATATGACGATATATACTTCGGGATGTCCCCACATCCAGATGAGGTTGATATACATCATCGGATTGCCGCCGCCGTCGAGCGTAAAGAAATGCGCGCCGAGATAACGGTCAATGAATAGAAGGAACAGCGTAACGGTCAAAATCGGGAATGCGAACATAATGGTAATACAAGACGAGAGAACCGACCATACGAACATCGGCATTTGCATAAGCTTCATGCCTGGCGCACGCATTTTTAAGATCGTGACGACAAAGTTAATACCGGTTGCCAAGGAGCCGATACCTGAAATCTGAATACCCCAGATATAGAAGTCCTGCCCAAGACCCGGACTACCCGACAGCTCAGAGAGCGGCGGATATGCAAGCCAGCCTGCATCAGGCGAGCCGCCGATAATAAAGGAAACGTTGAACAGCATCGCTCCAAAGAAGAACATCCAGAAGCTTAGGGAGTTCAGGAACGGAAACGCTACGTCGCGCGCTCCGATTTGCAGCGGAACGACGATATTGAATAGACCGAACATAAGCGGCATCGCCATAAATAAAATCATGATTACGCCATGCGTCGTGAATATCTGGTTATAATGCTCCGGGACTAGAAATTCCAGCTCCGGTGCGGCCAGCTGAACCCGCATAAGCAGCGCATCGACGCCGCCGCGGAACAGCATGAGAATGGAGGCGATAATGTACATGATACCGATCTTTTTATGATCGACGCTCGTCAGCCATTCCGTCCAAAGCCAGCGCCATTTTTTGAAAAAGGTAAGAACGAATATGATTGCGACAATCGATAATCCGATCGACACTTGAGCCCCTAGAATAAGCGGATCGCCAGTAACGAAAAATTCGGATGCGAAGTCTTTAATTTTGTCTAACATTTGGGGTCCTCCTAAAAGTTTGTGGAACAAACTCGCTTCAAAAGCATTCGCTTGTTACTGGTTTAATGACCCGCGTGGCCGCTATGTGCGTTAGCGTTATTGCTGCTAGCGTCCGTATCCGCCGGGGCTTTCTCTTCACTAGCAGCTGCCGGAGCTTTCGCTGCTTCAGCGCCATGATGCTGATGAGCGCCACCGTCGCCGTTTATATACTGCCTTACGACTTTGTTAAACAAACCTTCTGGGAAGCTGGAGAAAAGCTGCACGTCGGACGAGCCTGGTTCAGTCAGCTTCTCAAAGCCCTCCATCGTAAGTGCAGGGGATGATGCTTTCACTTCACTAATCCATGCTTTGTAATCTACCTCCGAGGTAGCATCTACCTTAAAGGTCATTTTCGCAAAATCTTTACCCGTAAAGTTTGCGCCGGAGCCATAGTAGCTGCCTTGTTCATCCGCTTGGAGGAATAGGGTCATGGCCATGCCGGACATGGAGTAAATTTGTCCGCCGAGCTGCGGAACCCAGAAGGAGTTCATCGCCGTGTCGGACGTGACTTGGAACTTAATCGGCACATCTTCCGGTATCTTAATGTAGTTGACCGTCGCGATATCCTCATCCGGATATTTGAACAGCCATTTCCAATCGAGCGATGTGACTTGAATCGTTATCGGCGCCTTAGCCGATTCAATCGGTTTGGAAGGCTCAAGCGCATACGTGTATTTAACCGTAACGATTGCAAGGACTAGGATCGCTACAATCGGAATGCTCCACCACGTAATTTCTAGCTTCGTGCTATGCTCCCAATTGGGTTTATAGGAAGCCTTGCTGCCTGGTTTGTCGCGGTACCGCCAGACGATAACGGCTGTCAGGATAAGCACAGGCACGATGATAACCGCACACAAAATGGTTGAAAAATAAATCAAGTCTTTTTGAGACTCGCCGATTGGCCCTTTCGGATCGAGCACAATGTACTGCTCGCCGCAGCCGGAAAGCATAACGGCCATTAACATAATAAGTACGGGTGTCAGCATACGAAGATACGGTCTCATCATCAGTTCAACTCCTCAAAATTACTGCTTACGACTACAATAGCAGATCCGCAAGGGAATAACTGCGGGGTTAACAATTACGTCAAGAATTCGTCTTTTTTCTGTAATAGAAAGTTCACTGCTTAGACAACTGTTACATTTAGGAGCATGATCTGCGCGAGCCCATCTACCTATGATTACCCACACTCATGCATTTTGTCTCATGCGAAAACAAATAAACAGCCCCATCTGGTCATCGACCAAATCGGACTGTCTATTTGCTCCGCTAGATGCGGACATTATTTGCGGTTATGACCGTTCAAATCATTCGACGGTTGTTCTTGATTCAGGCGAGCATGGACGAGTCCAATCGCTGTGCCGATGACATAAATATGAACGCTGCCGATTAGAAACCCGATGCCGACCATAAGTCCGACATTTTGATCGCTGAAGTGGCTTAAGTTAATTACGCTGAGCAGAACGCCAATGGATAGTACAACCCATGCAATTGCAGTCATCGCCTTGACAAGGCGCTTGACATCCGACTTTGAAGGCTGAACATGGCTAATTGTTGCTGTTTTCGTTGTCATATTGAACACTCCCGTATACATTGTAAGTGTTTTCTTATGCTTACTATAACACAACATCATGCTTTTGTTCAAAGAAAATTCACTTTTTGATCATAAATCGGACAAAAATGTGCGAAGGTCATGGCGACGGCATGAGCGGCGGCTGCAGCAGCCTCTATAGGATATGATAGAAGCGAGCTTTTTAGTCCGTCCACCAACGCTTCAAGTCCGACCACCAGGAACGGCGGTCCGCTTTGGCTCCATCCCCTGCGGAATTGCTGCCATCCTCACCCGCTGCTGCAGGCTCTCCGCATACCGCGGTAGGCTCGGTCCCGCTAAGGAAGGTCTCGAGCCGCCTGTTCGGACAATTGCCTTCCGCCAGCTTGCCGCTGGTCGGGTCAATATACACCGTTACGACCCCTTCCGGTATGGGGAAGATCTTCGGCGGCACCGAAGCAAGCGCCTGTTCCGTAAACTTAGCGAATATTGGCGCGGCGCGATAAGCCTCGGCGACGGTTAGCTTGCGGTCCTTGTCATAGCCGACCCATACGGCGGTTGCCAGCTCTGGCGTATAGCCCACCAGCCATGCATCCGTAGGCGTCGTGCCTGTCTTGCCTGCAACGGGCCGCTTAATAATAGAAGAAACGCGAAATGCGGTACCGCCTTCTTCAAATACGCTCTCCATTAAACTGGTCATCACATAAGCTTCCGCAGCGGTTACCGCTTGCTCGGATTTATGTTCCGCTTCATATAAGACTTGACCCTTGCGGTCCTCGATCCGGATGATCGCGATGGGCTCGGCGTGGATGCCGCCATTTGCAAACGTGCCGAAGGCGGAAGCCATTTCAAACGGGCTGACCGGGAACGTGCCGAGCGCGAGCGAAGGGACGGGCTGCATCGGGCTGTCGACCCCAAGCTTCCGCGCGGTTTCGATCACTTTGTCGGCGCCAACGGTCATGATCGTATTAACCGCGTAAATATTGTCCGAGCTTGCCAGCGCTTTGCGCATATCGATTAGCTCGTTCAAATATTTATCGCCGTAGTTGCGCGGCTCGTATGTCTTGCGGCCTTCATCGTAAGTAAACACGGTTGGCTCGCTCTTGAAGCGCGTCAAAGGCGACATAAAACCGCTCTGCAAGGCGGTTAAATACAAGAACGGCTTGAAGGAGGAGCCAGGCTGACGCGTTTTGGCAAATACGCGGTTGTACTGGTTCTTCTTGTAGTTTTTGCCGCCTACCATCGCTTTGATATAACCATTGCGCGGATCAATGGCGACCAGCGCCGCCTGCTGCTCCGAGTTTTCGGGAATTCCTTGCGCAATAACCTCTTCGGCCGTTGCCTGCGCTTTCGGATCAAGGGTCGTATAGATCGTAATGCCGCCTTCGTTAAGCAAATGCTCATTGATGCCAAGCTTATCGACCGCTATATATCTTATATAATCACGAAAGTACGGCGCGAAACCTTCTTGCTCCCCAGAGCCGAGCGTTTGGAAGTTAAGCACCTCCGCATATGCGGCATCCGCCTGCTCAGACGTAATGGAGCCGCCTTCGAGCATGGCCTGCAAAATCGTAAGCTGACGGTCCTTCGCGTTTTTCATATTCAAATAGGGGGAATAATATTTTGGTCCCTTCGGAATACCGGCGAGCATCGCGCTCTCTGCAAGCGAGAGCTCTGAGGCATGTTTATCGAAATACATCATCGCCGCGGCTTCAATGCCGTAGGAGCCGTGTCCGTAATAAATCTGGTTCAAGTACATGCCAAGTATTTCATCCTTGGAGTAGCTCATTTCGAGCTGAACGGTATACATCGCTTCCTTCATTTTGCGCTGCCAGGTTCGCTCATGCGTCAAATACAGATTGCGTGCAAGCTGCTGGGTGAGCGTGCTTGCTCCTTGACGCGCGGAGAAGCTCTGAACGTTCACCATGACGGCGCGCGCCATTCCCTTCATATCGAAGCCGCGATGGTCGTAGAAGCGCCGATCCTCAATGGCCAGCGTTGCTTCGATGACATAATGCGAGATATCGGACAGCTGCACGGAACGACGGTTTTCGCCGGCGTGGAACGTATCAATCACGTTGCCTTGCAAATCGAGCATTTGGGAGGTTTGGCTGATAGCGGCTACGGGCAGCGATTGGGTGCGCAAATAAATAAGCGTGCCCACCAGGATGAGCACCATTAGAGTGAATGCGGCAGCGGTCCATCGCAGCCACTTTTTTATTTTCAAGAATTGGGGAAGGAACCTCTCGGTTATAATAGGAAAAGCAGGTCGGCGGCTTTGTTTGCCTTTCCGATTAGAAGGCTTATTCATGGAGCGGGCTCCCTTCAGTGCATAGCTTCACTTTTCCTTAGTATGGAAAAACGAGGTTCACCCTATTCACGCCGAGCCGGCGGATCATTAAATTTTTGTATAAAAGGTTGAAAAGGTTGCTTTTTTGGCCTAATTTACTATAATTACGTTTGAACGATTGAAGGAAAGAAGGGATTTTCGACATGGAATTGTGGTACACGGAAAAACAAACAGACAGCTTCGGCATTACGGCGAAGATTACTAAAACTTATGTTAATGAACAAACGGATTTTCAACAGCTTGATATGATCGAGACGGAAGAGTTCGGAACGATGCTTGTGCTTGACGGCATGGTAATGACAACGGTTAAGGATGAGTTCGTTTACCACGAGATGGTTGCGCATCCTGTTCTTTTCACGCATCCGAACCCGGAGTACGTGCTTGTAGTTGGCGGCGGAGACGGCGGCGTTATTCGTGAAGTCATGAAACACCCAAAAGTGAAAAAGGCTGTTCTTGTCGACATTGACGGGAAAGTAATCGAATACTCCAAAAAATATTTGCCATCCATCGCTGGCGAGCTCGACAACCCGCGCGTTGAAGTGCTTGTGAACGACGGCTTTATGCATATTCATGATCATAAGAACACATACGACGTCATTATGGTTGATTCGACAGAGCCGGTTGGCCCTGCTGCGAACCTATTCACCAAAGGCTTCTACCAAGGCATCTACGAGTCCTTGAAGGAAGACGGCATCTTCGTTGCGCAAACGGACAACCCTTGGTTCAAAGCGGATCTTATTCAAAGCGTAAACAAAGACGTGAAGGAAGTATTCCCGATCGTTCGTGTATACGGCGCGAACATTCCGACATACCCGAGCGGCCTATGGACGTTCACAATGGGCAGCAAGAAGTATGACCCAACGGCTGTTGACGAAACAGCTATCCCAGAAATCGATACCAAATACTACACGCCGCGTCTTCACAAGGCAGCATTCGTGCTTCCTAAGTTCGTAGAAGATCTCATAAAGTAATAAGCGGTAGTTAAGGAAAGAGAGGACAAGCCTCATGAAATTGGATCAAAAATATTCAGGCAATGTCTTCATCCTAAGCTCTGACAATTATGAAGCTTCCAAAGCGGTTATCTACGGCATGCCGATGGATTTCACCGTTAGCTTCCGTCCAGGCTCGCGCTTCGGCCCTCCTCGCATCCGCGAGGTGTCGATCGGACTTGAAGAATACAGCCCTTACCTAGATCGCAGCCTCGAGGATATCGAATATTTCGACGCCGGCGATTTGCTGCTTCCTTTCGGCAACGCAGCGCGCAGCCTGGAAATTATCGGCGAATTCGTTCGCGGCGTTCTAGACGATGGCAAAATCCCTGTTGGACTCGGCGGCGAGCATTTGGTGTCATGGCCGATCTTCCAAGAGGTGTACAAAAAGCATCCTGATCTTGCGATTATCCACTTCGACGCTCACGCTGATTTGCGCGAATCGTATGAAGGCGAGCCGTTGTCCCACTCAACGCCGCTGCGCAAAGCAGCTGGCCTAATGGGCGGACAAAACATTTACCAGTTTGGTATCCGTTCTGGCTCGCGCGAGGAATGGCAATATGCACGCGAGAATATTAACTTCCACCCGTTCGAGGTATTGGAGCCGCTGAAGAAGGTGCTTCCAGAGCTTGAAGGCCGTCCGGTTTATTTAACGATCGATATCGATGTGCTTGATCCATCCGCAGCGCCTGGCACAGGCACAGCGGAAGCGGGCGGCATTACGTCGAAGGAGCTCATTGAATCGGTACATGCGATTGCGCGCTCCGGCGTGAACATCGTGGGCTTCGACCTCGTTGAGGTTGCTCCTGCGTATGATCCAACCGAGCAAACGCAGATCGTTGCGGCGAAAGTCATCCGCGAGATGCTGCTAGGATTTTTGAAATAATATAAGGAAAAGGCTTCGCCCGAACGGCAAAAACCGTTTAAGGCGAAGCCTTTTTTTGTGTTATTCATTTACAAAACTGACAACATTAGCGATATTCGACAAATTAATCGAATGACAATTCTGAATAATTAAATTATTATATGGAAGGTAAACAATGGAACGTAAGGCACATGCATGGGAATTCTAGAAACAGAAGAGAAAATAAGGAGGAGTTATTGTTGGCGAAAACGTACAAATCGATGTGGAGGGCTAGTTTGGCGGCGGCCATTTCCGCCAGTCTCGTAGCGATGCCTCTTACGGTAATGGCGGCGGAATCAAGCGGGGGCTCTACCGTCTCGCTGCGCATCATGGAAACGTCTGACCTGCATGTGAATGTAATGAACTACGATTATTTTGCGGACAAGCCTACGGATGAATACGGTCTGGCGAAGACGGCATCGCTCATTAAGAAAGCGCGTGAGGAAGCTCCGAACAGCCTATTGTTCGATAATGGCGACTTGATTCAAGGAAATCCTCTCGGCGATTACGTTGCCACGGTCGATAAGCTGCAGCAGGGCGAGACGCATCCCGTCTATAAAGCTATGAATCTGCTTGGTTATGATGCGGGCAATCTAGGCAATCATGAATTCAATTATGGTTTGGAGTTTTTAGAAAATGCGCTTGCCGGAGCCGACTTCCCTTATGTGAATGCAAATATTTATAAGGCCGACGGAGACAAGGACGAGTCAAACGACGTCAATCTGTTCAAGCCTTACTTAATTCTTGATAAAGAAGTAACCGATAGCTCCGGTGCGAAGCATACGATAAAGGTCGGCGTGATCGGCTTCGTGCCTCCCCAAATTACGCAATGGGATAAAGCGAATTTGGAAGGGAAGGTAGTCGTCAAAGATATCGTGAAGACGGCTGAGAAATATGTGCCGGAGATGAAGGCGAAGGGAGCGGATATCATTGTCGCTATCCCGCACTCGGGCTTCGAGGACATCCCGCAAACGCCGCTGATGGAAAACTCGGTGCTCTATTTAAGCAAGGTAGCAGGGATTAATGCAATCTTGTTCGGACATGCGCATAAGGTATTCCCTGATAAATCCTTCGAAGGGAAAGCTGGCGTTGACCTCGCCAAAGGTACGATCAACGGCGTCGCTGCTGTCGAGCCGGGCTTCTGGGGCAATAATCTGGGCGTTATTGATCTTACGCTTGAGAAGAAGGACGGCAAATGGACGGTTGCTGATTCGAAAACCGCCGTTAAGCCAATCTTCGATACGGTGAATAAGAAGCCGCTTGTAGAGGCAGATCAAGCGATCGTTGACGCGGTGAAAAAGGATCATGAGGATACGCTGGCGTACGTGCGGGGACCTGTCGGCAAGACGACGGCATCCATTAACAGCTGGTTCGCCCTTATCCAAGACGACCCTTCCATTCAAATCGTGACGAATGCGCAGAAGTGGTATGTCGAGAAGCAGCTGCAAGGAACGGAATACGAGGGCATTCCTGTCCTATCGGCGGGTGCGCCGTTCAAAGCAGGCGGCCGTCAGGGAGCCAACTATTATACGAACATTAAGGCAGGCGACATAGCGATTAAGAACGTTGCCGACCTGTATTTGTACTCCAATACGGTAAATGCCGTGCTCGTAACAGGAGCGGAGCTAAGAGAATGGCTCGAGTGGTCGGCAGGCCAGTTCCTGCAGGTCGATGCTGCGAGCAAAGAGAAGCAAGAGCTTATCAATAATGATTTTCCAACGTACAACTTCGATGTGATCGACGGCGTAACTTACCAGATCGACGTTGCGCAGCCGCCGAAGTATGAAGCGAACGGCGTGCTTAAGAACGAAGGCGCAAAGCGGATCGTCAATCTTCAATTTGACGGCAAGCCGATCAAAGAGGATCAAAAGTTTGTTGTGGCAACCAACAACTATCGTGCTTCCTCCAGCAAATTCGCTAATCCCGACGGCAAGCGTATTATTCTTGCCGCGCCTGACGAGAACCGCCAGGTCGTCATCGATTACATTCGTACCAACAAAACGATCAATCCTTCTGCCGATGGCAACTGGTCGCTCGCACCTATCAATGATACGGTGAATGTTACTTTCAAAACATCCCCGGAAGCAAAAAGCGCGGATGATGCGAATAAGCTGATCTCCTTCTCGGCAGATGCAGAGGACGGCTATGCAGAGTTCAAGCTTGATCTAAGTGCGAAGGCAGTTGTTAAGCCGGTAGAACCAGTGAAACCGACAGAGCAAGTTGTTACGCCTTCGGAGCCTGAGAAGCCGGTCGTGACCGTGCCTCAGACGCCTCAGGAGGCCGTGTATACGGTCAAATCAGGCGATACGCTCAATGCGATAGCCATTAAGCACGGAACGACGTGGCAGAAGCTAGCCAGCTACAATCAATTGAAAAACCCGGGCAAAATCTATCCGGGCCAAAAGATTAAAATACCTGCCAAGTAATCATCCTGCGTTGATAAAAAGGCGTTTTCCGCGTAACCTTAGCGGAAGGCGTCTTTTTTCACTGCGAGCGGCGGTTTTGCCCGTATGATCTAGGCTAAAATTAACTCATAATAAGTCGCAGTGTTTATCGTGATAAAGATTAAGAGGAGGAAGATTATATGCGTATTTACTCATTTCCGCCTGTGATCGATGAGCGAGCTCGCGTGCTTATTCTAGGAACAGCGCCCAGCGTGAAGTCGTTAGAGCATAAGCAGTTTTATGGACATCCGCAAAATTTCATGTGGCGCATCATTTATCGGCTGTTTAATGATTCCGATGCCGATCCGGTATATGATAACCGACTTGCATTTCTGAAGGAGCATCGCCTCGCTTTATGGGATGTGATAGAGTCCTGTGAGCGGGAAGGCAGCCTTGATGTGAATATTCGCGGGGAAGTGCCGCAAAAGCTGCCCGAGCTTGTGGCGAAATATCCGGGGCTCCGCTGCTTTGCCTTTAACGGAAGCAAGGCATACGATACCTTTCATAAGTTTTATCGCGGGCATGAAAGCTTCAAAGACATAACGCTGCTTAAGCTGCCGTCATCAAGCCCGATCCCTACTCCGAAGATGAGAACGCTTGAGGACCGGGTGGAGGCATGGCAGGCAATTGTGCCTTATGCAACAACTTAACCGCGCTCTAGCGTTGAAATTACGAGGCTTCCTGTATATAGTAGTTACATAAGATTAGACTGAACAGGAGTAAGATGATGGCTGAAAGCAGGAAAGTGCGAATTACTTTGGAGAGCGTGCAGGACGGAAGCTCGCACATCCACGCTTATGAGGGCGAATGGTTTCGCAAGGAGCGGTCCATATTTATCCGCTACAGCGAACCGGCAGTCGAAGGCGAACCGGCAGCAGGCGAGGTGCGTACGCTGGTGAAATATCGGCAAGACGAGCTGTCCATCACTCGGCGGGGCGTCATCGAGTCGGAGCAGCTATTTGTGCCCGGGCTAAGGCGGACTGGCCGTTACCACTCGGCGATGACGTCTTTCTCGCTTGAGACGGATACGATGCAGCTGTCGCTGCACATACCGAATGGCGACGGCACGACCGAAATAGCAGAAACACTGCCGACGACGCTGCCTTTTACGCTAGAGTGGGAATACGAGATGCACGTAGGTGAACAAATGTCGGGCCGTTTCCATATCCGGCTCCATATACAGGAGGAACGAAATCAATGAATTCAAATGTACTAGAGAAAATGTATGAACAGGTTAAGGCAGCGATTGCTGATGCTGCTGTGGCAGCGGGCCTTGCTGCGCGGGAGGAGCTTCCGGCATTTGTGCTTGAGGTTCCGAAGGATAAATCGCATGGTGATTTGGCGACAAATGCCGCTATGCAGCTAACGAAGCTGGCAAAGAAAAATCCTCGCCAAATTGCGGAAGCAATCATTGCGCATTTGGATACGAAGCAAGCGTCCATCCAATCGGCAGAAATTGCGGGTCCGGGCTTCATTAACTTCCGCATGGACAACAGCTATCTATATCCGGTTGTGAGCGCAGCGCTTGAAGAGGGAGAAAACTATGGACGGACTTTAGACGGCAAAGGCAAGCGTGTTCAAGTAGAATTCGTTAGCGCGAATCCTACGGGCAGCCTGCATCTAGGGCATGCACGCGGAGCGGCAGTAGGCGATGCGCTTTGTAATGTGCTTGATTATGCAGGCTATGACGTTACGCGTGAATATTATATTAATGATGCAGGCAAGCAAGTAGAGAACTTAGCTGTCTCCATCGAAGCCCGTTACCGTCAGGCGCTTGGACAAGCAGCAGAAATGCCGGAGGACGGCTATTACGGCGAAGATATTATCGGCTTCGCGAAGCTGCTGGTTGAGCAAGAGGGAGACAAGCTGCTGGAGCTTCCGGATCAAGAGCGGTTTACGTTTTTCCGCCAGTTCGGCCTGGAGCGGGAGCTCGACAAAATTAAACGCGATCTCGGTAGATTCCGCGTAGGCTTTGACGTATGGTACAGCGAAACAGCCCTTTATGAGAGCGGGCAAGTTGAACAGGGGCTCGAAGCGCTGAAAGCGACAGGCCATGTTTACGAAGAAGAAGGCGCAACGTGGCTTTCGACGATGACCTTCGGAGATGACAAAAACCGCGTGCTCGTGAAAAATGACGGTTCCTATACGTATTTGACGCCTGATATCGCATATCACCGCGACAAATACAGCCGCGGCTTCGACCAAATGATTAACATCTGGGGCGCTGATCACCATGGCTATATCCCGCGTGTGAAGGCAGCTATGGAAGCACTCGGCAATGACCCTAAGAAATTGACAGTGTTAATCGCCCAAATGGTCAGCTTGTTCCAAAACGGCGAGAAAATGAAAATGTCGAAACGTACGGGCAAAGCGGTTACGATGCAGGATCTTATGGATGAAGTGGGCATAGATGCGATTCGTTACTTCTTCTCTATGCGGAGCATGGATTCCCATCTTGATTTCGACATGGACCTAGCGATCTCCACTTCTAATGAAAATCCCGTATTCTATGTGCAATATGCGCATGCGCGGATATGCAGCATCTTTAGGCAAGCAGAGGAGCAAGGCATTTTGCTAAAAGCTACGGATGCTATCGATTTCAGCAAGCTGGTGGCAGAGGGCGAATTCGACCTGCTTCGCAAAGTCGGCGAGCTTCCGCAGGAAATAGCCGAAGCGGCTGCGCAATATGCGCCGCATCGTCTGATTCGTTACGTGTATGAGCTGGCATCGCTGTTCCACAGCTACTATAGAGCGGAGCGCGTGATCACGGAGGATGCCGAGCAGTCGCAAGCCCGTTTGGCCTTGCTTGGAGCGGTTCGCATTGCAATTGCGAATGTGCTGCGCCTAGTTGGCGTCTCCGCTCCGGAGCGTATGTAATTTCTTATAAAAACAAGCCGTGGATTCATGATTTATCCACGGCCTGCATCATACTCATCACATCAAGCTCGCCGATTGTTCGGCGGGCTTTGTTGCCTCTTAAGGGCTGTACAGAGCGCTTGATAATAGACTTGATCTCCGTAGGAGATAACCCAGGCTTATGGGCAAGCAAAAGCGCGATCGCTCCGCTTACATGCGAGGTGGCCATGGAAGTGCCGCTCATCTCGTTGTATTTGCCGCGAAGCCATGCAGACACAATTTTGTCGCCAGGGGCATATACGTCAATATGCGAACCGCGATTGCTGAACGGTGCGATGCGGCGCAGCTTGGTTGTAGCGCCGACTGCTATCGTTTGAGGATAGCGGGCGGGATAATCGACAGAACGCCGCTTCCCATCGTTGCCGGAAGAGGCCACAATAATAACGCCTGCGTTATGAGCGTTCGTGACGGCACCGAGCAGCGCTTTGCTCCTTGTCTTCATGCCGAAGCTCATGTTGATAACGTTAATCCGATTGCGAATGCACCATTCGATACCAAGAATAATGTCGGAAACGAAGGCGCTTCCGTTGTGATCAAAAGCCTTGACCGGCGAGATTAGCGCACGCGGCGCAACACCGATCATGCCCTGAAGCTGGTTTGCTGCGGCAATCGTTCCCGCAATATGTGTTCCATGACCATTATCGTCATGCGGGAGCATGCTGCGATTCAATAGATTGATACCTCTGGAGAGTGATTGGCGAAGATCAGGATGGCTGAAGTCAGCTCCTGTATCAATGACGCCTACTTTAACCCTATGGCCGGTCGTCGTGCTCCAAGCCTGAGGAGCTTTTATTTGATTAACGCCCCAAGGGATACCTTTGTCTACAATAATAGACTTTTGCGAAGATGAGGCATGAACGCTAATTTTGCAGTCTTTTTCAATCCATACGCGTCCCGAGAACCGCTCTAATGTTTCTTCAGCGGGCAATCGACAAGATATTCCGCGAATGATGGGCAATTGTCTTATGTTCTTTCTAGGCGATGCTGACGAAGCGACCTGAGACATTTGCTGTACGAAGTATCGGTAGTCGCTCGCACGCTGAAAGCGAATGATTCGCTTTACGGTCGTTGCGTCCGTGCAAGCCATCGTATCCTGCAGCAAACGGATAAAAGCGGCGGTGTCCAAACTTGGCTTCCCCTCCCGACGGACCATGCTGCACTATTGTATGAACGAGCGCTCGATAACGCATGAGCCACTTGCCTTTTTTCACATAATTAGGCTTGAAACCGTGTCAAAAATCGTTAAGGGACATAGGATGAACAAAGAGTTCTCAGGGGCTCTTACGTCCAAGGTACGTTACCTCGTGTCATGGCCGGATGGATACAGTCAAAGCGGAAGGATTATCCTTTCGCTTTTTGCATTTAAGTCCAAGCTATACGGGCGGCAGCGCGGGCCGCTTGCTTTTTTGGAGGAAATAGGTTTTACTATACTTTGACTAGCGTAAACGACGGGTGCCAACCTCTGGCAGCGGCCGCTCGTTTCGTAATGAAATGTGAGCGGTGTATAAGAGGAAATCGTACACGGTTCTTGCATTTAGATGGAATGAACGAGTACATAATTTGATTGGCAAGAGAGGATGTGTCCATATGAGCAGCAGCAATTTTACGTTAAAGCTGGATCCTGAACGTATGAAGGAAATGCCTATGGTCGATTTGGCCTTTGAAGTGCTGAAAGCGGCTAATACCCCTTACTACTATCGCGATCTAATGATGGAGATCGCTAAAATACGCGGTCTTTCCGCAGACGGAATCAACCAGTTCATCGCACAAGTGTATACGGAGATCAACATCGATGGCCGTTTTGCTTGCGTTGGCAGCAACATGTGGGGACTAAAGCGCTGGTATCCGGTTGAGCGCTCCGAAGATCCTGTAGGCAATGCGAAGCGTACGCGTATCATCAATGATGACGATGATCTCGAAGATGATGATGTATTTGCGGACGAGGAAGAGGATACTTACGCAGAGGCTGAAGAGGACTACGACGTATTCGACGAAGACCGCGAGGATTTCGAAGAGGCTGAAGAGGAAGCGGAAGTTGATGAGGAAGTTGGCATCGATGACGAGGAGCTCGACGAGGAAGAAGTCGACGGCGAATTGGATGCGGATGATGATGACTCGGATGATGATGAAGAGTTTGAAGACGACGATAGCGACGACAAATAGGTAACAAATTATGTGAGGCTGTATAAGCGGTAAGCTTATGCAGCCTTGCATTTTACTATGGCGCCAGCAATGCTTCCAATAGACGGGGAAAGCCGATTGCGTTGGAGTATGGCGCATCCTGTCAGTTTCGCTTGACAGGTCCTATGAGCGCAGAGTAAACTATCTCATGGGCTTAAGATTCGGTTAACAAATAACGCATACAAGCGTAAACGGCTGTTGTCCTCCTTTGGAGGCAAAAGCGCGTTCCGCGCTGAAATATAAGTAAAGTATAATGTTTCAAACTTATGCTTTCTTATATTTTTATATATGCCAAAAAAGGAAAAGTGCCCCGTTGCTACGGGTGTCACTTTTTTTGTTTGTGGGGGATGGGTCTGTAGGAAACATTTCCACAAACTGGATGGATAGGCAGAGTGTATCTGCATCCATGTTTATCGAGTAAATGGGCAAACCTAAACATTAACCATAGGAGCTTGGAGGGTATCATCACAGTGACCAAATATATATTTGTAACCGGCGGCGTAGTGTCGTCCTTGGGTAAAGGGATAACAGCAGCCTCGCTCGGTCGATTGCTGAAGAACAGGGGCCTCAAAGTAACGATTCAAAAGTTTGATCCTTACATTAACGTGGATCCGGGAACGATGAGTCCATATCAGCACGGAGAAGTATTCGTCACCGATGATGGCGCAGAAACGGATTTGGATCTTGGTCACTATGAGCGGTTCATCGATATTAACCTATCGAAGAACAATAACGTGACTTCCGGCAAAATCTATTCCAACGTGATTACCAAAGAACGTCGTGGCGACTATTTGGGTGGAACGGTTCAGGTTATCCCGCATATTACGAACGAAATCAAAGACCGCGTTTTCCGCGCGGGCAAAGAAGCGGGCTCCGATGTCGTGATTACGGAGATTGGCGGTACAGTCGGCGATATCGAGAGCTTGCCTTTCCTTGAAGCGATCCGTCAAATCAAGAGCGATATCGGCCGCGACAACGTTATGTACATTCACGTTACGCTTATTCCTTATATCAAAGCAGCAGGTGAAGTGAAAACGAAGCCGACGCAGCATAGCGTTAAGGAATTGCGCAGCATCGGCATTCAGCCGAACGTGATCGTATGCCGTACGGAGCATCCTCTTGCTGAGGATCTGAAACGCAAAATCGGCTTGTTCTGCGATATCGATGCGAATGCGGTCGTGGAATGCCGCGATGCTTCGACATTATACGAGGTGCCTTTGATGCTTCGTGAGGAAGGCCTTGACGAGATCGTTGTCAACCATCTGAAGCTCAAAACCGAACAACCGGACATGCGCGAATGGGAAGCTCTTGTTAAGCGCGTCAAATCGCTTCATAAGAAAACGGAAATCGCAATTGTCGGTAAATACGTTGCGCTGCATGATGCTTACCTCAGTATTGTAGAATCGCTTGAGCACGCGGGTATTGCCTCGGATTCAGAAGTGAAAATTCGCTGGCTGCATGCAGATGAGCTTACGGAAGAGAACGTGGATGAGCAATTAAACGGCGTTCACGGCATTCTAGTGCCAGGAGGCTTCGGCGATCGTGGTATTGAAGGCAAGATTACGGCTATCAAATATGCGCGCGAGAAGAAAATTCCTTTCTTCGGTATCTGCTTAGGTATGCAGGTTGCTGTTATTGAATATGCTCGCAACGTAGTTGGACTAGCGAACGCGAACAGCTCGGAGATTAACCCGTCTACTCCTTATCCGGTTATTGATTTGCTGCCGGATCAAAAAGACATTGAAGATATGGGCGGCACGATGCGCCTTGGTCTATACCCTTGTAAGCTTAAGCCTGAGACGCTTGCTGCACAAGAATATAACGACGAGCTCGTTTATGAGCGTCACCGTCACCGGTATGAGTTCAACAATGAGTACCGTGAAGCTATTGAAACGGCAGGCTTGACTATTTCCGGAACATCACCGGATGGACGCCTTGTGGAAATGGTGGAAATGGCTGACCATCCTTGGTTCTTGGCTGTTCAATTCCACCCGGAATTCACGTCCAGACCGAACCGTCCGCAGCCGTTATTCCGTGGATTTGTGCAAGCAGCGCTTAATTATTCGGAATAAAAATATCGTTATTTCTTACACTGACATATTCTGTAACAGCATCCGATAAGTTTTTCTCAATATGAGAAGGATTATATACCCACTTTAGCGAATATATTAACGATTATGGAAGAGTTGGCCATTTCTTTGGGCAAGCTCTAGTCGCGGGGGGATTTGGAGTTGGATAAGAAGAAAGTGTTGATCGTTGATGATCAGAACGGTATTCGCGTTTTGCTTATGGAAGTATTTAGCAGCGAGGGGTACAATACGTTCCAAGCGTCTAATGGCAAGCTGGCTTTAGAAATCGTTAAGAACGATGCTCCCGATCTTGTGTTGCTGGATATGAAAATTCCAGGTATGGATGGTTTAGAAATTTTAAAGCATGTGAAAGCTATCGACCGTAACATTAAAGTCATCATGATGACCGCATATGGTGAGTTAGATATGATTAAAGAAGCGACTGATCTCGGAGCATTAATGCATTTTACGAAGCCATTTGACATCGATGAGATGCGAATTGCGGTAAATATGCAGCTGCGTGGCGGCAACTCCACAAGTCGGTTTGCAATAGGTTCTTGATTCAGCTTACAAACGGCATCGTCGCTTGCTGGTAGACGGTGTCGTTTTTGCATTTTCTGGAAGAGGCAAAACGAGCTTTACTATTTCAAGGCGCGTTATGTTATAATGGCTCAGAATGACAAGTTGGAACGAGCTTGAATGGTCCGTTTGTTCGGAAGCAAAACCAAGCGTAATAATAGGAGCAAAGGTATGAACCGCCTAAAAATGGCAAGTGAGCTTTACACTCGCTTGATTTGGCGTTTTTTCCTTTATTCTCTTCCAAGTCTACGGGAGGAACTATAACTAGATGGAGAAATTGATGATACGCGGTGGACGGCCGCTTCGCGGCACCGTTCAGATCAGCGGAGCCAAGAACAGCGCAGTTGCGCTTGTCCCTGCTGCTATTTTAGCAGAATCAGAAGTTGTTTTAGATAATTTGCCTATCATAAGCGATGTAGCGGTATACAGTGAGATTTTGCAGGAGCTTGGCGCTGTCGTTAAACGTGACGGCGACATGATGCGCATTGATCCTACCGAGCTAGTCTCGAAGCCAATGCCGAACGGGAAAGTGAAGTTATTGCGCGCATCCTATTACTTGATGGGTGCCATGTTAGGTAGGTTTGGAGAAGCGACAATAGGAATGCCCGGCGGCTGTAATTTTGAGCCGAGGCCAATCGATCAACATATTAAAGGTTTTGAGGCACTCGGAGCTACCGTAACCAATGATCACGGGTCTATCCGAATTTCTGCCAAAGAGCTGCGCGGCGCTAAAATTTATCTCGATGTGTCAAGCGTAGGAGCAACGATTAACATTATGCTTGCGGCCTCCCGGGCCAAAGGATTAACGATTATTGAAAACGCGGCAAAAGAGCCTGAAATTATAGATGTAGCTACTCTCCTAAATGCCATGGGCGCAAAAATCAAAGGTGCCGGAACTGAGACGATTCGAATTGAAGGAGTCGATCAACTTCACGGTTGCCGCCATTCCATCATTCCCGATCGAATCCAAGCCGGTACGTATATGATTGCAGCTGCTGCAACGCGCGGCGATGTCCTTATTGATAATGTTATTCCAAAGCACTTGGAAGCAATGACGGCCAAGCTCGAAGAAATGGGCGTTCAAGTCATTGAAATGGATGAATCCATCCGAATTATTGGAGCGCCAAAATATTCTTCAATCGATGTAAAAGCACTCGTATATCCTGGTTTCCCTACAGATCTTCAATCGCCGATGACGACCTTGCTAACGCAAGCGAGCGGAGTCAGCATTTTGACCGATTATGTTTATGGCACCCGGTTCAAGCATGTTCCTGAGCTATCCCGTATGGGAGCTGACATCCGCGTGGAAGGCCGCTCGGCTGTGATCGAGGGCGGTAAGCTGAATGCGGCTAAAGTGAAGGCTGCCGATCTGCGTGCAGGGGCTGCGCTTGTTGTTGCTGCGCTAACTGTTGACGAAGGCGTTACCGAAATATCGGGCGTCGAATATATTGACCGAGGTTATGATAATTTAGTAGAGAATCTATGCCGTTTGGGCGCAGATGTATGGCGTGAGACGGAAGCCACATCATAAGGAACAGGCCGATACGGACGCTGTGGAATAGACGGCGTCTAATTCGGCAATGATGGATAATCAGGCATATGATTTTACTAGATACACAAAAATCATAATGAAAATTGAATAAAGTGGTGAGAACATGACAGACCTTCAGATCGCCGATCTAGAAGAGATGAAATTGACTGATCTATACAAATTAGCGAAGCAATTTCAGGTTCCGTACTACGGTACGCTTAAGAAGAAAGAATTGATTTTTGCTATACTACGTGCGCAGGCAGAGAAGAGCGGCCTCATGTTTATGGAGGGCGTACTCGATATTTTATCAGAGGGCTTCGGATTTTTACGACCTATTAACTATTTGCCGAGCAAGGAAGATATTTATATCTCAGCTTCACAAATTCGCAGGTTTGATCTGAGAAGCGGCGATCTTGTATCCGGGAAATGCCGTCCGCCAAAAGAGAATGAACGCTACTTTGGCTTGCTGCAGGTAAATGCCGTCAACGGCGAGAACCCTGAGACAGCATCCGAACGACTGCACTTTCCTGCGCTTACTCCTCTTTATCCAGAAAAGAAGCTCGTGCTCGAGACGACGCAGTCGAAGCTATCCACTCGAATGATGGATTTGCTCGCACCTGTAGGACTCGGACAACGCGGACTCATCGTTGCTCCTCCTAAGACGGGGAAAACATTGCTGCTCAAAGAAATCGCCCACAGTATTTCAGAAAACCGTCCCGATATCAAATTATTCGTCTTGCTCATCGATGAGCGTCCCGAGGAAGTTACAGATATGCAGCGCTCCGTCAAAGGAGAGGTTATTGCCTCTACGTTCGATGAGCTGCCTGAAAACCATATTAAAGTAGCTGAGCTTGTTCTTGAACGGGCTCTGCGTCTTGTCGAGCATAAGAAGGATGTCGTGATTCTAATGGATAGCATCACTCGTCTTGCTAGGGCGTATAACTTGGTTATTCCACCATCCGGGCGTACGCTGAGCGGCGGTATTGATCCGGCAGCGTTCCATCGTCCGAAACGGTTTTTTGGTTCGGCACGCAACGTTGAAGAGGGCGGAAGCTTGACAATACTTGCAACTGCGCTGATTGAAACGGGCTCGCGTATGGATGATATCATTTATGAAGAATTTAAAGGTACTGGCAATATGGAGCTCCATCTGGACCGCAAGCTTTCCGAGCGTCGTATATTCCCTGCTCTAGATATGCGCAGATCAGGCACTAGACGCGAAGAGATGCTTTTGACGAAGGAAGAGCTTGATAAAGTATGGGCCATCCGCAGAGGGATGACAGATACGCCGGATTATGTCGATAATTTCTTGAAGAAGCTTAAGGACAGCGAGAACAACGAACAGTTCCTCATGTCTCTAGATACAACTGTAGAAGCGAAACCGGAGCGGTCCGGTATCAAAAGCAGCACCACAACGACCAGCAGGCGTCCTACGCCTAGAACGACGCACGGATCGTAAGACCGCAGGAGGGAGTACAACATGAATCTCGTATATGCGGATGAACAAGGAAATGTTTTTGACCATCCAGATTTTGTGGCCTTGGGAAGAAGCGGCGATATGATCGTGGAAATTATGGAAGATGAATTGATTCCTCTTCCTAATGGAGCGACGCTTGTTAGCTTGCCCTTCACTCGGCCTATTGGGCTTAACCCGGACACGGGCGAAATGCAGGTGCTGCCTGGCGGAGCGCAAGCGGTAGGCGCTTTGCTGCCGCAGGGCTTTACCCGTCTTTGCCTGCCTGGCTACGTGAAAGCTGATAAGAACGAGAAGCTTCCGCTGTTTGGCTATACGGCAGTCGTATGGAAAGACGGCAACTTCTATGTTACGGCGGAGCAAAGTGATGATCCAGAGAGATGGGACCCGCTTAATTGCGACCGCGGCGAGCTAGGCATTCAGGTAGAGCGCATCCTTGCCAAATACCCGGAAAATCGTCTATACAAGCATCTGTCCAATTGTGCTTTAGGCTATGAGTGCTTAACCTCTTCCAACACATTTCTAGGTCGCTGGGAAGGCGCAGTGCCTGTATCCTATTCTTGCAATGCAGGCTGTTTTGGCTGTATTTCAGAGCAACCGGATGACAGCGGCTTTGTCGCGCCTCAGACTCGGATGAATTTTAAACCCACGGTCGACGAAGTTGTCGAAATCATGCTGGAGCATTTGCGCGAGCCGGAATCGATCATTAGCTTCGGCCAAGGCTGCGAGGGCGAGCCCTCCACGCAAGCGAAAATCATTGTAGAAGCCATGAAGCGCGTACGCAGCCAAACCTCGCTTGGTTATATCAACATCAACACCAATGCGGGATTGACGGATTTCATGCGTGCAATCGTTGACGCAGGGCTTAACCTGATGCGTGTAAGCACGATCAGCGCGCTTGATGAACATTACAATGCGTATTACAAGCCTCGCGGCTATACGCTCAAAAATGTCGAGAAGTCGCTTAAATACGCATCCGATAATGGCGTTTATACATCGATCAACTATTTGATTTTCCCAGGGGTTACGGACCGCGAGGAAGAAATAGAAGCGATGATCGGATTCGTGAAGCGCACGGGCCTCAAGCTGATTCAAATGCGCAACCTGAATATCGACCCGGAAAGCTATTTGGCTATTATTCCGAAGGCGCAGGGTGAAATTTACGGCATGAAGCAAATGCTGGAGATTTTCCGCGAAGAGCTGCCTGACGTCGTTATTGGTTCTTATACCCATGTACCGCCGGCGGCGCTGTTTAAATAAGGGAGCCCAATGAACGGTAATTACATCTAATATTGACATATGAGCGATTATTCATTGCAACTGCAAAACAGTTCATGCTATAATCCGAGATGTGTGATTTAACTCTGGGTCCGCATGCGATTCAGGGCAGAAAGAGGTGAACGAGATGAAACAAGCTATTCATCCGACATACCACATCATTACAGCAACTTGCGCTTGTGGAAATTCCTTCGAGACTGGTTCGATTAAACCGAGCCTTCGCGTAGAGGTTTGTTCCCAATGCCACCCATTCTACACGGGTAAGCAAAAGTTCCTGGATGCTGGCGGCCGCGTCGATCGTTTCAAGAAGAAATACGGTATTTAATCCTACAAATCGTTCCGCCTTTATTTGGCAGAATACAAGAGCCTCCCTCAGCCATCCTATTGGATAGAAGGGAGGTTTTTTGATTGGATAAGAAACCATTCGATTCGAGTAAACGGCTTAGATTAAGCCGATTCACAATTTCGGCGGCATGTGTTGCATTGCTGGCCATAACGCTCGCAGGCTGTGGCAACAGCAAGCAGGAGAACAGGCTGAGAACCTACGGACACGACGGTTATATGGGATACTCCAACAGCAATCCGAACTTGCCCAATCGTTATGAATACCTAAATTATAATGCGGACGGCAATTTTATCGAACAGGTGCTGCAGCCGATTTCTGGCATTGAGCGCACGAATATTTATTTTAACGGTACGGATCTGCATGTAAATTTGAACGTCAACAACGCGTTGTCTGATGCTCAAGTTGAACAGCTGCGCGCAAAGGCGCAGTCAGTTGTACAGCATAATATGCCTCGTTATAACGTTCATGTGGAAGCAAAACGATAAATAGCAGCAATCTATTTCCAATCTTGTGGACGAGTTGCGCTTTGCCTCGGAATCGGCTATACTTATTTTTGCCGTGCTAGATGGGGAGGTAGCGGTGCCCTGTAACTCGCAATCCGCTGTAGCGAGGTTGAATTCCTATTTGAGGTTATGCCGATATGGGGTCTTGGCACTTGCGAGCAGTGTTGACGGTTGGGTCCTCCGCAATGGACGTTTGTGAACGGGTCAGGTCCGGAAGGAAGCAGCCATAAGCAAATTAGTTCATGTGCCGGGGGAGTGCCTGACTCGAGCTGTAGTGCAAGGATGTCGCCTGGGTCGCATTTATCAGGAATAGGTGCACGGTACTAAATTTTTCCTAAAATCAATGCTAAATACAAAAGTAGCACCTGTAGACGCTGTTCGATGTTTTTGTCGGAATACGCGATTGCAGGTGTTTTTGTTTGTGATCCTTTTAATTGTATGGAATAGGGATATGACAGGTAAAAGAGAGTTTTGATTGCTACACAGTTGTTGTATAATAGAGGCATAGCCCTTATATTTTGTAATGAAAAGGCAACATGAAAGGAAAGGTCTGCGTGTCACATATCGCATTATATCGTGCCTGGCGTCCGCAGACGTTTCAGGACATGGTCGGTCAACAGCATATTATCCAAACGCTGCAAAATTCAATTCGTGAACAACGCGTATCGCATGCTTATCTTTTTAATGGACCGAGAGGTACCGGAAAGACCAGCGCCGCGAAAATTTTGGCGAAAGCGGTTAACTGCGAACGTGGCCCAGCTGAAGAACCCTGTAATGAATGCGACGCTTGCATAGGGATTACAGCGGGGCATATTATGGATGTAATAGAGATAGATGCTGCATCCAATCGCGGTATTGATGAAATTCGTGACATTCGAGATAAAGTGAGATATGCGCCTTCAGAGGTGCGGTTCAAAGTTTATATTATAGATGAAGTACATATGCTTACGGCCGAGGCGTTTAATGCCTTGCTCAAGACGTTGGAGGAGCCGCCGGGGCATGTTATTTTTATCTTGGCGACGACTGAACCGCATAAGCTGCCGGCAACGATCATCTCGCGCTGTCAGCGGTTTGATTTCAGGCAGGTATCGCTTGAAGAGCAGACGGAGCACTTGTTAAAGATTTGCCGCGAGGAAGGCATACAAGCTGATTCGGATGCGCTTGCTTATATCGCAAGGCTGTCCGAAGGCGGAATGCGGGATGCGATTAGCTTGCTGGAGCAGGTATCCGCTTTTGCAGGCGAGCGGATCACGCTTGAGGCAGCGGTGGATGTGACTGGCGGCATGGCCGCCGATCATTTTTATCAGCTTGCCGAGGCGGTCAGAGATCGAAATGTAGCGTCGGTTATGCCGCTCGTTGAGAGCTTGATGCAAGCCGGCAAGAGCGCGGACAAATGTATGGAGAACCTAATCTATTATTTCCGCGACTTGCTGGTTATGAAGCTTGCTCCACAGGGCGGCGCAGCAACGGAGCGCATCGTTGATCCGGAACGCTTCAAAGCGATGGCGGATGCTTTTACTCCCGGGCGGCTGTTCGCGATGATTGATACGCTGAACCGCTATCAGGTGGAGCTGAAGCATGCGTCACAGCCGCAAACGCTGTTCGAGGTAGCGCTTATGAAGCTCTGTACGCTAGGTGAAGAACAATCTTCAAGCGGAGGAGCGGCTGCGGGCTCAGCTTCGACCGGCGCTCAGCCAGCCGAAGTGGGCCGGCTGCGCCAGCAGGTTGAAGCGCTTGAGCGCAAGCTTGAGCAAGCGCTCCAGAATGGCATAGCTGCTGGGGGCAATTCATCTGCCGCTGACAATGCGGCAAGCAAGCAAGCGGCGCGCACCAATGCGGTTCGCAGCTCGTTTGGCGGCTCAGGCGGCATAGCCCGTTCGTCCGTCAAGCTTGATCCTTATTTAGCCACAGCCGGCAGCCCTGAATTCAACCAATTCCGCATGAAGTGGAATGATGTCCTGCAGGGTGTCAAAGAAGCCAAGATAACCGTCCACGCCTGGTTGAAGGACGGCGAGCCCGTCGCTTCCACTGATGATGCCATTCTCGTCGCATTCAAAAATACGATGCACCGAGAAACGACCGAAAAACCAGCCAATCGTGATATTATAGAGAAAGTTATGCATGATGTCCTTGGCGGGTCGTTCCGGATCGTTACGGTCATGATGAAGGATTGGCAGGCTGCGGCACAAGGCGCTAGCGCCCAGAAGACCGAGACGCTGGAACTGGAACCTGAGGCTTCTCACGCATCGCAAGCTTCAAGCAGACCCGAATGGGTGGAAGAAGCCGTTAAGCTTTTTGGTGAAGACTTAGTAGTTGTGAAGGATAAGGATTAAATTCTAATGATGAGGTGATTTCTAATGAACAACATGAACCAAATGATGAAGCAAGTGAAGAAGATGCAGGATCAAATGATGAAAGCGCAAGAAGAGCTTGAAACAAAGACAGTTGAGGGAACAGCTGGCGGCGGCGTCGTTACGGTATCGGCTAACGGCCATAAGAAACTGCTTAGCATTACGATCAAACCTGAGGCTGTAGATCCGGAAGATGTAGAAATGCTGCAAGACCTTGTGCTTACTGCAGTTAACGATGCGCTTTCTAAAGTAGATGAGCTTGCGAACAAGGATATGGGCAAATTCACTGGCGGAATGAAAATTCCGGGATTGTTCTAAGAAGAACCGCGCGCTTTCGTTTGAAAGGAGCTGTACCTAGTTTTGTATTACCCCGAACCGATAGCGAAATTAATTGATGCTTTTACGCGATTACCGGGTATTGGACCCAAAACGGCCGCCCGTCTGGCGTTCCATGTGCTTCGAATGAAAGAAGACGACGTCATTGATTTTGCGAAGGCGCTAGTAAGCGTTAAGCGCAATTTGTTCTATTGCTCGGTTTGCTGCAACATTACGGATACCGATCCGTGCAGAATATGCCAAGATAAGTCTCGCGATAATTCCGTTATTTGTGTCGTACAAGAATCGAAGGATCTTGTGGCCATTGAGCGGATGAAGGATTTTCAAGGGCAATACCATGTTCTGCAAGGTGCGATCTCTCCGATGGAGGGAATCGGACCAGATGAAATTCGAATTGCGGAGCTATTGCGGCGGCTAAGTGATGAACGCGTGCAGGAGCTTATCCTGGCGACTAACCCGAATATTGAAGGCGAAGCGACTGCGATGTACTTATCGCGTCTTATTAAACCTTTTGGCATCCGTGTAACGCGTATCGCGCATGGACTGCCTGTTGGCGGCGATCTTGAATATGCGGATGAGGTTACACTCTCCAAAGCATTAGAAGGTCGACGGGAAATAAACTAGCGTTTGGCAAAATAAGAAGCGGCGGGTCGAGATCATTCTCGACTTGCCGCTTTTTCTATAGCTGCGGAATCTCTCAAGTCTTCGTTCTATTCCGATGTCCAAGCCTATACATATAGTAAAGAACTGTATTTAGATAGGACATGCGGGAGGGATACGTTTGAAGAACAAGCATCAGGCGGTCTTGGAGAAAGAAGTTATCCAAATGGATGAAATTCGGCTCGAGATAGCTGAAGCGCACCGAGAGTGGGAAAATGCGAATCGTTATTTCAATCATGCACACGGCAAAGATCAAATCGATTACGCCATTTACTGCATGATTACAGCGGAGAAGAGATATGATATGCTGCTTCGTTTGGCAAAGCGTTCAAGCAATAACTGGCCGGCATGGGGAGGAGTGTTGAAATGAAAGTCATTTGGTTATCCGTATTTATTGTATCAAGCCTTTTATTGGCAGTTGTCTTATTAAGAAATAAGCTTTCGTGGGGAATGCTTCGTGGATTCGCGCTTCACCTTGTTTTGGCAGCTGCGTTATTATACGTCTTAAATTATTCAGAAGTTGTTCCAGGCATGTACATACCGCTGAATCCCATTACGATCGGCACGGTGCTTACTTTGGGCGTACCGGGGATAGCGCTAATTGTCGGCCTGCAATGGGTGGTTGTGTAGGGGGAAACAAAAAGGTTTGGCCAAAAGGTTGACGCGAGAAGCGATTATATGCTACATTAGTTCTCGCGCCAAGAGTAAGTAAACAAGCTTCAAAAAAAGAAATAAAAAAATTACTTGCATTAACTTGGGCATCTGTGATATATTATAAAAGTCGCCAATGAGACACACGGCCGACACGAAAGAA
>NZ_MAQX01000005.1 GCF_001682865.1 Bacillus sp. FJAT-26390
GGTGTTTGAAATGCTCATTACTTTTATATCGCTTTTTCGCTAAATCCCGAAGGATTTGCGAGGCAGTTTCACTCGTTGTTCAGTTTTCAAAGAGCAATCTTTTCTCTCTTGTCGACCGTGTGTCTCGTTGGCGACCTAGATAATATATCACGTGTGCCTATACGAATGCAAGTACTTTTTTAATAAAAGTTAATTCTTTTTTAAAGGCACAAATTACAGCATCTTTCTTCTATATAGTAGTTACGTTTATGCAGATGAATTTACCGAGCCCAAACATAAGAAAACGAGCTTCGCGACTAAGCGCTAGCTCGTTATTCACTCCGTTATTTAGTACTGCTTTGCAGCTGTGTACTTGGCTGCGTCTTTGATTAGCTCGAACTTCTTATTGCCCTTGTTCAAGCCAGCATCGACTGTCGTATCGATTAGTACCCATTTGCCACCCATGTAAACTTCATTCCATGCGTGGTATACATCTACATATGTGGATTGTCCCATTACTAGTTTGGTTGGAATATCCAAGCTCCTCAGCATTCCTGCGAACAGAGAAGCGTAACCGTAGCAAATGTCTTTTTTTGATTTTAAAGTACGATCGATATTAGGAAGGTAATCAACCGACAAGTTAGCAGCAAGTTGATTGTCGTAGTTAATGTTAGTAATGATGTAGTCATAAACCGCTTTTACTTTCTCGGCGTCTGTCTTCTTATTTTTTGTTAATTCCTTTGCTTTGGCAACTGCACTGCTTGAGCTTGTCCAATCTATGTTTTGGATGGAGTTCAAGTAAACGGAGTTGCTGTCCTTTAAGCTAAGAGTTACTGTCTCTTTGTTTATTAGTTTGTACTTATTGCCCGTTGTGTTCTCAAGCAATGAAATCGTATATTCACCATTGCCAAGCTGCAATGGGAAGCTTTCGGCTGTTTTCCCGCTAGTGAGGTTGTATGTATAGTTCGTTTGGCCTTTTACAATCATAAGCTTCGTTTTCACTTTAGCATTTACGGCATATTGGATGGAGACAACACCGTTATCCAAATTGCTCGTATTCAGCCAAGCAGATGCATTCGCTTCGCTTGCTTGTGCCACAGAGACATTAATGGATGCAAAAAGCACAAAAGCTGCGATTGCTAAAAATAGTTTACGCATGAACGTAACTCCCTTCGGTAGCTGGCTGCCATCTTTCGGAAGGCCCTTTAGCTTTGCGTCCCTACCTTTCGATAGGTTTGCCGTTATCGTGTGAAGCTGCATGCTGAGCGCATGTCCCTATACAAACAAAAAAAGCCCATCCATTCGGTAGCTGGCTGCCATCTTCCGGAAGGCCCTTTAGCTTTGCGTCCCTACCTTTCGATAGGTTTGCCGTTTATCGTGTATCGCTTTATTAGATCCATCTTACCATATGATTCTAGCAAATCAATAGATTTCGCCATCTTATAAAGAAGAAATTGGTAGTTATTTCACGATTGCTGCTGCAAATGCTCGACAGATGAAAATAAAAAGAACCGCCGGCAGCCAGTGCCAAGCGGTTCTGCTATTTTAATCGTTACTCTGCAGAGCGTTGATCTCTCATATGAGGGAACAACAGTACGTCGCGGATCGACGGCGCATCGGTTAGCAGCATGATCAAACGATCGATACCGATTCCTAGTCCGCCGGTTGGCGGCATGCCGTATTCTAGAGCGCGGATGAAGTCTTCATCCATCTCATGCGCTTCATCGTTGCCGTGCTCACGCTCCACAAGCTGTGATTCGAACCGCTCGCGTTGATCGATTGGATCGTTCAGCTCCGTAAATGCATTCGCATGCTCGCGCGCTACAATAAAGAGCTCGAAACGATCCGTGAAACGCGGATCCTCTTCGTTCTTCTTGGCAAGCGGTGAAATCGCAACCGGATGTCCGGTTACGAACGTCGGCTGAATGAGCGTGTGCTCGCCGAACTGCTCGAAGAAAGCGTTAAGGATATGGCCAAATGTCATATGCGGATCAACGGCTACCTTATGCTCTTTCGCCAGGCGATGTGCTTCCTCATCGCTCATCTCCACGCCAAAATCAACGCCCGTCGTTTCTTTAACAAGCTCGACCATGGAGACGCGACGCCATTGCGGAGTTAGATCAATCTCTTGACCTTGATAAGTGATTTTGGTTGTACCGAGAACCTCTTGCGCGATATGCGCGATCACATTTTCGGTTAGAGCCATAATATCCTTGTAATCGGCGTAAGCCTCGTACAATTCAATCATGGTAAATTCCGGGTTGTGGCGAGTCGAAATGCCTTCGTTACGATACACGCGGCCAATCTCATACACCTTCTCCATGCCGCCTACGATCAACCGCTTCAAATGAAGCTCGATCGCAATACGCATGTAGAGCTGCATGTCGAGCGCATTATGATGCGTCTCGAAAGGACGCGCTGCCGCGCCGCCTGCAATGGAATGCAGCGTTGGCGTTTCAACTTCTAAATAACCGCGGGAATCCAAGTAGCGGCGCATCGATTGAATGATTTTTGAACGGGTAATAAAGGTTTGCTGCACGTCTGGATTCACGATAAGGTCAACGTATCGCTGACGGTAGCGAAGCTCCACATCCTTCAAGCCATGATACTTATCAGGCAATGGAAGTAAAGATTTAGTCAACACTTCGATATCCTGAGCTTTGACCGATACCTCGCCCGTATTCGTTTTGAATACAACGCCATGTACGCCGATGATATCGCCGATATCAAGCAAATCGAAAGCAGCGAACTTATGCTCTTCGACCGAGTCTTTGCGCACGTAGATTTGAACTCTGCCGCTCAAATCTTGAATCGTAGCGAAGCCGGCTTTGCCCATTCCGCGCTTTTGCATTATACGGCCTGCAATGCTCACCTTAACGGCTTGTCCTTCAAGTTCTTCTTTGCTGAGCGATTCATAAGCTTGTACAATATCTTTGGCATTATGAGTGCGCTCGAATTTACGGCCGAACGGGTCTACTCCCAGCCCTCTCAGCTCATCCAACTTGTCTCTGCGAATTTGCAAGAGCTCACTTAGCTCCTGCTCATTGTTTTCATGTTCCACTTCTTCATCTCCTTGATCGTTCGGCAGGCGTACGCGGTTGTCGCCAGAACCCTGCAGTAAAAGATAAGCCTCTAATAATCTTAAATAATAGGTTCTTCTATTGTAAACGTTCAAAAAGCTTCCCACAAGGAAGCTTTCTGATCCGCACATGGCAAACCTTATTTTTTGATATCGAGAATTTTGTACTGGATGATGCCGACTGGTACGTTTACTTCAACGACTGTGCCTTTTTTCTTGCCCAAAATCGCTTTGCCAACCGGGCTTTCGTTCGAAATCTTGTTTTGCAAAGGATCTGCTTCCGCTGTACCTACAATGGAATATTCCATTGTATCGCCATATTCCATATCTTCAACCGTTACGATCGAGCCGATGCTCACGGTATCAATATCAATATCATCATTATTTATAATACGCGCGTTGCGCAGCATTTTCTCAAGGGTAAGAACACGGCCTTCGATGAATGCTTGTTCATTCTTAGCATCCTCGTACTCCGAGTTTTCGCTTATATCACCATAGCCGATTGCTACTTTAATACGTTCCGCAACTTCACGACGCTTGACCGACTTTAGGTTCTCTAATTCATCTTCGAGCTTTCGCAGCCCTTCTTGAGTCAGAATGATTTGCTTATCGTTCATCTTTCCGATTCTCCTGTCATGTGACTAATTTTTCATACCTTGTATGAATTCACTGATACCTAATATATTACGCTTCTTGCTCCTCATACCTACTGATGTTTGAGGCGCTCTTGATGTGTTCGTTGATTATATTGCACGATTATATTGCAAAGTCACCCTGAATGTCAATCAAAGCCAGCCTACCCATTGAAACCGTTTCATTTGTTGCAATTGTAGCAGAAGCCGCTTGGTAGCGGCTTTTGTCGAAAGGTGTCGGTTAGGTTGGCGTACAAGGGAAAATGCATAATCGATTGATTCGCAACTTAGTATACAACCTCTTCAGCAGCCGCTGCGCCTCCGCCTGCGGAAACGCCTGTCGGTTGGAATTCGGCTTCCTCTTCAAGCGTCCGTACGTAGTTTTCCAAAATGGCTACCATCGGATCGCGTCCGGTCTCTTCCATAATGACATCCTTCACGCGAGCTCCGCCTGGTAGTCCCTTGAGGTACCAAGCAAGGTGCTTGCGCATCTCCCGTACCGCAACCGCTTCGTTCTTCAGCGCCACTAACCGGTCCAGATGCAAAATGGCTACTTCCATTTTCTCGCGCGGCGTCGGATCGCTAAGCAGCTCGCCATTGGTCAAGTATTGGATCGTCCGATACAGCATCCAAGGGTTGCCGAGCGCTCCGCGTCCGATCATAACGCCGTCGCAGCCTGTTTGATCAAGAAGCCGCTTAGCATCCTCTGGAGAGAAGACGTCGCCATTCCCAATTACGGGAATAGATACCGCTTCTTTGACATCCTTTATAATGTCCCAATTAGCCTTGCCGGTATACAGCTGCTCGCGGGTACGTCCATGTACGCTAACGGCTTTGCCGCCTGCGCGCTCAACAGCACGTGCATTCTCGACCGCATAGATATGCTCATCATCCCAGCCGATGCGCATTTTGACCGTTACCGGCTTCCGTACCGCATCTACTACCGCAGAGACCATTTCATAAATCTTGTTCGGATCAAGCAGCCAGCGGGCCCCTGCATCGCACTTCGTTACCTTCGGCACCGGGCAGCCCATATTAATATCGATAATATCCGCATTCGTTTGCTTATCGACGAACAAGCATCTCCAGCGTCCGCTTATTTCCGTGCAAAATCGCCTTGTCGCTTACCATCTCCGCGCATACAAGACCTGTTCCATATTCCTTGGCAATCAATCGAAAAGCCGGGTTGCACACGCCTGCCATCGGCGCTAGCACTACTCTGTTCTTCATCTCGATGTCACCGATTTTCAGCATGTCGCTCCTTGCTCCCCTTCTATCCGTTTATTGTTCCTATCTCTAGCTTCATCATCACTGACGATCGTCAGACATAAGTTCCTCGTAGCTGATTCCTAACGTTTTGGCTATGTGACTTAACAGCTTTGGATCTGTCTTTCTCGTTCCTCGCTCCAATGAGCCGAGAACCGCTACTGATACGCCAAGCACCTTGGCCAGCTCCTGCTGAGTATAGCCCTTCAGCTTTCGAAAGGCTCTGACGCGCTGCGCCAATTGATTGTTTTCCATAGCGTGATGCCTTCCTTTCCATCCTGAAGCGCCGCCTCAGACGCTGCACCTACCTCGGCTTGCAACTGGTGCGATTGATCCATAACATCATGCAGCGGCACTAATACGAACGGCCGCTCCATCATGCGCGGATGCGGCAATGTCAGTTCCTCTTGATCCATTCTGACATTATCATACAGGAGAAGATCGAGGTCAATGGTTCTCGGTCCCCAACGTATTTGTCGAACTCTCCCTAATTGCTGCTCGAAAGCAAGCAGCTGCCTCAGCAGCGATAACGGGGAAAGCGTCGTCCGCACAGCTAGTGTCATATTGAGAAAAGGCGGTTGCTCCGTATATCCTACCGGGTCCGTCTCATACATGCCTGATACTTTATTTACCACGATGTCCGGATGGCCATCAATGAGGCCGATCGCCGTAAGCAACAATTGCTCGCGATTGCCCATATTGGAGCCTAATGCGATATAAGCGTCAGCCGGAGCGCCGTCACGCGGGAATTGTTCGTCCATCAGCATCCCGCTTTCTGCGCATCTCTACCGTTACTCCATCAAAATGGATGTCGAACGGCGGGTGCGGCTTCGTTACTCGAACTGTAACTTCTTTTACCATAGTATAAGCTTCCAGTACTCGCGATGCAACGTGACCGGTTAAAGCCTCGATCAGTTTAAAAGGCGGTCCTTCAACGATTGTTTTGGCAAGAGCGTGGATTTCCGCATAATTGACCGTTAAGCTCAAATCATCCGTCAACCCCGCTTGCTCCAAATCCATCAGCAGCTCGATATCGACGTAATATTGCTGGCCCAGCTTGTTCTCTTCGGGAAACACGCCATGATAGCCGTAAAACTTCATCCCTTTAATCGTCATGCTATCCATTATAGTCATTCTCCTAACGATGTAGCGTAGCTATTATTTTAAAAAAGCCATCCGCAGCAGGCTTAGCTGCGGTATAGGATCGCATCGGCCATCAGAGCGGCGCGTTTGATTTGCCGCACATCATGCACGCGCATAATTTGGCAGCCATGCGCGATGCCGAGGACGACGGTCGCAGCCGTCCCCTCTGCAAGCTCTTCCACAGGCAGATTCAGCGTCTGCTTGATGAATCGTTTGCGCGAGGTGCCAAGCAGCACCGGGTAACCGAGCGCATGCAGCTCTGATAGGCGGCCGAGCAGCTCGAGGTTGTCCTCATGGGTTTTGGCGAAGCCGATGCCGGGGTCCAGCCAGATCAGCTCATCGGCGATGCCGGCAGTATGAGCGATGCTGACGCTGCTTTGCAGGTCAGCGAGCACATCCGGGACGAGGTCGTTATAGTCCCGGGCATGGCGATTATGGTTGATAATAACCGGGCAACCATACTCCGCCGCAACGGCGGCCATATTGGGGTCGCCCTTAAGACCCCAGATGTCATTGATGATGTGGGCGCCAGCTTCAAGCGCCGCACGCGCCGTCTCCGCTTTGTACGTATCAATCGAGAGCGGAATATGCGGCAGCGCTTCACGCACCGCCTGAATGACGGGAACTATGCGCCGAATCTCTTCTTCGAGCTCCACCGGCTCAAAGCCGGGGCGCGTCGACTCGCCGCCGATATCGAGAATGTCGGCGCCATCCTGGACCATCGCTTTCGCATGGGCAACAGCAGCATCTACATTCGTATAACGCCCTCCATCGGAGAATGAATCAGGGGTAGCATTGAGAATACCCATAATTAATGTGCGGCTGCCGAGCGACAGATTCACTCCGCTGCCTAGTTCGTATGTTCTTTTGTAGAAATGTGGTTGCTGATCCACGGTAAGACCCCCACCCTTTTTCTTATTCTTTCAATTACAGCTAACGGCTGCTATAACCATTTGATCTTACCTTAATCGGTTCGTGTTGATTGCCGGTACAACGACAACAAAGCTCTTGTCACGATTCCCGCTTCACCATTCCCAATAACCGCGCTCCAACCGCTCGAGTCCGATATCCTCGTCACAGGAACAAGCTCCTGAATCGAATTGGTAAGCCAAATTTCATCGGCCGCATGCAGCCGCTCCCAGCTATAAAGCCCTTCCTCCGCACTGTAACCCGCGCTCCGCGCCAGCTCAAGCACCCGCTCGCGCGTAATGCCCGGCAATATGCCGGTAGTTAGGTCAGGCGTATAGACGATGCCATCCTTCGCAAAAAACAAATTGCTGACAATACCTTCGGCAAGCCAGCCCTCGCGGCTAAGCATAAGCCCCTCAGCGCCTGCAGAGGCGTCGCCAGCGAGCAGCTCGCGCTTCGCAATAATATTGTTCATATAATGGAGAGATTTGAAGCGGACATCGCCCTCCGGCGTATTCCGTCTAGTCTGCATAAGGCGCAGCTCCCGTCCGCGCATATGAACCGCATCATTAACAGTCGGCAAGGCCTTTACCAGCATGAACATATTAGGCTGCTCGTAATCGCCTGTCGGCAAGCCAAGCTCAGCCTCACCAGCGCTGACCGTCATTCGTACATAACCGTCCGTAAGGCCGTTCGCTTCCAGCAGCTCGCTCACCAGCTTCCTGACTTGCCCAGCATCGGCGTGATACCGAATGCCAAGCTGCTCGCAGCCCGACTGCAATCGCCTCATATGCCTGTCCAATAAATAAGGTTTCCCCTCATAGGTGCGAAAGGTCTCGAACAAGCCCATCCCGTACAAAAAACCGTGATCATATACTGAGATCACGGCTTCGCTCGCTTCCATAACGGAGCCGTTCAGTCCGACTTTCATCGTACCGCGGCGCTCCGATTTTGCAAGAAATTACGCAGCATCGTCAGACCATGCTCCGTTATAATGGATTCCGGGTGGAATTGTACCCCTTCAATCGCATATTCCTTGTGACGCAGACCCATAATTTCGCCTTCATCCGTCTCTGCTGTAATCTCCAAGCAATCCGGCAGCGTTTCGCGGCGCACGATGAGAGAGTGGTAGCGTGTAGCGGTAAATGGCGAAGGCAAACCAGCAAAAACCGACGTTCCATTATGATGAATAGCGGACGTTTTGCCATGCATCAGCTTCTCTGCGCGTACAACCTCGCCTCCAAAGGCTTGTCCGATTGCCTGATGGCCTAGACAAACGCCGAAAATCGGAGTTTTCCCTTTAAAATGCTCGATCAGCGACAGGCTGATGCCTGCTTCATTCGGCGAGCAAGGACCTGGCGATATCAAAATATGATCAGGAGCCAGCGCTTCAATTCCTGCCAAATCAATCTCGTCATTGCGTTTGACTATAATTTCTTCCCCGAGCTCACCTAAATATTGAACCAAATTGTAAGTGAAAGAATCATAATTATCGATTACCAGTATCATGTTAACGCTCCTCCTCTATCCGGTTCTGCTGCTTGTCCGTGCGCGGCAAACCGTTCGCTATATTGAATGGCCTTCCATAATGCCTTCGCCTTGTTCAACGATTCCTTATATTCTCGCTCCGGATCGGAATCGATAACGATACCTGCTCCGGTTTGAATATGAGCAATCCCGTCCTGCAGTGCAATTGTTCTGATAATTATATTAAATTCCATATCCCCGTTATAGTCAATCCATCCAAGCGAACCTGTATAGGGACCTCTGCGCGTCGGCTCAAGCTCTTCAATAATTTCCATCGTGCGAATTTTTGGAGCGCCTGTAATCGTCCCTCCCGGGAAGGTAGCCGAAATGACATCGTAAGCATCCTTGCCGCTTGCTAGTTGTCCGTTTACTTGTGAAACAAGATGCATGACATGCGAATAATATTCGATAACCATGAGCTCTTCTACTTGTACGGAGCCGTAGGCTGAAATCCGTCCAAGATCATTCCGCTCCAGGTCAACCAGCATAATATGCTCGGCCCGCTCCTTCTCGTTCGAGAGAAGCTCGTCTGCTAGGCGAAGATCTTCCTCTTCCGTGCGCCCCCGCCTCCTGGTTCCCGCAATGGGCCTTGTGGCAAGCTTGCTCTCGCGCAGCTCGACGAGCAGCTCCGGCGATGCCGATACTAGCTGGAAGTCGGGACAACGCAGAAAGCCCATATAGGGAGACGGATTAACGAGCCTTAGCCATTCATACAGCTCTTCTGGCGAAGCCGCAATCGCCTTGCTTTGCCGCACCGAAAGATTCACTTGAAATACGTCACCTTGCTCGATATATGCCTGTATGCTCCGAACGGCCTCCATATAAGCTTCCTTCGAAAAAGGAGAGGTAATGCCGCTGACAGAAGCGACGTCGATTTGCAGCCTATCGTCTTCCAGCAGTTGCTGCCGCTGACCGCGAAGGGCCGCTGCCTTCTCCTTGGCGCGTTCTTCGTCAAACCAGGTTAACCAGTAATCGGTCATCCCTTCCGCTCTGGATAAAGCACGCTCATAGGCAGAGCTAAGTTCGTCATGATCCGTGTCCAGATCAACCTTCGTATGCACAACGCAAAACACCTTCGATTGCACATGGTCAATCACCCATAGCTCATTCAGCTGCATAAATAAATAATCCGGAATATTCCGATCATCCTCAGCTATAACAGGCAATCGCTCAATGGAGCGTATGATATCATAACCCCAAAATCCAACGCAGCCGCCAAGCCACTTAGGGCCATCCTCAAGCCTTGGACCAAGCTGGCCGCTCATCCACTCCCTCACAACGTCTAGAGGTTTCCCTTCCCACCGGCGCTTGCTCTGCTCTTCGACCGAATGAAACTGCACCGACTCCGCAGACATGCCTTTGCCGCGTATCACGCCATCCGGATGCAGCCCCAAATACGTATAACGTCCGTCCTTGCCGCTCTCTAGTACAAAAGCATAAGGCGAGGCGTCCTGCCACACCTCTTCCCATGAAGTAACGCCCGCCCGAATCTCTAGCTCAAATGGCAGTTCCTTTAGTAGCGGCAGCGTCGTATATTTACGTTCGGCGTGCCACCGATTCCACTGCTCCATTGCGGTGACCATCACCTTCAACCCCCGATAACTTGACTTATTTTGCTCAGTATACAGAATAGCTAACTAAAAAGAAAGCCTTCCATTCCGGGGAATGAAAGGCCCTCTTGTATAGGCAATAAAAATCAGTTTTCGAAGTTGAACAATGGAGTCGAAAGGTAACGTTCGCCGTTGCTCGGAACGATAGCAACTACACGTTTGCCAGCGCCAAGCTCCTTCGCAACTTGCAATGCCGCATAAATCGCTGCACCGGAAGAAATGCCGCAAAGGATGCCTTCCTCTTTCGCTGCGCGACGAGCATATTCAAACGCATCTTCGTTCTCAATCGTAATAACAGCGTCGTATACCTCGCGGTTCAAAATGTCAGGTACGAAGTTAGCGCCGATACCTTGAATTTTGTGAGCGCCTGGTTTGCCGCCAGATAGAATCGGCGAAGCCGCAGGCTCAACTGCGTAGATTTTGATGCCGTCGAAGTTTTTCTTAAGCACTTCGCCAGTACCTGTAATTGTACCGCCAGTACCGATACCTGCAACGAATGCATCCAATTTGCCGTCAAGGGAGTTGATCGCCTCAACGATTTCTGGGCCAGTCGTTTCACGGTGGATCTTCACGTTTGCTTGGTTTTTGAATTGTTGCGGCAGGAAGTAGTTAGGGTTCTCAGCTGCAAGCTCTTCCGCTTTGCGAACCGCACCGTTCATACCTTCAGATCCTGGCGTCAATACGAGTTCAGCCCCGTAAGCACGAAGCAGGTTGCGACGCTCAACGCTCATGGTTTCAGGCATTACTAGAATCGCCTTGTAGCCTTTAGCTGCTGCTACTAGCGCTAGTCCGATTCCTGTGTTGCCGCTTGTAGGCTCAATAATCGTATCGCCTGGTTTAATAATTCCTTCTTGCTCCGCTACCTCAACCATGCTGATTGCGATACGGTCTTTTACGCTTGCACCTGGGTTTTGGTATTCAAGCTTTACATAAACTTCTGCGCTGCCTTCAGGTACGAGACGGTTCAAACGAACAAGCGGAGTATCACCGATAAGATCTAGAACGCTTTGCACAATTTTGGCCATGGAAATAACTGCCTCCTTATTCCGACTAATTCAGTTGGTTTTTTCACTAATTCCATCTTAACAATGTCTTGCATCCGTTGTCAATAGTGACTTTCTCACTCCACTGAAAACGATACTCTAATCGATGCTATTCTGTTTTTCCTGTTTGCTCAGCATCGTATTTATCCAGCAGCCTGTCTTCAAGATCCGTCATCGAGTCGGCGCGTTCAATTGCCAGCTGCTTGCGAACCGTATCTTGCAGCCTGCGCCCCGTCATTTTTGTTGTCGTCTGGCGTTCGATGAGCCGAATAACCGCATAACCCCCGTCAACCTTAATGGGACCAGCCATTTCGGCTACTTGCAGCCTGCTGGCTGTATCCAGCATCTCGCGGTTGTAGAAAGGGTCATCTTCATCAATCAAGCCCAAGTCTCCGCCTGAATCTGCTGTGAAGGAGTCAATCGAGTAGTTCCGTGCCAACGTGCTAAAATCCTCACCGTCAGTCAGCAGCCTAAGTACAGAGTTCGCTTCCTTCGACGTTTCCGTCAATATCCATTGCAGATGCAGCTGTATTCGCGCAGCGAACTCCTCCGGGTGGTCGGCAATATAACGGTCAACCTCTTCATCGCTAACATTAATGCTGCGAACGACGATTTTCTCCATGAGCAATCGGTAACGCAGATCTTCCAGCACCTGTTCTTTCGTCATGCCAACCTGCTCCAGCATGACTTCATAGAAGCGAGCCTCGCTATCGTAGCCTTCGATCATTTTCTCAAGCTCACGGCTTTGCTCTTCAGCCGATACGGACAGCTCGGAAGCTGCCGCCTCCAAATCAATCGCTTTGTGAAGCATTAATGTACGCAGAACAGCATCCCCATACTGCTTATGGAGCTCTTTCTCCAGATCGGCTAACGTGATCTCTTCCGTGCCCACCTTAGCAATAATCCGCTGCTTGTCCGCTTGCTGCGAAGGATCAACGCTCGGGGTATGGCCAGGTTTGGCCGGTTCTCCGGTCTCCTCTTCGCTGCCTACATTCGTTGGCGGGTTAGTGCCTGGCAGTCGGTCGTTCCCCGGCCACACCTTCACTACCACAACAACCGTTAACACCACCATACATACGGCTTGAAGGATGACAACGGCCCTCAGCACCTCGTATTTCTTCATTACCCTAATGCCTCCGATTATTGGATCGGCTTCGGTTTCGCTTGATCAAGCAGCAGCTCTAGCTGCGCCCGCTCAAATGTATACGCTTCGTTGCAAAATTGGCAAACGACTTCCGCTTTTCCGTCTTCTTCAATAATTTGTTTCAGCTCATTTTCGCCCAAACTGAGAAGCGTTTGCTCTACGCGTTCCGCGGAACAGAAGCATTGGAATTTCAAGTCCATCGTATCGTGAATCTGAAGCTCTCCGCTATCGCCAACAATACGGGCAAGCATATCCTCGGGCGTCTCGCCTTGATCCAGCAAAGTCGTAACGGGAGGCATCGCGCCTACCGCTTGCTCCAGCCGTGTAATTTCCTCATCCGTTAATCCTGGCATAAGCTGTACGATAAATCCGCCTGCATGCAGCACCGAATTGTCCGTATCCACCAATACGCCGAGTCCAACCGCAGATGGCGTCTGCTCCGAAACCGCGAAGTAATACGTGAAATCCTCGCCAAGCTCGCCGGAGACAATCGGAATGCTTCCGCGATAAGGCTCCTTCATTCCTAAGTCCTTCGTAATATGAAGATGCCCGCTGCGTCCGACCGCACCGGCAACATCCAGCTTGCCATGCGCATTGCTCGGCAAATGAACCTGCGGGTGATCAACGTATCCGCGCAGCTCTCCGTCTGCATTCGCATCCACGACGATTTGACCGATTGGGCCATCGCCCTTCACTTGGATGGTCAGCTTCTCTTGCCCTTTCAGCATGGCGCCCATGATGGCTCCGGCTGTCAAGGTGCGGCCCAGTGCTGCCGTAGCAGTTGGGAACGTGCCATGCCGCTGGCGAAGTTCCTCTACAAGCAGAGTCGTGCGAGCCGCGAACACTCGAATTTTTCCGCCCCATGCCGTCCCTCGCACCAACACGTCCTTCAGCTGATTTTCCATCATAATCCCTCCTGATTGCGTTCATATATAATTCTTAAGCCTTCGAGTGTCAGAAGCGGATCAACCTCTTCTATCGTTTCCGATTCTGCAGCGATTAACTCGGCTAGGCCCCCGGTCGCAATAACGCGCGGATTGACGCCAAACTCGTTACGAATGCGTTTTACGATTCCATCTACTTGTCCAGCATAACCGAAAATAATGCCAGCCTGCATCGACGTTACCGGATTGCGCCCAATTACGCTTTTTGGCCTTACCAGCTCAATGCGCGGCAGCTTCGCGGCACGCTGATACAGCGCCTCGGTCGAAATGCCGATTCCCGGAACAATGGCCCCGCCTAAATAATTGCCGCCTTCATCGATATAATCAAATGTCGTAGCCGTTCCAAAATCGACGACAATAAGGGGTGATCCGTATTTGACGATGCCCGCTACGGAATTCACGATGCGGTCGGCTCCGACTTCACGCGGGTTTTCATAGCGGATGTTTAATCCTGTTTTTACGCCAGGCCCTACGACAAGCGGTGTTTTGCGCAAATATTTTAAGCATAGCTGCTCTAACGTCCGCATTAGAGGAGGCACCACCGATGAAATAATGACACCGTTTATCTGCTCCAGCTTCACGCCTGCGTAATGAAACAGATTGTGAATGTTAATGCCGTACTCATCTACTGTCGCCGAACGATTCGTGCTAAGCCGCCAGTGGTGCAAAAGTTCTTTCCCTTTGTATACGCCAAGCACAATGTTCGTATTCCCGACATCAATGACGAGGATCAAAGCGGTTCCCCACCCTTCTTCGCATTCAAATCCAAGCTAATGTCCAGCGCGTTGAAGGAGTAAGTCAGTCCGCCTACGGAAATAACGTCAACTCCACATGCCGCAATACGATTTATGGTTTCTAATGAAACGCCGCCTGATGCTTCTACGATAACATGAGGCGAGGCTCCCTTGATTCGAGCGACCGCTTCTCTCATCCGATCAGGGGCCATATTGTCGAGCATGATAATGTCTGCGCCGCATGCCAGCGCTTCATCAACCTGTTCAAGCGACTCCGTCTCCACTTCAATTTTCATCGTATGCGGAATTTTGCGGCGTGCTGCTTCAACCGCCGCGCGAATGCCGCCAGAGCCTTTAATATGATTGTCTTTGATCATAACCGCATCGTACAGCCCAAACCGATGGTTCGCTCCACCGCCAACGCGCACGGCATACTTCTCCAGCATTCGGTGGCCAGGCGTTGTTTTGCGTGTATCCACAAGCCGGACCGGAAGCCCCTCAAGCGCATCTACGAAAGCGCGTGTCTTAGTAGCAATGCCCGATAGTCTCTGCATCAGGTTAAGCGCAAGACGCTCGCCTATAAGCAAGCTATGTGTACTGCCCTCTACGATTGCAATTACCGTACCTTTATCTACATAATCGCCGTCCTGTACCTTCTGCTCGAACACAAGCGACGAATCTACAACCTCAAATACAAGCTTAGCGATGGGAAGCCCTGCAATAATGCCGCTTTCCTTCACGTGAATAACGGCCTTTGACTTCGACTCCCTAGGAATCGTGGTCTCCGTCGTTATATCTCCGCTGCCCAAATCCTCTGCCAGCCAGCCGCGAATTTGCTCGCGCACTGCAGCATCATATCCGCCTGCCGTCCATTCATACATCTTCTATCCGCTCCTCCGTCAGTCCATATAGACGGTGCAACACCGTATGCTTTCTCCATGACACATCGTCGCGTGCCGGGAAGTCTTCCCGATAATGCGCTCCACGGCTTTCCTCCCGCGAAAGCGCCGCTTCCGTGGTCAGCATCGCACAGGTTAACAAATTAGCAAACTCGTACTCTTCACGCTCGGTTAGAACCGATTGATAAATCGACAGCTGACGCTTCAATTCCTCAAGACCCTTCTCAAGCCCCTTTGCATCACGGCGCAAGCCAGCATAACGCACCATAATTTTTTGCAGCTTAAGCCGTCTTTCCACTACAGCCTGAATCGATGTGCTGCTTCGTTCTGTTTCATTCTCAATAACAGGCGTAATTGTACTGCCTGACAGCTCATTAATTCGTTTCACGATTCTTCTGCCGAATACGATCGCCTCGGAAAGCGAATTGCTTGCCAGTCGATTAGCGCCATGGACACCGGTGGATGATACCTCGCCGCATGCGAACAAACGCTTAATGTTCGTTTCCCCATTTAGGTCGGTTTTCACTCCTCCCATCATATAATGCATGGCAGGCGCAACCGGAATCCAGTCGGACGTCAAGTCGAGACCATATCTCAAACAGTATTCATATATAGTAGGAAAACGATGCTTTACCATTTCCGCTGATTCATGCGTAATATCGATATAAACAAACGTCGATTTCGTCTCTTCCATCTCGCTGACGATCGCCCTTGCTACAACGTCCCTAGGCGCAAGCTCCAGCTGCTCATGGTAGCGTTCCATGAAGCGCTCTCCTTTAATATTGCGAAGATACGCCCCTTCTCCGCGCACGGCCTCCGAAATGAGAAATCTCGGAGCGCCCGGATAGCATAACGAAGTCGGATGGAATTGAATAAACTCCACGTCCTGTATGTATGCGCCTGCACGGTAAGCCATCGCAATACCGTCACCTGTTGCCACTTCGGGATTGGTTGTATAGCGATAGAGCTGTCCTGCTCCGCCAGAGCTCAAAATGACCGCTTTCCCTTTGACGAACAAGCGTTGTCCGCTAGGCTTCTGCACGATTGCGCCGCAGCATTCGCCATCCTGTGTCACGAGATCGATGACAAAGTGGTCGTCCCACACTTCGATTTTCGGATTAGCGACAGCGGTTTCCGATAGCGCTCTAACGATCTCGAAGCCAGTCGCGTCCCCATTGGCATGCAAAATACGCCGCTGGCTATGCGCGCCTTCCTTCGTGAGAGCAAACTCGCCATTTTCCAAATCGAATTGCGTTCCCATCTGGATCAGGCTGCGAACGCCCTTCGGTCCCTCATGCACAAGTACATCAACCGCCTCATTCGAACACAAACCAGCGCCTGCAATAAGCGTATCCTGTCTATGATAGGCAGGCGAATCCTCGTCCGAAATAACGGCAGCGATACCGCCCTGCGCATAGCGAGTGTTGCTGTCTAGCAGCGATTTCTTCGTAATCATAAGAACGGAATTATTTTCGCTTGCCCGTATAGCGGTAAAAAGACCGGCAATGCCGGCCCCGATAACAATGACGTCTTTTTCAATAACAGGCAGCTCACTCAACTGCACATCGACTAAATATCTAGGAATCATTATGGCTCCTCCAAGCGTAAACGGCAAAAGCCGACCTTTGGCTTCGTTTTGCTTTCGTTTCGTGGTGAAATATAAGCATAATCATAGAATTAGAACAAATAAGTTCTTATATTTCAAACATAGGAGTAGCGCATACTACTTCACGAGTAGCATGCGCTCCAAGGACAAACGAGCTTGATCCGCAACATGCGGCGGCACATAGATTTGAGGCTGCATCGTCTCTAAGCTTTTCACGAGCTTCTTCAAATTGTTGACCTTCATGTTCGGGCAAACCAAATATTTAGATGCAAAATGGAATGTCTTGCCTGGGCTGTCCAGACGAAGCTGATAACCTGTACCGTCCTCTGTCCCTACGATAAACTCTTGGCAATCCGATTCTTTGCAATATTTAATGATGGCGGTTGTACTGCCTACAAAATCGCCAAGCTCAACCACTTCCGGACGGCATTCCGGGTGAACAACAAACTGTGCGTTCGGATATTTCGCTTTCATTTCTTCTACGTCTTTCACCGTTAGCATGTCATGCGTGTTGCAGTAGCCTTCCCAGATAATCATTTTCTTATCGGTGTTCTGCTGCACATAGTGACCAAGGTTTTTGTCCGGTACCCAGATGACTTCGTCGCCCTCAACCGAATTAACAACCTTAACCGCATTCGCCGACGTACAGCAAATGTCAGTCTCCGCTTTGATTTCCGCAGACGAGTTGATGTAAGTAACGACTTTTGCATTCGGATGCTGCGCTTTCAGCTTGCGCAAGCCATCTACGCTTACCATGTCTGCCATCGGGCAGCCGGCACGCTCATCAGGAATGATTACGGTCTTGTTCGGTGCCAAAATCTTAGCGCTCTCACCCATAAAGTGAACGCCGCAGAATACGATTACATCGGCATCCGTTTGGGCAGCTTTCTGCGCAAGCAGGAAGGAGTCGCCGCGGAAATCAGCTACCTCTTGAATTTCATCACGTTGATAATAATGGGCTAAAATGATAGCATTCCGTTCTTTCTTCAACTGTAACAACCGCTCACGCAGCTCACGGTTTTGCTCCGCCTTGCGTTCCAGTGCCAGTGCTTCCACAGTAGATCCTCTCCTCTTATGAGGGATGGGGGATAATGCCCATTCCGTAATGCGGCAAGCTGAACTTTGTGAATTGATGCACAAACTTAGAAAGTCGCTCGCCTATAGTTTAAACCAAAAGGGATAAATTCATTTGATTAAGATTTAATTTACACGTGGTAGATGCTACTGTCAATGTATTAAAGGCCATTTTCGGGCAGCAATTTAAAATTAATTAATATAAGGGCTGTCTATGAGCAAAGTTCTACTTAAATAGCCGTCCAAAAATAAAAAAAGGGTCTCTATCCATAATTGGATAGAGACCCTAGCATCATTTTTAGATCGGCTGCTACCGTTTAGCAGGATCGTAAGGCTGGCCAAGTGCCGATGGCGCGTTCGAGCGTCCAACAGCCCCTGCCAATACAACGAGCGTCAAGACGTAAGGCAGCATGTAGAAGAACTCAACCGGAATTTGCTTCGAGAATTCAAACAGCTGCGCAAAACTTCTCAGCGCCTGTGCAAGGCCGAAGAACATGGCAGCGCCAACGACGCCAAGCGGATTCCATTTGCCGAATATCAGGGCTGCCAGCGCGATAAACCCTTGCCCCGAAATCGTATTATGGGCAAAGCTGCTCGTCGTAGTCAGCGTAATCGTCGCGCCGCCAAGACCCGCAAGCGCTCCGCTAAGCAATACGCCGATATAGCGATATTTTGTAACGCTGATGCCGACAGTGTCCGCAGAGCTTGGATGCTCGCCTACCGCGCGAAGGCGCAAGCCAAATGGCGTACGGAAAAGGACGAAGTAGCTGACAACGGCAAGAATAATGACGATATAGGTTGTCGGATAAGCTGTAAATATCGCTTTGCCAAGCAACGGTATATCGGATAAGTAAGGTATTTTCCATTTATGAAATACGTTTGCAAGCTGCGGCGTTTGTCCTGAACCATCATACAAGCTTTTGGTTAGGTACAGCGACAAGCCGAGCGAGAAAATGTTAATCACGACACCCACAACCGTCTGATCGGCACGGAACGTTATCGTGGATACGGCATGCAGAAGCGAGACCAGAACGCCATATATGGCTGCCGCTACGAGACCGATCCAAGGCGAAGCATTTCCAAGGCCGGCTTGGATCGCATATTCGGTTGCAACCGCCGCAGCGAATGCACCGGATACCATCAAGCCCTCTAGCCCTATGTTGACGACACCTGAGCGCTCGGAGTACATGCCTCCAAGTGCTGTAAAGATAAGAGCGGTGGAGAACACGAGTGTTGTATTAATAAGCTGCCCAATAACATCGACCACGTTCATTTTACACCGCCTCCTTCCGCTTGCTTGCACGTTTATTTAGAAAAGGCTTGAGGAACCACTTCACTAGTCCATGCGAAGCAACGAAGAAAATAACGGCGCCGATTACGATGCGCACAACCTCTGGAGGAACGCCTGCGCCAAAGCTCATACCAGCCGAGCCGTAGCTTAGACCTCCGAACAAAATGGCTCCAAGCAGAACGCCGATTGGCGTATTGCCGCCAAGCAATGCTACCGCAATGCCATCGAACCCGTATCCTGGCGAAGCGGCCATAACCGTCTGGTTGCCGAACACGCCCAAAATTTCAAACACGCCGCCAAGACCGGCAAATACGCCGCTTATAAACATGGATTTAACCATCGTTAATTTAACGTTCATGCCTGCATACAAAGCCGCATCGGGATTATGTCCAACCGCGCGCAGCTCATAACCCTGCTTCGTGCGCCAAAGCACGATGTAAAACACAACGATGCAGATAAGCGCGATGATCGTACCCCAGTGCATGCGGGCGTTGTCCGTCAGTTTAATTAGCCAATCAATTTTCACCATCGCCGACTCATGAACAGCCATCGATTTTTGTTGGCCTTTCTCCACTAGGAACTTCGCGATAATAAAGTTGGACAGGAACAAAGCGATCCAGTTCAACATAATCGACGAAATAACTTCATTGACGCCGCGTTTTGCTTTCAGGTATCCAGCAATTGCCGCCCAAAGTCCGCCAAATACAGCTCCTGTAATAATAGCGAGCGGAGCATGGATATACCAAGGCAAGTCGAGCAGCACGCCGATAATCGTCGCGCCCGTCATACCCATTACAAATTGTCCTTCAACCCCGATATTGAAGAGTCCGGTACGGAATGCAAATGAAACCGCCAAACCGGTGAAGATCAAAGGCGTAATCGCCCGAACTGCTTCCCCCATGTTGTAAGGCGTGCTGAAGAGCTTGTCCAGCAATGAGCTGTAAGCCAGAATTGGATTGTAGCCTCCAGCCACCATTGCAATAGCGCCAATCAATAACCCGAGTATGATCGCTACACCGGGAATAAGGATAGATGTTTTATTAAATATTTTTTTCAACGTTTCCATAGACGCTATCCTCTCCCCTCTGATGCAGCAACAGCCGACTTATTGCCAGCCATCATCAAACCAAGCTGTTGATCATCCCTATTCTCAGCATCAACCTCGCCCATTAGCTTGCCTTCGTACATAACTGCAATGCGATCGGATAAAGCGTAAAGCTCATCAAGCTCGAAGGATACGAGCAAAATCGCTTTCCCTTCATTACGGGCTTGCACAAGCCGCTTATGCACGTATTCAATCGCACCGATATCAAGTCCGCGCGTTGGCTGCACAGCAATAAGCAGATCAGGATCCTTATGCAGCTCGCGAGCGATAATCGCTTTTTGCTGGTTGCCTCCCGAGAGAGCGCGCGCATGCGTATGAATGCCCGACGAGCGTACATCAAACTCGTTTACGAGCTTGTCCGCCAGCTTGTCCATCGCATCGTAATCAATAAACATCGAGCGGCCAAACTCCGGCTCAAAATAAGTATTCAAAATCATATTTTCGCTTACGGAGAAATCAAGCACCAAGCCATGCTTATGCCGATCCTCTGGAATGTGGCCTACGCCGGCAACCGATATTTGGCGCGGTGAAAGGTTCGTCATATCCCGTCCATTCAGCTTCACGCTGCCGCCATCAAGTTTGCGCATTCCTGTAATCGCATAGATAAGCTCGCTTTGGCCGTTGCCGTCAACGCCGGCTATTCCGACGATTTCCCCGGCACGGATAGTAAAGCTAGTGCCGTTCAAAGCATTTTTGCCATGCTCGCCTTTCATTTGCAGATCCTCAACCGAGAGGACGACCTTGCCAGGCTCGTTTTTCGTCTTCTTGACCTCGAAGGATACGTCCCTGCCAACCATAAGCTCAGCAAGCTGCTGCTCGTTTGTCTCATCCGTGCTTACGGTTCTAATAACCTTGCCTCGTCTAATGACCGTTACGGAGTCGGCGAGCGCCATAACCTCTTTTAATTTATGCGTAATGATAATAATGGACTTGCCTTCCGCAGCAAGATTACGAATAATCTCAATCAGTTCTTCGATTTCCTGTACAGTTAGAACGGCAGTCGGCTCGTCGAAAATAACGATTTCCGCGCCCCGATACAACGTTTTCAGAATTTCGACCCGCTGCTGTGTTCCTACCGTAATATCTTTAATCCGCGCCTGAGGATCTACTTTCAGACCATAACGTTCAGAAATAGCCCGAACCTTCTCATTTGCAAGCTTATAATCGATTTTCATACCTTTGACAGGTTCATTGCCAAGCACAATATTTTCTGCAACCGTAAAAGGCTGTACCAGCTTGAAATGCTGATGCACCATGCCGATGCCTAAATCAATAGCCTTCGACGCGCCTTCAATAACCGTCTGATTGCCATTAATCCATATTTCACCCTCATCCGGCTGATATAGTCCGAATAAAATGTTCATTAGCGTCGACTTGCCTGCGCCATTCTCACCCAAAAGCGCATGGATTTCGCCTTTTTTCAATTCAAAATTTATGGAATCATTTGCAACGAGCCCAGGGAAGCGCTTTGTAATACCTTTTAACTGTACTGCTGGCAAACTCCGGTCCATTCTCATCATCTCCCCGGTTTTCTAACGCTGTCTTTCCAACATAAAAAAAGAACAAAGACCGGCCGAAGCCGGTCTTGTCTGATACATCGACAAACGATCCTCAATCAAAGGATACCTTTGGATAAAGGAAACTATTCAGTCGGTACCTTAATGTCGCCGCTAACGATTTTCGCTTTATATTCATCTACTTTTGCAAGCACATCAGCAGGAATGTTCTTGCTAGTTGCCGGCAAGCCTACTGCATCGTCTTTCAAACCAAGCTCTTGCGTCGTACCGCCAGCAAAGTTACCTGCAATCAGGTCTTTAGAAATTTTGTGAACCGCTGCATCTACGCCCTTCATCATGGAAGTAAGCGTGATTTCATCGCCGAACTCAAGCGATTGGTCTTTATCTACGCCGATAACCCAAATGTCGTCGCCGCCATCTTTACGAGCTTTTGCTTCGTTAAACACGCCGTTACCAGTAGCGCCAGCAGCGTGGAAAATAATATCGATACCAGCATCATACATCGTTGCTGCAGACAATTTACCAAGGTCAGGCTTACCGAAGTCGCCTGTGTAGTCAACTTTTACAGTCGCATCTGGTTTAACCGCAGCTACACCCGCTTTGAAGCCTGCTTCAAAACGTTTGATAACCGGAATTTCCATACCGCCTACAAAGCCTACTTTGTTTGTTTTGGTCATAAGACCCGCAACAACGCCCACAAGGAAAGATCCTTCATGCTCAGCAAAAGTGATCGAAGCAACGTTTGGAGCTTCGATTACGCTGTCAATTACAGCTAGCTTTGCATCAGGGTTTTCTTTTGCCACTTTGCTAAGTGCATCGTTGAACAAGAAACCGATACCCCAAGTGAGGCTGTAGCCTTCTTTAACGAAGCTGTTCAGGTTCGGCTCCATGTCTGCTTCGCCTTTACTTTCCAAGAACTTCGTTTCAGCGCCTGTCTCAGCTGTTACTTTTTGAAGAGCTTCCCATGCGCTTTGGTTAAAGGATTTGTCATGTACGCCACCTACGTCAGTAACCATACCGATTTTAAAATCTTTACCAGTTCCATCAGACTCAACTTTGGCACCCTCATTTGTGTTTGTGCCTGTTCCGCCCTCATTGTTTTTCTTCGCTCCGCAAGCTGACAACACTAGTGTCAACGCGATCATCATAACGAGCATAAAGCTAAATGTTTTTTTCATGCGTGTTCTCTCCCTTGCTCAAATTTAGGTGAAGCAGTGCAACCCCGATTACTTTCTTATTCTTGCTGTTCCTGGCCGCTATTATTTCATTATAGTTACAAAAAATTATACGTCAATGAATTAGTGTTAGGTTTGCTGACATAAAATCATTGACCGCGCTTCCGTGTAACATATATGTAATATATTGGCCGAAAAAGATAAACCTTTATGTTAGCATCTCTGTTTTGCGCTAAAGGTTTATAACCGTATTATAGGCTAAATCCGAACATTAATAAAGAAAAAAATAGTCGTCCCGCCACTTGTTGCAAGTAGCAGAACGACTATACCAGCCATCAATAACAAAAATCTACTCGTTCTTATCCGGATCTTCTGGGTTGTCTCGCTTCTCTAGGACAGGACCTTTAATCTCATCCTGCTCACGTGTCTGAATGCGGACCTTCACATCGCCAACTGTCTCAACGATCGGTTCAACAGTCGATTCAGTTGTTGTTGCAGCTCCATCAGAAGACGGGCCGCCCTCCAAAGTACCTGTCTCAACCAAACGTTTAATTTGCTCGAGTTCAAGCGTTTCTTCGCTAAGCAGCGTTTGAGCAATCAAATGCATTTCCTTGCTCTTCTCTGACAATAGCTTCTTCGCACGGTCGTAACAACCCGTAATGATGGATTGCATTTCTTGGTCAATCTCGTAAGCAATCGCATCGGAGTAGTTCTGTTCGTGACCGATATCACGGCCCAGGAATACTTGCCCTTGCGAGCTGCCGAACTGCATTGGTCCAAGCTTATCGCTCATACCGTATTCCATGATCATCGCACGCACGATACTAGTCGCTTGTTTAAAGTCACTGTATGCGCCTGTTCCGATTTCTCCAATAAACAGCTCTTCCGCCACGCGGCCTGCAAGCAAACCGGTAATTTTATCAAGAAGCTCTTGCTTCGTTACAAGCATACGGTCTTCCTTCGGCAGCATAATGACGTATCCGCCAGCGCGGCCGCGAGGAATAATGGTAACTTTATGAACCATATCTGCATGCTCCAAGAAGAAGCCTGCAATGGTATGTCCTGCCTCATGGTAAGCAACGATACGTTTCTCACGGTCACTGACAACACGGCTCTTCTTCTCCGTACCGACGATAATCCGATCGATCGCATCATCAACCTCGACCATAGCGATATCCTTTTTGTTGCGACGGGCAGCAAGAAGCGCTGCTTCATTAAGCAAGTTTTCTAGGTCGGCACCGCTGAAGCCAGTCGTGCGCTTCGCGATAACTTCAAGCTTAACGTCCTTCGCAAGCGGCTTGTTGCGCGCATGCACTTTAAGCACCGCTTCACGGCCTTTAACGTCTGGACGATCAACCGTGATTTGACGGTCAAAACGGCCTGGGCGTAGAAGTGCCGGATCGAGAATATCAGGACGGTTCGTTGCAGCAATGATAATAATGCCTTCGTTAGCGCCAAAACCATCCATCTCAACGAGCAATTGGTTGAGCGTTTGCTCACGCTCATCATGACCGCCGCCAAGACCTGCGCCACGCTGACGACCTACTGCATCAATCTCATCGATAAAGATGATACATGGAGCGTTTTTCTTCGCATTCTCGAACAAGTCACGCACACGGGATGCGCCGACACCGACGAACATCTCCACGAAATCGGAACCGGAAATACTGAAGAACGGTACACCTGCTTCCCCTGCTACTGCGCGGGCAAGCAAGGTTTTACCTGTACCTGGAGGACCGACCAGCAAGACACCTTTCGGTATGCGAGCCCCAACCAGATTAAATTTGCGCGGATCTTTCAAGAAGTCTACAACCTCAACGAGCTCTTGCTTCTCCTCGTCTGCACCAGCGACATCTTCAAATGTAATCCGCTTCTTCTCATTATCATAAAGCCGCGCTTTGCTCTTGCCAAAGTTCATCACTTTGCCGCCGCCGCCCTGAGCTTGATTCATTAAGAAGAAGAACAGGACAAAGATAATGACAAACGGAATAATGGAAGTGAGGAATGTTAGCCAAATGCTTGGCTGATCCATTTCCTTGCTTTCAAGCTGAAACCCGAACTGCTCCTGCCATGCGAGGATCTTCTCCTCCGCTTTGACGCTGACCCTAGATACAAATTGGTCGCTTTCCGCGCCTGCAGGCTTTGTATTATATTTACCAGAAACAAAATAAGTTTGATTCTCATACTTAACACTCAGCTCTTTAACATTGCCTGATTCAACTGCAGCGCGAAGCTCGTCATATCGCAATCCAACTGTCGTGTCATTTTGGCTGCTGATAAATTGAAAAATCCCAACGGTCACCAAAAAGATAATTAAATAAAAACCAGTATTACGGATGATCCGATTCATCCCCAACCTCCTCTCAGACGCTTAAAATATTTTACCATAGCATGACTTTCCATAACAATAGAGGTGTACGGAGAAGGGCATGTACGGGTGAATCGCTATTATTTCTCATAGACCTGCGGCTTCAAAATGCCAATGTAAGGGAGATTGCGATATTTCTCTGCAAAATCCAGTCCATAACCGACAACAAACTCGTCCGGCAGCGTAAAGCCTTTGTAATCCGCTTCCAAGTCCACTGTACGGCGAGCCGGCTTATCGAACAATGTAACGACGGTGACCGACTTCGCATTACGGCGCTCAAGAACATCGATTAAATAGCTGAGCGTTAGCCCGCTGTCGATGATGTCCTCAACGATCAGAACATCGCGGCCTTCGACTGATACATCAAGGTCTTTAATAATTTTGACAACGCCAGATGATTTAGTCGATTGCCCATAGCTAGACACGGCCATGAAATCAATTTCAAGCGGCACTGTCATTTCCTTAACCAAATCCGCCATAAAAATAAATGCGCCCTTAAGAACGCAAATAACGAGCGGATTGCGTCCGCTAAAATCTTTGCTTAGTGTTTCACCAAGCTCTTTAACCTTGTCACCAATTTGCTGCTGGTCATACAATACTTCTTGAATATCGTTCTGCAAAGTAGAAATCCCCCTACGCCTTAACTATGTTTATGAGTGTACCAGTGCTTCTTATTCGTTGCCAGCCCTTATGAAAAGCACACCTTGCGTGCGCGTCTCCGTCAGTGCGTGGCTAGATCTGCGAATGCCCGGAATCCAGAGCAATTTCCCCGCTGCATCGAACAGCAATGGATACGACTCCCGCTTCAGCGGAGCAATTTTCTCGTCAACGAACATATCTTGCACTTTTTTCGAACCATTTAATCCTAAAACCTGAATTCTGTCGCCCGGTCGCCTATTTCGAACGACGAGCGGAAACAATAACTCTGAAACATCGAAGCAAGCTTCATAACGTGAAGCTGGCTTACGGCTATCTTCTGCAGATGCATGGAAAAAGTCAAATGTCCATCCGCACGGGTCGACTTTCAAGCTGGCTGTGTCCCTTCCAACCTCATACGAATAGTCGCTCGCTTCGTCTGACGAATGCTGCGGAACTTGAAGCCATCGCATCATATCGTACTCACGAGCGCAGCGAATACCGGCACCGGCATCGATCCGCCAGGTTGCTGGGGCATGAGCGGAAGCAGCAAGCCGCATCGTCTCAATCTGCTCGAAGGATATCTTTTCCGTTTCTTTAGAAAGATAACTTAATATTAGTTTAATCAATCTCCTTTGTAAAGCGACGTGGAGACCATGCAAATCGTTGCAGCCAATCGCGCATTCATTGGGGGATAACGTAACGAGCTGCGCGAATAACGCTTCGGTTTGTTTCTCCATCCACTCGTCTTCCGCCCCTGCTACTTCAGCAAGCCGCTGAAGCGATTGGGATAGCTGCGGATTGTGCCGAGATAAATACGGTAAAATATCTAGCCGAATAATATTTCGGAAATAATGGCGTTCCTTGTTGCTGCTATCCGTGCAGTACGGGATTTGATGCTGTTCGCAGTAACGCAGAAGGTCTGACTTCTTCATACGAAGCAGCGGTCTGATAAGTTCCACGTTTTTTTCTCGCCTTTTGCTAAGGATTCCAGCGAGCCCGGTTAAGCCTGTCCCCCGAATGACCCGCATAAGCACGGTCTCCGCTTGATCATCTGCATGATGGGCTAGCGCAATTCGAGTGGCTCCGTAACGCGCAGCGATCTCGTGCAGAAATGAATATCGTTTCTCGCGCGAGGCCGCCTGTCCATTCATACGCGTTTCTTCTATATAAGAAGGCATGTCGAAAGTGACAGTTTCGCAAACAATGCCTAGCTTCTCCGCGAATGCCTGAACGACCATCAGCTCATGTGCCGACTCCTGAACGCGAAAGCCGTGATTCACATGAGCTGCAATGATCGTTAAGTCGCTTTCTTTCGCAGAAGCAGCCAGCATGTGGAGCAGCGCCATGGAATCCGGACCGCCGGAAACCGCCACTACGATGCAATCGCCCGTTGACCACAGCCCTCGCTCCGCCGCTGCTTTTTCAAGTTCGTTACGCAGATTCATATGTAGTTCCCTCACCTTCACTCCCCTGCTCCTGGCTGATCTTACAGCACATTGCGCAGCAACCAATAAACCGAAGTCCCGAGCAGGACGGCAGAGGCGGCAACAAGCCCCTTCAGCCACACTGGCGTAGAGGAGTGCCTGTGCGTATCCCGTCTATGCATCAATAATCGCCATGCTTCAGATGCCTCTCCGGCATCCGCGAACTGGCCTCCAAAGGCTTTGCGCAGCCAGCCCGCGATCGGCTTAAGCGACGGGCTCGCTTCCGCAATCTGCATCAGGTCGCCCGCGGATCGGTTCTGAGGCAATAGCTCAAGCGTCAGCTGGTGGAGCCGCTTCGATTCATGCAGCTGAATGCAAAGCACGCCGAAGGAAAACAGATCGTACCTCGGGTCTGCCGACCGCGAGCCGCCGTTCCAGTAGCCGCGGTCATAAATTTCCGTGAATTGGCGAATCGCTTTGCCTGACGACGTCACGCCGCCATAGTCAACCAGCTCCACGTGCCCATAATCGGCGACCATTACATTTTCCACCTTGAGATCGCCGAACACCCAGCCAGCCTGATGCAGCTTCGCCAGCTTGCCAAGCAGGTTCAGGCCAACGAGCGGAAACCATTCCGTACCGTTTTGCTTCAAGTAGTCGCCCAGCGTCCCGCCCGGAACGTAGCGCATAATATAAAAGGGATATTCCCGTCCATCCGGCCCGTACAAATCATCCACGTCAAAAAGAAAAGGTTCATGCCCGTGCTGCTTTTGTTTGGCAATCGACTGCAATACGTTAATTTCGGATTGCAGATCAATCGCATCAAGACCAAGCTTCAAGGCATACCAGCTGCGATCGCGCTGTACGAGATATACTTTACCGTTTGCGCCCTCCCCAAGCAACCTCTCAACTCTGTATCGCCCCTGCTTCCACTTGCCGGTCACCACCATGCCGCGGCGAAGATCAACCTTAAACGACGTAGTCACTCATCATCCCATCCGTTTCGTCTCTGCTCTTCCTACCATAATCTCCCTGACGGTAAAAATCAATCACTTGCATGATCGCAGGCCCCGTAGGCGTCGTTCCGCCCATTTGCAGCCTTGGAAAAATGCCCTGTACGCCATTGAGATGACTCGTCCAGCCTAAATCCATCACGCAATCATCCCCATGCCTTGAGCCTGGAAAATGAAAAACCGAGATTTCGCTTTTCCCCTGCCTAGCCTGCAGGCTGAGCATCAAATCACGGATGGCCTCCTCCACAGCAGCAAGCTTCGGCTTCATACTGGCGCTTGCGTCAATAAGCAGCGCAACCTGTAAGCTCGATGTTTCCCCAAGCTCGTCAATTACGCGAACCACATCACCGCGCTTCTCAGGCGGAAGCGCCTCAATCGACCCATTTCCGAGCACTTGCTTCAGTTCCTTCTGCACCGCCAGCTGAATCGTTTGCACGACCGTCTTGCGCGTCATCATTTGCACCGTCTGGGACAGCTGGCGCATGTTGACCATTCTGCTGAGTCCCCCGCCCGCGCGCGCAATCTCATCAATCTCCGTCGCTCCTAGCTCACCTACATCACCCTGATCGAGCACGCCCACCACATTCACCGATATCCCATCCGAATGCGCATGCGCAGCCGCCACTACCGGACTAAGCCCCACATTCGAGCAACCATCCGTTATTAATAATATTTGCTTCATAACTGTTTATCCTCCTTTAGTGTTTGTGTAACAAACACAACTTCGAAAGCATAGGCTCAGTGTCTGAGAATCAAACACAGCTTCGAAAGCATAGGCTTAGCCTCAGCCTTTCTATTAGCTTTGCCTTTTTTGAGAGGGATAAACAGCTAGAGTCGTAAAAAGATCAATAATTGCAATTGCAAGAATGCGGCAGCCTACATCCCGCCATCATGTGGCGGAAGGAATCCTTTCAACTATATCATTCATCGGCTAATTCTATAAGTTCAATAAATAGATGATAAGCTTCTGTTTCGGAGATGGAAGATACGGGTACATCACCCATATAGTGAGATGATTTTGCATGCACAGCTTTAACCCACTATTCCCACACGCCAGATTAACCAATTAAACCGCAAAAAGAAGCCATTTTGCCGCCAGCCTCCGATCAGCAAGGCAGACAAAAAGGCTTCCGCTTGATTAAAGAATAGATCCAATCGCCAGCTCACCGTTCTGGCGCGGATTACCCAATGTTACAAAGTAATACTTGCTAGCTCACCGTCCTTGGGCGCTCCATGCGCGTAATGCCGGGAAAGCGGAATGACGCCCACTCCGGCAAATGCTTGTCAATTCGCGCAACGAGCACTGTCATATCATCCACGATTTCGCCGTTATGATGGCGAACGACCTTCTCAAGCAGCGCATCCGCCATTTCCTGCGGATCATCGGTATCCAGCTCGCTAATAATGCGCTTCATCCATAGCTCCTTGTTGACGGCAAGGCCCGGAGCATCATAAATGCCGTCGCTCATCATAACGAGTGTATCGCCGGACTGCATTTGCATTGAGACAAAATCAACGTCAATATCTTGAAGAATGCCAATAGGCAGATTGTTTGCCGTTACCGGAATGACCTCATTTCCTCGTTTGATAAAGCTTGGGGTTGACCCTATCTTCATAAACGTCGTCTGCGCCGTATACAAATCAACGATCGCCAAATCGACGGTAGCGAATACTTCATCGGATGAACGCAATAAGAGCACCGAATTGACGGACTTCACCGCCAGCTTCTCATCCATGCCGGACTGCAGCAGCTGCTGCAAAATAGACAATGCCGCGCTGCTCTCCTGCCGTGCCCGTTCGCCATTGCCCATGCCGTCACTAATCGCAACAGCAAACTTGCCGTTACCAAGCTCAACCATGCTGAAGCTGTCGCCTGACAGCAGATCTCCTCCTTTAGCCGCGCCCGCAATACCGGTCTCCACCTCATACTGCTTGGCCGAGCCGAAGGCTACGAGCGTCGGTTCTCCGCTTCTTGTTGGCGGGCGCTCTGACTTGACTGCGATATGCTCGCCCAAAATATCGCTAAGCAGAGGCGCAATTATTTTGCGGCACTCATCATACCCCTGCCCAAATGCGTGGTATACCTCTATGTCCACATTTCCCTCCTCCAAGCTTACAATATCAATCCCTTGAACCGATAAGCCGAGTCCTTCCACCGCCTCTCGAATTTGCTCCTCCTGCAAATGCAGCGTCTGCCCCTCTCGTTTAATCTCTTTGGCCAAATCGACCATTACCTGCGATACGCCTTGCAATTGATCCGCAACAAGCCGGCGGGAATCGTATATTTGTTTCTTCCAGTGCATATTATTTTGGTATAGCTCGTACTGTTGTGTCATATCCATAAGTACCTGGGATGATTTGACGCAGTGCGCTGACCAAGCCCGAGGTATCTCCTTGGCGGACGGAACACGATCCTCCTCTACAGTAGTCATCATATCGGTCATCATTTTGTACGTATGAAAGAACTTGTCCTCCCAGCATGCGTTTTGCCTGTGGCAGCTCGAACAGCTGCGCTCGGCTACCGAATTCATAAAGTGGCTAATCTCATCCTCCCGGTTCAAATTTGTAACGCTGTTGTTGAGCTGGCCAAAGCTGCGCGACAGCTGGCTGAACACTTCAGAGTATTGCGATACGCGGTCAGCCGTTACCTCACGCACCCTCTTTGCATATTCATGCTGCGATTTGGCATGCTCATTCGTACCCGGCACATACCGCGAGATCGTACGAATCATCGTACGAGGCGTCAGCATAAGAAAAATAGCGGCCGCTACCGACTCCCAGGTTGAGCTCATAACATCAGCCTGACTCCCTACATATATGGATAAAATCGATGTCCCAAGCAACATTCCGAATGCCGCTGCCATTTTGCCGCCGTCACGCAGCAAGCCAGCAAGCAATCCCGCAAACGCGAGTAAGCTCATTTGAACGACTGCGCCAAAGTCAGCCAAGCTTAGAATGAGTCCTGCAACAACACCGACCGAAGCGCCAAGCGGGGCGCCGCCTGCTAAAGCGAATAACAGCAGCATATACCTAGACATCACATGTTCTGCCGACAAGCCGTAGAACACCCAGCCAACCGCCCCTGTCATGACAGACGCGAGCAAAATCATTAAACAAATGATTTCTTCGTTTTTGAGCGAGGCTGATTTCTTTGTCATCGTTAAAACGGGAATCGCTTGTATAAACACCAACGTAAGCACAAAGCTGAGCGCCGCCTCCACGACAACGAGCATAAAGTTATACCAGCTAAGCTCGTCCCCTATAAAGACGCTGAACATCTGCACCAATAGCGTTGACGCAAACACCAGAATCGGCGCCGATGACAGCTCCGCCTTCTCATACGCCTCCAAACCCTTCAGAAATAGAAACAACACCGCAATTTCCATCGCAATCCACATGGGCGCCGGATCGGCTGCCAGCCAGCTTCCCGCTACCAAGGAGATTGCCACCCACGGATAAATATCCCTGCGCATAAAGTAGATAACAGCGAAATAAGCGATAGCAAACGGCATTAGCGATTCGAGTATAACCGCCCTTCCGAGCAGGAAGGCTACACCCACGAGTAAAAATGTCCACTTTTTGGCCAAAATGACTTGAATGAATCGCCGCGCGGCGGCCCATTCCCGACCTTTCTGCAACATCGTTTGAGCCAGACTTGTCCGTTTCACACCTGGAAGCACAACCGCGTTTTCCTTTTCCATGAGCAGACACCACCATTCCGAATGTAATGTGTTTTTCATTATAGGAGGTTGTCCGCATGAAGTTTGTCAGTTAACGTAACACGATTGTAAATTTTTTCCGACATAAATAATAGGCGTCGCGGCCATTGTCAGTACGCGGTCAAACATATGCTCCGTATGGGATTGTCCCATCTTTTATATCCCATGCCAGCAAATTGCCGCCAACAAAATATGTGCTGTAAATCATTCAAATGATGGCGAAATCACGTTGTAACCTGTCGGGAATGAGGGAGGATCGGGGAAAAGTATTTTTTTCCAGCAGCTAGGACGCTGACAAACGACAATGACCGTGCCAAACAGATGGCTCCGCTTCCAATCGGCAATTATTCACCGGCATTTACCAGGTGCAACGTCCCGCTTCGACAGCAAATGGTAAGCGCTTACCAAGATACGCGCCCGATTCTTTGTTTCCGCACGCAAAAAAAGCAGAACCAATGAGGTTCTGCTCCTGTATAATGTTATGACGATTCAGCTTATACTCGCTTGGCACCGCGTCCGCCGCGTTTGCCCTCCGTATTCTTCTTCAAAGAGGAGATGCGCTCTTCGCTGTCTTTCAGGAAACGTGACACTTTATCCTCGAATGACGGTTTACCGTATGCCGGTCTGCCAGACGATTGCTTGTTGAAGGGACGTCCGCCACCACCGCCTCCGCCACCGCGGTTGAAACGTTCGCCACCACCACCACTACCGCCAGTGCTTCCACCGCCGCCTCCGCTGTGACGCTCGCGTTGTTGTGGCGCTGGTTGGCCTTCTGGCCGGTCAATGGCTTGCTTAATGGAAAGTCCGATCTTTCCGTCTTTGTCCACGTTGATCACTTTTACTTTCACGACATCGTCGATTTTCAGGTGATCCTTCACGTCTTTGACGTAATTATCAGCAATTTCCGAAATGTGAACAAGACCCGTGACACCTCCCGACAAGTCGACAAATGCCCCAAAATGCGTAATGCCTGTCACTTTTCCTTCTAACTTAGCGCCCACTTCAATTGCCATAAAATAAAATGTTCCTCCCTAAAAGTTATGCGAAGCAAAACTGAGTTCATAAGCATATGCTAAAAGTTTTGCGAAAACGCTATTAACGTGATTATAACCGAACCGTTCAAGTAAGGTCAACAGACGTTCACCCGATTTGGAGCCCTATTTAATCGCTGAAAATCTGCTGCGCGCCCTTCTTGACCATGCCCTGCTCTTTTGTTGCTAGTTGTTCGATATATTCTGGGTCGTTTAACCGTTCAATTTGACGTTTGAGCGCCTCTGTTTCTTTGGTGGACGCTTCCAGCTGCCCTTGTATTGTAGTTAGCTTAACGCCAGTGGCGTTCTTCTGCTGCATCTGGCCAAAGATGGTGTATCCCGCCCAGCCCATAAATAGCACGATGAACATCATCCACAGTTTGAACCGGCGTTTTGTTCCAGCATTCCCTGGAGTCTTATTTACAGCAGCTGTTGCCATGAGCGGTATTACCTCCTAAACCATTTGCTCCACAATTGGGCAATTAGTAGTCCGATCTTGCTCAGCCTCTCGGCCAATTGCCACTTGGCTAAGTAGGGCGACAGCCAGCGTCCAAGCGGACGAGTGACTGGCCTTACCATCCAAAGTAACAATTTCCAAAATGGACGAACCAATTGTACCACAATTTTTAATGCGAAAATAGTGAGTGCAGACCCAAATGCCAAAATAACCATTACCAGTTTGTAGAGCAGCAAAATCGGTTTCACGATAAGGATTTCGAGGCATTTGAGCACAAAAGCAATGAGCTTTCGCACCGCTCCTATGACCCATTTTACGACAATGATAACGATCTTGCTGAGCAGCAAATAATAGAGAATAATGCCGATAGCCAGTCCAATAAAAACGTACGCCCGCACCTCGCCGTTGTTGCTGGCGTACAGCACCCGAAAGACGACTAGCGCCGCCGCCATCCAATAGATGACATCAAGCACAGGCAGCCACCAGCGCGGAAACTTCAGCTCATTCGACATGACCCGATAGCCGTCGAACACCGTTCCCATGCCAAGCCCCGACAGGAGCATGACTGCCATCGTCAACCATTGCATACTAAGCGTCACTTAAATAGCTTCCCGAACAGCCCTTTTGATTTTGAAGAGGCGTTGTTTCCATCCAAATAGGCGAGCGAATGGACGAGCCCCTCAATTGCCACCTGCCCTTGTTCGAGACTAAGATGCTTCATATGCAAATTTTGGCCCTTAACCTCCAAGTAGCCAAGCTCTGTCTCAAGTAAAAATTCCTCGCTGTCGAAGCTCTCCACGTTCACGACGCCGGTAAGCTCCAGCAGTTTGCGATTAAGCATTTTGACTTCCTGACGCTTCTGCCCCTTGCCTTGGTCAACCATAGACTCGTCCTCCGCTTCGTTAGCAGTCTAGGCGTAAACGGCTACCGCCGTCCAATGGGCGGCGCGGCATACGTTCCGCATTCAAATATAAGCAGTGTATAAGCGCGGGGCTTATCCTGTCTTATACGTTTAGACTAGCTTATGGGACGAGGGCGAGAATTAGAACTTATTCTAGTGGATTGGCGGGCTCCGGCAACAAGTCGCGGGTTTCGGTCTTCACTTGTAAATAGACTAGCAGAAATACGACTGTAATCAGCTCGCTGAACCAATCGATCCATACATCAAAAATAGTGGCAGTGATCCAGGATTCGTTTGGTACGATGGCTGAGAAAAGACCAGTTATCACGCTGATCAAAATGATCACGGCATAGCCGACCACCGCATACCCTGCAAATTTAAAAAAGCGTCCGCGCGCCATTCCCCGGCATTCCTGCAGCGGATTGCTCCGCGAAGTATCCTCGGCCGACACAAAGATAGGCATCAGCATCAGCCATACTGCGAATATCAACCCAGGCACAACAAGCATAATGATTCCTGCAAACAAGATGACATTCTGCAAAAAGCCGTACATGATCATTCGCACCCATTTGCGCATGCCCCACAGAAGAGACTGCCTCTTTCCGGCGTTACTCGCAGTCATTTGACCAAGCAAGTAGTGGACGATCATAGGCGTGATGACGCTCAAAAAGAAAAGCCCGATAAAATTATCCCACCGCGACACGGAATCAAAAAAACCGCTGTCACTTCCAGGCTCGAAATAATAATAGTTTTTTATCGCTTCCACTGGGACCGCTATAATAGCAACAAAAAAAAGAATAGGGAACGCATGCCTGAAAAAAAGAGAAAACGCGTCGCCAAGCAAAGAAAAACCCTTCCGCCGATACTCCGGAATAGGGAGCTGCACATGATTCATTCAATAGTCCTCCGAGTAAATAAACAATAATGACGAAGCTGAAACAGGCATGTGCAAAAAAAGACTGCCCGCAAGTTTTGTGCTTGCGGGCAGTCTGGTTGTTATTGCTGCTGTTCCCACTCGAGCGTGTTCTCGCGCGGGCGTTGCTCTTCTTTCACCAAGGTATACAGCTCTCCGGCTTCATCCTTACGGGTCGTATCCGCAATTCGCTCAACGCGCACGGTTACGATTTTTTGACCGTATTGGATTTGGAGCTCATCACCGACTTTAACGGAGCTGCTAGCTTTCGCTTCGCGGCCGTTAATCCATACGCGACCTTGCTCGGAAACATCCTTCGCAACGGTACGGCGCTTGATCAGTCGGGATACCTTAAGAAATTTATCCAATCGCATTGATTATTGGATAGCTTCTTTCAACTTGTTGCCTGCTTTGAATGCAGGAACTTTTGCTTCCGAGATTTCGATTGGAGCGCCTGTTTGCGGGTTGCGGCCAGTGCGTCCAGCACGTTTACGAGTTTCGAAAGTACCGAAGCCGATCAATTGTACTTTATCGCCACCTGCAAGTGCATCTGTTACTTCGCCCAAGAAGCCGTTAAGTACTGCTTCTACGTCACGTTTAGTCAAACCGCTTTTTTCTGCAATGTTGTTGATCAAGTCTGTTTTGTTCATTATAAAATCCTCCTAATTCGTTACCGTTATTTGTGGTCGACGCTTGTAGCGCCGCCGTTACTTTCAATTCTTACTCTCACGAAGAATACTTATTCTGCCTTCTAGCAAATAAATCCTGCCGCTATTTGAAATTTTTTTGCGATTCGTGTGGAAAAAAGGCGATTCATGACGAAATGAAACCTACGAATAGCGTTTAGCCTCATCCCACCAACGATCCATTTCTGTTAAATCAGTCTGGTCAAATTGCTTCCCGCTTATACGAAGCTGTTCCTCAATATACGCAAATCTACTGCGGAATTTTTTGTTCGTGCGAGAAAGCGCCTCTTCCGGATCGGCATGGATGAAGCGTGAGGCATTGACGACCGCAAACAGCAAATCGCCAAGCTCCGAGGCCTGCTCCTCCTCGGACTTAGAAGCAATCGCTTCGCGCAGCTCTGCGAGTTCCTCTTCTATCTTGCTGAGCACGGGGTCAAGCGTGTCCCAATCAAAGCCTACCTTAGCTGCTTTTTTCTGAAGCTTATAAGCTTTCATAAGGGCTGGCAGATCGGGCGGAATGCCATCGAGCACCGATGGGCGGTTCACATCGGTTCCTTTCAGGCGTTTTTCCTCGGCCTTCATTTGCTCCCAGTTGACTAATGCCTCTTGCGAATCGCTAGCATCCAGATCCCCAAACACATGCGGGTGGCGGAAAATAAGTTTCTCGTTAAGTGATTGTATCACATCATAGACAGAAAAAGCGCCAGTCTCTTCTTCCATTTGGCTATGAAGCATCACTTGCAGAATAACATCCCCAAATTCCTCCTGCATACCGTCGGGATCATCGTTGTCGATGGCTTCCAGCGCTTCGTACAGCTCTTCGATAAAATTTTTGCGAAGGGACTGATGCGTCTGCTCTTGATCCCACGGACAGCCCTCCGGGCTGCGCAGAATGGAAACAATCTCATGCAGCCGCTCGAAGGAGCGGTTGCGCAGCGACGCATCTTCGGAGCGCGGCACCCAGATGAGCGATAGATTGCCATAGCCCGGCGTACGATCAAGCTCGTATAGCGGAACGCGAATGATCTGCTGCTCGTTAGCAACGCCAAGAGCATGCCCGACAACAACCTCGTAATCATCTGGATAACGCTCCATGAGGGCGAGCTTAACATCAGATGCCGTGAAAGCATCATACACTTGGCCAATCAAAGTATGCAACTGCGGCTGCAGCAGAGATGGCTGCAAATCTGCCGCATCAAGAAGCGCAAACCCCTCGATCGGATCGATTCCAAGGCTGACGAACGCTTGATCCAGGAAGCTCTCGCCGCCGATAATTTGCAGGTCAATGCCCGCTTCAGGGCATTGCTCGCGCAGCAGCTGAACCGTACGTTCGGCTACCATCGGGTGACCGGGAATCGCGTAGATGAGCGATTCGTCCTCGCTGGTGTTTTCGGCTTCGGCAATAAGCGCCTCAGCAATCGCCTTGTATACGTCCGGAAAGGACTCATGCTGCTCGTAAAGAGCGTCGAATGATGTATAAGCGATGCCATTATCCTGAAGCATCGACATCGCCGGATGCTGCGCCGTACGCACAAATATGCGGTTCGCCGCCTGCAGCCTGCGCCATACGCCAAGCGTCATTTGGTCGGGGTCGCCCGAGCCTAGTCCAACGACTGTAAGTTTTGGAGCCGTCATGTTGGTTAAGCCTCCTTTGAACATATTTTGAGCTGTGATGGCTGGGAGCCAGGACAGCTTAGAACAGTTAGAAACACTTAGAACACTTAGAACACGATTATGTATGCTGCATCGTTGAAGGCGAGAGAGACAGAGAAAAGCAGCAAAATGATAATCGCTATTTTGCTACAAAAAGTAATAATGGACCAATTCGTCAGAAACATCAATATATTGCACAAAATTGTTACTTTTGGCGGCCTTTTTGCACCGTGACGCGCTGCTGTAAGCAGGTAATGGGTGCTTATAGGCTGTAGATCGCAGCTGTTCTTCGGCTGAAGAACATATGTGCTCTTACGGCGAGTTTGTAGTGTGTTTTGTGCGGCGATTTGGTGCTGTTAGCGCGTATTTGTGCTTATAGGCTGTGAAAACCAACTGAAATTGGACCGTAAGAATGTATGTGTTCTTACGGCAAATTTGCAGTGCGTTTTATGCGTCGATTTGGTGCCGTAAGCACGTGTTTGTGCTTATAAGGCGTGGAATCCAGCCATTATCGGGCTGTAAGAACGTATATGTTCTTACGGCGAAATTGCAGTGCGTTTTGTGCGGCGATTTGGTGCCGTTAGCGCGTATTTGTGCTTATAGGCTGTGAAAACCAACTGAAATTGGACCGTAAGAATGTATGTGTTCTTACGGCAAATTTGCAGTGCGTTTTGTGCGTCGATTTAGTGCTGTTAACACGTATTTGTGCTTATAGGCTGTGAAACCTAGCCGTTCTTTGGTTGTAAGAGCCTATATGTTCTTACAACCATTATGTTGGACGAATTTGCGATTATCGTATACGCCGAGTCCATGCTTATTGCATCAGCCGAGCTGTTTCTCAGCTTTGCTTATGACAGGCGGGCGGCGCTAACAGGCGCTAGCGCTCATCCTTCGCCGGCGGAATAAGCCGCCAGCGCCGCAGGCGGGCGGCCAGTACGCCGCCGCCCGGCAGCGCGCGCAATTCGCGCGCGCTAATGGCGCCGCCGCGCAAAGCCGCGGCGCCAAAGGCGCAAGCGCCGACGGCTACGCACGTCAGCGCAAGCGCAGCTGCTGCCGCCCGAGGCGGCAGCCCGCCTAGCGCGGCGCCAAGCGCTCGCTCGGCGACAACAAGCGCCGCGGCCATCGCCGCGAGCGCAAAGCCCGTGCCTGCGGCCGCGCGTCCAAGCAGCGGCCTTCGCCTTTTCCCGCCCGCTTGCATACGCTCGCTCGCTTTTTCAACTGCCCGTTCATCCACACTCGCTCTTCCACCCGCTCGCACTCCCGCACCTACACTCTCCTTATCAGCCGCCCCTTCTCCCAAACTCAAATCCCGCTCCGCGCCTCCCCAGCTCCCCGCCATCGAAGCGCCAGCGCCCGCAGCGATATATCGCACCGCGACCGCGCCCAGCACGGCTGCCGCGCTTAGCGCTGCTACGCCGGCAATGGCCGCTCCTTCGATGCCGTAAGCCGGTACAAGCATGGCGTTCATCACGCCCTTTAGCAGCGCCGCAATAAGCAGCAGCACTGCTGGAATCCTCACCGCGCCAAGCCCTTGCAGCACTGGCGCGGTTACGGCGTTAACGCTGCCCGCAAGCGCGGTACAGCCTATTAACGCAAATGCTATCGTGCCATTGGAGTCGGCATACAGCATCACATTTAGCGGCTCCGCAAGAATGGCTAGGCCAAGCGCCGCCGCCGCGCCGATTGCCCATGCCGCGCGTTCCGCAAGCGAGAGCTGGACGCGCAGCTGTCCATAAGCGCCCCGCATTCGCGCGAGCGCAATGCCAGGCACAAGCGCTGCGGCCGCGGCTCCTGCTACCATAACAACAAGCTGTACCAACGGCTGCGCCCGGCTGTATACGCCAAACAGCGCCATCGCATTAGCCTCGGACGCTCCTCCAGCCTGAAGCAATCTCGGAACCGTAAAGGCATCCACGACTCCGAGGGCGGGAACGACAACTGCCCCAAGCGCGACCGGCAGCGCAATTGCCGCGAGTTTTTTCATTTCGCCGCGCAATGCACCGGCTACACGGGCATCCCGCTTGCGGCGGCGCTGTCTCCACACATATACGGCAAGGACTAGCAGCGCAGCCAACGCCCCAAACGCCGAGCCGCTCATAACGCCAAACGCTACGGAAGCGTCTGTCCAGCCAATCGACGACCAGCTCATCGCAAGCACCAGAAGCATGACGCCAACGCGTATCATCTGCTCTACGATTTGCGAGGCAGCGGACAGCCCCATCCTGCCCAAGCCCTGTACATATCCCCGCAATGCGGCAACGAACGGAGCCAGCAGCAGCGCAAACGAGACCGAGCGAATCGCGCCAGCCGTATCCGTATCACCAATCCATTCAGCCACGTGACTAGCGCCTGCCCACATGAAGCTAAACGTAACGATTCCTGTTATTCCAAGCAGCAGCAACGCCGCAAATAACGTACGCCTGACGCCCTCTGGGTCATTTCCCTTGCGCAGCCTCTCTGCGATCAAGAGCGATACAGCCGTAGGCAAACCAGCCGTCGCCAGAACAGCCGCCAGCTGATAAAACGGATATACCGCATTATAAATGCCAAATACGCGATTCCCCGCCAAATTTTGCAGCGGTATTTTTTGAAAAACACCGATTAGCTTCGATAACAGAGCGGCGCCCGCCATCAGGACGACACCGTTCATGAGCAGCCGCTTAGAGCTTTTCGCTACGGGAACCCGGCCTTCAAACGGCAGCTCTTCCGCCGCCACTTCCTTCAATTGCCCCTCTTTAGCCGGAGTCTCACCATCTCTACCCGCTTTACGCCCGTCCACAAGCTTGAGCATATTCGCTGCATGCTCTTTTCCCCTTGGCTTGCGGCCCATCCTTCCACGCTCCTGCCTATCCCTCGATTGATTTTGGTATCTATTATACCTCACAATCACAAACCTTGAAAAAGCTTCCTCAATCGAGATTTCTCTCGATCAAAGAAGCTGTCATTTTCTTCGCTATTGCTGTTTTCATTGCCTTGCACTCGTGCTATTGCTCCATCTGCTTGGCCAAAAAGCCAGCTGCCGTCTCAGCCATCTTCGTTTCCATATTGGCCATTTTCACTGACTCATCCTTGCTGAGGAGCACAACGGTACCAATAGGATCACCGCCGGCGATGATCGGCGCAATAACGAAGGAGCTGTACGTTTCCTGCGTATCCTTCACAATCTCAAATGCGCCGCCGTTCGCTTCCGCGAGCGTTCTGCGATTTTCCATACAGCTCTCCAGAACGGCCCCAACCTGCTTATCAAGCAGCTCTTTCTTGGAGGCTCCGGCAACTGCGATTATGGTATCCCGGTCCGTGATCAATGTAACATGGTTCGTTCCCTCAAATAACGACTCCGCATATTCTTTGGCAAAGTCACCAAGCTCGCCGATAGGAGAATATTTTTTCAAAATAACTTCGCCATCACGATCTACAAATATTTCTAGAGGGTCACCCTCGCGAATACGCAGTGTACGGCGGATCTCCTTCGGAATCACCACACGCCCGAGATCATCGATGCGACGTACAATTCCAGTTGCTTTCATTTCTTGTTGCCCCGCTTTCCTAGAGGATTTTGAATCGACTGGATACTCAGCTTGTTTATAACGAAGAAGAAACATCCTTCAAAAGATTTTGAATCTGACCATAGTATTCATCCGCTCCCAATTTCTTATGCACGGACTACAGTTTCAGCCAAACGTTCCATCTCTTTGTGATTAGGCGCCATGAATGTTCTCGCCATCATGTCCCCGCTTCCTTATTATCCTTTTTCAGCATGCCCCATTTTCTCCATTTGCTTGCATGCCTTACAGAAGCTTTTGACCCAGTCGATGCTCTACTCAGCGCTTTGTCCCATTAGACAGAAAACATCCTGCCGCTCCGGAGAGAGCTGCAGGATGCCGATAAAACATAATGGTTGCGATGATTCCAAGCACCTTAAGGAGCTTTGATCGAGATTGGGGCGGAGAAGAGGAAGCTGCTTCGCGGCCACCTTGCTCCAAAGACTTTTCATTCATGCCAGCTGTGGTCATCATATTTCCTCCTTCGTCTGATTAATGCTTAAGCAGCTGTGCCAACTCACGCTTCAAGGACAGAAAATCGGGATGCTCACGCACCTCCGGCGTGCGTCCTTCCGGAAGCTCCACCCGAAACTCCTTCAAAATGCGGCCAGGTCCCGCTCCCATAACGACAATGCGCTGCGATAAAAAAATCGCTTCGTCAATATCATGCGTAATGAAGAGAACCGTCGTTTTCTCCTTCTCCCATACCTCCAGCAGCATTTCCTGCATCTCCAGCTTCGTTTGTGCGTCAAGCGCGCCGAATGGTTCATCCATCAAAAGCACCTTCGGACGATTGGCTAACGCGCGAGCGATCGCAACGCGCTGCTTCATTCCTCCCGAAAGCTGCTTCGGATAAGCCTTGTCGAATGATTCCAGACGAATAACCTTTAGAAAATAATTCGATATTTTTCTGCGCTCCAAAATCGATATGCCCTTCAGCTTCGGCCCGTACTCAATATTTTCGCGGACGGTCAGCCACGGGAAGAGGGTGTAGCCTTGGAACACCATTCCGCGATCGGCGCCCGGCCCGATAATGTCTTCCCCGTCTACCGTGAGTGATCCGCCGCTTGGCTCGTCAAGGCCTGCCACCATCCGAAGCAGCGTCGATTTGCCGCAGCCAGATGGGCCTACAATCGTAAGAAATTCATTTTCCCCGATGGTCAGGTCGATGTCGCGAAGCGCTTCAAACCGGCTTTTTTTCGACTCGTACACCTTTTGCAATCCCTGAATCTCAATCGTTCCATTTGTCGATTTCGCAGCCAGCATAAGATCACTCCCAAAATTTGTTGTACAAAAAATGAATAGCCCGGGAGAAAATCTCCCAGGCTTTTATCCTTCCGTGTTATACAGCCTAGGCGCCAATCAAGGCTGCCGCTTGCTATACGCCATCTCTCGGACCAGAACTCAAACCCGTGCCCACCCGATCATAGCCGAGTGCTGCAAGTCGTTCGAACGGAACCCTAGACAGCTTGCTGCTCTCGCGATCATTCGCTAGCGAGAGTCGATATGCAATTGTAATAAAACCTAACGTTAATTCGTAGTATAGTGCCGATCATACGGTTCTGTCAATTACAATGTTAGGTTTTATAACATTTAAAAATATTTCCCTTTCAATTCCCGCTTCATTTTACGTGCTGATCATCATCAAAAAAGCGATTACCGCTAAAAACACGATAATCGCTTTTATGTCCCGAAGGTTAGTTTATTGATTGTCCTCTGCCTTATCTTCCGCCTTGTTAGGCTTCTTAAGCCTGCCTGCCTTGCCTAACGCTTCTCTTAGCAAAAATTCAATGTGCCCATTGACGCTGCGAAATTCATCTGTCGCCCATTGCTCCAGCGCACGATGAAGATCAGGATCCAAGCGAAGCGGAAATGCTTTTTTTTCTTTTGCCATAACAATCAGCCTCTAGCCGTACAAGGTTCCCGTGTTAATGACAGGAGTAGCGGCGCGATCGGACACGATCGACACCATTAAGTTGTTCACCATCGCAGCACGGCGCTCGTCGTCCAACGTGATCCCATTTGCTTCAAGCTGCCGAAGCGCCATATCTACCATGCCGACTGCACCCTCGACAATTTTGGAGCGCGCCGCCACGATTGCAATGGCTTGCTGGCGCTGAAGCATCGCACTTGCGATTTCCTGCGCATAAGCCAGATGGGTCAGACGCGTTTCCAGCACCTTCACTCCTGCGACCGCTAGCCGGTTTTGAAGCTCGCGGTTAAGCTCGGATGCCACCTCATCCGCATTGCCTCTTAGCGACAGCGCATCGTTGTCAGAGAAGATGTCATACGGATATTGAGCTGCAATATGCCGAACGGCTGTCTCGCTCTGAATTTCTACAAATCTTTCGTAGTTATCGACATCAAAGGACGCTCTAGCCGTATCCATTACTTTAAAAACAACAACCGCGCCGATTTCAACAGGGTTTCCTTCCGCATCATTCACTTTAAGCGTCTGGCTGTTGAAATTACGTACTTTTAACGAAATATTCGTCTTTGTCGTCAGCGGAAGCACCATCCACAAGCCGCTTTCAAGCACAGAGCCCATATACGTCCCGAAGAACGTAACGACCTTCGCTTGATTTGGCTGCACGATCATAAGCGACGATAGGCATAGCGCAGACAACACCGTCAACAATACACCTGCTCCAATCAGAATAGCAGACCCGTTATCTTTCGACGCTTCAAATATAATTAGAAAAATACCGCCGCCAGCAGCAACAACCGCAAACAGCAAAGCCATATAGCCACTCACATACCAGGCCTTCTTCTCATTCATCGAACCCCACCCCTTTGTCATCATCCACTATATTATTTTGATATAAAAATGATATCACTTTTTACAAATATAAGCAATCCCTCTCCGCTAAATTACTTATGCCTATTCGCAACAATAAGCGGTTGGCTTTCGTCACAAGAAACGAGAGAAGAAGACTGGGGTGATTGCTTTGAAATATGTTTTGATCCTTTTCATGCTTTCCTTTTCCACCGGCTGTACGAGCGAAAAGAACGCAACGTTAGAGCGGTCCGAGCCTCAGAGCTATCTCGAGCAAAAAGGATACTATATCGTCTCTAACGAAGGCATTGTATATAGCTACGAGCTAACGAAGCAAAAAATTATTGAGCTGCCCTATATGATATATTGGGGTTTACAGTCCGCCGATCCTTCCGATTATTTTGGCAAAACCATTCAAGTCCAAAAGTTCATCGTAACCAATCACCCGCTCAGCAAAGAGAAAGTCGACGTTTATGTCTATGTGGCGGATCACAAACCAATAGGAGGAACCTCGCACCCACACGGCGACGCGTCGGACGGCGGCTATTGGTCGATAGACGGCAAGACCTTAGAGGAGCTTCAGGATCAACCTTTTCAAGAATGGCGTGAACATTGGGTTGAGAAATACACGAACACTACGCAAAATTAATCGTTACCTGTTGAATGTTGAATCGGAGGTTCTAAACATGACAATAAAACTTAATGTGAATGATATCGTTCAAAACCTTCGCACGCAGGGAGTAATCGACAGCCGCTCCGAGGTTAAAAATCAAATGGACGGTACGACGGACGGGCTTGTTTTCACCGTTCAAGTTAACGAAGCGCCAAAATACGTGTTAAAGCTCGATCATCCGCAGCACATCTCTTTAGTCACACAGTTCAAACAAACCTATAGGGACAGCCCTCTTTTGCCTAAGCTTATCTACACAGCCCCTGATAACGCATTTTTTGTTTATTCCTACCTTACAGGAACAACCGCTTATAAACGCGGGTCGAAGGCGCAATGGCTGACGATTTTGGCAAGCGGGCTTATCAACCATTACAAACGCTTCAGCGATTCAGATAAATGGGGGTATTGGCTGGAGGAGCCTTGTGATACATGGCGTGACTTTCTGGCTCTTGCAGTGGAATATGCTCGGGATCAGGTGGGGAGCCATCTGTCATTTAAGGATTACTCCGTCGTAAAGTCATTTGTAGAAAATACCGCGCTAGGCGAGGAACAGGACAGATTTCTGCTTCATGGCGATTGCGGCGTCCACAATTTTGTCTTTGAACAGGATGCTCTAACCGGAGTTATCGACCCTTCACCGATTATCGGCCCTCCGCTCTATGATTTCCTTTACGCTTTCTGCTCATCTCCTGATGATTTAAATCTAGAAACGTTAATGCCTGCATTCAGCTTGCTGCATCAGACCGGCATTTCACAATCGAAGCTCGTTGAAGAAGTCATCATTCAACTTTATTACCGCATAGCAATCTGCCTCAAGCATCATCCGCAAGATTTATCCGACTACTTGAAGGCTTGGAGCTACTGGAAGACTTTAATCAGCCATTGATGTTTTCTGTTTTCTCAAAATAATCATTGACCCTGACATTAATGTCACTGTTTATACTGATGCTATACCATTCTCATAAACCCGGGGGCTTGCTATGAAAATTGGTGAATTATCGCGGACAACAGGCGTCAGCATTCGTTCTCTGCGCTATTACGAGCAGCAAGGCTTGATCACATCCGTCCGTCAGCCTAACGGTTACCGTGAATATACGCTTCTAACGATAGAGACGGTGGAGACGGTCAAGCTTTATTTGAATCTTGGCTTAACGACGGAGCAGATTGCCAGTTTTCTTACTTGCGTACTTCAAAATAAAGAGGCATTTTGCACTGAAGTGATGCCGGTTTACCGCAAAAAGTTGGCTGAAATCGAGCGGCAAATTGTTGAGCTGAACCAAATTAAAGCGAATTTGATCGACCGAATCGCCTTTCTTGGACAGCAAGAGCAAGGAAATGATGAATAGGAATAAGGAGGGAAATACAGATGGCCATTATGAACGCGGAATCAGACAGCATGCTGAAGTCGATCGTTAGCGAGGGCGTCGTTCTTGTCGACTATAGCGCGCCTTTTTGCCCGCCCTGCAAGACACTGCTCGGAGTATTAGATGAGCTCGACCAGGAGATGAACGGCAGAGTCAGTATCGTGAAGGTGAATTGCGAGGATTTGCCGGCATCCGCCTCAGAGGCAGGCGTGTTAGGCACGCCGACCGTTATCGTCTATAAGGATGGGCAGGCGATGGATAAGCTGGTCGGGCTGCGCCCCAAATCTCTTTACCAAGCGGTAGTCGAAAAGCATTTGTAAAATCACGCTGCATCAGCGCCCCAACTGAAACTCGCAAGGGGACAACGAAAACGCATCATTCTTCAGTCCTCTTGCCGTAAGCAGGGGCGCATGACTTGCAGCAGATGCTAGCCTCCGGGCGATCTGTTGCTCCAACGGACAGAGAACACCGCTGCCTGAATAATGAACAGGAAAACCTCCTGTTAAATCAAGAAATATCCGGCGAAAATCAGCTTTAGATGGATTTTCTCCCGCTAATTCTCTATCCCTCACCTCGCTTGATGCGTTAACGCTCATTTTAACTGGAGATTTTCCAGCTAAATGCTCGGTTCATTCTTTTACTGAAAAATTAGCTGGAGAAATTCCCGTTATTTGTGCCGAGCTGCAATAATTCGAGGTACAGGCGGGGTTTGAGTTACTGAAGACATGCCAAACGAGCCTTAGAAGCGATTCTAAGGCTCGTTTTCCATTGTTTTAAACCGAACCAATCTTATACCGTCAAATATTTGCGAATAACCTCATCGCTCAGCGACTCCAAGCCGCCTTCCCATACGACCGCGCCCTTCTCAAGCACGTAGAAGTAATCGCCGACGCTCTTCACAAACTCCAAGCTTTGCTCCACCAGCAGAATCGCCGTCCTGCCATCGGCTTTAATCGACCGAATAACATCCCGTATATCATCTACGATGGAGGGCTGAATCCCTTCGCAGGGTTCATCGAGCAGCAGCACCTCGGGTTTTGAGGCAAGCGCCCTTGCGAATGCAAGCTGCTGCTGCTGCCCGCCGCTGAGATCACCGCCGCGGCGCGTGTACATAGTCGGAAGCACCGGGAACTTGGCGATTGCCTCCTCCGGAATAGCGGCAGCCTTCGACCGCGAGGCTTCGAGTCCGAGCAGCAAGTTTTCATAGACCGACAGCTGACCAAATATTTCGCGGCCCTGCGGCACGTAGCCGATTCCGCTTTTTGCCCGCAGTCCCGGCGCCTTCTTCGTCAGTTCCTTTCCGTTGTACGATACGGAGCCTCCCCTTGCCTTCAGCAGTCCCATAATGCTTTTCATAAGCGTCGTCTTGCCGACGCCATTGCGCCCAAGCAGGCAGACAACCTGCCCTTGCTTCACCTTTAGCGATACGTCTCGCAAAATAACGCTTTCCCCATATCCGGCCTCAAGCTGTTGAACGGCTAACATCGGCATCCCGCCTTTTCCCCAAATACACTTCAGCTACGCGGTCATCCCGCTGAATCTCATCCATCGTGCCTTCCTTAAGCAGCCGTCCCTCATGCATGACCGTAACCTTGCTCGCAAAGTTGCGGACAAACTCCATATCATGCTCAACGACAACGATCGAACGCTTGCGGGCAATTTGATGAAGCAGCTCACCCGTCTTATCCGTTTCCTTGTCCGTCATCCCTGCTACCGGTTCATCAAGCAGCAATATTTCCGGCTCCTGGAGCAGCATCATACCGATCTCCAGCCACTGCTTCTCGCCATGCGACAAACCGCCGGCCCGCCACTCCGCTTTCTTCTGGAGACCTATCATCACAAGCTGACCGTCGATTCGCGCGCGCTGCTCCTCCTCCATCTTAGCGAAGAGAGTGGCGAATACGCCGCGCTTCTGCCGCATCGCGATCTCCAAATTTTCAGCAACGGTCATAGACGGGAAGATCGAAGGCGCTTGAAACTTGCGGCCGATGCCAAGCTCTGCGATCTGATGCTCCTTCTTCTTCGTAATGTCCACCTTGCCCCCAAACGTTACCCGGCCTGCCGTTGGCCTCACCTTGCCGCAGATCACATCCAGCATCGTCGTTTTGCCGGCGCCATTCGGGCCGATCAGGAAACGCAGCTCGCCTTTTTCCAATTGCAAATTCATCCCTTGGATCGCTTTAAACCCGTCAAAATCAACCGTCACATCATCACACAGCAGGATTGCGGACTCCTTCATGCTTCGGTTCCCTCCTCTTTTTGCGGAATTTCAATTGGCTAACCAAACCCGCGACGCCTTTTGGCATAAACACGACGACCACCACGAACAGCAAGCCCATAAAGAACAGCCAGCCTTCGGGATACGCCGTACTGAACTCGCTTTTTGCCCAGTTCATTAGAATGGCGCCAAGCGCTGCGCCAACGAGCGTTCCACGACCGCCAATTGCCACCCACAACACCATTTCTATCGAAGGCACAATGCCGAGCATGGACGGGGAAATAATGCCGACATGAAGCACGAACAGCATGCCTGCAATACCCGCAATTCCGGCAGAGATCGTAAACACCACCATTTGATAAATCGCTGGATTGTAGCCAATAAATCGAACGCGGTTCTCGCCGTCGCGAATCGCGCGAAGCACTTTGCCGAAACGGCTGCCGATTACGAAACGACAAAATATGAATATGCCAATGAGTGCAGCGACCGTAATATAGTAAAGCACGCGCTTCGTATCCGGTGAGCCAATCGAAAATCCAAGCACGGTAGAGTAGCCTGTTATTCCATTCGTCCCGCCCGTGAAGGCTTGTTGGCCAATGAGCAGCGTTGTCGTAATAATAACGAGCGCCTGCGTCAAAATCGTAAAGTACACGCCGCGAATCCGGTTGCGGAACGTGACATAACCAAGCACCAGCGCGAGCAGTGCAGGTATCGCAATTCCCATCGCAACCGCAAACCAGAAGCTTTGGAATGGCTGCCAAAACAGCGGAAGCTCCTTAAGGCCGCTCCAGCCCATAAAATCCGGCGGCTTCCCCCCGCTTGCTTCCAGCTTCAAATACATCGCCATCGCATACGCGCCAAGCCCGAAGAAAATGCCGTGACCGAGGCTTAATATCCCCGTAAAGCCCCATATTAGATCAAGCCCAAGCGCAACTATAGCAAAGGCTAGAAATTTCGCCAGCAGATTAAGTCGAAAATCACTTACAAAGAGCGGTGCCGAGAATAGCGCGGCAGCCGCAGCGGCATATCCAATCAGTATCCATATTCGCTGAGGCGTAAACTTTTGCAATCGCATGAGCGTCCCACCTTCCTTATCTTAATCAAGCGACCGCGAACGCATCGCAACGAGCCCCATTGGCTTCCATTGAAGGAAAGCCACTATGCAGACAAACACCAGCACCTTGCCAAGCGATGCATTCGTCCAATACTCAAACAGCGTATTGAACATGCCGATCCCCGTAGCACCCAGAACCGTTCCGACAAGCTTGCCGACGCCGCCAAGCACGACGACCATAAACGCGTCGACGATATAGTAGGTGCCAAGCGAGGGGCCTATTGGCCCGATCAGCGTTAACGCACAACCCGCGATTCCGGCAATTCCGGAGCCAATAGCAAATGTCATCGAATCAACCCGCCGCGTCGATACGCCAAGGCATGCTGCCATGTCACGGTTTTGCATAACCGCGCGCATCCTTCTTCCCTCATGGCTGCGGTAGATGTAGAAATACATCGCCACCAAGCAGGAAATGACGAGTGCGATAATAAAAAGCCGTTTATAAGGAAGCAGAGTTCCATCCATAATCTTTAAGCCGCCGTTTAACCATGCCGGACTTGTAACCGCCACGTTTGGCGCGCCGAAGATCGACCTCGCAAGCTGCTGCAGCACAAGACCAACGCCCCATGTCGCAAGCAGGCTATCCAGCGGACGTCCGTATAAGAAACGGATAAGAGACATTTCGAGAATGAGGCCAAACAAAAACGCAATCGCAAAGCTAACCGGAACGGCGAGCACGAAATACCAGTCGAACATCGATTTTGGCAAATAATCATGGAATAGATTTTGCGTTAAATAAGTGGAGTAAGCTCCAATCATAATCAACTCGCCGTGCGCCATGTTGATGACCTTCATTAAGCCAAACGTAATGGCTAGCCCAAGCGCCACCAGAAGCAAAATAGAGCTAATACTCAAACCGTTAAATAGCTGCAGCAGAAACACTTCCATATGACCACCCCTTTCATGCATGAACATCAGCTGTCATCACCGCTTCGATAAAACAGAAGGGAAGCATTCGAAGCGATCGAATACTCCCCCATGCATTGCTGCGTATTAGACCATGACCTGCTTATGAATTATTCCGTTGGTTGAATGCTTGCCGCCCAGTCATAACCCTTCAGATACGGATCAGGCTTAACAGCTTCGCCCGAATTCCACAATTCCTTGAATTGACCGTCAGCTTGCACCTCACCGATCCGAACCGTTTTGTAAATGTGCTGTGTAGCGCCATCGATTTTCACTTTGCCTTCTGGAGCATCCCACTCCAGCTCTTTTGCCGCTTCCTTCACCTTATCCACTTCTATAGAACCTGCCTTCTCAACCGCTGCTGCCCATAAGTAAACCGCCGTGTAGCCAGCTTCGATCGGATCTGCCGTTACGCGCTCGTCACCGTATTTCTTTTTGTAGTTTTCGACGAACGTTTTGTTTGCTGGCGTATCCGTCGTTTGGTAGTAGTTCCATGCCGCCAAATGACCTTCCAGCACATCGACGCCGATACCGCGAATTTCTTCCTCTGCTACCGATACAGACAAGGTCGTCAAGTCCTTTGCCGTAATTCCTGCATCCTTCAATTGCTTGAAGAAAGCGACGTTGCTATCGCCGTTAAGCGTGTTGTATACGACATCCGGCTTTGCTGCTTTAATTTTGCTGATCAGCGTGCTGTAATCCGTGTGGCCAAGCGGCGTGTATTCTTCGCCAACCAACTCGCCGCCTTCAGCCTTCAACTGCTCTTTGATAACGAGGTTTGCCGTACGAGGGAATACATAATCCGATCCGAGCAAGTAAAACTTTTTGCCGCGGTTCTCAAGCAGCCACGAAACCGAAGGAACGATCTGTTGGTTGGTCGTTGCGCCTGTGTAAAAAATATTCGGGGAAGATTCAAGCCCTTCGTATTGCACCGGATACCAGAGCAAGCCGTTCAGCTCTTCGAATACCGGCTTCATCGCCTTACGGCTAGCAGATGTCCATCCGCCGAACACCGTTGCGACCTTATCCTCGGAGATCAGCTTGCGGGCTTTCTCTGCGAAGGTCGGCCAATCCGATGCTCCGTCTTCAAGCACGGGTACGATTTTTTTGCCCAATACGCCGCCAGCGGCATTAATCTCATCAATCGCCATCATTTCCGCATCGATTACCGACACCTCGCTTATGGCCATCGTGCCGCTCTGCGAGTGCAAAATTCCTACTTTAATTTCCCCCTCTGCGCTTGCTCCCGTATTTGCTGTATTTGTTGCCTTATCCGTCTCCCCATTCGTAGATGCTGGTTTGTTGTTACTAGCTCCACAGCCCGCCAATACTAGCGATAATGCCACAAGCAACAAGCTAAACTGATAAAACATTCTCTTTTTCATATTCCCACTCCCCAAATTGTTATATTTGTCTCTATATCCGAACAATCCCTTGGAATAGACTTCCAATGTTCGTGCTTTCATTATAGTTTGCCCATTATATGGATGTCAATATAGTTTACATATAAATTTTAAAGGATAAAATTTTATTGAAAAATGGGCTTTTTGGGGGATTTTCCTGCGTTTAACGTTATGTATAATGACATATTGGATAGATTACATTTTCATATATGATTGAAAAGGGTTATTTATGATAGAAATTATAACATTAGGTTCTTGCGCGTAAAAAAAAGCCCAACTCAAGGCTCATGCCTTGAAATGGGCTCGTACGATTATTCGATCACATTTATTTCTTGTTCTCTTCCGCACGCTTCACAAGCATGTCAACGAAGAGATCGATTTGTCCCATTATAGCAATGGGATCATAACGGTAGAACGTATCAAAATCATTATAGAACAAATTGTTGTTTTTGGACGCCTTAAGACCTCTCCATACGCCTGAAGCCTTCAATTTTTCCAGCTCCTCGCCCTTTTTCTCGGGGTCGTATGTCGTTAGGAACATATAATCAGCGCCATATTCCGGCAATGCCTCGAGCGACAATTGAATCGTTTGTTCCTCCGTGCTCTTACTAATATGCGGCATCTTCAGCTTCAAAGCGTTGTAGACGGCCTGACCGCCGCGACCCGCGTTGTCTCCAAAAATCCACAGCTCGCCTTTATCGGTTAGCTCGTAAAGGCCAAAGGTTGCATTCTCGTCTACGACTCCTTTAAGCTTCTCGCGGCCTTCAGCAGCTTTTTTATCGAATTCAGCAATAAACTGCTCCGCTTTATCCGGCGCACCTGCGATGTCGCCAAACAATTTTACCGTTTCATAAATATTCGTAGCCGTGCCGTAAGGAATATGAATCGTCGGCGCTATTTTAGACAAGGCCTCATAGTTCTCGTCATACATCACGACGATAAGGTCTGGCTGTAGCTCCAGCACCTTCTCTACGTTAACCGGCGCGCCTACGTCAGCTGCACCTTTAAGCTTCTCCTTCAGAAACGGATTATCGAAAGCGGTAGGCTCAACACCAATAACATTGGCGCCTACCGAAAGCAGCTCGCCTCCGTAATAATCCGTAACTATTTTTAGCGGCTTCACCGGAATTTCTACCGCTCCCTTTGCCGTTTCGTAACTGCGGAATTGTGCCTCAGGCGCTTCCGTTGCTGCCGGCGCTTCGCTCTCTTTAGGCGCGTTAGCAGCAGCATTGCCGTTTGTATTGTTCCCTCCGCCGCACGCGGATACAAGAACTGACAACATAAGGACAATAGCGCTAACGATCAAATACGATTTCTTCTTTAACATGGTGAGCCTCCCTATTTGCGTTCAACGATTGATTCTTATTAATGATAATGGGAATCATTATCGTTAGAAGTATATCAAATAGCGACAGCTGCCGTCTATAGATAAAAGTCACCTTGTCATATGGATTATTGTCACTTTTGATTTTGGCGAGAATGAAGCATATCCACGAGCATGTCCGTCAGCTTTTGCAAGGATACGCCATCATTCGCGAAACATTTCGTGACGGGTATCGCGTATACCCTGTCTTCTCTGACAGCCGGAAGGTTGCGCCAAGCATCGCTTGCCAACAACTGGTTTGTTTTCTCCATTCCGCCCTCTTCATAGATACTCACGACCATATGGTCGGCTGCATAGGCTGAAAGCTCGCCTGAAGCGATCATTTTACTTTTTCCCGCCTCAATTACATGCCGTTTTATTGAATTAGGAGCAGGAAGCCCCAGCACCTCATATAGTGCATACGCGCCGCGATCCTGCGTGCTAAGCGCAAAAACATTGCCATCTGCAATTTCATAAGCGCCTACGGTCTCATCGGACCGTAATACCTACTCAGCTAGGCGCAAGTCGGCAGATTCCGTGCTGGTCATGAACACCCTTGCTCCGGCATGGGCAAACAAGAGGCAGCCAAAGCTGAGCTCGGTGACGGAAGCATTAATCGTCATCGTTCCACTGCCCTCGCTAACCATAAATAACGTAGGCGCGCCGATCTTCATCTCGGTTGATGTTCCAGGAGATTTCAATACGACAATCATCGCCTCACGCAGCAAATAGTGGTTTGTGTTCACCGTGCAACCAACCCTTACTTTACATATTTTCAGCAAAAGACCCCTTAACCAGCAGTTGGTTAAAGGGTCTGAATAACAGGTTGCTGCAATTATTTCGTTGCAGGCGCATCTGTCGCCGGTGCATCCGTTGCTGGAGTTTCACTGCCGGCAGGAGCATCGCTCGCAGGCGCGTCGCTTGCCGGAGTCTCTTCTTCCGTCTTAGGAAGCTTAATCACGATATCTTGCTTAGGAAGCTCGTCCGTCATGAACTTGTTCATAAGCTCATAGGAAATCGTGCTCTTAAGCTTGTCTTTGACCGTGTCGCTGATTTTGTCAAAAGCGGGTGCGTCACGTTTCTCTACTTTAATGACATGGTAACCAAACTCTGTTTCTACCGGATCGCCAGTAACGCCGATCTCTTGCTTGTACGCTGCTTGCTTAAAGCCTTCAACCCAGTCGCCGTTAATCTTGTCTGCATAGAGGCCGCCAGTTTCCTTGGAGCCTGTATCATCGGAGAAATCTTTGGCAACGGCTGCCCAGTCGCCGCCCGCATCCAGCTTAGCTTTCGCTTCTTTGGCACGCGCCAAAGCTGCTTCAGCCGTACGAAGCTCTTTGCCTTCTTGGGATGAAGGATCTTTTGTCGCTACCAAAATATGACGAACCGTAACTAGCGCATAGTTAACCGTGTTCTTTTCATACTCGGTTTTCATATCTTCATCTTTTACTTGGGAGTTCATATGTGCGACAACTTTAGATGTCAGCAGCAAATAGTTCTCCATATCTTTATCTTTTAATTTCTTCGCGTCAACAGCCGTTTTGAGCTCCGCATTATTTTTCAATGCATCTTTATATTGTTTCATTTGTTCTTTAACATCGGATTCAGCCTTTTTAACGGATTCCTCCGTTGCGCGGCTGCCTAAAATTTTGTAGGAAATATACTGTTGGAGCAACTGCTCCTTAAATTGCGGTATTTCGATAATTTGCGCGTACGTTGGCTGCATAACCGTAAATACATCCAAATACTTGTTGAATTCCGTATCTGTCACATTGCCGCCTTTATAGGTAGCAATTTCTGTCTTTTTCGCGCCGCATGCCGCCATAGTCATGACCAGCACAACTGCCACGATAAGCAGCGCGCCTTTGCGCCATGCCGATTTGCGTGAACTGTGTAACATGTTGAATCCCCTTTCATCTTTTGAGCTTGTTTGTATTGTATCAGAAAAGGGACGCATAAAGCGAATCTTGTCTATGGCGACACATTTTGCAATTCGTCCTTATATAGAAGAACATCCTTATAGGCCTGCAAAAATTGCTCGATCATATGAATCTTCTGCTCCATATTCAATCCCTTGCCGCGCAGCAAAATCGATGGATTCGGCTCCTGCTCGCTGCCCTGCTTAAAGCGGTTCTCATGCTTCAAACACAGCTGATCCACCTTTTTCCGGTCAATCCGGCGCTTCTCCGAGGCAGCATAACGAAGCACCAGGTCATCCCCCTTGCCGCTAATCTGTTCAATGCCATACATCGTGCCGTATACCTTCAGCCTAGCTACAGCAAGCAAATTGCTAACCGCCTGCGGCAAATCGCCAAAACGATCCACTAGCTCATCAATCACATCATCCGCTTCATCAAAATTGCGAATAGCGGCAACTTTTTTGTAAATCTCGATCTTTTGGATGCTGTCATAAATGTAATCGGAAGGCAAATAAGCATCGATGCTGACATCAATAAGCGTGCTGACCGGCTTCTCTTCCTTCATTTCCTCGCCGCTCATCTCTGCTTTGCGCTTCGCAATCTCATCGGCCAGCATTTGCGAATACATATCGAAGCCGACAGAGGCAATAAACCCATGCTGCTCCGCGCCTAGCAAATTGCCCGCTCCACGAATCGATAGATCGCGCATTGCTATTTTGAAGCCCGAGCCAAGCTCTGTAAATTCCTTGATCGATTGCAGACGCTTCTCTGCGACCTCTGTAAGCACCTTATCCCTTTGGTACGTAAAATACGCATACGCAATGCGATTCGAGCGCCCTACGCGGCCACGTAGCTGGTAAAGCTGGGAAAGTCCCATTTTATCCGCATCATGTACGATTAGCGTGTTGACGTTCGGGATATCGACGCCCGTCTCAATGATGCTCGTGCTGACAAGAACGTCAGACTCGCCGTCAAGAAAATCGAGAATCGTTTTCTCGAGCTCCTGCTCCGACATTTGGCCATGGCCGACCGCAACTCTAGCACCCGGAACGAGCGCATTGATTTGCTCCGCCATTTGGTAGATGCCTTGAACGCGATTATATAAATAGTAGACTTGACCGCCGCGCGCAAGCTCTCGCTCAATCGCCTCGCGTACGAGGGACGGGCTGTATTCGACCACATAAGTTTGCACGGGGAAACGATTCTCCGGCGGCGTCTCGATAACCGACAGATCGCGCACGCCTAGCATCGACATATGCAGCGTTCTCGGAATCGGAGTAGCCGTCAGCGTAAGCACGTCAACATTGGTTTTCAGCTTCTTTAGCTTTTCCTTGTGGGATACGCCAAAACGCTGCTCTTCGTCGACGATAAGAAGCCCAAGCGACTTGAAAATAATATCCTGCGACAGCAAGCGGTGCGTGCCAATGACAACATCGACCGTTCCCGTCTTCAGTCCCTTCATCGTCTCGTTCTGCTCCTTGCGGGATCGGAAACGGCTAAGCACCTGAACGTTAATCGGATAACCCGAGAACCGCTCGCGGAATGTCTCGTAATGCTGCTGCGCCAAAATCGTCGTCGGAACGAGCACCGCTACTTGCTTGCTGTCCATAGCCGACTTGAAAGCAGCTCGAATCGCAACCTCGGTTTTGCCGTAACCAACGTCTCCGCACAGCAAACGATCCATCGGCTGGGTTTTTTCCATATCCTTTTTAATCTCTTCTATAGCTCTCAGCTGATCGCGCGTCTCGTCATACGGGAACATGGCCTCGAATTCATTCTGATACGACGTGTCTTGTCCGAAAGCATAACCCGGCGCGGTCTGCCGCTCTGCATACAGCTTGATCAAATCATCGGCGATATCCTGTACGGAGGCTTTTACCTTGCTCTTCGCTCTCGTCCATTCGCTTCCGCCGAGCTTATTGACCTTCGGCTCCTTCTCCTCGTTGCCGACATACTTCTGAATCATATCGACTTGTTCGATCGGAACGGACAGCTTATCGCCGCCAGCATACAAAATATGCAAATAATCTTTATGAATGCCTGCTATTTCAAGCGTACCGATGCCTACGTATTTGCCGATACCATGATTATGGTGAACGACGTAGTCGCCAACCTTCAGCTCCGTGTAGCTCTTAATACGCTCTGCATTATCGACCTTCTTATCCAATCTTCTTGCTTTGCGCTGCTTCTGGGAGAACATTTCGCCCTCGGTAATAATGACGAGATGAGAGGAAGGCAGCTCAAATCCGGACTGCAAATTACCCTCAAGCAGGATAGGCGTCTCGATGCTATAGTCGTCGAGCACGCGGCGCATTCTCTCCATGCGCTCCGCGTTGCCGGCCAGCATCATGACGGTTGCGCCAGTTTTGCGCCAACGCTCCATCTCTGCCTTAAGGACATTCATTTGCCCATGGAAATTTTGCATCGAGCGGCTCGTCATGTTCAAAATATTTTGCGGCTGCGAATGCGGGATTTGCCTGAGGAACAAGGATAGAAATAGCGTCGGAAACGGTCGATGGTGCAAAATCTCCTCCGTATCGCGCGCCAGCGCAAGATCCGGCAGCGATTTTCCGTTTTGCAGCAAGTGCATGGACCATTCCGCCTCATCCCGCTCCAATTGCTTGGACGTCTCTATCAAACGCGTTGGCTCGTCTAGTATGAGAAGCGTATCGCTTGGCATATAGTCAAGAATCGTTTGCCGCTCGGGATATAGAAGCGAAATATATTTATACATTTCCGGAAAATATACATGCTCGCGCAGCCGTTCAAGCTCTCCGCCCAGTTCCGTACGAAGACGATCCTTCGCTGTGCGGTCGGTCATTTTGTCGAGCTGCTTCTCAAGGAGCTTCTGCGCGTGATTAGCCGCAACCTCCATACGGTGTCCATCAGCCATCAGCTCTTGGCATGGCGGAACCACGTAGGACTCAAAGCGATCGGAAGAGCGCTGATCCGCAGGGTCAAAGGCGCGAATGGAATCAACGTCATCGCCAAACCATTCGATCCGGTACGCCTGTGAGGCCGTTAACGGATAGAAGTCGACAATACCGCCGCGAACGCTCATTTCGCCGCGCAATTCCACTCGGTCGGCTCTCGTGTAGCCAAGCGCTGTCATTTGTCTGAGGAACGTATCAATCGGCAGCGAATCGCCTACGTTCACTTCTATCTGCGCCTCAGCCATCACACTGCTTATTGGCAAATAGCGCCGAACCCCTGAGAAGGGCACGACAACAATCCCGCGATAGCCCTTGGATAGCTTGATCAGCACATCCATTCGCTGCGCTAGCGTCTCGGGACTCGAGATCGCCGCCTCTGCAGCAACCAGCTCATTCGCGGGATATAATAAAACATTTTCTGGTGAAAGACATTCCTGCAAATCCTCTGCAATCTTCTGCGCAGCGAACATATTATGCGTCACAACGAGCATTGGACGCTCTACATCCTCCTGCAGCGCTGCAATTAGCACCTGCCTGGAAGAGCCTGCGAGTCCAGATATCATCTGTTCGCGCATGCCTTTACGAATACCGGATATGACGGACTGAACGTCCGAATCCGCGGCAAAAGCATTAATTAAAGCTTTCAACGTTGCGACACCCCGTTTCTATACACAATCGAAAGAGTATTACGATCGCTCCCTGTACATTGAAAATAAGCCTCAGCCATCCGCTAAGGCTCATACTATTCACTTTCCGTCATTGAAGAGGGCTAGTTACCAAATGAAGCTCCGGGTTCGCGTCGATCGCCTCGCGGCAATAATCACAAACCACTTTTACCGTTACATCTCCATTTGGGTCATACGCTATTATATCGCTGCGCTCTTCGGGGGTCAAGAAATGGAAACCAAGCTGGTGCTCGGTTATATTTGACCCGCTGAGGGATCCAATTGACGTTCTGCAATGCCGACAAATATAGTTTACAGCCATATGTATGCCTCCTGAAGGGTCGTTATACCCTTCAGTATGCCCGTAATCCCGTAATCTAACAGATTATCGGTTAAACTTTGCCATCGTCTCTTCAAATGGCGCTTTCAGCCTGAACTCAATCGCATCGCATGCATCCATGATCATCGCATCCAGCTTCTCCTTCTCGCTCTTCGGAAAAGCGGACAGCACATAATCCGCAATGTTCATGCCTGGCTGCGGACGGGAGATGCCCATCCGAACGCGGTCGAACGTCTGCGTGCCCAGATGCTGAATGAGCGACTTAATGCCGTTATGCCCGCCTGCGCTGCCTTGATAACGGAGCCGAAGCTTTCCGATCTCCGTATCCAAATCATCGTAAACGATCAAGCCATCTTGCACATCTGCTTTAAAATAGTCGAGAAAAGACCGAACAGACTCGCCTGACAAATTCATATATGTCATCGGTTTAATAAGGACAACCTTCGTGCCTTGCACGTTGCCTTCTCCGATTAAAGCTTTGCATTTGCTTTGCGTAACGCTAATGCCCCAGCGCTTCGCCAGCTCATCAATAACCATAAATCCAACATTGTGCCGGGTTCCCTGATAAGCCGTACCGGGATTCCCAAGTCCTGCAATCCACCTCATTGCTTGCTCCACTCCTTTACGGACAAATGTATCATAATCTCTTGCAAGCGTAAACGGCTTAAACGTAGTTAAAAATGAGAATAGATAGCGCCAGCCTCGCCTAATGACAAAACAGCGCCGCCCTAGTAAAGGGCGGCGCCATTCAAATTCGCAACTGTATTTTGCAAGGTTGGAATTACAGACTCTTAATGCCTTCAAGCTGCGCTTCCTTGGAACGGGATTCCGCCTCTGCAAGCTCCACAGCCGCATCCTCTGCTTCTTCCTCCGTAAGCTCCTTCTGCGGCGCAAGAATCGTCACGACGACCTGCTCCGGCTCAGCAAGCGATTCAACGCCCTTAGGCAGCTTCAAATCGCTTACGAGTACGCTCTCGCCTATCGCTAGCGCGGAAATGTCTACGGATACGGAATCAGGAATGTTGCCAGGCAAGCATTGCACCTCAAGCTCATGCAAAATCACTTGAAGAATGCCTCCTTCTCTTACGCCCTGCGAATCGCCTTCCGCAGTAATCCGAACGTTAGCACGCACGTTTTCGTTCATGTTGATTTGGTGGAAATCAACATGAAGCACTTGACGGCTCAATGAATCACGCTGGATTTCTGAGATCATAACCGATGTTTTGCCATGTGATGGAACATTTATTTCAAGCACAGCGTTCGGATGGGACCGAAGCAGCGCCTGCAGCTCCTTGCTATCTACAGTTACCTGAGCGGCATTATCTAATTGTTTTCCGTAAATAACGCCCGGAATTTTCCCTTGGAGCCGCAATTGGCGCAACTCACCTTTCGTCGTGCCAGTTCGTTGATCCGCGTTCATCGCTATCGCCATATTGATTACCTCCTAAAAGTTTTGTGAAGCAAAAACTCGCTTCGTATGCATTTCCCTATAACTTACCCACTGCTGCCAAATATTAAACAACTAATAAAAGAAGACAAAAAAAAGATGCAGCAACGAATTCGCCATTACGAATTCGTCCTGCATCTTTTAGCTGCGTCGTATTTATTGCTGCTTCTTTTCTTTCTTCGCTTTGGCACGGCCGCGAATCTTGTCCGCATAACCTGGTTTATTCACTTGGCGCTCGCGCGCAATCGCGAGGTCGCCAGCCGGAACATCATGCGTTACTGTAGATCCGGCAACGACATAAGCGCCATCGCCGATCTTCACGGGAGCAATGAGGTTGACGTTGCTGCCGATAAACGCATTGTCGCCGATTTCTGTAACAAATTTATTATAGCCGTCATAATTGACCGTAATCGCACCGCAGCCAACGTTCACGTCTTTGCCTACCTTGGCATCTCCTACATAGCTCAGATGCGACACTTTGCTTCCATCGTCCAACGTTGCGTTTTTGAGTTCAACGAAATCGCCGATTTTGCAGCCAACGCCAAGCTTCGAGCCTGGGCGTAAGTTAGCGTAAGGACCTACCGAGCTGGTGTCGCCTACGACAGACTCCGCCACAACGGAATATTTAATCGTAACGCCTGCTCCGATTGTGCTGTCCGCAATGTCAGCTTGAGGACCAATGATGCAATCCTCGCCAATAACCGTTGATCCGCGCAGCACCGTACCCGGATAAATAACCGTGTCCGAACCGATTTGTACCCCTGCCTCTATATAAGTCGAAGAAGCATCGATAAGCGTAACGCCGCCAAGCAAATGGTTGCGGTTAATACGCTCGCGCATGAAGCGCTCCGCTTCCGCAAGCGCAACGCGGTCGTTCACGCCAATGGCCTCCGCCAAATCCGAAGTGCAGTAGCCTTGAACGGATTCGCCTGCCTCGCGGAAAATGCCGATAACATCGGTCAAATAAAATTCTCCCTGCGCGTTGTTGCTCGTTACCTTCGCAAGCGCTGCGAACAGCTTCTTGTTGTCGAAGCAGTACGTGCCTGTATTGATTTCTTTAACCGCCGCCTCATCCGGCGAACAATCCTTCTGCTCGACTATGCGCTGCACCGTTCCATCCTCGCCGCGAATAACGCGCCCGTAGCCGGCAGGAACATCAAATGATGCCGTAAGCACCGTAGCAGCCGCACCGCTTGATGCATGCAGCTCAAGCATTGCGCTAATCGTGGAAGCCTGTACGAGAGGCGTATCTCCGCAAATAACGATCGTCGTGCCATCCTCTTCGCCCAGCAAGCCTTCAGCTTGACGCACCGCATGGCCCGTACCTAGCTGCTGCTCCTGCAGCACATATTCCGCGCTGTCGCCCAAAAAGGACTTAACCATTTCCGCACCATGCCCTACGATCACAACGGAGCGCTCCGCTTTCGCTTCCTTCACAACATCAAGCACATGACCAACCATCGGCTTCCCGCATACCGGATGAAGCACTTTATATAATTTCGATTTCATACGCTTGCCCTGTCCGGCTGCAAGCACAATCGCCATCACTTTCAAATGAAAGACCTCCTAAATCTACTATGAATAATAAACACAGTTAAACCCATCTACAAAAAATACTAGCTTTATTATATTCCATTATACGATTATGTTCCTCTATTGCAAAAAAAAGAAAAGAGAGCCATGGCTCTCTTCTCCAAACAACCCCAAAATTCATGAAATGCTTTGGTTAAGCTCCTTCTTCAATCGCAACTTCTTCTGCTGCACGCTCATATTCTGCGAGAACAGCAGCCTGGATTTTCTCCCGGGTGGTTGAAGAGATCGGATGAGCGATATCCCGAAATTCTCCATCCGGAGTACGTTTGCTTGGCATTGCAACGAACATACCATTGTTTCCGTCGATGACACGAATATCGTGAACAACGAATTCATTATCAATAGTAATGGATGCGATCGCCTTCATACGCCCTTCGGAATTTACACGGCGGAGTCTGACATCAGTAATTTGCACTTGTGTTCACCACCTTTGTCTATCAGAGACTTGGTGTATACTTCCACGTTTTTGTGCCAATTCCTTCTACATTTTTGGAAAAATCATGCTGTATTTAAAATATTTTTTTACAATTAAATCTTTTTCGTTTTCATTCGACAAGAGTCGATGCAATGACCTCTATTTCGACAAAAACATCCTTTGGCAGCCTCGCGACCTCAACGGCTGATCGAGCCGGTTTATGCTCTCCGAAGTACGACGAGTAAATGCCATTTACCGTTGCAAATTGATTCATGTCCTTCATAAATACAGTAGCTTTTACTACATCCTGAAAGCCGGCGCCTGCAGCCGCAAGAACAGCCTCCAAATTACGAAACACTTGATGGGTTTGTTCTTCTATTCCGCCTTCTACAAGCTGTCCAGATGCATCTAATGGAATTTGTCCCGAAGTGAACAATAATCCTCCCAGCTTTATCGCTTGCGAATAAGGCCCAATCGCTGCAGGCGCTTTATCAGTTGCGATTACTTCCAGTTGCTGCTTCGTAGTCATTATGGTCCCAGCCTTTCCTATCAAGAAGTATAAGCCATTATTTCCAGACAATTTTATCCTTTAAAATAATTACCAGGAACAACAGTCGTTTGCTTCGTTTTCATATCAACGGCAGTCAGCTTAGCCAAGGATACATAATCCTCAAGCAGACGTTCTTCGAGCTCTACCTCGCCGGACTCGACAAATACGCCTACTCCCGCAACTGTAGCTTTGAATTCGAACAGCAGATCCATCATTCCTTGGATCGTCCCGCCAGCCTTCATGAAGTCGTCAATAATAAGAACGCGCGAATGCTCCTTCAGCGCTCTGCGCGCCAGAGACATCGTCTGAATACGCTTCGTTGATCCCGATACATAGTTGATACTAACCGCGGAGCCTTCCGTCACCTTGTTATCGCGCCGCACAATGACAACCGGTATGTTCAAGCAGGCAGCCGTTGCATACGCAAGCGGTATCCCTTTTGTCTCTACCGTCATAATGACGTCGATCTTCCGATCCGCGAACGCGGTTGCAAACATTCTGCCGACATCAGCCAGCAGCTCCGGTTGGCCTAACATATCCGTTATATACAAATAACCGCCGGGAAGAACCCTCTCAGGCTGCTCTAGCTGGCGGCATATGCTCGTCATAATGGTAAGAGCCGTCGTTTGCTGCATCTTCGGCGTATATTTCACTCCGCCAGCAGCTCCAGCAAGTGTATGAAGCTCACCAATTCCTTCTTCCTCAAACACTTCTTTAATAATCGCCAGGTCCTCACTAATTGAAGACTTTGCCGATTGATATCGATCAGCAAATGCTGTCAGTGAAATTAACGTGTGGGGTCGACTTAATAGGTATTGCGTCATTTCAACCAACCGCGAGCTCCGTTTCAACTTCTTCAAACACATCTCCCCCCACTAAATCCGAATAATATAATGTCAATATAACATTTTTATACGGATTTAATCAAGAAGAACGTCAGTCCTATGTCAGCATTCTTACCACATAGACTTCTTTGCAGAAACCTCGGAGCCCATTGTAAATGCGCGGAAGCTTGGCTTCCTTCGACACAAGGCCAAAAACGGTCGGTCCGCTGCCTGACATCAAAACGCCATCGGCGCCAAGACGAATCATGCTTTCCTTCAGCTGCATGACCTCCGGATACACATCCAGCGTAACCTTCTCCAGTACGTTGCCAAGCCCGTCACAAATATCGGCAAAGGAGCCTCTCTGCAGCGCATCGACCATATTAGGGATGGAAGGATGCTCTTTCAGCTCGTTAGCCCGGAATCTGCCATAGACGTCTGCTGTGGAAACGTTAATTGGCGGCTTCGCCAGCACGACCCAGCACTGCGGAGGGGCCGCGATATGCTCAAGCTTCTCGCCACGGCCGCGAGCAATCGCTGTGCCGCCTGTTACGCAAAAAGGAACGTCAGAGCCAAGCTCAGCGCCAAGTCGGCATAGCTCGTCCTCAGGGATCTGCAGCTTCCACAGCCGGTTTAGTCCGCGCAGCGCAGCAGCGGCATCGCTGCTTCCGCCGGCGAGTCCCGCAGCGACCGGAATCTTTTTGTCCAAATGAATATATACGCCTTGCTTCACATCATAGCGTTCTTTAATAAGCCTAGCCGCTTGAAAGGCTAGGTTCTTCTCGTCTAGAGGTATGTAGCCTACTTGGCTTGAAATAATAATAGTATCTCTAGGGAGCTCTTCCATTTCAAGTCGATCTGCAAGGTCAACCATCGTCATAATCATCTCGACTTCATGGTAGCCGTCATCACGCTTGCGGAGCACATCGAGCAATAAATTAATTTTGGCAGGAGCTTTTTCATAAATTTTCATCCGATAAGTTCACCCGTTCGTTCGTAAGCTTAAGCATCATTATATCAAACGAACGCAATAAAAGCTAAGAGATGACAAACGGTTAATTTCCGAATGCCAACACCTTAGCTTTTGCCTGCATAAATATGACGTTCCGCTTACGGCTGATTCGACTTTGCAGCGGCTTGCTCGGCAAGCTGTATCGCACGCTTTACCATGTTGCCCGCGTCCTTCGCACGAATGCTGCCCCAGCCTTCTTGCTGCACGGTATCGTAAAATCCAAGGTCCTTAGCTAGTTCATATTTCAACTGCTCTGACATCACTCCACGTCTTCTGCGGCCCATTCCATTACCTCCAACTCCAAATTAACGATAAGCATATAGGCTGTCACTATTGCACAGGTAGTATGCTTCAAATTGAATGGGTCCATACGCGCTGGAATTGGCTCACACTCGAGAACACTAAGTAAGTTTTTTAATAAAAAAAAAAGCGCAGATTTCTCTGCGCTAACATGCCTCACTAGGCGATATATAATCTATTGTTGCAAATGGGCAATACGGACTTGACCTTCATCATTGCATACGGTCACTTCCACCGACTCGGTCAGTATATCCGCATAACTGTAAGAGACACGCTTGAACGCATGTTGCTCTTCATCCAGCTTAACAATGAAAACAGAAGGGTAGGTTTCTTCCAACGTGCCGGTTCGTTCGATGGTCTTTCGTCGGCCACCGTTCGCTCGAAGACGGATTTTGGAGCCAACATGAGCTTCCAAACTGCGTTTAATATCCAATAGCGCATTTTTTGCCATTGTCCACTACCACCTCTTTCCTTGTCCATTATAACTAAAAAAAGGAGGCTTGTCAAACAAAGCAAAATATTATATCAGCCGGAATATTTACTTGTCAACGGTGATTTCACCCATTTTAAAAAAACTGTGTATGAAATAGCAAATAATATACATATTAAGAAGTTGCTTCAACCTTAAAAAACAAAATAACGCCTAAACGGCGTTATTTGTTTTACTGATTTACTGCTTTAACATAGAAGAGGATTCCGTTATTTTAGGCTTCGGCATGCCAACGCGGAAGCGTCCCATCGTCTCAATGCCGCCTACACCATCGATTCCGCTTATCGTGCCATGAATAACGTCAGCTAAGTTGATCGTGTCTTTAATCGACGTATAGCTCGCTTTAATGGCTATATAAACGGGATCGAGCGCATGAATCAAAATACGTCCAGGCGAGCTCGCAAAGTTGGAGCCTACCTGAAGCAATGCTTCAAAATGCGATTGGCAAGCACCCGCAATAACAATCAATCCGTCGCGATTCTTCTCGTATTCACGAGCAACGCGAACCGCATTAACGAAATGCTGTGAATTTTTGTAGCTGCTTAGGCTGTATAGGTCCATTTGTGCGCGGTTTTTCAATACACCGTCATGTCCGGTTATAACGACGATATCCGGTTGGATTTGAGGCAGCAGTCGGTACAGCACATCAGCCATTTGGGATTCATGCACATGAAGGCCATGCGAAGGAACATGCATCGTGTTGTACAGCTGCATGCTCTTCTTCAAATAGTTACCGTCGCCATCGAGATGAAGAACTTTTCCTGGCACTTCAAAAAATGGCTGGCTCTGCTGCATCGCATGCCGAATATTATCCTCGTTCTCAATCGCTTGACGTTCTCGTTCAGAGTGCATACGTCTTAAGGAATCATTTACTTTTATTCGAACTTGCTGAACCGCGCTTGTCGATTCTGGATCGCGTACGACCGACAGATCTGGAATCGGAGCATCCGCAAGCAATCGGTAGTCCGTGCCCTTCAGAACAGCAGTTTCTGTACGAACAGCTTCAACTTTAAATAGCACGTCACCGCCATACGATTTGCGGACGACCAGGTCCCCTTGCTTCATGGGTAAATCACCTCTTCCTCTATCCTATGGGCAGATAGAGCGAATGGTGAGTATTTTTATGACTTAACCGCCTGAGCTCCCCAGCCCGCTTCCAGCATGCTGCGGCTAATCCGCGCAAATTCCTCAAGCGAAAGCGTCTCGCCGCGCCTTATAGGGTCAATTTCGTTCTTCAGTAGCATCTCCGTCAATGCCTCACGCCGTTCCTTGCCTACAAATGCAGTCAGATTGTTCGCAAGCGTCTTCCTGCGCTGTGCGAAGCTCGCTTGCACGACACGGAAAAAATGTTCCTCGTCCGGCACATCAACGGCCGGCTTATCGCGCAGGGATAGCTTAATAACAGCCGAATCCACGTTTGGCTGCGGAATAAACACCGTATGCGGCACCGTACAAACAAGCTTAGGCACGCAGTAATATTGGACAGCCACGCTAAGACTGCCATACTCCTTGCCTCCTGGCTTCGCTGCCATCCGCTCAGCCACTTCCTTCTGAATCATCACGACGATGTGCTCAAGCGGCAGCTTCTCCTCAAGCAGCTTCATCAAAATAGGCGTAGTCACATAGTAAGGCAAATTAGCTACGACACTGACGCCCGTTACATCAGCAAATTGCTCTTCGAACAGCTGCTTCAAATCAAGCTTCAGCACATCGCCATGAATGACCGTGGTATGCTGCTCTTCAGCCAATATATCCTTTAAAATCGGAATAAGCCGGTTATCGATCTCGACCGCCGCCACCTTGCCGGCAGCTTGCGCAAGACGCTGCGTAAGCGCGCCAATCCCGGGACCGATCTCAAGCGCTCCCTTCGTTTCATCCAGCTCAGCTGCTGCAACGATATTGTTCAAAATATTTTGGTCAATCAGAAAGTTCTGCCCTAGACTTTTCTTGAAAGAGAAGCCGTATTTGGCAATAATCTCTTTGGTCCGCTTTGGCGTTGCTACCTCGAAGGGTGCCGATTTCACCGCAGCCTTGCTTTGCTCATTTTGATCGTGATCGCTCATTTCCTAACCCCCCAGTTCCTCTTCCATTTGCTTAAACGCTTCTGCAAATTCCACCTTGGAAATGCGAAAGCTTGTACAACGCTTGTAGAACTGCTTGCCGTTTGCATAACCGATCCCGAGTAGCTTGCCCATAACCAAGCGTCGATTAGAAGCGTCAGGATGAACAATAAGCCCCGCTTCCATTAAATCCTCAAAGCTAATCTCTCCCGATTCGTCAAGCGACTCTGTACGGAGCTCTGAGAGTGCCGTGCGAATCGCATCCGGGCTTGCATTCTCAATGCCGATATCTCCCTTGTACAAAGCTTGCTCCTGTGGCAAAAAAGCATGCTTGCAACCGGGCGCGTGACGCGCAACGATTTTGCGAATTCGCTCTCCCGCATGGTCGGGATCTGTAAATATAATAATGCCGCGGCGCTCGTTCGCAAGCGCAATTCTTCTCAGCACGTCCTCGCCGATAGCCGAGCCGTTCGTCTCTATGGTGTCCGCTTCAACCGCCCGTTTTATCGCTGCGGTATCGTCTTTACCTTCAACGACAATGATCTCTTTGATCATCAAGACCATTCCCTTCAAAATAAACTCTTATAAACCCGCAAACATGCAAAAAGAAGAGGCGGTGCCTCTCCTTATGATGGCATATTTAATTGAATATTACGATAAGATGATGGTAAACCCGCATATTAGCTTGACGTTGGTTTATTAGGCCCGAGCACGTAAACGGTAAAGCCCTTCTTCCTGCCAAACTTATTTGCCGTTTTGTTGCTATCGAAGTATACGTCGATTTTGTTTCCTTTTATCGCGCTGCCCGTATCCTCAGCCCGGCGGAAACCGATCCCTTCAATATAAACCCACCAGCCAATCGGAATAACCTTTGGATCAACCGCTATCGTTCGTCCTTCTTTCACACGGGAGCCAGATGCTGTAATCCCGTAATCCGGATGGTCGGAATCTTTACCTGTAGAAGCGACACCTGCCGAATAGGCAGTCAGCGTGAAGTTCTTAAGTACGGTCTTGGCCTTGAACGATACACCGCTCTTCGTAAGCGTTGCAACGCTCTGGCTTTTGTTAGAGAGCACAGAAACTTTTGGTTCAGCCTTCTTCGTTCCGATAGCGACAACCTGGTCAACTGCAGCGGTCTGGACAACCTTGCTGACCATCTTCTTCGAAATGAGAATGCCGTCCTCGTACTGCTTCTCGATATGTTCAACAATAAGGCCTTCCTTACCGGTTTGCACGAGCTTTTCCTTGCCCGCTTCCAGCGTAGGATCTTTCTTCTTTACGATAGAGTACGGCATGGCGCGCTCGGATTCAGACACCTTCGTGTCGACACGTACGACCGTTACCGTTAATTCCGAATCAACTACCGTATTAAGCGGAGGCATTACTTTATCATGATTACGAACTGGAATATTTAATTCCTCGATCGCTGCCTGCACTGTTCTCTCTGTCGTATATACAGTAGAGGTCTTGCCATCAGCTTTCACAATTACCGGAATCGCTTGAGTAACCTCAATTCGATCTCCGTCCTTTATTGCCGCATTAAGCGGTATGGACACCTCATCATGTGGTCCAATTGCGATAGCTTGTTCATCCAGTAGGCGTTGCAGGACCCATTGCTTCGTTTCCACAATGGTTTCTTGTCCGTTCACTACTACGGAGACGCTTTTGACAGCCGTTCCGTACAACAACACCAAAAACATGAAAGTCATAGCGATTGAGATAGTAGCACTCAAAAGAATCAAACGCAAGTTTTCACGCTTCCATCGCAATGCGAAAGACATGCTGGATGATCGTTTCCCATGGGTGTCCTTAACCTGGAGTATTCCCACTTCATCGGTCCTCCTTCATAGCCCCGCCGCCAAGTGTTACGCATGATACAACTGACGCGACTATAGTATATTGGCGTGCAAGCACGCAATCCAGTACTGCTATCGATCCTCCCACCCCCATCTTTAATCCCTATGTCGACAAATTCCCGTTTATTCGAAAATAAAAAGAAGCCGTCGACAGAGGATCTGTTTCGTGGCTTCCCGGTAAATGATTACACTGGGATACAGAAAAATGGATGCACGAGGTTGATCACTCTCTATGAACGCTTACGAGGTTAGCTGACGGATTCGGGCAAGAGAGACGCCCTATTCGAAAACGCAATGCTCATGGCAAAGGCTCCGAAATTCACCCCTTGAAGAATTCAAAACACGGTACAAAAACCCGTATTTGGTTCCCCCGCTCTCCAAATGGAGATTAAGCGCAAACTGGAAATCCAATACAAAATGTAATGCTCTGAGTTGAATCATACCCTCATACGAGGTGAATTGTAAAGATACGATAAAAGACGATTTAAGCGAAAAAGGTGGATAAAGACGGAAAAATTAAGCGATAATCGCTATAAAAATTAGTTTTTACGCGATAAAGGTCTTAAATTCTCTCTGGTTCTCTCGTTTTCAGACAATACCAAAACATTTTTTTCCGTTTTCGGTCGTAATTGCGCCTATTTCTTCAACAGATTTGCCTAATAATTCGGCTGCTGTCTGTGCGACGAGTGCCACATACGAGGACTCATTTCGCTTCCCTCTGAACGGATGAGGAGCCAAATATGGAGCATCGGTTTCAATCAAAATTTTATCGAGCGGAACCTGCTTAAGCACCTCTTTGGGTACCCTTGCATTTTGGAAAGTAACCGGCCCTCCGAACGAAATATAAAAATTCATATCCAGGCATTGTTTTGCGGTTTCCCAGCTGCCTGAGAAGCAGTGCATGACCCCTCCAACCTCGGCTGCATTTTCCTCCTGCAAAATCCGAATGACATCCTCATGCGCATCGCGGTTATGAATAACGATAGGCTTGCCTACTTTGCGGGCTAGGCGGATTTGCTCGCGGAATACACGCTGCTGAACGTCTTTGGGTGACGTGTCCCAGTGATAATCCAAGCCGATTTCACCGATAGCAACAACCTTCTCATGTGCGCAAAGGCGCTCGATCCATTCTAAATCCTCGGGAAGCATGTCGATGCTATCCACCGGGTGCCAGCCAACAGCCGCATAAATAAAATCATACTGCTCAGCAAGCGCAATCGTCGTTGGGATGGTTTCACGGTTAAACCCGATATTAAGCAGCATGTGTACGCCTGCATCCTTCGCGCGCTGAATAACCTCGTCGCGATCCTCATCGAATTTATATGAGTCTAAGTGCGTATGGGTATCAAAAAGTAATGTCATGTTAGTGTCAGGCTCCTTTAGTCGAGTTTAAACAATTTTTTCAACGAACCGGGTATCAGGGAAATATTTTTTTTGAGCGGCTCTTCCGGATAGTACAAGTGATATTGGCCTTGATGCAGCCCCGTAATCGAGCGAACGATGTCGGATTTGGCAGATATTTCGCTTATTTCATCTTGCCCGTCTAACAACAAAATCGGCGCTTTTTCTTTCTTTTCTCCTTCTTTTTTGTCCGGTCGATATACGTCATAAGGAAGGTCAAACGGGAAGTCAATTTCCATATGGTAATCCGGATTCATTCCTATAGAAGAGAAGCAATGGCTGATCTCATTCAAAAGGTCCTCATCCGGATTTTCGATCGTTATGTACTTATATAAATGGCGGTTCATAAATCGATCGCATAAATCGCTTAACAGCGAATCCTGCTCCTCTGCCCACTGCGTGAAAGCGGTTTGCACGAGTGCTTCATCCAGCTTCAAATAATCTTGCACCGTAATCGAGTTGTGAAGCAATCCTTTTAGTGAGCTCGGCATCCATTCAAATGTGTAGCCACCCACATAAAGCTCCTGCGCTCTACGAAATATTTGACGTAAAATAATTTCAGAGCTTCTTGTTACTGGATGGAAGTAAATCTGCCAATACATTTGATAGCGAGACATCAAATAATGCTCTACGGCATGCATTCCGCTTTCTTTCACTACAATTTGCCCTTTATAGGGACGCAATACCCGTAATATGCGCTCTAAGTCAAAGGTTCCATAATTGACACCAGTATAATAAGCATCTCTAAGCAAATAGTCCATACGGTCAGCATCCATTTGACTTGAAATGAGACTTACGACGATGGGCTTTGGATATGTTTTTCGGATAACTGCAGCAACTTGCGCGGGGAACTCTTCCGATACGGCCCGCAGCACTTGGTTGATTTCCGTGTTCTCCAGTATGATTTTGCATGTCCACTCTTCATGATCCGTGTCGAATACTTCTTCTAAGGAGTGGGAGAACGGGCCGTGACCGACATCATGCAGCAGCGCGGCACAAAGCGAGACCAGCCGCTCCTCGGCAGGCCAATCGGGATAGCCGTTACGCTCGAATTGAGAAATAATTTTACGCGTAATTTCATAGACTCCTAGCGAATGTGAAAATCGGCTATGTTCAGCACCATGAAAAGTTAAATACGAGGTTCCTAATTGGCGGATTCTTCTCAATCGCTGGAACTCTTTCGTATTGATTAAATCCCAAATCGTTTGGTCCTGAACATATATATAATGATGGACAGGGTCCTTAAAAACCTTCTCTTCGGTCAGCTGTTGCTTCATCGTCTCTCATCTCCTTTGTTCATATTTTCGACACATTAAGTGAAACTATTGTCGAATAGTGTCGTAAATTAGTTTCCAAAATGTCGAAGCTGTTGTATTCTATTACAGAGTAATATGAGCCTTGTGTATAGTCAAATACTTAACCTGACGGCTTTGAAAGTCAATTTTATTGGTTGACTATTATGGTAATCGTTGGTATTATAGTAATCATAAAAGCAAAATTTATGTCGAACGATGGCGAATTGTATTTTGAGAGGGGCAATGATAGATTATGATGAAATCTACTGGTATTGTTCGTAAGGTTGATGAACTAGGACGGGTCGTTATTCCAATCGAATTACGCCGTACACTAGGAATAGGCGAAAAAGATGCACTTGAAATCTACGTGGATGGCGAGCGCATCATGCTTAAAAAATACGAGCCTGCATGTATCTTCTGTGGCAATGCAGAAAACGTATCTTACTTCAAAGGAAAAATTGTTTGTCATATTTGTTTGTCTGAAATGCCAACACCTGTGACAAAATAAAAAAAATCGGTTATACTGTACTTATCAACTTGTTAATTCTAACCTTTTTTATACTCCTTGATGCCTTCCTGAGCTTGAACCCGGCCAGGAAGGTCTTTTTTTTGTCTAATTAATGGTTTCTTATACAGCTTTATCTATTAACCTCATTATATACATCTCTTTTTGGCAATCCTCGATCAATGGCAACCATTTTAATGGCTTCCTTCCGACCATACTGCTCTTCATAGTGGGCAACATGGGAAGCAAGGTCAAGCTCTGACCACCAGATGTCGGCAGCTGGCTGCTCGCTCGCGCCAGATCCTTCTGATCCTTCGACTACGATACAAAACTCGCCCAGCGGCGGATGCTCCGCAAACCAATCTATACATTCTGATACTCGCCCGCGCACCGCCTCTTCATGCCGCTTCGTTAACTCTCTTACGCATGCAACATGGCGATCACCCAGACATTCTAGTACTGCTTCCAATGTTTTGCCAATTCGGTGGGGGGACTCGTAAAAAAGAAGGGTTCCTCTCTGAGCCTGCATATCCTTCAGCCACTTCATTAACGATTTACGTTCACGTGGCGGAAATCCGGCAAATAAAAAACGTTCTGTCGGCAATCCTGACATGATAAGCGCAGATAAGGCGGCGTTTGCCCCAGGAATAGGAATAACGGGGATATTATGTTCAACTGCTTCTTTCACAAGATCAGCGCCAGGATCGGAAATTGCCGGCAGCCCCGCATCGCTTACTAATGCAATCGATTGTCCCTCCAACAGCAGCCGGATAAGCTCTGGCCCGCTTGCCCGCTTATTATGCTCATGATAGCTGACGATGCGGGTACCGATTTCAAAATGCGTAAGCAGCTTGCGTGTTTGCCTTGTATCCTCAGCGGCGATCAGCTGTACTTCCTTTAGTGTACGGATCGCACGGAATGTCATATCTTCTAAATTGCCGATTGGCGTAGCTACTAAATATAGGCTGCCTGTAATTTCTTTTGCAGCCTCTGAGAAGCTTTTCTGTATGTTCAAACGATTTGCACCCCATTCTCATATACCATAATCGGCGGAAGAAGCTTAATATCAGGCTTTCCATCCCGCATCGCTTCTATTAATACCATATTGGCTTCCGCATTCGCATGAGGATGAACAAATTGGATCCGCTTTGGCTCAAGCCGCCATTTGCGCATCGTTTCGACGATATCCAGCAAGCGTGATGGCCGATGGACCATGGACACCTTCCCGCCGGGACGTACGAGCCTCGAACATGCTTCCGCAACATCATCAAGCGTACAGTGTATTTCATGCCTAGCAATCGCATAATGCTCGTTTTCATTCTGGTCGCCTGCCGTTACCGGCATATAAGGCGGGTTAACCGTCACTGCATCATATACCCCATTGCCCGCAAGCTTCGGATACAATTTCAAATCCTGCTCAATAACCGTTATTTGCTCCGTCAACTGATTGAGCAAGATGCTTCTTCTAGCCATATCCGCAAGTCTTGGCTGAATTTCAACCGCATCAATCTTCGCATTTGTTCTTGTAGTGAGAAGCATGGGAATAACACCGTTACCCGTACATAAATCGACTATACGGCCATGCTTCGGTACGCTTGCGAACCGAGAAAGCAATACAGCGTCAAGCGAGAAGCTGAATACTTCCCTGCTCTGTATAATTTTTAGTCCTGATTCCGTCATTAAATCATCAAGCCGTTCATTAGCTGCTAATAAAGTTTGTTCCGACACGTTTTAAGCCGCTCCTTTTCATTAATCGGTAATAATGTCCATCCTTTTTTTTACAAGTCCTGTTAATAAAAATACCGCCCTTTGCGGCAAGGACGGCATGTCGATACGGATTCCACTATTTATTTAGAAAGGATAGACAGAATAAACAGTCACCCTCCGTCCGCAAATGCCCGTAATATACGTTGCAAATGTGGAATCCTTCGTGGTACAGCCGGGTCAAATTATCATGGCCTTCTCCGATTGCTACATTCGCTTCTGCGAATGCTTGCTCGGCAAGCACCTGCACCTCATGGGATGCACCCGATTTTTTGCCTTTGGCTGGAGCTTTAACGACTTCACGTTCAAGCTCCGCTTCTCTTTTAAACAGTTGACGCAGCTGGTTGTTCTCTTCACTCAGACGCTTATTGTCTTCTAACAGTTCTTTTACCTTCTGCTTCAAAGCCGTCAGCTCCTTATGGAACGTACCTACTTGGTTATCCAGCTCGTCCATTTTCAAGAATATATCTTTCTTCTCCAAGTTCCCACCCCAGAGCTTCAAGCGTGAGTGTAACCTCACCCGTGAGAATCGCACTCTGCCGCTTATTTGATGACGACATCATCCATCGACAGTTCTTTCGGTTTACCTGGTGTATCAAATAATTGCACATACACGCTTTTCGTGGATGTGTTTATGCCAGTAACCTTACCTTCCCCATATGAGGTGACAACGAATTTTCCAATAGCCGGAAGTTCTTCACGAATGCTTTCGTAGTTGTCATGCTCATATTTCAGGCAGCACATAAGACGCCCGCATAAACCGGATATCTTAGTTGGATTAAGTGATAAATTCTGATCCTTAGCCATCTTAATCGATACGGGCTCAAAATCGCCCAGCCAAGAGGAGCAGCATAACACTCGTCCGCAAGGACCGATTCCACCAAGCATCTTCGCTTCGTCCCGTACGCCAATTTGCCTTAGCTCAATTCTTGTACGGAACACGCTAGCCAAATCTTTAACTAGCTCGCGAAAGTCGACACGGCCTTCTGCCGTAAAGTAAAAAATAATTTTGTTGCGGTCAAACGTAAATTCTACGTCTACCAGCTTCATGCGAAGCTGATGACCTTTAATCTTTTCAAGACAAGTAGAGAACGCATTTTTGGCTGCTGCGCGATTTTCTTCGACGACTTTAGCGTCTACATCGCTTGCAATGCGTATTACTTTCTTTAGAGGAAGAACAACATCCGATTCACCGACTTGCTTCTGTCCCACCACCACTTTACCGTATTCGATTCCGCGTGCTGTTTCAACAATAACATGTTGTTCCTTATCCACGGGATGCTCGACCGGATCAAAGTAATAGATCTTGCCCGCTTTCTTGAAGCGAACACCGATGACATTATACAAGAATTAGCCCTCCTGTAAGTTTACCAATAGTTGCTCAAATGCGAGCTGAGGCGTTACATTTGCACGCATGCGCTTACTTGCTTCAAGCGTATGCTCTATGCAGGACACCCAGCCTGCGAACGATCGATCAAACGCGTGCTTGCTTATCCATTCCAACTGATCTATAAAAACGATGTTGTCCTGCCTTCCGGCCTGGAACTGAATCAAATCTTTAAACCATATAACTAACAACGACAACAGCAATTGTGTATGCTCCACTAAATCCGTCTTAAAAAGCTGTTGTCCAGCAGTGATCATCGCCGCGGTGAATCGGGTCAAACTCTCCTTGCCTAATTGTATCACTAGGCTTCTGATTTCTGCAAACTGATTCTGTTGGAGAAATTGTCTAGCTCCATCCAAACCCGACGTTAATTGAACAACGGTTCGGGCTAATGTAGCAGGCGCTCCTTCGGCAATTAACGTCTGCAGCATGCTCTCTGGCGACATCGGTAGAAATGGCACCCACTGCGTGCGAGAGCGGATGGTAGGCAGAACAGCTTGTCCATTATCGGTTATCAAAATAGCTACAACCGGCGATAACGGCTCCTCCAAAAATTTGAGCAAGCTATTTGCTGCCTGCATCGTCATTTTGTCAGCTTGCTCAATCATATATACTTTGCGCTTCGTCCCGCTATTTCGGTAAGAGAAGTCCCGCTGCAGCTCGCGAATTTGGTCGATCTTTATCGATTGGCCATCCGGCGCGATTGTCGTTAGGTCCGTTTGATTGCCATGCTCAAACTTCCTGCACTCCAAGCACTCTCCGCATGCATCGGCGCCGCCTGCTGTACAGAACAGCGCCTTAGCAAATTCACGCGCCATTGCCATTCTTCCTGTACCCGAAGGTCCGTTAAATAAGTAAGCGTGTGAGATCTTGCCGCTCTGCAGCGCATGAGTCAAAATCCGCTGCGCTTTCCATTGCCCTGTTATTTGTTCAAGGCTCATAGCCGTTCCTAACCTTTCCCTGCCCGGTTCTCATCAAAATAATAAATTGATAAGCAGGCCTCGTATCTCCCCGATCTTGTTAAGCAAGTCAATTCTGCCTTGCTCGCTATCGAGCAAATCCTCGGCCATCGAGACGAGTGTCTCATCAATCTCATCTAGCAGTTTATATCTTTTAATACGACCCCTTCGATCAAAGCCTTTGACTTCCTTCAGTACGACGCCGCGTCTGATGGTATCCTCCAAAAACTGCTTGATCATCTGACGATACAGCTTAAGCTCGCGAACCGTCATTATTTTGGCAAGACGATCGCCTTGTCTGTGAATGTCCTGCAGCTTCTGCTGAAGCTGCTCTTGGGTACGGTCAGCATCTTGTTGAACCATGACGTCGGCAAAGCTCCTAGGCTGAACCTGCTTACTTGCTGCCTCGTTGCCTGGACGATTTTGGCCTAGCGGCCGGAAGCCTTGATCAATTTTCATCGAATGTCACGCCCATTCAGAAATGCTCAAATCTTTCGACTGGTACTACAAATACGGCTGCGCCTCCAACCTGCACTTCAACAGGGAATGGGATATAGGAATCCGTTGATCCGCCCATAGGTGATACAGGAGTAACAAGCTGGTCGCGCACCTTGCAATTGGAATTGATGACCTGCAGCACCTCGTGCACCCGCTCATCCTCAATACCGATCATAAACGTCGTATTTCCTGCTCTTAGAAAGCCGCCTGTACTTGCAAGCTTCGTTGCTCTGAATCCTTCACGCACAAGAGCATTTGAGAGTCTATTGCTGTCCTTATCTTGAATAACCGCGATTACTAATTTCATCTTCATTCCCCCTTGACTACTATTAGAATAGGTTATTGAGCGCTTGCATGTTATTGCCAAACTTATTTGAGCAATTATTAGCCGCAAAAGACTAAGCCCTTCGATGGTCTAAAATTAAACCATACCTTTAAATTTGACATCGGTTGCAAAAAATCCTGCAAAACGGTTCTCAATTGCCTGTAAAACGTCATCAAACACCATTTGCTGACTCTGTTCGGCATTTACAAGCACGATTCGATCTGGATTCTGCTGAAGCAGCTGCATGTAGCCTTCTCGTACCTTCTCATGGAAGGAATGCTTTTCGAGATCCAAACGGTTGATTTCTCTCTCTGACGCCTGTGCGATTCGCTCAAGACCTACATCTGGTGACACATCCATGTAGATGGTCAGATCAGGCATAAGCTCTTGGATAGCGAACCGGTTGATCGCCCATACCTCATCCATGCCAAGTCCTCGCGCATGCCCTTGATAAGCAAGACTGCTATCGACAAATCGATCACAAATGACAATATGGCCTTGCTCCAGTGCGGGAACGACCTTTTCAACTAAATGTTGCCTTCTTGCAGCTGCATAAAGCAGCGCTTCTGTTCTTGCATCCATGGTGACATTGCTGCGATCCAATATGACGGCACGTATTTGCTCAGCAATCGGAATACCTCCAGGCTCTCTCGTCATAAGGACCGATTTTCCCCTTTGAAGTATCGTATTCGAAAGCTGTTCAATCAGTGTCGATTTGCCGGCTCCTTCGCCGCCTTCTATGGTAATGAAAACACCTTTTTTCAAGCTAAGGCTTCTCCTAACGTTTATGTTAACTATACTTTCTTCTATATTAACAAAGCGATACCCCTTGTACAATGAAGATTTGCAGCAAAAGCAAATTCCCATAGGCTATCCGTCCCTATTCTTGGTATACCCTAATCGTCTCCATGTCAGGATCGGCTGCTCCTTGGAATTTCGCCCCCATCGCGGAGAGATGCTGAATATGCGCAATCATGGTTGCCGTTATCCTCTCCCCTGGATATAGGATGGCTATGCCTGGCGGGTATGGAGTAACCATCTCAGCCGATATATGGTGTTCCGCTGCGCTTAATTGTATTCGTAAACTTGCTTTATTCTTAAACCTAGCTCTGGCAAACGAAACAGGCTCGGTATTCGAAAGCTGTAAGCCTTCATTTATGTACGGCATACTCTTTATATCTGATCCTTGCTTCATATTCCCATCGTTAATCGCCGCTATAGCCTCCTGAAGCCTCTGCGTATCGCGTAAGGAGGTCTGAATACCGAATACGAGCACTACATAACGGGGATCAGCCATCTCTGCAAAGCACCCATAGCGCTCCAAATGCTTCTGAAGCTCATAACCCGAGTATGTTCCTGATCTGTCGTACATAACGACTCTTAACGGGTCTAAGCGCAGTGTATCGGACCTTTCGTCTTCTATCTTCATTTCACTTATTGGCGTTGCTTGCTGCTGTTCCAGCCATTCACGGAAAGCGGCAGCCGAACGCATGCTTTGGTCAAATAAGCGATCCCCCAAAGTATCAATCATTGCTCGGGAAATATCGATTGAAGCAAGAATCGGAAAAGAGGGGCTTGAGCTTTGAATCATCGCTAAAGACTGTTGCAGTGTATCCCTTGGTATCCTGCTTCCTTGTACATGGAGCAATGCACCCATCGTCAAGGTAGGAAGCGTCTTGTGTGCCGACTGTACAACCGCATCTGCACCCTCGTATACTGCCGACTTTGGGAATGATGCGTGATGGCCATAATGTGCTCCATGCGCCTCGTCGATCATTATGGGCTTATTATACGAATGAACAACATCAATATAAGGCTTGAGCTTTACTCCCATGCCATAATAATTTGGATTTGATAAGAAAACCGCCTTTGCCTCCGGATATGCCGCAAGTGCTTCCTCTACCTGCCGCACCGTAGGAACTGTCGTGAGTCCCGTTTGCGGTTCAATTTGGGGCGTTACAAAGACTGCTCTAGCTCCTGCCAGCTTCAAGCCGTTAATGATCGATTTATGTACATTGCGCTGGACGATAATAATATCATCCGGCTCGCATACCGTAAGCAGTAAAGCAATGTTGCCCGAAGTGCTTCCTCCCACCAGAAAATAGGTCTCCTCTGCGCCAAATGTCACAGATGCTAATTGCTGAGCTTCCATTATAGATGCTTCAGGATGATGCAAATCGTCGGTTGACGAAAGCTCTGTTACATCCAGCTGCATGATCTTCTCAAAATAAGCAAGCGTATTGCCATTCATTTGATCATCCCATAAGTCTTGCTTTAATGCTTGTCCCCCATGATGCCCTGGTACATGAAACCCCACCGGGTCACTAGTCGCATGATTGATAAGTGCTTCAAATATAGGAGCCCTAAAAAGTTTCTTCATATAATAGCATTCCTTTCGGCCAAACGTTCACTTTCGGTAATAACATCTATTGTACCCGAATTAGGCCACAAAAAAAGAGCAGCTTCTGTAGTCAGAAACCGCTCAAGCATTTTCGCCCAAAAAGATTTGCTTCATTTGATGAATGAAAAAGGGGTATTTCGCATCTTTAACATCTGTGCGTACCATTTCTTCTTCACACGTCTCGCAAATAAAGCCGCTAACAATCCGAATGCCTTCGCCTTCGGCCTTCTGTTCATTGCAAATGTTGCATTTATGCTCGCGATTATCGTTCATGACAATCCCCGCTTTCTGTTCGTTCCTATATAGCTATTATTATGGCACATAGTCTATCTATTTATACTTGTTTCATAGCGCATTTCAAATATTTATATATCGTATGCCGCATCTGGGCTAATGGTTACTGCACAAGCAAAATTGTTTAGCCGAAACTATGGACAGATTACTAATAAATACCGATATAGTTAACGAGAGTTACTGTATTTCAGACGGAAGGACGTTCATTCATGCGCCAAAAACTATCCGAACAACAAAATGCCACCATTTATCAATACCAGCTCGTCAAAAGAAAGATCATTCGTCCTGAGCTCATCCAGAGCCATTTGCTCATTGCAGCCATTTTACTCGCCTTTCAAATGCTTATGTATCAAATGGATGGTTTATTTTCTTGGTTGTTTGGTTTTGCCGTCGTCCAGATCATCCATATCGCCATTATTTTGCTTACCTTTATCCGCGTTGACGAAGCCGCCGATCGAAAATGGATATGGCGCATCACGCCGCCGTGGATCGGCTTTAAACCGGCTAACGATATTAAACTCCAATTATTCCGACGTGTGCACCGCCATATGTTCTGGATCGGCTTATGCGCTATCGCACTCCTCTATCCTTGGATCAAAGAATCTTTAATGATCAGCATCGTTAGCTGGCATCTGTGGCTGCTAATTCCACGCATGCTTCTCTCCTTCACCTTCCGTAAAGAACAGAAGGACGGCGTCTTACGGCTTGAGTCTAGAGAAGCCTCTTATTACCGCCGGTAACAGCAAAGCCTTAGAAGCTCATATGGAGCGATCTAAGGCTTCTTTATTTGACATGAATGATTGGTAATGGATAAAACAAAAAACCTATCGCATCACATGCGATAGGTCTCTCGTGCTTG
>NZ_MAQX01000006.1 GCF_001682865.1 Bacillus sp. FJAT-26390
AACGCTCTACAGGAATGCTATCGTTATCCGTTAGCTCAATGACTTGTCTGGGATCGGAACAAAATGCTGCCAACGACACAAATTTCAAAATAGGTGGACTCCGCCTCTACCGGAAATTTTCTACACACTCATGCAGAAAGGCGTCTAGCGTGCGTGGCTCTCTGCCGAGCAATCGCTTCACAGTGTCATTTGGGCTTTCTGGCACCACCGTAGACATGGTTTGAATTTCCACAACGTGGTTCGCGAGCCAAGAAGGCATATGCCCGTGCTCGATAAGATAGCGGAGTAGTACTCGGGGTTCCATGTTGATGTAGCTTATCGGCCGATTAAGCAGGGTGGATAGTCGACTCGCGACCTGGGGATAACTGAAAATTTCCGAACCAGTAAGCGTATATATTTGGCCTGATACCTCGCCATTGGTCAGAGCTTCTGCGGCAACATCTGCGATATCGCGACAGTCAATGAAATTACACGGAGAATCGCCCATGGAGCCGAAGAAAACATTTTGGGTTGTAACCGATGGCGCAAGGCGCATTAAGTTTTGCATAAACGCATAAGGGCGCAACACGGTGTGAGCGAGACCCGATTCCCTCAGTGTTTTCTCGATTTCTTGATGCCAGCCTGCCACTGCCACTGGAGAGCTCTGCTCAAAGGCAGGGCTGGATATTTTTACGATGTGTTTGATTCCAGATTCGGCGGCAATCTGAATGATCGAAGTTTCCAATTCGATTTGTCTTGGACTGTTGGACATGGCAAGGAATAGCTGGCTACAACCTGTGAACGCACTGCGCAGCGACTCGGGGTCGGAAGCATCCGCCGATGCGACCTCGATAGTCGATCGGCCTTTTTCTCCGATCTGATTACGCAACTTCTCTGGCTCTCTGCTCAGCGCCCTGGCGGGTACGCCAAGATCAACCAAACGTTTCAAAAGCGCACTGCCTATCGTACCTGTTGCTCCCATAATAACTATCATTTTTTTCTTCTCCTTTTGGATGAAAAATTAGTTGTGACGGCAAAACGCCATCGCCATGTCACTATCGTGCTTGCTATGAATCCAGACAACGGGAAATCGATCCAGACGCGACCGACCCAGGCCAAGTGATTGCTCGGAATCATGTTTTCCAGTAAAACAGATGTCAACCATGCGGCATATAAGCCAAACGAGGACCCGGCCCATGCAAACACCCCTACCACAACCAAGTGAGGTGCACCGATGACCCATCGTATACGGCCCACTCGGCTGCGCAACAAAAGGCCAATCATCAAAGCAATCAAGGCCGATGCGCCGCCGATTGTGGTCAATGCCCCTATTTGAAGCCCCCTATCGGTAGTAACCAATCCCCCGATACCTGCCATGATGGCAGGAGCAGCATAGGCCATTACAACCTCACGCCATAGTACAAATGTCTTTTTCTTGGAACCAACAGCCTTGATGGCGTAAACATCGTCTGTCTGGTTCGGGTATTTCATCTTGTTCATTTAGTTGCTCCCTTCTTCTTTGAAATAGTTCAACGATTGATTTTAGCGGAATATAATTAGCGTCCTAACTATATGAGGGTAAAAATAGGCTAGCTTCACTAGCCCATTCTACTCACTACTGATATTTCCCTTTGGTTTCGAGCCTAGCTCGCCCGTAAGCGCTGAGATGCCTTGTGTAACTCGGCCTAGCAAGTCGAGAAATACGCTGCGCTCCTCGATACTGAGTAAGCCCACCATTGCTTCTAGCCTAGCGAAATGCTCGGGAGCCATTTCGCGGAGCTTCTTCGCTCCTTCTTCCGTCAAAATAACCGATCTCTGACGGCCATCGTCTGAGCTTGATCGCCGAGATACTAGCCCATCTCGTTCCAGAATGTCGATAAGACCTGTCACTGTAGCACGTGTAACGCCTAGATGCTCCGCTAATTGCGAAGGCAACACTTCTCCTTCGTTATCTTCAAGATCTGCCAATAAACGATATCGGCCTGTTGATAAACCGAATCTAGAGAAATGAATCTCCGAGGCATGCCCAAGCTTTGCTCCCGCTGCCATTAGCCTAGACGCGACGAGTATAGCCTGTGCGTCTATGTCTAGGTTATAGCGATCAATCTGCCGCTTGGATTGGACAAGCGAGGGAATAGCGTCAATATCATCTATTCTTTTATTATTGTTGTTCATACACATAGTATGGCTCCTAACCACTTTTGTGTCAACACATTTTTAGAACACATCAACACCCCTCCTTTCTTCATATCTGGAACAGTATTCCTTCTCGCCCACTGTAAAAGGCTCGATCTCTCTTTTATTCTAAATCTAGTTAGAGCTGTTTGACCTCATCAACCGAATATTATGCCAAATATAATGGAGTTATATAGCTGTATTTGATTATGTTATCTTGCCCGTTACACTACGGATGTAGCCGCACTTCTAATGTCATTCTAGCAAACGCCCTTGATTGTTTTGTTCGCATACCAATATTGAAAAATGGGTATTGTCATTTACACTTGTGTCCTCTTGCCAGAATATGATTGTGTAGAACAGAACCGACAATGTAACGCATGCTATAAAGGAGATGTTGTTCAATGGCACAACGTTTAAGTTCAATGAGCTATTCCAGAAATTTGCGAAGGTTCTCCAGTCACGCACGTCTTTTCATTAAAAAACTAGGCTGCAAGCAGAACGAGCAACTGCATTTTATTTTAGTCCATGACGCTAAAAACAAAAACAAGAGATTCAGCTCTTCTTCTAATCACCCAGCGATGGCACTGCACAAACCTCTAAATCTACTCGAAAAACGTACTCCTCAATTCACGCTTTTTTCCAAGATAAATAAACGCATACATGTTCTCAGTCAAAATAAAAGAGGCTACGCCGTATTTATGGAGATCAATTACCGAGAAACAAGATCTAGTGATTTCAAAAAAATTAGAGCACAGTTCATCGATGTAGATCTAAACAAGATATCAATGCATTTAGACACAAAAGAACAAGTCAAACAGATGATCGAATCCATTCAATCCGATCCTGCAGAAAAGCTCCAATCTATTACAGTAAAAAAAAATAAACAAGGCCAATACCATCTTTTAGCCCTGCGAAAAAAACAAAGAGTAGCAAAATTGAAGAATGCATTTATAAAAAAATTCTGGGCTCACATTAAGGATACGATGATTATCGAAACGAAAAACGGATATCACATCTATTGGGTTCTTCAAAGTGGATCCGTAAGCAAGTTTGTTCCTATTCAAAAAGCTTTAGCCAAAAAATTCAGTTCCGATCCCATGATAACCAATCTATCAAGAGTCATGCGTATGCCTGGCTTTTACCATATGAAAAATCCTACAAGCCCTTTTATGGTTAAGGTCCGACAATTGGGCAGGAAAAAGCCCTTTTCCCAAGAGGAAATTATTCACTCACTGGCATTAGAGCCTATTCATTAACTTATATAAGTCAATCAAGCCTAAGCAGTGTGTAGCATATCTAAGATAGCATATACCCCAACCTCTGCGGTCGGGGTATCACATGGCGGAGGCGAAGGGAGATTAGAATCCTTATCCGAAGATCACTTCCTGTTTTTTTCAAACTGAATCTGATTCTCTTCGGGATTAAAGACACCAAATACATTCAAAAAACAATTCTTCCTTTATTATAATTGATTTCTCTAACGGACCTTTTAACTTAAATATCCGTTCAAATTTATTTAAATTCTTCCTAACTCTTCTTATGTTACAAGAAAATAAAAATCTATTTTTCAAAAGAACAATTCAAGCTTTATATTGCCCACCAAACCATGAAAAACCTGACCTCAGTAGGCCAGGTTTCTCATGGTTTGTGGAAGTGAAATATGGTTTGGCGAATCCAAAATTTATCTCCATCATACTAAGCGTTGGTAAGCTTCAATACCTTCATCAATTGATACAATAAAAGGGCACTCTCTTGACGCTGCGTGTTCTTACCAGTCTGGAAATGGAATGGACTGTTTGTCAGCAGTATTCCATTATCCAACGCAGCGGCATAATATGGTTTTGCCCAATCTGGCAACTTGTCGGGAAACTCTGTCGATGAGGTTTTCTTTATAACTACATTCGCTTCGCTATATTTCAATGCATTCACCAGCATAACAATCATTTCTTGATGCGAAATTTCTTGATTCGGGCGGAAAGTACCGTCGGTATAGCCATTAATCAGGCCAGCGTCGACGGCTGCATTAATCTGAGGTGCATACCAAACTCCATTCGTAATATCTTTAAAACTTTTAGAAGCCTGCACCTTAGGCAAAATACCTAAAGCCCGATTGAGCATGGCAGCAAATTCAGCACGTGTGACAACCGATATTGCCTTGAAGCTTCCGTCAGGGTATCCATTAATAATCATCCTGTTTGCTAACGCTAAGATACTGTCTTTATATGGATTGCCGCTATCCAAATCATTAAACTCAACATGGTTTTGAACAACGGTATAGACGGAATTCCCCTTACGCTTCAATGTCACCTGCAAGTTGCCATCCTTCCACTCCCACGTGGTCGGAACCGGGACATATGTCTGTGTAATTGGATCATAGGTTAAGCCTGCATAAACAGCGTCTTCTTTTTTTGCTAATTTAAAATTCATTATATGTCCAACATAATCAGAGAAATTGGATAAAATGATATCCTGACCGCTTCCTGTCAACTTAACCTCAAATTCCACAGGAACTCCCAACGGCACATTGGTAGTGCTATTGAGTTGAGCGCTCAATTTAGCCTTGTAGTCGCTTGCCGCTTGGCTAATCGTAATGACTACCTTCTGTTCCGAACCACTATTTAATGAACCCGACGAGGACAAGGAATTCACCGGAAGCTGAAGTTTGCCAGATGTTGATTCAAAAATAAGTACTGCATCCTTCGAGTTATTATTAATACTTGATATTGTATTAGAATCCAACTGGAATTGACTGTTTTGAGTTGCTGTTTTTTCATCAGCCTTGATAATGATTATCGGATTTTTCTTGAAGTCGGGATCGCTAATTACATTTGAAATAAATGCTGATGTCACTTTTGTCATAGACGAATAAGTCCCATCTGTGTTTTCTTTGATTGTAGTCACTATCTTGGAGTCTTCAGCATTTGGGCCTCCAGCACTGCCGCCGGGGATTCCCCCACCGCTACCACCGGGAGTTCCTCCACCACTGCCGCCGGGGGTTCCTCCGCTTCCGCCGCTGTCGTCCGTAACAGGAGGAATAACAACTAAAGTACCCGTGCTTTCAAATTTATTAATTGTTTCCCGTGTAATGAAAATTTTATTGCCTGGATCTCCAATATTTAAAATATAAATCGTAATTGTGCTCTGATTCGGCTTAACGATCCCGCCCCCTATGATGACGGTTTGATTCTCTCTGTAAACACGTATAATATCTCCAGCTGCAAGGTTATTCACTATGATCTTATCCGCTTGAATCATGTTTTTGTGTACGGTAATGGATGATTCCAGGATAGCCGGAGTCCGTTTATCTTCGAATAGTATTCTGCTAAAGAATGGCGATATGAAAGTATCACTTTCCATGAAAACGCCAATTCCAAAAGCTTCCTCCGGCACATCCTTCTCTGGAATAGTAACGGAATACGTACTTTGCCCACCATTCACGACGGCTATTTCATCTCCAACGGCACCAAGTGCATCTATAAAATATAAGTAATAACGGACATCGGGTATTTCATTTATTCCCGGCTTCCATGTCACTGTACCCGAAAACTTGTTTATGTCCAAATTCGTATCAGTCGCTGACATGTCGACAGGCAGGTATGTTGGTGCATCATAAATCGGAACCGATAGATGAACCTCCAGCGTACGTTCGCTGCCGTAATTGTCAAATCGAATAATCGGATATAGCCCAATACTGACTGCTCCTTTGGGCAGGGTCGAATTTAATATTTCATAAACAAAGAGCGAATCTGTCGATAAATCCGTCTTCTTATATATTCCAACTTGCATAAGTTTATTGCCTAACCGATCAAGATAGTACGCGGCATATCCTTTAATTCCATCCTGATCGATCGGTGGTTCAAGGGACAAGTACCCGTCAATCATACCGGAGGTCAAATCTTCATCTACGAAAACGGCATTAGCAGGCAGGCGCGTCTCATTCATGACGGTTTGCATCTCTTCAAAGTTATTAAATTTATATAAACGCTTATCAGTTGATACGAAAATGGTATGATCTGCACTCACATAGGCATCTTCAATGTACATTAACAAATCGTATTTTTTTGTTAAACTATCTCTGTCATAGACGGCTCCATTACTGAACACGAGACTCCCGCGCGCATAAATAATCCTTTCTGGATAAGTCCCGAATAGTATAGAAGGTTGGTTGGCATCGAACCTAAGATTTCCATAATACAGATTGTTTTCGTCAAGAAAAATATTGGAATAGTAATAACCATTTGCTATGTTTTTTCTTTCAAGTTGACTAAAATTTTGACTATTGTATCTATAGAGGTTGGAACCATCTCCACCATATAGAATCTCTTGATCCGGATCCAATACATAGCTGTTAGAACTATAGATCCCTGTGCTCCATTCATTATAGACCGTATCCGTAACAGAGGTATAGACAGCCGATGTCACGCTAATACCGCCACCAAATGTCCCGCCATTGTACAGAATCCGACTGTTCTTATCAGGATAGACATTAAATGGGTAGTTCTTCGTGGTAATTTGGGAAGTGGGCTCTTCTGATGGAATCCAGTTTTCCAAATCTATAATATTAATGTGGTTTTCACCTTTAAAGATGACATAAATCTTGTTATTAAAAATTTTAATCTCTCTTGGATTAGAACCGATGAACATCTTCTTAACTTCACTCATATTGTCCTTACGAATAACAACAAGCTCGTTGGTGCTAGCCACAATGGCATAGATGTAAGGAGAATTGTCCGTGGTAGTCCAATCCGTTATCGATTGATCGCTTCTTATAGAATAAGAATTAGCGGTTAAGTTAACGCTAGTCCTTTGCGGAATCGAAAGATCGACTCTAGTGATCTTATTTAAATTATCATACCAATTCTCAATGCCTGCAAGATACGCATGGCCGTTCGAATCGAGCAAGGCAAACCTTTTGTTAGAAGGGAATAGAACCAGCGGAGTATAAGTAGCTTTATCGTATACACCTTGAGTAGTAAGAACATAGGAATCCGTTACGTCCAATATTACAGCTTCGAGATAAGTATAGTCGTCATTTGTTCTAGTATAGGTGCCTGTGGTCTCTAACAGATTATCTTTATTGAATTGATGTCCGCCAAAATATACGGATTGATTATCTATAAATATATGTTTGAGCGATAATGAAGACCCTCCAATCTCCATATCGTCATCTATGTCTTTACTGAGCTCTGCTCCTGTCTCAACGTCTATAGCCGTTATTCCGGCATAAGAAGATAAATTACCGACATAGAGTGTATTGGATAACTCATCAACTGCTAGCGCTACTCTATCAAACAAATAACTACTCTGTAACAAGCTGCTCGTTCGAGTTGCCTTGTCATATTTGTAGATCTTCCTGTCACTTGTTCCGTAGAAAAGATGATTGGGAGTAGCAGCCACCGAGTAAGGTACTTCGTTTGTAATAATCGTGTCCGTTATTTGTTGAGTTACGAGATCAACCGTCTTTATCATAGTCGCTCCAGAAAGCGCAATCTGCAGAGAATGCCCATCCTTTGCAAGATAATACGGGTTTGAACCAACATTCAGCATTTTTTCGATCTTAAAATCGCTAAGTCGAATAAAATAAAGATGATTTGACGAGCTAGAGATTGCATAGATATAACCAGCATCTTCATCCATTAGCCAGTCCGTCAAATCATTCGGGAGAGAGAGGTTTAGCGATTCCGTTGCTGAATCTGCGCTGACAGTTGGGGCCACAACCCCCAATGAGTTAAACAACATAAATAATAGTAATAGTAAAGTTAATATTTTTCTCCCTGTTTTCATGTGCTGGTTCCCTTCTATTTTTTAGTATGCCTACCAAATTAATGATACTATAAGGTCCCAATATTTTCTATATAATTTACACTAATGTAATTTCCCAATCAAAAATGTCCATACAAAGGCTCTGGGTGTTATTCGCCGCGAAAAAAACAACCTCTTGCGGTCAGGGTTTCATCTGGTTTACCACTATTGTCTTGCAGGAATACACATATTTTGTATCTCCTGTACTCCGGGTACGAACCCCAAATTAAAATATACGGACTCCGCATCATTGACTTCCATGACATACAGTCGTAGAACTGGGTATTTATCTTTTAAAGTAGCCAAGGCTCTTTGCAACTTACGTGTAGCCAATCCTTTGCATTAGGTGCCATTCTTACGCCCCCGATTTTAGTCTCTCCCTTATAAATCCAAAAAGCATTTCTTCGCGGAGCTGCATAACTTTCTTCTCAAAAAAATCCTTTATATTGCATGTTATAATGTACCGAACAATACAATCCCCATTCTTCTGGCTCCGCCTGACGAATGCAATATTCGCTTGATATGTGATAAGTTATCGTATTTACACACCAATCGCTTAGTGGATGCCCTATTCCTCCTTATTAATTTTCAAAATAATAATTAGTGAGCACGACATACTAATGATTGCTTCACCTTAAAATACTCAATAATTGCAAAAAGACTACAAATGAACATAGCTTCATCTGTAGCCTCTAATCTCCTAGGTAACCCCTATTCACAGGCATGAAGTACGTAATACCTGATATATACATAAAATCAGCGCACTCATAAGTCGCTCCAGAGTAAGTGGTATATAATAGTGCTGTCGTTCTTCATTTACGAGCGCTGCTAATAGAAGCTCTATAGATAATAACTGCGAATACCTCCATTGAGGCCTCATATATTCAGCTATTTCTTCAACTCATTAAGCACAACAATAATCACGACACCATTCACTCCTATCCACTGCTTATTTGCCAATACTAACAACGAGTTTAATTATTCTCAAGTTACTAAATAATTATAGAGGTATTCTACCAGTACGTTATCCTACACATAACAAAAACCCGATCAAGGAAATGCCCCTTTAAAATAAAAAAACAAGACAAGTACAGCATAGTTCCTAGTCAGAACTGCATCACCCATCTTGCTAATTATTGAATTAAATGATCTTATAGATGCCTTGCTTATTGTTCCCAAGACTAAAAATCCATCCAAAAAAATTGAGAGATAGCGAGAATGAGTCCAATAGCATTCACGACGATAAAGAACCACTTTTTGGCCCTTCGACTTAACGGCTCTGACCCTACTAGCAAAGTCCAAACCAAAATTCCGTTTAATACAACCATAATAATGAGAGCCAGCCACCAATTAGCTACCATTACCATTTCACCATCCCTCGACTTGAATACCCAGTATCTAGAACCACCATTAAATTACAATATCCCTCTCTTCCTTGTCAAGATCTAGAAACAAATTGCTTTTAATTTTCATTGTCTACACAAAGTAAATAGTGGTCGTAAGATTGCAGTAAAAATTTCTCAGTAGTCAAACTACTAAGAGAAAAAATCCGAACAGTCCTTACTACCCTACAAAAACACCATTCATTTACTTTCACCCAAGTGTCATCATAGGCGACATTACCAATCGAAAACAATTATAGGCGTATGCACTGGAATTGGCGCCTTCTTGCGAAAAATGGGTATTCGGAAAGATCGTTTGCCGGTATTAAATCAATCGCACTTATAGTCTCCTGATTGATCAGATGTGTGCTTCTGCTTTTTTGTTCGCTCATAGTTGTCCTTTAATATTTTTCTTCTCCGGCATCGATTCCTCTTCCGCCTAGTTATATCCAAAAGAACGCAATAAGCAATTTAAATGAAAACAATAACTTAGAATCGTTTTCGACATAAAAAAGCACTGATGAAGAAAAGTCATCAGTGCTTTTTTGCTGCTTATTTCCATGAAATGAAGATTCATCACATGCAAGACACCTACCAGATTATCATTACTGCCCGAAGTCCTTCTTCACACTCTCTTTTTGTACACCCTCATTGCAAAGAAATAGGCTACGAACAAAATCCCGACGCACCACGCAAGTGCGACCCATATATCATTGCCCACAGGCTGATCTGACAGCAGCGCACGGATAGCCTCTACGATCGAGGTCACCGGCTGATTTTCAGCGAAGGCACGAACGACCGCAGGCATCGACTCGGTCGGAACAAACGCCGAGCTGATAAACGGTAGGAAGATAAGCGGGTAGGAAAAGGCACTTGCGCCATCGACCGTTTTTGCAGACAGACCTGCAATGGCCGCTATCCAAGTTAATGCCAGCGTAAACAGAGCGAGTATGCCGACAACCGCAAGCCACGACAGTATTCCCGCAGACGAATGAAAGCCCATAATCAAAGCTATGATAATGATAATAATTAGGGATATAGCGTTGGATACTAGCGAGGTGAGTACATGTCCCCAAAGAAATGCGGAGCGTGAAATAGGCATGGTTTGAAACCGCTCGAATATGCCCTTCTGCACATCATTGAACAGTCGAAAAGCCGTGTAGGATATTCCGCTAGCAATGGCGATTAAAAGTATGCCTGGCAGCAGGTAATTCACATAGTTATCCGTTCCGGTTTGAATGGCGCCTCCGAACACATAGACGAACAGCAGCATCAACGCAATCGGCGTGATGGCTACCGTAATGATGGTGTCCATGCTGCGGGAAATATGACGCATAGAACGTCCTAGCATAATGCTTACATCACTGAAGAAGTGCTTTTTTACTCCCTCCATTTATTTTCCCTCCCTTTTGCCCACGATTGCAAGGAAAATATCCTCTAATGTCGGCTGTTTTTCAACATATTCCACTTTTGCTAGTGGGAACAGCTGTTTCAGCTCCGAAAGCGTGCCGCTGGCAATAATCTTGCCCTCATGCAGAATGGCAATTTTGTCGGCAAGCTGCTCTGCCTCTTCCAGATACTGCGTGGTGAGAAGAACCGTCGTACCTCCGACCGCAAGCTCTTTGACAATCTTCCATACCTCGATACGTGCCTCAGGGTCGAGTCCGGTGGTCGGCTCGTCGAGGAATATGATTTTTGGTTTTCCCACAAGGCTCAAGGCGATGTCGAGCCTGCGGCGCATACCACCCGAATAAGTGGATACTCTGCGGTCTGCGGCATCTGTCAGGCCGAAGCTTTTAAGCAAATCGTCTGCAACCTGTCGTGGGTTTTTAAGGTATCTTAGCTTGGCAATCAAGATCAGATTTTCCCGTCCGGTCAATAATTCGTCAACGGCGGCAAATTGACCGGTCAGACTGATCGCTTGTCGCACATTCTCTGGTTTTGAAGCAACATCGAATCCGTTTACGGTAACGGATCCGCCATCTTGTTTGAGCAGTGTGGTGAGGATTTTGACAACCGTAGTCTTGCCTGCCCCGTTGGACCCGAGCAACGCGAAAATACTGCCCTCTTCCACCTCAAAATCTACGCCCTTTAGGACCTGAAGATCCTTATAGGATTTTTCGAGCCCGGTTACTTTAATTGATTTGTTTGGCATATTTTTATCCCCCTTAAATTACGGTAACCTTAGACAGATTGGCCTCCATGCCCTTAAGAGAGGCATAAGTCAACTTATCCATCATCGCTCCGTCAAAGCAGATCGTTTTAATGACGCGATAGTATTTCTTCGTTAACGTAAATCCTGAAACAAAAGACACATTTTTAAGCGTTGCTCCCCTAAACGAAACTTCGTTTAATGCCGCCTTGTCAAACTTAACGCCGATAAAGGTTTGCCCGTCAAAACGCTGCCCGCCCAAGGCGGAGTACTTGAAGTCAACCCCATCAAATAAACATCCTTCAAAAATCGTTTTGCTTAGATCGGTTAGCGTTAACGTCACGTCGGTCAGTCTTACTCCTGTGAATTTGGCTCCGTCAAGCCCCGACTTGCTGAAATTGGTTCGTAAAAGGATCGTCTTATTGAAGCTTGCATTTGTCAGGTCAAGTCCGGATAGGCTGCAGTCCGTCAGATTCGCGCCGTCAAAATTGGCTTCGCGAACGTCGCTGCTCTTAAACGAACTGCCGGTCAAATCTGCTCCTGAAAAGTCGGAGCCGTGCAACGCGCTACCTTTAAACAGTCCTTTATGGGCCGTAACGCCTGCAAAGTCGCTTTTCGCCAGGTTGCTTGCGCTAAAGTTTGTCACCACCTGACGTTCCAGCGAGCGGGAGAGGTTGGCGACCTCCAGGATCGTTTGCTCGATGTCGCCGATACTCTCAATTGTCATCTTAAACGCTGTCTCATCATCCTTGCCCTCCGCTTTGAGTTCACGGAACCGCTCCTGTAAATCGGAGTGCAGATCGGCCTTTAATTCGGTGACGCTTTTTACTCCATCGTATGGCGTAAATACGCCGTTCAAGTAATTCGTCAATTTCTGATGCATAAAATCATCTCTCCTTATAATAAGTTTTCTAGAACGCGCTTCGCGTACTCCCAGTTGCTTATATTGCGGACGTACGCAACCTTACCCTTTTCGGTAATTCTAAAATATTTACGGCGTCCTCCTTGGGATTCATCCCCCCAAAACCACTCTATATCACCGTCCGCCTCAAGCCGTCGGACGCTGGAGTACATCGTGGCTTCCTTTAATTCATACTCACCGCCCGAGCGATCGGCAATCAGCTTGACGATCTCGTAACCGTAGCGGTCAGCTTCGGATAAGAGCCGCAAGATCATCGTATCGGTATGTCCGCGCAGCAGGTCGGATGTAATTTTGTTTTCACTCATGTAATCACCTCGCATTTGTATAATACGACACATTACTATGACTGTCAAGGTAGTATTTTAAATTGATTACTTTGCCTATGAGTGAAGGTTCTTGTTCGCAATGAGGAATCACAAAAACAAAAAAACCGCGCTATGCGCGGTGCTTCATGGATGTATGTTCATGTCCTTTAACAATGCAGTGTCACTCTAAATAGTTACCGCTTCATCCGACATGCCCAACGTTCATTTTCCAATCGGTTTGACCTTAGTGATACATTTTAAAATGCTGCTTTTAAGCTAACCTGTCCGTTCGTATTATGAGATCATCCATTTCTTTCTGGTTGATCCTTTTTGCATTAGCTTCGAGGATTAGAGTAGCCGGGTCAAACGTACCTGCCCGTGGGACTTGATCCCGAGCGCTATAATGTTCACCCCTACTTGTCATGACCATGATTGAGGCTGGTTGGGACGTGGATCCCGTATCTCATGCGATGCTGTGGAGCGACAAGGAGGTTCATAGGGGCTGCCGGTAAATCTACTTCGAGGAGTGAAAAAATGAACCCTGTTATAGGGCTAGACATTTCTAAAGAAGAAAGCCACGGACAAGCTTTCTTAGATCGAGGAAAACCATACCGCGAGATATTCCATTTCGAACATACACGGGATGGTCTCGAGATATTGCTTCAAGTTATTCATGACATCGAACATGAATCAGGTCATCGACCTACAGTGATTCTGGAAGCAACCGGGCACTATCAAAGCCCTGTTGTCCAATTTCTAGAGGAGTATCACTATTTATTTTTCGTTATCAATCCGCTCATTTCTAATCGGCTTCGAAAAACCAATCTTCGTAAAGTGAAAACGGATGCTGCTGGCGCTTATCTTCTGGGCGAGCTTTACTATAGGGAGGAATTCGAACCATTCAAAAAAAGAGGTGTGCAACTGCTTAATATGCGTGATCTGACGCGACAATACGAGTCCTTCTCCAAGATGTGCGTGCAGACGAAGCTTCAATTCCAAGCCGTTCTGGATCAAGTTTTCCCAGCGTACAAAGGTGTTTTCGGGGCTATGTATGCTAACGTGTCCCTTCGCTTCTTACATGAATTTCCGACTTCATCCTCAGTTCTGGAAGTCAGTGAAGAGACATTAAAAATTACAATCAATACTCTTCTATCTTCAAAACATGGGCGATCAGAAAGGTGGATTAACGAACGAGTTCAACGGTTGCTCGATGCCGCAAAACAAAACCCATTTCAGCAAACGATGTATGCGAGCCACTTGATTAATCTTAAGATCTTGATCAGCCTTATTCTTCAGTACCAGGAGCATCTTTCTGAGTTGGAACAGACCATAGATGCCCTGGCTACTGAGATTGAAGAGTATGAATTAATCCAGTCGATTCCCGGTATTGGCCCTAAAATTGCTGCAACAATTTTAGCGGAAATTGGAGAAGTCGACAGATTTGATCATCCAAAGAAACTGGTTACCTTTGCAGGAATAGACCTCAGCGTTTTTGCTTCTGGCAAGTTACAGCAACACGTAATCGAATCACTAAACGTGGTTCCAGACAGCTTAGATACGCACTAGTTATGGCGGTACAGTGTGGACTAATCCGCTCTCGCAACACTCGAATTAAAGAGTTTTACGAACGCAAAAGAGCTGCAGGAAAACCTCACAAAGTGGCTTTAGTGGCGTGTGCGAATAAGTTAGTTCACTGGTTGTATGCCATATTAAAAAGTAAGAACTCATTCCGTCCAGCATAGTAGACAATTGATGATATAACCTTCCAACACCACTCAAATTGGAGGGTTGTTTGGCATGTTCATTAATCAATATAACACAAGTTCTCGAGTTGTTTTGCTGGTAATGTTGACAAGCTATTAGCTGGTGTAGCTTAAGAAAAGAAGTGCCTTAACATGAATAAGAAATCAAAACCCGACCTCACGAGGTCGGGTTTTTCATGGTATTGGTGGAGGCGAGGGGGCCCGCCGCCCCTTAAATACAGAATATTTTCTCAGTACATTCTCACTCCAAAAGGCCCTTTTCTGTAAGACTTAAAACACTCATAAATTTCATGTCAAATAATACCATATGAATCGAATGTAATATCACTCTCTACAGGAACAATTTGAGCACAACAGCCATCGTGGCTACACTCAATTTGAGCAACTACTTCTGGTCACTTCTAACTGTAAACGAGCAGTATCCTCAGTTATCCGAAATTGACTCCTTCCCTGTTTTACCTCATTAATTAGTACCTCTTTCTGTATGCTTCGCCAAGAACCCATCCAGAATCTCAGCCATTGGCCCGTTTGCCAACGGTCCCTTCAGCTCGTTCCTAACCAATAGCAAAGCAGCAGCTGGAGGCATATGGATCGTCCTTAGCGCTTCGATCAGAGTATTCTCTTCGTCACTTAGTCGTTTTATGTACTGCAACTCTATCGGTTCAGGTGTTATCACCAGTTTCACTCTCTCTCATGGGATGGTTTTTACTTCCAAGTACACGACATCGTCAAATTCCGTTTTGACTATGTTCTTGTCACTTGAAAATTACAGGAAGTGCTGTCACACATTCCCCTTCAAAGTATTAGCTAATGTGATCGCTATTAACCAAGGCGGACAAATCTTGTCTTATGTCATTCCTTACATTTTTATTTATCTTTATTTCCTCCTAATATCTTGATATTTGTTCGATAAGGTTAAATAATGTCTGTTGACCAAATGTATAAATATTTGCATTGAAACAAAAAATAAAGTTGTTTTTAATTCCAAAAAGTGAATGGGGTATTAAAATGAAGAGAGTGATGATAGTTATTAGCTTAATCGGTTGTATCATGATGTTTTCGGCTATTCCTGTATCTGCAGAAAGTTATGACCGTTCAAATAACGGAACTACAATGAACGCAAATAACTACAGAACAAATGCAACAACAGATGATGATGGTTTTGATTGGGGTTGGCTTGGTCTCTTAGGTTTACTTGGTTTAGCAGGAGCTAGAAATCGTGCTCGAGATCGCGATCGTGCTTAAGTGTTGAATTAGATCACACAAACACCCCCAGTTATCACTGGGGGTAGGTATTTGTGTGCGATTACAAACTCAGAAAAAAAATATCTTCAACAGATTCCTTTATGCTATTAAGTACCATGTAATATTTATCTCCACTCGGAGACATATTAACCGAGTCAAAATTAAGAATANTGGGACGTGGATCCCGTATCTCATGCGATGCTGTGGAGCGACAAGGAGGTTCATAGGGGCTGCCGGTAAATCTACTTCGAGGAGTGAAAAAATGAACCCTGTTATAGGGCTAGACATTTCTAAAGAAGAAAGCCACGGACAAGCTTTCTTAGATCGAGGAAAACCATACCGCGAGATATTCCATTTCGAACATACACGGGATGGTCTCGAGATATTGCTTCAAGTTATTCATGACATCGAACATGAATCAGGTCATCGACCTACAGTGATTCTGGAAGCAACCGGGCACTATCAAAGCCCTGTTGTCCAATTTCTAGAGGAGTATCACTATTTATTTTTCGTTATCAATCCGCTCATTTCTAATCGGCTTCGAAAAACCAATCTTCGTAAAGTGAAAACGGATGCTGCTGGCGCTTATCTTCTGGGCGAGCTTTACTATAGGGAGGAATTCGAACCATTCAAAAAAAGAGGTGTGCAACTGCTTAATATGCGTGATCTGACGCGACAATACGAGTCCTTCTCCAAGATGTGCGTGCAGACGAAGCTTCAATTCCAAGCCGTTCTGGATCAAGTTTTCCCAGCGTACAAAGGTGTTTTCGGGGCTATGTATGCTAACGTGTCCCTTCGCTTCTTACATGAATTTCCGACTTCATCCTCAGTTCTGGAAGTCAGTGAAGAGACATTAAAAATTACAATCAATACTCTTCTATCTTCAAAACATGGGCGATCAGAAAGGTGGATTAACGAACGAGTTCAACGGTTGCTCGATGCCGCAAAACAAAACCCATTTCAGCAAACGATGTATGCGAGCCACTTGATTAATCTTAAGATCTTGATCAGCCTTATTCTTCAGTACCAGGAGCATCTTTCTGAGTTGGAACAGACCATAGATGCCCTGGCTACTGAGATTGAAGAGTATGAATTAATCCAGTCGATTCCCGGTATTGGCCCTAAAATTGCTGCAACAATTTTAGCGGAAATTGGAGAAGTCGACAGATTTGATCATCCAAAGAAACTGGTTACCTTTGCAGGAATAGACCTCAGCGTTTTTGCTTCTGGCAAGTTACAGCAACACGTAATCGAATCACTAAACGTGGTTCCAGACAGCTTAGATACGCACTAGTTATGGCGGTACAGTGTGGACTAATCCGCTCTCGCAACACTCGAATTAAAGAGTTTTACGAACGCAAAAGAGCTGCAGGAAAACCTCACAAAGTGGCTTTAGTGGCGTGTGCGAATAAGTTAGTTCACTGGTTGTATGCCATATTAAAAAGTAAGAACTCATTCCGTCCAGCATAGTAGACAATTGATGATATAACCTTCCAACACCACTCAAATTGGAGGGTTGTTTGGCATGTTCATTAATCAATATAACACAAGTTCTCGAGTTGTTTTGCTGGTAATGTTGACAAGCTATTAGCTGGTGTAGCTTAAGAAAAGAAGTGCCTTAACATGAATAAGAAATCAAAACCCGACCTCACGAGGTCGGGTTTTTCATGGTATTGGTGGAGGCGAGGGGGCCCGCCGCCCCTTAAATACAGAATATTTTCTCAGTACATTCTCACTCCAAAAGGCCCTTTTCTGTAAGACTTAAAACACTCATAAATTTCATGTCAAATAATACCATATGAATCGAATGTAATATCACTCTCTACAGGAACAATTTGAGCACAACAGCCATCGTGGCTACACTCAATTTGAGCAACTACTTCTGGTCACTTCTAACTGTAAACGAGCAGTATCCTCAGTTATCCGAAATTGACTCCTTCCCTGTTTTACCTCATTAATTAGTACCTCTTTCTGTATGCTTCGCCAAGAACCCATCCAGAATCTCAGCCATTGGCCCGTTTGCCAACGGTCCCTTCAGCTCGTTCCTAACCAATAGCAAAGCAGCAGCTGGAGGCATATGGATCGTCCTTAGCGCTTCGATCAGAGTATTCTCTTCGTCACTTAGTCGTTTTATGTACTGCAACTCTATCGGTTCAGGTGTTATCACCAGTTTCACTCTCTCTCATGGGATGGTTTTTACTTCCAAGTACACGACATCGTCAAATTCCGTTTTGACTATGTTCTTGTCACTTGAAAATTACAGGAAGTGCTGTCACACATTCCCCTTCAAAGTATTAGCTAATGTGATCGCTATTAACCAAGGCGGACAAATCTTGTCTTATGTCATTCCTTACATTTTTATTTATCTTTATTTCCTCCTAATATCTTGATATTTGTTCGATAAGGTTAAATAATGTCTGTTGACCAAATGTATAAATATTTGCATTGAAACAAAAAATAAAGTTGTTTTTAATTCCAAAAAGTGAATGGGGTATTAAAATGAAGAGAGTGATGATAGTTATTAGCTTAATCGGTTGTATCATGATGTTTTCGGCTATTCCTGTATCTGCAGAAAGTTATGACCGTTCAAATAACGGAACTACAATGAACGCAAATAACTACAGAACAAATGCAACAACAGATGATGATGGTTTTGATTGGGGTTGGCTTGGTCTCTTAGGTTTACTTGGTTTAGCAGGAGCTAGAAATCGTGCTCGAGATCGCGATCGTGCTTAAGTGTTGAATTAGATCACACAAACACCCCCAGTTATCACTGGGGGTAGGTATTTGTGTGCGATTACAAACTCAGAAAAAAAATATCTTCAACAGATTCCTTTATGCTATTAAGTACCATGTAATATTTATCTCCACTCGGAGACATATTAACCGAGTCAAAATTAAGAATAAAAGGAGCATTACTAAATGGGAATATTAAACGGCAATCCAAAAGATGAACCCATGCATTACGGTGAAGTATTTAGTGTTTGGCAAGCTTCTACGGTGGCAAAAGGTTCTATATCTTGCTATCAAGCTTATTTAAACCACGCCGGCGACAAAGAACTTAAAAAGGTGCTGGACGCACTCATTGATCAAGCAAAACTTGAAATTAAGGAACTAGATGCATTGCTTACTGATAACGGGATTGCTGCCACTCCAGTAATGCCTGAAAGACCGTCAGTAAAACTTGAAGATATCCCTGTAGGTGCAAGATTTACAGATCCCGAAATTTCAGCTAAGATTGCAGCTGACACTTCGATGGGGTTAGTAGCTTGTAGTCAAGTTATGGGTCAATCCATAAGGGAGGATATTGGCGCTTTGTTTGCAAAATACCATATTACAAAAACAGCATTAGGCTTAAAAATACTTGAGATGAGTAAAGATAAGGGGTGGCTTATTCCTCCTCCATTACAAATCAAAAGGCCTGAAACTGTTAAAGTCTAATGTAAATCCTATCCCTTTGGGATAGGATTTTTCTTATTTTATCAAGACGCTATAATAAATTTTGGATACAAAAAATAAAGTTGGATATATTATTTTCAAATTAGGAGCTGAAATTATGTGGGAGGAAAATATAAATTGATGAAAAATACATATTTCAAACCAAAACAGCCCAATAATTGTAAAGGATGTTTATGGGGGAATTGGGATGGGCTACGACAATTTTGTTCTAAACAAAACTGTATTAAATTGAAATGATTTATTGGGTCAAAGTATTAAATTTCCTCCCTGGGATAAAATACATAACGTTTCACTCCCTAATGCTGCATCTCGATTTAATTCGAATATGCAGCTTTTTTATGTATTGGTAGCTATTAATCAATAAAAAATCTCTTTNATTCCCGGTATTGGCCCTAAAATTGCTGCAACAATTTTAGCGGAAATTGGAGAAGTCGACAGATTTGATCATCCAAAGAAACTGGTTACCTTTGCAGGAATAGACCTCAGCGTTTTTGCTTCTGGCAAGTTACAGCAACACGTAATCGAATCACTAAACGTGGTTCCAGACAGCTTAGATACGCACTAGTTATGGCGGTACAGTGTGGACTAATCCGCTCTCGCAACACTCGAATTAAAGAGTTTTACGAACGCAAAAGAGCTGCAGGAAAACCTCACAAAGTGGCTTTAGTGGCGTGTGCGAATAAGTTAGTTCACTGGTTGTATGCCATATTAAAAAGTAAGAACTCATTCCGTCCAGCATAGTAGACAATTGATGATATAACCTTCCAACACCACTCAAATTGGAGGGTTGTTTGGCATGTTCATTAATCAATATAACACAAGTTCTCGAGTTGTTTTGCTGGTAATGTTGACAAGCTATTAGCTGGTGTAGCTTAAGAAAAGAAGTGCCTTAACATGAATAAGAAATCAAAACCCGACCTCACGAGGTCGGGTTTTTCATGGTATTGGTGGAGGCGAGGGGGCCCGCCGCCCCTTAAATACAGAATATTTTCTCAGTACATTCTCACTCCAAAAGGCCCTTTTCTGTAAGACTTAAAACACTCATAAATTTCATGTCAAATAATACCATATGAATCGAATGTAATATCACTCTCTACAGGAACAATTTGAGCACAACAGCCATCGTGGCTACACTCAATTTGAGCAACTACTTCTGGTCACTTCTAACTGTAAACGAGCAGTATCCTCAGTTATCCGAAATTGACTCCTTCCCTGTTTTACCTCATTAATTAGTACCTCTTTCTGTATGCTTCGCCAAGAACCCATCCAGAATCTCAGCCATTGGCCCGTTTGCCAACGGTCCCTTCAGCTCGTTCCTAACCAATAGCAAAGCAGCAGCTGGAGGCATATGGATCGTCCTTAGCGCTTCGATCAGAGTATTCTCTTCGTCACTTAGTCGTTTTATGTACTGCAACTCTATCGGTTCAGGTGTTATCACCAGTTTCACTCTCTCTCATGGGATGGTTTTTACTTCCAAGTACACGACATCGTCAAATTCCGTTTTGACTATGTTCTTGTCACTTGAAAATTACAGGAAGTGCTGTCACACATTCCCCTTCAAAGTATTAGCTAATGTGATCGCTATTAACCAAGGCGGACAAATCTTGTCTTATGTCATTCCTTACATTTTTATTTATCTTTATTTCCTCCTAATATCTTGATATTTGTTCGATAAGGTTAAATAATGTCTGTTGACCAAATGTATAAATATTTGCATTGAAACAAAAAATAAAGTTGTTTTTAATTCCAAAAAGTGAATGGGGTATTAAAATGAAGAGAGTGATGATAGTTATTAGCTTAATCGGTTGTATCATGATGTTTTCGGCTATTCCTGTATCTGCAGAAAGTTATGACCGTTCAAATAACGGAACTACAATGAACGCAAATAACTACAGAACAAATGCAACAACAGATGATGATGGTTTTGATTGGGGTTGGCTTGGTCTCTTAGGTTTACTTGGTTTAGCAGGAGCTAGAAATCGTGCTCGAGATCGCGATCGTGCTTAAGTGTTGAATTAGATCACACAAACACCCCCAGTTATCACTGGGGGTAGGTATTTGTGTGCGATTACAAACTCAGAAAAAAAATATCTTCAACAGATTCCTTTATGCTATTAAGTACCATGTAATATTTATCTCCACTCGGAGACATATTAACCGAGTCAAAATTAAGAATAAAAGGAGCATTACTAAATGGGAATATTAAACGGCAATCCAAAAGATGAACCCATGCATTACGGTGAAGTATTTAGTGTTTGGCAAGCTTCTACGGTGGCAAAAGGCGCTGTATCTTGCTATCAAGCTTATTTAAACCACGCCGGCGACAAAGAACTTAAAAAGGTGCTGGACGCACTCATTGATCAAGCAAAACTTGAAATTAAGGAACTAGATGCATTGCTTACTGATAACGGGATTGCTGCCACTCCAGTAATGCCTGAAAGACCGTCAGTAAAACTTGAAGATATCCCTGTAGGTGCAAGATTTACAGATCCCGAAATTTCAGCTAAGATTGCAGCTGACACTTCGATGGGGTTAGTAGCTTGTAGTCAAGTTATGGGTCAATCCATAAGGGAGGATATTGGCGCTTTGTTTGCAAAATACCATATTACAAAAACAGCATTAGGCTTAAAAATACTTGAGATGAGTAAAGATAAGGGGTGGCTTATTCCTCCTCCATTACAAATCAAAAGGCCTGAAACTGTTAAAGTCTAATGTAAATCCTATCCCTTTGGGATAGGANTTTGTTTGCAAAATACCATATTACAAAAACAGCATTAGGCTTAAAAATACTTGAGATGAGTAAAGATAAGGGGTGGCTTATTCCTCCTCCATTACAAATCAAAAGGCCTGAAACTGTTAAAGTCTAATGTAAATCCTATCCCTTTGGGATAGGATTTTTCTTATTTTATCAAGACGCTATAATAAATTTTGGATACAAAAAATAAAGTTGGATATATTATTTTCAAATTAGGAGCTGAAATTATGTGGGAGGAAAATATAAATTGATGAAAAATACATATTTCAAACCAAAACAGCCCAATAATTGTAAAGGATGTTTATGGGGGAATTGGGATGGGCTACGACAATTTTGTTCTAAACAAAACTGTATTAAATTGAAATGATTTATTGGGTCAAAGTATTAAATTTCCTCCCTGGGATAAAATACATAACGTTTCACTCCCTAATGCTGCATCTCGATTTAATTCGAATATGCAGCTTTTTTATGTATTGGTAGCTATTAATCAATAAAAAATCTCTTTGTATATATTTTTGGTTCTAAGGAACAATATTCAAGAAAAAAAAAATTACTAAAAAGAAGGAGACAATACAATGAATCAATTTCAACCAAATAACCAAATTTCTCAACAAATCGCACATGCAGAACAACTCATTCAACAATTGGTAAACCAAACGCAACAAGCATCAGGTCAATATCAACAGTTATTAAATCAAGAGCTAAATAACGCGAAACTACTTGAGCAAATCGCTCAACGTGAACAACAAGCTGCACAAATAATTCAAACAGCCTTACAAGGACATCAAACGGCACTACAACAATTACAACAAATCTCCAATATCTGCAATCAAATTTCACATGCACAAACAACTAACTCGCAGATAAATGCCTATTCAAATATGAATAATCAGCAACCATTTGGTGTAAATCACTATTCACACTAATCACACTAATTATATGTCCTTTGTATTTTCATGCAAAGAATGTATGGAATGAGGTTATATGTACTTCTATAAAGAAGACTTAATCAACAACATTGTAGTGGACAAACCTGATCCAGCAGCAGCCAAGGTTTTACAAGAAACGCTTGGCGGGCAATTTGGCGAAATGCGTACAATGATGCAGTACTTTTTTCAGAGCAGCAACTTTCGCGGTAATGCTACACAATACCGTGATTTAATCCGTGGTGTGTTTCTAGAGGAAATAAGCCATGTTGAACTAGTTCAACATACAATTAACCAATTATTAAACGGTTCCGGAGGGGAGCTACCTGGTAATATCGGTGTTGACTCCGCCCCTCTTGATGAAGCCGTTAAACTCGCTAATCCTCACCACTATATCGTTGGTGCCCAAAGCTCTTTGCCTGTCGATGCTGCAGGTAATCCATGGCTGGGCAATTACGTGTATAATCACGGTAATCTAATCAGTGATTTATTGGATAATGTGGTTCTTGAGTCTACTGGGGTTTTACAAAAATCAAGAATTTATGAAATGAGTTCAAATAAGACGTTTCGGGAAACATTAGCCTTTCTTATGGTGCGTGATAATGCACATCAGAACGCATTTGCTAAGGCTCTAGAAACGCTTGGCGTCGATTGGGGCAATTTATTTCCCGTTCCGAATTACGATATAAACAAATACCCGGAATGCCGTAAATATGTTGAGTTGGGTTACCATAACGCTCAATTTAATTTTCGTTTGGATCCGACGCGAATCGGAGAAATATTCAGCGGACAAACACCTAGCCGAAACAATGGTAATTTGGAAGTTGTGCAGCCTCCCGAAGGTTTTCCATTACCTTTTTTACCAGAATTACCGAGTGAACATAGTCCTGGGCTTTACGATATGAATGCATGAATTAATTTACAAGAAATGAACCAGCTCTCCAGACACCATTAGGCAACACGCATAAAACCCTGTATAGCTCGTATGCAGGGTTTTATTTTTTTAACCTAGATCCGCATTACAATCGTTTTTATTTATCGTAATTGAAATTCATCTTTATAACCTGCAAGCATTCTCCCCACATACTAACTAAACACAATGAACATAATAAGATGTGCTTTAATAAAGGAATCGGAGGAAACAGTCGTGAATAAAGAGAATATTGAAAACAACAGACTCTCAATCTTCGCCCTCGGCGGTGTGTATGAAATTGGAAAAAACATGTATGTTTTACAATACGCTGACGATATTGTCGTCATCGATTGCGGTTCGAAATTTCCTGATGAAAGCCTTTTAGGGATAGATCTAATTGTTCCTGACATCTCCTATTTATTGAATAATAAAGATAAAGTTCGTGCGTTAGTGGTTACCCATGGCCATGAGGATCACATTGGCGGAATCCCCTATATTTTAAAGCAATTAAATATACCTATATATGGGACACGGTTGACTCTAGGCTTAATTAAAGGAAAATTGAAAGAGCACCGCCTAAGAGATACTATCCTTCATGAAATTCAATCAGACTCATCCGTGGATTTAGGAAATATAAAGCTATCTTTTTTCAGAACAAATCACAGCATCCCCGATTGTGTTGGTGTAGTTTTTAATACACCATTAGGTACAGTTGTTCATACCGGAGACTTTAAATTTGACCTGTCTCCTTCCAACAAACAATTCCCCGATATACATAGAATGGCGGGCATTGGTGAAAAAGGTGTTCTTGCTTTGCTTTCCGAGAGTACGAATGCCGAGCGGCCAGGTTTTACCCCGTCAGAGAAGTTAGTCGGGGAGCGAATTGAAGAAGCCTTTCAGAAAGCTCAAAATAAAATTTTCTTGTCAACATTCGCTTCTAATATTAATCGCCTGCAGCAAGTTGTTGATGCAGCTATCCTTACCAATCGCAAGCTGCTATTGCTTGGTAGAAGCATGGTTAATGTGGTGACAATTGCACTTGAGCTAGGCTATATAAATATACCCGAAGGCATGCTAATCGAATCGAAGGAAGCCTATGAGCTTGCTCGTGAAAGGGTAGTTGTGCTTTGTACAGGAAGCCAAGGAGAACCGATGGCTGCACTCTCCCGTCTTGCTAGCTCGACCTATCCTCATGCCGAAATATTACCTGGGGATACGGTCATTTTGGCATCCTCTCCAATTCCAGGTAATGAAAGAAATGTTGCGAACATGTTGGATCATTTATATTTGTTAGGCGCACACGTCATTCATGGCTCGGGTGTGGCTACAGGCATGCATGTATCCGGACATGGCAGCCAAGAAGAACTTAAGCTTATGCTTACTCTAATGAAACCAAAGTACTTTATTCCCATCCATGGAGAATATCGAATGCTTTACCAACACCGGAAATTAGCTGAATCGGTAGGCGTCGAGAGCAACCATATCTATATTTTAAATAATGGCGACGTCCTTGATATCGAACAAGGAAGTATACAGCAGACACGTAGAATACCTGCTGGAAATACGCTAGTCGATGGTTTGGGAATTGGAGACATTGGAACCGTCGTATTACGTGACCGCAAACACCTAGCAGAGGACGGAATCCTTGTGGTAGTCTTTACACTAAGCCGTATTGAAGGTTCAATACTATCCGGCCCCGATATCATTAGCCGCGGCTTCGTCTACGTTAGAGAGTCTGAAGCTCTATTGGGCGAAGTTGGTCGATTAGTGATTAAAACGATAGACGAACTACAGGAGAATGGAAACGATGGAAAGTGGTCTATTCTAAAACATAGAATCAAGGAATCAGTCAGCAAGTATCTATTTGCTAAAACAAAGAGAAGACCAATGATTCTCCCCATTATTATTGAAGTATAAATGAATGTTCCCACTATCTCTTTTATTAGAGATTTATGGGAACTTTTTTTATTTACAATCTATTTGCGCTCATATATCTGGTTTTATGGATAAAAACATGGAAATAGAAACGCTCCATGAACACCGATTCTGACTTGGGGGTCATGTTCGCTGATGCCCACATTGTGTTCATCCGATCGTGTTGGCAGGCTGCAATTAAGATTACTCAGCTCAAAAACCCGACCTCATGAGGTCGGGTTTTCCATGGTGGGAATGGAGGCGAGGGGATTTGAACCCCTGTCCGAAGATCACGCCACACAGGCTTCTACGGGTGTAGTCACAGTTTTGATGTCACCCAAGCAAACGCCCCTACCCTCCAATAATCATTTAAGCTAATCTGGTTTTCGTTAAGAAATTTGCTAAGGAAATAAACAGTGTATAATCAAACTGACTATTGATAGCTTTATTCGATTTTAACTTGTCAAATATTTTGTATTTAAACATGTACAAAAATAGATTATCCGATCCATACCTAATTAATGAGTAATATATGGCTAATAATAACGCCTCCTCTGATAAATAGATCGAAAAGAGTCCTGTATAATATTTATACTCCTCACTTGTTAAATTATATCGTTCCATTAGATCAAATATATTAATTAAGTAATTGGCAAGATGCTCTAAATAGACACTATTGAACAGTGCATGGTTCTTAAACTTATTAACGTAATTCCTTCTAATACGAATATAAAATTCGTATTCCCTTCGTTCTTCATTAATTCGATGACCTTGAATAAGGTATTCAATTCTTTTACGAATTGAGGCTTGTTTTAGGAGAGTAATTCTAAGGCTTGAGCGCATAGATTCAAGTGCCTCTGAGTACATATGCTCTATAGGGATAATTGGGGATTTTTTATACTCAAGCACAACTTGATCATGATGTTTTTGCATCTCGTTTAACAAAATAAAGAGTGTATTTTCAAACCTTTGAATTTCGATAGATCTTGTTTGCTGACTTATAATATCCCGTGAATGTGCTAACTCTTTCTTTTGATTAGAATAAGCCATGTACGCTGTAATGAAAGTGGCAAACGTAAAAAATGGTACAGTCGAGCCCGCCAACCAATCACCGACAGGACCTGCTTTTTCCAATTCGGTGCCATACAAACGGCTTATCCCCAATGTGAACAATGGACTCACGAAAGCAATACCTACAGTAAAATAAACTAATTTAATGATGGGCAAGGTTTTTGTATTATTCGGCTCTGCTAGTCTATTTTCCGAGTTTAAATAAGCTAGAGAGAGTACAAGCACCGCTATGTAAAAAACGATTATACTGATAATACTTCACTTCCCTTTCATTTCTATAGAATAATCTGTAGGTCGTTTAATGAAGTCAAAACTCCAAATTAATAATTTGACCTCATTCCTTTAAACTTCTGTGCAATCTATAGACAGACACCTATATAGACTTCATTCGACAGATTTCTTTATTCTCCTTCAAACTTCTACCATATTGTCTTCAGGGGAGAATGAATGTTTTTAATGGAATTTTTTTATAATCTCCAACTCTTCGTTGCGACTCAAAATGAATGACTATAAAGCTATAAATCTTAATACGGCAAAGAGTCTCTATCTGCTCCTTGAAACGCAAAAAAGACACCTGACACGGTGTCTTTTTTCATGGTTTGGTGGAGGCGAGGGGATTTGAACCCCTGTCCGAAGATCACGCCACACAGGCTTCTACGGGTGTAGTCACAGTTTTGATGTCACCCAAGCAAACGCCCCGACCCTCCAATAATCATTTAAGCTAATCTGGTTTTCGTTAAGAAATTTGCTAAGGAAATAAACAGTGTATAATCAAACTGACTATTGATAGCTTTATTCGATTTTAACTTGTCAAATATTTTGTATTTAAACATGTACAAAAATAGATTATCCGATCCATACCTAATTAATGAGTAATATATGGCTAATAATAACGCCTCCTCTGATAAATAGATCGAAAAGAGTCCTGTATAATATTTATACTCCTCACTTGTTAAATTATATCGTTCCATTAGATCAAATATATTAATTAAGTAATTGGCAAGATGCTCTAAATAGACACTATTGAACAGTGCATGGTTCTTAAACTTATTAACGTAATTCCTTCTAATACGAATATAAAATTCGTATTCCCTTCGTTCTTCATTAATTCGATGACCTTGAATAAGGTATTCAATTCTTTTACGAATTGAGGCTTGTTTTAGGAGAGTAATTCTAAGGCTTGAGCGCATAGATTCAAGTGCCTCTGAGTACATATGCTCTATAGGGATAATTGGGGATTTTTTATACTCAAGCACAACTTGATCATGATGTTTTTGCATCTCGTTTAACAAAATAAAGAGTGTATTTTCAAACCTTTGAATTTCGATAGATCTTGTTTGCTGACTTATAATATCCCGTGAATGTGCTAACTCTTTCTTTTGATTAGAATAAGCCATGTACGCTGTAATGAAAGTGGCAAACGTAAAAAATGGTACAGTCGAGCCCGCCAACCAATCACCGACAGGACCTGCTTTTTCCAATTCGGTGCCATACAAACGGCTTATCCCCAATGTGAACAATGGACTCACGAAAGCAATACCTACAGTAAAATAAACTAATTTAATGATGGGCAAGGTTTTTGTATTATTCGGCTCTGCTAGTCTATTTTCCGAGTTTAAATAAGCTAGAGAGAGTACAAGCACCGCTATGTAAAAAACGATTATACTGATAATACTTCACTTCCCTTTCATTTCTATAGAATAATCTGTAGGTCGTTTAATGAAGTCAAAACTCCAAATTAATAATTTGACCTCATTCCTTTAAACTTCTGTGCAATCTATAGACAGACACCTATATAGACTTCATTCGACAGATTTCTTTATTCTCCTTCAAACTTCTACCATATTGTCTTCAGGGGAGAATGAATGTTTTTAATGGAATTTTTTTATAATCTCCAACTCTTCGTTGCGACTCAAAATGAATGACTATAAAGCTATAAATCTTAATACGGCAAAGAGTCTCTATCTGCTCCTTGAAACGCAAAAAAGACACCTGACACGGTGTCTTTTTTCATGGTTTGGTGGAGGCGAGGGGATTTGAACCCCTGTCCGAAGATCACGCCACACAGGCTTCTACGGGTGTAGTCACAGTTTTGATGTCACCCAAGCAAACGCCCCGTAACCGGCTTTCGCTAAGGTCAGCCTGATTATCTTCTTCAGCTCACCCCAGGCGGAGATGAGACAGCGTATTCCACTACTTGTTAGCCCCTATTCCAGTCACATGGACGATGCTGGGTAGAAGCACGCACACAGTTTCTTAGGCTGCGAAAGCGTAGTTTGTTTGTTGTTTGCCGTTTAATAGGCTTTAGCGTTGATGAAGCAGACGACTCCCTGCTACCCGCAACCCGCGCTCGTACAATCCCCGTCGAATCCATAAACGCCCCCAATTTTGCATAAACGATTAGCTGCTAATCACCACTCATAAAAAAAGGTGCTCGGCACTAATGTTTAGCTCAATTGAAGCTTTAGGATTAAGGATCAACCGTCAGATTAATTATCTGGCAGGCCGTTCCGATTGTATAGCACGAATGCACTTGCTTTGATTATGTTGCGTTTGCTACTGTCTTAGTATACCACGAATGATAGCTTACGTGCACAATTGTTGTTGGCAGTATTGGTCGCTAGCTTCCATGGTAATATAACAGGTTTAGCGAGCAACCTTCTGCTTCTCGCGAAGGACACGCTGGATATCGCGCTGAGCGTCACGCTTAGCTGCCGTATCCCGTTTGTCATATTGCTTCTTACCTTTACCGAGTCCAATCAATAGCTTCGCATAACCATTACGCACATAAATCTTCAAAGGCACAATCGCATAGCCTTCTTGCTTGGACAAGCCAAACAGCTTATGAATTTGAGCCTTATGCATCAACAGCTTGCGAGCACGCGTTGGATCAGTGGGATTATGAATATTCCCTTGCTCGAACGGACTGATGTGCATATTGTGTATGAAAATTTCTCCGTTGCGTATCGTCGCGAACGCATCGCTTATGTTCGCTCGGCCATTACGCAGCGATTTAATTTCAGTACCCAGCAGCACCATGCCTGCTTCGAACGTTTCCTCAATGAAATAGTCATGGGAAGCCTTCTTGTTCTGAGCGAGCTGCTTGCCGTCACTTTTCTTACCCATGCTAGTCACCTCGTCTTCATTAAACTATTATATTGTTGCACTATACTGGTGTTCATTGTAACAACTTCTGGAACGGAAATCAAGGCGACCAGTAGTTTGGCCTTACAATCTAACCCAAGCATCCTTAAACTTATTTTGCTTGAACCCGCTATTTATTATTCCATGAAGCGGTATTGATTTGGCTAAAATAAGGATATGCTATTATTAACAACTCGAGCGGCTTGTCTCCATTTTGAACACAAAAAAACCGCCCTCAACCCTAAGGTCAAAGGCGGTTTTATCAACGTTCGTAAGCTACTACAGCTTTACAACGTTTTCTGCTTGTGGTCCACGGTTGCCTTGAACAACGTTAAATTCTACGCGTTGTCCTTCTTCAAGAGTTTTGAAGCCTTCGCCAGTGATTGCGGAGAAGTGTACGAATACATCGTTGCCGCCTTCAACTTCGATAAAGCCGAAACCTTTTTCTGCGTTAAACCATTTAACTGTACCTTGTTGCATGTGTAAAAACCTCCAAAAAAATAATATTAATATGCGCCTGGTTTGTCTTTAAACAAAAAATTCACACATTGGAAAGGGTTTCATGACTATAATGATACCCTTTTCAATATGTGAATTCAGGTTCATATTATCGATTGATTTGAGTGTACTATACCCAGAATTAAAAAGCAAGTGACGAGCTTAAATATCTTTTCCCATAACATCCAGATCTCGGCGACTTCCAATTATTCCATAGAACGGAAGTCGCCGACCCTATATTTTATTTGCGTTTCTTGCGTACAAAAGCTGCTGTAGCGTTCCCGCCGCCTCCGCTGCCGCTCTTCTTTTTCCGCTTGCTCTTCCCTTGGCCGCCGCTTTCACTGCCCTCTACGCTTGGCGCTTCCGCTTTCCGCTCGCCACCGTTAAACACACCGCTCTGCGTCGCATTCTTCCGCTTCGCACCGCCGCCACTGCCTTCGCTCCGCCGCTTCTCGGCTCCACGGCCATTGCCGCCCTGCCCGCCGCCGCCGCGGATGGGCAAGCCCCACATATCCGTACGCGCACCGAGGCCGCTTCCGCGCGACTGCTCACTGCCTTGGCCCGGCGACACACTCGCCTCTTGCCCCGGCCCACGCTCCGCCGGCGCATTCCCGCCGCTCGCGCCAGCGCCGGCTCCGCCTGCGCCGCCCCGGCCGCGCCGCTTGCTTCCGCCGCGCCCGCTGTCAGGTGCATCGAGCCGCCACGGATTCGCCTGCTCGACAATGCCGACTACGCTGCGGTCTACGCCGCCGCCAAATCCACCGCGGCCTCCGCCGCTCTTACCGCCGCGCCCCTTGCCGCCGCGACTGCCTTCGCTTGGCGCGCCTTGGCTTCCGCCACGCCCTTTGCCGCCCGCGCCTGCTGGACGGTCGCTTTTGCCGCCGCGTCCTCCGGCGCTTGCTCCGCCCTTGCCGCGGTCGCCGTTTCCGCCGCGATCGCTTCTGCCTCTCTTGCCGCCGCGATCTCCGCCGCCAAAGCCAGCACCCGATACGCCTTTATAGCCGCTGCGCGGCTTCATATCAACAAGCTCAAAGTCGATCGTATGCTCCGTCATGCTGACGCGCGTTACACGAATCTTCACTTCATCGCCGATCCGGTAAACTTTAGACGTACGCTCGCCAACTAAGATCATATGCTGCTCGTGGAAGTTGTAATAGTCATCGGACATATCGCTCAAACGAATGAGCCCTTCGACCGAATTCTCCAGCTCAATGAACATGCCGAAGCTTGTTACGCTGCTAATAATGCCTTCGAATTCCTCGCCGACCTTATCAAGCATGAATTCGCATTTTTTCAGCTGCTCCGTATCGCGCTCCGCATCGACCGCCACCCGTTCGCGTTCTGATGAATGTGTCGCGATTTCCGGCATCCGAGCCGATAAAGCTTCGTGGCGCGCTTCCGTTAGCTGACCGCCCCCGTCCAGCACCTCGCGAATAACGCGGTGGATCACTAAATCGGGATAACGGCGGATCGGCGATGTAAAGTGTGAATAGAACTCAGCCGCGAGGCCGAAGTGCCCTAAGCTCTCTGCATCATACTTGGCCTGTTTCATCGAGCGCAGCATCACCGTCGAAATAACGGTCGCTTCCTTCGTGCCGCGAATATCTTCAAGCAGCGTTTGCAATGCCTTCGGATGAACCGAATTGCCTTTGCCCTTTACCGTATAACCGAAGTTTGCAGCGAACTGTACGAAATTAAGCAGCTTCTCCTGATTTGGATCTTCATGAATCCGGTAAAGGAAAGGAACGCGCAGCCAGTGAAAATGCTCGGCTACCGTCTCGTTCGCCACGAGCATAAATTCCTCGATAATTTGTTCAGCTACCGAGCGCTCGCGTTTTATAATATCAACCGCTTTGCCGTTCTCATCGACGATAACCTTTGATTCTTGGAAGTCGAAGTCGATCGCGCCGCGCTTCATTCGCTTGCCGCGCAAGCGCATCGCTAGGTCCTCCATAAGTCCAAACATATCAAGGAGGTCTGCATACCGCTCTTTAAGTTCCGTTTGCGGCTCCTCTTCATTTGCCGTCAAAATCTTCTTCACATTCGTATACGTCATACGCTCTTTCGTGCGGATTACGCTCGTAAACACTTCATGACGCACACGCTTCAGCGTATCCGCATCAAATTCCATCTCGCAAGAAAGCGTAAGGCGATCGACCTGCGGATTGAGCGAGCATATGCCATTCGACAAACGATGCGGCAGCATCGGAATGACACGGTCAACCAAATACACGCTGCAGCCTCTTCGGTATGCTTCTTGGTCAAGCTGCGAATTTTCTTTTACGTAATAGCCGACGTCTGCAATGTGTACACCAAGCAAATAGTTGCCATTGTCCAGACGCTTCACATGTACCGCATCATCTAGATCCTTCGCATCCTCGCCATCAATGGTTACGATTACTTCGCCACGCAGGTCACGTCTGCCTTGCTCCACAATTTCTTCATCCGTAATCGAGTCCGGCGCAGCTTCAGCTTCGGCCATAACCTCATCCGGGAAACCCTCCGGCAGCTGATGCTTGCGAATAATCGACAGGATGTCGACGCCCGGATCATTCTTATGTCCTAAAATTTCGACAATTTCCCCTTCGGCTGCCGAACGGCCTTCTGGGTACGATACAATTTTCACGACTACCTTCTGGCCGGATACAGCCCCTTGATAACCGCCCTTTGGTATAAAGATATCACGGTTAATCCGTTTATCATCCGGCACTACGAATGCATAGACCTCATGGTCCTCGAACGTTCCGACGATTTGCGTTACGGCGCGCTCTACAATTCGGACGACTTCGCCCTCCATCCGTCCGCCGTGCTCGCTTCTGGAAGTAACGCGAACGAGAATGATATCGCCGTTCATCGCGCTCTTCAGATCATTGGCATGCAAATAAACGTCGCCATGGTCCTTCTCATCCGGAATAAGGAAGCCAAAGCCCTTTGCATGGGATTGCAGCTTGCCGCGCAGCAAATTCATTCGTTCCGGCACACCGTAGTGATCATTTGGCGTTCGAATGACCTTCCCTTCGTCCTCCAGCTTATTCAGCAGTTTAAGGAACTCCTTAAACTCCGCTGCATCTACAATACCAAAATGTTTCTCAAGCTCTTGGTACGTCATCGGCTTATAAGCCGTTTCTCTCATAAAATCAAGCAGTTCCTGCTCGTAATTGGTCATTATTATTTTTTCTCCTCATAAACCTGCGATAGCTCTCTAATGTCTTTTGCAACAGGTTGATAGATTATCATATACCATGTAGTATACACGAAATGTAACCCGCGCATCCGCGAATATGGTGAAAATACAAAAAAAGCGAGGAATATCCTCGCTTTCTGCGTGTGTATCGATTATTGTTTTACGAAGTAAGAAACAACAAGCGCCAAAATGAAGAAGCCGACTGCCAGAACAACTGTTAAACGCTGCAAGAACAAATCCAAACCGCGCGCTTTCTGTTTGCCGAACAGGTGCTCAGCGCCGCCCGTAATTGCTCCGGACAAGCCTGCACTCTTACCTTTTTGCAACAAAACTACAGCAATCAGGCCGACAGAAAATATAACGAGCACGATCTTCAATAAGATTTCCATTTATTCCACCTCCAGCATAGGAGCTCCGTAAAAACACGTAGTCTGAGTGTACCATAGCTGGGCACTAATTACAATAGGACAAGCTGCTAATCAAGTTAATTATCCAAATCCGAATGACTTTAAATATTGGTAATTGTTTGCCGCGCTTTTGAGCGAGCTCACATTGAATTGCTCTTGCTCCACGATCATGAATGATACGCCCGCCGGCTCGAATTCGTTCATAAGCCTCTCGAAACCGACCTCGCCTTTTCCAACCTCCGCATCCTTGCGCCCTTTGAAGAAATCCTTCATGTGCACCAATGGCACGCGGCCTTTATATTTCTTAAGATACTCAGCCGGATTATATCCAGCCATATGCATCCATCCCAAATCAAATTGGACCTTCATCAGATCAGGCGATACCCGTGCCAAAACATGATCAATAATCGGCATTCTATCGACCAGCTTAAATTCAAAGTCATGCGTATGGTAAACATACTGCATGCCCGAAGCTTTAACCTGCTCGCCGCATTTCGTAAAAACCTCGACCAAATGCAGCACATTATCCATCGATGGCTCCTCCGGAAGCGGTGACCAAGGCGTGATGATATAGGGAATGCCAACCTCCTTCGCGTATTCGATCTGCCCCGCAAAATCAGATTCCATATGCTTGGAGTCGCTATAATTCAGAGGGACGTGGGCAGAGCTTGCAATGAGGCCGAGTTCGTCCAGCTTACTCTTCAGCTCCATCGCCGGCGTTTTGAAAAAACCTGTAAATTCAACTGCTTTATAGCCGATCTCCGCCACTTTCTCAAGCGTCCCCAAAAAATCAATTTCGGTCTGATCTCTTAGCGAATACATCGAAATGCCTATTGCCGGTTTCGCCACGCTTGCCACCGCCTAATCGCTGAATGCTTTTCCTACTGTTAATGTCCGACGAGCAGCCGCGATCTATCCCTGTAAAAAAAAGAAGGGCATGCCCCGCATAGGGCACACCCTTCTCAATAAGCCGCTTGCAGCGTCTTATTTGAAGTTTTTCAAGTTGTAGAACGCTTTTTTGCCTGCATATTGAGCAGTCGAACCAAGTTGGTCTTCGATGCGAAGCAATTGGTTGTATTTTGCAACGCGGTCCGTACGGGACGGTGCGCCTGTTTTGATTTGTCCAGCGTTTGTAGCTACTGCGATGTCAGCAATTGTGCTGTCTTCGCTCTCGCCTGAACGGTGGGAGATAACTGCTGTGTAACCAGCGCGTTTAGCCATTTCGATTGCATCAAAAGTTTCAGTAAGCGTACCGATTTGGTTAACTTTAACCAAGATCGAGTTGCCTACGCCTTTGTCGATGCCATCGGATAGACGCTCCGTGTTCGTTACGAAAAGATCGTCGCCAACGAGTTGTACTTTGCCGCCAAGTTTCTCGGTAAGCAATTTCCAACCATCCCAATCGTCTTCGGAGCAGCCGTCTTCGATTGTAAGGATAGGGTATTTGTCTGCCCATGAAGCAAGAAGGTCAACGAACTCAGCAGGTGTGAACGATTTGCCTTCGCCTGCAAGCACGTATTTGCCGTCTTTGAAGAACTCAGTCGAAGCAACGTCCATACCAAGGAATACGTCAACGCCTGGCTTGTAGCCTGCGCGCTCGATAGCGGAGATGATTGTTGTGATTGCTTCTTCGTTGGAACCAAGGTTAGGAGCGAAGCCGCCTTCGTCGCCAACAGCTGTGTTAAGGCCTTTATCGTGCAATACTGCTTTAAGGTTGTGGAAGATTTCAGCGCCGATACGAAGCGCTTCTTTGAAGTTTTCAGCACCGACAGGAAGAACCATGAATTCTTGAACGTCGATGTTGTTGTCAGCGTGCTCGCCGCCGTTGATGATGTTCATCATTGGAACTGGAAGCGTCTTAGCGTTGAATCCGCCAAGGTAAGTGTAAAGAGGCACATCAAGCGCGTCAGCAGCTGCGCGAGCTACTGCCATCGATACAGCTAGGATAGCGTTAGCGCCAAGCTTAGCTTTGTTTGGCGTACCGTCAAGCTCGATCATTTTACGGTCAATCGCTACTTGATCAAGAGCATCTAGGCCGATGATTTCAGGAGCGATTTCTGTGTTAACATTTTCTACAGCTTTCAAAACGCCTTTACCAAGGTAACGGGATTTGTCGCCGTCACGAAGCTCAACAGCCTCGTAAGCGCCAGTGGAAGCGCCGGATGGAACGATTGCACGGCCTTTGCCGCCGGACTCTAGGGAAACTTCTACTTCAACAGTTGGATTCCCGCGGGAATCCAGTACTTCGCGTGCGTATACATCAACGATAATTGACATGAGAGAAAACACTCCTTTAATATTTTTTATTTGTTAATTAGAGTAACGCCAGTCATTTCAACCGGCTTAGCCAGCTCAAGCAAATCAAGAAGCGTCGGCGCGATATCGGCAAGAATGCCGCCTTCGCGAAGCGTTTCTCCTGCTTTCGTTACGATAAGCGGAACCGGATTCGTCGTATGTGCCGTAAACGGACGGCCATTCTCATCGAATACCATATCAGCATTACCGTGGTCAGCTGTGATGATGCAAACGCCGCCTTTGGCAAGCACCGCTTCAACGACTTTGCCAAGGCACTCATCCGTCGCTTCAACCGCTTTGATCGTTGGCTCCAGCATGCCGGAGTGGCCAACCATATCGGGATTAGCGAAGTTCAGAATGATTGCATCATGCTTGTCTGATTCAATCTCGCGTACAGTCGACTCGGCAAGCTCATATGCGCTCATTTCCGGCTTCAGATCGTACGTTGCGACCTTAGGGGAATTGATAAGCACGCGAGTTTCGCCAGGAAGCTCATGATCGCGCCCGCCGCTGAAGAAAAACGTCACATGCGGATATTTTTCCGTTTCGGCTGTACGAAGCTGGGTCTTATTGTTTTGCACGAGCACTTCGCCAAGCGTATTATCAAGGTTCTTTGGTGAATACGCTACGAATCCGCCAACGGTTTCACTGAATAGCGTCAAGCAGACGAAATACAGGTTAACCGGATGGTTCTCGCCACGGTCAAAACCGCGGAAGTCCTCATTTGTAAACACTTGCGACAATTGAATCGCACGGTCAGGACGGAAGTTGAAGAAAATAACAGCGTCCTCGGATTCAACAAGGCCTACCGGCTTGTTTTCTCCGTCTACGATAACCGTTGGCATAACGAATTCATCATAAACCGATTTCTCGTAGGATTCAACTACCGCTTGAATCGGATCGAGATATTGAGGGCCTTCGCCGTATACCATGGCGCGGTAGGATTTCTCCGTACGCTCCCAGCGTTTGTCGCGGTCCATTGCATAGTAACGTCCTTGAACCGTCGCAATGCGGCCTACGCCAACCTCTTCGATCTTCGCCTGCAGGCGCTCCAGGTAACCCTTCGCGCTGTCAGGAGATACGTCGCGGCCGTCTAGGAAAGCATGAATGTACACTTCCTCAAGCTCTTCCTTCTTCGCTAGATCAAGCAGCGCGAACAAGTGCTCAATGTGGCTGTGTACGCCGCCGTCCGACAACAAGCCGTACAGGTGAAGCTTCTTGCTATTCGTTTTCACATGACGCACGGCGCCAAGAATGGTTTCATTCTCGTAAAACTCGCCGTCACGGATCGATTTGCTGATTCGAGTCAAATCCTGATATACGATGCGGCCTGCACCGATATTCAGGTGGCCAACCTCGGAGTTGCCCATTTGACCTTCCGGCAAACCAACTGCCTCGCCAGATGCCGTCAGTGTTGTATGCGGATAGGTTGACCAGTAACGGTCATAGTTGGGTTTGTTCGCTTGTGCAACCGCATTGCCCGTCACATCATCGCGCAAACCGAAGCCGTCAAGAATAATAAGCGCTACAGGTTTCGGAGCAGCCATATTACTTGGCCCCCTCCACCAAAGCGATGTACGAAGCCGGCTCTAGGCTAGCGCCTCCGACAAGCGCGCCGTCGATATCCTTTTGGCCCAAGTATTCGGCAACATTGTTAGGCTTGACGCTGCCGCCGTATTGGATGCGAACCGCATCAGCAGTAGCTTGATCGTAAAGATCAGCAACTACGCCGCGGATATAGCCGATAACATCCTGTGCATCTTCGGAAGTTGAAGACTTGCCAGTTCCGATTGCCCAGATTGGCTCATAGGCGATAACAACTTCTGCTGCTTGTGCTGCGGATACGCCTTGGAAAGCCGCTTCCGTTTGCACTTTACATACGTCCTTCGTTTGTCCTGCTTCACGCTCTTCAAGCTTCTCGCCTACGCAGACGATTGGCAGAAGGCCGTTTTTGAACGAAGCGTGGACCTTCTTGTTCACGATCTCATCCGACTCCGCAAAATAAGCGCGACGCTCGGAGTGGCCGATAATGACGTATTTAACACCAAGATCCTTCAGCATAACGCCGCTGATTTCGCCTGTAAATGCGCCGTTGTCTTCAAAGTGAACGTTTTGGGCTCCGATCGCGATCGAAGTTCCTTTTGCAGCTTCAACAAGCGCCGGAAGCGTTGTGTATGGCGCGCAAATTACGCTCTCTACGCCGTCAACCTCAGCCTTGCCTTTAATTTCGGAGAAAAATGTAACAGCCTCGGATACCGTTTTGAACATTTTCCAGTTACCAGCAATAATTGGTGTTCTAGTGCTCATGCGTAATCCTCCTCATTTCATTTTATAGGGATAAAGCTATTATTTATCGTTAAGAGCTACAACGCCTGGAAGCACTTTGCCTTCCATAAACTCTAGGGAAGCGCCGCCGCCTGTCGAGATGAAATCCATTTTGTCAGCTAGGCCAAACTTCTCAGCCGCTGCTGCGGAATCGCCGCCGCCGATAACCGTGTAGCCATTTGTTTCTGCGCATGCGCGAGCAACCGCTTGCGTGCCGTGGGAGAAAGGCTCGATTTCGAATACGCCCATAGGTCCGTTCCATACGACCAATTTGGAGTTTTTGATAACATCCGCATAAAGCTCACGTGTTTTCGGTCCGATGTCAATGCCTTCCCAATCAGCAGGAATGCTGTCAACGTCAACGATTTGCGTGTTTGCATTAGCGCTGAAATCATCCGTAACTACGATATCAACCGGGATCAAGAAGTTTTTGCCTAGCTTCTTCGCTTTTTCCATGAACTCTAGCGCCAAATCAAGCTTGCTGTTGTCAACGAGCGATTTGCCGATTTCATGGCCTTGTGCTTTGAAGAATGTATAAGACAAGCCTCCGCCGATGATTACGTTGTCTGCAATTTCAAGCATTTTGTCGATAACCGCGATTTTGTCTTTTACTTTGGAACCGCCAACGATTGCCGTGAAAGGACGCTCAGGGTTGTTAAGTGCTTTGCCTAGTACTTCTAGTTCTCTTTCCATAAGAAGGCCGGAAACAGCCGGAAGAATGTGTGCAATGCCTTCCGTTGAAGCATGAGCACGGTGAGCGGCGCCAAATGCATCGTTTACGAATAGGTCAGCAAGCTTAGCAAATGCTTTTGCTAGTTCTGGATCGTTTTTCTCTTCGCCCTCGTAGAAACGCACGTTTTCAAGCAAAAGCACATCTCCGTTGTTCAGTGCAGCAACTTGCGCTTCTACTGCTTCGCCGATTGCTTCGTTTGCTTTCGTTACTTGCTTGCCAAGAAGCTCAGACAAACGTACAGCGGAAGCCGTGTGGCGAAGCTCTTCTACCACTTGACCATTCGGACGGCCAAGGTGGCTTGCAAGAATGACTTTTGCGCCTTTTTCGATAAGGTAGTTAATCGTAGGAAGCGTCTCGCGAATCCGTTTGTCATCCGTAATTTTACCATCCTCAAGCGGCACGTTGAAATCAACGCGAACAAATACCCGTTTACCAGCTAGCTCTGCTACATCACGTACACTTTTCTTATTCATCAATGAAACCTCCCGAATCTGTGTTATGGAAAGGTATAGATATAGGACCACAAAAAAAAGAAGGGCGTTCCTTCAAAGAAGAAACGCCCCCATGATTCACGACTCCTAGAAGCCGCAAATCAAAGACCTTGTGCTCCGCATGCGCGAAAGCCGCGGTCCGTCCGCCTTCTTTGCTTACAGACCTTTGCTAGCAATGTAAGCAGCAAGATCAACTACGCGGTTCGAGTAGCCCCACTCGTTGTCGTACCAAGAAATAACTTTAACCATGTTGCCTTCAACAACCATAGTCGAAAGACCATCGATTGTGGAAGAAGCAGGATCAGTGTTGTAGTCGCTTGATACAAGCGGCAATTCGTTGTAGTTCATGATGCCTTTAAGAGCGCCTTCCGAAGCTTCTTTGAATGCAGCGTTAACTTCTTCAACTGTTACGTTCACTTTAAGCTCAGCAACAAGGTCAGTTACGGAAACGTTAGGCGTAGGAACACGCATAGCCATACCGTTCAATTTACCTTTAAGCTCTGGAAGAACGAGTGAAACAGCTTTCGCTGCGCCAGTTGAAGATGGAATGATGTTTTCTGCAGCAGCACGAGCGCGGCGCAGGTCTTTATGTGGAACGTCAAGAACGGATTGGTCATTTGTGTATGAGTGAATAGTTGTCATCATACCTTTAACGATTCCGAATTTGTCGTTCAATACTTTTGCGAAAGGAGCAAGACAGTTAGTTGTACATGAAGCGTTGGAAACAATGGTGTGTGCCGCAGGGTCGTATTTATCTTCGTTAACGCCGATAACTACTGTAATATCTTCGTTCGTTGCTGGAGCGGAAATGATAACTTTTTTAGCGCCGCCTTGCAAGTGAAGCTCAGCTTTTTCTTTAGCTGTGAAAATACCAGTTGATTCAACTACGATTTCAACGCCAACGGATCCCCAAGGAAGGTCTGCAGGGTTACGCTCTGCGAAAACTTTGATTTCGCGTCCGTTAACGATAAGCGCGCCTTCTTTTGCTTCAACAGTACCGTCAAGTTGACCGTGTGTTGTGTCATATTTCAGAAGATGTGCCAGTGTTGCAGTATCCGTAAGATCGTTTACTGCCACGATTTGAACATCAGGGTTGTTCAGTGCTGCGCGGAATACGTTACGGCCGATGCGACCAAAACCATTAATACCAACTTTAACCATTTTTGTTTCCTCCTAAGCGTTTTTAAAAGATTTATAATATATTTCAAGATGTTTTGCTGGTTTGCGAGCATAGCACCTTGCAAATCATCATGATTCCACTAGCTTGCTTGCTGTTTAATCCTTCTCTTGCTCGATCAAGGCTACCATTTCCAGTGCCGCCGCTTCATCCGTAACGAGCACGTCATTGTGTCCGAAGCGCATAATCGCCGCTATTGCCTCGCCTTTGCTCTTTCCGCCGGCTACGCCTATAACAACTTCAGTGTTCACAATATCCTCCAGCCGTAACCCCACCGTCTGCATTTTGTGCACGACAGCGCCCTTGCGGTCAAAATAAAACCCAAACGATTCTGCAAGCGCACCTTCTGCTTCCATAGCATCGATGATCTCGCGGTCAAGCCGCCTGCGCCTTGCCATGACCATAGCATCTCCGATTCCATGTACAACGATGCGAGCACTGCGGATGACATCTACGATTTCCTTAATGTTAGGCTCCTGCATGATGGACGCGAATGCTTCCTCGCCCAAATGATCAGGTACGTGTAGAAGCCTGTATTGCGCTCCTGTACGCTTTGCCATCATAGAAGCAATCGTATTGGCCTGATAGTCCAAGCTCTCGCCTAGGCCGCCTCTAGCCGGTACAAACCAGTTCGTCTTCAGCTGCGAGGAACTCACCAATTGATTCGCTACCTGCGCAATCGTCGTTCCGCCTGTTACCGCCACAACGTCATGCGGCTGCATAACCTTGTTAAGCACCTGGCTTCCCGCCCGGCCAAGCTCTCTCTTCGTTTGAGCCGATATTTCGGAATCTCCAGCTACGATGATGACCTGCGAAAGCCCATAATGGCTGCGTATCGTCTCCTCAAGCTCGGATAAACCAAACATCGTCTTGTAGAAAGGCTCAAGCTGTTCTAATAAAAGCTTGCCTGAATCGCTAATTCGCATGCCCCCCGAGTGAATCTCGAGCAGTCCCTGCGTTTTCAGAAAATCGGTCTCTGCCCGAAGCATGCGCTCCGTCATCGATAATGTCGACGCTAGCGTGCGACGCCCGATTAAATCCGACAACATCACCTGATGCAATATCGAATACCGTTTCTTCATGACGTCAAGCAGATCAGGCACAAGCTGCTGCTGCAGTTCAACGATCTGACGCATCTCTCATCCTTCACTCCATCGGCCTCTAGCGTATCGGCTTAAACACGTTGGACTCAATATGTCCCGCGGTATCATTTCAAGTCCCACCTTTAGTTTATCGGAAATACTCGATTGAAGCAAGAGCCGTTTTGCTTATGAAAACGATTTCCGTCACATTTTTCACAAATTTAATTTTTGAACGCCCCTTGCTTTACCATCTGTAATGTCATATAATCATTTTTGCGACTATTTTATGCACATGCGCCCGTGGTCCAATGGATATGACGCAGCCCTCCGAAGGCTGAGATCTAGGTTCGATTCCTTGCGGGCGCGCCATTACAACTAATCAGCCGATCAGGCTTGCAACTCCTATAATGATACAGACTAACCGTTCCTATACGCTGGAACGGTTTTTTTATTGGATTGACGGACTTGTTTGACTATCTTTGACTTTTGACTTTTCATCCGTTATTATGAGAATACGATTTAACCATTCATTGTTTTTGAGGAGGGGGCTTACGTTGGATATGAATTTCGTTCCTATGGTTATTGAGCAAAACAATCGAGGTGAGCGTGCGTATGACATTTACTCTCGCCTATTGAAAGACCGCATTATTTTTCTAGGATCAGGTGTAAATGACGTTGTGGCTAACTCCATCATCGCTCAATTGCTTTTCCTGGCAGCAGACGACCCTGAGAAAGACATTTCTCTTTATATTAACAGCCCGGGCGGCTCGATTACGGCAGGCATGGCTATCTACGATACGATGCAGTACATTAAACCGGACGTGTCCACCATTTGTGTCGGCATGGCCGCATCCATGGGCGCTTTCCTGCTTACGGCAGGCGCAATCGGCAAACGCTACGCGCTTCCGAACAGCGAAGTCATGATTCACCAGCCGCTTGGCGGCGCAGAAGGTCAAGCAAGCGATATCGCCATTCGCGCGAAACGCATCATCGGCATGCGCGACAAGCTGAACGGCATCTTGGCAGAGCGCAGCGGACAATCGCTTGAGCGTATCGAGAAAGATACGGATCGCGATTACTTCATGAGCGCAGCTGAAGCCAAAGAATACGGCTTGGTCGATAAAGTAATCGAGAAGCTGGCATAATCGACATTCAGCATCACAACAAAAAGAGTAGGTCGACGGAGAAATCTCCAGACCTGCTCTTTTTGTTTTTTTGTACGCTTTTCAACAAAAAAAAAGAGCTGTCGCCGCAAGCTCGTTAAGAACCTGCGTGACTTCTCCCTTTTTCTTATTGGTTTTCCAACTCTTCTTTGCTTACTAAAGCGACTAAAGCGTTTACAGCCTGTTCTGCATCCGAACCCTCTGCACTAATGGATACCTCAGTGCCAGAACTGATTGCTAAGCTCATAATTCCCATTATGGATTTCGCATTCACTTTTTTGTCGTCTTTCTCTACAAATACTTCGGAGGAAAATTTGTTCGCTTCTTGTACGAATAATGCTGCAGGTCTTGCATGAAGTCCCGTCTTAAGACGAACAACAACCGGAAGCCTTGTCATGGAAACCATACCCCCTATATTTTACTCAATCATTAGCATGCGGCAAAAGCGTTAACGGCTCTAATTGCCGTCTTCTGGCTGCAAAAGCTCTTTTCCGGTCAAAGATAAGTATAGTTTGGCCTTCTTATCTTTTTTAAATTAAGTCATTTTGAATTATTATATCATTATACCAGTTCATGCACTAGCATAAAAGCTCAGACCCCACGGATTTTTTCCGCAAGTTCATCAATTTTACGTAAACGGTGGTTTACGCCTGACTTACTGACCTTTCCGCTTAGCATTTCACCAACCTCTGTCAGATTCATATCCGGATGCTGCAGCCTGATTTCGGCTACCTCCTTCAACTTATCAGGCAGGCTATCCAAACCGACTTCACGCTGCAGCAGCTTAATGTTCTCGATCTGACGAACGGCTGCTCCAATCGTTTTGTTCAGATTGGCTGTCTCGCAATTGACGATTCGGTTTACCGAATTTCGCATATCGCGCATGATTCGGACATCCTCAAACTTGAATAAAGCTTGATGCGCGCCAATAATATTGAGGAGCTCGATTATTTTCTCGCCCTCTTTGATGTAGAAGATAAAACCCTTTTTACGTTCAATGCATCTAGCGTTTAGATCAAATTTGTTTGCAAGGTCGACGAGCGACTCGCAATGCTCTTGGTACATCGACGAAATCTCCAAATGATAAGAGGAGCCTTCCGGATTGTTGACGGAACCGCCCGCTAGGAACGCGCCGCGCAAATAGGAACGTTTGCAGCATGGCTTCCGAATGATTTCCTTGTCGATGCCAAGGTTGAACATAAAGCCTTCGGATACAATTTTTAGCTCGCTCAATATTTCCTGTACGCCTGCCGGAATACGGACGATATAGACATTATTTTTTTTGAGCCTCATCTTCTTGCGGACGAGCAGCTCAACATGCAGCTCATAATGCTTTTTGAGCAGGGAGTAAATTCTTCTGGCTATGGCGGCATTTTCCGTTGAGATGTCCAAAACGACTTTGCGGCTAGACACGCTAACCGAACCATTCATCCGTATGAGTGCAGATAGCTCCGCTCGCTCACAACAGCTGTCCGCTTCAATTAATGTCAGCTCTTTCTTTGTTTGTGCCGCAAATGACATTGTGTATCACCTCTTTCGTAACATCCAATTCTCAACCAGCTTATATATATGATGGCTTAAACGTTCGGCATCATGCCTCAAAAAAGTTCGGAATAAAACAAGGCGGTCTGCAATGACCTCATAACCCTTTTGCGTCACCGCATCCAGATCTAGATGAACGGCCTTCGCGCCAAGCTCCGCATACTTGCTTTCGATCTGCGGCGGAATTTCACCGTCATTCACGATTACATAATCAAATAAATGATGGCCGATATGGGAATGAATCGCATCCAAATGATCGCCAACCGAATAATTATCGGTCTCGCCGGGCTGCGTCATCACGTTGCACACAAATAGCTTAACGGCTTCCGATTCGACAATCGCACTCGCAAGCTTAGGAACGAGCAGATTCGGAATAATACTTGTATACAAGCTGCCCGGTCCAATTAATATTGCGTCTGCTTGCTCGATCGCTTCAACCGCTTCCTCCAGCGGCTCTACGTCAGCCGGCTCCAAAAACACCCGCTTGATCACTTTGCCCGCTTTCGGAATCATGGATTCTCCGGTCACGATGGAGCCGTCAGCCATTTCCGCTTTAAGCACGATTGATCGCCCCGCTGCGGGCAGCACCCGCCCTCGAACCGCAAGGACGCGGCTAAGCTCTCGGATACCGGTGACGAAGTCTCCAGATATATCAGTCATCGCTGCCAGCATTAGGTTGCCTAGACTATGTCCTGCAAGCCCTGGAACCGTTTTGAAACGATATTGCAAAACCTCCGTTAACAAAGGCTCTGCGTCAGCCAGTGCCATAAGCACGTTGCGAATGTCGCCTGGCGGAGGGATTTGCAGCTCATTGCGCAAAATGCCCGAGCTGCCTCCATCGTCGGCAACCGTCACAATAGCCGTAATATCGAGCGGCTTCTCTTTCAGCCCTCGCAGCATGACAGAGAGTCCGGTACCGCCGCCTATGACGACAATCTTCGGACGTCTCATAATTTTGTGTCTACTCTGCATTCTATCACCCCGTCAATGCTTGTCACGCTCGGCATCGCGATGGCTGACACGCACGCGTTCCGTATCACTGCTGCCGAGCATGCGTCCCAGATATTCAGCAATGGCAACGGAACGATGCTTGCCGCCCGTGCAGCCAATACCGATAACAACCTGACTTTTCCCTTCCTTGCGATATAGCGGAATAAGGAACTGCAGCATGTCTAGGAGCTTTGTAAGAAACTGCTGTGTTTCAGGCCATTTCATGACGTATTCGTACACATCGGGGTTTTGACCGGTATTCGGGCGCAGATGCTCGACATAATGCGGATTAGGCAAGAAGCGAACGTCATAGATGAGGTCAGCGTCAATCGGTATGCCGTATTTGAAGCCAAAGGAGGTTACATTGATGGAAAGGCTGTTTTGCTCCAAATTCGTGAAGTGCGAAATAATTCGTTCCTTCAAGTGAGCCGGCTTCAAAATACTCGTATCGATAACCTGCGACGCCCAGCCCTTTAAATCCTCCAGCAAGCGGCGTTCATTCCGAATGCCGTCAAGCGGCATTCCGTCCGGAGCGAGCGGATGCCGGCGGCGGCTCTCTTTGTACCGCTGAACAAGCACCGCATCGGTTGCATCTAAAAATAAAATTTCGCAGCTGAGCGTGTAATGCTCCTTGATATAAGCAAGCGATTCGGACAGCGCCGTGAAAAATTCACGTCCACGCAAATCAATAACGAGCGCCACGTTTCCGATTTTGCCATTCGACTGCTCTATCAGCTCTGCAAACTTAGGTATAAGTACGGGTGGTAAATTATCTACGCAGAAGAAACCGAGATCCTCCAGGCTTTGGACAGCAATGGTCTTGCCCGCGCCAGACATCCCGGTTATAATGACAAGCTTTGCTACTGCTGCTGTCGTTTCCATGAATAAACCTCCCAAAAGGTTTGCGGACGCAAACCTACTTCGTAAGGATATGCCTTGGCTTGCAAATGCAAGCCTACATCATAAGAATATGCTAAGGCTCGCGAATGCAAGCCTATTTATCCAATTAACCTCTTAGAATAAGTCCAGCCGCGCCAACTACACCAGCGTTGTTGCCAAGCGTAGCCGCAACGATTTTCACGTTCTCTTTGGCTTGATCTTGCGTGTATTTTTCAAATACTTCGCGAATTTGATCGAATAGGAAGTCTCCCGCTTTCGAAACGCCGCCGCCAATAATGAAATATTGCGGGTTAAGCACGATCGCGATCATGGCCATCGATTTGCCCAAATAATAAGCTGCGCGGTTAACGATGCGCGTTGCAACTTCATCTCCGGCTTTCGCCGCATCCAGAACGTCCTTCGCCATAATGTCCTCTACCTGCGAAAGCGATGTGCGGTCGCCGCGTTCAACAGCGTCTTTCGCCATACGGATAATGCCTGTAGCTGATGATACGGTTTCCAAGCAGCCCATTTTCCCGCAGCCGCACTGAATAGCTTCCAGATCAGGCACAATTGCCATATGCCCAAGCTCTCCTGCCATTCCCATGTAGCCCTCAACAATTTTACCTTCTATAATAATGCCGCCGCCTACGCCTGTTCCGAGCGTGTAGCATACGCAGTGCCCTATGCCTTTACCCGCTCCGCCCCAAGCTTCGCCAAGTGCGGCAACATTCGCATCATTATTTACTTTAACCGTTTTGTTCAGCTCTTGCTCCAAATAAGCTTTCAAATTGACGTTCTCAATTTTCAAGTTTGGCGCAAATTTCACTATTCCGTTTGGAATGTCAAGGAAGCCCGCAATACCGACGCCTACACCGTCAACCTGCTCCCAATCATAGTCTGATTCAGCTACGATTTGCTGCGCGTACTTTGCAATATTTTGAAGGATAGTGTCCGTTCCTTTACTCGCCTCCGTCGGCCCTTCATACGTATGAAGCAATTGTCCATCCGCATTGCAAATGCCTACCTTAATAGCAGTTCCGCCGACATCGACCCCAACGTAAATCTTTTCAGACATCACTAGTCCACCTCATCAATATGTTAATCTTCTCTGTAACACTATAAGCGACCTTAACCCTCTGGTCAAGATAGCGGAATGCTTGCAAATCAAGCGCTCTCGGCTATTGAAAAGGCTATACCCTCAAGCAGATCGCTCTGCTGGTATAGCCTCCTCTGTATCCTATGAAGCTGTTCGCCAACAATTAAAGCGATTTGCTCCAGTCATGAGTAATCGCGCCTTCAAGGTATCTCTCGCAGTCTAGAGCTGCCATACAGCCGCTTCCGGCTGCTGTGATCGCTTGGCGGTATTTGCTGTCTTGCACGTCGCCGCATGCGAATACGCCCGGTACGTTCGTTTCGGAAGTGCCCGGTTTCACGACAATGTAACCATGGTCGTCAGTATCGATTTGTCCGGCAAGGAACTTCGTATTCGGCGTATGGCCGATTGCGATGAAAATGCCGTCCGTTTCAATAACATCCTCTTCGCCTGTCGTATTGTCACGAACTTTAAGTCCGGTAACGCCCATGCCGCTTGCTACAACCTCAACCGGCGTACGGTTCAGGCTCCAGCTGATCTTTTCGTTCTCGCGAGCGCGGTCCTGCATGATTTTGGAAGCGCGAAGCTCATCCCGGCGGTTAACAAGCTCAACGTTCGAGGCAAAGCGCGTAAGGAAGCTTGCTTCCTCCATCGCGGAGTCGCCGCCGCCAACAACGATGATCTTTTTGCCGCGGAAGAAGAATCCGTCGCAAGTTGCGCATGTGCTGACGCCGCGTCCGACATTTTCTTTCTCGCCTGGAATGCCAAGATATCTTGCCGATGCGCCAGTCGAGATAATGATGCTCTCCCCTACCAGCTCGCCGTGACCTTCCACTTGAAGCTTGAATGGACGCTCGGACATATCCACGCTGTTTACCCAGCCCGTAATAAACTTAGCGCCAAAGCGCTCCGCTTGCTTACGCATATTCTCCATAAGCTCAGGACCCATAATGCCTTCCGGAAAACCAGGGAAGTTCTCAACCTCGGTCGTAGTCGTCAGCTGTCCGCCTGGCTCAGGACCTTCAATAATAAGCGGGCTCATGTTGGCGCGAGCCAAGTAGATAGCCGCTGTAAGTCCGGCAGGGCCGGTACCGATAATAATGGATTTGTACATAACATTCACCTCGTAAAAGTTTATTCGTCCTGCATTTCCTGTGTAGCGAATACAGAGCTAATGGATTTCATCTTCTCTTTGATGCCGCAAACCTCGTCAATCATCTTGACGTTTTTGCTGACTGTAGCAATCGACGTGCCATAGCGTACCGAAACCTCGTGATAGGAAATCGCCCGCCGGTGCATCTTCGCCGTTAGGTATTCCAAAGCAGCAGCCCAGCCCTCCGGCTTGGTCAGCTTCGGAACGTCCGGATACACGCGCGACAGAAATTCTACCCACAAGGTCATCAAATCATGCTGCTGAACCAAATCATATTGCTTGCTCATGCGGCCCAGAGCCGTTTCAACTACAGCTTGCCATTTATCTTCCCACACAGGCAGCCTTGAAGGTACGCGGTTCGGCTCGATGACCGTTTCCTTCCCTTCGAGCACCACTCGCAAAGGCTCTTGAACACCCATCGTACGCAGTACGAAGATGGCAATGCGCTTTAAGTAATCATCCTCGTCCCGCTCCAGCAGGAAAGTCTGAAGCACATCCTTCACTTCACTGTCGGCAATCATGCCAAGCGCTTGGATGACCTGCAGCTTCGTATGCTGGTCGCCGTGGCGCAAAGCCCAGAAGAACGACGAGCGAACGAGCGGATCACGCTTGAGATGATCGGGAATGCCGTCCGAGGACTTCTCCCACAGCTTGAACTGCTCTTCAAACGGCAGATGGTAGTGGTAGCTAATGGACGCGGTATGCTCTCCGCTGCGGACAAGCTCCAACTGCTCCATATAATAATGAGGAATGCCCGATGTCGGATCGAGCTTGATCGTCTGCTTCCACAGCCGCTCGGCCTCCTGATAACGCCCGATATTGCAAGCGGCGACAGCCGCATAATGATACAGGCTAGGATCCTGGGTCAGCTCTGAATCTTTCAGCAGCCTGGTGAAGTGCTTATGAGCAGCTCCGTGCTCTCCTAAGATGCCCATAGTGGTTGCCAGTTTAAACACATGCTCCTGATGAAACGGAACCGTCTTCGTAAGCAGCTCAACAAGCGGCTGCAAGCTTTGCTCATCATTCTTGTGCTGATAGAAAATAGCAAGGTTGCACAGCGCATGCAAATTGCCGGATTCGATCTCCAGCACCTCATGAATCGTATCCATGGCTTTATCGAACATGCCCATATAATAATAGGCTAACGCCAAGTTGTTGCGCGCAGCCAGAAACTCCGGCTGGCCTTCAATGATTTTTTCCAATATGCGAACAGCCTCGGTGAATTTGCCTTCTTCAAGAAGCGTACGGGCCAGGTCATGCTCGACCATGCCTTCACGCGATTTTATGTTCGTCAGACGCGTAGGGCGCTCCAGTTCAAAATGCAGAAGGTCCATCATATCTTCCGCTTCATCAAGAAATTGCCCTTCCGAATCTTCTTCCAAATATTTAATAAGCGAGCCTTCGGCCGCTTCATATTGCTCCATATTGGCAAAATTGTTCGCCATATAGAAATGGCACTCCGTCATGGTAGGATCGAGCTCATCCACAATCCACCCTAAAATACGATTCGACTCTTCATAATTGCCAAGCTCAGAAAGAATGCCTGCCATATTGCAATGGTTTACCGGGTTTTCCGGCTCGTATTCTACGGCGCGACGAAAATATTTAAGTGCCTTGTCATAATGGAATCGATCAAGCGACCGAACCGCACGTTCGAAAAAAAACGTAGCGTCCCATTGAACCGGTATGACTTTCGTCTGTTGATCTACGGCAACACGTTTCTTCTCTTTCACTGGCAAGGCACCTCCCGTTACTTCCGATTTTCTACGATTATACCATAGCCATACCCAACAGAACACGAAAGAAATGTGGGAAAATCGCGGATGGCAGAAGCGCCACCCGCGATTTTCGCGGCATTACTATTCATTTCGCATGCTAAGCAATCAAGCCTAACGCTTAAACGCCATTGCTTTTGAACAACGTGCTGATGGATCCGCCTTCCAAAATAATGCGTGTCGCTTCAGCGAGAAGCGGCGCAACGGAAAGCACTTTGAACCGTTCCGGCGTCGATTCAGGCAAGCTGATCGAGTCGGTAACGATGACCTCTTTAATATTGGGATGATCTAAACGCTCAATAGCCGAGCCGGAGAATAACGGGTGCGTAGCGCATACGTATACATCCTCTGCACCGCGCTCCTTCAAGCTTTCAACAACGTTGACAATCGTAGATCCCGTGTCAATCAGATCCTCGATAATAATCGGAGTCTGGCCTTCGACATCGCCGATTACGTGTGTAATAACCGATTCATTGTGAGCTGGACGTTTTTTGATCATGATCGCAAACGATGTATCCAAGTAGTTCGCTAGTTTCTCTGCAGTTGAAGCACGGCCTGCATCCGGCGATACGACAACCGGGTTCTTGATGTTTTTGGACTTCAAATAATCGCTGATTAGATCAAGCGCAGTCATATGATCGACTGGAATGTTGAAGAAGCCTTGAATAGCTGGAGCATGTAGGTCGATTGTGATAACGCGGTTCGCTCCAACTGTCGTGAGCACATCCGCCAGCATTTTCGCTGAAATCGGCTCCCTTGGTGCTGCTTTGCGCTCCTGACGCGCATAGCCGTAATACGGCATGATGATGTTAACCGTTCTTGCGGAAGCACGCTTCGCCGCATCAATCATAACAAGCAATTCGACAAAATGCTCGTTGATCGGATGCGAGAATGATTGCACGAGGAAAACGTCGCAATTCCGAATCGTTTCTTCGTAATGCACGTAAATCTCACCGCTTTTAAAACGGGACATCTTGATCGCGCCTAGCGTCAGACCAAGCTCCGCACTAATTTTCTGAGCCAATACCGGATTAGACGAACCCGAAAAAATACGCACCTTGTCGCTTAACATGATACCCTCCTGAGCGTTAAAACCAATTAATTTTACGGAACAAGTACTCGTCCTTGTCGGATCATTCGACAAAGCTTGTTTGATCATCTATATTATACATGGAATTTGCAATATTTCAAAAATCAATCATCACTAATTTTCGACAATTAAATGTCGCTAGCTGCGTATATCCGACTTCTTTGAGCACAGCGTACGCTTGATCCAGATATTGGCCCAGCCTTTCGGGCTGGTGAGCATCCGATCCAACCGTCAGCGGAATGCCTAATTGCCGCGCATATTCCAGCATTCTGCGGCTTGGGAACATCTCGGCGGCAGGCGTGCGAAGCCCGGAAGCATTCAGCTCAATCGCCACCCCGCTCCGCTTAACGGCTTCAAGCGCAGCATTTTCCAAATGCGTGACATCCCCCTCCGGCTGATAGCCAAAACGTTTAATCACGTCAATATGCCCGATGTAATCATAGAAGCCGGTCGCAGCGGCTTTACCGACCGCATCATAGTACTGCTCATACACAGCCATGCGGTCGCGGCCTTCCCAGCCGCCCGTTTGACGGAAATCGGTAATATCCCATTCCCCTAGAAAATGAACCGAGCCGATCACATAATCCCAAGGATATCCGTTTACGATTGATGCGATCTGCTCCTCGCAGCCTTCAATATAATCGCCTTCGAGGCCAACGCGGATGTCGATTTGCCCTTTATACTTTTCTTTGAGATGAAGGCATTCTTCCACATAACGAGGAAGCTCATCCATAGGCATTGCCATTTCCGGATAATAAGCGGCCGGATCAACATGCAGCAGCGGCATATGATCGGAAAGGCCGAGCTGCACGAGTCCGATCTCTATCCCCTTCTTAACGTATTCCTCTAGCTCGCCGACGGCATGACCGCAGCGTGCGTGGTGGGTATGGTAATCGATAAACATGTGCGTACCGGCCTTTCTACATGGATTTTTGAGGTTTATGGATTTTGGGACAGGTATAGTTTAAAGATAAACGTACAACTATCTCATTTTGTTCGTCGTTGGCTTTCCATGGCGGCTGCTGATTTCGCTAATGACATCGTCAAAAGGCAATCCGCGCTCGCGGAGCAGTACCATCAGGTGAAAAATAAGATCGCCAACCTCGCTGCGAAGCTCGTCGTTATCTTTATTTTTTGCTGCGATAATGACTTCCGAGGCTTCCTCGCCAACCTTTTTCAAAATCTTATCTACCCCTTTGTCGAACAGGTAGGTTGTGTAAGAGCCCTCCGGGCGCTCTGCGTAACGCTCTGCGATAACGCCCTCCAGCTGTCCCAGCGTAGCGAAGCGGTCGCTAGATGCAGCCGCAGCCTCTGAGGAAGCTTCTGCGTTTCCGCTGACTTCAACCGGATTGAAGAAGCAGCTATAACGGCCCGTGTGGCAAGCAGGACCTTTTTGATCCACCTTAACTAGCAGCGTGTCGCCGTCACAGTCGTAAGCCATCGAGACGATTCGCTGCGTATGGCCGCTTGTCGCTCCTTTGTTCCAAAGCTCGCCCCGTGAACGGCTCCAAAACCAGGTTACGCCGGATTCCACGGAAAGCTGCAGCGACTCCTTATTCATATAAGCCATCATCAGCACTTCTTTGCTCTGTGCGTCTTGCACAATGGCAGGCACAAGCCCTGCGTCATCCCATTTGATTTTTGAGCTCAGCTCGTTCTGGTTGTTTTCCGTCATCGTACCTCTACTCCCTTCAACCGCAAATCATCCTTCACTTCACGGATCGTCATTTCTTTATAGTGGAAAATCGTTGCCGCCAGCGCCGCATCCGCATGCGCCTGTTGGAACACATCGTTAAAGTGCTCGACTCTTCCCGCGCCGCCAGAAGCGATAACCGGTATGCCAAGCGAATCCGATACCGCCTGCGTAAGCTTAATATCAAAGCCGTCCTTCGTCCCGTCCGCATCCATGCTCGTCAGCAAAATTTCGCCCGCTCCAAGCTTCTCAACCTCACGCGCCCACTCCAGCGCCTTGATGCCGGTTGTTTTGCGTCCGCCGTGCGTATAAACCTCCCACTCGCCCCACTCAGCATTAAACTTGGCGTCAATGGCCACCACGATGCACTGCGAGCCAAACTTGCGAGAGCCTTCTTGCACGAGCGCTTTGTTTAATACAGCCGCCGTGTTTATGCCGATTTTGTCCGCGCCTGCGCGAAGCAGCCGCTTCATGTCATCGACATGGGAAATGCCGCCGCCTACCGTAAACGGAATCGTGATTTCTCCCGCTGTCCGCTTAACAACCTCAATCATCGTAGCGCGTCCCTCGACGGAAGCCGAAATGTCCAAAAATACGAGCTCGTCAGCGCCCTCTTGGTCATAGGTAGCCGCCAGCTCGACGGGATCGCCCGCATCGCGCAAGTTCACGAAGTTAACGCCTTTCACGACGCGGCCATCCTTCACGTCTAGACACGGAATGATACGTTTCGCCAGCATGTTGCCCTCTCCTTTATGCCCGTTAAACGGGCCTCATCTATATGTCTGCCATTATTGAATAGGTTGATCCAGCTTGCAGCTTAATGCGGCTTGATGCAGCTATAATTGCTTTAGCCTTGGCTGCTTGTAAGCGCAAGAAAATTGCCCAGAAGCTGCATCCCGAGCTCGCCGCTCTTCTCTGGGTGGAACTGCATGCCGTAAACATTACCGCGACCGACAATAGCGGTCACCTGCTGGTAATAGTCCGTTGTCGCCAGCAGATCGGAAGCGAGCTCCGGCTTCGCGTGGAAGGAGTGGACGAAGTAGACATGCCCTTCGGTCAAGCCGTTAAATAACGGCGACTGCTCCTGCAGGAACGAAAGCTTGTTCCAGCCCATATGCGGAATTTTATAATCGCCGGCAAAACGGAGCACCTTGCCCGGAAGCAAGTTCAAGCCCTCGTTTTTGCCATATTCTTCGCTTTCGCTAAAAAGCAGCTGCATGCCAAGGCAAATGCCCAGCATCGGTTTGCCGGAGGCTGCATATGCTTTGGCTACCTCATCAAGCTTCGTTTCGCGCAAATTTTGCATGGCATCGCCAAAGGCGCCGACGCCCGGCAGGATAGCGCCGTCTGCTGCCGCGATCGTCTCCGGATTATCCGTAATAACCGCCTCGTGACCGAGACGTTCAACCGCCTTGCTTACGCTGTGCAAATTGCCCATGCCGTAATCAATGATCGCAATCATGCTACAGCACTCCTTTCGTCGAAGGCACTCCTTGTACGCGAGGATCAATGCTCGTTGCTTCGTCAAGCGCACGGCCAAGCGCCTTGAACACCGCTTCAATCATGTGATGCGTGTTTTGGCCATAGTGTACGATGACATGAAGCGTGATGCGCGATTCAAGCGCCAGCTTCCACAAAAACTCATGTACAAGCTCCGTGGAGAAGCTGCCCACTTGAGCCGATGGATATTCTGCACGGTATTCAAAATGCGGACGGTTGCTGACGTCGATAATAACCTGAGCAAGCGCCTCATCCATAGGAACGAATACGCTGGCATAACGCTTAATGCCGCGTTTGTCGCCTAGTGCTTCGCGAAGCGTTTGTCCGATGCAAATGCCGATGTCCTCCACCGTGTGGTGATCGTCGATGTCGATGTCGCCGCGTGCTTCAACTTCTAGATTAAACTGGCCATGCTTTGTAAACAGATCAAGCATATGGTTAAGGAACGGCACATCCGTATCAATTTTGGTCTCGCCTGTTCCGTCGACTGCAAATTTAAGCTTAATATCCGTCTCGTTCGTCTTACGTGCCACTGATGCCTCGCGTACCCGATTTTCCGACACTTTCATTCCTTCTTCCTTGGATGTGTTTTATTTTGGTTACTGTTTGGCGCTTAAAAGCCTGCGATTGCTGTGGGAGGCGCTATTCCCGTTCCTTCTCCAGACGGATCTCAATCGCGCGGGCATGGCCTTCCAATCCCTCGTGGCGCGCCAGCGTCATAATTTTTTCGCCATTGGCAAGCAGAGCTTCCTTGCTATAGTAGATCAGGCTAGATTTTTTAAGAAAATCATCGACATTGACCGGCGAAGAGAAGCGTGCCGTGCCATTTGTCGGAATGATGTGATTTGGCCCTGCAAAATAATCCCCAACCGGCTCCGAGCTGTAAGGCCCGAGGAAAATAGCACCCGCGTTCTGAATGTAGCCAAGCAGACGCATCGGATCAACCGTCAGCACCTCAAGGTGCTCTGGCGCGATCTGGTTCACGACGTCGATTCCCGCTTCAAGCGAATCGACGAGCAGCACCGCCCCGTAGCTGTCTATGGAGCTGCGGGCAATGTCTTGGCGCGGCAGAGTGGACAGCTGCCGCTCCACCTCCGCTGCAACCGCCTCCGCAAGCTGCTGCGACGGCGTCACAAGAATCGCCGACGCCATTTCATCGTGCTCTGCCTGCGACAGCAAATCCGCGGCTACGTACGCGGGATCTGCTGAATCGTCAGCAAGCACGACGATTTCACTTGGCCCGGCGATACTGTCGATATCGACGGCACCGAATACGGCGCGCTTAGCCAGCGCCACGTAAATGTTGCCCGGTCCGCAAATTTTATCGACCGGGGCAATGCTCGCCGTGCCGTACGCAAGCGCGGCAATGGCTTGTGCGCCGCCGACCCGGTACATCTCCTTGACGCCCGCTTCCGCGGCGGCAACGAGAATATACGGGTCGATGCCCTCCGTGCCGCCGGTTGCAGGCGGCGTCACCATAACGATCTCCGGCACGCCGGCTACCTGTGCCGGAATTACGTTCATCAGCACGGACGACGGATAAGCCGCCTTGCCTCCGGGCACATATACGCCGACCCGCTTAAGCGGTCGCATAATTTGCCCGAGCAGCGTTCCGTCCTGCTGCAGATCCATCCACGAGGTCCGCATTTGCTTCTCGTGGAAAGTCCGAACATTCACGGCCGCTTCGCGAATCGCCGTGAGGAAGTCGGCGTCGACAAGCGCATACGCCGCCTGAATCTCCTCTTGCGTCACGCGCAGCGACGCCGCGTCCAGCTTAACGCGGTCATGCTGCTCCGTATACCTGAGCAGCGCCGCGTCCCCCTCGGCCTTTACGTCTGCGACGATCCTTAAGGCCGCTTCATTTTGCTCCGGTGTTCCATACTCCACCTCGCGCTTCAATCCAAACTGCTCCGCTCGCATAATACGCATATCATCCACTCCTTCCATATACTCGCCCTGCACTTAATATCTATCGCTATCCCTAGCTCGCTACTGCATCCGATCTTTCCAAGTCACTCGCTCTAACTAAGCCTTAAACCCGTCCCGCCAATGTCGCTTGCAACCGATCACAAAGACTCTGGATCGCTTCGTTCTTCATCCGGTAGCTTACGCGATTGGCAATCAGGCGGCTCGTAATGCCGAAGATCGATTCCATTTCCACCAGCCCGTTCTCCCGCAGCGTTTGGCCCGTTTCCACCATATCGACGATACGGTCCGCTAGGCCGATCATCGGCGCAAGCTCGATCGAACCGTTCAGCTTAATCACCTCAACCTGCTGTCCAAGCTCGCGGAAATAAGCGGACGCAACATTCGGGTACTTGGTCGCAACGCGCGGGTTGATCGTTGGCTTCCAATCCGGCATGCCGATAACCGACATGCGGCATTTGGCTATGCCCAGATCAAGCAGCTCATAAACGTCCTTATTTTCCTCCATCAGCACGTCTTTGCCGACGATACCGATATCCGCTACGCCGTATTCCACATAAGTCGGCACGTCAACCGGCTTCGCCATAATGAACTCCATGCCTACCTCTGGCAGTTCAATGATCAGCTTGCGCGTATCATCAAAATCACTCGGAATCGGCAGTCCCGCCTCGCGAAACAGCTTCGATGCCACCTTATAAATGCGGCCCTTCGGCATCGCCACTTTCAAAATATCCCTAGTCTCTCCGCTCATGTGGCGCTGCCTCCTTTAATTCCATTCCCGTTAAACGTCAGCAAAGCCGTATAATTTACGCCTTTATGCGTAAACGAGCCCCGCTCCTTCGATTTCAATCCATCTATTAAAGAGCCGTTCTCGTCCGAACGCTCCGTTACTACGCTAACGCCCTGAGCGCGCAGCTCCTGCGCTTTGACAAGCGCTTCTCCGCGGCCCGCAGTATCGTAAACAATTAGCGTACGCTCAGTTTCATTCTCCGCTTTATCGCCCAGCAGCTCCAAAATACGCGTCGTCTTCAGCGCGAATCCCGTTGCAGGCGCAGGTCTGCCGAACTGTGCCAGCAGGTTGTCGTAACGTCCGCCGCTAACTACCGGGAATCCGAGATCAGCAGCGTACCCTTCGAATGTCATGCCTGTATAATAAGAGAAATCCCCAATCATCGTTAAATCAATAAGTACATGCTCGCATACGCCGTAAGCCTTCAGCACATCCCAAATCTCGCATAGATGGCGAATCGATGAGCGTGCGTTATCGTCTACGCTTAGCTGCAACGCCTGATCGCAGATCTCCTGGCCGCCGCGCAAACGCAAAATACCTTCAAGCTCCTGCTGTACCGACTCATCGATAGACAGCTCACGCAGCTGCTTTCGATAGCCTACAAAATCACGTCCGAGCAAGCAGCTCTTAAGCTGCTCCTGTGCTTCTACCCGGCCCGGGAGAGCTTCTTCCATTAATCCGTTCAGGAAGCCGACATGCCCGATCGCTATTTTGAAACGTTCGACGCCAGCTGCTTTCAAAGAAGCAATCGCAAGAGCGACGACCTCCGCATCCGCTTCAGCCGATGAATCGCCGACCAGCTCTACGCCCGTTTGGAAAAACTCCGCCTCGCGGCCAGCCTCTTCCTCAATAGCGCGGAACACGTTCGAGTGATAGGACAAGCGCTGCGGGAAATCGGCTTGTTTCAATAGTGAGGATACAACACGGGCAATAGGCGCCGTCATATCGGAGCGCAATACTAGCGTCGTTCCGCGGTTGTTAAGCAGCTTGAACAGCTTCTGATCCGATGTCGAGCTGGCAACGCCTACCGTGTCGTAATATTCCATCGTTGGTGTAATAATTTGCTCATAGCCCCAGCCCTGCATGCAGGCCAGCACCTGACGCTCTATATGACGCAGCTTCGCTACCGCGCTTGGCAAATAATCTTTAACGCCTGTCGGCTTCTCAAAAACTTTTGGTTTGGACATATATAATCACCTTCACTTACTTTAGTGGTTTAAAGCGATACCATGTTACCATGCTAACAAATTAAAGAGTTTAATCGTAATATTAGCATGAAAAGCTTAAATTCGTCAAGCCGAATACGGCCCTCCACGCGCCAAAAAGAAACCCCGCCCAGCTGCGAAACGAACTCGTCTGGACGAGGCTTTTTTAACAGCTATTCGTTTAAAATGCTCCGTACGTTCTCGTCGTTCCCACTTGTGTGTGAAGCATCGCTTCTCTTAATCTCCCGCATCGGATTGCCTCCGACAAACGCATAAGCAGGCACGTCCTTATGGATGACAGAGCCGGCTGCTACGACCGCATGGTCGCCGATCGTGACGCCGGGAAGGATCGTCGTATTAGCGCCGATCATAACATGGGAGCCAATGACAACGTTGCCAAGCCGATACTCCTTGATCAAATATTCATGGGTGAGAATCGTTGTATTATATCCAATAATCGTATTATTGCCGACCGTAATGCGTTCTGGAAAGAAGACATCGACCATAACCATTAGTGCAAATGCGGTATGCTCCCCGACCTTCATCCCGAGCAAACGGCGGTAAATCCAATTTTTGAGCGGAAGGATCGGACAATAGCGGGCAAGCTGGATAAAGATGAAATTACGGACCGACTTCACTCGGCTTACCGTAGAATATACTTGCCACAGCGCGTTTGGCCCTTCCACCGGATATCGTTCAACTTTGCGCAAGCGTCTCCCGCTCCATTCCAACAAATGCATATAGATCGCGCATATCATGAATCACATGATGTGCTCCCGCATCCTTCAGCTTCAGCTCGCCCTTAAGCGACCAAGCCACGCCAACCGCAATGGCACCCGCAGCGATCGCGGATTCGATATCCACCGTGCTGTCGCCTACCATCATCGTTGTTGCCGGGTCTGCTCCAAGCAGTCCAATCGCTTTGCTCACTGGCTCGGGATGAGGCTTAGGATTAACGACATCGTCAATCGTGACGATTGCATCCACGTAATCAAACAACCCCGTATATTTCAAGCCACGTTCTGTCGTTAGGCGCATTTTGGTCGTAACGACCCCGATCTGAATGCCTTCACCATGCAGACGTTCGATAACCTCGTTCACATAATCAAATGCTTTTACATACTCGTCATGCAACCGTAAATTCACTTCGCGATACGCTGCAACAAGATGCGTTACATCTTCCAGCCCTGAGAAAAGCTTCATTTGGTCCGTTAGCGGCTGTCCCATGCTTGGGATGATGTGCTCTCTGCCAAAGCCCTCAGGCGTTATGCCTTGCAACGATTCTATGAACGAGCGAATGATGAGCTCATTGGTGTCGATAATCGTGCCGTCCAAATCGAACAGCATCGTTTTGATTTTGCCCGTCATCGTAAAACCTCCTAAATTACTCTTGTCGTTTGCCGGCTTCTTCCTCTTTAACCGTAGCCGCATCTTCCAATTTAGCTGCTTCCGAGCCGCCGTTTCTCTCCGGCTTCGTAGTTACGATCGGATCAAGATAACGCGCTGATGCAAGACCTGTCTTGCGGCGAACAATAATGAGCACGATAGCCCCTAGAATGAGCAGCAAAGCCAGCACCTGCGAAATTCTAACATTGCCGTATGCAGGGTCCAAATACCCTTGCTTGAACAGCACTTCCATTGGCGTCCATAGGGCATTGATGAATGAAGCAAGCCAAGATGGCCCGATAAAAGCCAAGCTGTCTGTACGAAGCGCTTCAATAAAGAAGCGGCCGATCGAATACCAGATAAAGTAGCTGGCCATCAGCTCGCCCGCACGCAAAAATTTCTGGCGGCGCAGCACGAGCAAGATGATAATGCCGACTAAGCTCCAGATCGACTCATACAAAAATGCGGGATGGCGATATACGCCTTGTACTAGCATCTGATCGACGATAAAGGATGGCAAATGCAGCGTATTGCGAAGGAATGACTCGCTAACCTCTCCGCCGTAAGCTTCCTGGTTCATAAAATTGCCCCAGCGTCCGATCATTTGGCCCGCAAGAAGTCCGGGCACACAAATATCCACTAAACGCCAGAAGTTATAGCCTTTGTAACGGAAGTAGAAAAATCCGCAAATAAAGGCTCCGATAATAGCGCCATAGATCGCGATGCCGCCATTCCATATTTTGAACACATCAATAAAGTTTCCTTTATAATCTTCCCACTTGAACGCCACATAATAAATTCGCGCTCCAATGATGGCGGAAGGAACGCCGAGCAGCAGCAAGTCCATAAACAAATCCGGCTTAATGCCGAAGCGTTTTCCTTCCTGCACGGCGAACAGCAGACCCACTAACGCCGCCGTTCCCAAAATAATGCCATACCAATGCACTTCAATCGATCCTAACGTGAAGGCAATTGGATTTAGTATCAATGTCTTCATTATTTTATATCCCCTTTAGGTTCAATCGTATTCATCCATATCATCGGCAATCGTTTCCGTCAGCTTATTCGTAAATTGCAGCGCCGCATTGTAACCCATCCGTTTCAGACGGAAGTTCATCGCCGCAACCTCGATAATGACTGCTAAGTTACGACCTGGACGTACAGGTACGGTCACGAGAGGAATATCCGTGTCGATAATGCGCGTTGTTTCTTCGTCTAGGCCAAGGCGGTCATACTGTTTGTCCTGCTGCCAGTTCTCCAGCTTGATAACTAGCCCGATACGCTTCTGCGTACGTACAGCACCTGCTCCGAACAGCGTCATCACATTAATGATCCCTAGTCCTCTAATTTCAAGCAAGTGGCGAATAAGCTCCGGCGCGCTGCCGTGCAGCTGCGCATCCGAGGTTTGCATAATCTCGACCGCATCATCGGCGACAAGCCGGTGGCCGCGTTTAACGAGCTCTAGCGCTGTCTCGCTCTTACCAATGCCGCTGCCTCCTGTAATGAGCATGCCGACGCCGTACACGTCAACGAGAACGCCATGAATCGTAGCCGTTGGCGCTAGCTTTCTCTCAAGAAAATCAGTAATTCTGCTGGACAAAATCGTCGTTGCCACGTTGCTGCGCAGCAGCGGGATTTGCATCTCGGCCGATTGATCGATTAGCTCCTGAGGCGCTTCAAGCCCTCTAGTCAAAATAATACAAGGCGTGTCCTCATTGCATAGGCGCACCATACGATCCTTGCGCTCTTCGCTGCCTAGCATATTTAAAAACGATATTTCCGTTCGGCCAAGCAGCTGAACACGCTCGCTTGGATGGTAATGGAAATATCCGGCCATTTCAAGGCCTGGCCGATACAAATCATCTACCGTTATGGCACGCTTCATTCCGTCCTCGCCAGCTATAATTTCGAGCTGAAATTGTTTGACGAGCTCAGATACTTTCACTTTTTTCGGCATCGTAGGGCCTCCCTCATATGACAACTGCTAGTGTGTGTATGTATGTTATTTTCCAATGTCTTCATCGTAAAGGAAAAAGGCGCTGAACGCAACGTTTCCTCCGCTGCCCAGCGCCTATCATTTACTTAATAGGTATACTTATTGGCTTCCTTACATAGCCGATAAACTCCTCGATGTCGAAAGTTAACGGCTGCTTATAGTTTGCTTTCGGAATCCGAAAGACGTGGGTGACCTTATCCTCATCAGAGTTCCATTCCACGCCGCGGCTATCCGAGATCGGATGCGCGATGCCAGAAGCATCCTTAAAGACGCCCTCATGCGCAAATAATTCATAGCCCGCCTTCTTATCGATCTCATCTAGTCCCAGCAAATCAAGCTTGATCTCATATCCTTCCGCAGTTTCCTCCTTGCTGACTAACTGAAGCCTGTTTTGCGGTGAGGATATCGTCTCCATCTTATCCGTGTCGATCGTTACGCTTAGGTTTTTTTCAGATAGATACAAGCCGTCAGCGACTAACGTCAGCTTTTTGGGCCGATCGAAGTAGCTGCTCTTAAAATGTCTCGTTATCGACGAGTTGAGATCGCCAAAGCCCGAATTCGTCTCATAGCGTCTGCCCTTCTCATCCACTAGCGCTACATGAATAAAGTCATTTGCGTGCAAATCGTTATTCGGATCAGCCTCGAAGGATAATGAAAATTGAAGAGGCGTAATAACGGCATCCTTCACCGTGAAGCGTTGTCCGCCCACCTCAAACTTTTGATTGATGGCGATATCCTCCCGCATCCCTGCGAACCGTTCATGCTCGATCGGGAAGTCGACCTCCAGCCACTGATTGCCTAGAAATAAGCTGAATTGCAAGCTCTCAGGCATAGGTGTGCCTTCCACCAATAACACATCCAAATAATCGTGTACCGGAACGCTCTCTCCAGCGGCGTCATCGCTTGGAAAATGTGATGAACCAATAGATGCCATCAAATCCGCACCGTCACTCGTTTTCAATTTATATTTTAGAAAACCAGTATTATTGTTTATACCGGGCCCCTCAGCCGTATACAAAATAACTAAACGCTGGTCATCCGCCAAAATATCCTTTACCGTAAATGTATAACCATTCTTCTCGGCTGACAGGTTAACAGGCTGAAAAAATTTATTTTCGACTGCAGACAGCAACGCCTTATCGCCTTGAATGAAGTCAACGTATCCGGTAAACCCCGGAATATCCTTCAGCATACCCGCAAAAGCAGGAGATACGCGCACGAACGCGGTAAGCAGCAAAAATATACTCAAAGCCGAAACGAACATAGCTACGCTCATTCTCTTCCTTCGTCCGCGTACCGCTCGCTTGCGGCCTTGCTCAAGTCCTCTTCGGATCGCTTCGTCAAGAAAATGATCAGGCATCTGACCCAGCTTCATCTCCACTTGATCCTTGTCACTCCGCAGTCTCTGATCTACCCGCTCGAAGCCCGTCTCCATTTCCGCGCCCATACCCTATCTCCTCCTTCATTTCAGTCATATCGGCTCTTAAGCATTTCAAACCTTTATTCAGCCAAGTGCGAATGGTCCCATCCGGCTTCTCTAGCAGCTCAGCTATTTCCGTTATCGTCATGTCCCGGTAATATTTCAGCGTGATGACCATACGGTAGTTTGCTGGGAGCTGCTGCACCTGTGCCGCCATATCAAGCCTTGCTGCCGCATCCGCTTCGTCTGCTCTCATTCCGTTGCCATATTGCTGAGCAATACCCTCAGTAGGACGCTCCCGCGTCTGCTTCTTCCGAGCATCCATGCACACGCGAATCAATATTCGAATTGACCATGTCGTAAAAAATCGCGCTTCCCTTAAATCGCGCCGCTTCGTCCAAATCCGACAAACCGTCTCTTGCAATGCTTCCAGCGCATCCGCTTCATTGCGCATATATGAATAGGCAATGCCGTACATTTGCTGCTTATCCAGCTCAACACGTTGCAGGAAAGCCGCTTCATCACCACGTATCGCCGCCTCCGCCAACTCCTCTTTATTCATGCTCCTACCCCCTATGCCGAGACTGCCGCTTTCTCGTTCAGCTTTTCTTTGACTATTAGACGGCCGAGATGCGCAAACGGTTTTCGCAGCAGCGCACAAAAAAAAGAACGACCGGATACTCCGATCGTTCTTCTTCCATACTGTTTATTAAGCTTCGAAAATGTTAAGTTCAGATGCTTTGTCGAACAAATGTACTTTGTTCATGTCAAGCGCAAGCTTAACGCTTGTGCCATCACGTAGACCGGAGCGGCCATCAACACGAGCGATAACGGTGTCAGTGCCGATACCGTTCAGGTATAGGTACATTTCGTGACCAAGGTTCTCAGCAACCTCAACATTCGCGTTCACGATTGTTTGTGGGGAAGCTTCCAAGAATACTGGCTCTTCGTGAAGATCCTCTGGACGAATGCCAAGAATCACTTCTTTACCGATGTAACCTTTCGAGCGAAGCACTGCTGCTTTGCCTTCTGGAACAACTACGTCAACGCCGCTAGCTTTGAAGCGAAGCGCGCCGCCTTGCTCTGAAAGGGAACCGCTGATAAAGTTCATCGAAGGAGCGCCGATAAAGCCGGCTACGAAGATATTAACAGGGTGGTTGTACAGCTCTTCAGGAGAAGCCGTTTGTTGAATGAAACCGTCTTTCATAACAACGATACGGTCACCCATTGTCATTGCTTCGATTTGGTCATGCGTTACGTAGATTGTTGTTGTTTCAAGACGTTTAGTAAGCTTGCTGATCTCAGCGCGCATTTGTCCGCGAAGTTTCGCGTCCAAGTTGGAAAGCGGCTCATCCATCAAGAATACTTGCGGCTCACGAACGATTGCGCGTCCTAGAGCGACACGTTGACGTTGACCACCGGAAAGCGCTTTTGGTTTACGGTCTAGCAAATGCTCGATATCTAGAATTTTAGCAGCTTCACGAACACGTTTGTCGATGTCTGCTTTTTTGAATTTACGAAGTTTAAGGCCGAAAGCCATGTTTTGGTAAACGTTCATGTGCGGGTACAACGCGTAGGATTGGAATACCATCGCGATGTCGCGGTCTTTAGGAGCAACGTCGTTCACTAGGCGGTCGCCGATGAACAATTTGCCTTCCGAAATTTCTTCAAGGCCTGCAATCATACGAAGAGTTGTCGATTTACCGCAACCAGATGGTCCGACCAATACGAGAAACTCTTTGTCTTTAATATCTAAGTTAACGTCAGTAACCGATGCTTTGTCAGTACCCGGGTATTTTTTGTAAATGCCTTCTAAACGTACGCCTGCCATGATAATTTTCCCCCTAGAAAGAAATTTCGATATGCCTATATCTTATCCCACTAGGGAAGCTGTGACTATGCACATACTTTACAAAAAAACTAATTTCTTTTCGTAACTTTGTACAATAGCAAAATAATTTTGACTAATACGGCATCACGGAACTGGCGAACATCAAGCCCAGTCTCCTGTTTAAGCTTGTCCAAGCGATATAATAACGTATTGCGATGAATGTATAATTTTTTCGCCGTCTCACTAACATTGCAATCTAGCGTAAAAAAAGTGTCCAGCGTGCTCAGCATTTCCGACTCTACGAACAAATCGGCTCTTTTTAGCGATTGCTCCAAATACTTGGAACGCTGCACCTCTGGTATGGCATTTAATAGACGCTCCAGCTGAAGCATCCATGGGAGATGAATATTGGTGCCGACATGGAATTTACGCCCTAGATTAACCGTTTCCCTAAGCAGCATCGTTGTCTCTACCATTCCCTTGGCAGGTGATGTTGGATGTGCGACTGCCAGATGGCATTCACCGATCCACTCGCTGGCAAGCATCTCATGCAGTCCAAGCCCAATCGAGGCTAGGCTGTCCTCAAGCGTTTCCTCTTCATGCTCGTCGAACGCATCTGAATCCTCATCCTTCAATAACGAAATGGAACCCCATATGAGCCACTCCTGGCTCTTTAGCGGAATAAGCAATACATCATCGGACATAAACGAGCGAAGCAGCTTCTCCAGTTCCGTATACGTCGCTTGCTTCATACCCGATTGTTCCGTTACGAGCAAAAATGGAATCATTTCATTAAACAAACGGCTGCCAACGGTCAAATGATCGGGCAAGGAGTAGGCAGGCTCATTCGACTCCAGCTGCTTCTGAATCCAATCGCCTAGTTTAAGCGCTTGCCTTTCGGTTTCAGATAGGGCCGCGGACTTTTTCTCAGCCAATGCGCCGCGATTAAGCTGCAGCGTCCAACTGATCAACTCTTTCTCAGTAGCTTGCAGAGTTTGACTTTCAATTTCTAGTAGTTCTACATCATATTCAGTAAAGGAGATAACAATCCAAGTTTTCCCGTCGTTCTCAACGCGCTGTCCTTCTATGGAGGAAGATAACGGATTATCGCCTAACCATACCTCGGAAGCGTTACTTACTAAATCGCTCCACTCCGCTATCGATTTCGAAACAACATGTACCGGACAGTTCAAAATGTGCTGCAGTGGCTTCAACCAATCTGTCGTGCTCATTTCTCTATCTCCAATCTCCACAAGCGTTAGCGGCTGAGTGCGTCCTAACTGGACACGCAATTACGTTTAGCAGCTCCATAAAAGCAGGATAAAGGTTAAAAAGCTTATTCCTACTTCTATGTAGAATAACGCTTTTTTTCGTCATTGTACCACAAGAGCCCGCCTAATTCAGCCTAATGCCAGTAAAAGAATGATCGACAGCAACGCGAACAGCGTCGCGATCAAATAAAGAAACGATACCGTTTGTACCTGGCTAAGCCCCCATTTCATCAAAATATGATGCGTATGCAGCTTGTCTGCCCGGTGCAGGCCCTTGCCGCTGATCAGCCTGCGGAGCATGACATATGCGGTATCAAAAATAGGCAAACCAAGCGCCAGCATCGGTACAAGCAGCGTAATGAATGTCGCTCTCTTATACGTGCCGTCAACCGCAATAACGGCTAGTGTATAACCAAGAAAGGTGGCACCGGCATCACCCATAAAAATACGCGCTGGGTAAAAGTTATGCACCAAAAACCCAAAACTCGCTCCGGCAACAATCACCGCTAAAATAGCCGAATTAGGCTGTCCGGTTATAAGTGCCACAGTTAATAACGTAAGTGCGGATAACGTGCAGACACCTGAAGCAAGCCCGTCAACGCCATCGATAAAATTGATCATATTGATCAATCCAAATACCCACAGCATCGTCGTCAGCCACGAGAACCAATCAGGAAATGAAATAAACAGGTCCGTGAAGGGATTTGCGACACCTGCAATTTTGATGTGGAATAAAGTTGGAATGGAAGCCGCCCCCATATAGAGAATGACGCGCGGCCATACTGGAAAGTCACGTCCCTTCGTCTTTGCCCTATCATCCAGCAGGCCAACGATGACGAGTACGGTGCCTCCCGTAACGATTGTCCATGTAAGCGGAGTAAAGCCGATAAAAATAAACATCGCAATGACGCAGCCGGCAAAAATAGCCGCTCCACCCATGAGTGGAATCGGCTTGTTATGTATTTTCCTTTGATTCGGTCTATCAACAAATCCGTGGCGCAGCGCAAGCTTCCGAAGCGGTGGTACGCTTGCAAATACAATCGCAAAGCTAATTAATGCCGCCAAACCGTATACCATTGCAACTACCCCTTTTTTTATTTATTACCGTATGTATACATTGTTCCCTTATATCGATAAAATACAAGAAACAAATGATACCTGTTTGACCGAATTGACATGTTCGTGGTACGATTTAATCAAAGTACACTTATCGGATTAATGTATTATTAATCTGCCACTATTTGATTGAGAAAGAGGAGCGCTGCACATGCCTAATATCGTTATTATTTCCGGTAGTCCAAATGCTTCGTCACGCTTGAATGGAATCACTCAGTATGTAGAGCAGCAACTGCATGAGAAGGACTTATCGGTCAATCTTATTACCGTCGTTTCTTTGCCTGCTGAAGATCTCATTCATGCGCGTTTTGGCAGCCCTGCAATTGTTGAAGCTAATAAATTGGTTGAAGAGGCTGACGCTGTCATTATTGCAAGCCCTGTTTACAAAGCTTCCTTTACAGGCGTTTTGAAAACATTCCTTGATCTGCTTCCGCAAAAGGGTCTTGACGGTAAAATTATCGCTCCTCTTTTCATCGGCGGCACCATCGCTCATCTTCTCTCGATCGATTACTCCCTTAAGCCGGTGCTAGCCTCGATGGGCGCTAAGCTATATGTTAGCGGCGTGTACGCAGTGGATTCGCAAATTAACCGTACGCAAGAGCCTAATGAAGCTCCAGTGTTCGAATTAAATGAAGAGCTGACTCTGCGGCTGACGGACACGGTCAACGAGCTGGTTCATGAGCTTTCGCTGCGCGGCAAATAACGGTATATAAACAAATAAAGGTGTACGCTTGGAAGCAAACCGTTGCTTCTTGCGTACACCTTTTCTTATTTAGTCCGTTAAAATCAAAAAAACCGAAGATCCTAAGATCTCCGGTTGCAAGTTCGTTGTTAGAAAAAAATGGTGAGTCATGTAGGATTCGAACCTACGACACCCTGATTAAAAGTCAGGTGCTCTACCAACTGAGCTAATGACTCATGATGAGTAAAGAAATGGTGGAGGATGATGGATTCGAACCACCGAACTCAGAGAGAGCAGATTTACAGTCTGCCGTGTTTAGCCACTTCACTAATCCTCCATACTATTACCTATTTTTCGCTTTAAACGAAAAATAAAGTGGTGGCTCGGGACGGAATCGAACCGCCGACACGAGGATTTTCAGTCCTCTGCTCTACCGACTGAGCTACCGAGCCTTACTTTAAAGAAAAATGGCGGAGCTGACGGGATTCGAACCCGCGGTCTCCTGCGTGACAGGCAGGCATGTTGGGCCACTACACCACAGCTCCAAGTGGATCCGGATAATTCCGAATAAGAAAATAATGGTGGAGGCTGACGGGATCGAACCGCCGACCCTCTGCTTGTAAGGCAGATGCTCTCCCAGCTGAGCTAAGCCTCCTGGGTATTACAATAAAGAAAGGTAATGGTAGCGGCGAAGGGGATCGAACCCCCGACCTCACGGGTATGAACCGTACGCTCTAGCCAGCTGAGCTACACCGCCACGCTTGTCCCCCGAATAGATGTCGTTTGCAGCGTTCGGGGACGCTTGCAAAGTCAGGAAATTTACGCCCTGAAAACTGGATACGAAAGATTAGGTTTGCTGAAAACCTCTTTAACTGTGTCTGCTGGATGTATGGGTCGCAGCAAACGGTTTTAGGATAAGCCCTCGACCGATTAGTATTCGTCAGCTACACACATTGCTGTGCTTCCACCCCGAACCTATCAACCTCGTCGTCTTCAAGGGGTCTTACATACTGGGAAATCTCATCTTGAGGGGGGCTTCACGCTTAGATGCTTTCAGCGCTTATCCCGTCCGTACTTGGCTACCCAGCGGTGCTCCTGGCGGAACAACTGGTACACCAGCGGTACGTCCATCCCGGTCCTCTCGTACTAAGGACAGCTCCTCTCAAATTTCCTGCGCCCGCGACAGATAGGGACCGAACTGTCTCACGACGTTCTGAACCCAGCTCGCGTACCGCTTTAATGGGCGAACAGCCCAACCCTTGGGACCTACTTCAGCCCCAGGATGCGATGAGCCGACATCGAGGTGCCAAACCTCCCCGTCGATGTGGACTCTTGGGGGAGATAAGCCTGTTATCCCCAGGGTAGCTTTTATCCGTTGAGCGATGGCCCTTCCATTCGGTACCACCGGATCACTAAGCCCGACTTTCGTCCCTGCTCGACTTGTAGGTCTCGCAGTCAAGCTCCCTTATGCCTTTGCACTCTTCGAATGATTTCCAACCATTCTGAGGGAACCTTTGGGCGCCTCCGTTACATTTTAGGAGGCGACCGCCCCAGTCAAACTGTCCACCTGACACGGTCCCTCTACCGGTTTCACGGTAGTAGGTTAGAACTCCGATACGATCAGGGTGGTATCCCAACGATGCCTCCACACAAGCTGGCGCTCATGCTTCTAAGGCTCCCACCTATCCTGTACAGATCGTACCAAAGTCCAATATCAAGTTACAGTAAAGCTCCATGGGGTCTTTCCGTCTTGTCGCGGGTAACCTGCATCTTCACAGGTATTAAAATTTCACCGGATCTCTCGTTGAGACAGCGCCCAAGTCGTTACGCCATTCGTGCGGGTCAGAATTTACCTGACAAGGAATTTCGCTACCTTAGGACCGTTATAGTTACGGCCGCCGTTTACTGGGGCTTCGGTTCACAGCTTCGGGATTGCTCCCTAACCGCTCCCCTTAACCTTCCAGCACCGGGCAGGCGTCAGCCCGTATACTTCGCCTTACGGCTTCGCACAGACCTGTGTTTTTGCTAAACAGTCGCTTGGGCCTTTTCACTGCGGCCCCCTCGGGCTATTCACCCTACCGAGGCACCCCTTCTCCCGAAGTTACGGGGTCATTTTGCCGAGTTCCTTAACGAGAGTTCTTCCGCGCGCCTTAGCATGCTCTGCTCGCCTACCTGTGTCGGTTTGCGGTACGGGCACCTTCACCTGGCTAGAGGCTTTTCTTGACAGCCGGAGTACATGACCTTCGCTACTACAATTTTCGCTCCCCATCACAGCCCAGCCTTAATGATCGACGGATTTGCCTATCGATCAGCCTCACTGCTTGGACGGGCTATT
>NZ_MAQX01000007.1 GCF_001682865.1 Bacillus sp. FJAT-26390
ATCTTTCGTATCCAGTTTTCAGCGTGCAACACGCTACGTTTGGTGGCGATGGCGGAGGGGAACCACGCGTTCCCATACCGAACACGACCGTTAAGCCCTCCAGCGCCAATGGTACTTAGACCGCAGGGTCTTGGGAGAGTAGGACGTCGCCAAGCAGGTGTTATACTTACACCGAAGCAGCAACCGAGAGGTTGTCTGTAATTACCTTTGCACCTTGAAANGTTGTTTTCCCTTAGGGGAAATATTATGGAGAAATGTCCATCGTTCGGTTGAAAAACGGCCGCCTATGTATAAACAGAGTGCAACCGCACCAAGCTATTATATAAATGAATTTAAACGACCACTTGACCTTTTGCTAAAATTGCATATAATAAAATCAAAGTCAAAGAAAGTCAAAGTCAATTGTCCGAATATTCGGTGTCTGATGATTTTGGCTAAATAACAATTTTGTATTAATGTTTCAACTTTGGCTTTGTTGGTTATTTCTCAGGGAGGTTGGTGGTTTGCGTAACATTTCCGATCTCATCGAACAGTATCTGAAGCATATGCTCCAAGATAGCCCAGAGGGCGCAGTGGAAATTCAGCGTAATGACTTAGCTGACAAATTTTCTTGTGTACCGTCGCAGATCAACTACGTCATCAGCACTCGCTTTACCATGGAGAAAGGATACATGGTTGAAAGCAAGCGCGGAGGCGGAGGCTATATCCGTATACAACGGATTGATCTTCCGGCATTGAAGGCGATTCAATTCCACATCGAGGAAACGGTTGGAGAATGTGTTGATCAAAGTGCGGCGGAAGGACTTATTTATCAGCTGGAGGAAGCAAGGCTCATTACCAAGCGAGAAGGCAACCTGCTTCGTGCAGCCGTGCATCGCGATACAATCGCGCTCAAGCTGCCGCTAAGAGATGAAATGAGGGCCCGGTTACTCCGGTCCATGCTTATCTCATTGCTGGTTAAATAACGCGAAACCGTTTATACCCGGAGGAGGGATCACGCTTGTTTTGCCAAGAATGCGGCAAAAAGCCGGCTACGCTTCATTTTACAAAAATCATTAATGGTGAGAAGAACGAATTTCACATTTGTGAAAGCTGTGCTCGTGAGAAAGGGGAAGGAATTCCTGGGGCGCCGAATAGCTTCTCGATTCATAGCTTATTGTCAGGACTTCTTGATTTTGAGCATTTGGGCGGGTCAGGGATTGCCGGTATAAAGCAGGAAACGCTGCGATGCGAGGAATGCGGATTAACCTATTCCCAGTTCAGCAAGATCGGCCGCTTCGGCTGCAGCAATTGTTATCAAGCGTTTGAAGGTAAACTTGATCCTCTTCTCAAACGGGTTCACAGCAGTACCGTACACAGCGGAAAAATACCGAAGCGCTCAGGCGGACAAATTCAGTGCAAGCGCGAGATCGAACAGCTGAGGCGGGATTTGCAAGCGAAAATAGAGCATGAGGAGTTTGAGAGCGCAGCGCAGCTGCGTGATCGAATACGTGAACTGGAGCGCCAAATTGCCGACCTGTAAGCTGGCATAGAAGGAGTGAGTAAGGCTCTTGACTAAGCATCGATTCTCAGAACATGCACTAAGCGAATGGATGAAGGATGTAGGTCCCGAATCTGAAATTGTCATTAGCAGCAGAGTGCGCGTAGCTCGTAATCTAAGGCATCAGCCATTTCCATTACTTGCGACGAATCAGCAATCCAAGGATGTGATGGATCAGCTGACTGAAGTAAGCCAAAGCGGCAAGCTGCAGTCCATTGGTTCATTTGAAACGATTATTTTGTCAGATTTAAGCGAGCTTGATAAAAGGGTGCTCGTCGAAAAGCATCTGATAAGTCCTAATTTAGCGAATGATTCGCGATGCGGGGCCGTTATTTTGAGCGATAATGAATCTGTTAGCATAATGATTAACGAAGAAGATCACTTGCGCATCCAATGTCTATATCCAGGTTTCCAAATTCAAGAGGCTTGGGCGTTGGCCAGCGGAATTGACGATATTTTTGAAGATGCGGCTGATTATGCGTTTGATGAGAAACGCGGTTATTTAACGACATGTCCAACAAATGTTGGAACAGGCATTCGGGCTTCGGTGATGATGCATTTGCCGGCACTTGTGCTCACGTCCCAAATCAATCGTATTTTGTCAGCAGTCACGCAGGTGGGCTTAGCGGTTAGAGGATTGTACGGCGAAGGCAGCGAAGCGCTTGGCAACTTGTTTCAGGTGTCGAACCAAATTACGCTGGGACAATCCGAGAACGAGATCATTGAAAATCTTTATAGCGTAGCAAGGCAAATTATTGAGCATGAGAAAGCGGCTCGCAAGCGTCTTATGCAAGAGTCGCGGCTAAGAACGGAGGATCGCATAAAGCGATCGTACGGTATTTTGTCTCATGCATCGATTATGGATTCCAAGGAAGCGGCACAGCGATTATCGGATGTGCGGCTTGGAGCAGATTTGGGGATTTTATCTGATGTAACGCCACAAGTGTTGAATGAGCTTTTGGTAATGACTCAGCCCGGGTTTCTACAACAAACCTTCGACGAGAAGATGAGCCCAGAGCAGAGGGATTTCAGGAGAGCAGAACTCATCCGCAAGCAATTGCGCGGTGAAAAAGGCCATGGGGGTGCGTGAATATGATGTTTGGAAGATTTACGGAGCGAGCACAGAAGGTGCTTGCATTAGCGCAAGAAGAAGCAGTCCGTCTCGGACATAACAATATCGGTACAGAGCATATTTTGCTCGGTCTTATCCGCGAAGGAGAAGGAATAGCGGCCAAAGCCTTAATCGGACTTGGATTAGGACTTGAGAAAATTCAGGATGAGGTTGAAGCGTTGATCGGCCGTGGACAAGAGCAGCCGAACAACATTGCATATACGCCACGCGCGAAAAAAGTGATTGAGCTCTCGATGGATGAAGCGAGAAAGCTTGGCCACACGTATGTAGGCACAGAGCATATCCTTCTAGGCCTTATTCGTGAAGGAGAAGGCGTAGCAGCGCGCGTGCTGAATAACCTTGGCATCAGCCTCAACAAGGCTCGTCAGCAGGTGCTGCAGCTGCTAGGCAGCAGCGAGGCGGTATCGAGCAATCATGGCTCACCGGCTAACGTAAGCACGCCTACGCTTGATGGTCTTGCAAGAGACTTGACGGCTTATGCGAAGGAAGGAAATTTGGATCCTGTTATCGGACGGAGCAAAGAAATTGAGCGCGTTATTCAAGTGCTTAGCCGCCGTACGAAAAACAATCCAGTGCTAATCGGGGAACCCGGTGTAGGTAAAACAGCAATCGCTGAGGGCCTGGCACAAAAGATTATTGAGAATGAAATTCCAGAAACATTGCGCGACAAACGGGTCATGACGCTGGATATGGGCTCAGTTGTAGCCGGTACGAAATACCGCGGCGAGTTCGAGGACCGCCTGAAGAAGATCATGGATGAGATTCGCCAAGCCGGCAATATTATTCTATTCATCGATGAGCTTCATACATTGATCGGCGCAGGCGGAGCAGAGGGCGCGATCGATGCATCTAACATTTTGAAGCCCGCATTGGCACGTGGCGAGCTGCAATGTATCGGTGCAACTACGCTTGACGAGTACCGCAAATATATCGAGAAGGATGCAGCGCTCGAGCGCCGCTTCCAGCCGATTACGGTTGATCAGCCTTCGCCGGAAGAAGCGATTCAAATTTTGTACGGCCTGCGTGACCGTTACGAGGCTCATCACCGCGTGAAAATTACGGATGAAGCAATCGTGCAAGCGGTGAAGCTATCCGATCGTTATATCCCGGATCGTTTCTTGCCGGATAAAGCGATTGACCTTATTGATGAAGCTGGCTCTAAAGTACGCTTGCATTCTTATACCGTACCGCCAAATTTGAAACAGCTTGAAAATCGTTTGGAGGATATCCGCAAGGAGAAGGATTCCGCGGTTCAAAGCCAAGAGTTCGAGAAAGCGGCAGCGCTTCGCGATACGGAGCAAAAAATCCGCGAAGAGCTTGATGTAACGAAAAACCAATGGAAAGAAAAGCAGGGCCGTACCGATTCCGAGGTAACGCCGGAGGATATCGCTCAGGTTGTAGCTAGCTGGACGGGAATTCCGGTCAGCAAGCTCGCAGAAGGCGAGACGGAGCGTCTGCTCAAAATGGAAGAGATACTTCATGACCGTATTATCGGGCAAGAGGATGCCGTTAAATCGGTATCCAGAGCGATCCGTCGTGCTCGCGCTGGCTTGAAAGATCCGAAGCGTCCAATTGGTTCGTTCATTTTCTTAGGACCTACCGGCGTTGGTAAAACGGAGCTGGCAAGAGCGCTAGCCGAGGCGATGTTCGGTGACGAGAATGCGGTTATCCGGATCGACATGTCGGAGTATATGGAGAAGCATTCGACTTCACGTCTAGTCGGAGCGCCTCCTGGATATGTGGGCTATGAAGAAGGCGGCCAATTAACCGAAAAGGTACGTCGCAAGCCATATTCCGTTGTACTCCTTGACGAGATCGAGAAGGCTCACCCTGAAGTATTCAACATTTTGCTGCAGGTGCTTGAGGATGGCCGCTTGACTGATTCCAAAGGCCGCGTCGTCGATTTCCGGAACACATTGATTATTATGACGTCCAACGTTGGCGCTGACCAAATTAAACGCAATTCCTCGCTTGGCTTTACAGCCGTGCAGGATGCGGGACGTGATTTCTTGCAAATGAAGGACAAAGTGATGGCAGAGCTTAAGAAAAGCTTCCGTCCAGAGTTCCTCAACCGGATCGACGAGAGCATCGTATTCCACTCGCTTGGCGAGGAGCATATTGCTCAAATCGTTACGCTTATGTCAGAGGAGCTTCGCAAGCGCCTGCGTGAGCAAGAGGTTGATTTCGTCTTGACCGATGGAGCCAAAGCATTCCTTGCTAAGGAAGGTTATGATCCGCAATACGGAGCGCGACCGCTTCGCCGGGCAATCCAAAAGCATATCGAGGATCGTTTGTCCGAAGATTTGCTGATGGGTAAAATCCAAAAGGGCGATACGTTCACTATTGACGAAAAAGACGGCGCCTTGACGGTTACGAAAGCCATCTCGGAGCAAGAGCCTGAAGAATCAACTGCGAAATAAAGCATAAACCTAGACTGTCCCGCAACCAGAAATGATGCTTGCGGGACAGTTTTTATTATGGAATACAATTGACAATGAGAATCATTATCGTATAATGGCAGTAGAGCATTACATAGAAGGGGAGGAACAACGATGATAGTTGTTACAAATACAATTAAAGTAAAAAAGGGCCACGGGGAGACGGTAGCCAAACGTTTTCAAAATTCAAAAGGGATTGACCAATCGCCTGGTTTTGTGCGCATGGAGGTGTTGTTTACAGAAGGGCTAGAGGAATTTGATGAGCTGAAAGTAAGCACCACTTGGGAAAACAAAGCTTCCTTCGAGGGCTGGGTGAACAGCGACTCATTTCGCCAAGCGCATGCACATCGCGGAGGCCAGTCACAGGGCGCTGACGGACAGCAAACGGAAAGCGTCATGCTAGGCTCGCATCTGACGACGCATCGCGTTTTGGTTGCTCGACAAGCTGGAATTGAGGCGTAGTACATTTTTAACAAAACCCGTTTGATTCAGAATGATTTCGCTCTCTTATCCACTGTGGATAAAGGGGGCGTTTTTTTATAGATTATTTCTTTGAAAGGCTGTGGGGATATGTTGATGACTTGTGGATAATGTTGATAACTTGTTAATAAGTCTGTGGACAATGCCGATATTATAGAACAGGGATAGGTTGTATTGTGGGAAACGAATAATAGAAGCGATAATAACCTTTTTCATCAACAATGTGGGTTTATACATTGGGGATTAAATGGTAAACTTTATGTAGCATCATTTTAAGGAGTATCGCGAGGGATGGCATCAACTATTTGGTGCTAGCCCATAACGTTTAAGGAGTACGGAATGGCCAAAATTAAAACAAAGTTTGTTTGTACGGAATGTGGAACAGAAGCGGCTAAATGGCTCGGAAAATGTCCGGGTTGTCATGCATGGAACTCTATGGTGGAAGAAAAAGAAACCGTTGTGAAGACAAAGGGCGTCGGATTGTCATCGTTTCATGCGAAAGAAAAGCCGCAGTCCATCATACATATAGAAAGTGGGCAAGAGCCGCGTATCGAAACGAGGATGCTTGAGCTCAACCGAGTGCTCGGCGGAGGCGTTGTGCCTGGCTCGCTTATTCTGGTCGGCGGAGATCCCGGTATCGGCAAATCAACGCTATTGCTGCAAACCTCTCACGCGTTAGCGGTGAAGGGACTGAAGGTGCTCTATATTTCCGGGGAGGAGTCCGTGCGTCAGACGAGGCTAAGGGCGGATCGCCTTGGAGCGCTGACGGAATCGCTGTATGTATTATGCGAGACCAATATGGAGCAAATTAATGATGCTATCGAATCGGTTCAGCCAGATTTTCTCGTTATTGATTCGATTCAAACGGTGTATGACCCGAATGTGCAATCAGCGCCCGGCAGCGTATCGCAGGTCCGTGAATGTACGGCTCACTTTATGCGGGTCGCCAAAATCAAAGGGGTTGCGACTGTGCTTGTCGGCCATGTGACGAAGGAAGGCGCGATTGCCGGACCGAGGCTGCTGGAGCATATGGTGGATTGCGTTCTATATTTTGAAGGGGAGCGCCATCATACGTATCGTATCTTGCGGGCCGTAAAAAACCGGTTTGGTTCGACAAATGAAATCGGAATTTTCGAAATGGGCGAGGATGGCCTAAGGGAAGTATCGAACCCTTCCGAGTTATTTTTGTCGGAGCGCCCTCTTGGGGTATCAGGCTCGACGGTCGTCGCAAGCATGGAAGGAACAAGGCCTGTGCTGGTTGAGCTTCAGGCGCTTGTTGCGACAACCAATTTTCCATCTCCGAGAAGAATGTCTACGGGAATCGACCATCACCGTATGGCGCTGATCATTGCGGTGCTGGAGAAGAGAAACGGCATGTTCCTGCAAACGCAGGATGCGTACTTGAACGTTGCAGGCGGAGTGAAGCTCGATGAGCCGGCGGTTGACCTTGCAGCCGCCGTCAGCATTGCATCCAGCTTTCGGGATGCCCCAACCAAGCCATACGATGTCATCTTTGGCGAAGTAGGGCTAACGGGCGAGGTTCGTGCCGTATCGCGTGCGGAGCAGCGAGTGAAGGAAGCGGAGAAGCTTGGTTTTAAACGTGTCATTATGCCGGAGAAGAGCTTAAAGGGCTGGAAGCCACCCTCTGGCATAGAAATTATTGGCGTAACCACAGTGTCGGAAGCACTTAAGGCAGCGCTTGGATAGGGGGGCAGACGATGAAGGAACCTACGCAGTTAGAAATAATGAATCAATTATTGCAACTAGTCGCACCAGGTACCCCTTTTCGTGATGGGCTTGAGAATGTGCTTCGGGCCAAAACGGGGGCGTTACTTGTTGTTGGATATAGTCCTGAGGTGATGGAGGTTGTAGATGGGGGCTTCTCCATTAATTGCGACTTCTCACCGAACTATTTGTATGAGCTAGCCAAAATGGACGGCGCGATTATTTTGAGCGAGGATATGCGCAGAATATTGTATGCGAACACACAGCTCATTCCGAACAGCTCCATTCCATCGATTGAAACGGGTATACGTCACCGGACGGCGGAGCGCGTTGCTAAGCAAACGGGTAAGCTCGTCGTATCGATCTCGCAGCGACGTAACATTATTACGCTTTATCAAGGCAACCTGCGTTATTCGCTGAAGGATATGGGCGTTATTTTGACTAAGGCGAACCAGGCGATTCAAACGCTCGAGAAATATAAAGCGGTGCTTAGCCAATCGTTTACGAATTTATCTGCGCTTGAGTTTGAAGAGCTTGTTACGCTGCAGGAAGTGGCGCATGTTATTCAGCGTGTGGAGATGGTGCTGCGCATCAAGATGGAGATTAAGCGTTATGTTATTGAGCTAGGTACGGAAGGCCGATTGATCAGCATGCAAATGGATGAGCTGGTCGGCGGCGTAGAAGAGGACGCGTGGTACTTACTTAAGGATTACGCAAAAGAAAATTCGGATGAGAAGATTCGGGAAATTCGGGCAGGGTTGAAGAAGCTAAGCTCAGATGAGCTGCTTGATGCGCCGCCAATCATCCGTTTGATCGGTTATCCACATACGAGCAATATGAACGACGAATCCGTTTCCCCACGCGGTTATCGCCTCCTGAACAAAATACCGAGATTGCCGCTCATTATTATGAACAATCTAATTGAACGGTTCGGACGGCTGCCTCATATTTTGATGGCGACGATTGAAGAATTGGATGAGGTTGAAGGCATTGGAGAAGTGCGGGCACGGGCTATCAAAGAGGGTCTCAAGCGGATCCAAGAGCAGATGTTCATTGACAGGCAAATCTAAATCCCATACAATGGATTGAATGTGGTCTTTTAACGAGATGTACATTCGTTAAGGGTTTTGGGGCATAGTAGAGAAGAGGTGGAAAAGATGATCGCAAAATCGATACCGAGCCTTCTCACGGTGGGGAACCTATTTTTAGGGGTAATCGCCATCATTCTTGTATTTAATGAAAAACCAGATACAGCGGCCATGATGGTGTTAATCGCCATGCTGCTTGATGGTGTAGACGGACGCGTTGCTCGGGCGCTGAACGTTCAAAGTGAGTTCGGCAAAGAGCTAGACTCCTTATCCGATGTGATTTCGTTTGGCGTAGCGCCTGCTTTCATTATGTATGTTGTCGCTTTTCAAGATTTGAGTCCAACGTTCGCGTGGATTGTAACGGCATTGTTCCCCATATGCGGAGCGTTGCGCCTTGCTCGTTTCAACGTTATTTCAAGCGCGCCAGGCTACTTTATCGGGCTACCGATTCCGGCAGCTGGCGGTGTGTTAGCGACGCTCGCTTTATTCAAGGATGACATATACGTATCCGTGCTGCTTGCAAGCACGCTTGTGCTTTCCATACTTATGGTCAGTACGATTAAATATCCGAATTTCAAAAAGGTCGGTATTCCTAAAAGCGCGGTATGGGTTGTCCCAATCGTTATTGTGGTATCCGTCATACTTGGCCTCGTATTCAAAAACGATCTATCCAAAATATTGTTTGTACCGCTGCTGCTTTATGCGCTGTACGGCCTAAAAAAAAACGTTGATCGCCGATTGCCCAAGCGAAATCGCAAGCGGAAGAAACGCGATGAAGTCACTGAAGAGCCTGTTCAATCAGAGAAGCCAGCTTAAACCGTTAGCTTAAAAGATAAGTAAATAGCGTTCCTACACACGATCATCGGTGTGTAGGAACGCTATTTTTATTTTTTGTAATAAAATCGCAGAAATAAATGATTTAGAGCGTTGTTAACACGAAAATAAATATAATAATTGCGTACGAGATGTCGCATAATAACAGTTATACGACAAAATTAGACACAAATAATAAAATCAACACTTACTATTATATGCCATTAATACCATCTTTACAACGTGGTTTGCATTTTATATAGGCAATAAGAACCTCCTTCACTAGTCTGTTAGATATAGGCGATCAATAATTCTTCTACATAATCAGAAGCTGACTTCGTAAGTTGTTCGACGGTATGCAAATATCGCTGAGTCGTATTGATGTGCGAATGGCCAAGCGTTTCCTGCACCTGCTGCAAAGAAGCTCCGTTTAATAACGCAAGTGTGGCGTTTGTATGCCTTAGCCAGTGAGGGGTAACCGGCTTGTCCAAACCGCATTTTAAGCAAGCGGCTTTAATCATCCGCTCCACTTGTCTGGAAGTAATGCTGAACACTTGCGAATCAGAGCTGCTGCTTAGATGCGGCTTAGTACCTAAGTAGCTGGAAAATAGAAGCCATAAATGTCGTGGTACTTTTATATCTCTTATTTTACCACCTTTTCCTCTGGTGACGGTTAACCAAACGTTTGATTCCGTGGCATCTGAGTAAAAATCGCACCAGCGGATAGAGCATAATTCGGACACTCGCAAGCCCAGAAGAAGAAGGCTTAATGCTATTAAATAATTACGCTTGTTATCATATTGCAAAAATTGCAGCAGCTTGCCTACCTCATTCTTAGTTAGAAAATGCTTTTTGCTCATTAACGGAATGACGGGGAGGCGGACGCTGCTAGTCGGATTCTGCTGGAACAATCCGATGTTTGGATCACTGCCCCATTTATAAAACGATTTTAGAGCGGCGATGGTTGCGGATACGGAGGCTGGAGCAAGCGGCAAGCCTGTTTTTTCATTTTTGAGCGATAGGAGATAAACCTTGAAAGCCTCGATTTCTCTCCACGTAACATCGTTCATGTTCTTGTAGGATATGAACATCCGGAATCGTTCAATGGCTCTGTAGTAGCTCTTATAAGTATGCTGCGATCTGCTGCGGTTGCTCAAAAACATCTGGATTTTTTGTTCATCCGTAAATGTTATTTCTTTCTCCTTTACTACCTGTAAAGCTAGTCTTTCCTCTGAAAATGACCCAACTATCATCAGAATTCCTCCTCTTGTTGTCGTATAACTGTTATTATGCGACATCTCGCTGTATGTATAATATTTCAAGTCTATAGACTATATTTGACAAAATGAGCTCTAAAAGCAACTGTATGGCAATCTCGATGTGATTGAGAAGGAGAAGCGGATGACGATTAGTCCAGGTTATGCGGAAGTGATGTCCTTACAGCAAACCAACGTAGGCAGTTGGATGAAGTACTTGATGTATAAGAGTCCGGCTACTTATCGGCACTGTGTCAGAGTAGCCCTGTTGGCTGAAATATTCGCTCCACATTTACCTATTAGCGACAATGAGAAAGAAGCCTTCATAAGGGGAAGTTTCCTGCATGATGTGGGGAAGGTGAGAGTTCCAAATGAAATTTTGCACAAAAAAGGCCGATTGAGCGAATGGGAGTGGAGCATACTTCGCAGGCATCCCCAATACGGCGAGGAAATTTTGATCAATCATTCATTCTACGATGTAAATATTTTGCAATTGGTCAGATACCATCATGAGCGATACGACGGTGCCGGTTACCCTGACGGGCTCATGGGAGATCAAATCCCTATTTTCGCAAGAGCATGCTCGATTATTGATGCGTTTGATTCGATGCTGTCGTCTCGGCCTTATCGCATGCCCCTTACGAAGGAGCAGGCTTATACCGAGCTGCAAAAAAACAATGACTTACAGTTTGACGGGTCACTGGTGGATTTGTTTTTAAATATACCCGATGAAGAAATGGGGCTATATTTTAGCTGTATGAAGTCGAAGGCGAAGTAGCCGGACATAAAGAAAAAGCTTTGAGGAAAAGGTCCTCAAAGCTTTAGACAATGGTCTGGCTCAATCATTATGTCCTTGTAAGCACTTACGTTAAGTTAAACAGTCCTAAAGTCGAGCATTTGTCGTACTCGTCAGCAATAACCTCATCGAGTTGAATATCCAGCAAATTGCATAAAGCCGTCATGTAAAATAAGTTGCGTCCAAGATCAGACTTCAATACGTCGCGGCAATGCTCGCACACGGCTCCCGTGAGATGACTTTGCAGTGTTGTTTTTGCATCCTCAAGATTAAGTTCGTCTGAGTATTGCTGCTTGCGGGCATTTAGCTCGATACAGCCGCAATCTGTCACTGCTTTCGTGACTGCACGGTTGACAGAAGCGCTTGACTGACCGAATTTGGACATGACATCTAGTAAGCTGCGGTGCCGGAGCAGCAATTCGGATACTTGCTGCTGAAATTGATCCAGTGTAGGAGCGCTCATCGGTTCCACCTCTTTCACCAACCTCGTATGATGTAATCTTAATTTCCATTATAAGCTTCCTACCCTCTCTTTTCAAAATGTGAATTATTAAAATTTATAAATGTTTGCAATTAATAGGCTCCCCCACGGTTAGCAAGGCAATTATTGGAACATAATTGTAGTGGAGGTGAACCATAATGGTTAGACGAATTATTCAAATAATGGGTATGTTGTTCGGTGGTATGGCAGGCGGTGAGGTATACGGATGGATGAATGGAGCGACCGTATGGTCTGGCTCATCCTTCGGAATGCTACAGCGATCCGGCACTTATTACATGAATGTAGCAATTGGCGCGGTTTTTGGTGTGGTTGTGGCAACGATGCTTGCAGGGCAAGTCATTCGTTATATGCAAAAGGGCGCGGAGCAAACGGCAGCGCTTCCGATGCAGCAGTTGATTGCAGGGGCAGGCGGCCTGCTTGCGGGTTTATTGCTCACCGTATTGATTTATCCCGCTGTATCCGGCTTGGAAGGCTTAGGAAAACTCATTCCTGCAGCTATGATGGTATGCTTCGGCTATTTGGGTATGCGCATTGGCCTTCATAAGCAGGAGGAATTGGCTGAGGGCTTTGCTGCTTTAATTGAGAAGCGCAGGATCGCTCCGGCTGCAGATGAAGCAGGCGGCTACGAGGAGCATAAAATTTTGGACACGAGCGTTATTATTGATGGCCGTATTGCAGATATTTGCAAGACCGGGTTTATTGAAGGAACGCTTGTTATTCCGGAGTTTGTGCTCGAGGAGCTGCAGCATATAGCGGATTCTTCCGACTTGCTGAAGCGCAATAGAGGACGGCGCGGGCTCGATATTTTGAACAAGATTCAAAAAGAGCTTGATGTGAAGGTCCTTATTTATGAAGGAGACTTCGAGGAAATCGGAGAAGTGGACAGCAAGCTGGTTAAGCTGGCTAAGGCGCTTCACGGCAAAGTGGTTACGAATGATTTTAACTTAAACAAAGTGTGTGAGCTGCAAGGCGTATCGGTGCTGAATATTAATGATTTGGCTAATGCTGTGAAGCCTGTCGTCCTGCCGGGAGAAGAAATTATCGTTCAAGTGATAAAAGACGGCAAAGAGCATGGACAAGGTGTCGCGTATTTGGATGACGGCACGATGATCGTCGTTGAGGGCGGACGCGAATATATCGGCACGACGATGGAGGTGCTCGTGACAAGCGTGCTGCAAACGTCTGCGGGCCGAATGATATTCGCAAAGCCGAAGCTGTTGGAAAAAGCGCTGTAACAAGGTATGATAGTACTATTGTTTAAGCGCAAACGGCTGACGCCGTCCTTTGGCGTCAAAAGCTCGTTTCGCGGTGAAATATAAGAATATGGATAAGACGGAGTCTTATGCATGCTTATATTTTAACACAGTGTGAGGCGGGTCGAAGGCATGGGAGCAGATTGGGGAGTTATCATCGTTGCGGCCGGCAGAGGGACGCGGATGGGAACGAAGGAGAGCAAGCAGTACTTGCAGCTAGGGGACAAGCCTATTCTTGTCCATACGCTAGAGCTGTTTCAGTCGATGGATACAGTGAAGGAAGCTGTCCTTGTCGTAGGAAGCGATGATGTTGAGCGCTGCCGCAAGTGGGTTCAGGAATATGGAATAACGAAGGTAACAGCGGTAGTGACCGGGGGAGCAGAGCGGCAGCATTCCGTATATTGCGGACTTCAGGAGCTGACAAGCGAATGGGTGATGGTGCATGACGGCGTTCGGCCGCTTGTGACGGCTGATGCTGTCCGCGCATGCTGCGAGCAGGCGGAGAAGAGCGGCGCCTCGGTACTGGCTGTGCCGGTTAAAGATACGATTAAACAAGTGAATGAAGCGGGTGTGATCATTTCGACACCGGACCGCCGAAGCTTGTGGGCGATACAAACGCCGCAAGCTTTTCGACGTGTCCTGCTGCTGGAGGCGCATGAGCGCGCGTTGGCAGAGCAATTTGTTGGGACGGATGACGCGATGGTTGTAGAGCGTATGGGAGCTAGCGTCACCGTTGCGGAAGGCGAATACACAAATATTAAAATTACGACGCCTGAAGATTTGCCGTGGGCGGAATTTTTACTCGCGAAGCGTCGTGCCGATAGGGCAGAGGGGAACGGTGAGCAAGGATGATTCGAGTTGGGCAAGGATTTGACGTGCATCAATTGGTAGAAGGGCGTCCATGTATTATTGGGGGAGTTACAATTCCTTATGAGAAGGGATTGCTTGGACATTCGGACGCTGACGTGCTGCTGCATGCGATAACGGATGCGATTCTTGGAGCGCTTGGGCTTGGCGATATTGGCAAGCATTTTCCGGATACGGATGCCGCATTTAAGGATGCGGACAGCTTGAAGCTGCTTGAGGAGATATGGAAGCTTGTGCGCGAGCGCGGTTATAAGCTAGGCAATATCGATTCCACGATCATTGCCCAGCGTCCGAAGATGCTGCCTTATATCCCGCAAATGGCTGAAGTTATCGCTAAGGCGCTTGAGGCGGACGTATCGCAGGTGAATGTAAAGGCGACTACGACTGAACAGCTTGGTTTTACGGGACGCGGCGAAGGGATTGCTGCACAATCCGTTGTCTGTCTGATCAAGGATGTGCTATGATCGGGATTATTCAACTTTAGCCATAGTTCAGAAGCAAGCTTTTGCTTCGCAAGACTATATTAGTAAATGCTTACGAGGCAAGCTTTTGCTTCGAAAACTTTTAGGAGGTATTTGAGATGACAGCAGAGGTTCGAGTTCGGTATGCCCCATCTCCGACGGGTCATTTACATATTGGAAATGCAAGAACGGCCTTGTTCAATTATTTATTCGCAAGAAATCAAGGCGGTAAATTCATTATTCGGATCGAAGATACTGACGTGAAGCGCAATGTTGCAGGCGGGGAAGAAAGCCAGCTTAAATATTTGAAGTGGCTCGGCATGGATTGGGACGAGAGCATCGATATCGGCGGCGGGTACGGGCCGTATCGCCAGACTGAGCGCATCGAGATCTACAACAAGTACTGGCAGGAGCTGATTGATCGCGGTCTAGCTTATCGCTGTTACTGCTCCGAGGAAGAGCTTGAGCAGGAGCGGGAAGCGCAAACCGAGCGTGGCGAGACGCCGCGTTATTCCGGATTGCACCGTAACTTAACGGAAGAGCAGCGGCAAGCTTTTGAAGCGGAGGGTCGTGTGCCGAGCATTCGCTTCCGTGTGCCCGAAGGACGCACTTACACGTTTAATGATATCGTGAAAGGCTCGATCAGCTTTGATACAGCGGAGATGGGCGATTTCGTAATCGTGAAGAAGGATGGTATTCCAACCTACAACTTTGCGGTTGTGCTTGACGATTATTTGATGAAAATCAGTCATGTATTGCGCGGCGAGGACCATATCTCCAATACGCCTCGTCAGCTCATGATCTATGAAGCGTTCGGCTGGGAGCCGCCGCAATTCGGTCATATGACACTCATCGTGAATGAACAGCGCAAGAAGCTGAGCAAACGCGACGAGTCGATTATTCAGTTTATTTCCCAATACGACGAGCTTGGCTATTTGCCGGAGGCTATGTTTAACTTCATTACGCTTCTTGGCTGGTCGCCGGAGGGTGAGCAGGAGATGTTTACCCGCGAGGAGCTTGTTTCTGTATTTAATCCGGAACGTCTAAGCAAAAGCCCTGCTGTATTCGATACGCAAAAGCTGAGCTGGATGAACAATGAATATTTGAAAAAGGCGGATCTGCCGCGTCTCGTTGACCTTTGCTTGCCGCATCTGCAGCGGGCAGAGCGCGTAGCTAGCGACCTGGATGCGGAAGGCCGTGCATGGGTGACGGATCTTGTTGCGCTTCACCAGGACAAACTGCGCTATGCCGCTGAAATCGTGCCGATGACGGAGCTTTTCTTCCGCGATACGATTGAGGATGAGGGCGATGCGACTGTCGTGCTTGCAGAAGAGCAGGTGCCTGTCGTGCTTCAAGCTTTTCTGAAGCTTATTGAAGCGGGCGAAACGCCATTCCAAGTAGATGGAATAAAAGAAATGATCAAAGCGGTGCAGAAGGAGACGGGCTTCAAAGGCAAGCAGCTCTTCATGCCGATCCGCGCTGCGCTTACCGGGCAGACGCATGGCCCTGATTTGAACCAGTCGCTCGCTTTGCTTGGCAAAGAGAAGGTAACGAGCCGTCTTCGCGGACGTTTGGCTGGTTACGGGGTATAGACGCTTATAGCCGCTTTGTAATCGAGCGGACATAATGCCCTTGTCACATTTTTGGGTATTCGGTATACTATGACTAATAAATGAATGAATCGAACGGCCATGAACAGGAGAAGTACGTTTGCTTGTGGATTCGCAGAGAGGACAACCGTCATTCGAATCGGCGTCGCATCATGATGTGTGGCAATGGGAAAGCAGAATGGGGCTGAAAGTTGTCTGGTCCGCCGAACGGAAATATGCACCTGGGAGCTTTGTTCCGAGCTGTTGCATCAAGAAATGCGCGATAATAAGGGTAGGGCGGCTACGCCATATCATTTATGACGTACATTTTGCTGCACAGGGTAGGCAACAACGTATCGTCTGCGTTAAAGACCATAAGAGGAACGAATCATCAGCGCTTAAGCTGTCGATTTGTTCAAGCAGAGTGGAACCGCGAGATTACACGCCTCTGCAGCATAATATGCTGCAGAGGCTTTTTCTTTTTTATTGGAATCATATGAGCGCATGAAAAAGGAGCATTGCTTATGTTTCGTCATTTCCGATCGGACATAAATGCGGTTTTCGAGAATGATCCGGCCGCACGCAGTCGATTCGAGGTTATTTTCACCTATTCGGGCTTGCATGCCATTTGGGCTCATCGCATTGCTCATCCCCTTTTCCGCAGAGGATGGTATACTTTAGCACGAGTGATCTCTCAGGTGAGCCGTTTCATGACGGGCATCGAGATTCATCCGGGCGCTCAAATCGGTGAACGATTGTTTATCGATCACGGAATGGGTGTTGTCATTGGAGAAACCTGTGAAATTGGCGATGATGTCGTTATTTATCAAGGTGTGACTCTAGGCGGTACCGGCAAGGAAAAAGGAAAGCGCCATCCTACAATTGGCAATAATGTAGTTATTGGCTCTGGTGCGAAGGTGCTGGGCTCGTTCCAAGTCGGTGAGTTTTCCAGTATTGGATCGAATGCGGTTGTTCTGAGAGAAGTGCCTGCAAATTGCACCGTGGTAGGCAATCCGGGACGTGTCGTGAAACGCAATGGCGAGAGAGTGGGCGATCGGCTGGATCATACGCAGCTCCCCGATCCGGTAATCGAAATGTTCCGCACGATGCAGAAGGAAATAGATGAATTAAAAACCGAACTGAAGCAGCTTCGGGAACCTGTAGCTGGAGGAGAAATTCGAAAATGACAGTATCCATTTATAATACGGTATCAAGGGTTAAAGAGCCGTTTGTATCGCAAGAGCCGGGTAAAGTGAAGATGTATGTATGCGGTCCGACAGTCTATGATTACATTCATATCGGGAATGCGCGTCCCGTTATTTTCTTCGATGTTGTTCGTCGCTACTTGGAGGATGTCGGGAATGAGGTCCAATATGTTGTAAACTTTACGGATGTGGACGATAAGTTAATTCGCAAAGCGGAGCAGCTTGGTACAACAGTGCCTGAAGTGGCAGAAAAGTTTATTGCAGCGTTTTATGCGGATATCGAATCGCTTGGCGTTCATAAAGCGACGCTTAATCCGCGCGTGACGGAGCATATTCCTCAGATCGTAGCGTTTATTCAAGGGCTGATAGACAAAGGCTATGCTTATATGAGCGATGGGGATGTCTATTACCGTACAGCTGCATTCGCAGACTACGGCAAGCTGTCGCATCAGAATATTGAAGAGCTTCAATTCGGCATTCGCGTTGAAATTGGCGATCGCAAGGAGAACCAGCAGGATTTTGTATTATGGAAGGGCGCTAAGCCTGGGGAAATCAAATGGGAGAGCCCGTTTGGCGAAGGCCGTCCCGGCTGGCATATCGAGTGCTCGGCTATGGCGCGTGCCTATCTTGGAGATACGCTCGATATTCATGGGGGCGGGCATGATTTGCAATTTCCGCATCATGAGTGCGAGGTTGCCCAATCGGAGGCATTGACCGGCAAGCCCCTAGCAAACTACTGGATGCATAACGGCTATATTCACATAAACAACGAGAAAATGTCGAAATCGCTGGGCAACGGCATTTCGGTGCATGAGCTGGTGAAGCGGGTTAAGCCCCATGCGATCCGTTACTTTATGCTCTCGACACATTATCGCAGCCCGCTGAATTTCAGCGACGATACGGTTGCCCAAGCGGAGAACAGCGTAGAGCGGATCGCAAACTCTGCAGCAAATCTTAAGCACAGACTCTCAGCCATGGGCGGTGAATTTGCAGAAGCGGCAGGCAATGGCCTGGTCCCTTCGGGCGATGATGCGCTGGATGCGAGACTTAAGGCGATACATGAGCAATTCCATGCAAAAATGAGCGATGATTTTAACACGCCTGATGCGATAACCTCAGTATTCGATTTGGTAACGGAGGCGAATCAATATCTCAATCGTGCAGATGCGTCTGCAAACGGAGTATATGCTCTGCTTACTCTCCTTGAGCGTATGGATGCGGTACTTGGACTTCTGCCACAGCAGCAAGCGGACGCTGAACTGCTTGATGCGGATATCGAACAGTTAATTGTAGAGCGTACGGAAGCCCGTCAAACTAAAAACTGGGCTAGAGCCGACGAAATTCGCGATTTGCTGACGGAGAAAAACATCGTGCTTGAGGATACGCCGCAAGGCATCCGCTGGCGGCGCAAATGAGTGAGCATAATGATGTGAACATGCTGCTCTTTCATCCGCCTTCCAAAAAACCGCAGCTGATGAACCCGGTCGTTCTAGCTTATATTGGAGATGCCGTATTTGAGCTTCTCGTTCGGCAATACTTAATATCGCTTCCGAATCAGAAGCCGCATCATCTTCACCGCGAAGCGACCAAGTTTGTTTCGGCCAAAGGACAAAAGAGAACACTGGATTTATGGCAACCGCATTTGACCGAAGAAGAGGCGGACATTGTCCGCCGCGGACGCAATTCAAAATCGGGAACGCCTCCCAAAAATGCAGATCTCGCCGATTACCGGCTTGCTACCGCGCTTGAGAGCCTGGTAGGATATCTCTACTACGAGGGGCGTTTAGATAGACTGAACGAGCTGCTTGCAATAGCGCTTGGCGTTCAAGACAAGCAATAGGGCTGGAACAGCCAATCAAAATATAAAAATGATAAGAGGAGGGTAACCGATGACTGAAGAAACGATTCAAGATGAGATGATTGCCGGTAAGCACCCCGTGCTGGAGGCACTTCGTTCCGGACGCGAGATCAATAAAATTTGGATTGCCGATGGCGCGCAGAAAACGTTGACGCAGCCCATTGTTGCAGAAGCGAAGAAGTTCGGCATTGTCGTGCAGTTTGTAGACAAGAGAAAGCTTGACAGCCTCACCCCAGGCGTTACCCATCAGGGAGTTGTCGCTCAAGCGGCAGCTTTTGCCTATGTGGAAGTAGAAGAAATACTTGAACGTGCGAAGCAGCGTGACGAGGTTCCTTTTATCCTGCTGCTTGATGAAATTGAAGATCCGCATAACTTAGGCTCCATCCTGAGAACGGCTGAATGTACTGGCGTTCATGGCGTGATCATTCCGAAGAGGCGCTCTGCCGGACTTACGGCTACCGTGCTGAAGACATCAGCCGGCGCTGCCGAGCATGTTCCCGTTGCGCGAGTTACTAATTTGGCGCAAACGATCGATAAGCTGAAGGAAGCGGGCGTATGGGTTGCAGGCACTGACCTTAGCGCTTCACAGGATGTATATAAGATGAAATTTGATATGCCGCTAGTGATTGTTATTGGCAATGAGAGCAAAGGGATGGGAAGACTCATTAAGGAGAAATGTGATTTTCTCGTTAAGCTGCCTATGCTTGGCCAATTGAATTCATTGAATGCGTCAGTTGCGGCTGGCGTGCTGATGTATGAGGTCGTGCGGCAACGCCGGAGCATGTAGGCCATGAATCGGCGCGACGATATTTTATTGGTCGATGGGTATAACGTGATTGGCGCTTGGCCGGTTCTCGAGAAGCTGAAGGAGTACGCTCTGGAAGAAGCTCGGGATAAGCTGCTCGACATGCTGGCGGACTACCAAGGTTTTACGGGCATGCAAGTATACGTAGTGTTTGATGCGCATCAAGTGCCTGGACTCGGGGCCACTTATCGGCACCACAAGCTGATGATCGTATATACGAAAGAAAAGGAAACGGCTGATGAATGTATCGAGCGTCTCTGCTCGGAGCTGTTTGTAAGACGGAGGAACATTTATGTAGCCACGTCTGATCTAGTGGAGCAGCATGTCGCTTTCGGTAAAGGAGCGCTCCGCGTATCCGCGCGCGAGCTGCTTATCGATATCGGCCAAAACCGCAAAAACATCGAGCAGTCGCTGCGCGAGGATAAGCCGGGAAAACGCAATTCGGTAGACGCTATCGTCAGCCTTGAGGTTCGAAGCAAGCTCGAAAAGCTTCGCCGTGGAGAGAAATAATGGGAATGGGCTTTTCAATGGCTTTGGCAGAAGCGGGACATGTCGCCCCATTCATGCCACAAAGTTACAAAATTGCTATAAAATCGATGGTTTTCGGGTCTCCGATTGGTTGACGGTGTAAGGTTACATAATGTATACTGACTCTATTATTAGCGATAAGAACGTGTGGATTTTGCTCGGAATACTTTCTTATCTCTCGACGTGAAGCGCTGCTGAGCCCAAGCAATTGGGAACAGTTAGATAGGTTTGCGTGAATACGAATCTAGCGGTGTACGCCTTGCAGGCCGGAGGGATAGTTCGTGAGTATCGACCTCAAAGAATGGAGTACGCTCGAGTATGACAGCAGTACGGACGAGGATATCGTCGAAGCGGTCCGCAATGGCGACAGCATAGCGTTGGAATATTTGATTAACAAGTATAAGAACTTTGTGAGAGCCAAAGCGCGCTCGTATTTTCTTATCGGTGCGGATCGTGAAGATATCGTGCAGGAGGGTATGATTGGTCTTTATAAAGCAATTCGTGATTTTAAAGGGGACAAGCTTGCAAGCTTTAAAGCCTTTGCGGAATTGTGCATAACCAGACAAATTATTACCGCCATCAAAACAGCCACGCGTCAGAAACACATCCCGCTTAATTCCTACGTATCGCTCGATAAGCCCATTTATGATGAAGACTCGGATCGCACGCTGCTTGATGTCATTTGTGGCACGCGAGTATCTGATCCTGAAGAGTTAATCATTAATCAAGAAGAGTTTATTGGCCTAGAAGATAAGATGTCTGAAATATTAAGCGACCTTGAGCGTAAGGTGCTGATGCTTTATTTGGACGGAAGATCTTATCAGGAGATTGCAGTCGATCTGGATCGGCATGTGAAATCAATAGACAATGCCCTACAACGCGTGAAGCGCAAGCTTGAACGTTACTTGGAAGTCAGAGACATTAGCGGTTAACCGCATTTATACGTAAATCGTTTTTAACGAGGACTGTCTTCTATCTGGCGGTGTCCAGAGGGAATGTACAGTTCTTTTGTTTTAAAAGGGCATAAGTAGACTATACTGATAGGAACGAGCCCGATGTCGCGGTTGTTACCAATTATTCGTAGGCCAAACACTTATCTTTTACATTGACATCAAAATTGCTGTATGATAAAGTGTTTAGGTAGGCCTAAATTCGAAGGTTTTTTTCGTTTTGGCGTTGGAATCAATGAACTTTCATATAGAGCTTCATGATTCGTATTTTGTAGCAGTTCGGGAGGTGTAATTCAATGCGGGTAATTATCACGTTGGCATGCACAAACTGCAAACAGAGAAACTATGCGAGCAGCAAGAACAAACGCAATCACCCCGACCGCATCGAGTTGAAGAAGTTTTGCAAGTTCTGTAACGAGCAGACTCCTCATCGCGAGACGAGATAGTCAATTGGAGGTGTGAACGTGGCATTTTTGGCTAAACTAAAGCAAAGCTTTGGTACAACGTTTAGTTTTTTTGCCGACAGCTGGGCGGAACTTAAGAAGGTTCGCTGGCCAAGCCGTAAAGAGTTGACAAGCTATTCGATCGTGGTTTTGCTAACGATCACGCTTGTAACGATTTACTTCTGGCTTCTTGACATCGGGATCTCGTCTCTGGTTGAACTCATTGTTTAAGAAGGGTCCAAAGGTGGATTTGTGATGGAAAAAAGATGGTACGTCGTGCATACCTACTCAGGTTACGAGAACAAGGTGAAAGCCAATTTGGAGCGCCGTGTTGAATCAATGGGCATGGAAGACAAGATTTTCCGTGTGCTTGTTCCTATGGAAGATGAAGTGGTAGAGAAGGACGGTAAGAAGAAGACTGTCCAACGTAAAGTCTACCCCGGCTATGTTCTTGTGGAAATGGTTCAAACCGACGATTCTTGGTACGTTGTTCGAAATACGCCTGGCGTAACTGGATTCGTAGGATCAACAGGTTCCGGTTCAAAACCGATTCCTCTATTGCCAGATGAGGTTGAGCAAATACTCAAGCACATGGGCATGGAAGAGCCAAAGCCGAAAATTGAGTTCGATCTGAAGGAAACGGTTCGCGTCAAAGTAGGTCCTTTCGCAGATTTTGTTGGTACAGTAGAAGAAATTTTGCTGGACAAAGCAAAGTTGAAGGTTCATGTAAACATGTTTGGCAGGGAGACCCCGCTGGAGCTGGATTACACTCAAGTGGAGAAGATATAATATCTGGTTTCCGAACCCATCGGTTTATTCCGGTGGTGGTTTGGACGCGAAGTAACTATGCCCCTTTGGCGGCAAATGTTATTTACGCACGGAATAAAGGGTTAGGAGGTGTCAGGCATGGCAAAGAAAGTCATCAAGATGGTCAAACTGCAAGTTCCTGCAGGTAAAGCAAACCCAGCGCCGCCGATCGGTCCAGCACTTGGTCAAGCAGGCGTTAACATTATGGCGTTTTGTAAAGAGTTTAATGCTCGTACAGCAGATCAAGCAGGCTTGATTATTCCAGTCGTTATTACAGTATTTGAAGACCGTTCGTTTACGTTCGAAACAAAAACGCCGCCGGCAGCAGTATTGCTACGCGTCGCAGCTGGAATCGAAAAAGGTTCAGGCGAGCCGAACAAGAAGAAGGTCGCTACTGTAAAACGTGACAAAGTTCGCGAAATCGCTGAGCAAAAAATGCCGGATCTTAACGCAGCTTCTGTAGAAGCGGCAATGCGTATGGTTGAAGGTACTGCTCGCAGCATGGGCGTAACTATTGTTGACTAATACCGCGAGGTAGCTTGCTTTGCGAAGCTTCGGCTTTCGCGAGTGGGAGGATCATCCTTAGGAGGATTTTCCGCTACAACCACATAAGGAGGAAATTACAATGGCTAAACAAGGTAAAAAATATGTAGAAGCTGCTAAGCTTATCAACAGCGAAGCAACTTACGAGCCTTTGGAAGCGATCGAGCTTGTGAAAAAGGCAGCAACAGCTAAATTCGACGAGTCCGTTGAAGTAGCAGTTCGTTTGGGTGTAGACCCGCGTAAACAAGACCAAGCAGTTCGTGGTGTAGTTGTACTGCCGCACGGTACTGGTAAAACTAAACGCGTTCTCGTTTTCGCAAAAGGCGAAAAAGTGAAAGAAGCGGAAGCTGCGGGTGCTGATTTTGTCGGCGATGCAGACATGATTAACAAAATCCAACAAGGCTGGTTCGAATTCGACGTTTGCGTCGCAACTCCGGACATGATGGCTGAAGTTGGTAAACTTGGACGGATCCTTGGTGGTAAAGGTTTGATGCCTAACCCTAAAGCAGGTACGGTAACGTTTGACGTTGCTAAAGCCGTTCAAGAAATCAAAGCCGGTAAGATTGAATACCGTCTTGATAAAGCAGGTCAAATCCATGCTCCAATCGGTAAAGTATCTTTCGATGCTGAGAAACTCAACGAGAACCTCAAGTCATTGATCGACGCACTTAATCGTGCTAAACCGGCTGCTGCAAAAGGTGTTTACCTGAAAAACATTGCCGTTTCTTCGACAATGGGCCCTGGCGCTCGTGTTTCCACAGCGGTTTATCGCTAAGAAGAACGGAACTAAATTCGAATACGCATACCGTAGACAGTAGGTGCCTTTAGGCTTAATTTCCTACCGAGGTGTTATGATAAAACGTTTGTGAGCAACATTCGATCCTTTAGGGTTGATGCGCGATAACGACATCATGGCCTTCGCAGTGTCTGCGAAGGCCTTTCTCATGCATCGAGGCGTGGAAAGCCCGTCGTAATTAACGGAATGTATACTATTACGGGAGGTGTACAGTTTGGCTAACGCAAATATCATCCAAGAGAAACAAGAGGCAGTTGCCGTAATCGCGGCGAAAATTGCTGCTAGCTCCAGTACAGTTGTAGCTGACTATCGTGGATTGAACGTTGCGCAAGTAACTGAACTTCGGAAACAACTTCGTGAAGCAGGAATCGAATTCCAAGTTCTTAAAAACTCGCTCGTTCGCCGCGCAACTGAAGGTACGGATTTCGTAGAATTGAACAACATTCTTACAGGTCCTACTGCAATTGCATTCGGTAAAGAAGACGCTGTTGCTCCAGCTAAAATTTTGAACGATTTTGCTAAGAAGAACGATGCTTTGAAACTTAAAGGCGGCGTTGTAGAAGGTAAAGTCGTTTCACAAGAAGAGATTAAAGCACTTGCGGAACTTCCGTCCCGCGAAGGTTTGCTTTCTATGCTCCTCAGCGTATTGCAAGCTCCAGTGCGCAACTTCGCGCTTGCGGTTAAAGCAGTCGGCGAGAAACAAGAAGCACAAGCTTAATCAATTACAGTCACTAATTGCATTGAACCGGCGAAAGCCGGCTGCATGATAAAACAAAAAAATAAACCATATTCCCGGAGGTATAACCATGTCTAAAGAACAAATCTTAGAAGCGATTAAAGTTATGAACGTTCTTGAACTGAACGAGCTAGTTAAAGCAATTGAAGAAGAATTCGGCGTAACTGCAGCAGCTCCAGTAGCAGCAGCAGGTGCTGGCGCAGCTGTTGAAGCTGAGCAAACTGAATTCGACGTTATCCTTAACGGCGCTGGCGCTTCGAAAATCAACGTAATCAAAGTAGTTCGCGAAATCACAGGTCTTGGCCTGAAAGAAGCGAAAGACTTGGTTGACAGCGCTCCTAAAGCTGTTAAAGAAAAAGTTGCTAAAGACGAAGCAGAAGCAGTTGCAGCTAAGCTTACTGAAGCTGGCGCTTCCGTAGAAGTTAAGTAGTATTTTTACAATAAAATAAGCTGATCATGCGACTGAATGATGAATCGGCTGGCGAGCCCCTTGAACCGTCAGGTTTCAAGGGGTTCGTTGTATGTTAAAGGATAAGAATGTATAAGCGAGTCCTTATACATTCTTATCTTTCAACGCGAAACGCGCCTTTACCGCTGCGATCGGGCGATCGCTGTATGCGCTTGTAGCTAAGGAATAACGGGGGGTGATGGATCATGTCAAATCACTATTACTCGCAGAGCCCGGATGTGAAGCATAATCGTCAAATTCATGAAGCATCGCTTCGAGGCTTTTCATTTCGTTTTATGACGGATTCTGGCGTATTCTCGAAATCGGGTGTCGATTATGGAAGTCAGGTTTTGATCGACGCACTAATGCTGGATGATAAGGCAAAAGTGCTGGATGTCGGCTGCGGTTATGGTCCGATTGGGCTAACATCAGCGAAGCTTGCCCCAAACGGGCTTGTGACGATGATTGATATAAACGAGAGAGCGGTGGAGCTTTCACGTGAAAATGCAAAGCTGAATAACATCACGAATGTAACTGTTTTGCAAAGCAATGTATATGAGGCCGTCAAACATATGAAGTTTGATGCGATCGTTACAAACCCGCCTATTCGGGCGGGCAAGTCGGTGGTTCATCAGATTTTTGAGGAAGGCTATGAACTGCTGGAGCAAGGCGGAAGCATGTGGGTCGTCATTCAGAAGAAGCAAGGCGCGCCTTCGGCCAAAGCAAAACTCGAGTCATTGTTCAGTGATGTAGAGGAAGTTACGAAGGATAAAGGCTACCGGATTTTCCGAGCTGTAAAAGGCTAGTTAAATATCTCAAAAGCTGTTTTGAAATTAAGTTTGAAAGTAGAATTATATTTATTGACTTGACATTTTAGATATGGTAAAATTATAAAATGTCAGCATTAAATTGGGCTCGATCTCTTTAGTTAACTAAAATGTCAAGTGTAAATTTAAAGCGCGGAATGCATAAGTTTTACACATTTGACGTATAATGTTTACGTTTTGGGCAAAATTATTTGATATGAGACTATCGCGGCCGCGCTGTGATTGGTTAACTGCCGGAACATGCTCTTTTTTCGAACTATTCGATAAGGGCTTTTCTTTATTTGACTATATAGGCGGCTGGTCCGTCTATGGTGACGCAGTGGATATCGATGCTGTGATACAGACATGAGGGGTGAGGTTAAGTTGGCAGGACAACTTGTTCAGTATGGTCGGCGCGCGCGCAGAAGCTACGCCAGGATCAACGAGGTGCTGGAAGTCCCGAACCTGATTGAAATCCAACAAAAATCGTATGAGAAGTTTTTGGACAGCGACTTAATTGAGTTGTTCCAAGATATTTCTCCGATTTCGGACTTTACGGGCAATCTATCGCTTGAGTTTATCGACTATAGCTTGGGCGAACCGAAATATTCGGTCGATGAATCAAAAGAGCGCGACGTGACGTATGCGGCTCCTTTACGCGTTAAGGTACGACTTTTTAATAAGGAGACCGGCGAAGTAAAGGAACAAGAAGTTTTCATGGGTGATTTCCCGCTTATGACAGAGACAGGCACGTTTATCATTAACGGGGCCGAGCGTGTCATAGTCAGCCAATTGGTTCGATCCCCGAGTGTGTACTTCAGCACGAAGGTCGATAAGAACGGGAAGAAGAACTACACAGCGACGGTTATTCCTAACCGTGGCGCATGGCTAGAGCTTGAAACGGATGCTAAAGATATCATCTACGTTCGTATTGACCGGACCCGGAAAATACCGGTAACGGTACTTTTGCGTTCGCTCGGATTCGGTACTGACGCTGAGATTCTTGAGCTGCTTGGTCATGATGAGTACATTCGCAACACGTTAGACAAGGACAACACGGATTCAACCGAGAAAGCGCTGATTGAAATTTATGAGCGTCTTCGTCCGGGCGAGCCTCCGACTTTGGATAATGCGAAGAGCTTGCTAGTAGCTCGTTTCTTTGATCCAAAACGTTATGACTTGGCCAATGTAGGCCGTTACAAAATAAACAAAAAACTACACATCAAGAACCGTTTGTTTAACCAACGGCTTGCGGAAAATCTAGTTGATCCTACGACTGGCGAAATTATTGCTGAGTCCGGACAAATGATTGACCGTCGTTTGCTTGATGAAATTCTCGAAAAGCTCGAGAAGGATGTAGGTTTCAAAACGTATCACGTTGCTAACGGCGTATTGGATGCTGATAGTATTCCACTACAAACGATCAGCGTATTCTCGCCATATGACGAAAGCAAAGTTATTAAGGTAATTGCCAATGGCATTATTGATAAATCCGTGAAGCATATTACGCCAGCGGATATCATTTCTTCCATTAACTACTTTATTAATTTGCTTCATGGCGTAGGCAGCACGGATGATATCGATCACCTCGGTAACCGTCGTCTGCGTTCTGTAGGCGAGCTGCTTCAAAATCAATTCCGTATCGGTTTGTCTCGTATGGAGCGCGTTGTGCGCGAGAGAATGTCCATCCAAGACGCGAATGCGATTACGCCTCAGGCGCTAATCAACATTCGTCCGGTCATTGCATCTATAAAAGAGTTTTTCGGCTCCTCGCAGCTGTCCCAGTTTATGGACCAAACGAATCCGCTTGCTGAGCTCACGCATAAGCGTCGTCTATCAGCACTTGGACCCGGCGGTTTGACTCGGGAACGCGCGGGCTTCGAAGTCCGTGACGTCCATCACTCCCACTATGGGCGGATGTGTCCGATCGAGACGCCAGAGGGACCGAATATCGGTTTGATCAACTCCTTGTCATCCTTTGCCCGCATTAACGAATATGGCTTCATTGAAGCGCCGTATCGTTGGGTAGATCCGAAGACGGGAATTGTAACAGAGCAAATCGCTTACCTAACTGCTGACGAGGAAGATAACTACGTAATCGCGCAAGCGAATGCGAAGCTGACTCCTGATGATAAGTTTGCAGAAGAAAATACGATCGTTCGTTACAACAAGCAAGCTGATAACATTTTGACTATGCCAAGCGATCGCGTTGACTACATGGACGTATCTCCTAAGCAGGTAGTATCCGTTGCGACAGCGTTAATTCCGTTCCTGGAAAACGATGACTCCAACCGTGCCCTCATGGGATCAAACATGCAACGTCAAGCGGTACCGCTACTTATCCCTAGATCACCGCTCGTTGGTACGGGCATGGAGCACAAAGCTGCGAAAGACTCCGGCGTTTGTATCGTTGCGAAACATGACGGTATTATCGAACGGTCTTCCGCTAATGAAATTTGGCTTCGCCGCGTAGAGCAAATTGATGGCAAGCCGGTTACAGGCGACTTGGTAAAACATAAGCTACACAAGTTTATGCGTTCTAACCAAGGAACGTGCATCAACCAGCGTCCACTCGTACGCAAAGGCGACGTCATTAAGAAAGGTGATATTCTTGCAGATGGTCCTTCCACTGAAAAGGGCGAATTGGCTCTAGGACGCAACGTAGTCGTTGCATTCATGACGTGGGAAGGTTACAACTATGAGGATGCGATCCTGCTTAGTGAGAAGCTTGTGAAAGAGGATGTTTACACATCCATTCACATCGAGGAATATGAGTCCGAAGCTCGTGATACGAAGCTTGGACCAGAAGAAATCACTCGCGATATCCCGAATGTCGGCGAAGAAGCTCTTCGCAACTTGGATGAGCGCGGAATCATTCGTGTCGGTGCCGAAATCGGCGCAGGCGATATCCTGGTTGGTAAAGTAACGCCGAAGGGCGTAACGGAGCTTACTGCGGAAGAAAGATTGCTGCACGCTATCTTCGGTGAGAAAGCTCGTGAAGTACGTGATACTTCGCTTCGCGTACCGCATGGTACTGACGGTATCGTTGTAGACGTGAAAGTATTTACGCGTGAGAATGGCGATGAATTGCCACCTGGCGTTAACCAACTGGTACGTGCCTATATTGCTCAAAAACGGAAAATTTCCGAAGGCGACAAAATGGCCGGACGTCATGGTAACAAAGGGGTTATCGCCCGCATCATGCCAGAAGAAGATATGCCTTTCCTACCGGATGGCACACCAGTAGAGGTTGTTCTTAACCCGCTAGGCGTTCCGTCACGGATGAACATCGGCCAAGCGCTTGAAGTTCACTTGGGTATGGCTTGTAAACATCTCGGCATCCACGCCGCTACGCCAGTATTTGACGGCGCGCGCGAGAATGACGTTTTCGATACGATGGAAGAAGCAGGCATGCAGCGTAACGGTAAAACCGTACTGTATGACGGGCGGACAGGCGAAAACTTCGAGCGTGAAGTTACAGTTGGGGTCATGTACATGATCAAACTGGCGCACATGGTCGATGATAAAATCCATGCCCGTTCCACTGGTCCTTACTCACTTGTTACACAACAGCCGCTCGGTGGTAAAGCACAGTTCGGTGGTCAACGTTTCGGGGAGATGGAGGTATGGGCGCTTGAGGCTTATGGCGCTGCGTACACGCTTCAAGAAATATTGACGGTTAAATCCGATGACGTGGTTGGTCGTGTGAAAACGTACGAATCGATCGTCAAAGGCGAGAACGTTCCAGAACCGGGCGTTCCAGAATCGTTTAAAGTTTTGATCAAAGAGCTTCAAAGCTTAGGTATGGATGTTAAAATTCTGTCTGAGAATGAAGAAGAGATCGAAATGAAGGAAATGGACGATGAAGACGAGGCAACGGGTGATAAGCTCAACCTCAATATTGAAGGTGCCGAGATCGGCGCTGCTGAATAAACTAGTTGCTGGATTCCGTCACATGGTCACGCGCCTATGACGGAATCTAGCTGATTAGATAGACATTGTCATACATGACGGAGGAGGGTTGCTCCTTGTTGGACGTGAACAACTTCGAGTATATGAAAATCGGTCTGGCTTCGCCGGATAAAATTCGCTCGTGGTCCCGCGGAGAAGTTAAAAAACCGGAGACGATCAACTATAGGACCTTAAAGCCGGAGAAGGAAGGTCTCTTCTGCGAAAAGATTTTTGGACCTACGAAAGACTGGGAATGTCATTGCGGCAAATACAAACGTGTACGCTATAAAGGTGTCGTTTGTGATCGCTGTGGCGTTGAAGTAACTCGCGCTAAAGTTCGCCGTGAACGTATGGGTCACATCGAGCTAGCTGCTCCAGTTTCTCATATTTGGTACTTCAAAGGGATTCCAAGCCGTATGGGTCTTGCACTGGATATGTCGCCTCGTTCGCTTGAGGAGATCATCTATTTTGCATCCTATGTCGTGACGGACCCAGGTGATACGCCGCTTGAGAAAAAACAACTCCTTTCGGAGAAAGAATACCGCAGCTACCGGGAGAAATACGGGTATGGTTTCCATGCTGGCATGGGCGCCGAGGCTGTTAAAAAGCTTTTGCAGGATATCGACGTTGACAAAGAACTGGAGCAATTGAAGGAAGAGCTGCGTACGGCTCAAGGGCAACGACGCAATCGTGCCATTAAGCGCCTAGAAGTAGTCGAAGCATTCCGCAACTCCGGCAACGAGCCGGAATGGATGATTCTTGACGTGCTTCCTGTAATCCCTCCTGAGCTTCGTCCGATGGTACAGCTTGATGGCGGACGTTTTGCGACATCTGACCTTAATGACTTGTATCGCCGTGTTATTAACCGTAACAACCGTCTGAAGCGTCTTCTTGATCTGGGCGCTCCTGATATTATCGTGCAAAATGAAAAACGGATGCTGCAGGAAGCGGTTGACGCTTTGATCGACAACGGTCGTCGCGGTCGCCCTGTAACAGGTCCTGGTAACCGTCCGCTCAAATCTCTCAGCCACATGCTGAAAGGTAAGCAAGGACGTTTCCGTCAGAACTTGCTCGGTAAACGGGTTGACTATTCCGGTCGTTCGGTTATCGTCGTAGGTCCTAACCTGAAAATGTTCCAGTGCGGTCTTCCGAAGGAAATGGCACTTGAATTGTTCAAGCCTTTCGTTATGAAAGAGCTTGTTAATAAAGGCTTGGCACACAACATTAAGAGTGCTAAGCGCAAGGTTGAACGCGTAAGCCCAGAGGTATGGGATGTTCTTGAGGAAGTTATCAAGGAACACCCAGTGCTGCTTAACCGTGCCCCGACGCTTCATAGACTAGGTATTCAAGCATTTGAGCCTATTCTAGTTGAAGGCCGCGCTATTAAGCTTCACCCGCTCGTATGTACAGCTTATAACGCTGACTTCGACGGTGACCAAATGGCCGTTCACGTTCCGTTGTCTGCCGAAGCACAAGCGGAAGCTCGTTTGCTTATGCTTGCATCAGGCAACATCCTTAACCCGAAAGACGGCAAGCCGGTCGTTACTCCTTCGCAGGATATGGTTCTAGGAAGCTTCTACTTGACGATGGATAACAAAGAAGCTAAAGGTAGCGGTTCCGTATTCGGGACCATTAACGAGGCGATCTCTGCTTATCAGCGCGGTATTGTTTCCTTGCATGCAAGGATCTTCATTCCGGTTCGCGTCCTTAAGAAAGTTAACTTCACCGAGCAACAGCAAAACTCGCTGCTCGTTACTACAGTTGGTAAAGTAATCTTCAACGAAATTTTCCCTGAAGATTTCCCTTATATCAACGAAGCAACGAAAACGAACCTATTGCACGGTACGCCAGATAAATATTTCGTTTACGAAAAAGGTGCAGATCTTCCTAAGTTTTTGGATGCGATCGAGACGCCGGGTGCGGTAGGTAAGGATTATCTCGCATTAGTTATTGCGGAATGCTTCCGTCAATACCACACAACGCTTACTGCGATGCTTCTTGACCGCATTAAGCAGCTTGGTTTCACTTACTCGACTAAGGCAGGTATTACAATCGGCGTAGCTGACGTAATCATCCCGAAAGAGAAAAACGAAATCATGAAGCTCTCCGATGAGAAAGTCGCTACCGTTATGAATCAATACCGTCGTGGTTTGATTACGAATGAAGAGCGTTATGACCGGATCATCAGCATTTGGAGTAAATGTAAAGACGAGATCACTGACGTTCTTATGAAGTCAATGGATCGTTACAACAACATCATGCTCATGGTGGATTCCAAAGCACGGGGTAACAAATCTCAAATTACACAACTTGGCGGTATGCGTGGTCTGATGGCCAATCCATCGGGTCGTATCATCGAGTTGCCAATCAAATCAAACTTCCGCGAAGGCCTTACCGTCCTCGAGTACTTTATCTCGACTCACGGAGCGCGTAAAGGTTTGGCCGATACAGCACTTCGGACTGCCGATTCCGGGTACTTGACTCGTCGACTTGTTGACGTTGCGCAAGACGTAATCGTGCGCGAAGAAGATTGTGGAACGGACAAAGGCTTCAGCGTAAGCAAAATTCAAGACGGTAAAGAGGTTATTGAAGATCTCTATGACCGTATCGAAGGCCGCTATGCGTTTGAAACGGTTCGTAATCCAAAAACAGGTGAAATTATCGTTAACCGTAGCGAGTTGATCGACTCGAACAAAGCGGACGCGATTATCGATGCTGGCGTTGAGAAGCTGCAAATCCGTTCCGTATTGAGCTGCCGTGCTCGTCATGGCGTTTGTAAGATCTGTTACGGACGTAACCTAGCTACTGGTAAACACGTTGAAATTGGGGAAGCGGTAGGCATTATCGCGGCTCAATCGATCGGGGAGCCAGGAACACAGCTGACGATGCGTACGTTCCATACGGGCGGCGTTGCCGGCGATGATATTACACAAGGTTTGCCGCGTATCCAAGAGTTGTTTGAGGCGCGTAATCCGAAAGGTCAAGCGATCATTTCCGAGCTTGACGGTGTAATCAAAGAAATTCGTGAAGCTAAGGACCGTCGCGAAATCGAGGTTCAAGGCGAAGCGGAATCCAAAGTGTATGCCGTTACTTATGGTTCGCGTATCCGCGTAACGCAAGGGCAACAAATCGAAGCCGGCGATGAGCTGACTGACGGTTCCATTGACCCTAAAGATATGCTGCGCATCAAAGGTATTCGTGGCGTTCAAAACTACATTTTGCAAGAAGTACAGCGCGTTTACCGGAACCAAGGGGTAGAAATCAATGACAAGCACGTTGAGGTCATGATTAAGCAAATGCTCCGTAAAATCCGTATCGTAGATGCAGGCGGTACAACTCTGCTTCCTGGCGCATTTGTTGATATTCATGAATATGAATCACAAAACCGCGCTGCGATCTTTGCAGACCTTGAACCAGCTGTTGCAAAACCAGTTTTGCTCGGTATTACGAAGGCGTCGCTTGAGACTGATTCATTCTTGTCAGCAGCTTCCTTCCAAGAAACAACTCGCGTATTGACTGATGCGGCTATTAAAGGCAAAGTTGACCAGTTGCTTGGACTCAAGGAAAATGTTATTATCGGTAAGTTGATTCCAGCAGGTACTGGAATGGCTCGTTATCGTAACATTCGCTTTGCTGGCCTAGAAGATGAAATCGTTACTGCAGTAGAAGGCGAACTAGAAACAGAAGCTGTTACCGTCGACTAATCGTTGATTGAGCAGTTGTTTCAGTAACCGGACACTAACATATAACGAAAGAGCGTCACATCTTCCGCTTCATTTGGAAGCGGAGGATGACCGCTCTTTTGTATGTTTATAGTATGGGTTTTATTTACGAAATGTTTGCAAATGAATATCCTTAAAGTTTCTTGACACAAGCACAGTGTAGGTGGTACTATATCGAAGTGTGCCTAATTGTGTGATCGCTGAATGGAAGAATTGAAGGTGATTTTCATGCAATTCAAAGTCGGCGCAAAGCAGACGACCAAGATGCTCGAGCAACAAAGAGCCATTGAAGTCTATGTTGCACGAGATGCAGATCCGCAGATGAAAGAGAAGATCATTCATCTATGTGAGCGGGCGGGAGTTCCAGTTAAATGGTTCGATACGATGGAAGACCTCGGGGAAACCTGCGGCATTGATATCGGGGCCGCAATGGCAGCGCTCGTAACCGAAGAAGAATAACGCAATATCCGTTTTTGTTAGTTGATTATTTAACGATGATTGACTGGCGAGAACTTTTGTTTGTTCTTTTATGAACCGCCTGGATCTGTGGGCTTAATTTTAGGTAAAATGTCTACCATACAAGCGTATTCGGCTATTGCCGTCCTTTGGTGGAATGAGCTCGCCTACGCGAAGAAATATAAGTGGATTTATAAACGATAGATTATAAATGCTTATATTTTCGAAAAGACATGAATTTAGGAAGGGGGTGGCAACATGCCAACTATTAACCAGCTAGTCCGTAAAGGACGCCAAGCGAAAGTCGTTAAATCGAAATCGCCGGCATTGCAAAAAGGTTTCAATGCATTGAAACGTGAAGCTACAAACATCAGCGCTCCTCAAAAACGCGGTGTGTGCACTCGTGTAGGTACAATGACTCCTAAGAAACCGAACTCCGCGCTTCGTAAATATGCGCGTGTACGTCTTACTAACCGCGTTGAGGTTACAGCGTACATTCCGGGTATCGGACACAACCTGCAAGAGCACAGCGTGGTATTGATTCGTGGTGGACGGGTAAAAGACCTTCCAGGGGTACGTTATCATATCGTTCGCGGCGCACTTGATACTGCAGGCGTTAACAATCGGAACCAATCTCGTTCGAAATATGGTACGAAACGTCCGAAAGTTAAAAAATCATAAGAATAACCCTAACGGGTCATTGAAATGCTAGAAATAGCGACTATTAGAAGAAAGGGGGACTTTCTCATGCCACGCAAAGGTCCTGTAACGAAACGTGATGTGCTTCCAGATCCGCTGTATAACAGCAAACTGGTAACTCGCCTAATCAACCGCATTATGCTTGACGGTAAAAGAGGCGTTGCACAAACATTGTTGTATGATGCTTTCAAACTGATTCAAGAACGCACGAGTAAAGATCCAATGGAAGTATTCGATGCTGCAATGAAAAATATTATGCCAGTACTTGAGGTTAAAGCTCGTCGCGTTGGTGGTGCAAACTATCAAGTGCCGATCGAAGTTAAACCAGAACGCCGTACTGCACTTGCTCTCCGTTGGCTCGTGAACTATTCACGTAACCGCGGTGAGAAAACAATGGTAGAGCGTTTAGCTGCTGAAATCACAGATGCTTCCAATAACACTGGCGCAGCTGTTAAGAAGCGCGAAGACACTCACAAAATGGCTGATGCCAACAGAGCATTCGCTCACTACCGTTGGTAGGATTCTAACATTCGAGAGGAGACCATTTTATGTCAAGAGAGTTCTCCTTGAACAATACGCGTAACATCGGGATTATGGCGCATATTGATGCTGGTAAAACCACAACAACTGAACGGATTTTGTTCTTCACGGGCCGTACCCACAAAATCGGAGAAGTGCACGAAGGTGCAGCTACGATGGACTGGATGGAACAAGAACAAGAGCGCGGTATTACGATTACGTCTGCTGCGACAACTGCTCAATGGAATGGACACCGTATTAATATTATCGACACCCCGGGACACGTTGACTTCACAGTAGAAGTTGAGCGCTCCCTGCGCGTATTGGACGGGGCCGTTGGAGTTTTCAGTGCTAAAGAAGGCGTTGAGCCACAGTCCGAGACTGTATGGCGTCAAGCTGACCGTTACAACGTTCCGCGTATCGCTTACGTAAACAAAATGGACATCATTGGCGCAGACTTCCTTAACGTTATCAAAGATATGCGTGAGCGTCTGCAAGCTAATGCTGTTGCCATTCAAATTCCGATTGGCGCTGAGTCTGATTTTGTCGGCGTTATCGATATCGTTGAACGTGTAGCTTACAAGTACAAAGACGATACAGGTAAAGACCCTATTCAAGTTGAAATTCCTTCGGAGTATGCTGACCAAGTGGAAGAGCTTCGTACGGAATTGATTGAGAAGGTCGCTGAGCTGGATGAAGAGTTAACGATGAAATATTTGGAAGGTGAAGAAATCACTATTCCAGAAATTAAAGCAGCACTCCGTAAGGGTGTTTGCGAAGTTAAAATCTTCCCAGTAATCGTTGGTTCATCTTACCGCAATAAAGGCGTTCAATTGATGTTGGATGCGGTTGTTGACTATCTTCCATCTCCGCTTGACGTACCTTCAATTAAAGGTACGCTTGAAGACGGAGAAGAAGGTGAACGTCCATCATCCGATACAGATCCGTTCGCGGCTCTGGCATTCAAAATCATGACGGATCCTTATGTTGGTAGATTGACGTTCTTCCGTGTGTATTCAGGAATTCTGAAATCCGGTTCTTATGTTCTTAACTCAACTAAGGGCAAACGCGAACGGATTGGACGTATTCTGCAAATGCACGCGAACGCTCGTCAAGAGATCTCTGAAGTGTATGCAGGTGATATTGCTGCAGCTGTTGGTCTTAAAGACACAACAACAGGAGACACTCTTTGCGATGAGAAGAACATTATCATTCTTGAATCAATGAACTTCCCAGAGCCTGTTATCTCGGTTGCTATCGAGCCAAAAACGAAAGCTGACCAAGATAAACTAGGTATCGCAATTTCCAAACTGGCAGAAGAAGATCCTACTTTCCGCGCACATACAGACGAAGAAACAAACCAGACAATCATTTCTGGTATGGGTGAGCTTCACCTTGAGATTCTCGTTGACCGTATGTTCCGTGAATTCAAAGTTGAAACAAACGTTGGTAAGCCACAAGTTGCTTACCGTGAAACGTTCCGTGAAGCTGCGAAGGTTGAAGGTAAGTTCGTTCGTCAGTCCGGTGGTAAAGGTCAATTCGGTCATTGTTGGGTTGAATTCTCACCACTTGAGCCAGGTTCAGGCTTTATTTTCGAAAACAAAACAGTCGGTGGATCGATTCCTCGTGAGTTTATCGCTCCTATCCAAGCTGGTATCGAAGAGTCAATGAAGAACGGCGTTATCGCTGGCTTCCCGCTCGTTGATGTCAAAGCTGTTGTTGTTGACGGATCGTACCATGATGTTGACTCCTCGGAGATGGCGTTTAAAATTGCAGGTTCGATGGCGCTTAAAGCTGCCAAAGAAAAATGTAAGCCAGTTCTTCTTGAGCCAATCATGAAGGTAGAAGTTACTGTTCCTGAAGAGTACATGGGCGATGTTATGGGTATGCTTAACTCCCGTCGTGGTCGTATCGAAGGTATGGATACTCGTGCAGGTGCACAAATTATCCGCTCCAAGGTACCTCTCTCCGAGATGTTTGGTTATTCCACTACACTACGTTCCGGTACACAAGGACGCGGCGTATTCTCCATGGAGCTTTCTCACTATGAAGAAGTTCCAAAATCGATCTCTGAAGAGATCATTGCTAAGAACAAAGGCGAGTAATCGCTTTTGTACTTCTAAACAAGTGCTTTTGGCCGCCAGCTTAGTTTGCTTGCAAACCTGATGTCGGCCCACACATAAAAAAATTCATGATATATTGAGGAGGCTCAAGTTCAATGGCTAAGGCAAAATTTGAACGTAACAAACCGCACGTTAATATCGGTACTATCGGTCACGTCGATCACGGTAAAACGACTTTGACAGCAGCTATCACAACTGTACTTTCCAAAAAATACGGCGGTGCAGCAATCGCATTCGACCAAATCGATAAAGCTCCAGAAGAGCGCGAGCGTGGTATCACGATCTCGACAGCTCACGTTGAGTATGAGACGCCTGCTCGTCACTACGCACACGTTGACTGCCCAGGTCACGCCGACTATGTAAAAAACATGATCACTGGTGCTGCACAAATGGACGGAGCTATTCTTGTAGTTTCCGCTACTGACGGCCCTATGCCACAAACTCGTGAGCACATCTTGCTTTCGAAACAAGTAGGCGTACCTTACATCGTAGTATTCTTGAACAAATGCGACATGGTTGAAGACGAAGAGCTTCTTGAATTGGTAGAAATGGAAGTTCGTGACCTTCTTTCTGAGTATGAGTTCCCAGGTGACGACACTCCGATCATTCGTGGTGCTGCTCGTGAAGCTCTTGCTAACCCAGAAGGTCCTTGGGCTGAAAAAATCATCGAGCTCTTCGAGCAAGTTGACACTTACATCCCAACTCCTGAGCGCGACACAGCTAAGCCTTTCCTTATGCCTGTCGAGGACGTATTCACAATCACTGGCCGTGGTACAGTTGCTACAGGTCGCGTAGAGCGTGGCGTTATCAAAGTCGGCGACGAGGTAGAAATTATCGGTCTTGCTGAAGAATCCCGTAAATCCGTAGTAACAGGCGTTGAAATGTTCCGTAAATTGCTTGACTCCGCTCAAGCTGGGGACAACGTAGGCGCATTGCTTCGCGGTGTAGACCGTAGCAACATTGAGCGTGGACAAGTTTTGGCTAAACCGGGTTCGGTTAAACCACACACTAACTTCACTGCACAAATCTACGTTCTTACTAAAGAAGAGGGTGGCCGTCACAAGCCTTTCTTCACAGGTTACCGTCCACAGTTCTACTTCCGTACAACTGACGTAACGGGTATCATCAACCTGCCAGAAGGCACTGAGATGGTTATGCCTGGCGACAACATCACTGTAACGGTTGAGCTTATCGCTCCAATCGCTGTTGAAGAGGGAACTCGTTTCTCTATTCGTGAAGGCGGCCGTACTGTAGGCGCTGGCGCTGTAGCTTCTATCCAAAAATAATTGATGGCGGCTTTAGCCGCTATGAATAACAAAAGCCCTCACCTCGGTGGGGGCTTTTGATTTATGTAGAAGCAGAGTCGGTCAATAGGTCGGCTTACTTAATTTTACATTCAACTAATGATTGACTGTACACCTCACGCCCATTTAATATTAGGGAATAGTAGAAGAATGTCGTCTTTGCTCGTTAACAAACAGCCGATTACGTACAGTCATAGACTTTAATGAGAGAAAGCGATGATGCTTTGCTGTACTTGATTAGTTCATAACAGCTTCTTTACAAGACGACTTATAAGATGAGAGGGGTTTAAAGGATGAACAGAAAGTTTTGGCTAAGTATTGCACTGGCTTCAATTATGGTTGTAACGGCGGCATGTGGTGCCAACACAGGTAAATCAGGCACGAACAACGAAGGTTCGACAACAAACACGGCCGGCTCGTCCGAAAAAACGTACAAAATCGCAGTTTCACAAATCGTGGAACATCCATCGCTTGACGCGACTTATGACGGCTTCGTTGCTGCTCTTAAGGATGCAGGAATTGAAGAAGGCAAAAACTTGGAGCTTGATTTCAACAATGCACAAGGCGATCCTACAAATATTAAGACGATTTCTCAAAAAATCGCTAACAGCAAAAGCGATCTTGCACTAGGTATCGCTACACCGACCGCACAGGCTCTTGCTGACGATGTTAAGGACATGCCTGTATTGTTTGCGGCAGTAACAGATCCTGTTGAAGCAGGAATCGTAACGCAGCTCGAGGCGCCAGGCGGCAACATTACAGGTGCATCGGATACAAATCCTGCAGCTATTACTCAAACAATGGACTTTATCGCATCCCAAATTCCTGACGTGAAAAATGTTGGTCTAATCATTAACGAAGGTGAGCAAAACGCTGTCGTTATGGCCAAAATTGCTGAGGAAGCACTTGCTAAACATAATATCAAGCTTATCAAAGCATCTGTAGCCAATTCTTCAGACGTTAAACAAGCTGCCGATTCATTGGTTGGCCGTGTTGATGCCATTTATATTACGCTTGATAATATGGTTGTTACCGGCGCAGACGCAATTATTGAAGTAGCTAATGAAAAGGATATTCCATTTTTCTCGGCTGACCGCGATACCGTTGAAAAAGGCGCATTCGCAGCAGTAGGCTTCAAATATTATGATCATGGTTATGAAGTTGGCCAAATGGCTGTCGAGATTTTGAAAAACGGCAAAAAACCAGCGGAGATGAATGTTACGGTCCCACAAAAGCTGGATTTCATCTTCAATATGAAAGCTGCTGCAGAGCAAGGCATTACTGTAACTGACGAGATGAAAGCATTCGTTAAAGACCAAGCGAACAACATCATCGAGTAATTTAGTGCTGTTAAGATAAAAGTAATACAACAAAGGTATACATGGGGTGATCGGGTTACTCGTTCACCCCCTTGTTATGATAAAGGAGGTATGTCATTTGCTCGCATCGATGCAAGGCGCCGTAGAAAGCGGATTATTGTATGCACTTATGGCACTTGGGGTTTATATTACATTCCGGATTCTTGACTTTCCGGATCTAACTGTTGACGGCAGCTTTACAACAGGCGCTGCTATTGGAACTGTTTTAACCGTAAACGGAACGGCACCTTGGCTTGCAATTATATGTTCATTTATAGGCGGAGCTATCGCAGGTACCTTTACGGGCTTGCTTCACACGAAGGGTAAAGTTAACGGTTTATTGTCAGGTATTATTATGATGATTGCCTTGTATTCCATTAACTTAAGAATAATGGGTAAGCCGAATCTGTCCCTAAGAGGACATGACAATTTATTTGATAACGTATCGACGCTTGCTGTAATGATCGTATTTGTAATCATCGTTAAGCTGGTGCTCGATTTATTTTTCCGTACGGACATCGGTTTAAGCTTGCGCGCTACAGGGGATAACTCTCGTATGATCCGCAGCTTTGGCGCAAACACTGATGTTACGACGATATTTGGCATTGCTTTATCGAATGCGCTTGTAGCAACATCTGGCGGTCTGGTTGCTCATTACCAGAAGTACGCCGACAATAGCATGGGGATCGGTATGATCGTTATCGGGCTTGCATCGGTTATTATCGGGGAAGCGATATTCGGAGCTCGTACGATTTTTAGAGCGACGCTCGCAGCCGTGCTCGGATCGATCATCTATCGGATCATTTATGCATTCGCGCTCCGCGTGGATTGGTTGGACGCTTCAGACATGAAGCTGATTACAGCAGTTATCATTATATTTGCACTGGTAGTGCCGTCAACGCGCAGAGTAATGAAGCAAAAAAACATAGCGCGAAGACGAACGGCAGAAATGCTTGCTTCCCTGGATAAAGCGCAGCCTGGAGGTGGACGCTAATGTTGGAGATAGCGAAAGTGTCCAAGCTGTTTAATCCAGGCACTGTAGATGAGAAGACGGCGCTTGTTGGCGCCAACCTTATTATGAAGCCGGGCGATTTTATTACGGTGATCGGGAGCAACGGCGCTGGCAAATCTACGCTGATGAATATCATTTCAGGCGTAATGAAGCCGGATGCCGGTGAGGTTCGGATTGACGGACGCAATATAAGCCAGCTTACTGAGTATCAACGCAGCCAATGGATCGGCCGCGTATTCCAAGACCCGATGGCCGGCACGGCGCCGCGCATGTCCATTGAAGAGAATCTGGCGATTGCATATGCTCGTGGAAAATCTCGTGGCTTCTCGTTCGGAGTAACACGTGCGAAGCGTACTATTTTCAAAAAAGAGCTTCAGCGGCTTGGTATTGGCCTAGAGAACCGTCTAGGAGCAAAAGTAGGGTTATTGTCAGGTGGAGAGAGACAAGCGCTTAGCTTGCTTATGGCTACCTTTACAAGGCCGCAGATATTGCTGCTCGATGAGCATACCGCTGCGCTTGATCCTTCTCGCGCCGAGCTCATCACTACGCTGACAGAAACGCTTGTCCGTGAGATGAATTTGACTACGTTAATGGTTACGCACAATATGGAGCAGGCTATCCGACTTGGCAATCGACTGATTATGATGGATAAAGGCCGAATCATTCTCGATGTGCCTGAAGAACGCAAAAAGGATCTTACTGTCGAGCAGCTGCTCGGTGAGTTCGAGCTCATTAGCGGCAAGAAGCTGGCTGACGATAGAATCGTTCTAGGATAAAGGTTGGAAGAATGGAGCACGCAGCGACCAATGGTCTCTGTGTGTTTTTATTTGCGGCAGAATGATGCCCTTAAACGTTGGCGTTATTTGGTGGTGTCTTTTCGATCGCGATGTGTTTATAATCAGATAGCGCCCATTAAGTCCGTTATTATAATAATAGGTTCTAAACGATTGTAATAAGGGACATAATGGGCGTTATATGGACAAGTTATGCGTTATTGCCAGACAAGCTGCAGTGAAGTTAATGGTTTCACCCATGAACGGAAGTGTTTCTTCTATTATATATGTAGCGCGGGATGCGAGCTGTTCCAGTTACCGATATAGGAATGCGGCATAAAATTTATTCATGATTTCTCATTAATATGCGTGAATAGAAAATGATTTAACTTTATGTTGCATTTGCCTATTGGATTCGGTATAATAGTGTCTGTTGGTCTGACGTTGCGATGATGTGAGAGGTTGCCGACACACCCGGCCCCTTTGCCATGGGGCATGTGCCAGGGTTTTCTCACGGAGTATGTCCGATAATAAATTGGGCGATAGAAGGAGGGACTTATATGGCAAAGCAAAAGATTCGTATCCGCTTGAAAGCATACGATCACAGAATTCTTGATCAATCCGCAGAGAAAATCGTTGAAACTGCAAAACGTTCCGGTGCAGGCGTATCCGGGCCGATTCCGTTGCCAACGGAAAAGCAAATCATCACCATTCTCCGTGCGGTACACAAGTACAAGGATTCCAGGGAGCAATTCGAACAACGCACTCATAAGCGTTTGATCGACATTGTAAACCCAACGCCGCAAACGGTTGATGCGTTGATGCGCCTGGATTTACCATCCGGTGTAGATATCGAAATCAAACTGTAATATCAGCATATGCGATCATAGAAAGGAAATGAGGTGTCAACATGAAAGGTATCTTAGGAAAAAAACTTGGTATGACTCAAGTGTTTACTGCTGAAGGTAATGTCGTTCCTGTAACGGTTATCGAAGCTGGACCTTGCGTAGTACTTCAGAAGAAAGACCAAGAGAACGATGGCTACGAAGCTGTTCAGTTCGGTTTCTCTGACAAGAAAGAAAGCAGATCGAACAAGCCAGAAGCTGGTCATGCTAAAAAAGCTAACACAACACCTAAGCGCTACGTTCGTGAAATTCGCGGAATTAACCTGGGTGATTATGAAGTTGGCCAAGAAGTGAAAGCTGACCTATTCACAGAGGGCGAATTCGTTGACGTAACAGGTATTTCTAAAGGTAAAGGCTTTGCCGGCGTTATCAAACGTTGGGGACAAAGCACGGGTCCTATGTCTCACGGTTCCCGTTACCACCGTGGACCAGGTTCGATGGGTTCTATCCAAGCGAACCGTGTACCGAAAGGCAAACGCCTTCCAGGACATATGGGTCACGAAACAATTACGATTCAAAAGCTTGAAGTTATCCGTGTAGATGCAGAACGTAACGTTCTTCTTGTAAAAGGATCCATTCCGGGCCCTAAAAACGGATTTGTAAAAGTAAAACAAACTGTTAAGAACTAATTGCTCTTAAAGAAAGGAGGAACAGGAAATGCCAAAAGTAACAGTATATAACGTGAGCGGCGCGCAAGTGGGCGAACTAGAACTGGCTGAAACGGTTTTCGGAATTCAACCAAACGTTCATGTTCTGCACAGTGCTGTTGTTAATCAACAAGCATCTGAACGCTTCGGTAATCACAAAACTAAAGGACGCTCCGAAGTACGTGGTGGCGGTCGTAAACCTTGGAAACAAAAAGGTACTGGCCGTGCTCGTCAAGGTAGCATTCGCTCCCCGCAATGGGTTGGCGGCGGCGTAGTATTCGGACCGACTCCACGCTCATACGGATTCAAGCTTCCTAAGAAAGTTCGTCGTCTAGCGATTAAATCGGCATTGTCATCGAAAGTGATTGCAAACGAGATTATCGTTTTGGATCAACTGACATTTGCAGCTCCTAAGACGAAAGAATTCGCAGCAATCTTGAGCAACCTTAAAGTTGGCCGCAAAGCACTAGTTGTAACGGCTAACTACGAAGACAATGTAGCATTGTCTGCTCGTAACATCCCAGGTGTGAAGTTCGTTGCAGCTGACGGCATCAATGTTCTGGATGTACTCGTGCATGATAATCTTATCATCACTAAAGAAGCAGTAGAGAAAGTACAGGAGGTGCTTGCGTAATGAAAAATCCACGCGATATTATCAAGCGCCCGGTTATCACGGAACGTACGAGCGATTACATGGTTGACAAAAAGTACGTGTTTGAAGTAGATCTTCGTTCAAACAAAACTGAAATCAAACTTGCAATCGAGCAAATCTTTAAAGTAAAAGTAACCGGCGTTAACACAATGCGTGTTGCGGGTAAACCAAAACGTTATGGTAAACATAGCGGATACAGACCGGATTGGAAAAAAGCGATCGTTCAACTGAGCGCTGATAGCAAAGAACTTGAATTCTTTGAAACGTCTGTTTAGAAAAGGAGGAAATCGAAGTGCCAATTAAAAAGTACAAACCGACATCTCCAGCTCGTCGTAACATGTCCGTATCGACTTTCGAAGAGATTACGACAAGCACACCGGAGAAATCGTTGCTTGCTCCTCTTTTCAAAAAAGCAGGACGCAACAACCAAGGTAAAATTACGGTTCGTCACCATGGCGGCGGACACAAACGTAAATACCGTATCATCGACTTCAAACGTACTAAAGACGGTATTGTTGGTAACGTAGCGACGATCGAATACGATCCGAACCGTTCATCCAACATCGCTTTGATCCATTACGTAGATGGTGAAAAAGCATACATCATCGCTCCTAAAGGTTTGAAAGTTGGAGATCAAGTAACTTCTGGCGTAGGTTCTGATATCAAGCCAGGCAACGCGTTGCCACTTGTGAACATCCCAGTCGGTACAGTTATCCACAACATCGAATTGAAACCAGGCAAAGGCGGACAACTTGTTCGTGCAGCTGGTACTAGTGCTCAACTTCTTGGTAAAGAAGATAACTACGTATCCGTTCGTTTGTCATCCGGTGAAGTTCGTCGTATCTTGAACACTTGCCGTGCAACAATCGGTTCTGTTGGTAACGAAGATCACGAACTCGTGAAAATCGGTAAAGCCGGCCGTAACCGTTGGCTCGGAAATCGTCCACAAGTACGTGGTGTTGTAATGAACCCTAACGATCACCCACACGGTGGTGGTGAAGGCCGTGCTCCAATCGGACGCAAATCGCCAATGTCGCCTTGGGGTAAACCAACTCTTGGTTACAAAACGCGCAAGAAGAAAAAAGCATCGAGCCAATACATTATTCGTCGTCGCACGAAATAATAGCAGCTTGATAAAAACCGCGTGATGCGCAAGTATCGCTACCGCTTATATGAAGGGAGGAACACAAATGGGTCGCAGTTTAAAGAAAGGTCCGTTTATTGACGGTTACCTGCTTAAAAAAGTCGAGGTATTGAACGAAGCTGAGAAAAAGGTCGTTATCAAAACCTGGTCCCGCCGCTCGACCATTTTCCCGCAATTCATTGGTCACACGTTTGCAGTATATGACGGACGCAAGCACGTACCGGTATATGTAACGGAAGATATGGTTGGACACAAGCTTGGTGAATTTGCACCAACTCGTACGTACAAAGGCCATGCTGGCGAAGACAAAAAAACGGGCAGACGTTAATTTGCCCTTAACATCTTTCACTGAACGAGAGGAGGTTCCTACATGCCAGAAGCTAAAGCGCACGCTAAATTTATCCGTATTGCTCCCCGTAAAGCACAGCTTGTTGCGGATTTGATTCGCGGTAAACAAGTTGGCGAAGCAATCGCGATTTTGCGTCACACGCCTAAGTCTGCATCCCCAATTTTGGAGAAGCTGCTGAACTCTGCCATTGCTAACGCTGAGCACAACTATCAGCTTGACGTAAACAAATTGTTTATATCGCAAGCCTTCGTTAACCAAGGGCCAACGATGAAACGTTTCCGTCCTCGTGCGATGGGTCGCGCAAGCCGGATCAATAAAAGAACCAGCCACATTACCTTGGTGGTATCTGAAAAATAAGGAGGGATTACGTGTGGGTCAAAAGGTAAATCCAGTAGGCTTCCGGGTCGGAGTTATCCGTGATTGGGAGTCCAAATGGTTCGCGGGCAAAGATTTCGGCGATCTTCTTATGGAAGACGTTAGAATCCGTGAATACTTGAAAAACAAGCTGAAAGACGCAGCAGTTTCTCACATCGAGATCGAACGTGCAGCTAACCGCGTGAACGTAACGATTCAAACCGCAAAACCAGGTATGGTAATTGGTAAAGGCGGTTCCGAAGTAGAAAACCTACGTACTGAGCTTGGTAAAATTACTAAAGGCAAAAAAGTACACATCAACATCTCTGAAATCAAACATGCAGATCTTGACGCTATTCTTGTAGCTGAAAGCATCGCACAACAACTTGAGCGTCGTGTATCTTTCCGTCGCGCATTGAAGCAAGCAATTCAACGCTCCATGCGTTCAGGTGCTAAAGGGATTAAAACTGCAGTTAGCGGTCGTCTCGGTGGCGCGGAAATCGCACGTTCGGAAGGCTACAGCGAAGGAACAGTACCACTTCATACACTACGCGCTGATATTGATTACGGCACGGCTGAAGCGGCTACAACATACGGCCTAATCGGCGTTAAAGTATGGATCTATCGCGGCGAAGTCCTTCCGACTAAGAAGAAAGCTCCCCAGGAAGGAGGCAACTAATCATGTTGGTACCTAAACGTGTCAAACACCGCAAACAACAACGCGGTCATATGAAGGGTCGCGCTAAAGGCGGCACTACAGTAGCATTCGGCGAATTTGGTCTTCAAGCTCTAGAACCATCATGGATCACTAACCGTCAGATCGAAGCGGCTCGTATTGCAATGACTCGCTACATCAAACGTGGTGGTAAAGTATGGATCAAGATTTTCCCTGCCAAACCAATTACTCAAAAGCCTCTTGAAGTGCGTATGGGTAGTGGTAAAGGTAACGTTGAGAAATGGGTAGCCGTAGTTAAACCAGGTAAAATCCTGTTTGAACTTGCTGGCGTATCCGAAGAAACCGCTCGTGAAGCGATGCGTCTTGCGGCTCATAAATTGCCAATCAAGACTAAATTCGTGAAACGTGAAGAAGTGGGTGGTGAAGCAAATGAAAGCTAGTGAATTTAGAAACCTAACCTCTGCTGAGCTTGAACAACAGGTCGCTGGTTTTAAAGAAGAGCTTTTCAATCTTCGTTTCCAACTGGCTACTGGCCAATTGGATAACCCGACTCGGATCCGTGATGTGCGTAAAGGAATTGCTCGTGCTAAAACGATTTTGCGTGAAAGAGAACTCGGAATTAGCAGCTAGTCTATCCCTTACATGAATGCATAAACACGGCTGAAGGAAGGAGGAAGAACATGAGTGAACGCAATGCCCGTAAAGTTCTAATCGGCAAAGTGGTAAGCGACAAAATGGATAAAACAATCGTAGTTGCTATTGAAACATATAAAAAACACGATTTGTACCATAAACGCATTAAAGTTACGAAAAAATTTAAAGCGCACGATGAGAACAACCAAGCTAAAATTGGTGATATCGTGAAAATCATGGAGACTCGTCCGCTTTCGAAAGACAAGCGCTTCAGACTCGTAGAAGTTGTTGAAGTAGCTGTTATTATCTAATGAGCGTATGCAGTATCTGAGCATTTTTCCGAAAGGAGGACGTTGAAATGATTCAACCATTTTCGCGCTTAGCGGTTGCTGACAACTCTGGCGCAAAAGAATTGATGTGTATCCGTGTACTTGGTGGAACGGGACGTCGCGTTGGACACATCGGCGATTTGATCGTTTGCTCAGTAAAACAAGCAACACCAGGCGGCGTTGTCAAAAAGGGTGACGTTGTTAAAGCGGTTATCGTTCGTACAAAGCGTTCGGTTCGTCGTAAAGACGGTTCGTACATTGCATTTGATGAGAATGCAGCTGTAATTGTAAAAGAAGATAAAAGCCCACGTGGTACTCGTATCTTTGGACCTGTTGCCCGTGAACTTCGCGATAAAGATTTCATGAAAATCGTATCGCTAGCACCAGAAGTAATCTAAGAACCTATATAAGCTTGAAAGCACAAGCGCGCAGGAGGTGTAACTCATGCCAAGGCTGAAAAAAATTCTCGAATCCCATAATAACAAATTGCACGTGAAAAAAGACGACACGGTTATCGTCATTACCGGTAAAGACAAAGGTAAGAAGGGCCGCGTTATCGCTGCGTACCCGCGTGAAAATCGCGTACTCGTAGAAGGTGTCAACACTGTTAAGAAACATACTCGTCCATCGCAAGCTAATCCACAGGGCGGTATTATCGAACAAGAAGCACCAATTCACGTTTCAAACGTTATGCACATCGATCCGAAAAGCGGTAAAGTAACACGTATCGGATACAAAGTGCTCGACAACGGCAAGAAAGTTCGGATCGCGAAACGTTCCGGAGAAGTAATCGACTAATCGTTACGGTAGGAAAGGAGGTCCATGATCAATGGCAGCAAGATTGAAAGGTCGTTTCTTAAACGAAATAACTCCTGCTCTTATGCAGAAGTTCAACTATACGTCTGTTATGCAAGTGCCGAAAATTGAGAAGGTAGTTATCAACATGGGGGTAGGCGAAGCGGTTTCCAATTCGAAAATCCTTGATGTAGCTGTTGAAGAGCTTCGTATCATTTCCGGTCAAAAACCAGTCGTTACTCGTGCGAAGAAGTCTATTGCAGGCTTCAAACTTCGTGAGAACATGCCAATCGGGGTTAAGGTTACATTGCGCGGCGAGCGTATGTACCATTTCCTAGATAAACTGTTCAACATCTCTCTACCGCGTGTACGTGACTTCCGCGGTGTATCGAATAAAGCTTTCGACGGTCGCGGTAACTATACGCTTGGCTTGAAAGAGCAATTGATATTCCCAGAGATCGAGTACGATAAAGTCGATAAAGTGCGCGGTATGGACATCGTCATCGTCACGACGGCAAAAACGGACGAAGAATCTCGTGAATTGCTGACCCAAATGGGCATGCCGTTCACGAAGTAATCCACTTTTAGGAGGTGTAATACCCAGTGGCAAAAACTTCGATGAAAGTGAAGCAACAACGCACACCGAAATTTAAAGTGCGCGCGTATACGCGCTGTGAGCGTTGCGGCCGTCCGCATTCTGTTTTGCAAAAGTTTAAAATTTGCCGGATTTGTTTCCGTGAGTTAGCACATAAGGGCCAGATTCCTGGCGTTAAAAAAGCAAGCTGGTAATCAGCCTAGTTTGGGAAGGAGGTTAACACAATGGTTATGTCTGATCCGGTTGCAGATATGTTGACGCGTATTCGTAACGCGAATGTCGTTCGTCACGAGACCGTGGAAATGCCCGCTTCGAAAATGAAGAAGCAAATCGCTGAGATTTTGAAGCGCGAGGGTTTTATCCGCGACGCTGAATATATCGAAGACAATAAACAAGGGATTATCCGTATTTTCTTGAAATACGGCCCTAACCAAGAGCGCGTTATTACTGGCTTGAAACGTATTTCAAAACCAGGCCTTCGCGTTTATACACAATCAACTGAAATCCCTCGTGTACTCGGTGGACTTGGAATTGCAATTATTTCCACTTCCAAAGGGATTATGACTGATAAAGAAGCTCGTCAGGTTAAATCCGGCGGCGAAGTAGTTTGCTACGTTTGGTAAGTAACAAGTCATAAAGATAGGAGGTGTAACAATGTCCCGTATTGGTCGCAAACCAATCCAAGTGCCTAACGGCGTAACAATCAGCTTGGACAACACAGTTATTACTGTAAAAGGACCTAAAGGATCGCTTTCTCGTGAAATTCACAAAGAAATGAAAGTGAATGTAACGGAAACGGAAATTCTTGTAGAACGTCCTTCCGATAATAAATTGCATCGTTCGTTGCACGGAACTACTCGCAGCGTCATCGCTAACATGGTGAGCGGCGTTACAGAAGGCTTCTCCAAAAACTTGGAGCTAGTTGGCGTAGGTTACCGTGCTAACAAAACTGGTGATAAAATCGTTCTTAACGTTGGTTACTCTCACCCAGTCGAAATTGCTCCAGATAACGGCATCGAGTTCGATGTACCTGCTAACACGAAAATCACTGTTCGCGGTATTGATAAAGAGCTAGTTGGTGCTACTGCAGCAAAAATTCGTTCCGTACGTGAACCAGAACCGTATAAAGGTAAAGGTATCAAGTACGAAGGCGAGCGCATCATCCGTAAAGAAGGTAAAGCCGGTAAGAAAAAATAAGCAAACAGTAAGTTTGCTTAAGATAGCGTCTTAAGGCATAAGGAAAGGAGTGAACCTTGAATGATTACGAAAGGCGACAAAAACAAGGCTCGTCTGAAAAGACACCTTCGTGTTCGTAAAAAAATTAACGGTACAGCTGCACGTCCGCGTCTATCTGTATTCCGTTCCTCCAAGCATATGTATGCACAATTGATCGACGATGTTGCAGGTGTAACAATCGCTTCCGCATCCACACAGGATAAAGAGTTGGTTGAAGCAGTTGGCAACGGTGGTAACATCGATGCAGCGACAAAAGTCGGAGAATTGATTGCGAAACGCGCTCAAGCTAAGGGTGTATCCCAAGTAGTGTTTGATCGCGGCGGTTACTTGTATCACGGCAGAATTCAGGCGCTTGCTACAGCAGCTCGCGAAGCTGGCCTTGAATTCTAATCGACTTTATTTATAAGGAGGTTAAACGACTTGCGTGTAGATCCAAATACGTTAGAACTGACTGAAAAAGTTGTTAATATCAATCGCGTATCTAAAGTTGTAAAAGGCGGACGCCGTTTCAGCTTTAGTGCACTTGTAGTAGTCGGCGACGGTAAAGGCTACGTTGGCGCAGGGATCGGTAAAGCAGGCGAAGTACCTGATGCAATCCGCAAAGGTATCGAAGATGCTAAGAAAAACCTGATCCACGTACCAATCGTAGGAACGACTATTCCTCACCTTGTACTCGGACATTTCGGCGCAGGTGAAGTTCTTCTGAAGCCAGCTTCCGAAGGTACTGGCGTTATCGCTGGCGGCCCAGTTCGTGCAGTACTTGAACTTGCTGGTGTCGGCGACATCTTGACGAAATCGCTAGGTTCTTCGAACTCCATGAACATGGTTAACGCAACGCTTGAAGGTCTTTCCCGTCTTAAACGCGTGGAAGATGTTGCAAAGCTTCGTGGAAAAACAGTCGAAGAGCTGTTACGCTAAGGAGGGAAATAAGATGGCAAAATTGCAAATCACCCTCGTTCGCAGTTTAATCGGTCGCAACGAGAAACAACGTGCAACGGTTGAATCTTTAGGTCTAAAAAAGATTCGTCAGGCAGTTGTTTTGAACGATAGCCCAGCTATCCGTGGCATGGTTAACACTGTTAGTCACTTGGTAAATGTAGAAGAAGTATAAGAATAGATTTTGGTTCTAAGAAATAAATAAGGAGGTGCACGAACGATGAAATTGCATGAGCTAGCACCAGCACCGGGCTCAACCCAAGCGCCTAAGCGCAAAGGTCGCGGTATCGGTTCCGGTAACGGTAAAACGGCCGGTAAAGGTCACAAAGGTCAAAACGCTCGTTCCGGCGGCGGCGTTCGTCCTGGTTTCGAGGGCGGACAAAATCCTTTGTATCGTCGAGTGCCGAAACGTGGATTTAACAACCCGTTCCGCAAAGAGTACGCGATTGTCAACATTGAAGAGCTAAATGCGTTTGCAGCAGGTACTGAAGTCACTCCAGAAGTTCTCATCGAGACTGGGATCGTAAAGAACCCGCTCGCAGGAATCAAAATTTTGGGTAATGGTGAAGTTAGCGTTACACTTACTGTAAAAGCAAACAAGTTCTCTCAATCTGCGGTAGAGAAAATCCAGGCTGCCGGCGGTAAAACCGAGGTGATCTAATTGTTCAAGACCGTGTCCAATATTTGGAAAGTGGCGGATCTTCGTACAAGGATCCTCTTCACCCTTTTCATCCTTTTAGTATACCGTATCGGTTCTTTCATACCGGTACCCGATGTAAACAAAGATGTGTTTAAGCAGGTTGATGCAGCCGGTGCGGATCTGTTCGGCTTGCTTAACACGTTTTCCGGCGGTGCTTTGTTCCAATTCTCAATCTTCGCAATCGGAATTACGCCTTACATTACAGCGTCGATTATCGTACAGCTGTTATCGATGGACGTTATTCCTAAATTTGCGGAGTGGGCAAAGGAAGGCGAGAACGGTAAACGTAAACTCGCACAAATCACTCGTTATGGTACGATTGTTCTTGGTTTGATCCAAGGTTTCGCAACAGCGATCGGATTTAACCGTCAATACGGTTATGAGATGATCGTTGGCGCAACATTCGTAGACTATTTACTCATCGCGATCATCCTGACTGCAGGTACTGCATTCTTGATGTGGCTCGGCGAGCAAATTACGGAAAAAGGAATCGGAAATGGTATTTCCATTCTTATCTTTGCAGCAATTGCAGCTGGTATCCCAGGACACATTCGTACGATCGTGCAAGATCAATTCGTAGGTGCCCAAGATCAACTGTTCTTGAACATCATCAAAATGGTACTGATTCTGATTGCGATTATCGCAATCATCGTCGGTGTTATATTCGTACAACAAGGTATTCGTAAAATTCCTGTTCAATACGCTAAACGCGTCGTTGGACGGAAAATGTACGGCGGACAATCGACACACATTCCGATGAAAGTGAATGGCGCAGGCGTTATTCCAGTCATTTTCGCGGTTTCACTTATCATGTTCCCGATTACGATTGCACAGTTCTGGTCCAATCAGGTCTGGGCAAAATGGATTATTGACAATATGAACTATGACAGACCGCTTGGTATGGTATTGTACGTATTGTTAATTATCGGTTTTACCTTCTTCTACACATTCGTGCAAATTAATCCGGTGCAAATGGCTGATCAGATGAAGAAAAACGGTGGATACATTCCTGGCATTCGTCCAGGTAAACCGACCTCGTCATACCTAACACGCGTTATGTCGCGTATTACGTTGACGGGTGCGATCTTCCTGGCTATCATCTCTGTATTGCCAGTGTTCTTCGGAACACTTGCAGGATTACCGCGCTCAGTGCAGCTAGGCGGCACCTCGTTGCTAATCGTTATCGGTGTTGCACTGGATACGATGAAGCAAATTGAGAGCCAGTTGATCAAACGCCATTACAAAGGGTTTATCAATAAATAACAATAGGTTCTGACCGGGCTTCCGCGTTCGTCAACTAGCGTTGTGCGGCAGCCCGCCCGAGCCTATTGTGCTTAAAGCGAGGAACTCAGCAATGAACATTTTATTCATGGGCCCTCCGGGAGCCGGTAAAGGTACACAAGCTGAACGGATCGTTGAAGAGTTCGGTATTCCCCACATTTCAACTGGCGATGCTTTCCGCCTCGCTATGAAACAAGGAACTGCACTTGGAATCAAAGCGAAAGAGTATGTCGATCAAGGCCTGCTCGTTCCCGATGAGATCACGAACGGTATTGTGAAAGAAAGACTCGAAGCAGATGATTGCAAAAATGGTTTCTTGCTCGACGGGTTTCCTCGCACACTGCAGCAGGCTGAAGCACTTGATGCTATGCTTGCGGAGCTCGGTCGCAGTATCGACCATGTTGTAAATTTAAAGGTTGACCGCAGTTTGCTGCTTGCTCGCTTGACGGGCAGACGCATATCTAGAACGACAGGTACGACTTATCATGTAATCTTTAACCCCCCTAAGGTCGAAGGTATCTGCGACAAGGACGGCGGGGAATTGTATCAGCGCTCTGATGATACAGAGGAAAAGGTCGGAACTCGTTTGGACGAATACACATCCAAAACCGCGCCTCTACTCGATTACTACAGTGCTAAAGGTCTCCTACGCGAAGTCGACGGCGAGAAGGACATCGATGTTGTAACATCAGACATTGTTTCCTGCTTGCGAGGTTCATTGTAATGATAATATGCAAATCCGAATCGGAGCTGCAGTTTATGAGGGAAGCCGGACGTATTGTCGCGGAAACGCATCGATTGATGTCGGAAGCTGTGAAACCAGGCATCACTACACGTGAGCTTGACCAAATCGCTGAAACGTACATTAAGAGTCAAAATGCGATCCCTTCCTTTAAAGGTTACAATGGTTTCCCTTCCAGCATTTGCGCTTCTGTGAATGACGAGCTGGTGCACGGCTTCCCTGGGTCACGCAAGTTGAACGAAGGCGATATAATCAGTATCGATATCGGTGCGCAGTTTGAAGGCTATCACGGTGACTCGGCTTGGACCTATGCGGTAGGAGCCGTTACGCCTGAAGTACAAAGGCTGCTTGATGTGACGGAAGCTTCGCTTTATGCGGGACTTGCGCTGATCAAACCAGATATTAGACTATATACAATTTCGCATGCTATTCAGAAGGTAATTGAAGATGCAGGATTCTCCGTAGTACGGGAATACGTAGGGCACGGAATCGGCGCGGACCTCCATGAGGAACCACAAATACCGAACTACGGCATACCAGATCGCGGACCTCGTCTGAAGACCGGAATGGTGCTTGCAATCGAACCAATGGTTAATATCGGTGAACGATATGTCCGGACGCTCGAAGACAATTGGACGGTTGTAACGGAAGACAGCTCATGGTGCGCTCATTTCGAGCATACAGTAGCTGTTACAGAGGACGGCTTTGAAATATTGACCATTTTGCCGCAGCAGCCATAGTCTATGATTATGGAAGCTCGTCCCCAGATTGGTCAGTTCGTCAAAGTACTTCGCGGTAAAGATGAGGAAAGCTATGCGATTATCTTGGCAATCGTCGACGATCGATTCGTTATGATTGCGGATGGGCACAAGCGCCGATTTGATCAGCCGAAGAAAAAGAACGTTCTACATCTCGAGTTACAGCCTGCAATTAGTTCAGAGGTTTCAAGCAGCATGCAAGAAACCGGCAGGGTTACCAACGCTAAGTTACGTTACGCAATTCAGAAGTTTGCACATGCGAAAGGAGAATGACGGTTGGCTAAGGAAGACATCATTGAGGTCGAAGGTACGGTCATTGAGCCGTTGCCGAATGCCACGTTCAAGGTGGAGCTGGAGAACGGTCATCAAATTCTCGCACATGTTTCCGGTAAGCTCAGAATGCACTTTATTCGCATCCTGACAGGAGACAAGGTGGTTATACAGTTATCGCCTTATGATTTATCAAAAGGGCGCATCACCTATCGTAAGTAAGTCCAGCAGGGACTTGCTCACGAAAGATTCGGGAGGTAATCACAATGAAGGTTAGACCTTCGGTAAAGCCGATCTGCGAAAAATGCAAAGTCATTCGTCGCAAAGGCAACGTTATGGTGATTTGTGAAAATCCGAAACACAAACAAAAACAAGGATAGAAGGAGGGGAATATAGCCTATGGCACGTATAGCTGGTGTAGACTTGCCGCGTGACAAACGCGTCGAAATCGCCCTGACATACATTTTCGGTATCGGCAAAACAACGTCGCAACAACTTTTGAAAACAGCTGAAGTTAGCTTCGATACTCGCGTTCGCGATTTGACAGAAGACGAACTTGCTCGCCTTCGCGAAGCAATCGACAAATCTGTTAAAGTAGAAGGCGACTTGCGTCGTGAAATTTCGCTTAACATTAAGCGTCTGACTGAAATCGGATGCTACCGTGGTCTTCGTCACCGTCGCGGCTTGCCTGTTCGCGGTCAACGCACGAAAACGAATGCACGTACTCGTAAAGGTCCTCGTCGGACTGTAGCTAACAAGAAGAAATAAGAAGGGAGGATAATGGACAATGGCTAAACCAAAAAAAATCGTTCGTACGAAACGTCGCGACCGGAAAAATATTGAGACTGGCGTTGCGCACATTCGCTCGACATTCAACAATACGATCGTTACGATCACGGATCCGCACGGCAATGCAATTTCATGGGCAAGCTCTGGTAACATGGGCTTCAAAGGCTCACGTAAGAGCACGCCTTTCGCAGCTCAAATGGCTGCTGAAACAGCTGCTAAAGCAGCGATGGAGCATGGCATGAGAACCGTCGAAGTGATGGTAAAAGGTCCAGGCGCTGGCCGTGAAGCTGCGATTCGTTCGCTTCAAGCTGCCGGGTTGGAAGTTAACCTCATTAAAGACGTAACACCAGTACCTCATAACGGATGCCGTCCGCCGAAACGTCGTCGCGTATAGTTGGATCCGATGTGGTATCAAATGTCAACAACTTGTGAATAATGGTTGTGAAGGTTTGGCATACTACAAGATTTGACTTAAAATAACGGTAAGGTAACGGAGCGACGTTTGAAGGAGGGTACTATTAGTGATTGAGATCGAAAAGCCGAAAATCGAAACCGTAGAACTGAATGATGAGGGAACTTACGGACGTTTCGTCGTCGAGCCGCTTGAGCGCGGATATGGCACGACGCTAGGAAATTCGCTTCGCCGGATTTTGTTGTCGTCGTTGCCGGGTGCAGCAGTAACCTCGGTTCAAATCGATGGAGTGCTTCACGAGTTCTCTACGGTTCCCGGAGTGATTGAGGATGTTACCGAGATCATTCTGAACCTGAAGGGCCTCTCGTTGAAAATCCACTCCGATGAAGAAAAGGTGTTGGAAATCGACGCGGATGGCGAAGGGAATATTACAGCGGGCGACATTCGAGCAGACAGCGATGTCGAGATTTTAAGCCCTGATCTTCACATCGCAACCTTGGCCTCCGGCGCGCGGCTCCATATGCGGGTATTTGCTAATCGGGGACGCGGTTACGTGCAAGCGGACCGCAACAAGAAGGACGAACAACCGATTGGGGTAATTCCCGTTGATTCGATATACACGCCAATTACTCGCGTAAATTATAGCGTAGAAAATACTCGTGTCGGTCAAGTAACTAACTACGACAAGCTCACGCTTGAAGTATGGACTGACGGTAGTATTAGACCGGAAGAGGCTGTAAGCCTCGGCGCTAAAATTTTGACCGAGCATTTGGACTTGTTCGTTGGATTAACCGATGAAGCCAAAGACGCGGAAATTATGGTTGAGAAGGAAGAAGATAAGAAAGAGAAAGTTCTAGAGATGACGATCGAGGAACTTGATCTTTCCGTCCGTTCTTACAACTGCTTGAAGCGCGCTGGTATCAACACTGTTCAAGAGCTAATCACGAAATCCGAAGAGGACATGATGAAGGTTCGTAACCTCGGACGCAAATCCCTTGAGGAAGTTCAAGAGAAGCTTGAAGAGCTAGGTCTTGGCCTACGCATGGAAGAGTAGTAAACCAACAAGAATAGACAAAAGAGCAAGGGAGGGGAAAACAAGATGGCATATCAAAAATTAGGACGTGACGCTAGTGCACGGAAAGCTTTGTTCCGTGACCTCGTTACTGACTTGTTCCTTTATGAGCGTATTCAAACGACTGAAGCTAAAGCGAAAGAAGTTCGTTCTATCGCTGAGAAGCTGATCACTAAAGCTAAGCAAGGTGATCTTCATGCTCGTCGTCAAGTAGCAGCTTATGTACGTCGTGAGTCCGTTGACGGACAACAAGACGCTATTCAAAAGCTGTTCTCCGAACTAGCTAGCCGTTACTCGGAGCGTGCAGGTGGATACACACGTATTCTAAAACTAGGACCCCGTCGCGGCGATGCTGCGCCTATGGTTTACCTGGAATTGGTTGACCGCGCGTAGTACTGCACAACACGAAAATGTATAAGCTTGTCCACAGCGTTAAACCTTGTCCAAGCTTTATACGCGAGCGTAAACGGCTTATGCCTCCTCTGGCGGTATAAGCACGCTAACGCAATGAGATATAAGCCAAGTATTTGGGTCAGCCCGGTACTTCTTGTATTTTAGTGAAAAGGGTGGACCCTTGCGGCCACCTTTTTTTATTTGCCTATCTGAATGGTTAATCATGTTGATTAAACTTTTTCGGCATGCAGCAATGTGAACGAAACGCCTCTTGCATGAGATCATGATTTTAACGAGTCCTGAGCGTCATGTAAGCGGCCGAGTAGGCAAATGATGCTGCTGCATGAAAAAGCAACCAAAGAGCGATAGATGAGCTTATGCGACATCTCTAGGGTGTGCAGAGGGCGAAGCGCCACGAGATCCTTTTTGAAAAGAGGATTTAGGGACTTAGTAATCCCTTTAGTTAAGGGGGGAACAGGTTGAGGAATATTTGCGTAAAGGTCAGCTATGACGGGTCGGGCTTTAACGGTTTTCAGACGCAGCCATACGGCAGAACGGTTCAAGGTGAAATAGAGAAGGCCATTAAGAAGCTTACGGGCGAGACGACCATTATTATCGGTTCGGGGCGCACGGATGCGGGAGTGCACGCACAGGGGCAGATGTTCAATTTCTATACGGAATCTACGATTCCGACAGAGAGATGGGCGATCGCGCTTAATACGCGATTACCGAAGGACATTGTCATTATTGAAGCGTTCGATGTGCCGGAGCATTTTCACGCAAGGAGATCCGCCAAGCGCAAAACGTATCGTTATACGATTGATACCGGAAAGTTTCCAGATGTGTTTGGTCGCCAGTACCGGTTTCATCATCCGACGCCGCTTGATGTAGAGGCGATGCGCGAGGGGCTCAGCTACCTTGTTGGGAAGCATGATTTTACCTCGTTTACATCGATTCATTCTACTAAGCCTCATCACATTCGGACGATCTACGAAGCAGACTTTGTGCAGGAAGGCCCGATCGTGCATATGTACGTGACAGGCAACGGTTTTTTGTACAATATGGTTCGCGTCATTATGGGAACTTTGCTATGGGTTGGCGAAGGGAAAATGGCTTCATCTGAGATAAAAAGCATCCTTGAGGGTCGAAATCGCTCGCTCGCAGGTCCTACGGCTATGCCGCACGGATTGATGCTGATGGATGTTGAATATTCCAGCGAAAAACAGGGATAAATCACTATAAATTACTTGCACTTACACATACTTTATAGTAGAATATAACTTGTGCTTTCGAAGTGGCTAACCCACAGCCCCGACTGAGATCGTCACAAACTTGGCTATCAACAATGAATAAACAAACCAACGTCTTTACGTTGTTATAAAACGATTAATGTATGAAATTAAGGAGGATCATCCATGCGTACCACTTATATGGCTAAATCAACTGAAGTTGATCGTAAATGGTTCGTCGTCGATGCGGAAGGCAAAACGCTAGGCCGCTTGGCGAGTGAAGTTGCTGCCCTGATCCGCGGCAAACACAAACCGACATTTACACCACATGTTGATACAGGCGATTTCGTTGTTGTTATCAACGCTGAAAAAATCCATCTGACAGGCAAAAAAATGTCGGATAAAATTTACTACCGTCACTCCATGTACTCCGGTGGCTTGAAAGCTACTCCGGCACAAGAGATGATCAAAAACAAGCCAGAGCGCGTTATCGAGCTGGCTGTACACGGCATGTTGCCTAAGAACCGTCTTGGCGACAAAATGAAGCTTAAACTTAAAGTATACGCAGGTGCGGAACATCCACATCAAGCACAAAACCCTGAAGTTTACGAACTTCGCGGGTAATAAAGAGGAGGACAAGTTTCATGGCTCAAGTGCAATACTATGGAACCGGTCGTCGTAAACACTCTGTTGCACGTGTACGTCTTGTGCCGGGTGAAGGACGAATCATTATTAACAAACGCGACATCAATGAATATTTTGGTCTAGAAACATTGAAATTGATCGTAAAACAACCGCTTAACCTTACTGACACATTGTCGAAATACGATGTGCTTGTAATCGCTAACGGTGGTGGTATGTCAGGTCAAGCGGGCGCTATCCGTCACGGTGTTTCCCGTGCTTTGCTTAAAGCAGACCCTGAATTCCGTCCAGCTCTTAAACGTGCAGGCTTCTTGACACGTGATCCGCGTATGAAAGAGCGTAAAAAATACGGTCTTAAAGCGGCTCGTCGCGCTCCACAATTCTCGAAACGTTAATATCTATACAACGAATGCCTTCTCTGCTTGCCAGAGAGGGCATTTTTTTGTGCCTAAAATTAATTCCCAAAACTTTATTTCAATTTGGTGAAAACTTATGTTGAACATTTTGCGTATGGGACGTATAATTTTTATACAGACTAATTCAATAGGAATTATTAACGGAGGGCGTACAAATGAACCTTTTTGAAAAAGAAGCGCTTATTAAGCAAAAGGAAGTTGAGTTCGAAAACGCGACACCGGAAGAAATTATTGCGTTTGCGGTTGAAACTTTCCCTAATATCACTTTCGCTTGCAGCTTTGGCGCAGAGGACGTTGTACTCGTTGACATGCTGCAAAAAATTAGCCCCAAATCAGATATCTTCTACTTGGATACCGATTTTCATTTCAAGGAAACCTATGAGACGCGCGACCGTATGGTAGAGCGTTACCCTGGCATTCCTTTTGTAGAAGTAAAACCGGAAATTACGCCTGAAGAGCAAATTGCACAGTTTGGCGAAGAGCTTTGGAAGTCCGATGCGAACGCTTGCTGCAACATTCGTAAAGTAAAACCTTTGACTAATATCCTTTCCAAATACGAAGCTTGGATTACCGGTATTCGCCGTGATCAGGCGCCTACACGTGCCAATGCCAAAAAAATCGAATATGATACAAAATTCGGACTCGTGAAATTCAACCCTATTGCTCATTGGACGAGTGAAGATGTTTGGAACTACATCCGTGAGAATGATGTTATATATAACCCGCTGCATGACCAAAACTATCCGAGCATTGGCTGTGAGCAGTGCACACGCAAAGTAATGCCAGGCGAAGATCCGCGTGCTGGACGTTGGGCTGGACAAGAAAAAACAGAATGCGGATTGCATAAATAAGCAACCATAGAAAGCAATTACATCAATGAGTCAAATACTACTGCACGGCGGCGTACTGCTTAACCGTGTCGCTACCTGAATTCTCCCGTCCCGAGGCAGCTCGAATTTTGATCGAAGGCATGTCCGAGCAGCCAGTAGGCTAATATTAAGACTTGCATAAGGATTGTCTCATAAACGACCATCTCGTCCCATATAAATGAAAGTGTGCATTAAGCTTAAAGCGAAGCTGAATGCTGCCGCTTATTCATTTGATGGAGAACGGGGTGGTTTTTTTATGCGCCGAATCAGTCGGCATGTAGTCATTTGGTTGACGTATAAGGGTCTCATACGAATCGGGATCGGACTGTTGGTTATTGCATTGACAGGCATATTGCTTACGCAATCCATGCCGTCAACAAAAACATGGTCTTATTGGACGCTGCCTTTGTCAGGGAAGACCATCGCAATCGATGCTGGCCATGGGGGAGTGGACGGAGGCGCAATCAGCAAACAAGGGATCATCGAAAAGGATTTGAATCTCGCCATCGCGCTCTATTTGCGTGATTATTTGCAGCAGGCTGGGGCTATGGTCGTCATGACGAGGGAAGGGGATTACGACCTTGCAACGGGGGATGCGCGGGCTTACAGCAAGCGGAAGACAGAGGATTTGAAGAAACGTGTGGCGCTTATTAAAAATAGCAAGCCAGCGGCTGTCATTAGCATACATATGAACAGCATTCCGTCGGCCAAATGGACAGGGGCGCAAACCTTTTTCCATCCTGCCAATCATCCGGACAATAAGATATTGGCAACCTTCATCCAAGATGAGATCAAGCGTAATTTGGAAAATACGACGCGGGTCGCGGCTACCGTAAAGGATGTGTACGTGCTCAAAGCTATTGAGGATATACCAACAGCGCTTGTTGAGGTGGGCTTTCTATCCAATCCGGGAGAATCCCAGAGGCTTGCTGATACTGAATATCAAAGACAGGTGGCAGCATCCATCTATGAAGGCATTTTGAGATACGCTTCAGGCGAGAAGCTGAGCGGCAGCGTATTGCAGGAGGAAGTAACGACTGATTGATCGTGCTGACGGAAAAACGCGGCGGCTTGTCAGCGGATAGCTTGGTTGATTCGTTTCCTGTGTTATAATGACTATTATATAGTTTTGATTATATAAAGGTGGGACACATACTATGTTGACACGTGAGCAAGTTATAGAGGCCGTCGAATTGGTGACGGCAGGGCACAAGGCGGATGAGATCACCATCCGCGACGTAATGGTTCGGGACCGTCAAGTTTCGATGACGGTCCTTGGGGTTAGCGCGGCTGCGCAGCCCGCGCTGGAGGCCTCGCTCCGCGAGGCGCTGGCGCGCCTGGGCGCCGAAACCGTGCACTTCCGGTTTCGGGCCGAGGCAGCGCCTGCCGCTGCCGCAGGCGCGTCTACGCCGCCGCCTGCGGCAGCTCAAGCAGCGGCTGCGGCTAGCGCCGCTGCCGGCAAAACTGGCGGCGCCGCGCCCGTGCAGGGCCACGGGGCCGGCCTTGCCAACCCGCTGCTGGACCCTAGCAGCGGAGTGAAGTTCATCGCCGTCGCCAGCGGCAAAGGCGGCGTCGGCAAATCGACGGTGACCGTCAATCTTGCGGTCGCCTTAGCCCGCAGGGGCAAGCGTGTCGGCATTATCGACGCCGACATCTACGGCTTTAGCGTTCCCGATATGATGGGAATCGAAGAGCGCCCGGATGTGGTGAACGAGCGAGTCATTCCGATCGAGAAGTTTGGCGTCAAAGTGATGTCGATGGGTTTCTTCGTCGAAGACAACAGCCCGATCGTATGGCGCGGACCGATGCTAGGCAAGATGCTCCGCAATTTTTTCCAAGAAATCGAGTGGGGCGAGCTGGACTATTTGCTGTTGGACCTGCCCCCAGGCACGGGAGACGTTGCGCTTGACGTGCATCAGATCATTCCGCAGAGCAAAGAAATCATCGTAACGACGCCGCATGCCACCGCAGCGTTCGTAGCGGCAAGAGCAGGCGCTATGGCACTAAAGACCGAGCATGAGATTATCGGCATCGTCGAAAATATGTCCTATTACGTATCTACGACCTCCGGGGAGAAGGAATATGTATTTGGCCGCGGAGGAGGCGCTCGCCTTGCTGAGACGCTTCATGCTGATCTAATGGCACAAATTCCGCTCGGCGCTCCGGACAATCACGTATCTGAGCCTGATTTTGCCCCATCCGTTTACAAAGAGGATACCGATACAGGCAGACTGTACTTGGAGTTAGCGGATCGTGTGCTAAGCAAGTGCGAGTAAAATAACGATCTACAATAAATAAAGCCCGAACGGTTGTCTTATGGGGACAACCAGTTCGGGCTATTTTTAACTAATGGGTGCTACATGCCGGAATCGCTGCCTTCCTCATCCGAGCCAGAGTCTCCACCGGAATCTCCGCCAGAATCTCCTCCTTCACCGCCGGATTTATCCTTTTTCTTGTCGACCTTCTCATTAGGGTTCGGTTTAAGCTCTTCCTGAACCGCTTTTTTCATCAGATCAAGCACTTCAAGCCGGAATAGCGGATTTTGCATCGATTCCTGCATGAGGGACATGACTTCCTTGCGATATTGCGTGCTTTGCAGCACTTCGAGAATCATTTTATCCATCTCAGGGTTCTTAAGCACTTTAATTAAATCGGCTTGATAAGAAGGGTCTTTGATCAATTCCTTATGGATCTCTTTATTTTGCTTATTTACGGATTTCGCAAATTCACCCGCAAAGCGAGTGTCCACCATAAGCTTCTTGATGACCTTATCGTATTGAGGAGAGATAAGCACATCTTTTACCGCTATGCGAACCTCTTCTTGATCCTGCACCGACAGCAGCTTTGACGTTTGCCCGCCGTAACCGGACATTTGCTGCGAGGATTCCTGTAAAGCCTTCTGGGCGTCCTCCGTCTTTAAAATGTCGATAACCATGGACTTCAAGTCCTTGTAGCTGACCTGCTCATTGCTACCTCCTGATGACTCGGCGCCACAGCCTGCAAGCATAAACATCATTGCGGAGATAACCGACAATAAAACCCACCTCATACGCATCTTAGCATGCTCCCTTCTATGTCCGTACAGCTGTAATCCGTTTGGATAAGCAAAACGTTCTAAAAGTGATTGATCATGGTCTTATTATGCACATTGTTCACCGTATTATCATGGAGAATCGTTAGCTTTTTGTTGTGAACGTGGTAAAATAAAGGGTATTGCGGAAGCAACTTAACAACGATTATGGGAGTAGGCATCATGAGCAGTCATTTTGCAGCGAAAATAATGAGCATGAGATGGTTAGATAGCGGGCCATTATAAACATTCAGGAGGATAATGAACGTGAATTTAAAAAAGTGGTTCTTTTTATTTTGGAGCGGCATGGTAGTCGGCGCGCTCGCTTGCGTAATAACCGGCGCGATCATGGCTTGGGTCGATCCGGAGTTTGGCTTTTTAGGCTTCAAAGCAGTAGGGTTCAACGCTTTAATGATGGCATTGGTTGGTTTAATGATCGGAGCCTTTAGCCAGATGGGCTTTTTCGCTTATTTAACCTTGAACTATATCGCCCTAAGCGTATTCGGCAAAAAATATTTATGGAATGCGCTTCAAGGGTATACGACGATCTTTGCAGCAGCCGGACTTGGCTATTTATTGTACGAGCAGCGCATGAATAACTGGTTTTTCTGGACGCTGCCGCTTATCCTGCTTGTTTTCTCCGGCGTCGTATCATGGTTCAAGGTTAAGCAAACGAATAAAACAGCCTTTGTTCCTACGATGTTCCTTATGTTTGTCGTTACCTTTATCGAGGCTTGGCCAGCTCTTCAAGGGGAAACAAACGTATCCGCCATTGTCTTTATGATGGTTCCTTTATTCGTTTGCAATGCATACCAAATCATGATGATGCATCGTCTGGTCAAAAAAGAAACAACCGACTCAGCAGCAATTGCCGCAAAGCCGGTCGTATAGCGCTTAGTATTCGAATTCGGCGGCATCGAGCTGCGGGAATGTAGACGAAGTCTTATCCTGCACAGCTTTGCCGTCGATTTCTGTTTGTGTGATAAGGTCGGATACCGTTACGAAGTCGTAGCCTTTGTCACGGAGCTGATCAATGACGGTCGGCAGCGCCTCATGAGTTTGCTTTACGGAATCGCTTGCGTGGAACAAAATAATATCGCCAGGGTGAGCACGCGTCACAACGCGGTTAATAATTTTGTCTGTGCCAATATTCATCCAATCGAGTGAATCGGTATCCCATTGGATGACCTTATATTGAAGCTCTTCTGCAATACGCAGTACCCGTTTGTCAAAATCGCCGTTAGGCAGCCTTATTAAATTCGGTTGTTTGCCAGTAACGTCGGACAAGATGGTGTGCGCAGTGGTGATTTGCTTTCGAATTTCCTCATCGCTGAGTTTGCTGTAATTATCATGCTTGTGTCCATGGCTGCCAATTTCAAAACCGGCTTCCTGAATTTTTTTGACGATATCAGGATGCGACTGGCTCCAAGGCGAGGATAAGAAGAAGGTAGCTTGCTTAATGTTCTTTTCCTTTAGTACATTAAGAATAGGCTCCGCTCGTTTCTCGCCCCAGCTGATGTCGAAGGTAAGGGCAACAACCTTTTTGTCAGTGGGTACGCTGTAGATGGCAGCCGGCTGCTGCGGTGCGAATACGGTGATGTTGTCGCGCTCGGCATAAATAATGCCGACTGAGAAGACAAGGGCGATCGTAATCAAAAAATACCGTTTCAACTTGCGACCGTTCAAAACATAAAAAACGTTCATGGGGAAGGGCACTCCTCTCTAATGGAAGCTTGTACAAAGATAAGAAAGTATAAATCCGACCTTTATACTTCGCTTATCTTTTATCGCGAAACGAGCTTTTGCCTCCATGGAAGGCTGCAGTCATTTACGCTTGTAGTACAATCTATGCTCGTACAACAAAGATATTCATCCATGTTGCCAACTTACATAGTGCGGAGGAAAATAAAATGTTTAAATGGCGGTTGATATGGGAGCATTTTAAGCAAATGAATCCCTATATTGCATTTGGCACGATATTATTTTTAGCTGGAATGGTCGTTGGGGGCACGAATCCGACATTCAAAGCATTTCTGGATGAGCAGCTGAAGGGACTTGGCCAGCTTGCCAATATGATCGACAATTCAAGAAATCCTACCTTGACGATGATTATTTTCATCTTCTTGAACAATGCGATAAAATCGATTTTGGTCATGTATTTGGGAGCTTTGTTTGGCATTTTGCCGTTTTTCTTTCTAGTTGTGAACGGGATGCTTATCGGCTATCTGCTGAAAACAAGCGCGGAGCTGCATGGCGGCGGGTTCGTAGCGGAGCTCGTAATTAAAGGGCTGCTGCCGCATGGCATATTGGAAATCCCGGCGATCATTATAGCTTGTGCTTATGGCATGCGGTTCGGGGTGCTCGTCTTAAAAGCGGGAGGATCCATCCTTTTCGCTCGGTCAAAACAGGAAAAGTCAGGACGTGAGCTTGAGAGCTTCGTTGTTCGTACCGTTCCCGTCATGGTTATATTGACGATAACGCTGCTCATTGCAGCGGTTATAGAAAGTACAATTACAACATGGTTGTTAACGATGTAATAATTTTTCCAATATTTGAGCATAACAGTAAAGCAGTGTCGAAACGCATTGGCGTTAGATGTTGCTTTTTTGTTCGTTTTGGATGGGCTTGTTGCGCTTTACAACTAAAGGAGGTCGCTCACGGCTATGCTCGGAATACTATTCAACGATAAAGAATGCAAAGAACTCGACTACGTCCTTCGCAAAGAACTGGATGAAATGCTGCTTGATTTAAATGATTCCCGATTAGATGGGGATATTAAGCAAGCCATAACGAGAAGATACAAAATCATCTTCCGGATGTATGCCCGTATTGCCTCCCCTAAAGAACTGTCGCGTTACGCGCTAAATGCACGTTCTTATCGATAAAAACAAGTTTTTAAAAAAACTTTCAAAAAGGGGTTGCATTTAATTGGGCCCCTGTGATATATTATTTCTTGTCGCCGCGAGACACACGCGGAAACAACGAAAGAAAAGATTGTTCTTTGAA
>NZ_MAQX01000008.1:0-206 GCF_001682865.1 Bacillus sp. FJAT-26390
TTATCCAGTTTTCAAGGTGCAAAGTGAATCACAGACAACCTCTCGGTTGCTGTTAGGTGTAAGTATAACACCTGCTTGGCGACGTCCTACTCTCCCAAGACCCTGCGGTCTAAGTACCATTGGCGCTGGAGGGCTTAACGGTCGTGTTCGGTATGGGAACGCGTGGTTCCCCTCCGCCATCGCCACCAAACGGATGACTTAACGTT
>NZ_MAQX01000008.1:833-28244 GCF_001682865.1 Bacillus sp. FJAT-26390
TGGGATGTCAAGACCTGGTAAGGTTCTTCGCGTTGCTTCGAATTAAACCACATACTCCACTGCTTGTGCGGGTCCCCGTCAATTCCTTTGAGTTTCAGTCTTGCGACCGTACTCCCCAGGCGGAATGCTTAATGTGTTAACTTCGGCACCAAGGGTATTGAAACCCCTAACACCTAGCATTCATCGTTTACGGCGTGGACTACCAGGGTATCTAATCCTGTTTGCTCCCCACGCTTTCGCGCCTCAGCGTCAGTTACAGCCCAGAAAGTCGCCTTCGCCACTGGTGTTCCTCCACATCTCTACGCATTTCACCGCTACACGTGGAATTCCACTTTCCTCTTCTGTACTCAAGCTTTGCAGTTTCCATTGCGACTTGGGGTTGAGCCCCAAGTTTAAACAACAGACTTACAAGGCCGCCTGCGCGCGCTTTACGCCCAATAATTCCGGACAACGCTTGCCCCCTACGTATTACCGCGGCTGCTGGCACGTAGTTAGCCGGGGCTTTCTTCTCAGGTACCGTCACCTTGGGAGCAGTTACTCTCCCAAGCATTCTTCCCTGGCAACAGAGCTTTACGATCCGAAAACCTTCATCACTCACGCGGCGTTGCTCCGTCAGACTTTCGTCCATTGCGGAAGATTCCCTACTGCTGCCTCCCGTAGGAGTCTGGGCCGTGTCTCAGTCCCAGTGTGGCCGATCACCCTCTCAGGTCGGCTACGCATCGTCGCCTTGGTGAGCCGTTACCTCACCAACTAGCTAATGCGCCGCGGGTCCATCTGTAAGTGATAGATTGCTCCATCTTTCCCGATTCGGTCATGCGACCGTATCGCGTATCCGGTATTAGCATTCGTTTCCGAATGTTATCCCAGTCTTACAGGCAGGTTACCCACGTGTTACTCACCCGTCCGCCGCTAATCTTATCCCGAAGGACAAGATCCGCTCGACTTGCATGTATTAGGCACGCCGCCAGCGTTCGTCCTGAGCCAGGATCAAACTCTCCAAATTGGTGTTTGAAATGCTCATTACTTTTTTATCGCTTTTTTCGCTTATCCCGAAGGATTTGCGAGGCAGTTATTACTCGTTGTTCAGTTTTCAAAGAGCAATCTATTCTCTCTTGTGTTTCGCTTGTTTTGCTTGTCGTCCGCGTGTTTCTCTCGGCCGGAATTAGAATATACCATGTATGCACCTAGAAGGTCAAGCGTTTATTTAAACTTTTTTAAATTAATCGTAATTTCATCAATAACCGTTGTTTATTGCGCCGTTTTCCCTTGCAGCTCACGCCATACCTTTTTGTTGCTGTACTGGCGTTCAGTGCTGATGTCCTTGCCAAACCAACTCGGCGCTTTGAACGTATTGGCTGCTTCTTCCGAGTCAAATTCAACCTCAAGAACAGAAAGCTCGATTTGATCATAGGTATCAATCTCGATGATGCGCCCATTCCATTCAGCGGTAATACGATTTTTCGTCAGCGGTACGAAACCGAATGCTTTAATGATCTGCTCGTAAATGTTCTCCGAAATCGAATATTCGATCTCTTCGCGGGAGAGGCCGTTGCCTACCTTGAAAGTATGCGTATGCGTGACCTCGCCGCTCGCCAAATCAACAAGGCGCCGAACGCGAAGCTCTTGATTTTCATCCATTGCCAAATAGGTCTGTTCAATTCTTTGCTCGGAGATCACTTTTAGTTTTTCTTCTTCTATTAACGCGTTAGGAAACTCGGGCAGCAAAAACTTGCGTTCAATTTCAAGTGACATCCTTCACAGCTCCTTTGATTTTAATCCTCATCTAGAAAAAGCTCTTGCAGCATTCTTTCCCGGTTATTAACGAACTGCTTCATCAGCAGAAAATGATCGGTTTCCTCTAATGATGTGCGCTCTATGCCATCCGCGGACAAATTGTAAATAACGGCATCCGGATACGCCATCAAAATCGGTGAATGCGTAGCGATAATGAATTGCGAGCGCTGGCCCACCAGCTGATGAATACGGGAGAGCATCGCCATTTGGCGAAAAGGGGATAAAGCCGCCTCCGGCTCATCCATCATATAAAGCCCGTTTCCGTTAAAACGATGAAGGAACGTTGCAAAAAAAGATTCGCCATGCGACTGCTGATGCAACGACTTTCCGCCATAGGAATCAATAATGCGAGCGCCGAGACCGCCCTCGCGGTCCATTTGATCAATATTAGTAGCCAAATTATAATAGCTCTCCGCCCGAAAAAAGAACCCATCCCTCGGTTTATGCACGCTGCGGGCAAGCCTTAGATATTGATGAAGCTCGGAATGCGTTGCTTCCGTGGAAAAATTGAAATTAATCGTCCCGCCCTCCGGGTTGAAGCCGAGCCCTACCGCGATCGCTTCCATTAGCGTAGACTTCCCCATTCCATTTTCCCCAACGATGTAGGTAACCTTCGGGTGGAAATCCAGCTCATCCAAGCTCTGAATCGCATTTAGATGAAAGGGATAGGCATCGAAGGAGGGTACTGACTCCCTTAGCAGCTTAACGCTTCTTAAATAAAGCCCTTGCTGGTCTTGTTTCACGCAGTACGCCTCCTGGCTCGATTAATTATCATCTGCTTCCGGCTGCTAGCCGCAGCATTTCTTAAACTTTTTCCCGCTCCCGCAAGTACATGGATCATTACGTCCGATTTTTTTCTTCGACTGGATATCAATTACATCTGCTTGAACGGCTTGTATAGGGGCGTTATTCAGCAGCATGCTGGCGCTTGCCCGTTTGGCTGACAGCTCCTCCGGGGAGTAGCCTTTGATGAGCCACTGCTTCGTGCTGTTCATTAAAGGTACAAGCAGGTTCGTTATAGCTGTCAAGGTCTGCCGATTCGGAATATCGATAAAACGCTGCGCGATCTCGATAACGGTAGCTAAAGAATCTCCATTTTTAGTGGCGTCGACACATTCCTCTGCCATAAAATCAGCCTCTTCACGGTCAATCTCATAATGATGGAGGACGTAGCGTACCAAATTCATATACTGGCTGCTCCGCTCGACGTATTCAGGCTCTCCTGCTTTCAATAGCTGCTGCTTCGTAAACGGGCAATAATCGAGATCATGCCTGAGTGCCCGCTCCTTCAAAATCGCCTGCGGATCCGTTACCCGAAAATCACAAATTAATAGATCGTTGGTTTCGTCCATTACGATCAGCTCATAATAGTCCGATGCTTCGAACAAAATGTTCATAAGCTCGTATTGATCAAGCGGATGCTCCTCACCCGTAATGATGAATGATTTCAGCTCATCTGCCGTCAATACTCCGTAATAGTAAAGCAGGCCTTGCGTTTGCCGAATCCATTCCGTATTTCTTTTTATGTTAGGATGTTCCTCTTTCGCTTCCACTTCTTTAAAATACGCCAGCAGCTCGGAAGGCATCAAAACTACCTTTTTGCCATCTACTGTTGAAGGAAAAAGTATCCCGCGCTCGCGGAAATATTCGTATTGCTGTGGTTCGAGCAGCGGCTTGTCCCAAAAGCCGTCGTTTTTTACGATTTTCTGAACAAGCTTCAATCTATTATGGTCAAAACAGCGAGTTGCCATCGAAAGGTTCTCCGGAATCAACTCTGACAGCTTTTCAACGAGCCCCTGTTTGTTAAGCGAACTTAGGTTGCTTATTTGCAAATTCGTACGAATACTAGTCAATTGCTGCTTCGATAATGTGCCCAGCGCATCCGCAAACGATAGCGGATAGGGGAGCTGCGGCCAAAATTTATCCATTGCTTTATCTAGCTTTGTAGTCATATTAATCTCCTAAATCGTGATTGTATTTCAAGCCGTTCTATTCATTATAAATGGTATGCCAATAAACATGTAGGTTCAAAGATAACAAAAATTGAAGATGGAATCAAACAAAATAATTTAATATTTTCCTCATAAATTGTAAGTTTGTCCTATTAATGATGGATGTAGATACGATAAAAAGGGACAAATAACAGAGAATAAGAAAGTAACATAGAAATCATTTGCTGCCATAACAATTGCCTCGAAAAGAAGTAAAAAGGCAGGTCACGCGTGCAATAAGACTAGTTTCTAGCCTTATTTCCGGCGATGGTGCTAGTTTGGAAGAAATAGAGCTAGATTCTAGCTTTATTTTCGATTTTCGGGAGAGAGAGCTAGTTTGGAAGATTCAGAGCTGCAAAAAAAAGAAGCTGCCCCAAAGGTCTTTACGGACCTTAACAAGACAACTTCTTAATCTGGCGCTATCATCGTTTATCCATCGTTTTCACGCTTAGAAGCGAGTTAAGCTGCTCTAGCAAGTTGCCGCCGCCGGTGAGGGAGATCGTGCCGATCTTCTCGCAAATTTTCTCGAGAAACTCTAGCTCCTTCAAGCGATACAGCGTACCGTTCTCGTCCATCAGCTTCGCGGTATTCAGCAAGCTGCGGGTCGAAGCCGTCTCCTCGCGCCTGGTAATAAGGTTGGCCTGAGCCTTTTTCTCCGCAAGCAGCACCGTATTCAGGATATCCTTGATATCGCCGGGCAAAATAATATCCTTAAGACCCGCCGATACAAACTGCACGCCGTAATGCTCCTGCTGTTCGTTCAAGCGTGTGAGGACAAAAGTTGCAATTTCTTGCTTCATTCGCAGCAGGTCATCCAGCTTTAGCGTGCCCACATACTCCCGCAAAATAAGCTGCAGCAAAATATACACCTGCTCCTCGAACGACTTGATCTGGATCGCTTTCAGCGGGTCGATCACTTTATATTGGCACACAAAGTTAAGCCGCAGCGTCACCTTGTCCTCCGTCATAATCTCTTGTCCGGTCATATCCAGCTGCAGCTGGCGCAAATCGAGCGTCTTCACCTGCACGCTAGTTGGCCCCTTCCAGAAAAAGTACCTGCCCGGACGAAGCTCGCGCTGCAATACATTATTGTAGAAAAGCAAGCCGGATTCGTGGCTCGCCACCTCGAACACCTGTATATAACCTTGCAGCTTCGCCAGCAGCGAACGATCAACTTCTGCCGATATTTCAGGATTACGTATATCAACACGAATAAACGTATGTTTTTTCATAACATTCCAGAAGGCATACAATCCTGAGGTCAGAAGCGAACTGAACTTGCCGTCCTCAAAATGCAGCACATACTCATAATCCTGTACGTCTGCAAGCGTCAATTCCTCCACAAGCTTTGCGTCTTGAAGGAACAGGTTCAGCTCCTTGTTCGGAACGGCGAACCGTTTCGCAACATTTTGCAAGATGACGCTATCGTCGGAAAACGAGCTGTGGCGGTATACGCCCGGCTGCAAATGCTTGATGTAGCTGCCTTTTTTGAAAAGCAGGCCACGCTCATCGTTTTTGATGATTATTTTTTTGAACATCGTTATACACCTCTTTACGGTTGTGTTGGCCTTCGTAACAGGAGTTCTCCTGCGGCTAGGCCGGAATCAGGCTTAAGAAGGGAGCAAAGCTGCTTTATGGCTTCATATCGATAGCTGAATTCGCATGCAACTTCCATCCAAATTCACGCTATTTTCCTAATCATCCAAAAGAGGCAGCGGGCTCCCTTCGGTATCCACCGATTGCATAGGCTTCGCTGTAGTGAACGAACATAAGCTCGCTCTGAGAGCTCCTGTTAAAGGCCGGGTATTGCTCAGATTTTTCTCCTTGGAGGGAGTTTTGCATACTCTACCACAGAGTCTTCGCGGATTAGGCGAATAACCAAGGGATTCGAACCCTTATTTTTGTGGAGATTCAGCCGATATGGTCATACAGCATACAAGCGCACAGCGTGCGCAAGCACTGCGGAACGATTGGAATGTCCCTGCCAAGGTATGCCATTCGTAAATGAACCTCATCTATTATTGAAGTTATCTTTAATAGCGATAGCAATGGATTAGATGCCTTTGATGGCGGCCATCGGCTTGCATTTGGCTACCACGGCAGCGAGCGATGCGCCAACGACGCTGTCGATGATCTGGTCCACATCCTTGTAGGCCTGCGGGCATTCATCGAGAATCGTCTCCAAAGATCGGTGGTTGACGAGAATTTCCTCCTCCGTGCCGATCTTCATCGATTGCTCGAATTGATCAATCGTGACAAGTTGCTTCGTTGCTTTGCGAGACCTTGCGCGACCCGCTCCATGGCAGATGGAATAGAAGTTTTTTAAGCCCTCATTTTTCCCCACCATAATATAGGAGGAGGTTCCCATGGAACCGGGTATAAGCGCCGGATGCCCGGTCTCCTTATACACCGGCGTATTTAGGAAGTGGCCCGGCGGAAGCGCGCGCGTCGCCCCTTTGCGATGAACGAGCATCGGCTCGTTGCGGTGAAACTCCTTGAGCGCGTAATTATGCATGAGATCGTAAAGGACAGGCATTTCCATACCCGCTCCGAACACCTCTTGGAACGCTTCTCGTACGCCAAATGCAATCATATGCCGGTTGCTCACCGCAAAGTTGAGGGCGGAATACATCAGATTCAGATAGGTCTGCCCTTCCCGGCTTGCAATTGGAGCATAAATCAAGCTTGGGTCGGGATTGCTTACGCCCCACTGATCCATTGCTTCCTTGATCACCTTATTATGCTCCCGCCCAATCATGCCGCCCCAAGAACGCGAGCCGGAGTGGATCATCACCACAACCTGCCCGTCGAACAAACCCCATTTTGCCGCTAATTCTGCATATTCCTCATTGATCTCCAAATATTGAATTTCGATGAAGTGGTTCCCGCTTCCGAGCGTACCTAGTTGTCCGCGCGCATACTTCATCGTTTTTGGCGGAAGCTGCTTGAGGTAAGCAGGGTCATATAAAAAATAGGATTGCTCCACATGGGTCAGCCACTGCTGATCCGGCACATACTTTTCGGGAAGTCCCTTCAAGCCGTGCTGAACGACGCTCATCACGTCGATATCGTCGTAGTTCGAATTCGTGCGCTCGTTCGTCGGGACATATTTCTCGACAGCCGCGATCAGCGCTCTGCGAATGTCCTTCGCTTGAATGTCGCGCTTATGCAGCGAGGTCGTGTGGACACGCATGCCGCAGCCGATATCCGAGCCGACGATGGAAGGAGATACGCAGCCATCTTTCATGCTCCATACCGCCGTCGTGCCGATGCACGTTCCGATTCCTACATGCGCATCTGGCGTGTAGCTCATATAGCGATTCCGTGGAATTTGCAAATTGTTGTTAGCCATTTCAAATACTTTATTTTCAAAGGATTGGAATACCTCTTCGTTAGCGAATAAGTGAAGCTTCCCATGCTCAAGCTCCATTTCATGATGATTGCCGCCATGCCTCTTATGCTGCATCAACATTGTCAAACCTCCTGTGCTTTTCAATCAGCCGTAATGCCTTCTTACGAGTTCTATCTTCTCTTATTTGGAGACCCGCGAACATGGCGAAAGTATTACGACAAAGGAAAATTTTCCTTTTTGTTCAAATCCTTCAGCTTCCTGTTAAGATAGATGGAGAGTACTGCTTACGATCGGGGGAATTCAGAAATGGCAAGAGAAAGCTTCGATAAAGAGATTCAGTTTTTGCGCATGCTCGTCTTAACGAGCGGCGCCTATAATCGTCAACAATACGCAGACCGATTAGGCATTTCCATCCACACATTCGATAAAACGATAAAGCGGCTCAAAGAAATCGTGAACGCCGTCCATCAACAATTGCCTGAGGAGCAGAGCAAGGAGTTCGCTGAGACGATCCGCTACAGTTATCTCGAATCATCCGATCCGATGCTGCTGTTCCTGTTCCGTGCGAAATCGCTTAAGGAAACCGAAAGCCAGCGTTTCTCCCTGCTGCTCGCTGCTATGCACGAAAAGCCGCTGACGGCTATGGAGCTGCTTGATTTATGCTGCGGCAGCATGCCGGCTGAGCTCTCGCTTCCCGATGAGAAGACGATACGCGGCGACCTCAAATATTTGGAGCAGGTTGGCGTGATTAAGAAAGAGCCGGGCACGCGTCCCTTCCGCTACCGCATCTATAATGATTTTGTACGCGAGCTGTCGTATGATGAGCTGCTGGACTTATATGATTTTATAGACATTATGGCGAACACGCAGGTGCCATCCGTTCAAGGCTATTTGCTGCGCGACGGCCTAAAAAAGCATATTGCCCGCGGTCAAGCCGAATATAACCAAATCGACCCTTTCTTATATAAGTATCACTATTACTCTCGTATTTTGGATGAAGCGCATCTCTTCACGCTGCTAGGCGCTATTCGCAATCGGCGGTCGATCAGCTTCCTCTACTTCTCGCCCAAGAAAGAAACGAGCTACGCCGCCAAAAACACAAATCCGTTGTTCGAACGCGATACCGAGGGCATGCAAGAAACGACGCTTCCGCTTAAAGTCGTCTACGATCATCAATATGGCCGTTGGTATTTGCTAGGCAACCATGCCAGACATGGCATTAAAAAATACCGCTTGGAAGGAATAACGCAGATCTCAGAAGAGGAATCCGTTGCCGAAGCTTTTTACGAGGCAAAAAAGACGGAGCTAGAGCAGCGCACTGCGCATAGCTGGCTGATCGACACAGGCAAGCCCGTCACCGTTCGCGTACGCTTCTTTCATCCGGGGCACGGCATTCACAATTTCGTTAGAGAGCGCGTGCTGCTTCAAGGACAATGGGGTGCCATCGTAGAGGAATCGGATGATAGCTTCGTCTATGAAATTGAAGTAAACGGCACCATCGAGATTAAGCCATGGATTCGGAGCTTCGGCTCAAGCTGCGAGGTGCTTGCGCCAATGAGGCTGCGGCAGGAAATGATCGCGGAGTGGAAGGAGATCAAAGCATATTATGAATCTGTTTGAGAAAATATTTAACTATCAAATTTTAGCCAAGCTTGAGGATTCGGGAACGTTTATGGTAACAGCCCACGAGCGCAGCTGGCTCAAGACGATGCTGGAGCATGCTGCTGCAGCCGAAGCTTTTGCTCCAGAAACACTACAAAAGCTGCAGCTTATGCTAGAACAAGAGCTCTCTCTCGATACAGGCGCGCTGCTGCACAAGGCAGCCAGTAAAGAGAAGTATGTCTACCATCCCAATGTTCGCCCATTGAGACAGGCTATTACAAATAAGAGCATGCTGCGCTTAAGCTACACCGTCAAGAATGAACGTACGCACAGCGAGCAGGAATGCTTTCCCTACAAGCTTGAATATTCAATGGTGAAAAGGGATTGGTATCTGCTTTGGTACCATGTGAAAAACCGGATGCTGATGAGCACAAAGCTGGATAAGATCATTACAATCGATGAGCAATCATGCGAGGTAGAATACTACGGGCAGCTGCGGGCGAAGGTCCACGCATTGCAGGAGAAACGAAGCGCCAGCGCTGATATACGCGTAATGCCCGAATACAATGGAGAGCTGTCGCGTATTTTGTACGCTTACTCATGCTTTGAGAAAGAAGTGAATTATGATGCGGATACGAATGAATATACGATTCGTCTCTTCTTCTCTGGCAGCGACAGCGAGTATGTGCTCTCGAAAACCCGCTTTCTCGGAAAGCGGGTAAACATTATGAATGGCAAGCAGCTCCGCAGCCGCATGCTGGAGTCCGCTACGAAAGCGCTGGGACGTTATGGGGAATAGCGTTCATGAATCCCGAAAATCACCTAATAAGAAGCACATGCTCCAGCCCTTCAACCTGTGCCAAATGCCCCTTGTCTCTCTAACCGCTCACCCTATTCAAACGACAGCCAATCTCACATTTTGACGAAAAATTTTAATTGTAATGATTATAAATTGATATTGATTTTCCTATAGAAAGCGGTAACATATAAAATGAGGCGCAGTCACACAAATTTAATGAGGTGATTCTATTATGAGTAATGAGAAGAACAAGCTTACGACTAGCTGGGGAGCTCCCGTTGGAGACAACCAGAACTCGATGACAGCAGGATCTCGTGGTCCTACATTAATTCAAGATGTGCACCTTCTAGAAAAACTAGCCCACTTCAACCGAGAGCGCATTCCTGAGCGCGTCGTTCATGCTAAAGGCGCAGGTGCTCATGGCTACTTCCAAGTGACTCATGATGTTACGTCTTTCACCAAAGCAAGCTTCTTATCCGAGGTAGGCAAAAAAACGCCGATGTTCATCCGCTTCTCGACGGTCGCGGGCGAGCTTGGCTCTGCTGATACGGTTCGTGACCCGCGCGGCTTCGCTGTAAAGTTCTACACCGAGGAAGGCAATTACGACTTAGTGGGAAACAATACACCGGTCTTCTTTATTCGCGATGCGATTAAGTTTCCCGACTTCATTCATACACAGAAGCGCCACCCGCAAACCCACTTAAAAAATCCGAACGCCATCTGGGATTTCTGGTCCTTATCGCCGGAATCGCTGCATCAGGTCACGATCCTTATGTCTGACCGCGGTATCCCTGCTACATTAAGACATATGCACGGCTTCGGCAGTCATACTTTTAAATGGGTGAACGACGAGGGTCAAGCGGTTTGGGTCAAATACCATTTTAAAACCGAGCAAGGCATCAAAACGATAACCAATGAGGTTGCAGCCAAAATTGCCGGCGACAATCCTGACTATCATACCGAGGATTTGTTTAATGCGATTGCAAGCGGCGATTTCCCGGCATGGAAGCTTTACGTGCAAATCATGCCTGCCTCGGATGCGAATACATATCGTTTCGATCCTTTTGACGTGACGAAGGTTTGGTCCCAGAAGGATTATCCGTTAATCGAGGTTGGCCGGATGGTGCTCGATCGCAATCCCGAAAACTATTTCGCCGAGGTTGAGCAAGCAACGTTCTCTCCCGGCTCGTTTGTTCCAGGCATTGAGGCTTCCCCTGATAAAATGCTTCAAGGCCGCCTGTTCGCTTATTCCGATGCCCATCGCTACCGGGTTGGCGCCAACCACAATCAACTGCCGATCAACAGACCTACCGCTCCGGTGAACAATCACCAGCGCGACGGTCAAATGCGTGCGGACGGCAACGGCGGATCGTCGCTTTATTACGAGCCTAACAGCTACGGCGGTCCAACGGAATCCGCTGAGAACAAGCCCGCTCCGTTCGAGGTATCGGGCCAAGCAGACAGCGTAGGCTACGACCATCATGACCACTATACGCAGGCCGGTGATCTCTATCGATTAATCAGCGAAGAGGAACGCGCCCGCTTAATCGAAACGATCGTTGGCGCTATGAAGCCGGTTGAGAAAGACGAGATTAAGCTTCGTCAAATCAGCCACTTCTACAAAGCTGATCCCGATTACGGACAGCGGGTAGCCGAAGGTCTTGGCTTATCCATCTCACAGCAGGCTTAACTGCACTTATTCCTTCTATTCAAACCATGCGGCTCTCGGATCCAACTCGACAGCCGCATGGTTTTATATTATTGTTAATTCATTCGCAGCTGAGAATGAGACAAGGAGATTATGATTTTGGAAACAACCGAAGACCAAACAGCGCTAACATTCATGCAAGGAGTAAGGGATTGCCTACCGACCCTTCTTGGCTATATAGGCATCGGAATCGCGGCAGGAATCGTCGGTGCATCCGCGAAGCTAAGCGTACTGGAAATCGCCCTGTTGTCGGCACTGGTTTATGCCGGCGCTTCGCAGTTCATCATATGCGCGATGCTAATTGCCATGAGCCCGCCTTCCGCTATAATTGCCACCACGTTTATTGTGAATCTACGCCATTTCTTGCTGAGCGCAGCGCTAGCCCCTTATTTCACAAGGTACTCCCTGCTCAAAAACATTGGAATAGGAGCGCTTCTGACCGATGAATCGTTTGGCGTTGCTTCGCTTAGAACCTCAAGCGGCCAGCCCATTAATGACCGGTGGATGAACGGTCTAAACGTAACCGCTTATGTCGTCTGGATCATCTCCTGCATGGCAGGCGGATGGCTGGGCAGCTGGATTGCAAATCCTGCGGCATTTGGTCTGGATTTTGCTTTAACTGCCATGTTCATCGCGCTGCTCGTCCTGCAGCTTACCGCATTGCCAGGCTCTAAGCTGAAGCATTACCTGTCTCTTATTGCTTATACGGTTATCGCTGTTTACGTTCTATCCTTCTTCCTATCCATTTATATGGCTGTTCTGCTGGCAACGATCATCGGAGCGGCTATTGGGGCGGTGACAGAGAAATGAGTATCGATTTATCGCTGCTGCTCGTTATTTTAGGCTGTGCTTTGGTGACATTTGTCCCCCGCATCGCTCCGTTTGTCCTTATCCGAAACTTGAGGTTGCCGCAGCCTTTGCTAAAATTTTTGAATTATATCCCCATCTGCTTATTAACCGCGCTTATCGTGCAAGGCGTTCTTGTTAAGAGCGGTTCAGGGGTTTCCATAGACTGGCATACGCTGATCATCATTATTCCGACGCTGCTGATAGCGTTAAAGACGAAGAGCTTATTGCTGACCGTCCTTGCAGGCATCGTGTCGGCCGCTATCGTTCGGTTCATTTTTTAGCAACAGGCATGTGAAAAGGGGCTGTCTCAAAAGGTCAGAAATGACCTTAGGACAGCCCCTTTCACTTAAACAAGCTGCAATTCCAGAAATAAGGCTAAATATTAGCCTTATTTCTGCGCATTCCCCCGCCAAACGTGCGAGCCGTCCAGCCTTTCGGTTCAGAAATCGTTAGATCAGTTTATTCAAAAGGGTAAATCCAGAAGCGTTCTGTTCCAAAGCGCTCCTTAATTTCCTCATCCTCAAGCTTTTTGTTGCCTACCAGTTCAGCAGCTTGAAACTGCGACCGATGCGCTTCAATCGAAGCCATTTTATGCTTCAAAAATGCTTTTACATCGTTTGCGACTTGAGGCATGCCGATCGCCTCTTGATGGTTTTTGGAAAAGGCCGAGCAATAAACAACGGGCCGCTCATCTTTTGGAAGCCTGCTGATCGTGCGAACGACCGCTGCTCCGCAAGCATCGTGGTCAGGATGAACGCTGTACCCTGGATAAAAGGTATACACGATCGACGGACGCAGCTCCTTCAAGAGAGCGTCAATTACGTCATCCAGCCGTTCCGGGTCCTCGAATTCAATCATTTTATCATGGAAGCCCAGCATTCTCAGATCCTGAATGCCGATGGCGCGGCAGGACTCCTCCAGCTCGAGCTTACGGATAGCCGGCAGCGTCACCCGATTGGCGAACGGCGGAATCCCCATATTTCGGCCCATTTCCCCAAGCGTCAAGCAAGCGAAAGTAACATGAGCTCCGTTTTGAATATGCTTAGCCAGCGTTCCCGATACCGTAAAGGCCTCATCATCGGGATGCGGCAATACGACTAAAATATTTTGTCCCACAGAAACACTCCTCTCCTCTTTCATCAGAAGGGCACCCGGCTGAGCTGCAGCGATACAACGAGCTTTCCTTGCCCATCATGGCCTGCCAGAAGCAGTCTATCCTGCTCCTTCTCTTCCCAGTGGGTAAGCCCCTCCGAGTAAATCCAGCCCTGCTCCATTTTCAAGCCGACCCGGTAAGGTCCGCTCCCTGCAATCGAACCATGCGAATAACGAATGACCGCATTCGTTATGAAGTTGGCCGCCGGATGCTTCGAGCTATCGAGATGGGCTGCATAAGCGCCCGTAGTCATTTCCAGATGAATATATAGGTCCTGATCCTTAAAGCTATCAATGATATGCCGAACCTTTTCTTGATCAATAAGCTGCATCTATATCCCTCCCATATATCAGTCCAACCTGTTGAATGAATCTGATATTGAAATCATTCTAACATACTTATACCTAAAGAAAATAACGAATGCAACGCACCTTCGATTATCGATTTGAAAAGCTGTCGTTACCCCGCTCGCATATAGCGCTTTCATCCTATTTTTTAGGTAGATTCGATCAAATTAAGTGAAACTTAAGAACTAGCTTGCCGTAATTATATATGCTATACTAACTTTCAAATTTATAGGAACGAACTACCATTTATTAGCCAATTCGATCCTATAACCAACAGGAGGTCCTACATGAGAAACCTATCGATCAGCAAGAAATTGCTCGGCGGATTTATATCTGTCCTCATTTTATTAGCCGTTATCATGACGATAAACTTTTTGCAGCTCGTCTCTCTCGACCGTACATACAAAGAATTAATAAATGATAGAACCGTTAAAATGCTGCAAATCAAGGATATGGACATCGCAGTCAAATCCGAACAAGTTGCCGTCCGCGTATACGCCATGCTTGGCGATGAAACATCGCTCAAAGGAATCACTTCGGCCCATGAGGATTACATTAAGGTCAGCAAGCAGCTTGCATCAACCATTTACTCCCCTGCCATGGTTGATGGGCTCAAGGAAGCTGATCTCATAGAAAATCAATATTTTGAGATTGCCATGCAGGTCAGCGAGCTGAAGAAGCAAAACAAAGAGCAAGAGTTTACCACGCTTCTGTCGAATCAAGGCCGCACCTTGATCGCGCGCTTAGAGAAGGTATTGACGGATATGGAAGCTTTTCAGCAAAACGAGCTTACGATGAGCTCCGAAAACGCATCTAAGCAAGTGGCAGACGTCCAAAATCTAGTGCTTATTCTCGGAATTATCGCTCTGGTGCTAGGGATAAGCATCGCTTTATTTATGGGTCGACTCATTACTAAGCCTATCAGCGAAGTAGCCAGGGCTGCTGAGAAAATTGCTGCCGGAGACCTCACAGGCAAATCCATCATGATGAAAAGCAGCGATGAAGTCGGCGTACTCGCCAGCTCGTTTAATATGATGGCAAACAATCTTAGAGCCCTAATCCTTCAAGTAAATACGAATGCGGAGCAGGTCGCGGCATCCTCTGAGGAATTAGGCGCGAGCGCCGAGCAAACCTCTAGAGCTACCGAGCAGATTGCTACTGCTATGCAAGAAGTAGCTACAGGCGTTGACATGCAAGTAAAGCTCGTTCACGAGGGCTTCCAAACCATCAATGAAATGTCGATCGGCTTCCAGCAAATTGCTGCAAACACGCAAACCGTCTCATCCAAGACTGCTGAGGCATCGGAGAAAGCTTTGCTCGGCAACGAATCGATTAAAACGGCTGTCACTCAAATGAGCTCCATTAGTGATACGGTTAATGGACTGGCGGCCGTCATCGAGGAGCTTAGCGGACAATCCGCTGAAATCAACCAAATCGTCGGGGTCATATCCGCACTCTCCACCCAAACGAACCTGCTGGCGCTTAACGCTGCTATTGAGGCAGCTAGAGCTGGCGAGCATGGACGCGGCTTCGAGGTCGTAGCTACGGAGGTTAGGAAGCTGTCGCAGCAATCGGCACAGTCGGCACAGCAAATCACGGAGTTAATCTCCTTTATACAAGCTGGCATGAGCAAAGCCGTTCATTCCATGGAGGCTGTAACCAAAGAGGTGCAATCCGGCATCGACATTGTGAATACGGCAGGAGAATCCTTCGACTACATCCGCAATGCTGTTAATGATGTCGCATCGGAATCCGAGGAGGTTTCCGCCGCTGTGCAGCAAATGACTGCCGGGGTCGATGAGATGACGAGCTCCATGAAGTCGATCTCCGAGGTGACAGAAAGCTCGGCTGCTGGCACGGAACAAGTTACGGCGTCCACGCAGGAGCAAATGTCGTCAATGGAAGAAATATCTTCTTCATCCAATGCGCTCGCCAAAATGGCGGAGGACTTATTGCTCACGGTTAGCCGCTTTAAAATCCGATAAAACGGCATCTGCTTTTGCTCACGCATTTTGTGGTATACTGCTACAAGATTATAATGCAGGAGGTTCACCGCTATGAAAATTTATGTCATCCAATCGTTTAACGAGGACGGCTTGGAAAATGTGTACGTAGGCGCTGATGAAGAAAAAGCGTTGTCGCTGAAATCAGCAGATTTTGACCATTGTGATGCTTTGTTCGTGGAAATCTGGGAGGATGGCGAAAAAACCGATGATTTCCGCTTGGTGGAATCCCCCGAAGAAAACGATGAGGAAGCGGAAGATGCGATTGAAGAGGACAAGTAAGCTTGTCCTGAAAGAATAGGTAGCCTTGCAACCTTTTGTCGAACACGGTCGTCTAGTGTTCGACATTTTTTTTACTCGAGGAGAGACTTGCATGCTACATCTTAGGAAATCATTAACCAAAATGGCCGTACTCGCGCTCACCGTATCGATGCTCGCTGCAGGCTGCAGTGACGCTGGCAAAAAACCGGCCAACAACAAGCCGGCAGGCAATGCTTCGAATGAGACTGCTACGGAACAGCCTGCAGTGAATCCAGCAACAGAACAACCCGCTGCTACCGAGAAGCCAGCGGCAACCGCAAAGCCAACACAAAAACCGACGCAAAAGCCGTCCCAAAAACCAACCTTAAAGCCAAGCGCAACGCCGAAGCCTTCCTCGGACATTAAAGTATCGGATATTTCCGCCAAAATTTTGAAAGACATCGAAATGCCGCGCCTCGTTACTGTAGAAGGCGAGCGCATTAAGGATGTATACGGAATTGATTCAGGCAGCCTGCTATCGGAGGCAGTATTTATGCAGGCTTTGATGAATACGAAAGCAACTGAGCTCGTTATCGTAAAGCTGAAATCAGATAAAAATTACGATGCAGTCGCTGAAGCCTTGGAGAATCGCGCAGCCAGCATCCAAAAAACGTTTGAAACGTATTTGCAGGACCAATACGAGGACGCGCAGAACTACAAAATCGTTCGCAGCGGCAGCTACGTCATGTTATCCATCTCTCATGACCAAGATAAAGTAGTTGAAATTTTCAACGGCTTTTTCAAATAATACATAAAAACCTGACCTCTTGAGGTCAGGTTTTTTTATTTATCGGTTCGATTAGCAGGGAAGCCGCAGCTTACTGCGGTAAGTTTCTCGTCCGCTTCGCTGCCCACGACTTAGAGCCTAAGCTGAAAAATGCCGTGGCCGCCACACATTCGATGAGGGTCATAAACAACAGCATAAAGTCCTGTCCGATGTTCATACTCGCGGCGTCCCAGCCCATTAGCAGGAAATTTAATCGCATAAACAGAATATGGCCAAAAAACGTTACGATGCTAAAGAGGTTAATCCTTTTATGATAAGTCTGAACGGCCGGGCTTTTCATGCGCAGGATGCCATAAAAAATGAGCAGCGTATTCGGAAGCATGCTGAAGGCAAACTTGTAATCCGTCGTCCATTCACTGAATTGGAGCAGCAGCGCCGTCTCTATCACGGTAAAAACAATAGCAAAAATAATAATTGGCCTTATCCTTATTTGCATGAACTGCTCTTCATACTTAGCTAGAAATACACCGGCTGCGACAAACGTGAAGCCGAAGCCTATATACCTCGTCACCAATAAGTCCAAATACTCCATATAGTCGGGATTCATGAATGGAATGCTTGCCGCGGTCACTCCGAAAACCTTCATCAAGCTGCCGGAAACGAATTGAATAGCAACAAATCCTATTAGCGCCAAAATGACCGCAAGGCGAACATACTGCTTCTCAAAAAACCAGTAGGCGGCTAGAAGGCCAAAAATGAGCGGAGGAATAAACCAAAACTGAATAAAGGGTCCGTTCAGGAACACCGCAATAAAAAGTATTTTGGCCTGAACAAACAGATTTCCCGCCGACAAACCGTCGCTAATGAGCTTAGGCACGATGTGCTCCGCTACAAAGAAGCAGCAAAAGAAGCAATAGACGATAACTAACCGCTTTAGATACTTTTGCATATAAGAGCGTGAGCTAGCCGCATGGCTCCAGCCTTTATACGCCAGAAAACCTGCTATGACATAGAAGCAAGGCACGACTACCCTCGTCGCAAGAGAAGCAAACTGCACGAGCGCTTGCCCCGGAAGGAGCGTCATATAGCGTATGAGCATAATGTGAGCGACAAGGACAAGCAACGAGCCTCCCAGCTTAAAAAGCGTAATGCCCGGATAATATTTACGCATTCTTTCGCAGCTCTCCTATCCCGGGAAGCACAAGCGACTTTATTTCGGCAATGGAGATCTTGCCTGTCGGCGAGAGCGGGAATACCGGAAGAAACACAAAATAACGCGGCAGCTTAAAAGCGGACAATTCCGGTGCCAAATCATTTTTCAGTTTATCTGAAGTTAGATTAGCCCCCTGCTTGGCTACGATACAGGCGCATATCTGCTCGCCATAAAGCTCATCCGGCACTCCGATTACAAGCGCTTCATCCACATCCTTATGCTTTAGCAGCACGTTTTCAATCTCTAAGGGCGAGATTTTCTCTCCGCCTCTTGTAATCATCCTGTGCAGTCTTCCGGTAATCGTCAGGTTTCTGCGGTCGTCCAAAAAGCCCATGTCCCCGGATTTATACCATCCGTCTGCAGTGATGCTTGCGCGATCTTGAAGCTCGTTCGTATAGCGCATGACGCGGTGGCTTCGAATCGCGATTTCACCCTGCTCATGGGAAGGCATCGTCTCTCCCGTCTCCGGATTTAAAATTTTCACCTCAACAACCTTGTCCACCTTGCCGCCTATGCTGTAGGAGCCTTTTTCAAAGTCCTTATATAGAATTAATCCGCTTAGCAGGCTCGTGTGCTTCAATAGCTGATAAAGGAGCCGCAGCATAACGTTGTTCCTGCGGTTGACGAAGCATGTTGCATTTGCAACCGCGCCGGCTTCCGAGGACCCGTAGCTCACCATAAAAAAGTAGAGATTCAAGCTTTTCATAATCTTCTGCAAAATAATATTGTTCACCGCAGCGGAGGTAAAGGCTACACCGAGCAATGATTTTAAATCGAATTCCTCCCGCTTCGGAGAAGAGAGCATCTGCTGGATCATAAATGGCGTGCCGATGAGCACCCTACACCTTTCCTTCTCTACAGCCGACAAGGCATTCACAGGGTTAAAGTGGGTGAGCATGACAATCCGAATATTGCAGGCTTTCAAGCCGGTAAATAAAGTAGCAAATCCGCCTAGATGGTATAAGGGCAGCAGGTTCATGATCGAAAAATAGCGGGTTATTTTATCGCTTAGCTTCATGAGCATTGCGGTGCTTCTTCCCGGCTGTTCGCCAAGATTAGCCGACACTAAAAAGGAGGCAGTGGTACGCAGCACGCCCTTTGGCATGCCAAGCGTACCTGAAGTATAAAGAAGGATAAGAGGGTCCTTTGGGGTATTGGCTGTGCACGCGGTTAGAAAATCACTTGCCTCAATCGCTGCGCCAAGCACGCTGAGCTTTGAATACGGCTGAAAAGGCGCAGCCAAGTGGCCCGCTTCATCCAGGACGAATATGTGCTTAGGAAGCCAGCTGCTGTCCAGTCCCTCTTTATGGCTATCTAAAATAATCTCTACCATCATAGCGGGATAATGAATATGTTGCCCCTCTGTCCCCATAATGAGGGCTGCCGGGCGGGAGTCCTTCAAATAATGCTGCAGCTCCTGCTTCTTCGAATAGGTATTGAGCGGGACAATGATCGCACCTACACAGGCTGCCGCAAACATCGAAACGACCAGCTCTACCCGGCCGGGCATAAGCAGCGCAATCTTATCGCCTTTCTTGATGCCCAGCTGCAAGAAGCCCTTTGCGACAAAACGGACCTCTTCCCAAATCGTCAGCCATGTATGATGTGAAGAGTTGGTCGGAAAGCTGTACGCGACATCATGAGGGCAATCGGCTGCCCTCTTTTGAAGCAAATAGGGTATCGTATCCTTGTTCAACATATTGCTGTTCTTCATCATTCTGAACCCCCGCAAATATATAATATACGGCACTGACACGTCTAATATAGCATCTATTAAGTTCTTAATAAAGAACATTTTTAATAAAAAAAGCGCTGCTCAGAGAATGTTAAACTCTCTTGCAGCGCATTTATTACGATTTGGCAGAGACTGTAGCTGCCAATTGGCTTGGAACTTCTTTATCTTTGCCAACCTTCGGCTTTGTTCCATCTGCCCGTTTCGCCTTGCCAACGAGCAAGCTTAGCGGAAGCGCAACGACTGCTACCAAGGTAGCAACAACATACACATCGTTCACACTCATCGTGAAGGACATCATCGTAATATGAAGCTCGTCGACATCGCCTGCTTTCATAAAGTCAGTAGCGTGAGTTACCGACCTTGTTGCGAGCATCGTGGTGAAGATCGCAATCGCGAATGATCCGAACACATTTCTCGTCCAGTTCGTTATTGCGGATGCATGCCCGGAGAGCTCGGCTGGAATTTGTTCCATTGCCGCGTTGCTCGAAGGCATAACGACTAGGGCGATTCCGATATTACGCACGATCATCCACCAGATTACGTAAGCATGCGATACATCGAGGCTTAGCCAGCTCAGTGCCAGCGTTCCGATCGTCAGCAGCACAATGCCGCTTGACATCAGCCAGCGAGGTCCGATAATGCCATAAAGCTTGCCGACAACCGGCATAAGCAGCGCCATTGCGAGCGAAGCCGGCAGCAGGATCATGCCCGTATCCATTGCGGACACATGCTGAATCCGTTGCAAGAATATCGGTGTCAGCAAGGTGCCTGAATACAAGCTGATCGTAATAATATTGGAGATGATTGCATTTAACGTGAAGCGTCCGTTTTTAAACACCCTTAAATTAAGCAGCGGTGTCTCGGTCGTCAGTTCCCTCCATACGAATAAAATAAGGGCTATCGCGCCAATCGCGAATAGGGAAACGATTTTCCAAGATCCCCAGCCCCAGCTATGGCCTTGGCCCAGCGCAAGCAGCAAGGACGAGCTGCTCACAATAACGGTAAGGAAGCCCAGTCCGTCAAAGGTCTTAGGAACATTCATCCGATAATAAGGGATATAGGTATAAACGAAACCGATCGCGATCAATCCAATCGGAATGTTCATGAGGAACAGCCAGTGCCAATTCAAGTTCTCCAGCACCCAGCCGCTAATCGTCGGACCGAAGGCTGGCGCCAGCATCGCTGACAAGCCCCAGAACGCAATAGCCATCGCTTGTCTTTCTCTCGGAATAATTTGATAAATAATCGACATTGTAGCCGGTATGATCAAGCCGCTGAATGCTCCTTGCAATACACGGAACAAGATTAGCGAGCCTTCGCTCCAAGCAGAGGCGCATAATACCGAAGCAACCGTAAATCCAATCAATGAGAACAGGTATAACCTTCTGTAGCTGAACCGCTCTCCCAAATACCCGGCAATTGGCGCCGTAGTACCCATTGCCAGCATAAAGCCGGTTAACGTCCACTGGACAGAGCTCAGCGACGTGTCAAAATGATCCTTCAAAATTTCGAGCGCCAAGTTGATCGTAGCCGACGCCAATACGCATAAAAAAGAACCGATAAAAATAGCAACCATTACAGGCCAGAAACGCACCTTCTTAAGCTCTTCTTGATTCATGTACTTCTCCCACACCCTTTATTATTACTTTACAGCTTAACTATTATATTTTAGTTCTAAAGTAATTTCAATGGAAACAATTTATTCATTTAAACATCTAATCCGACTAACGTATTTTCCTTCTAATCATGCTGGCCCGTAATCCTAAAAAAAGAACAAAGCCCCGGAGAAACCGCTCCGAGGCTTTGTTCATCTTTATTCCCTTATATCTTCGCATTCGCGCGACTAGAAATTCGCTGCCCCATACCGCTGTCCACTGTTCGTTCATACCAGTGTAGCCCTGCTAGCCCTTAACGCCAGAAATAGCGACAGACTCGATAATTTGTTTCTGGAACACAAGGAAGATGATAAGCATTGGAAGCAAAGCAACGAATGAAGCGGCCATAATTAACGGATAATCCGTTTGAATCGCATAGGTTGCATTAAAGTTCGCGATAACAAGCTGAAGCGTCTGCTTCTCTGGCGAATTCAAATAAATGATTGGCGCCAAATAATCGTTCCAAATGCCCATAAACCACAGAATGACCTGTGCGGCTACCGCCGGACGGATTAACGGGAATACGATTTTGGTGAAAATGCCAAAGTAAGAGGCTCCGTCGATCTTCGCCGCTTCTATAATAGCGCCAGGCACGCTGGTCAAATATTGACGCAGGAAGAAGATCATCATGATGTTTCCGAACAAGCCCGGTACAATAAGAGGCTTTAACGTATCGACCCAGCCAAACTCAGAGAACATGATGAACTGCGGAATCATGATCGCCGGATAAGGAATCATTAAGGAGGATAACAGCAGCATGAAGATTTTGTTCTTATGGTTAAAACGCAGCTTCGCGAACGAGTACGCCGCCAAGCTCGAAGTAAACGTCCCGATAATTGTGACGCATAGCGTAATTAGCAAGCTGTTCTGAATACCGCTGAGCAGCGGACCCTTTTCCCAAATCTCCATGTATTTAATGAAGTCAAATTTCTCCGGTATCCATACGGGCGGCAAAGCGAACACTTCCGCCTTCGTCTTGAACGATGTTGAGACCGTCCATACAAGCGGGGCTATCATAAAGACAGCGCCTATGCTGATAAGAATAAAAATGATAGCATTCGAAATTTTAAACTTTTTGGCCAATAGCATGGTTAGGCTCACTCCTTCCCTCTGATGTCGTTATTCCAGGTCTTTCGACGATCTTTCATTCATCTTGAATTGAACAAGCGTGATGACGAAGATGAATAGGCCAAGCAGCATCGCCATGGCGGAAGCATAACCCATTTGCAGGTTGCCGAAAGCTTTTTGCCAAACATAGAATACGACCGAGGCAGAGCTGTACTCCGGACCGCCTGTTGACGTCATAATGTTGATTTCCGTGAAAATTTGCGCGCCGCCGATCACTTTCGTAACGACGATAAAGAAGGTAACCGGTTTAACCATAGGGAATGTAATGTGCTTGAAAATTTGAAAGCCGTTCGCCCCGTCCAGCTGCGCTGCTTCATAATAATCTTTGGGCACGCTTTGCAGCGCCGCCAAATAAAGAAGCATCGAGTAACCGAGGTTTTTCCATACCATCATAATAATGAGTGCCGGTTTCACCGTATATTTATCAGTCAACCAGTTGGGCCCATCAATGCCGAATAGGGCAAGAAACTGATTCACTAAACCATAGTCGCCGTTATAAGCCCATTGCCACAAAATCGAAATCGCCGCAAGCGAGGAGATGACCGGTATGTAGTAAACGACTCGAAAGGTTGTCGTTCCGAACATTTTCCGATTAAGCCCTAGAGCAAGCAGCAAAGCTAGCACAATTTCAATGGGTATGCCGATCATCATGAACAATGTATTGAAGCTCGCCTTATGGAATTGCTCATCCATAAATATTTCTTTAAAGTTGGCAAAGCCGATAAAATCCATCCGGCCTAAGCCGTCCCAGTCGGTAAAGGAACCGTAGAGCGAATATAAAAGCGGATACAAAGTAAACAAGAGAAATCCAAGTACGGGCGCAAGTACAAATAAATACCCGTAGTAGCTTTCTTTGCGATAGAGATTCGACTTGGTTTTCATCTTCCACCTCTGATTCACCCGGCATAAGAGTGATGCCAGCTCTACGAGAGAGAACTAACATCACGGCTTGCGGGTTAAAAATGATTAGCTCGGATTATTTCTTTGATTTTGCTTCTTGTTCGATCGCTTTATCAAGCAAGCTTTGCATCTTCGGCTGTTCCGCTTTCACATAATCGGCTGCCGTTACTTTGCCATCAAGCACGGGCTGGATATCTGTGAAAAATAGTTGGTACCATTCTGCATTGTAAGTCAATGTGTTCGGCATTGGTTTGCCGTAGTCTTGCACGATATCAAGGAATTCTTTTTTGTTAGCTGGCTTTGTCTCCGAATTAGCAGCCCAAGTTTCAGCCATGTCGATCAGGTTAGGAATTTGCACCTTCGCATCAACCAGCTGCTGCTGGCCTTCTGGCGATGCTGTTAAGTAAGTGACAAGCTTAGCCGCTAGCTCAGGGCTCTTCGAGCTGCTCGATACGCCGATGCCGAGCGATCCTACAAACGTTGCTGATTTGCCAGTGGAGCCGGCAGGGTAAGGAATCAGATCATAATCGAAAGGCAATGTTTCATAGGTCGCTAGATCCCAAGGACCTACTGGGAAGAAAGCAAGCTCGCCTTTCATCCATCGCTGGTATGTATCGAGTGTTGCCGCATCTTCAATAGAAGGCGTAATTTTATATACATTTTGCATGTCAGCAAAATATTGAAGCGCTTCCGCAAACTTAGGATCATCGATCGTTACTTTTGTGTTCGTCTCATCGAGCCAGTCAGCGCCGTTGCTCCATACGAAAGCTTGCAAAGCCCAGTTTACGTTAAAGCCTGTGCCGTACTGGTCGATCTTGCCATCGCCATCGTTGTCCTTCGTAAGCTGTTGGTTTACTTTGATGAACTCGTCCCACGTGTATGGCTTGTCTTTGTCCGGCAATGGAATGCCTGCTGCTTCGAACATCGCCTTGTTATAACCAAGCGAGAAAGGACCAACATCCTTCGGCAAGCCGTAGATGCTGCCTTGGCCTACTGTTTCGCCGTCGTAGCGGTAGCTATCAACGCCGTATTTCCAAATGTTATCGAATTTTACGTCGGAGACGTATTCCGTAATATCTTTAAGTACGCCGCCGTTTGCATACGCTCTCAGATCACCTGGGTCAAAGTAGAAGACGTCTGGAACGCTTTTGCCTGTAATGGCCGCTTTTAATTTCGTTGCATATTGATCACCGGTTGTTGTAATGATTTTAACTTTAACGCCAGGGTTGTCCGTCTCGAATTTTTTGACAGTTGCTTCATAAGCTTTTTGCTCTTCAGGACCGCCTCTGAACATAAACGAAATTTGTTTGGATTCTGTTTTTTCGCCTGTGCTGCCGGTGTTGCCTGAGTTGTCTTTCCCACCGCATGCGGAAAGTACTACGGCCAATGACATCATGATTGCAAATGCTGAAAGTAAACCTTTTTTCTTAGCCAACCTAACCCCTCCTAAATGTACTGCGTTCACAAACAGCCATTAATTAATGTCAAATACATCAAGTAAGCATTTTTGTTAAATAATTAATACTTTTGTTAAACTCATAATAATGCAAAGCGCTTTCATTGTCAATACTTGTCGAAAGGTTGCTTGAACACCATTTATACGCACTATTTCATCGCCAAAATAATATTTACCAGCTTTTTCTAATCGGTCGATATGATGTTCGGATCGAAAGTCATATGTAGTTAACAAATGAGCAAATCAGCTAAAAAATTATTCCGCTGCCACAGGCCCATCTGCAACCGGAATGCCAAAGTCCGGAGTACCGTCCTCATTCCAGCCAAATACTTGCGCTCTTGTATGGCGATTTGGATCATAAAGCGGATCACCCACAATTTCTTTGTAATTACGGGCATGGTAAACGATAATGTCCTGCTCTCCGTCCGGGCTTACCGTAAAGCTGTTATGACCAGGACCATACTGGCCCGTCGCTTCATTCGTTTGGAAGACGGGCTCTGCTGATTTGCTCCAAGAAGCCGGATTAAGCAGATCACTCGTATCTGCTGCTGAGAGCAAACCCAGGCAGTAATTATAATCGGTAGCGCTTGCCGAGTAGCTGATAAAAATTTTCCCATTGCGCTTCAGGACGGCAGCGCCTTCATTGACGAGAAAACCGATTTTCTCCCAATCGTATTCTGGAGTCGCAATCATCACCTGCTTGCCGCTAATCGTCCAAGGGTTGCTCATCGGCGCTATGTACAAATTGGAGTTGCCTTTAATCGCAGGGTCCTTCTGAGCCCATACCAAATATTGAACGCCCTCATGCTCAAATGACGTCGCATCAAGAGCAAAGGATTCCCAATTGGCTTTAACTTGCCCCTTCTCCGTCCAATTCCCCTCCAGCGGGTTAGCAGATTCATTCTCAATAACAAACATACGATGGTCAAATAGTCCGTCTACCGTCTCCGAGGTTCTAGCCGCTGCAAAATAGATATACCATTTCCCTTTAATAAAATGGATTTCCGGCGCCCAAATGTTTGCGCTCATCGGCCCTGTCTCATATTTTCGCCATACGACTACAGCCTCTGCCGAACCAAGCTCCTGAATGGTCTTCGCTCTGCGTACTTCAAGTCGATCATACTCCGGCACCGAAGCGGTAAAATAATAGTAACCGTCCGTATGCTTGTATACCCAAGGATCGGCGCGTTGCGGAATTACCGGATTCGTAAATGGTTGAATGGCTGCTGCTTGTTTGCTTATCATGTCATCAAAACCCCTTTTTTTGTTATATGGCTATTAAGCTTCTAGCTGACTTATCTGTTTGCCCCATACGGCTGCTCCTGTGCCCGTCAAGCCCGTGAATACGAGTGCTGCTCGCTCCCTTTCCCAGTCCCATGCAGGTAGAACGGTTCCTCTGCAGGTCCACAGCTCCACTTGCGATTCCCAGCCAAATGTATGACTCGAAAGCTGCAGCTCGACTGTCGCCTGATAGACAACACGCCAGCCATGATTCATTAAGCTGGAGTCGATGCCGGTGTCGATACTGCCGTCCGGTTGAAGGGTTAGCGCAATTGCATCCACCATGCTGTCTGCTCTTGGATCATGTACGATCCACTCCCACTCCCACTCCCCTGCCAGTTCATTTGGCGATATCATTCGCTGCGGCTCTCCTGAGTACCGCTCCGGAGAAACAAGCGGCCAGCAATCCTCCGTCCAGACGATCGATCTCACATGGAGATGGAAGCAGTGTCTATTCATCTCTTCCCGAGCGTGGTGCACCATATAGTAGGCTCCGTTATCCTCCAAAACCGAGTTATGTCCAGGCGCCAACCAGCCGGGAGCATGATTGAATCGATAGTTAATAAAGCAAATAGGCATCATGAAGCTTGATTACATCAGGCGCCCATAACCCGACAGCCCCGGTCCAGTCTTTCGCTTGCTCAGGAACGCCATCAAAAGCATGACCAACCCATTCCCAATCCGTAAGATCCTTTGAACGTCTGACTTGTATGCCTCCGCGAAAAAGCGGCCGATCGTTCTCCCGATACATAGCATCAGTCGAAAACGTGTAATAGCTGCCGCTGTCCTTGAAAATGCCAGGATCATGCGTATTCAACGTTTTCCAAGTCGTCTCATCCTCGAAGGTGTCCGGGTCAAACAGTCGCTGTTCAGGCGGCTTTCTTGGATGATTCATCTCATTTCCTCCATGAATAACAAAATAGATATTTCTCAATTTCATGTAATGTTTATATATTTATTGATTAATTCATGTTAAAGTGAATTTTAACAACTGATTATTACTGCTGTCAATAATTAAATTTATTAATAATATCATTAACGTAAGAAGGAGAATTGAGGAGATGCTGAAAGCCAAATAGGGCTATTCCATTTATCCGCTGCTCTGGATGATGGATAGCCCTCTCATAATGAAATCATTTATGCCGTTAACTTGCTGCGGGGTGCCTCATTCAAGAGGATCCAAGAGTCGAATATGACAATGGGCATCCTCGCGAATGGGAGAAGGAGGAACTTTGAATACTGGGCAAAAAAAAAAACCTTGTTCAATTGAACAATGGCTTCTGAAAAAAAGATATGGTGGAGGCTGACGGGATCGAACCGCCGACCCTCTGCTTGTAAGGCAGATGCTCTCCCAGCTGAGCTAAGCCTCCATGAAAACAATAAAACCCACGGTATGTGGGGTTGTTTCTTAGCACAAA
>NZ_MAQX01000009.1:2500-12498 GCF_001682865.1 Bacillus sp. FJAT-26390
TTGAAAAAAGACAGCAATTAGATTTGCTAATCGCTAATGTCGATCAAACATTAGCCCAAAGCGAAGGGAGAATAACAATGACAAACAAGGAGAAATTTGAAGGCTTTAAGCAGCAAATGATTGACGAGAATGAGAAGAAGTATGGCAACGAGATTAGAGAAAAATACGGAGATGAGCAAGCAGAGCGCTCCAATCAAATCCTCAAAAACATGACAGAAGAGCAGCATACTGAGATTGAACAATTGGGCGCCAAAATTTTGAGCCTGCTCATTGAGGCTTATGCAACGGGTGACCCTGCCGGCGAGCTGGCGCAACAGACTGCAGATTTGCATCGTCAGTGGCTCACTTTTTATTGGGGCAGTTACAGTAAAGAGGCACATGCGAATATCGCCCAAATGTATGTGGATGACGAAAGATTTGCCGCTTACTACGATAAGCACCAGCCTGGCGGAGCGGTTTTTTTAAGGGATGCCATTCATGTATACACCGGTACTCGGCAGCAATAACGAAGAAGCAGCATATCCTCCGCATGAGGATTGTGCTGCTTCTTTTTTACTTACACTCCCGTCCCTATCCCTTGACCGAGCCCGCCGTCAATCCGCGGATAAAGCTTTTGGAGCCTATTGCGAATAAGATGAGCACCGGGATCGTTCCGAGCGTCAAGCCAAGAATTTGAGCAGCCAAGTCCGTCCGATACGCATCTCCAAGCGCCGTAATTCCAAGCGGTATCGTGTACAGCTCCGGCTTATTCACGATAATTAGCGGGAGCAGATAATTGTTCCAAGACCATAGGAATACAAGCAGAGAAAGCGTAGTAATGGCCGGGTATATAAAGGCAACCACAATTCGAAAAAACACGCCGATATCCGAACAGCCGTCTATACGCGCGCTTTCCAGCACCTCGGTAGGAACCGCGCTTTTGATAAACTGAGTCATCCAATAAACGCCAAACGCATTCGCCACCCAAGGCAGAATAAGCGGCAGCAACGTGCCCGACAAGCTGAGATAGCGCATCTCGATGACATAAGCGACAAGCCCCAATTGACCGGGAATCATCATCGTGAGCAGCACCGCAGCAAAAATTTTGTTCTTATACTTAAAATGATGTTTGGCAAAAGCAAAGCCGGCAAACGCACTGACGAGTACCGACAGCACCGTACTAAAGAGCGATACGATGATGCTGTTCCAATAAACCAGATCGAATCGGCTAGCCGCAACCGTTTTGAAATTTTCCAATAAATAAGTGCCGGGCACAAGAACGATTTTCGTAAAGAGGTCTTCATTCTGATAAGTTCCCATAATGGTCATAATATAGAAGGGCAGCAGCGCAAAAATAGAAAGCAGAGCGATTGCGGATGTCGCCAGCGTCGTCCGGACCGATTGACTCATTCCTGTTCCCCCCTATAAAATCTTGCGCCGATAAACGAAAAGAATGCAATAATGATGCATAAGCCATAAGCGATAGCTGCCCCTAGCCCGTAACGGGTCATGCTGCCATAGGCGGTATCATACATATTCCATACCGTGGTCAAGCAGCATCGATCCGGACCGCCGATGACCGCCGTGCTTGAACCCATCCCAGAGCCTCCGAGCAGAAGCATCGGCTCTTCCAAAAGCTGAAAACCGCCAATGATCCCTGTAATGACAATAAATACGGTGACCGGCTTCAGCAGCGGAAGCGTGATGGACATAAATGTTCGATAGCCAGATGCTCCATCCACTTGCGCAGCCTCATTCAAATCCTTTGGTATGTTGGCGAGCCCCGCCAAGTAAAAAATCATTGTATAGCCGAAGCCTTTCCAGAACAGCATGACGATGATGACTATTCGGGCGTACAACGGGTCTCCCAGCCAATATATGCCCTCATCGATCAGACCAAGATGAAGCAGGATTTTATTAATGAACCCCGCTTGCCAGTCAAAGAGAAGATTAAACATAAGCCCCACCGCAACAGGCGTTACGATATAGGGGAGAAAATTCACCAATTGAAAAAAGCCTTTCCACTTTACCCACCTGCTGTATAGCAGCGAGGCTATGAGCAATCCAAAAATGATTTGGAGCGGAAGCGTAAACACAACAAACAACAGCGTATTGCCAACCGATTTGAAAAAATAAGAATCCGGATTAAACAAAAATTTGTAGTTGTCGAGTCCAATAAACGTTTTATCCCCTATGCCGTTCCAGCTCGTCATGCTGACATATAACGAAAACACCATTGGAATAAGGCCAAAAGCCAAATAAAACAAAATGTACGGGGAGAGGAAAAAGTAAGGCACCCATTTTCTTTTTAAAGCATGCATCGCCTACACTCCTGACTATTTGACATCTGGTGAGAAAAGAAGCGGCCCGATGAAATAAACAGACCGCTCTTCATGCTGCCGCTACCCGTCGCTTACTCCCAAACGATTTTAGGAGCTTTGGCTTTCAGCTCCTTTTGAATCCGGTCCAAAGCCTGTTCTACGCCAAACGAGTCGTCTTTTGCGAGCGTCTGGAGCACGATATTCATCACATCATCCAGCACAAGGTCATTGATATTTTCCGGCATGTCCTTTGTGGTCGCAGAGATGTCGACAAAGAACTTGTCGCCGATATCTTGACTGCCGAAGTTTCGCCAAGTCCAATTCGTAAATGATTGATCCTCATAAGCCTTCTTGAAGTGCGTAAATACGCCATCCTTTTTCTGCGCTTCCGCGCCTTCCTGCGACATCGACGTAAACTCGATCCATTTCCAGGCTAACTCCGCATTTTTGGCTCCCTTCGGAATACCGTGCGAGGAGCCGCCTCTGATGAATCCTCCTCCAGGAGGCACCATCAATGCCCAGCGATCATCCTTCTTATCGTTAGGGCCAATCACATACTGCGGCATCCATACGGGAGACATGGCGAATATGTATTTTTCTCCGCCAAATGTTGCGTTCCATGCAGGCGTCCATTGATCAAGCTTGTCTATAATGCCTGAATCCCGAAACTTGACCAAATCGGTTACGGTGCTCGTAAGCATAGGCACATTCAGCTTGTCGCCATCAAAGTAAGGCTCGGCGCGTTGTCCCTTCAGCGTTTGGTTCACGTCGCCGAGGCTTGGAAACATTTTAACCTTGCCGCCGCTCTGCTGCAGCACCTCTTTTCCCTTCTCAATAAACACATCCCAGTTTGTGAAGATCGCCTCCATTTCCTCCGGATTATCCGTACCGAAATATTGTTTGGCGAGCGATTTGATGTAAGCAATCCCGGCTACGCTCATATCGTCGGGAATAGCTATGAGATGATCGTCTTTGGCAAAGGTTGCAAGATCATAATCGAACAAAATCGATTTATCGGCATTATACGGTGCCGTTTCTAGATTTTCGAGTATATCCATATCGAAGATTTTCGCCTTTTGACCACGTTCAATCCTTACGACATCCGGCAATTCGCCGCCTGAGGCGATCGTCGTTTGCAGCTTTTTCGAAATATCCTCCGCAGCAACGTTTACGCGTTTTACTTTGATATTGGGATACTTCTCGTTAAAAGCCGCCAAAGCGGTGGGATGCTCCGGCTCCCACGTCCATAAAACAAACTCCCCCTTGTAATCGGCATTTCCTTTGACGGCTGCGTTGCCCGCGTTATCTTGTTCCCCGGTGCCTGTGTTATTGGCTGCCGCCTCTTCCTTGTTATTGACGGTATTGCCTCCTCCGCAGGCGACCAGCATGCTTGCAAGCATCATGATGGAGATCACTAGGCACATTGATTGGATCCAAATCCTCTTTTGCATCGTATAATCGCTCCTTTGTTCACCTTATAATGTCTGCGCTTTCAATATACATGCTAGCGAATGTAAGCGTAAACATTGCTATTCTACACTTTTGGTCGCGATCCTACTTTTCCCCTTGCTTCTATATCCCTTATGTAAGTTATAATCAATCATACAAAAAATCCCGCGGAGGCGAGCATGATGAAGATCATATTGGTGGATGACGAACGAATTGCCTTGGAGCATGTAAAAAGTCTTCTCCTCTGGGACGAATATGGTTACGAAATTGCTGCATCCGCCTCAAATGGCAGAACCGCTCTTCGGCTTTGCGAGGAGCTTCGCCCTCAAATTATGATTGTCGACATTCGCATGCCTGTAATGGACGGGCTCGAATTGATCCGGGCGGTCTCCGAACGTAAATTAGGCGTGAAATTTATTGTGATGAGTGCCTATCAGGATTTCGAGTATGCAAGGCAAGCTATTGCTATAGGGAGTGTCTCCAGTTATCTGATCAAGCATGAGGTAGACCGGGATAAATTGCTTCATGAATTAAACAAAGCCAAAGAAAGCTGGGAATGCGAACAAAAACAAAGAAAGATCGAGCGCTCCGATCAGCTCATGAAAGCAGTGACGGGGGCAGCAGCAATGACCGTGTTTCAGGATAACCAAGCTGCGCCGCCTTACGCCATCCTGCTTATCCAGAGGGATTCGCCATTCTCTGCCATACCTTCTCCCTTTGGGAAAACATCGAGCCTTCAAGCTCTCGACTTGGCTTCCCATGAAATCAACTTGTGCTCGGGTCAATCTGATTGGCAGCTAATTGGCGAACTCTCCCTGAACCGGAACCAATTCATAGCGCTGTTCTCTCAGAAAAATAAAACCGTCTCCATGCAGCGCCAAAGCTTTGAATATCTTGCAAGGTCTACTGATTCGCATCTAAAGCTGCATGATGACAGCAGCTATTCCTTCTATTACTCATTTCAGAGCACTGATTCCTCCTCGCTCCACGATTCCTTTCGCAGAGTCGAGGCTGCCGCAAGGCACGCTGTATTTAGTGGGAAAAACAGCCTGCAATGCGCGGATGAACTTCCGATGCTGCCTCTGGACAACGAAATCCATCCACCGTTGCCACCTCGCAATATCTACTTTGAGGAGCTAATTGAAGGGATGGATCAGCATGATCCCGCGATAATTGAGAGCGTTATCAAAAGGGTCTTTAACTCGCTATGCTCCCCCCTCTGGGATCTGGCTGGCTTGTACGAGGCCATCCATGCGCTGACCGGAATTATAAATAAGCGATATGCCGCCAAAGGATTGCCGGAAGCAGATCCGCTCACATTAGGGGAAGCAACCCCCTTGTATCACATTGATGAGATCATGAATAGATTTATCGTCATCCTTCAGAGGTTGTGCTCCAATAAAGCTGAACTTGACCGCTTATCCAATAAGCTGCTGCGGGCAATGCAATATATTCAAATGCATTATCACGAGGATGTCAACATTGAAGACGTTTCCCGATCGATAGGCATAAGCCCCTCCTATCTTCATCAATTGTTCAAGCGCGAGCTGGGGCGTACGTTTCTCGATTATTTAACGGAGTACAGAATTAATCAGGCCAAACGTATTTTGAATCAAGGGGATGCGAAAATGACCGAGGTCTCCGCAAGAGTCGGCTACCGTTCGCCCCAGCATTTTAGCCAAGTATTCAAAAAAACGACGGGCATGCTTCCCCACCAATACCGGCACGGGGGCCACCGTTTATGAAGAGCCTGCGCTCTGTCATCCTGCAGCGGATCGTTATCGTTGCTATTGTCAGCTTCCTTCTCTCAGCGGGCTTTACCTATTATTATTTTAAAACCATAGTGGTGGAGCAGATGATTCATGAGGATGAAACGGAGCTTAGCCAGACCGTTAGACAGCTTGAATACATGTCGGATGATATTGCTAAGTTTTCCTTTTCCCTTATTATTTCCGATCAGCTTCAATCCTTCTATAAAACTTATAATCAGCTGGATATCTTTGATCAATTTGCGATGGTTCAAGACACATTAGAATATCTTGATGATAATAAGGGACTGCGCAAGGAAGTTAGCAGCTTCGCTCTTCTCCTGCCGGACAACCGGGTATTCTGGAGCGAGGCAAGAAACGATCATTACTTTAGCGAGTTATTAAAGGAAGAGTGGTATTTGAATTATGCCCAGTCAGGCCGGCAGCATGCCTTTACCGAGCCGCATGAGATGTTTCTAACCGGCAATACGTTAGAAAAAGGGAAGATCATTAGCTTTATCGTTACGGTAAAAGATATTGAGCAGCCGGGTCAAACGATCGGCAAGCTGATTCTAAATCTCGATTATGATAGCTTCGAGTCATTGCTTGACTTTGGCAGCGCGGGCTTCGAAGGTTTTTTGTGGCTAAACGACGCAGGTTATTTATTGTATGAGAAAGCTAGCCCATCATCGGATTTCCCGTTGGTCCCTTCACTTATAAAGGCTGCATCAGAGGAACAACAAGAAGGGATCTCTTCCATTGATAGAGGCTATATGCTGATCGATCGGTTCGAGAGCATCAACTGGAAACTGGTCGCCTTTGTCTCCCAAGCCTCACTGATGGAACGGGGCAAAATCATCATCTATCTTCTCGGTGTATTTTCGCTAACGAGCACGATACTAATTCTGCTCTTAATGATGCCTGCCATCTTCCGCATCACGAGACCCATTATGCGTTTATATCATGCCATGAACGCCGTCTCCAGCGGAAAGCTGCACACCTCGGTCAACATTAAAACCGGCGATGAATTAGAGAAGCTTGGCCTCGGCTTTAATCGTATGACCCATCAACTGCAGGCCCATTTGGAACAATCGATTCGCCATGAAAAAGATAAACGAGAGCTGGAACTTGAGCTTCTGCTCTCCCAATTGAATCCGCATTTCGTATACAATACGTTAAACGCCGTTATTTACATGGCTCAGAAGCAAGGGAATGACGATATTGTCCGAATGGTCAGCTCTTTTATAAGGCTTCTGCAGGATGCGGTTAAAATGGACGGGGCTAAGACCTTAATCCCTTTGCGGGAAGAGATCGGATTGTTGCGCGATTATATCGCGATTCAATCCTTTCGTTACATCGACATGTTTGAGGTCGCATGGGACATTCAAGATGAAGCTTATGAGTGCCTCGTGCCTCGCAACCTGATTCAGCCTTTTGTTGAAAATGCGATTTTCCACGGGATTTGTCCAAAAGAAGAGACCGGAATGCTGCGCATATCCGCTTCGCTCGCCAAGAACGTCCTAATTCTGAAGGTTGCGGACGACGGGATTGGCATTGAAGCCGACCAGCTGCCGACCATTTGGGAGAAAGGGAAGCCTAAGCAAAACGCTGGGCTCCGGCACATTGGCTTATCGCATACTCGCAAAAGAGTCGAGCATTTATTTGGAGGGCAAGCCTCCCTGCGGATGGAAAGCTGCCTTGGCCAAGGCACTACTGTTACGGTTGAACTGCCAAAGCAAATGGCTCATGCCGATTAAGGATCAAGAAAGGACCGTCCAGGATAGAGGCAAATCCCTCTCTCCTAGGCGGTCCCAAGCTTCATTCCATTCTTATGATCAGCCCTTCTTGGTGAATCTGACTCCATTCCTCATCGGCAGCAAACGGTGGCTTCTCCCCCCATGTATCATCAAGTGAGCAGCTATAAATGCTGTATGCCAAAATCATGCAAGCCATTATTGCGTCTGTCGCATGCTCAATCGGCATTCCGATTTTCTTCCCGCTTGGCTGCCTCGGAACGCTATCCGGATCAAGCCTTATGGAGAAGCTTGGATCAATCTTATTTTTGAAAGCCGCATCCAGCTGCTCTAGGGCGTAATCGTCCTCTCTATTCAAGCCAAGCTTCGACCAGCCATGACTCGGATAAACTTCGTACAAACGAGCCGCATCCGCCCTATGCGCATCAAACGGATAAATAGCAGCATCATTAAGCAGGTTAAATAATAGCTTGCGTCCCCCATATACCATTCCATTCATACTGATAGGCGTTTCTGCAATTGGACTTTTAGCGTCTGCGGCAATATCCGTTAATCTGCAATGCTGTGTATTGTTTTTACCGCTATGTATTTTGCCGAATTTGGTCTTGAACTGCATTCGCGATTCCAAGTAAGCGGCATGAATAAAGCTTCTCCACGACGATTGGTAGTGATTCGCCAGATGCTCCTTCGGTATGGAGAAGGGAAAATCCAGTCCCCATGGTGCCGGCGCATGCTTAATCATACTAAATAAATCGAGCCTGTCCTCGCATGGAATGACTTCCGTGATCGTTAGGGATTGCTGCTCTAAGTTTCCTACCGCTACATATATTTTGCCATTTGGATCTTTTGCCCCGCTAAAATCACACCCGTATACGATCATGTTAGCCTCCTGCCGCATCGTCAACCGGAGGAGTAAGAGGCAAGATGAGCTTAAACTCACTGCCGACTCCCTTGGTGCTTTGAAGCGTTAGAGAGCCGCCCAGCAGTCTTGCAAGCTGTTGGCTGATCGAGAGTCCTAGACCGGTTCCTTCGTATTTTCGTCTGGTGGTGCTGTCTTCTTGCAAAAAGGTTTCGAAAATGAGCTGCCGACTATGTTCGTCGATGCCAATTCCAGTATCCCGAACGGCAAAAGCAATGAAGCCGGGTTCCGATTCATTTGATATATGTACGGTAACACTTCCACGATCCGTGAATTTAATTGCATTAGCCGTTAAGTTGCTTAAAACTTGACTAAGCCGAAGTCCATCTGATACGAGCAGAGCAGGTACATCCTTATCTGCAATAATCTCAAAGCTTAGCTTCTTCTGATCCGCCAATGGGGCAAGCTGATGCTGAAGCAGCTGCGTTATATCCGTAATGGATACTTCGCCAAAGTCCATCTCCATCTTCCCTGCTTCCATTTTCGCGAGGTCCAAAATATCAACGATAATGCGCAGCAGCTCCGTGCTGGAGCTATTTATAATTTCTGCATACTGCAGATTCTCGCTATCCTCCTTGTCCGCCTCGTTTTCACGGATAAGCTCGGAGAGAAGGATAATGCTGTTAAGCGGCGTTCTTAGCTCATGCGACATATTCGATATAAATTCTGATTTGTATTTAGAGGAATTTAAAATTTGAAGCGCTCGCTCTTCAAGCTCCTTATGGGCTTCTTTAAGCTCGTTTGTCTGCTCCACAAGGATTACGTTTTTATTTCGAAGCTCTTCCGCCCGGTGCTGCTCCTTATAGAAATCGTAAATAATAAATAAGAAAAACGCGCCTAGCAGCAGAGAAAGCGGAAGCGTATAAGGCATGATATGCTTCAAATAAACCTCACGGGATAGAGCGCCAAAGCTCGCGATACCTATCACCTGCATCAAATTGATGGTCAGCAGCGAGATCGTCGCTTTTTTGCGGTAACTCCATTCCTGCTTCCGTTCGTACAACATAACGAGTCCTGAAGCGACCAGACCCAAAATAACGATATTAATCGATCCGGTAAGCGCATTCGGGGTTACTCCGTTGACACAGTACCTTGTTGCGGCAATTCCCAAGCCGATTATGAAGACATACCGTGGATTTCGAAACATAAGCGATGCAAAAATAATCGGCACCACCCGCAAGTCTAATACAGCGCCTTCCTTCAACTGAACGCCTACCATCATCGCCAGCCAACCGCAAAAAATAAATATTACAATCATTGCGCTATTTTTGACGATTGAGGATGCATGCTGAAATAAGTTCTTATAAAGAAGGTTGAACAGGTAGGCACAAGTTATGAGAATGCTCATATTTGTGAAGAAGGTTACGTAAAAATTCATAGTCCGCCTCCCTTATTGGCTTAATTGTACACGATTGCTGCCAGCTTTGACAAAAAAAAAGACCTAGGATCTTTGATCACAAGGTCACTTTTTGGCGTTCAGCCAATAAAAAAAGCCTTGCTCAGCAAGGCTTTAATTATTAAATGTATGCGCGTAGAGGGACTTGAACCCCCACGGTCGCCCGCCAGATCCTAAGTCTGGTGCGTCTGCCAATTCCGCCATACGCGCATGTGAGAAAAAAATGGTGAGTCATGTAGGATTCGAACCTACGACACCCTGATTAAAAGTCAGGTGCTCTACCAACTGAGCTAATGACTCATAGTAATGGTGGAGGCTGACGGGATCGAACCGCCGACCCTCTGCTTGTAAGGCAGATGCTCTCCCAGCTGAGCTAAGCCTCCAGGGAAACAATAAAACCCACCGGCATGTGGGGTTGTTTCTTAGCACAAA
>NZ_MAQX01000010.1 GCF_001682865.1 Bacillus sp. FJAT-26390
CTGACCCCGAAGGAAAGCTGCAAAAATAATTCGTTGCATTTGATGTTCATTTCAAGTCAAATCGTGTTCAAAGTCGTTATTTTATGCGGTCTCAGCAGCTTTCGACATGTCATGTCGTGCCATGTCGAAATCAGTCGTCTCCGAATGTTTCCTACCGAAATCCTACCAAACACCCTACCAAGGTTTAAACGGACTTACGAAATAACTTTGTTGAAATATTAACACTGTAAAAATAAAAAAGCAAGGATTTTCATCCCTGCTCTTTATCTCCTTCGAGCCATCTAAAAAAAACGTCTCTAGGAACTTTAATCATTTTGTTTTTGCCCACGCGGTTAACGTGGAAAGGAGGGTCAGCCAAAAGCTCATAAGTTGCTCGCCTTCCGATGCATAAAATTTCTTGTATATGTGCTGGTTCTAATATAAGAGGCAATTGCTCTTTTGATGTAATCATTATTCAGACCTTCTTCCTATGTTTAGTTCCAAATTAGAATAACGTTCCTTGCCATCCTGCCGACACTTTATCGTGTGCTCGCTTGACCATGACATCGACGCTACCCTTATGAATGTTCAACATATCCGCAATATACTCGTGAGGGAAGCCCTCGCCCTTCGCCATCGTGAATACTTCTCTTTCACGCGGGCTGAGTATATCCAACACTTCCTCCAGCTTGTGCCGCTCATCATCCGTCAGTGTTGTTGCACTGCGGCTATTGATTGGCTTCATGTACCGTTCCATGATCGTCGGGTCCATGAGCACCGTCCGCTGGTAAACGCTGCGCCTATCTACTCCACGCTTGCTCCGGGGCTGCCGGCCAGTGTGAAGCCATTCGATATTATAATTCACATCCGATATCATTTCGGAAATGTGACTTAAATCTTCTTCGTATACAGCTGCCAGCTCCGGGGCTTCAGCTATGTTTTCCTCAATTTTTTCGCGGCTGGCTTGCAGCTTCCCCAGCGTTATCCGATATGACCTTTTCAAATCATCCAAGTGAAGCATGTATCCGCGATCGTCCAGTTCCGGTATAAAGTCCTTCTTACCCACCATGCTCACCCCTTTGTGGGATTGCCCCCGCCGTAGCAGGGGCTATATGTTATTTAGCAGCAGCGATTATCAAAATAAGTACGATCGACCACACTGCCGCGCAGAAAACGCCAGCTATGCTCCAAAAGAAGATGAACGGCCAGTTCCAACGACTCCTCATACGAGATCGTCATCGTCATTCTCGGATTTCGGCTCTGCAGGATCGCCCCCCGGCTTGGCGCCGATACCGTGCATTGGATCGTTTGCAGCTTCTTCTAACGTGAGCTGGTTTTTGTCATCTTCCACATGCTCAACTACTCCGCCCTCACCGATCGTTACCATAACACCTTCATGCGGCGGCGCCGGCGGTTCTTCTTTCACATCTTCGATAGTCATTTGACCGAGATCTTTCAACCCTTTGAGCAGCCGCTTTACGTCCTCGGCAATAGGTCCATGCCGCTTTATCGCCTCGACAAAAGCCTCAAGATCAGGCGGAACCAGTTTGAGAAGCACACGGCCATCGCCAGGATGCTCCAACGTATCGCCTTTGGCATTCGTTTTAAAATCCAAACCAAGAAAGGCTTCATCCAAGAAATAGCGCTGCTGCGGCTCCGTCATCTTGCGCCATACATCGCAGTTAATGTACAACACCGCATCCTTGTCGAGTGTCCGGCGCATATCGTCGGCAAGAACCTTAAATCTAGCGAATGCCGTTCTGCCGCGAGACATCCAGCCTCCATGTTTGAAAAGAATCAGGAATTCCGAATCCCTGAAATGCTTGTGATGCTTCTCCATCACGCTGTTCAGAAGTGCATATACTGCCGGTTCCGCCTCTGAATGAAACTTTTCCGTCTTTGCTTTCTTTGCCATATCTATATCTCTCCTCGGAATAATATTTGGGATAATTTCTGTTCTTACTTTCGCTTCGAGTCCATCGCAAAGTTGAGCTCCAGCTTGCTAATTCCGAGCTTGCGGGCTAACTGGGTGCGCGGAAGATGCTTATGATTGTCTAAATAAAACCTCTGTTCGCTCGTTAGCTGGATCGATGCAGATCGTTTTAAAAATGGATCTGGGCTCGCCGGCAGCTCGATATACACCTGGTCACCCTCCGGCAACGCCCCATAAGGAATACCTGTCCAATGATAAAAAAATCTGCGTTGCTTACCTTTCCGGATAATCAGTTTTTTATTTAAGAGGGATTGAATCGTCCCTGTACCGTTGCTAAGCAAGATTCCTGACTTTTCCATCATATCGCCGTATTTAATGCCATCATGAGCGGCAATAACATCCATGATCGACTTTTGCATCGCTGTTAATTGGATCATGACTCGTTCACCTCGCCTAACATACGTTTTAGCTCCTCTGCATTGTCAATCAAACGTTCCAAAGCCCTTGATGCTTTAGGATTCGCCCCGCCGACAAGTGCCTTTCTCAGCTCGTCCTGCCAGTTGGTATTCCATGAGTGCATTGAAATGCCGTTAACTCTCAATATTTCAGTCACCTCACGGAGTAGTTGCAGATCAGATCTGTGACGATCCTGATACCGCTTTGCTTCATCACTAATCCGGTTCAACTCCCCGAGTTCCTTTTGCAGCTTTTCGGAGACGTATGCCCCCAGCATCCTGCGGTCCTTTTTGTCCGCAATCCATGCTTCGAAATACTCGCGAGCGGAGCTGTAAAATGGAAGCCTGTCCGAATCAATCCGCGACATAAGAATGTATTGATATAGATCAGAAGGAATATCGACTATGCGATGCTTTGCTGGCCGTGCTGACCGCAGCGCTCCACTGTCTGGATAGAACCAAATCAAACCAACTTCATCCGGCAACTCCTCTGGCTGAATCAACCCCTTCGGGCAAACAAAGGCAAAGCGATGACAATAAGCCATGTACCCCGGCCATTTCTGATCCTTCAGGAAGTCAGCGCGGCTTACTTTGACCTCATAACCATAGATGCAAGGATTTGCCCAACTCTTCTTCATGGCAAAAGCATCGAACTTCAGAAGCTCACTGTTATTCCAAGTGCGACCTGTTTTGACTTCTGTCATGAATAGATCGTCGCTATGCTTACTGGCGAGCGCTTGCTTTATATGCTCTGCTTTGACTTTCATTTCATTCTCCTTCCCCTGATAAGTAAGCACATATGTTCGGTTTATTAACAAAAAAAATAGGACGTACCCTCCATGTTCTTCCGTATTCATTGAGATGTATCACCGGCAGCCCAATTCCACAATCCCTGTTGCCCCTTGGCCGGTATCGGCTCACGCAGTTGATCGACTCCAGTAATCTCCCAAGCGAAGCGCCCTGTAGAATAATCTCCAAATACAAATTCAGGACCATCTATAGACTTGATTCCACTATCGCTAGTTAACTCCACGAAATCGGACATCCCATATTGTCTAGTTTTGTAGCACTCTGAGATGGTCCCTGTTGCAACAATCGCCCCAGTTGGCAAGTTGTCAATTGTATATCCATGCGCCTCCAGCGTTGCCTTAATCTCCTTCTGCTCACATGCCTCTCGGTCAATCTTCTTGCCTGCGTGGATAGCGATCGGGCCGCGGTGCTTCGTAGGCCAACTACGTGTTTCGAAATGCTTTTCACCAATGGCGATCAAAGTCGCCCATGGCTGGATTATGGTAATTACTTTCACTTGGATCACTCCTCAAAATATTAATGTTTGCCCTTCAAACTGCAGCTTAGGCTGGACCGTCGCAATCCGGCGCTCAGCAATTTCGACGTATTGCTCACCTATTTCAATGCTTGTGCATTCCCTGCCGTTCTCAATAGCAACTTTCTCAGTTGTTCCGCTTCCCCCGAATGGATCCAGCACGCGTCCGCCAACCGGAGCACCTGCCATAATGCAGGGCTCTATTAGCTTTTCTGGAAATGTGGCAAAGTGTGCTTCCGGAAAAGCTTGAGTGGCCACAGTCCAAACACTGCGCTTATTTCTAAATCCTTTATAATCAATATCCTCGCGTTCCGAGCGGTGCTGCTGTGGTTGACCAGGTGGCGGCGACTCATTTACATCCCGAGCAAATGAATTCGCTTTGCTCCGGCCCTTACGGTGAATCGTTCCGTGTGATCCCAATTCAGTATCCCAGCCTGCTGGGACTTTGATATTCCCTCGTGTCTTTCGTTTACCGCCTTCCTGATTAACAAAGGTTTCATTCCCAGTGTAGCTACCACCTCGGAAGCCATTTGCCCACTCATCCTGTACCCCGTGTTCCTTGATTGCTTCTTTATCGTAGTAGTATCGTTCTGACTTGCTCATTAGGAACATGTACTCATGGGATTTTGTCGGCCTATCCCGGGCGCTCTCCGGCATCCAGTTCGGCTTGCTCCAAATATTGTCCATCCGTAGATACCAGCCTTCTGCCTGAAGAGCAAAGGCTACTCGCCATGGGATTCCGATTAGATCGTTAGGCTTCAGTCCAATTGATTGACCAGCACTGAAGTAACTGTCTCCGTAATTAAGCCATAGTGTGCCATCATCCCGCAGCACGCGCCATACTTCCCGAAACACCAAAACCGTATGAGCTACGAACATTTCAGGCGACGGTTCAAGTCCGAGACAACCACGCCATGCGGGAACGGTCACTGGCGGCAGCCCCGGCATTGGGGTATACGTTACCTCCGGCCAGTCACTCGGCGGAATGCCGTAATCACGTAAGCCCCAGTAAGGCGGCGAGGTAACGCTTGTGTGAAAGTGTTGCGCCGGCAGCGTCAGCATAACTATCCGGCAATCACCTTGTAGAATCATTTCCTTCACCTCACATAGATAACGCTAGTTGCCCCTCGGCCTCTACGTATCTCTCAAATTTCAGAGCGTTCCCAGATCCGGCGCAATGCTCCGGCACGTTCGCCTTTGTAAGCACTTCGGACATTTTCGGAGAAACCGAATTTCCGCAGCGGTTAACCTGCTCAGCCTGCGGGACCGGAGCCCCACCCTGGTACCGATCAATGATATAGCTGCTTGGAAAGCCTTGAGCCGCAAACAGTTCGTGAGGCTTAAGCATCCGCATGCCGATATCAACGATCTGATAATCAATGCCCTCTATAGTGACTAACCCGAATCTATCTTTCGTCACAACGGTTTGTAGGGGCTCGTTGAGATCCTGCCCGACGCTGCTGCCGTAGTAAGCGATTAGGAAAGCCCTAACCTCTCCGATGTGCAGCCCGCCTGCTGTGATTGTCGGTACCGGCTCGGTGACTGGCTGGCCGTCTTTACAGGTGCCTCGCAATTTAACGAGGTGACTTGTTACAAGCGATGTCTTCCCGCCGCCGCCCGCAGTTACCGTGCCTATTGGATCATCAGCTGTGCTGCCTATCGATTGCCCAAAATGTCTGGCGAGGAATGCTGCAGCTAAGCCAAACTTGTTGCCGCCAGCCGTTACCGTCCCGACAGGCTTTTCGAGATCAAGCACCCTGCGTCCCTCGGGATCGCCATAGCCCATCTGGATTAATGTCGGGCTAACCAACAGATGCTCTGCTTTTGTTGTCACTGTCGTAAGCGGCTGCTCCGCCGAATGCTGCAGCCTGTCCCCGCCGAATCCGGTTTGACCGATCCGGGCAACGAACGGAGTAACAATTCCCCATCCGTTTTTAGCAGTAATCGTCTGAAGGGGCTCGTCGATATCTTGACCACGAAACTGCTCGCCCTGATGGTTGACCTTGATAATAAACGGCTTTGAGCTGTTAAGAACAAACTTCTCAATGCCGCGAGCGATCCGGCGCTGCGTATTCTCTGCGAGCGGCTTTTTTCGTTCAAAGATGCTCGGGCAAGGAATCGACCAATCAATGATGTCTGCTGCCGTTTTGTATGGCAGCCGTTCTCCGGCCAGCACTTCCGTACTTTCCGGCGCTCCGTGCGTCGGCTCCGGCCATACGATCGGCAGCCCGTCGCAGCGAGCTATGAGAAACAGGCGCTTGCGAATCGTAGGAGCTCCATAATCACAGGCCCTCAGCTCACGCCATTCGACCGTATACCCGAGGCGCCGCAAAGCGTTGACGAAAGAATTGAATGTCCGCCCCTTTTGCTTTGGATCAGGGTACCAATTCCCTTCTGTATCTTGGATGAGCGGCCCCCAGGTCTTAAACTCCTCTACGTTCTCTAGCATGATCACACGCGGGCGGACCGTTGCTGCCCACCGGATGCCGACCCAAGCCAGCCCCCGAATACTCTTTTCAACCGGCTTGCTGCCCTTTGCCTTCGAGAAGTGCTTGCAGTCTGGAGAAAGCCAGACCAGCGCCACGGGCCTGCCCGCCGCAATCGTGCGTGGATCAACATCCCAAACCGATTCGCACCAATGGCGTGTATCAGGGTGATTGGCTTTGTGCATTGCTATAGCTGCCGGATCATGGTTTATTGCTTCATCCACGCTGCGGCCGATTGCGATCTCTATCCCGGTGCTCGCGCCTCCTCCTCCGGCAAAGTTGTCTACAAATATCTCGTCAGCCGAGTATGTCCGGCGGTGATACGTGAAGCTGGCGACCTTGCGATAATACTTTCGCATTGCTTTGTTACCTGCAAAGCGCTCATCTGCTCGTTTCAATCCATCACCCCGTCCTGATCTATCTCGCAATGCGAATCTGTGAAGCAGCCGCAGCCGCCAATATCATAGCGATCGATCAATTCCGCGCCTCCATACATCGCCCGCTCGGCCTCGTCGTCCTGGTTAAGCTGGCGTATCGGGTAGGGCTGCGAATCCTTTTTCATGAAGCTGTACTGTTGAATCTTTGCGTACCTTACTGCAGCTGAGCCTGCTGGATGAACGTAAAATCCCGGCTTTGATGCCCGGTCATAAAAGTAGTCGCGGTATGCAGCATCAAGTTCCTTGAGCATTGGCTATTGGACATGTAAAGGAATTTTATCTTCGTCCGGGATAGGCGTTTTGTCTTTGGGATCATTCCCCTTGGTGATATACCTGTAAGCTGAGACGTACATTTTCAAGTGAAACTCCTGCTCCATGATCTTCTCGAATACATCTGGCAGTTGTTCCTTTAGAAGTTTGTAATGCCCTTGCCCAGCCTTCACGCAGCGGCCATGACAGTTGTTGTGCGAGAAGCCCAGTTTGTACAGCTCCGGCTTCTTAATCTCGTATTTCGCAAGGACTTCCTCTTTCCAGATGTTGTTTTCGATTAATGGGAACACCACTTTGAATGGAGCCCAATTTTTCGATATGGCCGTCTCGCGGTGCATCTCGTCAAAACCAATTCCGAAATAAAGAGTGGCATCTGTTATGAAATCAGCTTCCTTCAAGAATTGTTCATTGCGCCAGTATCCAACTGCCGGCAGCTTACCCCTTTTAAGAAAATCCATGCCGACACGCATTTTCAAAATTTTGGAGCAGTCACCGATCATAGAGTTGTAGACCATCTTTTTCTCAAACATTAGCTGAATCGGGTTAAGCCCCATGCTATGCGTTAGAAGTGGAAGCTGAAGCTTATCCGAACCTTCTCGCAGCACTCGGTAACAATCTGGATGTTCCCATAGCGTATCCGTGAAATACATCACGATATTGTCATTGGGGTTTTGTTCTTTAACCCAATCAGCAACAGACAGGCTTGCGGTTCCGCCGCTTGAAAAGATAATGTGATTCAATCCCCCACCTCTTTCCTTTTCCGGCCGGACCAGCTCTTAAAATCTCGTTCCCGGGGCTTCGCCGCAGCCTGCCGCTCAAGTTCAGCCGTAGTCATCTGTCGGACGTCAATGTCGCTATTAGCCCTTCGATCAACTTCAAGCTTTCGCTGCGGTAGCGGTTGTAAACGGCGACTCATCGCTTGGACCCCGGGTGCTTATTCGGCTTTCCGCTGCGCCGCTTCTCTCGACGCTTCAGTTCGTTTTCTGCATCCGTCCGATCTGACTTACTGGCAAGAGGATCATCGTATTGAATAATGACCAGCTGCGCCCGCGTTGCCTTACTCATATCCAACAAAAGCACCTCCATTTGGAACGTATGTTCGGTTTTAAGGCAACAGAAATCCCTTCACCGAGCGATTGCGCGGTTATTTACAAAGCTGCTGCAGCCTTCTTTTGTTTGTTTTCTTCGCGTTTTTTAATCGTATATTCCTCGATAGTTATCCATCCGCCAAACTTTTTGACGTATTTCATAACTACCAATGGTGGCAGATCGGGATTGGTGTAGTCGAACATCTTCCTCTTAATCGGGAATTTCTGATCCTCGGCTCCCTTTACATCAATGAGAAGCACCTTGCCAGTGAAATAAGTGACTTTGAAATCAGGCGAATAGGTAATTTCCCTATGCTTCATGCCTTCTTTTTCAAATTTCGGCTGCAGGATGTATTTGGGTTGAAACTCAACGACTATAGATTGATCTTTAACCAATGGTAGCAATTGATCACGGTAGTAACGTGCTTCCATTTCGGAATCAAAGATGATTAGTCGACTCGAGTCAATTCCCAGCTCCTTCAAATCCTTAACCTGCTGACTAGTCAGTTTGACTATTGATTCGCTCTCCAGATTGAGCAATGCTTTACTAGCGTTATACTTGCTCTTCGTTGCTTCGCCCTCAACTGCTTTTTTCTTACCGAATCTCATTGGCTTCGGCCTCCCTCATACCTGTTATTTGTAAGCTGCGCGGCCTGCCGCCTTCTGCATTGCGCTTGATATAACCTTTCTTTTCTAACCGTTCCAAATGTCCGTGAACGGTCGAGCTGGATGCAAGACCTACTCCCTCACCAATTTCGCGAACAGAAGGCGGGTAACCATTTTTTCTTATGAAATCGACAATGAAATTAAACGTTACAGCCTGACGCTTATTTAATGGCTCAAGTCCTGTTGCTAGCTTCGGTTGAGCCTGCCGCTCAAAGAGCAGAATTTCCAGACCGCGGCGCATCGTGCTGATGTTGATTGGCACTCCGTCTCCCAAACACTTTTCAATTTGATCGATAACCTGCTCGTCCGTCATCACAAGTGAGTCGAGCTGCTTTGCAAATTCACTTATTTTCTCAGCACTTTCGGTCCGCTCGGTCATTTTTCTTCTCACTCCTATTGATTATGCCTTGATTTAGATATATGGCAGGCAGTAGAAACACCTCCGCGAGTAGTGCGCCCTTATCATCACGATGTATTTCATAGGGTTGGTTTTGAAAATAGGGGTCTATTGATTCAGGATTTCGCTGCTGCCGTTTCATTCCAAATCCTCATGGTCATCAATCGTTGTTTGTCGATTCAAGTTGACCATTTTACCGTAATTTTTCATAAAGGCGAGCTCAACCGTCCCCGTTGGTCCGTTACGCTGCTTGGCAATAATGACCTCGATAATATTCTTCTGTTCGGTCTTTTTGTCGTAGTAGTCATCCCGATAGAGGAAACCAACGATATCAGCGTCTTGCTCAATAGAACCCGACTCTCGGAGGTCTGACATCATCGGACGTTTATCCTGCC
>NZ_MAQX01000011.1:0-1004242 GCF_001682865.1 Bacillus sp. FJAT-26390
AGGACCTGAGTTTACCTCGGAACTGTAATAAAGGCAGCGTACAACGAATCATGCAAGGTGAGCAGCTTCAATGTCGAGTCAGAGTAAAGAAACGAAAGCATACAGGGCAGCCTGCTTATGTAGCTGAGTACCTGTTAAAGCGGCAATTTCAAGCTGAAGCACCTATTCATAAACTCGTCACGGATATTACGTATTTACCATTCGGCGGAAAAATGATGTACCTATCGAGCATCCTCGATTTATATAATGGAGAGATCGTAGCTAGCCGTCTATCAGATACGCAATACACGGCCTTTGTTCTGGATACACTCAATCAATTGCCAGCTGTGCCAGGTGCGATCCTCCATAGCGATCAGGGCAGCGTCTACACGTCGCAGGGGTATCAAGAAGTTGTAAAAGGAAAAGGCATTACCATGAGCATGTCCCGCAAGGGAACGCCCGCTGATAATGCCCCCATTGAATCGTTTCATTCCACACTAAAGTCTGAAACGTTCTACCTCGAAGGGTTGACCCATACAACGACTGCAATCGTTGAACAGACCGTTCGAGACTACATCACTTACTATAACGCAATTCGTATTCAAACGAAACTAAAGAACCAGTCGCCGATTGNACTTCGCTCTGGCGGTTTTTTTATTATTAGCTCCAAGCGAATTCGCGCAGCGCTCTCGCTACGCCATCCTCGGCGTTCGAGCGGGCGACCGCATTAGCCGCGAGTTTCACTTCCTCAGGGGAATTGCCCATCGCTATGCCCATGCCCGCAAATTGCAGCATCGTAATATCATTATAATAATTGCCAATTGCCAAAATGCGGCTTCGGTCAACGCCCCGAATTTCCGCAAGCTGCTGCAGCGCTCTTCCTTTGTTCGCCTCGGCATGATGAACGTCGATGAAAAAATCGCCGCTGCGTATCGAATGAAGATGCTTAGGCCAGCCCGCCCATTCTGCTTGTACGGAATCCATCTGATCCTTGCTGCCAAAAACGGTAAACTTCACAAGCCCGCCGGGCAAGCCCAAACGAAAATCTTGTATGGACGGCTTAGCTTCAAACTTGCCATACATCGCCTCTACCTCGGGCGTCATGCTCTCAACCATCATTTCGAACGCAGTGTTCAAATCAAAATGGATCGCTTGATCACGGCAATAATTCACAAAGCTTAGCAGGTGGTCCGAAGCCATTTCAAATTGGTGCACGACAGAACGGTCATCGGAATTAATCGTAACCGCGCCGTTATGGGTAATGATCGTACCGCCAAGGCCAAGCTCCTCCATGACGGGAAGCGCTCCTGAAGGGCCGCGACCTGTACATAACACGATTTGTGCGCCGCGGCTAGCAGCCTCGTGCACAGTCTCACGGATAGACGTTGTCAGCACATGGTCATCCGTCAGCAGCGTGCCGTCCACATCCAATGCAATCAAATCATATTGCAAGCTCATACTCCCACTCCTATTCCAAATCTCTCTTTTTTTTGTCTATCTGCATCTATATTTTAAAGCTTGTTGCCTTCCCAATAAGAACTATTCCGCCGCTCGTCTATGCGTGCGAAGCAGCTCGACTTCCTCCTCGGACAGCTCCCGATAAGAGCCTTCAAGAAGGGATTCATCAAGCTTTAGCGGACCCATCGATACTCTTTTCAAGTATACGACCTTCTTGCCTACCGCTTCAAACATTCTTTTCACTTGGTGAAACTTACCTTCCATAATCGTTAGGGATATGCGCGAGATGGTCTCTTCTTCCTGCTGCTCGCTCCCTAGTATGTGAAGGTCTGCCGGCATCGTAACATACCCGTCATCCAAGGTGACTCCGCTTGCGAACTGCTGTTTATCCGATTCCCCGACATCTCCCTGCACAAGCGCTTCATACGTCTTCGTTACATGCTTCTTCGGCGACAAGAGCTCATGTGCGAGCTGGCCGTCATTCGTTAACAGCAGCAAGCCCACCGTATCCTTGTCCAATCGCCCCACAGGGAAAGGCTCGCGCAGCCGATCCTGCGGCTCCAGCAAATCAATAACGGTACGCTCGCGGCTGTCCTCCGTCGCCGATATGACGCCATCGGGCTTATTCAGCATGAAATATACGACATCCTTATAAACGACAGGGTCTCCGTCAAAAGTAACCACATTCGTCTCTGGGTCTACGATGAGGCCGCTATCCTTCACCAATCTGCCATCAACGGCAACCTTGCCTAGCTTTACCGCTTTTTTTATTTCGCTGCGTGTCCCGAGCCCCATATGGGCAAGCAGCTTATCGATACGAATCCGTTTGCTCATTTTACATCCATCTCCATCCTGCAGGCAGTTCGTTTTTGATCATGCCCCCGGCATATTTCCCCCACCCGATCGGATATCCATCCGTGCAAACCAATAGATAACCTTTCGCCGAGGCACCCTCATGCACTTGAATTTCCGATTCCTCTACAAACAACGTTTCCCCTTTGAGAAAACGAATCGTTTGCTCATCGTTCGAGCTCCAATTCACCGAACGCACAGCCGCATCGCGCGTTAATCCCATCGCAAGCGGATGCGAAGGCTCAAACCGTCCTCGAACGGCTTCACCGACATACCAGCCCGCCCTTGCGACGCGCAAGCCATCAAGCGAAGGCAGCCCTGCTGGCTGAATATATACGCGAGAGCCATATGCAACCACATGTCCTGGCCAGCTTAGAGCGCCAATTGCAAACTGCTCTGCATATTGATACCAAAGCAAAACCGGATTTATTTCCTCCGCATTCGCCTCGGAGCCGTCACGGCCTCCTCGCACGGTTCCCTTCTGCGCTGGACGCTCCATGGCTGCGTTTGCCCAGTCATTTCTCGTCTGGCGTTTGCCTGCGCGCCGTTCATCCCGGTGGCTTGGCTTCTTCTCGTCCCGCTTCCCGCTAGCGTTCGGCGTCTCGCGCTTTAAGCTGCCGCCTGCAGGCTTTGATGCAGATCTGCTCTGCGGCGCCGCTGCCAATGCCGTATTATCGGCTTGCTCAACTACTCTCTCGCCGCTGCGTCTTAACACAGCCGCGTAATGACCTTCTCCTTCGATGCGATGCGGCCATAGCCTTACCGTCCCTTGAATCGTTTGCAGCCGTTCATCGCTTAATTGTGCCGTCTCAGCCGCCAAATCCGCTCTTCCCGCTGACCAGCCATAGTCCAAAGGAACAGCTTCTACGTTGAAATCAGCATGCTCCGCAAGAAATAAGGCGATTTGCCGCTCGTTCTCCTCCGGCGAGAAGGTGCAGGTCGAATAGACGATTCGCCCGCCGGGCGCAAGCATCGCTGCGGCATGGCGCAAAATATCACGCTGCATAACCGAGCATCGCTCGATTGAATGCTTCTCCCATTCCGCAATCATTGAATCATCCTTGCGGAACATGCCCTCTCCCGAGCAAGGTGCATCAACAAGGATGCGGTCGAACCATGCTGGAAAAACAGCGGCGATAGCCGCTGGCTCCTCATTCAGCACAACCGCATTGCGGACGCCGGCAAGCTCGATATTTTTCGCCAGCGCCTTCGTCCGCTCCCTAGCATTGTCATTGGCGACCAGCACGCCGCTGCCTTGCAGCTTGCCTGCTATTTGCGTCGATTTCCCGCCAGGCGCGGCACATAAGTCCAGCACGCGATGTCCAGGCTGCACGTCAAGCAATTCAACCGGTGCCATCGCGCTCGGCTCTTGGATATAATAAAGGCCCGCATGGTAGTGCGGATGCTTGCCGGGGCGCTCGCCTTCCTTGTAATACAGACCATCCTCTGCCCAAGGAATCCGTCTTGCCGCCTCGCCCATGGGAGATAGCTTTTTCCACTGTTCTACGCCAAGCTTCAAACGATTGATTCTTAGACCATATACTCTTGGGGCATCATAAGATGACATAAATTTGTCATATTCATCACCTAACAGCTTTTCCATTTTTTTCGTGAAATTACGCGGCAGATTGCCGATCATGCTCATTTCCTCCTGCCAATTATCATCGATGTCCTTGCTCTTACATACGCACATAGCTTTGTTATATAATATATTAAAGTTAGGACATGCACTTATAGGAAAAAAGGTTGTCCAACCTAAACTCGTTTCGGAGGTAGCCACATTCATGAAAAAGAAAAAGAAAGTAAAAATGATTTATGTGTACATCGGAATCGTCGTTATTTTATTCGGCTTTATCTTCGTACTAAACAACAGCGGCAAGGATAACCCATTGTATGGCAAGCCTGTCAACCAATTAAACCCGGAAACACGCAAGCAGCTTGACGATCCTAACTATCAGAATATCATATTACCGGCCGTATTGGACAAGAAGGTTGCCGATAAGGAAGATTTCTTCGTTTATCTGTTCGCTTCCGACTGCCCGCATTGCCGAGCAACGACACCAAAGCTTATGCCGCTTGCAGACGAGCTTGGCGTTGATCTGCCGCAATTCAACCTACGTGAATTTCCGACATACTTTAACAAATACAAAGTGGAATATACGCCTACGCTAGCCTATTTCAAAGACGGCGTCGAAGTTGACCGGTTAGAGGGCGGCCTTGCCGAGCAAGGCACAACCGGCTATTCCTTAGACGATTACAAAGCATTCTTCAACAAACATTCGGGGGCGGAGGCGAAATGATGAAGCGCCAGCGCCTTACGGATGAACAGATCGCCGAGGAGCAAAAAAGCTCACGTATTCGCGGTACCATGTATGCCCTGCTTCTAGCATTCGCATTCATTACATTGCTCACCGCATGCGGCCTCGCGAAAGATGACAAGGCCGGCGCTGAGCATCAACATGGCTCCGAAACCTGGCAAACGACAGCATCGTATGACGAGCTGCCAGGCTTTCTCTCAGACTATACCCCGCATACGAGCGAGCTATACAAAGCGGTCCATGACCACGCAGACATCATGAGCGGCGTCACTTGCTATTGCGGCTGCTCGGACGGGCTGGCGGTTGAAACGCCGCATGACTCGCTCCTGCGCTGCTACGTCGCCGAGCATCCTGCCGATGAGGGCGGCGTAACTTGGACGAATCACAGCACCAGCTGCGGCATCTGCAAGAAAGAGATGGAGGAAGTCATCGCCTTAAGCAAGCAAGGCAAGACCGCTGATGAGATAAGCAAAGCGATAGACGTTTTGTACAAACCCAAAAAATCAAGCGAATAGTCTTGCCAAATCCCGAAGCAAATGAGGCAGAGGCTGTCCAATTGGGTCAATTCAGACCTTTTTGGACAGCCTTTCTTATTTTGGCAGCCGACAAAAAAGGCGTCTCAGCAGCATTTTCGCCACTTAGACACCTATTTTTCCACAATTATCCGTTTATGCTCGATTATCATGTTAGCTTTGGTTCGCTTTTTTCGCTTTTCCGATTGCCGCTTGAATTTCGAGCGACAGCTGATTAAGCTCATGATAATCTTCCTTCTCAAACTTCTCATTAAACTTCATTTGGAACTGCGCAGCTTCACGCACCCGGTGATAGAAGTAAAGATCCTGTATGCCGTTCAGCACCTTCGAGACGACATTGGATTGCTCCTCGAATTCAGTCTGCGCATCCAATATCTCTTTGCGTATACTTGTCATCTCGGTATCGAGCTGCGATGCGGCCTCAGCCGCTTTCTTCAGCCGATCACGCACATCCTCCGGCAAGCTCTCTTTAAACTTGTAATTTAAAGAATGCTCGATCGTAGCCCAGAAATTCATCGCCAACGTGCGGATTTGAATTTCTGCGAGCACGATTTTGTAGCCTAGCGCGGTTTGTACCGGATATTCTACGATCATATGGTAACTGCGGTAGCCGCTGTCTTTAAAGTTTGTAATATAATCCTTCTCGTAAACGAGTGAGAGATCCTTGCGCGTTCGAATGAGGCTGGCTACGCGATGGATATCATCCACAAACTGACACATGATGCGTATTCCTGCAATGTCCTCAATTCCCGTATCCAATTGATCCGAGGGGACATTCAGGCGCCTTGCTTTTTCCAAAATGCTAGATATTCGCTTAACCCGGCCGGTGACGAATTCTATCGGTGCGTAGGCTTCTCTTATCTTCAGTTCTACCCGCATCGTCTTAAACTTCACTTTAAGTTCTTCAACCGCTTGTTCATAAGGCTGTAAAAAAAGATTCCAGTCTCTACCGTCCATCCGGCCGCCTCCTGTTCTTAAACGTGATCTGCCCCAACTGCTTCTGCAATATTGCGGTAGCCGTCCTTGCGTAAACATTCCTTCAAGCCGCTCGTTAATTCTCGCAATACGCCTGGTCCTTTGTAGATAAGAGCCGTGTAAATTTCTACCAGGGAAGCTCCTGCGCGGATTTTATCGTATGCATCTTGAGCGGTAAAAATGCCGCCGGATCCAATAATCGGCAGCTGCCCGCCAGTCTGTCGATAAACGGCGCGAATGACCTCGGTTGAACGATCGCGCAGCGGTTTGCCGCTAAGCCCGCCCGCCTCTCCCGCATTGGCATGCTGAAGTCCTGTCCGCGACAATGTTGTGTTGGTAGCGATGATGCCCGACACGCCGCTTTCCATTATAGTAGCAACGGTTAACTCAAGCTGCTCATTCGTCATGTCCGGAGCAATTTTGACAAGCACGGGCTTAGCTTTCTTTCCTAGTTTCGCCGCCTGTGTGTTCATTTCCTTTTTCACAGCGCTAAGTAGGTTTCTAAGCTCTTCCCCATGCTGCAAATCACGCAAATCCGGCGTGTTCGGCGAGCTGATGTTGACGACAAAGAAATCACCATATGTATACAAATCGCGAATGCAGGTCTGATAATCCTCATAAGCAAGCTCGTTTGGAGTCGTTTTGTTTTTGCCGATGTTAACCGCGATTGGAATCCGGTTTATTTTGCGTCGTGACAGCTTCTCTGCCATCGCGGCCGTTCCGTCATTATTGAAGCCCATCCGGTTGATGAGCGCTTCGTCTGGCGGGAGGCGAAACAATCGCGGCTGTTCATTGCCGGCTTGTCCCTTTGGCGTTACGGTCCCGACCTCAGCAAATCCAAAGCCTATGCTTGAGAATCCGTCAGCCGCTTTGCCGTTTTTGTCTAATCCAGCCGCCAGTCCGACCGGATGCGGGAAATGGATTCCGAATAAATCTGTTGCAAGCTCCGGCGACTCTGCTACGCCGTACATGGCATGCATCAGCCCATTAAGACCAGGCACAACTCCGCCTGCGGCTAAGCCGTCAATGACGAGATGATGGGCCTTCTCAGGGTCCATTTGAAAGAAAATAGGCTTTAAAATTGAAGAATAAAGCAACTTACTCACTCCGATCTCAGATGTATGTTCTACCTGACAGTTTATCGTTTTTACGGCAAAAAGAAAAGAGCCTGCACGCAAGGTGCAAGCATCCGTTATATTGCGGCTTGTCTAGAAAACGATTACAATAAGTTTATATTCTTTTTAATTATGTAATAGAGAGGTTGATTGTCGATGAGTTCACCAAAAAGAAAGCCGGCTACGATAAAAGCCAAACCGAAAGACGAAGTAAATAAAAAAGCACTAATCTGGATCAGCTCAATCGTTGGCGTTGTCGTCATTGCGGTTGCACTGCTTCTCGTGTTTACTTCGTAAGACATCTTACGTCAACCATTTATACACCTTCGCGGGATTGGTTTCGTTCTGGCGCGGCTCCAGCTTAAAGCGTTCGGCTGGCTGCTGCACCTTGGACGGGAGCGTCCCGTTTTTTATTTTGACGACCGTTCCGAGCGGCACCATATCGAACAGCTCCTCAACGTCCGCCTTGCCCATGCGAACGCAGCCAAGCGACTCGTCCTTCCCGATGCTGTTAGGCTCATCGGTGCCATGAATGGCATACAGCGTGTTCGACAACGTCATGCCCCTGCTGCCAAAATTGCCATCGTCGCGGCCATTCGGATTTTTCACCTTTTCGCTTATGTAGAAGCTGCCCTCGGGCGTCTCTTCCCCGCCTAGCCCTACTTTATAACTCCGTACAATAATATCCCCTTGAACGACGGCAAGGCGATGCGACGCCTTGTCTACTATAATTTCAAGCGGCTGGCTCCATGCCTTGTCCAGTATCCCGTTTGTGCCTACAATCGGGCTAACAGCAGCTTGCTGCTCCGCTTTGTTATCGGATTCCTTCTGCTCTCCGTCCTGGCCTTGCGCGGAAGGTTGACTATTTTTGCGCGCTTGCGCGGCGTTCAGTCTCGTCACCACATCTGCGAACATAGCTCTCATTCCTCCGCGCTCGCCTGCAAGCACATTATTCGGATAAGGGCGAATCAGATCATCCAGCTTTTCCGGCCATCTTTTGTTTTTGCGCTCATAGTGGTAAATCGCGCTGGAGAGCGTCCAGTGCGTTTCCTGCTCCTTGCTCCAATCCTTGTACTGCGAAGCAGCTGCGGCCGCCTCGGATGGCTCACACAAGCAGGTTTGACGATCAAACATCGACACCTGCAGCTTGCTGCTCTCGCTATCCTTCTGGATGGCCATTAGCAGCTTCGTATTTCCTGTCCATTTGCGCCAGCCAGCTTCTTCCTCCAGGCGTGCCGCTATCGTCAGCTTCGGCGCTTCATCCGCAGCGCTAACAAGAGCATTCATGGCGCTGCCCGCAGGCTGCCGGTCCTTCAGCGGCACAAATACGACACCTACCGAATGCGCTTCCGCCTCCTCGCCGGATACGGGCGTTGCTGCGTTCTCCTTAAAAACAGCCCCGTTGGCAGGCACTAGCACTGCGATAAGCAATAATAAACCCGCTAACAATGCCGCTCTCGTTGCGAGCTTTTTTTTCTTTTGCCGCTTATCCCATGCTTTTAGCAGCAGCAGTTGATTTTCCGATAGGGGATGGCTTTCATCCTCGAATGCATCGTAAACCTCGCCGGCCTGCAGAAAGCAGTAGTTTGCTTTGCCTTCCTTGCCCGCGAGCAAATACTGCTTTCCTAATAGATACCACCCCATCTTGTTGTCAGGGTGCTGCTTCACAAATTGCTTCAAATAAAATAGATCCTCTGGAGACTCCATCCCTAACCCCCCAATAAATGGTTTACCCTCTTTATCGGCAGGAAGCTTGCCCAATTGTATCCCCGCTTTGCTTTTTAGTTTGCACTCGGCAAACAAAAAGCTCCTCTCCGCAGCTTGCGCCGGCGAAGAGGAGCTTTTTTCATTGATTCCTATAGATTAGTAATTGAACGGTACGTCTGCAATTTTGATCGAATCTGTAGGACAGCCGTCAGCTGCATCCTGCAAATCGTCAAATAAATCTTCAGGAATCTCGGTATTGCCAGTGTTTCCATCTGCTTTATAAATAACTTCTGCAAGACCTTCGTCATCATAATCATAAATGTCAGGAGCGGTAGCTCCGCAAGCTCCACAAGCGATGCACGTATCTTTTTCTACCCAAGTAAACTTACCCATGGAAATTCCCTCCCAAATAAATAATACGGTATAATCTCGTCTCTATACAGTCAAGCTTCACTCATCAATATATAACAAACTATCGTCCTTTTGCAAGGATGTACCGCGAATTCGTTTATTCCTAATTAAGGTTGACGGGTCGTCACCAAGCATGCCGGCGGTTAAAACAGCATCCTCTCCGTACTTGTCGCGGAGCCTATCCATCGCCTGCGTTAGCGCCTCCTTGCGGGGCTGCTGCTTATAGCTGAATAAATCAAGCTGCAGGGCGGTTTCATCAAGCAGCGTCAGGTTTTGGAGCGTAATGCCAAGCAAGCGAATCGGTTCGCCGGCCTTCCAATGCCGATCATAAAGCCTGCACGCTTCTCTATAGAAATCCTCTGCGTTTTGCGAAGGCGCGGCAAGCGTATGGGAGCGGGCGATCGTCGTCATATCCGGCTTGCGGATCGTAATCTGGACGGTAGTCGCAACCATCTTCTGCCTCCGCAGCCTGCGTCCGGTTTGATCGGCCAAATTCAGCATCACCCGGTAAACGTCCTCGCGAGCGGTAATGTCGCTTGGAAGCGTCGTCGTGTGTCCAATTGATTTATTGCGCTCCCTATTCGGATTAACCTCGGAGTAGTCCAGTCCGTGCGCAGCCGATTTCATCCAAGATCCGACTACGCCAAAATGTTTATTCAGCATCATTTCATCCGTTGCAGCCAGCTGACCGATTGTACGGATGTTCAGCTTCGCCAGCTTCTCGGCCGTCTTCTTCCCGATTCCGAACAAGGTATCGCATGATTTATCCCACAGCACGCTTTTCACATCTCGTATGCGCAGCACGGTTAACCCATTTGGCTTCTTCATGTCTGACGCCATCTTCGCCAGCAGCTTGTTCGGAGCTAAACCAATTGAGCATGGAAGCGACCACTCGGACATAATCCGCTGTTGAAGCGCCTCGGCGATTTCCAGAGGCGAGCCGAACATCTTGGATCCCGTAATATCCATGTAGCACTCATCGATGGAAACTGCCTCAACGAGCGGCGTGTATTGCCTGGCAATCGCCATAAAACCGTGTGAGTATTTGCGGTATAAATTAAAATCCGGCTTTATTAATATAAGCTCGGGACATAATTTAAGTGCCTGTCTAACGGTCATGCCCGTCTTAATCCCTTTGCGCCTTGCCGCATACGAGGCAGTCACGAGAATCCCCTTGCGCTGTTCCACGCTGCCAGACACCGCCGTCGGTTTGTTCTTATACTTCTCAGGCTCCTCGGCTTCATGCACGGAGCAATAGAAGGCATTCATATCCAAATGAATGATCACGCGGCCTTTAGCCGGATAATGCTCATTCACATTTTTCATCATGACGCAAAGCACCGCCTATTCGAAGCAAATTGCCCACATAAGCTTAATCATCATCAGCATACAATTGCAATAGGGTCAAGTCAACGAACCATAGAAAAGCGGACAAAAAATAGTGCTAACCTCTCTACTTTCATTGCGACAAGTGTTATAATACTAAATTATGATTTGAAAAGGCTATCAGTGAAGGAGGCGTCCCGTTAATGACAACAAACATTTCCATATTTGATACGACGCTGCGTGACGGTACACAAGGTGAAGGGATCAGCCTGTCGGCGGATGACAAGTTAAAAATTGCCCAGAAGCTCGACGCGTTGGGCGTCCATTATATTGAAGGCGGCAATCCGGGAAGCAACAGCAAGGATATTGAATTTTTCCAACGGATCAAAGCATTTAATCTGAATGCCAAAATTACCGCTTTCGGCAGCACGCGCCGTAAAAACAGCCTAGCCGAGCAGGATGCGAGCCTTGTCCGCATCGCTGAATCCGGCGTGCCAGCGGCTACGCTTGTAGGAAAGTCATGGGACTTCCATGTACATACCGCCCTGCAAACGACGCTTGAAGAAAACCTGTCGATGATTTATGATTCCATCGCATTTCTGAAACAGAACGAGATGGAAGCGTTGTTTGATGCGGAGCACTTTTTTGACGGCTACAAGAACAACCCGGAATACGCGATCTCCGTTCTGAAGAAAGCGCAGGACGCCGGTGCGAACTGGCTCGTTCTTTGCGATACGAACGGCGGTACGCTTCCGAATGAAATCCATGAAATCGTAACCCGCGTAAAGCAGGTGCTAACGACGCCGATCGGCATCCATACTCATAACGATTGCGAGCTTGCCGTTGCGAACTCGCTCGCTGCTGTCGGAGCTGGCGCACGCCAGGTGCAAGGAACGATTAACGGATACGGCGAGCGGTGCGGCAACGCAAACCTATGCTCAATCATTCCGAACCTACAAATTAAGATGAACTACGATGTGCTGCCGGAAGACAAGCTTCGCGCGCTTACGGGTACGGCACGTTATGTCAGTGAAATCGCGAATGTCCACATGCCGGTTGGCCAAGCTTATGTCGGCAATGCCGCGTTCGCTCACAAAGGCGGCATCCATGTGTCCGCGATCATGAAGGATTCCAAAACCTACGAGCATATTCAGCCAGAGCTTGTAGGAAACAAACAGCGCATTCTCGTCTCCGAGCTTGCAGGCCAAAGCAACATTATTTCTAAGGCTAAGGAACTTGGTCTTGATGTTACGGCGAACAACGATAAAACGAAGCTCATCATGGATCAGATCAAAGAGCTTGAGCATCAAGGGTATCAATTTGAAGGTGCCGACGCTTCAATGGAGCTTCTGCTTCGCGAAGCATTCGGCGGCGAGGTCAAGGAAGTTTTCAAGGTCGAATCGTTCAAGATGCTCGTAGAAAAAACGAACGGCCAGATGATTTCCGAAGCCATCGTCAAAATCAACGTCGGCGGACAGCAGGTTTATACGGCTGCTGAAGGCAACGGTCCGGTCAACGCCCTCGATAACGCCTTGCGCAAGGCGCTGGTGCAGTTTTATCCGAAGATTGAAAATATCCATCTCTCCGATTATAAAGTCCGTGTAATCGACGAGAAGGACGCTACAGCCGCTAAGGTTCGCGTTCTTATTGAATCGACTGGACTGGATAACACATGGAGCACGGTCGGCGTGTCCAGCAACGTTATCGAAGCAAGCTGGGAAGCGCTCGTGGACAGCATCCGTTATGCCCTGCTTGGCATGGTTAAAGTAGATAGCGCGCATGTTGATCCGCTAGATCGAATCGGACTCGTGAATCATTAAGCAAAAAGGGCTGCCAGCTCGTCATTGAGTGACGAACGGGCAGCCCTTCTATTTGTTTATTACATCCACTTCTCGATCAAGCGTTCCCATTCTTCGTAAGGGATGACGCCATTGATCCGCTCTCTTATGACGCCTTCGCTATCGATTAGAAACGTTGTCGGAAACGTATCCACTTTATACTGCTTCGTCACATCGCCAACCCGGTCCATTAATATCGGAAACGTAAACTCATGCTCATTTACAAAATCTCTAGCCGCGCGTTCTTTATCGTACTTCGTTGCATTTACCCCAATTAGCTGAATTGCATCTCCATACTGCTCATGAAGCCGCTGAAGATCCGGCGCTTCCAGCTCGCAAGGACCGCACCAGGAAGCCCAGAAGTTGACAAACGATAGCTTGCCTTGCTTTCCGCCTACCTCGTACGATTTCTCGTCAAGCGCCGGAAGCTTGAAGGCTGTCGCCTCAAATCCCGCCTTCGGTTTAAACCCTTCGGCCGGAGCCGCCATCGTAACCGACTTTGAATCATCATTTTTATATTGAAAAACAGCTAGACCGGCAAACACGAATGCAATCGTAAAAAGCGCTATAACGCGTTTCATGCAGAACCTTCCTTCTCTCGCAATATCATTCTTTTGGTATGGCTTCATGGTATCATGCGCCGTATGGAAGCTCAAGGCGCTGGGCACATTAGCCATAAATTCGTCACGATTATCCAGTTATACAGCTAAATCGTTTCATCCAAGTACTAAACTTATTGTCGGTTAACGCGGTGCTGTTCATACCCCGAACCAGATATTGGCCTGCCTGCGCCTTTGCCCACAAATGTTAGCGCACCATTGTTTAATCCGTTATACTTACCTTATCCATTCCGAATAAGGAGGCGTTATTATGACAGCACAACAATCGAAGGGTTATATTACCAAATCGGCATATGAGCAGCTTATCCAAATTTGTTTGGATGCCAAGCCTTTAGAAGCATGCGGTATCGTTGTAAGCAGCGAATCAAACGCCTCGCCCTTGGCTGATCGGCCTGATGATGCAACCTTCCAATTGATTGATACGATTATTCCGATAAAAAATATACATATCGATCCTACCCGCTCGTTCGCCTTTGATCCGGCAGAGTGGACGGCGGCCTTTTATGACATGCAAAAAAACCGACAAACGCTTGTCGGCTTATTTCACTCGCATCCGCGAACAGAAGCCATTCCGTCTTCTAGCGACTCTGAAGGTTTCCTGCCCGCATCCGAGCTTTCCTATTGGATTGTGTCCTTGCAAAACAGCGCAGCCCCTCAGGTTAAGCCCTATCGCCTCTCACAAGGGACATTCCTACCGCTGCACCTAGTGTTTGCTTAGATAAGCATAAAGATCGCCAAGCGTCGTAATGTTCCGCTCCAAAATTCTTGCCAAATAGTTTTGCCACAGCTTGGCGGTCATAATTGAATCTTGCAGCGCATGATGCCGTTCCGTTATGGGGATACAGCAGCTCTCAAGCAGCTCGTCGAGACTGTATCCTTCAAGGTTCGGCTCCAGCCACTTTGCTACCATCATCGTATCCAGCACCCTATGGTTTAAATTCACCTTCGATGTTCGCCAAAGCGCAGCGTTTAAAAATTGCTTGTCATGACCGGAAGCATGTGCAATAAGCAGACGCCTGCCGACAAACTCCATAAAATCATGTAGCACCTGCATCAAATCAGGCGCATCCTGTACCATTTCATTTGTAATGCCGGTTAATTCGATTATCGCCTTCGGAATTCTCCGCTTAGGATTTACGAGGCTGTAGAACGATTCATTTTCCACAATTTCGCCGTTCCGCAGCAACACTGCTCCGAAAGAAATGATCTCGTCCCCATTTGTTGGATAGAAGCCCGTTGTTTCAAGATCAAATATGACAACCTCAAGCTCTCGCAGCGGCATGTCGAACATGGATTGCTTGCGCTGCTCTTTATTGACGTTGCGAATAAACGCCATTTGCTGCGCATTTTGCGAGCCTAACATAGAAGCGATGGCAGGCGTAAATCCTCCCATTTTGTATAGGTTCCACATGCGACCGACGCCTTTTTGCTCTTTCATTTCTCCACCGCCTTACGTAAGCCTGCCCATTGTTTGCTTGAATACCGCACGCTGCAGCTTCTTGCCTAATCGCAGGCCGCTTTTTAATTCATCCGTCATTTCCTTCGTCAGCTTACGGCTCGAAAGCTTGCCGTTATTGGCATATAAGCCATCGTCATTCTGTTCGGTCGTCATTAACCGGAGTCTCAGAAAAATCCGAAACGCTTGGTCATACACGGCAGCATCCTCTTTGGACATCTTACCCGCTTTGACAAGCATTTTGATTCGCTCCAGCGTCGACGTTTCCCGGATACCAACCTGAACAGCCAACAGCCTAATCGCATTTACCATCGGAATATAAGCGCCATATTTAATATCGAGGCTGCCTGCGTCTTCTCCGTACTGCTCCTTTAGCAATTGGCCAAAAAAACCTAGCAGCACCTTGTGGCGCATCGTATTATCCAGCATGCGCTGAATAATAATCTGATGGTTCAGCATATCGGTAAAAAATAAGTCCTTTAATTCATCAAGCAGCCGGCTGTCGCCATAAATGCATCTGCCATCCGCAATGATAAGCAAATACCGAACAGCTTCCCAAGCCGGCTCCTCAAACCAATGATTCAGCTTAGCGCCCCATTCCGTTAAGGATAAGCACCAATCGGGGTTGCTGCTTAACACATTCCCCTCGCATGGCGGATACCCTACCTTTTGCAGATGAAATACGACAAGCTCGCAAAGCTCTTTAAAATAGTTTTTCACTTCCGCCGGATCAGCCACTGGATCTTGATAGACAACTCCGCTGTCTTGATCGCTTGACAATGTCTGCTCTTTCCTGCCTCCGCTGCCGAACAATAAATATGCGTAAGGCACGGGGGGAGAACCCTTCCCCAACCGTGCCATTTCCGCTTCTGCGAGGACAACCGAGCGATGAATAACCGCGTCGTGCACCTCATTCAATTGTTCATTAAATTGTTCGACCGGACGCGTAGGGAGAAGAGCTTCCATCTGCTCGTGTACTTGATCCCGCAAGCTTCGCAGCCCTTCCACATGATCGGCTGAACCAATCTGTTTGAGCAGCTGCAATCGCACCGGATCACTCATGCGACGCCCTCTCCCTTCGGTCAGTCCATCATGACCTATCCATTATCCTTGAATGTTTTGACCTGCTTTTTTCATTTGCTCAGGATAACCATAAGCGCCATGCTCGCTGAGGTCAAGACCGATAATTTCTTGCTCTTCCGTAACGCGGAAGCCCATGATAAGTTTCATCACGCCAAGGATAAGGAACGAAGCTGCAAGAACGAAAGCGCCAACGACTACAACGGATTCAAATTGTACCCAAAGCTGTTTCCAGCTGCCTGTGTCGATCAAACCGCCTGTACCTACGCCAACTTTGTCAGCAAGCGCTTGTGTAGCGAAGATACCGTTAGCAAGCGTACCCCATACACCAGCCGCGCCGTGAACGGACAATGCGTAAATCGGATCGTCTACTTTGATTTTTTCGAAAAACTTCACGCTGTAGAATACGAGCACGCCTGCAACCAGACCAATAACAACGGCTGCCCAAGGGTCAACGAATGCGCATGATGCTGTAATTGCAACTAGACCAGCAAGCGTACCGTTAAGCATTGCAGTAATATCCGCTTTGCCTGTAACTGCCCATGAAATAAGAAGTGCCGCCACGCCTCCTGCGCCTGCTCCAAGCATCGTGTTGAAGGCTACAAATCCGAAGAAACCGTCGCCGATAGCTACCGTGCTGCCTGCGTTAAATCCGAACCAGCCAACCCATAGAAGCAATACGGAAAGTGCAGTGAAAACTTGGTTATGTCCCAAAATTTCATTTGCGGAACCGTCTTTGTTAAATTTACCGATACGCGGTTTAAGTAATACAGTTGCTGCGAATGCTGCAAGTGCACCCGTTAAGTGAACGACCGTCGAGCCTGCAAAGTCTTGCGCTCCGTCTTCAGCAAGCCAGCCGCCGCCCCAGATCCAGTGAGCAACTACCGGATAGATGATTGCGATAAAGAATACGGTAAATACGATATAAGAGGAAAGCTTAGCTCTCTCTGCGAAACCGCCCCATGCGATGGAAAGCGATACAGCTGCAAAAGCGAGTTGGAACAAGAAGAATACCGTGCTTGGCAAGCTGTCGCCTTCTCCAGCTGATACAGCTGGATCGAAGAAGAAGTTGCCCCATCCGAACAAGGCGCTTACGCCACTATCTCCGCCGAATGCAATGCCGTAACCGAATGCCCAATAAATAAGTGCAGCTAGGCCAGTTGTGAAAATCGTTTTGCCGGCAACGTGACCCGCGTTTTTCATCCGAGTAGAACCTGTTTCAAGAAGAATAAATCCGCCTTGCATGAGTAGAACAAGAATGAATGCGAGCATAACCCAAAGCGAGTTCAGACCCATGTTCAACGTTGCGGCGGAAGGATCCTCTGCGAACGCCATTACCGGAAACAATAAGGTGAAGATTCCTAAAGCTAACATCGTTTTCTTAATCATTACGACCACTCCCTAAGTGTTATGTTTCCTTACATGAGAGGAAAGACTTAATGTCATTATAGTCAGTAGTGCTCAATTTGACAATACGTTTTCTGCAAATTTACAAAAAAAATCAAACATTCGGCATGAAATCTAACACGAACGTTAAGATTTTGAACAAATCCGCATTAAAATCCACTATCGCACATGCTTATTCTTCGCATTTTCACATTTTATAGGCATAGATTCCTACTTGTGTAAATAATGATCTCCTAGTAGGAACGGCGATGCATCAAATTAGATACAAAAAATAAGCTATATATAGAAGAAATAAAATAACTGCGCTTTCAAAACGTAGATTCTACCGTTCCTGATTACACGGTCATGTAACACGTTTGACTGTATGGTTACTTTACTATTATCATTAGAGATAACAGAGGAACCACATATTGTGATGGCGACACGGAGCCATGTTTCGGGTAAAATATAAGTTTAGCGCATGAACGGAATTTTACTTTCTTATATTTTGTACGAATGGAGGATATGAAAATGTATCGTATCGGAGAACTAGCTAAACTTTCTCAAATCAGCCCTCGAACCATTGATTACTATACTTCAATCGGTTTAATAGAACCCGCGGAACGATCCGCCAAGAACTATCGCCTCTATGCCGATGAAACCTTGGAGCGATTAGAACGTATTGAACAGATGAAAAAAGATAAATATACGTTAGATGAGATTAAAGCGACAATTGAAAGCTGGAGCAAAATTACACCCGAGGAGCAAGTCTCTCGCAAGCTGACAGACCTGCAGCATCATCTAAGCCAGTTGGAGCGGGAAGTAAAGGAGCTGGAGCCTGTCATTAAGAAGCTCAAGCCACGCCAAGCCAACCATCTCTACACTCGCCTCATGCCGCAGACCGCCGCTTGTATCGAGGCTCTAATGCTTCTTATCAACAAAAGCTCCCTCATGTAGCGATTATATTTCATCAATATAATGGAGGAATGACTCAATGACGTTTATCTACATTTTGATCGTACTCGCTTTTATATTAACGATTTGGGCACAATTCCGAGTCAAAGGAACCTTTAAGAAATGGACTAGCGTGCAAGCGAACAGCGGATTGACCGGTTACCAAGCAGCAAGACGGATGCTCGATTCCAACGGTTTGCATGACGTGCCGATCGAACCTGTACGAGGCGTTCTCACAGACCACTACGACCCGATTCACCGCGTCGTGCGTTTATCGGAGCCCGTTTATTATGAAAATTCAATCTCAGCCATTTCCGTCGCCTGCCACGAGGTCGGTCACGCTATCCAGCATGCGGAGCATTACCCGATGCTAGTACTGCGTCACCGTATCTTCCCGGTCGTTAACTTCGCCTCCGGCGTAGCGCCTTTCTTATTCATCGCCGGCATTCTTTTCTCGGCTTTGAATTTGATCGGTCTTGGCATCATATTCTTCTCGGTCGCGGTAGCCTTTCAAGTCATTACGTTGCCAGTCGAATTTAATGCAAGCAACCGGGCAAGAGATATCATGGTAGCAGAAGGCTTCATCACGAATGAGGAAGAACGCGGGGTTGCAAAGGTGCTTAATGCAGCAGCTTTAACCTATGTAGCGGCAGCGCTCCTATCCTTGCTCGAGCTCGTTCGATACATCTTAATTTTTGTAGGCGGCAGCCGGCAAGAATAAGGATCGGCAATAAAAAGAGGAGCTGTTCCATCAGTCAACATCGACTGATCGGAACAGCTCCTCTTTCTATTTAAACCTTCGGCTGTTTGAGCTCATCATGAAAATAACGAAGCAAAAAGCCGTGAAACACTTTAGCCACGAGCGGCAGCTTCTCATTCGAACGGCGAATGAGACCGATTGTACGGGTCACTTGAGGCTCTGTGACGCGAACCTTCGTTGGCTGCAAAGGTCCTGTGTAGTGCAGCGCCATCTCAGGAAGCAAGCTGACGCCCATTCCCGCAGCGACCAAACCGCGAATCGTATCCGTCTCTTCGCCTTCAAAGCCAATCTGCGGCGTAAATCCTGCCGCTTGGCACGCTTCCCAAACGATCGGCCTCAATGAATAACCTTCGCTGAACAAAACGAACGTCTCATTCTCCAGCTCCTTCAGCTTAATCGATTCCGAATTTGACAACCGGTGGCCAGGAGGCAATATCGCATAGAGCTCTTCCGTAAGTAGCACTTCCCCGCACACGAAATCATGCTCATCCGGAAACGGTGATATAAACGCAAGATCGATCTCACCCTTGATCATGTCCCGGATCAGCGATGGATACATCCCCTGCTTGAATCGGAACTTTACGTTCGGATGATGCTTGCGGAAAGCCGCAACAACCTGGGGAATTAAGGAGATTCCAAGACTATGCGGAAAACCTAGCCTAATCTCGCCCTTCTCGGGGTCCAGAAATTCATGTATTTCAATTACAGCACGTTCCAAATCAGCTAAAATAACTTCAGCTCGCTTTAAAAAAAGCTGGCCGACTGGCGTAAGCTGCAAATTTCTTCCTTTTTGAACGAATAACTTTACACCTAGCTCTTCCTCAAGCTGGTGGATCTGCCGGCTGACTGCCGACTGCGCCACATGCAGCTCTTCAGCTGCCTGTGTGACATGCTCTTTTTTTGCTACTTTCACGAAGTAATAAAGCTGACGAAGTTCCATACCGGTTAGATTCTCTCCCGTATATACATAATTTTCTTTCTACGCGCTTCTTCTGCGCGTTTTCAATCGATCAAATACTCGGTAAAGAAGGAAGCCGGCTAGTGCACCTCCGACATGCGCCCACAGATCAACCCGCGGCACAAGGAAGGAATAAATAACGCCAAAAATCAAAATCGTATATACCGTTTTACGCGAGCTCTCATCAAGCTGCGACTTGCGGAACAAGGAAATATACAGAAACGCGCCGTAAATGCCGTAGATCGCGCCTGAAGCTCCCACACCTATGTGGCTATTAGGGTCACCTTCAATCACATTTACGACAGCACTCATCGCATTGCCGGCAATGCCGCAAAGCAAATAATAAAAAGCATACCTGACACTGTTAAGAAGACGCTCCAACGGCGGTGCGAACACAAGCAGCGCAAACATATTATAGAGCAAGTGCTCAATGCCTGAATGCATGAATATCGACGTTACATAACGCCACGGCTCATCCGTACCATACGGATCAAACTCCACATTGGTCGCAAAAGCACCAAATTTATACGCGTGTACAATACTATTAGGATCGCCACTCACAGCAATCACGATAAAATAAATGATATTTAAAGCAATCAAAGCAGACGTAACGGGATAAAGCTTTAAATAAGAACGAAAGCTCTCATACCGCAAGAAGATCATAACATCATCAACCCCTTTTCTCTCCAACAATTGGACAAGGTCGTTTCATAACGATTATAATAAATTTGGTATTGACCATTTAATTTAGAGGAGGAAATTCACACATGACACAAGAACGCAATGGAGCTGCCACTTTCAAAGGCAATCCGATCACATTAGTTGGACCAGAATTGAAAGTAGGGGACAAAGCTCCTGATTTCAGCCTCAACAAATCGCTCGTAGAAAATGTTTCTCTTAATGATTACGCTGGCAAAGTAAAATTAATCAGCGTTGTGCCTTCAATCGACACAGGCGTATGCGACGCGCAAACCCGCCGTTTCAATGAAGAAGCCGGCTCCCTAGGCGACAACGTTGTTGTACTTACTGTATCCGTTGACCTTCCTTTCGCACAAGCACGCTGGTGCGGAGCTGCAGGCATCGACAAAGTCGTATTGCTATCTGACTACAAAGCGCACAGCTTTGGCGAATCGTATGGCGTATACATTAAAGAGCTTGGCCTTGATCAACGTTCGATCTTCGTTATCGATGCAAATGACACGATTCAATATGTGGAATACCTGCCAGAAATGACAGAGCACCCGAACTATGAGCAAGCGATCAACGCTGTCAAAGCGCTCGTATAATACGTACTTAATAAAGCTCACAAATACTCAAACTGCAAACAAAGCGAGTGAAGGATATCCTTCCTCGCTTTGTTTATGTATTAATTATTAACTTTAAAGGCTGCAAGCTTCTTATCGAGTGTACGGTACAAATCCAGAATGACTCTGTAATTAGAACCTAGATCCCCAAGTGACCCGCGGGATGCTGAATAAATGTCGACTGCCGATTGTAGCGGATTAACGCTTATAACGGAAACCGTAATGTCCATCGTTCTTCCAAATGCCGTGCGCTTCTCCAGCACAATCTCACCAACGGATTGCACCTCGTGCAGCACTTTATAACCTTGCATTTTCTTAAGAGTCGATATCACTTCTTCCCAAGCCTTATCTTTGGACAGCTTGTAGAAATGAGATTTGAGCATTGGATCCTTGGCTTTGTCACCAGTCTGTTCATGACTGCGCAGCAGCCCGATCAAGGTCCGCTTCAACAACAACGATCTCCCCCTCCGGCATCTATGTACATTACTCTATATGATACCATGATTTGTCCCATGAAAAAAGAGCTATCACTGGATTTAACCAGCAAATGCTCTTCATTTGAAAATGAGAACCCGCCTATGCCGTCCGACTCACATGTTTCTGAACCCGCTTACGCAGGTGGGTGACCGCAGAACCGCTTTTGAGATCCCCTTTCGGGGGCATGTCAGCTACACTTCGATATTGGTCTCCCGTGAAACAGCCATTGGTTCAAAACAGCGTAAAGCCGTAACGAGCATCGCAGGAGGTATTGCTATTATAGACCTTACAAAAGAAAAAGTAAACTTTGTTCGGCTGTTATTTACTGGACCCGTTCGAATCATCTTTAACGAGATCGATCCGGTCAAGCTCAGCAGCATTCTCCGCTTCTTCTTCCTCGGCAAGACGCGCTTTCTCCGCTTGGTCTTGCAGCTTCTGATAAATCAAGTGGAAGTTCCAGAATGCCAAATAAGCGATAATGCTGCCCATAAAGAAAGGAATAAGAAACGTGAACTTCGTGCTGAAATACATAACTGCCCCGCTCATTATCGCTGTTGAAAGCGAACGGAAAGGTTTGCCGATCGTAATGAGGACAGCGTTTTTCAACAATTGAAACGTTTTCATATGATAATGGACAAGCATGGAGAAAAAATTAAATAGCGATACGACTAGCAAAACGAGAAAAGCAATAAAAATGTACGAAAGCAAATTCAATTGCTCACGATATACGATAAAATCAACAATCATAATCGCCAGCAGTATCGTATAAATAATACCGCCAAGCATACTTTGCTTATAATTTTCTTTGTAGCCGCGGAAAAAAGTTTTGAACAACGGCACATCGCCTTCACCCATTACCCATTTGCGGGCAACCGCAAACATGGCTGCAGTAGCTGGAAACAAGGTAAACGGCGCAACGACCGCCATTGCAATAAGAGCGGAATACACTTGATTGACATCCTGTGACAAAACCAATCCCCACGCGAAGAAAACGAATGGAACTGAACAGACCAACCATAATACATTGATAACCGATAACCGCATAATCCATTCGGAAATTCGGTAAAACCCACCCATTAGCCCTCTTGGTTCCATCGGATCTGCCTCCAGAAAAGTAAGATTACTCCCACCAGACTGACTTGCATAGTGACATGTAACCGCCCAATTTCCGCTTCCTAGGCTAGCGTCTAAACGGCTTAAACCTATTCACAAGGATATATAGCAGAGCTATATATGAAGTTCAAAAAGAGGATGCCTGAGTATATCGCAAGCACGGTTGATTCACCTCTACAGGTAACAATCTCGTTATGTTGATTCTAAATGTTGTTCTTAGTTAATTAGTGCTGACTAAGCCAAACAATAGACTAACAATAAAAGAACCGAGGACGTCCGGATGCCCGTTAGGGACACGGACTTCCTCGGTTTTTTTTTGGAAAATACATGGGTAAAGATTAATTAGTTGTTAACGTAGCCATCGGAAGAGCTTTTTGGACGACGGTTCTCAGTGCGTCCTTCGCTGCTTCTCTTGCCGCCGTAACCGCCGCTGCTGCTGCCGCCACGGGACTCGTAGCCACCGCGCGAGCTGCCGCCAGTGCTGCTGCTACCACCGCTGCTGCGTCTGTCATCGCGACCGCGATAGCCTCCGCCGCTGCCGCCAGTACCGCCGCTGCGATTGCCGCCGTATGAAGAAGACGAACCGCTGCGGTTGAATGGACGACCGTTAGAGCGAATATCCGGTTTGCGTTTCTTAGCGCGAAGCGGATCTTCAGGCGTCAATTCGATTTCCACGTTTTTCTTCTCGCCTGTCAGCAATTTGATTGCTGCGGAAAGAAGGTGTACGGAATCATATTGCTCAAGCAATTGAATGGAAATCGCTTTGTATTCCGAGAACTCTTCGTTTTGAACGACTTCAAGAAGGCGCTCAGCCGTTACGCGTTGTTTGCCTTCAATCGCTTCTGCAATGCTTGGAAGCGGCTTGCGGTTCATTTTTTGGCGCGTAACTTTCTCGATGAAATGCAAATGATCTGTCTCGCGCGGTGTTACGAATGACCAAGCTGTACCTTCTTTACCTGCACGGCCCGTACGACCGATACGGTGAACGTAGCTTTCAGGATCTTGCGGAAGGTCAAAGTTGATAACATGCGTAACGCCCGATACATCAAGACCACGTGCAGCAACGTCAGTTGCTACCAATACATCGATGCTGCCGTCACGGAATTTGCGCATTACGCTATCCCGTTGGTTTTGTGACAAATCGCCATGCAATCCATCAGCTGTATAACCACGCTTTTGAAGCGCTTCGCTTAGCTCATCAACCCGGCGTTTTGTACGGCCGAAGATGATTGCAAGCTCAGGGGATTCCATATCAAGCAAACGGCTAAGCGCTTCGAACTTCTGGCGCTCATGCACTTCAATGTAAGATTGCTCGATAAGCGGTGCAGTGATTTGTTTCGGGATAACCGAAACATGCTCTGGGTTTTTCAGAAATTGCTGTGCAAGCTTCTGAATGTTAGCCGGCATAGTAGCGGAGAACAGCATCGTGTGACGCTCTTCAGGCACTTGCTTCAGGATGGATTGGATGTCATCCATGAAGCCCATGTCGAGCATTTCATCCGCTTCATCCAAGATGACCGTTTGCACATCTTCAAGACGGATCGTCTTGCGGTTGATGTGGTCAAGCAAACGACCAGGCGTACCGATAATAATTTGAGGTTTCTTCTTCAATGCACGGATTTGACGACCAATTTCTTGTCCACCATAAATCGGCAGCGAGCGAAGACCTTTGTATCGAGTTAACTTCCCGATCTCGTCAGCCACTTGAATAGCGAGTTCACGGGTTGGCGTCATTATTAATGCGACAATGCGTTCCTCGCTTGTCGGAATTTTGTTAATGAGCGGAATTCCGAATGCCGCTGTCTTTCCTGTACCCGTTTGTGCTTGGCCAATAAGATCTTGCCCTGCCATAGCAATAGGGATCGCTTTGTCTTGAATCGGGGTAGATTCCTCGAATCCAAGTTCGGTAATTGCTTGTAACACTTTTGGTTCCAAGCCAAATTCAGCAAATGTTTTCAAACTTTTCTCAAACTCCTTTTATCTGCAGCCTACTTAAGAATATCCAAATCATTATAGCACACAATCATTCATGAATACCAGCGAAGCAATTAAAGCCATACTAAGCATGTCAAAATTGAACAATCAGATACGTTGGTTGCATTGGAGCGATTGCCTTGAATCCGCACTCCCTGCGTTACCTTTATACCGTGCCGGTAATGACGGCAGGAGCCTTCCTTATCGCGATTGGCTTCAACCTTTTCCTTATCCCGCATCAGCTGTTAGCCGGCGGCATCTCCGGCATTTCCATGATGATCGGCTACATATCCGGCGGTAACATCGGCTGGCTTTATTTTATCCTTAACTTACCGGTTCTGCTATGGGGCTGGTTCGTGGTCGGCCACCGGTTTATTATTTGGAGCATCTACACCGTTATTGCGTCTACCCTGTTCCTCCAGCTTCTTCCTATTGTCCAGATCGTCGATGATATCGTGCTTGGCGCTGTCTTTGGAGGCATTATTATCGGGTTCGGAAGCGGCCTGGCGCTCCGGTATGGAGGCTCTTCCGGCGGCTTCGATATCGTCGCCTCAATCGTTACGCGCAAGCGGGATTTGCCTGTTGGGATGATTATTTTCATCCTAAATGGCGTTGTCATCGCCCTGCTCGTTTTATTCACAAGCAACTGGGACTCCGCCCTGTACTCGCTTGTCGCGATTTTTTCCGCTGGAAAATTAGTAGATCTCATTCATGTGAGGCATATTAAATTAACAGCCTTCATTATCACGACCAAAACCGATGAGCTGCTTGCGAAGCTGCTCTTGCACCCGCGCGGCATTACGATTATAAAAACACGCGGCGCATATTCCTCGGCCGAACGCGATATGCTGATGACTGTAAGAACGAAATACGAAATAGCTGAATTAAGCAAAACCATTACCACGATCGACCCGCATGCCTTCATTAACATCGTCGAAACGGTGGGCGTGCTTGGGGACTTCTCCAAGCCAAAGGACTAGTCCATATACGCAGGAATGGATTTTACGCCGTATCCCTATGTTTTTGAAAATGATCCTGATATAATGTTTGTATCCCGTAGCTTTGGTTTCTTGCCATATGATTTCCCCTAAACATTCGATATGAAAGGGTGATGCTCAATGGATATGGAAACGGTCAAATTGTCTCAAATTGTAGAGAAGCTTGCCCCAGAGCTTAGTCCTTTTCTTACTGCACGTGAATTGGACATCAGCATCGTGCTGCGTGACGGCCTAGCCCTGCTAGAACCCGCGGACGCAATGGAAATTGTACAGCACAGCATTTGCAATCAGCAGAGAGAAGCTTTGTTACAATGACAATGCGGGACACACGGATTATTTATGCGCCAGTCGAGATCTAATCGACTGGCTTTTTGTTTTTCAACTGCTAAAATCCGCTGCAAAAACATCAGATTCCCTCCCTTTATTTACACGAATAAAATTAACCTTTCTTTCATAATTGTCACATATACTTTGGTATTCCTTCAAAAAAGTTAATGACCCAGCATGCCATCTGCTTTATAATTTGAACAGAATAGCTAACGGGGAGAGAGCAAAATGGACATCATCATTTCAACTTTACTGCTGCTGTACAGCTTGCTCACAGGTAGCGGAGAAGAGAGTTCTACCGCCAAGCAGCTTGCAATTGCATATCTAAATTCCGCAGCTGGTCAAACCATTATTCAACCGGATTCGACGTTGATTGGGAGCAAAAACCCTGGGACATCCGGAGCCGGCTCAATCAAAAAAGATCCGCAGCCATCTACTCCGCCGATAAGAGGTATTTATGTTACGGCCCACAGCGCCGGCGGCGCACGTATGGAATCCTTATTAAAGCTGCTGGACGACACCGAATTGAACAGTATGGTCATCGATATTAAAGACGATAACGGATACATTACATATCCTACAACGACACCAGAGCTGCAAGAGATTGGCGCATCCAAGAAATATATCAGAGATATTAACGATTTGATGTTGACCCTAAAAAAACATAATATTTATCCGATTGCCCGATTAGTCGTGTTCAAGGATACCGTGCTTGCCCGCAAGCAGCCTGAGCTCTCCTTCCTCCACCAGGACGGAACGATATGGAAGAACGGGCGCGGCGAAAGCTTCGTCAATCCTTACCGCAAGGAGGTTTGGGATTATAACATCGCCGTAGCCAAGGAAGCGGCTAAGCTGGGCTTTAAGGAAATCCAGTTTGATTATGTGCGGTTTCCCGAGGGCTTCGAGAATAAAGCGGCTTCATTCACCTTTAGCAAAACGGATCAAAGCCGGGTTGACGCGGTTGCCGGCTTCGTGAAATACGCGCGCGAGCAGCTTGAACCGCTTGGCGTTCGCGTCTCGGTTGATATTTTCGGATATGCAGCATCCGTCCCAGCCGCCGAAGGAATCGGTCAGGACTTTGTGAAAATATCCAATGACGTGCATGTTATTTCACCGATGATTTACCCAAGCCATTACAGCACCGGTTGGTTTAAACAGAAGGACCCTGACAAAAGCCCATACGAAACCATTAAGGGCGCTATGCTCGACACGCACAAGAAGCTGGACCCGATCAAGGATTTAAAGCCGATCATTCGTCCGTGGATTCAAGATTTCACGGCTAGCTGGCTCGGCAGCGGCCACTTTATGAAATATGGCAAAGCCGAGGTAGAAGCTCAGATCAAAGCGCTGCAGGATAACGGCGTTAAGGAGTATCTCCTCTGGAATGCAGGCAATAAATATTCACCGGGCGTTACGTACAAATAAAACGGCCGCCTATATACCAAAAAATCCACCCGCGCTTTGAAAGCGTTGGTGGATTTTTTTTGATGTTTATGATGGTTGAGTTGAGCGATCAAAGCAATGATCATCTGCACCTCTCGTTTGTGTTATTGGGATAAACGAAGCGCCAAATCGTACATCGTCATGTCAAAAGGCTTCTTCGTATTTACCACGGTATCGATATCTGTTGTAACAAGCTCACCGCGCACTACGCCGACAGCTTTGCCTGAATCGCCAGCCATTAGCTGTCTAACCGCAAAGTCGCCAAGACGGCTTGCCAAAATCCGATCGATTGCCGTAGGCGTGCCGCCGCGCTGAATGTGACCAAGCACCGTTACACGCGGTTCGATTCCGCAGTGAGACGTAATTTGCTGTGCGACATCCTCGCCTTTGCCTGCTCCTTCTGCGACCACGATAATACTGTGGCGCTTCCCTTTGGCAAAATTCGTTTTCATGCGCTCAGCAACCTCTGTAAGCTCGAATGGAACCTCTGGCACAAGAATAGTTTCCGCACCGCTTGCAAGGCCCGCATGAAGCGCGATATCTCCGCAGTGACGGCCCATAACCTCTACGATTGATGAACGCTCATGCGAGGACATCGTATCGCGGATTTTATTAATCGCATCCACTACGATGCTAACAGCAGTATCAAAGCCGATCGTAATATCCGTGAACGGGATATCGTTGTCGATCGTGCCGGGAAGACCCATCGTTTTGATGCCTAGCTTGCTAAGCTTGTTAGCGCCTTGATACGAGCCGTCTCCGCCGATAACGACCAAGCCGTCGATTCCTCTTGCACGAAGCACTTCAGCTCCGCGCTGCTGGCCTTCTGCCGTGACAAACTCCTTGCATCTTGCCGTTTGCAAAATCGTGCCGCCGCGCTGGATAATATCGCCAACGCTTCTCAAATCCATTGGTCGCAAATCATCGTTAATAAGCCCTTGATAACCGCGTTGTACCCCATACACATCCAAACCGTAAAATAGTGCGCTTCTTACGACAGCACGAACGGCTGCGTTCATTCCTTGCGAATCTCCTCCGCTTGTCAGTACTGCGATTGATTTGACTGCAGACATGTTCCATTCCTCCACATTTTTCATTTATAGTTAAGCCTGTTGCTTCCGAATCCAGATGCTGTTTATAAGGAAAAACAGACGCGTTAACGGACTGTTCTTCATTAGCCTCCTTGATACATCTCTAACATCCGCCTGATGACGGACCTTCGGGTCTGATAAATAGAGAGCTAATAGCCCTTCAATAATCAAACGATGAAAACGGGAAGCAGGAAGCTGCTTCACATCCTCACGCGCGCGGTTCACGATGGTTCCGAGGCGCTCAACAAGCAGACCTTCATTATCGTAATAATTGCAAAAGTTAAGATCTCCGCCTGCATGATCCTCTTCCTGATCGATTAAATAATCAAGTAAAATATGGAGACCGCATACATGCGGAAAGTAAATCTTCTTGACTGCTGCAGCATCCTGTTCGGATAGCTGATGTTGACTCGCCGCCAAAAACAGCATGAACATGCCGAGCGTTGAGCCTGTCGCCGCAGCGAACTCATTCCATTGCAAATGCGGATAGCTGCTGCGATGCAGCTCCCACCATGCGAGCAAATGTCCCTCGCGCAAATCCTTATGAATGTGCTTGTACACCTGCAAATCTCCATACAAGCCTACCAGCTCGGTCACATGCGACTGCACGCTCCTATAAGACGGCAGCTGCGATATTTGCAGCTGACAGGTGCGAACAAGGTGGTGCAAATAACCGCCATCGTCTTTTTCACTACGAAATGCATAATAATCCTGAAGCTTCGCTTCGGGATTGACGGCATCCAGCATCGATTGATGCAATAATCGAAAATCATCCGGATCAAGTGAGGTGCTGCGATCGCAAAGATTGTCCAAGTAGTCGCTTATCGTCTGCAAGGCAACGATGAGCGGAATGAGCACATCCCTGCGCTCTAAATTCGCAGCAGCATATACGCCGCCGCCTTGGCAATGAAACTTCTTGCTATCCATGCTGCTAAGAGCTTGTGTTCGAAGCTCCAAATCGGGTATTCGCTGCGCGAGAAGACGGAGCTGCGCGAGCTCTCGGTCCACAGCTGGCAGCACATACTTATAAACACGGTGCATGAGCTTAAGTGGACTCTGTGGCACTCGTTTGCCTGATAAAGTCGTCAATCTCACGACGCACTCCTCCTCAAGACATATTCATGAATGTCGGCGTGATTCTAATTGCTGATCGATGCGGTACCAAATATGAAGATCGTTAATCCTACTTGCATAATCGGCAATTTCATAGTTTAGTATACAGGATCGCTCGAAGCTATCTTCTTCAAACAGCTGAGCTTGCTTTACGTTAATGAGCTGTTCAAACTCCATGACGCGATCAGGAATCATTCCGCGAATAAGTTCCCACTGCTCAACGATCGTAAGCTGCACAGCAGTTTCATACTGCTCCCATTCCATTTCCAGCACGGGAATACGGATCCGAAGCCGTTCATTCCAGTCAAAACGATAAGCATCCATTGTGAACCTCCACCTCTAAATGTACCATTTCGAATCATAATAATCCAGCTTCAAATCTCATTGGTACGATTGGTAATCCGTGCTATACTGATAACCATATTGTTTTAGACACAGATGGGGTGAGCATTCAACGATGGATACACCAGATATTGCCAAAACAGAGCGATCTTCGACAGCTCGCAAGGAGACTTTATCGCTGCGCATCTACAGCTTCTCCGCCTATTCTACGGCAGCGATGGTCGTCTCCTTTATCCCTTTGTATTTTCTGGATAGAGGTTTTTCGGAGCAGCAAATCGGCATCATTTATTCGACCGGACCATTTATATCGATCTTCGCCAACATCATTCTCGGCCTAGCAAGCGATAAGTACCGAACGATCAAAAAGCTGCTCATGCTTCTCTTGTTTGGCCAGCTTGTTATGATATCGCTTCTATTTCCAATCGAAAATTTTGCGCTGGTATGCCTGGTTATGATGGGCTTTTATTTTTTTCAGACACCAATAAATCCGCTTAGCGACAGCTTGCTGCTATTATCCAGTCAATACACCGGGACGCCATATGCGCTGATACGGATTTTCGGATCGTTAGGCTTTGCGGTAACCGCTTATACATTCGGACTCATTTTAAAGGAAATCGGCTCGAAGTGGACGCTTCCGCTTGCCCTTTGCACGATAGCGATCACGCTTATTTTAACGACTAGAATCAAGGATTATCAAGGCAGCGCCCGCAAGATCGACTTCTCCGGTTTCTTCAAGCTGCTGCGGCAGCGCGATGTGCTGCTCTTCTTCTTAATTATTTTGACGATATCCATTCCTCACCGGATGTACGAAGGTTTTCTTGCCGTTACGATGCGCCATATGGGCGCCAGCGACTCGCTTGTCGGGCTTGCATGGCTCGTATCCGCTTTGAGTGAGATTCCGATATTGTTCCTGCTCGGCAAATACGGGCACAAGTTTAAAGAGCTCCCGCTGCTGATGATCGCATCCATTATGTATGCGGTAAGGCTATGGCTGCTCAGCGACATTCAAGATCCGCGCTGGGTTATCGCTACGCAAGCGATGCACAGCATCTCGTTCGGCATTTATTTCTCCACCGCTCTTCGTTACCTCTCGCATCTTATTCCCGATGAGTACCGCGCTTCCGGGCAAGCGGTATACGCTGTCGTCTGGACGGGGTTAGCCGGCGTGATCAGCGGGATGTTCGGCGGTTATGTTTACGAGCATTTTGGCCGCGAAACCTTCTTCCGCATGGGTGCAGGCTTCGCGATCGTCGCAGCGGCGGCCTTTCTTGCCCGTTATTATTTTAGCCGGTCAGAACGATAATCGCCAAATAGATCAAAACAGGGCTGCTTCCTTAAGACGTGTATTGAACACGCTGGGAGCAGCCCTGTTGCATTTAGCTCAAAACCATCTTATTCCGCAATTTCAAAGTTAGAATAAACGTCCTGAACATCGTCATTGTCCTCGAATGCATCCATCATCTTAAGCAGCTTGTCCGCATTCTCGCCTTCTACTTTGACGATATTTTGCGGCAGCCAGCGAACGCCGGCGTTTACGAACGTATAGCCATCCTTCTCCAGCGCGTTTTTTACCTGCTCGAACTCATGCGGATGAGTCAAAATTTCAAAGCTGTCATCATTTACGACAACATCCTCTGCGCCTGCTTCAAGCGCAATCATCATCATGGAATCCTCGTCTGTCTCGTGAGCTTCGCGGTCCACAACAAGCAAACCTTTATGATCGAACATATAGCCTACGCAGCCGCTCTCGCCCATATTGCCGCCGCGTTTGTTGAACGCGGAACGTACGTCAGCAGCGGTACGATTGCGATTATCCGTCAAGCATTTAACCATAATAGCTACGCCGCCCGGACCGTAGCCTTCATACATGATATCCTCGTACTCAACGCCATCTCCAGCGCCAGCAGCCTTCTTGATTGCGCGTTCGATATTATCGTTCGGCATTTGCTCTGCCCTTGCGTTGGCAATCGCCGTTTTCAGACCAAAGTTAGCATCCGGGTTTGGGCCGCCTCTGCGCGCTTGAACGTAGATTTCACGTCCGAGCTTAACGAACTTGTTATTTTTAGCCTGATCGGCCTTACCTTTACGGTCTTTGAACAATTTAAATTTCATTATGCTCGCTCCCCTGACAAAGTTTCCAAGCAACAGTTTATCACCGCAGGTAGGTCTTGGTCAATGAAAGCAAGCGCAAACGGCTGCAGCGCCAAGCCAACTTTTGATGTAAAAATAGCTCGGTTAGCTCTAATGATTAAGATCGGTTTAATGGCGTCACCTTAAAAGGTATAAAAAATGCTTTGGTTCCCTACAAAGGGCAGGCAATACTTTTGGCAAAAGAGCGGCATTCTCTCCCTCATCCAACTATGCCTATCTTCATTTTCCAGATGAAAAGCGTAATAACCAAGGATAGCAACCATCATAAATCCTTCCAGCCGTTTCATATCCTGAGCCGATAAAGCTGCTGTATGACCCAAATACCCTGCCAAAAAATAATCTCGCTCTTCCGGCTTTAGGCTCAGAACGCTTCCAGCGACATCATAGAGATAATAACCGTAGCCGAATAAGCAGAAATCAATAAGGGCGATCCCGTTTGGAGTTAAAAGCAGGTTTCCTTTGTTAATGTCAGCATGAATGATACCCCAACAATTGGCGGTCTGAGGATACGTCTCTAAACTGGCATTAAAAACCTCAAAAAATCGATTTAATGCTGCATAGTCAATTTCCGAAAATATACCCATTGAAACGCCATGCTTAAGCCTCTTCAGCATCAACTCATTTTGCGTGATACCGGCATACGCCGGCCGAACCTTGTTCAAGCTCATGCTTGTGCTTTTGGCGAATTGATGCAGACTGCCGACTTGTTCCCCAAAATGAGTAATCTGGTGCCTCGAGAGCGATTCGTCCTGCTGCAGGTCCCTGCCGTTAATCCATTGCAGAAGCGTGCTATGAACGACTTCACCGTCAACCGTCTTGCACGTAACCCAATCCCCTGAATTATTGCGAACAGGAGTCTGCGTCAAAACAACCGCATCCTTGCTCTCGTGCAATGTTTGCAAAAAAGCCATCTCTGCGTCCAGCCCCTCACAGGTATGCTGAAGTCCGCTCATACTGGAAGTTATCGCTTTATGGATTCGCAATAAATAGGTTATCCCAGCTGCCTCATCCGTCACTTTATAGGTCATATTTTCGTTATGCCGAATAAATGAGATTGAAGTAACGCGAATGGGATATTGCTTTAAAATTTCATCGATAACGTTATCATCCATCGCTTATCACCGCCCGCCAAGTATCATTTTACTGGCAACTTTTAATCAAATATCGCTGGAAAAGGCTCCCTGCTGCCAGGGAGCCTTCTTTAATCATTCATTCGCACATTTTACTATAGTTTAGTGACGTTGGCCGCTTGAGCCCCGCGGTTGCCCTCAGTAATGTCGAATTCGACCGCTTGCCCTTCATCTAAAGATTTGAAACCGTCGCTTTGAATCGCAGAGAAATGAACGAATACATCCTCGCCACCTTCTGTTTGGATAAAGCCGTAGCCTTTCTCCGCATTAAACCATTTAACTGTCCCTTTCATTCAAACAACCTCCTAAATATTACCGCCTTTATGTAATGGCGAGTAAAATTATTATATCTATCCAAAAAACAAAAAGCAATTACGCGAAAATATTCAAGTAATGACTAGATTTGGGAATAAAAGGAAGTTGAGAAGGAAGCATTTCTGCCCTGCCTCCATGTTGTGAAATGAGCCCCATAAGCTGCTCAAGCTTAGGATATGGCTCCCAATTAAGCGCAATCAGCGGATAAATGCGGATTTGGCCTCCCGGCTTGCATATGCGCATCAGTTCTAAAATCGCTTTTATGTGAAATTCATATCCGAATTGATCTGCATACAAAAACATAAAATGGCTGCAAAGCACAAGTGAGAATTGGTCATCGGAAAACGGCAGCTCAGGCAGCATGCCATATTTATAGTGACTGGCTGCAAGCGGGTCCTTCACATGTGCGGCAAATCGCAGGATAGATGCCTCGCGGCCGGCACGGTGCTGTTCAAGCGAGCCATAATAGCTCCAGTCAAAATGATCCTGCGCTTTGGCAAGCTTGGCAGTTGACGTTTCGATCTCCTGCTTAGCCTCTTTGATCCACTCTTCAATTCCTGTTCCATAACGCGGATCTACCGCAAATGCCGAATACCCTCTTGCGTTTGCCTCCGCCGTATACGAGGAGCCTCCTGCCGCAACATCCAGAATCGGTCCTCTCTCCAAGTCTGACTGCTGCAAGCCGAACATTCTCACATACTCGTCGAAGCTTCTGCACGTCATGGCGACACCAATTTGCTCGTAGCCTTGTTTACTCATTCGCTCAGCTCTCCTCATCTCGTCTCATCTCATAAAACCTCATCAAATCTTAACCATTCTCGTCTCATCTGGGCTTTCTTCTTGCGCTGTCGTATTGATTACAGCCTCCATAATGGCTATGATGATAACAATACCATAATTAACTACTAAAAAGGGTGAAAAAAAGCATGTTCAAAAAACACGAAATTTACAAGACCGACAAATACAATATGCTGACGGTTGAAGTACAAGGAAAAACGCTTATCGTTCGGGAAATTTCCGATCAATGGGGAGAAGACACTCATACCTTCATCAGCAGGCCAGAAATGATGCATTGGGCGCAAAATCGGTACCGCGCTTCCGACTTTGTCGGTCGCGAAGAAGAATTAGCTGCCATTATGCAAGCTTTGAAAGAAGTTTAACACCCGCTATTATTGAAATGCGGCAGGAAAATTTACCCTATGCGGCGAACATATCGTTACTGATCGCTGCATAGGTAAAATGATGAAGCTGCTCTTCATGCCAGCTTCTTGTCAGGAGGCTTTACCAACAGATGGATCCAACTGCTTCGATTATTTTTATTATTGCAGCCTTCTCGCTCGGAGCAATCGTCATTATGAAACGTGAATCCTTGCCCGCCGGTCTGCGACGCGGACTTGCGCTTGTATCCATCGCGTTCATTGCGTTTGCGTTTTTTCTAATTGTTTATGCCTTTTTTACGATGGGTGCAGCTTAGCCTGCAGGGTGCTGAATATTCAAAATCACGTACGGACATAGTAAACACAAACTGTGTCTTGAGGTGATAACTGGATGAAATGGCTCCCCCTGCTGCTGGCTTTAAGCCTTGTGCCGGGCGCAGCAGCTTCCAATGATGCTGCAGCACCTGGCAAGCATGCCTCACCAACCTTATCCATACCAAGGAGGAATTCGATGAATCACGTACCAAAACGTTCAGAATCCGCGCCTGAGACTCGCTGGAAGCTAGAGGATTTATTTGAAAGCCAAGCGGCATGGGACAAGGAATTTGCAGAAGCAAAGGCATTGATCAAAAAACTCCCTGAATACCAAGGCAAGCTTGCCGATGTGGCTCAGCTTAAAGCGTGTTTTGAGCTTGAGGATGAGCTCTCGATGCATGTGGAACGGCTTTATGTATATGCGAATATGAAGCATCACGAAGATACAGCAGAACCAACCTATCAAGCCTTGTCCGAGAAATCGAAAAAAATTAGCGTTGAATCCGGCGAGGCGCTCTCCTTCATTACGCCTGAAGTGCTGAGCTTGCCGGATGATAAGCTGGAAGCGATCATTGCGGATGAGTCGGTAGCTAAATTCCGCCACACGCTCGAAGAAATGCGCCGCCAAAAGGCACATATTTTAACGAAAAACGAAGAAGCGCTGCTCGCTCAGGTCGGCAATATGAGCTCCGCTCCAGGTACAATCTTCAACATGCTTAACAATGCGGACTTAAAGTTCCCTAAAGTTAAAAACGAAGACGGCGAAGAAGTTGAATTGACGCATGGCCGTTACATACAGTTTCTGGAGAGCAAAAATCAAGATGTGCGCCGCGAAGCGTTCAAAGCGGTATACGATACGTACGGCAAGCTGAAAAACACGCTCGCTTCTACGTTGACCTCCAACGTAACCAAAAACATATTTTATGCGAAGGCTCGCAAATACGACTCCGTGCTCGATATGTCCCTCTATGGGGATAACATTCCGCAGGAGGTCTACACGAACCTGATCAATACGATCCATAAGCATCTCCCGCTCATGCACCGCTACATGGACCTTCGTAAGAAACTTCTTGGCCTAGATGAGCTGCATATGTACGACTTGTTCGCACCGCTCGTCGACGAGTTCAAGATGGACATTACGTACGAGGAAGCTAAGAAAACGGTTAGCGAAAGCTTAAAGCCGCTTGGCGAGGATTATTTGCAAGTGCTGCAAGAAGGCTTTGACAAAGGCTGGATCGACGTTTACGAAAATGAAGGCAAACGCAGCGGCGCTTATAGCTGGGGAGCCTTTGGAACGCATCCGTATGTGCTGCTTAACCACAAGGACAACTTGAACAGCATGTTCACCTTGACGCACGAAATGGGCCATGCGCTTCATTCCCATTACTCGGACACGAACCAAAATTACCGGGATGCGCAATATACGATCTTCCTAGCTGAGGTCGCTTCTACGCTGAATGAAGCTTTGCTGATGGATTACCTGCTTGGCAAATCGACGGATGCGAAGGAAAAAATGTATTTGCTCACCTATTACGCGGATCAGTTCCGCACGACCGTATTCCGCCAAACGATGTTTGCGGAGTTCGAGAAGATCATCCATGAGCGCTCCGAGGCCGGCGATTCGCTGACACCGCAGGATCTCAGCAAAATCTACTATGACCTGAACGTCCAGTATTACGGGCCGGGCATGGTCATCGATAAAGATATCGAAATGGAATGGGCACGTATCCCCCATTTTTACAACAGCTTCTACGTGTACAAATATGCAACGGGCTTCTCGGCGGCAACGAGCTTCTCCAAACAAATTTTGGAGGAAGGCCAGCCTGCGGTTGAGCGTTACCTCGGCTTCCTGAAGAGCGGAGGCAGCGACTTCTCCATCAATATCCTGAAGAAAGCAGGCGTTGACATGTCATCGCCTGAGCCGATCGAGCAAGCGATGAGCGTGTTCGAGGAGCTTATTGGCCAGATGGAGCAGCTGACGAAGTAATGCAATGAAATGCAGCTGAACAAACCTATATGCAATAGAAAACGAGCCTCTAGAATCACTTCTGAGGCTCGTTTTGCGTTGTGGGAGGTGCGTTTCCTCGTGCCCTTTGCGGATAGAACGGAATGAACAGGAGCTCTTTCCCGGTAATCTTGCTGCCAAAAGCCACAAACGCGACTTCCGCCGCCAGAGCCAGCTTACACACTTGCCTGCACCCAACATAAACATTTTCCCTCTAGGAGGCTATATGAAAGCAGTAAAAGTAATGGCTATTCTAATCGGGCTTGCGCTCATTATTGGCGTGCTCGAGTACAAGGGCATCATTTGGCATAATAGTATATTTGCGATGAAGTATAAGGTCAAAGGGCTCGATGTGTCCCATTATCAAGGCGATATCGACTGGAAGACCGTTGCAGCAAAGGACAAGTATCAATTTGTTTACATGAAAGCAACAGAAGGCAATGATTATACGGATGACACGTTCGAGCAAAACTGGAACCGTGCCAAAACAAACGGAATGTTAGTCGGCGCTTACCACTTCTTCTCGGCGCGAAGCACCGGGGAGCAGCAAGCGGACCATTTTATAAGCATGGTGTCGCAAGAGGCTGCCAGCCTTCCTCCCGTAATCGATATCGAAATCGCGCTGACGCATGATGTTGCTGTCATTCAGCATGAATTGAAGGCAATGAGTGGCAAGCTTGAAGCAGCCTATCAGAAAAAGCCGATTTTGTATGTCACGTATGACACTTACAATACCTATGTTGCGAGCGGATTTGAAGATTACGAAATTTGGATTCGCGATATTTTGAAATACCCCGCCCTGAAAAAAAAACGGGATTGGTTGCTTTGGCAGTATTGCAATCGCGGTAGAGTCGAGGGGATCGATGCTTATGTAGACATAAATGTGTTCAAAGGCAGCCAAGCGGAATTTAACGCAAAGTTTAAAGCTTAGGCTCGTCATCCTTCGTATCCACATACGCCAAATGTCCTCTCCCCCAGCCGCACATGCTGTCGAGAACAGCGGTCAGCGTTTTGCCATGCTCGGAAATGCTGTACTCCACCCGGGGCGGAATTTCTTGATAAATAACACGGTTAATCAGCTTGTCATCCTCCAGCTCGCGCAGCTGCTTGGCAAGCGTTCCCTGTGACACTTCCGGGATCAACCGTTTAAGCTCGCCAAAACGTTTGGTCCCGTCTATTAACAATATAAATAAAATAAGCGGCTTCCACTTCCCGCCTATCATATGTAGAGTGGTAAGGACTCCTCTTAACCTTGGTTCTCTCTCTTTCCAATCCATTTCCTCTCTCACCTCTCCTATCATCATAGCTGAGACAGTCTCCTTTTGCACGAGCGATCGTGCGAACTAACCTTCCCTTAAGCTGCCCATCAGTACGAATTTTCGTACCAAGTACGAATGAAGTGCGTACTTGGCAGTTCTATTTTTTTATCCAATAATAAAAAACAGAACTTTCAAATTCACTGGCCCGTAAAAAAGGAGAGCATTAACTATGTCTATAACTTTAAAAAATCAACGTATCGTTATCATCGGCGGAAGCTCAGGCATCGGGCTTGCGACTGCTAAACAAGCGGTAGAACAAGGAGCATATGTCATCCTCGGCGGCCGCTCCGAAGAGAAATTAGACAAAGCCAAACAAATTTTAGGATACGATTCCGTAGAAACCCATTCGTTGGATAACAAAGATGAGGTTGCGCTCAAGTCCTTTTTCGAAAGGGTTGGGAACTTTGACCATCTCTTTACGCCAGGCGCTTCCTATGTCAGAGGGCCGATTACATCCAGCGCAGACGTTGCGCATAGCTGCTTTAACGCGAAATTTTGGCCGCAATATCATGCTGTGAAGTACGCGGCTCCTTATCTAAACGCCAAAGGCTCGATCGTGCTCATGTCAGGCGCTTTTGGCCAGCGTCCTCTAGCGGATGGAGCCTCATACGCCGCTTGCAACGGGGCTATCGAAAGTCTCGGCAAAGCGCTTGCCGTAGAGCTCGCCCCAATCCGGGTCAACGTCATCTCCCCTGGCACCATAAATACCTCCTTCAACTGGGAAGGAGCAGAGCAGGAGGTCCGGGATCAATCCTATGACGAATATGCGAAAATAAATTTGCTAGGCAGAATCGGCCATGCCAGCGAGGCCGCGCATACGACCATCTACCTGATGACTAACGGGTATACAACGGGCAGCACTTTATTTCCTGACGGCGGCTATATTTTGCGCTAAAACAAGTCTCGATAAAATGAAAACGGCTGCTCCGCGGCAGCCGTTTCAATCGTCAACTCATAACAATCCTTTTCTTAGCTTTTCTATGCTTTTGATCACATAATTGTTGTTATCCTCATTGTTCATCTCGGTTCTCGCATGCCGAAGCGCAGGCCTTAATGATTCAACCGATTGCCCAAAATGCTTCATCCACTCATAACGCGGAACCATCCACAAATGAAAATGATGCGTAGTGTCTTCATTGTAAAAGTAATACACATGATCTATTTTTAGCTCATTTCTTTGAACTTCACGTATCCTCCTTATCAGCTGAATATATCGACTAGATTCCTCCTCCGTTAGCTCATCCATACAATAGAAATGCCGCTTTGATGCCAAAATAACTAATCCAGGGATCGGATAAGCCACATCCTGATGGGCATGAAATAACTCATCCTCATAAATGACGCCACCTGCTGGTTGAACTAAGCCGGAAGTAACTGCGCAGCTTAAGCATTCGACTTCTAACTCATCTCCATTTGAGAGTATGACTTGTCTCATTTTCAATCCTCCTGAATTCCTTTTTCATAGAATACTAGACGACTCTCAACTATCACTCGCATACCATCTAGGATCATACGTTAGCTTTAACATGTCACCCAGCCTGAGCCCGAACTCAATAAAGCCCCTTCCTCTTGCTGTAAGGAGATTGCCGTCTTGAACAACAAGCTCCTCGCTATAAAGCTCCTCGTCAAACACTCCTGTTTGGGCCCGATGCTCTGGGAGCATGCCTATCGTATACCTTTTGCCCTTTAATAGGCCGGCCTTCGCCAATAAATAGGGAGAGCTTGAAATCGAGGCGATGACAAGATCCTTCTCCGTAAACTTTTGCAAAAATCGAATTACATCCGCATTTTCAAAGAGCGTTGAAATATCCATGCAGCCCGGCAGCAATAAACTGTCTATCGTCGAAGCATCCACATTGTAAATCGTCTTATCTGCTACGCAGGTTAAATCGGATTCTCCTTGTATCGGGCGATCCGTTATTCCGATTGTCGTGATCGGATGATTTCCTTGCTTTAAAACAGACAGCGCTACCGTTAACTCATACTCACTAAAAAGCGGATAAAGCAAAACACCTGTTGCCACGTTAGCCACCTCTTCCTCAGCGCATAATAAAAGGCAACCAAAGTTGGTCACCTTAAAAACAACTCTCTATACATTAACCTTATAATTAAGTTTCAACTCATCTCCAGGCAAACCGCGAATACCCCAATTCGATTTGGGAGTCTCAAAAATGGTAATTTCTAAATCCTCCGGTGAAATATGAAAATGGTTATTCAGGCTCTCGAAAAGCAACCGAATCAACAGTTTTTTCGAATCCGCCGAACGACCTTCAAAAATGCTTATTTCAATAATGGTATAAGCATCCGTCCGCCCCGGGGCGAAATGAAAATCTTCTTTGTCCATAGGAAAAAAACGATGAAACTTCTTATCCGCTGGAAATTTAAAAGCTTCAACTACACAGGAATGAACGACTTCCGACAATTTTTGTTTAATGGGATTCAGACTTTCCTTTAAGCCATACATCTTTACTTGAGCCATGCTCCTCATCTCACCTTTCTCTTCTCCACTATTCTCAGCTAAGCTGCTTCCAATATCATCCTAATTATAGCATGGGATTTGGAAATGGGAAATGCTAGGTTGTTGGCGCTGCCAAGTTGGTCATTGATTCAAAAGCATGCAAACCTCTTCCAGCTTCAAACCACGTGACCCTTTTACTAACACGATATCGTTCTTATCTAGTATACGAAGGCACTCGTTCGCTATATCATTTTTAGAGGTAAAATGCTTCGTTTGTCCTTCAAAATCTGAATCAATAAGTGTATCTGTAATTACTTTGCTTATATCTCCATAAGAAAAGACGGAATGGATTTTTGAAGTATCGAAGTATCGATACTTGTTTTAACGTTATTTTCATATAACCGCCTCATTCAGCATCGACAAATTGCTTCACCAGACGCTTAGGCGCGGCACGCAAATAAGCTTCTTTAAGCAGGACGCCCATCTCTTCCCAATCTTGCGGATCGCTTATGGACACCCAGCCGCGATGACCGATATAAGCTGGTTTAAAAAATCGCTCCTCCTGCAGTAATATCTCCTGCGTCTCTAAATCTGACTTGAAGGTAATCCCATAGTCGCTCATCATGATAAACGACTTGTCTTTCACCTTAAACGTATTATGTCCGTGCCCATCTATTAAATCTACGACCTCAGGCAGCTCCTTGCAGATGAGGCGAACCTGCTCCAGCATATTGATTCCTTTAGCTGTTTTCATTCCACTCAAATCGTGTCCCACAGTAGCCCTCCTTAAAATATTATTCCTCGTTTACTTCTTTCGCGATATTAGCTGGTTTCACCTTTTCCCGCTTCTACATGTTAACTAGTCTGGATTCTTAATTGTTTAAAGAACTCTCTCATGGCTTCTACCTGAAGAGTATTGACCTCAAACATTCCATTCAGTCGTATTGCATTAGATTGATTAGCTACATTTTTTGCAATTTCATATCGCATTAATGAATGTTCACCCAATTCGGAATATGATGGGCAAAGTATTTACCTATCTTTTCGACTTCCGTCATGTTCCTTCTTATGCCCTCTTCTGTTAAAAACCAATTATCCTTACTGATGCCTGTCTTATCAATAACGGGGGCAATAAAAAACTGCGTTTCCTTTGGGAAAACCGTTTTATAGGTAAGAAGTGCCCGGCATGCGTGCCCCGCCTTACAAGCTAAAATCACTCTGTTTGCTGGAATGCCATTCGCTTGTATAAGCTCCCACGAGTACCTTGCGTTCTCAAATGTATTGGTAGCTTTATCCTCTTTCATGATCGCTTCTTGCGGTACACCTAGCGACAATCCAATTTCGTTTAAAAAATCCCATTCGGTTGTATCTACGTTTTTTGTCGCCCCTCCCGATGGAAGGATTAGCGGCGCCAACCCTTGGTGATATAATTGCGCAGCTTTTTCCATTAATTGAGGTTGGCTTCCCCCAGGCACAAGAATAAGATCCGCCTGTTCAATCTCGGTTTCTAGAAATATGAACTTCGTTATGGGATCAAATGGGTATGGCATTTTATGGCTCCCTCCAGGATTATAATCATCCATACAGGCTATTCAAAATATGTTGAGCAGCCTCATCTACCTCGCTATATTTATCAGATTCGCTTGGATTACTAGTGATCTGGATTAACTCATGTTCTAACTCTGCTATTGTTTCTTTAGGCAGCTGACTTACAAAGTCTGTAAGCAGGAAGTATTTCCATTCCCCATCGCTTGTGTTCAATACGTATCTAATATGCGGCAGCAGATCTTTATTAAACGGCAGCAAGATTTCTCTTACATCAAATGCTATTGGCCAGTTACTATCTTGAAGCCATTGCATCAATTCTGGAATGATCGGGCGAATGCTTTCTATGTCCCTATTTTTTAATTTTTCTATTCTTTCAAAATCGCTTTTGTGCTCAGGGATAAGCTCTCTTACGTCCATCTTCCACCTCCGAAAACACTGAATTGCACCTATATTAACACACCGTCCAAGCACATGGATGCCGCTAAAAATGAACATTGCATCGTTTAAACATGATCGCTTTTAACCATCAAAAAAAAGGAGCAAGCCTTTCAGCTGCCCCTTCAATATTGCCTTCCTACCGCCTAATCCTTTAATTCAATCCGGTTTCCTTCGGGGTCAATAACGATGCCGATCGTACCCCAATCGAAGCTCTCTACCTTAACCTGCACTCCACGTGCCATTAGCTCTGATACGGATGAATCAAAGTTGTTTACGTTGAACCGGATGACCGTCGGGTTTTGCGATCTTTTTTTTCTTTATCGGAGGCAAATCCCTCTTCTTCAAGCATCAGATAACTGCCTCCAAAATCAAGAATAGCTAACTCCTTACTGCGCTGACGCACCTTCATCCCCAGCTTTTCAGAATAAAACGCCAATACGGATTCATAATCCTCGCAAAAAAGAATAATACCCGTTTCTCTGATCTCCATCAGCTATCGCCTCCAATCCTTTATTTACCTATCATAAAGGATTTTGTTAAAGAGAGCGTCCGTACAATGCAGTAGCCATTCTCTACTTCTTTAGTCGCAATTTGTCTCGTTAGATCGATTTATTTTCTGGATGCCTCATACACGAACTTCTCTTTGGCGTGGCTTGGTCGTTTTCCATACTCGAAATCAGCGGAAATCGATACATATACAAAACCTACGTTTTCCAGCATGCACTTAAATTCTTCCACCCCATACCACCGCAATGCAAAACGCTGCAATTCCGTTTGAACGAGCTCACCGTTACGCCATTTGGCAAGTGATTGATTGCAGAAGCGCTCCACTTCCCTAGATCCGAGCTATTGTAGTCGTTATCCGGCAAGAACAAGTCCAAAATAAGCCTGCCGCCAACTTCCAGATGATCATAAAATCGTTTTAAAACCTCGATTGCTTCTTCACGGTTCTCGATTAGCAGAAATGATCCAGCCGGAACAATAATTGCCTCATATTTTCCAGGCAGAGCAAGGTCCTTTAAATGCGTACCTCGAAAATTACTGCTTCGTACGCGGATTGAATGGCTCCCACTATAATCACTCGCTTTCATTCCATGATTTAATTAACATAAGCTCTTGGTAATCTATTGGCAATAGTAGAGAATGATTATACGTATAAAATACGCTCCGTTGATCGGGCTTTTTTATTATGTTGTTTAAATTTTGATATTTTTGATTAACTCCTCGAGAGAGTATCCGTTAATCGTTACGCCTGTAATATCACAATCACTAATTTCCATATTCGTTAAATTACAATTTTGCAACCGAATATTTCTGAGATCGGAATTTTGAAAGCTAATTGGTTTATACTTTTCTTCCGCATCGTAATTCCCATCACCTGGCTTGGGAAGCACTACATTTTGAAATTCAGCGCCAAATAAATGGACATGATCAATCTTCAAATGACTTAGATTCGCATCTTTGATTTTGGTCTCCGTTAGGTTAGCATCTGAAATGCTCGTTCCCGACATGTTCACATCGTGAAAAACCACGCCGCTTAGATTAGCATTTTTTATTTGTGTCCCTGCCAAGCTTACATTGTCAAAATGCAATGCCTCCGCTTTCACCTCAACAAATTGCGAACCGGATATATCATCGTTTTGGTAGGTTACCTTTGTCATTTGAATTTCTCCTTTTAAATGAATAGTTTCTATCTTATTATGATGCCGTGAATGTTGAATATCTATTGGATGAACAAATAAAACAAGTGAAAAGAGCTACACCCACAGCGACGTTTTATAGTCTCTTCTCAATTGTTGAATATTTGTATAAGAAAACAACTGGTTCTCACAATTATCGTTAATCTTATGAACTATAATAAAATCAGGATTATAAATGTCTAGATCCATAAAATCTTTTGTAACACTTATAGATCCCAATAAATATCCATTGAATAATATGGTAGAACACAGAGATAGAAATAGCAGCATAAAAATCTTTAATATAAACACCAAAAACGGTGTTGGCAAAAAAATAAATGATTAGACTGTCAATCACAATACTAACCACTTGCTTTGTATATATCGACATTTCTTTTTTCAGCTTATACCTAAAAAAAGCAAAAATAATGGGATGCACTAAAGTTTCAAAAAAAATGAACCCTAGCATAACAACTAAAGAAAAAGTAAAAACTCCTCCTGTTTTGCTGAATTCAAGCAATCCGCCTGTTTCTGCAAAGTACTTAAAAAACAATCCATACAAATACGCAAATCCTATAATTGGGAAAACAATAAATATTGAGAGGGTTGGAACCAACCATATTCTTACGCTTAATGGAGGTATTTCTTCTTGATCTCTACGTGCAATATATCTTATGAGAATGTTCATACTCATGAATAATAGAAGTAGTAACGAAAGTAATAGTAAGTAGTTTGGATTCATATCGTTTTACCACCTGATATAAAGAAGTAATAGGGTTATCAAGCATTCGTGAAAGTTATTATGATATAAATCAATGACCTAACTAAAACCAGCGCCTTGTAATTCATCATTAATAATACCACTATTTTACATCATATGTTAAGCGATATAAAAAATAATACAAATCACTGGTTTTAGTTATAACAGGTCAAGGTTAAGATTTAGAAACACTATAAGGGCTTATATTCCAGCAAGCCAAACAACGACTTTAGCAATTTCGTATGCTTCTGCAGGAGGTATTCCAATCGCAACGAGTCCTGTTGCAATAATATTTTCCTGCCAGTTCGTAATAGAGTCAAGAAAATCTGCAATTTTTGTAGAATATTTAGTTACGAATTTTCCTGCTGAGGGGCTTAATTTTTCAAGTATCTTTCCAAGGTAGGAGCCTCCATAACGTAATGCAGCAGTAATTGCCTTTTTAATAACATTCGAGATGAGATTATTTGTTTGATATCCTCCTGCAGCATTAGATCCAGACACAACTGTGACCTGAGTAGCCACAACTGGTCCGGTTTTTGAATTTGCTGCAAAAGCAGCAGCAGGTGCAATTAGTGCACCTATCAATAACGAAAAGGCTAATACTGAAGCAATCATTTTCTTTTTGAAACGACTTAACATTAAGTAAACTACCTCCCAATAAGTTTTTGAAGTATACTTCATTTTCAATAATATACTAATATTGTAAATTTAAAAATAGTAAAAAAGGCTCAATATGAAAAATTTGTAAGTAAATTCGACCTACAAGGCTTTTAGCGTTTAGGTGGCTTATTGGCCATATACCGGTCTATCCTTATGCCATCAAAATTTTCACAGTTGAAAAGATATGCATATGCTTTGTACGATCAATAGGTTTTAGAAGGCTAGCCGACCGCTTGCATTACCCCGCCGTCATCTTCAACATCTCAATAAACGCAAGCAGCGAATGAGACATCCACTTCTTAGGGTGAAATACTAACTGCAAATCCAAACGGATGTCCGCATGTCGGAAAAAAAGATCTGCCAGTTCTCCCCGCCTAATCTCTTCTTCAACGGCCATTTTAGGCAAAAGAGCGATTCCTGAGCCAGCCATCACGCATCTTTTTATCGCTTCCGGGTTACCGAGCTCCAAGCCGATTCGATACGTTATCCCATTTGCCCGCAGTACCTTCTCCAGCATCATGCGATAATTACAGCTCGCTTCCGCCATAATCCACTCCGCCCCATTTAAATGGGCAAGCGCTACTTCTCCTAGCTTCGTCAAAGGGTGATTTGGACTAGCAATCAGAACGAGAGGCTCTTCTTTAATCGTAATCCAGGTGAGCGCTGGATCGGAAGGTTTGTTTTCCAATAGGAGCCCGATGTCCATTTCGCCTTCCTTCACTTTATTGACGATAACGGACTCTCGGTCGGGTTGAAGCCGAATGGCAAGATCGGCATATTTATGCCGAATTTGCTGGATTAAAGGCGGCAGATAATAAGAAGCCAAGGAATCAATCGTCCCGATCGAGATGGCTCCCCCGCCTTGCTCCGTCAACCTTTCTTTGGATTGCTGATAGAGTTCGAGCATTTGAACGGCTATCTTCAGCAGCTCTTCACCCGCCGAGGTAAGCCGAAGGCCTCTGCCAAACCGTTCAAACAGCTGGACACCATATGCCCGCTCCAGCTTTTGGATCTGCGTCGTAACGCTTGACTGCGCATAACCAAGCTCCTCGGCCGCCCTTGTAAAGCTTTGGCGCAAGGCGACCTCGCGGAACGTTTGAAAATAAACCAACTCCATATTTTTCGCCGCCTCATCATTATTATTGATACTCCACATCAATTATTATAGATAACATTGATACGAAATGCCATGCTAAAGTAAAGTCACAACGATCACTAGGAGGTAAGACGATGTTAAAGGAAGCAGATTTAAAAGGTATTTTTGTGCCGGTTATTACACCATTCAACACGAACGAGGAGCTGGACTTGGATTCGTATCGCCGATATTTACAAATGTTATGCGCACATGAAATCCAAGGGTTAATCATTAACGGGACTACAGGAGAATCGCCTGCCGTCTCATGGGAGGAGGTGGAATCGCTCGCATATGTCACAAAAGAAAGCCTGAATGGCGCCAACAAACAGATGCCGCTTATCATCGGTACAGGCACGAATCATACTCTCTCTACCGTCAAACGGACAGAAGCGGCAGGACAACTAGGCGCTGATGCCGTTCTCGTCGTGACGCCCTATTACAGCCGCCCATCGCAGGAAGGGATCGTTGAACACTTTCGGAGGGTTGCGCAAGTCGGCGTGCCCGTCATTGCTTATGAGGTGCCTGCCCGTACCGGAATTCGGCTAACCGCTGATACGATGCGAAAAATTTTGGATATAGAAGGGGTAATCGGTTTAAAAGACAGCTCCGGCGGGACTCAGCTCATTACGGAATTGAAAAGCCGCGTTGCGAAACCTATTCTGTGCGGGGAGGATATTTATTTGCTTGAAATGCTGGCGCTTGGTGCCTCTGGCGGAATCCTCGCTTCAGCGAATGTGCAGACGGACGCGTTTATCGAAGTCATTCGGCTTGCGAGCAGCGGCAGCAGCGCGAATTACCTTAGAGCTAAACAGCTATTTGATTCCCTGACTCCCTTAATCCAAAAACTATTCCAAGAATCCAATCCGTCGCCTTTAAAATGGATGCTTGCAAGGCAAGGGATCATCTCGTCTGATACGCTGCGCCTGCCGATGGTTTCGATTACCGAGGAGCTGCAAGTTCAATTGGAGCAATTGCTGTAGCATAAAAAAAGACTGCCTCGGATGAGACATCATCTCGGGCAGTCTTAGAATGAAAGGTTATTCGCCACGGTCATAGAAGCAGTTGACCGATGGCCCATGCAAGCGCGCCTGCAAACAGCGACGACAGCAGGTTCACCCTGTCGTTGTTCAGCCAGGCGAAGCCGCGCACTTTCTCCGCCGCGCTGCCGCAATGCACGGCGCGCTCGGTTTCGCTGCCGCATACCCGGCAGCGATACATGGCCTGGCCCGTTGCGCCGAGCAAGGAGTCGGCGAAGGCACCGGCCAGGCCGGCGGCGGCCGCGGCGGCGATGTATGCCGCCGCCAGCCCGCCGCCAGGCGTACCCGCAGCAGCCTCTGCAGGCTGCGGGGCCGCCAGCAGCAGCGCGGCAACGGCGCCGATGAACACGGCGCCTGCGAGCGCTGCTGCGCTGCCGAGCGGCGTGACTCCGCCGCTCGTTCCAGCAACTACCGGCTTGCCGCTCGTCACCGATCGCGGCGCCGTCTTGCTTAAGGCCCCGATCTCGGTGGCCCAAGTATCCGCGTTCACGGCAGCCATCACGCCGATGTACGCGAATAGCCAGCCTTGATCCGGCCACAGCGCATTGGCGGCGCATAGGAGCAAGCCCACGCCGCCGTTAGCCCATACTTGCCCCGCATCGCGGCGGCCGGTCTTCTCGTATTTCGCTTCTGCCGATGCCTTGGCACGATGCTTCCGCTTCCACTTCGACCATAACGTCGAAGACACAAAAAAACCGATCAATAAACCGAACCAAACCGGCTCGCCCAGCGTGACGAAGCCGGTTCCCATTATGATCGCCGACCAAGCGCCCGAAGCGGACAATGAGCGCGCACGGTAAGCAGCTGCAGCAATAAGACCGCTTCCGATTAAACCGGCAAGCAGTCTTAACCACCATTCGTCCAACAATCCAACCATCTAACGAGCAACCTCCTGCTTTTGCATCAACCGAAGTATGAGCTATCCCTCTATCTATTCACACTCTTCAAACGTGCCTCGTGCCAGCGCTCCGGATAGTTGGTGCAAATCATCAAATCAGGATCAAGTTCAGCAGCCTTCCGAATGGCCCGCTTCTCGTTGATCGTCCAAGCCATTACCTGAATGCCAGCGCTCTTCAGCATGGCTATACGTTCCTTGTTTAAACGCGAATAACCGATGGAAAGAAAATCTGAGCCTAGCTCCTTAAGCTCCTTCGGCAGCGTATTGCGCCAGCCGTCAATTATAAGTCCGGTACGTATTTGGCTGGAGAGCTTGCGGATGCGGTACAACGCCCCTTCATGAAAAGAGGTGATGACAACTTCCTTCTCCGCATTGTAGGCTTGTATGCATTCCAGCACCTTTTCCTCAATCAACGGATACCGGACGCCATCCGTCTTCAGTTCAATATTAAGCTTGCAATAACCGACCGCTTCCTTAAGCACCTGATCGAGCGTTGGAACCCGTTCCCCTTGATACTTTTGCGAAAACCAATTGCCCGCATCCAGAGATGTAATCTCTGCAGCGGTTTTGCTTTTTACATCGCCTTTGCCGTTCGTCGTTCTGCGAAGCGTGTAATCATGGATGACTACGGGGATATGGTCCTTCGACAGATGAACGTCAATCTCTATCCATTCTACATCGGGATCAGCAATCGCAAGCCTAATAGCAGCCATCGTATTTTCCGGCGCGCGGCTAGACCAGCCTCGGTGCGCTACGCACGGATTTCTCATTAAGCGGTCATCCTTTCAACGAGTATCCATTTATTTAGAAACAATCCTGCCATCCGCTTCAAGCTTCACGCCAAAAGAAATGGAAGATAAACGATCGAGCAGCGCTTTCCCAGCTTCCGCTTCAAGCGGTGTCGGCTGCGCATTCACCGTAAACATCGGATGGAAGGTCATCTCGCAATCGCCGCTTTTTGTGCACAGCGCATCCAGTACCCCAGTCTCACCCGCCGTTTCCTTTGGATACGAACTAAAAATAAAGTTTCCTAAACTGTATGCAATCCATTTGCCTTTATACATTTCAAAGCCTTGCAGCACATGCGGATGGCTTCCGATGACAAGATCCGCTCCTGCATCAATATATTGCCTCCCATAATCCTTCTGATATGGCTCCGGCTGATCCACGCGCTCTTTGCCCCAGTGTACCATCACGACAACGATATCCGCCTGCTCCTTCGCTTTCTTAATAGCGGCAGTTGCACGGTTAATATCGTAGCTCTCGGCTAAACCAGGCGTGTTTTTATCCGCTTTCCATGAACCAAAAGGTATCACTTTACTAATGCCGACATAAGCTACCTTAATGCCCCGCACCTCTTTGATAACGGGAGCATACGCCTCTGTATCGTTATTGCCCGCACCCATATGCGATATTCCTGCATCATCCAAATGCTTCATCGTATCTTGCATGCCCTCAATACCTTGGTCAAGCGCATGATTATTGGCAAGGCTCATCACATCGAAGCCCGCATCGCGTATCGACGGCAGCACATCCGGCGAGCCTTTGAACACATAAGGCGTGCCTTCGACCGGAATGCCTCTAGTTGTGACAGGAAATTCTAAATTGCCAGCCGTAAGATCCGGCTCGCTTAAGTATAGTAGAGCAGGCTTATACAAAAAATCATAACCCTCGCGTGCCGTGATCGCGCTCACATAATCAGCGATCAAGAGGTCACCGACGAAGGAGAGGCTGATTCGTTCCTCATCACTTGCTGGGGATGATTCCGGTAAAACAGCGGTTTCGTCATTTTCATTATCAGGCGCTGCATTGGTACTGCCATCATCGCTTCCGTCATTCGTTTCATCCGCTGGAGTTACCGCCTCATCGGCGGGTTTACCACCCTTGTCGGCTCCATCCGAGCTAGGCTTCGCCGCCTCAACTTGCTCCTTCTTGCCACTCCCGGCAAAATCGAACAGATTTGAAAGCTTATCTGAATTCGCTGCGGCAAGCCATGCGCCTAGCACAACTATGATGACACCAAGAAGCGTGAAATTAACGATTAAGAGTCTTCTAAGCCTTTTTTTTCGTTTAAGCTTGTCCTGCTGATGCGTTTCGGACCGTGATACGTGCATGGAAGATGGCTCCTCTACGATAAAGTTAGTAGTCCGTCAATCGTCAGACTCTTCCATTATAGCAAGGTTCCACCTTCCATGGGGAAACAAAATCGCGTATCTTATTTTAAAATAGCTTGCGCAGCTTCCTTGCCTTGCCGTATGCAATCCGGAAGTCCCACGCCGTCAAATGCAGCGCCCGTAATCCAAACGCCAGGCAAATCTCGTTCAAAACGTTCCCGAAGCTGCTTCATATTCGATAGATGTCCCACCGGATATTGCGGCATCGAGCGCGGAAGTCTCGTAATTTCCACAAACTCAGGCTCCGCTTTAATGCCCATCGTTTCTTCGATATCGCGCCGTACCGCTTTTATCAGCTGAGCATCTGGCAATTTCACGCTTTCCTCTTGTCCAGACCGGCCAACATAGCAGCGCAGCAGCACTTTATCGCTTGGGCTTGTGTGCAGCCATTTGTTCGATGTCCAGGTGCATGCCGTTATATGAAGCCCCTCCGAGCGAGGCACCACGAATCCTGATCCGTCAAAATCAAGGCCGAACGTCGATTTATTGAACGCCAGCACCACATTGGCTACCGATACATAATTAATCGCCCGCAGCTCGCGGCAATCCGTCAACGGCTCAAGCAGCTCCGCTGCGTCATAGGCAGGGGCGGTCATCACTATTCGATCAGCCGGCAGCCTCTCTCCGCTATCCAGCACAACCTCATAACGAGCCTCTTCACTCTGCTCGGATGAGCGGTATCCGTCATTTCGTCTTATTTCCGTCACCTTCGTGCCCAGTCGTCTTTGCGCGCCGCTTAACGCTTTGTCTAGTGCCTTAATGAGCGTGGACAAGCCGCCTTTAAACGTCAGGAAAGTGCCTCCCTTCGCTGCGGCAGGCAGTGCGCCCGCAGCCGCACCAGCCTTGCGGTTAAACATCATGCCGCGAATAAGGCTGCCGTGCTTGCGCTCCGCTGCCGCAAACTGCGGAAAGGTTGCCTGCAAGCTCAGCTTTTTCAAATCACCTGCATAAATGCCCGCAAGCAGCGGCTCGGCGATTCGGCGCATCACTTGATTGCCAACCCGTCTCTCCAGGAAACCGCCAAGCGACTCGTCGCTCTGTTCTTTGCGAACTGGCAGCACCAAATCCTGCAATGCGCGCAGCTTGCCGCCCCATGACAATAAGCCCGTCTTGACGAAAGGCCCGATCTCTGTAGGGATACCGAGTACGAGGCCTTGCGGCATCGGGAACAGCTTGCGCTCATGCAAAATATACGTTTTTTTCGCTCCCGGATTAGTAGCCGTCAGCTCGTCCTCAAGCCCTAACTCCGTTGCCAGATCAATAATGGCCAGCTTGCGCGCCAAAAAAGAATCCGGCCCTTTCTCGATGACGAACCCGTCACGCTGCAGCGTATTAATTTTTCCGCCAAAGGCAGGAGCACCGTCTACGATGGTTATTTCTATCTCCTTGCCTTGCCGCTCCGCTTCCCGCTGCAAATAAAAAGCGGAGCTCAGTCCGCTGATCCCTCCGCCAATAATGACAATTCGATCAGGGTTTCCGATTCTCCGCATCTCATTCATTCCTTCCCTTGGCTGTCCAAAGCCTCGATGACCGATTCTGCCAATGTTTCCATATATAATGGATCGCGATTAAGCATCGCAATTCGATCTAGAGTCATGTCAAGCTGCTTTGCAGCGGCCTGCGCTTCAATATCAAGGTCATACAATACTTCTAAGTGATCGGACACGAAGCCCACTGGAGCTACGAGTACCGCTTTGACGCCTTCCTCTGCAAGCACCGGCAATGTTTCCAAAATATCCGGTCCGAGCCAAGGCTCCCTTGTCCGGCCCGCGCTTTGCCAAGTAAACTGCCAATCCTTCACATTAGCCGCTTTCGCTACCGCTGCTGAAGTTTCAAGCAATTGCTGCTCGTAAGGATCGCCAAGCTCACGAATCTTCACGGGCAAGCTGTGGGCGCTGAATAGCACCTTCACCTTTTCTTCCCCATCCGTAGCGGCGGCAAGTCTGTCTAGCCCAGCAGCTACACGGTCCGTTAGCGCTTGAAGCAGCTTCGGATGCATATGGTACTGCTTGACGAAAGTCATCGCAATGCCTAGCTCCTTCGCTTTCTCTTCTGCACGCTTCATGTAGCTGCCTACGCTCATCGTCGAGAAATGTGGCGCCAGCACGATGCCTACTGCCCGTGTAATGCCGTCTTTCGCCATTTGCTCCACGCCGTCTTCAATATACGGCTTTGCATGCTTTAAGCCCTGGTAACAAGCGAACACGCCTGGTGCGAGCTGCTCCAGCTTGTCCTGAAGACCGGCTACTTGTCCGTTCGTATTTTCACGCAGCGGGAAAACCCCGCCCACGATCGCTTCATAACGGCCTTTGAGCTCGGCAAGCAGCTCAGGCGTTGGAGCGTTGCCGCGTCTGATATGCGTGTAATACGTTTCCACGTCATCCATGGACTCCGGCGTTCCATAGGACATAACGAGTACGCCGATTTGTTTCGCTTTATGCTCAGACATGACTTGCCTCCTTTTGGCTGCGTGCCGCGATTGCTTTCCTTGAGTAAGATTGAACAAATGTGGTCAACTCAGCCAGCTTCTCTATTGATGCTTCTGGGAACAAGCCATGGCCCAGGTTGAAAATAAAGCCTGGCTCCTCAATGCCGCTATCGATAATTTCTTTCGCATACTCTTCAATAACGCTAATCGGCGCTGTCAAAATCGTAGGGTCCAGATTGCCTTGCACGCCAAATCCGTTATCCAGTCTGCGGCGGCCTTCCGCGATCGATACACGCCAATCAAGACCGATCACATTCGCTTTCACTTGATGCAGCTCAGGCAGCAGTTCACCGGAGCTTACGCCTGGAAAATAGATTTTCGGCTGCGGCAAATCCGAAAGCTCCGCAAAAATCCGCTCGATTGTAGGCAGCACGAATTTACGGAAATCGGCAGGCGTCAATGCGCCCACCCAGCTGTCAAACAATTGAAATGCCTTGCCGCCAGCAGCCATATGCGCACGCAAATAAGTAATGACCATATCGCCAAGCTTGCGCATCAGCTCATGCCATAGCTCAGGCTCGCTGTACATCATTTCTTTCGTCCGCAAATAGTTTTTTGAAGGTCTTCCTTCAATTAAATAGCTCGCAATCGTGAATGGCGCACCCGCAAACGTAATAAGCGGAACCTCTAGCTCACGGTCTAGTATACGAATCGTTTCGATAACATGGCCAAGATCGCCTTCCACGTCAATAGGCTTCAGACGTTCAACGTCAGCAGCAGTACGGATCGGATTCGCGATAACCGGGCCGATATTCGCAACGATATCAAAATCGATGCCGATCGAAGCGACAGGATTCATAATGTCCGAATATAAAATAGCGGCGTCCACGCCCAGCTTACGAATCGGCATCATCGTAACTTCCGCCGCCAATTCCGGCTGCTTGCAGATTTCAAGCAATGAATATTTTTCTTTTATTTTGCGGTAATCAGGATCGTATCTTCCTGCTTGTCGCATGTACCATACAGGTATTTGATCTACGTGTTCCTTCCGGCAAGCCCGTATGAAACGGTCGTTATAAGACATTCCCGTTCCCCATTTCTATGTATTTTCCTATGTTTCCATTATGCCCTTTTTCATCAAACCTAACAACCGCCGCCAATCGACTTCCTATGACAATAGTATGACAATCGGCATTTGGTTGCATGAAGGATCTATGAACATGATCACAGACCGAACAAAAAAAGAAGCGTCCTGCATCCAGCCTGGAGCAAGCGCTTCGTTATTTTACCATATTCAACCTGCTGCGTTCATCTTGCTTCGCTTAATTTCAAACTTGGGTATTTCGCACGAAGCTTGCTCATCGCATCCGTGTCGCCTACTTTAGAAGGTTTCTCTAGCTGAAAGGCTTCTGCTAATTGCGGCATCGTATAAAGCTCGAACGTAATCGACAACTCGTACACCGGTTTGGTTTTGTCCATATTCGGATTGTTGAACAAAAAAGGATAAGTTGACGCTACGTTATCAGGCTCAAGCCATGTCAGCTTCCATGTTGGCGCTCCGATTATCGGCTTATGGTTTTGCAAATTGTTCAAATAAAACAGCATATGATCCAGATGGCCAACCACTTTAACATCAAAGGAATCAGTCTGTATATTGGGATCCTTTGTTTGATTCGTTTGGCCCGTTTCCGGCTCTTTCTTCAAAAAAGAAACGAATTCAAGCTTGGAATCCTTAGCAAGCTCATAGATGGTCGTTAATTCCTTGGAGCCTAAGCTCGCAGCAGGCAGCTCGGACAATAACGCTTCTTTTTGCTCGGCAGTTACCTGCTCGGTCGTCGTAAATTGCTGCTCTGCGCCTTTGAATTCAGATATCTTCATATTAAGAACGATTCGTTTCGTTGCAACATTGGTTAGCTGCGGCAAAAATAGATATACCAAGACGAACACATTGAGCACGACACAAATACCGATGATGATAATGGTAGGCAAATGTGATTTCTTTGCAGGCTGCTTCGACGGTTTGAATTGTAAATCCATCATTCGCTCACTCCTTTGCTTTCAGCGAATGAAACCTGCAGCAGCATTTCAAATACGGTCATTTTGCCGCCTGCTGCGTTGTTTTCCTCAACTTTGTTGGTATATGAACCAAACTGCACATTGCCTAGTTGCGGGCTGGCTTCAAGCTTTTCCAAATACGTTACCGATTCAGCATAAGCTTTGAAGTTGATCAGCATGGTAAGCTTGTCCTTCTCCGAAGCTTCTATGAATACTACTTTTGCGCTACTCGGCAAGTACCCGATTATGGCTGCGAGATAAGAGATGTATTCGGGACGCTGCTCCTTCAACTGGGAGAGGGTAGAAGACGCTGAATGAAATTTATCAATTAAGTCTCGGGACTGCCCTTCCTCTTTCAATTTTATGATCTGGGCATCATAGGAACTTATTTGCTGTTCAATCTCGTCTTGATTTTTTGACCACACCAAATATAAGGAACTCTGCAATACAAGAGCTACAAATGCGACTGCGATAACGACTAGAATCGTAATATAGGATACACTTCGCTCTTTCTTCGGTTTCCCTGGCAATAAGTTAATCGATTTCATCAGTCGCTCCCCCTTAAAGCTAGGCCCAGCGATACTGCATAGGAGGATACGCTCCAGTGAGCTGAATGGTTAGCAACTTCCAAGCTCATCCAATCGATTGCAACAATCCGCTGCGTCATCCGTTGTTCCAGAGCCTTTACTAAAATCTCCATATTCGCAATGCTGCCTGACACCATGATGGAGTCGAATTGGACATTTCCCTTGTTGAGCGTATAGTAATAAAAATTCATTAAGCGTTCAATTTCAGAAATAAGATCCTCGGCCGCAGAAACAAATGTGTGTTCGGGACTAGTGAACTCTGAGATCCATTGGTTATTGTCTTCGGTTGTATTTGGCTGCAGCGCCTTAAACGAAATCTCCACATTACGCGTAATTTTGAAAATGCCATCTTCTACGATCGTCAGCTCGCTGTTTGCTTCGTTTACATCCAACAAAATCGTGAGTCCCGTTGACTCGATCGGACTCTTCTCGAGCAATCGAAGTATCGAGAATGGTTTAATCTCGTAGCTGCGCGGCACTAGCTTTAGAGATGCGAACATCTCCGAATATTCCCTTAGCATGTCCATTGGCGCTGCTACAACAAGAACATCGCATAAATGATCCTCGGAAGGCTCCTCCGTTTGCTCCGGGCTTGCGCCCAAATTTTTGTTTAACAGCTTTTTGAGCATTGAAGGCCGTTTTTCCGTCTCTTTCGCAACCTTTTTCGGCAATTTAATAAAATCATAATGAGGATGTTCAAACGCTACTGCCAGGTTGTTTTTAATTTCAAACTGTACGAGCTTTTTAAGCTCATGGTGCGAGAGGTCCGGCAGCTTTAAATTCCGTACCATCACCATTTGGCTCGGAATTGCAAAATGCACATTTTTCGAACTGAATTTATGCTCGTTTATTAGATTCTTAATAGCCGTATGGAGCAGCTCCATATTGAGAATCTTGCCATCGCGTACGATTCCTTCTTGAAGCACTCCAGTCGCATATTTGAGGATGTGAGGCACATCCTTTCGTTTGCTCTCCGTCTCGCAAATTTTTATATGGCTGTCTGTGATCTCAAGACCAAGCGTTTTACTGCCTATTTTCATTTGACGCAATATGGATTGAATCAACCTAATCCTCCTCTGCGAGTGCGTGATGTCTAAGATTTCGTAATACAAATGCTTTCTTGCTGAGCTCCGGAATTAAGGTTGTTTATATACCAGGATTGTGAATAGTTAGAGTAGAACGTTGTCACTCCTCCGATATAAAAGCCCTCCATTTTATTAAAATGCCAATCCTTCTCTAAGGCTTGAAAATTAGCATCTTGGAATACGAGCAGCATGCCGTCTATCTGGAGCCCTCCGTCAATCCCGTAAGGATTAAAGCTTAGATTCGATTTCGTAATCATATTTTCGCCAATATGAATTAATTGCTTCGTATCGTTAGCGAATGTAATGTCTCCTCGTGCGACAAAAGATCGGCCTACGATAAACGCTTTCTCGATGGTGTTCGTAAATTGCACTTTTCCGCCTACAATAATATGCTCGTTGATGTTCACGTTATAAACGGTGTTGTTGAACGTCAAATCGTTTTTGACGAGCAACGATCCTCCAACATTAAAGTAATTTTGAACCGTGCTGTTGAGAGAGAGCTTATCGCCGATAATGACATTTTTCGTTACCTTGAACGCGTAAACCGTATTGCTCAGGGTAACCGCACCCTTAGCAACCATTTCCCCTCTAACTTCCCACAAATGGATTGGATAGGTGGAGCTGGTTGTTCCGCCGAGGATAATGTCTCCGTGAACAATGAGCTTTTGCAGCGTATTGCTCATTTTCAAATTGCCGTTGATGATGAGATCTCCTTCAACGACAATGTTGTCGATATCGCCGTTGTAACCAAAGTCGACATCGCCGCGAACGTATACGTCTCCTCCAAATACAATTGATCCGGCAGAAGTTGTATCCCTTACTCGAAGATTGCCGCCAACCTTAACATTCCCGGCAAATTTAACTTCGCTTTTGATAATATCCGTAAAGTCTAGATTGCCGGTTGCCGTTAACGCATTCCCATTCGAATCCGAATTGACCAGCAAGGCCTGCGTAATATTTTGCGAGCTGGTTCCTCCGATATTTACCGTACCCGTATGATTAACCGCAGCTCTTGATTGCGAGATCGAAATTGCGCCCGATGGCGTTGTATTGCTCAGTGCCAAAGCTTTAGCGAGTCTTGGATCCGCAATCTTATTTGAAATGGCTAGAGTGGCAGCATTTAGATAGCTATCTGCCGTAGCACCAAACCAGTTGTTGAACTGCGTCTGTGTATAGCTGTTTTTAAAATATTTGTCCGGCAGTGGCTCGCCGACAGGCGGCGCATAATAACATGCGGCAAACAGCTTATTATGTTTGTTCGGTGTAGTTGTGTTGTCTTTCACAAGCACCTTCTCCGTAACGGTCGATGGCGGCGGTGTCGGGATCATCGGCGTTGGCGTTACGATTGGCGTCGGGGTTGGCATCGGCGTCGCTGTTGGTTCTGGCGCGATCTGTCCTAAGTTATAACGCACCTTATCATTGCGCTTAAGCTTGTCATAACCATCATCCGCTGAGAATAGTACGGCAATCGGATTATTTGAACTGTCAGATTCGATAGTCAATTCAGCATGCAGGTCGTTCATGCCATTAACAGCAGCAACAAGCTTCTCGACCTGTGCTTTTGTATTTATTACCCCTTTTATTTTCGATTCCTCATAGAGTCTAGCAAATACGGTCATTGCCGAATGTGCCTTAGTGAATGCAGCCTCTTTATTGCCATTTGTCTTCGCTTGAAGCAAGCCAATATTCGTACTCATAGCAAGCGGAGCAATGACTAAGGCAATCATGACAATGAATCCGAAAACGAGCATAAGCGTGCCGCCTTTTTCTGATTGAAAACATTTAAACATTGCGTTTTCCTCCTACATCAGTTTATTCTATGAGTAAATCTATACGATTACTTTTAATAGATAGGGGCCTAAGATGCGAAATCAAAAGGGATTGACGCTTGTCGAAGTGCTTGGCTCACTCGTACTGTTAGCAATCGCGGTACTCGGAATTACTTACATTTTGCAGCAATCAACGATCAATACTAAAATGAATGAAAAGATTGACCAATCCGTCGTTATCTCTCGAAATGTAATGGAAGAGATTAAAGGAAATTTAAAGTCAACTACTCCAACGATTTCGATTTACGAGCAAAATTTATCGCTTGCCAACATTCGAAATCTATCATCAGCGACCATCTATTATCCGAATGCGGCTGACAAACAATATTCGCTCCGTATCCAATCCTATCCGGGTTCGCTTGAAACGGTGCAGCTCGATAGTGTCATACTCAATCCGAACGACTATTTCAGACGCGTTACCATCGTTTGCGAAGAGCTTGCTTCTGCCAAAAAATACAATCTGGAAGCATATATTGAATACAAATCATAGGATTGTGTGGTGTACAAGATGCAGAAGCTGCAAAATAATGAAAAAGGTTTAACGCTGGTAGAAGTGCTAGGCGTGCTTGTACTAACTGCAATGATTTTGAGTTCGTTAATCTACCTGCTTAATTATACAAACACGAGTCTCAACCAAGTTTCTGGACGAGAAGATGTGATGCAGCAGTCGCGGGATACCGTGAGTCATATTGTAAATACCGTCCGGAAAGGATTAATTCCTACGCCGCTTAACGGCACATCCAACAATTTGTTTTTAAACGGCGTCAACGGTCAGTACGCCCAGTATAACTTCAACAGTTCAACTCATACTCTTGAAGTCGTGTACCGCCTAGCAAAAGAAAATGGCACGCTTGCAGCTTCGCCGACCAAGGTCGTGCTCTCCGATCACGTACAAAACATTCGCTTTGACGCAAATAACGGCAAACTGCAAATCACGTTAGTCATGCAGCTTCCTAACAACTCAACTAAAGAAATCTTAACAACCGTATATACGACGCAGCGCTAATTGTTACATACTCAGTAACGATAAATACCAATCAATCAAACCGTCCCCCCAATAATACGCCGCTAACGCGCCTGCGGCGATATAGGGACCGAACGGTATCGTTTTGCCTCTGGAATGAGCTCCTGCTGCGATCAAGGCAAGCCCTCCGATTAATCCAAATAAACTGGCGAGAAACAGACTGAGCAAGGTAAGCTTAATGCCTAAGATCAAGCCTATAAACACATATAGCTTGATGTCGCCCCCACCCATCGTCTCCTTCTTTAATACCCAGCTTCCAACTATGCCTATGACTAACAAGGCCCCGCTGCCGACAAGAGCAGCGATACCGTAATTCAATAACGGAAGCGGATGAACGAATAATCGAATGCATACTGCACCGACTACACCGGCCGCCACCACTTTATTTGGAATAATCATATCGGTTAGGTCTGTTTGAACGATGATGACGAGGATGCTTATGAAGAATAATACTGCGAGTAGTTCGAGCTTCCAGCCTATGTGATACGCAGCGTGCGCAAAAAGAATAGCCGTGATGAGATCGCTTATGGGATAGCGCCAAACGATCGTTTTGCGATCAGCTGTATTCTGTAGATTGGAGAGTAGAATAGGGATTAATGGAACAACCGCAAATCGCTTTGGCTTTTCCTGTTTATTCAGTTGGTATATTGGTGGATAAACAGATAGAAACCGGCTATCCCATTGAATAGCAATAGCGTTAAATACACCACCGAGAAGCAACCCAAGAAGCGCGAATGCGATTATAGCTGTTGCGGTCATTCTATCCCTTCCTTGCTTGAAAATTTATAGAAAGGCAACCATCAAAGGTTGCCTTTCTATACTTGTCAGGTATTCAATGTTACTGTCCATTTATTTCCTGTAAGTGTCGCGGTGAAGGTTGACTTCTTTTTAGAAGTATCTTGCCACACTGGGTCAGAATTTAGATAACCCTTAGCAACTAACTCTGTTGAAATGCTTTTAGCAGTGACCGTTTCATTTAAATTTTCATCAACTACATAACGCAAAACAGATTCAATGATCATTTGATCAGTTGCAGCATCTGCTTTTTCTTTTGATTTGTTAATTGTCCCACTAATAGCAGGAATAGCAATCGCTGCAATAATCCCCACAATAACTAACACCGCAAGCAACTCGATAAGTGTTAGACCCTTTTGATTCCGTTTTAATGCCATCAACATAAACATTCTCCTCTCAATTTTCAAAGCTTATTTAAAAAAGTAAAACCAATGAAATGCGCAGTCTAAGTTCCAGCAAACAGATGCTATTCCTTATAACTGCTACTGCTTACAACCGCTATTTACCCTAAACGACTAACTGGTAATCAATGGGATGCGGCTTGATAAAGCTATTATTCTTTCAAGCAGCTCTGAGCAAGGGGTACATCTATGCTCAGAAACAACCTGCTTACTGCTTTCTGATGCTCATAAATAGCTCTGCATCATCTTAAACGTAGGCATCATTACAGCCATTACGATGACGCCGACTACTCCAGTTAGCAAAACAATCATAAGCGGCTCTAGCAGCGCCTTCAGACGATCTGCCATCTGATCGACGTCCGTCTCGTAGAAGTCGGCAACCTTATCCAACATGTTTTCAGTCGCGCCTGAACGTTCGCCGATGGCAATCATTTGTACGACCATAGGCGGAAATAGGTTAGATTGCTTAAGCGGCTCCGACATCGGCTCTCCGCTCAGTACCTTCTCCCGAATGTCCGAGATGACTTTGCCCATTGCCTCATTGCCCACGACATTCGAAACGATGGACAAGCCCTGCATAAGCGGAATAGCCGCGGCAATCAGGGAGCTAAACGTCCGTGCGAAACGGGCGATAGCTTGCTTATGCCATAATGTGCCGAATACCGGGATTTTGAGCAGCCAATAATCCAGCTTCTGTCTCCCGGCAGCTGTGCGCCGGATAAGCTTCCATACTAAGCTTGGCACAAACATTGCCGCAATTACGATATACCAGAAACGCTGCATGAACTCACTAATCCCCATAACGATCCGGGTCGGCAATGGCAGCTCGATGCCCATTCCTGCAAAGCTGGTTACATACTGCGGAATAACAAACAGCATCATAAAAATAACGACGAGTACCATCATCACGAGCATAACCGTAGGGTAAACCATCGCCGACTTTACTTTCTCTCTCGTGTTGCGCTCCTTCTCAAAGAAAACGGCTAGACGCTCAAGCATCGTATCCAGGTTCCCTGCCACCTCGCCCGCTTGAACCATACTGACGAAAATGGGTGAAAATACGGTAGGGTAAGCGGATACGGACTCAGAGAACTGCTTGCCGCCCCGCATCTCTTCAGCGATCGCTATAAGCAATTTGGACAAGGTTTTGCTGTCGGTTTGGTCGCTCAATATCTGAACGGATTCTACTAAACTGACACCCGCTCGGTACATCGTAGCCAATTGGCGGCAAAATACCGTAAACTGATCCATTTTGACACGCGGACCGCCAAACGAAATATCCTTGTATAACGTCGTATCGTTCGTATCCAATATATCCGTAACCCACAAGCCCTTCTCGCTCAATGTCTCGCGTGCGCGCTGCATCGTGCTGGCCTCAAGAATTCCGATAGACTTCTTGCCACTGGAAGTAACCGCTTTGTACCGATATTTCGGCATTATACCAACTCCATAACAAATCAATTGTTTTGCTTAAAGCTCGCCGAATCCAAATAGAGCCTCGCGCGCATCTTCTAATTTAATTTGACCCTGCTGGACAAGCTCCCTTAAGGCATACTCCATCGTCTGCATTCCTAGCGCCTTGTTCGTCTGCATCACAGAACGAATTTGAAAGATTTTCTCGGTACGGATAAGGTTGGCGACAGCTGGCGTATTCACTAGCACTTCAAAGGCAGCGATTCTTCCTCTGCCATCGGACTTCGGCAAAAGACGCTGCGAGATGACTCCGAGTAAAACGGCGGCAAGCTGTATTCGTATTTGAGCTTGCATGGCAGGCGGGAACACGTCAATGATGCGGTCGATCGTTTGCGGTGCGTCCGCAGTATGTAAGGTTCCAAATACAAGATGCCCGGTCTCTGCTGCGCTAATTGCGGTACTGATAGTCTCCAAATCACGCAGCTCGCCGACCAATACAATATCCGGATCCTGCCGCAGCGCTGCTCTTAGCCCATGGGAGAAAGACGGCGTATCCAGGCCCACCTCTCGCTGATTGACCATCGATTTTTTATGATCGTATATAAATTCGATCGGGTCCTCCAGCGTAATGATATGGGCATTTTCCGTTTTGTTCAGGTGATCGATGATCGATGCCAGCGTGGTAGACTTACCGCTGCCCGTTGGTCCGGTTACAAGCATCAAGCCTTGCGGCTTTTTCGCGAATTCAGCTGCAATAGGGGGCAGCCGCAGCTCCTCCATCGAAGGAATGCGGCTAGGCACGATACGGATCGCTAGCCCAACGCTTCCACGCTGCTTATAAGCGTTAATACGAAATCTAGCAAGTCCGGCAACTCCGTAAGAAAAATCGACGTCACCATTTTGCTGAAGCGCCTCATAACGTTCGTCCGTCATAAATTGCTTAGCGAGCTCAAGCGTTTCACTCGGCTTTAACAAAACATCGTTAATCGGCTTTAATTCCCCATGTATTCGAAAAATAATTGGCGAGTTTACGGTGATGTGGATATCGGATGCTTGTTTTGAATGAGCTAAATAAAGCAATTCCTCCGCTTGCATAAGCAGCACCCTCCCTGCTGAACACTTGCCTTTTATTCTCCTTGCCCAAGTACGCGGAACACTTCGGTCACCGTCGTGTGGCCTTCTACTGCTTTCCTTAAACCATCGGCCAAGATCGGAATCATGCCTTGCTTAAGCGCATGCTCGTAATATTCGTTGTCTGATCGTTTAGAAATAATCAAAGATCGAAGATCATTATCGACGAGCAGCACTTCGTGAATCGCAAGCCTGCCTTTATATCCGGTACGCCCGCATTCTCCGCAGCCTGCGCCTTTGTACAGATGATCCGTTCGTATGCCGTGGCTGGAAATAAGCTCTAATTCCTTGTCTATCGGCGTATATCGCTGCTTGCAGTGCGTACAAATCCGTCTCACAAGCCGCTGTGCAACGATACAATTGACGGCAGACGAAATCAAGAAGGGCTCAACGCCCATATCTATTAATCTAGTAATCGAATTAACGGCGTTGTTTGTATGTAATGTACTAAGGACAAGATGTCCGGTCATTGCGGCCCGTACCGATATTTCAGCGGTCTCGGAATCGCGAATTTCTCCAAGCATGACGATATTCGGATCCTGCCGCAAAATAGCCCGCAGTCCCCTAGCGAACGTAAGTCCGCTTAGCGGATTAACCTGTACCTGATTGACACCCTCTAGCTGATACTCGACCGGGTCCTCAATCGTGATAATATTGACGTCATCTTTGTTTAAGTGGGCAAGCGCAGAATAGAGCGTCGTCGACTTTCCACTTCCCGTAGGGCCTGTTATGAGTACAACACCGTACGCCATTTCAATGCTTTTGCGAAAAACCTGCTCGTTGCGCTCGGATAATGCTAATTTAGAAATATCGGCCAGCGAATTCCCTAAATCCAATACACGAATAACAACCTTCTCGCCGTGAATCGTTGGCAATGTCGATACCCGAACGTCAACTTTTCGAAAATCGATATCGAGCTCTACTCGTCCATCCTGGGGAAGGCGCCGCTCGGCAACGTTCAAATTAGCCATAATCTTGATGCGGGCGACAATAATGCCATGCATGTTAGGCGGCAGCATTCGTTCGGTTCTCATTACGCCATCCACACGGTAACGAATGCGGAAGCTACCATCCTGCGGGTCCAAGTGAATATCGCTTGCTCCCATTTGAACGGCTTGTACAATGACCTGATTGACGGTTTTCACGACAGGAGAATCCTCATCCTGAATGGCGTGATCCTCGTCTATATCTTTTAGCTGCAGGTTCTGGCTGATCTGCTCGATCGTATCCTGCAGTCCATAATAGCGGTTAATAGCACGAACAAGCTCTTCTTTGGAGGCAATGACAGGTTCAATGCGAAGACCAGTGGCGATTCGTATCTCATCTATTGCGAAATAATCCAGCGGATCGGCCATGGCCAAAATCAGTTTATTGCCTTCCATCCGAATCGGCATGACACAATGCTGATCTGCTAGCTTTTGAGAGATAAGCTGAATAATTTTAGGATCTATCTTCTGGCGATAGATTTGCACATGCGGTATGCCAAGCTGAAATTCTAACGCTTCAATAAATTGCTGCTGGGTTATGTAACCTTTGGAAATCAAAATATCGCCGAGCCTTGTCTTTAATTCCCGCTGCTGAATTAACGCCTGCTGCAGCTGTTCTTCCGTAATTACGCCAGACTCGACTAGCAAATCTCCTATTCGCTTACGGGTACCTGACATAATTCATCACCAACTATCAATAGATTTGCAAACCATGTTGAAACAGAGATAAGGTGAATGAAACTTGCTTTAATTAAAACAAGTTATATAATCCCTGTCAATGACTTTTGACCTATATATTCCGTTTTCTGGATAAGCATAATTTCCTATTTATAATAGTAATATTATCCATGTAGTATTAATGTACTAAGGAAATCATTCCCATGTTAAAAATAGTAGCGTTATGTGTCGAATAACACTTTTATTTTACTACATTTCAGCTGAAAATGGGCTTAAAATTTTCTTTTTAGAAATTATTCTTCATTAATATAATAAAAATAAAAATAAATATTGTCGGAAGCGCTTTCGATTTTGGTCAAGCTCGCTTGAGGAAATGGACATTAAAGTTATGCTATACTCAGCTTATGGAACAATGGAAAAAAAATCTGGTTGTGTTGTGGTTCGGACAGTTTCTCGTTATGGCTGGGATGACGATGATCATTCCGTTCCTGTCCCTTTATCTGCAATTTGATTTGGGCTTATCGGATAAGCATGAGATCGGTGTTTGGGCTGGATTTATTTTTGCCGGAAACTTTGTTACTTCGTTTATTTTCCAACCGATATGGGGTAAAATGGCCGACCGTTACGGTCGCAAAATGATGCTGCTTCGCTCAGGCTTCGGCATGTCGATCGTTATGGTATTGATGGGCTTCGCCACCAACCCTTGGCATTTGCTTTTGCTTCGCATGGTAAATGGTACGATTTCCGGCTTTAACCCAGCCTCAATCGCTCTGATCTCGGCAACAACGCCAAAAAATCGAATGGGCTTCGCGATGGGAACGATTCAATCCGGGGGAATTGCGGGTACGATTCTTGGACCATTCATCGGCGGCTTAATGGCGGACACGATCGGTTTCCGCCCAATTTTCTATCTAACGGGGGCTTTGCTTTTTGCGGCTTCTCTTCTTGCCTTGTTCGTTGTAAAAGAACCTTTTGACCGGATGAAAGCAGCTGCTCGCATGCAGGCCTCCGTCATTGAAGGCTTTCGGAAGCTAAGCGGAATTCCGCAGCTTACCGCATTGTTTGCTGTCACCTTCCTCATCCAGTTCGCGATGATGAGCCCGATGACGCTCATTCCGCTCTACGTGCAGGAGCTTCACGGCACAACCGCTAACCTTGCTTTTTTTGCCGGCTTTGTCGGCTCGGTTACAGGCCTCTCCAATTTGGTGGCCTCACCTCTGCTTGGCAAGCTTAGCGATCGAATTGGCGCGGAGCGTGTGCTTGGGGTCGCGCTTGTCGGCGCCTCGCTTGCTTTTATCCCGCAGGCTTTGGCCGGAACGGTCTGGCAATTGCTAATTGCTCGTTTTGTGCTCGGTATTTTTCTTGGGGGGCTTATTCCAGCGGTAAACTCCCTTATTCGCAAATACACACCGGACGGCATGGAGAGCCGCTCGTACAGCTTCAACACCAGCACAATGAGCCTCGGCAACATGATTGGCCCGATCACCGGCGGTGCTCTCTCCGGCTGGATCGGCATTCAAGGCTTGTTCCTCCTATCCGCGGTCATGCTTATGGTTAACGCAGGATGGGTATGGCAATCGCTGCTGCGCAAGCGACCACAGAAACAACCAAGCAAGGACGGCTGACGCCGTTAAATAGTAGTGGCGAAGCGGCGTGAGAGAAATCCATTCTCTTGCGCCGCTTTTCTTATTGAGCGTTGAAGCCAAATTTCGCTGCTCCTCGGCGTTAAGAGCACATACGTGCCTATCCCCCTTCCCTTGCCAAATAAAAAAAAGCACCAACCCACTTCGGCGAACATGAAGTAGATCAATGCTTTTCAACTTACGTTTACTTGACGATTGCAATCGCAAGTCCGTCGTAACCGGGCAGCACCGTGCTCTGCAGCCGCTCGTCTGACGCGATTGTCTCATTAAAGAATCGCACTGCGCGAACCGAAGGCCCCTCTTTCGCCGGATCGGTCGTTCTGCCACGAAGCAAAATATTATCGCCTACGATAATGGCTCCCGGATTGGCAAGTGCGATGGCATAATCCAGATAGATCGGGTAGCCTTCTTTATCTGCATCTATAAAGAAGAAATCAAACTTCCGGCCAGCAGACTTCAGCACCTCCAAGCTTTGCTTCGCATCGCCAACCATATACTCGACCTTGTCCCCTAGGCCAGCCGCTTCCATGTGTACCTTGGCTAGGTCTGCATAGTTTTGCAAAAGCTCTAGCGAAACTAGTTTTCCGCCCTCTCTCAGCCCGCGTGCCAAGCAAATGCCGCTATATCCGCCAAGCGCCCCAATTTCGACGATATTGTCAGCTTTCGATAACGATACTAGCATCGTGAGCAGCCTTCCGTAGCCGTCGGCAACCGATATATCCGGCATTCCGTTTGCCGCTATTCCTGCTTTTGCGCGTTCCAGATCAGCATCTGCCCCATAAAGCGAATCTACATATTGTTCGTTCAGCAACATTATTTTTCTCTCTCCAATTTTACAATTTGTAATAACAACCTAGTTTGTCCTATACTTGATTGTATGTTTTTGTTCACGGGGTTACAAGCTTTAGCCTTTAATGCGACGCTCATGTCGCCAAGAATTGATGAAAAGAGAGTGTAAAATGGAAAAGTTACAGCTAATCGCAACCGCGCCGATGGGTCTTGAGGCGGTTGTCGCACGCGAGCTGAAGGATCTTGGCTATACCGATCTTCAAGTAGAAAACGGACGCGTGAATTTCACAGGCGGTCCGATCGATATTTGCCGCACCAATCTTTGGCTGCGCACCGCTGGCAGAATTCTTATTAAAATGGGAGAGTTCCCTGCAACTACGTTCGACGAGCTTTTTGAAGGCACGAAAGCGCTCGATTGGCCGACGTGGATTCCGAATGACGGAGAATTCCCCGTTAATGGCCGCTCGCAAAAATCTCTGCTAACAAGCGTGCCAGCTTGCCAAAGCATCGTTAAAAAAGCCGTCGTTGATAAAATGAGCGAACGCTACGGCACCGAGTGGTTCCCCGAAGACGGCGGACGTTACGTCATTGAAGTCACGCTGATGAATGACCGCGCGATGCTTACGCTTGATACGACCGGCGACGGCTTGCATAAACGCGGCTATCGTAAAGTAGCTACCGAAGCTCCGATTCGGGAGACGCTTGCTTCTGCTCTCGTTCAGCTTAGCCGCTGGCGTCCTGATCGGCCGCTTTATGATCCGTTTTGCGGATCCGGCACAATTTTAATTGAAGCAGCTATGATCGGATGGAATATTGCACCAGGACTTCGTCGAAACTTTAATAGTGAGGGCTGGCCGCTTATTCCGAGTGAGCTATGGGAGGAAGCGCGTGACGAAGCCTTCGATTTAGTGAAGGACGATATCCCGCTCCAAATCGCCGGCTCCGATATTGATCCCGGCGCAATCGAGATCGCTGAGGCCGCAATAAAGAAAGCTGGCTTCGGCAAAGAGATCAAACTTTCCGTCCAGCCTGTCGCCAAGGTGAAGCTGCAAGGCGATTATGGCGTCATTATAACGAACCCGCCATATGGCGAGAGGCTCGGCGATGACGTGCAGGCAGAGGCGGCGCTTCGCCAATTCGGCCTAACGGCGCTGCACTATCCGACATGGTCGTATTTCTCGATTAGCCCTTCAACAACGATTGAGCATTATTTCGGCCGACCCGCCGACAAGAAGCGGAAGCTGTTCAATGGACGGATTGAATGTAACTACCTGCAATTTTTCGGCCCGCTTCCCCCTCGCGGAAATCGGCATTAACGGAACAGGAAGGATATTTCACTTATGTTATCTACCAGGCAAACGCCATTACGCCACGGCATGAGCACGGCTTTGATATGGCTTGAACGCTTTAAAGCTATCGATCTGCTGCTATTTGCTGGCGTAATGCTTGCCAAGATGTATTTGTTTTCGGAAATTCTGCATGTCGCCAATATGAAAATGACCGGCACAGACGCGCTGATTGAGCTTGGCTCCATTCTGCTCTTCAGCTTCTGGACCATTTGGCTGCCCGCGCGCGGGCGAATCATTTCCCTTATCGCACTAAATGTGATCGCATCTATCGTTTTATATGCCGATCTCATTTATTATCGTTATTTTCAGGATTTGATCTCGGTTCCCGTGCTGCTTCAATTCAGCCAAGTCGACTCGCTCGGCGAAAGCATCGGAACGCTGCTTCGCGCGAAGGATTTTCTGCTTTTCCTTGACTTTATTGCCATATTGCCGTTTGCGCTCTATGTGATCTGGAGAGGCCGCGGCGATCTCCGGAGGGCAAGTGAGCATCGCAGAAGGACGGCCATTTGGCAAAAAGCAGTCGTCCGCATCTTACTGAGCGCCGTTATATTTACAATCGGCTCCTCACTTGTATTCACGAATGTGAACGAAGCCAAGCGTACATGGGGGCAGGGCATATTTGACGGCAATTGGTGGAATCTGTCCATTTACAATGTCACGGGAGCGCTTGGCTTCCACGGCTATGACGTTTACCGTTATGTGAAGCAGAACTACCTGGATGCTCAGACCGTAACCGCGGAGCAATCGTCGGAAGCTCAAAAATGGATCGAAGCGCGCGGCGTTCTCCGCGGCTCGCTTGAGCAGGACACGCTATTTGGGGCCTATAGAGGCAGCAACGTCTTGATGGTGCAGCTTGAAGCGTTCCAAAACTTTATGATCAACAAATCCATTGGCGGACAAGAGATTACGCCTCATCTTAACGGTCTGATCAAGCAAAGCGCGTATTTCAGTCAGTTTTATCATCAAACGGCCCAAGGAAGAACGTCTGATGCCGATTTTACCGCCAACTGCTCGATGCAACCGGTAGCGAACGGTTCCGTCTTCATCCAATATGCGCCCAATGCGTTCGACTGCATGTCCAAAACCTTGAAGGAAAACGATTATGGCACATCCGTTTTTCACTCCTATGAGGGCGGCTTCTGGAATCGGAACATTATGTACAACAATATGCAATACGATCAGTTTTACAGCTTGAAGCATTTTACGCTGGATGAGAAGATCGGCTGGGCGCTCGGGGACAAGTCTTTCTTCAGGCAATCACTCGATGTCATATCCGAGCAAAAGCAGCCCTTTTATTCGTTTCTGATCACGCTATCCAGCCATCATCCCTACACGATGCCGGCAGCGGAGAAAAAGCTTGATGTTGGCGAGCTAAAAGGAACGATGATGGGCGATTACCTGCAGGCGATTCATTATGTGGATGCGGCGCTTGGAGAACTAGTCGATCGGCTGAAAAAAGAAGGGCTCTGGGACAACACCATACTGGCCATGTACGGGGATCACGACAATTCCATTAAGGATTGGTCGCTGTTTGAGACATTCCTTGGCAAGGAGCTTAACGAGCTCGAGCGCCAAATGATTTTGAAGCAGGTGCCTTTCCTTGTTCATTTGCCGGGTGACGAGCATGCTGGAACCTATACGCAGGTTGGCGGACAGCTTGATGTTACGCCTACGATTATGCATCTGCTCGGCATTTCGACGGCTGATCAATATTTGATTGGAACGCCGCTTCTAACCGACAAGCCCCTTTCCGGCAAAAAAATCGTGTTAAGAAACGGTGCATTTACTGACGGCACCTTCTACTTCAAGCCTTCTAGCGATGGTGTCGCGAAGAACGGGACCTGCTGGAACATTCAAAACAACGCTCCGGGCGATCTTAACGCATGTCTGGACGAGTACAAAAGCGCACGCACCGAGCTGAGCATGTCCGACCAAATCGTCATGAACGATTTAATCGATGACTTCAAGGAGCAAAAAGCTACGGAAGCACGCGCCAATAGCGACCTAGTGACCGCACAACGATAGCAAATGCAGCTTAATAGATCGCCTAACCGGCTATTTGACCAGTTTGAGCTAATTCCGCTGTACCAACTGCAGCCTGTGCTCACCAATCGGTAGTTTCTCAGCATTGTATTGCAGAAGCTGCCACGTATCCGCGTGATGAAAGAGCCGAATGTCGGATGCGCGCGCAAAAAATAAGGGCTGACCCACCGTGTCAACAACATGGCGGGTCGGCCCTTTATCTATTTCCCGTGCTGCGCCAGCCATGCGAGCACATCGTCGATCGTCTTCACCGGTACGATGTTCAGATCTGGCGCGCCGCTGCGAGCCTCTGCTTCTTGCTCCTCCGGTACAAAAAACACATCGGCGTCCGTACGGCTGATCGCGTAAGCCTTCTGTTTAATGCCTCCGATAAGGCCAACGGAGCCATCCGGTTCAATCGTACCCGTACCTGCTACCTGATTGCCATTCGTAACGCCGCCAGGCGTCAGCTGATCGATTAACGCCAGTGTCAGCATCGCGCCATGCGACGGCCCTCCGATATGAGCCATGAACCTTTTATAGCCGATGCTCCGAGGGGTGTCCAAAAGCAGCTCCGTTTGTACCGAAATACCGAATACAGACCGCTTAGGATCATCCTCCGATGCCTTTGTTTTCACTTCAACCTCGGCAGCTTCCTTACCTCTTCTCAGCGTAACGGCTACGGAATCGCCTGGCTTAACGGCTTTTCCCATATAGTCTGTCATGTCGATGATCGAACGAACGGCTTGTCCGTTAAGCTTATCAATGATATCGCCTGCCTGCAGCCGCTTATCGGCCGGGCTGTCCTTCACGACGGCAATCACTCTGACGCCGTCCGCCGTTATGCCTTTCCCTACTCCTGCCTTTTGCATCGCTATGGCAGCAGCCAAGCTGTTCGCATCGGTCTTCATGTGAACGACCTGCGCATACGACTCCGTTAGCGGCGGCTCGTCAGCCGGAATTTTCTCAAAGCTGTACAGCGGCAGAAGTCTCGCATACAACCAATCCGCCGGTACCGCCGGCCTATCGAATACGAGAACGCCGTTAATCGTGCCAACCTCCTTGCCGCCTTCCACATGCGCATACCGATTCATGTTCAGCGTCATGCCTGGGTAAGTTACCCGGTAGCCTGTAGGGCATAGCAAAACCAGTAACAAGACGATCGTAGCAAGCAAAGCGGCTGCGCCTCGCTTTGGCAGCCATCGAAGCCTTCTCCCAACGATTGAATGCCGCCCCTCAGCTTCTTCCAAGCTCACCAGCTTCGCCGCACGCACGCGCTCCAAGCCTTCGCTAAGCAGCATATCCTCAAATACAAGCGGAGCCGCAGCGCCAATGATCAAGAGCAGCTGAAACAGCTTCTCCGGCGCAAACAGCACGAAAGCCGCGCCGATAATACCCAGCCCGGCTATTATGATCCGCAGCAGCTGCAATAAAAGAAAAAAGCCCATCCTTCTGCGCTGCTGCCACGCGCCTAACAAAGCGCCGAACGCCCAGCTGAGCGGAACGAGCGCAAGCACGTTAAACAGCCGGTCTATCATTTCGATCCATTGCATGCCACCGCCCGTTCTAAGCGGTGCCGGCAGCCAAATCAGCTCTGCCGCAACCAAGCAAGCTAGCGCAAGGGCTAGTCCAAATAGGTAATAACGTGCTGGCTTCAGCATCTTTTGTTCCTCCTAAGCTTCCTCTGACTAGCATATGCCTAAGCCGTAAAACAAACAAAAGACCCGACGATCCGTATCGCGGGGTCCTACTTCGTTTGCAAATATTGGCGCTCTTCCGATCCGATGCCTCTGTCTCTCAGCTCGCCCTTCTCTATATCCTGAATACGTTCAAGCCACTGCGAAGGGGGATGATTCATCCGGCGCGCACGATCGAGCAGCTGCGCGTATTGACCGCAATGATCATAACCTCCAAGCTTGCGCACAACCTCGATATATTCGACAACAAGCACTCTTGCATCAGCCGGCGTGTAACCATATTCGGCTGTTAACGCCTCTACAATGCCTCGCTCATACAAGCTTAACCTGACCTGCGTTTTCACTTTCATGATAGATCCACCTGCTTCCCGTATAAATATGGTAGCCGACAAGTTTCAAATGAGCTTCCCAACGTTCGGAACAAAAGACGACCTGATTGCCAAGCCGCAGCGAGTCCAGCTTCGTGCCTTTGCGCGAAATCGTAATTTGTTCATAAAACCAATGCTCATCTTTATTTAATTGTACTGCTTTATGTACGATTTTTCCAGTGTCATTGTCCGCCATCGGACCAATTATAATGTCCGGATGGGCTTCGCAAGGATCGCTTCCTTTAACCGCCGCCTTACGGTGAGCATAGATAAAGGATGCCCATGCCGGCGAATCGGAGAGGAACAGCAGCGGCTCTACCCGCTCCGGCACCGACGTCAGTTCAACGACCAGCACGCAGGGACGGCCTCCATCCCATGACTCCTTCGCCGCCTTATGCGACCATTTGCGAGCCTGCGCAATGGATATCGTCGTATAGAATCCCTCGCCAAAATCTTTGCCTGGCCGCCAATATGGCGAATTCAACAGCTTTTGACTAAACGATTGCACCGTATCGCTTGTCGTGCCGTGATATAACAGCTGCGGCGTCGTTATGTCCACCCTCGTGCTCCTTTCAAATGGCAATAGCCTCTATTTGCGCAAAGACCCTACGAATAAAGCTATCGCAGGGTCCTGTTGTGTGTTCAGCCATATAAAATTTTTTATTTCTTGATAAAGGGAAGGATCTTCTCGATCGCTTCATCCTCGGATGCCGCCTTAATATAACGGCCGTTAACAAATATGAATGCGTAACGGGCACAGGGCCCGCAGTAAGACTTGCAGCCGACGCGCACTTCCGTGTCGGGCACCAGCTTTTGCAGCTTAGGAACAATTGATTTCATCTTCATATGCTTGCATTTGTCGCAAACCATTATATCGTTAGCCATTATTCAACTTCCTATTTCAACCGGATTCGGATATTGCTTAGTGATCGCCGTGGTTGCCCTTGGTTGGATTCGTAACTGCAAAACCTTCTTCTGGCACATAGAAATAATCGATGCGAACGCCGTCTAGAAAAGCGTTGTCCTTCTCCAAAATAACGTCGATCCCTTTGTCAGTCGTTACGACCTCATCCTTCTCCGTTGGCTCGTCGATGCCCATGCCGTAATGCGCATGGTCTCCGTGCGAATGCGTAACGTAGATACGAAGTTTTTTGCCTGCATTCTCAGGCTTGTCCAGCTCTACTTGAATAACTTTTGCAGCGTTTTTGGAAATTTTGCAGTTCATCATTTATCCAGCTCCTCTTATCGTTATGCCTTGCGGCAATGATCATAATTTCATATTATACTTGGTCTCCATTCTACGGGCAAACCATTCCGCAAGCAGCATCGTCACCGCGATATCATCTATCGGCAAAAACGGCAGCGGAAGCACATCAGGCAATACCCAGTAAAGGAAAACAGGCACGGTAAAAATCAGCTTGTCCAGCATAGATACGTTCTTAGAACGAAGCAGCTGGAAAATTCGGGCAAACGTCCGCTGCCAATGGCGCAGCGACAGCATTTTACGCATCTGAATCCCACCTTTGCTGATCTTTTCCGATTATTATAGCATATCCATGTCCGTCATACCTACTCCCCGCAAACGGCGGGCAGCCGCTAAAGACGAAGCGCCTCTAGCAGCAGCGGCTGCAGTTCCATATAAATATTGTCAAAGTTGCCCATCGGCAGCGGATTCTCGCCAAAGCCGGCTTCTACCGTAAAGCCCGGTCTGCGAAAATGCTGAATAAACCAATCCTTGTAACCTGCGTCGCTGCCCGTCAGCTTAACCGGCTCATAACCGCTAACGCGGCCTAGCCTGCGTGCAAGCTCCTCCGCTTCTGCCGGCTCAAAATCGCGATAGTTCCAGTAAATCTCCCGTCCTTGCGTATGCAGCGCCATGACAGCGTCGAATCCGATCGTTTGCGTAAAACGGGCCATCGCCATCGCCTCTGGCTCGCTAAGCGGATACGGCCCTGGATAGTCTCTCGGACCAGGTCCTGCTATCCCTCTGCGCTTGCATTCCTCCTCCCAGAACGCCGGGAATTGATCGTTCAAATCAACGCCCCTTACGTTCGCTTTCCAGGCGCTAAACTGCTCAGAGCCTCCGTTCCATTCCATTAGCTGCCTGTAAAATGGATGCGTAGGCGCCGCGCCAAATTGCGCGAGCTCGACTCCATCGGGATTTACCATCGGAACAACCCAAAGCGTCACCTTCCTGCACAGGTCATCCACATGCTGATTGCCGATTTTGTCGCCGCTGCAATAGGCTGCTGATAAATCCGCGACATACCGCATAAGCAAAGCAGAGGTTATCCATTCGTTTGCATGAAAAGAGCCGTTCATATGGATACGGCGCGGGCCGTTGCCGCAGCGAAGCGCTAATATCGGCTTGCCCATCACGCTATGTCCAATAACATGCGCCGATAAAAAAGGATATCTTCCCGTCAGCTGCCTCACACCCTCTGTTAAGTCCACGTAGCCGTAGGTTTGTAAGGAGTACACCGCAATCGCCTCCTGCTGCATCGATTTGTTCCTATCATGTTATGCGGCGCCGCACTTGTCCTATGAAGCGAAATCAAAAAAAGAAGCCAAGCCCGCTCAGGGCCCAGCTTCGGTGTAACCGCGTATGATGCTTATACGATATTCGGTATTTGCCAGATGACGGGCGTTAGCTCGATCTGCTTGCCCAGCCACTGCTGCGTAATGGACTGGAACATTTGGGGATCGCCGCTGCAAAAAAACTGATGTAACGGAATCTTGTCGCCCCGCGACAGCTTGCTTTGTTCATGTAGGATCATGCTGATCTCGCGCGCCGTTTCATCTGCCGAGCTGATCAATTTGACATTTGGGCCCATCACCTCGGAGATCGTCTCCGACAGAAACGGATAATGCGTACAGCCAAGAATTAACGTATCCATCGAATATCCTCGCAAATGCCCAATAGAGCTGCGCACCGTCTCATACGTTTCAAGAGACCGGAACTTCCCCTTCTCTACCAGAGGCACGAACCTCGGACACGCCAAGCTGATTACCTTCACCTGTGGAGAAAGCTCTCGCAATGCCTGCTCGTATGCGCCGCTGTTGATCGTGCCTTCCGTGCCGATAACGCCGACGCAGCCCGTGACCGTCAGCCCGATTGCCGCCCTGGCGCCAGGATTAATGACGCCTACAACGGGGATCGCCACTCTAGAGCGTATATCCTCAAGCCCGGCAGCGGTTGCTGTGTTACATGCTATAACAATCATTTTCGGATTAAACTGTATGAGATAATCAACGATCTCTCTCGTAAAGCGAACGATCTCCTCAGAAGAACGTGGGCCATAAGGCGTCCGCGCCGTGTCTCCGAAGTAAAGGATTTTTTCGCGCGGTAGTTGGCGCATGACTTCTTTGGCAACAGTAATGCCGCCTACGCCTGAATCTAGTATCGCAATCGGTTGCTGCACAAACACACCGCTTTCCTAAACAAAGTGTAATGAATCGAGACAGAATAGCATATGAAAACAGGCACAAAAACGTACCTCTATCTTAGCGCAAACTCGGACAAGGTTCAACGAAGTTAAAAGCCCAAAACAGCATGCCTTGCGCTTCTTTTTCACGACCGGTCGGGCTGCCAAAAATCAGCGTTCCGTGAGCTTTATTTTCTTGTTGACAACTTAAATGTATATAACTTAATATTTAAATGCTTTAACTATTAATTACTGAACAGAAAAAGAGGTGAACCCATATGCAGCCGCAGTCTGATCCGACTTCTGAGCTTATCGTAGAACGATTCCATAGAGCCATGATGACAACCCATCGCAGGCTTGGATCACTCATTTCGCAGAAGCTGGACAACGACTTGACCGCTCCCCAGTGCTTTATTTTGGGCATTATTTCGAACGAGCAAAACATTACCGTATCCCGTTTGGCCGACAAGATGGAAGTGAAACCAAGCGCCATTACGGTGATGCTCGATCGTCTTGTGAACAACGGCTACGCCGAGCGCATCCACGATTCGAAAGACCGACGCGTCGTTCTTGTTCAGTGCACGGACAAAGGAAGCGAAGCGCTGCTTCGTATAAAAGGTGATGTCCAGGCTTTGATGAAGCATCATCTGCGAGAGATGGACCAGGCGGAAATGCTTCAATTCGTACAAACATTTGAGAAAATAGCAGCCGAGCTTTCGAAGGACAATTAACGCGCCGCGAAGCGACTGACTAACAGAAGAACAGGAGTTAAACACAGATGGAAAACACAAAACAAGCGGCGGCACCGCTACCTTCATCCGATTCCGGCAATAAGCGCGGCTTATTGATTATCGGATTGCTCATTGCGATGTTATTCGCAGCGCTTGACGGCACGATCGTCGGCACCGCGATGCCAACTATTATTAGAGAAATGGGCGGCTTAGAGCTGATGGCATGGCTGACTACCGCCTACATGCTTACCTCAACTACGATCGTCCCGATCGCTGGCAAGCTCGCCGATTTGCTTGGCCGGAAGCTCGTTTACGTCAGCGGTATTATTATTTTCATTATTGGCTCGGCGTTATGCGGCTTGGCCGGAAATATTGAACAGCTTATTATTTTCCGCGCGATTCAAGGTCTTGGCGGCGGTATTATGATGCCGATGGCGATGATCATTATCGGTGACTTGTTCACAGGCAAGCAGCGTGCCAAATGGCAGGGCGTTTTTGCAGCGGTATTCGGCCTCTCCTCCGTGCTTGGCCCGCAGGTTGGCGGCTGGATCGTCGATGCTTGGGACTGGCGCTGGGTCTTTTACATCAACTTGCCCGTTGGTATCCTTGCAACGATTTTGATTGCAATCTCCCTCAGCGGCAAAAAGGCAGAAGGCCCTGTCAAATTTGACTGGCCAGGTATATTCACCATGGTTATCGGGGTAGTCAGCCTATTGCTTGGCCTATCGCTTGGCGGCAGTGAATTTGACTGGCTTTCTTGGCAAATCATCGGCTTATTCGTTCTAGCCATCGTATCTTTGACGGTGTTTGTCCGCATCGAAGCAACGACAGAAGAGCCTATTTTGCCAGTTAAGCTATTCAAAGACAGAACCTTTACGATGATCAACGGAATCGGCTTCTTTATGAGCCTTGGGATGTTCGGCGCTATTATGTTCGTGCCGCTCTTCATGCAATGGATCGTAGGCATTTCGGCTTCCGAGTCGGGTACCGTTATGATGCCCATGATGATTTCCATGATGATTTTCAGCGTGATCGGCGGTCAAGTCGTTTACAAAATCGGCGTACGCTTGCAGCTCGCAATCGGTATGATCGTTGTAGCAGCCGCATTTTTCCTGCTTACAACGCTCGACGCATCGACGGCTAAACTGACCGCATCATCCTTCATGGTTATTTTGGGTATCGGAATCGGGCTTGTTATGCCGCTTCTCACGCTCGTCCTTCAAGAATCGTATCCAAAATCGCAGCTCGGCGTCGTTACCTCCTCCAGTACGTTCTTCCGTCAGATCGGCGGTACGTTCGGCATGACGCTGCTGGGTGCTGTTATGAACATGCAATCGAGCAGCCATTTGAAGGAACGGCTCGTTCCGCTTCTCGGACAGCTGCCTGAGGAAGCGAAGCAATTCGCGGATCAAACCTCGGCAACCGTTGCTTCAAATCCGCAAGCCGTTTATTCAACGCTGCTTGATCCGAAGATGTTGACGCAATTTCCGAAGGAGCTTACCGACAAAATGGTGCCCGTCGTAAAATCAACGCTGATCGATTCTCTGCATACCGTCTTCTGGGTTGGGTTAGTATTCATTCTAATCGGAACGGTCCTTACGCTGCTGCTGAGAAACGTAAAGCTTGTCCAACAGACGAAGGAAGAAAAAGCAGCCGCAGGCACAGAGCCTCAAGTCAATCATATGTAATAAAAATGATTCACCTACGCGCCTTATGCGCGTCAATAAGGACCACGAATGGCTACGTTAAGTAGCTTCGTGGTCCTTTTTTGCTTTATATGCGAATCGGCTGCTTGTTTCGTTAGCTCGATATCGGGTAAATAGCATTAAAACAATTACACAGCGTATGTTAAACCTTTTTTATGAATAAGGAGGAATTTTCGATGACAAATAATCAATTCCCCGTCGGCCGATTGCAAGGGAAGGTTGCGCTCATTACGGGGGCAGGCTCCGGAATAGGCAAAGCAACCGCATTGAAGTTTGCGAAGGAAGGCGCTGACCTGGCCCTTCTTGATGTCAAGGAAGCTGAAATGGAAGAGGTTTGCCGCAGTGTTCGCCTCTATAACGTAGATTGCCTTGCGATCGAGACTGACATTTCGAATGAAATTCAGCTTGCAAACGCCTACCGGCAGGTGGGGGAACATTACGGTAAGCTCGATATCGTCTATGCCAATGCCGGCATTAACGGCGTATTGACACCGATCGAGCTTATGGACTTCGACGATTGGAATACGACGCTGCAGGTAAATTTGAGCGGAACCTTCCTTACCGTTAAGCATGCGATCCCTTTATTAAAAGAAAAAGGCGGCAGCATCCTGATTACTAGCTCCATTAACGGCAACCGCGTATTTTCCAATATCGGATTTAGCGCTTACAGCAGCACCAAGGCGGGACAGGTTGCATTCGCCAAAATGGCAGCGCTGGAGCTTGCCAAGTACAAAATTCGGGTCAATGCCATCTGCCCTGGCGCTATTCAGACGAATATCGAACAAAACACCGAGCGGACGCCGGAGCTGGAGCGCGTAACGATTCCCGTTGAATATCCCGAGGGCAGCCAGCCGCTGGAGCATGGGCCAGGAAGCGCCGCGCAAGTGGCCAAGCTGGCATTGTTCCTTGCTTCAGAGGAATCGAGCCATATATCAGGTACAGCCATCTTCATTGACGGCGCAGAATCATTGCTTCGCGGATAACGCTTATTTTTTGCAGGCCAAAATCATATATAGAGGAGTGGGAGCCAATGTTCAAGGAATGCTTGCACCATTCGCCCGATTTGAAATGGGCATATGCTTACGATTGCGATACTTATCATCTCAGGCTCCGCACTAAACGGAACGATGTCGAAGAAGCTGTAGCGTTAACAGGCGACAAATACGACTGGGATAACTATCGTCTGGACGTCCAGATGGAGAAAATTGCGGCGGACCCCTTATTCGATTATTGGGAGGCGGTCATCAAACCCGAGCAGCGGCGCTTTTCTTACGGCTTTCGCGTTCGGAGCGGCGAAGAGACGTTATGGCTTATCGAGAACGGCATCTTTGAGGAGCAGCCTGCCCCAGCCGGCGGGTATTATGATGTTCCATACATACATGCCATCGATCTGTTTGCAGCACCCGAATGGGCGAAGGATGCCATCTTCTATCAAATCATGCCTGATCGTTACGCGAATGGCGATACAAGCAATGATCCTGAAGGCACGCAGCCTTGGGGCGAGCCGCCATCCGGCGAATCCCATTTTGGCGGGGATCTGCAAGGCATCCTTGGCAATCTTGACCATCTAACGAATCTAGGCATTAATGCGATTTATTTGATGCCTTTATTTACTGCTCCCTCCAATCACAAATATGACACGGTCGATTATAAGCAAATCGATCCTCAGTTCGGAGATGCCGAATTGCTTAAGAAGCTCGTCAAAGCCTGCCATGACCTTGAGATCCGTGTCGTGCTGGATGCCGTATTCAATCATACGAGCGAGCAGTTCCCACCCTTTCAAGACGTGCTGAAGAATGGAGAAAGCTCCAAGTACAAGGACTGGTTCCATCTGAAGGATTTTCCCGTTGAGGTTAAAGATGGCGTCGCCAATTATGCCACCTTCGGCTTTTATGGCAATATGCCCAAGCTGAATACGGCGAATCCCGAGGTCAAGCAGTATTTGCTTGATATTGCGGTTTACTGGATAAAAGAAGCCGATATCGACGGATGGAGACTTGATGTCGCCAATGAGATCGACCACGCCTTCTGGCGGGATTTTCGCGCTGCGATCAGATCGGAGAAACCCGATGCTTTCATTATCGGCGAGGTATGGGGCAATTCGCTCAATTGGCTGCATGGGGATGAATTTGATTCCGCGATGAATTATCCGTTTACGAATTGTGTCTTGGATTTTTTCGCTTCGTCCGAAGGGCTCGCATCGGATTTTGCCGACCAAATTAACCGATTGCTCATGAGATACCCGCAGCAAACCAATGAGGCCTTATTTAATCTTCTATCCAGCCATGATACCGTCCGTGCGGCGACGGCACTCGGCGGCAACAAGCAGCGTTTAAAGCTGGCCGTCGTTTTTATGCTCACATCCATGGGTATTCCATGCGTCTATTATGGCGATGAAATCGGCATGGAGGGCGGAGATGATCCCGATTGCCGCAGATGTATGGAATGGGACCAGGAGAAGCAGGATCGTGAGCTGTTTGATTTTTACCAGCTCATGATTGCGCTGCGCAAGCAGCATCCTGCCCTCCGCGACGGGCGATTCCGCTTCCTGTTTGCCGATAACGAAAAAGGAGCTTTGCTCTTTGAGCGTTTGAACAATAAGCAGCATTTTACGATTTGGATGAACAATACGGAGGATGCGCTCACACTTACGCATGGCATGGAAGCGGACGACTGGCGCGACGCGCTTACTGGCGATCAGGTAGCGACAATCGACAAGCAGCTTCAGCTCGAGCTTAAGCCGCTCGACTTCCGGATATTATGCCGGGACATTTAATTTTGACGCTTCGGTTTAAAAGCCGCTTCGGTAGGTTAAAGATTTTTAGTCGTTAACGGACGCTCGCAGCAACTACTCATAACGGACAGGGGGAAATTTCATTGAAAAAACATACTGATTGCATTGCCATGTTGTTAGCCGGCGGTGAAGGTCGACGATTAGCTCCGCTTACGAGTCAAGCAGCCAAACCTATCATTCCTTTTGGCGATCGCTTTCGAATGATCGATTTCCCGCTGAATAACTGTGCAAATTCCAATATCACGACAATCGGCGTCCTAACGCAGTACTGCGCGGACTCTGTCCATAACTATGTAGCAAACACGGATCATGAATTTTCCGAAAATATTGGTTCACGCGGCATTTCCCTTCTCCCATCCTCACGCAAATGCTTAACGGGATATGCCGGAACCGCCGACGCGATTTATCAGAACATGGATTATATCGACCAGCAAGGCGCTGAGCATGTGCTGATTCTCTCCGGCGACCATATTTATGAAATGGATTATAAGCCTATGCTGGAGTTCCATAAGGAACGCGGCGCAGCAGCTACGATAGCCGTCAAGCAAGTGGCATGGCGCGAGGCAAGCCGATTTGGCATCCTAACAACGGATGAGCAGTATCGCGTCAGCTCCTTCCATGAAAAACCGGCTGAGCCGCAAAGCAATTTAGCATCCATGGGCATTTATTTGTTCCGGTGGGCGGATTTAAAGAGGTTCCTGCTAGAGGATTCCGTTAATCCGGATTCCAGTCATGATTTTGGCAAAGATGTCATTCCAGCCATTCTTTCCTCTAATGCTCATATGGCCGCTTACCCGTTCGAGGGTTATTGGCGGGATGTCGGCACAATCGACAGCCTCTGGGAGGCCAACATGGACCTCTTGGATGGCGAGCTGCGGCTTGGGTCTAACGGATGGCCTGCAATGTCCGGCAAAAATACGACCATCGACAAGCCCTACTTGAGTCCACGAGCGGCGATTACAGATTCCATTCTTCATCCGGCATCCACCGTAGAAGCGGAAGTGACCCGCTCCATCGTCTGCTCGGGTGTGTCGATTGGAGCAAATACCGAAATATACGAAAGCATCATTATGCCTGGCGCCAGAATCGGTCGGAATGTCACTATTCATCGCGCCATTATCGGCGAAGGCGCCGTCGTTCATGACGGAGCCTATATCGGCCATTTGAACGACGAGATCTTCGTTGTTGGCCCAGGCGAAGCGATAACCGCCTCGTCCCCATCCAGAAAAGATTACAATATGGAGCCGCTCGCATCTCTTCTTCATGCAGTCGCCATTCGTGATCACAGCAACATAGTGGGTTAATTCTCGTTTCGAAGAAAAAGGCAAGCTGCAGGAGCAATCGCTCAGAGCAGTTTGCCTTTTTTTTCGTCCTTATCCCACACCATGCATGACTATGTTTGGATTAAAGCTCCTTGGATGCAGCCGCTTCTGTCTCTCCAGCTTCTACCGCTCCGATTGCGCTTGCTTCTTGGCCGTCAGTCGCTTCAATGATAGCTTCAACGGCTTCTGTTTCCTCCGTGCCTTTGCTGCGCGATCTTACGCTGCTGACGACGCTGCTTGCTGCTTGCCGTGTTTTGCCCGCGATTTGAACCGCTTGATCTCCAATTTGCTTGGCAATGCGGCCCGTTGTATCACTTACTTGACCAGCAACCTTCACTGTCGTATCGCTTACCTTATGCGCTTGAACTGAAATATCCTGACGCAGCTCCTTGCCAGCCTTTGGCGCCAATAATAAAGCAGTAACCGAACCTACGACACCTCCGGCTAATGCGCCAAGCAAAAATCCTTTAGTTTGTTTACGTGTTGACATTATAGTTGCTCCTCTCGTTTTTAGCGTGCTCTTCGTCTATGGTTATTGATCAGGAACCCGATTCTGGTACGCGTCCATGTCATTCTCAGCAGGTGCCGCCGCCTTTCGGCTAGTTTGCCACAGCTGCCATGCCGCCATTCCTAGCTCAGCCCATTCAAGCGCTTCGCCGACCTGCCGCTTCGTCTCGTACCGTTTCGCGTGATGCTCCGCCGACTCCGATAATACGGACGATATGCGCTCGGCTGCCGATGTCGTATGCGCAATCGCTCCCCCGACCTGCCCCGCAGCCTCGAACAGCTTGCTCGCGGATTCCAGTTGCTTATGCGCAGCTCTAATCGTCTCTTCTGCCGGTTGTATAAGCCCGCTAAGCTCAAGCGACAGCTTCTGCAAATCCTGCTGCACCTTATCAGCCGCTGCTTGCACTTGCCCAAGCTTGTTAAGCGCTGCTCGCAATGCTAGTAGTATGCCTGCTGCCAGTACAACAAATGCACCGGCTGCAATGGCCGCACTCCATGTCATGATCATGACCGTATCCCTCCCCCTCAATCAATCGCAGGACCATACGTTTGCGCTCCTAGACGAATGCCCACTGGCGTAATGACAGTATAAGCAGCATGGGCTTGTCAGGACACAGCTGATAAAAAAATCATTTTTTGCCCAACAAAAAAAGGCTGCCTCAGCAGATCTTCTCAGATCTGCCAAAACAACCTTGCTATTGTCTAAATATGTTCGTTAACCAATGTGATAGCTGCATTTGCCGCCGCCCTTAGCCAAACATTCCGTTCGTTCTACAGGCACGTCAAGCAATGATTTAAACAATGACAGCTCGCATCGGCATGCTTGCTGGTACTTCCCGGCAACCTGCGCAATCGGACAGTTATACTCGTAGAGCATAAAGCTGCCGTCGCTCCTCGTCTCCACTTCTGCCATGTAGCCCCCGGCATTTTGGATGACAGCAAGCTCGCTGACCTTCTGCTCCAAGCTTTTGCCCGCCATGCGCGGCTCATAGCGATCAAGCAGCTTCTTCTTCCTGCCTTCAAACATCCGATCGATAAGCGCTGCAGTATCCGGGTCTTCCGCCAGCTCGTCAAGCAAATCCAGCGCGAGAACATGATAATTTTTTGGGAAAAGCTCGTCCGCCTCAGCCGTCAGCTCATACGCATGCAATGGTCTGCCCATTGCCTGGCGCACAGCCACGATGTTAACGCTGCCTTCGCTCTCAAGCGCATACATATGCCGCCGAATCGCCATCTCTGTCAGCGCAAGCTCGCTCGACAAGTCGCCGGCGTTCATTCTGCCGCTAGTTTTGAGCAGCATCAAAATTCTCTCGCGCGTAGAACTGTCTCTCCGTGAATCTGCCGTCATGTCTGCCGCTTCTACCGCTCTTGTCCGCTTCAACCCTTCACCACCTTTGCAGGCTTGATAGCGTCATTGTAACGTATTTTGACTTCTTCGTAAATCAAGCATATTTTACCTACAGCTCGCGTTCCAAATAGTGCTCAACCGCTTGCTTGAAGGCAGGCATGAGCGTGGAAAGCACTTCGGTAAGGGGATGAAGCTCCGTCCGCTGCCAGACGTAATAATCCTGTACGAGCGGCTTGCGCAGCTTCACAAGCTCCGTCAGCGTTCCGTGCATGTCCGCTGGGAATGCGCCTGCCTCGCCCGTAATATCAATGATATCCTCATAGCTGCTCGCATCCCGCAAAATAAATCCGTCGATCAGGAAGCTGCCCACATCCGTCACGGTTTCTATGGCCAGATGCAGCGCTCTCTCCTGCGCCAAGCCTTCAAGCACTGTCCCCTGCCAATTAGCGGCAAGCGACTGCAGCGCAGATGCAACTTCGGTAATCGAATTCAACCGTACGGCAATTTGTTCGCGATTCACATAATACATCAATCAGTCGCCCGCTTTCAGCCTTACTTCTTTTTTTTCGCCTTGCGTTTAAGCCATGCTACCATAATAATACTGCTAAAAATAATGACTAACAAATACGTCAGCACTTCATAAACATCTCTCATGTCACTCATAAGCCGTTAACCTGCCTCTCAGCTCTCAAAATCAATGCTGACGGAAGCTTCGCGAACTTGCATCATATGCTCGATTACTTTTTTATGTACAGGGTGCACTTGATAAACCTCTAATGCTTCCAAGGATTCAAATTTCGTAATAAGCGCAATATCGTATGAACGCTCCGAATGTACGATGTCAATGCCAACCTCAATGTATTTCAGCACTTCGATCTGGCCTTCCATATCTCTAAGCACCTGTGCGGTACGTGCCACGCTCTCTTCGCTGCCATCCTTTAATTTAAAAAATACGATATGAGTAATCATTTATTGTTCCTCCTCTGATTTTGTCGCATGACTTTCGTCCTTTTGTCACATAATAACCTATGCAGTCGCATTACGGCAATCTTTAACGCGAAGGAGATCGGAACGTTATGCGCTACCCGGTAACAATTGTTGCTACATTAATTGGAGTTGCAATCTGCTTGTTTAATTACACGGGTTACGACCCGCACAACTTTATTTTTTTCATGCTGAGCATTCCCGCATGGGTCGTTGATTTATTTGTCGACGTGCATGAGGTAAGCGTCCTGCTTATGTATGCACTTACCATCATCACTTGGGCGCTGCTTGGCTTTGTAGCCGATGTGCTGATTGCGCGCGGCCGAGATAGCGAACGCCATCCCCGCTCGGCACGATAACTATTTATTTCAACAAAAAGGAGCCTTTCGGCTCCTTTCGCATGTTTACGGTCCATCAATCGGTTTAGGGGTCAGGCAGCTTCAACAACTAATGTAGAATGCATCGTTGTATGTCCTTGGCCGCACGGGATGGAGCAATAGATCTTGTAGGTGCCTGGCTCTGTAAATTCCAAGTCCGTTTCTGGGTGGTCATTATCCAAAGCTACTTGAAGCTCATCAATTTTCAAACCGTGAATGCCGCTTTTATTGGATAGCTTAAGTCTAACCTTGTCTCCAACTTTCACCTTGTACTCCGCTTGATCAAATACGAAATCGTTGGATGCTACTACTTTCATTAAACTCATGCCCTCTGGCAACGAGGCTGACTCGTCAACCGGCTTAGGCGGCAAGGCGAATGTGAGCAAATATAAGCCCAGCAACGACGCCGCTGCAAATAAAGTAAACATAATCCACTTATGCATTGCTATGTGCTCCCCTTTGCGTTCATAATGTCTACCTCTTATATTACATAAGATGGTCCGATGTTCTCAACCTTAAACTACCGAAAGAGGAAAAGTTTTTTTGTTATTTTGACAAAACCATGAACAAATTCAAAATTAGCTGGACAAATACTGTTTTAATACTCGTTCGGACTCCGCCTTCACGAAACCCCACAGCATAAAAAACTTGTGATGGTAGCCTCTGCACACATATTCGGCATGCAAGCCGTCCGTTTCACGCTTCTCCTCGTATACCTTAATGCCCGTTTCCCGAAACTGTCTTCTGATCGCGGCAAGCTCAAGCAGCACGCGATCCTGCATGCCGCGAAGCATGGAATCGTAAAACCGCGGAAGCTTAATCGCGGATGTGCCGATTACTCGTATATCATGATCCAAAATACGCATAACGATTCCAAGCAGCACGTAACGCTTCACGAGCTCAAGCTCTTCCTCCGTCTGTATCGGCGGATGCGATGCCGTTCTGACTCTGCCGCGGGCTTCTTCCTCATTAGCGGCCATTGCCACCCCTCCAAATAAGAACATCTGTTCTTATTATAGCCAGGGACAACGATTTCATGCAAGTGAATTTCCGTCTATCCAATATTTACTTCTTTTCTTTAAGCACCTCGATTATTTTGCGAAGCTGCTCGGGCAGAGGCAGCCCGATCCGCCCATAATTTTCTGTAATCGATATCAATTCGTTGGCAATATAAAAATAAATGGCGCCACCCATCGTCACATTGTTCAGCTCAAGCAATACATCGATTCGGTGCGTTAATAAAATAACGAGCAGCATCAAACCTTTGCGCGCCAGTCCCCATGAGCCAAAGACGCTGTTTAAGCCCTTCCCTTCTTTAATGGTTGCCGCAATTCCTGTAACATAATCTATGCCCATTGCAACTACTAATAAGGTAAGAGACTCAGCCCAGCCTCCGAATGCAAACGTAATTGCCGCACCTGCCAAGCCGCTAATCGAACATAACCATATTTGGGGCACAATCCCCACCTCGCCTTCATTCTGCTGCTATAACATATGCATGTAGAACAAAGGTTGTCCGTTAACAGCTGGATGGGAAGGCTTCATTCTATGAAGAAGGCGATCAGCTTAGGCTGTATTCACATTGGAAAATGCTTGAAAAGATAGTATGGTGGATACAGCCGTATTCGAAGAGAGGGTTACAGGCATGCAGCCGTTATTGAAACTTACGATAAAGCTTCTTCGTCTAAATCATTACTTTGTTGTTTTGGTTACGCTTGCTCGTACTCGTTAGCTCTACGAGCTTATACCAGCCGAAGCCCGTCTATTCGTTATTTCAAATGACGAGACCATCACGAAGATTAAATCAGAGAGGCGGTAATCGATGTGAATTGTTCGCTAGCCTACATGGAATGGTCCGAGCCGGATCAGCGTGTAGTACGAACCATTACCGATGAAGTGATAACACGAGACGATATTTTTATGCGCAAGCTCGTAAATGCAACCGTATTCCAGAGCAGCCTGTTCGAGCATACGGCCAACGAATGCGAGGACGGGACGCGCCATCTAATTTATGCGAAGCCCTTTCATGATTACGACGATCCCGTTTATGGGCAAGCCATCCGCACCGCGCTTCATGAATACGTTACCGTCTCCCCTAATGTGGAAGTGGAGTATTTGCTGTGGAACGGCCATCGGTTTAATCCTTGCACGCTGGCTCAGCCATCCCCGGCAAGTCCGCTGGAATTCGCTCAGCTTCTGCTAGACCATTTTATCGTGAGCGAACAGCACGCCTTTGAGACGGTCTATACGATTTATGATATGGATCGCAGCAAGATTGTCGTTTTTTTAAAAGCCGGGAGCTTGTAGATGCCTGGCAGCAAGCGCCAATTGCTAAAAAAGAAAAGGTCAGCATCGAAGCGATTCCCCTCGCCTCGATACTGACCTTTTTACTGTGATAGTAACAGCGGTAGCTGACGCGGAACAGAACGCCGATTCGCCGATATCTGTCTATAAGCAAGCATACGTGCTTACAGACCACAAATCCATCAAGCTACCGAGCCAGATTCGTCGGAAAACTGACTGTTGTACAAGTCGGCATAGAAGCCGCCTTTTTCCAGAAGCACCTCGTGGCTGCCCTTCTCGATTACGTCACCGTGGTTCATGACGAGAATCATATCGGCATCTTTGATGGTCGATAAGCGGTGAGCAATGACGAAGCTCGTTCTCCCTTCCATCAGCCTGCCCATCGCTTTCTGAATTTGCGCTTCCGTCCGCGTATCAACGCTGCTAGTTGCTTCATCGAGAATGAGGATCGCAGGATCGGCAAGAATCGCTCTTGCGATAGTAAGCAGCTGCTTCTGCCCCTGAGAAATGTTCGATGCTTCCTCATTTAGAATCGTGTCATAACCATCGGGCAGCGTACGGATAAAATGATCGGCATGCGCCGCTTGCGCCGCTTCAATAATTTGCGCTTCCGTCGCTCCCTCGCGTCCGTAAGCGATATTGTCACGAATCGTGCCGTTGAACAACCACGTGTCCTGAAGCACCATCCCGAACAGCGTGCGCAAATCGCCCCGTCTAAGCTTCGCAATATTTACACCGTCAATGGTTATGCTGCCATCTCTAATTTCGTAAAACCGAAGGAGCAAATTGACTAATGTCGTTTTACCGGCTCCCGTCGGGCCTACGATCGCAACCATTTGTCCCTGCTTCACATCGATATTCATATCTCCAATGAGGACTGCATCCTCTTTGTAGCCAAACTTCACATGCTCAAACCGAACATTTCCTTTCGGCGAAGCGATAACAGCTGCCTCTTTGCCAATTGGCTCCACGCTCTCCTCCTGCTCGTCAAGCAGCTCGAACACCCGCTCCGCCGATGCAATCGTCGATTGGATAATGTTTGCGATGTTCGCTGTCTGCGTCAACGGCTGGGAAAACTGCCTCGCATATTGAATAAAGGCTTGAATGTCTCCGATTTTGATCGCCTGACGGGTTACGAGAATACCGCCTACGACGCTGATCAGCACGTAACCGATATTGTTGATGAACGACATCAGGGGCATCATAATGCCGGAAATGAATTGCGCTTTGCGGCCGGAATGGTACAGACCATCATTAATGTCATCAAAGGTGGCTACCGATTTGCGCTCATGGCCAAACGCCTTAATAATTTTATGGCCGGTATACATTTCCTCTACATGTCCGTTAAGCTTCCCTAGCTGCGCCTGCTGCGACTTAAAATAACCTTGCGATCTGGAAGCGATCGCCTTGATCACAAAAAAGCTAAGCGGCAGCGTAAGCAGCAAGATTACGGTTAATAACGGACTGATCGTCAACATCATAATAATGACGCCGATCAGCGTCACAACCGAGGTAATCAGCTGAGTCAAGCTCTGCTGCAGCGTATTGCTTATGTTATCGACATCATTGACGGTCCGGCTCAAAATTTCCCCATGCGTCCTTGAATCGAAGAACGCGAGAGGAAGCCTAGCCAGCTTGGCGTTAACGTCATTGCGAAGTCCGTATACGGTTTTCTGGGCAACGCCAGCCATCACATACTGCTGCACGTATGCAAAAAGCGAGCTTAACACATACAGTCCGAGCAAAATAAGAATGATGCGCATGATCGCGTCAAAATCGACGCCGCCGCCCATAATTCCTTCAAAAATTTCAGTCGTAGCATTACCCATAAGCTTAGGGCTGACGATCGAGAACACTGTGCTCAGCATAGCCATCACGACTACGACAATCAGTTTTTTTCGTTGGGGCCTTAAATAAGCGAGCAGCCTGCGAAGCGTTCCTTTAAAATCCTTCGCTTTCTGCACCGGCATCCCCAGCGCGCCCATTGGCCCACCGCCGCCTCCTGGCCCCATCGGGCCTCTGCCGGGAGGACCGAAGCCAGGTCCTCCGCCCGGCTTGGATGGTGTTTTGTCATGCGGACGCTCACTCATGCCATTTCCTCCTCTGACAGCTGCGAAGATACGATCTCCCGATAAACGCTGCTTGTTTGCATCAAATCGTGATGTGTGCCGATGCCGGCAATCTCGCCTTCGTCAAGCACGATAATTTTATCAGCATGAATAACCGTGCTTACCCTCTGCGCCACAATAAGAACAGCGGCTTGCTTTGTTTCTTCCTTTAGGGCTGCCCGAAGCAGCGCGTCGGTCTTAAAGTCGAGTGCGGAGAAGCTGTCGTCAAAAATATAAATATCAGGTTTCCTCACAAGCGCCCGCGCAATCGAAAGCCGCTGCTTCTGTCCGCCTGATACGTTGGTGCCTCCCTGCGCGATTATGGACTCATACCCCTCCGGCATTTCAGCGATAAACGATGCGGCCTGCGCAACCTGCGCTGCATGCCTAATTTCTTCATCCGTCGCATCTTCTTTGCCGTACTTAATATTGTCGCTTATCGTTCCGGTGAACAGCACCGCCTGCTGCGGCACATATCCGATCCTCGCACGCAGATTATGCTGCGAAAGGCTACGAACATCCAAACCATTTACAAGCACGCTGCCCGCCTGAATATCATAGAAACGCGGAATCAGATTGACAAGCGTCGATTTCCCCGATCCGGTTCCGCCGATAATAGCAGTCGTCTCGCCCGCTTTCGCGGTGAACGAAATCGCTGACAATGCAGGCTTCTCCGCGCCTGGGTAGCTGAAGGTTACGTCACGGAATTCCACGCCGTCACTTGAAACTGCGCGTTCGCCATCTCCAGCATCATGCTTATCGACAATGTCCGGCTTCATGTCCAGCACCTCGTTAATACGAACGGCAGATACGGAAGCGCGAGGCACCATTATGAACATCATCGCAACCATGATCAAAGAGAAAAGAATTTGCATCGCATATTGCAGAAAAGCCATCAAATCCCCTATTTGCATATCGTTATTGCTGATCCTTATGCTTCCAAACCACAAAATGGCAACGCTCGACAGGTTAAGGATGAGCATCATAACAGGCATCATAAAAGCCATCACTTTGTTTACCTTGATGGCTGTGTCGGTCAAATCCTTATTCGCCTTTTCAAAGCGCTGCTGCTCAAAGCCCGTCCGGTTAAACGAGCGGATGACGCGTATGCCGGTCAAGCCCTCGCGCAGCACAAGATTTAGCTTGTCGATTTTGATTTGCATCGCTTTGAACAAAACAACGCCCTTGGAGCCGATAAAAATAATCGTGCCCGCAAGTATGGGAACGACTACGACAAATACAAGCGACAGCGTTGCGTCCTTTGACACAGCCATAATGATGCCGCCAATGCACATCATCGGTGCCATGACCATCATGCGCAGCATCATAATAAGCACCTGCTGCACCTGAGTCACGTCGTTTGTCGTTCGCGTAATGAGCGAGGCGGTTCCGATTTTATCAAATTCGTGCAAGGAGAAGTTTTCAACAAGGGCAAAAAGCTTGCTGCGCGTCCGCTTGCCAAAGCCTGCTGCGATGGACGAGGAATAATAGCTGGCCGCGATCGAAAATACGACACCAGCAGCGGTAATCAGGAGCATGAGACCGCCAAGCTTCATTATGTAACCCGTGTCTCCTTTAATGATGCCGATGTTCACGATATCCGCCATTAGCGTTGGCAAATAAAGCTCTGATAGCGATTGCAAAAATACGAGCAGAAAAACAAATGCGATCATCAGCCAATACGTTCTCAAATCACGAAATAGTTTTAACAGTTTGGATCATCTCCGTTCAGTATTTCTATATACGCAACTTTCATTTTACCATATCAAAATTGCGAAATTCAAAGGGAGCTAACCCGCCGTGACTTGCGCCTTTTGCCTCTTATAAATGCAAAAGGAACCATCGCTGTAATTCGCGTGATTCCTTCGGTGTTTCTTATTTAGTTTTGCTTGCTTCTCCTGTAGGGTCGGTGTTCGTTTGATCGTTGGATTGACGCCCTGCCAGCTGCCTCGCAGCACATCCGGCGTTATTCGCCCTTGCTGTGCCAGCTTCTGCCTTGCTTTTTTCGCCTTGCTAATGGACATGATTTTGCCCTCCTAAAAAGTTTTTGGAAAAAAACTTACTTCGCAACCATTCGCTTCTCTCTATTATACGCGCTACGCTGCCTTTTCGAAAGCCGTTTAACCCTTTTCCAGCATAGAAAATTCCTTCCTCAGCATCGAGAATACAAGCAGCTCCACGAAGGTTCCCTTTTCAATCTCATATTCCCGTACGTCGCCGGCTTGCTTGAACCCAAGCTTGGACAGCAGCCCGATCGAGGCTTGATTTGCCGGATCTACCTTCGCTTCGATACAGTACAGCTTCATGCTGTTGAAGCCAAAAGCAACAATCGGCGCCGCTACCTCGCTCATAACGCCTTGGCGCCAATGGCTTGGTGCCAGATCATAGCCGATTTCAGTACGGGCATACTCCTTCATGTAATGCAAGAAACCGCAGGTACCGATCACCTTCCCTGTGCTCTTCTCCTCGATCAGCCATCTGATGCCTATTTGCTGAGCAAAAATCTCCAAATGCCAATTCATTTCCTGCCACGCTTCTTCCTCAGCCGAGAAAGGGAGCAACGGGGTAAATTTGACGACCTCCTCTTCCGAATAAAGCTCAAACAAATCTTTTGTATCCCGCTCCTGCGTCTTGCGCAAAATAAACCGCTCCGTTTCCATCCGAGGAAACACTTGAAATGAGTATGATAACGCCATCCACCCAGCCCCTTTTAATCATAAAAACAATAATCCAGCTTGCGGTTATTCAACCGACTGCCGCTTGCCCCTGCATGATCAGATAACATACCACAATCCTCCAAAAAAGTGAAAGCATTTGTAATGGCTCGCTATACATATTCCCCCACCTGAATCATAAGCTTGTAAAATGGGCTTCATGTGCAAACCCGGAGAAAATTCGCATTCCGCGGGAGGAGAAATAACCGATGTTAGACCCAAATGTGAATCGCCTTGAGAAAGCTCGCTTCTTCACAGCAGCCGATGCAAAGACGGATACACTTATCTATCCTTTGCCAGAAACATGGTGGAGTCGTCCATATGAATACGAATGGTGCCGGTCGCTCGCAGCTCCTGGCGATATCGCGCTTGATGCGGCATGCGGGATTTCCCACCCGTTAAAGTTTTATTTGGGCGGACTATGCAAGGAGACTCATGCGTGCGATTTTGATCCCCGGATTGTCTCATGGGAGGCAATCAAACAAGAAATCATCCAGGACGTTGGCCAAGAAGCCCTCTCGTCCATTATCGCCCATCAGGGCTATTCGAACGTACGGTACGCGCAAGCGAGCATAACCGATCTCCCTTATGAAAATGGTCAATTTGACATCGTCTTCTGCATTTCCGTACTGGAGCATCTCAGACACGTGGATCAGGATCTCAGCCTAAAAGAATTCGCCAGAGTGGTTAAGCGGGGAGGCAGAGTCGCGCTCACCTTTGATTACCCCACTGTCGACTTGCAGCAGCTTTACCGTGCCGTAGAGTCCGCGGGCCTGACGTTTGCGAACGATTTTGAATGGACGCCGCCGCCAGATGCTGTCCATTCTGATTTATGGGGCCGATTATACTGCTTTCGCGCCTTGTTGAAGAAGCCTTAATGAAAAAAGAACAGGATAGCTAGCGAGCTAGCCATCCTGTTCTTTTTTATATACGGTCGTTCGGTTTCTGCCCTTCGTTTTGGACTGATAAAGCGCTTTGTCCGCCATCTCAATGATTTCCTTAACATCCGCACCTCCAGCGATCGACACAGAAATGCCGATAGATACGTAGATCGGACTGCCAGTTGGAATTATAGCAGCATAGATCCTCGCTTCTGGAGAAAGCTAATATCTGCGAAGCCGTATGCATCAATACCTCATCGCCAATGAGATGGCCTTGCTCATCATTGATTTTTTTGAAATAGTCGATATCGAGCAAAATTAGCGCGAACGGAATTTTTTCCTCCAGCCACTCCCGTATGGTCAAATCAAATGTTTTCCTGTTCGCAAGACCTGTTAATCCGTCTAATCGGATTTCCTTTAACCCGATTTTAAAGAAGCCTCATTCGCCGCCCATGCAAAATAACCGCCTATAACGGCGGTTAAAAGAACGGAGCCTATCACTAATAGTCCTAATACAAATCGAAGCCTCAAGCCTTTGCGCGTACTCACGGATGTTCCTTCTCTCGTTGCTAAAGTGCAGCTTCTTTTTAGCGTAAAAGGACGAGAAATTAAATACTTTTCCATACGTTTTTATACGGAAGCAGTCTGTAAAATTGCCGTGAGCAGTCCGGGAAAGCGCATATTCAAATCCTCTGAGCGCAGCGTCAAAAAATGCTGGGTGCCCTGCTTGCGAACATTCAGCACACCCGCCTCCCGCAGCGTCCGAACATGATGGGTCATCGTAGACTTGACTACTGGAAAGTCGAAATAGCCGCAGGGCTGCTCGCCGCTTTTCACAATTTCGATAACGATGCTGAGACGAATGGGATCGCTTAATGCATAGAGCACGGAAGTAAGCTCGATATCCTCGCGATTGGGATGGAATAAAATTTTCAATCCGCTTCGCTCCTCTCCAATTAATTATTCATTGCTTGATATTACGGATCATGCTATATTCTCATAGTACGATAATCGTCGTACAATGAAAACAATAAATTCAGTGACAAATATTCCCTTTGGAGGTTTCCATGAGAAACACTGCAACGATTACCGCCCCAACACTAACCGCCGAGGCTCGGCCCGCTTTTCGTGACGGCCTTGTTGTTCCTTTGCTTGGCTTAACCGTCATCATCGTCATTATGAATACGATGATGTTCAATCTAGCGCTTCCGCAAGTAACGGCAGAGTTTATGCTTTCCTCCTCCGCTGCTTCATGGATCATAACCGGTTATTCCATCGTCTTTGCGATTTCATCCATTACCTACAGCAGGCTCTCCGACTTCGTTCCCATTCGCCGTTTGCTTATGATTGGATTAATTGCAATGGGCGGCGCGTCTGTGCTCGGTTTTTTTAGCCATCATTATATTTTGCTGCTCGTCGCTCGGCTCATTCAGGCATCGGGCGCTGGCTCCGTCCTCAGCTTGACCATCGTCCTTATTACGAGGTTTATTCCACTCGACAGACGAGGCAAATCGATGGCGCTTATTACTTCCGCCGCATCGCTTGGGCTTGGGCTAGGTCCGGTAATCGGCGGCGCGATCACCCAGTATTTAGGCTGGAACGACCTGTTCATCGTAACCGGCATTTCGCTGCTCTTTATTCCTGTCTTCTATAAACTGCTCCCGGATGAAGCGGTTAGCAAAGGCACCTTCGACATCTTGGGCGCTTTACTTGTCGGTATCGGATCAACCGGCGTACTGCTGTATATTACGAACCATTTCTGGATTGCTCTCATTGTCGGAATTACGGCGCTCGTATTATTTTGGCTTCGCATTAATCGTGCCGTAAATCCCTTTGTACAGCCCACTTTGTTCCGGAATAAAAGGTATATCCGTCTGATTACGCTTGGCATCGTCTCGTATATTAACAATTTCGCAACGCTGTTCCTGCTGCCGCAGGTGCTCATTCACTTATTCAAGCTGACGCCCGGTCAAGCCGGCCTGATCATTTTCCCGGGAGCGCTCGTCGCGATGCTGTCGTCGAATCGAATTGGCAAAATCATCGATCGCCACGGCAACAGCATGCTGCTTCGTCTTGCGCCATTGCCTTTGCTGCTCGCTGCCATTTCATTTGCCTTGTTTGCAGATCGTTCGATCTACGTCATTATGGTTATCTATATTTTAATGAGCGTTGGCTTCTCTGCCTTAAATTCGAGCGTATCCAACGAGCTGTCACGCATTTTGCCTAGTGAGCATGTAGGCGCAGGTATGGGCTTATTCCAGCTATCGCAGTTCATCAGCGGTGCGTTCAGCGTGGCGATCAGCGGAATCGTACTCGCATCACAAAGCAAGCTTCCGCTCAGCAGCGCTTTTTCGAATATTTTTTGGGGAATGGCCGTCATTGCTGTTATTGCCATTGCAGCCACTTGGCTGTATTACTCATCGTCAAGGCAGCAGCTTGGAGTTAAAAAGCCGCTTTAAGCTAAAGCATATGCTTCAGCGCTTCCTTCCTGCTTAGCGGGGAGAGCGCCGTTTCCATAACGAACCGATGCACGCTCGATGCATCGGTTTTTGCATATTCGCGCAGCGCCCAGCCGATCGCCTTCCTTATAAAAAAGTCGCTTTCATCCTTCGTCTTGCCTATGTATCCAAACAATCGCGCTGCATCGGTATGATGCTTATATTTGAGCTGAAAAAGAATCGCCGTGCGGCGCAGCCACAGGTTGTCCGACACGATCCAGCGCTCTGTGTGCTCCGCTATTAACGCCGGGTATTTCGACAGATGATAACCAACGAGATGCGCCGCTATAAAATCAACCGTATCCCACCACGAATGGGTCGTTACCCACCGCTCCAGCCTCTCGATATGAGCAGGCGCAGCCTCTTTGCTGTATTTTTCAAGCAGACCCATCGCAACATAATGGAATTCCCGCTCGATTAGCTGCCACAGGTATTCCGCTGTTAGCAGCAGCTCCTCGCCCTTAGGCTTCTCGTTATGCTTCCAGAACTCTCGCAGCAGTTGTTTCCGCTCTGGTGTTTTAATGCCCAAAAAAACGAATTGGCCGCGCATGTATGCTTCCATGGGCAATGCATGTTCCGGGTTTTCGTTTTCCCTAAATCGTGCTTCAAGCGCCTGTGCAATCGCAGTCATAAGATAGCAGCTCCTTTACTTTGAACGATAACATAAAGCAGCCCCAACCATCAATGACGGTCAGGGCTGCTCTTCATCATTATTCTTCTGAATTGGTATTAAACCGCTTCGTCATGCAAATATCTGTAGAACGGTTTATCTACCCAGAATTGAATCGGCGTAACGTTCACGCTAGGGTCGATCGCTTTCAAGCCTGCAACTACCTTCGCGGAATCCTCGTTAAGGGAGAAAGGATTTACCGTATACGGGCTATCCGGATCAGTAATAAAGTTGTTCGTAATAATTTCATAATCCTTCAATTCCGTTTGGGAATAGTACAGCGGCTGCCACCATGAAGCAATGATCAGACCTGTTTGGTCTGCTTTATCTTTTTTAGCGTATTTCAAAATAACGTCTTGGAAAGCGGCTTTATCTGCTGCTGTCGCGAATTCAAAGGCAAGATCATACTCTTTGGAGTAAGAAATATAGTTGCCATTTTCAATTTTTACGACATTTGGTCCAGGTGTGCCCCACTCAGCCAAGAAGATAAAAGCAGATGTTTTTGGCTCAAATTGTACCTTTGCATTTAAGCCTTCACTGCGAAGCAAGCCGATCAGCTGAATCGCATGGTTAAAATCGGAATGTCCATAAATGAGGGATAAGGAGTCAACGAAGTTAGCGTTGAAACGGGAATCCTTAATGTTGTAGCCTGTAATCAAATCCTGTTTTAGTGCCGTATTTACAAGCTCTTGCAGCTTAGGAGCATTAATAATATCAGAAGTATTGTATGCGTTGCTCAGCTTCGCGAAAATATCGCCATCGTTCACATAGCCGATATACTTTTTGTAAAGGCCTTTTGTAATCAATACTTTACCTAACAGCGTGTTGATCAATTGCTCGCTAGCTGCATTTTTGGGCTTAAAGTTGGCGTATTGGTCAGCTGTCAGCAAACCGGTGTCAACCGCAGCAGCAGTTTCTTGAGCGCCTTTTGTGCCAAGCGCGCTGCTTTTTACGTTCAGCTTAGTCAACGCTTTATTCACTTTAGCTTCCGGGTATGTATAAGCAAGCTCTTTAAGGTCTGCTGCTCTAACCGCAATCGATACCGCTACCGAAGTAGTTAGCACCTGCTCGCCCTGAATGGCTGGTCCCGACAAAATGCCTTTCTCGTACAAAGCTGCCGCAGCATCAAACCATTCGCTGCCGGATTTTACATCGGAGAACGTTACTTCTTTGCCGGATGGCTTGTAGCCAAGAATATCCGCTACCGCTTTAATGAAGTCACCTTTAGTTACTTTGCCCGATAGGCTGACATCAAACTTGTCTTTTAAAAACAGCTTATACTGTGCTGCGCCATCCTCCTGCGATACCTGTGAAACCTGAGACACAGGAGCAGCTGGCGATGCGGCAAAAGCTGCGGATTGTGTGAAAATGACAGAGACGGACAAGAGGAGTGCTACTAGCAGTTTGGTGTACGATGATTGTGTTTTTCTCATGAACATTACCTCCATTATAATTTAATTCCGATAGTTTTGATCGGAAATATGTAATGTTCCATAGTATACCAACTGGAAAACATAAGTGTCAATGAAATTATTTAAAGAGGCTGTCCCAAAAGCAACAATTATAGATGTGTGTGAAGGATTTAATCTGCAAACGTGTGAATTTGAAAATAAAAAAGGAGCTAAGCGGCTTGTGTGCGCATAGCTCCTTTGTTCTTCCTAAGCAACGCGATCTTCATTATCCTCGTGCCGCAGCGTCGGCATAGAAGATAACCGTAAAGAAATGTACGGCTTCGGAACCCGTATTGCGATACCAATGCGCCCGGTTCGCATGAAAATGAACAGCGCTGCCCGCCGGCACTTCGTAAGACTCCTCGTCGTGCGTAAGCTCCAAGACACCTTGATGAACAAAAATATATTCCTCTACCCCGTCGTTATGGGGCTCGGAGCCGTGCAAGCAGCCAGGTTCAATTGTGACCATGTAAGACTCAAGCTTCGTTCGCAAGCTGTACGGAAACATCGGATAAGCGCGATAAGCGCCGTCTTCTTCCGAAAACAGTTCCAAATTGCCGGGCGTCGCTACCGTTACTTCCGAATCTACGTCTTCGATAAGCGTCGTAAACGAGATGCCTAGCCCGTTGACGATTCGCCACAACACCGAGATCGTCGGATTCGAATCCCCGCGTTCAATCTGCCCGAGCATCGCCTTGCTCACGCCGGTCATTTCGGCCATATTATCCAGGCTTAAGCCGCGTGATTTTCGAATAGCCAGCAAATTTTTTCCGACCTTCTTGTGTATCTGTTCCATCTCTCGAAGCCTCTTTTCAAACCGTCATACAGCCAAAGTTAAGCGTATTATAACAGATTCGCACTTGTCTTGCTATAAGTCGATTTTCCTTTGAGATTAGAGAGCATATCATCAGTCATCCAATCCAAATCGTACTCAGGGTCGAAATCCCATTCTTCGCGAGCCGCCGACGGATCGATCGCATCCGGCCAACCGTCCGCGATCGATTGCCTTAGAGGATCAATGCCGTAATCGAGCTCGAAGCTTGGTATATACCTGCGGATGCTGGCCGCAATCCCTTCAGGGTCAACGCTCATTGCCGTCACGTTAAAGGCGTTTCGATGTTTAAGCCGGGACGCGTCCGCCTCCATCAGCTTAATAACCGCATTGATTGCGTCTGGCATGTACATGAGGTCCAGAAAGGTCCCTTTATCGATATACGAGGTGAAGCGGCCGGTCTTCACTGCGCTTACGTACATGTCGACCGCATAATCGGTCGTCCCTCCTCCCGGAGGAGCGGTATAGGAGATTAATCCAGGAAAACGAAGTCCCCTCGTGTCCACTTTGTATTTATGAAAATAATAATCGCAGAGCAGCTCTCCGGCCACTTTATTGATGCCGTACATCGTCGCAGGGCGCTGCATGGTGTCTTGCGGCGTACCGTTTCTCGGCGTCTCCATGCCGAATGCCGCAATCGAGCTCGGCGTGAAGAGCTGGCAATCAAGCTCTCTTGCCGCCTCCAACGCGTTCAGCAGCCCTCCCATATTCAACTGCCATGCGTGCATTGGCAATGCTTCTGCCGTCGCGGACAGTAAAGCCGCAAGATGGATAATCGTATCTGCCTGATGCGATTTCACCGCATGATAAAAGGCTTTGCCATCGGTTACGTCCAGCGTTTGGAACGGCCCCGATTGTGCCGTTTCGCTGGAACTTTGCCGAATGTCTGTCGTCATAACCGCATCATTGCCATAAATCTGACGCAGCCGAATAGCCAATTCACTGCCGATTTGCCCAAACGCGCCGGTAATAAGAATACGCCTCATATCGATTCCTCCTAAAGGATGATGCCAAGCTCGCGTCCCGCCTGCTCGTATACGGTTAACGCATGGTCCAACATTTCTTTCGTGTGCGCGGCAGTAGGCATGTTGCGAATGCGCCCCGCTCCCTTCGGCACGGTCGGGAATACGACGGATTTAGCGTAGACGCCTGCTTCATACAGCTTCGCGCTAAAGCGCTGGGTCAACTGCTCATCGCCGATAAGGCAAGGCGTGATCGGCGTCACCGTATGGCCAATCGAGTAACCAAGCTTCTTGAGGCCATTCTGCAAATATGCCGCGTTGTTCCACAGCTTCTCTTGCAGCTCTTTGCTGTCTTGGATAATACCGATCGCTGCAATGCATGCCGCAATCGTTCCCGGCGGCTGCGACGTAGAGAAGAGGAACGGACGGCTGCGCGCTTTGAGCCAGTCAACGACCTCCTGCGTTCCCGCCACGTAACCACCGACCACTCCGACTGCTTTGGACAGGGTTCCGATTTGAAAATCGATGTGATCGGAAAGGCCAAAATGCTTCACGGTACCCGCTCCTCCGCCAAGCACCCCTGTGCCGTGCGCGTCATCCACGTATGTGATCAGGTCGTAATCTTCCGCAATTTTTACGATTTCAGGCAGGTTCGCGATATCGCCATCCATTGAAAACACGCCGTCCGTAATGACCATAATTTTATCAAATACACCCGATTCCCTTGCTGACTGTGCCTTAATCCGCAAATCGCTCATGTTGGAATGGCCGTACCGAATGACCTTTGCTTTCGTTAACCGGCAGCCGTCAATGATGGAGGCGTGGTTGAGCTCATCCGACAGAATGGCATCCCCTTCACCCATGATCGCGGAAATCGCCGCCATGTTGCAGTTGAAGCCCGATTGATAAGCGACGGCGGCTTCGGTTCCTTTAAACGCAGCCAGCTTCTCTTCCAATTCAACGTGCAGCGATAACGTCCCGTTAATCGTCCGTACAGCCCCGCTTCCCACTCCGTACTTGATCGTTGCCTGAACCGCAGCGTCCACTAATCTTCCGTCCGTCGCCAGTCCCAAATAATTGTTGGAAGAGAGGTTCACCAGTTCCTTGCCTTTCAACCGAATAACAGGTCCGTTTGCTCCTTCCAGCGAATCAATCGTCGGATACAGCCCCCGGTTTCGAAGCTCGTCAAGTTCCCGATGTAAAATGGAAGATAATCTTTGGTTTCTCATCCGTATGCCACCTCGTATCAGTTAGGTTTAAGTTTAAAAAACACTCTCGTTTTATCAGCGCACAAAAGTACACTATAGCGTATGTATGTTATAATATATAAAAATGCGTTATAGCGCAATACTGAAATTACGACATTTTCCTTGCTGCATTGACCTGAACAAAAAATCCCCCTGCCAAGGCAAGGGCAGGGGGATTTGGGGCTAGATTATATGTACGGATGACATAGGTTAAGCTTCTGATTCAGCAACCTTTTTTACATCTTCTAAAAATTTAACAACGATCTTCTCCGTCGCAAATAGCATAAACAGCTTTGCAAACCACTTCAATGCTTTATTGGTAACTGTGTATTTAAGCTTTGTTTTCTGGTCATTTATTCGATGCAGTTCATATAAAGCAGTGATCTCAAAGATATTTGCCAATGTGAACCCGATTTTCATCTTCTTGTCCTTTTGATTATTCGCATATTCTAGCGTGTGAACGTCATATTCCTCTATGCGTTTGCCTTCTTTATACTTTTGACGATATATGCTGCCGACAACCTCTTCAGTAATGCGGACTGGTTTATTCTCTGCCACTTGAGGCATAATCTTTTGCATCTGTTCTAACGAACCATCAAAATAAGACCATACATGTTCAATAGGAGTGTTTATCTCAATTTCTCTTGACCATTGCTTCAATCTATTTACCCCCTCTTATAAACCCTTTTCATCTATTCTACATGATTGATGAAAAAAATAAGAGGCTGTCTCAAAAGTAACAATTATAGATGTGTGTCCATGTATCTTGGGCGGTGGCTTCGTTTTGTTCTAGAATGAGCTAAAAGCTATTAATTGCTGAACCGCCGCACCCACTCGCTTATGCATGGCTAAACCAAATTCGTTTTGCGAAATTCAGCTATAAATCCGTCAAGCCAATCCTCCGTGTAATCAATGGCGCCGTTATCGCTATGGATAAAAGCAACATCAAGGCCCATCACCCAAAATCTGCGAGCAAAAACAAACAGCTCAATCGCCGCTTCATCCTGCACCGAAAATGGTCGGACAGACCGATAACCCGCCATTAAAGCATGCCATAGCTGCTCCTTTGTCTCTGGTTGCTGCCTTTTTCTTGCCCGAACTTGCGCAAGATCATAGGCTCGCCAGCCCTTGGCAGCCCATTCAAAGTCGAGATGGGTGAAATGTCCGTTTTGTTCCATCGCGTTATTATTCCCATGCATGTCACCATGACAAATGCCAAAATCCAACCCTTGATCAGCGGCAGCAGTAATCCGTTCTTTTAATGCAAGCGCAAACTGCTGCAGAAAAGGGGCTGACTCATGATTTTCGCCTATGTAGTTCAAAATACGCTCTAACGGTTGATCAATAAGAAACTTGGTATCCAACTCATAACGGTGCTGATCCAAAACAACCTGATCCATAGCCGCATGCAGCTCAGCAGCAGACTTGCCGAAAGCGTAGCAGGACTCTTCGTCTTGCAGCCTGTTCTCCGTACCCGTAATAAATCGAAAAAGGACAGCGGCCCTTTTACCTTCAGCTGCATCGATTACGGTATAATAACGACTGTCTTTTTTAGCTATTGGTTCTGCTACACCCGTGTGCTCGGAGCTTAAGAGCGCCTTGAGTTGTGTCAACAAAGATAGCTCATACGAAACATCCTGCTCTTTGATCTCCTGACGATAGACACGTAGAATATAATACCCTTTAGACGTTCGAACGCGATAGGTATCGTTCAAGCCTCGCAGCCAAAACAAACACTCGCTCCACTGCCCAATATCATATTGGTCGCTTAAACCATACTGCAAATAGTTCTGGTCTAGGACGGACCGCAAAGCTGTAGGCCCAGTATACATGGCGTTACCCCTAATCTTTTTAGCCTCATCATATAGCAGCCCATTCCCCAGATAAAGGTAAAAATCTTTTATAATCAACTGTCTGCTTTATCGTTATTTAAATCGTCCTGTTCAATTTCACCTCAAACTCGGGTTTCGTTACATAGTCCATATAAGCTATTTTTCCAGAAAAGTCTAAATACGCTTGATAACGGGTGCGAATAGCCTGCGCCGTAATGTGATCTAGCACTTGATTCTTGGCGACCCAGCAGCTTTCCGAGGTTTCTTCCGATGTACACAATTGGCCGCCTACAGGCTTGCAGACATAGTCAAGCATTACTTTGGTAGGCACATCCGTTACTCCGTCATGCCATTTATAAGTCGCTGTATTGGAATAGACGCCTATCAATTGAGTGACAATGACGTCGATCCCGCTTTCCTCTTTTATCTCTCTGCTTAATGCGTCTATCAAATTTTCACCAACCTCCACTTGCCCGCCAGGAAAAACCCAGCCGTCATGCTGCGTTTTGACGAGCAGAATGTTTCCATGCTCATCCTCAACGATGCCGCCTACTGCCACAATATGTGTTGGCATTGCCATATTCATATCCCCCTCAGCGCCTCGCGCTTGGTCTCACTTCCAATTGTTTTTCACAAAGAGGATGACCATGACGAGCACGAATAGCCCCGCAAGATAAAGAAAAACATTTTTCCAGCTAAAATGATTTCCTTCATACTCACCCTCGTAGTTTGCCTTCAAAAATGATTCGTCGCTAATCTGTACGGCGATTGCCTCGTTTGTGTCGATGCCTTTGCTACAATCCAAGCTGCACTTCCCTGTTCTTTGCATCCCAGACTACGCTTGCTCCCATCGACTCAGCAACGAAACGCAGCGGCGCCATCGTACTTCCGCGGATGATCTGCACGGGTTCAGCCAGCTCCACCTCTGTACCGTTTACAGTCGCTTCCTGCTTCCACACTTCCATCCTGATGGTTTGCGCGCCAAATTTGACGGTTACGATGTCATTCGCATAGCTGACGGTGCCGCCAAGTGATTCGAACAATCCCCGAACCGGGATGAGCACGGAGCCGTTCACCATCGCAGGCTGCTTTTCTACGAGCTGATAGTTGCCATTCAAACGAATCCCGATCCCTTTGACAACTTTTTTCGGGATGATTTTCCGGTTATATTTGAACTTGTCATCTCCGTAGTAATTGCTCATCCGAGCCCATGACGAGACAGTGCCATCCTTATGAAGCGCCGTGCCTCCACCTTCGCTCAAAGCGCTAACCGCCTTTATCTGGCTAAGCCCTTTTAATGGATAAAGCTTCTTATCCACATTCGGCCAAATCCAATACGACACCGAGCCATCCTTCATGAGAACGTAGGAGAAGGCGGAGAAATCCCCTAAATCATCCATCGCCCCTGCAACTGCTGCCACTTTTGGAGCCAGCTTCGCAAGGTTGAAATTAGGAATGGATAGCCCATAAATAGCATATCGGTTCATTAAATAGACATCCCATGATGCGCTAATCGCCATACCTGTAGAGATGGATGCCGCTTTTTTGAAAATCGTTGGGTTAGTCTCGGTATTATCCAGCACTTTACTAGGAAGAAATGGCTCATTATATTTGTCTCTTCCCCAAATCCACATCGTACCGTCCTTTGCGAGCGCAATCGGAAAATATCCTCCTCCCTCAATCGCCACGATATCCGTAAGCTTGCCGATCCGGCCTGGCTTGCGCTTCTCCTCCACGCTTGCTCCTGCGGCACAGGCGTCCGAAGGCAGCTGGTACTCGCATAATCCTCCTAGCGACCAAACGGTTCCGTCCGCTTTAAGCACATACTGGCCAGAGATGTCGACTGCGTTACTAAGCCCCTCCACGGGGGCCGGTTGATCGAAGGAATTAAAATAAACAAACCCGCCGCCCGGTGCAGCTACGCTTTCTGTTTTTCTTCCCCACGTCCACACGCTTCCGTCCTTTTTTACTGCCGCATTGCGCTCAGAAATCTTCTTAACGTCACTCAGCACCCGCACGGCCTCGAACGTATCCTCATTCCAAGCCCATAACACGCCTTTATTGTCCAGCGCATAATTTCCATCTATCGATACAATGCCATCCAGCAGCGGCGCCTTCGCCGCGTTAGCAGAAGCAGACATCGGAGTTACCGCAGCCGCCACAATAATCGATACAATGACTAGCTTCATCCAATTCCCCCTCATCTCGTTCACCTTCCTTCCATTTGTTATCCAGATAAAAGTTAGACGCCAATTTTGGGAAAAAGTTACAACCATTTCGATTGATCCGCCAAAAGTTTGGGTACATACATAGAAACGACGAAATGAGGTGGATTCGCATGAATGAATTCGAGAAGGATGCAGACGGTGCAGCGAAGAATGGCAAACGAGATCACCCCGAGCAATATCCGACAGACAAGGAGAGCTTGTTCGATAAGTTCAAAAGCGAGCAGACTGTTGATCCCATACCGGTAGAGGATCTGAAGCTTCAGGTGCAGGATGAGAAACATAAGGAAGAGACGAAGCACAAATCATCCAGTGCAAATAAGTATGAGTGACAACTTAAGCGGCCAAAAATAAAAATGAGCCTTAGAATCGCTTCTAAGGCTCATTTTGCGTGTCGGGAATCGTATTCGAATCCGTCTTTTCCCGTTAAATTGGCTGAATCGTTACTGCAAACCTCTACACCGACGCGGTTACGTCTCCGGCTTGCCTTTTCGGACGAAATCCGAATCCGAGCATGGCGAAAACGAGAAACGCTGCGCCCAAGAACAGAAAGTTAATGGAAGGAGATACATAACGTATGCCGTAACCGCCGAGCGTCGGCCCCATAATGCTTCCGATGCTAAAATGGATCGAGGCGATGACATTTGCTGCCGGCAATATGGCCCGGGGCAAAATATCAGCCGCATAAGCAAGTCCGAGTGAGTAGAACGATCCTACCACGCCTCCAGCAATTGCGAACAACAAGAATAGCAGCACAACATTGTTCCCGGCGGCAGGAATCGCGAAGAAAGCAAGCGACCCGACTATTCCGCAGGCAATCAGTACCGGTTTACGTCCGATTCGGTCGCTCAAGATACCAAGCGGCAGCTGCAAAACCAGCCCCCCTACCCCGAATGCCAGCAAAAGCAGCGAGATCCAGTGCTGGCTTAATTCAATGCGCAAGCCGTACAGCGGGAAGCTGCTGTTCATGGAAGCCTCCATCAAGCCGTACAAGAAGCCCGGTATAAGCACGAACCACGCCATCCGGTACGTTCTAACGAACCGATTCTCAGCCGCAGCATCTCTTGGGGCTCGCTCTGGCATCTCGCTTTTCATACGCAGCACTAGCAGCAGCACCGTGACAAAAAACAGGCTAGAAACAATAAACGGTACCGCCCTGCCAAGCGGAAGAAGATTGATGCCGAGCGGCCCTAGACTAAAGCCAAGTCCGTATGCCATTCCATACAACGAGATGTATCTCCCGCGCCGATCGGCAGGGCTTGAGCTTACAATCCACAGCTGGGTAGCATAATGGAGCGAGCTATCGCCCACGCCTACGAGGAGCCGCAAGGCGAACCATAAGGCAAGCGACTCGGTGAATGGGAATAGCAGGCTCGCAAGCGTAACTAGCGAAATACCTGCTACGATCACTTTTTTGTAACCAAAACGCAAGACCGGCTTCTCTACGAAAAACATGGTACAGAAAATTCCGATATACATAGCCGCTGAGTTAATGCCGTTCATATCCGCCGAAACGCCGGAGTCCTCCAGCATAATGGACAGCAGCGGAAGCAGCAGCCCTTGGCTCATGCCCGCAACTACGACGACCAGCAGCAAAGTAATTAAACGAAAACGAGATGAAAGTGAAGTTGTAGCGATAGCACTTGATGACAAACCTGTTGCACTCTCCTTGAACAATTATTGTCCTTATTTTTCCCCTTACACATTGTATACTTGGCTGCAATGCCTGACAACCTCCTTTCATTGCCAGCATGCCTCCTTCGTTAGATGAAAATCAGTTTTATAAGCCTTTGACGAAGGTGACCCGGTGGTAATCCTTTTGAAAATAATCGTTCTCCCAGTTCATCATTTCAAAGCCAATGCCGCGATAGAAGGACAACGTATCTTCATTGCCCGCATGGCCTAACGTGTAGAGAATACTTGCGTCCTTCCCAACTTTCTTATCTGTTTGCAAATATTATCGATCAGGGCTTTCCCGATCCCTTGCCGCTGGTTTTTGGGCGACACCGCTACCCCCACGATTTCATATAGCGCCAATTCTTCGTTCAACAAATATCCGGCATGGCCCGCTACCTCGCCTGACTCCGCTAAATAGACATAGTAACGGCATTGCTTGTCATTTTGGATAGCCAAAAAAGCTTGCCAGCGCTCAGGATACTTCTCCATAATAAAAGGAGGAAATTGCAGCGGGTGCCCCGCCATTATGTACTCAACTTGCGATTGATCGCTTTTTTCCAACAAACGAATCTGCATCTAAACCATCCTCCCGGCACCTCTATTTTCGCAAACCCGCAGTATAGTAAGGATAATCCATCTTCTCTTGAATTTTCCGGGCCACCGCTTCATTCGTAAGGGATTCTACGACAAATAAACCTAAATCAATGGAAGCCGATACCCCTCCGCCTGTAAAAACATTCCCGTCTCTCACATAACGCTCCTTAATCACCTCTTCGCAATAAGGGGCAAGCAGGTCGTAGGCAGATGGATTGGTTGTCGCTTTTTTGCCATGCAAATAACCAGCAGCACCCAAAATCAATGCCCCAGTGCACACGGATACCTTGTACGGCACATCTCGCGCAGTTTGAATCCATGACATAAAATCGGGATCATATCTGAGCTGCCTTGTCGATAACCCGCCCGGTATAAATACTAAATCATAGGCTGACAGGTCAGGCAGAACCCGGTCGATCTTCATCGTAAGCCCCCGATCATCCGTTATCTCCTCTTTGTTCGAACAAAAATCCCATGACATCGTTTCCTTTGCTTTCAAAATTCCCATCCACGTTACCGCTTCATAAAAACCGGTAAAATCCAGCGTCGTCATGCTGTCAAACAGAATGAATGCCATCTTCATGCGTAAACACCTGACCTTTCATCATAAAAAAAAAGTACTTGATCAAAGATCAAATACTTTGCCCAGGCGTACGGCGATATAAATAAGTGCTTCCTCGTGGTTATCCACGTTTACGCCAGTCGCACATACCAGATATTTACTTTATTGTATGAGGAATAAGAACATATAGCAATGCTTTTTTACTATATACAGGTTCGATTCAATAGGAAGCGTTAAACCCTCTCGTTAATCCTGCTGATAAAAGCTTCCGCAAGCTCCAGCTGCCTGATCGCGAATGGCAAATCCCCGTCACCGACAAGCGCTAAATCGAGATTGGATAAGGTAGCAAGCAACGTCCTCGCCGTCAGCGCAAGCGCAAAAGCTGAAGGATCCTTTATCATCTCGGCTTGGCTCATCAAGTAAACATAGGTTGGCTCCTCGGAGCCGCCAAACAAAGCAAGGTTGCATATATACGATGCCAAATCCCAGTAAGCAGGCATGTAGGATACATCCTCAAAATCGATCCAAAGCCAGCCTTCCGGGCTTGGAAGCACATTGCCGGCATGGGCATCTCCATGGGCAGGCATCAAAGCTTCTCGTTTAATCGATCGAATTTGAATGTCTATCTCCCGAAAAACCCGCAATAAAGACTGGATACGGTCATCCGGGTGTTCGCTCAGCCTTGCAGCCGCCTGACAAGCCCGTTCCCAGACGCCGAGCACGGGCATGGGGCCAGCGAAGTCGCGCATCGCTAAAGAAAGCTTGTTTACGAGCGCAACGGCCTCGCTTGGTGAAAGGGGCTCGAGCTGCACAGGCGGCGCGTAACGCCAAAATGTCGCCCACACGCCTGCGGCGCGGTGAGGCCCCGCGTCTGGCATGGGCTTCAGCACGGGCACGCCATAATTATGCAAATGAAAGGCTACCCGCACCTCCCGCTCTAAAATGTCATGTGCATGCCCTGCATTTTGTTCGGATAGAACAACAGCTGCCCGGACAATAACCTCATGAGGAGTCAAATGAATAATCAAATTTCCGCCTTTGCTTAAAATAACAGGATCAATATCCGTTAATCCAAGCTTCTCGGCAGTCAACAGCAACTGTGAAACAAGTTCACTTCTATCAGACAATAAAACAGCTCCCTTAATGTATGGTATACGTTCATCTTAGCCGGGAAGCTGCGGGCTTTACAGGCCCAAAATAGGTATAATCATTTTTTCCACCGCCTCTAAGTTAACGTCTCCCATTTCGCCCACATTTCCTGCGGATTCAGTTCATAAATGTCGTTTTCTCTAAACATGTATTGATGCATAATAAATTCCCGGCGAATCGTAGCAAAATCATCATGGAAGCCTTTAATAAAAGCATTTATCTCCTTCTCCGTATACTTCTGTCCCCTTGTCATCTGCGACACGATATGCTGCAGCGCGATAAGCTTCTTCTTATGCTGAGCCGGAATATGCTTTAGCTTTCCTTCTCCCGTAAAAAAATTTCGGATAACCGAGTCCTGCAATCGCTTGCTGCTCTCCTCCATGCTCTCCAACCTCCTCTCTGTTCCCGCGTTTCGGTAAATGAGCTGCTCCGCGGCACTCGCATTGCTCTTAATAAAATAATGGTTCAACGAAAAATAAATCGTATTTTTTTCTCTTCGCTCATTAATTAAGCTCGCTTCGCGAAGCTTAGTCGCATGATGCGTGACCGTAGCAGGCGTTACGCCTAGCTTCTCAGCCAGCTCCTGGCCATTCAGCTCGCCATCAGCGAGCATTATCAATAGTTTGATTCTCGTCGCATCTGCCAGCGCCTTATGGTACGCGACAACTTTATCCAGCTGCATCGTTTTAAATCCTCTCTTTATAGTATATTTAACATTCGTCTAATTAGATAACTATCTAATCAGATGATAATGCAGTTCCCGTGATTTGTCAAATCACTGGGAACGCATGTATCTCCTACCGTTTCAACCATTAATGTTCGGAATGCAAATTGTCATCATCCGCGATGCTTTGAATATCCTCCGAGCTTATGCTGATATATTCATAGCCTTCCGCCTGCTGCTTCTTGAGCGCCTTTTCCTTAATAAACTTTGGGCTGCCCTCGCCCGCATCCTCGTCGTAAACGAGCAGAATGCCGTCCGTCTTGCGGAAGAGCAGCTCGTCCCGCGCATTAAACTGCCATATCCCGTTATACGGCTGATTGCTGACGGATGCGTAATAATCGACCCCTTTCAGCACCTGCTGGTAAAATTCCTTTTTATCGTCCTTCCACTTTTCTTCCGGATTTGCATACGCCGCAATAATCGAGAGTCTCAGATGCGGATAAATTTCCTTAAGCGCGATGACGACCTCGCATGCCCAGAGGTCAACGCCGTATTGTCCGGGTGTGATGACCCATTCAAGCCCATCCTCGATGAGCGGAACCAGCTTGCCTGTCAATGCTTTTTTAATATAAACGATGCCTTCATGCTTCTGGTTAAAAATATTAAGCTCATGCGCGCGATAGCCCGTAACGAGTAAATTTTTCATTTATTCAACGCCTTTTCGGATAATTATGGTTTACATCTCTCCAGTGTATGCTATAGTAGAAAAAATACAAATTGAATATGGACCTATTTTATTTCACTAGGGGAGTCTAACGGCTGAGATGGAGCGCATGCTCCGGACCCTTTGAACCTGATCTGGATCATTCCAGCGGAGGGAAGTGGAGCAGAAACAGCATTCATTCATGCGCGCAAGCCTTGTTTGTTCGTTAGACCCGCTCATTTCCCTCCGGAAATGGGTGGGTCTTTATTTGTTTACGGGGGGATGCGTATTACCGCGCTATTATCGCTTCACCATTTGACCTACTCCTATCCATCTAACAGCAAGCCTGTATTCTCCAATCTATCATTGGAGGCTCACGCCGGCGAATTCGTATCGATCATCGGGGCAAGCGGCTCAGGCAAGAGCACGCTCTTCAAGCTTATGGCCGGGCTGCTTCAGCCTGCCGAAGGAGAAATTAGGCTGCGCGGCGAGCTTGCCCCGCACCGGTTAGGCAAGGTCGCCTACATGCCGCAAAAAGATCTGCTCCTCCCATGGCGGACCGTGCTCGATAATTGCTTGCTGCCGCTTGAGCTTGCGCGAGGAGACCGCGCAGCTGGCTCCGCGCAAATACGGGAGCTGCTCAGCCGCTTCGGGCTTGCTGGATATGAGCAGGCTTATCCGGATGAGCTATCGGGAGGCATGCGGCAGCGCGCCGCTTTTTTGCGGACGCTCGTGACCGGGCAAGAGCTTCTGCTCCTTGATGAGCCATTCGGCGCGCTGGATGCGATGACTAAGCGCGGCATGCACAAATGGCTGCTTGAGCTATGGGGCGACCTGCGCAAAACCGTCCTTTTTATTACGCATGATCTGGAGGAGGCTATATTGCTTAGCGACCGCATTTATTTGATGTCCGAAAGCAGCCTGCAGGGCGTGCAGGAAATCGCCGTTCAGCTGCCGCGCCCCAGACACTATGAGCTGAATTATGAAGCTGCTTTTGTGAAGCTGCGGCAAGATTTGGAGCGACGACTGCATGCGCAAACTACGTTTTAACACATGGGTGCAAAATTACGGACTTTTTATTCTGCTGCTTATGCTCCTTCTTATCGTTTGGCAATGGATCGTGCACCTTGGCTTCGTTCCCGCCTTCATTCTTCCAGCGCCAACTGCAATCGGCGGGGCATTGGTCGAGGACAGCAGCCTCCTGCTTGGCAAGCATCTTGCTGCCACGCTGCGAGAGGTCGCGCTTGGCTTCCTCTTGTCCGTCATAGGCGGGGTTGCTCTTGCAGCTGCCATGAATGCGTTCCGCACGCTCGAGAAGGCGCTGTATCCCTTCATCGTCATTAGCCAGACGATCCCGTTAATTGCTCTGTCGCCGATCTTCATTTTATGGTTCGGCTATACGATTTGGGGCAAGGTCGCCGTCGTTTTTTTGACTGCCTTCTTCCCTATCGTCGTCAGCACCTACGACGGCCTGAGCAAAGGGGATGCGGAGTATCGGGAGCTGCTGCTGACGATGGGAGCGACCCGATGGGACATTTTCCGCAAAATACAAATTCCGGCTGCCCTGCCCTCCTTCTTCTCCGGTCTTAAGCTGTCCGTCGTCTACTCCGTCGTAGGCGCTACGATAGGCGAATGGCTAGGCGGCAGCGAAGGGCTTGGCTATTACAGCCGGCGAATGTCCGGCAATTTGAACACCGATGCCATGTTTGCATCCGTATTTCTGCTATCGCTCATTGGCATTCTCTTATTTGCCAGCGCGATGCTGCTTGAGAAAATGATTTTAAAGAGAAGAGGAACGAAGAAATGATGACAAAAGCTAAAAAAAACTGGAGCGGCTTGATCACGCTTGCTGCCATGCTGCTTGTAATAAGCGGATGCGGCGGGGCTGCCACGGACAATAACGAAGCCTCCAAGGCCGATGCTTCAGCCGATGATCAGAAGATAGAGAAAATATCGATTATGCTCGACTGGTATCCAAACGCCGTTCATTCCTTCTTATACGCCGCTCAGAAGAACGGATATTTCAAGAAGCAAGGACTAGAGGTTGATATTCAGATGCCCGCCGACACAAACGATGCTTTAAAGCTGGTAGCCGCAGGCAAAATCGATTTGGCACTCAGCTACCAGCCTCAAGTTCTGATGGCTCGCGGCGAGAAAATCCCTGTCAAGTCCATTGCGGCAATCGTCAGGCATCCGCTCAATCATCTGATGGTGCCTGAAGGCGGAAGCGTAAAGTCGCCTAAGGATCTGGTCGGCAAAAAAGTCGGCTACTCCTCTATCCCCCTCTACGAGGCGATGATGCGCACGATGATTAAGGAGGACGGCGGAGATCCGCAAGCTGTACAAATGATCGACGTAGGCTTCAGCTTTATTCCGGCGATCTCGACGAGCAAAGTAGATGCCATCATCGGCGGTTTCATTAATCATGAGCAATTGCTGCTTGCCAAGGAAGGTTATCCCATGACCGCGATTAACCCAGCCGATTATGGCGTGCCTGACTATTACGAGCTGGTGCTTGTTGCCAGCGACGATGGTCTAAGCAAGAAAAAGGCGCTTTTTCATAAATTCATTACAGCCATGGCAGAAGGCCAGCAATACGTTTCCGCCAATGCCGAGCAAGCGCTGTCGATCCTGTTCGAGCACGAGGATCAAACGTCCCCGCTCGACAAGGAGATCGAGACAAAAAGCTTGGACATCCTGCTGCCGCTTATGGATGCGGGAGAGCAAACCTTCGGCTATCAGGACCCGGCTTCCTGGTCCCATGTAAGAGAATGGCTGCTTAACAATGATCTGCTGCCGCCAGACATAAAGGCTGAGGATGCTTTCTCCAATTTGTAAGACAGCGAATTGATACGATCGGGGGAACGAGTCGATGAACATCTATAAAGCGTTAACGATTGCAGGCTCAGACAGCGGGGGCGGCGCAGGCATTCAAGCCGATCTCAAAACCTTTCAAGAGCTTGGCGCCTACGGCATGTCAGTCCTAACCGCAGTAACGGCGCAAAATACGCTTGGCGTCCAAGGCGTATATCCGGTAGAAGCCGCTGCCGTCAGAAGGCAGCTGGATTCGATCGGCGAGGATTTAACGCCTTCCGCGCTTAAGACAGGCATGCTATTCAGCAGCGAAATTATTGAAATTGTAGCTGCCAAAATAAAGCAGTATCAATGGCAGAACTTGATCATTGATCCTGTCATGGTAGCCAAAGGCGGCTCTTCCCTGCTTCAGCAGGAAGCCATTCAAGCGCTCGTTAAACATTTGGTGCCGCTCGCGCTCGTAACGACGCCAAACATTCCCGAAGCCGAGCTGCTCGCACGGATGGCTATCCGCACGCTGAGCGAACGGGAGGAAGCAGCAAAAATCTTGTTCCAGCAAGGCTCCCGTTATGTCGTCATCAAGGGCGGGCATGATTCGGGCAGCGCACGGCTAGTCGACCTTATTTATGATGGAGAGCGATTCGATTACTTGGAAAGCCGGCGAATCGAAACCCGTCATACGCATGGGACCGGTTGCACCTTCTCAGCCGCATTAACGGCGGAAATCGCGCAAGGAAAAACCGTTCCCGAGGCGATTCGTACAGCCAAAGCCTTCATTCAAGCTGCCATCGAAGACCAGCTGGGGTTTGGCGATGGCCACGGGCCTACGAATCATTTTGCTTACCGGCGCAGGCTTCGGGGCGAGTAGCCTATTTCGTCCAAAGAAAACGCCGCTTCCGGGATGGAAGCGGCGTTTTCTTTGAGCTATTGTTTCATATTCGAAGATTAAAATTTGCCGCCGATTCAACTTCAAGCTGCATAACCGCTACTGCCGTAAGAGGCTTTACATCATACTTCGATTGCTCCGCCGCCGCAGCATTCACTCTTTCCGGCGCCATATCAAAGCTCGTAAGCGCCGCCGCTATCGTACAAAGCAGCACAGACATGCATATCACATTTCTTATCATAGACGTTCCACTCATTTCCTCGCTATTTCATTAGCCGTTCTATTCCTAAGTATAGAGCAATGAAAATAAAAAGCTATGGACTTAAGGAAGGATAGAAGCCTAGACTTTAGGCGGGTTAACCCCATACATAATCGAATACTTAACATGCATATGCTTACATTTTTGTTTGCCAATAGGTTAACTTGCTAGTACAATGGGAATTATTCCCGCCTATATCATCTATTAACTTTTACGATAATCCAGCAAATCCTCTGCTGCACTCTATTGATTGGCTGCTCCCTAGAGCTCCTCCATCCATTCAGTCCGAAATAACGCATCTTTTATTCCTTTATTTAAAGGAGGTGATTCTCAACTTCGATCCTGCACACGATTGGCTTCCAAGAGCCCGCGCTTGGAGGAGCATGTGTACATTCCGTTGATTGGCGATCACCATTTGAAGAGGAGGAATACAATGATGAAAAAAATGGGCTTAAGCTTCATCGTACTCGTCATGTTGCTTGCATTTGCTTCGTCCGCTTCCGCGGCAAACCGGGTTGAAACGGGTACTTATACGCACGGCGGAGGCAACCTGTTCGTCTATTATTCTGCGTACGATTCGCATGTAAGCGGATATTTGAACATCACGATTTATCGCGTTACTTCATCAGGCGATGTTTTCATTACCTCTTATTCGGAAGAAGGCGGCAGGCCTGGCCATGATATGCATCAAGGCACATTAAATCTTGGCAATCAGCCGGCCGGCACTTATAAATTCGTGGCCAGCAATCCTGACAGCTGGATGGGACCTTCGGTAAGCTTCCATAACTAAAAAAAGCCCCAAATGAGGGGCTTAGCCGATATTCTGGGGACACCTTCGACAGGTGTCCCTTTCCTATGCGTTAAGTTAGCGGTTATCCACTTTCTCCGGATAAAGATCATGGTTCATGAGGCGATGCTCCGCCATTTGCTCATATTTGGTGCCGGGCTGGCCCCAGTTGCAATAAGGATCGATAGAAATGCCTCCGCGAGGCGTAAACTTGCCCCAAACCTCGATATATCTCGGCTCCATGAGCGCGATCAAATCATTCATGATGATGTTCATGCAATCCTCATGAAAATCCCCATGGTTGCGGAAGCTGAACAAATACAGCTTGAGCGATTTGCTCTCTACCATTTTTTGACCGGGAATATATGAAATATAAATCGTTGCAAAGTCCGGCTGCCCCGTCATCGGACAAAGGCTCGTAAACTCCGGGCAGTTAAACTTAACGAAATAGTCGCGGTTCGGATGCTTATTATCGAATGCCTCCAAAATTTCCGGCGAGTAGTTAAACAAATATTGTGTGCCTTGATTGCCGAGCAGCGTTACGCCATTAAGCTCTTCCTTGCTTCTTCCTTCCATGCTCGTCTCCACCCTTCCTTTTCCTATTAAACGCCTTTTTTATTGCCCCATACCCAGGTATGAAGCTGCGGGAGCACATGAACCCGCTTCAATTCATCATTCGGCATTACTCTGTTGATCAGCCATTCGTAACGCTCTACCAAATAAGGCAGCATCCTGTGCGGCTCCGTTTCCTGCAATTGACTGTTTCCAGCTTGCAGGTAAAAGGGAACATTCGGATAGCGCATATGAACAAAAGTTGCGTATTCGAGATCCTCGTCATCAAAGACGACCGTTTTTAAGCAAAAGCTTGCTTCCTTTTCGTTTAGCTTGGATACAATCTCGTCGAGAATTTGCCAATCCGTCTTCATGCCGGAGCTTGGCGGCTTCGGCGACAAGGTCAGCTCGTCAATCGACCAAAACCAGTCCTGCCAGCGGCTGCCTTGCGTCTCTAGCGCTACGCTTATCCCCCGCGTGTGCAGCTCTTCAATAAATACGCTAAGCTGCGGGAGCAGCGCGGGATTGCCGCCGGAAATCGTCACATGCTCGAACGTTTTTCCGCCGATTGCCATTAGTTCCTCTATGATTTCATTCGCCGTTAACATGCGAATATCTGCTTTCGCGCTTCCATCCCAAGTAAATGCCGAATCGCACCATGAGCAGCTGTAATCGCAGCCTGCGGTACGAACAAACATCGTTTTTCGGCCAATGACCATCCCTTCGCCTTGCACGGTGGGACCGAATACTTCCAGAACGGGAATTCGTTTAATCGCCTGCATCCGAACCCGCCTTTCTCTTAGGGCGGTAGATACAGTAGCTTGTCGGCGTTTCTCTTAAATAAACCTGAACGCACTGCGGGCGATTCACCGTACTGTCCAAATAACGCTGAACGATCTCGTAAATCGTGCGTGCTACCACTTCCGTCGTCGGAAATCGCTCCGGCTGCGTGTCGCTGAAGCTCTCCTTGTCGTCATTAAGCAGCGTATGGTCAAACCGGTCATGAATCAGCTGCTTGATAATAGCAAAATTGACTAGGAAACCAGCCGCATCAAGCTCGTCGCCCGCTACCGTCACATTGGCATAATACGTATGCCCATGAAGCTGACGGCATTTGCCTGCTTCCTCGGCAGGCACATAATGTGCCGCTGCGAACTGAAAATCCTTGTTCAGCTCATAAGAGTAAGGGTGAGCGGCTGCTGGATACACCTGCTGCAGCATCATTGCTTCACTCCATCCATTCGTTTGGCCAAATATTCGTCCAATCCGTTTTTACGCAGCTGGCATGCCGGGCAATCGCCGCAGCCGTCAGCAATAATGCCGTTATAGCAGGTTAACGTCCGCTCCCGTACAAATTCAAACGCGCCGAGCGTCTCGGCAAGCTCCCATGTCTCGGCTTTGTTTAGCCACATGAGCGGCGTATCGATGACAAACGGATAATCCATAGACAAATTCAGCGTGACATTGAGCGATTTCACGAAAATATCACGGCAATCCGGATATCCGCTAAAATCCGTTTCGCATACGCCTGTCACGATATGCTTCGCGCCTAGCTGCTTAGCCAGCACGGCTGCGAAGGTTAGAAATAAGAGATTGCGGCCATCAACAAAGGTGGTAGGGAGCTCCCCTTCCTTTTGCTCAATCGCAATGTCATCTCTAGTGAGCGCGTTAGGCGCCAATTGATTAAGCAGCGACATATCGAGAATATGATGCTTAATATTCAGCTCCTTGGCAATATCCGCCGCGCATTCGAGCTCTAACTTATGCCGCTGTCCATAATTGAACGTAACGGCCTCAACCTCCGAGAAGCGCTCCATTGCCCAAAACAAGCAAGTCGTGCTGTCCTGGCCGCCGCTGAATACGACGACCGCCTTTTCCTTTTTCATGCTGCATCTCCCTCTCTGGTTTGAGAAGATAGAGATCGCCTGACATCCTTCATAAGTTGCTAAAAAACCAAAGAAACGGCGCGAAACGGTAAAAAACCGGTTCGCGCCGAACGCAAAAACGACGATGTCACCTGACGGGACAATCGTTTCGCATAGTTTTTTATAGAGGGAGTTCGCGAACCTCTCCCGGCCGCCCGTTAAGTCGATTGACGAGGCACCGGAATTTCTTCTTTAGTTGCATATCCTCAAGTACTATAGCATAGCTTTGGGCAAATGGAAACAGACAGTATTTTACTAACCAGCTTCCATTCCCTTCTGCTTTATTATACGATCTCCACCAGCTTTGCAAGCGTCTGAAGAACATGCTGGGACAGCTCAGGAATGTCTTCCATTTGCTCCTCGCTTATTTTACGGTTAAAACTTAGCTCGATCACATTCGAATAGCTCGGCGCTTCATCGCCGAATAAATAGCTTATCGTTTGCGTCGGCGCCATTTCCGGCTCCCAAATACGCTGCAGGATGTCCTCGATCTGCCTGCACTGCTCGTTTACATCATTCACCTGCATATAGAAGCGAAGCCTCAGCGTACAAGCGGGCGTCTCGCCCTTTTGCTCTAAGAGCTCAGCCGCCAAATCCTTCAGCGATGCAGTGAGCTGTATTTCCGCTGACACCTCCGCGCGGCCAGCCAGCGTGAATTGAAGCGCAAACTCGCGAGACATAACGGCTAATTCCAACCGGTCTATCCGATTGATGATATCAACCTTTCGATCCAGCGTGTCTAGGTCATAAATTTGGTTCTCAAAAGCGACTTTCAAGTTTTCAAATACAGTTGGATCAAACATCATGGATTCCTCTCTTTTTTACAGCAGTAGGTACTAAGCTATTGTAGTCTATAAGGAACGTAGAATCGAGTTTTCTTTTGTAATTATCCCTTCAAATATAAGAATAGCGGCGACAGACCAAGCTCGCGTACGCCTTCGGCAACCAACCCTGCAATTTGAATACCGCCAAGCTCTTGAAAGTGCGTATCGTCCTGTACTCCATCAGGAAAATGAATGAATTCGCCTGGATATGCCCACATAAACAGCGCCTTCGAGGGCTCGTCGCCCAGCTGCTCATACAAGGCTTTGCTTTTTGCAGCCAAATCAATAAGCGGAACGTCAAGCTCCGACGCAAGCTGCTTCATGCCAAGCAAATAATCGCCATGCGTGTCGATGATCCGCCCCTGCTCGTCAAACTTGCGGCGATGCATCGGCGTAATCAGTACCGGCCTTGCGCCGCGTGCAAGAGCCCCCTCCACATAGATCGTGAGCATCTCCTTAAAGCTGCCAAAAGGCTCCGTTGCCCGTTCGGCGTCCGGCTTCTCGTCGTTATGTCCGAACTGTATCCACAAGTAGTCGTTAGGCTTAATTTGCTCCAATATCGCTGCAAGGCGTCCCTCATCAATGAAGCTTCTAGAGCTTCTGCCCGACATCGCATGGTTGTCAATCGCCACATCCGTCTTAAAAAATAACGGAAGCATTTGTCCCCAGCCCGCATACGGAAACGTATCTTGATCGGTCACGGTCGAGTCGCCAGCCAAATAAATGGTGGTCGCTTGCTTCGCCTCTTCAATCCGCAGCGCATTAATGCGCGGTGCAATGCCAGAGAAAGCAAGGCGCAAACGCCCATCAACCACCTTGACCGTAAAGCTGTGCACCGCATACTGCCCCGCCGATGTAACTGCCTTGTGGAGTACGATGCGCCCCACGCCATATTTTAAGGTCGTTGAGGTCGGGGCAATTGCATCGCCGATCGTTGCGGTTACCGTATAGCAGCCGTTAGGCAGATCGACGGCAAACACAGCATCTAGCGGTATGCAGAAGGCGCCGCGCAGGCGATCCTGGTCGTCGCGATTCCGCGAGCTGACACGCTCGTTAGACTCGAAGCCGTAGCCTGCCGCCTCGCTATAAACGGTATCCGGAAGCACTTGTATATAAGGGGAAGCAGGCGCGTTGCCAATCCCAAAATCAAAGCGAAACGATGTAGTCATGCCAGCACCATCCTATCCGTTGATTGTCCTATTAGTAGAATAACAAATGACGTGTGGATAGGAAGCCAATAATTCGTCTATTTTGTTCAAAAATCAGACCCCCTGCACATGTGTACCGTTTATTTGTTATTTAAGGATCGAGCTGAGCATACGCCGCATAACGATCGCTGGAAATGGCAGCGTGCGGCAGGAAATGACAAATGCCCGTTTAACGCTGTCAAAGTTTGCGTTACCTGTGGAATTCCGTATACTAATAGATAGGAATCATGCAGGAGCTACTTACTAATTGAGGTGACGCAAGTGGAAGAGTTGAAACAAGCCTATGAAACGATGGGGCTGCCAGAGCTAGCGGCAAAAGAGGAAGTGGAGAAACGCTATACGACGCTTATGCGTCAAGCACGCTCCAGAACGCAGCAGCAGAAGGACGACGCGGGTGACGCGGAGGATTCTTTTGCGAAGATTACACAGGCGTATCGGCTGATTTTAGAGTATGAGGATCGCAAGCTGACCGATGCCTTCAACGAACAGGAATACGGCAAGTACAAGAAGATGGCTGGACAAGCTCAGAAAATGGACCATTTCTGGCGCTATTACAAGTTCCATACGCTTGGCGCAATTGCAGCAGTAGCACTTATTATCTATGGGGTAATCAGCTTCATGAACTACCGTGAGGAGCAGGAACGGCTTGCTAGTCTGCCGCCTGTCGATTTAAACGTATCTTTTATGGGCAATTACATGCTGAAGGATGACGCTCCTAAGGAAGAGCCGATTGAAAGCGCACTTTTGACAGCGTTTCCCGAATGGAAAAGATTCGTTTCCACGGTAACCTTCGTACCTGCCGACGAACAATCGCAAATGGCTTATATGCAGAAAGCAGTGCTGATTTTGGCGACAGAGCATCCGGATGTTTACATCATGGATCGGAATATTTTTGAGTGGATCGGCAATCAGGGCGTACTGATGAACCTCGATAACGACGTTAACGGCGAGCTCAAACCATTGCTGAAAGATGGTTTGACGTTGAAGGCGAAGACCGAAGACGATACCGTGGAGCATGTGTACGGCATCGATATAAGCAAAAGCGCCCTTGTCGATCAGCTTCCTCTTTACAAGGAGAACATGATCATCGGGATACGCCTCGACAGCAAAAACCCGGAGAAAGCGCGAGAATTTATCAAAAAATATTTGCGTACAGTGAAATAGAACTAGTCGATGAAAGCCCGTATGCCGCCGCCATCAGGATGATGTCGGCGGCATACAGGCTTTTTATTTTGTGAGGCAGCCGCTTTGGGATTTATCCAGCGCTGCAAAAAAGGGGGACTATAAATGGGTATATGCATCCCGCCCATTTAGCCTTCGCCCAAATGCTTTAGCACGATGCTCTCAATATGCTGCAAATGCTGCTTCATTCGTTCGGCTGCTTGCTCGGAATTTTGCTGCTCAATCGCCTCGAAGATAGCTAGATGCTCCTTATAAAGCCGCTCCGCAACAGCTGTGCTGGCATACAGCTCGACTCGCCGAATATCGTGGATGGCCGTTTCAATGTAATTCATAATCGACTCGAACAAGCGCACCATGATGGAGTTATGTGTCGCCCTTGCGAGCGTAAGATGAAACTTCAGGTCTAGCCGCTCGCCTTCGGTCTCATCGCCAACTGTCCGCTCCATCTCGTCAATCAAATCACGCAGCAGCTTTACATCCTCATCCGTCCGCTTCGCAGCGGCTATTGCCGCGCCCGATACCTCCAGCGCTTCGCGAGCCTCTAATAGCTCAAGCACCGTTTCGCGGTTCAAGCGAAGCGACGTAAGCTCAGGAAGCTCCATATCCATTGGCGCGTTGCGAATAACGCGGCAGCCCCCGCCCTGCCGAATGTCGATTAAGCCCATCGCTTTAAGCGCGCTCAAAGCCTCGCGGGTGGTCGAACGGCCAACGCCAAATTGCTCGGACATTTGTTTCGTAGAAGGCAGCTTATCTCCGACTTTGAGCTTGCCCTCCACGATCAGCTGCTTCACTTGCTCGGTAATTGCCTCGTAGTGGTTGCGCTTTGAAAGCTTCTCTACCTCTAAAGACGGCATGGACACTAACCTCCTATGCAGTATACGGCACGCGCCGCCTTGCAATCGTGCCCTTCGCTATCAGTAACGAATTTAATCCTATCCGACCAGCAGCGCGTATACAATTCCTGGGCCATGAACCCCGATGGTCAGATCATTTTCAATATCGGAGGAGCGGCTTGGGCCGGAAATAAAATGAATCCCCGCCGGCAGCTGCCCTTGACCCGCTTCATCAAACTTTACGAGCACCTCGCCTAGTCTCGTTTTCAACCGCTCTATCGGAATGATTATAATGAGGACGGTCGGCAGCAGGCTGACCGAACGGCCTTTGTTCGGCGCCGACAATACGGTTACCGAGCCTGTATAGGCGACAGCATGATCCGCAATGACGATGCCAAAATCCGCTTCTGCCGCACGCGCACGCCAGTATTGCTCCGCATCCGTATTCCATGTGGACACTTTTGAGTCTGTGAGAGAGCCTTCAAGATCAAGCGCATCCAGCTCCGGCTGATTTTGGCGAACAACGTATTTCGCGCTCATTTCCCCAGCCTTTTGCACGATAAAAGCTTTTGCTTCCTCCATCGTCTGAAGACGCGCCACATGACCGCCTACGGATAAAAAATTATCGGTAAACTGCTGGATTCGCTCATCTTCCGACCATTCGAAGGCATTCCAAAAGTCAGGCGCGCCGCGGAACGGTTGCTGCGGCTTATTCACCATTCTAGGATGCCTCAGCTTAGCGGCGATATCGTTCATAAAATGCTCCTGCTTCACGCGTGACTCCGCCTCAAGCTTCTCTAACCACTGTTTATGCGAATCAGCCATGACCGTGTCCTCCTTTGCCGTTTTTCTCATCCAGCTCGCGTTGGCGCACAAGCTCCTCCATCCGAATTTGCATCGACGGCTCCATTTGTTTGAGCCCCTGCTTCAGCTCTTGATCAAGCGTATCCCAGCGATCGCGGAACGACTCCTTCGGCAAGCTTGGCGTGACGCGGTACGTGTTCCAGCCTTTAAGCGGACCAAGCTTCGTCTTGATGACGCCGCTGCGGACAACGAGCTTTTGCCCCAGCTTGCCCAGCCGCAGCACGCCGCCGAGGCGCGAGGAATTCCCCATGACGGTAGCGAAACCTTGCATGCCGATGGACTCCATTTTGCTGCCGTTGCCGCTCTCCACCTTGCGTCTGCGCAAATAAACGAGCATGTCGTGCAGCGGGATTTTGACCGGACACGCTTCATAACAAGCACCGCATAAGCTGGAGGCGTTGGCGATATCGTCCCACTCCGCGATATTTTTGTTCAAGGATGGGGTCAGTACGGCTCCAATCGGACCGCTGTAGGTACTGCCGTAGGCGTGGCCGCCAATGTGGCGATAGACGGGACAAGCATTTAAGCAGGCGCCGCAGCGAATGCAGTTCAGCAGCTCTTGAAACTCAGGATCGCCCAGCTGCAGCGAACGGCCGTTATCGATAATAATGATATGCATTTCATCCGGACCATCCGCATCCTCCGAGCGGCGCGGACCCGTAATGCCGGACATATACATCGTAAGCTTTTGTCCCGTTGCCGAGCGCGGCAGCAGCGTCGCCATGACCTCAAGGTCAGCCCATGACGGAATAATGCGTTCCATGCCCATAAGCGTAATTTGTGTTTTGGGAACCGTACTAACCATACGGGCGTTGCCTTCGTTTTCAAAAAGCACCATCGAGCCCGTCTCCGCAATCGCAAAATTGCAGCCGGTCATGCCGATTTCCGCATCCAAAAACTTTTCGCGCAGCTTTTTGCGAACAAAGCCTGCAAGCGCCGTCGTATCCGGCGGCAGCGTGTAGCCCGCCTCCTTGGAGAGGAGGTCGGCAATTTGATAGCGATTTTTGTGAATCGCCGGAATAACGATATGTGAAGGCATCTCGCCTGCTAGCTGGATAATGTATTCGCCCAAATCGGTTTCTACCGCTTCGACGCCGATTGATTCAAGCGCGTGGTTCAGATGCAGCTCCTCCGACACCATCGACTTGGATTTGACGACTGACTTGGCATTCGCATGCTCGGCGATATCAAGCGTTAGCTTCACAGCTTCCTCCGTATTGCTTGCAAAATGCACATGGACGCCGTTCGCACGGGCGTTATTTACAAACAGATTTAAATAGTAATCGAGATGAGCGATCGTATGCAGCCTAATTTGCTTGCCGCGCTCCCGCCATTCCTCCCAATTGCCATGCTCGTCTGTCGCTTTCTTTTTTCCGTTGCGAAGACGCTCCGTCGTAAACCTTACCGCTTTGCGCAGAAATTCATCATTGAGCGCAAGATCTGCCCTAGCTTTTACGGTAGCTTCCGTTTTTGCTCCAGCCATCCTTATTTCACCCCTTCATAGAGAAGCTCTGCCAAATGCATGACGCGAACGGGCTCGTTGCGATAGCGCAGGTTGCCGGCAATGTTTAGAAGACATGCCATGTCGAGTCCGACCAGCACTTCCGCTTCCGTCTCCAGCACATGATCAACTTTTTCCGTCACCATTGCCCCTGAAATATCCGCCATTTTGACCGCAAACGTTCCGCCAAAGCCGCAGCAGTCCTCCGCAAATGGAAGCGGGACAAGCTCAAGCCCCTTCACGTTCCGAATAAGCGCGAGCGGCTCGTCCTTGACGCCGAGAATCCGGCTGCCGTGGCAGGAAGGATGGTACGTCACCTTATGAGGGAATGCGGCACCGATATCCGTAACGCCGAGCACCTGCACCAAAAACTGAGTAAACTCATACGATTTGCTTTGCAGCTTATTCGCACGCTTTAACATAACCGGATCATCCTCAAACAGCTTTGGATAATGATGAATCATGCCCGTGCAGGAGCCCGAAGGCGAAATAACGAAATCGCTGTCTTCAAAAGCATCCAAGATCGTCTTAGCCGACTCCCTGGCTTCCTTCCAGTAGCCGCTGTTGAAAGCCGGCTGCCCGCAGCAGGTTTGTACCGTCGGAAACGCCAATGTGACGCCGTACTTCGCCAGCAAGCGCACCATCGCTTCGCCGACCCTTGGATATAGCGCATCGCTTAAGCAAGTAATAAATAAGGAAACCTTCATACCCGCACCCCTTTTGTCATGGTTGATGTTATTTTATCAGGTTGTCAGACAAGTTTGGTTAAAAAAGAGAATGTCCAATCGGATTTTGAAACGCGATTGTGCTAATGTTCGTTCGAAGCTCTGTAAGCACCTATTGGCGCTTAAAGCTCCCTATCCCGCGTCAGCAGCTTGCTTTCCAGCGCCATAGACCATCCGCACTTTTACAAAAACAGCGCTGCGCTTCTACTGAAGCCAGCGCCGTGTTCGGTTAAACCGTTGTGACGGAGATTTGTTTCTCCTTGAGCTGTGACAACAGCCCAGGCGACAAATACCTGTCGGTTATGATCGTATCGACATCGCTCAAATCAGCGACATGCGTGAAGGCTTGAACGCCGAATTTGCTGGAGTCAGCCAGCAGAATCACCTGGTCGGCCATGCCGACCATTTTCTGCTTGATGCGCGCTTGGAGCTCATTTGACTCGCTTACGCCTCGCTCCAAGTGAACGCCCTTGCATGAGAAAAATGCTTTATCCACATGATACGCATCAAGTGAGCGCTCTGCGAGCGGCCCGACATAAGACAAGGAACGCGATGCCAATATGCCGCCCGTCGAAATCACTTCGATCTTCTCCTTGCTGCTCAGCTCCATCGCTACTTTGATGGAATTGGTAAGCACCGTCAGCGGTATGTCCGGCATGCTAGCCGCCATATACCAAGCGGTGGAGCTCGCGTCGAGCAAAATACGGTCCTTAGGCTGGATCAGCTTAATCGCTTCCTCAGCGATCCGCTTCTTCTCCTCCGCGCGCGTAATTTCCCGCTCAAAATACGGAATCTCCGGCTGCTGATCCTTTACGCTAACCGCGCCGCCGTGGGAGCGGCGCAAACGTCCGGCTTGCTCCAAGCGGTCAAGGTCGCGCCGAATCGTTTCCTCGGTTACTTGACATAGCTCGCTTAGCTCCGTTACACGGATGCTGCCTCTCTCATTTACCAGCTGCACAATTTTGTCGTACCGTTCCTGGACCAGCATAGCGTACCTCTTTCTAACTTATATTTGTATTCGCCTTTTTAGCGATTCCTGTTTTTTCTTTGAATGCACCGTATGCATGCTCCCATTCCGCACGCTGCTCCGGCTCGTACGCGTCAACCGGGAAAGACTCCCGAATGACCTTGCGCGCTTCCCAAATATCAGCAATCTCGCCGCTTGCAATCCACTGAACGACCATATTGCCGATCGCGCTGCCCTCTACTGGACCTGCCCATACCGGCTTGCCGATCGCATTAGCCGTCCATTTGCACAGCAGCGTATTCTGAATGCCGCCTCCTACCATATGAAGACCGTTGAAGGATTGCCCTGAAAGCTGCTCCGTCAATTCGAACACATAACGGTATTTAAGCGCCAGACTCTCCAAGATACAACGAACGATCGCGCCCGCACCCTCAGGTGCCGATTGCCCTGTACGCAAGCAATATTCCGCTACTCTAGCGGGCATATCGCCTGGGCGGAGAAACAACGGATCATCAGGATCAATGAACGCCGCGAATGGCTTCGCTTCATCAGCCAGCTTAACTAATTCGGGAAACGAGTACGAAACTCCTGCTCGCTCCCACGAGCGTCTGCACTCCTGCAAAATCCACAAGCCCATAATGTTTTTCAGCAAGCGGAAAGTGCCGTATGCGCCGCCTTCGTTCGTAAAGTTCAGCTGCTGAGCAAGCTCATTAATAACAGGCTCATGAACTTCTGTTCCCATAAGCGACCATGTGCCACAGCTCAGATAAGCAAACGAGGGGTTAAGCGCTGGCACTGCCGCAACCGCCGATCCGGTATCATGCTCCGCAGCCGCGTATACAGGAACAGGCTCGATGCCCAGCTCCTCGCAAACGGAAGGACGCAGGCTGCCCGCCCTAGCTCCAGGCTGCACAACTTTACCGAACATTTCCGGCGAGATGCCGATTGCCCTTATCAGCTCCTCATCCCAGCTGCCCGTTACCGAATTATACAGCTGAGTCGTCGTCGCATTGGAGAGTTCGTTGAACATTTCGCCAGTCAAAAAATAACGGAGCAAATCCGGAATCATCAGAAAATGTTTCGCGTCCCGCAAAATCGGCGAATCGGCTTTCTTCAAAGCCGCAAGCTGATAAATCGTATTAAACGGCAGAAACTGTATGCCCGTCTTCTCAAAAATACGAGCTTTGGTCAGCTCCTCGACCACCTGCTCCATGACCCCATCCGTATGATGGTCGCGGTAATGGTAAGGATTGCCCAGCAGCTCGCCGCTGCTTCCGATCAAGCCAAAGTCAACGGCCCAAGAATCGATAGCGATGCTGTCCAGCGTAATGCCGCGATGCTTCACCTTAAGCAATCCCTGCTTAAGCTCATGCAGCAGCCGCAAAATATCCCAGTGCAGCCGATCGCCGACCTGCACCGGATCATTCGGGAAACGATGCAGCTCCTCAACCTCGATCTTGCCGTTATTTAACCTTCCGAGCAGCGCTCTTCCGCTGCTCGCCCCGAGATCATAAGCGAGGATGGTCACCAGCTGGCACCGCCCTTGCCCCTCACCAAGATGTCTTTGCCATAGCTGCTGCTCAGGTAGGCTTTCATCGGATCAAGCGGCAACCCTTGCTCTTCGCGCAGCGAATGCAGCAGCGGCGTCACATCAAATTCGAAAGCGCGCCGAACAGCGTCTTCCGCGCCTAGAACATCGTTGCGCTCAGCAGCCTCGTCGACTTCGGCATGATTAATAAGCAGCGCCTTCGCGTATTGTGTCTGAACGTTCAAAACCGAACGCAGCATGGCCGGAATTTTTTGCTCTATATTATGCGATTGGTCGATAAGATAAGCGATATTTTCTACGTTGCTGCGAATGGCAGCATCTGCGTCATTTGCGCCGTTCAGAATTTGATAGAAAATCAAAAACAGCTCATACGGGTTCACAGAGCCGACAATGAGATCGTCATCGGCATATTTGCGGCTGTTGAAATGGAAACCTCCGAGACGTTTCTCGTCGATCAAATAAGCGACGATATGCTCAATATTTGCCCCTGGCAAGTGATGCCCCGTATCAACAAGCACCTCGGCTTGCGGACCGAGCTTTTGCGCTAGATTATAGGCCATGCCCCAATCCGCGAGATCGGTATGATAGAACGCAGGCTCGAAACATTTGTACTCAATCAGCATCCGCATATGCGGCGACATCGCATTGTACATTTCGGTCAACGCTTCCTGCATCCAGCCTTTGCGCTTGCGGATATGGCCTTGGCCTGGGTAGTTTGTACCGTCAGCGAACCATAGGCTAAAATCACGCGAGCCCGTTTCCTTGGCGATATCTACGCATTCGAGCAAGTGATCCGTTGCTTTCCGGCGAATCGCCGCATCCGAATTCGTAACGCTTCCAAGCATATAATCCTCATCCTGGAACAGGTTGGGATTGACCGCGCCAATCGTAAGCCCGAGGCTCTCTGCGTGGCTTCTTAGCTTGCCGTAATCGTCAACTTTGTCCCAAGGAATGTGTATCGCAACTGAAGGGGCAAGTCCTGTCAGATTATGCACCTGCGCCGCATCGTCAAATTTTTCGAACGGATTGCGGGGAACGCCTTCCTTCTGGAACACCTTAAAACGTGTGCCGGAATCGCCGTAGCCCCATGATGGCGTCTCGATTTTTAGCGCTTTCAATTTTGATTTCACATCATCTATGTTAATGCCTCTAGCTTGCTGCTGCTCCTCAAATAACATATAAGCTTTATCGGACATGTTGAACACCCTTCCATATCTATAGTTATTATTTCATTGGAAAAGCCATTGTAGACATTAACGTATTCTCAGCTTGCGTAGAGTCCAGGCGGCTGTATTGTACGATAATCGGAATATCGCTCTGCACCTCGATGGCGTAAGGAACGCCGATTGGAATCGACGCTCCTTCCTTCATCAATGTGCTGGTGCGGATATGTTTCGTACGTCTGCCTGGCACGACAACCACAACATCTTCTATCGGCTCGCGATCCTCAAAATAAATCGTAAAACGAATAAGTGCTTCTTCCGAGGAACAGTTCAGCACGCATACCGCTTCGTGGCTGATGAGCGCTCCCGTGCTGTCTGGCGGAATAAAACCGTCGGGAATGTACCAATTTTTTTCTCCTCGCGCTTGAAACATATCGCATCAGTCCTCCTATCGAGTGAATGCAGCAGGCACGCCGCCGTCAATGGTCAGCATGCAGCCCGTCGTTTTGTCCGCTTTGGACGATGCGAAGAAAGCAATGCCTTCCGCAATGTCGCGCGGATAAATGTTAACGAGCAGCGTTGTGCGTTTGCGGTAGTATTCTTCGAGCTGGTCCGGCTCGATGCCGTATGCCGCTGCACGTTCATTGCGCCAGCTTCCGTTCCAAATCGCAGAGCCTTGCAAGATCGCATCCGGCAAAATCGTATTCACGCGGATACCGAACTCGCCGCCCTCCGCTGCGATGCAACGTGCCAAATGTGCTTCAAGCGCTTTGGCAGAGCTGTATGCGGAAGCATTTTTGCCAGCGTAAACCGAGTTTTTCGAGCCAATGAATACCATGTTTCCGCCGATGCTTTGCTGCTTCATCAATTTGAACGCTTCGCGCGCTACCAAGAAGTAGCCTGTACCGAGCACGTTCATGTTCAGATTCCATTCCTTAAGCGAAGTCTCATCGAACGGGCTTGATGTCGCAAGACCTGCATTGTTGACGATGATGTCAACTCCGCCATATGCAAGCGCCGTCTCCGCATAAGCAGCGACTACCTGCTCCTCGCTCGTCACATCCATTTTGACGGCTGTCGCACGGTGATCGCCGTATTTCTCGTTAATTTCAGCGGCAACCTTCTGCGCGCCTTCCAAATTGAGATCAGCAAGCACGACATGCGCGCCTTCCGACACTAGACGGCGTGCCGTTTCGCTGCCGATGCCGCCTGCGCCGCCCGTAATAAAGGCAACCTTGCGCGAAAACTCTGTTTCAGCAGGAGCAAGCGACAATTTGTAAAGCTCAAGCGGCCAGTACTCCACGTTGTACGACTCGTTCTCGCTAAGCGATACAAATTCGCCGAGTGCCGTTGCGCCGCGCATAACCGCAATCGCACGGTGATAAAGTGCTCCGCTGACCTGTGCCATCGCCCAGCTCTTGCCGGTATTGATCATGCCGATACCTGGAATGAGGATAACGCGCGGCGCTGCTTCGAACATCACGTCGCCTTCGTTTTTGTTGCGGTCAAAGTAAGCTTTATATTGTTCCTTATAAGCAGCGATACCTTCTGACAATTTCGCTTTCAAGCCGTCGATATCCTCCGCGTTAGGCGTCCAATCAATAAACAATGGAACAACCTTTGTGTGCACAAGGTGATCCGGGCAAGCAGCGCCTACTTGAGATAGTTGCGGCGAATCCTGTCCGCTGACGAATGCAAGCACATCCGCCTCCTCGTCAAAGGTCAAAATCATTTTTTTCGCATCGCTAACCGCGCCGCGAATGGTTGGCATTACTTGAGCGGCAACGCTTCTGCGCACATCCGCTTCCAGCACCTCGTGCTTTACGCCGCCGAACAGCGATGCTTCGTCAAAGCGGGATTCGATGAACGCTTCCGCTTCCGAAATGATTTTGATCGTTTGCGCGTAACATTCCTCGCTCGTCTCGCCCCATGTCACTAAGCCGTGCTTCTCCATAAGCACGAGCTCCGCATTCGGGTTAGCGAGAACGCCTTCCGCAATCATTTTCGACAGGTTAAAGCCAGGACGCACATAAGGAACCCATACGAAGCGGTCGCCGAAAATTTCCTTCGCTAGCGCTTTGCCGTTATCCGCGCAGCACAAGCTAATAATAGAATCGGGATGCGTATGATCCACGTGTTTAAAAGGAAGAAAAGCATGCAGCAGCGTTTCGATAGACGCGCGCGGGTGCTTCGAATCGATCATGCAGTTCACTAAGTAAGCAACCATCTCTTCATCCGGCATTTCGGAACGCTCGAACAATGGACGGATATCATCCATACGAAGACCCGTAAAGTTGCCTGCCTTCATTGAAGCCAAATCAGAGCCGCTGCCCTTCACGTACATCACTTCAACTTCGCGGCCGCGGAAGTCTTTTACGATTGTTTTGCTGGACGTGTTGCCGCCGCCATAGTTGCATACCCGGCGATCCGAGCCGATAATGTTGGAGCGGTAAACAAGCTCAGCTAATCCGTTCTCAAGCTGCGATGCTTTTTCATTTTCCCATAAGCTTTGTACCATGGATATACCTCCGAATGATGTTTTGTATTTGTTTGAATCGATCATAACATATTTGTTTATTTTTGAATACACATATTTCAAACACAAACGGAAATGATAAGCGACGTTTTATAGCGCTAAAACAAAAACAAAACAGGAGTAAAAGCGTAAATAAAAACAGATAAAAAAAAGATCTGCTACGAAATAGCAGATCTCACAGCAAACGGCATCTCATCCCCTACCCGCAGCCTGTCAACTGGATTTTTTCAGCTGCAAGACAACCATTTCCCCGGAGCTTGTCTCTAGTCCTCTTAAACTTTCTCTTCAATTGAATAACCCAGCCCAGCCGCATAAACCCAATCAAAAAAAGCTCCGCAAAGTCACAAATGACTTTGCGGAGCGCGTCCCTTACCTGCCACTATTGACAGCGAAGCGTCACTTCAATATCTTGGTTGTAATTGCCGAAGCCTTTGCCGAAAAGTGTGACACCGCCGCAGTTTTTGGCTGTCGCGCTGCTAGAAATGCGGAACAAAATTTCTTTGTCATAAGCCAGCATAAGCTGATCGATCGTCACATTGGAAACTTGGATGCCGTCAATGAATGAGCCTTGCGCATTCACGCGGATCGTCTTAATCAAGCCATGTTTTATGTTCTTATGCCACCATTCTGGCGTATACAACCCCCGCGTGCTGCCAAAATCACCCGGATACGTCCATGTTCCGATGCTTACGCCATTTAACACAAATGCGATATCCGATGGCAAATGATTGACGCTGCACGGTGTTTCCGAGCAAATTTCCATCGATATTTCCAGCGATTCCGGCGTTTCATTATTGACCATATAATTCGGAATGCGATATTCAACGAAACCCGAGCCAAACCACAGTACCTTGGCATGGACATGCTCCGGGTCGGCAAAATACCGCGGATCATCACACATGCCGATCATTTGGGTATCGTTAGCCAGCCCGCATGTGGGCTTGATCTGCCAGGATGAATAATGCCCCACCGGAAGCGATACGTTATATCTTTTGGATTCGTCCGCAGCAGGCATGCCTTTAAATAGAAGCATCGTTTGCGTCAGCTGCAAATGGCAAATCTTTTGCATGCCGCGTATTCCCGGCAAGCTTTCGCAGCGAACAATGCCCGCTTCCTCCAACATATGAATATGCCGCGTTACAATAGGAGACTTTATATCTAGCGCTTCAGACAAGCTTTTAATATTCATTGGCTGCACGCTGAGCAGTTCAATCATTTTCACCCGCGTTTGAGATGAGAAGCATTCAAGAAACTTCATATTACGCGTGCTAACTTCCACTTCCATTACCGCTACCCCTTTGCTTCTATCTAATGCCCCTCATTATATAACTAAAAAGTTAAGCTTTCAATGCTTTAATGGATTAAAACTTGACATTTATTTTCAATATCACTAGAATTAACGGCGTATACATAACTTAAAAGATATTTAGTTGCTTTTTTAGTTATCTAAACAAACTTAGGAGGTAAGTCATGAATTCATTTCAATTTGTAAACCCAACACACATCGTATTCGGCGAAGGCACGGCGAGTCAAGTAGGCCAACTAGCCTCCAAGTACGGTAAAACGATTCTTCTCGTTTACGGATCAGGCAGCATAAAGAAAACAGGCTTGTACGATAACACGGTCAGCCTTCTTAACGAGGCTGGCATCAAGGTACACGAGCTTCCAAATATTGAACCAAATCCACGCCTATCTACAGTAAAAAAAGGAATTGATATCTGCCGCACAGAAGGCGTTGATTTCATTCTAGCTGTTGGCGGAGGCAGCGTTATTGATGCAGCCAAAGCGATTGCAGCAGGCGTTCTCTACGAAGGCGATGTATGGGATTTCTTCACAGGCAAAGCTGTCATCCAGAAAGCTCTTCCGCTTGGAACGATTCTTACGCTGGCAGCAACCGGATCGGAAATGAACGGCTCCTCCGTCGTAACGAACTGGGAAGAGAACTTAAAGCGCGCCTTTGGCAGCCCTTTTACGTATCCTAAATTTTCAATCCTTGATCCAACGCTAACCTATACGGTACCCCGCAATCATACGGTTAACGGCGCTGTCGACATTATGTCGCATGTGTTCGAGCAATATTTCAGCTTAACCGAAAATACGCCGCTGCAAGAGCGCTTCTGCGAATCTATTTTGCAAACGGTTATTGAAAACGTCGAGATCGCGCTTGAAAATCCGGAAGATGCTGCCGCTCGCGCCAACCTCATGTGGTGCGGCACGATGGCTCTAAACGGCGGACTTATTAGCGTTGGCATGACAAACGATTGGGCTTCGCATGGCATCGAGCATGAAGTAAGCGCCATTTATGATATCCCGCACGGCGCTGGACTAGCGGTTATTTTCCCGAACTGGATGAAATACGTGCATGGAGAGCGCATTGATCGTTTCGTTCAGTATGCAACACGTGTATGGGGCGTCAATCCGGAAGGAAAATCAGATCAAGAAATCGCGCTTGAAGGCATTCAAGCAACACGTGATTTCTTCACGCGCATCGGTGCCGAATCACGTCTTGCCGACTTCGAGATCGGAAGCGAAAAGCTTGATCGCATGGCGGAGGAAGCCGTTCGTTACGGCGCTATCGGTTCGTTCAAACGTTTGGAGAAAGAGGATGTTAAGGCTATTTTAGAATTATCACTATAATATGGAGGTCGTTTATTCATGACAAATGCAAGAATCGATTCTACCACATTAAGTAATGGTGTTAAGATGCCTTGGTTCGGCCTTGGCGTTTGGAAGGTGAAGGATGACGGTGAAGCGGAGAGAACCGTTGCCTCAGCTATCGAGGAAGGTTACCGGCTCATCGACACGGCAGCCGCTTATAATAATGAAACGGGCGTAGGCGCCGGCATCCGCAACAGCGGCATCGCGCGCGATGAGATTTTTATCACGACAAAAATTTGGAATGCGCATCAAGGATATGAATCCACGCTAACCGCATTCGAGGACAGCAGACGCAAGCTCGGCGTAGAGGTTGTTGATTTGCTTCTTATCCACTGGCCAGTCAAAGACAAATATACCGAAACCTGGCGTGCGCTCGAGAAGCTTTACCGTGACGGCTATGTTCGCGCAATTGGCGTAAGCAACTTCCAAATCCATCACTTGCAGGATGTTATCGCCTCCGGCGAGGTGGTTCCAATGGTCAATCAGGTGGAGTATCACCCGCTTCTGACACAACAGGAGCTGCACTCCTTCGCGAAGAGCAACAACATTCAGCTGATGGCATGGAGCCCGCTTATGCAAGGCAATCTTGACCAGAGCATTCTCGCTGAGATTGGCGCCAAATATGGCAAATCGCCTGCTCAGGTCGTGCTTCGCTGGGATCTTCAGAACGAGGTCGTTACGATTCCAAAATCGATCAATCCCGTTCGCTTGAAGGAAAATGCGGATATTTTCGACTTCGCCCTAACGCCAGAGGAAGTGGCACAGATCAGCGCGCTTAACCGCGATCACCGCTATGGTCCGGACCCAGACAACTTCAATTTCTAACTCCATATATAAACAAACGGCTCCGCCCCATTTAAAGGGACGGAGCCGTTTGAGCGTAAAGAGCCTCAGGCATTAAAGCGAGTTATAAGCTCGCAGCAAGGTGTAGCGGTTCGGTCTTACATGATGAGCTTCCAGCAGGCTGCGCATAAGCAGCTCCGAATCGACGCCAAGCTCCTCTGTCGTTGATGGTCCGCCTACTTGGCTAAGCCACTCGCGAAGCATGCTCTCACCCGGAAGAGCGGCTATCGCCTCTCGCACCTTCTCAGGATGAGCCGTGAAAGCAAGCCCGGACTCTTCTTCCGCTAAGCGGTGGTAGAGCTTGGAAATTTCCGCGCACGCTACGCCAACCTTAGCGCCGTGCAAGAGCTGTCTTTTGCCAAGGCGGATATATTCCATCTCCCAGAAATGCGACAAATGATGCTCCGAGCCCGACGCTGAATGCGACTGGCCAAACAGCAGCATCGCAAGCCCTGACTCAATCAACGCTTCTATTAAGATGCGAATGCCTTCCGGATCGCGGCGTGCGATAAGATCGATATGCTCTACGCATTTGTTAAGCGCGATTCTCGTAATTTCGGCTACTTCCACCGAATACGGCTCACCGCCCTCCGACGCGCCAAAGCTCCAGTCAAGAAGCGACGTATATTTGCCAAGCATATCGCCAAAGCCCGCTGCCACCATCGCAGCCGGCGCACTCGCGAGTATGTCCAGATCTGCAAATATCGCATCGGGGCCAATCGCGGCTATCGTTTTTTTCTCGCCGCGAATAATAATTGGTGCGCCTTTGGAATTAAAGCCGTCCACAGACGGCGCCGTTGGAACGGATACGAATGGAATGCTAGCCGTATAAGCGGCATATCTGGAAATATCATGAATCGTTCCTGATCCTGCTGCAATGACAACCTGTGCCTTATACTGCTGAATATCAAGCAAAAGCTGTACGATCGATGCCTCATCAGCAATCACGTCGCCCTGACGGTCTGGCTTAAGGTTAGTAACATGAACGGAAATGCCAAGCGCGGCTACTGCTTCTTCCAGCGTTTTTCCTGCGATTTCGTAAGTGATAGCGTCCGCCGCAATGATAACGCGGCTATATTGCTGCTCCTTCAAGTAAGGAGCAACCTCTTGAATGGCACCCGCTTCAACCCGAAGCGGGTTAATTTCGATGGAACGCAGCGTTTCTTCATCAAATCCAGCGGCAAGCTTCTTAACTTTATCGATAAGGGATGACAATCGTTACGCCTCATTTCGTTAAGGATATGCTTTATTTTGCTCTTGGTTGGCGCCGCTTGTCAACCATTGTGAAAGGCTTGTGCCAGCCGCCAAAGTCTAATATTCCCTGCTAGCCAGCGCCATCTTGGCAGACTCCTGCGTAAATACCCCTTCGGAGGTAATGATCTTCATCGGCAGCTCCTTGCCCTCGGATAAATCCTTAACGGCTTTCATAAGCTGCGGGCCAAGCAGCGCATTGCATTCTACCGCAAAATTAAGCTTGCCGATGCTGAGCGCTTTGAGCGCTGATTTGGTCGCGTCGACAGAAATAATAATAATGTCCTTTCCCGGCCGCAAGCCAAAATCCTCAATAGCCTCGACAGCACCGAGAGCCATATCGTCATTATGCGAATAGACTACGTCAATCTTGGAGCCTTGCCGCTTCAATGCGGCGGCCATCAGCTCCTTGCCCTGCTTCTTCGTGAAATCCCCTTCCAGCGATTCAACTATAGCGAAATGATTATCCGTTCCGATCACTTCATTAAAGCCTTGCTTCCGTCCAACGGCAGGCGCCGAGAACGGCGTGCCCTGCAGCTCGACGATCTGGTAGCGTTGCTCTTCCTTCGCCTGCTGGATCAGCCACCTCGCTGCCCGCCGTCCCTCCTCGCGAAAATCCGAGCCAATATATGCCGTCCAAAGCGTATCATCGCTGACGTTTACTTCCCGGTCGGACAAAATCACCGGAATGCCTGCCTGCTTGGCCTCTTGCAGCACCTCGTCCCAGCCGGTCTCCGTCTTCGGAGAGAAAGCAATAACGTCAACCTTTTGCTTGATAAACCGGCGGATGAGCTCAATTTGCTTATCTTGCGACTGGTCGGCATTCTCATAAAGAAGCTCAACGCCTGCCTCCTTCGCCGCATCGATTACGGACTTCGTATGCGCAATCCGCCAGCCGCTTTCCATGCCAACCTGCGCAAATCCGACGACTAACGGAGCTTCAGGAGAATCCGTAGACGGGTCAGGAGACGGCGTAAACTTGGTTTGGCTCGTATCCACCCATTGATCCGTTATTTTCTGGCTGCGCAAAATGACTTTTTTCGGTATGCCCTTCTCCTTGTTCAAAATATCGATCGCATACCGAATGGCTTCCTTGCCGCCAGGCGGGCTTGTAAAGGTTCCCGTCAGCTTGTTCTCGGACACCAGCTTCAAGCTTCCGTTCTCGGAATTGACCCCGTCGATTCCGATAATGTTAATATTTTTAATATCATACCTCTGCACCGCCCGATAAGCGCCCAGCGCCATCGCTTCATTATGGGCAAATACCAGGTCGACGTCCCGATGCTCCTTCAGCCAATCGATTAACAAATCCTCGGCCCGATCACGCTGCCAATCCGCATTCATCGTCTGTACGATGCTCAGCTTGGAGCTCTGAATCGCATCGCGAAATCCCTTGCTCCGCTCCTCCACGGTCGGCGAGCCCGCAAGGCCTTGTATTTCCACGATATTCCCGCCGGCTGCGCCAAGCGTATTCTTGGCGAATTCGCCTGCCTTGCGTCCGATCATCTCGTCGTCCGTACCGACATAAAGCGTATAATCGTAACCCGTCACTCCTCTGCCCAGCACAATAACGGGAATATCGTTGTACACGGCGCTTACTGTTTGCGTAAGGGCAACCGGATCATCCAGCGAAATAATGAGCAAATCAATGCCATAGCCGACCAGCTTCTGCACATCCTGCGCCTGCTGATCGCTGCTCTGGGCCGCATCGGTGAAGATGACGCGCATATCCTCGTGCTTGCTTACCTCCTGCTGGATCTCCTCATTCATGGCAACGCGCCAAGGCTCGCTCAAATTGGGCTGCGACACGCCGATCAAATATTTATAGCCGTTATCGTGATCCCCGTTTTCTGAGTTCATGATGCAAGAGCGGGCAAACACAACCGCCACGATGAGCATGAGAAGGAAGAGTACCCGTTTTGCGATTTGCCTGGCGGTCATGAACGTATCCCTTTCTTATAGACCATCGGAGAGGTTCCCGTCACCTTCTTAAAGGCGCTGCTAAAATAATGCTGGCTGCTGTAGCCCACCTTCTCCGCGATCTCATATACCTTGAACAAAGGATCACTCATCAGCTGAATCGCCTTGCGAATGCGTACCTCCGTCAAATAATCGATAAAGGACAAGCCAAGCTCCCGCTTTAGCTGCTTGCTTAAGTAAGTCGGGCTTACCTGCACGCCTTCGGCAACATCCCCAAGCGTCAGCGTCGGCAAGCCGTAATTGCGGTCAATAAATTTTTTGGTCAAAATAACGATCGGAGACAAGCTGCCTTTGCTGCTAAGCTCCTTCACTAATGAGCGGTACAGCTTCGGAATATCTTCGATAAAATCCGCCGCCTGCTGCTCGATGATAATCGTTTTCTCCAGCAGCGCTTCCATCTTGTCTTGAATTTTCTGGCCAAGCCTCAGCCATTCCGCATAGTGGTCTACCCGCCCAAGCACGATGATATGACCCTTCTTATCGTTCAGGACGACATGTCTGCCCGTTCCGCCTGCGGCGAGCAAATCCTCGGTAATATTTTTCAAAGCAAATTCCAGCAAATCCCGGTCCCATACCCGCATCGCCTTGCCGGACTCTACGTTATGAATGACCTTAAACGCAATCATGCCGATCGCGCCTTCCCAGCCGAGCTGCAGAAATGCCGTTTGGCTATGAATCTCCTCCGCTGCCAAGATGCCTTCGAGCCACTTCAATAGAAAGGTATCACGAATGGCAATGGAGTTCGTTTTGAGCTGCTGATCCATCCATACGAGCTTTTGTTCTTGATTACGCGCCTGCTCAAGCTCGCCGATCGCTTTGCGGACGACGCTCTCCAGCTTGCTCTTCACGACTGGCTTAAGCATATATTCAAAGACATGCAGCTTCACAGCCTGCTGGGCATAACGAAATTCGTCATGGCCCGAAATAACGATGACAATGCAGCGCTCCAGCGTAAGCCGCAGCCGTTCAATAAATTCAAGCCCGTCTACGAATGGCATGCAAATATCAACGAACAAAATATCGGGCTTTCGCTCCTCCGCTAGCTCGAGCGCCTGCAAGCCGTTCTCGGCTTCGCCGACAAGCTCAATGCCAAGCTCCTCCCAAGGCAGCACCTTAGACAATCCTCTACGAATCTTCGGCTCATCATCCGCAATAAGCAGTTTCCACATACGATTCCCTCCCTGCCACTTAAAATAATGCTAGCATTAACGGAAGACGGACCACGATCTTAGAACCTCGTCCGCTTTCGCTTTCAATCGTAAGACCGTACCCCGTGCCATGCGTCAGCTTGATTCTCTCGTTCACGTTATACAAGCCATAACCCCGATCCTCGCTGCTCTGCCGGATGGCATGAAAGGATTCGTTCATCTGGGCGAGCCGCTCAGCCTCAAAGCCGATGCCGTCATCCTCAACAATGAGCACCAGCTTGCTATCCTCCTCCTTGCCCGTGATCCGAATTTTGCCTTTGCCCAGCTTTGCTTTAATGCCGTGATAAATCGCGTTCTCAACGAGCGGCTGCAAAATAATTTTGAGCACGCTTTGCACCGCTAGCTCCGGCGGAATCTCGATCTCATAGGAAAGCTTATCCTCGTATCTCGCCATTTGAATGATCAGGTAGCTCTCCACATGTTGGATCTCGTCGCTAAGCGGAATGACCTCGCGCCCTTTGCTGAGGCTAATCCGAAAAAGATGGGTCAGTGCGACAACGATATCGACGATATCGTCCGCATCCCGGTCTTGGGCCATCCACTGAATCGTATCCAGCGTGTTGTAGAGAAAATGGGGCTTAATTTGCGCCTGCAATATTTTCAGCTCCGCCTCCCGCTTTTCCTTTTGCTCCAAATAGACGAGATGGATCAGGTTGTCGATTTCCTGCACCATATTGTTGAAGCTGCTGCCGAGCTGCCCGATCTCGTCCTTCGTCTTGCTTGGGAAGCGCAAATGCAGCTCGCCTTCCTCCACCTTCTTCATTAAGCTGCGCAGCTTGCCGACGGGACGAACGATTGAATTGGTGAAATACCACGATGCCATAAAGGCCAGCAGCAGCGTGACCAGCGCAATAATAACCGTATAAAATTGAATATCGGCAACGACCTGCAGCGATTCCTTCAGCGGGAATACGCCAATGATCCGCCAGTCAAATTCCGGAAAGGTGTTATAGACCATCTGGTATTCCTGCTCATTGATATGACGGAAAACTTTGCCGGAGCGGCCCTCCAGCCAGTTCCCCGATATGCGGTAAACGGTTGGATTGACCGGCGAATAGACGACACCGCCTTTCTCGTCCATGATGAAGATAAAGCCGCTCTTGCCAAGCGGTGCCGATTCGATAATATCCTGGATGATGTCGAGCTTCATATCGATCAAAATAACGCCAAGCACTTCACCCGTCGAAGGGTCCTTCACCGCTCTCACGAACGATAACACCTGATCGGCGCTTAAATTTTGTTCGGCTCTAATATTTCTTCCGATCGGATGGCTGAACAAATGGATGTGATCCGGCTGCTGCACCGCTTTCTTGTACCATTGCTCCTCCGTCATCGGATCTCTAGTAATCTGCTCCAACCCGGCGCTGGCGAACTGATTGTTATCGCTTACAATCATTGCGCCTGCAATTTCCACATGCTTCTCAATATAGACCCCCTGCAGTTTTTTCACTTTAGAATCCAGTACTGGAAAAAGCTTCGAATCGGTATTGGACCATTTCATAAACTGGATGACCGACGAATCCTGCGACAGGTAGTAAATAATGTTGTCCATTTCTTGTATGTATACTTCGATGTGGTTTTTAACCTGATCCATCATCTGCACCGTGTGTGCATTCGTTTCCTCTTCAATGGCGTTTTTGTACAAGGTGCTGCCCAAAAAACTGAGCGCTAAAATGGAAAATAAAGTGATAATAACAAAATAAAACAACAACTTGAAACGGATACTTCTATTCGCAAACAACCCGCTTAGCATAGACATCCAATCCGTTCTCATAAAATAGTGTTGCAATTCCATTTTAATGCGAAAAACGAAATTACAAAAGAGATTTTTCTCTTTTGTAATTTCGTATTTTCCTTACTTTTCCATTAACTTATAAATTAATATTTACGATTAGGCAATGCATCGATTGCTTTTTGGCCAAAATAAACGTCCTCATCGGATTTAATCCATTTTTCCAGCGTTGCGCCAGCCTTGTAATCAAGGATAGCTTGCTTGAGCTGCGGCCCAAGAAGCGGGTTACATTCAACCGTAACGTTCATTTTGCCTTCAGCAATCGCTTCGAAAGCTGCTTTGATGCCGTCTACGCCGATAATTTTAATATCCGTGCCCGGTTTAAGGCCCGCTTCTTCAATCGCTTGAATCGCGCCTAGCGCCATGTCATCATTGTGTGCGTACACAACTTGGATGTTTTTATCCTTTTTCAGGTAAGCTTCCATAACTTCTTTCCCTTTGGCGCGAGTGAAATCGCCGGTTTGGGAATAAACGATTTTGTAGCCAGCTTCACTTGCAATCGCGTCTTCAAACCCTTTTTTACGGTCATTCGCCGCGCTTGCGCCTACTGTTCCTTCGAGCTGAACGATGTTTACTTGTGCGCCAGCGCCGAACTCTTCGATCATCCATTTTGCTGCGTTTTGGCCTTCAAGAATAAAGTCAGAGCCGATGAACGATACATAAAGGTCTTCATTGCCTTTTGAAATGCCGCGGTCAAGGAGAAATACGGGAATGTTAGCATCCTTTGCTTCTTTCAATACCGTTTCCCAGCCCGATTCAACGACAGGCGCAAGTCCAATCGCGTCTACTTTTTGAGCGATGAACGTACGGATCGCTTTAATTTGGTTTTCTTGTTTTTGCTGCGCATCGGAGAACTTCAGCTCGAAATTCGGATCTTCGCCAAATGTCGCTTTAACCGAATCCGTCTCGGCATCACGCCAGCCGCTCTCTGCACCGATTTGCGCGAAGCCTACGACAAGCTTCTTGCTCTCTGCCGGCGCATCCGTTGCCGCTTCCTCGGTCTTAGGCTCGTTCGTTGCATTGCCGCTTGCCGGTTTGTTGCCCCCATTGTTGCTGCTGTTCCCGCAGCCTGCGATTAAGCCTACTAGCATAATCGTTGCAAGCATGGTCATAAAAAACGGTTTCTTTCTGTTCATTCTTACTTCCTCCCTTTCAAGCATCTATTGGCTACACTTTCAATATACAAATTTTACATTTGATCTGTATTTACAAATTAACGACTTTATTTTCAAATTTCGGTTTATTTTTGGAAGCCGGCAATGCGCTTTTTTCTTTTCTCATCACAATAATTCGTTGAAATGCCATGAAAAGAAATAATAAAAATCCGATTGTAATTTTGGTCCACCATGAGCTTAATGTTCCTTGGAACATGATGATCGTCTGAATGATGCCGGTACAGAGCACGCCAAGCGTCGGCCCGATCAAGTAGCCAAACCCGCCTGTTAGCAAAATGCCGCCAATGACGCAAGCCGCAATCGCATCCATCTCCATGCCCATCAAATGCAGGGAATAGCCCGACAGCATATACAGCGTAAATACGATGCCGCCGATCGCGGAGAACAAACCGCTTAACGTATAAACCAGAATAGTCGTTTTCGCTACTGGCAAGCCCATTAATACCGACGACTTTTCGCTGCCGCCAATGGCATAAACCGCTCTGCCAAAGGAAGAGTAGCGGCCAATAAAGAGCGCCGCGACAACCACGGCAGCCGCAATGAGTACGCTGATCGTAATAAAGCTATCTCCCCATACGTGTATTTTGTGCTGGGATAGCCAGACGTAGGACGGATTGTTAATGACGATGCTCTCCGTGCTGATTAAGAAGCTGATCCCTCTGGCGAGGAACATGCCCGCAAGCGTGACGATCCACGGGTGGAGCTGAAAGCGTTGAATCAAATAACCTTGCCCTGCGCCGAACAGCGTGCCGATTACGAGCGCTACGATCGTTACGACAATCGCATTGGCACCTTGCCTGAACAATTCGGCGGAAACCATGCTGATAAGCGCAACGACCGAGGCTACCGATAGATCGATGCCGCCTTTTATAATGACGAAAGCCATCCCGGTCGCTACTATGATGAGGTAGGCATTGTCGATAAATAGATTCAGAAAAACCTGCATCGAGAAAAATCCGGTATACAGCGCAGCGCCCGAGCCGTACAAAATAAATAAAAGCAGCAGCGTCGCGAGCACAATAATGTTGTTATGGCTAATTTTCATCGATATCTGCTTCATTGTGCCGCCACCTTCTTTTTCGCCAATTTAAACGACTGCCGGAATATATCGGATTGAATTAAGCAGACGACAATAACGACTACGGCTTTCACGAGCAAAATGCTGGATGGCTCAACGCCTAGCGAATAAATCGTTGTCGTGAGGCTTTGAATGAACAACGCGCCAAATATCGTTCCGCCGAGGTAAAAACGTCCGCCGCGCATCGATGTTCCGCCAATGACGACGGCAAGAATCGCATCGAGCTCAATCCATAGTCCTGCGTTATTTGCATCTGCGCTTGCTACGTTCGCGCTAATAATGATGCCGGCAATGCCTGCGCAAACGCCTGTAATCGTATAAGCCGTCATGAAGATCACTTTAGGCCGGATACCTGCATAGCTGCTCGCTGTCTTATTGCCTCCAGCCGCCTCAAGAAAGAGCCCGAAAGCGGTACGCGTTTTGAAGAGATAGACGATTAGGAAAACGCCCATTGCAATGAACAGCGGAAAAGGAAGGCCCAGCAAATGCCCTTTGCCGATGAACTGGTATGCCTTGTCGCTTGTCGTAAGCACTTGGCCGCCCGTAATGAGCTGGGCGATGCCGCGGCCAATCGTCAATAAAATCAACGTCGCCACCATCGGTTGTATCCCGATGATCGCGACCAGCATCCCATTCCATAAGCCGCAGATCAAGCCAGCGCCGACGCCTGCCAAAATAACTAGCCAAAGCGGATAACCATCAAGCATAAAGACCGCGATGGCTCCCGAAATCGCTAGGACGGAACCTACCGAAATATCGATCCCCTCCTTGGCAATCACGAGCGTCATGCCAATCGCGATAATAATGAGGGGTGAGCCATTTTTCAAAATATCGATCAAATTGCCGAATAAATGGCCATCCTTCCACTCCATTCGGAAGAAATCCGGTATGACCATTAAGTTAAATAGAAATAAAACGACGATCGCAAGGATCGGCCATATCATTTTCTGCCTGCCTAAGCTACGCGCCAATCCCGTCAGACCCGCCATACATTTCCGCTCCCTTCGCAATCATTTCCATTATGACATTCTCGCGCATGTCCGCACCGGCAACCTCGCCAATCTTAATTCGATCACGCAGCACGATAATCCGGTTGCAGCACTGCACCATCTCCTCAAGCTCCGCGGAAATGATTAATATCGAAATGCCGGTTGCCGCCAAATCGAGAATGAGCTTGCGAATTTCCATCTTAGACCCAACATCGATGCCGCGCGTCGGCTCGTCCAGAATGAGCAGCTTGGGCTGAGTGGCAAGCCATCTTGCCAAAATAACCTTTTGCTGATTGCCGCCGCTTAAATTTTCGATCTTTTGCTCCGCGCTTGGCGTCTTGATCTTGAGCAGCTCGATATACTTGTTCGCGATTTCCTTCTGCTTGCGCAGCGGGATGAACGAGAACATGCCTTTGCGCGCTTGCAGCGCAAGCACGATATTTTCACGTATAGTCAGCTCGCCCACAATGCCAGCTACCTTGCGGTCCTCCGGTGTGAAGCCAAGCCCCTTCTGAATCGCTTTTTGCGGATACATCGATGTGATTTGCTCGCCGTCAATCGTCAGCGTGCCTTCATCGGCTTTATCGATGCCAAAGATCAGCTTGGCGATTTCCGTCCGGCCTGAGCCGAGCAGCCCTGCCAGCCCAAGCACCTCGCCTTTTCCGATCTGGAGATCGATGGGATTGATGCTGCCTTTTTTCCCGAGCGAGCTCGCCTTAAGGAAACCTTCGCCGGAAATGCGCTCCACCGCTTTTTTGCCGGCAGCGTCCTCCGTAGTCCATTCCCGGCCGATCATATGCGAGACGAGCTCTGTTTTGGACAAGTCCTTTGTCACATATTCACCAACGAGCGCGCCGTTGCGCAGCACTGTAATTCGGTCCGTTATCTCGTAAACCTGATCAAGGAAATGGGTAACGAACACGATGCCCATCCCGTCCTGCTTCAGCTTGCGCATTACCTTGAATAGCTGCTTCACTTCATTGGCATCCAGGCTTGAGGTTGGCTCATCCAAAATAAGAATGCCGCTCGAAATATCAACCGCCCGGGCGATGGCAACCATCTGTTGAATCGCCACCGAATAATGGGACAATGGCTGCTTCACATCAATATCGAGATCAAGCCGCGCCAGCAGGCGCTCGCTGTCCCGGTACATTTTTTCCCAATCGATAAGTCCGCGTTTCCTCGGATGCCTGCCTACATAAATATTTTCGGCCACCGTTAGGTTGGCGCATAAATTAACCTCTTGATAGACGGTACTGATGCCAAGCTGCTGTGCCTCGAGCGGAGATTTGGGTGCAATCGGCCGTCCGGCCAGCTTCACCTCGCCTGAATCCCACTTATGAACGCCTGTCGCAACTTTAATCAGCGTCGATTTGCCTGCTCCGTTTTCTCCCATCAGAGCGTGAATTTCGCCATTTCTGAGGCCAAATTCAACATTAGACAGCGCCTTGACGCCAGGAAACGATTTGCTAATCCCTTTCATATGAAGCACGTATTCAGTGCTCATTGACCTTCACCTCTTTCCATTTTCACCTCCAATTGTAGGAAAAAGAGCAGGCATGCGTATTTAGAAATATAGGTCTTTTTTTAAACAATTCGGACATTTAGGTCAGCGGACGCTTGATGTTGCCAGCGCGATCGCGTTTTTTTGCATGACAAAAAGAGGATGCCTTGGCCGCTTACTTGCTGCCGAGACACCCTCTGTTTGTCAGTCCTTTTAAGCCTTATTTAAGCGCAGCCGTTCCCATAAAATCAGAAATCAGCACCTTTTGCCCGGTTTTGGCGCTCTCTACGGCGGCAAGCACCATCGCCATGCTGTAGATGTTGTCGCTGCAATCGGTTTCCGGCTTGCGGCCTTCGTCGAGAGCGGCGAACATTTCATCCAAGCAGCCCTTATGGAACGTATTCGCCATTTCGGGAAGCTGCGTTTCAACCCGCTCGTAATCGCGGATAAACTTGCCGTCTTGATCGCCTGCAGCAACGATCTCCGCATACGGATTTCCTTTGCCGTCCCAAATCGCGGTGCCATGCTCGCCGGTCACCCGCCAAGACGCTTCCCATGAAGTTGGCACGCCCTCTGCGCACCAAGAACCGCGGTAATTGAAGACCGAGCCGTCGGACATTTCATAGATGCAGATCGCCATCGCGTTTCCGGCATACCAAGAACCGGGAGGGTTAAATTCATGGCAATAGGCCGAAACGGGATTTGCGCCGGAAATATATCTTGCTTGGTCAAACGTATGGATCGCCATATCGAGCAGCAGCGGGCTCTCCATCGCATCGCGGAAGCCGCCAAAATGCGCGCCGATAAAGAAGTCCGCGCTTACGAACCCCACTTTGCCGATCGTTCCGCTCTCGATTAGCCCGTGAAAGGCGCGAATGCGCGGATCAAACCTTCGATTTTGCATAACGGCATGCGTCCTGCCACTCTCTTGAGCCATTCGCACGATCTCCTTGCAATCGCTCATCGTTTCCGCGAGCGGCTTCTCGCCAAACACATTGCAGCCAAGCTCTATCGCAGCCGTACTAATCGCATAGTGGCTCGCCGGTATCGTAACGTCAAATACCAAAGTCGCCCCTGTCTCCTTAATAGCTTGCTTAATATTGGTGAAAGTTGGGCAAGCAAGCCCTTTGCGCTCCGCCATCGCCGCAGCAAACTCCTCCTTTATATCAACAAGTCCAACAATTTCCGTGTCTTCCCGATCCTTCGCATAGTCCACCCACGTATTCGCCATCCCGCCACAGCCGGCAATGACTACTCGATGCTTCGTTGTCATTTGATTTCCTCCTCGCTTTCGCTCCGCTAATTTAAACTGGATTTGGAACAAAATCGCCGCCGCGGCAGCGCTTCAAATAATTCAAAGCATGAACCTGTCCAGTCATTTCCAGCTCATCCTTATACACAGGATCATGCCAGCCCTCTATATCGATCGTGCCTTTGTAGCCATTCTGTCTCAAAATCGTAATAATATCCGACCAATTGCTATCGCCAAAGCCCGGCGTCCGGTGCCATACGAACTGCTGCTTGCTGTGCACGCCATGCTCCTTTACGATATCCCACGCAATCGTTGCGTCCTTGCCATGTACGTGGAACACCTTGCCCGCCCATTTGCGCAGCTGCGGAATCGGATCGATCAAGCTGACCATTTGGTGGCAGGGCTCCCATTCCAGTCCGATATTGTCCTCCGGCACTGCATTAAACATCAGCTCCCAGGCGGTCGGGTTATGCGCAATATTCCAATCACCGGTTGTCCAAGTGCCGCCCATATCACAATTTTCAAAAGCGATCCGTATGCCTTTAGCCGCAGCCCGCTTCGTTAGCTCGCCGAACACTTCCTTGAACCTTGGAATCGATTCGTCGATCGATTGATCCGTCAGTCGGCCCGTGAAGCCGGATACGATATCCGCTCCGAATAAGTGGGCATGGTCAATGAGACGTTCCCAGCTGGCTAGCGTATCGGCATTATTGCCTTCCCCTGTCAACGGATTTCCGAAAACGCTTACAGCTGGAACGACAAAATCATGCTCATCAGCGAGCGCTCTAACCCTTTTAGCCATTTCAACCAAATCCGTGCTGCCGGTCGTTTGCCAAAAGGTTAAATTAAATGATTCAAATCCATGCTTCACTATTTGCGGAATGACGTGATCCGCATTTCCTCCGCCTACAAGCGTTCCAATTCGCAATTTGTTATCCATCCTTGTATATCACTCCAATATTGGCTTATAGTATTCGTAACAACTCCATTATAGCTAGGAGTTATGCAGATCACTCTATACAATCTTGAGCAATAATAGTCTAATCTTGTGGTGGTGAGCAGATTGACCTATCCTAAGGAGCTTTGGGAAAATACCCGTCTCGAGCATAAAACATACCCGATCCAGCTATTTCAAAACCGCTGTCATGACGCAGCGCCAAATGACTGCATTCTATATTTGCATTGGCATGAGCATTTCGAGATCATCATCATGAGGGAAGGCAGCGCCCTCTTCCATATCGACAGCCGTCCATACATCCTTAATGAGGGTGACGTTATTATTATTCCTGGCGGCGGTCTGCATGTCGGCTATGCGCTTCGTTACGAAAATGTGCATTATGATTGCATCGTATTGAACGCATCGCTCTTTAATGATTGGGTTCATGATCCTGTGCATGCCCAGTTTGTCGCTCCCTACCTGGAGGGCCGGCTTCATTATCCCGTCAAGCCGTCGGCGCAGGATGAGGCAGTCCTCCGCTATTACTCGCTGCTCGATGAAGTGACCGCCGAGCTTGCCGCGAAACCGCCTGCTTACCAGCTTATCGTAAAGTCTAAGCTGCACACGCTGTTCACCCTGCTCTCCCGCACCTTCATGGAACGGCAGCTCGCAGGCAAGCCGGCGGAGCCATACTTCGTCAATCGGGATCGCTTCAAAGCGCTTATCCAGCGCATCGAATCACAGTTTGGCGAGAAAATGTCGATCGAACAAGCGGCGAAGCAAGTTAGCTTGAACCCTTACCACTTCTGCAAGCTATTCAAAAAACTGACCGGCCGCACCTTTGTGGAGTATGTCAACGTCTGCCGCATGAACGAAGCGGAGCGGCTGCTTCGCGAGAGCAATGACACGATAACCGAAATTGCCGCCAAGGTCGGATGCGAGAATCCGAACTATTTTACGAAGCTGTACAAGCAGTATAAAGGGACTACGCCTTCGCAGACGCGGAAGACATAAACGAGATATTGTGCATATATATGCGCGATTTATTATTCATGTAAAAACATTCATTATAACTATTTTTAGTCGCTATTAAAGGAGAATGATGAATCTAGCAACTTTGTATACCCTGCTAGCGTCTAATATACAACGATGATTAAAGGGGATAACTGGATGTTTCCGATTAAAAATAAATATTTCTCCGTTGCGATCTTCGCGATGCTGATTGCCGTCATGGCTGCTGGCTGCAGCGATGGATCAAGCCAAGTGAAAAATAACGCAAACCCAACAGATACAACAAGCGCAGCCGAAGCGACGAATTCCACGGAAGAGCCAGAAGCGACGAAGGCGCCCGAACCGACGCTAGCGCCCAGTGAAACTGCCTTAACCGAACAACCTACAGCTACAGCTACACCTACCTCTGCACCGGCGAAGGAAACGGCGACTGAGGAGCCAACAGCGATAGTAGCTCCAACAGAGAATTCATCAACGCAGAAGCCTGCTGCGACCAAAAAACCGGCCAATGAGGCGGTTGCCAAGGAAACGGCAAAGCCGACCAAAAAGCCCGGTGCAACGCCAAAGCCCGTCCCGACAGCGATGCCAACTAAACAGCCGGGAGCAGTTATTCCAACACAGGAACCAAGCACGAAGCCGTCGGCAACGCCAACGCCTTCCACCATTACAATGGCAACGCCATCGCCTACGCCTAAGCCAACAACGAAGCCAGATCCGGAAAATCCATTCGGCAAGGTCACCGTTGCCGACATTGCAGCCAAAATAACAGCAGATGCCGGACTCGGACCGCTAACGGCTGTTCAGGACGATCAAGTGAAGGACGTCTATGGCATAGACATGGAAGCCCAGCTGGTTGACGGCATTTTCAATCAGCCTAAGATGATGATTCAAGCTGGGGAATTCTCCGTCGTCCACCTCAAATCGGAGAAAGACTATGCCGATATCGAGGCAGCATTTGAGAAGCGTGCGGAAGCGGTGCAAAAGGCTTTCGAAACCTATTTGCCCGACCAATACGAGCAATCGCTAAACTATCAAATTTTACGCAGCGGAAATTTCGTCCTCTTCTCCATATCGCCGGACCAGAAGAAGACAGCGGAAATTTTTAACAGCTTCTTCAAGAAGTAGTCGGCGGCTATCATAAATAAAAGCTGGGGCAGCTCCTTTAGGTGAAATCACCTAAGAGCTGCTCCAGCTTATTTGTTATTCCCTAGTTAATTGCTGTGTGCGGCCAACCGGCTTTCGCTGCCCCAGCAGCGGAAACTCGCCGATTCTCAGCTTCGCGCTGCCGTAGGGAACAAGCTCAAGCTCCGTTACCGGCTGACCTTCCGTGTTCGGATTCAGCGGCGGCGTGCCTGCATTGTTTCCTTCCATTTTCCAGTCGCGCACGAGCTTGCCGCTTGCCTTCAAGCGAATTGGCGAGGCAGATGCATCGAACGGTTGATAAGGAATAGCCTCCCCGCTTTCCTTTACCTCAAAGTCAGAATCCGCAAGCAGGCCATACTTCCATGGCGAGCCCGGATAAATTTCCCAATCGTGGAACATTTCCCGCTCTTGGAGAAGCTGCCAGTTTTCTGCAATCGGCATGGCGTATACGAGCGGTCCGCGTTCTACGCTTACCGCGTACAGGTTGCGGGATATGGTAAGCACCTCCATCGGCAGCTTAAGCAGCAGCTTATCCCCGTCATGCCATTCCCGATTTACGCGCGCATAGCCGTTTACGGCATCCAATGCTATCGATTCTCCATTTATGGTTAAGCTTGCTGCCTTGCACCATCCCGGTATGCGCAGCGATAGCGGGAATGCAGCGGCACGCTCCAGTGTCAGCTCGATTGCCACTTCATCGCGGAACGGATATTCTCCGCTTACTCGAACCTGAGCTGCAACGCCGCCAGCAACGATAGCTTCCACGCAACATGGTACGTACGATACGGCTGCCAATCCTCCGCCAGATTCCGCCATCCACAAATGAGCTGCAAGCTTTGGCCACCCTTGATGCATGTTTGCCGTGCAGCAGCCAAAATGAGGCTCCAACCCAAACACATTCGCATCCGGTCCATTGGTCCAGCTTCTTGGCGCAACATTGCACATGATTTGATTCACTTGCTGATCGTATTGATGCGAGGTCCAATTCTTGGAAATCGCAGCCGGAAGCGCGTTAAACGCCACCTTCTCCAAAATATCCCCAAAGCGCCCTTCTCCAAAAATACGAGTAAGCTGCTCCATCGAGTACATATACTCCACAACCGCGCATAGCTCGACGCCTTGGCTCGGATGCGTGCCCGACAGCCACTCATCCCCAGAGAACATGCCATGCGCCTGTCCGTGATAGGTCATCAAGCTGTCTATCCCGCGATGAACCGCCTCCCGTTGTATGTCTTCCCCGTACAGCTCATACAAAATGCCAGGCATCTTGATTCCCATAGCCACATTCACGACATGCGTCCGCAAATCCCATTCATCAACCTTGCGCCAAAACGGAAAATCATAAAAGATATCAGTCCAATCCAGCGTTTGACTCGCAACGATATCCGCAAGCTTCAACAGCTCATCGTCTTTCGTTTTCTTATAGAGCCATAGGATACAAAGCAGCAGCTCCGAGCCGCGGGACTCCGCCCAGCTCCTCAGCGGCTGCTCCTCGATTGTCGCCCTTACAAAACCTAGAAATTTGCTCAGAAACGGTACGATCCGCTCGTCTCCCGTAGCCTCTTCGAACTGCATCATGACCTTCAGCATAATCATGAAATGCCACCAGTCCTGCTGCTTGTCTACCTCTTGATTCACCGTTTCGATTACTCTTGGACCAAAAAATCCGTTTTCCTGCTGGCTTGCAAGCGACCACTCCACCCACCTATTCGCTTTGGCAATAAGCCGCTCGTCTCCTAAAATATAAGCAAGCGGCAGCAGGCCGTCCAAATAATATGGGCCGCGCTCCCAGCTCTCGCCATCCCCGCCAATCCAGCCGCTGCTTGATCCAACATCAGCCCATTGCTCCTCCAAATGACCCGTTAATCCGTCTGCTTGTATCCGAAGCTGATTATATAGCCAGCCTTCGGCCTTAATGCTGCCCAGCGGCAGCGCTGCAAATGCTTCATTCCCATTACTCATGCCTAACACACTCCTTCATAGCGTAATGACCACTAACCGAATATAGCATGCCAAGCAGCTTCATTTGGATAGCCGATCGCAACCACTATTTATCCAATCACAACATCGACATGAAAGTGATATCTTTACTCTAGCTGCAATAATCATTTATGATTAGTCGACAATGATTCATCAAGGAGTGTAGCCCGAATGTTCCAATTCATATGTCCGCCGCTGCCTCATTTCATGCAAGTCGGCGAGGATACTTATCCAGTCTTCGGCAAACATGCAGACCGCTCAAATATTGGCGTGTTCGATCTAATCGTCGTGACGCGCGGTTGTTTATATATGGAGGAGGAACAACGAGAAATCGACATCTCAGGCGGTCACTATGCGATCTTGCGTCCCGACCGAGCACACCGGACGACGAAGCCCTGCAGCGAGGAAACCCACTTCTATTGGCTTCATTTTCATACCGTAGGTCCGTGGAACGCTGCGAATGAAAAAGAACCCTTTACACTCTCCAAGCACGAGCTACCCTTTGCACAAATCGAATATTTTCCTTTTCACCTTCCTAGGCAAGGGAAGCTGCCGACGCCGCAAGCCATTGAAGAGAAAATGCACGAGCTGCTTCAATTGCAGGAGCAGCCCTCCTTACATTCCCGCTGGTCGCAGCAGCAGCTATTTCATACGCTGCTCCAAATGCTCCAGGAGGAGAGCGGGGCAGCAGCGGACAATCCTTATTTGCAAATCGCAGAGGCGGCTGCCCTGTTCTTTCGCCGCCATTATCAAGACCCGCTCAGCTATAAGCTGATGGCGGAGGAGCTGCATTTTCACCCCAACTATATTGCCATTTGCATGAAAAAGACATTCGGCTGCACGCCGCTTGAATATTTGACCCGTTACCGGATCGATAAAGCCAAGCAGCTGCTCATTCATACGAATGAGCCGATCGGAAAAATCGCTGAGGATACAGGCTTCGGCTCCTTCCCCTATTTCATTCGCAGCTTTAGCAAGCATACAGGCACGAAGCCTAAAGCGTTCCGCAAACAGTACCGTTCTAACTAAATCTGCTTTAAACTCTTGTAACTTCCAAAATTTCCTTTATACTTAATTAAAATTTATGTGGGGAGAGATGCTTTGTGGCTGCTATGTATACGGAGAGACTGATGCTTAGACAATTGGAACCATGCGATGCTGAAGCCTTGGAGTTACTGATCGATGATTATGAAATTGCCAGCACGACGTTAAACATCCCTTATCCCTATCCAAAAGGTTCTGCCGAAGCTTTTATCCATCGTAGACTGGAGGCCGCCCAGAATGGCGAAGGCTATACGTTTGCCATTATCAACAAAGAAGACCTTACTTTTATGGGCTCGATCGGAATGAATCTTAATCAATCGCATGACCGAGCAGAGCTTGGCTATTGGCTGGGCAAACGTTACTGGAACAAAGGTTATGTCACCGAAGGGGTTAAGCGCGTTACAAAATACGGCTTCGAGGAGCTTCAGCTTAACAAAATCCATGCCGCAGCCATGACCAAAAACCCCGCCTCATCCAGCGTCATGACAAAAGCCGGGATGCAATACGAAGGCACCTTCCGCGAGCATATTCGCAAATGGGATCAGTACGTGGACATCGCTTATTACGCGATTTTGCGCGAGGACTATTTGAAGACGGCTGCTGCCGAATAAACAGAAAGGACTTCAATTTTCGAAGTCCTTTTGTTCCCAATCTAAGCTATCGATCATATCTAAATCGTGGTCATCGTTAACAATCTTATATTTGATATGGCACGAGTCCTTAAATATCGCCATATATTTTTTATCTTTTGTCATTTCCAAGCCGAGATTGCCAGCATGATCGCTATATATTCTTATGGCATATTCGCTCTCGGAAGAAAAATCGCTTACTTTTTTCAGCTTCACACCGGATAAACCCTCTACCATTTTTGCCACAGTTTCTTTGTCTTTAATTGAGATTCTCGTTTCGTCGGAATATCTTTCTAACGACATCCCCACAGCATCCATTTCACCTATTCCAGCAAAAACTTCTTTTTGAACCGTCGTATTTTTCCCCTTATCTACGAAGTAAAAGATGCCAACAATAACGATCAATACAGCAAGCAACCAAATGGTCTTATTTCTCAAAACTCCCGCTCCTTCTCACTAGTGCCTAAAATTGTTGCCTATGATCGCCTCGGTGCCCAATTTGCCCGTAACGGTCTCTTTCTCTTCTTCTATTAAGGATTTCCAGGCAATTTCCCGCATTCTCATAGCGTTGTATGTTGCATCCTTATTGGGAGCCATTAGCTCAAACTCCACTTGTTTACTAAATCCTGAAAAGCTGCCGCCATTTTTTTGCGTGCCTACAAAACCAATAAGCAGTGTCATCCTTTGGTGGGGAGTGATAGAAACGACTTTAGCATCAAATTCCACATCTGCAGATGAATGCTTGAGCATAGGCCTTATGGACACGCTGTCCGCTTTGCCGTAATTATATAAAGTAACTGAGCAGCTCGCATTCACTTTATTCTCTTCCCCGCTGAATGTGCACTCATTGTTTTTTAACGAATAATCCATTTTCTCCGCTGCGGATGTATGATACAGGAGCAGAAAATGGCTTTTCTCCGAAGCAAACGGGAACAACCATATAAGCAAAATGCAGCCAATTATTATACGGTTACGGACCTTTCTCTCATTGGACCGGTAAGATTTGAGCGTTAAAACAATAGCGGCAATAAGCAGCGCTATGCCTATTATTCCAGGAAGATAAAAACCGTAATCATTGGATTTGGTCCACGGGGATAAACCAATAGCATTAAAAATGCGGTCACCTAACGAAGTTCCCGTATGATCTTTAAGAATAATAAGCAGCGCAACAAAAATGAGTGAGGGATATAATTGGTTTTTTTTCAGAGCAGATACCTCCCCTTAATCAACGAAAACAAGTATATACTTACTATAACACAAAAGATCACCCAATTGTTTCCTAAAGTGGAAAAAAGACCGCCCCGGTTTTTGACCGTGAGGCAGTCTTATAGATCATCCTAATTCGTAATAAATAACCTGCTAGCCTTCCGTAATAACGCCTTTTTTCAAAATAAGATTGGCGTACAACGCGCTCTCTCCTGTCGCAATGACGGCGTAGGCCTTCTTCGCCCGCTCATAGAACGCGAAGCGCTCCACCTGCTCGAAAGGCTCCGAAAGCCCCGTCCGCTGCTCGATGATTGAACGATATTGGTCCCATATCGGCGTTTGTACCGTATCTCCGGCTACTACCTGCATAAGCGCAGCCGGCTTCTCGACGTATTGGTCGAGCGGGAACAGCCGCAAAATCGCGTCAAGCAGCTCGGGCACGTTATGCCCATCGGCGCGGATAAGGCGCTGTGCGTGGCTTGCGCCCGGAAAGTTGCCGTCCGCGAGGACGATTTCGTCGCTATGGCCCATTTCACTGAGCACCTTAAGCAGCTCAGGGGAAATCAATTTCGATATGCCGATCAGCATATGTGCCTCGTCCTTTCTATGCTCCAGCCTAATAGATTAATAGTAACTATTTCACCGCTGCTAGCCGCTCAAACGATGCAAACGCCGTGTCCCATTCCTGCGAATGCGCAGCAGCGTATTCCTCGATTGGGAACGACGACGCAACAAGCATGCGCGCATCCTGTAAATCAGCGCACTCGCCCAGCGCGACGAGCTGCATGAGCATATTGCCAATTGCGCTCGCTTCCACTGGACCCGTCCATACCGGACGGCCAATCGCATTCGCCGTGAACCTGCACAGCAGCTCGTTTTGAATGCCCCCGCCTACCATATGCAAGCCGCTGAAGGACTGCTCCGTTAAAGCTTCCATCTGCGTCAACGCCTGACGGTATCTAAGCGCAAGGCTCTCTAGTATACATCTTGCGATTTCACCCACCGACTCCGGAACCTTCTGCGACGTTTGGCGGCAATAGGCTTGAATGCGGCCAATCATGCCAGACGGCGCATAGAAGGACGGATCGTCGGGATGGATGAAGCTGAGGAACGGCTCGGCGCGTTCCGCTTGCACAACGATGTCTGCGAACGACAAGTCGTTGCCCTGCTCCTCCCATTCGCGCTTGCATTCCTGCAAAATCCATAAGCCCATAATGTTTTTGAGAAGCTGGTAGGTGCCTCCGACTCCGCCTTCGTTAGAGAAATCGAGCTTCTGTGCCTCTGGCGTAACAAGCGGCCCTGCAAGCTCCGTACCGAGCAGCGACCAAGTGCCGCATACGAGGTAAGCAAATGCGGATTCGCCAGCTGCCGGAACTGCGGCAACCGCTGATTCCGTATCATGCGTGCCGACCGCAACCGCCGTAATAGGCGGCACATCAAGCTCTTCGCATACTTCGGGCGTCAAGCTGCCCACCTTCTTGCCAGGGTGAATCGGCTCGAGAAACAACCGGCTAGGAATGCCCAGCTGCTCCATCAGCTCCCTGTTCCACTGCTGCTCCTTAGGCTGGAACAGCTGTGTCGTGGTTGCCATCGTAAACTCGCACACCTTCTCGCCTGTCAGGAAATAGGCTAACAGATCGGGCGTAAGCAGCAGCGTGCTTGCCGCCGCCAGCTTAGGCGAACCTGCCTTTTTCATCGCATACAGCTGGTTGATCGTATTAAAGGGCATGAACTGCAAGCCGCCCTGTTCATACAAGCGGTCTTTGCCGATCAGCTCGTTCAGCTCTTCAATGATTCCCTCCGTTTGCGGATCGCGGTAATGATACGGGTTGCCCAGAAGCTCCCCATTCGCATCCAATAACCCAAAATCAACGCCCCAAGTATCAATGCCAAACGTTTGCGGCGTGTAGCCTTCTTGGAAGGCTTTGCGAATCGCAATCTTCAGCTCCTGCAAGAGGCGCAATATATCCCAGTGCAAATGGCCGCCTACGGCGATCGGCTGATTCGGAAAACGGTGGATTTCCGTCACCTTCAGCTTCCTTTGCCCGCTTGCCTCATCAGGCAGCAGCTCGCCGATTAACGCCCTGCCGCTGCTTGCGCCTAAATCAAAGGCGAGCACGGTCGCAAGCTTCGTCATGCTTTAGAGCCTCCTTTGAGTAAAAGCCAGCGCCATGATGGCGCCAGCCGGTCACTTCATCTTTTGCAGCAGTTCGATGCGGTATGCTTCGCTCTCAAGCGATGCGATCTCCTCGAACTCTTCCTTCGTAAGCACCTTCGGCTCGCGAATCGCTTTGGCGATCAAATAAATTTTCGTGCTTTCCTCCACGACTTCGGTACGGTAGTAGGCTTCGCGCAAATTGCGCCCCGAAGTCACAAGTCCGTGGTTACCGAGCAAGACGGAGCTTGCTTCATTCACTTTCGCTACATAAGCGTCAGCGAGCTTATCCGTTGTAGGAAGAACATAAGGCACGTATACGGTTTTGCCGACGAGCGCCGCTTGGTCCGGGAACATGATCGGCAGCTCCTGCTCAACTAACGTAAAAGCAATGCAATAAGGCGGATGCGTATGAACGATTGCACCGATATCCGGATTTGCGCGGTATGCATAAAGATGCATCAGCACCTCTGAGGACGGACGCAGGCCGATATCCGTAATTTCCCCTGTCTCGATATCCACCTCGACCCATTGATGCGGCTCTACCTCATCAAGCGCGAAGCCGCTTGGCGAAAGGTACATTTTACCCTCGAATTTAGCGCTAATATTGCCGCCTGGCCCAACGACCAGCTTGTTCGTTACCGTCTTGCGGGCATATTTGCATAGCTCATTGCGAATGTTAGTGCTGCTCATTGTAAAACCTCCAATTTATTTATAAATAGGTCCGAAATTTTGACAAGCACGGTAATCCGCGCTCTCTGCATTTGCCGTACCGAACAAGCCCCATGCTCTAGGACGGAAAATGCGTTCTTCCGGAACATTATGCATATTAACTGGAATCCGCAGCATCGAAGCAAGCGTAATTAAATCTGCGCCGATATGTCCGTAGCTGATCGAGCCATGATTCGCACCCCAATTGTCCATTACCTCATATACGGAGTGGAAAGCGCCCTCGCCCGTAATCGTTGGAGCAAACCAAGTCGTCGGCCATGTTGGATCTGTACGATTATCCAGCGTGTTATGCACATCCTCCGGCAAATCAACCGAATAACCTTCCGCGATTTGAAGAACAGGACCGATGCCTTTAACCAAGTTGATGCGTGACATCGTCATCGGCATGCCGCCGCGTGTCAAGTAATCAGAGGAGTAACCGCCGCCGCGGAAATATTCAACGGAAGCAGGACGCCATGATGTAGCATTTAGACATTTTTGCGCCTCGTCCTCGGAAATTTCCCAGAAAGGCTTCATAGCCGGCTGGCCGTCTCTTGTCTGCTCGCCAGTTCCGTCCATCGTTGCAGAGCCTGAGTTAATCAAGTGAAGGAGACCGTTCGCTGCCGCTCCCTCAAGCTTATGTCCGGTTACGCGCTCCACCGATTCAGGGCTCCAGTACGTACGAACATCCGCAAAAATTTGAGCCGTATTCGTAAGCAGGTTCCCAAACAGCATCACGACGCCGTTCAAGCTGTCATTTTCCGTTGCCACCATATAGGGAGCCCGAATGCCGTTCCAATCATAGGAGGAGTTAAGCAGCGTTTCCATGAAATCGCCGTTTGGAAAATGGTCCGTCCACTGCCGCTGGCCTTGGAAGCCTGCCACGATCGCGTTGTGTCCGCCTGCCTCCTCGCCAAAGCCAAGCTCTGCGAGCCTTGGATTGCCGACCATGAGGTCACGGGCAATTTGCGTCATTTTGACAACCGTTTCCCAGTCTGTATCCTTCTGCTCTCTTGAGGTTTGAAGATGGGCTGGATTGTTGTCCTTGCCTTCTATACAGTTTTCCTTCACCCACGTAAGCGCTTTCTCATACTCCGCAGGATCAAAAATATTTTCTTCCATACGGCGTACGAATTCACTCATGTCAATATATTCGGTACGCATGCCAAGATACTCTTGGAAGAAAGCGTCGTTTACGATTGAACCTGCAATACCCATCGAAACCGAGCCCATCGATAAGTAGGATTTGCCGCGCATATAAGCTACTGCAAGCGCCGCTCTAGCAAAACCAATCAGCTTGTCTTTCACATCAAACGGAATGGAGGTGTCGCCTGAATCCTGTACATGCTCGCCATAAATGCCGAACGCAGGTAGCCCTTTTTGCGCATAACCGGACAATACAGCCGCCAAATACACAGCACCCGGGCGCTCCGTTCCGTTAAAGCCCCATACCGCCTTCGGAATGGACGGGTCCATATCCATCGTTTCTGTACCGTAGCACCAGCATGGCGTTACCGTTATCGATACCCCAACGCCGGATTTGGCAAATTTATCGGCGCATGCCGCCGCTTCGGATACTCCGCCAATACAGCTGTCAGCAATGACACATTCGACCGGCTCACCGTTTGGATAGCGCAAATGCTCCGACAACAGCTTCGCAGTCGCGATTGCCATGTTCATCGTTTGCTCCTCTAGTGATTCGCGAACCCCTTTCCGTCTGCCGTCAATTGTTGGTCGAATGCCGATTTTTGGAAATCCGCTTTGGAAACGCAAATTTGTGTCCGTCATGAATAAAACCTCCATTAGGTTATAATAATGTTACCGATAACCTCAAAATAACAATAAAAAAGGTTGCTGTCAATGACTACTTTTCTGTATGATAGAAACTATGATTTAGCGATAAGGGGACAAAAATATGGTAACGATATATGATGTAGCGGCCAAGGCTAGCGTATCCGCTATGACCGTCTCCAGAGTTATCAATAACACTGGTAAAATAAGCGAGAAAACAAGAGCAAAGGTAAAGCGTGTCATGGAGGAGCTTGGTTATGTACCGAATCAAACGGCGCGCAGCCTCGTTCTCCAGCAGACCAAGCTGCTCTTTCTGCTCATAACCGATATTATGAACCCGTTCTATACAACGCTGGCCCGCGGCGCCGAGGATGCTGCCAAGCGCTCAGGCTACCGCCTGCTGTTCGGAAACAGCGATGAAAGCTTGGAGAAGGAATCCGATTATGTGACAACAATATTGACCACGCGCGTAGACGGGGTTCTGGTCGCGCCCGCCGGCGATCCGTCGCTGCCTCATTTGGAGTCGCTGCGCAAGCATAACGTTCCGTTCGTGCTGCTTGACCGCGAAGTGCCCGGCATCGAATGCGACATCGTGCTCGGCGACAGCAAGGATGGCGCGAGACGACTCGTCGAGCATCTTGCCTCGCAAGGGCATCGCACCATCGCGATGGTGAACGGCTCTCCTTCCATCTCCAGTGCGCGCCTTAGGCTGCAGGGCTATCAGGACGGATTGAAGCTAAACGATTTGGCGTATGATGAGCGATATGTTTTTGAGACGAGCTTCGGCCCTTTAAATGATTTAACGGAGATGGGCCAGTGGCTGGACCAGCTGGAGCCTGCTCCTACCGCTATCGTGGCGGGCAATAACGTGCTTGCCGTAGAAATATTAAGGCTGCTTCGCGACCGCGGTTTGCGTGTGCCGGAGGAAATGTCCATCGTCTGCTTCGACGATCTTGGACCGTATTCGGAGGTCGAGCCTTTTTTGACCGTTGCTGCCCAGCAAGCTTACCAATTCGGGTACATGGGGATGCAAATGCTCGTCGAGCGCATTCAAGAGCGCGAAACGGCGCTGCCTTGGAAAAAGATCGTATTGCCAGCGGATTTGTTGATCCGCAGGTCGGTGAAGGAAATAACGACGCTTTAAGAAATCATAACGAAAACGAGCCTTCGAATCGCTTCTAAGGCTCGTTTTATATTGACTGTCTCTTGTCGCCACAGCCCTAGTCCCCCTTCGCAGTCGAACAGGAGTAACGTGAAATTGTCGATGTGGCTGCGAATAAATCGCCTAGCTGGAAAACATCAGTAACTTTTTCTCAAAAAGCTGTTTTCAGCGTCCACGTATATCCTTCGCGCGCTTCGTTCGCCCCATAGAAATACCATGTCAACCATCCTTCCCCCATGCCGTTGGACGGCATTAACAGGAAATTCTCCATCTAATTTTCTGATTTGAAGGAAATTAAATCACTTATCTGGAAAACCTCCCGTTAAATATCGTACTTTCGCTCATATTCGACTGAAAATAGAAAATTTGCGGGAGAAATTCCCTCTAATACTGATTCCACCCTCAAAAGCGCTTGAATTAGCGGGAAGATTTCCCGTTAATCTTAATGCTAGAGTGTATCTTGGCGGGACGGGGGTTGGTTGGTGGACGTTTGAAGGGGTTGGTGTGATTGGTTGAACAGCTGGTTAGTCAAGGCGTGACGCGTGTTCAGCTGGTCGGGTGGTTAGTTGTTGGGATGGTGCATGTTCTGTTTGACAAATATTTGGTTGATCGAGTAGCCACAAAGCGGGTTGCTGAACGAACAAGGAAAATGAAAAAACGAGCCCCTAGAATCGCCGCTAGCGCCCGCTTTTGTATATGATCTTATTCACATACTCTCTTTAACTGATTCTAGCGCCTTCAAAACGTGTCGATAATCCGCTTTGAATTTCTACGTTTTTCTCAAAAACGGTAGCAAATACTTGCACTCTATCACGCGCTTCTAGTTCTACGATACCGCTAGCTTCTATAATGCCTGACGTATTGTTAAAATCCTCTTGGTCGGAAATTCTCGGCACGCCATTGACTCTAATCTCTAAATCTAGCGTATAGGCTGTCACGGTAACGGTTTGAAAAAAGACGCTCGCAAACAACGTATATACACCGTCTTTTTTGGGGCGAAAAGTCGAGGTAGCCGAATTATATTCGTTGCCCAGATCAAGCTCTTCGACCTGATATTGAACCTGCTCTGTCATACCATCAAGCAGTTGTTGATCAACACCAGAGACCGCTCTAAACGCAGAGTTGCGCCTAACACGCTGTTTGATGACTCTCTTTTTCCTAATAATTGGCCTGCACACGATAGGTTTGCACACGCGTTTCTTCCTGACAATCGGCTTGCAAACAACCGGCTTTCTCACACGCTTCTTGGCGACAATCTTCTTGCAAATAATTGTTTTGCTAACACTCTTGCGAACGATGCTTTTGCAGACGAGCTTTTTTAAACCTACTCTTTTAATCGTCATTGCTTCTCCTCCACCTGTTAAATCTTGCTAGCATGTAATTATCATATGGATTGCCGCAGCTAATAGATACGATATTCGCCCTAACTATACGAAATAGGCTTCCCGTTAGCTGCTGAAATCTCCTTAATGCAGCCTGTCGGAAAGCCATGATCACCATCATTTAAAATAACCTCTCCTGCTCAAATGCTTCACCAGTACTTGCTTATTGTCTAAGATGGCTTGATCATTTGGAGAGTACGAAAGCGCAATTTCATTATGCTCATAAGCTTTCTCCAGCTGCCCAAGCTTGCCATAACATTTGACGAGCTGAAGATGGGGAAACCACGTCCAAGCCATATGATTAATGCCGCGCAGGCGATCCTTTGGTTTCTCCAGCCTCAGCGCCAGCTGATACCAATTCACGGCTTTTTCAAAATCAAGGTTCTCCTGAAAATAGTAAGCAATCCGGCATACATAATCGGCGCGCGGGATGTCGTAGTTAAACGTTTGCAGCAGCGATTGCAGCTCTTGCTCTTTATAACCAAGCTCGTGATGGCAATGAGCCATCCGGTCACAAGCTAACAATTTATCTTCAAAATAACGGTATGGATCGGCTATGATTATTTGATAGATTCCGATTGCTTTGTCAAAATAACCATGAGCCGTTAACTCCATTGCATATTGCAATTGCTGATGATTCGAAAGACTAATTCCCTTCGCTAGCCTGCTCTCATAGATTCGCAAATTCCGATCCGACTTCGCATGCACACGCCCATGACTAACTGCAATGTCTGAGAAAACCACCTTTCCTGAGACCGCTAGCTGCTCATGCACCGGGTCATGCCACTCAAAATGAGCGGAGCGCTTGACGAGCCTGTTTCTTTTGATCACTGCCGCTGGCTGCCCAAGCGGATCAAATGCGACGTAATAGTCCATGCAAACAGCGTCAACAGCCGGATCTAAGCTTTGTTTGAGCGTTTTGAACGCCTCCAAATCCTTCTCCTGCACCCAATCATCCGCATCCAGCCATAAAATATAATCACTTTCCGCATGCTCGAACGAGTAGTTTCTCGCAGCAGAAAAATCATCGATCCATTCAAAATGAAAAATGCGATTCGTATAGTTAGCAGCAATATCCCTCGTACGGTCAGTTGATCCTGTATCGACGATGATGATCTCATCAACTAGCTCTTTGACAGAATCCAAACACCTAGCCAGAACCTGCTCCTCGTTTTTGACAATCATGCACAAGCTAATCGTAATCACGGTTTCCGCTCCCCCTAATTTGTTCCGATACATTATATGGAGCATGCCTTTGCCGCGTTTGGACAAAATAAAAAAGCCATTCGGCTAACAGCCGAATAACTTTTCATAGCGGACAAAAACTATTCATTCAACATGTTTTTCCGAAAATCGGTCGGCGATTGCCCGCTCCATTTGTGAAATTGTTTGGTGAAAAAAAGCGGATCATTGTAGCCGACAGAAGTGGCGATCTGCGCTATGGTGAGCTCACCCTCGAGCAGCTCCTCCGCCTTCTTCATGCGCACCTTAAACAAATATTGCATAGGCGGCAGGCCTGTCGCCTCTTTGAACAGCCTCGTTAGATGAGCGCGATGGTAGCCAAGCGTGCGGGCGATGCTTTCAATGGACAGCTGCTGCCCATACTGCAAGGAAAGCAGGCGGATGGCCTGGTCAATCTGGCGATAAGAGCGAGACGCCGGCACGTCAGCCGCGGTGCTCTCAGTAAGGTGCAGCCGTCCTAGCTCATGCAAAATCAACCGCAGCCAGCCCGAAGACTCCATGTTTCCAAGAGCGGGGGCATTCGTTTTCTCCATGCTTCTGCGCATGCTCCTGAACATTTTCTGCATGACGGGCAGCGAGCAATCACAGATGACTCCTTGATCCGGCGTAATGCCGATCGAGCTGAGCGAAGACTCTACGATCTCACCTGAGAATGCGACCCACATATACTTCCAAGGATTGCTCATGCTTGCCTCGTACTTGACCAGAATGTCGGGAAAAATAACGAAGGCATCGCCTTTCTTCAACGAATAAGCCTTTCCTAGCGTTTCAAACATGCCCTCGCCGTCCAGCACAATATGAATGAGATAATAATCGTGAACCGCCGGTCCGATAAAATGGCCAGCGACCGGCTGTCCCTTTCCGCTAAACAAAACGGACATTTCTCCTTTTAACGGAGCTGCGTTAATACTTAATGAAAGACTATGATGCGATTCCAACGTCACACCTCCAATCGTGCCTGCTCTAGCTATCATACTAAATGATGCAACATTTCTCCATATAATGCTTCGTTCCTTCCATATTCTTTTCCCTCTTTCCTCCTTATACTAGAGGAGTCAGCAATCATCCACTAGGAGGCTATTGTCTAATGTCTAAAATTACATTTATTGGCGCAGGAAGCTCCGTATTTGCGAAAAATATTCTCGGCGACGTCATGCAAACACCAGCGCTTCAAGGATTTGAAATCGCTTTATTTGATATTGACGCAGAGCGTCTGCATGATTCGGAGCAAATGCTGCTTAATCTTAAGCAAACCAGCGCAAGCACCTGTCACATTAAAGCTTACTCCGATCGTAAAGAAGCGCTTCGCGGAGCTAAATATATCGTTAACGCTATCCAAGTAGGCGGCTATGATCCTTGCACCATCACCGATTTTGAAATACCAAAAAAATACGGCTTGCGTCAGACGATTGCCGATACCGTTGGAATCGGAGGCTTGTTCCGCAATTTGCGCACGATTCCGGTCATGCTCGATTTTGCCCGCGATATTAACGAGGTTTGTCCAGACGCCTTGTTCCTGAACTACACGAACCCGATGGCTGTTCTCACCAATGTGATGAACACGCATGGCGGCGTCCAAACCGTCGGCCTATGCCACAGTGTACAAGTATGCGTACCGCATCTGTTCGAGCACTTGGATCTAGACCCAACGGGCGTTAAATACAAAATAGCAGGCATCAACCATATGGCATGGCTGCTTGAAGCAAGCAAGGACGGCGTCGATCTTTATCCGGAAATCAAACGCCGCGCGGCCGAGAAGCAAAAGGAGCAGCATAGCGACATGGTCCGCTATGAGCTGATGCTGAAATTCGGTTATTACATCACCGAATCCTCCGAGCATAACGCCGAATACCATCCCTACTTCATCAAGCGCAACTATCCGGAGCTTATCGAACGCTTCAACATTCCGCTCGATGAATATCCGCGCCGCTGCGTGAGCCAAATCGAAGGCTGGAAGTCGATGCGCGATTCGCTCGTTAACGACCGCAACCTTGAGCATTGCCGCAGCCTGGAATATGCTTCTTATATTTTGGAAGCGATCGAAACGAACAACCCGTTCAAAATCGGCGGCAACGTCATGAATACCGGCTTGATCACGAACCTGCCGAAGGAAGCTTGCGTAGAAGTGCCATGCCTAGTCGACGCGAACGGTGTAACGCCAACCTATGTTGGCGACCTGCCGCCTCAGCTCGCTGCGCTGAACCGCACGAACATCAACACGCAGCTGCTGACCATCGAAGCTGCAATTACCGGCAAGCGTGAACATATTTATCACGCCGCTCTGCTCGATCCCCATACCTCTGCCGAGCTGTCTATGGATGACATCGTATCGCTTTGCGACGAGCTCATCGAAGCACATGGCAGCTGGCTGCCAAGCTACAAATAATGAGAAAAAGGGTGACCAAAAAGCCATTTGGCTTCTGGTCACCCTTTTTTATTGCCCTATATCCGCATTAGCCAAGAATCCATCTCGCAAGCATCGCGATATCTTCAATGTCGACTTTGCCATCGGCATTAAGATCGGCTTTTTTGTACTGCGACCAGTTCGGATCCGCGCTTGTTTTACCGTAAGCAGCAGCCACGATGCCAAGATCGCCGACCGTAATCTTCTGATCGTTGTTGATGTCGCCTGACAAGACCGATGCTTGGAAGGCTGTCGCAGCTGCGTGAAGCTGAGCAATTGCGTCTCTTACTTGTACATCGGTTGCATTCGGGTTGACCGCGACTTCTTTTGCTTTTGCGATCGCAGCGCCGAATGCCGCTTTAGCTGCAGCTGGATATTGTCCAGGCTGCGTGCCCGCTACCGCTCCGTTGTAGAGAGCCTCCGCTGCCGCAATAGCTTCATTCAGTGCAGTCAAATCTACTTGCGCACTAATCTGTACCGTATGCGCTGCGCCATTTACCGCAAGCTCTTCCCCTAAGCTGTTGGCGACTTCAATTCCGCTTACGGAAATATCCGCACGGACAGGCGCACCTGTTACGCTGGCGAGAAAGGTAAGCTTCAACCATTCCGCATCCGCAGATAGGCTGCTGCCTTGGCCCGCCGCAATAATGCGAACCTTGCCTGGCTCAATGGCATGCTTCTCCAGAATGCCAAAGCCCTCCTGCAAGGAAACAGCCTCCGACAACGCCAGCTGGTTAGGATTGAAGGTAATCGTTAAAATTTGAGCATAAAGCGACTGGAACTTCTCTGCTGTAATATTCGATAAGCCCACCTTCAGATCAAAGGATTGACCTGCTTTTACCTGTGCTGGACCAGCAAGCGTAGCTGACGCCTCTGCAGGAGCAGTCGGTACGACTGCGGCTGCAAACGTTGCTGCCGCTTGGCTCAGCGCTGCTGCTGCTGCATCTACTGCCGCTTGATCCGCAGCCGCGTTAGCTGCTGCTGCTTTTGCCGCCGCAATCGCCGCGCCGAAAGCTTCCTTCGCGACTTGCGGATATTGTCCCGGCTCCGTTCCGGTTACCGCTGCGCTAAGCTGTGCTTCGGCGGCTGTTATCGCAGCTTGAAGCGCTGCTTTATCAGCGGCTTGCACAGGACCAACCGAGAAATAATCAAAATTGGCTTGAATGGAGGTTTTATCCCCGGAAGATAAGCCGTAGAAACCGATTTTCAGATTGGATAGGCTGACAGTCATCGGATCTGCCGCAGCCTTCCAAGCCGTTCCATTCCAATAGAACGTGGAAACGACATTGCCAATCTTGCGAATCTGCAAATACGACGTATCAAAACCTGGATGATTCGCCATGTTTGTTGCTTTTACATAAGCGGCGTTTTTCTCGTAAGCAGTCTCCAGGCTTTTGCCTGTTGAACCGTCCGTATCCCATACATGGCCTAGCTTCACGTAATTGTCTTCATTTTGCCATAGGAAGAGACCTGCTTGCTGATAGTTTTTCCGAACGGGAGCTTCGACTTTAGTCGTAATAACAAAATCGCCGGCCGGTGCGTCTTTCAAGAAAATATTCGGCAAATTATTAGAGCCTTGGAACGTATCGCCGGCGGACGTGTCTAGGCTGAGGAAGCCCGGCTTGCGCGTTAGCGACCATTTGCTGTTATCCGCTTTAAATACCGACCATTCTTCATTTAGCGCCGCAGCATCAAAGCCATCTACCCTCGAGCCTGCTTCAATTGGATCATTAACGGCAGCGAACAGCTGCCCGCGCGCGTTTTGCAGCGATTTTAGTGCCGTTTGGATATCTCCGGCAAGTGCATTCGCGTTCTCAGCAACCGCCTCAGCCGCATCTAGAACGGCATTAAAAGCATCAACCACCGCTTGCTTATATTCGCCGGCACCCGTGCCGATTTTCGCCTGGCCGACCATCGCCTCCGCCTTCGCGATTTCAGCAAGCAAATCCGTTTTTGTCGCTGTGCCGATAAGCTCGCGATGTGCGATCGCAATGCGGTCAAAGTCCATTTTCTCTACTTTCCGGTCATAGGACAGCAAGCCGTTGATTTCATACTCCACATCCGTAATTTGAGTATAAATAGCGGCGCTTAGTCCGCCTTCCTTCAATTGCTTCAGCCTATTAATATAATTGATGTAAGTGGAAGTAAGCTGTTCCTTGCTGTTCATTAATTGATAGGAGAACACGAGCGGACTCCATTCATGTCCAGGCACGTGCAGCCCTAGACCGCCGTATTCGCCAAGCACCGCAGCTCTTGTATCGCTTGCATTCGGCGCTCCAGGATCAGGATATCTGTGCATATCGAGCAAATCGCCCGCTCCGGCATCCCACCAGCCACTCGTGCTGTTGATGAGACGAGTCGAATCCAGTCCTTTTACATAGGCCGTAGCGTCCCTCGTCTGTTGACCGCCTTGGTCGAATTGCCCCCAGCCTTCATTAAACACAGTCCATACAATAATAGATGTAACGCTGCGAAGCTGGTCTACCATTTCCTTGTATTCCTTAAACCACTGCGTTTTTGTTGGCTGCGTAATATCGGAGCCTTTATTGCCTTGGCGATCCTCCAGACTCGGCATATCCTGCCATACGAGTACGCCGAGCTTATCCGCCCAATAGTACCAACGGGCAGGCTCTACCTTAATATGCTTGCGGATCGTATTCATGCCCACGCGCTTGACCGCTTCAATATCGAATTTCAAAGCTTCATCCGTAGGCGCCGTATAGATGCCGTCCGGCCAGAACCCTTGGTCGAGCGGGCCCATTTGGAACACAAAATTTCCATTCAGTAGCGGACGGGTTACGCCATCAACTTTGCCTAGCTTGATCTCTCTCATCCCGAAATAGCTCGTTACCTCGTCTACCGTTTGCGATCCATCCTTCAAATAAACCTTCAAATCGTAGAGGAACGGATCATCGGGAGACCATAGTCTTGCATTTGGCACTGGTACTGCAATCTCCGAGCCGACGTCACCTGTCGCCGTTCCGATTACATCGCCATTTGAGAGCACGACGGCTTCAACGGTTTGGCCTTGAATGCCGCTTCCCGCAACGCTCAGCTTCAATTCTCCCTTGTGGATATCCGTCGCCATATCCAGCTTCTCGATATGCGCTGCCGCTACCGGCTCCAGCCATACCGTCTGCCAAATACCGGATACGGACGTGTACCAAATGCCGCCGAGCTTCTTAACGGTTTGTTTGCCGACCGCTTGGTCTGCTCCCATATCCGTCTCGTCAAGCACGTGGACGATAAGCTCATTGTCGCCAGCTACTAGATAATCGGTAATGTCGAAGCTAAAGGACGTGTAGCCGCCTTTATGGCTGCCTACCGATTGTCCGTTCACATACACCGTTGCCAAATAGTCTACCGCGCCAAAATTAAGCTTCACGCGCTCACCGTCCCAGTTTTTCGGAATGGTGAACGTACGCTTATACCACATTAAATCCTCGACGCGGTTGATGCCTGAAAGCTTCGCCTCTGCCGCGAATGGCACGAGAATCTTTTCTTTCAGCGTTAAGCCGGCAGGAACTGCCTCTCCCTTCTTAGCCGCTTGGAACTCCCACTCGCCGTTCAGATTAACCCAGTTTTCACGCGCCAATTGCGGTCTTGGGTATTCCGGGAGCACATTTTCCTTATCCACGTCATCCGCCCATGGGGACATAATTTGATATTTCGAGCCGTTAAGCAGCGGCTTATCGAAGCCAGCTACGACCTCGCCCGCCAGCGTCTCTAGACCGCCCTTGCCGTCATAAACCGCTTTGACATTGCCTATATCCCTGGAATTAAGCGGCTCTGTTAGCTTAACGGCAACGACTTTGTCATCGCCTTCCTTCAAAGCCGCAGAAGCAAGGGACAAGCTGCCTGTTGCGATATTTACTTTCAAATGTTTCACAAGCTCGGCTGTAACCGGTTTTAACGACGCTTCGAAGGGAAGCTCGATTTGCAGCCCATCCTCCGATACTATGCCGCCAGGCGCAAAGCCGTCCGGCAAATAAAATGCCTGCGTCGGCACCGCTTCCTTCGCTACGCTCGGGCTAGCCCAGCGCATGTGTACATTCGAGCCGCCGGAATCCTCGAATAATTCCAGCTTAATGCTGTACTTTTGACCGGCAACCAATGCGACCGGCTGCGAGGTTTGTTCTTTATCCCAATCCGCGACCCAGTGATCGATCGTCAGCTTATTATCAATCCATAGCCGGAAACCATTGTCCCCTGTAATATAAAACGTATAGTTCTCCGAGAATTCGGGCTGGATTAACCCCGTCCATCTAATCCCGACGCGATTTTCTTGCCCTGTATACATTTTAATCGACGGCTCAAGATTAGAAATGTCCAGATTCGGGTCATACCCGGTACCCTTAAAGGTGTCGAATGTAAAATTGGGAGGTCCTCCCGCGGTATAATATTCGGCTTTCAAGCCATGGTACGCAGCCGGCGCAGCTCCTCCCGCCGAGCCTTCCGCTGCCGCAGCCCTTGGGGCAAACGAGATTGCGGAAGCCGCAATGCTCAAAATCATCGATAAAGTTACAAGCATACTTATTGCTTTGCTTCGCTTCAACATGTATGGAACCTCCAATATTTCATATTAAAATTGGGTGGGGGAAGTGATGTGCCTTCCCCCATGGTTCTTTTAGCCGATTATTAATTTAGCAAGCATCGCAAGATCCTCAATATCTACTTTTCCGTCTTGATTTAGATCTGCCTTCTTAAACTGTGTCCAATTCGGATCAGCGCTCGTTTTGCCGTAAGCCGCAGCTACTATGGCAAGATCGCCTATTGAAACCTTGTTATCCTGATTTAGATCGCCTGATGGCGGCCGTGCCGCTATTTGCAGAGCGTGCTTAGCATCGCTTAGCGCAAGCTCGGCGCCATCGCCGTTTGCAAGTCTCGCATTGGTCAACGTGACGCTGGTTGACTCCGCCGACTCCAGCGAAGCAGCTTGGAAGGTTAGCTTCAGCCAATCCGCGTTTGGCGCTAGGCCCATTCCTTGCGCAAATGCGAGAATGCGGATTTTGCCCGGTCCAAGCTCTTTAGTCTCAAGCACATTCAGCCCTTCTCTTAGCGAGGAGACGCCTACGAAAGCAAGCTTGCTCGGATCATAGGATACCGTCACATCCTGCGCATAAACGCTCTGATAGACGCTGTCCGTAACACGGCTTACCCCGAACGTAAGATCAATGATTTGTCCGCTCGCCGCGCTTGCGTCGCCTGTTAACGTCGCAGCCGGTTTCAACTCCGGTTCAACATCCTCGCTGCTTGCTGCCGACAAAGCAATGTAATCCAGCTCGTAAAAGCCGGGATTTGCTCCTGAGCCGCGCATAAATTTAATGGAGTTGACGCCCTCCTTCAGCTCAACGTTTACGCTGGTCGCCATAAATCTGCCCCAGTTTATCGTTCCGGCAAGCTGTGCCGTCTGCTCCACGCCGTCATTTATAATCATTTTGGCGGTTGCAGGCTGGTAGTTGTTCGTGTTTTGAGCGTACCAAATGAACATTTTGTAGGTTCCTGCCTTTGGAGCCTCAACCTGATTGAAATGAACGTAGCTGTCCTCGTAATCGATACCGCCGACATAGCCGCCTGAGGAGGCATGAACGTTATTGCTGCGAGCGCTTGCTTTGAACAGCTCAGCTTTCTCAGCCTCATACTTAGCCGGTTGAATGGCCAAGTCTTCCGTCACCTCAGGGAAATAAGTTACGCGCAGATTCTCCGCTCCGAACGGCACCAGCGTAATATCCTCCGTAGGCTCAGCGGAATAAACAGGGCCGACAGGCGGCTCCGCTGCCGAGACGCCGTTAGGCGCTTTGCCCCATGCAGGGATTCGTTTCCCCTTCGCGATGAGCTTAATCGGGGTCGTCTCCTGTATAAATGGATTTTCCGGCATGTCTGACATGACAACCTCGATCGAATGCTCAGGATTGTCGCGATCTAGCAATAAGCCATAATTCCATGGCGATTCGGCGTTGATGTTGTACTGCTTGAAGCCGGGTTCCTTCACTTGAGGTGCCGGATTCGATTGCTCCACCCAGCTCTCTTCGATTCTGAGCGAGAAAACGAGCGGTCCGCGCTCAATGCCGATAGAGTTGTTTACCCATGTCGAGGTTTTGATCTCCATCGGCAAAGTCAGCACAACGGTATCCCCTTTTTGCCATACCCGGTCAATGGAGAAATACTCACCTGCTTTCACCGCTGCCTGCGGCTGACCATTCACCGTAATCGTCGCATTCTCTGTCCAATTTGGAATACGCAGCTTAAGCGGGAATTTCACGCTCTCCGACGCCTCTTCGATCGTAAAGCGGATTTGATCCTCGAACGGATAGTTCGTCGTCTCCTTAACGGTGACGTTGGCGCCTTTAATTTTGGCAGAGACGCGGCTAGGCCCGTATGCGATAACGCCAAGCCCTCCGTCAGCCGTGCCTGCCCACATATCCTTCACAAAATAAGGCCAGCCCATATGCATGTTGAAGCGGCAGCAAGGAAATCCCGAATACGGCGATTGCACCGTGCCGGAATCGTAATTTTGCTTAAAGCCATGATCGGTCAAGCCGCTTTGCACTTGATTGGGCAGCGAATAATATTGATGCGTCTTAATGTCCTTGCTCATCGCTCCCGGGAGCGAGTTGAACGTAAGCTTCTCAAGCGCATCGCCGATCGTCGGATCGCCGGTTATCATCGCGGTGACGGCATCGCTGTGAATGCGCTCGACGATGGCACATAGCTCTACCCCTTGCGTCGATGCAAGGCCAGCGAGCATTTCCGTACCGGAATTGATGCCGGTAATTTGGTTATGGGATTGATTCAGATGCTCCACGCCTGCTTGGTAGGCGTCTTTGTCCGCTTCATTTTTCGATAATTGATAATAAATGGCAGGTGTCTTGATCGATTGGTTGACGTTCACCGTATGCTGCGTGTAGAAGTTGCCAGCATTGCTCTTAGCGGCTGTCAAAAAGTTATTGTTCGTAAAAACATCAGTCGCATCCGTACCTTGCTCATGGAGCTTCTCAGCCAATTGAATCAGAAAGCTGTCACCGGTACGGTTGTAGAGCCACAGAACGACGTTCAGGTTGTCGCCGCTGCGGATTTGACCCCAATCGAATAAAGGACGCTTATCCAAATTGTTTAATTGATAGTGAAAATAATTCGTTAGGAAAGGAATGACCCGCTCATCGTTAGTCGCTTCGTAGTAATCCTTCAGCACATAGATAGCAACCATGCGCGGCCACCAATCATTATCGCTGGCTGGACCGAAATTGCCATCTTCCTGCTGGCTGTTCAGCATCCAATTCACCCATTTTTGCGACTTGGCGATCAGATCCGGGTCATCCAGCGTGTAGGCAAGCGCTACTAATCCTTTCACATAATAAACGGGGCGTTCCCAGTTCGATTCCGGCGCTGTTCCGCCAAGCCATTCCGAATTGGTGTTCAGCTCGCCGTACAAATCCTCCGCATAACCGGTCGCTCCATCCTTCATAAGCTCAAGCTGCTTAAGCAGCCAGCCCTCCGCCTTCACTGCTCCTAGCGGAAGAGGTACGAACGGCGTTTGCAGGAGCGGATCTTTATTGGCTACCGGCTCTTTGAACGACTCCGCCGGCACGTAATAATCGCTGGCAATAAAGTTGTCAAACGCCGGCTGCACCGCATCAGCCCAGACGCCAACCCCGCCCGAAGCGAATTTCTGCGCGCTGTCGTCGCTGTACTCCAGCGCCGGATTGTGCATATCATCCAGATAGACTTTAATGCCCGAGCCATACGTGACGACTTTCAGCTGATAAAACTTGTTTGGAGCGACCGCATCCAGAGCTTTGACGGCTTTCAAATCGGACCATTCCTCATTTAAACGGCGGAGAACGAGGCTTCCATCCGCTTGCAAGCCAGCATAGTAACCTTGAACCAGCTTTCCTGCTTCGCTGGACTGGGTTCTAAATACGAGCCCTGCGGCACCCTCTGCTGCCGTCAGCTTCAAGTCCGTCTCTGCCGTAAAATCATTAAACGAGGTTTCTTTCACAAGCAGCGTTTGATTAGAGCCCTTATTAACCGTAATCCCTCCTGATTGCAGCTTCCAATCGCCTAGAATCGTTTGCCAGTTCGGCAAAGCCAACTCCTGCGCGGGAGCATCAAAGTTGTCCGTGAATACGACCGTTTTCTGCTGATCCGCAACTTGAACATTGCCGTATGTCGGCAGCGACTGGTAGAGCCTTACGCCCACCTGTCCCTTCGTATAGGTCGTGTCCGTCTGCTCTAAAACGAGCGTGTCGTTCACATAAAGCTTGATTTGCGATCCTTCGGCACTAGCTTTAAACCGATAAACCGTGCTTGGATCTACCGCAATCTTAACGCGCTTCAGTTCGGTCCATTTGTTGTCCATGCGCCCAAGAAATACGCTGCCCGTTCCTTGCGCGGAAATGCCCGCGTAATAACCTTTTACATTGTCGGCGCCAGGCGCTGCGCTAACCGTACGGACCAATAAGCCCGCATCGCCGTTTCGATTAGCAAAGCTAATGTCCGCTTCGATGCTTCCATCCTGTAGCTCTGTCTGTTTAATTAGCGCTTTCGAGCCGTTGCCGCTCTCTGCTGTCATTTTGCCGCTTGCTGTCGACCAATTGCCATCGACAACATTCCATTTTTCATTGATGACCGATCGATTGAAATGATCCTCGAAAAAACCAGGCTCATCCTCCGCCGCTGCCTCTACATGGACAGCTGGCAGAAAGCTGCTTACGTACAGGGCAAATATAAGCAGCATAACCACGCTTGGCTTCAGCTTTGCGCTGAATCTCATCTTGCTTCACTCCCTCGGACTTTGGTCAAAATAAACAAGCAACTATATTGAGCTCGAAGCTGATTTCTCCTTAATAGCTCTTAATCCCGTGCTCACCTCCCTTCCGTCAGCTGATCCAGCTTCAACTCAAATTCCATCGGATCAACCATATGAAAGGTGTCCAGCAGCGTGCCATCCGTATCAATAATGAATGTGGTTGGCAGCGCATGCAGCTCGTATAAGTAGGAGGCACGTTTATTGGCATCGAGCAGATTGGTAAAGCTCCACTCATTTTGCTGGACGAATGACGAGATATTGCCCGCTTGCTTCTCCTCGGAGGACAGGTTGACGCCATAAAAATCAACCTTATCCCGGTACGCCTCATGCAGCTTCTTCAGCGTAGGAGCTTCCACGGTGCACGCCTCGCACCAGCTGGCCCAAAATTGCAAAACGATCGGTTTGTCGCTCGTTTCTCCGATGGTATAGGTTTTGCCGTCCAGCGCTTTGAGCGTAAAGGCGGGTGCTTTCACGCCCGATGATGTTTTGCGATGCAGCGCCGCTTCTTGGTCTACGCTTAGCACGCTCTCCAGCGCGGAAGCATCCAGCTTCTTCCCTTCCTCGCCGCTCGTACGGTCCGTTTTCACGATTAATGCGACGCCAAAGGCGGTTGCGAGCAAAAATCCTGCTAGTATCCAAATCGTGCTTTTCATCCTATCTACTCCCCGTGCGCAAATAATTGCCTGCTGTTAGGCTTTAAGATCGATCATAGCGAGCAGCAGCGTTACAGCTTCCGCCCGTGTGGCGTTCGCGCTTGGTACAAACAGATTAGCGCCTCTTCCCTTGAGGACGCCTGCTTCCGCAGCCATTGCGATAGAGGGGTCTGCCCATGCCGGAATTTTGTCACGATCGGCAAACGATGATTTTTTGGAAGCATCAACCTGCCATTTAAGCGCCCGGGCTACCATGACAGCAATCTCGCTGCGCTTGATAGGCGTGCTTGCACGGAATGTCTGATCCTCATAGCCCGTTATAATGCCAGCGTCTACGGCAGTGCCGACGAACTCAGTTGCCCAGCTTGGAATGCTTGCTGCGTCTTTAAACGATAATTTCGCGCCTGCTGCTGTCTGCAGATCAAGAGCGCGAACGAGCATAGCGGCAAACTCGGCACGGGTTACCTGCGCATTCGGCCGGAAAGATCCGTCGGCATAGCCATTAATGAAGCCAAGCTCAACTGCCCGTTCAATCGATGCAATCGCCCAGTGCCCCGCAATATCCTTGAAGAATATGGACGAACTGCCCAGCTCTGCCGCTATTTTCACGTTTGGTTTCAAGGTGACGGATTCCAAAGCACTGTTTACTAGCTTCACATCCGTGAGCTTCACTTCCGCCTTTCCCTTGCCAATCGCTTCAAAATTCAAGCTGGATAATACAACCTTTCCGCTGTCACCCGCTTTTTTGCCGATTTTGGTCGTTGCGTATACGATCTGCGCGCCTTCTACGATTGGCGTAATCGAGAAGCCTGTAACTCCGCTGCTTGCGCTCTTGAAGCGAAGCTTCTTCGTATCAAAAGCGACTTTCACTTCATAGGCGTACATATCTTTTAATTTATCACCTGTAATGGCAATCTTGATTTGATTGTCAGACCGATCCTGAGTCAGCGTGAAGCTAGGCGTCTCAGCCGCAAACGCGAAGCCCGGCAATGCCATGGCGAATAGCAGAACTATCAAACCCATCATCGTAAAACGCTTACAATTTTTCATTGAAATCGTCCCTTCCAGATTCATAGAGTTGTTGTTGAGAGGATCACAGCAGCTGTTAGGCAGCATATTCCACGCATTACGATACAATATGTATCACATCTAACCTATCGATTCAGCTGATGTGCGCAGGGTCCCCCTCTTTTCAGCGCAGGTCTAGCTTTCCTCCCGATTAGCTTTATTGTACAAAGATGAAATCGGATTGTATTTGCAATATCAGGTCAAAAGTTGTGAATTTCCGCCGTTCCGTAATGGGCTAGAGCGTTGGCAAATGCGGCATGCACGTTTTTGATGCAAGAAGGCCGCTCTCCGTGAAGCCGGAAAGCGGCCTGTTTCTATTCATTAAGCATATTTCGCCCAGCGGCTATCGCCCGGCAGTGGACAAGCACGGTTTTTGTATTTGGCGGCAATGCGCACGAAGCAGCCGCAGATGGCGCATGTCGTTCCATATTGAAACTTCGGGCAGCCGCCGCACTGCATCAAGCGCTGCTCGTACACGTCATCGGGCACGCTGATATCCGTTTGAAACATCGGCGCTGCCAAAATGCGATCGATCTGCTCGTCCGTCACAATGTACTCGTCGCGGCAGCCTTTGCACTGATTTTTGCTGCTCATCATAAGGCGTTCCTTATTCCGAAATCAGCTCAAGGACCGTAACGGACATCGGCGAGAGCTTCGCGCTAATGGTAGTGCCATCAACCTTAAAGGCTTGATAAGCGGTCGGCACCACGGCTTCAGGCTGCTCGAACGTATTGTGTGCATCCTTCGTTGTAGCGGTAAGCGCCGTTCCGCTTACTTTAAGACCTGCGCCTGCCAAGCCGCGAAGATCGATTTCAACGTCTGCGCCGGAATGATTGTCCAAATTGCACAAGCTGATATGAATGCGGCCTTCCGCGTCTTTCGAAGCCGATACGGATACTTGAGGAATCAGCTGATCATTATGGGCGTAATCCTGACTGTCAATCGACGTCGTAAGCAGCGTTGCGTCCTGATGCACCTTGTACATATCAAATACATGGTACGTCGGCGTCAAAATCATTTTCTCGCCCTCGGTCAAAATAACCGATTGCAGCACGTTGATCACCTGCGCGATGTTTGCCATTTGAACCCGGTCGCAATGGTCGTGGAAAATGTTCAGCGTAACGCCTGCCACAAGCGCATCACGAATCGTGTTCTGCTGGTACAGGAAGCCTGGGTTCGTGCCCGGCTCTACATCGAACCAAGTTCCCCATTCGTCTACGATTAGGCCAATCCGCTTGCCCTTGTCATACTTGTCCATAATCGTCGAATGACGCGTGATCAGCTCATCCATCCATAGCGCTTTCTTCAGCGTGGAGTACCACTCATCCTCGGAGAAGCCCGTCGCCGCGCCTTTTTGCGTCCAGAACTCGCCTGGAATCGTGTAATAATGCAGCGAAATCGAATCCATCATCCCATGCGCTTCACGCATCAGCACCTCCATCCAGCGATAATCGTCAACGTTAGGTCCGCAGGCGATTTTGTGGATCTTGTTCTCGCCGTAGTTGCGCACGTAGGTTTGGTATCTTCGATAGAGGTCCGCGTAATACTCGGGACGCATGTTGCCGCCGCAGCCCCAGTTCTCATTGCCGACGCCAAAATATTTGACGTTCCACGGCTTCTCCCTGCCATTCTCTTGGCGCAATTCCGCCATTGGCGATACGCCGTCAAACGTCATGTACTCCACCCATTCCGACATTTCCTGAACCGTGCCGCTTCCTACATTGCCTGAGATGTACGGCTCGCACTCCAGCATTTCGCACAGCATCAAAAACTCATGTGTGCCAAAATGGTTATTCTCAAGCACGCCGCCCCAGTGTGTGTTAATCATCCGCTTGCGTGATTCGCGCGGACCGATGCCGTCCTTCCAATGGTACTCATCGGCAAAGCAGCCGCCCGGCCAGCGCAGCACTGGAATTTTCAACTGCTTAAGCGCGGCTACAACGTCATTGCGAATGCCGTTTGTATTCGGGATAGGAGAATCCTCGCCCACCCAAATGCCTTCATAAATACATCGGCCCAAATGCTCGGAAAAATGTCCATAAATATTGCGGTTAATCGTGCCTGCTGCCAAATCGGCGTTAATGGTTACGCGGTTTGCCATTTCATTCGCCCTCGCTTTTTGTATGATTAGAATAAATAACATATCCAATGGTTGAATTAATGTATTTATTTATCCATAAACATAAACATTAATTCTATACAAAGCATAATGGGAGCGGATACATTTTGCAACCCTTAAATAAAAAAAGAAAGCTGCCAGCCTCATCAGCTTGGTAGCTTTCCTCTCTCCCTCTATTAACTAGCATCGTAAGGCTGCTATTTATTCATTCGTAATGGGCAGCCACCGCAAGAAGCGCTGGATATGCGTGTCCCAATAGCCCCACTCATGAGTGCCGGGACCTTCTTCATATGTCAGCGGATAATCCGCTTGCTTGCAAGCGTCGCGGAACGCCAGGTTATCGTCGTATAAAAAATCCTCCGTGCCGCAGCACTGGTAAAGCGCCGGCTTCGGAGACGAAGAAGGTGCAAGCTCGGTAACAAGGTGCAGCAAATCATTATCCGAGCCTTTAACCTCTTTGTCACCGTAAATAAGGTTGAATAACGGCTTCATATGAGCCGGATCTTTGATATGGTTGGCCATATCTAGCGCGCCGGACAAGCTGCCCGCAGCTGCGATTCGATCCGGATGCCTAAGCGCCCATTTAAACGCGCCATAACCGCCCATCGACAAGCCTGCAACATAATTGTCCTCGCGTGCGTCTGATAAAGGGAAAAACGATCTAGCGACAGCAGGAAGCTCTTCCGTTAGAAAAGTCCAATACTTATTGCCATACTCCATATCCGTATAAAAGCTTTGATGAACATTCGGCATGACTACTGCGAGCCCGAGCTCAGCTACATAACGCTCGACAGACGTTCTTCTTGACCAGATCGTATCGTCGTCGGACAGGCCGTGCAATAAATATAAGGTTTTGTGCAGCTTCTGGCTGCTGCGATTATTCATACCGATTTGCGAGGTTGTCTGCTGCGGCAAAATAACGGTCATTGACGTGCTTAAGCCCAGCGCTTCCGAAAAAAAGTTACAGGTAATATAAGCCAATCGATATTCCTCCCAATTGATCTAGTGAAGCTAGACTACTTCGTCTAGCATTTTTGAACTGAACCTAATCATAAGTAATGTAGCATCAAAAAGAAGCGCTTGCAATGCTGGCTTGCAACAACGTCTATTCGATCCAGCCTATGCGTCACAAGGTTAGTTAGTGAACTTTTTTTCAGTGCTTATATGATTGGAAATAGAGCGTTATAATAGAATCCGATTGAAGGTTTTTCCAACCTATATAGCGGAGGATGATTAAAAATGAAATTGATGCCATTAGCTCGTCGCGGAATATCAGACAGTCGGCTTGCGCTAGGTTGCATGGGACTTGGCGGAAGCTGGGATCTTGCAGACCCGATTACATCTAGTCATATCTCTCAGGCGGAAGCTGCAGTTGAAGCTGCTTTATCAATCGGCATTACGATGTACGATCATGCAGATATCTATACAAGGGGCAAAGCCGAATCTGTATTCGGACAAGTGCTCAAGCAGCAGCCTAAGCTGCGCGAGCAGATTGTGATTCAATCCAAAGTGGGCATTCAATTGTCTGACGGCGCACTGCCCGTACGCTTTAACTTTTCAAAAGAACATATTTTGCCTTCGGTAGACGGCATTTTGGAGCGGCTTGGCACGGAGTACTTGGATGTTCTGCTGCTTCACCGTCCAGATCCGCTCGTGGAACCGGATGAAATCGCTGAAGCCTTCACGAAGCTGAAGCTCTCAGGCAAGGTGCGCAACTTTGGCGTATCCAACATGAGCCCGGGCCAGATCCGTTTCTTGCAGCGTGAATTGCCCGATCCCCTTGTCGTGAATCAGCTGGAAATGAGCCTGCTGCGTCATGACTGGGTTGACCACGGCGTTCACGTCAATCAAAAAGCCGGACTGAACGACAGCTTCCCTGAAGGGCTAATGGAATTCATGCAAATGGAAAACATTCAAATTCAAGCATGGGGCCCGCTTGCGCAAGGGAGATTTTCCGGCAAGGTATCGGAGAATGCGAACGAGGCAGAATTGCAAACAGCCGCTCTCGTTAAGCAGCTGGCTGAGGAGAACGATACAACGCCTGAATCCATAGTGCTTGGCTGGCTAATGAAGCATCCTGCCCGCATACAGCCTGTCATCGGCACGGTAAATCCAGAGCGCATATTGGCTTGTAAAGACGCTGTAAAACAAGCAGAATTGATGACTCGGGAGCAATGGTATACCCTTCTTGTGAGCGCTAGAGGCGTAAATATGCCTTAAGGCGCATTATTTGCTGTTTTTCATTAATAATTTTTCATTTTTTTCTCATAATTGCTCATAATCCCGATAATAGCTGTCTTTTCGCTCTCATGAGCGAAAATTGCCGTTTTGTAAATGTGTTATAGTCATTACACATAATACGAAACGCGGAGGGACATCCTGACAGCATGAGAAAATCAAACCTAATGAAATCAATTGCAAAAGCAGGCATATGCAGCGCGATCGTCATGTCAGCTATCACACTCGGATCATTTGCACAGAAAGCGCATGCAGCAACACCTGAAACGATCGATCTTATTTCCACAGGCAAAGAATACATTGGCACTCCATATAGATTTGGTGCACCCGCTGGCGTTACATACGCTTTTGACTGTTCTTCGTTCACGCAATTCTTGTTTAAAGGGCTGGATGTTTCTCTTCCACGGACTTCTACTGCTCAAGCAACAATTGGCGAGAAGGTTCCCAAGGACTCCCTGAGCATGGGCGATCTTGTTTTCTTCAAAACAAACGGCAAGTCTATTAGCCATGTAGCTATTTACGCTGGCAACAACAAAATCATTCACAGTTCTTCGAGCCAAGGCGTTACCGTATCAAATCTGAATACAAGCTACTGGTCAAAAACCTACGTAACGGCTAGACGCGTAGTCAATTAGAATTATGGATGGAGCTGCGATCGCTGAATGCGATTTGCAGCTCTTTTTTTGTTTTTGTTTAAGGCAATTGAGCGGCGTTGTTTCTACAACCTATTTAAACATTTAAACGAAATATGAAACATTCATTGCTTTACGATCTTTGCCCATATGAAATGCGATCTTTCAGAGCAGGTGTAAAATCGATAACGCTAATGGACGATATACATGTACTCGCGCAGCATGGTTTCATATGTCTAGTTTCCTGCTTTATTTCCGCGGATAGCCGCTTCTGGTGCGATCGCGTTCCATTTTTCCACAATAAAGCAGCCTCTCCCCTTCCGATTTAAACGAATGTTTTGAATGGCTTTCGCAATAAAAAACAAAAACTTTTGCCATGCACCTCGCCTTCCACGCAAGCATTTAAAAGAGCGCTTACATTTGTTAATTTATTAATTGATTACTAATAATATTAACGATTATATTGTAACGATTTCGCCCGCTTATCGTCAATAACAAATTTATCGTTTATGACGGGCTTCTCTTAGCCGTATTTGTATAATTAGAAGCGATCAGCAACAAAAAAGATGCCAACGACATTTGCCGTCAGCATCTTTTTCCAAACTTTAATAAACGTATATTAATTAACATTTACATTAACAACATTTCTGTTCAGCGTTACTTACTTCGTTGCGCATCTCCGTCATAGGCAGCACGCCATATTCATCATTTTTCACTTTTAACCAGTTGTCCCCGCGCCCTTCGGCATAAGTACTGTCCTTTCGCTTGCATGCGACGCCCTCAAGATCGGAACGTTTGACTAGATCGAACAAAGCCATCCCTTCCCGCTCTACGAACAGCATCTTCTTATAATAAAGGTTATCCTCCAAAATAGCATCCAGCAGCCTCTTGCGCTCAAGCAGCGGCGTTTCCCGCAGATCAACTCCATTATAATAGAGAATATCAAACACAAAAAACTTCACAGGGTTTATCCGCTTGGCATCTCGTATGCTCGGTTCCTTCTTCAGCCGGAATCTCTTCTGAAGCGTATCGAACTCAATCGCTCCAGTATGAGGATTTACATAGGCAACCTCACCGTCGAGGACAACGTCGGCAGGCTCTCTCAAAGGAACGTTATGTAGCTCGGGATACTGCTGCGTAACTTCATTAAAGTGCCTTGTATATAATTTCGTTTTGCTCGACATGAAAGAAAGCTGCAGCCGATGGCCGTCAATGATCGGTTCGAAAATATAATTTTCATCATCAAAAGGCTTCTCATATCTCGTCATGAGCATTGGCTTCATAAACATAATGCCGCCTCCTTCCGTGTATCCATTTTAGCACGGACTCATTCTGAAAAACGGCGGTAAATTTAGGTGCAATTAGCGAATAATCTCTGCCAACGCTCCGCATAATAGGGTTAAGAAGGAGGCTGAGAAAAGATGGCAAACCGCACAAATCAACTTCTTGTCCCCCAAGCACGCGCAGCGCTGGAGCAACTCAAGTTCGAAGTCGCTCAAGAGCTTGGCATTCAACTTCCGCAAGATGGCTATTACGGCAATATGACTACACGCGATATGGGCTCCATCGGCGGATCAATTACACGCCGACTCGTTCAAATGGCTGAGCAGCAGCTCTCAGGTCGTCGTTAACTTTCACATAAATAAGCGCCGAGAACGCCTAAAGGCTGAATCGGCGCTTATTTGTTTGCATACTGCTGTAATTTTGCAAAATAAATGCGTTAGTCCTCAACGGGGAACTTCCCTTATGCAGCAAAAGTCGGTAAAATGAGATAGAGTTGTCCGTTTTGCCGTTACATACTGTAAACAAACGAATTCCATAAAAGAAAGGAATATTCCAATATGATTATTCAACCGAAAACGAGAGGTTTTATTTGTACGACTGCACATCCGGAGGGCTGCGCGCAGCAAGTGCAGCGCCAGATCGATTACGTTAAAGCACAACCAGCTATCGAAGGCCCTCGCAACGTGCTTGTTATCGGTGCTTCGACGGGCTACGGCCTTGCTTCCCGCATCGTATCCTCATTTGCAGCTGGCGCTAACACGATTGGCGTTTACTTCGATAAAGCTGCCGAAGGAGCGCGCACGGCATCGGCGGGCTGGTACAATTCAGCTGCATTCGAAGAGGCTGCTTCCGCTGCTGGACGTAAATCCTACAGCATCGTAGGTGATGCGTTCTCCGACGAAATTAAAGCAAAAACGATCGACCTCATTCTCACCGAGCTTGGACAAATCGATTTGGTCGTTTACAGCGTCGCTTCTCCGCGCCGCACACATCCTAAGACTGGCGAAACTTTCGCTTCCGTTATTAAGCCGCTTGGCGGCACGTACACGAACAAAACCGTTAACTTCCACAGCGGCGAGGTATCACAAGCAACCATCGAGCCGGCAACAGAGGACGAGCTTCGCCAGACGATCGCGGTCATGGGCGGCGAGGACTGGCAAATGTGGATTGACGAGCTGCAGCAAGCAGGTGCGCTGGCTGAAGGCGCAACTACCGTTGCTTATTCGTATATCGGTCCAGAAATTACGCATGCGGTATATCGCGAAGGTACGATCGGCGCAGCGAAAAACGATCTTGAAGCTACTGCTCAGCGTCTTAACGCGCAGCTCAGCTCAAATGGCGGCCGCGCTTTCGTATCCGTCAACAAAGCTTTGGTTACGCAATCGAGCTCGGCAATTCCAGTCGTACCGCTTTACATTTCCGCTCTTTATAAAGTCATGAAGGAAAAAGGCATTCACGAGGGCTGCATCGAGCAAATGTATCGCTTGTTCTCCGAGCGCCTATACGGCAAGGGCGAAACGCTCGTTGACGAGAAAGGGCTTATCCGCGTTGACGATTGGGAGATGAGACCTGAAATTCAAGCTGAGGTTGCAGAAGTATGGGCTAAGCTCTCTACGGAAAATGTATATGACCTATCCGATCTTGAAGGCTATCGTCGCGAGTTTTTCCAGCTGTTCGGCTTTGAAACAGACGGCATTAATTATGAAGCGGACGTGAATCCGGAAGTTAACATTACTAACCTCAAATAAATAAATCCAATAAAAGCCGCCTCGAGCATTCATTTGCTCGAAGTGGCTTTTTTTCTTGTCTCGTCCTGGCTCCAGCAACAAAAAAAAAGCCCTTAACCGAAGTTAAGGGCTCTTTGTTTAAAATACTACAGTTTTACAACGTTTTCTGCTTGTGGTCCACGGTTGCCTTGAGTTACGTTGAACTCAACGCGTTGACCTTCGTCAAGGGATTTGAAGCCTTCGCCTTGAATTGCGGAGAAATGTACGAATACATCGTTGCCGCCTTCTACTTCGATAAAGCCAAAACCTTTCTCTGCGTTAAACCATTTCACTGTACCTTGTTCCATTTTAAATGACCTCCAATAAGTTTTTTAACATGTTTTTTCCAGAAAAACTAAAAATCACACATTGAAAAAGATATCATCATACAAATGACAACCTTTTCAATATGTGAATTCAAGGTTAAATTTGTTGTTTGTATTGATAATATAACATAGGCATTTACAATACGCAAGTCTTATTTCAAAATAGTCGAAAATTTAACCCCTCCCGCTCCAGAACGGCATAAAAGCCGTCATTATTGGCAAACATATAGTCTGATGCACTTAATTTAATCCGATATGGAGGTGTCCATACAATGAAGAGGTATATCGTAATCGCTGCCTTATTAATCGTCACAGGCTGTTCAGCCAATCATAACGTGACCAACAAACAGTCTGCCGTTTCTCATTCGGAAATTAAGACAAAGACGATCCAATCGGTGCCGAAGGTAACGCAAGCTTCTTCCATTACCACCCCTCAAACAGGCAAGTCCGCAATGCCGATGAAAAAAAATCAACATAACGTTCCAAAATGGATCACGAACAAACAAGATCCGATTGACTACGCGCCGGAGCAGCCTTCAACCTCACTGGAATTTGACCAGCAAGTGCTGCAAATCGTCAATTCCGAACGTGCCAAAGCAGGTTTAGGCTCCCTTAGCATGAACAGCGATTTATCTAAAATGGCGAAGGTCAAAGCTCAGGATATGATTAACAACCAATACTTTGACCATAATTCCCCCACCTATGGATCACCGTTTGATATGATGAAAAAGTTTCAAATTACGTACAGCGCTGCTGGCGAAAACATTGCCAAAGGCCAGCCGACTCCCGAGCAGGTTATGAACGATTGGATGAATAGCGAAGGCCACCGGGCGAATATTTTAAGCGGCAGCTTTTCAAAGATCGGAATTGCTTACTTCAAGGGCGCATGGGTTCAAGAGTTTACCGGATAAACTTATTACAAGACAGCGATATTAAAAAACAGCCATTCTGGAGGTCCGGAATGGCTGTTTTTTTGTTACGTATTTTCTTTCAAAATATGATGCAATGCCTCGATCAGCAGCTCATTCTCCTCAGGCGTGCCTATCGATATTCGCAAATGCGAATTCAGCCCCCATGCTTTTGCCAGACGAACGATAATGCCTTTAGCCATTAGTTGCTCGTAGATAAACTCCGATTGCTCGCCGACCTCTACCAACACAAAGTTGCTCATGCTCTCTGTATAGCTTAATCCCAGCTCGCGGAATGATGCATACAGCCGCTGGCGCTCCTCGGCAACAAGCGAACGCGAACGTGATACATGCTCTTCGTCCCCTATAGCCGCAATTGCTGCCGCTTGAGCCAAGGCGTTTACGTTAAACGGCTCTTTGACCTGCAAAATGTTTTGGATAATCGCCTGCGGCGCAGCCCCGAAGCCGACGCGTATGCCTGCTAAACCGTATATTTTCGAGAAGGTTTTTAAGACGACCAGCGGATAGCCCGTGCGCACAAATTCGATCCCATCCGAATAATCATCCGCAGAGACAAAGTGGCTATATGCGGCATCAAGCACGACGAGCACCCACTTGGGAAGGGAGTCGAGAATATATTGCAGCTCTTTTTTGGACAAAATCGTGCCGGTTGGGTTGTTGGGTGAACATAAATACACCATCTTCGTTCGTTCCGTCACGGCTGCAACAATAGCCTCTGGATCGTATTGAAGATCATTCGTAAGCGGCGCTACTATCACTTTGGCACCCATCAGCTGAGCACCAAATTCATATTCGCTAAAGGTAGGCCCTGGAACAATAATTTCATCTTCGGCATCAAGGAACGTCTCAGATAGGAGCGTAATCAGCTCATCCCCGCCATTGGTGACGATCACTTGCTCGGCACTTAGCTCGTAATGGGTCGCGATCGCTTGCTTCAATTGTACGGACTGGGCGTCCGGATACCGGTGGAGATCCGTTAATGCCGCCTGCATAGCCGTTACCGCCTTCGGAGAAGGACCTAGCGGATTCTCGTTGGACGCAAGCTTCACAACCCGCTCAAGGCCAAGCTCCTTCTGCACCTCCCAGATCGGTTTCCCGGGGGAATAAGGCTTCATTTGTTTTAATTCCTTGCGTGCTTGAACCTCGATTTTTCCGCTCATAAATGGCTTCACCTTCATAGACGTTATTTGAAAACTTTATCACTATGATACATTAACTCTTTGTCGCAGTAAAGGATTAATGTGTGACTATTATTCTACAATATACGTATATGGCTTTTGTTAATATGTAAATAGAAAGGCGCCCCCCACAGGCGCCTCCCTCCTATCATTTAAGACAACGGCTGTGCCGGGGCCGGGTGTGCCTCTATATATGCTAGCGCATTAAAGATAAGCACAGCAGCATCCGCGCGGGTAATGCTCTCCTGCGGCTTAAAGTTGCCTTCTGCATCCAAAGCTGCAATCCCTAGCGCGAGCGCGCGCTGGATGGAGCCGCCATATTCAACCGATAGATCAGCTTCATCGCCAATCTCAACCGGCAATAGTTTGATCATCGGCAAATTGCTATGAAGCTCAATAGCTAAAATCAGCTGATGCGTAAATTGTTCTTTGGTCCAAGTCTGATTAGGATCAAGATCCTTCGGCAGATCCATGTTATTGCTCGCAGCGATAATCAGCGTGTTAGCGTACCATGCGGCATTATCCGCTTTTTCAAAATAATCCGTCGCCTTAGGCTCTTTAATGAATCGGATAAGATCCATATTCAAATCAAGAGCATTCACAATGAGCTGAATGCCTTGAGCTGCAGTAAGCGTCGCATCCGGGGAAAAACGATCGCTGCTGATGCCATGCACCAGACCCCTTTGCTGAAGGGAGGAAATTTTATCTTTTGCAGCTCCATTCGTAAGATCTGTAAACGTTGATGCGGCTGCAAAGCTTTGTCCAGCAATAGATAGAGTTAAAACAGCAGTAGCGGCTAGTGTAATCAATTTAAATTTTCCTGTCATCGTTGTCACCTCATCTAGTTTTTGGAACGTTCCTTCCTCATAGACGAGCTTCAAAATAAAAGGTTGCAGCTTTACTTACCTTTTTTTATAAACTTAACAATCCACTCTCTTAACGCTATCTCCTTCGCCTAAAAAAAGACGCTAGATGACCAAAGCTTGGTCACTAGCGCCCTCGCGTATCCTGTTAAGCCTGTTCTACTTTGCTTTCAGCCAAAAACTCAATCATCGAGCGAGCTTGGACTTTGCCGGCCGCTGCCGGTTTGCTCATCCTCTCGCCGCTTTCGCGCAAGCGGAACTCTACCGTCTTGGCAACGCCTGGGATGAGGTCAAAGAAATTGTCCGAGAACATGCCTTCGCCCTCTGCAGTTAGCCATACTTGCTTCGCAAGCACGTCCGTCGCAAGCGAGAATAGAGTGCCATTGCTGCCTTCTACTTCACTGATGTGAATAGTGCCCGCCGTCAGCTTCTGCTCCTTCGCCTTGACCAAATAATGCTCCTTGCTATCCACCAGCTGACCTTCCTGCTCAAGCTCCGCATACAAGAGAACGTTTCCTGCTTCATGGCCTGCCAGCCATTCTTGCTCATCAATAGAGAAGACTACTGCAGCGCTATTGCCCGCCACTGCAACTTTAGTCGATACCTGCTTGATTAGCGCGCCGGCAAAATCATACAGCGTCAGCCTCAGGTCACCGGAAAGCGGCGCTAACAAATCGGTTACGATATGCACATTAACCTTTCCGTCATCCGTTTTGTCAAACGACAGCATCGTGTCGGCGAAGCTTCTTTTGGCATAATATTGCATCGCTTTCCACTTGCCGTAATAATCCATGCCTGCCCAAGATGCAACCGGCCAGCAATCGTTCATCTGCCAGTACAGCGTCCCCATGCAATATGGCATGCTGCGTCTGTGGGCTTCGATCGCCATCTTCATCGCCTCAGCCTGCAATACTTGGCTCATATATAGAAATGCGCTAAAATCCTTAGGCTCGCTCATATAAATATCCATGTATTCCTTAATGAGACGGTTGCCGTCGCCATTCTTCTGATGCGCCCGCATAACCTTCGAATCAAGCGCCAAATCCTGCTCCGTCGCAAACGTCATCACCGTATCGTATTCGGGAAACGACTGGAAGCCGTATTCGCTCATGAAGCGCCCGATTTTGACATTGTAGTTCTCGAACGGCTCAACCGCATGCCAAACGCCCCAATAATGAACGTCCCCTTCAGTGGAGAGCGGGTGCGCATGCTGATTAATGTCGCCCGACAGCGAAATTAGCGGAGATGACGGCCAATATTGTGTTCCCGGCGCATGAGCGTCAACCGCTTCAGCTAAAATGTCATGGAAGATCGTCTCATAGTCTGCCCAAATGACAGCTCGCTGTTCCTGCGTATATTCCTTCTTCCAACCCCAGCCGCCTTTCTCGTCATACTGCGCCCAAGCGGAGTCAATCTCGTTATTGCCGCACCATAGCACGATTGACGGGTGGTTGCGGAGACGCTTCACGTTTTCTTCCGCCTCTAGGCGGACATTATTAAGGAACGCTTGGTCGCCGGGATACATGCTGCATGCGAACATAAAGTCCTGCCATACCAAAATGCCGTACTCATCGCATAGCTCATAAAAAATCGTCTGCTCATATATGCCGCCGCCCCAAACCCGCAGCATATTCATATTGGATTCCGCTGCCGTAACGATTTCATGCCTGTAGCGCTCTTCCGTCACATCGGTAATAAAGCTGTCATTTGGGATATGGTTAGCGCCCTTCGCAAATACCGGCACACCGTTCAGCTCAAAATAAAAGGTTGCCCCAACCGCATCCTTGTCGCGCACCAAACGAACGGAGCGTAAGCCCGTGCGTACGGATTTGGCAGCGATCGTCTGCTGCTCTTTACTCAGCTCTGCTGTAAAGGTATACAAATGGGCATCGCCCAGCCCTCTGCTCCACCAGAGCTTCGGCTGCTCGATCGTGACAGGAATCTCAATGACATTAACACCCTCTGCCAAATGGGCCTCTTGCTCCCAAGTTTGGCCGTCCGCGCTCAGTCTCACCAAGCCGCTCCAAGCGTGCTCTGACTCTATTTCCACGCTAACCGTTAGGCTAGCTTCCGATGCTGATACCTGGTCCTGCCTTACATAAACGTCATTAATCCTGCTGTCAGACCAGCCCTCTAGCCTAGCTTCGCGCCAGATACCGCTAGTCACGAACCTTGGACCCCAATCCCATCCGTAGTGGTAGGGTGCTTTTCTAGCAAAGATGCTTATCTTCTGAGCGCCTAGCCCGCCAAGCTCCGACTGATCGTTCGACGCGGGCAGATTATAGCCAAGCTTCTCGATTTTCGGCAAATCCTCTTGGACAGGCGAGCGGAATTTGATCAGCATAACATTGTCCTTAGCCGTTACAAGCGATTTCACATCTGCCTTCCACGTTCTAAACATATTGTCGGCGGACAACACATGTTTGCCGTTCACATATACATCTGCATACGTATCAAGTCCATCGAATACAAGCTCCAGCGAGGAGGCGTTAAACAGCCGCTCTTCAACGTCAAAACGCGCTTCATACTCCCAATCGATTTTGTCGATCCATTGCAAATCATGCTCATTCGTCGCATAGAAAGGATCTTTGATCACGCCATTTCGCAGCAGGTCCGTATGGACGCAGCCCGGAACGATTGCCCCCAGCCATTCATTGTCCTTGCATGCTTTAAACTTCCAATTGTTCAGTACTTGTTGTGTCTCTCTCATCATGTCCTCCTGAAGGGTTATGTTTTCCTATCGATTGTCACTCTTCTATATCTGCATCTTTTTTCATTCCGAATAAGTTTGGCAGCTCATCAAGTGTAGTGACGTCTGGATGATTGTAAATTTTGTTTAAAATCTGCTCGCTGTTATGTTTCCCATCGGTCAAATACTCACCTTCCCAAGTGACGAACCAGCTCCAATTCGCCCTATAGGCCTTCATTAAATCCGGATCAGGTATGGAGCCGTTTTCGGTTAATGCCACCAGCTTATTGTCCTTTACGAGTGCAACAAGATTATCAAATTGATTGCTGACCGGCGAATGATCGCCCGGCGCAGGATAGCTGTCCACACTTACGATATCTACCACATCGTCACCAGGATACCATTCCGGCAACACAGAGTTCCACACCCAAATCAAATTGTTCAGCTCATGCTTGTTAACGAGCCGATCATATAAAATCCGGTAAAGCTGTTTCGCAGGTTCTGGTCCCTTAGCTCCCCACCAGAACCATCCTCCCTCCGCTTCATGCAGCGGCCGGAATAGAACGGGAACATGGGCGTCTCTTAATCGTTTGAGCTGCTCCGCAATAACGTCAATATCCGATAGCATTAGCTTATAATTCTCCGATTCGGGATGGCTTAACGTCTGCTCCAGATCAAAGGTTACCGAATCGGTATAAAAGCCGCGCCACCATTCTTTTCCCTTCTCGTCCAACACGCCTGAAGGCGCATTCCAATGCCATAAGAAGGTCGTAATGCCTCCCTGCTTATGCCAGCCTAGCGCCTTTTCTACTTCATAAGAGACAGCACCATGCTCCGCTCTTGTTGGAGAATAATCAATGAGGTCAAATCCGACAATGGCCGGTTTCTTGCCGGTTATCTTCTCCAGAAAGTCTACGTTTTCCAGCCCTGTCTGACCCGATAGCACCATGTTCCCATAACTTTTCACCAAATAATTCATAAGCTTCTTCGCTTCTGGAGATGCGTTTGGATTCACTAATTGATTGGTGACCTTATGCTTTGCTGCCGCCTTCGTTTTTTGCAATTTGATATAGTCAATATCGTAGTAACCCCAGCCGCGCTTAAGACTAATACGGTTCACTCCTTTGTTTAGGAGCATTTTTCCGGCCTTGACCTCGGTAAATGAGCTGCTCTGCTCCAACGCCAAATCGCCGTGAGGACTGTCGTTAAGCGAAAGGCCTGCCACTTTATTTCCGTTTGGAGCACGATAGCTGACCCATACATCGTATAACGCTGTTTTGGGCGCCTCTGCTTCAATCGTTAGCTGGTCGTCCTCATCGGTAAAGTCGGTAACAAAACCCGAAGCAGAGAACCCATCCGCTCCTTGCGCGGCGATGGTGCCGGATAGCTGCCCATCCTCCGCCTCATAAATAACGAATGGCTCTTCCTTCTTTGCCTTGACTGCCAAACCGAGAGCGGCGCCCGAGCCTGCAAACGCTAAACCTGTTAAGATTGCAACGCCTATAATCATTTTCTTTTGCTTTAGTATCACTGAATAATGCCTACCTTTGCCAATCGAAAATTAGTGCCCGTACAATTAGGTTGATTGCCATGCATAACTTCAAGCTCGAAGAGATGCGCTCCACCGGACCAATCATCTCCAAAAAAGCTAAGCCGATACCAGCCGTCCTCCGCTAACCAGGAGGGACGCTCTCGTTCCGAAGGTTGCCACTCGCCGCCGTCTACTCGGTAGCGGAACTCTGCGGAGCTTCTGCCAAAGTCAAAACCAAGCGCGAGGCCCCTTCCCTCGAAACGAAAGGAGAGTCCCGCTCCAACAGCCGCTGTCTCAAGTACTTGATCGATCCATTCTAGGTGTGGCCATCTGCGGATAACCCAAGGACCGCTCGTTTGTACTTGATCGAAGGATAATGCGTACACCTTGTCCCAGCACTTAGCATCTAGCGGCTCTGGGAGGGGTGTATCCAGCCCTTTCGCGTTAACATCCGATTCGAGCAATTCCTTTGTCAGAAACGTGATGACGCTTTGCCCATAGCTGAGGCTCCCTCGGCTCGTCGGGTGAAGTCCGTCAGGCAGCCACTCTTCAAAGCGCAGCCTGCCTTTTTTGACCTCCTCAAGAGCATACAAACCCATCCATACCGAACCAATCTGATAGTATTCAGCGATACGTTCGAATTCGCTTATCGTATCTGGAACCGCACCGGATTGCATCGCTTCATACATGTTTTGCGAATACGTGTATACGATTACGATATCCCGCTGGCCGGAAGCCAGCAGCTGCCGAATTAACCCTTCTCGCGTGCGATTGCGCTTCAAGGTCGGTTCGTTCTCATCATTAACCGCGTATTCAACAAACACGAGATCACATTCCGTATCGATCAAGTCACGCTTGGCTCGAAATGCAGCCAGATCGCTGCCAGTCGCGCCGATAGCCGCATTTTCAACCGAAATGCGAGTCTGCGGATACTGCTCAGCGAGCCAGCTAATAACCGGCTCCGGCCAATTATGGCGCGGCCTTGCATCGGTAATGGAGCCGCCGATAAAACCCACCTTTATGCGTCCATCCTTTACTTTTTGCAGCGTGTGATGCAGCTTATTTCTATGCTTCCAAACCGACAACGTCATGGGTTACGCACTCCTCGATAAAGGTTTAGGCTTTGCCTTGCTACTTTACGTTACTCTCGCAGCTTATAGTTCTGGAGATTAGGCAGCTCATCCTTCGTAACAGAGAAAGGGTGATTGTAAAATTTAATCAATTGCTCCCTCTCCGTGTGCTTCTCCGCATACACTCTGCGACCATCAATCGTATCGTAGACAAAAGTGCCGTACCACGTACAATTCCATGCCCAAAGCGCATTATCCTGCAACATAAGATCAGGATCGGGAATCGCCCCATTTTCCGATAACGCAACAATTTTATTCATGCTCGTATAGGCCTTCGCCGCAGCAAACCTCTGCTGCTGAGACTCGTAATTATGCTCGGGAGGATAAATATCTTCGCCGATAATATCAACGTACTCATCTCCCGGATACCAGTCCGAATGCTGGCCATTCCATACCCATATCAAATGATTGAGCTTATGAAGGTTAGTCATACGGTCGTACATCAGCTTCCAAAGGCGTATGCATGGGTCAGCCCCCTTCGCGCCCCACCAAAACCAGCCGCCCGAGGCTTCATGCAGCGGCCTCCATAACACGGGCACTCCAGCAGCTTGAAGCCGCGCAAGCTCAGCAGCTATCGCGTCAATATCTCTAATAAGCAGCCGGTAATCCTCAGACTCCTCATCATCCATCGCCTTCTGCACATCGAAGGTCGTTGCCTTCGTATAGAAGCCGCTGCCCCATGTTCTATCCGGCGGCAAATCGATTAAATCCTTCGGCGCGTTCCAGTGCCAGCAGAAGGTTACGATACCTCCGCTTTGCCACCAATCGATGGCAATATCGGTATCGGAGCATGTTGCCCCTCGTTCTGTACGCGATGGTGAATAGTTCATGAAATCGAACCCATAAACAGCTGGATATTTGCCTGTGACCTCGTGTAAAATATCAAGCTCGGGGGTTGATACGACGCCGATTTGCTGCCCAGTCAAAATCCTCGTTCCATAGCTATCGCACAAATAGGTCATTAGCCTTTTGGCATTATCATCCGCATTCGGATTGATCAGCTTAGGCTCTACTTTAAATGCTGGCTGCTGCTCCAAATTCCACATTTACGGTTTCTCCCATCCTTATTGTTTTCTAGTTGTATATGAAAGACTGCATAAACCAAGGCTCCTAGCCGATAATGCCGCTGCGCTCGACACTCTCAACAAAATAACGCTGAACGAGCAAATAGAGTAGAATCAATGGAATAATGGCGAGCAAAATACCGGTGTCAATAATCATCGCCACGTGGTTCGGATCAGCCTTAACGTTAGCACCGCTTCCGACGCCCAGCATAAGCGGGATCAGCTGATTCGCTTGAGCGGATAATGATGCGACCTTCAGCGGCATAAGCTGCGTCTCGCTCATGAACAGCGAGGTGAAGAAGGTATCGTTATACTGCCATACGAAACAAAACAATACGACCGTCAGCATAGGCGGCACTGCGTTCGGCAGCATAATGCGCAGAAAGGTTTTTACGCCGCCAGCGCCGTCGATAAGCGCCGCTTCCTCAATTTCCTTCGGCATTCCTTTAAAGAATTGCCGGAAGATGTAAATAAACAAGCCTGCCTTCAGACCAATCGCTGTTGCCGAGGTAATAACGGAAGGCCAGTACGTATTCAATAGATTCACGCCGTCTTTGCCAGTAAAAAGCTGCACAATGCCTAGTAAGTCAAAGCTTCTGAAATGAAGGTACATCGGCACCATCAGCGTGCTCGTCGGAATGAGAATGGTCAATATGACGAGCGCGAACAGCACGTTGCTCCCGGGGAATGAGAACCGGGCAAATCCGTATCCGGCAAGGGCGCAGGAGGCGGCCGTCAGCACAGTCGTGACAATGACAAAGAGCAGCGTGTTGCCAAGCAGCGGGAAGTAATTCAAAATCTCCATCGCCATCTTAATGTTATCGAGCGTAAAATGAACGGGCACCATGTAGATCGTCGGATTATATATATCCTCTTTGGCTTTGAATGCGACTGAAAATTTCATCAGCAGCGGATAAATAATAATGAACGAAATGCCGATCACAAGCGCATACCGGAAGATCGAATAAAGCATGTCGACCGTTTTGTTTCTCGCTTTTTGCATCCGATACTTCGTCTCCTCGTTGCGAACCGCCTGAGAAGCTTCCATAGGCTGTTTCCTCCTTTGCTTTTTACTTAGTTGTAATGGACTCTTCGCGATAGAATGACGCCAATCACGATCAAGACAATACTGACGATTAGCGTATAAATCCAAGACATCGCGGAGCTTAGCCCGAAGTTTTGTGTTTTGAACGCGGTCGTAAAGATCATGTCGGTAACGGCGCTGCCAGTGAAGGAATCGATAATCGTATAAATGACATTGGTCAGAATAAGCGGGCTAACCATTGGGAACGTTATTTTCCAAAAGGATTCATACGCCGTTGCCCCTTCCATTTTCGCAACCTCATACATCGATCCTGGCACGGACTGCAGCGCGGCTAGAAATATAAGAATTTGGACGCCGGAGCTCGTTATAATTTCATAGATTCGCGTAATCGCTTCAATAATGTAATCAATGAAAGAGAGCGGCAAGCCAACCTCGCTGAGCATCATCACCATCGACATAATGTTATAATCCGAAGACTCGCTGCCCATCTCATTCACGACGCTTGCATCGCCAACAAGGTTAATCAGCCCTGCTGACTCAGCTGCCGAAATCGCGTTGGAGGCGAGAATGACAGGCAGGAAAAAGATGGCGCGCGCGATAATTCTGCCCCGGAATTTTTGGTTCAGCAACGTTGCCGAGAAGAGGCTGAAAAATAAAATCATCGGCACGTTTAAGGCCATTTCAGTAATCGATTGCGTTAAAATCCGGTTAAAGTTCGCATCGATGAACAATGCTTCCTTGAAATTGGACAGCCCTACATAATCCAGCTCATAACCCGATGGCGCTACCGTTAATTTGCTGAGGCTGAATTTGATCGATTGGATAAGCGGCGTTGCAAACATAAACACAAAACCAAAGAGCCAAGGTGCGACAAAAGCGAAGCCTAGCAGTGAGCGCTTGCGGCTTAAGGTTAGCTTATATCCGTTCATGAGCGCTCGCCTCCGATCCAGTAATGCTCTGCTTCGACTGTCTTTCCATGAATGGCAACGGGTTTATCCGTATAGTTCACCGTGATCGTTGTTCCATTCGAATACTCCACTTCCACTACACCTTCTTGGAGACGCGTATGCTTGACCATCCGCTCATTTCGAAGCCCGGCTAAAGCCGTATTCGATTCCTTGTACATGGACAGCGCCTCGTCATACCAGTCTTTGTAATAAGTAGAGAACATGGTATCAAAAGGGGTAAACTTCAGCTTCGAAGACGGCTCAAAGGTCCATGAGAAATAAGGTGCCGCGCCGAGCTCAAGCGAACGAAGCAGCTGCTTCTTCAAATCCTGCTCATCGCTCAAATTAACCGCGCTGCCCGCGTAATCCATATAACCATGTACGACCATTTCGTAGAAAGGCACTTCCTCATCCGTAATATTGAACCCGCTGGATGCTGTCGGCACATTTATGAGATGGTCTGCATACGGCCACGCATATGCGTTAGCGCCTGATAGCATCGTTTCCTCTACCCCATTGTCGATCACTTCAAGCTGCTCTTTGATAATATGTTTTGCCGTCTCCCGTTGAATGACCCGGCTGACTCGGTAGTCTGAGCTTAGCAAGCTGCCAAGGTCGCGAAGCGCTATACCCTTCATCTGGAGCGGCTCATACTTCCTCATGAAGGTATCGACGTAGAAGGGAAGCTTCGCTGGCGATAACAAATAATAGGCTCCAAGTGACATATCCATCCGGTTCAATGCCCGGTTATACGGATACAGCTCCGCTTGCTCGCGGGTCACGAACCGTGCCGCATCGGAGGAAGGCGTGAAGCCGCTATCATCATGATAGATTTGCTGGAAAGCAACATCAGGGAATAATGTCCCCCCTGCTTGCTCCAACTGCTTGGACAAATCCTTAAGCTCTGCCTTGCTGCCGAGCACGCTGTCCGTTTTTAATTTTACCGGCGTTTTATGGTTGACGCCCTTGCCAAACCAGCCCGTGTAACGCATAAGCAAGCGGTTAACGCCATCCTGCTTCATCTCCGCAGCCATTTGAGCAGCCTCATCAAATGTGGTCATAGAAATAACCGAGCGATACGGTACGCCTAAAAATGATTTTTGCTTATCGACTGCCCCTACGATATCCAGATAGAAAGGGATGTCTTCGCCTGCTTCCAGCGGCTGAAGCGCCTTATCCGCCACAAGCCTATCACGGTAAAGCTCGGCCATTCCTGAATAGCTAGCTTTATCTTCTGCCAAGAAGCTGTAACGAACCTTAATATCGCCTTGGTAAATCTCATCGTTCAGCAGCTGAATTTCTTGAATGGTAGAGCCGGTATACAGCTCAAGCTCATCCTCGCCGCGCAGAGCAAAGCTGCTGTGCACATAGTTATAGGAGTTTTTCTTGCCGCTAATATCCGCTGCAATACTCGCTATACCGTCTCCTTCTTCAATGACAGCAAACCATGCGGAGCTGCCTGCCTTCAGACCGAATACCGGCATGCGGGCGCTCTCGCTCACTTGCCCGCGTCTAAAGCTATTGTCGTTCGGGTCGAAGCCGTAAACCTTCTGCACATACTGCTCTTCCTTCACCTTGCCGTTGTTCAAATGAATAATGCTGCCCGAGCCGTCCGGCACGAACATATAACCTTCTTGCTCCGAACCTGCTGCGCCGAAGAAGTTGAGCAGCTCGATGCTGCGAATCTGGTAGTTTGCGCTCTCCTTCACCTGCTTCACCGGAATCGATGCGACAAGAGAATCCCCATCCAGGCGATACTCCAGCGGAATGACGAAGTTTGGTTTGGAAGACTGGCTTCCTCCTGCTGCCCCGTTCTCTTCATTGTCGAAAGCAAGATCGTCTTCGGTATAACCCGCCTTCTGGAAGGCAGCCATCATCTTGTTCAGTACAAGCTGCTTGGAGATTTGCTCATCGAGCCGCTCCATGACATCCGGATTCGCCGCACTCGGATAATAACGTACCGATACATATTTGGACGAGGTTTCGTCCAGCTTAGTCAGCACCTTCTCTTCCAAGCGGGCTTTGCTAATATACTTTGGCAAAGCGTCGATGCCGAGTGACATATCGCCAATCGTATACGTAATCCGAATGCCATTTTCAATGCTTTCGGCAGTGAACTGTTTCGCGCTGATGCTTCGAGCAAAGTTCGTAAAATTGTCCAATGTGCCGACAGAGTCCCGGAACAGCACCGTTATTTGGGAGGACAACACCTCCTTCTCGAACGCTGAGGCGATTTTATCCTCGCTCCGGTTAGCCGGATTGCTGTACCACACCTCACCCTGCCGTTTGTCTTTCACCGCTATTTCAGTTGTGTCAGCGTTGTAATAGAGCGATAATTCGGAGTTGTCCGCCACAAGCTTCATGCCAGGCACGCCTTCCGACGAGTCAGACAGCAGCTTCAGCTCACTGCCCGCTTCCATTTCTACAGTCGGCTTTAAATAAGCGGCTGCATCGATTGCCCGCACCCCGCGGTTCGTCACCAGCAAGATAACGGCAAGGATACAGATTGCTGCGGCGCAGGCCAGCACCGCAAACAGCATTTTTCGTTTTCTCACGGTTGCGGCCTCCTCTACGTACGGAAAATAATTTCTCGATAAATGTTAACGATAAATTCATAAATTTGCTGCATCATACTAAGCACGAGCGTTCCTAGAAAAACGATGATGCCCATTACAATGATCGTTAGAATCATCGTGATGATCGTCTTGAACGCCGAATACTGATGAACCGTCATCGTACCGACAAAGAGGAGCCCTACAAACCAGATCGAAGAAATTGAAATGACCAAATAATAAAAAGCAGTCTCTTCCTCCACCATGAACCGGCTAGCGACTGTAATCGGCACGTACAGGAGGACGATGGGTACAAGCGCATAGCCCGTTGCCATAACGATTTCCTTAAACTTCCCTTCCCCGTCCATTAGGGTTGTAATCGCCCAGTTGGAGATGCACCACAGGAAGAAAGGAAATACGATCGTAAGCAGCTGTGAGATACTATTCAAATAACGCGGGTCATTATAGTTAACTAGAAAACCCGCAAACTGATTTTGCAAAATGATAGACAAGACGACCAGCGCTAGTATAACTAGAGCAACCCGGACTTTTCCTTTGCCGTCATATTTCATATCCCAGAAGCCGTCAAATGGATGCACAATCAGGTGCAGCGGAAACTTAATGAAATCCTGCTTCATGGCGCTTTCTCCCCCTTCAGGCTTTGCGCGGCAAAACCGGGCATCGTCAGCATTCGTTTCTGTCTCCGAGAGCTAACCAGCTTGAATGCCGCCCATGCGGCAGCCAGGATCAATAGCACAGTCAGGAACGTGCCAAAATGCTCTTTCATCACTTCTCTGCGATACCGCTTGTAGGCGACGGAATAACCGTCGCGGTCCATGCCAAGCTTGAAGTATTCAAGCGCTTCACCGTTCCGTTTCTCCATCAGCAGCGATTTGCCGATACCGATATACGCAATATCGTAGTTCGAGTTCAGCCGAAGCACATCCTGCCAGATTGGTACGGCTAGCTTATCCTCACCGTTATAATGAAGCCCTATAGCTTCATTAACGCTTGCGCCGAATTTCGTCGGCTTGAATTCGACGATATTGCTTTTTCCCCGGTCAAGCACCAGCTGGTTCTCTCCCGAGCTCTCAATGGCTACCGGTATTTTGAAGGTACCCGTTTGATTGCCTTTCCCGCCGTACACATAAAGGAGATTGCCTTCGTCATCGTAAGTGAACACCTTTCCTTGATTGGCATCGAGCACACTGTACATGCCATTCTCCTGCACCTTTACATCTATCAGCTTGGAGGGGCCAACCACTCTGCGGAACAGAATATCACCTCTAACATCAAAATATCCGAAGCGCTTCAGAACGTCCTCGCCCGAAGGATTAAGCCGTTTAACCGGCTCCCTGGAGTCTGGATCGATATTCGTCGCATAGACGAATCCTTTGGCATCAATATCGATATTAGAAAATTCCGTTGGAATAAACAGCACCATTTGGGCCTTCTGCGCTTTGGTTGAGAGGAAACGCCACAAAAATTCCGTATAGTCGCGTTTCACCTTGTTCGTCCCTACATACCCGATAAAGCTGCCGTTGCCGTCAAATTGCATAATGCCTTCGTATACGCCTTTGGCTACGACGTAAACCCGCTTGGCCTTATCCACCGTTACCTTTAACGGATTAAACTTGAATTCGCCTGCTAAAATATCGGACTGCGGCTTCTCAATCAAGCGGAGCAAAGCTCCCTCTTTGGTGAGGACGACGACGCGGCCATTATCCGTATCCGCCACATAAAGATTGTTCTCGTCATCAATGTACAAGCCTGATGGATTTTTGAAGCTATCCGACTTGCCTGCGTTGTCGAAACCTGTGATTATGCTTTGCACGTTCCACTTGTCATCCAAGCAGACGATCCGGCTGTTGCCGCTGTCCACAATATAGATGAGCCCGCTGCTTGCAACGACCATGTCGGCTGGCTCCAGAAAGTCGCCGATGCCAAGGTCCGAACCGGTTATCGATCGGCTCGGAACATATGCCGCTGGCGCGGGCACCGCTTCTTCCCAATAGTTATAGTTATAGCTCTCATAAGGCGTCGACGATGCCAGCGCAGGTACCGGCGCTGCATAAGCAAGCAACAGGAATGCTACCGCAACCACGAGAAGCCATTTTTTCGCTGCCAAGCGCAATCCCCCCTTAGTCTTTCATTCCTGAAGTTGCCATCGTCTCTATAATTCGGCTCTGCGAGAAAACAAACAATGTTATAGGCACGCTCATTAGAATAAGCGCAACAGCGGCGGCTGCCCCGGCGCGTGCGATACCGCCTTGTACGATTTGATTCGCGGCAAAGTGCAGCGACTTCAGCTGCTCGCTATAAATGAAACCATTTCCATCGCTGCCCCAAAGCATTTGAAATAACAAAATGATGAGCGTAAGCCAAGCCGGCTTCACGTTAGGCATGACGATTGTCCAAAAAATGCGGTATTCGCTCGCACCGTCGATTTTGGCTGCCTCAAGCAGCACGTCAGGAATTTGCTCCATGAATTGCTTCATGAGATACAAGCCAAGCGAATACGCGAACGCCGGAATAATGACCGCCCAATACGTGTCAATTAAGCCGAGCCATGACATGATCATGTACGTCGGAATGGCCGTAACCGCAGGCGTGAACATCAGGGATAGAACAACTACCCCGAACATCATGTTTTTGCCGGGAAACTTATGTTTAGCCAGCGGGTAGGCTGCAGCCGAAGCAAGCAGCACATGCCCGATAATCCCCATCCCCGTAATAAATACCGTGTTGAAAATGTATCTGGAGAACGGCACCCATGAATTGCCGAGCAAGCCCATAAGATCAACGAAGTTATTCATCGTCGGATTGCGGACAAACAGCGTCGGCGGAAACATGAAAATTTCATCCAATGGCTTGAATGCGTTATTAATGGCGTAGATGAGCGGCAAGATCATGAATGCGCCGAACACCGCAAGCAATAGAAAAAGGGAAAAGCTGCCCCAGAACGATCGGTTCACCCGTTTCCTGCGGATACGAAACGAGAAAGTCATGATTTCATTCACCCACCTTGCGAAGAAGTTTTTGGACGATCAGATTGGACCCCACCATGATCATGAACAGTACAGTGGCGATTGCGGAGGCATATCCCATTTCAAAGCGGGTGGTGCCGAAATCAATCAAATGCGTAACAATCGTTTCTGCTGCATAGTTGACGCTCGGAAAACCCGCAAGCGCAATCGACACATCTGCAACTGCGAACGCGGTTGTCAGCTGAATAACCGCTCCGAACATAAGCTGCGGCCGCATGGATGGCAACGTAATATACCAAAGCTCCTGCCATCTGTTTTTGATGCCGTCCACTGCCCCTGCTTCATACAAAGTGCTGTCCACCGTCTGCAGCCCTGCGATAAAAGCGAGGAAGCCCGTTCCGAGACTGAGCCATAATTGGACGAGAATAATGATCGGCAAAATATAAGCTTCTGTCTTCAGCCACTGCAGCGGCTCCAATATAAAGCCTAATTTGAGAAGCAGCCCGTTGGCGATCCCATAGCGGTCGCCTGAGAAGATCATGAGCCAAATAAAAAATACGTTTCCGGATATCGAAGGCGCATAGAATACAAGCGTCATGACCGCTCTTACCTTTGGCGACAGCTCATTAATAATCCATGCGAACACAAAACAAGCAATATAGCTGATCGGGCCGGTAATGACGGCGAACAATATCGTGTTTTTCACTGCAATTAGAAACACATCGTCCTCTAGAAACAGACGGGTATAGTTTTGCCAGCCGATAAACTTCGGAAATTCCAGCATATTAAAATAAGTAAAGCTCAGTACAATCGAAATAATGACTGGCAATATCGTAAAGACGGCGAACAACACCATGTATGGCGCCAGCAAAATGTACGAATGCTTATTGGCTTTCACTTCCCGCAACTTCAGGCTCCACCAATTTTGCATGCTTGACCCTCCCCCATTATTGCGGTAAACCAAATTCTTTTCGTTTCGTCCGAATTTCATCCTGCATGTACTGAACATAGTCCATGATCGACTCACGTGCTTCCACTTGGCCGACTACCGTCTTGTAAAAGGCATTGAACAAATGCCGTCCAGTGAAATAGCCGCCTGGCACCTCCGGCATGCCCTGCACCCATTCAAACTGTGCTTTTAAATTTTCATAATCGGCAACCGGCCATGGCAAGCTGTCCAGCGCCTTAATGTTCGCAGTCGGATAACGTGCCGCAGCGCCCATCAGGCCCTCCATTTCCCGGCCGAATACCGTTTGCGTTGCATCGCTCGTCCACCATTTCATAAACTGCCAAGCTGCATCCTTATCCTCGGCTTTGTTTAGCATAATGACCGCGCTGCCGCCGCTTGGCACCTCGCGATTAACGGCTCCATCCTTCTGCGCCGTTCCCGGAATTGGCGCGAATCCCCACATGCCGCGAATTTCCGGCGCGAACACCGAAAGCTGGTTGTACGTTGTATAATCCGCTATGCCGATTGGCATTTGTCCTGTACGAAACCGGTTGGCGAAGTCATATTCGCGCTCCAGCTTATAATCCGTGTAAAACTCCGTCCACTGCTTAAAGGTCTCGATCCCAACGCGCGAATCCAGATCCGACTCCTTCCCGCCATCGCGGTAAAATGCGCCGCCGTTCTGGAAGAGAAGCGCTGCATACATCGAGTTGGGAGGAATGTTCTGCCCTTGAACAGCTGCTTGGGCGACGACTGGCAAACCAAATTGCATATGGTTTTTGCTCAGCACAGCAAGCAGGTTAGATACATCATCCCAGGTTTGCGGCACTTCAAGGCCCAGCTCGCTCAGCACATCCTTGCGGTAAAACAGCATGTTGAACGTTTGCGTTTCCGGCAGTGCAAATACACCCTTCTCATAGCTGTACGGCACGATTGCGCTAGGACGAAACCGATCCTTCACCTCTGTAAAATCTGCAAATTGGGTCAAATCTGCGGAAGCGTTCCGCATGGCAAAGTTAACGGGAATATCATTGTCGATCTGCATCGCAACATCGGGGCCTTGGCCAGCGAGCGTAGCAGGAAGCAGCGTTCCCATATTAACCAGCTTCAAATTGACATTAATGCCTGTAACGGAGGTGAACGTTTCGTCGATCATCGCTTTCATCGTGTTCGCCTGATCCCGGCCGCTGCCGATCCATACCGTAATGGATCGCTGCGCATCATCTTCGGCTACATTGCCGATTTGGTTATAATCCGTGAAGAAAGAGGATACGAAGGTTGTTGCTTCATGCTTCAGCTTCGAGCCAAGTCCCATCCCCTTCTTCGGAAACTTTTTATCCGGCGAGGCGACATAGATCGTGTCAATCTCAAGCGGCTGCTGCCTTGCTTGCTGAACCCATGTTCCGAGCCCGCCCGTATTCGTCTTATAAGCCGTTAGCCTTCTTGGAACGGTGTCCGGATCCTTTATCATCTCATCCAACTGCACTGCCATCGTCTTAAGCAGCGCCTCTTGGTCACTGGATTGGCCTGACAATTTCACAAGCTGACTCGCAATGGCTTTCAGGCGATCACGCTCGGAGCCAAATACCGATAGCAAATCCGGTACTTTTTTATCAAGCTGATAATCACGGAACTCATCTGGCTTCGTACCGGTAATCATCAATATTTTGCGGTACATTTCGTTCAGGCTATAGAGGCTCTCTTCCACTTCTCTAATAAGCGGAGCGAATTCGCCAAGGCTGACCTCAAGCCGCAGCGTATGCTTGCCCTGCTCCAGCGGGAACAAATAAGGATCTTTGCCGCCCATTACATCGAGCCGATAGCCGCTTTTATATCGGAACGGGATCTTCTCCATTTCCTTAAAGGGTACTTCTCCATCAATCGTAAGTGTCCGGGTCGAATAAATGCCTCTTACAAAATTTTGCTGAGATTTGAAGGCGATCTTGTAAAGTCCCGTCTCTGGGACATCGATCTCCCATTCCATCCACTGTCCTGGCAATCGCCAGTTGAAGCCGCCAATCGTGTTGATTTTTATTTTCGAAGCGCTATATGGATATACAGCAGCGCTGGAGCGTTCACTGAGTGGATACAAAGTCGGCGACGATTTGGCTCTCGAGGCTTCCCCTTCGATCGTAATCATCTGGCCTTCCGTTTCCTTTAATCCATCTGCGTCATATTGCTGAAGCATTTGTTCATATGGCAAGGGCGCTGTCTGCTGGAATAGCTTGAGCTGCTTGATCACCATCGGTTCCCTAGTGGATTCTAACGTAATCGTATGAGTGCCGCGTGAAAAATAAAATAGAAAAGGTTCGTTCTCATAGCCGTCGGAATCTTGAAAGGCTTTCTCGCTCCATCGCGGCTTTTCGATCTGTTTCGGCCTTAAATCATTGCCTTGGTTGTCCTGTACGATCTTCTCCTTCTGATTGTCCCAAATCCGGTCAAACTGCAAAAAAGCAGCCTCACGGAAAGGACGCTCTCCATCTATCCATAAAGCGCGCTCGATGGCAGAGCTTTTTCCTTCTATCGGATAGTAGAGCAGCGATAGGTTGTACAAGCCTGCCTCCTCAACTTGAAAGGTCCAATCTGCCTCGCCTGCTTCTCCGGTCAACAGCGACACGCCATCCATACCCTCGTACTGATCGATTTTCTCGAATCCTGCTCCATCCAATCGGCTGTAGCCCGCTGCTTCCAGTACGATTTCCTTCTCTGGCCTTGCAGCGCCTTCGTATTCCTTCATATACTGAGCATATTTGCGTTCATTATTAGAAGCAGTTTTATCAGTGCCGCTTCCCAATTGTTCGTTCGTTGAAGAACTGCTTGAACTTGTATCTGCCTGAACGCCAGAGCCAAAGGGAAGGACAATTAAAAATGCCAAAACAACAGGCACGATCTTCCTTGTTATGTATGATAACCGCAAATTGCTTACCACCAGAAGTCCTCCTTACAAGCGGAAATGGTTTCTCCGTCCAATGGCGGGGAAGCTTGAAATCTCCTATTCATAAAATCAGGGGAGGTCACAAGGACATCCCCCAACCTTCATGATAAGTCCCTATAATCAATGAATAATCAAGATTATTTGCCCAGCTTGGCGATAGAAGCTTCTGCTTCCGGTTTGTATTTCTCAGCCGTTGCGGTAACCGATTGATTGTTTACAAGAATGTCTTCAATGAATTTCCCAGTCGGAAAGTCCGGATAAGCATCATCCAGCAAAATCTGGCCGGTACCGTTGATATGATCGCGAGTCATGAGAATATCCTCTTCGTGGTTATAAAGGCTCTCCAACCACTCTTGGCTTGGGAACTCTTGCGTGTTCGGAATGTCAAACGTTTCTTCGTAGATTTGATAAACGAGCTGAGGATCTTTAACGCCCTTCGGAATAAACTTAGCTGCTGCGGCATTATTCGCAAATGTCACTTCCGGGCTTCCTTGAGGGCCGTTCGGCATCGGAACCACACCGATATCGAAAGTTAAGCCGCCTAGATTCCATGCTGCGGAAATAAACATCGCCACATCGCCGTCTTTAAATGTATTCGACTCTTCCCAGTTCGTTTTATTGCCTGATTTGACTCTTACAACGTTCTCGACATTGTACATGCGGTTTACAAACTCTGCCGCTTCAATTGTTTTTGGGTCTGTGAAGCCTTGTGTACCATCTGTCTCGTTAACGATGAAGCCGCCGTTTGCAGCAGCCAGGTTGCGGAATAAGTCATGCGACCAGCCGGAGTAGCCATAAACGTCAATTTTACCGTCATTGTCTGTATCTTTTGTTGCTAGCTTAGCGATTTCCATGAATTTGTCCCAGTTCCATTGACCGCTCGTGTACAGCTCTTGCAGATCTGGAAGGCCAAGCTTCTTGAAGAGGTCACGGTTATAATGAAGCCCCGTGCCGCCTGTACCCGGATCGTCGAACGCATAATCTTTCCCTGCAATAGGAGGCGCCTTCGCGATTAGATTCGCTTCGCCGTTAATGTTCGAGGCATTGGTCGTGAAGTCACTTAGAGGAAGCAGCTGCCCTTTCAAAATAGCAGGCAAAGCCGCTTTGTATTCCATTTGCACGATATCGGCAAACGGCTCGCCCGACAAAATCGTCGCTGTGAATTTCGGCATATATTCTTCAAATGGCACGTTTACGAATTCTATTTTGACGTTGTATTTCTTCTCCACCTCTTCGATTTTCGCAAGGCGGGCTTTCTCAGAGGTTGTTGTTCCAGCAGGCTTCAAATCCCACCAAGCTGCTACTTTAATAACGCGACCGCCCATATCTACTGGCTCTGGCGTTGCAGCTGCCTCTTCCGGTGCAGCAGTCGCCTCTGTGGCAGCGCTTTCTTTTGGAGTGGCATTGTTGCCTTTATTTCCGTTATTGCCGCCGCTGCAAGCTGTAAGGATAAGCATCAAACATAATGCCAGAACAGATAATCCTTTTATTTTTCTCATGACCGAACCTCCCAATTTTACATTCATCAGTGGGTATTACACGAAAACCTTCCAAGAATAAAGCGCTTGCATAGAGGAATAAAAAAATAACGCGACTGCCTGATTTCCCTAAACCACCGCCTCGTATTTGTTTTGTTATTTGTTCTATTTGTTTTGCATAACAAATGTATCACCAAAAACAAATATGGTCAATTGTTTTCTTAATGTTATTATAAATAACAACAGAGATAACCGCTACAATAGCTCATTTTTTAAGTTCAAGCGCTTGTATTTCATCGAAAAACCAGCTATATTTAGTCACATAACAAAATAACAAAACGCAAATTAACTAACAAACAAAAATAGTAAGGTAGGATGACAGATATGCGGCGAAAAGTAACGATTCAATCAATAGCTGATTTTACTGGATTATCGAAGTTCGCTGTATCACGGGGATTGTCTGGGAAATCTGGAGTCAGCACACAAACAAGGGAGCTCATTTTAAGGGCAGCAGGCCAATTAGGTTACTTTAAGGACGCCCAAGCTGCACCTGTTCCAAGCGAGCTTTTGGACATTGATACACGGAACTGGTCAGGAACGATTCTCGTACTTTTTCCAAATGTACGTTATCAGAACACCGAGTCCTTATACTGGGGCCCTATATTTAACGGCATATCGGCTAGGCTGAACCTGAAGGGCATTAACATTTTAACCTTAACGGAGCCTACGGATGATTCTATGTTTTCCCTCTTAAATCCTGAGGCTATACTCGGCATCATAACCGTTGGATCGATTTCGACGCCTGTGCTGCTCGATATTAAACGGTTAGGCATTCCTGTCGTTATGGTTGACCATTATGATCCATGCTTTCATTGCGACTCTATCTTTACCGACAATCTATCCAGCATGAGAGAAATCATGAACTCGGTCATTACGAAGGGCTACAAGAGCTATCAGTTTTTAGGAAATATTAGAGATGCGCAAAGCTTCTATGAGCGTTACCTAGGCTTCCGCTCCGCGCTGGAGGATCACGACATCGAGCTAAAGCAGATCCCTTCTCTAATGGGACCAGACATCGAAAACTTTCACGATACGTTTAAGGCTGCTGTCCTTGAGCATGGCTTGCCGGAGGTGTTCGTTTGCGCCAACGATACCTTCGCATTATTTGCGTTGGAAACGCTCAAGGATATAGGGATGGACATTCCTGAAAATCTTGTTTTTACCGGCTTCGACAATACGCATCCGCAAATTCCATTTTTAGCGACGGTGAATGTTGATAAGGAGCTGCTCGGGAAGAGAGCGGTTGATCAAATGTTATGGCGCATTCTTAATCCAAGCACCAGCTATGAAAAAACGCTCATTCAAGCTGAGGTTATGATTAGAAATTAAGTCAGCCGCCTTGTCAAAGAAAGGATAAGGACTGGAATACCAGCCCTTATCCTTCAAACAACTCCGCTTATCGCTTATTGAAGCGTTACACTATCGACATAAACGGCGGATGTTCCGCTAGAGTTAGCCGGTGACAGGAATAATACGCCCAATTCACGTACATCACCCAAATTAGCTGCGCCGGACAAGCTCAACGTGAGCGTCGATACGACTGAGGATTGGATATTTACCGTTCCGGACTCATACCATGTATAGCTTGCTCCTGTTTTGATAAACAGCTTCGCTTGTATGCCGCTCCCTACATTTCCCCACGCTGCATGCTTTACTTTTGCTGAGATGGAGGACTTTCCGCTAAAATTGTTAGACCCAGTATATTTTAGCGTAAATTGACCGCCTCCTAACGTAACGTCCGCTTTTAATGAATTGCTGCCGCTTGCTGCCCAGTCCGTCACCGGCCAGGGGCCGCCTGTTATATTTAAACCGGTCCACCCTTGCGTGCTGTTATTTTCAAAATCATACAAGGCGGAAGCTGTGCCGCTGCTGAAAACAGTTGCTTTCGTTGAAGTTGCCGCTATGCCATTTGTTCCGTTAATGACAAGATTCCCCCACGACGTAAGCGTCTGCCAGTCACTTGTCGTCATATCAAGCCAAGCATTCCCCGAATCGTTTCCTGTCCAAGACCATGCCATATAGCCAATTCCTTTTGCCTGGCTCTGGTTCATAACCTCCTGAGCATTAACCTGACTACCCAAGTTATTGTTGCCGTTGTTATAGTTATAACCAAACTCCCCAATCATGACCGCCAAGCCCAGATCCTTAATCGCCTGCAGCTCCGAGCCGATTCGAGCGGAATCATTCCAAGAGCCATACATATGGATCGAGAACATAACATTATGATCAGGATCATGCGAAAGAAGCGCGTTTCCGTAAGCCTTGATTGGAGAAGAATTTTGACCCCAGCCAGAACCGTCTACTACGATTGCATTATGGATACCTGCATTTCTTATGGTTGTAATAGCCGTTTTGTAAGCATCGCGCCAAGACGTATCAGCTAGCGTGGAGTCTCCCCATTCATTCGCAATATTGACGAGCACATACTTTTCATTACTGGTCAGAACAGCCTTTACCGCGCTGCTGGCGAAATAACTAGCCATATTGTTTAAGCCGCTTGCGCTGTTAGAGCCAGTTACGTCATGCAATTCTACAATCGCAATCATCCCCAGCTCCTTGCAGCGATCGATAATTTGCTGTAAACGTGCTGCCGTTCCGCTCGTTTGCCACACGATTCTGACCGCATTTACTTTTTTTGAGCTAATCGTGCTCAGAGCATTATAAGCTTGGGTATCATACCAAGCATGAGGGTTATTAATACCCCTAATAACAAAATCATTTCCGTTCGCATCCTTCAATTTGTTACCGCTTACATAAAACCCATTGGCTGCAAAGCTTTGCTCATTAGAAATAAACGGAACAACCAAAGCCAGCATAATAGCAAACATAAGTGTTAGTTTCATTTTTCGGATCATCATTATTACGAAATCCCTCCTACTGTTTTTTGTGATGAAGGCCTGGCTTTTAGTGATCGATCTAGCTGCAAGTAAATCGGTACACTTCCCACCTATCTATTCGATCCCACCACCTCCTTTAGAAACACTTTAGAGATGAAAAAACAGTCACTGGGTATTCACATCTTAGCTGATGTAACTCCATAATAAAATTTGTTATTAGAACATAACATGAATAACGATATTTGATCAACAAAAAATAATTAATAACTTTTAATAACAAATCATTGTTTTCCGTTATTCGGTCAATGCATTTTGTGAGGCATAAGAAATTCAGTGACAAATAAGGCACAAACAAAATACCACCATCCCTATTACGGAACGGTGGCAGCTTCTTTACTTATTTCATAAACGATTCTATATCTTGGTCGGCCTTTGACTGGTTGCAAGCATTGCAGGCACAAACACAATTGACCGGCGTCGTATGCCCTCCCTTGGCACGCGGCAGCATATGATCGATCGTATCGCCAAATTGCCCGCAAAAATAACAAGTATGGTTGTCCCGCTCCAAAATATAGCGCCGGAAATCCTTGTTGCTAAACAGCCTTCGAATCGTATGCCGATTCACGATAACCGCAGCATGCTCCTTCACGAGCGTTACCGCGAGCTCCAAATCAATTTCCTGATACCAGCGCCGACCTTTGTCCGTCTTGCCCCTCATCCAAATCGTCCCTTGACGAGTCGTCTTTAGAGCTGCGGGATCATTCGGCAATGGAATAGAAGGTCTTGGAGGCATAGGCAGCGATTTGTTAGCCTTGACGCTGCTTCTCACTGCTATTGGCTCTTTCGCGGTAACAGCCGTTAAAGGGGCCGCAGCCTTCGACTTTCTGCACTCCCGGCATGCGCCGCGGCGTGAACCTGCACTTGAACGCCTGCCCGTTCGTCGCAGAAATTGGGTGAGCGGCTTCTCTTCCTTGCAGCTGGCGCATTGCTTCGTGGCAAGAGGTTCTGTTTCATCCATCAGTTTGTCCGGGGGCATCTCTCTTGCGATGTTCCCGATTTCGTCCCCTCATGTTTTTCTACTATTGTAGCATTAATTGCAAGGCCATGGGAGCTTCACCCTAATTGCATGGAACCAGCTTCTGCAAACTAATAGTGCTTGCCTTTATTTTCAGTATCTTGATCTTCCCATCTACGGGAATAAGCTTTGTTCGTAATCCAAAACGTAATCCATGCTAAAATAACAACAATAATAGCTGATGCGATCCATACGCCTACTGGCACTTCCATTTGCTCTCCTCCTCATAATTAAATAATCAGGTAAAGGTTACGATATTTTGCTTCGTTTCATTTACATGAAGCTGGAAGACGTCGGGGCGATTATAGTGGCCGACAACGTCAAAGTCGAAGCGGCTCTTAGTCACAAGCGACATATCCAAATCCGCGTATAAAATCGTTTCTTCCCCGTATACCGGCTCCGTTACATATTCACCTAAAGGACCAACGATTGCGCTGCCTCCCCGGCATAATGTCTCAGGGTCCTGCGCAAGCTCCGCATAACCATTCAAATCTGCAGGATAAGTTGCCTTTGTCACAAACTGATTGCTGGACAATACGTAGCACCTCCCCTCGCAGGCAATATGCTTCAGTGTCGCTTGCCATGTATCTCTTGCATCGGCTGTGGGCGTCAATAATATATCGATCCCTTTCGCATACATCGCCGTCCTGGCAAGAGGCATATAGTTCTCCCAGCAAATCAATCCGCCAATTCGTCCAAATGGGGTTTCAATAACGGTAAGCGTGCTCCCGTCGCCTTGTCCCCACAGCAATCGTTCCGAGCCAGTCGGCATCAGCTTCCGATGCTTGCCAAGCAATCTGCCATCCGGTCCGATATAGATCATGCTATTATATAGCGTCGAGTGGCTATAATCCTGATCCCGCTCTACGACGCCAACGATCAAATAAACGCCTGCTTCCTTCGCGATTTCACCAAGCAAATCCGTGTCTGATCCAGGCACATCAATGGCACTCTCCCAGTACCTGGCAAAGTCCTCGCGTCCTTCCATCGTTCTGCTGCCGACCCGGGCACCAAAGGAAAGTCCTCTTGGATAACCGGCAATAAACACTTCGGGAAATAACAGCAGCTTGGCGCCTTGAGCTTTGGCCTGCCTGGCATAGCTTGCTATCTGTTGAAAAGCGGACAATTTATCGAATAAGATCGGCGCCGCCTGAACGACGGCTACCTTTACAATACGTTCATTCATAATGTAAGTCTCCTTTTTTAATCCCGAGCGCTTTGCCTAGCTGATCCTTTTCGTTTTATCATAAATGGATCTTCCCTTTCTGTAACCGTCCAATTGGCATGTATTTTGCCCAGCCAATTTAATTAACAAAGACAGGCGCCAGCCTATTGGCTGACGCCTGTCTTTGTTAGGGTTAGAACGGTTAGGAATCCAGTAAGCCGTACTTCGTCTTGAAACGGCTTAATATCGCGATCCAGCTGCTGCCGAACACGGCAAGAAAAAACACATTGGACAGCGCATGGGCAAGATCAAAATAAAAGCTTTGAATATAGGCGACAATAACTAAATTCCAGCTAAGCGCATCCGGCAATCCAATGATATACCATACATTCATGATCCAGCCAAACAAAAAGCCCCATACAAAGCCGAAAGTGAGCAAGCCGATTTTGGTTTTGATGAGCCAAGTATGGCGAAGCCATCCAGCCGTTGCTCCAATCATGCCCCAGCAAAACATTTGCCACGGCGTCCAAGGCCCTTGTCCGAGAAAAACGTTCGATACTACCGCGGCAATCGCTCCGATAATGAAGCCTGACTCTGCGCCAAACACGATTGCCGCAATAATGATAACGAACGATGTTGGCTGTACGCTTGGCAATGGTGCAAAAGGTACGCGGCTGACGGCTGCGATAGCAGCCAGCACGGCTAAAATAACGATCTCGCGCGCTTCAATCGACCGTCTCTCGAACCTCGCGAAGAATGGCAGCATCGTCACAAAAAGGAGCACAATGCTCAGCAGCAGGTAATGGTCCTCCGTAATCGCCGCCGATAACGCCATAGCTGCTATGAACAGTCCGATGCTAGCCAAAAACCAAAGCTTTAATTTGCCCACTGCTCAATCACGTCCTTGGTCGTCAAAGCTTCCGGCAGCCACTCGCGCACCGTTCGGTTTATAGCCGTCGTATAGAAGTAGTTGGTTCCAAAAAATAGAGCCGGATCGGCTTCGGCAGCTATTGCTCCGTCAAAGAGCATCGCGCAGCGCGTCGCATGCTCCGCTGCAAACTCAATATCATGCGTAACCATAACGATGGTCTTGCCTAATTGGCAAAGCTGCTGCAGCAGCTCTGCTGTTCGCTGCTTTGCAATAGGATCTAGCCCCTTCGTTGGCTCATCCAGGCACAGCACGTCTGGCTCGCCAAGCAGCACTAGCGCTAGCGCCGCTCTTTGCTGCTCCCCGCCGCTCAAATCATAGGGATGCTTAGGCAAAATAGCGGCGATCTGGAGCGCCTCCACAACCTCTGCTATCTTGCGTTCACGATCCGCGAGCCCTGCATAATCGGCCATCCGCTGCAGCTCTTCCAGAATGGTATCATAGCTAAAGTAAAGCAGCGGATTTTGCGCTAAATAGCCGACCTTTACATGTTTCTCCCGCTTCACCTTGCCGCGCTGGGGCTGCAAAAGCCCGGCCATCATCTGCAGCATCGTCGTTTTGCCAGCCCCATTGCCGCCAAGCACCGCCAAAAACTCATGTTTATACACATCAAGCGACAGCTTCTTCAGCACCTCTGAACCCGTTTTCTCATACTTGAAGGTTATCTCATCGCAAGTTAGCAGCCGCTGACTCGGATCAAGCGTGCTGCTGACGCGCTCGCCATTCTGATGCGATAAGTTCGGCTTTAATCCGCCTTGGCCTGCTAGCCACTGCTTGCCTTCGCGTACTGTTAGCGGAATATCTTGCGCCGCAAGAGGCTTGCCTGCCGCTTGCGCTGACAAAAACAGCTTCGTAACGGACGGTAAATACGACAGATCATTTGTCGATTCATCCGCACCGATTGCTTCGCAAAGCTCTCTTGGGGCAGCGTCGTGCTTTACCCTGCCTCCCTCCAGCATCACGATCCGATCCGCAAGCGGGATAACATCCTCGAGCCGATGCTCGCTAATAATAACCGTCATCGACATCTCTTGATTCAGGCGATAGAGAAGCTGCAAAAAATCACGGGCAGCTACCGGGTCAAGCTGCGAGGTCGGCTCATCGAGCAGGAGCAGCTTCGGCTGAAGCAGCAATACGGAAGCTAGGTTAATCAGCTGCTTCTGCCCTCCCGATATTTCATGCACGGACTTATAAAGCAGCTCCTCAAGCCCGAAGAAATGGCTCATTTCAGCTAGACGCTTGCGCATGACTGCCTGATCATAACCGACATTCTCCATTGAAAAGGCAAGTTCATGCCACACCTGATCCATAACGATTTGGTTATCAGCATTTTGAAACACCATGCCGATTTGCTCTGCTGCTTCAATCGCAGGCAGCTCCGCAAGCAATGTGCCGTTATATCTAACAGTCCCCGATTGCTTGCCTACCGGAAGCGTCTCTTTTTTTAAATGCCGAAGCAGCGTCGTTTTGCCACATCCTGAAGCGCCGCACAAAACAACAAACTCACCCTGCTTCACATGAAACGAAACGTCATCAAGCGCTGCCCCCTTTGCTTCGGGATAACGGAACGTCAAATTGTTTACTTGAATCACTTCCATGACCTTCTCTCCATTCCTTCGAGTACGACTGGCGTTAACAAAAAGGCACAGTAGCACGCATAGGCAAAGCCTTCCCCTCGGTGAAATTGCATCGTTTCAAGCCGCGGGTATACGGTCAGCACGCCAAAGCCCTGCACCCAGCCCCATACGCACACAATGCCCATCGCCGCCAAAAACAAAAGCGTGTATACGTCCCTTCGATCCATGCGGTAAATGACATATGAGCTTCGCTTGGCTGCGCCATAGCCGCGCGCCTTCATCGAATCTGCCGTCTGCAGCGCCTCCTCAAGCGACCATGTGAGCAGCACGCGAATGAGCAGCATGCCATCCTTGCTGCGCTTGCGCAGGCTGCCTTCCATAATCGATACACCTTTCGTCCGCTGTACGGTCGTTATTTGCTCCAGCCTCCGCAAAAACAGCGGCACGAAGCGGATCGACATCGACGTGAGCAGAGACGTTCGCGGCAGCGCGCGAGAGAACAAATACATCCACTTATCGGTCGTGACAATAAACTGAAACGATACGAAGGTGAGCAGTATCCCAAGTAATGAAAGCATCATCGTCACGCCATACAAAATCGCTTCCAGCGTAATCGGCTGATCCATGAAATAAAATAAAATATGTCTGCCGCGATGCGAAAAAAGCGGATTTAGAACGGCGACGAAGCCGCCCATCAGCACATAATAAGGAAGCAGCTTAAGCAGCCGCTTCCCTTCGCCGTGAATGATAATAACTAGCGTAACCGCAGCAAGAGAGGTCACGAGAAATACAGGATGGAAGAGCAGCATGCTAAAGGCTATGACGCCCGCGTAATAGCTGAAGCTCGTAATCGGATGTACGGAACCAAAGGCGGTGTTCATTCATATTCAGCTCCTAGATCCTTGCCGAGATCAATCGTATACAACCACTCAATAACGTCGCCTTCTTTAAGTTCATAGGCGCCTGCGCTTTTGTTCGGAAACTCGCCGTTAACCCTGTACATCCAGCCGCTCTTTGCACCGCGGTCGAACTCATAGACGTTATCGATTCCTTCGATATAAGCTGTCGCTTTTAATCCTTTATACTCCATTTGAATTTTATTTTTTCGTGTAATTCTCTTCAACACGTCAAGCACCGTATCATCTTTTTTCAGCTCAACCGCGGTAGGATCAAGCACAGTCCCCGTTTCTTCGTCCGCAATGATCGAAATGGTGACGATATTGGCTGGCTGCGGCGCTTTGGTTGGCGCCGTTTTCTCCGTCTTAACGGGCTGTGCCGTAGTGCTTGGTTTCGCTATAGGCTGATTTTTCTGATCCTTGGCAGGAGGAGCGACAGTCGGCTTAGGCGTTGGCTTGGCTGCCCCCGGCTTATCGCTTGCGGCAGCTGTAGCTTTGTCTTTCCCTGCGCTTTCTGTTTCTGCCGGCGTTTCGGTCGGCACTGCAGTCTGCATTTGCTCCGCCGTCACGCTAGAAGCTGTAGGCTGCTCTACATTTCCGTCATTTGCTTCTCGCTCTGTTTGTGCCTCGCTGCTCTCTTGCGTTTGATTCGGCTCCACGTTCGCCTGTTGCCCTGGAGCGGCGCAGCCAGCTAATAAACTAATCATTAACAGGAGTACGATTATGCCGGAAAACCATTTTTTACTGTTCATTGCTGTCAACTTATTTCTACTCCCTCTCATCCAACTATCCAAAAGACGTTAAAAAATAAAAAAAGACCCCTAAATGAAAGGGATCTGCATGTCTAATAAAAGATCGGCACAGCATATTAAAATGATATCATGCGTTCTGCTTGACGATTGCGCCTCCACATTCTTATCCCCCGAAGAATGAGAAACAAAATAAGAAAAGGCAGGTCTCCTGGCTCGTGCGTCATCACGCTTCCCAGCCTTCCCATCCAGTAAGAGGACAGTGGCATGTTAGGGTAGAAGCGCTCTTCACATACAGTGGCGGGACCGCGCCGGCCTTGCACCGGACTTCCCTTTTAAGCAAACAAAGCAAGCTCTGTCTGCACCTTTTCTATATCTTTATTTGATTGTTGAATCAATCATATCGGGATTGCCGGGGTTTGTCTATAACAGAATGGCAGCTAGCAGCAAAGAAGATTCGATCGCACGTGGCAACCGAATCTTCTTGTACACAAAACTATTATCTATTAATGCTGCTTGCTAACATGGACCCGTTTAATGAAGAAAGCGACGACCAAACCAACAATCGCAACGATCATGGCAAAGATAAACGCATCCGATATGCCCGCTGTCATCGCTAGCGGCGCATTTGCAGGATCTGCCGGATCTGCCACGCCCTTCATAAAGTCTTTCATACCTGCCGTCATGATGCTCACGGCAACCGCTGTTCCGATCGCGCCAGCTACCTGCTGCAGCGTGTTCATAATCGCCGTTCCGTCCGGGTACAGCTCGCGCGGCAGCTGATTAAGGCCGTTGGTTTGCGCAGGCATCCATACCATGGAGATCCCGATCATCAAGCAGGAATGAAGAACGATGATAAGTGTAATCGTTGATGCCGTCGTAATGCCCGAGAAAAACCAAAGCACGGCTGCGACGATAACAAGACCTGGAATAACGAGCCATTTCGGTCCGAATTTATCGAACAAGCTGCCCATAATCGGAGACATAATACCGTTTAATAGTCCGCCTGGCAGCAAAATGAGTCCTGCCGTTAATGCGCTAAGCCCAAGCCCGCTGATCAGGTACATCGGCAATACGAGCATCGAAGACAAAATAACCATCATACAAATAAATACCATTAGCGTACCTACGACGAACATCGGATGCTTAAATGCCCGCAGGTTCATCATCGGCTGCTTCATTCTCAATTGACGAACCGCGAATAAGATAAGGGCTAAAATACCGATGACCATGGAAACAATGACTTTTGTGCTGCCCCATCCGCCTTCACCTTCGCCTGCGCTGCTGAAAGCAAACACAATGCCGCCAAAGCCTAGCGTCGAGAATAGAAGAGACATGATATCAATTTTAGGCTTTGTAATCGTCGAGACGTTTTGCATGTACATCATACCGAACAACAAAGCAATAACTAAGAACGGCAGCGAAAGCCAGAAAATCCAGTGCCAGCTCAAGTTTTCAATAAGAAGACCTGCAATCGTAGGGCCTACAGCCGGTGCGACCATAATAACAAGCCCGATAACGCCCATCGCCGCTCCCCGCTTCTCAGCCGGGAAAATAATAAGGATCGTATTGAACATAAGCGGCAGCAGCAGCGCTGTGCCCACGGCTTGAATGACACGCGCCGTCATTAGAACTTCAAAGCTTGGCGCAAGCGCCGCTACTAGCGTGCCGAGCACGGAGAAGCTTAATGCAGCTATGAATAGCTGCCTTGTCGTAAACCATTGGAGCAATAATCCCGAGACCGGCACCAAAATACCGAGCGTCAGCAGGTATCCGGTCGTCAGCCATTGCACGGTCGGCGCGGTGATGTCGAATACGCGTATTAAATCGCTTAGCGCTACGTTTAGAGCCGTTTCACTGAACATGCCGATAAATCCGCTTAACAATAAGGAAATCATGATGGGGAGCACTCTATATTTCTGCCCCGTATTTTGCTGTGTTTCTGCCATTGTTGCTTGCAAGCTTTCCACTCTCCTACATTCTATCTATCTTTTATTTATGACCTCTCATAGAGATGGGCATTTATGAATCAAATACGGCACACACTTCGCCGCACTCATTAACGGCTGCTTATCCCGCTTCGTTATGGCGAGGATCAAAGCACCCTCCAGCAAGGAAACGAGCACCACGCTGACTTCCTCTGCTTTCTCTGCAACCATGCCAGTCTCAATCAAACGGTCGGAGATAACGGCCTGCCATGAGGCAAACACATCCTGACCGGCGGCTCTCAGCTTCTCGCTAATCGCCGACGTTTCGACCGCCATCCAGAAGCTAAACGGCATATAACCTTGGAAATCATATTGCTCGGCATCCTCTCCCATATCAAGCACGAATGCTTGTACCGCCTCGGAAGGGTCTTCGTATGCCGCAAATTTTGTTTTCCATCTCTCGATGACAAACGCCTTGGTGCAAGCAATGCATTCCAGCGCCAGCTCTTCCTTGCCATTGGGAAAATAATAATACAAAGAGCCTTTAGGACAGCTGCTCTCTTTAATAATTTGGCTTAATCCTGTAGCATGATACCCTTTTGTGAAAAAAAGCCGCGAGGCTGTATCCAATATAGTTTGCCGAGTATTTTGTTTTTCCGACATTGATTCACTCCTCGATTATAACGATCGGTCTATATAATAAAAACATCTATGGACCTGCTAAGTCAACCCTTTTTTTGATGGAAGCCCTGCCATTGCGGGAAAGGCTCGTCTGCTGTATCCGACTGCCCGGCTACCGGTTTACAGCATGATTAACGGTACTTTTTCCGGTTAAAGATCGATTTGCTTCAATAAAAGAAAAATTAGATGGAGTTTTTCCTGTACGATTCTTATGAAAGGAATGGTGGATGATCATTACGGAGGCGGGAACGAATAGTTGCGGCTTTTAACACGCAAAACGAGCCTTAGAAAATTCTAAAGGCTCGTTGCGTATTATTTATCGGCGCCCTTGACGATTAAAGTCCGGCTGCCATCGATTGTAGCTGTTAATTAGAAGCCTGCTGCAACTTTTTTAGCTTGCTCGATGCCGTTTGATACAATTGCTTCCGCTTGGTCTGGAAGCTGGTTGTGGCCTTCAACAATAACGCTCTCTAGGTTTTTCACGCCGTAGAAGCCCATTACTGTGCGGATGAAGTTGTAAGACATTTCAACGGAAGCTGCTGGACCTTCGGAATAGATGCCGCCGCGAGCGTTAAGCAACGCCACTTTTTTGTCAGGAATTAGGCCGACAGGACCTTCAGCTGTGTAAGAGAATGTTTTGCCAGCTTGGGAAAGGTAGTCGATGTAAGTGTGCAATACAGCCGGTACGGTGAAGTTCCAAAGCGGGAATGCGAATACCACTTTATCAGCTGCAAGGAATTGATTGATATATTTATCGGACACGGTTACAGCCGCTTGCTCTTCTGCAGTCAGATCGTAGCCGCGGGCTGCTTTAAAGTTACCGTTGATCATGTTCGCGTTCATGTATGGCAATTCTTCTTTGAACAAATCAAGCTCAACGATTGTATCTTCTGGATTGCTTGCTTTGTAGCTGTCTAGAAACGCTTGGTAAAGCTTAACGCTTGTTGCCTGCTCGATGTCGCGATCGTTTGCTTTAACAAATAGTACTGTACTCATAGTATAATTCCCTCCAAGGTTTGTTTGTGTTTACTTTTTGTAAGTACCTTTATTGTATTAAGTTTTATCCTCGGCAGCATCGGCAAATAGACCGAAAAATAGGCATAAAAAAACCGCCAAAGGCGGAGGACTAGTCCTAAGACTATTGGCGTAGAACTGTTTGTTTAATCGCTGCCATTCATCATTTGCACCGCGTACAAGGCAGCTTGCGTGCGATCCGTCAAATTTAATTTGCTCAAAATGCTGCTAACATGCGTCTTTACGGTCTTCTCGGCAACCGTCAGCGCATGAGCGATATCTCTGTTGCTCATTCCTTTTGTCAGCAGCTGCAGCACCTCAATCTCTCTTGGCGTTAAAACTTCGGATAGCTCGCGGCCAGGAAGCTGCTTGGCCTCCTCTGCCTGGGGAGCAGCCTGTGCCAGCAGCGCGGCAGAGATGTCGGGATGCAGCTGAACATTGCCTTTATAGGCGCTGCGAATCGCCTCTGCAAGCTGGTCAGGCTCCACATCCTTCAGCATATAGCCGATTGCCCCGGATTGCAGAGCCGGAACGATATGACTCCGATCCGAGAAGCTCGTCAGCACAAGCACTTTAATTTCCGGTTTGTTCTGCGCGATGAGGTTGCTCGCCTCAATCCCGTCCATAACGGGCATGTTCAGGTCCATCAATACGATATCGGGCAATAATTCGGCTGCTTTCTCCACCGCTTCCAGTCCGTTATGGGCTTCGCCAACCAGCTCAAAATCAGGCTGCATGCTCAGAAAAAACGAAATACCCTTTAATACGATTAAATGATCATCTACCAGTAAAATTTTTATTTTCACAGCCGCTCCTCATTCCTCGTCCCACATTTCCATCTCTGTCGCAACCGGAATCGTAGCCTTAATGACTGTCGGCTGCCCCTTGCTGCTTTTGATCGATAAGTCGCCGCCAAGCGTCTCCGCACGCTCCCGCATGGAGAGCATCCCCATCGTCAGCCTGCCGCTTCGCTTCTCCGGCGAGAAGCCTTTGCCTTTGTCCATAATTTCCATGCTTGCCGTATGCTCCGATTTCAACAAGCGAATATGTACGGCATTCGTCTCCGCGTGTTTCTTCACGTTATTGAGCGCCTCTTGCCCGATTCGCCAAAATGCTTCCTCGATCGCCCGCGGCAGCTCGCGCACGCCCTCCACCTGCTCATATACGGTCAAATCCATGCTTTTCCCGTATTGCTTAAGCGCAGTGATCAAGCCATGCTCCAGCCCGGCTGGCCGAAGCTGCCAAATGAGCGTACGCATTTCCTTCAAGGCTTCCTGAGACAGCTGCCTAATATCTTGCAGCGAGCGCTCGACTACCGGCTCCTTGCCAGCGAGCACCGTCTCGGCGCCTTTGGCAAGAAAGGACAAGGAGAACACCTTCTGGATAACCGAGTCATGCAAATCTCTAGCCATCCGGTTCCTTTCCTCCATCCGTGCAAGCTCTCGCCGCTGCTCATAAACCCGTAAATTCTCTACGCTGAGAGTAAAATGATCGCCAAGCGAGTACATAAAGTCCTCCAAGTAATCGTCGAACTGATTGCCAAGCTGGCTGCTGATGAACAGCACGCCTATCGGACGGCTTCTGATGCGGAGTGGAATCGCGACCGCCGACGAGAATGGCGGGATGCCGATCGTCGACAGGGACGAACGAGGCACTTCATGGCAATCCGATAGCTTAACCAATCGATTTTCGCTAAACGCGGTGCTCACCGGACCTCCTTGATCAATCGCAAGCGTCAGCCACTCTTTTTTGACTTGGTTGTCCGAATAATGGGCGCGAAGCGATAACTGCTGCTGCTCATACATGAAGAGCGACACATGCTGCCAATGAAACGTATCGCCGATATGTCTAACCGCTTGAAGCGGAAGCTGGTTAATATCCTGTATCGCATTGATTTTTTGGATGACGTCGCCGAGCTTCGCATAATGCATCGCATGCTGCTCCTGCACCTGGTAAAGACGGATGCGCTTGACCGCCGTTCCGATCTGATAAGCTACCGCTTGCAGCAGCGCCAGCTCCTCCTCTGTCAGGCGAACCTTGCCCGCGGATGCGACGTTTAATAGGCCGAACTGGTCTATGCCGGCTTTGAGCGGCACTGTCGCATGATGCGACACACCCTCTGTATCTCCAAAATCATGGGTATTGGCATATGTAATTCTGGAGCATTCTATTATATTGACGGCATGATGCAGCTTGTTCTGCTTGTAGCTCTCCACGCACCAGCATTCCGAGCCGCACATGACCGCCTGATTATTCGCATTCAGCCCTTGCGGCAAATTATGTGTGGCTACGCATAGCCTATCGCTGCGATTATCGATCATAAATATCCAGCCTGTGGTAAAGCCTGTTACTTGAAGCAGCTTGACGAGCACGTCATTAAGCATTTGGTCCATATCGTTCGTGCTGTTAAGCATCTCCGCTATTTCCTTAAGCGCGACCAGCTCATAAGCTCTTATCTCTTGTGACATGCTCCCCACTCCCTTCTAAGCACACATTATACACCCTTCGCCGCAGCAAAAAAAAGAGCCATTCCATAAAGCAGTATTGACTGCTTTACAGAATGGCAGCTGCCCGCTCCTATCGTTTCTTAAGCGGTCGTTTGATCATAAAAATGTAGCAGGCTACAGCGCCAAGCTCTGCTAGCGCGATCCAAATGCCCATTGGCAGCGCGTTTGCGCTTCCGCCAAGGCCCACAAGCGGCGCCATAATGCCGCCGAACGTAAATGACAGTAGTCCAAGCAAAGCGGATGCGCTGCCTGCGGCATGACCATGCTTCTGCATGGCAAGCGAGAAGCCCGTCGTACTGATCACTCCTACGCTAGATACAACAAAAAACAAAGGAATAAGAACCGCGGCAAGCGGCGCTTTGATGAGGATCATCAGCAGCAGCACCAAGCCTGCCGTCGCTGCAATTGCAAGGCCAACAACGAATAACCTATGCTCTCCCACCTTTGCCGCCAATCGTCCTGTCAGCTGCCCGAATAAAATAATGCCTAAACCATTAAGGGCAAACAATAAGCTGAAGCCTTCGGGCGTAACGCCGTAAATATTTTGAAGCACAAACGGAGATCCTGCTATGTAAGCGAACATCGCCGCCATGACGAGGCCCTGCGCCAGCGCAAACCCCATAAACGAACGATCGCGCAGCAGCATTCCGAAGGTGGATAACGTCTGGCGGAAGCCTCCGGCCATCCGTTTCGAAGGCGGCAGCGTTTCCGGCATGCCAAAAAATACGGCTGCGAAAATAACGACACCCCATGCGCCAAGAACGATAAATACGCCTTCCCAAGACGTTACTTTAAGCAGCTGTCCGCCTGCAATCGGCGCAAAAATAGGCGCTGCGCCATTGACCAGCATAAGCATCGCAAAAGACTTAGTAAGCTCAGGACCCGCGTACATGTCCCGCACAATAGCCCGGGAAATAACGATGCCCCCTGCGCCGGCAAATCCCTGTATAAACCTAAGCGCGACAAGCACGCCAATCGATGGCGCAAGCGCGCATAAAATGGATGATAGCCCATAAACAGCCACAAACAGGAGGAGAGGCAGCCTTCGTCCCCTTATATCGCTCCAGGTTCCCGCAAACAATTGTCCGACGGAAAGTCCAATCATGCAGGCCGTCAGGCTCAATTGTACGAGTGATGAGCTCGTATTAAAATCATCCGTTAGCTTCGGCAATGCAGGCAAATACATATCAAGGGACAACGGCCCAAATGCAGACAATGAGCCAAGTAAAATAATAAGCCATAACCGCCTTGCCCCTGTTGACGGATTCGCTTCCATCGAATGTGTTTTGCTTTGATCAATCACGTACGGCAGCTCCTTCTTCGCTTTCCTTTGCATGGATTCACTTTATCACCTTTTATTATTTGTTCCAATACCTCTTACGCCCAGCAATTATTTGTCCTTCCAAGCTATGTTTGTTATGATTGAGCAAACAATGTCGATTCACGTAGATTTTAAGGAGAGATTTTATGCAAAAAGTAAAAATTTTTTCCGGCACCTCTAACCAGAGGCTTGCCGAGCAGCTATGTAAGGAACTTGATATGCCGCTTGGTAAAGTAGCCATTTCCAGGCATCAAAGCGGAGAAATACATGTATCGTACCAAGAGCCGATTCGTACTTGCGATGTTTTTATCGTACAGTCGCTATCCCATCCCGTTAATGAGCATTTAATTGAAACGCTCGTCATGATTGATGCAGCTAAGCGCGCATCAGCCAAAACCATCAATATCGTTATGCCTTATTACGGCTACGCTAGGCAAGAAAGAAAGTCTGCTCCGCGCGAGCCGATTTCTGCGAAGCTGGTAGCGGATGTTCTAACTACCGTAGGCGCCAATCGAATTATTACGGTCGATTTGCATGCCGATCCGATCCAAGGCTTTTTCGATATTCCGGTCGATCATTTAACGGCGCTTGATTTGATCATTGAATATTTAAGAGGCAAACAAATTAAAAACCCAGTTGTCGTATCACCGGATGCGGGCCGCGCAACAACCGCCGAGAAGCTGGCTGGCCTGCTCGATTGCCCGTTTGCCATTATGATCAAAAATCGTCCAGCGCATAACCAATCCGAGATAACGCATATTATCGGTGACGTAGAGGATATGACGCCGATCATTATTGAAGACTTAATCGATACGGGCAGCACGATCGTAAATGTCGTAGAGGCGCTTAAGAAAAAAGGCGCGCATGATTCATACATATGTGCAACGCACGGGCTTTTCTCAGCCAATGCGCTTGAGAAGCTGGATCATCCGAACATTCGCGAGGTCGTCATCACCGATACGATCGCGATTGGCGAGGAGCGCTCCGATAAGTTTATCGTCCTGCCTATGTCTCCGCTTCTGGCTACAGCAATCAAAATCATTACAGAAGGCGGCTCTATTGCAACGCTTTTCAAGGCTGGCACCTAACTGATTTTGCCATAACTGCATAGCATGCTAAAACGATCCCCCCTTGCCTTTAGGCATGGGGGATTTGCTGTTTGATGCATAGCTTTGGAAATACGTGACAAAATAAGCAGCGAATCATTAATGGCAGCGATAAGGAGGCGTACGCGATGAATGATAAGTCTGAAAATATGATTCATGATGAAACGGATCACATAAGCTCAGACCTGTTTGAAATCATTTCCCTTATCAATAGCAAGTTTTCAGATACTCCTGATCTAGTCATTCGCAAGCTAACGATCAAACAAACGAACGAGCAAGCGCTAATCATCTATTTAGAAAGCTTGACCGAGCGCTCTGCCATTAACCATGATGTATTGCGTCCGCTTCAGCAAGAATCCGGCAGCGGACAGCCAGGCGATGATCTGATTATAAATGTGGGACAAATTATAGCAGAGAAATCATTTTCCCGTCTTGAATTTTGCTTTCTTCAAGGAAGCAGCATCTTGTTCGTAAACGGCAGAGATGAAGCTTACATTCTTGATACAAGGGGCTTGCCGCAAAGAGCCATTCAAGATTCTCAGCTTGAATCTTCTTTAAAAGGCGCGCATCAAGGTTTCGTCGAAACGGGCGGGCAAAACATTGCAATGATTCGTCGCTATATTACCGATCGTGAGCTGAAGATGAGAAGGATGACCGTTGGCCGGCGCGGGCAAACGGCTGTATCGATCTTGTATTTGGCTGATGTGACAAATCCAGACCTCATCGATGCATTAGAGCAGCGAATAAGCAAAGTGGATGTCGATGTTATTTTAAACGCGGGAGAGCTCTCTGAGTTGATTGAGGATGATCCCTTCTCTTTATTTCCTCAATTTGTCTCAACGGAGCGTCCCGATACAGCTGCGTCACAGTTAATGCAGGGAAGATGCGTCGTTGTCGTTGACCGATCGCCAAATGTGCTAATTGCGCCAGTTACGTTTCTCACCTTCTTTCAAAATATAGACGATTATAGCATTCGCTGGCCGATTGCTACGTTTCTTAGACTGCTCAGGCTGTTTGCCTTTTTTACCGCCGCCTTTCTCCCTGCCTTCTATATCGCTGTCGTCTCCTATCATTTTGAGATTATTCCGATGAAGCTGCTCATGACGCTCGGAGAATCTCGCGGGCAGGTTCCGTTTCCGCCTTTCGTAGAGGCGATTCTTATGGAAATCACCTTGGAGATGCTTCGCGAGGCAGGCATCCGGCTGCCGGCGCCGATCGGCCAAACGGTCGGCATCGTTGGCGGTATCGTCATTGGCCAAGCTGTCGTGCAGGCCGGTTTAATAAGCAATATTATGGTGATCGTCGTCGCCTTCACGGCCATATCCTCGTTTATTTTGCCCAACTACGATATGGTGGCTGCGGTAAGGCTTATCCGTTTTATTTTGATGGGTCTTGCGACAGCATTTGGGTTTGTTGGGCTCGTGGTTGGTTTAATGATCATGATCGCTCATCTGCTGACCTTAAAATCACTAGGCATGCCTTACGGCAGCCCGATTACACCTATGCGATTAGCCGACTGGAAGGATGCTCTCGTTCGTGTTCCTATTTGGCTAATTAAAAATCGCCCGACAAACAGCATTCCCTTGCAGCGGAAAAGGAGAGGAGCTGTGAGAAAGGAGAAAAACGAATGAATGGCGCCCGGCGACATCCAATCTCATCCATGCAGCTCATTTTTATATTGTCAGGCCTTCAACTAAGCGTATCCATCCTTTCTCTGCCAAAAGATCTCGCCGATGCCGCCGGGACCGATGGCTGGATGGCGATTCCGCTTGCTTTTGCGATAAACGTTGTCGTCTGTTATGTTGTGGTGAAAATTATGGAGTATCATCCAAATGGCACGATACTTGATTTGCTCGCACAGAACTTTGGCGTATGGGTTGGAAAAGGTTATGCCCTTCTCTTCAGCCTCTATTATCTAACGTTTATGTACGACAGTCTTGACCGGGGCATTCTCATTACAAAAGCATGGTTAATGCCGACTACACCGTCCTATATGTTCATGTTTTTATTTCTGGTGCCTACTTACATGATCAGCAAACACGGCCCCCAAGTGCTTGGCAGGTACGCAGAGGTCGTTTTTTTTCTATCTTGCTGGATTCCGTTCATCTATTTGTTCACGCTAAAGCAAGCGCACTGGCTCTACTTGCTCCCTATGTTCAAGGAAGGCATAGTGCCCATTCTGTCCGCTTTGCCCGCTTTGCTTTACCCCAGCCTTGGCATGGTGACCATCTTTATTTTATATCCATATTTAAGCAATAAGAAAAAAGCGTTCCGCAACATGGTGCTCTCAAACGGATTGACGATGCTCGCTTATTTGCTGATCACGCTCGCTTGCTTTATTTATTTCAGTCCCGACGAAATAAAAATGTTCAACGAGCCTATCGTCAGCATTTTGAAAACGATTGAATTTCAGTTTATGGAGAGAATCGAAGTTCCGTTTATTTCCTACTACATCATCATCTATTCACTCGCGTGGATTCCTTCCACTTATATTGCCGCATACTGCATCAGCTGGACGTTTGGCTCCGAAAATGTCATTCGGCCGCTGCAAATATTATGCTTCTTGCTTGTCGTAAGCTCCTACTTCTACATCCCAACCTTTAATCAAAGCGATCGTTTTGGCATTTGGATGGGGTGGTACGGGATCGGGATGGAATATGTGTTTCCCTTCATTTTGCTTGGTTATCTCATGCTTAGAAAACGTTTCAGGACGGAGAATAGCTTATGAATAAACAACTCATCACCAGCCTTCTTCTCCTTACCGTCCTTACGTTATCCGGGTGCAGCGACCAATTAAATTTGGAAAACGCGGCAACTCCGCTGGCGTTTGGCATCGATTTAGATAAAAATGATAAGCTGCAATACTTTTCTACAATGCCCGTTTATAGCCGAAAGAAAGACCGGCAGAGCCAGCAGAGCAGCGGGACGACGAATACTCTTCGGCAAGCGAAGACGAGGCAGGATGCCTTTACGGCAGGCAATTGGCAAGGACGGAATCTCAAAGTTATTTTGATCGGAAAACGGTTGGTGCAGCATGAGGGGTGGTTTGAAATGCTTGATGTTTTATTCCGCGATGCAAGAAATACGGTTATGGACCGCGTCGTTATCGTCGATGGCAAAGTATCGGAGCTCTTCTACTTAAACAATGTGGAACAGCCGCAAATGCCCATTTTAATACGCGGGATGGTCGATACCAAAAGCAAAAAATCAGAGACGTATGCGACGACTGTCCAGGAGCTGCACCGGCAGTTTTACGAGAAAGGCGTCACGCCTTACATGGCGGAAGTTAAAATGACCAAAAAAGATATCGGACTCGAAGGATCGGCTTTACTCAACCAGAAGGGCAAATATGTCGCTTCGCTCAATGCACAAGAAACGGTGCTGCTTAGCCTATTGCAAAAGAAGGCAGCACCCGGCGTCAGCTTATCCTATCGCATACCTAGCGAGCCCAAAACCGGCCCATTCGCAACCGATATCATAAGCTTTAGCGCAAGCAAAATTAAAACAAAAATCAAAACTTCCTATCACAACGACCGATTTCAATTTGATTTTCGTATCAACATGACGATTACACTCTTCGAGCGATTGTTTACGTTTGATGTCTCAAATGAGGATAACAAGCTTGAACAGCTAATCGGCAAGCAAATGAATGCAGAGATAGAAAAAGTAATAAAGAAGGTGCAGAAGCATCAAATCGATCCGATCGGGCTCGGCGTACATGCGAGAGCCTTTGAGTATGAAGCATATAAAAAAGTAGAGGATCGCTGGGGCGAGGCCGTTCAGGATGCGGTCATTAACGTCAAATTGGAGCTGTCCATCGGATCTATGGGACCGGTCACGTAATGAATGCGTGAATAAAAAAGGACAACCTGCCTAAATGCTCAAGCTCCATTTGTTAGACAAATCGGCAGACCAAATTCCGGTCTGCCGATTCAATGATTAAATGGAGATGATCTTCCACCTGCCCGGCCAGAAGCAGTAGGCGGCGAGCAAAATCGGAGAAAGGAGCGTTGACAAATGTAATCTTTTAACAAAGTACGTGACCGCCCGCACATTATCTTAATGAAGCCTAGACACCCATTTACGGACTCTGCCTTTATTTTGCATTCAAAAAACACCCCTAACGTATCATCGGTTTCCCATTTGGGTTAGTCCAATGTCTACTATTAGGGGTGCGCTTCAAAATGCTCGGCGGTGTCCTTCTGCTTCCATTCCTATTAGCGCCTACTGATGCTTCTGTTGAAATACCAGCCTATTTTCCTGCAATTTCGCGCGCGTATAAGCCTCGGCTACGCCATATTTCGCAATATCCGTTTTGCTTACTTCTTTGAAGGACAGGGACGTCTCGACGGGCCTGCTGAATGGAAACGGATACAGCTCAATCGTTGATTCATCCTTCCACTCCGCTATCAAAGAAGTGTTTCCGGTTCGGTCAAACCAATAAGGAAAACCATTCGAAAACCATTCATAGTTCCGCCGCGGCGTGCCGGGCTTCTCCATGCAAACAAACAGCGACAGCTCGTCGCATAACAGCAGCGACTTCGCGTGCTGCTGGAGCAGCTTCACATCCAATTGCAGACGTTCAATAATCGCGCTCTGGCGTGCGAACTCTTTCTCTACAAAGGCGATCGTATCCTCGTTTCTGAATCGCTCTGCTAACGTCGTGTATAGGATACTGCCGAGCAAGGCAGCATATTCGCTCGTTTCTTGAATGTGGTCCAGTCCTTTGGAATAAAAGAAAAATCGGATGTTGCCCGGAAAATCGCGGAATGAGAAAGGGATTTGGGCGGCGTCATTCCAAATGGGAATGCGGTCCAAATCAATCCAGCTGCTGTCATGCTCGTATGCGGCATATGCTAACTCTTCTTTGCGCTCGTCGCTTAAGAATAGTCCGCTTTGCCATGCTGAGACAAGATCCCCGGAAATGCGTGCATGATCATGCTGTGCAATTAATATGAATGCGTCTTCCTTCTCGTATACGATCATCGTTGCCATCCCTTCCATCGTACCAATAAGGCCGATATGCCTGCTTATATCTGTCCAATCCGATTGTTTTGCCCGTAGGTTCGCCCAATTTCCTTGTGGCGCAATATGACGACATCCATCAAACATCTGTATATAGCCGTTGCGTGCTCCGGATTAAGCTCGTTGCGGCTTGCCAGCTTCGTTATTTTGGCAAATTGCTTGGATTCACGGCTTGGGTCTTGCGCTGTAAGCTTATTTGCTGCTTTATAAATACCCACTTCTTCTGTTAATTGAAACCGTTTTGCCAGCAAGGCAATGATTTCCTCGTCCAATTGATCGATATTTACTCTTAATTCATCTAACCTAGAAGCCTCCATGCGCCTCTCCCTTATCTATCTATTTTCTTTAATTGTACCATTTCATGAGCTTAATCGGCTATGCGCGCTTAACTATTTGACGATTGGCAGGTTTTTAGCACCAAAAAAAGAGACCTTCCTGCGCCTCAACACGCTGGAGAGTCTCCACTTTAAAATTCAATTATGATGGTTTGCTTAGCTCTCTGCGCACAACCGGTGCAACCTTGGTAGCGAGCAGCTCAATCGAAGCCGCCACCTTAGAGAAGGGGATTCCGCCGATATCGAACTGGGCCATAAACCGGCTATGCCCAAACAGCTCATGCTGTGCCAAAATTTTCTCGATGATCAAATCCGGGCTTCCTACCGCCAGCGCGTTCACCGGATTCGCCAGCTGCTCGAACTGCCCGCGCGCAAGCTTCTCGCCTCTTGCATTGCCACCCATGAACTGGGCTACATAGCTTGCGTAATAGGGATAATACTCATCCTTCGCCTGCTGCGTCGACTCGGCAATATAACCGTGGCTTGTGATCGCGACCTTTAGATCTTCCTTGTGATGGCCAGCTCGTATGCCCGCTTCCCGGTATACATCCACTAATGGTTTGAAATGGGCAGGATCACCGCCGAGGATGGCAAGAGCCATGCCAACTCCTAGTTTGCCCGCCAGCTCCGCGCTCTGCGGCGTACCGCCGACGCCGACCCATACCGGCAGACCCGGCTGCAGCGGACGAGGCGCGATTTCAGCATTTTTCAGCGCGGTGCGAAAGCGGCCGTTCCAAGTCATTCTGTCGCTATCGTTCAGCTTAAGCAGCAGATTGATTTTTTCATAAAAAAGCTCCTTGTAATCCGCTAGCTCGTAACCGAACAAGGGGAAGGATTCCACGTAAGCCCCGCGTCCTGCAATGATTTCCGCTCGCCCGTCAGACAACAAATCCAAGGTCGAGAAGTCCTCGAATACCCTTACCGGATCTGAGGTTCCAAGCACTGTCGTCGCACTCGTTAACCGGATTTTCTTCGTTGCTTGCGCAATGGCTGCGAGTACAACGGGCGGAGAGGTAACCGCAAAATCCAAGCGATGATGCTCGCCTACTCCAAACACATCAATGCCCGCTTCATCCGCCAGCTTTGCTGCCGCTACGATTTCCTTCATGCGATCTCTCGCGCTGAGCGTTTGCCCAGTCAGAGGGTCTGCGCTAATATCACCTAACGTATAAATGCCAAACTCAAATGCGCCTGCCTGCTCCTTCGCAGGAGGAGCTTCCTGCTGGATTTCCTCTTTGATGTCAAACACCGCTTTCCATGCTTTATAGATCAAAAGACAGAGAACGTCTTCTTTTGCCGTACCTAGTTACTTTACGTAAGTAATGATACATAAGTTATTAAGATGCGTCAAGTTAGCAAGCATGATGCCTATTTTATATCGCTTACAATGTACAAAAGAACCTTCATAACCACAGCATTTGTGATCGGAAGGTTCTTACTATTCAAGTCGCTATAATGAGAAATCCCCAAGGCGCCAGCTCTAGCTTTTGTCCGTTTCTAACAATGCTTCCTGTCAGCAGCTCCGTGCCGGAATGGTGCTTATAGTCAAATGCAGCAGCCTCGTTCGAGTAGTTGAAGTAATAACGGATTTGCCTGCCGCTGGCATTCAAACCTGTTTTCACGATGATTGGAAAAACAAGCTCCTGCTCCGCTCCCCAAAGGCCTGCGTCCTGCAAAGCACCGCTAAGCACGCGCCTCACAACTGCGGCGCTTGGCAAGCAGCCGATATAGGTTGCCGTTCCGCTGCCGTAATGATTTCTCGTAATTGCCGCATATTGTCCCCACTGCGAATGATCGTAATAAGCAAGCACTTCAGCTGTTGTAGGCGTAATAAGCTCCATCCACGTTTCAACCTCGCTTGCCTCCGTGCTCTCCTCGATCAACGGGCCTTTCAAGCCAACGTGATTTGGCGTTACGAACATGCTATAGGATATGCCGCAGGCTGCTTGTATGATACCGGGCTGCTGTGAAGTACGAACCTTTACGACCTCGTCGGCGAAGCCGGTTTTGAACGTATAGACAACATGACCGCCGCTATGAACAAATTCATTTAACCGCTCCAAACTCTCTGAAGGGGCAGCGTAAAGCGCCGGAACGACAACCAGCTTGTATTTTTCCAAATGAGAACAGGAAGGCTGAATAAAATCGACCTCGACGTTAAGCTTGTACAATTCGTCATAGAGGGCGCGAACGACATCATTATACGTTTTACCGCCAGGCAGCTTAAACCATTCCATTGCGGATAAGGCCTCATTGCTGACCATTACGGCGACTCGATTGTTTTTGCGCAAGCTGGCAAGCTCCGTGCTTAGCCTAGCAAAATCCGCACCGATCGTCTTGGCTTCGTTATAGACAGGGTTTGGCTGAAAATCATGGCTCAGCAGCCCTTTCCAATACGTTTCGTATGAATTGTGGATCGAATGCCAGTGCCAATACGCAACCATATTCGCGCCGGAAGCGAGATGGCTGAACGCCTGCAGCCGCAATTGCCCCGGGTAAGGCGTCCAATGCGGGAAAGCCTGCGCCTGCGTTTCGAGCACCAAGTAATTGCCATGTTTGAGCGAACGTGTCATGTCGCCGCCAAACGAGATTTCGATGCCGGTTAAATCATCCTGCGAGGGATGATAAATATCGACGCCGGCAATATCGAAAGGCTCCGAAGCAGCAAAGTGATCAACGGACGGCTGGACGCCGAACGAATGGCCGTGCGATGCGAATTCGAAATCAAAGTTTTGGGTGACGAATTGTCCGGGCTGCTTATACTCGTTCACGATAGCGACCTGCCATGCCAGAAACTCGTTCACTAGCTTCCGCTGGAACTTCGCGAACTCCGAGCCTAAGCTGCCATTGATTGTACCGACAACGGAAGGGAACTCCTCCCAGCTATTGATGCGGTTGCTCCAATAATCAAGCCCGAACAGCCGATTGACGGCGTCCAATGTTTCATAGGTCTCCCTCATGTATTTGACGAACTGAAGCTGTACGTTAGGCCCCGCCGTATCATAGTGCTTCGTCTCATTATCCGTCTGATAGCCGATGACGGCCGGATGTTTGCTTACGCGGCTAATGAGCTTTCTTATGATTCGCTCTGAATAGAAGAGATAGGAAGGATTCGTAATGTCCATAATTTGCCGAGCGCCGTATTTGCCTGGCCCCTGTGGGGTTACGGCAAGCACATCCGGGTGCTCCTTGACCATCCATGCAGGCACGGCGTAGGTTGGCGTTCCAACAATAACCGCGATACCCGCCTCGTGCATCGCATCCAGCACTTTGTCCACGGAAGAAAAGTCGAACACGCCGTTTTGCGGTTCATGCGTGCTCCAGGTCGATTCCGCGATTCGAACGACGTTAATGCCCGCTTCCTTCATCATCCGAATATCTGCATCCAATCGTTCATAAGGCATATATTCGTCATAATAGGCGACGCCATATAACAGCTTATTCATCCTTTGACAGCCCCCTCGGCAATGCCATGCATAATAAACTTTTGGAAGAACGAGTAAATAATAATGACCGGAATCGCGGTCAGCACGAGCGCCGCCAAAATAAGCGACCATTCCTTGTTATACTCTCCAAACAGCGTATTCGTAGACAAGATAAGCGTATAATTGCCTACGTCCGTCAGCATGAGCAGCGGGAGCAGGAAATCGTTCCAGATCCAAAGGAAATCCAGAATCGCTATCGTTACCGTAATCGGCACCAGCAGCGGGAAAATAATTTTAAAGAACGTTTGGTATTCATTGCAGCCGTCAATTTGCGCCGCCTCCTCCAGCTCCTTCGGAATGGACTTCACGAAGCCGTGGTACAGAAAGATCGCCATATTGACGCCGAGTCCAATATATATGATTGCAAGACCATACGTACTGCCTTGAACGGACAACGCTTTGGCCATTCTAGTCAACGGAATCATAATCGAATGAAACGGCACGAGCATCGATGCGATAAACAGGAAGAAGATCAGATTGCTGATCTTACCGCTCGTACGGGACAGCTTATAACCAGCAAGCGAAGCACAAAAGACGATTCCGCCGATGCCTAGCACCGAAATTATGATCGAGTTAACCGTGCTGCCCAGCAAATTGATTTGTTGAAAAGCATTTACGTAGTTATCGAATTGAATTTTCGATGGCAAAGAGACAAAAGATTCGAACATCTCGCCTTGCGTCTTGAACGAGTTGATGACGGCCAAGTAGATGGGGAAGAACGAGATCGCTGCCCCAATCGACAGAATAATAGTAATAAGGAGGGAGGTTGATTTTTTCTGGCTCATGCTTCCACCTCTCTTTTCTTCATGACTCGAATTTGAATAAATGTGAATATTAAAATAATGATGAATAGAATGACCGATTTTGCGCTGGCATATCCATATCGGAAGTTGTTGGAGAAGGCTTCCTCGTAAATGTTCATCGTGATAACCTGCGTGCTCCGTCCCGGGCCTCCGCCAGTCAAGCCATATACGACCTCGAACACTTTAAACGCACCGTTTAGCGTGAGGAAAAAACAGATCGTAATCGCATGTGAAATCATCGGCAGCGTCACGTTGCGGAACGTTTGGAAAGCGGTAGCACCGTCGATGACAGCTGCTTCCTTCAAGCTTTGAGGCACGCCTTGCAGCCCAGCCAAATAAATAATCATCATGTAGCCTACACCGTTCCATAGCGAGACGGTTAGAATCGAGAAGAAGCTTATCTTTGGATCGCCGATCCAAGCTTGGTCCAGAAACGTAAACGCTGTCTTCTCAGCGAGCTGAGGCAGCACCTGCGCGAATACGAACGTCCACATGAACGCGCTGATGATCGTGCTTATCATGTTCGGCATAAAGAAGATCGTACGGAAGAAGCCTTTGCTTTTGCGGCGCGATTCAATGAATACGGCTAGCAGCAACGCGAAAACATTTTGCAGCACAACCATGAACAGCACATACTTTAAGGTGAACAATAACGAACCGACAAAATCCGGATCGTCTCTAAGCGCTTCGACAAAGTTGCCAAAACCGATAAAATCATAGCTTCGATTCAAGCCGTTCCAATCGGTGAAGCTGTAGAACATTCCGCCGATTGTCGGAATCAGCAGGAAGACGGCATATAAAATAAACGCGGGCGCGACAAACGTAAATAACGAGATGTATTTTTTGTAGCTCTTGATCGGCACAGTATCCGCCCCTCTCCTATGTGTCTGTACTAAAAACGGGATGAAGCGAAGCAGGATTCTCCTTGTCTCCCCTTCATCCCGAGATTGATTCGTATTACTTATTTACTTTGTTGTACGATTTCCAAGCTTTATCAAGCGCCTTGAGCACGTCATCCTGAGACAATTGGCCGGCATAGTAAGCTTGCAGACCTTTGCCCACCTCATCCTTCACGGATTGAGGAATATGAGGGTCTTGATAGGATTTGCCTTCTTTGACATAAGCCGTCGCATCGTTTACCCATGGGTAGCTGTCATACGTATGAATGGTAGAAATCGGATTGAATTTAAGCGCTTGGAAGAATGCGTTTGAAGCTGTGTCATCCAAAATATAGTTGATAAAATCTTGCGCAACTTCTTTGTTTTTAGTCGTTTTGGAAACGGCAAGCGATGTAGAAGCGCCAAGGTTAATGAGAGTCGCATCCGGGTTATCGTTGATAGGCAGCGGTGCCACTCCAAAATCCATATCCGGATTCGATTTAAGAATCGTTTCTGCATACCACGGACCTTGCAGCCACATTGCGCCTTTGCCTGAAGCAAACGCCGCCGCGCCATCATCGCCGCCAACTTCCGTCGCTTTATCCGTTCCGTTTGCATTAATCAGATCAAAGATGTCAAACATCGCTTTTAGTTCGGTAAAAGAGCCTTCATCCTTATTCATCCGATCAATGAAATCAGGTTTTTCCGTTTGGATAAGGGCGCCTGCCGCTAGCGGCAGCACAAGCTGCGGAATCCAAGCTTCTTTGTAAGAAAGCACGAATGGCGTTACTTTATTCGCTTTCAGCTTCTCGACAACCGCTTTCATTTCCGTCAATGTTTTAGGAGGCGTCAGCCCAAGATCGGCAAATATCTTCTTGTTGTACAAGTAGCCCCATGACAATGTTTCCAAAGGAACGGCTACTACCTTGCCGTCCGTCGTTGTAACGGCAGGCTTCACGCTTTCAAGCAGCTTGCCAACAAAAGGCTGGTCGGACAAATCCTCTAAGTAGCCCGCTTTGTAGTAGGAAGGAATTTCGTTGATGGCATGAAGCGCGAAAATATCAGGCGCATCGTTGGAAGCAAGGCGCGTTTTCAAAATTTGCGCCGCGTTATCGGATGTCGGCATTTCGAGCTGCACCGTAACGTCGATATTTTTCTCTGCTTTTTCCTTCGCCACAAAATCCGCAATATATTTATCGAAATGCTCTTTAAACCGCGGAAGTGCAATAAACATTTTAAGCTTCACGCTTTTTGTCTCACCGCCGCCGCTTGCTGCGCCATCTGTGCTGCCGGCATTGTTTGCATTGTTTCCGCAGCCAGCCAGCAGCGTCGTTGCAAGCGCTGTAACGAGTAAACCTTTAACTATTTTTTTCATCTAATTTGACCTCCCAGAAGCTTGTTTTGTTTGCGCTTTCATTGTATCTAAAAAATGAAAGCGTTTAATTGGACAGAATTAGACTCTTTCGTTGGACATTTTTAAACCTCGCTGCTCTTCCTCATCTCGCCTGGCGCAATGCCGAAATGTTTCTTGAATACGCGGTAAAAATAGGTGATATCCTCATAGCCCGCCATTTCCGCAATCGCTTTAATGGGAATGCTCTCATCCTGCAGCCACTCCTTCGCCTTCACCATGCGCAGGTGCAGCATATAATCGGTAACGTTGCGTCCGAACTCCTGCTTGAACATTTTGCTCAAATACTCCTTGCTCACGAAAAAAACTCTTGCGAGCTGCTCCAGCGTAACCGGCTCCGAATAATGCTTCTCCATGTAATGCCTGACTTCATCCAAATTTAATTTGTTTTTAAACTTCCGTTGGTGAATAAGCTGCGCAAGCGTAGTCAAATAATGATGGGTAAGAAAAGCAGACGTATTCGCACCCGACTCTACGACCTCCTGCCCGTACGGCGCATGCAGCGCGTCGCTGTCCTGCGAATTCGCGTTCATCAATTCCTTAAGCAGCAGGAGCAGCTCCTGTACGACCTGCTCCAGCATAACCGCTTTCGTATTTCCGCTGCGCTCGAGTTCTTCCATCATTTGAGCAATCGTTGCCTGGACGCCATCTGTATTCAGTTCGTTAAAATGCGATTTTAAAAGCTGCTTATACGATGCCAGCGAATATGAGATATCAAGATCGAGCGATAAGGGCCCACGCTCCATAAGGGCAGCCTCAAGCCCGCTTTTGCAATTTTGCAGCGCCGTATTCAGCTCTTTCGGATCAACTGGCTTAAGCAGGTAATCGATCGCTTTAAACCGAATAGCATGTTTCGCATATTGAAAATCATCATAGCCGCTAACGACGATCGTCTTGATCGCCGGAAATTGATCATTAAGCATCTGCAAGAGAGCTGCCCCATCCGTTCCGGGCATACGCATATCGGTAATGACAATATGAGGCTGCAATTGCTCCGTCATACGAAGCGCTTCCTTGCCGTCCTCTGCTTCTCCTACGATTTCCATGCCAAGGCTTTCCCATTCGCCGAATGCCTTAATGATGTCTCTTGTCCAGCTCTCATCATCCACAATTAATACTTTAAGCATGCTGCTCTCCCCCTGCTTTGTTTGGAATAGTGACGGTGACCGTCGTTCCCGCTCCTAACTCGCTTTCAACCGTAATCCCGTAGTCCGGGCCAAAATGCATCTGAATGCGGGACGCAACGTTTTGAATGCCGATGCGATTGCCGTGCGTCCATACTTGCCCGCTATGATGGTGAAGCCGCTTTTGCAGGTCGGCAAGCTTGTCCTCGCGTATGCCAACGCCATTGTCGCGGATTCGAATTCGGACCCCCGCATGCTCGCGCACCACGCTCACGCTGAGCTCCCAATTGCCTGATTTATTTTCTAGCCCGTGGAAAAAAGCATTTTCAACGATCGGCTGTAGCGTCAGCTTCGGAATCGGAGAAAGCATCGCCGTCTCGTCCATCTCCGTATGATAGGTTAGCTTGGATGAAAACCGCTGCTTCTGGATAAGCATATAATTGTTCAAATGCTCGATTTCCGCTTTTAAGGATGCGAGATCATTGGGATCACGAATGACGTACCGGAACATATCGCTGAGCGATCGAATGATTTCATAGCTCTCGGCGGGCTTCTTCGTAAAGAGCATGCTGCCGATCATTTGAAGCGTGTTTTGCAAAAAATGCGGATTGATTTGCGCTTGAAGCGCCTTTAGCTCCGCGGTCTTCTTCTCCAGATTGATGCTGTATTCGGTTTTAATATGCTCTCTTATTCGGTAGGACATGTTGTAAAGCTTCGTTTCGAGCAAGCCGATCTCATCCACGCGGTTGCTTTGGGGCAGCTCCGTCTCCTTGATGATGCCAAGGCCCTGCATCGATCTTGCCAGCGTGACAATCGGCGTGGCCGTCCGCCAAGCTAACAACACAGCGATCAAAATCGAAAGCAAGATTGAAATCGCGCCGACGATAAGGCCAAATTGCATCGTCGATTGCGCGCTTTTGTTAATAAAGCTGGTCGGAATGATCGTAATCAGCTTCAAGCCGACGGGATCAATCGTGTTATAGAAGACATACTCTTTTGGCATGCGGAAATAGCCTTGAGCCGCTTTAGTCTCCTTGATCCGCAGCATAATGTCGTCCGAAGGGCGCTCGCCAAAACGCTGGTAAAGCACATTCCCGTCATCGCCCGCGATGAGCACCTGATGCTCCTCGCCGCGGCCGATCAAGTCCAGCGTCTGATCAAGCATCGACCATCTGATCTTAAGCGAAATGCCGCCTAGCTTCTCACGGTTCTCAAAACGGTTAATGCTCCTTATAAGCTGAAAGTGGCCTTCGTCCCCGCTATTGGATTGGATAAGAAAATCCTTGTCTTCCTCGAACAGCTCCTTATACGGGGATGGGATATCTGGCGAGGTCTCCAAGTCATATTGGTTCCCGCTTATGGTAAACAACTTTCTCGGTTCTTTCAAAAACAACTCAACACCAATCACATGATTGCCTGCGGAATAAAATAAATTGCTCAGCGTATCCATTATGTTTTTTTGGGCGGCAAATTGGTTAATGAGCAGCGAACCTTCCGTGCTCGCCAAATAGTCACTAAGATGAGGGCTGATGAGCACGGAATAAACGAGATTGTTTAATTGCGAGAACTGCTCCCCCAAATAAACGCCCGTCCACTTCATATTGGATAAATTCGTTCCGATTACTTCCGCTTCCATCGACTTTCGGGTGTTTTCGGCTGCCAAAGCGGTAACCGCTATAATCGGAATAACGGACAAAAAAATCATCGTAAAAATCAATTTATTCCGAATACTGCGCCGGAAGGGGTCAGTCAGTAAACGGATCAGCTTGGCCAACATATGCTCTGCGCCTCCCGCTTCTATTCTAGCTTTTGTGTGCAAAAAACTAACGCCCCATCGATTGCTGGCGTTAGTTTATATGCTTTCATCATCCGCATGGAATGATGATCGTATGAAAGGATTGCGGTGCAGCTATATGGGTGCACGTCACTGTGATCATGAGATTAGCATTTCCATTATCGGTTTACTCTATAGGTTTATTGGTCAATAGCTCGGTTTCGGGCTTGGACACCATTGTATCCGTTTCTGTATCATCACCGCAAACCCAGCTTCTTGTAAGCGTTTTTATCATTATATCCTGTAAATGAAAGCGTTTAATTGGACAATCTTAGACTCTATGGTTGGACAATATTAAACTAAATCCAAATAATGTTAAAACTATATTTTAGGAAGACAAACAAAATTGCGAATAAAGGCTCATACACTTAATCAATCCATTTATGCATAGCAACAAGAATCCTAGTTTGCGAAGGGGGTGAATTCAATACCTCTGGTCGTCCGAGCAACATTAAATGCAACCGGCGCCATTACGTTTACAGGAAATACGCTGGGCCTCAGCCGTTCAGAAGTCGCGGGGGTACCTGGCACATCCGATAGCATTGGCGCTTTCATTACGACGAATTCGGCCGCGCAATACGGCACATATCCGCTTGGAACAACAAGCAACTATTTGGAGAACAGCTCAGCTGCCATTCTTGTCCTTCCCACAGGAAGCACCGTTCTTTATGCTGAGCTTATTTGGGGCGGAACCTATGTTAATGGAACTGTCAATTTATCCGCGGCCATTAACAATCCCGTTACCTTTAGAACACCGCTCAATACCTTTAGCGTAACGCCCGATGCGGCAACGAGCAATACGTTTGACCTTGGAGGCGGCGCATTAGGTTATGTAAGGTCGGCGAATGTCACCGCATTCGTGCAGGCCGGCGGCGCGGGGACATATTCGACTGGCTCTGTCGTCGGGACGATTATTATCCCAGGCGATTCTACCGCCAATCATGCCGGCTGGACGCTAGCCGTCATCTATCAGAACCCTTCTCTGCCCTTTCGCAATATGTCTCTTCGCGCTGGAGCCATTCTTGTGCAAAGCGCATCAGGGCCCGTCAATACGACGATTACCGGTTTTGCAACGCCGATCTCGGGTGCCTTAGGCGGGAGAGCCTTGTTCAGCGCGCAGGAAGGGGACGCCAACCGAACAGGGGATCAAGCGCTGTTTGGCCCAACTGCAGCGAGTTTAGTCGCATTATCGGGAACGAACAATTTCGCGAACAATTTTTTTGCCTCGCAAATCAACAACGATTCAGGCGCCTTAAACACGACTGGAACCTTTGGCAACCGCAATCAAACGAACGGTGCCCCTGGCACAAACATTATCGGAGGACGTCAAGGCTGGGATATTACTAATGTCGACGTTTCGGCAAGACTTACGAATAACCAAAGCTCGGCCGTGTTGTCGCTAACAACCTCCGGGGATGCTTATGTGCTGAACGCTAACGCGATTCAAGTTGATATCAATGCACCTATTATCAGCGTTGTGCTCAGCGATAACGTAACGGGGCCCACGATCGGAGACATCATCACCTACACCGTTACGGTGAGCAATTCAGGAACGGCGAACGCAGCAAGCGTTGTCTTAACCGATACGCTGTCCTCGAACGTCTCTTTCGTGGCGGGCAGCGTTACCGTAGGCGGCGTTGCTAAACCTACCTTCGACATAAGAACCGGAGCGCCGCTAGGCTCACTGAATCTTGCGAACTCCATCACGGTTACTTATCAAGTTGTCGTAACCTCCTTGCCCAGCTCTGCACAGATTTCAAGCACGGCCAATGCGGCGTTTACATTCCAAAGTGTCGCCGGAGGATCGGTCATTACAGGTGTCATTCCATCAAACACCGTAACCGTCCCCGTATTTGCTCCGAATTTATCGATCGTCAAAAGCGCGAATACGCAAAATGCAACCGTTGGCGATCAGGTCACTTATACGATGCTTGTTGCCAATACCGGCAGCTCGGCGGCAACGCTCACCTTAACCGACAACATACCGGCGGGCACGTCCTTTATTGCGAATAGCTTTCGTGTAAATGGCGTTGTGGTGGCAGGTGCTAACCCAGCCGCCGGAGTCGCAATCGGCTCCGTCGCGGCAGGCGGATCATCAACGGTTACGTTCCAAGTTCAGGTCAATTCGCTTCCATCGCCTCCGCAGCTTGTGAATCAGGCATCCGCGACCTATACGTACCAGATTCCTGATGGGAGAATCTTCCCAGGCTCATTAGTTTCCAATACCGTTACGATTCCGGTCAGGCTTCCAAGCGTAACCGCCGTTAAGACGGCTAACTTAACAGACATCGCCGTAGGAGAAACGCTTACTTATACGATCGTAGTTACAAATAGCGGAATCGCGGCCGTTACCAATGTCACGTTGACTGATGCCATACCCGCAGGCGCGGAATTTGTTTCCGGCAGCGTAGTGGTCGCTGGCGCTTCAAGGCCTACGGCCAGTCCGGCCAGCGGCATCAGTATTGGGACTATCGCGCCAAGCGGCTCTGTAACCGTCACTTTCGCGATCCGCGCGCTCTCCGTACCAAGCTCTGGCTCGTTTGTCAATCAAGCGTCCGTCTCATACAGCTCGGGAGCATTCTCTGGCCTCTCTCTGTCTGGAATCGTGACAACGCCCGTCTATCAGCCGATCATAAGCATCGTCAAGAGCGGCTTGCCAACAAGCGCAACCGTAGGGGGACCCGTTACCTATTCGTTCACGGTTAGGAATACCGGAAATATTGCCGCGCAAGCCACATTAACAGACAATATACCAAACGGCTCATCGTTCATAGCAGGCAGCGTAACCGTGAACGGAACGGCCCGTCCGAGCGACAGTCCGGTTACAGGCATTTCGCTAGGCTCCATACCCTCGTCCGGATCGTCGACCGTTTCCTTCAAAATTATTCTTAATACGCTGCCGTCCCCGCCAACGCTGGTCAATCAAGCTGTTGCCAGCTACACGTATCTATTGCCAAGCGGGCGAGCTTTGGCCGGCAGCAGCAGCTCGAATACGGTTACCCTTTCAGCACAAGCACCAAACGTATCCATATCCAAATCCGCTAACGCTACCGCAGCGGCAATCGGCGATATCATTACCTTCACGCTTGCCGTTACAAATAACAGCATCGTATCCGTAACCAACGTCAACATTTCGGATTCGCTGCCAAACGGAACCACCTTCGTGGCAGGCAGCACAACCATTAACGGGGTCCCAACAGCCGCAAACCCGAACGTCGGGATTGCTGTCGGTACACTCAATGCTTCTGCCGTCATTACGATTGTTTTTCAAGTTCAGGTAACCTCCCTGCCAAGTCCGGCCGTTATTGCCAACGTGGCAGGCGTCAGCTATACATCAGGCGCCTTTACCGGTTCTTCGCTTTCCAATACGATCAACATCCCTGCTTTTCAGCCTGTGATAGGACTTGTGAAATCCGCAAGCACGCAAAGCGCAACCGAAGGCGATACTTACACTTACACGATAAGAGCGAGCAACACAGGCAATACAACCGCGAATGTGACGATAACGGATAATATCCCTGCCGGTGCAACCTTCGCCGCAAACAGCGTGCTGATTAATGCCGTTCCCTTCCCGGGGTTAAGCCCCGTTACAGGCATTCCAATCGGTGCTTTGCAGCCCGGCACAACAACCGAGATCAGCTTTGTCGTTACCGTAACATCGCTGCCTTCGCCGCAGGTTCTGGTTAACCAAGCAGTTTCGCAATATAACTATTCACTCCCGGATGGCCGCCAGTTGAATGGAGCTTCTACATCCAATACAGTCTCGATACCCGTATCGCCGCCAAACGTAACCATAGTCAAATCATTAACGACTACCGCCGTCGTTGTTGGCGATACATTCGCCTATACCTCCGTCGTAACCAACAATGGCATCGCTCCCGTAAACAATGTCGTCATTAACGATCCCTTATCCGGTAATATTGCATTTATCAACAACAGCGTTATTGTGAACGGCACGCCCCGGGCGGATTCGAACCCATCCTCCGGCATTCCAATCGGTACCCTCGCCCCAGGCGGCTCGGCTACCGTAACATTTGAGGTGAGAGTGACGATGGCAGTACCATCCCAAATTACGAACCAATCAACAGTCAGCTTCACATCAGGTGTGTTCTCGGCTTCCTCCTCGTCGAATATGACAACGACACCCGTAACGCAGCCGCAGATCGCCCTGCTGTTAAGCGCAAATACGAGCAATGCAACAGTAGGTGATACCGTTACCTATACGGTGCTCGTGAGCAATGCCGGGAATCTGGCAGGCCAGCTTACGCTAAGTGATCCCCTTCCGCTTGGAACAACCTTTGCGCCAAACAGCGTCGTCGTTGGAGGCGTGCCGCATCCTGGCGAATCGCCGGTTACCGGCATCAGCGTAGGCTCCGTTCCGCCGGGCGCTTCAATACCCGTCACTTACTCGGTAATCGTCACATCGCTTCCGAATCCGCAATTTCTCGTCAATCAAGCTTTTGCCTCTTATACGTTTACGCCGCCGGATGGAAGGTTGTTAAGCGGATCCGCGCAATCCAATACCTTGTCCATCTCGGTCTCAGCCCCTAACGTTGCCGTGGTCAAAAGCACAACCGCAGTTGATGCCGCGCTAGGCGAAATCATTACGTATTCGGTAGGCGTTACCAATAGCGGAATCGAGCCGATAAATAACGTCGTCTTAACCGACCCTGTCCCAGATGGCGCGGCATTCGTTGCCGGCAGCGTGACGGTTAACGGCACGCCAGTCCCAGGCGTCCCAGCTGGCGGCATTCCCCTCGGCACCATTGCACCGTCGAGCACGGTTACCGTCACGTTCAAATTAAGCGTAATCGCCATACCTGCATCCGGACAAATCGGCAATCAGGCCAGCGTCACCTTTACTTCAGGCGCATTTTCCGGCATGACGACGTCTAACGTCGTGAATACACCGGTATATCAGCCAATCATTTCGCTTGTGAAGAGTGCCAATACCATCAATGCAACATTAGGCGACACCGTTAGCTACCGAATCGATGTCAGTAACACAGGAAATTATGCTGGAAGCGTAGTATTGACGGACAATATTCCTGCCGGCGCAATCTTCCAGCCTAACAGCGTCCTCGTAGGCGGATTGCCTCAGCCCGGCACAGACCCTGTGACAGGCATCACGATTAACTCGGTTGCCCCAAATACAACCGTTACCGTCATCTTCTCCGTCATCATTGATTCGCTGCCGAATCCGCAGCAGCTTTCCAACCAAGCAGCGGCAGCCTTCTCGTTTGTCCTGCCGAGCGGCCGTCCGCTTAGCGGAAGCGCAAGCTCCAACACGGTCGTTATTTCCGTATCTGCCCCAAACGTCAGCGTAGTTAAGAGCACAGCTTCAACAGCTGCAGCTGTCGGAGACATCGTTACGTATTCCATATCGATCCTTAACAGCGGAATCGCAGCCGTTAACAATGTCATCTTTACCGACCCTTTGCCGGTTGGCACTGCACTCGTAGCAGGGAGCGTGCTCGTAGACGGGGCAGCGAGGCCAGCCGCAAATCCCGCCGCCGGAGTAGCGATCGGCACGATTGCCCAAGGGCAAACCGTTGTCGTTTCGTTTAACGTGACCGTGACCTCGCTGCCCGCTTCCGGACAGCTCAGCAACCGCTCGTCTGTCAGCTTTACTTCCGGCGTGTTCTCAGGCGTCACTTTCTCCAATACGGTAATCGTTCCCGTCTATCAGCCTATTCTGACAGGCATCAAGACCGGCAGCACAAGCAACGCTACCATTGGCGACACGATCGTTTATACGATAGCTGTGCAGAACGCTGGAAACTATCCGGGCAACGTTACCGTAACCGATACGATTCCAGCCGGAACAAGCCTCGTCCAGAACAGCGTCATCGTCAACGGCCAGCTCGTGCCCGGCGCAGATCCGGCAGCAGGAATTTCGCTTGGCAGTGTGACAACTGCCGCAACCGTCACGTTTTCCGTAGTCATCAATACATTGCCGCCTACCCAGCAGCTTGCCAACCAAGCATCTGCAACGTACAGCTTCACTCTGCCTGATACTCGCACCTTGAACGGTTCTTTTGTAACGAATACGCTATCGATTCCGGTATCCGCTCCTAACGTCGTTGTCGTGAAGAGCACAACGGTTATCGATGCCGTCGTTGGTGATACTCTCACGTATCGTTTATCCGTTACGAATAGCGGTATTGAAAATATAAACAATGTGCGCGTAATCGATCAGATTCCCGCTGGCGCAGCCTTCCAAACCGGCAGCGTGGTCGTCGACGGCGTGCCTGTACCATCAGCCGACCCTACATTAGGCATACTCCTTGGTACAATAGCGCCCGGCATAACCATTTTGGTCGATTTCAGCATACTCGTTACGTCATTGCCGAGCCCTGCTTCATTAAGCAATGCGGGGACCGTAAGCTTTACCTCCGGCGCTTTTTCTGGAAACACGTTTTCCAACACTGTCGTCACGCCGGTTTACCAGCCGCAGATTTCGCTTGGCAAATCGGCTGATACCGCAAACGCGACTGTCGGCGATACCGTCACCTATTCATTAACCATCAAAAATACGGGCAACATTGCCGCCGATGCTTCGGTATTAGATACGATTCCTACCGGAGCCGCATTCGTTCCAAACAGCGTGCTGGTCAACGGCGTGCCTCAGCCGGGGGCGAATCCGGCGACTGGCGTATCCGTCGGTACCGTCCAACCGGGAGCATCCGTCAGCGTTCTCATTACGCTTCAGGTTACCGTCGATGCGCTTCCGTCACCGCAGCTGCTCGTCAATCAAGCGACAGCCAATTACTCCTATTCGCCGCCGGATGGCCGTTTGCTGACAGGCACCGTTTTGTCCAATGTTTTGTCTATCCCTGTTTCCTCGCCAAATGTGACGGTCGTGAAGAGCGCCTCCTCCGTTGATGCTGTCGTAGGCGATACGATTACGTATACTATGCTCGTGACTAACAACGGAATTGCAGCCGTCAGCAACGTTGTCCTCATCGATCCTGTACCTGCTGGAACGACGTTTACTGCCGGCAGTGTCATTGTTAATGGCATATCACGGCCTTCGGCGAATCCGAATAACGGCATCACGATCGGCACTATTGCTCCGGGTGCCAGCTCAACGGTTACTTTCCAAGTGCTGGTTGTCTCGATATGAGCCTGATTTCAAGCAATAATCCCATTGTGCAGAACCAATCGCTCGTTCAATTTGCTTCTGGAAGCGCAGCGTTTGTCACTTACTCCAATACGGTTAATACCGCATTGGTAGGCACTCGCGTCGAAATCAACAAAAGCGCGTTTGAAAGCGAGGTCTCATTAGGAAGCACGATAACGTACAAACTTATCGCCACGAACACTGGCAATGTAGCCGGCTATGTTACCCTTACCGACAAGCTGCCTGAGGGAACATCCTTTGTTGCAAACAGCTTGCTGCTAAACGGAACGCCGCTTCCCGGCTCTACGCCGGAATCCGGCATAACCATTGGCAGCCTGGAGCCTCAGGCTAGTGCCCAAATCGTTTTCCAGCTCATCGTCATCTCGCTGCCCAACAGCCTGCAGCTTGTTAATCAAGCGCGCGCCGATTCCGTCTTCCAGACTGCCGAGGGAAGAAGGGTTACGAGCACCACTTATTCCAACGCCCTTGTGACGCCTGTCAATCCTTTATCTGTATCTGCAAGCCTGCAAGCCAGCACCAGTCACACATTTCCCTCTGACTTTGTTTCGTATTCGTTAACAATCGTCAATGAAGGCAATCTCAGCCTTAGAGATGCTGTCGCCTTCCTTACCCTGCCTGCCGGCGTACTTTTTGTACCCGGCAGCGTAACGGTAGACGACGTGATCTCACCGGAAGCCGACCCAAGATCCGGCATTCCGCTTGGTCTATTGCAGCCCCATTCTACCGTTATGATTACCTATCGCACCCAAACGACCGAGGAAACGCCCTATCAGACTGTCAGCCAAGCAGCGATTCGTTATCTCATTTCCGGCACGCCAAGCTTTGTATTGTCTAATGAGGTAATCGTTACCCTTGTCAAACCTGAGATTATCGTCACTAAGCAGGTGGATCAAGAACTCGCGGTTCCCGGCGACACGCTGCATTACACCATTCAAATTCGGAATGCAGCCCATATAGCGGTCGATGCAAGACTGGAGGATTCCTTGCCCGGCGGGGTGAGGTTTGTTGCGAACAGCCTAAAGCTAAATGGCATTCCAATGCCCAGCGCAAGGCTCGAGGATGGCATCACGCTCGGCACGCTGCTCGGGCAATCACTAAATGTCGTAACGTTTGCCGCTCAAATCCCGCCGCAAATCTCCTCTATTGATCCGATAACGAATGCTGCAAGAGTCATCTACACCTTCCGGCTGTCGGATGGCAGAGTGGTTAGCAACACCTCGCTCTCCAATTCCGCTGCAACGGAAATCGCCGCTCCAATCATCCAAATCAGCGGGCGGGTTGCGCCTGCGGTCGTCGAATATGGCGATGCCATAACCATTCATGCCATTCTCACAAACAACGGGAATTTGGCTGCAGACGTGTCCTTCATAAGCGACTTTCCTTATGGCGTCGATCTTCTACCGAAGACGTACCGCGTAGATGGCGCCAAACGAAATCCAAGCGCTTATGACGGGAACCGAACATGGCTGCTAGGAAGCGTACCGCCGGGATCTAGACTACTAATCGTATATTCGGCCGTCGTAACGGATGCGTATTTGTCAGAAAAAATATTAGGATACGTCATAGCAAGCTATACGTATGAGGCGGATGGCCGAAGCATGAACGGGGAGGCTGTATCCAATCCGCTAGAGGTTGATGTGACCGGGGATGATGAGTAGCATGGAAAGGCGGAACCCATAAGAAACCCGACTGGACAGCGCTGTCCAAGTCGGGTTTTTGTTAAAGATTTTGCCAAAGCTGCTTGACGAGCTTCTTCAAATAGAGAGACTGCAGCCAGCGATCGCTAACTTCGGTTTGCCCTGAACCGGCGACGTCTCTCGTAATCGCATAGGACGGCGGTCCGAGCTCGATCACTACAGGGAATATTTCATTATCCCGCCTTGCTCCCTTTAGCCAATGACGCATGGCGCTTTCCCACCATCTTGCAAAATGGGGCAGCATCGGATGATCGCCTGCTTCTCCGGGATCGATCTGAATTTGCTCGCCATTCGAGATGCGCGTATGGATGCTGCATGCATACGGCAGCAAGCTTTGGAGCATCTGCTCCGCTTCAGGCGATACCGTATGCATCTCACCCGCCAGCACATAATGGGAATAATCAATCGTAAGCTTAAGCAGCGGCAGCGACTCCAAAAACTGCCGCGTCCGAATGAGGTCCTGCGTAATCGTTCCCCGATGCGTCTCGATAAACACCGGAATGCCGGCTTGCCTTGCGAGCGCGTCGATGCCCGAGAGCAGTTCAAGCGCCGAGTCGCCGATTAGAAAAGGCGTCATTACCTGTGCGTTGATATAGTCAATATTTCCGAATGCAGCGGCCTTATCCAAAAAGTCGGACATGTCCTTCAGCGACGCAGGATAAGCGTTCACGCTGAACGATAAGCCGTAATTGTGAAGGAGCTCCTTCCAAAGTCCGCTCTCTTCAGGCGCCGGCACAAAAGCGTTAATGCCGTCGAAGCCGCTCTCCGCAATTAGCTTGAATTTCCCTTCCGTATCTGCCGCATGCCCCGCTGTACCTTCCAGCGCATTCATTCCCCACCAAGACATCTCCACCTGCAATTGATCGTTTATATTCTTCATAAATTAGTGCGGATACGCATTTTCGAATTCAATCCCGCACGGACCTCCGTCTGTATTGATTTCCAAATCGACAGGCGTGCCGTCTTGGCGGAACAACGGGCGATAGTGATTGCTGATATGAGTTGCTGACGCATTCGCGTAATGGCATATAAACGCGCGGCGGAATTGATCCTTCGTCTTGTTTCGGTAGGAGCCGTGAATGAGATTCCCGTTAAAAAACAACACGTCACCCTTATCCATAATTACCGGCATCGCCTTCTGGTCCTTAGGCGGCTTGACGTAATGTGTCGTGAAGGATTCGGTGGAATCCGCCATCTCGGGGCAGCTTATCTCGTGCTCGCTTGTCTTTGGAACGACCAGCAAGCCGCCATTTTCCTCATTTGCCGCATCGATTGCCGTCCATGCCGCGATGCAGTTGCCAGGCTCCACCTGCAAATAGAAATTGTCTTGATGCAGCGCTTGGCCGCGTGAGCCCGGCGGCTTGTAATAAAACATGCTTTGGGCTGCCAGCGCTTCCTCGCCGTATAAATCGGCTAAAACATTCATTACCGGCTCATGCAGCAAATATTGCTTGGCCGTGTCATTGAACCTGTGCGGATGCATGACCCGAGGAAACCGTTTTAACGGATCATCCCCGGCCCCAGTCAAATCCGGCTCGAACAAGCCCGGTACAGTCGTATGGCTGATCTCCTCAAACGTATCCTCAATCGTGCGAATGTCCTCTTGCGAGAACAGATCTTTAATCACGATATATCCCTCTGCCACAAATTGATCCACTTGCTCTTGCGTCAATACGTTCAAACGCTTTGTCATCGCTTAGCTCTCCTTCACTGAATTAATCAATGTTCTTGACATAATCATAGAGCTTTCGTTATTTTTAAGGAAGAATGATTACTGCTGAAAACTATCGGTATTCTGCTATTTTTATTCCAAGGAGGAGATCGCCACGCATCCATCTAACGACAACGACACGGTTACCGAGACGAATGGCGGTGCGCTGCTAAGCGGGCTTTTCGATGAATCCGATTCCTATCGGTATCGCAGGCCAAACGGCATAAGCGACTGGCTCCTCTTTTACACTTTGGAGGGCGAAGGCTATTTGCGTACGCCTCATGGGGAAAAGCGCTGCCGAAGCGGACAAATCGCGCTGCTCCGCTCCGGCATTCCGCATGAATACGGAACCGTGCCCGGCAGCCGCTGGCATTTTTACTGGGCGCATTTTCAGAAACTACCTGAAATCGACTACCTGCCTAACGAAGAATGTATCGTGGCCACCGTGCCCGACAGCAATATGCAAAGCAGGGTGCAGCACACCTTTCATCATATTTTGAACGATTCCCGCGAGAGAGCGAGCTTCTGGCATATGCTTTGCGAAAATGCGCTGCGTGAAGTTATTCTTCTCGCAGCACAGCTGCTTGAGCGCCGGCTTGACCCGCGCATCGAACTCGCCCTGCAATATTTATCCCGCAACATGCAGCAAGCGGTCCGAATCGAGGATCTAGCCAAATCCGTCGGGCTTTCCGTCTCCAGGCTCTCCCATCTCTTCAAGCAGGAAACGGGCGCTAGCGTCCTTGAGCATTTGAACCGGCTGCGGCTTGAGCAGGCTGCGCTGCTAATGGAGCATATGGGACGTACGGCTACCGAGGCCTCGCTCGATGTCGGCTTCTACAATTACAATCATTTTGCCGCATTATTTCGCAATACGTACGGCACAAGCCCAAGAACGTACAAAAAGGACAAAGCTGCCCGCAGAGAGTAGCTTTGTCCTTTTTCATTTTCTATTCCGCATTAAACTTTCTGCGTTGCGAGGTCGAGCCAATCCATCTCTGCCTTGGTAAGCTGAATAAGCGAGCCCGCGTCGCAGGAATGAAGCTCCTCTGCTGACTGCGCGCCGATTAACGCACAGGTCGGAAACGGCTGATTCAGCACATAGGCAAGCGCGATTTGGATCGCGCTGACGTTTTTCTCTGCTGCCAGCTGCTTCGCGCGCTCAAGCCGCTCCCAATTGTCATCGCTATAAAATACGCGTACCAGATCTGCGTTGTCGCGAACCTCAGGCGAGAATCTGCCCGTAAAGAAGCCCCTTGCTTGCGAAGACCATGACAACAGCGGGAACTGCTGCTCCTCATGCCATGCGCAGGTTTCCTCGTCAGCCGATACGCAGCCAGACCAGAAGGGCTCATTCGCTTTCGCAAGACTAAGGTTCGGGCTGCTGAAGGAGAACCCAACTAGTCCTTTTGCAGCCGCATATTCATTCGCTTCCTTAATCCGCTGCCACGTCCAGTTCGATACGCCAATCGCCCGGACGGCGCCTGATTGCACATGCTCGTTTAGAATATCGATCACTTCTCCTGCAGGAACCGACGGATCATCACGATGCAGCGCATAGAGGTCGATATAGTCGGTTTGCAGACGTTTGAGACTGTCAGCCAAATCCTGGCGGATCGCTTCTCTGCTCACTCTAGGGCCGTCTTGATTATGATGCGCCCCCTTTGTCAAAATAACGAGTTGCTCGCGGTTGCCCCTCTCCAGCATATAACGGCCGATGACTTCCTCGCTTTGTCCGCCGCAGTAAATATGCGCCGTGTCGATTGAATTGCCACCGATGGCAAGGAAAGCGTCCAAATTAGCCGAAGCCTTCTCGTAAGCATCATGATAAAAATAGTCCGAACCCTTCATTAAGCGCGATACCGGCTTTGGCGAACCTTCGATTTGAATATATTCCATCGTTATTGCCTCCTTCGTTTATCTTCTAATTTAAAGCAGAACGCGCTTACGCTCATGCGCCGATTCCAAGCAAGCATCAATGACCTTCATATTGCGTACAGCGTCCGATCCGCCGAATTGCAGCTGCGTACCGCCTTTAATGGCTTGAGCGAGATGATCGGCTTGCGCCGTATAAGCGTTTACATGCGGCACCTCGACCTCTCGGCGTTCACCTTTGGCGCTTACGAAGAAATTGCCGCTGCCTGGCTCGCCCGTTACAAATGCGGATGGAACCTCTATGGTGCCGTCGCTGCCAAGCACCTCCAGCGGGTTGCGGAAAGCCGCCCACATGCCGCAATCAAACGTCAGCGACACCGAACCTTCGAACTCCACAAGTCCCGATGCCATCATATCGACATCATCATGCTCCGGCGAAAACAAAGCTTGCACCGTCACCGCTTCCGGCTCCTTGCCCAGCAGCAGGCGCGCGGCATTGATCGGATAGCAGCCTACATCGTAAATCGAGCCGCCGCCCCATTCCTTGCGGTATCTGACATTCTCCTTATGCCCTGCGTTATTGAAGGTGAACGCGCTGCGGATGCCGCGAACCTCGCCTATCTCGCCGGCGTCGATCAGCTTCTTGATCATGTCGTACCTTGGATGGTATCTATACATAAAGGCTTCCGATAGAAGGACGCCAGCCTTCGCAGCTGCTTCGGCCATCTCAGCCGCTTCCTTCGCCGTCAATGCCAGCGGCTTCTCGCACAAAATATGTTTGCCGGCTTCCGCGGCCCGAATCGTCCACTCCCGGTGCAAATGGTTTGGGAGCGGAATGTATACGACATCAATTGAAGGATCAGCCAGCAGCTCTTCATAGCTGCCATAAGCAGTCTCGATATGAAGCTCTTCTGCCGTTTTCTTGGCATTGTCCAAGCTGCGGCTGGCAATTGCCGCTACCTCGTTTAACTCTGAGAGCTTAAGGCCAGGAATAACCGCTCTTTTGGCGATTCCTGCACAGCCCAAAATGCCCCATTTTAGCTTATCCGTCTTCATCCTACCGTCACCTCGGCTATTATTTTATTATTATATTGTGATTGTAAGCATAACTAGCCGTACCGCTTGTTCTCATCACAGCTTATCGAATGTCTTTAATAATAGGAGAAATAGAACGGTTAACTTATGCTTTCCTCTAGTTTAAAGTAGAACATTCAAAAATAAAATGATATTATTTTGCTATGGATTACAACAATATTGTCATCGAGGTGAAAGCTATGCAAAGGCAGTCCCTTCTGCTGACGCTCCCGCAAAATCCGTTCTTTTGTTTCCCCGAATCCGTCGGTCATTACTGGAATCACCCCGAGCATTATTCCATGCGCAAAGCCGGCTCATTGAACAATTTCAACATCCATTATGTCGTATCCGGCAAAGGGTATGTGGAATATGACGGCAAGGTGCATACGCTTGAGGCAGGGGAGGCGGTCCTTTATTTTCCGCTGCAGCGGCAGCATTACTATAGCAGCAAGGATGATCCTTGGGACATCAGGTGGGTACATTTCTATGGCACAGGCTTGCAGGACTACATGATTGAACGAGGCTTTCACAAAAGCCAGCTTTGGACGATTCGCCAGCCTGCCGCTTGGGAACAGGTTCACGAGGATCTGCTTGTCGAAGCGGAGTCTCACCGGATGCTGCATCCGACGAAGCTGTCCGCGCTGACCTATGCGATTCTCGCCGTATTCGTCGAGCAGGCTGTTCCGATTTCGGGCAGCAAAGCAAGCACAGCCGGCAACCGCATCCTAGAGCTGCTACCGCTCATGCAGCAGGAAGCAACGCAGCCATTTGTGCTTGAGCATTGGGCGGAGCATGCCGGCGTATCCCCTTATTACTTCTGCAAGCTCTTTCGCAGCGTAATGGAAATGACGCCGATGGATTTTGTTACGCGCTGCCGCCTTCAAATGGCGAAGCAATGGCTGCTTGAGCGCAAAGAGATCAACATCGGCCAAATTGCCGGCGATGCCGGTTATCCAAGCGTTAGCTACTTCAACAAGCGGTTTATGGAGCACGAGGGGATGACGCCAACTGTATATCGCCAGCTTTATGGAGTATAAAATAAAAAAGCTGCGCCTCGTGGGCGCAGCTTCTTATAGCTTGATCAATGTGCCGCCTTCATCAGCCGATCGCATCTCCGCTTCGATCATTTCAAGCGTGCCTACCGCGCTTTCCGGCAAGCAGATTGATACAGGAGTGCCTGCTTCAACCGACTCAATGAAATATTTGATCTGGCGGTAATAACCCATATCCTCCGACAATTCGGCGATAAAGCCCGGTCCGTCGTTCGGATTCACCTTCACTTGACCATTTTCAAAGACTAGATTGCCGCCTTCGAAATTAACCCGATACGTCATCGCGAACCCGAAATCGCCCTCCAGCGTCCAGTCCGCTTGCGCATTCAGCACCTTGCCGTCGGGATAAATGTAATTGGTGGACACTACGTCATAGGCGCTGCCCGGAATGACATTGCGCGCAATCGTCGACACCTTCTCCGGCTTGCCGAACAGCCAGTGCACCATATCCGCATCATGGATATGCATGTCCAGCAGGCAGCCTCCGCTTTTGTCGCCTTCAAGGAACCAGCCCTTTGGCGCGCCTGAGCCCCGGAAGAAATAACCGCCCGTAACCGCTCCGTACCGTTTGTCCTCTACGCTGGCCTTCAAATATTCATAGGCTGGCCAGAAGCGCAGGCATTGGCCGATCATCAGCGTGTTTCCTGTACGTTTTGCCGTATTGGCCATCCGCCAGCCGTCCTCCGCATTTCCTGCTGCCGGCTTCTCGCATAGCACATGAAGCCCTCTCTCCAGCAGGCTGCAGGCTAGATCAGCATGCAAGTAGGTTGGCAAAGTGATATCAACGACATCCAGTTCCTCATTCTCCAGCATCGCAGCAATATTATCGTATAAGTTGTAAGGAGTAAGATCATATACGTCCTGCTCGGTCGCGATATTGCCAGACGCCTTGCCTTCCTTCAGCTCCTCGATCAGCAGATCGCAGATTGCTACAAGCTGCACCGGCGCGCCTTCTGCAGCAAGCCGCACATAATTGTCAAAATGCATGCGTCCCATAAACCCGAAGCCGATTAAACCAACCTTTAACATACAATAACCTCCCAGTAGATTGTGAATTATGAATTATGAATATTGACGGCCCAGTATCGCATCCATCGCTTTAGAAGTGTTGAATATGATTTGCTCCGAATGATGATTGTACGGCGGAATCATTTCACCTGTGACGTAATTGTCGTAACCGATCGCGCGAAGCGCTGTCATAACGGCCGGATAATCTACGTCGCCTGCCAGCAGATCCACGAATCCATGCAGGCCGCCTGCTTGACGGCGGTAATCTTTAAAATGCACCTTCTTGATGCGGTGGCCCAAAATCCGTATCCACTGCTCCGGATAACCGTTTTGCAGCGCATTGCCAACGTCAAAATAAGAGCCGACATTCGCCGAGCCATGCGCATCAATAAATGAACGCAGCTCTAGGGGCGAAAGCAAAAATTTATTCCAAACGTTCTCGATGCCAATGGAAACGCCTGCGCTTTCTGCGAAAGGAACGAGCTTCCCTATCGATTCAAGCGCCCGGTCATATGCGTATTCATAGTCGGTAATTTCACTATCCGGAATAAAATCTACGCCTACCGCGCCAGGAATGACGAGTATGGTGTCGACGCCAAGCGCAGCCGCAAGCTCTAGCTGCTTCTTGCAGACGTCGATCGCCTTCTCCCGCGTTGCCGCGTTTTCGCTAGTCATCGGGTAAGACCAATACAAGCCGGTTGCAAGCCCCGCGATTTCAAGCTCAGCCTCTTCGAGACGATTTTGAATGTCGCGAATTTCATTGTCCGTTGCCGCCAGGCTTAGCTCGCCCGTTTCGTTCAAAGACAGCTCGATTCCGTCGAAGCCAGCTTTTTTGGCGGTTGTGATGCAATCCGCAATGGTAGAATCGCCTTTAAATGACCAGATATTAATCCCTTTTTTCATTTGAAGTCCTCCTATGCTTTTAACTTATTACGTGATATTGAATTGGTTGCCAGAGCATGTGATAATACGTATATAATAAATGATTTTTGCGTAAATAGATTTAGCTGATAAAGCGATTATTTGGACAATTCCGTTCTCTTTTTAATTCATTGCAGGAAGGGGGCTGCCTCTTGGAAAAGCTCGATTCCAACTATCCCGGCATCCGTATGACAAAGTTCCGAGAGTGGTCGCCAAGCGTCCATTATGCGCAATTCCAGCGCATGCCGACCGGTGTCCTTCCGAGGCGCAGACTCTATGATTTCGAGCTGCTTTACGTATGCCAAGGCGAAGCCGCGACTACGATGCAAGGACAGCGCTATACCATTGAGGCCGGACAGCTTATCTTTTTGCCTTCCGGCGTTTATCACCAAAATGAAGTCGTCTCTTCCTCTGACACTCGGTTTCTGGGCATTCATTTTGATTTCTTTGATGAGCTGGATATTCAGACCGAATCTGACATGGTAGTAAATGAAGCTTCCGTTCAGCCTCATAAGTTTTCGCTTGAGCCCTGTATCGAAGGTGTTGCACCGTTGTCCGATCATCCGGTATATACTCCGCCGCTCGTTTGCGTGCAGCTGATGGAGCAGCTTGTCCACGAGTTCACGATGCGCCCGCTCGGCTATGAGCTGGTCTGCAAGGCATTGATGCTCCAAATACTCACTCACTTGCTTCGATCTCCCCTATCGCGCACCTCCGGTCAAGCCTCCTTGCATGGCGGAAAGCTTGCTGAATTGATGGAACAGATCGAAGCCGCGCCTTCGTCCAACTGGACCAATCGTACAATCGCTGAAAATATGAATTTGAGCATCGACCATACGGCCAAGCTGTTTAAACAAATCGCCGGCATGCCGCCGAGCGAATATGTGCAATCTATTCGCCACCGTGAAGCGAGAAGGCTGCTTCGAGAGTCGGATCAATCGATTGAGAACGTCGGCAGCCTCGTCGGCTATTCCGATATTCACTATTTCAGCCGGATCTTCCGCCGCCACGAGGGGATTTCCCCCCGTGAATACCGGAAGCTGTCAAAGATTTTATAGCCATTGTTCTATAGCAACACAAAAAAAAGAGGGTATCCTTCAAGGCTATTAACCTTAAAGGATACCCTCTTCATCTATGACAGCCGATCCTTTTCATGCTATGTTCAGAGCACGCCGGGCTACAGGGAGAGCTTCAAGCAGATGCTTACGACTTCCAGAAAAGTCCCGCTTGGTCGATCTCTACCTGCTCAAGCTGCCGCTCGAAATCTGCGCTTGGAGATATCATCTCAACAAATGTCCATCTATGATCGCCATTCTTCGCATACACTTTCCATTGCTTCGATTCCAAGCGGAATTGTACGATGTCAATGCGATCCCACTCGTTTCGTTTAGAAGTTGGCCTCTCCTCAGCTAACGTCAATTGATTATCGACGATTTCATGCCTAAGCCGAACGGACACCCGCAGATCCCCTGGTATCTTCTGGTCGATATAGCCGCTCATAATCGAATCAATCCTTTTGACGGTAAAGGGATCAATCATACTCTAAATCACCTCATCAAATCTGGTAACAGCCTGTCCCTACCAGCTGGCTTTCTTAACGCCGGGAATTTGGCCCGCATGCGCCAGCTCACGGAACTTAATCCGCGACACTTTAAATTTGTTTAAATAGCCGTGTGGGCGGCCCGTTAGCTCGCAGCGATTATGCAGGCGCGTAGCTGACGAATCTCGCGGCAGCTTCTGCAAAGCAGCGTAATCGCCCTTCTCCTTCAGCTCTCTTCTAAGATCCGCATATTTGGCGACAAGCGCTTGTCTCTTTTGTTCCATCACTACTTTTGATTTTTTAGCCATAATCTCAACCTCCTTATTCGTAATAATTACTAATTAATAATAACAGAAAACCTTCGCTTTGCAAAGTTGCTTTTCAATGCCATCAATAGGTTTGGATTCAGCTCTTAGAGCCGCATTTGGACAAACTCAAAAGATCTCCTTTATTTTGTCCATTGAGCACTCCCGTTTAATCGATTACGATTGATTATATCGATAATGATTATCATTATCTCAAAACATTTTCCGGAGGAATCACAACATGCATCGAAGTACAAAAACAGCCGCTCTTTTGACTACATTCGCACTAATGGGGGCATTATTGCTAGCTTGCGGCAGCAACTCTACTAATACTGGCAATACGGCAAGCCCTGCTGCCGAGGCGACGAAAGCGCCGGAGGCAACCGAGCAAGCTGCAGCGACTACGCGAACCTTTACCGATTGGACAAACCATAAGGTTGAAGTTTCCGTTAACCCGCAGCGCGTCATTTTCCATGGAGAAACGGCCGGAGACTTGCTTGCCCTTGGCGTTAAGCCTGTCGGGCTCATGAAGGATATGATTAAAGGCACCGTATTTGAGGAGCAGCTCCAAGACGCAGAGGATGTAGGTTTCCCTTTGAGCGTCGAGAAATCGTTGACCTTGCAGCCGGACCTGATTATTTTCTCAAATGCGGATGAGCAGCAATATGAAGCCATTTCCAAGGTTGCACCTACCGTAACCTTCAACTCCTTCGGTTCGCTTGAGGAGAGAATGCGCATTTTAGGCGATTTGTTAAATAAGAAAAAAGAGGCGGAGGATTGGCTCGCCGCACATGCGGAGAAAACGGCGGAAATGTGGAAGCAGCTTCACGAGAGCGGCATCAAGGAAGGCGAGACGGCTTCCGTATTTACGATCTATCCTGGGAACCGGTTGTTTATTATGGCGGGTACCGGTCTTCCGCAATTTTTGTATGAGCCGGGCGGCTTCAAGCCAACGCCTATCGTCCAAGATATCATTAATAAGGAGCAAGGCTTTGTTGAAATTTCCTCCGAGCTGCTGCCTGAATATGCGGCTGACCGCATTTTCATCCTGAATCCCGTTGATCCTAGCGCCCAGCAATCGACCAATGAGCTTATGAAAAGCGAGCTGTGGCTGAAGCTGCCTGCCGTGAAAAACGGCCAGGTGTACAATTTCGATCTGCTTAAAGCATCCAGTGACGCGACTTCAAGAGAATGGCTGTTAGAAGAGCTGCCCAAAGCGCTTATCCAAAAATAACAGCCTATTATTGCTTGCTTAATTGGAAGGAGCTCTTCAACTTATGTTGATTAGCTTCTTCTTTTTGTCTATAATGAATTTAATTGATAATTATTCTCAATTAGAAATGAGGCTACAGCCATGTCTGAACCCATACATTCGTCTTTACCGCTTCGCTCCTTGGTCTTTCATTTTGAAGACATGAAGCTGCACAGCCATTCGGCAGGCTCCGTATTGGCGGAGCAAATAACATCCGGCTATATGCTTCTTATATTCAAAAGCGGCAGCGGCAGATTATTTACGGATAATCACAGCTCCCTTTTCTCGTCATACAGCTCTTTCCTCCTCCCGCCAAAAACCGCCTATCAATTCGAGAGCTTGGATGACAACACTTTGGAATACCACACCATCTCCTTTCATGTTTTTTGTTTGGAAAAGGGTAAGCCTGCGCCATATGGCAAGCCGCTGTTCCCAAACAATCCTATGCTTCGTGTCTATCCGCTCGCACAGTGGATCGATTTGCTGGGCCAGCTGCATGCCGGCAATACGAACTTCGACAACATTGAAGCGTTTCGGCAGCAGTTGCACTTCCAGAAGCTTATTGGATTTTTGCTTGAGCATAATCTGCAAACCGATCATAAGGCAGGCTCCACTCAAACGGTTGAGCAGACGATTCAATATATGCAAAACCATTTCCAGGACAACATAACGGTCAAGCAGCTTGTCCAGATGGCTGACGTTCCTTCGTGGCAGTTCACCTCCATCTTCAAGGAACTGACGGGCAAGAAGCCGCTTGATTATTTGACTGAGCTTCGGATTAACCGGTCCAAAGAATGGCTGATTCATACCGACAGCCCGCTTCGCGACATTGCAGAGCGTGTCGGCTTTACCGATGAGTATTATTTTAGCCGCCGCTTCCGTCTTATGACCGGCTTCTCTCCAAGGCAATATGCGGTCTCGATGCGTCAAAACATGCTCGTTAAAGATTGGGACGGCCATGAGGTCAGCATCCCTGCGCAGCCTAACCGCATCCTCTACTGCGGTGATTCGGTCGGTGATTTGAAGACGCTTGGCATTGAGCTTGTAGGCAGCCAAATGATGCATAGAGACGCCCCCTTTAATCCCGAAGAGGCCGCTTCTTTGGAGCCGGACTTAATTATTTGCGACCAATCCAATGAAAAGCTGTATGCAGAAATTTCCCAAATCGCCCCAACCCTCACCTATAACTCGCGAGGAACGCTTGAGGATCGGCTGCTTATGCTCGGCGAATGGTTGGGCAAAAAAAAAGAAGCCCAGCAATGGCTTCTTCATCACAATAACAATGCCTTATTAATGTGGCAGCAGCTTCAGACGCTACTTCGTCCAAAGGAAACGGCTTCCGTCTTTGTTTATCACCGCGGCAAACGATTGTTTGTGATGGGCAATATCGGCTTATCCTCGGTGCTTTACCATCCCGACGGCTTCCGTCCCGCAGGCAAGGTGCAGGACGTCTTGAAGTCAGGCCGGCTATACAAGGAAATAACGGAGAAGACCCTTAATCAATACGCCGGAGATCGCGTATTCATGATGCTGCCCAAGAGTCCCGACTCAAGAGCGGCTATGGAGGAATTGATTCGCAGCCCGATTTGGAGAAGTCTTCCCGCCGTCAAAAACGGTTACAGCTACGTGCTTGATGAGCTTGATTGGAACCAAGAAGACGCTTCCTCCCGAGACAAGCTGCTGTCGCTGCTCCCCGAGCTGCTGAACCAAACCTCCTAAATGATTATGCGCCGAATTGGGCTTGATGCAGACGGCTATATGATCCGCGCATTTGCATCAGTTCGTCATGCTTGCCCTGCTCGGCAATCCCTTGCTCCGCTACCACAACAATGCGGTCAGCATTTTTGATCGTTGCAAGCCGGTGGGCAATGACAAGCGTCGTACGGCCGCGAGACAGCTCGGCAAGCGCAAGCTGGATCGCAGCTTCTGTCTCCGTATCAAGCGCAGAGGTCGCCTCGTCCAAAATAAGAATCGGCGGGTTTTTCAAAAACATGCGGGCAATCGAGAGGCGCTGCTTCTGTCCGCCAGAGAGCTTGACGCCCCGCTCGCCAATGAACGTATCCAGCCCTTCCGGCTGCGATAGGACGAGCTCCTCCAGCTGCGCTTGGCGAGCAGCTTGCATAATCTCCTCCTCCGATGCCCCAAGCTTGCCATATGCAATATTTTCTCTAATCGTTCCGTCAAAGAGAAAAACATCCTGCTGCACAATTCCAATGTTCGCGCGCAGCGACTCCAGCGTCATCCGGCGCAAATCCACATTGTCGATCGTAATCGATCCTTCATCTACATCATAGAAGCGCGGCAGCAAGCTGCAAAGCGTCGTTTTGCCGGCTCCGGATGGACCAACAAGCGCCACCGTTTCACCTGCGCGTACGGTCAGGTTCAGTCCTTGCAGCACCTTCTCTTTATTCTCGTAACCAAACGTTACGTTATTAAAATGAATATCCCCTTTAAGGCTGCTCATTCGTTTCGCATCCGGCGCATCGTCGATATCAGGCGCTGTCTCCAGCAGTTCCAAATAACGTTTAAAGCCGGCAATCCCTTTCGGATACGTTTCGATAACGGAATTGATTTGATTGATCGGGCTTAGAAACACGTTCGACAGCATAACGAATGCGATAAATTCGCCGTAGCTCATATCGCCTTGAATGACAAACCACGTGCCGCAGACGAGCACAAACAACGAGATTAGCTTCATTAGAATAAAACTGATTGAAGAGTTCCATGCCATAACGCGGTAAGCTACAAGCTTCGTCAAGCGGAAACGGCCGTTATTTTCAGCAAAACGCTTCATCTCATGCTTTTCATTTGCGAACGCTTGAACAACGCGGATGCCGCTAACGTTATTTTCAACACGCGCGTTGTAATCGGCAATATCAGAGAACATGCGATTAAAGGCAGCCGACATTTTACGGCTGAAATGTAATGACAAATAAATCATAAGCGGAATAATGACAAAGGTCATTAAAGCAAGCTGCCAATTGATGCTCAGCATAATCGCGAACGCCCCGGTCAGCGTCATCAAGGCAATGAACAAATCCTCGGGACCATGATGGGCGATTTCGCCAATATCCATGAGGTCATTCGTCATTCGGGAAACCAGATGGCCGGTCTTATTGTTATCGAAGAAACGGAAGCTTAGCTTCTGCACCCGGTCGAACAGCTGCTTGCGCATATCGGATTCAATATTGATCCCAAGCTTATGCCCCCAATAGGTAACGACATAATGCAGTGCGGCACTAAATACATAAATGCCCAAGAGTCCGATGCAGGCATACAAAATCCACTTCCAGTTGCCGCTTGGCAGCAAATCGTCCACGACACGGTTCACCGCAAGCGGAAAAGCAAGCTCCAGCAAGGCAGCCAATATGGCGCATGAAAAATCCAAAATAAATAGCTTCTTATAAGGCTTGTAATAAGCAAAAAAACGACGCAGCATACTCAGCTTCCTTCCTATCCAATCAATTGTATATGCGTAATGAAAATCGTTATCATTTACAGCCATCTTATCGTAAAACAAAAGCCTAATAAGAAACAATGGACAAACGCGAGCATTTTTTTGTACAAAATGAAGCTTTCCACCAAAAAGCCGTCGATGTCCTGATTTTGTAGAAGGGATGTCCTTTTCTCGCAATTTCATGGCTAGTAGAGCTGTGCTAAAGTAAAAGCAATACAATGAAAAGAGGGACATATACGATGGCGAGAACGATCCGAATTGGAATTATAGGAAGCGGCGGCATTGCAAGGGCGCATGCTTCAGCTTATAAGAAAATGCCCCATGTTGAAATCGTCGCGGTAGCAGACAGCTTGGCAGGGAGAGCGCAAGCCTTCATCGAGCAAGAAGAGCTTATTCATGCAACCGCATTCGAAGATCACAGGAAGCTGCTTGAGCTTGATATTGACGGCGTCAGCATCTGTACGCCTAACTTCGCTCATCACGAGACGTCCGTAAACGCATTAAATGCAGGCAAACATGTATTGGTTGAAAAGCCAATGTCCGTCACGCTTCAGCAATCCATCGATATGGTTCAGGCTGCTGAGCGCAGCGGCAAAATGTTGACCGTAGGCTTCCAGCCAAGGTACGACCCCAACATGTCGCTCATTCAAGATATCGTGCAATCAGGAAAGCTTGGCAACGTTTATTTTATAGAAACAGGCGGCGGCAGACGCCGCGGCATGCCTGGCGGCACGTTTATCCGGCAAGAGCTGGCTGGCGCAGGCGCTATGGCCGATATCGGCTGTTATTCGCTTGATATGGCGCTTAACGCGCTTGGTTATCCGAAGCCGCTTACCGTATCGGCTTATACATCCAATCATTTTGGAACAAACCCGAAATACCATAGAGAAGCCGCTAATTTTGACGTGGAAGACTTTGGCGTTGCGATGGTTCGCCTTGAAGGCGATATCGTGCTGAATTACAAAATCAGCTGGGCTATGCACATGGATACGCTCGGAGCTACGATGTTTCTCGGAACCGACGGCGGACTAAAGGTTACGCCGGCCGGCACCGGCCCTTGGAGCGGCGTATGGGATGGCAGCGTGGGCAGCATGACGCTATATCATGATGTCGCCAACCAGCATATTGAATCGACCATTCCGGTTATCCAGCACGGCCTTAATCTGTTCGACGAGAAGGTTAAGGACTTTGTCGCTGCGATTGCGGATAATCGCCCGGCTCCCATTCCGGGTGCGGAAATTTTGTATAACCAAGCGATTATCGACGGCGTACTCCGCTCCGCAGCAAGCAAGCGCGAGGTAACGATCGAATTGCCTTAAGTAACGGGTTTCAAAATAATGGCGGTGCAAGATTTAATCTTGCCCGTCTTTTTTTGTATGCCCAAGGCCATTTATCCATACATTAGTTAATTCCTTTTTTATGAAAGGAGTCCAGCCTATGTACGGTAACCCCAGCTATTATGCGGCTTCCCCCATTCCTCACAGAAGTCTGCCCACCATTGACGTTATAGGAGAAGCAACAACTGCAGCCGCTCCAGATCGCGCCTTAATCATACTCGGAGCCATGACAGAAGGAACGGTGCTGCAATCGGTCCAATCCGATAATGCGCAAATCAGCACGGACATCATCCATTCCCTAGAACAACTAAATATCCCACGCGACCAAATTCAAACAAACGATTATCGAATCGAAATGCAATATGATTTTCCGGATGGCCAACAAGTCTTTAAAGGCTATAAAGTAACCCACCTTCTGCAAATTACGGTCGATCAAGTCGATCAGACGGGCATCGTTGTTGATACAGCCGTATCTCACGGCGCCAACATCGTTTCGTCCATTCAATTTTCGTTGCAGCATAAAGAACAGCATGAAAATCAGGCTTTATCGCTTGCCGTCCAAAACGCCCGGCTTAAAGCGGTTGCGATCGCGAATACACTTGGCGTCTCCATCGCTCCTGTCCCAAGCAAAGTCCAAGAGCTATCTCCTTCATCAGTGCCAGTCCCTTTGCAAAGGGCTTTTGCCGCAGAGGCTGCGGTGACGCCAATCGAGCCTGGACAGCTGACAATCAATGCTGCGGTTCGTGTATGGTATTTGCTAATTCAATAAGACCGGCACACAAAAAAAAGCCGTTCCGGAAAGGAACGGCTTGATCAGACCGTGCTGCGTATTAGACAGATGAAATAATGCCGCGGTTGCTGTTCTTCGCAAAGTTTATGATAGACTCATACTGGGTCTTAGCTATGCGACGGTCAGACATCGGAAGTTGAGGATTTTTGACTATCTCAGCGAGCTTCTTGAGCTCCTGCATCTCTTCAGAGGTCACTTTAACCGTTGTTTTTCCCACGCGCCGCCCTCCTTTAAAGTTTTTTGGAATAAAAAACTTATTCATAAGCTTTACCTTAATCATCTATGCTCATTATACGCAGCAGTTAAGTAAACTTGCATGTTATTTAGCCTGCGTTCGCGGATTTTGATCATCCATTTCTTCCGGGAACAAATCAGCGAACTCTTTGTTCTGCTTGCTCTTCAAATACGATAACCCTGCATAACCCGCTAGGAGCGAGCTGCTCACTACCGCAAAATTGTCCGACGTATTTGCCATGGCTAACGCCGTCTTCGCCAGTATTCCCGTCCCGATGGCAATCAATAAATCGCCCAAAAAACCAAGATCAAAAAATATCTTTTTCTTTGCATTGCTATGATCCCTGAAGCCAATGACGAAAATAACAAAATAATACACCCGCTGTATCCATTTCATTAGCCAATTCGAAGACAGCGCTAAGCCTTCCTCATCATATTCTATGACGAGCTTTGGCAATTCGATAATGCCATTTTTGACAAAATGACCAATTAGGCCGCCCACTAAGCTCATGGAGATCGATAAACCAAACACCTGAATGAAGGCTTGAAAGCTAGATATGACCATCGCTTTATGACCACCCTTCAACAACGCATTTTCGATCGGTAGTATGTATTGCACTACTTTCACTTTATGTCGTTGGCAAAAGGTTCACGACTATTATTTTGTCTCGCCTTCGTCGAACAGGTCAAGCAGCATGCCTGGAATCGAAAAGCTTTGATTGTTCATGATGAGCTGAACCATCTCATCTCCGATATCGCCCTCGCGCTCCTCCTTGATCGCCTCGATCTCATTGTGGAGCCGCTCCATCTTTAGATCCAGCGCGGATGCCGATTCCGCAGCCTCTTTCAGCTCTTCCAGCAAATGCGGCGGGATGGACTGCTGATATTTATAATAGATTTTGTGCTCAAGGCTTGCCCAAAAATCCATTGCGATTGTCCGAATTTGTACCTCTACGCACATGTTTTCGACCCGGTCCGATATGAATACCGGTACCTCAACGAGCATATGGAGGCTTTGATAGCCGTTTGGCTTAGGATTTTTAATATAATCTTTTATTTCTAAAATTTTTAGGTCGCTTTGATTTTTCAGCATATCGCTAATGCGGTAAATATCTGATATGAATGAACAGGTGATCCGAAGTCCTGCGATATCCTTAATATTGTTTCGGATGCTGGTGAAATTAAGCTCGGATTGCTTTCGATAAAGCTTCTCCAATATGCTCTTCGGCGATTTCATGCGTGAGCTTGTGTGCTCAATCGGATTGTAAGCATGCAATAAATGAAATTCCTCTTTTAAAATCTCGATCTTTGTTTCCAGCTCCTGAAGCGCAAACTTGTACATCATCAAGAAACGTGTAATCTGATGTTTCATTTCTTTAATTTTATGCATTTGATCCATTGCTGCCATGCGTTCATGTTCCCCTTCCTAAAACTTGCTAATCATCAAACAAGGTAAAAATCCTTCTCAAATGCGCCAAATCCTCCGGTGAGATTCGTTCGCTCATGTACCGAATAATGGCCTCATCGCTTTCTTCAAAGGACTTGATATATCGCCTGCCCTCGTCTGTAATTTCCAAATAGACGACACGCCTATCCTCTTCTCCCCGATTTCTTCGAATAAGCCCTCTCTCGACAAGCTTGTCCCCAATAAGCGTAACACCACCGGCTGTTATGAACAAGAGCTCGGCAAGGTCCGTCGATTTCATTGGGCTTTGGCGGTCCAAATATTGAATCATTCTCGTTTGATTGACTGAGAAGCTGCAGTCCATTCCCTTGTACCACTCGGCTTTCAGCTTTTTATAAACCCCTTTTAACAGGGGAAACAGCTCCTTCCATTCATCGTAGTCGTTCATTTCGCACCTCATTTCTGTTCGTTTGTTGACTTATTAACCTCAAACTTACTATAATTGCGTTGGCAACCTAATTAAATGATAAAATAAATTCACCGAGGTGAATCGAATGAGCAAGGATAAATATGAAAATGTCGGCCAGTTAATCGAGGTTTTCCAGCGTTTCGGACGAGCCGACTGGCGTAAAAAAACGATGTGGGGCGGACTTAAGCCCAGCGAAATTCGCATGCTTATCTGTGTAAAGCAGAGCAATGATAAAGGCATCGCCAATACGAACGTGTCTGAAATAAGCAAATTGCTTCAAGTCACATCGCCTACCGTGACGCAGATGCTCAACAGCTTAATTGCCGCGGGTTATGTGCTGCGCTCCGCAGATAAGACAGACCGAAGAATTACGGAAATAACGTTAACGGACAAAGGCGAGCAGTTAGCAATAAAAGCAATTGAACGCTTCCAAACTATTTTCACCGGTATGATCGATATGCTCGGCAAAGAGCAAAGCGATCAGCTTGTCGGCATGCTCAATCAAGTTTTTGATTACCTTCAAACGGCACAAGTGAACGATTAGCTGAATATAGAAATGGGATTCCGTTGGAAGCATTGCTGCAAACAACGAAATCCCTCCTCTGCCGAGCCGCTCCTTAGAATTAATTAAGAGCCGGCTCTTTTTTTAATTTATCTGCTTGTTCAGGCTGTTCCGGATTCGCTTTGGCTTTCATATCGTTCGAAGTGCGAAGCGGAATTTCTTTTAAGAAAAACACAAGTACGAATGCAACGATCAGCAAGGACATGCCGAATAAGAAAACAACGGTTAACGAATCGCTTAGTACCGAACGTACCATTTCGATAATGTGCGTAAATAATGGTTGAATCTGCTCCGGAAGCGTCGCGTGCAGCTCTTTCAGCTTAGGCTGATCAAGAAGCATTTGCGGGTTCAGGAAGCTCGTTAATTTCTCGGCTGTTGCAGGATCTACCTTCGATAAATCCGGCCCTTCACCTGCTTTTACGGCAGCCTCCAGCTTGCTTGTTAATGTTGAGTTCATAACCGTACCCATTACCGCGATCCCGATTGTACCGCCTAGGTTACGGAACAGGGTAGCAGTAGCCGTAGCTACACCCAGCTCAGAAGGCGCTACGGCGTTTTGAACCGTCAGCGTAAATACTGGCATTGCAATACCGAGTCCAATACCAAATACGATCATAGCGGCAACAGCCACGCCAACATTGGTCATAAAGGCCATCATAAGCATACCAATAACCATGAATGGCATACCCGCCATTGCAAATCGTTTATATTTGCCTGATTTAGAAATCCAGCGACCTGATAAGGTACTAAGAATAATCATCGCAATCGACATCGGCATATTAACGAAGCCTGATGTTGTTGGCGAAATGCCAAGCACACCCTGTACGAAAAACGGCAGATACATCATGGCGCCCATCATTCCGGCATTCATGAGGAAGCCGATGGAGTTGGAAACCGTAACGATGCCATTTTTAAACATCGCCAAAGGCAGCACCGGGCTTTTTGCTTTGCGCTCAATAAGAAGCAAAATAACTAAAAATACAGCGGCTGCCGCAAGCAGTCCGATTATTTCGAAGGAACCCCAGTCGTATTTCGTTCCTGCCCATGAGAAGCCAAGCAACAACGCGATAATCGTCAGCGTTAAAAATAACGAACCTAAGTAATCGATCGATTCCGTCGTTTTGCGCGCTGTTTTCGGAAACATTTTCCAAATCATCCCAAATGCTACTAGACCAAGCGGAAGGAAGATCCAGAAAATCCATTTCCACGCGATATGGTCAACCATGAATCCGCCAAGCGTTGGACCAAGGACACTGGAGAAACCAAAAATAGCCATCATGATGCCGGTCCATTTTGCTCTCTCACGCGGTGCGAATAAATCCCCTACCGCCGTGACGGTGGCGGACATTAGAATACCGCCTCCTAAACCTTGTATGCCTCGATACGTAATCAACTGAAAAATCGATGATGACGTTCCGCAAAGAAAGGCGCCAATAATAAAGAGTACAATCCCGACTAACAGGAATGGTTTTCGTCCATAAATATCAGACAGTTTCCCTACCAGCACAGTGGCAATTGTTGAGGTGAGCATATAGATCGTGATGACCCAAGTGTAATACTCGATGCCCCCTAAAATTGCAATAATTCGCGGCATTGCCGTACTCACGATCGTCTGATTGATAGCTGCGAAGAACATCGCTGCCATCAGAGCAATCATGATGGTAACTTTTTTCTTTTGAGTTAATTGCTCCATTTGCCCTGCACTCCTAAACATTTTATTTTATTATGACCCATTGGCAGCAAAACTAATTTTATTAAATTTAGTTAGGTTGCCAACCTATTATATGATGATACAATAACTTTAGTACTAAAACAACTGGCAAATCATTTTAATTGAAAGCACCGCAATAAAAGCATTAAGAACGTAAAAAAAAACAGGCCAGAGTAATCTCTGGCCTGTTTGCTTCCATCTATATTAATCGCCTAACGGAAACCAACCTGGCGTATGGACAATAGCCTGCCATAATGGTGTTGGCACGACCAAACGATCTTGGTCGGCTCTGCTAAGCGTTGTTTTTATTTCTGCTTCTCTTCCCTCGGCCACCTTCTCAACCCAGTCCGGCTCTACGATAAGTTCCCTTCCAATAGCAACAAGCGGAATTCCCGTATCAAGAGCCTTCACCGCGTCATCCGGCGTATGAATGGAGCCTACACCGATAATAGGCACTAAATGCCCAACGCGCTCCTGTATCCACTCCACGCGTGCTTTGGTCTCATCTGCGCCGCGTCTTGGCAGAGACCAGAAATCCATCAACGATACATGAAGGTAATCGAGCTCCTTGCCCGCCAGCTCATCAACCAGCTTGAAGGTATCCTCCATCGTAATGCCTGGTGTTGTCGCTTCCTCAGGAGAGAAACGGTAACCGACAATAAACGGCGCTTTTGCGTGCTCAGCGACTACTCGTTTTACTTCATCAACTACTGCCAGCGGGAAGCGAAGTCTATTTTCAATGCTTCCGCCCCATCTATCTTCACGCGTATTCGAATGAGATGAGAAAAACTGCTGCAATAGGTAACCGTTGGCGCCATGAATTTCAACACCATCAAAGCCTGCTGCAATCGCTCTTCTTGTCGTTTCTCCAAAGTGGCGGATAATTTCCACAATTTCCTCGTCGCGCAAAGCTCTAGGAACTACAGTCGCGTTTTGCTCTGACGCTACCGCGCTTGCGCTAACGACATCTTCGCCGGGAACTAAACTCGGAGGACATTCTCTGCCGCCATGAAAAATTTGCAAGACCGCCTTTGAACCTTTTTCTTTAATCGTAGAAGCTAAGCTTCTTAGGCTAGGGATCATTTCATCGCTGTCACCCGCAAATTCACCAGCAAAACCTTTGCCATTTGGCGAAACATAAATACAAGCCGTTATGACAAGGCCAACACCGCCTGATCTGCGGCTATAATAGCTGAGCTCGGATTCGGAAACAGTTCCATCCTCATTTGAGGAAAAATGGGTCATCGGCGCCATCACGACGCGGTTTTTTAATTCAACTCCGCTATTCAAAGAAAACGATTCAAACAATGGCTTATAATTGGATTTCATTACTTACATCTCTCCCGTTATCCTATTTATATTCACACATTAACTGTAACTTTTTTTGATACTGTAATATTAGTTTATACAGTTGCGACTGTCAAGCGGCAAAAAAAAAGCATATTGAACCACTTGGCCCAAATGCTTTCTTAGTCTTAACAATTATGCTTGTTTATATAAAAATTCAATATCGCTTCTATTGGTATACAATGTCCAGTACTCTTCCGCAATTAAATCCGGATCATAAAAGGTCCCTTTGGATACATAACCGGCTATCGTTACCGTACCGACATAAATGCCTTGCGGATTCAGCTCCTCAGCTAATGTATAAACAAGCGAACGAATGCCAGCTTTGCCTATGGACAAGGAGGATACCGCTGCTGCCGGCGCCAAAGCAAGCCCTCCGCCCGTAAATAACAGCGTACCCTGCTTCCGCTCGATCATGGCCGGAATCACATGTTTCGCGCTGGTCAGAGCTCCCACTACATTCACCTTGAACTCATCGATAAGCCGGGATTCGGTCAAGTCAGTCGGCTTAACCTGAGAAATGACCGCCGCATTATAAAGGAGTACGTCCGGCTCTCCAAATTGCTGCTTAATTTGCGCAAATGCATTCGCAATGGAATCGGGGTCTGCTGCATCAGCTATAACAGCATACGCCTCAATATCCAGCTCCTCAAGCTCCTTCGCATACTGCTTAAGCGATGCTTCGTTGCGAGCAGCAAGCACGATCCGAAACCCTTCCTTGCCGAATTTCCTTGCAACCCCCGCACTAACGCCCGGTCCTGCACCAACAATGACTAATAGCGGTTTGCTCATTTTTGTTCTCTCCTTTTCGTTTATATGACAGTCGTCCAATTGAAGGCTAGCATCCAAGTAATTACAAACTTTATCACTGCTAATAATCTTTTTCTAATCAATAAATTCTATTGGTTTATAGAATTCCTGTTATTCCAATTAAAAAAGTCCCCGAAGGTGCGATGTATACAAGCATAGCCTGTAAGCATCCCACATTGGGGGACTTCCGATTACTTATTTGAATAACAAATGATAAATAACTTGAGCCGCTTCTGCGCGGTTAGAGATGCCTTTTGGCACAAACAGCCCGGTTGTACGACCTTGGAGCAAGCCAAGCGCCGCAGCTTTGTTTACATCTTTGACTGCCCAAGCGCTTATTTGAGAAGCATCCTTGAAGGCGGGATGCGATGTTTCCTGAGCCGCACCAGACTTCAGCTCATACGCTCTTAGAACCAGTACAGCTAATTCTTCTCTCGTAATTTGCTCGGCTGGAGCAAATGTCAAAGCGCTTCGCCCTTGAATTAAGCCCGCTTTTACAGCTTTATTAATATCATTCGCATACCAAGCAGTTGCATTCACATCCGTAAAGGTTGAAGCGCCCTCATCCGTCAGCTTCAGCACTCTGACTAGAAGCGAGGTAAATTCCGCACGCGTTACGCTGCGAGCCGGCTCGAATGCTGCTGCGGATGTTCCGGTTACGATCTGCTTGGCGGCCAGCTCTTTAATAACAGCTGATGCCCAGTGGCTGCTTGGCACATCCGTGAACGATTTATTCACTTCTAATAAAGCATATTTGCTAAAATGGCTAATTTCCGCAACCATCTCTCCGCCAACCACTTCGCCGCCAACATATTCCAGCGATCCGTCGTTCGCCACGTAGAAAATGCCAGCAAGCTTAGCATTGATGGAGGAAGCCAGCGGCATTTTAATCGTTAGCGGTTTGATGAATGCCGTTAACGCTTCCGTACTGCCGTCTTTAAACTGCAAATAAAGCGCAAAATCGAAGATACTGCCGCCTGCCTTTATTTCACCGTTTGTTTTGGTTTGAACGAGGCCCATTAATTCGTTGCTCAGGCTTTCCTTCAATGGTTCTGCTAGCAGGATGATGGAGCTGTCCTTCAGCCGATCCGCCGATACCTTTCCTTCCAACTGCTTGAGCACGTCCTGTGGAACCAGCAGCTTCATACCGCCTGCTTGCACCTCAAGACTGCTGCTGCCAAGCAGCTCCGCAGCATTGTAAGGAAGTCTTACCTTAGCTATATTAGCCGGTAAAGTAACCGTAACTTTATTCCCTTCGGCGCTAGTCAGCTGCTGCGCCAAGACATCTACCACATCCGTCTCAGCTCCAGCTCCTGGAGTAGGCGTTGGTGTAGGAGGCGGTCCGCCAACGCCGCCAGCGATCGTTATCGTAGCGATAGAAGGGGTTGTAACTGATGTCTGATTGAGCTTGGAATCAATCAGCTTTACATCTTTAATCGTAATAGCCGCGTTAGATTGTTGCTTGGCAACAAACGTGAACGTAACCAGGTCTGCCGAACCGCTCACACTTGCGGTCGAGCCTGTTTTCGTATGCACGAAAAGGAGATGATGGCCGCCTGCCTCCGACTGCTTAACTGGAACGGCAAATCCTTTAAGCTCCGTTTTCTCGCTGCCCGCCTGGAATTCCAGCAGAGCAGGGTCATAATAAACGGCAAGCTCGAGCGCATACAAATCGGATATGTGATCCGCTTTAACGGTAACTTGAACGCTCTGGCCCAAGGAAGGCTGATTGTCCGAGACGACAATTGAGGTGACAGGCGACTCAGCCGCGAAAGCCGCAGCTGGAAGCACGAGCAGCATCAGAAGCAATGTGCTGCACAGGATAAGCCATTTACGTGCCATAGGTTGTGATCTTCCTTTCAGGTTGAATTCGCGTCCATAGTGGAAGGATGGGAGGAACCGATCGAAGCCCCTCTCATCCTGTAATTGCTGCTATTGCCGATTAGGCAGCAGGCTCAAGCAGTGCTGGTTGTTCCTGCGGAGCTTCTACCAGTGCAGGCGTAGTCGATGGCGCCTCACGGTGATGCGTATGCTGCTCGTAGGAATAAGCAAGCTTGATTAGCGTTTGCTCATCGAACGGTCTGCCTAACAGCTCAATATTTTGCGGAAGCTTAGGAAGCATGCCGTTATCTACGAAACCTGCTGGTACTGAAATCGCCGGGAACCCGGAGAATGGACTTAACCGATTCGCGCTGCCCGCGCTCGTTCCCGACAAGCTGGAAGGAGGGTTGGCTGTCGATGGATACAGAAGAGCATCCAGATCATTATCGGTCATTACTTTCAGCAAGGACTGCTGGCTAAGCTTCGGACGGTTCAAAATAATGTCGATATACGCCGTATTCGTGCTCAAATCGCCAATCGCATTACGAGTCTTATACGACGCCAATTGATCGGTTAACATATCGGTATTCGATGCAATAATATCGCCCAATGAACGATAAGGTACAAGCGTCCCAGGTACATTATTGATATATTTTTCAAAATACTCATCTAATTGCGATTTGAACTCATAGCCGCTCAAGCTGCTGTAATTCAAAATTTTCGTTAAATTCGGTACCTCGACATGAACGATCGTTGCTCCTGCCGCTTCCATATCTGCAATCGCTTGTTCAGTCAGTCCTTTTACTTTGGCATTTGTTCCAAGCAGTGCATCGATAACGCCGATGCGAGCTCCCTTCAGGCCGTCCGCGTCCAAATATTTGGTGTAGGTCGTCGGCGTTCTGCCAACGCTATACAATGTAGCAGCATCGTCCGGGTCATATCCTTTCAAAATATCCATCGAAATGGCGATATCCTCTACTGATCTTGCAATCGGTCCGCCAACATCCTGCGACAGCGCTAGCGGAATGATGCCCTCACGGCTAGTCAAGCCGATCGTTGGACGAAGCCCGACCAAGTTGTTGTAGGACGATGGAACGCGAATGGAGCCGCCTGTATCCGTACCCAGGCCAATAACACCAAAGTTGGCTGCAAGCGCTGCGCCTGTGCCGCCGGAAGATCCGCCCGGATTTTTCGTCAAATCATATGGGTTGAGCGTTTGGCCGCCAAGCGAGCTGATTGTTGATAAGCCAAAAGCAAACTCATGCAAATTGGATTTTGCCAAAATAATCGCTCCGGCATCCTTTAGCTTCTCTACCATAAAAGCATCGCTAGTCGTAAAATTGTTTTTGAGGCAAGTACAGCCTGCGCTTGTAGCCATTCCAATCGTATTGTAGTTATCCTTAACAATGATGGGCACGCCGTGCAGCAGGCTTCTCGCACCTGTCTTTTTGCGCTCATCGTCAAGCTGCTTTGCAATCGTCAAAGCGTCTGGATTGATCGAAATAATCGATTTCAATGCGGGGCCGGCAGAATCATAAGCCGCGATACGCGCCAAATACATTTTCACAAGCTCAACCGCGCTTAACGTACCCGCTTCCATCGCATTTTGAATATCCATGACGCTGGTCTCCATCACATCAAATGATTTACCGGCATCAAAGACGATGATCTTCCCTAGCGCCGCTAGATCCGAAATTTCAATGACGCCATTGCCGTCAAAATCCGAGGCAGCTACTTTGGACCAATCCGGGCTGCTATTGTTAATCCCGAAATAAGTGATCAATACCGCTAAATCACCAATATCCACGACAATGTTACCGTTAAGGTCGCCCTTGACGCCAGTTTCCTCGGCTGAGACAGCAATGCCATGCGTCGATGCAGGAGCTTTGATCATAGCCCCCTCCGCATCAACGCCAAGCTCGGCGGATACTTGGATGTTGTTGACTCCGGCCCTTACTTTGGCGGTAAAGGTCAAGAGCAGCACCTTTTCCCCGTCGACTAGCGCATCTCCCGGGTTAGCCGTTACAATCGTAACTTGGCTGATGCCTTTATTTTCATTAATGATTTGTGTTTTGGCGGTTGCCGCGCTTGCTGACACATAATCGAACAGCGCCGAATTATAATCAACCGTGAACTTGCCCGCCTTCACTCCGCTTGCATACGTAGATAACGAAACGCTGACCTGAAACTGCTCGCCAACCTTTGCTAGGACAGGGCCGCTAAGTCCAATCGATGGCGATCCCGCTTCCAGCGTGATGACGTTGGCAGCCGCCTGTTCATTCGTGGCAATCGGTTCCTCTTGCTGGGCATATGTACGTGTTGGTGCTGCGATAAATGCAAGACTTGTTAATAGAGTAGTCGTTACGATAGCTGCACATAGCTTTTTAAAAAGTGAATTTTTCATCGAATCCTCCTTGGGTGTCTATGGAATGTCAATAAACATTACACTAGTAAATCGATAATACAGAAAATAACCTCAATTCCAGCTACTGAAAAGTGTTTAAACTCCCCCTAATCCACCTATGTGTAATGTTATCTAACATATATAACTCTAGTATATTTATTAATCTAGCTTTTACAAATTGAAATATGCTAGAAAAAACGCTTTCATAGCCTCAATGCTAGTTATTGCTCCATCATTCAATTGATCACTCGATTTTTAATGGTTTTTTAATAAATATATTAGATTTAAATATATAACCTAACATATACAGCACATGCAAATCATAAAATTGTATATATATGTATTTTTTGAATTGTAAGCTCACATGTAAAATAGCGGTACAGGAGGCTATTCCTGTACCGCTATTTTTTAAACCAGATTGTGAACATGAGAGAGAAAGTAGAGCTAGAAACTAGCTCTATTTCACTCAAACCAGCCGAAATACCAGAAATAAGTCTAGAAACTAGCCTTATTTCTGTGCACTCCACCCGCCAAAAGAGCAAGCTGCCTTCCAACCTTATGGATCAAAAATCTCCGAGAAAATGTAATCTGTTTGAGACAACCTCACTCTTTTTCATAAAGGAGCTGCTTTTAAGCCGTTGTAGAGGATGATTTGCGTTCCTTCAGATCCGTCTTCATTCCCGCTTTCCCCCCGAACGAGCTAAACGCGAAATAATAGATGCCGACTATAATTGCGGCAAGTATAGCCAAGGAAAAGAAAATGTTGCTGTACAGATAAGCTGCGCCATGAAGCGCGAACGGATTAAAATGGATTTTCGTTTCCTTCGCGTCCAGCAGCTTTCCGAGCACGCTCGTAGTCATCGCGCCGGAAATAAAGTTGAGCAAGGACATCAGTCCCATTCCAACCCCGATTTGCTCCTTCGTCAGCGTGCGCGAGATCGTATTGGACATTGCGATCTGCATGAAGGTTTGGCCCATGTTGCCAAATATGAGGACAAACAGAATGAGATACGGCGACGCTCCAACGAAGGTCGAGAGCAGAACAAAGCAAGTGAAGCTTAGCGAGATCGCTGTGTATACTAAGAAAGAATTTCCTTTCTCATCGGCAAGCCTGCCGCCTCGCCGGCCCATGAACGCTGAGGTAATGGCTGCCGGGAACATGATTAGACCAATTATCGCCGGTGAGAGGTTATTCAGGCCAGCTAGAAACTGCGGCGTCACAAACGGCATGCCGAAGCTTAAAGCTGTCGCTAGAAAAGTAATAAACAGTCCAAAGGAATACTTTTTATTGCTGAAAAGTTTAGGTTGAATAAAGGGCTCTGCAGCCGTCTTAATCCGTACGATAAACAGAATTAACGAAACAACTCCCCCTAAACAAAATAACAAGTTCCCTAGTGAAATGGATAGCAGCAATAAAGCAACCGCCGCACCGAGCAGTATGCCGCCTATAAAGTCTATTTTTTGCGCGGCGCCCCTCTGGTTGTCTAAATACTTTCTAAAGAACGGCAGTGCGAGCAGCGGAATCAACGATAGCAGGAATAAAAATCTCCAATTGATCAGGCTCGTTACTAAACCTGCAACGATAGGAGCAAGCGCCGTACCGAGCGCCAACGCGGCAGCTACAGAACCTAACGCCCTGCCTCGCTTCTCAGGCGAGAAATAACGGACCGGAACAATCATCGCCGTAGCAGGAACAACTGCCGCTCCGCTAGCCTGCAATATTCGTCCAAGTACAATCATCCAATATTCATTAGCAAGGAGCCCGACGATAGACCCTAGCGCAAAAAATATCAAGCCAAACGTTAATAAGTCCTTCAATCTGTATTTATCCGCAAGCTTGCCGTATGTAACGGAGCCAACTGCGTATACGATCATATAGCCGGTCAGCAGCCAGCTTACCTGCGAGGGCGAAATGGCGAATTCTTTGCTAATAACCGGCATAACGACATTAAACATGGAAGCATTCATAATGGAGAATACTAATGTGAACGCCAAAATTGGCATAAGCTTCTCGCCGTTGTTCTGAACACTTGCGGTTTCCATCTTGACCTATACACCCTTTCTGTCTTATAATCCAACATTGTTTGAATTCAAACTAAATGTTTAAAAAATATGCTTACAAGACGTCTACTCGTAAGCGCTAATGATTTTTCTAATCAGTGCTCGAAAGGTTGCGGACTCTTCATCATTTAGAGGCAGATTCGCTTTATCCTTTGCCTTCATGACGGCTTGCAAGCTTTGCTGATGCATTGCGTTGCCTTGCTCCGTCAAATAAATCCGCTTCATTCGTGCATCCTGCTCATGATCGCAACGAATGACCCAGCCCTTCCTTACCATGCCATTTATTAAGCTGGTTACGCTCGATTTATCAATAAACAGCAGCTTCTCCAAATCGGCGTTCATCGCTCCCGGCTTCATCGACAGCAAGTGCAGGGATTGGGACTGCTGCGGGGTTAATCCAAGCGGACGCAGCGCCGAATCAATTTCACGCCGAATATTAATGAAAGCGAGCTTTATGAGTAAAGTATGGCTATCCTCATGCTCCCAAGGAAAACGAGAAATATGGTTATCATCTCCCATAAGGAGCCTCACGCCCTTCAACTTGTTTGAATTCAAACTAATTTTAGAAGTGATCATCTAATTTGTCAACGTTATATTTCAATAAACCTTTTAGCTTTGTTCTCCCAATTAACCAGAAAGATGCCGATGCAAATAAATACGCCGCCAACTAACGCATACCACTTCACCTGCTCTCCGAGCAGAAGCCAGCTGCTGAGCACACCAAAAAACGGAGCTAAAAATAAAAAGGAGCTGGTTTTCGCCGCATCTCCGCTTCGCAGCAAATAAAACCAAATCGAAAACTGGATGATCGAGCAGAAAATCGCCAGCCAGAGCAGTACGCTTACCGACTTAATCGATATTGTAAAATACGGATGCTCCGTGAATCCGCTTATAAGAAGCAGAGCGACACCGCCGGCAAGCATCTGATAAGCAGCGAGCGCGGTCATATCAAAGCCTGGACCCCAGCGCTTGATCAACAAAGTCGCAGCAGCGAAGCAGGCTGCCCCGCCGAAGCTGATGAACGTTCCCGGCTGGAGCGACAGATGGAGACCGAACGTGAAGGCTACGCCTATGAAGCCAAGCACAACGCCGAGCCATTGTCGCCTGCTGTAGATTGCGCCTGCAAACAAAGTCGCAATAATGATCACGATAAGCGGACTAATGCTCGTAATTATGGCGGATTCGCTGGACGTAATCCAGTACATGCTGTAGTAGACGCAGCCCATCACCGCAGCTGTTTGGAACAACCCAATTACTACAGCCTGCAGCCATTGCTTCCTGCCGCGAGGCCTTGGTCTCTTCGCTACGATTAGAGCAAGCAAGCCGCCTGCCAGCAAGTACCTAAGCCCCATCAGAAAAAATGGCGGCGCGTAGTTTAATCCGATTTTACCGATTGGAAACGCTATGCCCATTAATAATGTCGTCACAACGATTAGACTCATGTATTTGTATTTGTTCATGGTGTACGTCCTTTCTATCTGCCATTCCAGCTGTCAAAAGTTATAGCGATTGCCCGCCATCTACCGTGATCATTTGACCTGTCATCGATTCTTGCTGCAATACGGCGCATATTAAGCTTGCGATGTCTTCGGGGGTTGAGATCCGCTGGAGCAAAATTTGACCGGCCAACCGGCGCATAATCTCTTCCCGTCCCTCCCACCACCTTGTCGCAACCGCGCCCGGCACGACGCAGCATACTCTTATTTCAGGGGCAAGCGCACGTGCTAAAGATTTCGTTAAGCCATGCACCGCCGCTTTGGAAACGGCGTATGGCAGCGATGATCCTAGGCCCGTTACACCCGCAATGCTGCCAACGTTAACGATGGCCCCCTGATTATTTGCCTTCATATAAGGACTAACCGCACGTGCGCAGTAAAACATGCCTTTTACGTTAACGTCGTAAAGCTCATCCCAATCCTCATCCATGACATCCTCTAATCGATCAAGCGGAATATGGCGCGTGATGCTTGCATTATTCACCAGCAAATCGACGGTTCCAAAAAGCTGCGCAACCGAGTTCACCATCTCCTTTACCTCGTTATCCTTGGACACATCTGCTTGGATCGCTATTGCCGTGCCGCCCGCGCTATGAATAAGCTGGACGGTTTCCTCCGCATCCGCTTTGGATCTCGAATAATTAACTGCTACCCGGACGCCCATGCCAGCAAGCGCTATGCTTGCTGCTCTTCCTACTCCCGTACCCCCGCCTGTTACGAGTGCAACCTTGTTTTTCATATCCATCGTGCATCTCTCCTTTAACTATTTTTAATTGGCCATTCCGACTTTTCCCCTTGCGCTTTACCGTTCTAACTCCATTGTAAGCAGGCCTTGGTTTTATGTATAATGATCATTAAAGATATTAAGTATCATAATTAGTGATAGCTGAGAAAAAGTATTTATCGGAACGATTTCTGGGGAGGTTACTTACGATGGAGAGTGCGGATCTGCGTGTCTTTCATATGGTTGCACGCGAGGGCTCCATTACTAAAGCTGCTCTTAAGCTAGGCTATGTCCAGTCCAACGTTACCGCAAGAATTCGAAATCTTGAGTCTGAGCTTGGCACGGCACTATTTCTCCGCCATAACCGGGGAATGACCCTTTCCTCAAGCGGCAAAACGCTGCTTGCATATGCCGACAAAATTATCGGCTTATTAGAGGAGGCAACGCAGGCGCTCACCTCTACGGATGAACCGAACGGCCCGCTTACGATCGGCTCAACGCAAACGGCTGCAGCGGTCCGGCTGCCAACGCTGCTCGCCGACTATTATGGACAGCATCCCAAGGTGCAGCTGTCGCTGACCACTGGACATTCCCAAGCCTTAATGGATAAAGTGCTTCAATATGAGCTTGACGGCGCGTTTATCGGCTGCGAATGCGAGCATCCGGACCTTAGCTCCTTTGCTGTATTTAATGAAGAACTCGTCATCGTGTCGCATATCTCCGTTAGAAGCATCGAAGAAGCGTTCGCTAAGCCTATCCTCGTCTATAGCATGGGCTGTTCCTACCGCGCCGTCCTAGAGAAATGGCTGCAAGCAAGCGGCTTAACAAATCCGACGATTATGGAATTTGGGACGCTTGAAGCGATCGTAGGCGGCGTATCCGCTGGGCTTGGCATCTCCTTGATGCCCAAAATCGTCGTTGTAAGACAAGAAGCAGAGGGCGCTATCCGAACGCATGCGATACCCGAAACGATCAAGTACATGAAAACGGAGTTTATTACCCGCAAGGACTCTTTTGTAAGCAGCGCCTTGCATGCATTCATAGAAAAACTGCCGCGCGTAAGCAGCGAGTAATGAAAAAACACCACGAAAAGCGACCTATCGCTCTCTCGTGGTGTTTCTCGTTTTAGCCTAAAAATGTAGTTCAAATGTTTCAATTAACAGCCATTTGGTTATAAACAATTAACTAGAGACATATCATTTAATAGAATAGTAGTTTTCACTAAGGGAGGATTATGAAATGGAATATATACTAAACAAATCATTTAAAGATGAAGAGGTTTACTTTGACGGATCACATTATATCGGCTGTTCGTTCACGAACTGTACGATTCATATCTCTTCCCTTCGCTTCAATTATGACCGGTGCACGTTCTCTGGCTCAAAATTCAAGCTAAACCGCAGTCTCCTATTGCTGCAAAATGTGTATTCGCTTCTGCCTTCCGCAGTAGCGGCAGCTAGGTAAATCCGTTATCCATCCTTAAATCAAAAACGTCCCCCAAACGAATCATGATGCTGATTCGTTTGGAGGGCGTTTTTTGTGCATGCTGCTGCTAAAGTTCATGTTAAAAACAGTCCAAACACCTTTTTGCAGCTATTTTTTCGTCGCAGGTTAACGACATCGTCCGTCCCGATTTTATTCAGCTTCGCGAACAACGCTTCCATGCCATGTTTCAGATTGTAGTCGATTTCTTCCTGATAGATCGGGATCAATGTGAAGAAATGCACGACTTTGTCTCTGGAAAGGCTCAAATTAAAAAACGCCGGTTTATCTTCCACTTCCGGAAGCGCGAGAAGCATGCCTGTAAACTTCACATCCGCGTGGTAAGGTTTCGCTGGATTACCGTTCGCAAGGGTATGTCCCATATAAAGCCATGTTTGAAACTCATGCGGAAATCTCGCCAATGTTTTCAACGCTCGAACGGGCCAGTAATAACGCTCATCCTCAAAATCCTCGTTTGAAATCTTCCAAGTAGGCGGCAGGCAGATCATCAGCTCGGAATAGCGGTATTCCTCCGCCCCTTCCGGAACGGTCATCGGCAATTCACTCATTCCATACGTAACCAATGTATAATAATTCCGCTTCGGGGTTGGACCCGCAACGATAATATCGATGGCTGTACTATCTGAAATGATTTCACGAAATACGCCTGCGATTGGGCCAATATATTTTTCAACATGGTTATAGATTTTCTCGTAATTTTCTGCTGAACGAACCATAAATAAAACTACCTCCATCTGCTTTATCCTACATGTATCATATTTTTCGACAAAATTCTTCATTTTCCTTCCTTTAACCCCAATAATTCCAAAAAAACTTTTTTTATCGGAGGAATAGGATTCATGGAGCCATGCTTCTATTCCGTCTCTGGTCTGATCGTTATCACGACCAATGTCTAAACCAAGAGGTAGACTGGAGGATGTTTTTCCCATCTTACTCTCCCCATACAATGATTACATCAAGCCGAATATGGAAAATAAGGAGAAGATACCATGTCTATGGAGAGAAAGAGGAGGACCATTGAAAAGCCGAAGCCATCAGTTGCCTTTTTTGAAGGGGAAAAAGGGCTCGTCCTTACCGGGCTGCTCGGCTTCCTGCTTGCAGGGATTTGTGCCGTATGGGTATTGCTTTACGGAGCGCCTGTCGCACCAAATGGGAACGCATCACATGCATTTTCCTTTAATGCAGCACTTGGAATCTTTTTGCTGTCGACGGCGGCGATCGTTCCTTTTTCCGCTATGGGATCAAGAAGCAGAGCTTTCTTCAGATGGTCGTTTATCCTGCTTGCGCTATATTCCTATTTTGCCGAAACGGTGCAAAATTTCCGCGGCGCCAACCCGAGGTTTGTAAATGGCGGCTCGTCCTTTGACGTTGCAGTCGGTTCCATTTTCACCTTCGTCGCATTGTTGCTCATCTTGTTTTATCTGTTCCTTGCCATTCATTTTTTCCGCAGAAAAGCTTATTTGCTCAGACCAGGGCTGGTCACCGGCATACGTTACGCTATGATCGCAACCCTGTTCTCGTTTGCTGCAGGCATCTGGATTTCCATCAATCAAGGCCGCGTTGTTGGTGCCGAGGGAAATATTATTGTGCTGCACGGCCTTGGATTCCACGCGCTTCAAGCCGTACCCGTTGTCGCTTGGCTCACTGAGCGAACTTCATTTACGGCAAGGGCTCGCAGCTTATGGATTCATTTTACGGGGATTACTTTCTTGCTCGGTTTAATCGTAATTGGCTGGCAGACGTATCTTGGCCGCAGCATCATCGATTGGTCGCCGCTTTCGCTTCTCGTGTGTGCATGCTTCCTGCTCTCAATAGCAGCGGGAGGGTATGTTCTATATAAAATGATCATAAATACGACTTCCGATCAAAAGGCCGTACTCCGCAATCTTTAAAGGCACCAGGATTGCCGCATATTCAGTTGCCGCTGATAATAGAAGCCAAATCATCCAAAGGTTCATCTTCATTGTTGAAGATGAGCCTTTTGTTATATAATAACAAATGGAGTTAGAACATAAATTCTAAAGCATTTAGCGATACATAAACACGTCTGGTGACTATCACCATCCACTCTCATACATAGACGCAAGGGGAAATTCAATGAATTGGATTCGCGAAATCGCACAAAAGCTGCAACTCATTAAACTTTTATCGATCCTTTATCGTGCTAAGCTGCTCCGAATCCTGCTCCCGTTCGCGATCATCGCGCTTGTTTACTGGGAAGGACAGAAGGAGTTCCGTACGATCGATTGGGGAATAACGCTGCGTCATCTTCACCATGTTCATCCGCGAACGATTATTTTGATGCTGAGTTTTTCTCTCCTAGCTGTATCCGTGATGAGTGCTTATGATTTTTTAATACGCAAGCATTTTCATTTTTCCACGGGTAAATGGGATACGTTTCGTTATGGCTGGATTGCGAACACCTCCAACAATCTCATTGGTTTCGCAGGCTTAACAGGAGCTGGACTGCGAACGATCCTATACCGCAACCGTGATATTCCAATCACAAGCATCGCGGCTTCGGTTGCTTTCCTCTCCACGATTACGTTTACCGGACTATCCCTAATGGCATGGCTTGGCATCATTGGCATTTTTCCGATCAAAGCTATGACTGAAGAACATCATTGGCTCATTTACGCCGTGTGGGCAACAGCCCTTTATTTGCCGCTTTTCATTTTGCTGCAGCGTACGTCGCTGTTCTCCAAATGGATTAATCGGAATCGAGGGCAGCTTAATTGGCGCATCATGAGCGCTTCAATCGGGGCTTCCTTCTTGGAGTGGTTTTTTGCCGGCATGACTTTTTGGCTTATTGGGGCGATGTTCCTTCCGGATCTCACCTTTACGAATGCACTAGGCATCTATACCGTTGCCGCTATTGCCGGCATTATCAGCATGGCGCCCGGAGGCATCGGAGGTTTTGATTTAACGGCGATACTTGGTTTGCAGCTGCTCGGATTTCCTCCTGACAAGTGCGCTGTCGTACTCGTATTGTTCAGGGTTCTGTACTATATCGTGCCATGGCTGATCGGCCTTATGATGGCTGCTTTCGAATTTCCGATCAACCTTAAACGCAATGAGCAATCTGACGGCGGCATCATGGACCGTGCCTTGAATTTATGGCAGAAGGTTTGGCGCTGGCCTGGCCAGTTCGGATTTGTTGGCGAAATTGGCGCTTGGTCGCTGGGCAAGCTTGTATTCGCAAGCGGGGTCATTTTGCTGTTATCCGCCGCAACGCCCGGCATGCTGTACCGTCTGCGATACACGGAAGAGCTGCTGTCGCTCCCTATTATGCGAATATCCCACCAGCTCAGCGTTATTATCGGCATCCTTCTGATCGTGCTCTCACGCGGAATTTCGTTAAGGGTAAGACGCGCTTATTATTGGACGCTCTTGCTGCTTTGCGCAGGCTCCGTTTTCACCTTAGCCAAAGCCTTCGATTACGAGGAGGCCATATTCCTGCTCATTGTGGCGCTGCTGCTATGGGTTTCAAGGCACCGCTTTTACCGTATTGCAGTGCCCCTTGGCAAATATAATGCGGCTGGCTGGGGATTGGTTACGCTTCTTATCGTCTACGGGTATTACCTCGTCGGCTCCCATATTCATCCGGCATTCCTTAGGCATCTTCCGAAGAGAGCCCACGCCGATTGGCTGTTAGAGCCGACTCAGCATACGATCGTCGCGGTATTTGGTCTCTTGATTGCTTGGCTCATTCTGTCGCTGCTTTATCTATTTCGGCCAAAACCGTTATCGATTGACGGCGCCACTCCAGATGAGCAAGCAAAGCTGCAAGCCTTTTTAGAGCATGAGCAGGGAAACCTCCTGACGCATATGCTTTTTACCGGGGACAAAAGCTTCTTCTGGGCTATGGATGATCGCATATTAATTCCTTATGCCAAAATTAGAAACAAGCTGGTCGTGCTAGGCGATCCCTTAGGTCCTAAAAGCTTGATCAGCGGAGCTATTCAGCAGTTCCAGCAATTCTCGGACCAATTTGCGTTAGAGGTCGTATTTTACCAGGCTTCACCCGATTATTTGCCATTCTATCATGAGAACGGCTACCGTTTTTTCAAGCTTGGCGAGGAAGCTTTGGTTCATTTGGAAAGCTTTACGCTTGTCGGCAAACAAAATGCAAGCTTGCGTACGGTTAAAAACCGTTTTGAACGCGAAGGCTTCCATTTCGAGATTGCTCAGCCTCCGCATGATCATGCATTAATGGAGAGGCTAGCCTTTATTTCAAACCAGTGGCTGGGTGGGAAAGCTGAAAAGGGCTACTCGCTTGGCTGGTTCGAGGAAAGCTATTTGCAAAAAGCGCCTGTAGCGCTGCTCCGGAATCCCGACAATGATGTCGTAGCTTTCGCTTCGATCGCACCGGGCTATGACGGCGCTTCGATATCCGTCGATCTAATGCGGTATTTGAAAGCTACGCCTAATGGAACGATGGATCAGCTCTTCATTTGTTTATTGGAGTGGGCCAAGGCGCAGGGCTACGCCCGCTTTAACCTAGGCATGGCTCCTCTCTCAAGCGTCGGCCAAAGCCAATCCGCTATCAAGGAAGAGAAGCTCGCCCGCATCCTATTTCAATATGGGGGAAGCTGGTATGGTTTTGTCGGTCTTAGGCGGTATAAGGAGAAATTTTCGCCGAATTGGGAGCCTCGCTACCTCGCTTATCCAGCCTCGGTATCGCTTCCGTTACTGCTGATCGAGCTGGTCCGTTTAATTGCAAGAAAACCAAGCAAACACAAATAAAAGCCAAGCCCATGTTTTCGATCATGGGCTTGGCTTTTATCTATTTGATCAACTGCTTAATTGATGCTGCCTACAAGCTTCATTACGGCATCCCTTGTGAGCTTGTTGCCGCCTGCAGCAATAAGATTAACGGTCGCATGCGCTAGCGTAAGCGGGATTTTACAGAAATCCAAAGCGGGTCCGCCCTTCAAATCTACGATGTAAGAATCAGCGAGCTTTAGGTTGCGCCGCGTGTACTTGATCATTTCCTTCGTGCCCCAGCCATCCGGAAAAAAGTCTACGCCGCGTTCCAAATCTTCTTTGCGATTGCGCAAAATATTAACAGCCTGCAAACCTCTGCCGAAGGCAACCGCTTTCTCTTGGTCTGATTTTGTGCCGTCGTACCAGAACCAAATTTCAGATAACATTTCCCCTACCATGCCTGCTACGCTATACGTATAACCGTCCAAATCCTCTTCCGTCCGGATGTTCCAGCTTACATGAACCCATTCAGCCATCTGCTTGGCCATTTTTGAAGTGTTGCGATATACGACCTCGGTTACAGTGGGGGGACATAATAGAGCCCATTCATGAATTCGCATCGTCACGTCGGGCAGCACGCCACGATAGGGGGACAACAGCTTTTGGGATTCATTAACGACATCTTTGGACTCGAATGCATCATGAATGCCATTCAATAGCTCTACTTTCACATCGTCCTCAAGCGTCTCATGGTCCTCAATTTCGTCAATCGCACGCATGCACAAATAGGCAGCTGCAACTGCTTCTTTTAATCCTTCTTTTAAACGATTAATGGGAATATAAAAAGTACGGCTTGTTTTCTTCAACATGATCATAGCATCATTCAAAATAAAAACTCCTTCATTATGGCAGCTTTGCTTTTGGCTTGTTTTAATCGTTACTATTATAATACCATACATGGATTTAGATGTGCACCGTTACTGCGATTTCCTGCCGCCAGCCGCCTCTTGTCTGGGAGCATCTGTAACCTCAGCTTTAATCTAGGAGGCATTTCCGATCGATGATTTATATTTTGCCTTTAATCCGAAGGATTATGTATCAAATTTTCCCAGTTTTTTAGAACCCAAAATAGCCAATATCGCAAAAACAAATCTATAAACTAGTCTTATTGCACCGAGGTAATCAATGGAACCAAAAGAAACCGTCCTTCAATAGAAAGCGATGCGTCCGGAACTAGCTGATAACCTTTTGGTTACTAACTCACCTTAAGATAACTACTTTTCCTCCCTTCGTCTATCGATTATACTCAGAACAATGCTGTTTACTTGAGGGGGATAACATGATGCAAGACTTTGCATTAATAGGAACGGACGTAGGAAACCCGGCTAGACAGGGATCGACGAAGAAGTATCCAGATGGGTATCTAGTGACGGCTGGCGGCACAGATATTTGGGGAACGTCCGACCAATTTCATTTTGCATATACAACCCATACAGGCGATTTTGATTTTACGGTCCGTTTGGAGTCACTGAGCAGTGCGGACTTATATACGAAAGCTGGGATTATGGCACGCGAGACTTTGGATGCCGGCAGCCCTCATATTTACCATATGGTATTTCCCGATAACAGCGCCAGAAATAAGAACAACGGCGGATATGAGCTTCAGTTCCGCGTAAAACCAGACGGTGACAGCGCAGCGGTCTATCCTTCCGATTACACATCAGAAACACCGGAGTTTCCCGTGTTTTTTCCCGAGACATGGATTAGGCTGAAGCGTACGGGAAACAACTTTGAAGCCTTTGGCCGTGCGGGTGAGGAACAATGGAAGTTGTTTGCCTCGCAGCATTTGGAGCTTAACGCTTCGCTTGAGCTAGGTTTGGCCGTTACGGCTCATCATCCAGACGAAACCGTCCTAGCCTTTTTTAAAGATCTACATATGGAGTAGCGCTTAGCTTCTGATTAGCCAATGCCGTTCTGATCCGCAAATCAAAAAAACTTGATCTATGCTGGCATGGTCTTACCTCCGCCAAGCAGAAAAATGAAAAAGCTAAGAAGCCGGCGCGTACCGGCATTCAATCGGTGCGCGTTGGTTTCGTTTGGCTTAAAACCGCTGGTATTCATAGAAATAAATGTAATCATCGAAGGCTTGATGAATGTCTTCTTCTGAGTTGCGCTGATGAAAGCACAACTTCACTGACTGGTTGTCATTTGCTCTATCGTATCCAGCACGAGCTGTGAGTCATTCGCGTCTCGCTTCGGTTGCGTGGTTCGCCATTTGTAATGGCTGGATCTTGGGCATTCCTGCAATCGCCTTTTTAACCGTAAAATATCTCCTCCACGTGTCACTCCTACCGCCATGATAACATGACGTTATTTTTGAGTGTCCTACATAAAGGGGATAAGTTCACAGGACTGTATGCGCCCTTCGCTTGCCCGATTAAGGCAAGCGGCTGCAAAACCATATCGCATGGTTCAGTATTCAGGACAGGTCAGGGCCCATCGTTCCAGACTGCCGCACTAAGCGCAATAACAGCATCCGGCCGCCGAAGCATTACTTCGTCCCTCTAGCATTCTCTACCCATTCCGTTCCGCTCCAAATCAGATTGCCTTTGTAAATCAGCGTCGTCTTATCCTTCTTCACCCATATTTTAAAGCCCCAGCCGACATGGCCCGTATTATCCGCTCCATAATATCTTTTCGTTCGGCTGTCATAATATACTTTGCCCTTTGGCGAATGAGCGCGATCGGTGCAATCGTACTCCGCGGTATCCTCTTCCCACTCATTGAGATCCGCAATAGTTGCGGCATCGCCTTCCACCATTCCGCCTGAGGTAGGACGGTTCTCCGGCACCGAAACGTCGTCTGAACGGGACTCCTTTTCCTCATTTTCCATACTGCTTCCACTACCACTACTGCTGCTGCTGCTGCTGCTGCTGCTACTGCTGCTGCTGCTGCTGCTACTGCTGCTACTCGATGCCTCATCCGTCGGCCTCGGCCTCGCTAAGCCGGGGTTCTCCTTGTAATATTGAAACACTTCCTCCGCACGGCCCTCGAACCTCGTACTTTTCAAAATTATCGCGATTTGGGAGTACCATTCACTAACCTCTCCCTCCGGTCCGCGCCATGCTTTTTGAATAAACTTCAAAACATCGCCGCCGATAAACTGCATTGGCGCATCAGCTTTCATTTGGATCGCTGCGGAAGCGACCGAAGATTGCTCAAGCTGCTCCGGTCCTCCGGCAGCTTGGTTTGCCTTCATCCCCATCACATCAGCTTCATGCTCCAAGCCGGCATCGTCGTTTATGGAAGCATCCTTCAGCTGAACCGTCGGCTTGACGCGGCCTTGCTTCTGCTGCGCTACATGCCATGCCTCATGCGGCAAATGCCGCTCCTGCCCGGGACCGATATGAATATCCGTGCCCTGCGCGTATGCCAGTGCGTTCACTTCAGACGGCTTGGAGGAATTATAGTGTACTTTGACATCGTCCATCGCAAGCCCGGAGAGGCTCTCGACGCCTGTTTTTAATTGATCGGGCAGGCCCGTTTGGTTTCTTTCCCGCTGAATCGGCTCTGGCCGCTTGCTTCCCGCTCCAGACCGAAGAAGCTGCGTGACTGCGCGGTTCCCTATCTTGCTTTGCAGCTGCAGCAAGTTATGCGGCTGCATGGCGGATGGTTGTGACAGATTAGCTTCAGCAGATGCCGAAACATGTAAGGAAGCCGGAGAAGCGGTCTCGGTGCGCGGCTTCGCAGATGTATTTTTATCCGTAATGCGAGATGTCACATCAGGCACCAGCTTTCTAATAAATGGAATAATAAATTCATAGTATCATATACGGATAATTCCATAAAGCGCAAAAAAACACGCCAAATCCGGCGTGTTCCTTGCGGTTCGTTTTGACTATTCCATTATTTTGTAACGGACTTGAACCAATCATTAACTTCCTTCGTAACTTGGTCGCCGCCGTTGGACTTCCAGCTAGCAACGAACTCGTCATAAGCATCGATTGGCAATTTGCCATAGATGATTTTGTTGAACGTCTCCATTTCAGACTGGCGCAATAGATTCCATTTCGAAATCATCGTTGGCGTTGCCGCACCCGTGAAATAGTTTTGTTTGCGGATGTCGATTTGCGACATAACCACTTTTGCTGCATACCAGTTTTCCGGTTTACGGAACTCAGCAAGCTGCTTCTCGTAAGGTGTTTCCGGTTTATTGCCTTCCGCAAGCTTAACTAGCGTTTGCATATAAAGGGTTGGTATGCGGGCAGGTCCCGTAATGTAAGGGAAATCATTAAAGAAATCTTTGATTTTGTCTTTGTTGCTCGTAGGCTGTCCGTCCACGATATCCCAGTCATAGCCTTGGGCAAAGCCATATTCAAATTTGCTGCCGACAGCCGGATTCGCTAGGTTATCAAGCAGGAAGTTGTAATAAAGGAAAATCGCTTCCGGATGTTTAGCGTCCTTATTGATCATGATACTGCTGTTAACACCTGAGTTTTGCCATTTGGTGCCCATCAAGCCGTCTGGGCCGGCAGGAACCGGATAAGCTTTGTATTTTGATCCCGGTACGTTTTTCAACAAGTCTGGAGCTGGCCAGTCCGGTACCCAGTTCGCGCCAGGCAAAATGCCCGCGTTGCCTTTTGTCCAAATTTCAGCGGATTTGCCTTCATCCCACAAAGCGGCGTCAGGGTGGATATACCCTTTGTTCATCCATTCTTGCAGCTTCGCAAGCGCGTTTTTAGCGCCTGGATTAATGGAACCATATTCAAGATTGCCGTTTGCGTCCTTGTTCCATTGCTCCTCTACCGTGCCATATGCTCCGAATAACCAATCCAGCGAGCCCATCCATGTGTTTGTATTATTTTTCAAAGAAACAGCAAGCGGATATACGTCTTTTGGAGCCAACCCGTCAGGGTTCTCGTTTTTGAATTTGTCCAAAACGACTTCCAGTTCTGCAATCGTCGTAGGCGCTTTCAGGTTCAGCTTCTCCATCCAGTCTTCACGGAACCACAACACCGTATCGTCATTGTCCGTATACTCTAGGATCGGAAGGTTGTATTTCTTGCCGTCTCTCGTGAAAGGATACCATAGTTCCGGGTTTTGCTCCGTATGGTCCTTCCAAATTTTGTTGGCGTATTTCGCGAACAGCTCATCAATCGCAATAAATTGACCGGAATCGATCAGTTGGTTAGTGAGGACAGCGTCCGTTGGTACAGGTACAAAATCAGGCAGCTTCTCGCCGGATGCGATCGCCAGCTGCAGCTTTTGTTTATATTGGTCACTGCCTGCCGGATACCAGTTGTCTTTATATTTCAAGCCAAATTGCTCCAACATCCAGCGGTCATGAACGTTGTTTTCCTTTGTTTCGTCCTTGATATACTTCTTCGGCATTAATACCGTGCTAATTTCAATTGGCGGATCGTATTTACCAAGGTCAAATCCCGACGCGGCTGCGGTTGGCGATGTGCTCGCTTCATTCGTTGCCGCTTCTTCCTTTTTCCCATTTCCGTTCCCCGCATTATTTCCGCTGCAAGCGGTGATCACAACAAGTGCCATAACCACGAGCAACAGCCATGGTTTTCTGAATGTACTCATTTTTCATTTCCCCCTACGATGTAAGATCACTACAAGTGTAACTCTACCAATTAGCCGGGCAGGGGATCTATAGGATTATGTTAGTTTTCATAAGAATCTGTTAGGCTGTTATTTCCGTCCCGATAATCTTGGGGCGTTACGCCGAACTGGCGTTTAAACACTTTGATAAAGTAAGCCGGGTCCAAATAACCAACCTCCATGCTTATTTCATATACCTTTTTTTCGGTCGCCCTAAGCAAATGGCAGGCACGGTCCATACGGAGCGAGGCGACGTAATTGCTTATCCCTTCCCCCGTTTCGATCTTATAAATTTTCGACAAATGGGTAGGATGAAGGTTTACGTGATCAGCCAGCGTACGCAAAGATACGTCCAGATGCAAGTTTTTCTCCACAAACTGCTGGGTCTTCATCACATAAAGGGAACGGAAATCTTTAATTTCATTCGATGTCCCCTCCTTCAGCTTGCCAAGCACGCCGATCGACCATTTGCGAAGCTTGTTGATCGAACTGAAAGCCTCGCCGCTTTGCAAGGGCTGAATCTCTTCCCCCAGCAGTTTAGTTAGCGTACGGCCGTTCCGATGCGCAAGATGGGTGAAGGATGACGCGATTAAAAATCCAGCCTCCATGCAGTGCTCCAACGATTCGGACCAGCGCTCGTCGAGCTCAGTAAATACGGCGGAAAGCTTCTCTTCGGCTGCATCCCAGCGCCCAGCCTCCAGCAGATTAATCAAGGTAGGCGGCTGATAGATCGCATCCAGAGCCCCTTGGGAATCATTTTGCTCCAGCTCGCCAACACGCATAACAAACTCGCGCTCGTCCCCTACGATTTGCATAAAATAAGCCGACGCCTGCCGATAACGCTCCGAAAGCTGCTCCGGAAGCTTGAACCACTCCGTCATGACAATCGACAACGATCCTTTCAGAAATTGCTTGACCTTATACTGAAGCTGGATGGCAAGCTTCTCCAAAATCGTCTCTTTCCCTACCTCGGAGTGGCCTGCCTTGAGCTGAATAAGAAAAGCAAGATAACCATGCTCCTCCTTAACGCCCCATACTTCGGCAAATTCCCCAATGATCTCCTCGGCCATGTTGACGATCGCATATTCCATCAGCTGCTGCCCATTGTTTTTATATTGCTCAAATTCCTCTTCCATCCGAACCAGCAGCAAGGCGCTGTCGCCGCAGCTAAAAGGCAAGCCGTAACTCACAAGCTTTCGGTTCCATTCCTCAATGGACATCCGTTGACCGTGCAGCGCATCCAGAAGAAGCTGGCCGCGAAGCAGCGGCAAATTTTCCCGCAGCGTGTTCTCGGTCCGCTCGAAGGAGCTGATGCTCTCCCACTCCGCCGTCAACTGATCAATTGCTGTTTTTACTGCGCCAAACAGTTCAGTATCGGTAGGCGGTTTAAGCAAATAGTCCACCGCTTGGTTGCGGAGCGCTTCCTTCGTAAATTCAAAATCGGAATGGCCCGATAAAATAATGCATTTTATTTTTTTATCACGCAAGCGAATACGCTCTATAAGTTCAATGCCCGTCATCTCCGGCATAATAATATCCGAAATGACAATATCAATCGGATGCGTCTCCAAAATTTGCAGCGCCTCGCGGCCAGAATAAGCTTTATGGACCTGTTCAATCCCAAGCTTATGCCATGGCTTGTGCATGGATAAGTTATCTACCCAGTGAGCTTCATCGTCTACTATGATCATCTGCATGTCATATGTCCCCTTTTATCGTTGGATGTTGTAGTTGTTGTCCAGAGGCCGTCTCCCATTTGATCTCTGTCCGAAAACCGCCTAGAAGTGATTTCGAGAAATATACATAAGAATTTTCACCAAATAGATGGATAATACGTTGATTGGTATTCCAAAGACCGCAGCCCATTTCCTCTTGCAAAGGCTCATGCATTTTACGATTCAGCGCCTCCTGCGGCTCGGCACCCATACCGGGCCCATCGTCATCGATATAAATTCTGCAGTAGCCGTCTAACCTTTCGCCGGTAATTCGAATTTCACCTGATGAATAAGATTTCCCCACGCCATGGATGACGGCATTTTCCACGATTGGCTGCAGCATCAGTCGCGGAACCTGTTGGCTGTGCATCTCCTCGGGGATATCGATCGTGTAATGGATTCTCCCGTTACGAAGCTTTTGGATTTCCAAATAGTTGACGATAAGTTTGATTTCCTCGCTTAAAGTAGACGTTTGCCGCTCCATTCGGGTTGTATAACGGTAATAGGAGCTCAAATTATACGCCATCGACACAACGGCTTCCTCGTCCTTCATCTGCGCCATATTAATAATATATCCGAGGCAGTTATAAAGGAAATGGGGATTTATTTGCGCCTGCAGCTGCTTTAAGGTTGCTTCCCTGACACGCAGCTTTTCATTAAGCACGTTCTCAATTAAGCTTTGGATTTGCCTCGACATGTCGTTAAACCGATAAAACAAGAAGGAAAACTCGTTGTTGACGTTGGACTTGATCTGCACCGAGAAATCCCCGCGCTGTACGCTTTGCAAGCCTTGAATGAGCTTTCTGATCGGACGTTGGACGTTCCGGTACAGCAATACGGATGCAGAAATGCCGACGACAAATAACAGTACCATCGATACATAAAATAAATTGCGGCTGAACGAAATAGGCCCCATGATTTGATCCAGCGGAACGATATCAACAAGATACCAATCGAGTTGCGGCGATTTTACGGCGCTGACCAAATAATTTTCGCCCTCCAGCCTCACGACCTTCTGCATCGTATCCTCTAGCCTATGCTTGTCTAAATATGCAATGAGCTCGGCTGACAACGATTTGGAAGCGCTTCGATTTAAAATCGGAGCTTCACCCTGATGGTAAAATAACGGATCGCCTTGCCCGCCCGCTTTATACGTATCCAGCATGTTTTGAATATTCTCATGGCCGAAGCTGGCTTCTACGACTAGATTGCTTCCTCTAAGCGTCCCCTGTTGACCGAAGGTATCGGTATAAAACCAATGAAACGATTTATGCTCGCCTTCAGGTACGATCTCGCCATCGCCGTATGTCCATTTTCCCGTCATATTCCTTTTGAGATACTCCTCGTCATAGGAGGCAGGGTTATTGTAGTTGGAAATAATCTCTTTGTTTTGCTGCGAATATACCGTATATTTAACCGGCCAAATGTTCATAACCCCAGACTGCAAAGCCATCTTCTCCTGCACAACATATCTGGTTTGCATCTGATCGTAGCCATCATCCCAAATATTTAAGCCATTGAACTTCTCAACGTTCGGGTCTCTCGAGAAGGTAATGATAAAGTCCATCGTTTGATTAATCCGTGAATCGATTTGACTAGATAAGAAGGATAGCTGTTTCGTGTTTGAAACCTGAAGCTCCTTGCTGATCACATCTAATGCGATCTGGTTCGAATATGTAAACATGATAATAATCGGAATGAACAAAATGATGATCAACCCGTTCATTTTGGCAAACAAGCTGAATCTTGCACCCATTTTTCTACGGATAAACGAAATCCCTCTACTCAGTACCATAACTGACCCCTCCATCAAATATCCCTAACAAAACCCTATCGATCCTAACAATATCCTATAGTTCGATGGCTGATCTTGTTGATACTATATATATCAGGGTTTCTCAGAATACACAAATGAGTTTTTATGGAACAGGAGAGAGCTATGGACACAAATACGACTAAACAACTGAGCCTTAAGAGCACTCGGCGTGAGAAAACAAAAGGCGGCTACAAGCAGCCTTGGATGCTTCATTTTATGGTTTTGCCGGCTGTCCTATTGGTTTTCGTCTTTTCTTATTTGCCCATGACGGGCATCGTCATGGCATTTCAAGATTATAAAGCAGGGCTCGGCATTTCCGGTTCCCCGTGGGTCGGCCTTAAACATTTTCGCTATATGCTGGAAAATGAATATTTTTTACAGATTACATGGAATACCCTTCTCTTTGCTTGCAGCAAAATTGTAATGAATTTGTTTATTCCGTTTATTTTCGCCTTATTGCTGAACGAGGTTAGAAATTCAGGGCTGAAACGGGGCATTCAAACGCTCGTTTACCTGCCTCACTTTCTGTCCTGGGTCACGCTTGCAGGTATTCTCATTGATGTGCTTGCCCAGACCGGTCTCATCAATCAATTTCTATCGAATGTATTCGGCATCAAGCCCATCTTCTTCTTAGGCGATGGCAATTGGTTCCGATTTGTAATCATATCAAGCGACGTATGGAAGGAATTTGGCTTCAATACCATTATTTTTCTAGCTGCGCTGGCAGGCATTAATCCCGCGCTTTACGAAGCCGCTGAGGTTGATGGGGCGAGCCGCTGGAAGCAAACGATGCATCTGACCATACCTTCTCTTATACCGATCGCTATCGTTGTTGCGACTTTGGCGCTAGGCAACGTACTGAATGCGAACTTTGACCAGGTGTTCAACTTATACAGCCCACTGATTTATAAGCAGGGAGATATTATCGATACTTTCGTTTATCGTGAAGGTCTGCTGAGCGGGCAATTCAGCTTCGCTACAGCGGTTGGCCTGTTCAAATCATTAATCAGCCTTATTCTAATTATCATATCCTACCGACTTGCCTATAAATTGGCCGGCTATCGCATCTTCTAGAAAGGGGGACCACCTATGTACCACAAAACGTTATCTTATCGTATTTTCACGATTTTCAACAATGTCTTTTTGGCTACGATATCTGTTCTCTGCTTGCTGCCGCTCTACCACTTGCTGATGGTCTCCTTAAGCTCAACCGCGCCTGCCAACGCTGGCTTGGTTACGTTTTGGCCGATCGGCTTTACATTTGAGGCCTATGCCAAAACGTTTGACAACGCCAACTTCCTCTCGTCCCTTTGGGTATCCGTGCAGCGGACCGTACTCGGAACGGCGATGGCGATGTTCGTCAATCTCATAGCGGCATACGCCCTCTCCAAGGATACCCGCGTATTCCGTGCTCGCAACATTTATCTCTGGTATTTTGTCATTACGATGTTGTTCAGCGGAGGCTTGATCCCGGGTTATATCCTGATCCTGAAGCTTGGCCTTATGAATTCACTGTTCGCGCTTATTCTTCCGGGCATGGTAGCGGTGTTTAATATCATTTTGCTGCTTAACTTCTTCCGCACCGTACCTAAGGATCTTGAAGAAGCTGCCTTTATGGATGGTGCAGGCCATTTCCGCTCATTCTTCACCATCTATTTGCCCATCTCCTTGCCAGCCATTGCGACGGTTTCCTTATTTACGATGGTCGGCCATTGGAACGCTTATTTTGACGGTTTGATCTATATTAAAGAAGCTGAAAGGCTGCCGCTCGCCAGCTTCATGCAGACGATTATCGTGCAAGCCGATTTGACGAAGTTTGATCCTGCAATGGTAGCTAATATGTCTCAGCGTACCATTCGCGCATCGCAAATTTTTATCGGTGCTTTGCCCATCCTGCTCGTTTACCCTTTCCTGCAGCGTTACTTTGTTAAAGGCATAACGATTGGTGCGGTTAAGGAATAGGAAATAAACAAAACCCGCATGTTGCGATCACGCAGCCTGCGGGTTTTGTCTATTCTGATTTTACAGCCCATTCACACGAATTAGGTTAATCCGCTTGAATTTTGCAAAACGATTCGCCATCCATCCGGGTCCGAAATGCGTATATGACCAAAAAAATCTATTCATAGCCACCCTCGGATTCGGGCAGCTTTTTGTATTCCTCTTTTGCCTCAACGATTTGCTGGATGAAGCTGCGCAGCTCCAACATTTGCTTGGCATCGTTCGTTATTTCGCAGTGCTTGTCCGTCCATGTAAATATTTTCGTTTCACCATTCACATTGATTTCCCAGCTGTCTTCACTATAGGGGACAACCTCACAGCCTACGCTGGCGGGCATTAGCTCTTTCGCTCCCATAATGTTTATTTCTCTCATTTTCGCATAGATGCTGCGCTTCTCTTCCAACGTAAACGTAACTTTTGCAGATGCCGTCCCGTTCATGATTAAATCCTTTGTTACCGTACCTTGGAACGTATTAATCTCATTTTTATTAACCTCGCCATAACCAAACCGAACCATAAAATCAAAGTTGCCGGGCATATCTTTGGGCATCTTATTTGCTTCATTCACCTTTATAGCTGTCTGCTGTTTGATTATCGTTGCAGCTTCCCCATCATTTTCCGAGTCTTTTTCAACGCTGCAACCACTCACCCACAGCAATATAAACAAAATAGCGTATAATCGCTTCAATATTATGCCTCCCTAATTATTCACATGCGAAAGATAAGACGAAGCTGGGAGACTTTTGCTGCGCAATGCTAACCCTTTAACTTCATCACCTCTAGGCAATGGGTCCAACCCATCCGTTTATGCGAGGTAGCTTCCTATTCCCAAAACCCATTTTACCACAACTTCTGAAACCTATGTTTTATTGGAAAATAACGGGACTTTTTCTTGTTATCGTCGCCATTATGAATTGCCGCGCGCCGGCCGGAATAAGGCTGCTGTTTCCTCGAAGCAGCCAAGCATCAAGGGGCCTCTAATATGGAGAGTTCAGCCCCCCGCTCCAATAATTAACATAACGATGCATTGCCAATTAATGTTGCAAAACCACCACCTCCAACCATAAAAAAAGAGGCAGTCGCAAAGGTTCTTACCCCTTCGCTACTGCCCCTTGATAATGCCTTACCCTTCTGACTGCGCCAGCTTCACCAACAAGTGAGCCAGCTTATGCTGCTCCTCTTCGGTACCGACTTTCCAAAGCTCCTGCAGAAGCTTTTCCTCCCGATTGCGAGGATCTTCATGCTTCGCTAAATAACCTGCAACCTTCTGCGCAACTAAGGCTAGCTGCTCCTCGTTTAATCCCACATTCTCAGCCAGCTCGATTCGCTTGGCGAGATAGCTTTTAAATTCTCCGAAGTTTTGTAAAATTTCATCCTTTTTCCCCGAGTCCATACGGTCCAGCGTTTGATCGATTTTGCCGAGCGACAGCTCGCCGTCTTTATCCACCACATGATTATACTCCGACATAATGGTTCCTCCTTGTTTATGTATTGGTATTGGTTTGTTATTCTTATACCCTATCCTGCCACTAACCAATCACTTCTATGTCCAGCTATGCTTTTTTTGGCATTTTCCGCATAAAAAAAGACCGCTAACAGCGGTCTCCCTCTCAAGCTTGAATCCATAACATACCTTCGATTGGTTCCTCACGGCAATTGCAGCAAACGTACGATTTCGCCATCGATTGCGTCATCACTCACTTTTTTGAATCCCAATGACTCATACAACCTTGCCGCAATATCGTTATGGGGTCTGTGGCCAATCATCAGTCTTTTACAATTCAAAGAATCAGTCATATAAGCAACCAACTTCTCCATCGCTGCCCGGCCATAACCTTTGCCCTGATCGTTCTCGTCAATCATAAGGGCCGGAATCCAGAAGTTTCCGTTCTCGTCAGCCGTAACGCAATAAACGATAAAACCGATCACGGTATCCTCCAAATAAACAGCACGCAATTCAAAATTCTTAACGTATTTGGACTCCGCTATCCAGTAAACGACAGGTGCCGGAAACACAGCAAGCTGCTCTTCAGTTACCTTAAGGTTCGTGCAAGCAAACCAATTTTCCTCGCTCACTGTTTTCAAACGAATAGGCAATACGCATTCCTCCCGAAAAATAATAAACCAATCGTATCATACGAAGCATCGTTTTTCTGGGAATAAATGCTTATACTCGTTTGCTGCTCCCCATTGCAATCGATTAATTCCAGGTCTGATCGAGCTTGTCCGCATAAAAGTGAATAGCTTTCTTATAAGCTTGAATGCCTTCATCATCACTCGTATCCGCTAATTGCTTGAGCAAAATCTCCATAGCTCGTCCGTAATCCTTCATATTATATAAGGTCATCGCGTAGAAAACTTGAAACTCTCTTCGCTCCGGATATTGTTTTATCGCATCCTCAAAGACGCTTAACGCATTTTCATACATGCCAAGAGTACGATAAGTGCTTCCTAATCCTAAAAACGCTCCTTGCCTTTCTTCACCGGACAAACCTAGTTCAATGGCGATAATGTAATAGGATACTGCGCCTCGCTCTAAAGTCATTACATCATGCACCCAAGCGAGCTGATACCATACCGATGGGTTACGCGGCTCATCTCTTGCCAAATCAAACAGTATCGTTTTCGCTTCCTCAAGCCGTCCTGCTTCCCGTAATTTTATCGCTTTCGTTAAAAGATCCATACCGATCACTCCTTTGCACTAAGATTGAACGCAACTATTTCAAGCCTTTCCTTACGCCAATCATTTTTTACTCTCTGCTGATCATTATCGGAGCATCGTTTACGATTTATTAATCATTCTACATCTAATTTTAAAGGGTTTTTACCTATCTGGCTATTGGTCTAAAACTATAATGCAGGCGCTTATTTCTATGCAACTGCTTCCAAATTCCCGCTCGCCCTAGGCGCATCAAAGCACACAAAAAAACATGCCCAAGCAGGCATGTTTAATTATGATATCGCATGTTATCCTTACTCGCTTACCCTTTCGTCCCGCCTTGCAGGCCAAACCCTTTCGACATAAACTGCTGGGAGAGAATATACATCACAACCGAAGGAATTGCGTACAGCACAGAAAACGCCGCTAACTGCCCATACTCCACCATGCCGTATTGTCCAAAAAACTGATACAGCTTCAATGAAGCCGGGAAATTCTCAGGTGTTTGCAACAAAATATACGGGACAAAGAAATTGCCCCAGCTCCCCGAAAAGGTGAAAATGGCTACCGTGCAAATGCCCGGAACCATTAATGGCGCAACCACCTTGCGAATGCCAACGAAAACAGAAGCTCCGTCGACCCATGCCGCTTCTTCCAAATCATTCGGCACCGAATCCATAAAGTTTTTCAGCATCCAAATGCCATACGGCATCGAGGAAGCGACATAAAATAAAATGACGCCAAAAATATTATCATACAATTTAAGGCTCAGAAACAATTGATAAACCGGTACCATAACAGCCGTAATCGGCAAGGACGTCATAAATAATATCGTCAGCATAAAAGACTTCTTATATTTCATTTGATAACGAGACAACGGATATGCCGCAAGCAGCGCCAATAGGACGACGAGGATAGCTTGGCCAACCGACATGATCAAGCCAATCACATATGCGCGCTGATTGACACGGTTAGTGATGACATCCCAATAGTTTCCTCCGGTGAACTTATTTGGCATTTTGAGCGATTGCATGGCATTGGTATCGATTGACGCGACAAAAACCCATAAAAGCGGCAGTAAGAAACAAACCCCGATCAAAGTAAGAATCGTATACGGCAGGACTCGATAAATCAATTTGCGATGTTTCGCATTCATACGAAGTCTCCTTGTACATTTACTCTTTCATCGAGCGAATATAGAACAAGCTAAGTATAATACCTATTAAGAGCAGCAATAAGGATATGGCTGTTCCATAGCCAAGCTGATAGTTAACAAAGGCTTGATTATACATAAAGATCGGCAGCGTCGTGGTTGAAGTTCCCGGCCCGCCGCCGGTCATCGCGTAGATGAGACCGAATACCCCGAGCGTCTGCAGCGTCACAAGCATCATGTTTGTCGTGATCGTATCTTTTATGTAGGGAATCGTAATTTTCGTTAAAATCTGCCACCCCGATGCCCCGTCCACAACTGCCGCTTCTTCAATCTCCGTAGGCACATCATCCAGCGCTGCTTGAAACACTAACATGGAGAATGCAGTACCGTGCCAAATGTTAGCCAGTATAATCGTGACCATCGGAACCGTATACAGCCAGAGCACTTCCGGAAGCCCAAATGAAGTAATGATTGCATTAAGCGTGCCTTCATCCCCAAAAAAGCTGTACAGGCACAATGCGCATACGATTTCAGGTGTAACCCATCCTGCTAACACGATCGTTCCAACGACGCGCCGGAACAGCTTATTTTTCTGTTTCATTAGAAGCGCAATCAGAAATCCTAACACCTGTTGGCCTATAACAGCAGACCCTATCAAAAAAATAAGCGTATTCCAAATGCTGACTCTGACCGTCGGATCTTCAAACATGCGCGTATAGTTATCGATCCCGATAAATTTAAGCTCTCTAGCCGCTTCCCCTGTTAAGGCTAAATTCGTGAAGGAATAAAAGAACGTCAACAGAATCGGATAGATGAAAAAAACGAGCATAATCGCAATCGATGGAAGTAAAAAATAGAGCCACGCATATGATTTTCTTTTCTTCATGAGAACATTACCCGTCAAGCTGCTCATGCATCGTTCTCCTCCCGCATGCTGAAAATCAAAAAAAGCGGATGCTCAAGCAAACCCGCTTAATTGGATCTGCTTGAGCAAGCTTTTCACTTTTATTTTTCGATTACATGATCTTTGCCTACAATTCTGGTTACATCCTGCGCATACTTTTTCAGCGCATCTGCCGGAGACGTTCCCGTAGTCACAGATTCAACCATCGTTTGGATTTGGGTAGAAACCTCAGGATATTTATCCTGTGCCGGTCTAAATTCCGCATTTTTCAAATACTCCGTCGCGATTTCATTAAACGGCATTTTCGTATACCCAGGATCCTTGGCCACGTCGGCACGGACGGTGATGTTGCCTGAAGCAATAACGAGCTTTTGGGTATTCTCTTTGCCTAATGCATATTTGATAAAGTCCCATGCCTCGTCTTTGTGCTGCGCATTGCTAGGGATAGATAACGCCCAGCCGCCAGCAAGCGTAATCGATCCAGGCGCTTGCCCTTTGCTCGTCGGCATTGGCGCAAAGCCTAACACATCTTTATATTCCGGCCACGGTGAAGCGCCCGTATCAAAATAGTTGCCCGTAATCCATGAGCCGTCCAACGAAATACCAAGCTTGCCCTGCGGCAAATATTCACGTGAGGAAGTATTGCCTGCCTGACCATTCAATACTTTAGAAAGCGGCGGTCCAAGCTTCTCCTTGTTAACCGTCTCAATGAAGCTCAGCGCATCCAATATGCCTTGACTCTTAATGATCCATTTACTGCTGTCATTATCGTAGAGTCTCTCTCCTGTTCCGTAGAGGAGCATTTCATAGGTTTGCATGGATGTTGCTTCCCCGGTAGCTTTGCCAAGGTTCATCCAGATCGGAACAACGCCTTCACCGGCTTTTTCCTTAATCGTTCTTGCAGCACTCAGGACATCATCCCATGATTTGGGCTGCCAATCCTCAGGTAAACCTGCATTTTTGAAAATGTCTTTGTTGTACCAGAGACCCCGGGAATCGGTGTTGTAAGGTACGCCGTACACTTTCCCGTCGCTTGCCGTAACCCCTTTTTTCATCGCTTCAATGAAAGAACCGTTGGTCCAGTCTTCCCAACCTTTTAATCTCTCATCTAAAGGCTCCAAAAATCCTGCGCTTGCATCGGAATTCAAAATAAACGTATCCTCCGTTACAATATCAGGCGCCGTATCCTTGGATTTTAGCGCTAGAGCAATTTTGGCAAAATAATCGCCTTCAGAAGCTTGAATCGGCGTTGGCTTGATTTCCACATTTTTGTTCGGATAACTGGCGGATATTTCCTTAATCCATTTATAAAGCACGCCTTCCTCACCGATACCGTCATCTCTATACGTAATCGTTATCGTTTTCTTTGTCGTCTGGGTATTCCCTTCCCCTGTCTGTGTATTAGCGGGTTCGTTTGTCGTTTCCTTATTACTCGTACAACCGAATAACAAAGTAACGCACATGATAGCTGCTGTGATCAGAATAAATTTTCTTTTACTCGTTCTCACTTTTTCCCCTCCTTCGTTTGTTTACTGCTAGTTGACCGTAAAAGGAATTATATGTACGCGCTTTCTAGATGTATGGTTTATGCTTATTTAAATAACCGGATTAATATTCGAACTTTTCACCTGCCCACGGACAATCCGTAATTTTAGACATAAGCTTATCCATTAAAACAACAAAAACCACTCCCAAAGGAAGCGGTTTTTGTTGTTTTATGGATAAGCTTACAAGCCGGTTTGTTTCGCCAGCTATCGTTATAAGGCGTTCAACCAATTGTAAATCGCTTGAACCGTTTCCGCTCGCTGCGCTTTTGAGCCGGCATCAAATAGATTTTCGCTTTTCCCTTGCATCAGACCGGCCGCAACCGCTTTGGAAGCTTCATCCTTTGCCCATTCCGACAGTTGGTCAGCATCGGCGAACCGCTGCAATTCAGCGCCAAATTCGATGCTTTGGCCTGACTTATACTCATAAGCCCGGACCAGTAACGCCGCCATCTGCTCCCGGGTCAATCGCCCGTCAGGCTTAAACTCCGTTGCTGACATACCGGTTACAATGCCAGCCTCATAAGCAGCATTCACCTCTTTCGCGTACCATGCATCCGCTGCAACATCGACAAATGCATCAGGTTCCAAGTTAGTGGATAGGCCGAGGGCTCTCGCTAGAAGCGAAGTAAACTCAGCTCTAGTGATATCCGAATCAGGGCTGAATTGATCATCCGACTTACCTTTTACAATATGTTTGGCTGTAAGCACCTGCAGCGCACGGTAACTCCAGTGGCTCTCTGGTACATCGTTAAACCGCTTGTTCATTTCCAGCAGGGCATATTGGCTAAAATGGTTCAGCTTCACCTCGATTTGTCTGTTATTTTTATCGATTTGACCACCGATATATTCCCATTCATGCGATGTTTCATCAAAATGGTACACGCCGACTAATTCCGAGTCCACAAGTGATGGGTCATAATGAAGCGTTAATTGAACCGGTTCCGGAAACTCGGTGAGACGAACCTGTTGATTACCAGTCAGCAGGTATAAATCAAATTCATAGATATGATCGCCTAGCTTCAAATGAGAAGACTCGCCTGCTTTAGCTGCTGAAGCTGAAACGCTTACCGGCTCCAGCTTCACTCGCAGCGTTGATTGAGCCGCAGCGCCTGCCTTCTCAGCAAGAGCTTTCAGAACGGAAGGCGGAATCGACATAACCACATCCGTCCGGCTTAACTCCAATACATTTCCATCAAGCTGACCGGCGGCAGCAGGCAACGACACTATGGTTTGGTTCGTTGTCAGCGCTAATGCCACTTTTCCGTCCTTCGGATTCAATTCCGACGCCTCTACTTGACGTATCGTTTCCACTGGCGGGTTCGTTACGTTACCCGTCCCGGTACTCGGAGTAGGGCTCGGGCTCGGACTCGGCTCAGGATTAGTCGGCACTTTACCTGTGCTGGCTGAAACGCTCGGGCCATTTACCGTCCAAAGTCCTTCCGTGTCTCTTGCTTCCACTTTAAAGGCATAGCTGGTACTTTCGGTAAGCCCTGTTATCGTTGTTGACAACTTGTCACCATCAACCGCTTTTTCATTCGAGCCCCAAGTAACCTTGAAGCCGGTAGCTGCTGCTCCCTCTTTCATGCCAGACCACGTTAAAGTGATCCGATCCGATCTAATCTCCGAGGCAGTGACGAGTCGATTCACCGACCAAAGATCTGCAACGCCAGGATTTGGCTGCTCCTTAATGATGGATTGCTTAAAGGTTAGAATAGCAGACTCTAATTGCGCAGCTGTCTGCTTGATCTGCTCCGTTGATATCTCCGCATTGCTTCCCGCCGCTTTCGCTGCGTCAATTGCCGCTTGGAACGCTGTTTTTGCGCCGACAGGGTACTGTCCGATTTGATCGCCTTCAACGGATATATGATGCAGCTCTTGTGCTGTCGCTATCAGACTATTCAAATATTCGATATCCGCTTCCAAGATAGTGTAAGCATTAGCCGTTACGTCGCTGCTGCTCATTCCATCTTTGATGGCAATCATTCGGATAACGGTAACGCCAAGCGGCAAAACAATCGGTTCCGTATACAAGGTACTGTCTTCACTCGGTTCTGATCCGCCAATGGTATAGTAAATAGAAGCTCCGGGTGTATCTGTACTCAATGAAATGCTTCGTGCACCGGAATACACCTTCGAGGGCAGGTCAGTTTTTACCAGCTGTACCTTCTCCGGCGCAACTTGGATGATGCTGCTGCGGCTGTATTTTCCATCCTGCGTTTGGACGGTTATTACCGTCGTGCCATTAGACAGACCCGTGACTTTCCCGTTTTGGTCGATCGATGCAATGGTTGGATCACCGGATGTCCAAACGACGCCTTTATTCGTTGCTTGTTCAGGCTGTACCGTGGCCACAAGGTTTCCTTCTTGCCCGGTCGTAAGCCTTAAATGCTCTTTATTAATTACGACACCGCTTACTTCATTTAAATTCGTTCCAGACGGAACAATGGTAAGTCCCGTATTGGCAGCAAGCGTAAGCGTTATAGTGCCGCTTGTAATTGGTACATTGGATTGGTCGGGAACTAAGCCATCGGCCGTTATTTTGTACGTGTCAACGGCATGAACATTTTCCCATTGATCAGGAAACGACCAGGTCACGTTCGAATAGCCATTCAGGCTATAAGCCATGATTTCTTTCTCGTTGTTCGTCCATAACGATGGCACAAACAAATCTCCACCGCTCTGCAGCACTTTATCTCCTTGCTTAATCGTTAATTTGTCCCCGTTGTAAAAGCTTGTTACATCGTTCGAGAAATGTGCAACCACGCCGTCGTCGGATATTCGATCTAAACGGTTGAGGTAATACCACGGCAGTGTGTTAAGTGCAAAATCTTCAAGAAAACCGTTCATGTTTTGCAAATTGTTTCGTTTTACGCGCCCTTCCCCAAGCATGGAGGACCCATAGCGCAAATCGCCGCCTCTTCCGCCTACATATAAATTAGCCGGAACGTTCATCAGCCAATTTTTTTGAGCAACGACGCCTCGGAAATGCCATGCCATCGGCTGCAGCCCCACAAACGCTTCGCCTTGGCGGTAGCTATCTACAAACTCTGAAGTTAAATCAAGCCCTTGGTCACGCCAATACTGGAAAATATTCCTCATCGTTTCTACTTCGTCGGCATTCGTATACCCTTCGAGCTGCTGATGCCACTCGCTTAAATTTAACGCCCGGCCTGTCGGATTCGCTGATTGCGGAACTTGAAGATGAAATGCATCCGTATGAATGGTAGCACCATCCTTGAGCGGAGGAAGCATTTCAAGCAGCCTTTGAATTCGCTGCTGAAGCAGCCCTGATCTCCAATCTCTATAATAAGTTATCGCATAGCTTCCGCCATAAACGGAATAATCGCCTTCTTTTACTTCTACACCGTTATAAGTACCCGCGGAGCCTTTCACCTTGCCAATCAGATCGGCAGCAACATATTCGTCCCACAGCGGACTATCCGGAAAGGCAGTTGTCATATTTAAATGAAGGCTTATCGTAGTATTGTATTTCTTCGCTTCTTCCATTAACCAGATCAAGCTCTGCTCCGCAGTTTCGTCTTGCGGCCGCTTAAGCTTAACGTTAACTTGATCCCATGAAGGATATTTGGAGTCATGGCCTTCGAACTGCCAACCGACCAAATAAACAACTTTCGGAATTCCTCTCGTCAAGATGTCGATCTTCTTGGTTGCTTCCAGCGCTTCTTCAAGGTTCAACTCTACATTTCCGTTTCTGGCTAAAAAATATTTCATGACCAGCGTCTTGCTGTAATCAATATAGAAGGGCCGAACGACAACCGTCATTTCATCCTCTTTCGTTCGACCTCCTGAAATGACGGTAACTTTAACGCGCGCAGAGCCGCCCACCCAATGATTGTCGTTATCTTTCACCGGATGCACTACGCCGTTATCGTCGATTGTGGCAACCTCAAACTTGCTGCTCTTATAGAGAGAAACGATGGAGTAGTTGACCTTAACGTTCGGGTCATCGAAATCCACTTCCGTGCCATCACCATTGAAAGCCCTTACATGAGTTTGAATAACTTCAGTTGGAGTCAGCAGCGGATTGATGTCCAATTTGTCGGCTGATAGCTCCACTACGTCCAAACCCGGATCTTTGAGGGAGAAATGGATTTTGTATTCCGTAACATTCGCGCCTTTCGTCACTTTAATGACGGTTGTTCCTGGAATGGAAGCAGCCTGCTCGATTTGAACCGTTGCTTCCGCGTTCTCCTTCTCAACCGTAAGTTGCGGTACTACTGTCGAACCAGCGGGCAAAACAAGCATATATTCGAGCTGTCCCTTTGAAAAATCCGCAAGCGGTACGCCATCTGCTTTAATTTGATTGAGCAGCGTTCCGGTAGGCTCCCCGGTTATCAATCTTGCATTCGCCCAGTTTGCCCAGTCGTTCGAATTGCCGTCATCCGCATCCAATACGACAAGCTCAAGTAAATTCACACCTTCTATGGAGATGTCAACGGATGATTCAACAGGATGATCGGATGAGAGCACGCCGCTATTGAATCTTGTTACACCGTCCGCTTTAACGGTGAAGTTTACTGACGCAAAAGGTTCTTTCCCCGTCCGGGAGTGGTCGAAGCCGATATCCGATTTAAACCTCGTATATTTCCCATTCAGCTCATACTTGATAACCGAATTTGCATGCGTACCCAACCCCTTCGCATAGGAATGTCCAAGTAAATTAATCGCTGTTCCGCCTACGCTTTTGTCTTTCTGCACGGTCTGCCAGCCGCTTGAGGCTGCCGTCCAATTCAAATCGCTGAGAAACACAACATCCTTCAGTTTAAACTGGATCGTATAGGTTGTTGTATGAGAGTTGTTGGTTACAGAAATCGTTGCTGCTCCGGGCAAGCTCTGCGCTTGGCTAACGGTTATCGCTGCATTTTCGTCCAACGCTGCCGCTTTAACAACCGGAATCGGTGCGTCCTCCGCAAGTCCAACCTCGTACCACAATTTTTCTTTCGCAAAATCAGCTAACCCTACATTATCCAGCGTAATGCCCGACAGCATCGTGCTAGGATCGATCGTTCGTACGACCCGCGCTTCCGCCCAGTTCGCCCAGTCGCTGTGTATCGGATTCGAGGTAGGATCACCAGCTCCATCCACAACCAATCGCAGCTCGTGAACGCCTGCTATTCCAACGCTGATCGGTGTAGGCTGCGATTCGGGATACATTCTCATAACTCCGCTGTCAAACAGCTTGACGCCGTCGCCGTAAACCGAAAAGATTACCGACGTTGCGCGGGCACTATTGTTAATGTGCTTGTCATCGGGACCTATGATCGATCGAAATGTCGAATATTGCCCATCCAGCTGGTATACAATATCCGAGTTGGCATGAAGGCCGAGCCCTTTGGTATAGGTTGTTCCGTTCATTAAAATCGGCTTGCCATCCACGTTTTTGTCTCGCTGGACCGTTTTCCAGCCGCTAACGGCTGATACCCAATTCAAATCGCTTAAATAAGTTGCTTCTTCCGGTTCAGCCGCTTGTGCTACTGGAGCCGCCGTTATTCCAAGCCCACTAAATACGATGATCAAAGCCATTGCCAGCATCGTGAACTTGTTTATTAGCCATAATGGCCTTCTGCTGTCATTCATTACCATTCCTCCATAATTGTATTTGATTAGTTTGTTGAACGTTGTCCGAAAATAAATATCATTTTTAAACAAAATAGTGTAATTTTAACATTTACATTAAAAAAATACCCCTAAAACAAGAAGACCTATGACTATGCATAGGCCTCGCGTTGCTCTGGGGTGAATGAATCATTGGATGTAGGTTAGCCTTTTATCGCACCGTCTGCCATACCTTTAATGAAATATTTCTGAAAAAACATATAAATGATCGTCATCGGCATCATCGCAATCAAGCAACCGGCTGCAACCCAGCTAATATTGCTTTGAAATTGCGAGATAAAGGACGACAGCGCAACCGGAATCGTGCGGTAGTGCACGTTTTGCAGGAAGAACACGGAGAACTGGTAATCATTCCATACCTGCATGCCCAAAATAATGACGACCGTTGCGGTAATCGGTTTCAATAACGGAAAAATGATGCGGTAAAAAATTTCAAAATGATTGCAGCCGTCAATTAAAGCAGCCTCATCAAGTTCCTTCGGAATGGAACTTACAAACCCGGCATATAAAAATATCGTCATTGGCAAAATAAAGGTAACATGAACCAATATAATCGCCCAATGGGTATTGACGCCTCCGACATCGACGACCAGCCTATACAAAGGCACAAGAATCGTAAGCCCCGGAACGACTAAGCAGGATACGCAAACCATATAAACGACCTGGTTCAATTTAGACTTATACCTTGATAACGGGTAAGAGGCCATCGAACCGATCAGAATGCCAAGCAGCATCGTACATACCGTAATAATCATGTTGTTTATTAAAGCCGTATCAAGGCCGGCTCGCTCCCAAGCATCGACGAAATTTCCGAAATAAAGAGTAGAGGATGGAGCCCACTTCGAGCTCAAATCACTCGAAGGCTTAAAGGCCATGTTGACCAGCAAATAAAATGGAATGATATGCACAATGACGATCAGAAGGGCGGCGATGTATTTCGGTAATCTGATCATGCCTGAACCTCCTTCCTGCGCAGCAGCCAAAGCGCCGTTAAGCTAATGACGCAGATCATCAGAAACATGACATTACCAAGCGCAGCAGCGTAGCCAGCATCTTGCCTTGCAAACATCAGGTTGTACATCATCGTGGACAGCGACATTGAAGCATAGCCGGGACCTCCGTTGGTCATCGAAATAATGACGTCGAACAGCTTCAAACCTCCAATTATATTGACTACAATATTAACCGTAATAGCAGGCATCAACAGAGGTAAAGTTATATTTTTGAAACGAGCGAACCAACGAGCACCGTCGATCTCCGCCGCTTCGTAATAGTCTTTTGGAATAGATTGCAAACCGGCTAAAAAGATAATCATTGCAACGCCCATATATTGGTAGGTATTCACAAATGTGATAATCCACACTGCCATCGGTCCGTTCGAGAGCCAATCAGCCGGCGCATGTCCGAACAATGCAGTCAAATCATTTAAAGCGCCATTGTTGTACTGAAAGATGAAATACCAGATATAACCCATAATGAGTGGACTTATAATTACCGGCAGGTATACAACGGTACGTATAAGCGACTTTGCTCTAATCTGGCGATCAAGAAACAGCGCATAAGCTAGACCGAGTATGTTTTGGAACAATGTGCTTCCCAAACCATAAATCAGCGTATTCTTGAATGTTGTGATCATTTTGGGATCTGAAAACATCATTTTGTATTTCTCGAGGCCCACCCAAATCATGTTTTGCGAAAAACCGTTCCAGTTATAAAAGGATACCTGAACACCTTTAAGGAGCGGATAAAAAATAAATATCGAAAATAAAACCAGTGCAGGCACATACATTAAATTCAACAGGCCTGGAAAACGAAACAATTTTGCTCCGAGCCCGTTTGATTTTGTTTTATTCGCATGACCAGGCACGTAATTTGTCTCTTTAGCAGCAACTTTATCAGCAGACATCCCCAAACCTCCTTCCACAAATACGGCCTTTTCTTTCGAAAATGATCTGCGGCCGTAATGGCTTAGCCGATTGCGGCCGCAGCTATCTTCATATGCCGATTTCTATGTTGCTCATTAATAACCGTATTCGAATGTTAATTATTTGCTGACTGCTCTAAGACGCTCATATTCCTGCTGCATGTTTTTAGAGAATTCTTCAATTGAAATACCGCCCGCAAGCAGATCTGCGCCGTTTTTGCACATAACATCCCACATTCCGCTTGGCAGGAATACGCGGTCAAAATAAGGAAGGATACGAATATCGTTGTATTTCTCGTAGAAGCCAGTTAGATCCCCCGCTTCAACCTCAATGCCGTCAAGACCAGGAGGAAGCGCAAACGAGGAAGCCATTGCTGCGATATTTTCCGGTTTTGCGAAATAGGCTACGTATTTCTTAGCCGCGTCGATGTTCGGGGAATCCTTCCATACGCCAAACGTCGTTTTTTCGCCGCCTGCAAAGGTTGGCGTATCGCCTTCGTGAATCGATGGAATCGGCATAAATCCGCCTTTGAAATTCGGGTTAAACGTTTTTGCTTCCTCAATAACATAAGAACCGTAAAACGCGAATGCTGCTTTGCCTTCAGCCAGAGCTTGCGCATCGTCGCTGTATTTTGCTGTCAGAACATTCGGATTCAAATAGCCGTCTTTTTTCAAATTCAAAAACATTTGGGCCATTTGATCCCATTTTTTCCAATCAAACGTACCATCGCTCAATTGCGCGCCATCATTCACTTCTGCGCTTGTATAGAGCGGAGTCGCGAAGTAATCGAAAAACTGTCCGATCGGCCAGCTGTCTGCTCCTCCCATGTGGAACGGAATAACTTCGCCTTTGGATTCTGTTTTAATTTTCTCAGCCGCAGCCATGAGCTCGTCATACGTTTTAGGAACTTCAATACCGTACTTTTCAAGCACTTCGACGTTGTATGCGATACCAGACTTATCTTGATCCATTGGCAGCGCATACACTTTGCCGTCAGCATCCGTTACCGCTGGCTTGATCGCCTCATGCAACCGGCTTACCCATTCTTCATCCCTGAGATCCGCCAAATACTCGCCGTATCGAATTTGCGACCAGCCGTGTGTCGCGAATACATCAGGAAGCTCGTTGGAAGCCATCTTCAACTTCATAATGTTCTCGTATTCGCTTCCCGGCGCGGAAAACTCTACTTTAATGTTCGGGTTTTCTTCCATAAATTTATTAGTCATCTCTTGCAGCAGCGCCGCTTGCTCGCCTACTACGTTAGTTGATGCCGTAATCGTTACCGGCTTCTCACTTTTGTTGTTTTCAGAATTGTTAGTTGTTGGTGCATTAGTAGCATTTGTAGCATTTGTAGCGCTTCCATTTTCATTCGAACCTTGTGATCCGCAAGCCGTCAGTAAAAATACTAGAATCACGCTTAGAAACAACATCATTTTTTTCGATTGTTTCATTTTCATCTCTTTCAATCCCCTCATGTTTGTTGTCTGACTACGCTTTCATAATAGCATGGCTGACATATGCATCCATATGCTAAAGATCTACGAAGTCTGCGCTGATTTCTACACCAAATATTGAAAACGCTGACAAACTGGTTGACATCCCTGAATGCGATTTCATATGCTATGCATGAGAATTGGCAACCTATTTTATTATCGGAGGGGCTGCGGTTGAACTTTATTCATACCATGCGCTTTAAATTAACGCTCATCTATACGCTCAGCATCGTTACACCATTTATTGTGCTGGCCTTCGTCCTGCCCTACTATTTCCAAGGCTTATTAACGAAGGATACGCAGCAGTTGTCAGCGAATACATTGGCAGCAGTTGCTGCAAATATTGAAACCTACTTCGATGATTTAGAGCGGTTGACCGCCTCTCCTTATTTGAATGACAATATCCTTCAGGCTCTCAAAATTAAAGCAAGCAATCAATACGATACCGCCAATGATTATGTCCGGCTGCAAACCGATCGCGCTCTGACGAGTACGCTATCTGCATTTTTCAGCAATACGAGAGAAGACATTATAAGCACGCTTGTCATCCCAATTACTGGACAAGCCTACTTGAATTCCCGCGATCATACTTTAAGCCTCATAGACCATTATCCCTTCGAAGAGGAGGATTGGTACAAAAAAGCGGAAGCTGCGAACGGCAAAGCGGCCTTCATCAACTCGCATCCGCAATCTTATCTAAGCAGCGAATCACCCGCTCAAGTGTTTTCAGTTGCACGGCTTCTCAAAGATCCAGAGTCCGGTCAGCCGCTTGGCGTCATTATGTCCGACGCCGCTACTAATGTTTTGCGCAAGATAACTGCAAATATTCACTTTAACGTCAGCTCAATTGTCGCTATTATGGATGAGAACAATCAAATCATTTATGCCAACAAGCCTTTATCAGCCAATATCATACAAAAAATAAAAATGAAGCCGCAATCCATTAAAGACAACCACGATGAATATGCGGCCGTATACAATCAGATTGATTCAGCTGGATGGAACATCGTCGCTTTATTGAATAAATCAGAAATCAACGAAAAAACAAGATGGATTTACGAAATCGGGGTTCTGCTATCTTTCGGCGGTTTGTTTGTGACTTTCCTTCTTTTCCTATACTTATCGCAGTGGATTGTCGAACCGTTCAAACGAATGTTCCATGTCATGAAGGAAGTCAAACGCGGAAATATGAAGGTCCAATATGAGAGCAAAGGAAAAGATGAAATCGCTCAGCTAGGCGGGGCGCTTAACAGCATGATCTCTCAGATCAACGAGCTCATCAATTCGCAATATAAAGCTGTGCTGGCACAGCGGGATGCTGAATACCAGGCTTTGCAGGCGCAAATTCAGCCTCATTTTCTCTATAACACACTTAATGGGTTTATCGCGTTGAACAGGAACGGCGATAATAAGAAGCTGGAAAATGCCATATTCTCCTTGAGTGGAATGCTCCGCTATATATTACGGGATCATGCGCTGTCAACTATAGAGAGGGAATTCGCATTCTTATCCCAATACCTCGAACTGCAGCAGCTGCGCTTTGAGGATGATCTGACTATATCCATTCATTATGATCATGAGCTTGCTAATTTCAAGCTGCCGAAGCTGATTTTGCAGCCGCTAGTCGAGAACGCAATCATTCACGGCACGGAGCCGGACGATAAACCGAATGAAGTGCGTGTCATAGCCAGCATCGTTATTGGAAAAGAAGGACGGCTGCTCGCTATTGAGATTGCCGATAACGGCGTTGGTTTTGAAATTAAGCCAAATAATGAATCGAAGCATATCGGTATCGCGAATGTGAGAAGCCGGCTTCAGCTCACCCACCCGGATTCCGAGCTTATGATCAAAAGCCGCGTCGGTATGGGGACGACGATCCATATTTATATCCCTATCAAGGAGGACCATTACAAATGAATATTATACTAGCAGACGATGAGAAGCTCGCGCGACGCGTTTTGGTGAGCATGCTCAGTGAGATGGACCTCCCTCTTCAAATAAAAGGCGAAGCCAAAAACGGCGAAGAATTACTCAAGCTAGTCGAGCAGTATCTTCCAGACCTTGTATTCGTCGATATCCGCATGCCCAAGCTTAACGGCATTGAAGCGATACGAATGGGGAAAAACGTTTCTCCGCACACAAAATGGGTCATTATATCAGGGTTTAATGATTTTGCTTATGCGAGAGAAGCGCTGCAGCTAGGGATCACCGATTATTTGGTTAAGCCGGTGCATCACTCTGAACTGGAGCAGGCAGTCAGGCAAGTATTGGCGGAGCGTACCGAAGTGATGCTGCGGTTAAACCGGCAGTTCGAGTACGATCTGCTGTCCGTCATTCACAGCACAAGCGAGCGGGATCATTCCGATTTACGGCTGCCTGAGAAAATGAAGCGATACCGTTTTTCCATCACCTTGCTTAAAGCAGCGGCGAATCAATCACAGGAGGATACCGGCTCACAGCTCATGCTGTATCATCAGCAGAATATGAAACCGCTGCTCGCCCGCAGTGATATTCGCTGCTGCTTGATCAGAATGCCCCAAGGGTCGTCCCTCTCCTGCATAGCTTGGGACCCGCATAGCGAAACGGACGGCGAATCGCCTCTTGCCTTATATAACCGCCAGCTTGCATTTAGCTTCAAAGCTTCAAGCACAGAATCGTTATCGGTTTATGCGCTGCAGGCTCCCGTATGCAAGGATGCAGGTACGGTCAAAGAGGCAGTCGTCCAGCTTCACCATATGATGCCTTTGCTCTCGCTGCTGCCGCTTGGGCAGCTGCATCAATGTGAGGAGCTGCTGCAGCTCGACAATCTCGAAGGTCATCTGAGAGTAGGCAATTGCCTGAACCGGGTATCACAGCTCTATTTGCAAAAAGACTATTTGAACTATGCGAAGGCGCTTGCTGCATTTGAGAAAGAATTAAAAAGCTTTGTCCCAAGCAAACCTGCCGATTGGACTTGCGCCGCCGCTTGCTTAGACCGTCAGCTCCCTTCCTCCCTTACTGGGGAGAGCTTGCGGGATTGGATGCCAAAGCTGCAGGCATGCGGAACTAATATGCTGCATGTCATGTCTGATGCGAACAGAGAACAAGGGGATTTGATCGCAAAGGTGATCGCTTATGTCGACCAGCATTATATGAATGACATCGGAATTGCCCAAATCGCGGATGAGATCGGGATGAGCCCGAACTATTTAAGCGCGATTTTCCACAAAAAATACGGCACCACCTTCACCAAATATTTAATTGAAACCCGTATGCTTAAGGCGAAAGAGCTGCTGCTTTCCCAGCCGAACCTGCAGATTCAGAAAATAGCCGAACAAGTCGGCTATTACAGCCCGCGCCATTTCACGAAGCTATTTACCCAATACTTTGGTAATTACCCTTCTGAAGTGCGTGAGCAGTTCAAATAGCTTCGGATTTTGTTGCAGCAGACCCGCGACGCAAAAACTCCCGCAATGAGCCATTGCGGGAGTTTTTCGATCCATTAACCTTTAATTGCGCCCTCAGTCAAGCCTTTCTCAATAAACCGCTGGATAAACAAGTATATAATTAACACTGGAATGACCGTAAGGGAAACGGCGCTCGCCATAAGTCCAAAATCGGTTCCGTATTGTGAACTAATCTCATTAAGCAGAGCAACGATCGGACGTACATTTTCCTTGTTTACGAAAATTAACGAGGAGAACAAATCGTTGTAGGACCATAGGAACACGAAAATGCTTGCAGATGCAAATACTGGTCTTGATATCGGTAAAAATATTTTCGTAAACATGGAGAAGCGATTACATCCATCTATAAATGCCGCTTCCTCTAAATCCTTCGGAATGGTGGCCATGAATCCGGCAATTACCAACGTTGCAAAAGCTAGATTGCCTGAGGTTTGAGGAAGAATCAGTCCTAAGTAAGTATTAACCAGCTTCCATTTGATAAGTATTTCATAAACCGGTACAATCGTCGCGAACGTCGGAATCAATAGGGTTGCGACAAGCAGGGAGAAAATAATGTTTCTGCCCCGAAATCGGAATCTTGCGATAACATATGCCGCCAAACCGCCGAATACCAATACGAGCAACACGCCGCTTATGGACATAATCAAGCTGTTCATATAACTCTGCCCCATATTGATGCGGTCAAACGCATTCTCGTAGTTGCTCATGACAGGTTTTGATGCGAAGCCAAAGGAGTTGTTCATAACCTCTCTGGACACTTTAAACGAATTGTTTACGACCCAGAACAACGGATAAATGGTCGTTAAAGCCCATAAGCTCAAGCAAAGATATACAAAAAAACCACTCGCTGAAAAACGTTTTTCCGTCGTTGCTTTTTTCACTGTGCGCGTCTCCATATTCATTTGTTGCATTTCCGGCCCCCCCTTCCACAGTTAGTAGGTAATTTCTTCTCTTTTGAGCAGACGGTTCGTAATAACCGACAGCACAACGCCGAATACGACGATAAAAATCGCAACCGTTGAGCCATAGCCAAAGTTCAAGTCGATTAACGCCTTCTTGTACATGTAGGTTCCGAGCACCTCTGTGCCGTTCTGTCCCCTAGCCAAAATCCAAATGAAATCAAATACTTTAAGCGTACCGGTAATCGCCAAGATCAAAACGACCTTGATATCGCTCACAATAAGCGGAATCGTTAGATAAACGGTTTTCTTAATGCCGGAGATGCCTTCCATCTTCGCTGCCTCATAGAAATCCGAAGGAATCTTGGACATCGCCGTAAGGAACAAGATGAAATAAAAGCCAACATAATGCCATACGGTTGGAACCGCGATCGCCCGCAAGGCGCCCGTCTCGCTTAGCCACAATATTTTTTCCAATCCGAACTTAGCCAAAGCGCTGTTCAATAATCCGAATTGATAGTTGTAAATCAACACGAACATCAAAGAAATGGCTGCGCCGGAGATAACGATTGGGAAAAAGAATACGGTACGGAAAAATGTTTTTCCCCACTTAATGCTATCCACCATAACGGCTAATACCAATGCGATGCCAACCTGGAAAATAACGACATAGAGCATAATCTCCAACGTGTTGAGCGTAGCCGCTCCCAGCATTTCATCCGAAAAAAGCCGCTTGTAGTTTTCAAATCCGACGAACTTCTTATCAAAGAAACCATTTGTCCGAAAGAAGCTCAAATATATGCTTTTAAGAAACGGATAATAAATAAAGATGGACATTAAAACCGCGGCTGGAAACAAAAATAAAAAGATATACTTCCGATCGCCCTTCATACAATCACCTACGGTGTCATTTTTTTTGATCTTGAAATGATAGCGCCGCCCTTGCATGCAGAGGGGCGGCGAGTATCATTTGGAGCGTGACAAGATTATTGGGAATTACTTATTCGCATCCTCGATTTTTTTAGCGGCCTCAAGTGCCTCTTTTGGCGTTTTCTCGCCTGTTACGATCGGTTTGATGAATGAACGGATCGTTGTGAACGTTTCAGGAGACATTTTGCTGTCTACCGGCATGCTGATGGAAGCAGCCTTAGCAGCCATTGCAAATCCGTCAAGCACAACTTGCGGGTGGCCGGTAACTTCAACGTCAGCCGCAGGTGTTCCGCCATTCGCTTGAGCGATCGTTTGAATGCTTGTTTTCGACGTCACATGTTTCAACAATGCGATTGCGGCATCTTTTTTCTTAGCGTCGTCAAACGTTTTTTGAGCTAGATAGAAACCAGTACCGAATCCGCCTACGATATCATTGCCGCTTCCTTTGCCGCCAGCGATAGCAGGGAACGGAAGTACTGTAGTCTCGGCTTTGCGCTCATCGCTCATGCCGCCAATTGCCCATGAACCTTCAATCAGCATCGCTGCAAGACCTTCGTAGTAATAGTTCTGAGCCATACCAAGATCGATTGTTGCAGCATCCTTAGGGAATGCGCCGAGGTCATAAAGCTCTTTCAAGCCTGACAAGCCAAGCTCCCAGTTCGGATCGATTCCGTCTTTCAAACCTTTCGCTTGGCTTTCAGGACCAGCAGCAGACAGAATCGAATGCTCGATTAGGTAGTGCGATTGGTCGAATGGCGCGGAGATTGGAATAATGCCTTTGGCAGCTAAAGCTTTAACAGCTGTTTTCAGCTTTTCCCAGTCTGTAGGAAGCTCCACATTGTTGTCTGCGAACAGCTTTTTGTTTACGAACATGCCTTCGTAGAAGCCTGTTACAGGGATGGAGTAGATTTTGCCGTCCGCTTGTTTAGCAAGCTCAAGCGCATCAGGAATGAAGCCGCCTTTCCATTCTGGGTCTGCATCCAGGATGTCGTTTAACGGCACCGTTTTGCCAGCGTTTACAAAGCCTTCAGCATCTTTGCCGATAAAGTAGAACAATAGATCCGGCTCGTTGCCGCTGTTCATATCCGTGTTTACTTTTGTTCTGAAGCCGTCGTCATTCGCCGACATGATGTCGTTTTCAACCGTAATGTTAGGATTCGCATCCGTGAACTCTTTCAAAACTTTCTCAAACGCTACTTTACCAGGGTCAGTGCCGCCGAATGTGGAAAATACGCGAAGCTTAACCGGTGCTGCTTCAGGCGCTTTCGTTGCTTCGTCTGCCGGCGTCGAGCTTGGCTCTGCAGTGCTGCCAGCCGTATTGTTTCCGTTATTTCCGTTGTTGCCGCATGCTGACAAAAGCAAAACGCAGATAAGAGCTAAAGAAAAAAATAATTTTGAACTTTTAAACATTTTTGTTAATCCCCCTTAAAATAGTGTTATTTTAGTAAATGCTGTTTCCTGCTGTTACTAAAATTTTATGGGATTGTTTAGTTCATTTCAATGGGGTATTTGGTAAAATAAGGGGTTAATATCTCTCTTAACGGGGGTAAAAATATGTGGCTATTCGCGGTCAAGGGGTAAAAAAATACTATTGGATTGGGCCAAGCGATATCTAAGAGATTCGGACGCCCTTCGCTCCTTCATTGCGCAAATTCATCGTGCTCAAACCGCTCTTATGGCCGCTGCAGCGCGGTGCAGCGGTTATGACGGCTCCGGTTAAAAAAGCTAGCTGGACGAGCCACCTATCTTTTTTTGATACTAAAGTCCTATTCTTTTTTACATATATTATAAAAAATGAAGCGCTATTTTCTCATCCGATTGCCCGAAAAAAGTCAATAGCTGCGCACAAACGCTTAATTATTTTGAACAATTATTTCTTGATATTGACATCATAAATCATGTTTTTGATTAAATAATCCAAAATACTCTCATAATTATTAAAAAAGTGTAGTACACTGATTTCAGTCGCAGTTGGTATGACAAATATATCCACTCCCCCTCCGAGAATGTTCCTGCCCGTAAATCACGATGCTTCGCGAATGGCCAATTCATAGCTTTAAACTCCATTAACCACCCTTGATATGAACTCAAACTTGAGTTTATATATACAGCTTTCTAAGAAAGGAGGCTCTGTTCCCCCATCAACGGTAGTGTTTCACGACACGTTTATTTGCTATTTGTTTAAGCGCTTAAACGTATCGGCAATACCCAATTTGAAGGAGGTTAACCCATTGTCAACCATTCGTTTAGCTCAGTTAAAAGTAAAGCATTTCCGTACTTATTTCAGCATTATGCTAATTACTGCTCTTGGATTAACGCTTTTCTCGCAACAGCTTTTTGCCCACGGTTATGTTGAAGGGCCTGCCAGTCGTGCAGCTCTATGTAAATCTGGACAAAACACGGATTGTGGATCGATAATCTATGAACCTCAAAGTCTAGAGGCGCCTAAAGGATTCCCAGCTGCAGGTCCTGCAGACGGCAAAATCGCCAGCGCAAACGGAGCATTCCCTAAGCTTGATGAGCAATCGGCAACCCGCTGGTCGAAAGTAAACATTTCCTCCGGTCAAAATACATTTACTTGGAAGCTTACAGCCAATCATTCAACAACAAGCTGGAAGTACTATATTACGAAACAAAACTGGAATCCGAATGCCGCGCTTACTCGTGATTCCTTCGATTTAACGCCGTTCTGCTCCGTGAATTACAGCGGTCAACCGCCATTCTCCTATTCGAACACTTGCAACGTGCCTGCCCGTACCGGCTATCAGGTCATTCTAGCGGTTTGGGAAATCGCCGATACTGTAAACGCTTTCTATAACGTCATTGACGTTAATTTCAGCGGAACGAACCCAGGCGATACACAGGCGCCGACTGCGCCATCTTCCTTAACGTCACCAGCCAAAACGTCCAACAGCGTATCGCTCGCTTGGAATGCTTCAACGGATAATGTCGGGGTTACCGGCTATAACATTTTCAACGGATCTTCCCTAGTTGGATCGGTATCCGGCACGACGCTCTCCTACAATGTAACAGGCTTAACGGCAAATACCGCTTATACCTTTAATGTTAAGGCGGTAGACGCAGCGGGCAATGCCTCCAGCGCGAGCAACTCTATTTCCGTAACGACAAACGCGCCTGTCGGCAACGACACGCAAGCGCCGACTGCGCCAGGCGCACTGCATGTGATGGGAGCACCGACCTCATCGAGCTTAATGCTGATGTGGAACGCATCTACCGATAATGTAGGCGTGACCGGGTACAAAATCTACCGCGGCTCAACTTTGGTCGCAACTGTTGCAGGCACAGCATCCTCCTATACGGTGACAGGCCTCGCTGCAAGCACGACTTACACATTCAATGTGTATGCAGTCGATGCTGCCGGCAACCAGTCGGCTGCCAGCACGGTCAATGGCACAACAGCAGCGGCTTCCACAGCTCCTGCATGGGCACCTAATACGGCTTATTCGACTGGAACACTCGTAACGTACAACGGTTCCGTTTACGAGTGTCGTCAGGCGCATACTTCAATCGTGAGCTGGGAGCCAGCAAACGTTCCTGCTCTATGGTTGTTGAAGTAGCCGTTAATCAGCCATGACAAAAAAGACCGGCAACGAGCCTGTTGACTCGTTGCCGGTCTTTCCCTGTGTGAAATAATCGTATTGCCCTTCCGCAGTTTTCCCGGATGCAAAAATAATTTTCCCGGTTGAATCCATAACGGTCAATATGCTGCCTTCGCCTAGCTTCGCATAGTCGATGCTGTTGAACAGCTCCGACATAAGGACGCTGGGATGCCCATCTATGATTTCGCACGCAGATAATGCATTGTTAAAGCTTCCCTTTACTTCCATGCCAAGCTCAGACCATGGAATAAAACGTTTCATTCTTTCCAGATCAAGCTCCTCGTCATCGACCAACAGCACCTTGAACATGAAAACATCCCACCCTAATAAACGTAAGCTGCGTTACTCATCGTTTAGCAGTTTTAACTTCGCTTGCCATCTCGCCGTAATATAATCCATATAATCCATAACTAAGCCCCCAACAATGACCCAGGACATAAAATGCGGCAAGTAAGTAATAAAAATCGTTCCAAAATCCGGCGTGTTAAAAAACGCTTCAAAATGCTTAAATCCGACCCAAGGATTTTCAAATATTTTGGCACCTGTAAAAATGTTGTAATCCATAAACGCAGTCAAAATGCCATACATCGGAATGTATGAAAATACAAAAACCAGCAATACGCCTGGCCAAACCATCAGCTTCACATCCAGTTGCTTGAATAAACGATTGAAAAAACTCTTTTTTCTAATCAGCTTCTGCTCCGGCGGCATCGCTGCGTACGGTTGTTTCGTCGTTGCTTGCGACATGCTCTTCCTCCCATAACAAATTGACATCTAACCCTTGCGGAATATCTCTAAAGCCGCCTTCGACTCCAGCAGCAACCGCATCCCGTTCTGCTCATGTACATTCTACCGCTGGTAAAATGTTGAAGCTATATAACAAAAACCCGATTTTTTATACTTATACAGGCATTTTGATATAATCGGTCAGCTTTATGATTTTTTCAATCGTAATTGGCAAAGCACAAAAAAAAGCACTGCCACCTGATGGCAGCAATGCTTCTATAAACGGGCAGCCCCGAGTTAATCGAACGCTCCTTAATAAGCTTTGGATACTTCAATCTTCTGCGTAATGCCATCCTCATTCGTAAAATAAATATGGACGCCGTGATCCTGATCGTCGAGGAAATAGGAGACGTATTTCTCTTCCCCCTTCTTCATCGGCACGAGCAGCGTCACGATGCGGTGGCTTGCCGCGGCGTTAGTACCCGCGCTCAAATGCCACTGATTTTCTAGCCCTTCCAGCTCGGAGGGATCTACATCCGTAAATTGATCATGCTGCGATAACGTCATTTTGCCCGATGAGCAGTAAACGAAACGACCATCCATATCCGCCGCTTTGCCTCTTGCACGGAAAGTTTGACCCGATAGCTGCATCTCGTTCAGCGTGTGCATAAGCCAGTCCAGCTTAGCTGGCTGTGTCAAATCTACATAATCGACGATAACAACGTAGGATTGATTAAAAAAGTATATTTCTCGCATGTACCGCTTCAAATAAGGTACGTTCACCTTATAAGCAGCCGTGGCATCCATTCGCGTGTAGCCGAAGCCTCCGCCCGCCTCCGAATAGTAAGCTTCCTCTATATTTCCGCTTGCTTCCATGCATTCTACTTTGTTATTGCCTGCATATTGGCCGGTGCCGTCGATCAGCAAATTGTTGGTTGACCGTGTCTGCCGGCGCCAATTCACATGCATCGAACTGCCGAATGCGACGTAATGGCCGCTCTCGATTGCGAGCGGCTCGCCATAGGCATGCAGCAGAAACCCATTTTGGTCGCCGTGGCTATGGCTAATCGAGCCATAACGGCTGCTTTTTGCTAGCAGCATAATATGCTCCCTTGGATCATCCATCCGGTGATGCATCGCTACCCACCCGATATCGCGGAACCATTTGACCGGCTTAATGGCTTCCCGTGTAGGCGCAATCGCCCGCACCGCCGGATAATCATGGTTATACAACAGCTCGTCGAAGCGAAAATCCCACCAGCCGTAATTATAAAATTTCGAATCCGCGTCCTTGTCGGAAGCAGCCGTTTGCTCGTAGTACCATTGATAAAGCCCGTTGCCGCTTCGCCCAGCGAACTGGCGAATGTTAAAGCCGGTCTTCAAGCTGGTTGGCTCGCCTAGGTTAGATTGGTCGCCGAAGCTTGCGCGCGTCGTCCACGGACTTGCGCAATATAACGGAAAATCGCCAGTCCTTGCAAAAAACGGCCTTTTGAACAGATCAACGGCTGTGAAGCCTCGAATGAGATTGATCGCATCGATTACAAAGGCAAGCCCGGTCGTCCAATAAAGCGGTCCTTCTGCCCAGCCTCCGTCCTCGCCGCCCCAAGGCGAATAGAGGCAGGAGTAGTATTCCAGCGTGTAATCGAGCCACTCCCGCGCCTGCGGCTCCTCGTGCAGCAGCGCGATGCCGGCCGGCGTAAGCACCGAGGATAACGACCTGACAGCATGGCTGTCATACGGTACGTGATGGATTTTGGAACGGTCAATGACATGGTGGGCTACTTGCTCTGTCCTGCGCAGCAGATTGGCTCGTACTGCAGCCCGCTCCTCATCGGAGAGATAGCCATGCAGCCAGTCATACCCCCATGCAACCGCTCCGGCAATTCGAAACGCCGCTTCATCGTTGTAATCGCGCGAAGTTGTCCCTTCCGTATCCCACGAAATGACATGGAGCAGCCAGCTTTTTGCCTTCTCAATCATGCCAGCGTCTTGGGTGATGACGCCTGCGACGCTCAGATGGCGAATTGCATATAACGTCTCCTGACAATCCATATACATTTTGCGCCATAACCTCGCGATACGTTTGTTGCCTGGATAACGCTCTGGCTCGGCAATGAGCTCCTTATGCAGCCATGGCTTAACCGACTGTTCATAAAAGACATCCCAGCCGCAATAAGAAGCGTCCTTTGCAAGCTCCGTGCGGAATGACAGCAATTTCTCATGGCTTAGCCACAGCCTAGGGCGGGCAGTTGATGTCTCTTGATAGCGGTCTTGCCTTGCAGGGAGCGGCGTCTCCGGCAGCCCTTCCGGCACGGTGAACGACCTTGTCTTGCTCCAATTCGACTGAGCTCCCGCCCCCTCCGCCAACAAGGCGTAACGCCAGTAATACCGCCCGGGCGCAAAGAGGTGATCCGGCGTATATAAATTATAGGGAACCTGATGTACCGTAACCGTCTGCTCCTGTTCGAAGCTGCCAGTTGGCGCATATTGCAGCACATAACGGTCATCTTCGAGCCTTGCCGGCATCCATGTAAATCTAGGGGGATTCTCTAGCAGCTTCGTTTGCTCGCTCGGCTCATAAGGTACGGACAGCTTGCCGCTGAGCGGCTCAAACAATTTGTTCATCGCAGCATCCCTCTCTCTTTCAAACCGTCGTCCGTTAACGCATAAATGCTGCCAGCCCCATTCTCTTCTCCGCCCAAGCTGACGATTAGCTCACCCGCTTCCGTCCATCGCAGCTGCGGAGCGTCATTCCCGCATGCATACACGGCGATAAAGCGGACGTTATCGCCAACTTGGCGATGCAGAAGTCCCTCGGACCGCTGTGACGGATCTACTGCTATTCCTGGTGTCAGCACATGAAGAAGCGATGAACCTGCATCAGCCCAAAGAGTGACAGATACTGCCTCAGGGGATGATTGCTCTTTAAGCTGGGTCTGCTGTTCAATTCGGGCCTTATACGCTCGTGGGGCTGACGTTTCAAAGCGGCTTATCGCTTGTACATATGCGTAGCCGTCATGCTCGCCAAGCGGCTTCGGCATTGAAGCCGGATCTTTCTTGTAATGTCTTTCGCCTATGCCCGAATCCCCCACGCCAACATAATGAAACCACCAATCCACCTGCTGCTTCTCCACTAACCGAACCTCGAACCAGTCCAGCACCCACAAGTCATTAACGAGCACATGGCGATCGAGAACGGCGCCTTCATAAGCATCGCCAGTACGTATCCAAGCGTATGAGCGGCTCTGTTCTTTTTCATGCTTTATGCAAGCGCCCTGCGCTTCGGACTGCGAGCGCCCGCCGATGCTGACCGTATTATGGCATGCGGTATGCGGATACCACTCCTTCTTTAGCCGGGAACCGTAAGGCACAGTGCCGCGATCTGGCGTGAGCGGATACGAGCGGTGGCTGAGCATCAGATTCAGCTTGTCATAGTGGCCATGCGAGCCGCCATGCGAACCAAAATCGAGCAGGCAGGACAGCTTATTGCGTTCATGCGCGAGTACGGCAAAACCGCTGCTTTTCAGCAAAACGGTTTCCATTTGCTCTTTTCGCGGCTTTAACTTCCAATCTCCCGTTCCATATAGAACAGCTTCCAGCCCACTGCGAGACGGAGCATCCGGGGTTAGCTGACCATAGACTTTGCTCAGCAGCGGCAAAATGTCCTCGTTGCCGTATTGCGCCAATCCGATTTCGAAAATCTCGGCCAGCTCCCTAGCATATGGCTCTCGCCAATAAGGTCCGTCATGCAGCGCAGGCAATGAGCCGCTCGCGTCTGCAAGCTGGGCAAGCACATCCAGCATGCCGCTAATAGACTGCCCTGCCTCACCGCTATAGCCGTACAAGTCCTCTCCAAACCTTGCCGCCATTTCAGCGCTAATCAAGTACGCGCGCAGCACAAAAACGTGATAGTATATGCTTCCTTCAAACTCCAGCTGATCAGGCTTCACCGCAATCGAGAGATGATGGCGGAAGCCGCCCTCGTCATCCAGCTGCGCCAGCAGCTTTTGCCGTTCGCCGCGAGCCGCGTATACGCAAGACAAAGCAGCGTTAAGCCAAGCTGTGTAATTGTTCTCGGGATTGCCCCGCTCATTGGTCAAGATCGCATGATATTCCAGCATGCTGCTCTCCAGCATCGCAAAAAAAGCATGAAGCGTCTCCTCTTCCTCGTGGAAGGAGATTCCTTCGTCAACGAGCAGCAAATACGCCCTAATCAACGTCGTAGCCCATATCGCTTCCGTTAGCGCCTGATGGAAAGCTCTGCCCTTCAGCATCCATGGAGATGCAGCGGGATGAACCGGATAATGCGGGAATTGCTGCGCATACCGGACGATGATCGATCGCCCAAGATCGGCATAACGCCCTTCGCCGGTAGCTGCAAATACAGCGGCCGCTTGCAGCGCATGCCTTGCAAGCGACTGATGCTTGAACACAAGCCATGCCCCTCGATAAGGCTCGCCGCTCAGCTCACACCCATGGGGACAAGTAAATACAGCCGCATCTTCTTCAAGCGGATCGAACAGCAGCTCCGAATGATGGGCAGGGCATACATAGCTATGCCACCAACCGCCTGGCTCCATTGGAATAGCCGGTTCACGCTGATGCTCTGCGGCAGCCGTAACCTGATCCAGCTCAGCCGCCAGCTCCTTCAGCGCATCCGCGCACCAACCATACATTTCAGCCTTCCCCCGGATGCTCATCGCATGAACATGCCCCCGTTTATTTCGATCGTCTCTCCCGTCAAATAGGAAGAAAGCTCCGATGCGAGGAAAAGCACGGCGCCCGCAACATCCTCCGGCGTCCCTTCGCGCCCGAGCGGAATGCCCTGCACGGTAGCCTTGCGGGCGGCATCGGGCGTGAACGTATCGTGGAATGCCGTCTGCCCGATAAAGCCCGGCGACACACCATTCACCGTAATGCCGCTCGCGGCAAGCTCCTTGGCAAGCCCTTTCGTATAAGTAAGTACGGCTGCCTTGCTCGCTGCATAGATGGATGCGCCTGGTCCGCCGCCGTTATGCGCCGCGATCGACGTGACATTGACGATGCTCCCCCTGCCCTTCGCTTTCATGCCGGGAATGACGAATTTACTGACGAATACCGCACTTTTTAAATTTACGTCCATGACCTTCGCATACAGCTCTTCCGTCATTTCCTCATTCGCCAGACGCTGGACCAAATGTCCCGCGTTGTTTACGAGAAGGTCGATGCTGCTCCCGAAGGAAGCTTCGACTGCGCGTACCATCTCCTCAATCTGCTCCGGCTTCGTCACGTCCGCTTGGAACGCTTCCGCCGTGCCGCCCGCAGCACGAATAGCGGCAACTGCTTCCTCCGCTCCCGCGCGGCTGCTCAAATAATTGAGCGCCACTTTTGCCCCGCTTGACGCAAGCATGCTAGCTACCCCTCGTCCGATTCCTCCCGAAGCTCCCGTGACGAGCGCTATTCTCCCCGTAAGATCAATATGCATCGTTATTGCTCCTCCCGCAGCGTCTCTTTCAGGCCGCCGCCGTTATATTGTTTTGGCATGGACATGATGATCCTTGTGCCTTCATTTTGCCGGCTCTCAATCGCTAATCCATACGCTTCCCCGAACACCATCTGGATGCGGCGATGCACGTTAACGACACCGATTCCGCCTTTTCTCTTGAACTCATGGCCATCGTCGGCAAGCCGGTTTTGAAGCAGCCGAACCCGCAGCTCCTCAAGCTTTGCTTCCGTCATGCCGCAGCCATTATCCTCTACTACAACAAGCAGCTTATCCCCTTGCTCCATCGCATCAATGCGAATCGCATGCCGGGCTTCCATTCCATTTGGAAATGCATGCTGAAAAATATTTTCGATAAGCGGCTGCAGCGTGAGCCGCACCATCTTCGCGAGCAATAGCCTTGGCGGAATCGCCACATCGATCTCAAAATCCCGCCCGATCCGATGCTTTAGGATGATCATATAGTTGCGGACATGGTTAAGCTCATTTGCGATCGTAATTTCCTCTAGATTCGTCTGAACCGAATAACGGAGCATGAATGCCATCCCTTCCACCATCTCCGATATTTCCGCAGAATCCTGAACGATCGCGTAGCAATTGATCGTCTCCAGCGTGTTGTACAGAAAGTGCGGATTGATCTGCAGCTGCAGCGCCTGAAACTCCGCCTTCTGCCGTTCAAGCTGGTTATCCTGCAGCTCAAGCTGCGTTTTCTGATTGTGAAGCTCCGTATCATATACGCGCTCGATCATCTCCGACAGCCGGCTTACCATCAGGTTGTAGCTATGGATTAGGCCGCCGATCTCGTCTGCCCTAGGCTTCGTCTCGATGCTCTTCCAGTTGCCCTTCTCCGTCTCCCGCATCCCGTTTTTCAAGATGCGAATAGGGCTCACAATGGATCTGCCAAACCTTATGGCAAGAAAAAGCGCGATGACGAGCGTCACGAGTCCAACCGTTATCGTCGTCGAACGAATGCTCGAGATGGGACCGCGCAGCTCCTTTAGCGGCATCGAGATCGCAAGGCTCCATCCCGAATATTCGGATTTTCGCGAGATGATCATCGTCGGCTCCCCGTTCACCCGCTCGTTGAACCGTTGATCGCCGCCTGCAACGAGCCGCTCTGGAATATCCGATTGCAGCATCGCCTCCATCGTGTCGTTCTCCGGGGCGTAGATGACCTTACCCTGGCGGTCGAGGATGAAGAAGAAGCCCTGCTCGCCAAGCTCGACTTGATTCCACAAGCTGCTGAGCTGCTGCTCATTAAACTCAATGGCAAGCACGCCCTTCGGATTGTATGACGAATAACCCCGGATTTTGCGAGCCAGGGTAATGACCTTGTTCTGATCCTTACCCAGCAGGCTCGTCTTCAGAATCGCAATCTCGCCGCTGCCTGGCGTCTTCTCATTCAGCTCAGCCAGACGTGCGGACGGATCAAGCGATAATGACGAGAAGCTTTGATTCTGGTCAAAGATAGACCGTCCATGATACCCGAGTATATAAATCATATGAATCTGCGTCGGATAAGTAATGAACACCTTCTCGAATACTTCCTTGCGGATCTGGCTTGTGAACTGGTAATTTTCATAGCTGTCGGCCGGGTCCATATCGAGAAATTTTTTCACCAGCTGCTGCGAAAGGATCGAGTTGCTTACCCGCTCGAAGGTAGCCAGATGGTTGTCGGTCTGCATGGCTGCATTATCGATGACCGTCGTCATATATTTCTCAACCTGCTTATCGATGGCACGCGACGACTCCATGTACGAGAAGATGCCGACCATCGACAGCGACAGCAAAATAACGATAATAAAGTAAACGAACATTTGGCGCGACAGGCTTCTTCGCATCATTCAATCCCCAGCGTCGTCCGGTATTCAGAGGGCGTATAACCCGTAAACTTCTTGAACGTCTTTGTAAAATGGGGATGGTCCGCATAACCTACCTCATACGAGACATCCGTTATTTTGTGATGCGCAGCGGCAAGCAGCTTCTTCGCTAATTCCATCCGCCGCTTGATACGGTAATGGACGAACGTCTCACCGGTCATCTGCTTAAACAGCTGGCTGAAATAAGAAGCGTTTAAGCCCAGCATATCGGCAACCTCCTCCAAGGACAGCTCCTTGGAGAGATTGCGCTCAATATAGGCCTTCGCTTCCTCGATCGGTTCCCTCGCGAGCCCCTTGCGCTTCGCGCGAATGAGCTTCATAAGCCCCTGCACCGATTGCTCAAACTCGTCGAAGCTCGTTTGCCTCGACGCTTCCGCAAGCAGCTCATCACAATCCATCTTATAAATATCGCGCTGATAAATTTGCTTCACCAGCTTGGCAAGCAGCTCATGCAGCAGCTGCTCCCGCTGCCGGTCGTCAATTCGCCGCGAACTGCAGTAAAGCCGTATCTCTTCGATCGCCTCGCGAATCCCTTCATCCTTCAAATGCCAGATTGCTTCATCCAGCCGCTCCAGCCATTGCTCGGATTGGGAGAGCGAGATGTAAGCGCGTTCACTATCTGCTGCAAGGCCTGCAAGCAGCTTGCTTACCGCCCCCTGCACCCCTGCCTTCGTTACAGGCTTCAATAAGTATTCCTTTACGCCGTAAGACATGCACTTCTGCGCATACTCGAAATCGCCGTAACCGGAGACGACGACAATCGGAATATCGCCATATTGCTCCTGCATGCGCTGGCATAGCTCAAGCCCATCCATGCGCGGCATCCGAATATCGGTAAAAAGTATAGTAGGTCTGCTGCTTCGGATTTTCTCCAAAGCATCTACGCCGTTCTCGGCCGTATCGGTATGAATATTAGAAGGTTCGGCTTGCTGAATAAGCTTTTCCAATCCTTTGCGGATCATAGGCTCATCGTCGACAACGAGAATGCGGTGCATGGAGCTTTCCCCCTTCGGACTGGATGCTCCCTCAGCCAGCTTAAGCTGGCTGCGAAGAGTCCTCTTGTATCCTCATAGTAAAGCAACAGCCTCCTCTCCGTAAACCTTATTCGAAAGCGCTCTCACCGCTTTTGTAGCGCGCGGTTGCCTGCTCGATAATCTCCTTGCCGCCTTTGGACAAATACTCATCAAGCAGCTTCTCATAATTGTCGATCGGTTCTCTTCCGTATACCATTTTGAGCACGCGCTCCAGAATAAGCGGAGGCATTTCATCAGATTTCGGATTTAAATCCGGATATTGAACGAGCGCCTCCAGACGAGGGTCAAATTCAAGCCCTCTGCGGCCTTCCTTCGCCAGCATATGGTCAAAAGCATCAATAAGCTGCTTGCCGGAATCCGAAAGCTCGGATACGCGTTTATTATTGGTTGTATCCTGCACCATCCAGAGCCAGTAGTTGAGATAACGCATTTTATCCGTGCCAGCCGTATCGGTTGGAACCTCAAATACCGGCTCGCCGTTGGTGACTTGGTAGTCTTCGCCTTCGATGCCGAAGCTGAAGAACAACTCCGCCTTCTCGCTAACCATCCAGTTGAAGAACTTAACGATGTCGGCCGCTTTATCCTTTGCCTTCGCATTGATATAGAAAGAACGCGTAACCGGATTGTAATGCGCGTATCCGCCTTTGCCGTCAGGACCAACCGGTGACGGAATAAGCGCTACTTCCGCATCAGGCACGTTTTGCTTAAGCTGGGCGCCCCAGATCGGCAGCTCATTGGCATTCATCGACCATATGCCCGCCTTGCCGCTCGTAACGATGCTTTTGAAATCGGTACTTTCAATCGTTGCGAATTCCTTGCTGATTAATCCCTCGTCATGCATCGTCTTGTAGACGCCGATTGCCTTCTTCATATTTTCAACGTCGAAGAAGCTTGGCTTCACCTGACCGTCCGGGAACACTTTAAATTGGTTCAGATAACCGAGTACATCATAAGCGCCAAAAAACGTATCCGCATATTTGAAGTTTTGGCGGCCCGCGAACGGCTGCTCGACTCCCAGCTCCTTGAACGCCCGGAGCACATCAAGCGTCTCCTCGACCGTTGTCGGAATTTCCTTGCCCGCCTTCTTGAGCAGATCCGTCCGTATCCAAGTTGCCCGCCTTGAAGGATTCGTTAACACCTCAGGAATGCCGTAAATATTGCCTGTCTTCGCATCGGTCATTCTCTCCCACGCGGATTCAGGAATGAACTTAAGCAGGTCAGGGCCGTATTCCTTGAGCAGGTCGTTAAGCGGGAGAAACACGCCGTTCTCCACTGCGCCCGCAAGCTCAGGGCCGCTAATGCCTCCGCTGCCTTGCACCACATCAGGAATGTCGTTCGTTGCGAACATTTGAATCATTTTATCTTGGTATTCATTATGCGGAATGAGACGGATGTCGAGGTCTGAATTCGTCATTTTCTCCAGCTCAAGCACGTATTTGTCTTTGTTGATATCCGGATTTTTCTCGACATAGGCTACGTTCAGCGTACGCATGGAGATGGAGAACTTGACCGGCTCGGAGGGCTTCTCCTCACCAGGCGCATTCGTTGCCGGCTTCTCGCCAGCGCTGCCTTCCGAATTGCCTTTGCCCGCGTTATTGCTGCAGCCCGCAAATACCGAAAGCGTTAAAACCAAGATCATCGCACGAACCAAAATCTTTTTCATCGATTCCCCTCTTTTCGTTGGATGGTACAAATCCTATAAAATATAGCGCTTACAATTCCATTGTAGAGTTGATGCGCGCAGCGTCACAATGGACTCCGTTTGGCTGCGTTTGTCTTTTTTTTAGTCTCTGCCTGTTAGAGCCGTGCTGCCTTATGACTTAATCGATCCAATCATCATGCCTTTAATAAAATAGCGCTGCAGAAATGGATACACCATAATAATGGGAATCGTCGCGACCAAAATGACCGCCATCTGCACGCCCTGCACCGATTGCGAAGCCGCCTCGAATGCGAGATTGCCCGTATCCGTCAGGTCATCCGTAATAAGAAGCTGCCTTAATTTTACCTGCAAAGGGTATTTCTTAACATCATTAATATAATACAAGGCATCCATATATTTGTTCCAGTTCGTCACCGAGTAGAAAATGCCTACCGTTGCGAGTGCCGGCTTCGACAGCGGCAGGATGATGCTCCATAAAATACGCAGCTCGCTGCAGCCGTCCATTCGCGAGGAATCGACCAGCTCCGTTGGAATTTGGGTGAAAAACGAGCGCAGCACGAACAGGTTGAAGGCGCTGATTGCCGTCGGTATCATAAGCGCCCATAGCGTATTTACGAGACCTACCTCACGCATGAGAATAAACTGCGGGATAAGCGGCGCGCTGAAAATCATCGTCATGAGCACGAAGATCAAAATGTACGTTCTGCCGACATATTCCTGCCTCGACAAGGGATAGGCAAGCGATGCGGTCATCAGCAGGTTGATGATTGTGCCGAGCACAGTAATATATACCGTAACGCTGAACGCTCTCCAAATGGATACGTCATCGAATACGTATTCATAATATCTGGTCGTGAATTCAACCGGCCAGAACATGACCTCTCCCCGGTCGATCGCGCCGGCGCTGCTTAACGACTGCGCAATGACGTTAAGAAACGGCAGGAACATGATTAAGCCTAAAAGCGTGAGGAACGTATAGTTAAAAGCAAGAAATAGTTTGCGGCTTGCCGATTCGCGTCTGATCAACTGCTGTCCCTCCTTAATACAACGATTCGCCGGTCGCTTTTTTGCTTACAAAGTTGGCGATGGAAAGTAGTGTGAGGCCGACGACCGACTTGAACAATCCAATTGCGGTCGCATAGCTGTACTGCATTTGATTAAGTCCCGCCTTGTAGATGTAAGTATCGAGAATTTCACTGTTCTGAAGGTTAAGCGGATTTTGGAAAACGAATACCCGCTCAAATCCGTAATCGAGAAAATCGCCGATCTTCAGCAGGAACAAAATCGTAATGACCGGCAGCAGCGCCGGAAGCGTAATCGCGAGCGTCTGCCTCCATCTGCTTGCTCCGTCCATCTCCGCCGCCTCGTACAGATCCGGGTTGATGCCCGCCAGCGCAGCAAGGTAAATGATCGTTCCCCAGCCCACGTCACGCCATAAGCCCGAGCTGACCAGAATGGTGCGAATGTACGAATCTTCCCCTATGAAGTAAATAGGCTCAAAACCAAACCAACCGATAATCGCGTTAATGACGCCCGAGGAAGGCGATAGAATGCCAACAAAGATACCGCTTACAATTACCCATGAAAGAAAATGCGGCGCATAGATGATCGTTTGGACAATTTTTTTATACAGCGCCAGCCTCACCTCATTCAGCAAGAGCGCAAGCACGATCGGCGCTGAAAACGCAAATACCAAATCATAGATGCCAAGCAGAAGCGTATTGCCAAGAATGCGAATGAAATCATAATGGCTGAACATTCGTTTGAAATGCGCCAGCCCCACCCAAGGGCTGCCCTTGAAGCCCGCGAATAAATTGTAATTTTGAAAAGCGATAACCGATCCAAGCAGCGGAACATATTTGAACAATAGGAAGAACAGGATGCCTGGTATCGAGATAAAATATAACGCTTTGAACTTCCACATATATTGCAGCTTGAGCATCGCATTCACCCCATTTTCCTGCGCAGATTTGCAGGCGCATGCTCGTCGATTGGAATCTCATTAAATTCGATTTGAATGAATTCCGGCTCCCGCTCAATAATTCTGGACAATTCACTCGTAAACACTCTAGTGATTTCTTCCTTCTGCTCGTCTGTACGGCCCTCGTACATTTTAATCGTGATTTGCGGCATTGGCTTTGCCCTCCTATCTAAGCTGTTTTGAGTTATGCCTTTATCCTATAAAGAATCGGTAGGCCGAACAATGGAGTCGCTTTGTTTGGTTTGTGTTTTTTTTAGGCGGGAGACCGGGCGCTTGGTATCTTTTTAGAAGGGCTGTCGTTCTTTGCAGGCGGCGCACAAAACAGCGGAACCCGCCTTTGGATAAAGGGGATTCCGCTGCTCTTTCACAATCTCAAATGGCTTCACCTCATGGATATGTTTTGACCGCCATTTGGCGTGGGAGCGCCGAACTACGTCTTTTTTTCATAGTAGTTAGCTAATCCATATGAAAGGGGCTGTCCCAAACGGTCATAGACCTTGTGGGACAGCCCCTCGTTACCCGAGCAGTAACTACGCCTTAGGCATTTCGCTCATATCCATATACAGCACATTCCACCGATGGCCGTCGAGATCAGCAAAACCGGCGCCGTACATCCAGCCTCCCTGATCCTGTGGCTTGCTGAAAGCTGTCCCGCCTGCTTTTACCGCCTTCTCGATCCATTCATCTACTTCTTCTCTGCTCTGCGCATCGATAGAAAGCAGCACTTCGGTTCCTTGCCTCGTATCAGCGATTTCTTGGCCGGTAAATTTCTTAAAGGTGGCTTCTGGGAAAAGCATCACCAATACCTTCGCCTCACCGATAACCAAGCCCGCCATGTCGTCGCTGTTGATATGCCTCGGATGAAAAGTAAACCCAAGCTGGCTGAAAAACTCTTTTGACTGTTTGAGGTCTTTAACCGGAAGATTTAACCAAAATTCTCTAGGCATCGTTATTGCTCCTCCACATTCGTTTCTCTACTTGCTATTCATCTTAGCACAGTTCATCCTCATTCATTTCTTCTGAATTGCTGAATTTGCAACGCAGCGCCAAGACTCATTATTTGGCAGCTACTAACCACCTCACAAACACTTCTGCTTCAAGACCTTACCATTAAATGCCGCGTAAATGCCCAAAAGAGCAAAGCTAATACGCTGACCGAGGCACCGAGCAAGCATACGCCAATCCAGCCTGCTTGAGCGTAGACTAGCGTTGAAGCAATCGAACCGAGAGCGCTGCCGATGGAGTAAAAAATCATATAGCCCGCCGTAAGGCGACTGCGCGCATCCGGCCGCACGCTCAAAATCATGCTCTGGTTCGTCACATGCACGGCTTGCACGGCAAAGTCCAGCGCGATGACTCCAACAACTAAAGCCCACAAGGAGTGCTCGGTTAAGCTGATTGGCAGCCATGAGCCGATCAAAATAACTAAAGCGATTCCGGTAGTCCGCTGCCCCAGCCCACGGTCTGCAAGCTGCCCTGCCCGCGCTGCCGCTAATGCGCCCGCGACGCCAGCGAGGCCAAAAGATCCGATAACCGTATGCGAAAGGGACAGCTCCGGCGCGCTTAACGGCAGCACCAGCGAAGTCCATAATGTGCTGAACGCTATGAAAATAAGCAAAGCGATTACCGCGCGAATGCGCAGTACCGGTTCCTGAGCAAGCAGCATAAATACCGAGCGCAGCAGCTGCGGATAAGCGATAGCCGCGTTCTGCCTCTTGCGGCGCGGCAGCACCCGGAACATAGCGATAGCCATGAACAAGGTTAAGGCTGCCGAGACAAAATAAACGGTGCGCCAGCCTGCGATGTCAGTCAAAACGCCGGCGACGGTACGCGCCAGCAATATTCCGATCACTACTCCGCTCGTCACGAAGCCGATCGTCCGGCCGCGGTCAGCCGGCTTTGCCAGTGACGCCGCAAACGACACAAGCACTTGTACGACTACGGCAAACAAACCGACGACAGCCATACCCGCAAGCATAACGATCCTCGTAGGCGCAATGCCGACCGTGAACAGCGCCATTACCGATAGGAGCAGCAGACTTACAACGAGTTTGCGCGGGTCTAGAAGATCACCGAGCGGTACCAATAAAAGCAATCCTAGCGCATAACAAATTTGCGTAATGGTAATAATCATCCCCACGGCAGAATGATGTATTCCAAACTCGCTTGCTATTTTATCCAGCAGCGGTTGGGCATAATAAATATTCGCTACGGACAGCCCGCTTGCGACTGCAAACAGCAGCATCACGGTTCGAGAAAGACCCGGAGCAGCGTCCTTCTTAACGAGCTGACCCTGCGCCGCATCCAGTTTCACACCGCTTGCTTCCCTCTCATCGGCTAACGCCTTCACTTGATGCTTCTCCATATTAACATTCCTCTCCTCCTGGGGATCACATGGATCGCCAAATCAATACTGAGCATAATTACATACCGATCAGTACATTATAATAGCGAGAAATATATAACAGTGTCTGAATAATGTCAATGGGTTTGACAATTGAACGCTGAAAACTATAAACTAATAAAATACTGATCGTTATGGAAAGAAGGAGTGGCAATGGCAAGGCAACGTGAATTTGATGAGCAGAAGGCATTAGAAGCAGCCATGCAATTATTTTGGGAAAAAGGTTACGAGGCAACCTCATTAAGCGATCTGACAGCCAAAATGGGCATTCAGCGTCCAAGTATTTATTCCGCTTTCGGAGACAAAAAGGCGCTATTTGAAGCCGCGCTTCGAAAATATACGCAGCAGCATTCTTCCCACATTCGAACACAGCTGCAAAAGAGCTCATCCGTAAAGGAAGCGTTCCGTTCCTATTTTGAAGGTTTGGTCGCCAGTGCATACGAGGAAGAAAGGAATCGAGGGTGCTTTTGCATTAATACGATGGTAGAGCTTGCGCCTCATGACGCCAAATTTGAAATCCTTACGAGGGAACATCAGATGTATTTGGCTGTCCTGTTCCAAGAAGCGATTGAACGGGGGATTCGATCGGGGGAGCTTGATTCATCCACGAATGCAGCAGCCTTAGCGCAGACACTCGTCGTATCCTTAATTGGGCTTACCGTGCTAATGAAATCAAACCCCGACCGATCATTTGCAGAAAATTCTGTTGCTTTAACACTTACGTTACTCGAAAAGCCTGTACATGCGTAGATGAAGCTCCGATTAATAATGGAACCGTTTCTTAATTTCCGCTTTGAATTTACGGTCGGAGAAAATAATCATTCCGATAATGGTCAGAAGCGAATACACAATCGCCGCCACGCTTGGCCAAATGACATTGGACAATTGAAATACGAATAGCAGCGCGGGGCATAAACTAACGAAAAACATCGCTAATAGATAGCCGATATCATCGCGCCACAACGATTTTTGGACAATCGCTAGCAGCGTCATCACAAGTGTGGCTCCCATCCCGAACAGCGGAATCGCGTAATTGGTTGACCATTTCGTAAAATCAGCAAAGATGTCGATGACGAGCAGGAAAAACGATAATGCCGTATAGTTAAACAACACTTTTCTGCCGATATGCGCTTTGGACATAATCGTATGTTTAATCGCTACGCTTGCGTATAAAAGCCCTGTCGTCACAATCGCAGACCAAAGGTAGGGATTGATATGCAGCGTCAACAGGTTGATGGTAATCGCAAGGATGATAGCCGCAATCGTTAGAAACAGGAACAGCTTCGCAACCGTAAACACTTTGGTTTCCTGGTAGTAATGCTCATAGGAGGGGTACCCTGTCGGGCTGCTTCCTTTATAACCAAGAGGTTTCGAGCATAACGGACACTGGTCATGCTGATCATCGACCAGCACGTTGCAACGAGAGCATAAAGTCATTAGCTCCTCCCCCAATCATTTGAGTAAACCTTCACTTCAAGCCCGGCTTGATTCGCCAAGTAAGCAAAGAAATATTGCAAAATATCTGCTTCCACAATATTTCGCGTAAACGTAATCGCCATCCGATCATTGACCGTGCAGATTCCACAGCTTATCGGGCTTTTGTTCGTTGGATAGACGACCGCTTCGATTTGTTCAATATACTCGTACATCTGCTGCGGCAAAATAATATTGCCAAGATTGGATAGTGTCATCGTTTTTTTGCTTTCTCCCAGTGTTTGAAAACCCCAATTCACAAACCAGCTCTTGAGAAAAAGCGGAACAAACATGGTAGCTTTATTGCGCTCAAGCGCCACATTGTTGTAGATGAAGCTTTGCAAGTTTTGTTTGCTTGTTTTCTGCTTTAGCATCTCGCCTGTTCTTGCTACCAATTCATCAAAAGTAGTATCCTCTGTCACCTTTGCTCCGATATTGACCACTCCAAAAAAATTGCGGAGCGTGCGTGAAGGAAACATTTTGCGCAAATTAGCAGGTATCGCAATCACGACCGGTTCATTGCGCTCACTATATTTATTCCTCGTCTGATAGATGGAATAAATGAGCAGCGCCGTTAAATAAGCCGTTACCGTGCTGCCCTTTTGCTTGGCTGCCTGATTTAATTGATTGCCGCTAACAATGCCATGGACAACGTTATTGCCGAAAATTTCAAAGCGTGTCCCTTTAATGTGGTACGATTTGCTGTTGCGATAATTTTCAACGTAACAATCCTTAAAGTGCGTGCGGAAGCTATCCTCCATATCGCTGGCATCCACGCCGGTATCCGCGAGCAAAATCTTTCCTTCCGGGTCCACTTCTTGGCCCGTATTCGCAAGGTAATAATACAAAAGCGATTTTAAAAATTCGATTGCTCCGTTGCCATCTGTAAGTGAATGAAAAACCTCGATAGACACCCGATTTTTGTAGTATAAAACTTTAAATAAATAGCCATTATTTGTTTTTGGATCAATATCCGGGCATGGATACTGCTGTTCCTCCGCAATGACGATTCTTTCGTTGTTGGCATCCAAGTAATTCCAAAAAACACCCTTGCGCAATTTCACCGTAAACATTGGAAATCTATCGAATACCGTATCGGCGGCGAGCTGCAAAGCTTCCGGTTCGATTGGATCCCTCAGTACGGCTGAAATACGATAAACAGACGTGTTTTTTGTATTTGCAACCGAAGGGAACAGCTTTGCGGCATTATCAAGCTTGTACCATTTGTCCATATGCATTTTCCTCTTTCCTTATGCTGCCCCTGCTATTTGTTCTTCAAAATGGTTTATACGTTTATATTCATTTGTTGTAACAACTAAAATGATTAATTTTTCAGCCATGCTGTAATGGAATGTTGACGGTTCACATATACCTATTAGGTATGTTATACTCAAATGGATTTTAGCGAAGGAGGTAAATGAGTTGGAGTTTGTCATCTTGGGTCTGCTTATGATTCGCCATTTAACGCAATACGATATAAAAAATGCGTTGCAGCGAAAGGTATCTCCCTTTTTTAGCGCCAGCCTTGGTAGCATTCAAGCCGCGCTGAAGAAGCTCGAGAGCAACGGGCATGTCGATCTCGAGGAAGTGACCGAAAACGGCCGGAGAAAAAAGATTTATTCGTTAAATCCGCTTGGCAGGCAATATTTTATGGACTGGATGTTGTCTGCCATTGCGCCGGGTCGCTTGGAGCAGGATGTGACGACACGGTTGTTTTTTTTAGGCTTAATGCCGCCGCAGGATCGCCAATCGATTATAAAAGCGGTCATTGCCCATCTTGAAGTTTCCGTTCATACGTTTGAAACCGGTTATGAAGAAGTAAGTCCGAAGGAAATTCCGGCCCATCTCAAGGAAGTAGTCAAATTTCAGCTTAAAACGTTGGAGCTGGGACTCTTTTATCATCAAAGCATGTTTGCTTGGTTTAAAGGGCTATTGGCGGAATTGGAGGCGGACGATGAAGCGTAGCGATAGCATAACCAAAAGGCTGGCGTTTAACAACGCGCAGCTCACCTATTACATCACAGGGGATCAGCAAAAAGAAACGATTTTGATGCTGCATCCGGCATTCACCGACCATCATATATTTGAGGCACAAATGGACTATTTTCAGAAAAGCTATCAAATAATCGTATTAGACATGCCAGGTCACGGGGAAAATCAAGTCGCCGGAGCTAAACTGTCGATCAAGGATATGCCAGAAATCATAAACCAGCTCTTATCGGAAAATGGCATTTTAGCATGCCATCTTTTAAGCGTCTCCATGGGATCTCTTGTCGCGCAAGCGTTTGCTGACCGTTATCCAGATCGGGTAAAGTCAGTGATCATCGTCGGGGGTTATTCGATACATAAGGCGAATGAGCGGGTGTTGAAATCACAGCGAAGCGAAGGGTTCAAATGGATCTTGTACATCTTATTTTCGATGAGGAAATTTAGAAGTTATGTCTCTGCGTTTTCATGCTGCACCGATCAAGGCCGTGCTGTGTTTGCCCGAGGCGCCAAACATTTTAATAGAAAATCTTTTTCCGCCATGGCTGGGATGAACACTTTTTTTATCAAAAAAAATACCCCTATGCCTTACCCGCTTTTGATCGTTATAGGCGAACATGATCTGGAGCTTATTCAAGCAGCCGCGAGGGAGCTGCATCGGTTAGAGCTGCATTCCGAATTGGTGTTCATGCCCGGGGCGGGCCACTGCGCAAATGTGGATGCGCCGCATGTTTTCAACCTTCTTGCATGCCATTTTTTGACTGCTCATGCAGATCGCTAATCAGCTTCCCTAAATGCTAATGCTAACCGTTGCTTACACCTAACAGGTAAAGCTCCAGCTAATTTCCCGCGAGGAAAATAGCTGGAGCATTTAACTGGATAAGCTCCCGTTAATCATACGCTCGGCAGCTTCAACCGACATTATTTCAAGTTTTGATTAATCCAGTTGAACATCGATTCTTCCTTTGGCGCCCATCCGAGTAAGTTTCTCGCGTGCACAGCGCGAACACGGCTGTTCGAAGCAATCGCAAACCGCGCCCAATCTCCAAGCTCCGCAATCGCTTGATCGGCTGGCCAGCTAATCGTGCTGCCTCCGAATCCAAGCGCCTCACTGACCGCTTTGGCGATGTCGCCATACGATTCCTCGCCGCTTTCAGCGAAGAAATAAGAGGATGATGGTGCTTTCTCAAGCGCCAGCACGTACAGCTGAGCCAAATCCTTGATGTGGACATTGGACCAGCGATTTACGCCTTTACCAACATGAACGCCTGCCCCCAGCTCTCGTGACTTGCGAATAATTTGCGGCAGTTGATCGCTTTCTACAGGCAGCCCAAGCGCATTTCCATAAATCATCGAAGGAACGATCACGATGCCTCTGACCCAATCCTCTATCCCAGCCTTGCGCACAAGGTTGTTAATCGCCACACGATCTGCACGAATATCCATCGGGACAAATGGCGTCTCTTCGTCAAAAATTTGTTCGCACGTCGTATCGCCGCGGGCATCATCCCCAACGACGCTCGAACCCGACGTATGCAAAAACGGTTTCCCCGTGCCGCGCAGTGCGGCAATAAAGGTTTCCACTGCTTTCAAATGATCGGAGTCAGCCGTATGAATGACCGCGTCGCTCAGCTTCGCGTATTCCGTTAAAACAGCCGTATCCTCCAGCGTTCCGAGAACAGGCTCTATGCCCAACTGTCTGAGCGGTTCCATCTTATCCGGATTGCGGACTAAGCCATACACGGTATGCCCCGCTTCGAGCAAAGCCTTTGCTACTGAACCGCCAATATAACCTGAAGCGCCTGTTACAAATACCTTCATGCCTTACCTCCTCGTTTCGTAACTGCCTTACCGATTAGCCTAGTTTTTCAATGACGGCTTTCGTTACCGCTAGCGTCGACTGTGGATTCTGCCCTGTAATCAGATTGCCGTCCACCTCATAATGAGTAGACCAGTTTGGCGCTGCCACGAATATCGCTCCCAGGTCACGAAGCTTGCTTTCCAGCAAAAACGGAAGATGTTTATCCAGCGTCGTTTGTGCTTCTTCCCGGTCTGTAAATGCATTTACTTTTTTGCCTGCGACAAGCGGTTGTCCATTCGATAAGGTTGCGCCAACTAAACCTGCCGGTCCATGGCAAACGGCTGCAACTATTTTATTTCCTTCATAGAAATCGCGCAGAAGCTTTTGAAGGTTGGCATCACCTGGCAGATCGTACATCGTTCCGTGGCCGCCCGGCAAGAAAATCGCATCATAATCGTCTGCCGTTACTCCATCTAGCTTGATTGTGTTCTGTAAATATTTTTTTGCGTCTAAAATCTCTTGCGGTGTGCTGGCATCCACACTTCCAGGATCGACGGGTCCTTCTCCGCCAAGCGGGCTTGCTACCGCAACCTCATACCCTTTTTCTGTAAACGCCATATATGCTTCAGCAAATTCTGAAAGCCAAATTCCTGTCTTTTTGCTTTCATGAATCTCAGTATGGTTTGTGACTACGATCAACACTTTTTTAGACATTTGCTTAACCTCCAGTAGTTTTAGATGATTGCTGCTTCTTTATTCTAAACGCTATCCAATGCATAAAACAAATTATGAAATGACGATACATTAATAAATATATTTATGCATCTACCCGAAATAAAAAAGATCAACTAGCATCTGCTAGCTGACCTTACTTATTTTCACGAATGAGCGACATGATCTCTTTAATTTGAGGCAAATGCTTATGCTTAAGCTGATAGGCGATAAACAGCTCGTTTGTAACCTTTAGCTGCTCAAACACCACTTTTGTTCTGCCCTCGTTTAACGATTTTTCCAATAAATATGTCGGGATTACGCTCAGGCCCGCACCGTTCTCGACGGCCTTTAAGATCATATGCAGGTTAGGAATGATATGGATCGGCCTAATCAACGGGCGTATCTTAAAATGCTCCCTCCAAATCCGTCTGATGATCGGCAATTCCAATCCATAGCTGATCCAGCTCTGGGCGGAGAGCCATTGCTCCATCAGCTTCACGTTATCGGTTTCAAGGATTTGATAATCGATAGGGGCAACGACCACAAATTCCTCGTCCATCAGTTTCAAATATTCCACGCCTGGCGATTGGAACTTTTTTGACGTGATGATCAAATCCACTTTGTCTTCCTTCAGCAGCTCTAACAATTGCTCGGCGGTTCCAAATTGCGTGAGTGTACAAATGTCGTACGTATGAAGCCGAGGCAATATTTTTTCGGTAAAAAATTCATGTGCCGCACCCAGCTTGATCACGGTTAACGTTGGCAGTGAAGCGGATTTAAAGCTGTTCGTTGTATCCTCTAATGACTCGATCAGGGGAGCGAGCTGGGAATACAATTCCTTTCCCCGCTCCGTCGGAACGATTTTTCTTGACGTTCTAACAAATAAAGATTCCCCCACCTCAGCTTCTAAAGCGGCTAAGTGCTGACTCATTGCGGGCTGTGTCATCATGCGGGTCTTAGCTGCTTCGGAAACGGATTGATGCTTATAGATGATACAAAAGCTTCTATACCATTCAAAATCGACCATGATGCGCATCCCTCTCTGGATATGTCATTCGTTTAAGCCATAAGACCGTGCAGACAGCCTAGCAGCAAGAAAATAATGAGGTGGTCGCCTACTGCGATTAATAAAGATCTTCTGGACATGAGCCCGAATAGCGAGTTTTTCAAATAAACGATTGTTATCAGCAGGCCAATGATCAACCCGATGCCTAAACCCTGCAGCGCATTCTCAGCGCCGGTTAATTGAATCAGCACGGCTACGAGGAACGAGCTAACGAAAGCGATGATAACGGAACAGATATATTTTAGCGGGCCCTCACTTTGATTTTCTAAAACAGCCTTGTTTTTAATTCCTTTTTTATCTGACAGCCTAACGGAATAATAGATCGTTCCATACAGCATATACATCACACCGCCAGCTAAAATAGCAACTACGTTCAAAGCGCTCCAATCCATGGACATGACGATCACTCCTTTTCTACTTGGGTTCAATCGCCAATGCGATCGCCTTGACTTTGCAATCCAGCTCCAACGAACCGTTTATCTGTTCGATTTGAACCAGCTCAACTGGGTTTCCTAAATATCTGTAGCCGCTTTTCGGAAGCCAGAAGCTGTACAGCTCTGAATAACACTCAATCATTTGGCTTCTTTCCCTATAATCCAGAGGCTCATCGAACGCATACACCACATGTTTCCCGCCTTTAAACGAATAAAGGCTCTCCTCCGCATGCTCCGAGTGCCCCTCTTCACGAATAGCAATCCGGCAATCGTATCGGCTTTTGTCTGGCGGAGTGATGTAGGGATTGTTGCGCGGTACGCCAAGCATCCACGTATCTGGCTGAATCAAGCCTCTAGCCTTTGACCAATGATAAATCTCTTCCCATGCATGAGGGATTCCTTCGGTATAGGGACCGATGCTTTGCCTATTCACCGTTTTGCAAGCAGGTAAATCGACGGTTTTTACTTTGCTGAGGTCCAGCCACTTAAACCCAGTATACGTGCTCGCCTGATCATCTTCTATATCATTATTGCTAACTTGTTTAGATTTCTTGCTATTATAGTATTCTCTTGGGAACCGTTCCAAATAAGCGCCTTCCCGCCATTTTTTCGGGCTCGTGTTAAAGTTTTCATTAAAGGAGTAGGTAAAATAGGACAACGATGAAAAGCCGCTCATCAGCGCGACTTGAGTGACCGGTATTTGCTGTTCATAAATTAATAAATGCGCAGCATTCTCCAAACGAAGTCTTTTGATATAAGAGGCAGGCGTTTCGCCGACGATCCCTTTAAAGGTGCGCTGAAAATGATAAACCGAATAGGTAGATACTTTTGCCAGCTTTTCAAGCGAGAGCTGCTCATTCAAATTTTCTTCTATGTATTCCATCACCTTGTTGATTTGCCTATGCTGCTCCACACCATACATTGCTTCTTGACCCCTACTCTTTGCTTACTGTTTTTTTATTAATTATAAGCCCTGTGTCAAGTTGCCGGGGTTTACAAAGCTTGCAAACCTAACAAAAAAAGCCGTAGACTTCACGTCTACAGCTTTTTCGCATAATGTGCCCTCTGCTTGCTCTCATGCGATTCTTACGCAAACACAACAAGCAATAATCCGATCAACGCCGGAAGGCCCTGTATGTACAAAATCGATCTTTTTGCCGTCAGCCCGCCATAAATCGCTGCTACCATTACAAGCGCCAGAAAAAAGATTTCAATCTGCTGGCCGAATAAAACATTCGGATGAACGAGACCCCAAATTAATCCGGCAGCTAAAAAACCGTTGTACAGACCCTGGTTGGCTGCTAAAGTTTTGGAGGCATCGGCGATTTGCTGCGTCATCCCAAAGGCTCGAAGTCCTTTTGGCGTCGTCCAAGCGAACATCTCGAGATACAAAATATAAAGATGAATGACAGCAACGATACCCACAACGATATTCGCAACGATTTGCATGAAGAAAAACTCCTTTTTATTTTCAATTGTGCACAATTAAATTTTATCACATAAATAATGTAAAGTGAACACTATTTTTTATTGTTATTTGCAAAACCTCCTTCAATCCATCCTCACCCCAAAGCAAATAGGTGAATATCCTGTGTCATCCTATGAAATTGGAGGAACAACGATGATTCCGAAATTTCCTTACTACGGGAAAGAAACAAAATGCAAGGAAGTGCCCATTACTTTTCCCCCTCAGCATCAGGATCGACAGCCCGGACTGGAATATTTGATGAATCCGATTCCGATATCGGATAATCCCGAATACAAAGGAAGCGGCAAATTAGCCGGCAAAATTGCTATCATTACAGGGGGCGACAGCGGTATTGGCCGTGCCGTCGCTATTGGCTTCGCCAAAGAAGGCGCGGATGTAGCCATCGTCTTTTTGTACGAACGTGAAGATGCCGCCGCGACCAAACAAATGGTGGAGCAATACGGCCGGCAATGCCTGCTGATTGAAGGCGATCTGCGCAAGCCGGAGTTCTCCCCTGAAATCGTGCGCAGAACCTTAGAATGTTATGGGAAAATTGATATTTTGGTTCTGAATCAAGGGGTCCAATTTCCTCAGAGATGCATTATGGACATATCGAATGAACAGCTGGAGGATACGTACCGCACAAACATCTTCCCCCACTTTTATTTGACAAAAGCGGCGCTTCCTTATCTTTGCTCGGGCAGCTCGATTATTAGTACAGCATCCGTTACCGCTTATGCCGGAGCTCCCCTTCTAGTCGATTATTCCTCAACGAAAGGAGCGGTCGTGTCCTTCACCCGTTCTTTGTCGCTTCAGTTGGTAGATTGCGGCATAAGGGTTAATGCCGTTGCGCCAGGTCCGATCTGGACGCCGCTAATCGTCTCCAGCTATTCCGCTGAATATGTCAAAACGTTTGGGCTAGATACGCCTATGAAGCGAGCGGGCCAACCGTTCGAGCTCGCCCCAACATACATTTATTTGGCCTCCGATGATTCTTCATTCGTTACCGGGCAAGTGCTTCATGTCAACGGCGGTGTGATGACGGAAACGTAAAGATGATGTCAAATTAAAACAGCCTCCGGTCATTTGCCGGAGGCTTATTTTAACAGAACAGCTGCATGATCATTATTATTTTAAAGGAACCACCATGTTCCAGGTTACCCCTTCAAACTCCCATGGCCCTTTGCCATTTCCGGTCGCAAGAAACAGATGGGTTGGTTTCCCGTCGTGAAATAAGAGATTCGGCCTCTCCAGATTGCATTGCAGGGTTGTTGTCCCGTCATCCCATGTCACGCTGCGCGTATAAGACAATGGACTAGGGTGCAGGCTCCAATGGATGCAATCCTCGCTTGTGGCGTAGACGCCAGCTCCCCACTCGCCGGTAAGTCCGCCGCTGTTATTTTTGTAATCATCCTTCATAATCACGTGAAACAACCCATCGGCGTACCAAAGGTAAGGGTCCTCGACATGAAAATCCTCATTGTCAAACTTGAATATCGGAGAATCGCTCAATCGTTCAAACGGACCCGCAGGATGAGGCGCTTTCACAATTCCGAGCTGCAGCGGCGCCCCAGCATACTCACGTGATTTGTATATCATATAGGTGGTTCCGTCCGGCAGAATAGCTGCCGAAGGATTTGTCGTAATGGTACAATCCCAATATCCAGGCGTTCTCGGCTCGAGCAGAGGCGAATCCATGCGCTCCCAAGGACCGTATACCGATTGGCTGGTAGCCAGTCCAATTCTTTTGCGGTTCCATACCTCAATGACGCGATCGGAGGAAATCTCATCTCCCGGCTCAGGTATTGGACCGCCATAAGAGGTTCCGAAATAATAAAGATAATAAGTGCCATTCCAATATTTAATAGAAGGGTTATGCTGATTAAGCGCATCAAAATAAGAACGGTCCCGAGTTTTGAATACTACCTCTTCAAATTGATAGGGACCTTCCGGGGTGTCACTCGCTGCTCTTACAATTTCACAATTAAACAGCCATTGCGGGCCAAAGCCAAGCTCCTTGCGCCATCTTGATGCAAATAAATGATACTTCCCATCTTCTCCTTGAATCGCAGAACCGCACCAAATGTAATAATCGTCCATATGGAAGCCGCCATTTTTTGGAGCTGGAAGCAGCCTATCATAAATAGGATTTTCCACGACACATTCCCCTCCTCTAACTTCATTAACCGAACTCGCCAAAATAGAAGCCTACCGGCATCATTATAAAATAGCATCATTCTATTCATGGCCAATTCAGCTTTAACCATTAAAGTGTAAGTCGCATGCTTGTCAAAATCAACCTATTTTAAGTGGGCACCAACGGAAAGGATAGTCAGGCATAAAAAAGGGGCAAGTTAGAAGTGAGGTCGGGGATGTGAATAAGCTGGCTGAACAATTCTGATATGCTAAGAGAAAGTCGTTCAATCCCTAAGGGGGATCTCCCGACTTGCACAAACGAGTGAAGCCCGAACCAAACATGTATCCTTAATGGCTGCTGTATCGTTTAACGAATGCCTTCCAGCAGCTTGCGCAGCGTATGCAAACAGTCTTCCATCGCTTCGGCAGCCTCTGCTGAGCTCGCGATCTGTGCCAGCCAGAGTGCTGCTTCATTTAGTGCGCCTGACAGCAGATGCGTCGCTGCCGCGAGACGAATGTCCTTAAGATAACCTTGCTGCTGCATGAGCTCCAGTTGTTCATACAACTGACGCATGGACTGCTGTTCATCCATCAGCCGCCATTCCTCCCAGCCAAGCACTGCAGGGCCATCGATTAACATGATCCGCCTGTTCTCAGGCTCTGTCGCCACAGTCATAAACGCCCGGCAGCCAACATAAAGCTGCTCCCACAGATCGTCGCTGCGCGCAGCCTCCGCTTCCAGCCGCCGAGCCACTTCACGCTGCACAAGCTCCAGCACTTCCTTGAACAAGCCTTTTTTGCTGCCAAAATGGTGATAGACGGCGCCTCGGGTCACCTCAGCCGTTTTGGCTATTTCCTCCAGTGAACAGTCAGCGTAACCATGGGCAGTAAAATGCTGCCGCGCAACTTCCAGCAGCCGTTGAATGGTTTCTGCGGTATCCTTCTTGTTTCTTCTCATCTGGTTTCTCCTGTCTTCCTAACCTTTCCTTACTGCTCTTGCTGCCACACCGATTCCGAATAATGGGAAGCTTCTTCCTCCGTAGGCAGAATCATTTCTATTACATCTATCAATACGCCGCTAGGATCAGAAAGTATAAAATGACGCTGCCCAAAATCCTCATCCCGAATATCCTGCTCCAACGTCAGCTTCGCGTCAATGACTAGCCGCTGGTATTTACTATTCACATTATCAACTTCCATGTTCAGAATCAATCCCTCTGCCTTCTTGCGATAAGCAGCAGGAATCGTTGGATGCCCGGCATCAAGCAGTGCCAACTCATACGATAATCCATTATCGCCTGCGCCTGAGCGCAAGCTCACATACCAATCCGACTCGTATACAACTTCAAAACCAAAGTAGCGTTGATAAAATGCCGCGCTTTCCGCTACCGTCTGTGTCATGACAACCGGATAGAAACTGTTCCATTTCATTTTCACACTCTCCCTTGTTTTTAGATCATTATGGCTTATTCGGATATTAACATACATACAGTATGTATGTAAATAAAACGAGTTCATTTCCTATATGCGAATTCAAGCGTCTAGCCGCAGCAGTCGGTTTGATTATAACCAGTCCCGGTATGGAAGGAGACGGCTTCTTTTTTGTGTTCCCCGGCTCAAACCCGTCTGCGGGCATCAACATTGGAACGACTTTAACCAAAGGGCATGTAACGTTCACCTTCCAAGTTCTCGCAACGGTGTGCCGCAGCCAGCAAATGGCCCTATCCTTCACATACTCATCGGCAATCTAAAGCCCGGAGAGCGGGCGAGCGCGACCTATGCGGTTCGGGTTCTTATTGAATCGGGCACGATTATCAACCAGGCTCACTCCACGTACGTTTCGGTTTATCCGAGCCGCAAGCTCTCCCCGATGAGCACCGATTCCAATAAGGTGATCATTCCAGTTGTCGATGAAGAGGAATAATGGAATGGAGATTATGAAATCTTAGCGGGGGTTCGGGCAGAATTAAGTCCTGCGGAGCGCTAGGAGGATCTTTCTGTAAGCTCCTTCATTACTTTTGTCCGATATTGCCCTGGCGTCAGTCCCGTCCACTTCTTAAATGCGCTCTGAAAAGCGCTAGGCTCCGAAAAATGCATAACATAAGCAATCTCGCCAACCGAATACTCCCATTTCTTCAAATAACCCATAGCGAGCTCCTTGCGAACGCGGATAGAAAGGTCATTGTAGGTCGTGAATTCTTCCTTCAACTTATTTTGAAGTGTCCGCGTACTGATTCCGAACGATTCTGCCGTTTGCTGTAATGTCGGAAAATAAGAAGGGATACATTTTTTCATCCACTTTATCACCTTCTCCGAGAACACGCTTGCCGGCATCAGCCCATCTTTTGTTTCCTGCGCGATGGCCTCAAACACGCCGAGCAGCTTGGAATCGGAATACATAACGGAATAGGACAGCACATCCTTGCTCATGCGCAGAACATTGTCCTCGCCGCCGAATTTAGGAATAATCCCGAACACTGGCGTATAGGGACTCGTATTTGACGGTGCATCATGCGAAAACTGAACCTCATTCAGCAAAATACGCCGGTTGCTTAATCTGCCTATCAATCGATACACGGAGCTCGCCATATCCTCCACGCAGTGCCGAGACATTTGGCCGGAATGCTCTAAAAACAGCCGAATCAGGAGATCATCGCCTTGCACTTCCCATTCTAAATTGAAGCCGCTGGACAAAATCACATTATATCTTTGGTAGGCAGCTAACGATTCGGCAATCGTACGCGAATGCATCATAACGTAGCCGAGAATGCCCAAATCCCCGAACTCCATTATTTCGCCTTGATGCAAACCAAAATGATCGTCTTGCGTGTAATGGGCGGCTGCGATCATTAACCGTACTAATTCCTCAGCAGAAATACGAGCCTCCACATCACTCAAGAGTCCAGCGTCAAAAGAAGCGTAGCTGCAATACTGCTCCGTATCAAATCCTTTATGAACAATGGTTTTCATAATCGGATAAACCATCGATATGGCCACACCCTGACTGTCCAAGCTTTAATCCTCCTTTGCGCAAATCAGTAACCTTTTTTGCGTCATTGATCATTCATTTATATTGGAATTCGTACTAAGCTAACTGTAGTCATACACCACTATATTATAACGCAAACCGCTCCGAAGGACAGAAATGAAGAGATAGAGCGGCATTTAATTGAGGAGGAACATCGATATGAAATCAAAAATTCTCGTTATTAACGGACATCCCGATTCGCAAAGCTTGTGCTCTGCCTTAGCTGGGGCTTATATGGAAGGGGCAGCGGGCAGTGATGCAGAGGTACGAAGCATTGATTTGAGCAAAATAGAGTTTAACCCAAACTTAAAGTATGGTTACCGCCAAAGAACGGAGCTGGAGGATGATCTCATAGCATCTCAGAAATTAATAAGCTGGGCAGATCATCTCGTATTCGTATATCCTACCTGGTGGGGGGCGATGCCTGCCATTTTGAAAGGTTTTATTGATCGTGTCTTTTTGCCCGGTTATGCTTTCAAATACCGTACAAATTCCGCCTTTTGGGATAAGCTCCTCACTGGCAAATCTGCGCACTTAATCGTCACTATGGATACTCCAGCCTGGTACTACAAATGGATTTACAGAAGTGCGGGCCATAATGTTATGAAGCGTAATATTTTGCAGTTTAGCGGTATCACCCCCGTACGGATTACAGAGATTACGCCCGTAAAAACGTCGTCACCGGAAAAACGCGCCAAATGGCTAGATAAAGTGAAGCAGCTAGGCTCGAAGCTAGCTTAAGCTCCATATCGGCCTTGGCAAAACCTCAATTGAACGAAGCGGCTGCCGGCGCTGCTCCATTCCGTTGAATGCTAGCATAGGAAAATGCTTAGACCGTGAGCTGATCCCATATTTTTTTCAACCACTTCGCGAACGACGCTTTTTCCTCGAACTGGGGATAATGAGCTGATTTTTTGAAAATGACAAAATCCTTTAAAGGCGCGTCCAGCCTATCAAAATAATCTTTTGCCGCATTTGCGGATGTCATATAATCATATTGTCCCATGACAAAATAAGCGGGGATATCCAATTTATTAACGAGTGTTGTAATATTATTTTGGGCTTCTTCCTTCAATAAATTTTTCTGCGACACCCATATCCCTCTTACATATCGAATCACATCAAGCAGATTATATTCCGGTTCAAAGAGAAACCCTTTGTAATAATCCATGTTATCGTTAATTAATCTTGCCGCTCCGCCGTATTTTCGAACCATGCTTCTGGGAGTAGTCGCCTCCCCTTGCTCGACTCGCCCCCGAAGAAGCTCCAATCGCTTCGCATCTTTCAAATGACCGGCAAGCTTTGCTTGCTCAATCGTATAATTCAAGCTGTCTAATTCGCTTTTCACCGTATCGGCAACCTGCCCAATCCCAATATAAGCCATATATTTATCTGGCGCTTTGGCCGCCGCTTTCAAGCCGATGTATGTGCCAAAGGAATGGCCGATAAGCAGCACCTTCTCTTGTCCAAGCCTCTCTGCAACGTAATCTGTCAAAGAGAGCAGATCATCTACGAGCAAATCGGTTGATAAATTGGAATAGTCCTCAAAAAAATGATACGACTTCCCGCTTCCACGCTGATCATAATGGACGATTGTAAAGTTTTCCTCCAGCAAATCTTGATATTTCCTCACATAAGGAATTTCGGAGCACCCCGGTCCGCCATGCACAAAAATGACAATCGGATTCCGCCGGTCTGCTCCCCTGATCATGACTTCATGGCCCGTGCCATTGATCGTAACCTGTTCTAATGAGCTTATGCTGTTATCGCCTTTTATTTGCGGGGTCCATGTGGGAAAAATCAATCCGACTGCAATCAGCACAGCAATGAATATTAGGCTTCCTTTAGCTATTTTTTTGCTTTTTCTTCTCAATGGATGGCTCCTTTAAGGTCGTATCATGATTTCATTTTATATGAAACAAGGTGCAAAACAAAACGGTTCTCTTAACTATGCCAAACTATCTTTTATTAGCAATGAGCTATCATTCCAAGCAACGAATAGAAAACATCCTTTTACTTGAGCAACAGTGTAAACCATTTGACCGAATCAACTTAAATGCCAACGACCGAGTACTAATATTTCTTGGATAAGCTATAAATCATTTCGAACACGAATAAAAAAAAGCAGCTCATTAGGCTGCTTTACGTTTTTGTGGCCGAAATGAAGATTGACTTCTAAAGCGCCTTATCGTCCACGCTGTCAAGCCAGTTCGAAATGCTGCCGATAACGGATGAGACGCAGCCGTCCTCAAACGGAGATTTTAGTCCCGCGACGCTAACCAGCTCCGTGAAAGACAAGCTTCCGCCAAGGCGGCAAAGCTTCAAATAATCTGCCCATGCCCCGGAACGATCCTCATGCATCTTTTTCCAGAACTGAAAGGCACAAATCTGAGCCAGCGTGTAATCGATATAGTAGAATGGCGTGTTGAAAATATGCCCTTGCTTATGCCAGAAGCCGCCCTGCTCCAAATAGGCATTATCCGCATAATTGCGGTGAGGCAAATATTTGCGCTCTATTTCCCGCCATGCCTGCTTCCGCTCGGCAGGTGTCGCATCCGGGTTCTCATAAATATAATGCTGGAATTCATCCACCGTTACGCCGTACGGGAGGAAGATCAAGCCGCTCGCTAGATGATCAAACCGGTATTTATCCGCATCCTCCTCGAAGAAAAGGTTCATCCACGGCCAAGTGAAAAACTCCATGCTCATCGAATGAATCTCGCAAGCCTCATAAGTCGGGAAGCTGTATTCCGGCACCTCGAAGCTCCTGCTTTCGTACACTTGGAAGGCGTGGCCCGCTTCATGCGTTAGCACGTCGATATCGCCTGATGTCCCATTAAAGTTGGAAAAAATATAAGGAGCGCCGTAATCGCTAATATAGGTACAGTAACCTCCGCTTTGCTTGCCCTTCTTGCTGACGAGATCCATGAGATCATTATCCTGCATGAAGCGGAAAAACTCGTTCGTCTCCGGGGATAATTGCTCGTACATCTTCGCGCCATTGCTTACAATCCATTCCGGATCGCCCTTCGGCGTCGCATTCCCGGATTTGAAGCTGAAGTTCTCGTCATAATACAACAGCTCGCTGACGCCGATCCTGGCTTGCTGGCGCTCCCTCAGCTTCGTCGCAACCGGAACGATTCCCTCTAGCACTTGTTTCCGGAAGTTTGCTACCATCTCCGCATTGTAGTCGGTACGTGACATTCTGGCATAACCAAGCTCGACATAATTGCTGAAACCAAGCTTCGTTGCGATCTTTGTCCGTACTTTAACAAGATCATCATAGATGCGGTCAAACGTTTCTTCGTTCTCAGCCATGAAGCCGGATGATGCTTCCGAAGCTCGCCTTCGCATTTCGCGATCAGTGGACTGCTGGAATGGCGCGAGCTGCGAGAGCGTCCGCTCCTCGCCTTCGAACAAAATTTTGGCCGATGCAATCAGCTTGGCGTATTCCGTTGTCAATTTGTTTTCACGCTGAAGGTCTTCTATGATCTCCGGGCTAAAAATCTTAAGCGCCAGCTCAGCCAATTGGAACAGCTGCCGCCCCCACTTATTTTCCAATTGAGCCCTGAACTTCGAAGTCACAAGCAAACGGTAATAGTCTGTCAAATATTCTTGCACGACCGGCCCGTTCTCGTCAAAGAAATCCTGCTCCGCTTTATAAAAATCATCGTTCGTATCGATAGAGTGGCGAATGCTTGCAATTTGCTGCTGCGTATCGAATTCACTCCGAAGCTTATTAAATGCCGCCATTGCAGCATCCTGCTCCTCGAAGCTTTCAGCTGATTGGAACGATTCCAATAACACTTTGATCTTTTGCTCCAAAGCCTTTACATCCGGACGCTCATAACGATATTCGTTAAATTTCATACCGCACCTGCCCTCTTTAAAATAGGAATGTAATTAGTAGACCAAGCCATTTACCAATTATATCCTAAACAGCGGAGAACACCTACATGTCTATATGCTTAAATTTGCTAAATGGACGTGACGCCTTTCAGCGATTATTTTTGGTGAGGTAAAGTTACAGCGTAAGCGGCGCAAAAATCGTATCCTCCTTTCAACAGGGCTGGCTGCAAGCTGCCAAGTTTATGCATGAGCGAGGTGAATGTTCCGCCAATCGTCCTCTCTACGCCCCTCAAAAGATGATAAATCACAAGATTATGGCTGTAAAAATCAAAAGAGGGTGACCCAAAAGGGGCACCCTCCTCACATTATAATTATCCGATTCGTTTCTGTTTGTTGTCATCTTATGAGATCTAGTTGAAATGATTGCTCGAAGCCCCCATACCTTATTTCATCCACTGAAAGTGGAAGCTGCCCTTTTGGTCAAGCCGCTCGAAGGTATGTGCCCCAAAATAATCCCTCTGCGCTTGCAGCAAGTTAGCCGGCAGCCTCTCTGAACGATAGCTGTCATAATAAGCTAGTGCGGAAGAAAAAGCAGGAACCGGAATCCCTCTAGTTACCGCGATAGAAATAACGTTTCTCCAAGCGTCTTGATAATTCTCGACTATTCCTTTGAAATAATCGTCCAAGAACAGGTTTCTCAGAGCCGGATCACGATCATAAGCATCCTTAATATTTTGCAGGAAGGCTGCACGGATTATACATCCACCGCGGAATATCATCGCAATGCTGCCATAATTGAGATTCCATTTGTACTCGTCGGAGGCCGCTCGCATTTGGGCAAAGCCCTGCGCATACGAAGCGATTTTGCTTGTATACAACGCTTTGCGTACCGCTTCGATAAATTCCTTCGGATCGCCGTCATAGCTTGGTACAGCCGGACCGTTCAACCGCTCGCTTGCGGCTACGCGCTCCTCTTTCATTGCGGAGATGAACCGGGCAAACACCGACTCCGTAATAATGGACAGCGGAACGCCCAAATCCAGTGCGCTTTGGCTGGTCCATTTCCCTGTTCCTTTTTGCCCTGCCGAATCAAGGATAACATCGACCATTGGTTTGCCTGTTTCCGGGTCCGTTTTAGCGAAAATGTCGGCTGTTATTTCGATTAGATAGCTATCCAGCTCGCCGCGGTTCCATTCCGAGAAAATGTCATGCAGCTCGTCTGTGCCAAGGTGCAATACATCCTTGAGCAAATGATAAGCCTCGCCAATGAGCTGCATGTCGCCGTATTCGATGCCGTTATGAACCATTTTGACATAATGCCCGGCACCGTCTTCACCGATATACGTGGAGCAAGGATCACCGTTAACTTTAGCCGATATGGCTGTCAAGATCGGTTCAACCAGCTCATAAGCGTCTTTTTGCCCGCCTGGCATAATCGAAGGGCCATTCAGCGCTCCTTCTTCGCCGCCGGAAATGCCTGCGCCGATAAAGCGGAAGCCTTTGGCTTGCAGATCCTTATTTCTTCTTTGCGTATCCGGGAAATGCGCGTTGCCGCCGTCAATGAGTATATCACCTTGGCTTAGGTAAGGCACAAGCTGATTAATGGTATCATCAGTCGGTTGGCCCGCTTTAACCATGATTAATATTTTGCGCGGCGTCTCCAGCGATTGAACAAATTGTTCGATGCTGTAAGCCCCGACGAAATTTTTGCCCGGCGCTTCTGCCAAAAGCTCATTCGTTTTCTCAGGTGAACGATTGTATAAAGCAACCGAGAACCCTTTGCTCTCCATGTTTAGGGCAAGGTTTTTACCCATTACGGCTAAGCCGACCACGCCAATTTGCTGTTTTGTCATTGTAACTACCTCCCTGCAATTTGCATCTTCAACTTTCAAGCTATCTTATTGCTGAACTGTTTTTTTCCAATCGGCTGCGAATTTCTCCATCCCTTGATCCGTAAGTGGATGCTTGGATATTTGTTCGATAACCGAAAACGGAATCGTTGCGATATGCGCACCCGCCATCGCTACGCGAGTCACATGATCCGGATGGCGGACAGAGGCAGCGATAATTTGCGCGTCCAGGTTATGCGTACGGAATAATTCCGCAACCTTCACGATTAGTTGAACGCCATCCTCCGATATGTCATCCAAGCGGCCTAGAAACGGCGAGACATAGGTGGCGCCAGCGCGAGCAGCAAGGAGCGCTTGGTTCACTGTGAAGATCAGCGTAACGTTTGTTTTCACGCCTTTTTTAGTTAAATAACGGCAAGCCTCTAAACCTGCAAGCGTCATTGGAAGCTTGATCGTAATGTTTTTGTCATTGTTATTGATTTTGATCAGTTCGTTCGCTTGCGCGATCATTTCCTCTGCTGTAAGTGCGTCAGGCGTTACTTCAGCGGACACGGATTCTACATCAGGCACTTCTCGCAAAATTTCTGCAATGCGGTCCTCGAATTTCACTCCTTCTTTGGCAACCAAAGAAGGATTCGTTGTTACGCCGGATAAAACGCCGATTTTGTACGCTTTTTTAATGTCTTCCACATTTGCCGTATCGATAAAAAATTTCATAATGATCAACCTCCATTTTTTTAATTGCTTAGCAATTGTTTAGTTAGGCGAACCACATTATTTACTGAAAAACCGAAGTACTCCATTACTTCATTGCCAGGACCTGATGCACCGAAAGTATCGATGGACAATACTTTTCCGGTAGGTCCCGTATAACGCTCCCAGCCAAGCGAAATACCTGCTTCAATGGCTATCCGCTTCGTAACAGATGCAGGCAGAACGGACTGCTTGTAATCTTCGGATTGGCGATCGAATAGTTCTCTGCTCGGCATGGCAACTACACGTACAGAGAGGTTATCCCGCTCCAGCTCTTCCTTCGCGCTCACCGCAAGTGAAACCTCTGATCCGGTACCGATAAGAATGACATCCGGTTGATCATTCGTTTCCTCCAGCACGTAAGCGCCTTTTGCTACCCCGTCAACGTTTGCTTTCGTCGCTTCATAAACGGGAAGGTTTTGGCGGCTTAGCACAAGCGCTACCGGACCTTGCTTTTGCTGCAAGGCATACGCCCATGCATTTGCCGTTTCATTTGCGTCTGATGGCCGAATGACCGTCAGGCCTGGAATCGTTCGCAGCGCTGCCAAGTGCTCGACTGGCTCATGAGTTGGACCATCTTCCCCAACGGCAATCGAATCATGCGTAAAGACATAAATGACAGGCAGCTTTTGCAGAGCAGCCAACCGAATGGACGGCCTCAAATAATCGCTGAATACGAAGAAGGTGCTGACGAACGGTTTTACGCCGCCATGGAGCGCCATGCCGTTGCCGGCAGCGCCCATCGCATGCTCGCGAACGCCGAAGTAAATGTTGCGTCCCGAATAGGATTCCACGGCAAAGGTTTGATCGCCGCTAATGTCCGTCATCGTCGAATGCGATAAATCTGCGCTGCCTCCAAAAATCGATGGTACGGTTTTGATGTAATGATTGATAGCAGCACCGCTTGCTATGCGGGTAGAAACGGTTTTCGACGTGTCAAACGTTAGGATGTCTTTGGCTTCAAATACGACAGTCCCATCGATTACTTGCTCCAGCTCCTCGCCAAGCGAAGGATGCTGCGCTTTATAGGAAGCTAACAATCTGTTCCAGTCTTCTTCTTTTGCCTCGCCTTTATGCTTAAGCTGCTCAAAGTGTGCTTTGACTTCTTCTGGAACCGTGAACTCTTCCTCATACTGCCAGCCATAAACTTCCTTGGTAGCCCTCGCTTCGTCCTTGCCAAGCGGATTGCCGTGCGCCTTGTTCGTTCCGGCTACCTTCTTGCTTCCAAAGCCGATAATCGTCCGGATTTCAATAATGGTAGGCTGCGAATCGTTTTGCTTAGCGGCTTCGATCGCTTTCGCAATTGCCGCCACGTCATTGCCGTCCTCAACCCTTAAATATTCCCATCCAGCCGATTCCGCTCTTTTTTGCATATTTTCTCCGAAGGAAAGGTTTAGCTCTCCATCTAGTGAGATATCATTGGAATCGTACAAGACCACTAATTTGCCAAGCTTCATATGTCCAGCCATGGACATCGCCTCGTAAGCTACCCCTTCCATCAAACATCCGTCGCCAACAAGCGCGTACGTATAATGATCGATAACCGGGAAGCTGCTTTGGTTAAATTTAGATGCCAGATGAGCTTCGGCCATCGCCATCCCAACAGCCATCGCAAGGCCTTGACCAAGTGGGCCCGTCGTTGCTTCTACACCATCAGTGTGCCCAAATTCGGGATGCCCCGGCGTTTTGCTGTTAAGCTTGCGGAACTGCTTTAAATCTTCAATGGACACGTTATAACCTGACAAGTGCAGGAGACTGTAAAGCAATGCAGAGCCATGGCCCGCTGAAAGAACGAAGCGGTCACGGTTAAACCATTTGGAATGGCTTGGATTGTGATTCATCAATTTGGACCAAAGGGCATAAGCCATTGGGGCAGCCCCCATCGGCAGGCCTGGATGGCCAGAATTGGCGCTGTTAATGGCATCAATAGACAAAGTGCGGATCGTATCAATAGCTAGCTGGTCAATCGTTTGTGTGATAGGCATATTGTTCTCCTTTTATTGTATCGATTTCTTGTTCAGTCAGCGTATCGAACCACCAATGGTAGCCGTCTCTCGCCAGTAATGCATCAGACTCAGCAGGTCCGTAAGTTCCCGCTGAATAAAGATGAAGCGGAACAAGATTTTCTTCAAACGCATGCAAGATCGGTTGAACCCATTTCCATGACAGCTCCACTTCATCCCAGTGCGCAAAAAACGTAGGATCACCGTGCAAGGCATCATGCAGCAAATTTTCATAAGCTTCAGGCACATCGTTGCGGCTCGTATGAAAGTCGATGTTTATCGGCTTGAACTCCCCTTTTTGCTGAGGGTCCCTTGTATTTAATTGCAGCGTTATCCCTTCATTAGGGCTAATCTCAAACACCAACAGATTTGGTGTTTTGTTGTCATTTGCCGACGACTGCTGCTTTAACGGTTCCTTGAACTCGATGACGATTCGTGTTGATTTTTCTTTCATTCTTTTGCCGGTTCGGATATAGAAAGGAACGTCCCGCCAAAAAACATCATCGATTTGCAGCCTAGCGGCAATAAACGTATCGTTCATGGATGCTTTAGGAATACTTGGTTCGGAAGTATAGCCGACTACCGGATTCCCTTGGATTGCGCCTGCTGCGTATTGGCCGCGGATCACGCTCGATTTTACATCCTCTTTTTGCAGCGGCTCAAGCGATTCCATCACCAGTTTCTTTTTAAAGCGAACATCATCGGAGCTGCTGTTTTTCGGAAGGTGAATCGCCAGCATCATAAGCAATTGCAGCATATGGTTTTGGAACATGTCTCTAACCGCACCTACGTGATCGTAATAACCCGCTCTTTCTTCAACGCCCACTGTTTCATTAGCCGTAATCTGAACGTTGGCAATGTAACGATTTGACCATAATGCTTGAAGAACGGGGTTAGTCTGCTGCAGCACCTCAAGCTTCTGCACCATAGGTTTGCCGAGATAATGATCAATCCGAAAAATTTCATGCTCCGCAAAAGCTTTGCTCAGCTTTTCATTCAAATCCCGAGCAGATTGCAAATCATGTCCAAATGGTTTTTCGATCATCAGCCGTTTCCAGCCCGTTGTCGTTCCTAGCCCGCTTTCCTTGATGTTGAATGCGATCGTTTCAAAAAACTCTGGTCCAACGGACAAATAAAACATTCGATTTGGCGCAAGATCCAGCTCTTCTTCGCGTTGTTCAATTAGCTTCAGAAGCTTCTGGTAATCCTCTTTATTTCCTACATCCAATACACTGTAACGAAAGGCGCTTAAGAAGCTTTTCAATAATGCAGGATCACTTGCTTTGCGTCTAGAGAAGCTAAGAAGAGATTGCTCCACATTTGCTTGAAATTTTTCATCAGACAGCTCTCTTCTTCCAAGACCAATGACAGAAAATGATTGCGGCAGCTTTTGTTCGATAAATAAATTAAACAAGGCAGGGTAAATTTTTCTTTTGGCTAAATCCCCTGTCGCTCCAAACAAGACAAACGTTGCGGCTTCCATGTTCATTACTCCTTCCAGCATAGCTTCTCTCTTATTTCTAACAGCACGATTTGCAGCGACCGGAACAGCGGCGCTTATCCGTTCCAATCTGCAAGCGCTGGTTTCTTTTGCTTAGTTCCACTATAATACTTTTATCACCTATACAAGTAATTAATATATTTCACAGGAGCTATAGACCATGTCTATGAACAATTATGAGCTGTATAAGGTTTTTTATTGGGCTGCGAAGACGGGAAGCCTGACTCAGGCTGCTAAATTCCTGTATATCACCCAGCCCAGCGTCAGCCATGCCATCAAACAGCTTGAGGACAGCTTTGGCATCACCTTGTTTTACCGGAACTCCAAAGGCGTATCCCTGACGCAAGAAGGCGCTATCCTTTATTCTTATATTGAAAAATCGCAAATTTTAATATCGCTGGCGGAAGAAAAACTGGCGGCGCTCAAAAACCTGGACAGCGGCGAGCTGAGGATCGGCGGCAGCGATTCGCTGTTCAAGCATTATTTGCTGCCATACTTAGAAGATTTTCATCAGATTCACCCTGGCATCAAGCTTCAACTTATTCATGGGACTACCCCGGAAATTATAGCTTTCTTGAAAGAAGGCAAAATTGATTTTGGCGTCGTTCGTATGCCGATTGTCGACGCTCAGCTTGAAGTGCGGGAAGGCATTCAGCTGCAGGATTGTTTTGTGGCCGGAGCCCGTTATGCAGAGCTTAAGAACAAGCCGCTATCGCTCGAGCAGCTAATCCAGTACCCCGTCATCCTATTCTCGCGCAATAGCCGGGCACGAATGGCCATTACGGAATTGTTCCAGGGCTACGGCTTTGAGCTGAAGCCTGAAATTGAGGTCGGAAGCGTAGATCTTCTCATTGAATTTGCGCGAAAAGGACTCGGCATCTCTTACGTCACCCGAGAATTTGTTTCCAAGGAGCTGGAGGAGGGCTCGCTTTTTGAGATCCAATTGGAAGTGGAGCTACCTCCCTCGCAAGTAGGTATTATGATTATGCGCAACATGCCGCTTTCCATTGCAGCAAGCCGTTTTATTGAAGGTTTTAAATAACATCCCTGTTTGACGCGATAAAAAAAATGGTTGAGCCGACGACTGCCGGTTCAACCATTTTTGCAATAGTTCATATGAAAGCAGGAATTACCAAGGCAATTGGTCATCGAGATGGAAGAAACCACCGGTTTGTCCGTCAGCCGGCAAAGTAGCAGCAATAATGCTGGTACGGCTGCCTTCCACAACATCGATTGCCGCGTTGTCGCCGCCTAATGCGGTTACGACCCAACCAGGGTGAATGGAATTGACTTTGATCGGGGTATCCTTCAGCTCATGCGCCAGATGAACCGTAAAAGCGTTTAATGCTGTCTTCGATGCATTGTAAGCAAACGTTTTGAACGAATAAATAGGAGCCGTTGGATCAGCATGCAGCGTTAACGAGCCTAAGACGCTGGACAGATTTACGATTCGTCCTGCCTCCGATTTGCGAATCAGCGGCAGCAACGTTTGCGTCAGCTGGATTGGCGCGAAGAAATTGACATCAAAGGTTTCACGAAGGGTCTCTGCGGGCAGCGTGCTTGTACGGTTAATGATTTGCGCCGATACGTTCTCTTCATCCAGCAAAATGCCTGCATTGTTAATGAGAATATCCAGCTTGCCATACTTCTGTTCAAAGAAGCCATATACCGCAGCATGGTCTTCTATGCTGTTGACATCACATTTGACGCTTTCGACAGTTAATCCTTCTTTTCTGAATTGGTCTGCCGTGGCCTGCCCTTTTTGCGCATCGCGTGCTCCTATCACTACAGTTGCGCCCAGCTTGCCAAGTCCACGCGCCGTTTCTAATCCGATTCCCCGTGTGGCGCCAGTTACGAAAGCCACTTTGCCTGTTAAATTCAGTGATTCTGTCATGTATATCGTCTCCTCTAGTTTAGGTTTTCATTTGTGGGAGTAAAGCTGGATTGCCGATGGAGAAAGCCGGCCAACTTTTTGAGAACGATCATTCTCATTTGCTGAAAAAAATTTTTTTATTTTTCCATTGCTGCTAATGCAAAATTGGCAATGCGATGCAGCTTCTCTTTACCGGCTGTGGTACGGACAAGGACCCTTAAGCCCAGCAGCGTATTGTGCAGGTGTTCGGCAAGCGCCTGAGCATCGTGGTCAGCGGTGAATTCTCCTGTTTGCTGTCCTCTGCGAATGATGTCCACAAGCAGCTGCTCGGTATGGTCAAAACCTTTTGCGGCCTTGGCGTCTACCTCTTCATCACGGGCTGCCAGCTCGATGGCTGAATTGACAAACATGCACCCGAGCGGCCTATCCTCGCCGCCTTCAATGATAAAGTCAAAAATAAAACGTATCGCTTGGCTTGCCGTTTGCGCGCCTTTTGCCCCGGCTTCTAATTGGGAGCCAACCATATGCCCATAGCGGTCCAGTGATTTTAAATACAGTGAATGCTTGTCCCCAAAAGTATCGTACATACTTCTGCGATGGATGCCCATATGTTCAACAAGGTCATTCAAAGACGTCTTCTCATAGCCTTGTTCCCAAAACAACTGCATAGCCTTATGCAGAACTGCGCTTTCCTCAAATGCTTTGGTACGTCCCATCACATATCCCTCCCAAAACCATCTTAGCATTTTGAGAACGATCGGTAAAGTATTTTCAAGAAAGCTCTTAAAAAGCGAGGCATATCACGGTTCTTATCTTATTCGTTCTATCCTTCGGTCTACATCAATCGATTGTTTCATATACATAGACAAGCTAAATTCATATTCTTGTATGACGAATTTTTTTAAGAAAGGATGCGATCACTGCTAAATGGAGCATCTATTGCTGCTAAAAGTAATACTGCTAGTTGGGGTAGCCCTATTTTGGACGATCGTCTATATTCTTGTCATTTATAAAGGGTTCAAGGATCAATCCTGCGGAATGCCCCTCGCCTCCATATGCGCAAATATTACGTGGGAATTTTTATTTACTTTTTTCATGCCATTCCACCCGCTTCAGCAAGTCGTAACCTTCATATGGTTCGTATTGGATTGCATCATTCTGATTCAATATCTCTATTATTCCAAAGGCTTGTATCCAAAAAGCACGCTTCATGCTTCCGTCTTCTCCTTGCTTGTCATCGCTTTGCTGCTGCATTACGGAATGGCGGTGGAGTTTCATGATAAAATGGGGGTTTATTCCGCCTTTGGCATCAACCTGATGATGTCCATTCTATTTATAAGAATGCTGCTGGTCAAGGAGCTTCGAGGCCAATCGCTGTCTATCGCTTATTTCAAAATGATCGGTACCGTATGCGCTTCCGTCCTCTGCTATATGCTTTATCCACAATCCGTGTTGTTGCTGATCATGTACGTTTTGATCTTTATACTGGACATCGTGTACATCGTGCTCGTCTATAACCAATCAATTAAAGTGGTGCACAAGCCGTCTATGAATCAATAATCAGAAAAACAGGGCTGTCTCTGAGGTCTATTCCGACCTTTTGAGGCGGCCCTTTCTCTTTCCGGCGGACCGGCATGATTTCACGCCCTGCCAAAGCCATTTAATTACCTTTCCCCAAGCTCCTCTTCAGCCAAGCCTTTAATTCAAATCTGTGCTTAAAGACAAGAATGGAGAAATTGCCCAACCAGACCCAGAAAATAGCCGCAGGGAACGGCCTGATTGACACATAAACGGAGAGCAGCAACATCCCGCTTACAACCTGCAAGCCATCCGATTGCGCGGACTTATACCTGTTTTTGAAAATACTGCGATTCACAGCCATGAACAACGCTAAGATGACTGCATATGCCAAAGAAACCTCGAACCCCGTAAGCGCACTCCACACACCAAAGGTGACCGCAATAGCTTTGCCGCCCTTCCCTTTCAGAAAGGGACTGAATGCATGACCCGCAATGGGAGCAAGCGCAAGCGGAATGATAAAAAATCCTTGCCCGTAGTCGCTTCCCATAATCCATAATAGCGGCAAATAACCTTTTAAAAAATCGAGCAAAACGCCGGCTATGCCATATTTATAACCATTGGCCTTCCACAGGTTCAAGGCACCCGGATTGCCGTCTCCAACGGCTTTTAGATTTTTTTTGCCCAGCAGGCCGAGCCAATACGAGAACATAAGCGACCCCGACAGAAAGAAACAAGCCGTCAACAAAATGATCATTGCTCCCGCCTACCCCTCACTCGGACGTACCTTCCTTTCCATTTTACATGGCCCAGAAAAACGACCTGATACATCGAATAAATCATAATGACTACAAAAAATAGCGTAGAAAAAACATGCAAAACCGGAATCAAAAACCCAAAGTGTCCGACATATTTAATAAAATAAATGAATTGAAGCATGTATAGGATGTATCCGATCATTAAAGGCGCTCCCCATGAAGTGTCCACGAAAATAAACACGGTGCTAGATAGCAGGAGCCCAACGACCCAAATCGCTGTAGGGATAATCGTCCATGGGCTTAGCTGTGAGGTGCTTAGGACCGCACCTTTGCTAAACCCTTCGATTTCGCTTTGAATGCCTTTGGGGTACATCCGAAAGGAAACGAGGCCATACCCGATAAAATTGGTGACAGGGATGCCCGCTGCCATAAATTTTGATCCTAATAACAAATCGTCAAGCACCTCGGATTTGACGCTCTCATGGCCTTTGATTTTTTCGTAATCCTCTCTTAAGGCAACGATGCAGGAGCCATAAAGCCCTTTTTTCGGGTTGCTTCTCTCAAAAACCGATGTGAACGCAAAAATGCCTAAAATATTCATCATCATGGCGAGCTTTTCATAAAGCTTCTCCGCATGGTGAAACGGAACGACCGAAATAACCCCTCCGGATCGCTCTCTCGCTTTCATCAACGATTCCATTGCATGGGGAGCCAATCTTATGTCAGCATCCAAAAAGGCGTAAACATCGCCGGAGGCATGCTTGTATCCCGTCCAAACCGCCCAGCTCTTACCCGTCCACCCATCAGGGAGGCTGCTGCCCGCAATAACCTTGACCCCATAGCTTTCCGCTATTTCCCTCGTCCGGTCCTCTGAGAAATCATCCACAACAATAATCTCGAAGGGGCGGAATGTTTGCGACTTAAGGGATTCCAGCAAATAAGGCAAATTTAGCTCTTCATTTCTAGCGGGAATGATGACGGACAATTTCCTTAGCCCCTGATAAGGCTCATCATAGACGGGCAAAGTATTTTTTCGAAACAGAAGAAAACCGGAGAGGCATCCGACCAGCGATAGCAAAATAATCCACATTTACTTATCCCCCTTCTATATGTATATATGAGGGATTGACGCGTAATATATTCGTCCCAGCGAAGTGGCTTATCTTTGTCCAAAAAAAAGCCCGCTATGGCCTTGTAGCCATAGCGGACTTCCTATCTCGCAAAACTATGATGACCAATTGTCGTAATTACATCAAGGCTCGACCAAAACGAACCTTTGGAAACTTCGGGATTGAAAAAATAAACCGCGTTGCCAACGTTATTTTTTCCATTCAGTGCATCCTTCGCGGCACGCAGAACGCTTTCGTTCGGTTTGCTCTTATCGAGCATGCCGTTATGGGCTGGCGGAAATTGCTTTCCTGAATAAATAACGTCGCGGATCGAATCCGGGAAGCTTGCATCCTTCACCCTGTTTAATATGACATTCGCTAGGCCGAGCTGCCCCTCATACGATTCATATCCGGCTTCAACCATCGTAATCTTGGCTAGCAGCATAAATTCTGCTTCCGTATAAGGTGCTGCTGCTTTATCAAATATCGAAGGAACTACAACCTTAAGCTTCGTTCCCGGCTTGACCGCTGCTTTGCCGTCGAGTCCATTCCGCTTCAACAGCTCAGACTTGCTGCTGCCCGTTTCCTTGCTAATTTCATCCAAGCCGTATTCTTCCGTTATGACGGCTGGCTTCACCGTTATGAGTTCGACAACGTCCGAAGCAGTATTCAAATTCACGTTTGCATGCAGCAATTCCGACAATTGGCGAAGCGGCGCATACAGCCTGCCCTCCGACAAGAAAGGAACCGCTTCCATCCGGTAACGGTCCTCGTTGAAATAAACGACCGGCACCCCGTTTCCAAGCACGATTTTATCTTTTAGAACCGTATGTATCGTTACTTCCTCATTCACGTTATCCCAGCTTGACTTGGCGCCGAATATTTCAGCTATGCGAGCCACTGGCACATACATTCTTCCGTCCAGCATAAAAGCCGGGTCTTTCAACTTTACATTTTCGCCGTTAAACTTGATCGTCACATCATTCACAGCAGCAGCTTCCCCTGCGGAGACGAAGGACAGCGGTCCGATACAAAGCAGAAGCAATCCCAAAACCATTGCAATTATAAGCCTGCTAACCGGCTTTCCTTTTCTGATCATAGGTACCTCCCAGCGCTTCCTGTTGGTGTAATCTGCCAACATTCATCTTCTGGGCAAAATTATATCACAGCTAATTGCAGTTGTAGCATTAACATTTTCACAGAATTGGCCTCAAATGACACATTAACCCGAAAAAAAGTGAAAAAACAACCCGCTCAGCCGAGTGAACTGAGCCCATTTGCTTCGTCTTTATTCTCGATTTCCCATTCCAGCTGCTTCATGTAATCAATCATCGCTAAACAGGTTTCTCTTCTGATGGATCCAGGCACATCCTTCATTTGAAGCTGTATCGTTCTCTCGAAATCCTTGCTCTTTCTGGTGATCGGCGTCCCTCTCTTTTTCTGATATTGAGCGATTAGCGCCATCAACGCCTCCCACTTCTCCAGCTCTAGAGTTAAGACTAAAATCTTATATTGGTTATCCGACTCATAACTGAAATTATTCCGTTCGCATGATTTACGATTTCGAATTTGCGATTGCAGGCTAATCATTTTCGCTTCAATATCCTCTATCATTTCAAGCATATCATCATCCCATTCCTGTTCGATTCAAGGAACATACGTTCCTGTCCATACAAGAATGTCCAATAAAGGCAAGGCTTAAACCTAGCAAGCCATAATGAAGGTGTACGAGCAAAAAAAAAGCTGATGCAGTTAAAATCCCCGCACCAGCTTGCCTGTTAGAATCGTTTATTTATGGTTCACAGTAATGACGACATTGCCTATCTTGTGCCCAGCATCGACGTAACGATGTGCCTCGGCCGTTTGTTCCAGCGGATAACTTCTATCGATGACCGCTTTTAACCTGCCCGCTTCAATAAGCTCTTTGAGGAACAACAAATCTTCCGCACGTTCGCTAGACACGCCGGAAATGACTTTCATGCTGCCGGTCATTGAAGCCCAGGTTCCCCGAACAATATGTGGCAGCATCATAACAGCCATCAAATAGTAGCCTTTTTTCTTAAGTGATCTTTGGCATTCGGAAAAAGGAGATTTGCCTACCGTGTCAAAAATAATATCATACGTATCGCCGCTTTTCGTAAAATCCTCCTTCGTGTAATCAATGGCCTTATCAGCGCCTAGTGCTTTTACCATCTCGACGTTTTTGCCGCTGCACACCCCAGTCACTTCGGCCCCGAAGTGCTTAGCAAGCTGCACCGCATAAGTGCCCATGCTGCCGGATGCGCCGTATACAAGCACCTTTTGCCCGCTCTGAATTTTCCCTTTTCTAAGAAAATGCAGCGCCGCAAGGCCTCCGACAGGAACCCCGGCCGCTTCCTCCCAGGACATATTAGCCGGTTTTAAAGCTATTCCGGCCGTTTCAGGCAAGCAAACATATTCGGCATACGCACTGAATACGAAACCTGTAACCGCAAATACGTGATCGCCTGCGCGAAATCGCTTGACCGCTTTGCCAACGGATTCAATTTCCCCTGCGAGCTCAATGCCCAGTATTTGTTTTCTGGGTTTTCTAAAGCCCATTACGAATCGCATGGGGAGCCTGAACATCGGTGGTGGCGTAAAGCTTCGAACTCTGCAATCTCCTGCCGATGCGGTAGTCGCATATATTTTTATCCGTACTTCATGATCCTTTGGAACAGGCTTATCTACCTCTTTTAGTTCGAGGACATCGGGCGGCCCATATCTTTGAAAAACGACAGCTTTCATATGGGAATCTCTCCTTGTTTGATGAAATGAACTCGTGGCTTTGAACAGCTGTGCCACCGTCACTATTTAGGAGTAGTTTATAGGCAAACCGGTACTGACGCATAGATACTAAAGTATGTTTATGTTAAGGATTACAACAAGCCGAGCTCGCGTGCACGCGCCACTGCTTCGGTTCGTCTCTGCACCTGTAATTTGTCAAAAATAATCCGGTTATGCCCTTTAACCGTACTAAGGGCGAGAAAAAGGCGCTCGCTAATCTCCAGATTCGAAAGCCCCTCGGCTATAAGCCGCAGTACGTTTAACTCGCGAGCGCTGAGCGGCTCAATAAGAGGCTGAGCTCGGAGCGGCTCCGACTGAAGTCCATGGTGCGTCTGTTCCGCTTCAAATACAGCCAGCAGCTTAGCCGTATAATCCCGCATTATTCCATGGGCAGATGCTTCTGATATAAGCCTCGCCATCGGTAATCCTTCGTCGACAAATAGACGGACGAACCCTCCGGGCTCAGCCAGCTTGAGCGTCTCTCCCAGCAGCCGTAATGCTTCGTTCTTCTCGCCATGCGCGAATAAAGCGACCGTTTGCAACACCATCGTCTTAAGCCGTTCGTCCTCCCAGCCCTTTGCCTCCACTTGCTGGCGCCAAGGCTCCAGCAGCGCCAAAGCTGCGGCTGTGTTTCCCTGTGCCAAATGCACACGGGCAGCGCTGACTGGACTGAATGGAAGGCCATATGCCTCTACCCACTCAGCAGCAGCCATATTGCCCATTCGTAGCGAAACAAGCACTTGGGCGTCAGAAATATCAGGCATCCGGTACACGAAGCTATGCCGGCGAACGTACTGGCCCGCCTTTATTAGAATCGAGGAAGCCCGGGCAAGATCTCCCTTAGCCAGCATTAGCTTGGACTGAAATATCTCACAAGTAACGAGTCTATCCGTATATTCAATTTGCCTCGCTAATCGCATGCTTTGTTGCAAATGCTGCTCAGCAGCCTCCAAATCATTCCATTCGCAGCAAATACGGGCTAGACCAAGATACGCCTCGCAAAATACCGGCATTGGCGGATCACCTGCAAGCTCCAGCACCTGCCGATATGTTTGGAACGCCTGATCAAGCTGATTTTCCGACTCCTGCAAGTTGCCAAGGCCAAACGTTGCCATAATGCGGATGATGTAATGCCCAATCGTCTGGCTGACCGCTAAAGCATCGCTATATGCTTTTTTGGCTGCAGCACGTTCTCCTTTCAGCTGGTAGGCGTAGCCAAGCGTCCACGCTGCAGCCGAGCGGACAGGCAAGTTGTTAGGATGCAAAAACGCTAAGGCACGCTTCGACTCGGCAATAATCGTATCTGCCTGATGCTGACTTACGGCTATCGTTGCCTAAACAGAAGCTATATGGCCAATCAGATTTTTGTTATTGTCGTCTAAGACGGCATCCTGCAGAGCTGCTTCTGCTGCTTGCAGCTTCTGTTCGACGCCGGTTGTTTGGCTGACAAACAACAAAGCGGAAGCATGCATCACCAACAAGGAAGGATTAGCATTCAATGTCGCGGCTGGCAGTGATTCCAGCCAGCTCATTACAGGCGTTACCCCGCCGCGAAAGTGCAGGGGCATGCCCCCTCCTTCCATCAGACGAACAGCGCGCGGAACATCATTAGCCGCCACGGCATGCTGAAAGGCTTCTATCTCCAGCCCGTTTTTTTCGTACCATACGCTCGCATGCATGTGCAATTCGCCGACGTCCCAGCCTTCATCACCAGCGGATGCAGTTCTGTGCTGATGCAGCCGCTGCCGCAGCAAATCTGCAAAGAGATGGTGATAGCGATACCATCGCCGTTCGTTATCGAGCGAAACAAGGAATAGATTGGATTGCTCGAGATATTCCAAAACTTCTTGCCCTGAAGCAGTGGTGAAATCGGGAGGAAGCGAACTTGAAGCAGCCAACGTCCCCTTCATCTTGCTATGCTGAGCACTTCTTCTCGTAACGGCATCGCAAAGAGAACCGCTCATCCGGTCGAGAACAGAGGTGCGCAGCAAAAAAAGCTGGATGCTTTCAGGCTGCTGGCACAGCACTTCTTCCATTAGATAATCCATGACGTGGCGGTGGCTGCCGGTAAAAGAATCGATAAAGCCCTTTGTATCGTTATGTCCCTGCATGGAGATAGCGGCTAATTGCAAGCCGGCAATCCAGCCTTCGGTGCGGGTCTCAAGGCGCGAGATGTCCTCTGGAGAGAGACTTAGCCCCATCGCCTCATTTAGAAATCCAGCAGCTTCAATCGCGGTAAAACGCAAATCAGCAACGCGCAGTTCGTTTAGCTGTCCTCGAGCGCGCAGCCTTGCAAGCGGTAAGTGCGGGTCCTTCCGAGTAATCATGACCAAATGCATCTGTACAGGCAGCCGCTCAACCAGAAAGGAGACAGCCTCTTGAACCGGTGTGGCGTCAATCACGTGGTAATCGTCAAGAACGAGGATAGAAGGGCTTGGAATCGTTGTCATTTCATTCAGCAGCAATGTCAAAATCGATTCGATTGACGGCGGCTGCGGAGATTGGAGCAGTCCAAACACGCCTTCTCCAACATTCGCTCCGATATTCTGCAGGGCAGCGAAGAGATACGTCAGAAAACGTGCAGCATCGTTATCGCCTTCGTCCAGCGACAGCCATGCGGCAGGCCTACCGCATCCGGCAAGCCATTCGCTGACCAATGTCGTTTTGCCAAAGCCAGGCGAGGCAGAGATCAATGTCAGTTTGCGTTGTTTGCCTTCATTCAAGCGATCAATCAGCCGAGAACGAAGGACCATTTCCGGCCGGTTCGGGGGGATGTATAGTTTAGTTGATAATATTGGCATAATCATAGCTCAATTATAAGGACCGCGTCTTCAAGCCGTCAATCGAACCGTTTCGTTATACGCCGGCTATTGTTGCTGCATGTTTGCTGAGAAGATATCTTTCCAGTTATCGTTCGTCAAAATTTCCGCGTCCTCGCCCTTAAAGGCGGACATCGCTTCCGAATCGCCCATTAACTGATATCTCATCCAAGCTGTCAGATACCCTCTATGCTTGCCGCCATCCTGTTCGATCGCCGTATGCGCTGCCCCTTTGGCCATCGCCATCATCGCCGGAATATCCGGATTTGCGCTGCTGATCGCCAGCTTGTTCGAGGCTGAAGGAGATATGATAAAATCACGGGTTCCACTCATCACAAAAAAAGGAACCTTCAAAGCTGACGTGTCATACACATCCTCTGGATCGCAATATTTAAGCGCCGGGAGCGCGATCGAGACAACCGTCTTGATAGCAGCGCCGCGCTCAAAATTAGTATGGGCGTTAATTACGCCGGTGGAGCCTTGAGAATGGCCCGCAGCCCCTATTTGATCAGTTTGAATGCGTTGATGGAACGGGCTGCCGGACGTATCGTTTTGAGCCAGCATATAATCAATGGCCGCAACAATTTCTTTCCCCGTACCAGTTGTCGTGCTATACGTATCGATAACTACAAATCCCCAGCCCGCCAAATGGCGAAATAGCTCGTCGTATTGCTCAGGCAGAGCGCCCGTCCCGTTGCCCCAAGCAATTAACGGATGCATCGACTCTTGCGATACTGGAGAGTAGACTTTGTACCGTTTTTTTCCTTGCACGTCCGAGATTTCCTTCACTGCTACTTCATATTGTCCTCGTGACGCATATTTCTCTTCCACGCTGCCCGTCTTAAAAGTAGCAGAAACCGAGTTCACCAGCAGAAAGGAAACCGTGGAGAATACGATTATCATAATTAAAAGAATACCGGTCGTCCATAATAACCATTTGCTTCTGAGAACTCTCTTAATTTGCGGCATACAATCTCCTCTCACTATGTCACTTACATGCCGGATGATCATGATGATAAGCCTTGTTAATTTTCATAGTTGTTTAGTAGATTTATTATACTATAAGCTCCTGGTCTTTACTTGCTGATAACAATGGATAGCTTGTAATTTACATATTTATTTAATTCAGTTAAAAATAAAAAACCGGCACCCTGTTCGACTCCGTACCATGTCAAACAAATCAACCACGTCCATTGGGCGTGGTTGATTTGTTTGATTCCATCATTGCGCAATTACACCTTGGTCGCGGTTGCTGCAAGGCTTTTATCCTCAAATGCCGTCGAGAGAACAATCAAGGTCGTAGAAAATCCGTAGGCGCTGCAGCCGTCAAGAAAGTTCGCCAATGATTCCGTCGTTTCGGTTAACACCTTCAATAAAAAATTATATTCTCCGCTAATTCTGTAAAGATCAACAATCTCAGGAGCCGTTTCACTGAAAGCAACAAAATCCTGGCAGCTATTTGTTTTAAACAGTACAAATGCGGTAGTATGCTTGCCTAATTTTGAAGGGGAAAACTGCGCGCGATAGGCAGTTATAATGCCTTGCTCTTCCAGCTTTCGCAATCTTTCCGTTACCGCAGGCTGCGACATCGCGATCATTCTGCTCATCTCAGAAATAGGCATTCGGGCATTTTCATGCAACAAAGATAAGATTTTGGAATCAATTTGATCCATAATCATCGCCGCCTCAATATTAAAGGTTATAGACTTAAAATAACTAAATAATTTAGTTATCAGATGCAATCTTCCTTAAGAATACTATGTAATTTATATGTTATCCATCATAAAATATCACTATTCAATCGCAAAGGAGAATATAAGATGACATGGACCTTAAACGATCCCCTCGCTATGGGCGGGTTAACTTTAAAAAACCGGCTAATTATGGCGCCAATGCAGCAGTACAAGGGAACTTCCGAGGCTTTTGCCACGGATCATCACATTAAACATTACGGCCGAAGGGCAAAGCATGTGGGCCTCGTTATTTTGGAATCTACCGCTATCTCTTCTAATGGACGGCTGTGGGCAAATGATATCGGAATATTTACGGATCGCCACGTGGAGCCCTTAAAAAAAATTACAGACGCCATCCACGCGCACGAAACGCCTGTCTTTATCCAGTTGTCGCATGGGGGACGGAAATCTTCTCCCGAAGTAACAAATCGTTTAGTCGCGCCGAGCGCAATTGCGTTCGACGATCATTACGGCACTCCCGAGTCTCTGTCTATTGCTGGCATTGAAGGAATTATGAAGGAATATCGTCTTGCGGCAAAAAGGAGCATAGCAGCCGGGTTTGATGGCATAGAAATTCATGCGGCGCATGGTTTTTTAATTCATCAATTTTTATCGCCGCTATCCAATAGACGGTCGGATGCCTATGGCGGCGCTTCCGATAACAGAGCCAGGTTCTTGAAAGAAGTTCTTCTCGCGATTAGGGCAGAAGTCGGAAGAAATTATCCGGTTATCGTACGGGTATCTGCGACTGATTATTCCGATGGAGGACTAACGCCTGAAGAATTGGCGCGCATGCTGCTGCCGCTCGAGTCTGAACTCGATGCTATCCACGTCTCAACAGGCGGGAATCTTCCCGTGCAGCCAAGCGACGCATACACCGCTTATCAACTGCCACATGCGGCAGCGCTTAAACAACATTTCAGCATTCCAATCATTGCAGTCGGCAAAATTTATACCCGAAACCTCGCCAACCGCATCCTCGAGGATCAATTAGCCGACGGCATCGCGATCGGCCGCCCTCTCTTAGAGGACCCGGATTATGCGGAACAATTATTGACGAATCAGGAGCAAAGCAGTAAGGGTGAAAGGAAGGCTGTTTCAAATTAAATCCCTAACCCCGTTCGGGTTTTTAGCTCTATTTTCAGCCGGCAGCGGCTCGGCAGTCCAGATCAGCTATCACGTCACCGTGCATTTTTACTCGTTCAGCACCGTAACGAGGGAGCCCCTGCCAAGCAGCTGTCGTTTCTTTCATTTAATTACCGAGTGGAATCACCATGTTCCATGTATGCCGTGCATCGCCAAAACCCGTTTTCCCATCCGATACGGCTCCAAATAAATGAGTCGGCCTGCCGTCCTGGAACAGTAAAGATGGCCGTTCGAAATTACCGTTCGTGTTTCACAATATGCGGGTTGTGCGTGCTGCGGCCATCCCAGTATTCCGCGCCTCTTGCAGGGAATACAACCTCTTGGAAATCATATGGACCCTCAGGCGTATCTGAAACGGCTCTAACGATTTCTGAAGCTATGATCCAGCCCGGATGCATGGGCAATGATTTAGGCCAGCGAGACGCAAACATATGAAATCGCCCATCCTCGCCTTTTGCGACCGACCCGCACCATACCCAGTAGCCATCCATCCGGAAACCTCCATGAACGGACGCCGGCAATTTCGTGTGAAGAATGGATATCCCCTCCTTGAATCTCAAACCGTTTCAGAGACTCTATTAACCATCAACTGCATGTTTACAAACTCTATTCATACCAGTAGCCTTTATGACCATGCAAAATCCGCATAAGCGCCTCGATATAATAGTAATCGCCCCAAATCATATAATCATCCGGTGAAGCTCCGCCGCGTACGCTGTATGATCCCCTCTCCAGAAGCCCCTCCGCATCCGGCTTGCCGATCGTGGCATAGTGATGGATCAAGCCATCCATTGATCGCTTCATGCCATTCTCCAAAAACGCCCTGTCGGGGTGATCCGCTGGCAAGGACAGCAGCAATTGATGGATGCCGCATACCGTGATAGCAGACGCGGAGCTATCTCTCTTTGTCTCTGCATGAATTGGAGCAGAGAAGTCCCAGTAAACAACGCCATCACCCGGTAATCTTTCCAGAAAGTGACGCGACATACGAAGCGAGGTTTCCTGATAGAGCGGATTGCCCGTGTAGTGGTAAGCAAGCGCGAATCCGTAGATTCCCCATGCTTGTCCTCTCGTCCACGTTGAGCTATCGGCATACCCCTGCTCCGTCCCGCCGCGAATGGCCACTCCGTTGCTCTGATCGAAGTAGAACGTATGGTAAGAGGAGTCGTCGCCGCGCACGAGATAACGTCTGCTCATATCAGCTTGCTGCACAGCCACTTCAGCGTAGCGTTGATCTCCCGTGTGCCGGGCCGCCCAGAACAGAAGGGGCAAATTCATTAGGCAGTCGATAATAATTCGGCCGCCGTTCTTCTCGTCTCCTTCCGGCCCCCAAGCCTGAATGATGCCGGCATTCGGTCTCCAGCGTTTCATAAGCACATCAGCGGAAGCAAGCGCTAGCTTCTTAGCCGTCTCATCCTTCTCGATCATCCACTGAGCCTTGGCGGAGAGAGAGTAGAGAAAGCCGATGTCATGATGGTCCAATACCGTATGTGCTTCCAGCCGCTGGCGAAAACTCTCCACATTGGCAACCGCCGCATCCCGGAACTCCCCATCCTTTGTATTCTCGTAGCATAGCCATAACATGCCGGTCCAGAAGCCATTCGTCCAATCCGTATTATCATTGAGGTGATAGACGCCATTCTCGCTGACATGCGGAAATCTCCCATTGAACCTCGCGATATTTTGTTTCGTTTTTGCCACAGCATCCCTAAGCGCCTCTTGCAGCATGTCATTCACTCCCCGTATTATATGTCGTCCAATCCTTATGGCAAGCATGGGTTTTTGGGCATTGTTTCTAGTCCTTCTGTGCTTCCTCATTAACAAAGCTCGTCCCCTACTCCGATTTTCCCCGCAGCTCTGTCGGAGTAAGTCCTGTATATTTCTTGAATACCTTCGAGAAATAGCTTCGCTCATAATAACCCAGCTTGGCAGCCACGATCTCGACGCTCTCGTCCGAGTTTTTTAGGAGCTGCTCCGCGATCCCAACCTTATAGCGGTGGGCATAATCCGTGAAGTTGATCCCCGTGAGCCTTTTGAAAAATCGCGAGAAGTAGCTCGGATTCAACTCTAAAAACTGTGCCATATCGATGGAGCTGATATTCTCCGAAAGGTTGTCGACAATATAGCGATCGATTGCTTGAAGCTTCAGCTCCTGCAAGGGTGATTGCAGCGGTATTTTGTCTCCCGCAATAAGCTCGTCAAGCTTCCCGCCCATCAGACTAACCAGATCATCGCCGTTCATGACGGACTCCAGCGCTTGATAGAAAGCATCGTCCTTTGTCCGTATATTCAGCTTCATCTCTAAGGAACGCACCAATTCGGTACATGCTTGTATCCAATCCAGCGGCTGAAACCGCTTATCCGAAGCTTCCACCTTCATAGCTGCAAGCCGTTCTTGCACGGCGACTACATCGCCATCCTGCACAGCTCTATCCAATGACTTTTTAAACGTTTCAAAGCTATTATTGGCAGGATAAAATACGAGGCGGTTCCGGTCTGGACGCCATTCGATCAGGCTCGCTCCTTCATAGAAAACCTGGTGCCTATTGCTATTTATCTTTTTATACATATCCGGTATGTCTTTAAGAGCCAGCTCTGCCGTGCAGTTAATGAAATGGAGGTCTACCTTCAAAAATTGTTCCACATGCCGCTGCACGTCGATCAAGTAACTCTGCAAATAGCTTTGCGGCGTCGTCGTAACGCTGCTTCGATAATTGAGCAGCACCATTAAATAACCCTTGTATTTGAATGTACTGATTCCTTCATAGCGGCTGGAAATCTCGGAAGCCATGTTGTATACGGAATACCGAAGCAGCTCAATGTCCTTATGAGCGTAACGCATCCGCAGACTAGAATAAGGAATAAATCCAAGCGCAAGCTTGAAAGAGGAATAGGTCCACTTAATGCCGAGCCTGCGTGCGTACCTCACCATAGCTTCTTCATTGCTTACTCCGCTTGCCAACTGCTCGAAGAAAGCGCTCTTAAGTACATCCAGGTTGCGAATGAAATCCTCCTGGTACGATTCCGTAGCTTCCGAAACCGCTTGCTGCTTCATCGCCGCAATGGACTTGTTCAACGTTTGCTCAAGCTGCGCGGCCACCAGCTTGTCCTTGATCAAATAATCGTCCGCATTCATATGAAGCGCCTGCTTCACGAATTCGAACTCCTCGTAGCAGGTCAAGAATACGATTCTCACATCCGGCTTCAGCCTTTTGAATTGATCCGCGAGCTGAAGGCCGTTCATTTGCGGAAGACCGATATCCGTCACCACGATATCTGGCTTTTCTTGCTTGAACAGCTCTAGTGCTTTAACGCTGGAGTACGATTCCAGCAGCGAACTGAAGCCTAAAGCGTTCCAATCAATAAGCTGACGCAAATATTTGAGCATGAGCGCATCATCATCAATTATCAAGACCTTATACATCGTTCTCGACCTCCGGCAGCTTATCCGATTCTAAGATAGGAAAGCTAAGATAGACGGTAATGCCTGCATCCTTGTTCGAGACGAGCCACATAGCCGCTTCAGGGCCGTATATAAGTCTCGTTCGTTTCAAAATATTGCGCAGTCCGATTTGATCGAAGCCCTCGCTCTCCTCGATGGTTTCCTCATGCAGTCTGTCGTTCATCATGGCGAGCGACTCCTCCGTCATTCCCGCGCCGTTATCCGTGATGGCGATGATCAGGTGCTGACTGAGGATCTGGGCATCCAGCGCAATTGCTGAATGGTTGTCCCGCTCGACAAAGCCGTGTACGATCGCGTTCTCGACCAGCGGCTGCAGCAGGAGCTTCGGAATAAGGACGCTGCCTGCATCCTCTGAATAATCCATATTGAGACCGATGCTCATATCGCTCCTCATCTCCATAAGGCTGACGTAGTGCCGGAGCACCTCGCATTCCTCCCGCAGGGTAGAAGGCTCATCCATCCTCAAGTAATTCCGCAGCAGCGTGATGAGCGAATTGATTTTCTCGCTATGGAGGGAATCCGACTGCATAATGAGGCTGATCTTGATCGCGTTGAGCGTATTGAGCAAAAAATGGGGCCTAATCTGGTTTGCCAGCGTATGAAGTTCCATTCTTCGCTTCTCGTCCTGCTCCCGGTTAATATTGGCGATCAGCTCTTCGATCTGGTCCAGCATCTGGTTGAGCGTCCGTCCCAGATCATTGATCTCGTCATCGCCGGAAACAAGAAAGCGCATCGAGCGATTGCCGCTTCCGAACTGAAAGGCAATCCGCTGCAGCTTATGAATCGGTTTATGCAGTCTTCTTGCCAGTACCATGGATAACAGTAAAAACAGCAGCATCGAGATCCCAATAATCATTCCGCTAATATAAAACGTTCTCGTAAGCTGACCGACTACGTCCTGCTTAGGCGTCTCGAAAACAAGATCCCAATCCACGATCGGAATGGAGGCTTTGCTCCGAATCGATGTCGCGGCATCGGCCGCTGGCTGAAGCTTCACTTCCTCCGACCCCGCGAACAGCTCACCGTCACTGTTAAAAAGGCCAAATTTCCCGTTGGGAAACGGTTTAAACAGCTCGCTGAAATAATTTTCCGAAATGCCGATGTTGAGAACAGCCAGCGTACGTCCGGTGCCCGACTCGCGAATCGCCCTTGTCCCATAAAAGAATTTTTCAGGATACCTATCCGACGAAACCGCGCCAAGCCACTGAAAATGCCCGGAATTTGTCAGGTTCTCATTGGAGCGTATTTGTCTCCAGTGCTCTTTGAGCTGCCCAATGTCCTTCCCTTGGTCAAAAAAGCCCGGCGTCGCGATGATCATTCCTTGCTCATTGGCGATAAATAGATGGATATGATTAGGAGAAGCCTTAAAGGATACCAACTTGAGGAGGCTTTCTATCCCGTTGTAAACCTTATAATCCTCATAGTTGTTAATATGGCTTAGCTCCGCGTAATGCTTGTAATAGGGCTTTAATAGATCATTTTCAACAAAAATAAGGGAAGCGTAAGCCAAATCGCTAATCGTCCCCTCAATGTCCTTCTCCATAAGCTGCAAAATGCTCTTATTCGTCAGCTCGATGTTCTCCATGCTGGCATTTCTATTCAGCAGGTAAGAAATAATGGATACGGTAACAATAGGAAGCAAAATAAGAATAATAAACGAAAGCTGAATCTTTCGATAATAAGTGCTGCGAAGCAGCTTCTTCATGATGATCACCGTCTATGGTTATATTTCATTTCCGCTTATCGCTCGCTATATCTCCCATTATAAGGACCTAGCTCCTTTACCGTTAGTACGATTTTTGACTTGAAGGGTAATATTTTGACCTTCTCCTTCCGAAGCCGCCTATCAAAAATAAAAAAAAAGCGTTCCGGATGGGCAGAAACACCCCTCCTGAACACTTTTCTCTCGTTCCTCTTACTTCGTATTCTCTTTAATGATCTTCGTTGCTTCGTCAACCATTTGCTTCTGAATATCATCGATGGATTCATTTCCAAGCATAAATTTACTGAATGAGTCCGCTTGTACTTTCGCGAGCTGGGAGCCGAAAGTCGTTACGACCTGAGAGGCCTCCAAATATTCAATCTTATCGCTGAACAACGAGTTTTTGAGCGAATCCACATCGTACATCTTCGCATTGCCTCCGATCAAGCGATCAATCAGCGGTTTCGGATCGGATTTTTTCCAGCCGGAGAATTCCGTTTTAAACTCGGATTCCACCGTCGTCAAGAAACGCATGAGCTTGAAGGAAGCTTCTTTGTTTTTGGATGTAGCTCCAATTGCCAAGTGGGAGCCTCCAACGAAATATTTGCCGCCCTCGTAATCCTTGGGCTCTGCAGAAGCCGGCGGCAGAGGAACCGGCGCGAATGCCGTCACAAAGTCATGCGGATATTGCTCCAGGTTTCCTGGATCAGGAACCATCCAGCTGCCTGACAAAATCATTGCCGCATCTTCGTTGAAAAACTCCGTACGATAGTTCAGCTTAGCTGCAAGCACGTCAGCATATGGCTTCGCCGACTTGTCGACCGCTTCCATGTCTTTGCGAAGCTGGAAAAAATATTTGTACGTTGGATCGGAATAATTCGTCGTGCCGTCCTCGTATCGGAAAGGATTTCTTACAACGGTCTGCGCAGGCGGATTCATGTACAGCTCCCATGTGTGGAAGTAGCTGCCGTAACGCTTGTCCACGCCTTCTCCCTTGTTAAGTTTTTTCGCATATTCACGGAAATCATCCCACGTCCATCCGTAAGTTGGAACCGGCAGGCCAGCCTCATCCAGCGCATTTTTGTTCATCAAAATGAATTGATAGCTGGTCGTGTTCTGCATGCCATAATAATTGTCGTCGATTTTCGGATTCACGAAATATTCGTCTTCAGGGACAAGTCCTTCCGCTTTATAATAATCGTTCAGCGGAGCTAGCGCCCCTCTTGAGGCTCTCTCTATAACAGCATCAAGACTAGGGACGCCGATTACGTCGATCGCTTCCCCGGAGGAAATGAGGAAGTCCAGCTTCTTCAGCATCTCTACCGAGTTGCCGGGAACAAGAACGATATGCTCAACCTTGATGTTCGGATTCTCTTTCTCAAACTGATCAAGCAGCGCCCTTGTATTCGGCGATGTCGATTCATTATCCCAGTTGTAATATTTGATCGTAACCTTCTCATCGGATGGAGCTTTCTTGTCTGATGATGCATTTGGCGATGCGGAACCACCTTTGTTCGAATTGCCGGAATCGGAATTGCCGCAGGCGCTCAATACGGTAACGATAGCCAGCATGATGCTCAGTAGTAACATGGCGCTTCTCTTCTTCACTTGCTATTCCCCCTTGTAGACATTTGTAATAACTGCTGTCCTTAAAATGAATTATAGGTTTTAGCGCAGATGCCGGCGTGTACAATTTTTAGGTGGTTGGAGAAAATATTTGACTTTTTCGCTTAACCTTTCACGCCGCCTAATGCGATCCCGTTAATGACCTGCTTCTGCAAAATAATAAATACGATGAGCAGCGGTATGATCGCGGATAGCGAAGCCATCATCATAATGGCGTAATTGTTCGTGTAATCGTCCCGGAATAGCGCCATGCCCAGCGGAATGGTATACAGATCCTTGTCGAGCAGGAAAATAAGCGGATTCTGGTAATCATTCCAAGTCCAGATGAACTTGATGATCGCGACCGTCGCAAGCACCGGCTTACAGAGCGGAAGCATAATCGACCAGAAGATTCGGAAATAGCCCGCACCGTCAATTTTCGCCGCTTCAATAAAATCATTGTTAACGCTAATCATGAACTGCCTTAGCAGGAACGTGAAATAGATGGAAAACATGTCCATAAGAATAAGCGCCGCATGCGTATCATATAGCCCCATCCAGCGAATAAGCATAAACCGCGGAATCAATGTCGCTTGGGCGGGTATGATCATATAAGAGATTAGCATCAGGAAAACCATGTCTCTTCCCTTGAAGCGCAGCTTCGTGAAAGCATACGCAGCCATGGATGAGAATACGAGTGTAATCAGCGTTACGGTCAATGCAATTTTAATCGAGTTGAAGTAGAAATGGTAGAATGGCACATTCCCCATCCACACCGTTTTGAAATTGTACACTACATTGATCGATTCCGGTATCCATTGAATCGGGAAGCGCATCACGTCTTTCTCAAATTTGAAAGCGGATGACAGCATCCAGATGAACGGCACGAGGAAGAAAATAGAAAGAGCTCCCATTAGGATGGTTACAATAATCTTCGATACGTTTTTTTTCAGAACGAGCATCTTATTCCCTCCCCTTAGTTAGGCCGTGTCTTCTTTTCGCATTTTCCATGTTGCTGCCGTGATCAAGCCAATAATGGCGAACAGCAGCCAGGAAATGGCGGAAGCATAGCCCATGTTGTAATTTCGGAAGCCCTCTTCATAGATTCGGAATACGACAACGGTCGATGAATTATGCGGGCCTCCTTCCGTCAGGAAGGCAATAAGATCGAATACTTTGAATGAGCCGATCAGCATCGTTATGAACAAGAAGAAGGTCGTAGGACGCAGCAGCGGTACCGTTATTTTGAAAAACTTCTGCAACGAGGATGCCCCGTCAATATCTGCAGCTTCATATAAGTCGGCGGAGATATTCGTCAGTCCTGCCAAGTAAATAATGATCGTATAGCCTATGCCTGCCCAAGTGCTGATAATGGCGATTGATACTAACGATGTCTTCGGATCGACGAGCCACTTCGGCGGATTGTTGATGCCTATATCCATCAAGAACTGGTTAATCGGCCCCAGCGACGGATGCAGAAGGGCGCTCCAAACCGCCGCAATGGCAATGATAGATGAAATGTACGGCAGAAAAAAAACGACTTTGAAATAATCCTTGCCATACACCTTGGAATGAATGAGCACGGCGAGCACCAGCGCTATCCCTATGGAAAGGGGAACCGTCAGCACGGTGAACAGCAGGTTGTTCATGAGCGCCTTGCCTATCGTAATGTCTTGGAACATCTTGACGTAGTTGTCTATGCCGATAAATTTAATGCCGGATAGTCCTGATAGTAAATCCCAGGAGGAGAAACTCAAATACAATGAAAATACAAGCGCAAACACGTTGAGCAGCAGCATGCCCACGATTTCGGGCAAGAGGAACAGCCAGCCAACCAGCGCTTCCTTTCGACCCGGTGTCCAAAACTTTTTTGGACTTTTCAGCCGTTCATCCAATCCAGCAGATCTTGTAGCATCCACCTCGAATCACCTCAGCAATCTGTTATGTTGGCATAATCATAATGGAATTGCCGTGTTTTCAAAGGATCGATTATGACATCGAAGGAGTAATATTTTGACCTTGGCCATTGAAAATAAAAAAAACGGCATCTCTGCCGCTTTCTTATACGTTTATGGTGCATGCTGGAAGGATTCGAGCGAAATGTTCAAACCTTGTTCCATTCTGACCTTCTTTACTCGCCTCATAACATGTTAGAATAGAGCAATCCAATCAAAATACAATTTAGGAGCATAATAAGTGAAGGCACATCCCATTTACATTTTACGTATTACTGGTCTTTTAGATGGTATTTCATTATTAGTATTGCTAGGTATCGCTATGCCCTTGAAATATATTTGGGGAATAGACAAAGCCGTAACGATTGTAGGCAGCATCCACGGCGGGATTTTCAGTGCATATGCGCTAACCATCCTTTATGCGGCCATTCGGGTAAAGTGGAATCTTCTTTGGCCTGCTGCGGCGGTAATCGCGGCTTTTGTACCGTTTGGCAACTTTTTGCTGGACTGGAAGCTGAAGAAGGCGCAAGTCCAATATCCTATTCGGCCTTTTAACTATGCCCTGCTTGTGTACAGCATCGTGTTTTTTTCCTTTTTTGATTTATTCTCGCAGCTGCCCGTCATGAGTACATTTGCGGCTTCCGTCGGTGCCAGCTCGTTTATTGTAGGTTTTGTCATTGGGCTATACTCGTTAGCCAATACGGTTGGCAATATTTTATCCGGCATTCTGACGGACAAGATCGGTCCTTTCAAAATACTGATGGCCGGATTGCTCTTATCAAGCGGCGCCCTGCTGCTTTATCATTTCGTCGATCAGCCTTTATTTTTGATCGCTGTTCGAATCATCCATGGTTTTGTGGCCGGCTTGATTGTTCCAGCTGCTTTTACCTTTTCTGCGAATACGACGATAAATGAACAGCAAGGCAAAAAAGTCGCTTTCACCGGTACATTTGTAGGACTAGCCGCCATTATCGGACCGGCCTTCAGCGGAATTATGGCCAGCAAAACCTCCGTTCCATTCGTTTTTACATGCGTTGCAATAATGGGTTTTGCACTTGCCATCCTGTCCGCTATTTTTCTTGGCAAATATAAAATATCGAAAAAAGAAAAGGACGATACCGGCGTTCAACCAGCAGGCTCGCTCTTCAATGGCGGTGTTTTAAAAGCTTACGCCGGCGCTTTTTTCTTAATGTTCTCACAAGGCGTTATCGCTTATTTGCTTCCTTTGCATGTTCAAACGCTCGGTTATGATTCGAGATTAAGCGGCACCTTAATGAGCACCTTTGGGATCATTGCCGTACTCCTATTCGTACTTCCTACAAATCGAATTTTCGATCGGATCAAACCGTCCAAAACGCTGGCTTTAGGCATTGGTTTAATGGGAATAAGCCAGCTGCTGATCAGCCAATCAACGACGACATTGGCTCTTTACTTCGTGTTAGGACTATATGGCGTAGGTTTTGCTTTTTTGTTCCCTTCTATTAATACGATGCTCATCAAATCCACGCCGCCTGCGCTGCGCGGCAAAGCTTATGGTTACTTCTACGCCTTCTTCTCGCTAGGCGTTGTTGCCGGATCTTCCGTGCTGGGCTGGCTGAATTTTACGATCGTTGAAGGATTTATGTTCACAGGAATCATTCTGCTGCTCTTCGCTGCTTTCGTTGTTTATAACAAGCAAAGAGAGCATGCTTTGAATCACTAGTGCTGTATTTGAAACGGAAACGGAAACAGCCACGTCCCGAGGACGTGGCTGTTTCCGTTTCACTAGTTAAAATTGACCGTGCCTGTTATTCCAAGCCATGTTCGCTTCGGATGTCATACAATCCTTGAATGAGCAGCTCTCCAGGGTCGCGGTTCAACTGCAAATAGGTCAACAATAGGTGCAAAGGGATCGCGCATACATTATTTCCATCTGTAATCGTTGGAAATCCAGCTTCAAAAACCGGGCCATGTTCTTCGTTCCAAGCAAGTCCCGCATGTACCTGCTCTGGTGCAAACTCTTCCGTTACTGCTTTTATACACTGCGGAACGAGTATTTTGTCAATGATCGCTTTAGCTTCATCTTCGTTTGTAGCCGGTTGCGGAAGTACTTTTCCACCCTCTACCTCCATAAGATCGACGAAGAAGGAAGACATCCAGAGTGCAGGATCATTGCCCGATTGGAATCTGGCGACCAACTCGCGCAGAAAAAAGCCGCATGAATATACGCTATCCTGTTCATCCTTCACATGGAATATAAAAACCGGGCCATAAGGATCCAAATTCAGCGCTTGTCCTTCAACATCGTTAAAGTGCATTTTTAAAGCTACGAGACCGTTATGATGAACAGCCTTTAGAAGCTCCGTCCATTGCTCCTCGGACATGACAGCTTCCTTGCTGTTTGCTTCTTCATTTGTTGTCTCATTGTTCATTTTCATAGTCCCCGCCTTCTGCAAATCTATTATGGATTACCACAATTGCTTACATCTATTATAGGCATGTGTCCGTCTGACTAGCAATCACCATACTCTAGCAAATTTATTCATTTTTGAATGGCTATAATGACAGCGATCTGGCAAGGCGAAAGCCAAGATCATCAATGCGAAACGTCGGGTGACTGCGGCGGCGGCACGTTGCTCCGCAGCCTCTTGCCTCTTCCGCCCAGCTGCCGCCGCGGAAAATTCTATAGGAATCGTATACTTTCACATCGTATAAATCCCAGCACCATTCCCACACATTTCCCAGCATATCATAGAGACCCCACGCATTCGGCAGCTTTTTACCTACCTCATGGATCAAGCCTCCTGAGTTTCCCTGATACCAAGCTATTGCATCAAGCTCGCCGTATTGATAAGCATTCGTTCCTGCTTTACACGCATACTGCCATTCCGCTTCCGTAGGAAGTCGATAGCCATTTGCCCCTTCGTTACAGATGACCTTCTCGCCATCATCGCTTATGGAGTAACATTCCGCTAGACCTGCACGCTGAGATAGCGTATTACAAAAGGAAATCGCATCCCGCCATGAGACATCCACAGCCGGAGTCTGAGGATGTTCATTAGGCTCAACCGTCTTTTCCAATATCGAGAAATATAACGCTTTCGTAACCGGAACCGGAGCAAGCAAAAAAGAATCCAAATGGACCTTCCATGTCGTCTTTTTCCGATCGTCCCTTAATTCAATTTCACCTGCACAAATCTTGATCATGGGATACTCAGCATGAATATGCTGCAAGTTTGGCACCTAGCTTCCTCCCGTTCTGTCTTCTACTTCAACATGCTTAACTTTTCAATCGCTTGTCGTTCGGTCGGCAGGAAAAAGAAATCGGTTCCGTTATTACATTCATAGATGAAATCACGCAAGCTTTTGCTGGAATACATCGAAAAATCTCCAACAATGGCGATCTTCACGTGATAATTGGTAAACTTCTGCAAAATATCGCCTGCAAGACGTGTTTTCAAATCAAAAAAGCTCTCGCTTAGCAGCGATTTGTTTATCACAATACGATCTGTGCCTGCTTCATAATGCACGGTTGCCATAAAATCCAATGCTGACTGCACATCTTCTATTAAAACCTCGCCGCTGCTCACGATCGCAATATTTGCCCCGCCAGCTTCAATACTCTTAATATTCATAAATATCCTCCTCTATGTTTTGGACATGAGACAAGCACTATCCTTTCGATCAAAATCCGGCTTCGTCAGCATGCGCTTTGCTTATTGTCAGCGTCCATCAGTAAACCTTCTCACATAATCATCACAAATATAGCGGTTATCCTCGCCATTTATTGGCGGTATGTTCGCTACTCTAAAGAAGCTTAGACCTACCACCATCGCTAACAGACCATATGCCGCGCTTTGTGAATCTTCTACACGCATATGCCCTGTCATTTTGCCGTAATCAAAAATCTTGGCTATGCCCTGGAGATCAGCCAAATAGCTCTTGGATACAACTTCCTGCAAATTGCGATCCAACACGGCTTTTGAGAAAAACTGCAGGAATAGCTTTGCTTGATCTTCATGCGGGATAAACATCTTATCGATTCCATCAAGCTGCGAAACATTAATCCGCTTTCCCGAGTCGTCGCTATATGGCGGTAGTATATGATTCAAAGTAACGTCCATCATTTCCACGGCATTCATTGTATGTTCAATTTCAGATTCTATCTTAAGGCCATAATAGGCCATAAACGACTTGAACGCTTCAATCGTCAAATTATCCTTATTCTTAAAATAATAAGTGACAACGCCCTTTGAACAGTCGGCATACTCTGCAACCTTATCGAGTGTCATGCCATCTATCCCGTGAATGCTTATGCAAGTTAACGTGGCGTTAATGACATCGGCTCGGCGCTTCGGTTCCATTCCTAGCTTGGGCAAAAGAGTTCACCTTTTTCCTTATTTTATTTATACTGTACAGTCGGAATAAAAAGAGTATACGAAATGATTACCACTGTTGTCAATTACAAAGAAGAACCTCACTGTGTATGAAAACAGTGAGGTTCTTTCATTAGACTTAATCTAATTTGAACGGATATTGTCCCAGAGCGCGATTAGTGCTTGAGCATCCGAATTCAGAATCGCTTTGGCATGTTCTTTAACGTTATGATTTAAAGCTTTTTTATTTAAGTGCTTTATAAAATCCTGCATATGTTTAATCGCATTTTTCTGTTTCCCTTTATCCAGTTGATGCTGAGCCTGCGCAAGTGCATTCGTAAGCTGCGGGATCATCGCTCCACTTAATTCGCCTGAGTCCTTGAAACGAGTTATTAATTTTTGCATGGAATTTATACTCGTTGCAACATTAAATTTAAATGTTTGCTGAAGCTTGTTGCCTGAGTAATCCTCTATTGCAACTGCAGCCGTCTTATTTCCTAAATTTCCGGCCATATCGATGGCTATTTTGTCCTTTGCCTGCGCATTAATCGTGTATGGTTTGCCATCAATTGTAATGATTGCTGATTTGATAACGGATATGCTGCCTCCTATTTTGAAGGTTAAAGCCTTATAATCTTCAAAAGATTCGCCCTCTTTTAACACCTTTTCGTTTGCAGAAAGTGAAAATGAAAGCACATCCTTTTCATTTATCCTGATTCCCTGTGATTCATTTCCTGACTTATCTACAGTCTTTATAAAGATTGTGTAGCTTTCGCCCTTTTCAATTCCAGATATAACCGCCGTTTGTATGCCTCTATTAACCTCTATTGCCGCTCCAGCCTGTTGTCCTTTGTTTAATAAAGAGATTTTCACCTTTTGACCATCGATATCATATGGACCATCCCAATACAATTTCATCTGGTCATCGCCACGAATGATCTGAACATTTTCCACTTCTCCCGGAGCAATATGGTCCTCCACAGGTTCAATAGGGGGAGTTGGTTCTGTAAATACGGCAGGATCGCCGAAAGTGAATTTATCAAGGTTGTATAACCAGTCATCTCCTTTAAATAATAGGAAAACAATATGTTTCCCCGTTACAGGAGCTGTAATATCCGCAGAGACCACCTTGAAGTTCTGCCAACCGCCTGTTCCTGAAACCGTACTTGTAGCTATAACAGGGCCATTCATGCTGTCCACTCTTACTTCTATCGTTCCTCCGCCTGTGTCGGTTGCTGCATTAACGGTAAACTTAGACGGGCTTGTGCTTCCAAAATCAATGTAATTATACATGGCATAGGGTTGATTAGGGCCATATATTCCAGCTAGGTAGGTTTGGCCTCCGCCATTTTCTGTACCGAATCCTACGCCGCTCGTATATTTTTCAGCCTCCAGCTTGCCATATGCGTCCTTAGCTTGCCCTTTCACCGTTGAAAAGGAGAACCAATCCAAATTACTAGGGAAGTCGCTTCCATCTGTCCCATGGAACACGAGATATAGATCATGAATACCTACCGCTTTGGTATCGTCAATATTAGACATGATGTCCACCCAGTTATCCCAATCTCCTAATGCCGGAATCCTGATTTCACCTACGGTTGGGCCGTCCAGGCTGTCCAGCTTAACTTCAATCGTGCCGCCTTGATTGCCGCTTGATACATGAACGGTAATGCCAGCGGCGCCTGTTCCAAAGTCAATTCCTGTATAAGAGGCATAAGCGTTGTTATGAATGCCTTCTAAAAATCCTCCGTCCGCATTTTTACTTAGACCGGAGCTGCTGTCGAAATTTCCAGCCTTAAGCCTTGTGTATGCATCTGTTCTCGTTGGATCGGTCGCGGTGAATTTAAACCAGTTTAAGTTAAACAAATATTGATCATTCGTTTTGGTGAAGACCAGAAATACATCATGTGTTCCTGTTATAGCACTTGGATTTCCTTGATCATCCTTAAGAACAGTAACGGCATCCGAATAATTATTCCACCCGCCAGTTCCTTGTACGTTTAAAGTGCCGACTTTAGGTCCATTCAGGGAATCAAGCCTTACTTCGATATTTCCCCCGCCTGTTCCGCTTGCCGCTCTTGCAATAAATCCAGTTGCACCGGTAGATCCAAAATCCACATTTTTATATGCGGCATACATTCCGGGCTGAATTCCTCCCAGCTGCATGGATCCTTCCTTGCTGTCCTCCATAACAAATCCAGTACCGATATTATACTTTTCCGCTTCTATTTTTTTGTAAGGGTCTTTAACCGCATATTGTAAAGCCACATCCTGTGATTCTAGAACAGTCAGCGCTTCAACCGCACTGGATGATGACCAAGATTCATAAGTTCCGGCAAGCAGCTGCCCTGCCCAGTTACCATCAATAATATTGTCAGCATTTCGATTGTTCCATGCCATTTGCGCATTGAACGCAAGCCAATATTTCAATTCGCTCCTAACCTGCTTGTATGCACTTTCGCTTCTCTCCATTAAAGCAGCTTGAAGATAGGCCAAATTGCGAATTAATATCGTTTTACCGCCCTTTAAGTCCCCATTCGGTCCTTCATAGTTCAACAACTGGTTTGCGTCAACTAAATGATCTTTGGTAAAGTTAGCAGCTTTCACTGCATCATCCAAATATACGGTGCTTCCCGTTATTTGATACAATCCTACTGCCGCGCCAATGAATGTGCCCTGGTTGTAATGAGTTGCATCAGGAACAGCGCCTCTTTCAAGCTCAATGCGGTCAAATACTTTGCCATTGCCGTCCGTAAGCATGGTCTTGCCCCATTTGTAGATACGGTTAGCTGCATCTAGATAATGATCATCCTGAGTAATGTTATACATGAAAACAGCTGCTTGGGCCGCTGGGAAATTAATGCATGAATTTTTTGTGTTATGCTCGCTATTCATCCACCAGATGCCGCCGTTTGCAAAGTTGTCATCCCATTGCGTATCGTATACAAAGTCAAAATAATACTTGGCCTTATCCAAATATTTCGGATCCTTCGTTATTTCGTAAGCCCTTGCGGACGCCATCGCCCACCACATGATGTCATCATTAAAATGATTGTTTGTCCAATCATCTCCATACTTAACTACTGTGCCATCGAATATATCGTCAATCTGCGTTCTAAGCTTAGCTTTCAAAGCAGGATTAGAAGTATGAACATACGCATCCATTACCATCTCCCAAAGCTCCGCTTCCACCCAGAAGCCCTGGTAGCTGTCACCATGGTTGGAATTCGTCCAAAAATATTTTGCGTTGCTATCCCAAAACTTGGCGTTAAATGCCTCCATAGCGGTGTCTGCATCGGATGAAGTAAATGCATATGCTTTTGTACTTCCAGTGGCAGACATTGAAGCGAAAATGAGTGAAAATGCCAAACATAACACTAATAACGTAGATGGTTTCGTTTTTTTCAGTGCCATAATCGTAATATTGCCTCCATTTCGGCTCCGCATGACCGCAGCGGGCATATATGATATAAAGCGCTTTCATAAATACTATAATATTCATACTAATCTAATGTCAATATATAATATTAATTAGATTAGTATGTCAATATACTATTTAATTATGATTTGCTGATTTCCAGCCCGCATACGCTTAATATAAACTCAACAAACATGGCATTTGACCAAGAAAACCATTCTCTCGTAAATGCATCGGGATTGTCCTTGTGAAATCCTTCATGGACCAAATGGGTTCCAGCGTCTGTTCGTTCAAACATGTCCAGTATTTCGTTCTGCTCCGATTCATCGATAGCGGTCATTCCTTGAATGGACAAAGCGATATGCCAAATGTAATGCTCCGGTGTGTGCGGACTTCCGATCCCCTTGGCATACTTGCCTTCATAGTAATAAGGGTTTCTTTGGCTTAGAATCATCCTTCTTGTATTTAGATAAACAGGATCATCTTTTTTGCAGTAATCCAGATAGGGAAGGGAGAGCAAGCTCGGTACATTCGCATCGTCCATGATGTTGACCTGCCCTAAACCATCGACCTCGTAGGCATAAACCGGGCCGAATTGTTCATCATTTAGGACTGCGAATTGCTCAATGCCTTGCTCGATTTCATTCCGAATGGACACAATCTCCTGACCCAGGCTCTGATCGTGAATGAACAAATCATTTATTTCCTCCAAGTACTTCAACACGACCACGGCGAACATATTCGAAGGCACCAAATAACCATACTTGCAGGCATCATCACTTGGCCGGAACCCTGACCATGTCATCCCTGTATATGCTACTTCGCTGCCTTTTCCGCTTCTTTCCAAAGTATCTGTGGCAGGACAATTTTCTCGTTCAAAGGTGTAATTCGATTGCTCCATATGGTATTGCTCGGTCCGCCAAACTTTCAAAACTAACCGCACCGCTTTTTCAAAATCGGGAGTAAAGTGTCCCGTTTCACCTGTGTTTTTCCAATATAAATAAGCTAATTGAATAGGATAACACAAGGAATCTATTTCATATTTTCTTTCCCAGATCCATCCCGACATCTCAGTCTTATCATTTTGGTGCCCTTTGCCATTATCAAACTCATTAAACGCATTGGCATACGGATCTCTTAAAATGGATTGATATTGGGTTTTTAAAACCCCTTCTATTATTTTCTTAAGGTCGGCATCCTGTGCCGCCAGCATTAAATAAGGCCTGAGCTGATTCACGGAATCTCTCAGCCACATGGCTGGAATATCTCCGGTCAGCATGAATACCGTTCCATCATCTTCATGCCTGTGAATGGTTGTTTCCAGTGTATTCTGATAGCAGCTTTTGAACATTTGAATGATTTTAGGGCGATCGGACATTTTATCGGTAATATATTGAATGATCTGTTCTTCCGTATGGTTATGCATTATCATTCTCCTGTACTGTTAATTATCCATTTTATCCGCAGCGAACTTCGTGTTTACCTATTCCTTTACCGATCCCAAGACGATTCCGTGAATAAGGTACCGCTGCAGGAAGGGATAGATTAATAAAATAGGAATCATGGATACTAAGATTTTTGCCGAATTCAAGGTGACATTGGATATCTTGTTGAACTCCTTAAGCTGCTCAACCGTAAGATTCTGGATTTGATCCCGCGTCAGGCTAAGCTGCTGAAGATAGGTCTGCAAAGGAATTTTGTTGCTGTCGTTGATTAAAACAATCCCGTCAAAAAAATTGTTCCAGTGGCCTACGATGGAAAACAAGGCAATGGTAGCCAAGCTTGGCAATGAAACAGGAAGAAAAATATGAAACAATATTTTCAGTGGTCCCGCTCCATCCATAAATGCAGCTTCCTCCAGCTCCTTAGGAATCCCTTTGAAAAAATTCATCAGCAAGATGACATTAAATACCGGGACCGCTCCGGGTAATACGAGAGCCCAGATGGAATTGATCAGCCCCAGATTGCTAATGACCATAAACCAAGGGACAATGCCGCCGCTAAATAACATCGTAAATATGATAACCCACATATAAACGTTTCTTGATTTAAACTGCTTGATGCTTCTAGACAGCGGGTAGGCCATTAATATGGTCAAAACCATATTCAGGCTGACACCAAGAACGACACGCTCCACCGAGACAAGAAATGCCTTCCAAAATTTCGTATCATTTAATATCTTTTCGTAGGAGGAGAAATTAATATCTACGGGGATAAAATAAACCTCTCCTGCATTTACAGCCGTACTGCTGCTAATCGAAATGGCGATCGTATTAACCATCGGAACGATAGATACAAAAGTGATCATTAACAATGCCGTTATGATCAATATGCTTACAAACCTGGACCCCAGGGCTTTGGATTGTACCATGTTTACCTCCTAAAAAATCTTATACCCGGCGTATTTTGCAGCTAACCTATAGGAGAGAATGATTAAAACAAAACTGATGACAGATTTCATTAAACCTATGGCTGTGGCAAACGAATACTGCATATTGATCAGACCCATGCGGTACACAAAAGTATCGATGATATCGCCTGTTTCATATACCAACGGATTATAGAGATTGAATACTTGGTCAAACCCTGCATTCAATACATTTCCCAGACTCAAGGTGCCTAGTAAAACGATGGTTGGAAAGATTCCTGGCAGCGTTATGCTTCTGATCTGCTTCCAGCGATTAGCGCCATCAAGCGCAGCCGATTCATATAATGCCGGATTAATTGCTGTCAACGCAGCCAAATAAATAATGGTCCCGTAACCAAATTCCTTCCACGTATCCGTTAAAATAAGCAGAGGTCTAAACCAGGTGTTGCTTGCCAAAAACATAACTCGTTCCAGACCCAAAAATTCAAACAAACCGTTTACCATGCCGTCGTATGAAAAAATCATGGAAAGCATGCTGCCCAAGACAACCCATGACATAAAATGCGGTAAATATACAATGGTTTGAACCGTACTCTTAAAGACTTTAAGCCTTACTTCATTTAATAGCAGGGCAAAAACAATGGGTACCAGTAAGCCGAGTAAAATTTTCCCTATCGCGATTACAATCGTATTGATGAAGATTTGCTTGCTGTCGGGCAGTTGAAACATATAAGTGAAATTGGCGAGGCCTACCCAGTCGGAACCCCCTATCCCTTTCGCAGGGATAAATCGTTGAAACGCCATCACGGCTCCAAACATGGGAATGATCGAGAAAATAAACAGCATGATCATTCCGGGCAACAGCATGAAATGATAAACGATACCGTTTGACCAGTTCCGTTTTTTATGTATGTGATTGAGGGGCTTTTCCCCGCTGGTTACAGGCATATCCACTTGCGCCATTTTCGCATCACATCCTTTTATCTAAATTAGTGAACTCGCTCGCTTCCGCTACACGAAAATGTTCAGGTGGAGTCATCCTCCACCTGATGCTGCTGCCTATTGATTGATCTCTTTGGCGATTTCATCTCCGCCCGTACGATGCCACGTATCAACAAACTTATCAAACTCGTCAATCTTGGCTTCACCCATAATAATTTTCAGAATCACTTCTTCTTCCATTTTTTTGAGATTAGCCCATTTCATCTTCATCGTTTCGGTTGTTCCATAAAAACCGCCAGGAATCACTTCAAGGTTCTCATTGTTCGCTTCCCGCTGGCCTTCAATCCGGGATAAATATTCACCATAGGTATTGGCGTCAATATCATTTCCCTTTTCTTTAAACGCCTGATAGGCACGATAGGACACAATCCGATCTTCCTGGATCGTGGACTCGTCTCCAGATTTGTCTGTTGCCATAATGTCTTCATAGTAACGCTTTAATACATCGTCATAATCCACTTGCATCGGAATTTGGGTAGGGTCATTATTCCATCTGCTTGCGTCCGTCAACAATTCATCCGAATGCTCTTTTTTGTATTGCACGGCATCATCGGTCATCGAATATAAAAAGTCTGTTGTTAGATTAATAGATTTCATAATCGCTTCTGGATGCTTAAACCCTTTTTTCACAACGACGATCCCGCCGCCGATTGGATCTTGGCGAATCGTCTTAAATTTCCCGTTGTCATCCACTGGTGCAGATACCGCTATCCACTCGGCTTCCGGATTTTTCTTAATGGAATCCTTATAGTTCGTATATCCGATCCACCAAGGATTAAATAGCATGCCTACTTGGCCGTTAATTACCAAAGCTTCTTTTTCTTCGTTTGATCTGACTGCGAATTGTTTATCGATAAGTCCCTCTTTGTAGCGCTCACTCAAATCTGCTAACGCTTCTTTCATTTCAGGCTGAACGGACCCGTATACGACTTGTCCATCTTTACCTGTAATCCATTGAGCCGGAAACGCTTGATGCGCTGCAAAAACAGGCGAAAAATTCATAGCATTCTGATCCATGACAAATCCTACCGTTTTCCCCGTACCGGAAGCGTCTTTTTCCATAAAGGTTTTAGCCAAATTCCAGACATCATCCAAGCTTTTTGGTATTTCAGCTCCAACTTTATCAATCCAATCTTTTCTTATCCACAATAGCTGGTGCTGATTTCCAATATTCGTCATTGGAAGTCCCATAATTTTGCCGTCTACCTTCACTTGATCCAATAATAAATTGCCATAAGAATCGTAAATTTTCTTAATTCCCTCGGATGCTGTTTTTTCATAAACCTCCGTCATATCGGCAATCAGATCATTATCGACCAATTGATTGAAAATTTCCCGGTTGACCAGCATAACATCAGGCAAATCACCGGTGGTCATCGAAAGGGATAATTTCTGGGCCATATCATCTGTCTCCCAAGCAACCTTCGCTTTTACGTTTACCCTGTCTTCCACATATCGTGTAGCAAGGTTATTTTCGATCGTATCCCCTTCCGGCAAATTATTTACATGATTTGTATTTCGGCCAATCGTAAATTCGACAGGCGTTTCATATTTTCCGTAGGGATTATAATCGTTTTCGTTGACCGGACTTGCTGCTTCATTTCCGCCATTCTTAGTACTGCTGCAACCGCTCGCAACCAGCAAACTTATACAAACGGCCATGATTACTGCGAATCTCCTGCTTTTCCCCATTATTTATTAGCTCCTTTGCTTATTTATATTTAAATTGTATGCGCTATCAGAAAAAGCGTATATGCAACATTTTTCTTTTCTGTAGCACTTTTTAGTGTTCTATCTTCCTTTATCGACAATAAAAAAACCGCTGTACGCGAAGTACCTCGGTTTTCGAAGATGAGCAATATCCTGCATCAAGAAAGCGGAATCGTTAACGTAACTGTTGTTCCTTTATTAGGCTCACTTTCAATTTCCAACCCGTATTCGTTGCCATAGTACAGCTTGATACGGTCATTTACGTTTCTTACGCCGCAGCCGCCGCCATCCCCTGCTAATTGCAGCTTTTGCTGCTGCAAGGACATCCCCACGCCATTATCGCTTACAATCATTTTGATTTCCTCATTCTGTGGATACACCGAAATGATAATCTGATTGCCCTGAGGATTCGGTTCGGTGAATCCGTGTATAATGGCATTTTCCACGATCGGCTGTAAGATAAAATGAATGATCGATTGATTTAGAATCGATTCGTCTACTCGGTAGTCCACTTCGAATGATCCGTCATTCATGATGGACTGCAAATCGAGATACGCATGAATATGCTTAATTTCATTTTCAACCGTAACCATATTTTTCCCTTTATTTAAGGTTGATCGATAAAACTTCGCCAACGTGGTGACCATATAACTCGTTTCGATATCTTTCTTCTTCAACGCCCGCCAATGGATAAAAGAGAGGGTATTGTATAAAAAGTGAGGATTGATCTGGCTTATGAGCTTGTTATAATCACTTTCCTTTTTGGCGATTTCGGCCTGGTACACTTGAAAAATAAGACTGTTAATCCGCTCCAGCATTTTCCCGATTCCATTTGTGAGTCCGCCAAATTCATCCATGGACGTACTTTGAATAATGACGTCTAGATTGTTTTGTTCCACTTTATCGACTTTATTTTTCAAATGGATAATCCGTCTCGTGAAATTGTTTGAAAATATGTATATAAGAAAGAAGGTGATTGCTAGACTGAGCAAAATAACAAATACGGTAATTTTAAAAATGGCAAAAGCATTAATATAAGCGTTGGCGTTCGAGAGATAATAATGGATCGTCCATTCGATATTTTTCAAATGGCCGCTTATTTTAAAGGGATAATCGGATATAGCGGCCGGGGATGAGCGTTCCTCTGGTTTTTTTTCGCTAAAAACAATTTGCTCTTTTTCGTTCTCAATCTTTACAAAAATGTATTCCGACAGCTTGTCCAGGTCCGAAAAAATACTATCATAATTAATCGAGATCACCATAAAATTGCTGTCTTTGAAATTGCTGATCAGCTCTTGGACCAAATATACATTTTCGTCATATACGACCCATTGTCTTCCCCTAAACCCGTCATACCAGGGCTTATTTTTCAACTCGCTTAGCGGCAAAATATTTTCGCGGATGCCTAGCAAATCCCCCGACGTATAAAAGGTAATTTCCTCGATATTATCATCCATCATTTTGATATGCGAAATCATCGGATCGACCTTGTCCCTGAAATCGAGATACATAGCAAAATAGTTCTCTTCGTAATTGTTAATAAATACGTTCGAAAACTCTCGATTAAGCACCATAAACTCGCATAACGTGTTATATCTATTAATTTTGTAATCAAGGATGTTGGAAATCTGGTTCAAGCTTGAAGCCGCTTCACTTTTTAATTCTTTGACCTGCGTTCGATACGATTGAATAAGTGAAAACAGACCTAATAGAATGATCGGAATTAAAGCGATAATAAGGTGAGAAAGCAATAGCTTGTTGCGGAATCTGATATCATTGAACTTTTTCTTTATCAGATTGATCATAAGGGATACCGCTCTCTCTATATTGTAATGGGCTGACATTGTATTTCGCTTTGAACAATCTGCAGAAATAAGAGGTATTTTCAATGCCTACAAAAACCGCGATATCATTAATTTTCATATTGGAATGGATTAACATATAGTTTGCCTTGCGCAGCCGGTAATCCGTCAAATACTTGGAGAAATTCACACCCGTTTCTTTCTTAAACAATATGCTTAAATAACCCGGAGAAAGGTAAACTTCCTTAGATACATCCGATAGCGAGAGATCTCTCTGAAAGTTATCCTTCACGATTTCCTTCACTTGCTTAATGACCTTCGATTCCTGCGTTTCGTGCTCTGGATTGTCCCGAATAGGGCTGAATTGCGTAATTTCTTCCATCGCCTCCAGAAACTCATCAACGGCTAATGGCTTCAATAAGTAATTCACAACCCCTAATTTGATCGCGCTTTTAGCATACTCAAACTCGTCATAACCGCTGCAAATTACGATTTTCAGGTCCTCCTGCGTTTTCCTCGCAATCTTGCTTAATTCCAAACCGTTCATCATAGGCATCTTTACATCCGTAATGAGGATATCTATCGATTTCCTATTTAGAATGCCTTCGGCAATTAATCCATTCTCTGCTTCCAGCACGTTGAAAGGAAATTTATACTGAGCGATTATATTTTTTATGCCTTCCCGTTCTATTTGTTCATCGTCAACAATGAGAACATTAAACATGATTTCATCTCCTCTATAGAAACGATTTATAAAGCGGATTTCATTATATCACAATATAGGAAAGGGCTTTCAATGGTAAAAAGCTTCATTTTGTCCCCAATAAAACAGAAAACCACATCCAGAGGACGCGGTTGACTAGACTATTGAGCTGCGGCAGTTCGTACAGAAATTATGCGAGAAACCCCAAAAGCCTTTTTACGTCGTTTGCATTTTCTGTCGAAGTAAGCCATGCAAGAAGGGTAAAGGCTACATCGAAGGCGGTTGACGGGTTAAAAGAAGTAATGGCCTTACGGTCCATCACAATGGGTTGATCCGGAATGACGTTGTCTCTCCGTATTGGAGCTTCCCTTCACCAAGCTATTGATAAGCTGCCGCGTCAACGCCACAATTCCGTAACAACTTGCCCATTGTGCATCATTGCCCATTGGGCAATAATATAGATATAGAATTATTTTTGATAAAAACTGTCAGTCTACCTGAAAAGAGGTGAACGCTTAGGCGTTATATGATGAATAAACAAAGCCTACGCCATATCAAAAGGGAAGCAACCGCGAATGCGCTTGCCGATGCAGCGTTCGCTCTTGCTCTGGAAAGGGGAATGGACGGCTTCGTCGTCGAGGATGTCGTTCAGCGCGCCGGTTACTCCAGAAGAACGTTCGCGAACCATTACTCCTGCAAGGAGGAAGCGGCAGCGGCAGCAGCTGTTATTTTTATTGGCGCCGAAGAGGTCGAGGATTGGATCACGAAGTTAAACGAGGACATTGCCCCGCCCGACGTCCTTTACCATTTGATGAAGATGCAGCTGACAGCAGAGCATATTTATAAGCTGCGGCAGCTTGTATCGCTTTCGAAGCAGTATCCGTCTCTTGAGCCGTACATCCTCAGCGGACTGCACCGTTTGCAAATATCCGCCCAAGAGACATTGAGCGAGTTATCCTATGGACGTTATCCCGAGGGGTACACCCACCTTCTCGCCGGCGCTGTTTACGGGGCTGTGCTGCCCATACTGGACGGCAGCCTGAACGTGCTGCTTCCAGGTCAATCGGCCGACGAAAACCCTGAAGCCATTACGTTCGATCATTATTTAGACACCATGTTCAGTTTCTTGCGAAACGGCTTCTAGTTCCTTACCTCACGTTATTTCTACATGCAAAGGAGAAACATTAACGTATGTCAACTTTTCTGTACAGATTGGGCAAGTCAGCCTATACCAGACCCTGGTATTTCATTATCAGTTGGATCGCGATCCTCGGAATTGTGCTTGCCATACTCGGGGTCAACGGAATACATGTCACTTCCGATATGAAAATTGAGGGCACGGAATCGCAAAAGGTGTTAGACCAGCTGTCGGCAGAGCTGCCGGAAGCTTCTGGCGGACAAGCCAGCATCGTATTTACGGCACCAAAGGGCGAACGTCTCGACACGCCGGAGCGTTTGAGCTCCATTAGCAATGCTGTTAATGATGTATACAACCTTGACTATGTCATTAATCCCGCCAAATTGGCCGCGGAAGCCGGCGCTTCCGCTTCTGGAAACACGCAAGGCAATGAAACTGCGCGAGGGAACGAAAATGCGCAAGCAGCCGCAGGCGAGATGCCTCCCTACGGCCCACTGATGGTAAATGGAGTTCCGGTACCTGGCGTTATGCTTGCCTCTGACGGCAGCGTCGCTTTGTTCCAATTCCAATTCACCGATCAGCAAATGTCGCTTCCCGAATCGGTCCCCGATTCCGTAATCCATGCTGTCATGGCAGTAGAGCAGACTGGCATTGCCGCATTGCCTAGCGACTCGCTTTCGACCAAGCCTTCCATTGGCTCGACTGAAGCCATCGGCATTGCCGTCGCCGCCGTTGTGCTTTTCATGACGCTCGGTTCGGTTGTTGCTGCGGGCTTGCCGCTTCTGACCGCTCTAATGGGAGTAGGCATAAGCGTAGGAGGGGCATATGCCTTCTCGAAATTCATTCATATGACCGATCTCACGCCAGTTCTGGCGCTTATGGTCGGGCTTGCCGTCGGTATCGACTACTCGCTGTTCATCGTGAACCGTCAGCGACGCATGATTCTCGATCAAGGGCTGAACGCGCGGGAAGCTGCTAGCAGAGCAGTCGGCACTGCCGGGAGCGCCGTATTTTTCGCTGGCTTGACCGTTATCATTGCGCTGTGCGGCATGCTTGTAATTGGCATTGGCTTTTTGTCCGCGATGGCGCTTGTTGCCGCTTTGGCCGTCCTCGTCAACGTCCTGGTTGCCCTAACGTTGCTGCCTGCTCTGCTAGGTCTGCTGGGTGAACGCATCTGTTCGGCAAAAGCGCGTTCGAAGAGCAGCACCCACGCGAATAAAATTTCTCATGGATTCGCACACCGCTGGGTTACGGGCGTAAAGAAGGGCCGTTGGCTTATTATTGTTGGCGTCATTGTCATTCTTGGCGCAGCCGCACTACCTGTAGCAAAAATGGAAATGGGTATCCCTTCGGGTGCCACGGCGAACTTGGACACACCGTCCAGACAGAGCTACGACGCCATTTCCAACGGTTTCGGCGAAGGCTTCAATGGCCCGCTGCTCCTGGTTGCCAAGCCAAAAGGCGCTTCGGACAAAATGACGCCGGAAACGCTGATGGGTCTAGTTCAGGATTTGCAGCAGCATGAGAACGTTTCGCTCGTGACGCCAATGGGCGTAAACAAGACCGGAGATATGGCGATTATTAGTCTTATTCCGAAAACAGGACCGACGGATGCGGAAACCAAAAACCTGGTACGCGAGATTCGGGCTTCCGATTCTAGCATGGCGCTAACGCATGATGTCACGGTTGGCGTTACCGGATTCACTGCGATTAATATTGATATGTCGTCGAAGCTGGCAGAGGTGTTCCCTCTCTACGTCGGCATTATCGTCATCCTCTCGCTGATAATTCTATTGCTCGTGTTTCGCTCGATCATCGTTCCGCTCAAAGCTACGGTCGGCTTTCTTCTCAGTGTGCTCGCCACGTTCGGGATCACCACGGCCGTATACCAATGGGGATGGCTTCACTCCCTATTCGGCTTTGATACCGGCGGTCCGCTGCTCAGCTTTATGCCGATTATGGTTACCGGCATTCTTTACGGGCTGGCGATGGACTATCAGGTCTTCCTCGTCAGCTCCATGCGCGAGTCTTACGTCCATGGCCATCGCGGAACGGATAGCGTCGTTCACGGATATACGCAGGCCAGCCGCGTTGTTGTAGCCGCAGCCGTAATTATGGTATCTGTCTTCGCCGGGTTTATTTTCGCTCATGATATCATGATCAAACAAATCGGCTTTGCGCTGGCGATCGGCATCCTTATCGACGCCTTCATCGTCCGCATGGCGCTCGTCCCAGCAGTCATGGCGGTATTCGGTGATAAAGCATGGTGGCTGCCAAAATGGTTAGACCGCATGCTGCCTAACCTGGATGTCGAAGGCGATAAGCTGCTTGCAGAGCTGAAGGACAAGGAAAGCACAGTTGACATCATAGCTAACCCTCGTAAGGCTTACTGATTTCAGAAAAAAACGAAGGCCAACCAGTTGATCTGGTTGGCCATTTATTTTTTAAGAAGAAGGCTCTAACTGTTTTGCCCCTGATTTTTAGTAAATGTTCCAGGCTGTGCTTTGAATAATAATACGCCACAGATTAATACAATTACCCCTATTGCCTTTTGACTCGTAAAAGGAACCGTATCCAGTCCAAACCAGCCTGCGGAATCCCACCATAATGCACAGATTAGCTGAGATGCCATGACGATCGAGATCGCGTGGCTTGGTCCCAGCAATTTCACTCCTCTTACAACGCATGTTACAACGCCAATCCCCAGCAAACCGCTGAACCAGAACCATAATGGCATTGGTTTCAAATTGAAAAAATCGGCACCGTCCAACATTGACCCTAAACTGAACGAGAATAAAAATCCCATGCCAAGCACTAGAGCCGTCGTAGTATGAGAACGCGCAGCTTCGTTGACTTTACTGTTGAACATCGTTTGAACACTGATTAAGGTGCCTGCCGCCAAAGCCATCATGATGCCCCCTATCATGACTTCCTGTCCCCGTTCTCGTAAATATTTTGTCCGGCTATATCGTATAGCCCCTTCCGGTCCTTCACAATGAGCGTGCCATTGCTCCGCACAACCAGCCCTGATTGGCCGAATCCTTGAAGCACCCGGTTCAAATGTCGGTAACTCGTTCCGATGAGGTTCGCTGTATCTTTTAAACTCGCTATGCTTATACCTGAATATGCCCCCTTCACGTCCTCAGTTGAGACAGAGAGTAAATAACTGGCGACCCTGATTTCTACTGGGTACAGCAGGTTATAACTAAGCGATATCGATTTCAGGTAAAACTTATGGGTCACCACGTCAAGCAGCAATTTCAGGAACGATGCCTCTCCTTCAAATTGCCTTAACCATCGTTTGTGAACGCCGATCGCCTCTACACTAGACACCGCGGTAACCGTATTTAAATTTTCCATCCCCCGTAAACATTCAATTTCCCCAATAACCCCCAGCGGGGTAGTAAAATTAATGAGCAATGTTTTTCCTTCCGTTGAGGTGGTAAACACTTTTACCTTTCCTTGCACAATAAAATATATGAATTGAGGTTCTTCCCCCTGCTGGCATAGTGTTTCATCCGATCCAAAACGGTATAAACCCAGATGTTGTCGTAATGCCTCCGGCAAAATATTTTCCAAGCCAAATTGGCTTAGATACTGATTGATCCGCTTCGTGTCCATGATCTCTTTCATAGCTGGCTCCCTCTCCCTTACTAGGTATTACATTTTTCATTATGTTAAACAAAGGATGCCAATAACCATCAACCCGACACCGACCCATTGCGATGGTCTCAAGGAAAGTGAGACAGAGCCGAACCAGCCGATTTTCTCCATGATTAAGGTTGCTGTGATTTGAGCAATCAGGACTGCCGATACGGTCAATGCCGCACCATTTTGGTGATACGCCGTTATATTGCTGAACAGGATAAAAGCTGCAAGCCCCCCTCCGAGCCGGTAAGCAGGCTTCACATGCTTAAGATTTCTCCATGATTTGTCTCCGAGAAACCAAACAAGCATTAATGCGGCTATAAATCCAGTACCCTGAGTTAGAGCAGCTGCCTGCCATGTTCCGATACTTTCGCCAATGGCCGCATTAGCCGCACCCTGAAGAGTCAGAAACGCACCGCCCAAACAAGCGTATATTACACCTTTCATGTCCTTCTCTTCTCCCCTCGCCTTCAGGCTCACTCTAATTTAACAATTCGAGAAGGTTCCGAAAAGGACATATGTCCGCGTTCATAATAATGATAGTGAGTGACAATTGTTCTATAGCTAGACTTTCAAGTCAGCTGGGTTATCCTGTTGTTCCATCCCGACCTGAAGAGAGACTCCGATATTTGTCTAACCGCAACGACGGCTATTATTCATTCGTTCATAACACACGATAAAAAAAATCCGCTTAAAAAAAGCGGATTTCTATGTACGTATGCTTTTGCCCTTCTACAGCTTTATTCGAAATAATCAACAGGTCAGCCGATAGCTTTACGAATGTCATAATCGGTTAGATCGATATCTAATTCCATTCCTAGCGCTAGCTTAGCCAGCTGGACTCCGATATAAGGGCCCATCGTCAATCCGGAGGCCCCAAGACCATTTGCCGCAAGAAGCCCTTCCCAATCTGGTATGGCGCCTATGACCGGAAGAAAATCAGCTGTATGAGGGCGAAACCCCACCCTTACTTCCTGGAACGTGCTGTCTGCCAGCGCAGGTGCGAATGTAAGACATTTGCTTAAAATTTCGTGCATTCCGCCGGGCGTGATCCTCGTATCGTAGCCATCAACATTATTTTCATGAGTCGCCCCTATCACGATTTTCTGCTGATCAAAGGCGAGCAGATATTGATCGGAAGGCGGCATAACGACCGGCCAGCTGCCCGTATTTTGATTGGCGTCTGGAACCTGCAAGTGCATGATTTGCGCTTTCTGGTAACTGACCTGAAAATCAATGCCTAAAGGCTGCAGCAGCGGTCGCACCCAAGCTCCTGCACAAACGATAACGATGTCAGCCGGGTAGCGATTTGCCCCAACCGTTACGCCCGTTACGCGGTTGGATTGATAGTCAATCGTAGCATCCCCATATATAAGCTCAGCCCCGTTTCTTTGTGCAGATCGAAGCAAAGCGTCACGCAGCGCCCGGCCATCGACACGGGCGGCACCGCTAATATGAATGGACGAATATCCCTCCATGAGCAGCAGGAAGAGCTCACGGGTTCTATGTTCATCAAGCCGGGTAATCTCACCGATCTCCGCCGCGTCTTCTATACGCTTGTAAGCTCTCTCTTCCATTTTGCCGATTTTCTCCGGATCCGTATGTATGCTGAGTGCCCCGACCTTGGCATAGCCCGTATCGGTTTCCCCTTCGCTTTCAAGCTCTTCAATTAGCACAGGGTAATAACGCGCTCCGGCTTTCGCAAGCCGATACCAAGCCTTATTGCGCCGCTGCGACAGCCATGGACAAATAATGCCGGCAGCTGCATCCGTGGCCTGTCCTTCATCTTTCCGATCGATGATGATGACATCTGCTCCCTGCTTAGCCAATTGGTATGCGGTTGATGCTCCGGCAATTCCCGCTCCAATGACAATTACCTTCATGATGATTTTCACTTCTTTCTGTAATCGATATTCTTATTATAACGAGTTCTCTATCATTTCCCATATCTACAAAACAATTATTTTCATCGTAAACAAATTGGATTTACCAAGTCGTCGTTTCTACGGGGAAACCGCCTGACCTTATCGCTGTGAGCGAAGCGCTCTCCTCATCTAAACGAAAATATCATGAGAGAAATCTGACAGCCCAAAATACGTGCCGTCCTAGGTGGTACGCTTTTTATAATTGTCTCATGGAAATGTATTTTATACATATGATAGTAAAGGTTAATGTTTGGAGGAGGTACTCAAACCCGCAGTATCACGATTGAGTTCCTTGGTCTAGAGCGCATTATGTGACTTCTACAATTGCGGAAGCTTATGCCAAAGCATCAGCCTAACTGGCGGTCATACATAAAGGAGGTGTTTTATTGATATGCCACCAAAAGTCAACTTGCAAAAGTTTGTTGATAAACTGCCAGTTCCTGAAACCATTTCCCCAGTCAAACGAGACAAAAAAGGCTCTTATTATGAAGTGACCATGAAGGAATTCACACAAAAACTACATCGTGATCTCGGACCTGCCCGCTTATGGGGCTACAATGGCATGTACCCAGGCCCGACCTTTGATGTGATGAAGGGCGAAACGACATTTGTCAAATGGATGAATGATCTGCCTACAAAGCACTTTCTCCCTATTGATACGACCATTCATGGTGCAGAAGGGACTCTTCCAGCGGTTAGGACTGTCGTTCATCTACACGGAGGTAAACAGCCAGCCCATAGCGACGGGTACCCTGAGGCATGGTTCACAAAAAATTTTGAACAAACAGGACCTTTGTTTGAAAGAGAAATATACGAGTACCCAAACCTTGAAGCCACTGCTTTATGGTATCATGATCACACAATGGGAATTACGAGATTGAATATGTATGCGGGACTTTCAGGATTCTTTATCATCCGTGATAAGCTTGAACAATCCCTGAATCTACCGATGGGAATATATGAAATCCCTCTATTGGTCCAAGATCGCTCGTTTAACTTAGACGGATCGCTCTATTACCCTAGTTCGCCGGATGAAAAGAACACTAGTCTCCCTTATCCCTCGATTGTGACACCTTTTGACGCAGACACGATATTGGTAAACGGAAAAGTATGGCCCTATCTCGAAGTGGAGCCCAGAAAATACCGTTTTCGCATTTTAAACGCTTCCAATAGTCGAGCCATTACGTTCAAATTGGACTCCGGACAGCCATTTTATCAAATTGGAACCGATCGCGGATTAATGGAGAAGCCAGTGGTAATGAATGAGATTCTCCTTCTAACTACCGAACGTGCGGATGTGATCATTGATTTTTCTGGATCTTTCGGTCAGTCGATTGTACTTAAAAATGTCTTCAAGGGTGCTTCCCCCGAAACAACAAATGTGATGCAATTTAAAGTTACGGTTCCCTTAAAGGGGAAAGACACCAGCTCCATTCCTGATCATTTAGCGAAGATTGATTTTCTTTCAAGAAAAATGGCTAGCAGGACAAGAGATCTCACACTCATCAAAGTGGCGGATGAATATGGAAGATCGTTGAATTTACTTGATGGTAAAATGTGGATTAATCGCATTTCGGAGAAGATTGAGGTGGGAACTGTTGAGATTTGGCGGTTAATCAATCTATCCACGGATGATCACCCCATTCATTTGCATATCGTCGACATGCAAATTCTTGAGCGCCAGCCATTTGATGTTGCTCATTTTCAAGCCACAGGAAAACTTAAGTTTACAGGGCGCGCGGCTCCTCCTGAGCCTAACGAAAGGGGATTTAAAGATTCGATTCGAGCTCCCGCCGGTTACGTTACCTCTTTTATCGCAACTTTCGGTCCTCTCACCGGACGTTTTGTATGGCATTGTCATATGCTCGAGCATGAAGATCACGAGATGATGCGACCCTTTGAAATCCATAACAAAAAGAATACGCTGAAAAACATACTGAAGAGAATGATTTACCCATTACGCTATAAATGAAAGCATGGGTTTTCAAGAAACGCCCATCATCCGAGCGATCCTCCCCTACTTATTATTAAAAAATTCGGAGAACGCAACAATTTGTTCAAAAAAATCTCGATTCATCGGATTTGTTTTAGGATGTCTTATTGTTGATTTGAAAAGCTCACGATATAATTACATCGTAAAGGTCGTGAAGAACACGCCGCTTCCATACAATGAACATCCTGATCGAGTAATTGGGGTGAGTTGTATGGGAGCGGCTTTTGTTTTTTGTTGGCGTGAAAAATTACTAAGCTTACATTAGTTACTAAAGGGAGGACGAGCACAGTGGTACGATTTGAGCAGCATTATGAGGAGTGGTTACGGGAAAACATTGATAACGAGAACAATCCCCGAAGGCGAGAATTGCTAAGTAAAGGACTAGGACATGGGACCGTTGAATTCCTTCGATCCGCATGGTTTCCCGCAGTCGGTAATTTGAAGCATTTGTTTCCCGAGTGGGAGGTTCGTGACTTCAGTAATGGTTATCGTTATCTTGACCTCGCTTATATGCCTGCCGGTGCAAAGGGCGGAATTGAGATTCAAGGGTACGGTCCCCATGCCAGAGATCTTGATGTAAGACGATTTAAAGATTTATGTCGTCGCCATTGCTTATTATCACTCGATGGATGGACTTTCCTTCCGATTGCCTACCCATCAATTGTAGACGAGCCAAAACAGTGCCAACAGTTGGTCCTCTCTTTTATAGGAAAGTTCATTGCAACCGACGTCCCGTCCAGCTTATCCTGGCTAGAAGCCGAAACGGTACGGTTTGCACGCCGGCTTTTGCGTCCAATAACGCCGTTGGAACTCGCTAGCCATCTTAGGGTGAGCGATCGGCAGACGAGGCGCATCTTGCATGAGCTGGTTAATCTGCACATACTCGACATCGCAAGCGGTCAACAACGAGCTCGCACCTACAAGCTTCGATTTTAACGAAAAAACAGTGTAGGGACGCGGATACACAGAAAGCCCAGCGGACAGAGAATCCGTTATTTATGGAAATCAGCTATGTATTATGATACTTGCGGACTGAGATTCCGTTATTCACTCCTTAAGACGCTAAATTCACTCGTTTGATGGGTAATAACGTCCCTCTTGTCCGCATACACACTCAAAATCAAAAATTCGGACAAATAGCGGAACCTCAGTCCGCGCACATCCGAAATTTAAACGGTACGGTTTGCACGCCGGCTTTTGCGTCCAATAACGCCGTTGGAACTCGCTAGCCATCTTAGGGTGAGCGATCGGCAGACGAGGCGCATCTTGCATGAGCTGGTTAATCTGCACATACTCGACATCGCAAGCGGTCAACAACGAGCTCGCACCTACAAGCTTCGATTTTAACGAAAAAACATTGTCGGGACGACGCGGATACACAGAAAGCCTAGCGGACAGAGAATCCGTTATTTATGGAAATCAGCTATGTATTATGATACTTGCGGACTGAGATTCCGTTATTCACTCCTTAAGACGCTAAATTCACTCGTTNACACTTGATGGGTAATAACGTCTCTCCTGTCCGCATACACACTCAAAATCAAAAATTCGGACAAATAGCGGAACCTCAGTCCGCGCACAACCGAAATTTAAACGGTACGGTTTGCACGCCGGCTTTTACGTCCAATAACGCCTTTTAGAAATCAAGCCATTGTGAATAATAATCTCATCAAAATCGCATGCCCGAATCCTGATTCCAGCCGCTTTCGGTTCCCCCTCAATAATGGCTCCACAGTAGCTATCTGCCTCGTGTTACCTGTGGACACAATCATGCTTCAATTCCCATCCTCCAATAACGGAATGGCAAGAGCAAGAGAACTTCTGGTCCGTACATTAAAGGGGCCATGAATATACAATAATCGCTCGACCTTAACCACTGAAAGGAAATTACATTTGCGTTAAAAAAGTAAATTTGATAATATAACTGACGAACGTTCGTTAATATCGAGGTGATTTTATTGAAAAGTAAAGAAATTAAAGACATCGCTTTAAAATTTTTCGCAATCCATGGGTATGAGGGAGCATCTCTGTCTCAAATTGCCGACAATGTCGGCATGAAGAAACAGTCTCTCTATGCCCATTTCAAAGGGAAAGACGATCTATTTCTACAGGTATTACAAGATGCCAAAGAGACAGAAATCTCATCGAAACTAGAATATTTGAGTAAAGTAGATACCCAAAATCCGAAAGCCGATTTATTTGGATACCTGCAATTGGTCATTGATTTGTTTCAACAGAGCGAGCAGTTAAAGTTTTGGCTGCGTATGTCTTTTTTTCCGCCTCAACATCTGGCAACAGCGATTAATGAGGAAGTAATGGATACGGAATTAAAGATTCAATCCGTGCTAGAAAGCAAATTTCAAGCTTGGATCGATGCTAAAGCCATCATGTCAGATGCAGCCTTTATCCCTACGCTTGCTTTCTTAGGTGTAGTTGATTCCATCATGTTAGAGCTTGCATATGGGAATAATGAAAAACGATTGACTGATAAATTACATGCCTCATGGACTGTATTCTGGAGAGGTATTTCACAGCTATGATTTTACAGAGAGAGGTATTTCTTCATGAAGAAACCATTGAAAGAACAAAAAACAGTCTTACTCATTCTACTCAGTAATATATTCATAGTTTTTCTAGGCGTCGGATTAATTGTTCCCGTTATGCCATCCTTTATGAATATTATGCATTTATCCGGCCAAACGATGGGTTATCTAATGGCCGCCTTTGCGTTTGCACAATTACTCATGTCTCCCCTCGCTGGACGATGGATTGACACCTATGGCAGAAAAAAAATGATCGTAATCGGCTTATTCCTCTTCAGTGTATCAGAGCTGATCTTTGGTTTAGGTACACATGTATCCGTTCTTTATTTATCCAGAATTTTAGGAGGCATTAGCGGTGCATTTATTATGCCGGCTGTAACTGCTTTTGTTGCTGATATTACGTCAGTAGAGGAGAGGCCCAAAGCAATGGGCTATATTTCTGCCGCCATTAGCATCGGATTTATCATTGGCCCAGGCATCGGAGGCTTTATTGCTGAGATGGGCGTGCGTGCCCCGTTCTACTTTGCTGCCGGCTTCGCATTACTAACATGTATTTCATCCCTATTTATTTTAAAAGAGCCACTAACCAAACAGCAGCTTCTGGAAACCGCTCAGCTTAAAAAAGATACCAACTTTGTAAGTGATCTCAAACGATCACTTCATCCACTATACATTATTGCCTTTATTATTGTGTTTGTACTCGCCTTTGGTTTATCCGCATATGAGACTGTATTCAGTCTGTATTCTGATCATAAATTTGGCTTCACTCCACGAGATATTGCTGCCATTATTACAATAAGTGCAATTTTCGGCGTTGTCGTTCAGGTCTTTATGTTTGGTAAAATGGTAGATAAACTCGGTGAAAAGAAGCTCATCCAGATTTGCTTAATCGCTGGCGTTCTATTGGCGGTAGCATCCACTATGATCTCAGGCTATTTAGCCATTTTAATAATAACATGCTTCATCTTTCTCGCATTTGACTTGCTACGACCGGCATTAACGACCTATTTATCAAAAACTGCCGAAAAAGAACAAGGATTTATCGCTGGAATGAACTCTACCTATACAAGCCTGGGCAATATCGTCGGCCCCGCATTAGGCGGTATATTATTTGATGTGAACATTAACTATCCGTATCTCTTTGCTGCTGCCATTATGTTTATTGGACTTGTCATTACAATGATGTGGAAAGAAAAACAATCAGCTGGCAGCTTGGCAAAATAATGCGAGAAATAGTGCTTGTGAATAGAATGGTACGGTTAACAAAACAAAAGCAGCTCGCCCTCTACTGAGGAACGATCTGCTCAGGCTGTCGAGCAAGTCTCGACAGCTTTCTTTATGTACCGCGTTAAGGAAGTCGATGAAGTGTATGATCAGCGCCGTAAAACAAACGAGAAACAAGATGCCTTTGAAAATGACGTATTTCCCTCTACAATCTGTGATTTGTGGTAATGGTTTGGTGTAGCTTCATGGGATCGAACCTCTGACCTCATCGCTGCGGTTTCCCGCTACAGGGTGCTACAGCACTAACCCCGTAAATTAGCACATTTGCAGTCAACGTACCCTCCATCTTTTCTTCGTTAGAAGTCAAAACGGTCCGGTATGCACGTTACTTTTGCGTCCAATCGCGCCTTTGGAACTCGACAGCCATCTTAAGGTGAGCGATCGGCAGACAAGGCACTCTTACACCAACTGGTTTATCTGCACATACCGGGCACCCCGAGCGCTCAACACCAAGCTCGCACCTACAAACTTCGATTCTTACTTTAAAAAATGCCTCGAAGCAGGAACATCTGATATCTGGAGGACAGAGAATCCGTTATTTATGATAATCAACTAAGTATTATGATACTTGCGGACTGAGGTTCCGTTATTCACTCATAAAAACACAAAATTCACTCGTTTGATGGGTAATAGCGTCTCTCCTGTCCGCATACACACTCAAAATGTATGATTCGGACAAATAGCGGATACTCAGTCCGCTCGCATCAGAAAAGAGTGTTTACGATAGAAATTAAGCCATTGCGGCTATTAATCTCATCAATTTCGCATATCCATCTTGGGATATCCAAGTCTTGCTGATATAGCTGAGGATCATTACCCTGCGCGGACTTTTAGCGGTAGATTCAGACCCCGTGCTTCTCCATTAGAAGCTTTTGCCTTCAAGCCTTCTCCCCTCATTCCGTCCGCGCGAGCGGTCACAGATTCGCTCTATTAAGCCAAACCCAATATGCGCCTTGATAAAAACAATTGACATCAGAATTGCCTCGATGTTATATTGTGCATGCACGATATACACAATTTAGATGGAGGTTGGATATATGCTTGCATTAGATATTAAAAATTTAAATAAAAAATATGAACATTTTCATCTAAAAAACATCACTTTTCAACTGGAAAAGGGCTATATTATGGGATTTATCGGAGCCAACGGCGCGGGAAAAACAACCACTATAAAATCAATTTTGAATTTGCTTCATTTGGATAGCGGCGAAATCCGTATTTTGGGCAAGGAGATGGTCGAACACGAACTCGAATTGAAGCAAGAAATTGGCTCCGCCTTCGGAGACATCGATTTCTATACGCGAAGCAAAATCAAAACGTTAACGAACGTAATCAAAAAGTTCTATCATAATTGGAATGATGAAGCCTATTATAATTACCTGAAAAAATTTAATTTGCATGAAGACAAAAAAATAGCTGAATTATCGACCGGAATGAAAGTAAAATACAGCTTGGCCCTTGCTTTGTCACACGGCGCAAAGCTCCTTATTCTTGATGAACCTACAAGCGGACTTGATCCGGTAGCAAGAGATAATCTGTTGGATATATTCCAGGAACTGGTGGAAGATGGCGAAATTAGCATCCTGTTTTCGACTCATATCACATCCGACTTGGAAAAATGCGCTGATTATATTACTTTTATCGATAACGGACAAATCATCAACAGCTCTGAGAAAGAAGAATTTATTGATACCTATCGTTTGGTTAATGGGCGGTTTGACCAATTGGATTTGATAAAAGACCGGTTAATTTCCTACAAAAAGAATTCATTTGGCTTTACAGGCTTGATTCATACCAGAGACTTTGATCCCTCTTTGGATTTGAAGTCAACCTTGCCTAATCTTGAGGAAATTATGATCTATTTTTCGAAAAAGGAGGTTAATCATGTATAACTTGCTGATGAAAGAATTAAAGTTGGGCGTAAGTCCTTTCTTTTATGTGATGCCCTTTCTGACAGGCGCCTTAATGCTAATACCCGGATGGTTATATTTCCTTGTCCTCCTTTACTTTTGTTTTATCACGATACCGAATATGTTCGCAGGATATAAAACTCAGAATGATTTGATATTTACGGGCATGCTGCCAGTAACAAAAAAAGACATTGTAAAAGCAAAGATATCCGTTATTGTCATCCTGGAATTAATGCATATTGTTGTTGCAATGATATATGGCATGATTAGCATTCGTTTATATCCGAATATGATCTACTATTTTTTCAAACCATCCTTAGGTTTTTGGGGACTATGTTTCGTCATGATTGCGATCTTCAATATTATCTTTATATCCATGTATTATAAGACTGCATATAAATACGGCGCAGCAGCGATTGCATCCATTACAGCCGCTATGCTGTTTGCTGGAGGCGCAGAATGGCTCGGCATCCAGAATTCGTTCGTGTATGATCTTTTTAAAGGAGCGGGTACTGATCATTTGGCAACTCAATTATCGATCCTGATCGCGGGCATTTTGATATTTGCGATCTTTACGATTATCGCTTATCATATTGCCATCAAACGGTTTGAGAAAGTGGAAATATAATGAATATAGCTATATCGAACACATCTGATAAACCCATTTATCAGCAGCTTTTCGAACAAATCAGCGCACAAATTCTCAAGGGCGAATTAGAAAATGGGTATAGTTTGCCGCCCATACGTCATGCGGCCACGGAACTTCGTGTTAGTATCATTACCGTAAAAAAAGCGTGGGAAGAGCTCGAACGACTTGGTTTGATTTACACCGTTACCGGCAAAGGATGTTTTGTAGCCGAACTCTCGCCCGACGAGATGCTTCAAAAACGCAATGAAATGATCTTGAAGCAGATGGTTATTGACACTTCGTATTACAAATCTTTTGGCCTCACGATTGAAGAAGTTTTTGAGCTTTTGAAGAAAGCTTATTGAAAATGCAGATATGAACAGACAACCACGTCCTGAGGATGTGGTTGTCTTTGTTTTTTTGGTGGAGCCTAGGGGAATCCCATTCACCCACCCGCTCCTTGATATATGTATCCGATATTGAACAAGTTGGCTAAATAGTATAAAAATGGTTTAATTGGTTTGGTTAAACAACTCTAGCCATTAATAACTTCAAACCTTTGTAGCAATAGCCATATAACCAAATAATTAGCTGCGTAACCGACAATTTGACCAACTACTCCTATGATAAATGCCCCTCTATACTCCATTCGCGATTTAATGATCAGTTTCACAAAATGTAGAAACAATCGAATATTCATAACTTCCCACCTTTGATGAACATCTCCACATTAACCACCATGTATAACCGATCTTTTAATTGCTTTATGCCAAAGCAACTTCACTGCTCCCCATAATAATAAAATCCATATGCAGCCCTTTCCCAATATCATCATGACGTTACTCGTTTCAAGCTTCTCCATATATATAACTGCAGGTATAAATCCTAAAAATTGAAATGGAAGCAGGTCGGCGATAAATTTCCATTCTAATGAAATGAAAAAGTCGAACATCTCTCAAAGGCAGCTCGCCTCATCACCATCATCCAGCACCGCAAAAACCTTTGAATCACCAGGCGAAAATGTACTTCTGCCGCTACCCATACGCCATCTATACAAAAAAATCCATTTATTATTTATTCTGCCGTTCACTGTAGATGGAGCTCTGTATAAGCCACAGTTCCTTACTTGTAGAAATGTGAATTATTGTTGATATGCGATATCGCATATGCTATAATTAATCAAATTAAAAGGCAATGAAACCTAGGGTTCAACCTCGTTCAAGAATGAGGTTGGGCCCTTTTTTTCATGCCTTTTATCTATTTTAAAGGAGCGATCAAACCATGCAATTAGACGTCATGTATCACAGAATGAAACAAAACTGGTCCTATGCTTACGATGAGAAAACGCTTCATATTCGCCTGCGCACAAAAAGGGATGATGTTGATACTGTCGTCCTACATTGTGGGGATAAGTATGGCTGGGATCATACGAATTCCTCCGTTCCCATGGCGATATTTGCGTCAGATGAACGATTCGATTACTGGGAAGCTGCTATTCAGCCGCGATACCGCAGAACCGTCTATTATTTTGAAATTCGCAGCCAAGAGCAAGTCGTGTATATGCTCGAAAAAGGATTTTTTGATGAGGCCCCTGATGTCATTTATGAAGGATTGTTCGATTTCCCTTTCTTGAATCCTATCGATATTATTTCTCCTCCAGCATGGGTTAAAGACGCGGTATTTTATCAAATCTTCCCTGAGCGCTTCGCTAATGGGGACAAAAGCAATGACCCAGAGGGTGTATTGCCTTGGGGCGGAACACCAACTCCTACTAACTATTTTGGCGGCGATTTGCAAGGCGTACTTGATCATTTGGATTACTTATCCAAGCTTGGCGTTAATGCCATCTATTTCAACCCATTATTCCAAGCCACTACGAATCACAAATACGACACGCAGGACTATTTCAAGGTTGATGCACATTTCGGTACAAATGAGAAGCTCAAAGAGCTGGTTGAAGCCTGTCACCAAAGAGGCATTCGCGTCGTGCTCGATGCGGTATTCAATCATTGCGGCAATACGTTCCCTGCGTTTGTTGATGTTGTCAAAAATGGACCTAAATCCAAATATGCCGATTGGTTCTTCATTCGCGAATGGCCGCTGGATGTGAAGGAGGGCATCCCGACCTACGATACGTTTGGCTTTGAACCGATTATGCCGAAGCTGAATACTGAGAATCCAGAAGTACGGGATTATTTGCTTAGTATTGCTCGGTACTGGATCGAAGAAATTGGAATTGACGGCTGGCGGCTTGACGTTGCTAATGAAGTCGATCATCATTTCTGGCGTGAGTTCCGCAAAGCGGTTAAGGAGATCAATCCTGAGGCTTATATTTTGGGCGAAATTATGCATGATTCCATGGCGTGGCTGCAAGGCGATCAGTTTGATGCCGTAATGAACTATCCTTTCACAAACGCACTTTTAAATTTCTTTGCTCATTCTCGGATTGATGCAAAAGGCTTTGCTGATGCCATTCAGCGGCAGATTGCCAGCTACCCGCGCCAAGTCAATGAAACCTCCTTTAATTTACTCGGCAGCCATGACACGACTAGGCTGTTGACGTTGTGCCAAGGCAATAAAGCTCGGCTTAAGCTTGCGTATTTGTTTGAATTAACATTTGTTGGCGCTCCTTGTATCTACTACGGTGACGAGATCGGTATGGATGGCGATCATGATCCTCACAACCGCAAATGTATGGAGTGGGATGTCAACAAGCAAGATCAGAACTTGCTTACTTTCTTCCAAAACATGATCCATCTTCGTCTGAAGCATGAAGCGCTTCGTACAGGCAGCATCCGATTCTTGGCTCAAAGCAACAAGCAATTGCTGACCTACGAAAGAGAGAATGCCGATGAACGCTTCCTTATCGCGATCAATAATTCGGATGCTGTAGCAGCTTACTCACTTAGTGAGAACAACGAATATGAATGGATCGATGCGCTTTCCGGTGAGTCTATCAAATCCGGTACCAAGCAATTAAGCTTGCCAGCTTTCGGATACTCGATTCTTAAAGCTAAGGTTAAAGTTAAAGCTAGCGTGTAACGAAGGGATCGTCTTAAAATGAAAAAAAGGTCGAGATCGGGGTGATAGCCCTGGCTCGTCCTTTTTTTCTCAACACGAAAACTAACCAACTATCCTACTCAACAAGTAAAAATAATCGCCTGATACGGCTGAAGCTTCACCTTATTCGCTGATAGAGCGGCTGATGATAGCTGTCCCTGCCCGAAATGGCTATCAATTCCCACCTTCCACGCCGCATCAACATGCTGTAAAGGCGCCAATGACAGCTCCACAGCCTGTTCTCCACACAGATTAAAGCAGCAAATCAGTCGTTCCTCTTCGTCCATATATCCATACACAACAACATGTTCTGGAGATTCGGCGACAAAAAACTTTTCTGCATCCATCAGATTTCGCTTAAGGCTCTTGAATTCATGAAGCTCAGATAACAACGGAATCATCGATTCCGACTTTGACCAATCAATTTGCATCCGGTTGAAGAACGCCCGCGGAATGTCAGCTCCATCTGTATTATCGCCTAATCCGCAATTCAGCGGCAGCTCCTCGTTCATTTCAAATCCAGTCGTAATATATGGAATTGCATTCGGCAAAAACCCATTAAACACAGCGATCATTCGCGCCAGCGCTACGCCTCCCCTGCTCGTAATACGCGGGGTGTCCGCGGTCTCTGCGCAGGCAAATACATGAATGGCAAGCTGCGGAAGCTCCCGCAAGTATTCAGTTAAGTTGTCTTTGGTAATGTCAGTCATAATGTTCCAGCCACTGCCGAGCATAATGTTATAGCCCACTGCAGCCGCTTTCTGGTGATTGCGATTAAATAGATCCTCGCTAATGAGCAGCGCTTCCGGCTTGATTGATTTTACCACATTAAACATCTCATCAAGCAGCGGAACCGGCAGCACATGCCCAATATCGATGCGGAAGCCGTCAATGCCGTACGTGTTTAAATTGAAGCGCAGCCCTTCAATGAGCAAATCCCATAATTCACGGTTCGGCTTCTTTGCCGGGTAATAGTTGCATTTGATCGTATCAAATAATACATAAGGTGCCTGATCCGGTTTAATTAAATGCTCCACAAGCGGATTGTTATCCGCATACAAGCGCAGGAACGTAATGTCCGTCCATATCGGCTGAACATCATTGATCCAGTCCGAATGAGCAGGGGCCGTCGTAATCCCCATCTCCTCTTCAATTAAATGAAGCAGCTCCTCGCCTGTCTCTTGGGAACGATGCTTCAACTTCAACCAAAGCTCCTCATTCAGATCATTAGGCGGCAACGAAAATTTCGCTAAAAAAGCTGCCGTTTCACCACTTCGATACACCGTCTCGAGCTTGTCCGGTTTGCATTCCTCGAAGAAATCAAGCTCAGGAATTGGCGGCGGCGCGAAGCCCTCCAACGCTTCGTTGTGAATCCAATACACCCACTCAGGATGGTTACGAATCAAATCACTGTTTCTTGCAGTGACTCTAGGAATAAAGTCCACCGTCACTTTAATATCAAGGAGATGACATGCTGCTACAAGCGCAGACATTTCATCATTAAGCGTTATTGAAGTCATATCATCCAACAATGGATCATGAAGATTTGGATCGAGTTCGAACATCGATTGTACGGCGTACGGTGATCCGATATCACCTTTTAAGTTAATTGTGCTGTACCGTGTCACCGGGAGCATGTACAAAATGTTGACGCCCATTTGCTTGAGCAGCGGAAGCAGCAGAATCATTTTTAGAAAAGTTCCAGACTCAATGTTTCCGTCATGATCAGTGTCCCAAGCAGTAGAATAACGAACAAGCGAGGAGTAGATTACACTTTCATCCAGATTGGTTGCTTCCTCCAAGTGGTAACGATGTGCGTCTCTGCCCAGCTGCTCCAAATGAGCATCCAGAAACGGATAGGCTGCAACCAATATTTCACCTTGCTTCATCTCCAAAATATCCGCATAGCCACAAGTGTTCCAGACAGCTGGCAGCCATAACAGCGTTGTGTTTTCACTAATGCGTGAACGTATAAATGAAGAAATACGAGCCAGCGGGGACATGTCCTCTAGAACCATTGCTTGTTGCTTGGATGGATGATTATGCAGTTTCGTGTTCATTTCCACTTTCACCTTCCCCATCGTAAAAGATAATTTCGGTAAACTCTGTTTGATGATCTGTTGGCTCCCATGTTTTCGAAAATAAACCAACACTAATGACCGGCTCGCTTATTTTAAATGAACAAACTAGCTCCCAGTCCGCTTCACTTTCATGCTTGACTCGGAAATACAGCTCGTCACCACTTGCTTCGATGCACAATCGATGTTTTTCTTGCACATCCAATCTTGCAAACAATTCGTAGTTGTCCGTTCTCTCCGGGTAAAATACACCTAGCAGCTTGCGCCGGGCATTGCCAAACATTATTTTGCTATGATCCTTGAACTTGACGATTAGACCACTATGATAGCATGGGCCGTATTTGTTGCGATTTACCACAGTTGCTTCCATGCGGAATTGCTCCTTCGTCGGTGTTGCGAGTAGCTGAGGTGCTTCATCCTTCACGATCCACGTATCGTCGATTCGGGCTGTCGTATGAATCATGGTGAGGCTGTCCGCTTGCCATACTCCGTTTTGTGCATTCAAATTGAATTCCGCAAAATGACCGATTCCCGCAGAAGCTTCCTCGTTTAACGACCGTTCACGCAAATTAGCTCCTGCCAGCAATTGCCGAAGTGTATGGAAAAACATCGTCTCCATCTGGGCTATCCGCGTTGCTTCTATTTTAAGGTCTTTCACCTCATACCTGCGATCAGCTACCCGATCAAATAGTGCCAGCCGGAATTGTTCCCATTCCTCGCCGATGGCCATGCTGAGCAAGCGTAATTCATCAATACCCGACTGTTCCACCTGCAAAGATTCCATGAAAGAAAATAATTGATCATAATAGACTGACTTATAGTTAGTCAATGGTATAAGCTTTGTAATTCTGGATGTATCCCTGCGAACCTCGATTTCCTTCAGCATCTCTTCTTCTAAATAAATGATAAGTGAGCTGTCCTGCGTCCAACGCTCCAGCAGCTCCAAATGCTCACATAATAATGAGCGCTTATCCATTGCTTCTTGCACGTCAGCCCGTTCTTCCAGCGATAACAAATACGGAATCGAACCTTCTGGGCACCAATGCTGTGCATAAAAGCGGCTCATGCCGACTAATTGCTCCGTCTGAATGACGAAGTCCTTATAAACCGGCAGCGCCCCTCCTTCAATATGCATATTGTCCAGCATATAAACAAGGTCACGCTTCGCGTCGTAGCCTTTTATAACAAAATAATGCGTATGCGGCTCGCCTAAATAATGATTGGAATAATAAAGCCCATACAAATCCCCGGGAACTAACATCCGCTGCCCGTTCCTCAGCCCTTCCTGCAATAATGCTCTTAGCTCATTAGCATCGTTGAAGGTGACTTTACTTATATCCAATTGAAAAGCTTCTTTCAGCTTTTTCTCATATAAATCCACAAAATCCGCATTCGGCTCTTCCTCACGTTCAAACGGACTTTCTTTCCATTTATCTGCAAAAAAGGTCATATAAAAATTGTAGCGGAACAGGAACAGCTCAAAATATCCGCGTTGAAACGATTCAAACAGTATCGCCATCGGTTTCGTAAAGCAGTTAACCTGCTCCCAGCGATAGGCGTCTCGATTCGTTGTTATCGCGCCATTGATGGTAATGGCGGAAACTACCTCTTTGTTCACCGAAGTGTCTTGCCATGGCTCGAATACAAAAGCTCCATGCCGCTTTCGCAGCCGTTCCGCTAGTCCGCTCGCGGTTGGCTCGGCATACATATCCGATGCTTGTACCGGAATTCCGCGATCCTTCATAACAGAAATAACTTTTAATACATGAAGTGAATGCCCGCCAACTTCAAAGAAGTTGTCGGAATGACTAATATTATGTCCAGCCAAGATGGACAGCCAGCAATTTACAATCGTTCGCTCGAGCGAATATTCGACAGCTGCTGCTCCCTCATCCGTTTCGTCAGCTTCAGGCAGCGATACAGTCGCATGCGACGTTGTTAAACGCTTAGCTGCTTCTACGGACATTGCCGTTTCTAACTTCACTACTTGGGTTTTTGATGTTTGCGAATCAGCCATCAAAGCTGCTTGCGCTTGCGATACTCCCGTCGTTTGCTGGTCTGGCAGCGCTTTGCGATCCACTTTGCCATTTGGAGTAAGCGGCAATTGCTCCAATTGAATATATCGGGAGGGAAGCATATATCCCGGCAAATGTACCGCCAATTGACTTCTTAGCTCAGAAGACTCAAGCGGTCGATTCACCTTCACATAAGCAATCAACTCCTGAATGCCACTTGGGCTGATCCATACAACGACAGCGGCCATATGAACCGCTTCTAGCATCATCAGGCAGCTTTCAATCTCACCAAGCTCAATCCGATATCCACGAATTTTGACCTGCTGATCCATCCGGCCCAAATGCTGCAATTGCCCGTTTGGCAGCCATTTCGCCAGATCGCCTGTTCGGTACAGCTTTTGCCCAGACTCGAACGGATGCGGCACAAACTTCTCATCCGTCAGCTCCGGCCGATTCCAATATCCCCTTGCTAAGCCATAACCCGAAATACAGAGCTCACCAGCCATGCCGATCGGCAGCAGCTCCTGATGTTCACCTAAAATATAAACGGAGGTATTGGCGATCGGTCGCCCAATCGTAATCGCTTCTTCGCTTGTCAACTCCTGCATCGTAGACCAAACGGTCGTTTCTGTTGGTCCGAACATATTAAATAATCTTGCATTTGTAATCTGCGTCAGCTGCTCACGCAGCACAGCCGGAAATGGTTCTCCGCCGAGCAAAATATAGTTCAAAAGGCCAAGTGCCTCTGCTGCTCCCTCATCCGCAAGCAATAACAGCATTCGGGATGGGGTCGTTTGCAGCCATTGTATCCGCTCGTTAACGATTAGCTTATTAAGCAAAGCGCCATCCACTTGCTCAGCCTCGTCTGCAATTACAATTTTCATGCCAAAAGCAAGGGGGGCTAACGTTTCCAATACAAAAATATCAAACGATATCGTCGTCACGCACAGCATGATTGCCCCTTCTTCAAACGGCAGCTGTTCCTTCATCGCCGCTATGAAATTAATGAGGGAATGATGCTGAATCATTACGCCTTTTGGCTTTCCGGTAGATCCTGACGTATAGATCATATAGGCCAAATGGTCTGGTGTATTAACAAAAGACAACTGGTCATTATAGCGATCACCGCCGTCTATCGATTCATCCAACGGCTCATCAATAGATACCTCTAGACATTTTATCCCTAGCTCTGCCATTGCCTTTTGCTGGCGAAGCCCTCGCTGAACAAGCATCGTCTGTGCGCCGCTATCCTCCAGCAAATAAGCAATTCGATCACGTGGATATGCAGGATCAATCGGCAAATAAGCGCCGCCCGATAGTAAGACGCCATAAATAGCGACGATCATCTCTATTGAACGATTCGCCATTATAGCAACGATACGATTAGGACCTGCACCCGACTCGCGCAATTGCCAAGCGATTTGATCCGCTCTTTTATTCAGCTCCGAGTACGTCATCTCTTGATCCTTAAATGCCAGAGCAATGGCGTCTGGCCTTTGCGCAGCCCCTTCCTTCAACCATTCCACAATTGACTGGTAACGCGGCAGCTCAAGCTTTGTCTCATTGAATGCATAGAGCTGCTGCCGCCTTTCATCCTCAAGAACAACAGATAAGGAACTTATTCGTTGCTCAGAGTTATTAAGCAATTGCCTTAATAGATGACGCAGCACAGCAATCGTTTTCCCAATTGACTCATCTGTAAACAGGCTAGTCTTATATTGGATATCGATGGTATAGTCATTCTCGCCATTCCAATCATTGATGACAAATTGCAGCGCATTGCCCTGATTACCGCTATATACTTCGCGATGTTTTACAGTCATGCCATCCAGCTCTGTCAACAAAGTTGTATTAAACACGTTAACGGAAACTTGAAATACTTGCTCCAGACCAATCCTGCGCAGCTCAAGCTGCTGGACAAGCAGATCATAAGGATACTTCTGATGAGAGTGACTCCGCCGAATGATACGATTAAGTCTCTCAAAAAAAAGAGATACCTGCTCAGTTGCATCCATCTGTACTCGCAATGGCATCGTACTGGTGAATACACCAAATATTTTCTTCTCCAATTTCCCACTGCGATTAAATACTGGCGTCCCGATGACGAGATCATCCCGCATAAGCGTTCGTTGCAAATAAAGCAGGACAAGCCCCGTCAGCATCGTATTTTCCGTACAGCCAAGCTTCTGCGCCAGCTTTCTGAGCGCCCCCGTATCTTCTTCCCCTAATCGGAATGATTGCCTCGCGCCTGCAATGCAGCTGCTGCTGTCCTCTGGGAACATCGGCTCTGGCAAATGCTGAAGACTTTCTTGCCAAAATAATCGATCACGCTCGGCACGGCTGGAAGCCAAATACGTTTGCTCCTGATGTCGCCAGCTCAAATATCCGGTAGCCTCTTCATCAAGAACATTCTCACCCTGCAGCAATAGCTGCTCATACCTCTTGCCAATACCATCAATAAATAATTGCAGAGACCAGCCATCCCCGATCATATGATGAAACAACGTCAAGAAACCGCAATGCTGCTCACTAATACGGAACATCGTAATTCGAAATAAGCAGCCGTCCATGAGGGGAATAGGCGTATTCTCCTCACGGTCTAACCATTGCTGCATGGCTTGCTCGGGATCATCTTCTACCGAGAAATCCATAAATGCTGTAACGTCTTCTGCAAGTCCACTCTGTACGAATTGCTTCAGCTCGCCGTCTTCCTGTACGAATCGAAGCCGAAACGCCTCATGCTGATGGAGAACCAAACGAATCGCATGCTCCAGCAGCTTAAAATCCACTTCGCCCTCGATCCGGCTTAAACAGCCCACGACATGAATAGGGCTTGCTTCATACCGTTGCTCCACGTAACTAATCCGCTTCTGAGGATGTGTTAAAGGAACTAGCTGCACCTCATTTAACACAGATTCCATATTTAAGCCCTCCTTTGCGCATCATGTTAGCGACATCTATGCAGATATGCTTTCCTCACTAGTCGTTAAATTACGTACCCACTTACCTGAGCGGAGCCGCTGCCAGCCAATGACGAACCGAACTAATTCTTCCAATGAGAGGAAAAAATATACCCAGAAAATCGGCTGCTTCCATACAACGGACAGCAGTAAGCCAAGCGGTACGCCGACCAGCCACGTAGCGGCCGATTCCATTGCAAAGACGAATTTGCTGTCTCCTCCACTTTGCAACACGCCTCCAGCCATAATCATATTGGCAACCTTCACCCAAATAAACGCTGCGAACACCCACAAAATATAAACGGAAAGCTGATCTGCTTCTGCGGATACCTGGAACAATTTCGTATAAAGCGGCGCAATTAGAGCAATCACCACACCTAATACAAATGCGGCAGCAATACCAAACCGAATAAGCCGCTTAGCATATTGTTGCGCAATTACAGGTTCGCCAGCTCCGAGCTTATTGCCAACCATAACAGCAGCAGCCCCGCTAATACCGGTCAATAAGCCAATCATTAATCCTTGCAACGGGAACGTAATCGTCATCGCTGTCATTTCAACCGTGCCCATGCGGCTGTAAATAATCGCATAAACCGCCTCACTTAAAACCCATACCAATTCAGTCAGTACAAGCGGATACATCGTAATGAGAAACTTGTTTGCGAGCGGCTTTGAAATGCTACCCAGCTCTTTAAGTGACGTGCCGCCAGGCAGACGATATTTGTAGACGGACCCAATAATAAGCATGCTTTCAACTACACGTGAGATTAAGGTGGCATAAGCCGACCCTGCCAGCCCTAATTTCGGCAAGCCAAAATGACCAAAGATGAGCAAATAATTCAACACAATATTCAAAATGACCGTAAATAAACTAATATACATAGGAAACTTCACATGCCCTGTACTCCGCAGCATTGCAGAGTACAACATCGTCAGCATGGCTGGAACGAAGCTAATTGCAATAATTTGCAAATAAATGCGCCCATCGCTAAGAATGCTGCTATCCTTCGTAAACAAGGACAATAACAAGTCTGGTTTGGCAATGATTATTGCCGCGAACACTAGCGATAAAGCGAGACCAATAGCGAGTCCAAGGCCAAGCAGCTGCGAGATGCTTTTCCGATCCTTGCTGCCCCAATATTGCGCCACATAAATCGAAAGCGCACCAGCAAGGCCAGCTAATACAACCGATACAACGCTGTTAATTTTGCTCGCAATACCTACCGTTGCAATAGCGGTATCGCCAAGCTGTCCGACCATCACTTGATCCGTCATAAACAGCAATGACATCACTAAGCTTTGAAGCGTAATCGGAACAGCCAGTTGGAGAAGTGTTTTATAAAAACTTTTATTTTCGACTTTAGCCATGTCTGTGCCTCTTTCCTAGCAATAACTTATCAGCTTATCCATTCATTCGCTGCTTCTGATCTTACATAACGCATTAACGTATAATTTCTTTTAATTTGAATATCTGCTACTTCAAATTTTTTCGTATACGACAAATCATTGTAGCCTTGGCCGTCTACGAGCGAAATGTTCGAGGCACCGCCGATAATGATTGGAAGCTGCATCAAAATAATTTCATCAACTAAATCAAGATCAAACACATGCCAGTTCAGCATGCCTCCCCCTTCTACCATCAAATGACGGAATCCATAATTCTTTTCTAGCAAAGGGAATAGTTTTCCGAAATCGACAAGCTCTTGACCGCATACGATCACCTCTTTGCCCCGGCTCCGAATCCATTCCTTCTTCTCTTCGTCTGCTCCTTGCTCTGTCGTTATCATAATGGTACGTTCATCGTCCATAAATATATTGCTGTCGAGCGGCAAATCCATCGTTCTTGTCGGCACGAGACGAACCGGATTTTTTCCCGTTTCATAACGATTCGTTAGAAAGGGATTGTCTGTACAAATCGTATTTTTGCCGACCATTATCCCGTCCACTTGCCCACGAAAGCGATGAATGAACTCCATATCCTCCTGCGTAAACAATTGAAACAATTCCTTGCTTGAATACCCGCTTCCGAACGTTAATTTGCCATCAATGGACACTTGGCTGAACACGGTTACTTTCATTCCTTTCATCCTCCTCTTTTTTTTCAAGCAAAAACTGCTCGATCTGCGCCACAACTTCCTCCGACACATCCACCATCTTGCGACAAGCGCCCTCAGCATTCCCCTGCTCTAGCTCCGCTAGACCTGCTTCCATACCTACCCAAGCTGCAATCATGAACGGGCTGACCGGAATCGGTCTACTCGCGTTCGCCATTGCAATTAAGTTTTGTCTGTTCGGGTCTGCGGTCGCTTGAAGCTTCTCCATCGCTCCCGTCCGTACAGGAATTCGCTGTGCCCGCTCTGCCCAAGCAAGCTGGCTCTCATCCTCCAGCAGGAACGCAGCAAACTTGCGGATATCGTCGCCAAGACTTGTGTTAATGGAATCGTTGGGGAAAATAAGTCCAATTGAAGAGGACATCGAAAAGGAAGCTTTGCCAGCAATCGCAGGCAAATGTGCAACTCCCAGCTCATCGCCCATCTCGCGCTGCAAGTAGTTGTAAATCCACTCGCCCGTAATAATTGCACTGATTTGTCCAGCTAAAAACTGCTCCAGCAGCTCGGTCGCACCGTCAAAGCTTTTTAATACGCCTTTTTCTCGTTGATTATGAACGTAGGCGATAGCCGCCTCCATCTCAGGGGTGCCTAGGCTCGGTTTATTGTTATGCATCGGCCAGCCGCCAAACGCTGTCAGCAACGGGATGAAGCTGTACGACTGCTTGATATCTATTCCAACAGGTGTAATTCCTTTGTCATTCAGCTCCGCAGAACGCTCGCTCCACTCCTGCCAATCCAGTGGCGGATTCTTGTACAACCCGCGATTATAATATAAAGCTAGATGGTTGCCTGTCAGAATAGGCAATCCTGCTTGATAGCCGTCCACCAGCATCGATTGTAAAACATGCTCACCAATAATCCCCTCATACCAAGCAAGCGGAACCGCAGACAACAAAGCACTTTCCTTGTATGACGCCATGTCTGAAGGGACGATTGCCATATGAGGCCCTTCTCCTGTCCGATGAATATGCTTTATTCGCTCCCCCAGCTCCGTAATGCTCATTGACTCCAGCCTAATATGTACGCCATGCTGCTCCTCGAATTTTTCACATAGCTGCTCAAGCACTTCAATAGACGTATCTCCTTGCCCATCAAATTCATGCCAAATAACAAGCTCCGTCAATTCATCATCCCCTTATCTTTCATCCATTTGTATCTCAAGGAATAAATACGGTTTTCATCGTTTCCTTCACTTGCCCGCTCTCTTGCGCTTTGCTTACGTTCAGCAGCTCCGCAATTGCTATTTCATGCTCATCAAGTCGGTACCTCTTCGTAACCATGCCGTCTAGCTCATTCAATTCCGAAGCAAGCTTTAGCGCGTCTTGAAACGTATTCAGATATTCACCTGCTCCAATCACCTTAATCCCTTGCTGCAAATAGCTCGTCGGTTTGAACGTGTGCTGGAAGCCAGCATGAATGCCAAACGGAACAATTCGGCCACCCCTGTCAACAAAACGTTCTGCGGTATGAAATTGATTGCCTACAGCATCAATAACAACGTCGAATTTACGCTCACCTAACCATTTGCTGACAATCGCTTCATTCAACAGCTCCGGGTGAATCGCAACGTCTGCGACAGAAGCTGCTTGCTGAAGACGGTGGGGATTCACCTCCGTAGCTGCTACGAAGCCAGCCCTTCTTTTGCCTACAATTTGACATAGCAGTCCCATTGGACCAGAGCCAAGCACGAGTACAGCATCGTCAGTACGCACTTGCGCCTCATTGTAATTGTGCAGAACGCATGCCAAAGGCTCAATGAATACCGCTTGTTCCCAGGTCATATGATCCGGTATAAGATGTACAAACTGCTCATCCGTTACGAAAAAACGCGCAAACGTTCCTGACTCTGTGATGCCGGATATAGCCATTCCATCTCCATTTACCCCAGAGCATAAATGTGGTTTGTCCCTTCTGCAAAATCGGCATCGTCCGCAGTTTTTGTTCGGGTCAATGACTACCCGGTCGCCTACGCGTATGCTAGAAACCTCCCTCCCGACTTCAACGACAACACCTGCCGCTTCATGCCCTCTAATGACGTCATAGTCTCCCCTCTCCTTGCCTGCTGCCACAGCGAGATCTGTTCCACATATTCCAGTCATCGCAATTTCAACCTTTACTTGCCAAGGTGATCCGATCTGAGGCTCCAGAGCAGTGATAAGCTCCAGCCTATTACTGCGTGACCACACAATTGCTTCCATTCGATTACGCTCCTTTTCTAGAGTTGTGCACAGTGTTATGGGTCGTGTGACGCCGGAGCAGCCGATAACCAAATGCAGGCAGTTCCATCGCAAGCATCCCCGCTTTCGCAATCAGCACCTCGCCTGACCACACATCCACCCAATGCTCATCAGCATTCGTATCCTTTACCGGAACGGACAATGCTGCGGCTTGCTCGGATACATTCATCGCTACGATAAAATGCTCGCTGTCATCCCATCGCTCATAAGCGATTTTGTGATCTCCCGCTTCCGCATGCAAAAACCGATATCCACCATAACGAAGTGCTGAATATTGCTTGCGCATAACGATCATTTGTTGATAGAACTCAAATAATTGGCTGTCTTGACGGTCCTCATCCCAAATCATGCAGCGCCGATTATCTGGGTCATCTCCCCCGCTCATCCCAATCTCATCGCCATAATAAATACACGGCGCACCGTAATACGTGAATTGAAACAATACAGCCAGCTTTAGCTGTTCCGTATTGCCTTGACACAGAGTCAGCATTCGCGCTGTATCATGACTCCCTAGCAACTGGAAAGACGCCTCCACTACTTGCAGCGGATAAGCAACCATTTGGGCGCTTACGGTATCAGCAAATTCCTTGCCATCGATTCGACGAGCAGCAAAGAACTGAATAGCGCTATAACGAACAGGGTAATCCATCACCGCATCCAGCTGGTCCCCTTGCAGCCAAGCCATCGCATCATGCATCATTTCACCAACCAAATACACATCCGGCTTAATCGCTTTTACCGAATCTCGAAACGTTCTCCAAAACCGATGATCAATTTCGTTCGCAACATCGAGCCTGAATCCGTCAATATCACATGTTTTTAGCCAAAACACTGCTATATTAACTAAATATTCAATCAATTCTGAATTTGACGTGTTGAACTTTGGCAAGTTAGCTTCGTAACCGAACGTTTCATACGCCGGTGCGTCGCTCTGCTTATTCCATTCATCCCTCCATATAAACCAGTCCGCATATGGTGATAGCCGCTTATTTTTCATCACATCGACAAATGGCGGAAACGCATGTCCACTGTGATTGAACACAATATCAAGCAGCACTCGAATGCCTCGTTGATGGCACTCATCCACCAGCTTTTTTAACAATTCATTATCGCCAAACTGACGATCTATGTTGTAATAATCTGCTGTATCATACTTATGATTCGTCTCCGCCTGAAACAATGGAGTAAAGTAAATACATGTAATGCCAAGCCTCGTCAAGTAATCCAACCGATCAAGCACACCTTGCAAATCACCGCCGAAAAAATTAAGTTTCGTAGATGTCGCTTCCCATTGCTCGGTCTGCACTGGATCGTTAGCATGATCACCATTAGCAAATCGATCAGGGAAAATTTGATACAATACAGCATCCTTCACCCAAGCCGGTGGAGTGATTCTGTCACTCTCATGTGCATAGGGGTATTCAAAATTACCAAAATCATATTCTGCCGCATATTCCTTGCACCAACGCTCCGCGTAATACAGCGATTGATCTCCTGCATGCAGCAGAAACCGGTAGCTAAGCCTGCCGAATATTGGCTGTACTTGTACTTCCCAATAATCATAAAGTGCGTCAGACAGCAGCTTGTACATATCAGCCTTTTGTTCTGTCTTGTACCAGTTATACTTGTCCCCATAACAAACCTGAACACTTTCGACATCATTTTTCATCGTCCGCAGCCTTAAATAAACGACATTTTGTTCATAAATAAATGCCCAATTTTGCTTGTGTCTATGGTACAGCGCCTCTACGTTCAATCCGTTCACCTCTTTCTTGAAACAAAAAAAAGCACAACCTCGACTAGCCGAGGTTGTACTTTTCAGTAGCATTGCCTGCATTTGAGATTGAGTATAGCATCAAAAAATTGTAAATTCAATATGTTATTTACTAAAAAAAAAATCAAACGGGCTATTGACAATCAACGCTTTTCACTCATAAAATATTAGGCATAACCTCGAAAGTTTCCAAAAATAAGGGCTATGCCTTTTTGAACCGTAATGCGGTTTAAGAACAACCCCGGATCTCTTTTTTTAAGAGAACGCTCCGGGGTTGTTTTTATTTTGGGAACAAAGTCAAATAAGGGGGGAATAATAACGGCTCCAAGCAACAACCATCAAAATTGTAAGCGAATACAAAAAAGAAAGGTGTGTTCTTAGTGGCTCAAAAAATTTCGAGACCCGTCATTTATCTACTATTTGCTCTATTGCTATCACTTGCCCTGCTTACGCCTATCGGCAGTAAATCTATTGTTGAATCAGCACCAGCTACATCTGTTCAAAACAAACAAAACTTCTCTACGGATGTCATTTATCAGATCGTAACCGACCGTTTCTCTGACGGCAACGCAGCTAACAATCCGACAGGAAACGCTTTCTCTGCTGGATGTGCCAACATGCGCGTCTATTGCGGCGGAGACTGGGCTGGTATCGTAAACAAAATTAACGACAACTATTTTACCGATATGGGTATTACAGCACTTTGGATTTCACAGCCGGTTGAAAATATTTTTTCTGTTATTACAAACTCTGGTGTTCACAATACTCCATATCATGGATATTGGGCACGCGATTTTAAAAAGACGAATCCTGCTTTTGGCAGCATGACGGATTTTCAAAATCTGATCAATGCAGCGCATGCCAAAAACATCAAAATCGTCATCGATTTTGCACCAAATCATACCTCGCCTGCATCAGAAGATGATCCTTCGTTTGCCGATAACGGCAGGCTTTACAATAATGGAACATTAGTTGCAGGCTACACAGGCGATACTAACGGCATCTTCCATCACAATTTAGGAACAAACTTCTCGTCCACAGAAGATGGCATTTACCGCAATTTGTACGATCTTGCCGATATTAGCCATAACAGCAACACAATCGATACTTACTTTAAAGATTCCATTAAGCTTTGGCTGGATATGGGCATTGACGGCATTCGTGTTGATGCAGTAAAACATATGCCTTTCGGCTGGCAGAAGAGCTGGATGTCTTATATTCATAATTACAAGCCTGTTTTTACTTTCGGGGAATGGTTCCTTGGAACTAACGAAATTAGCCAAGAGAATTACAGCTTCGCAAATAATTCAGGGATGAGCTTGCTGGACTTTGAGTTCGGTCAGAAGGTACGCCAAGTGTTCCGCGACAATACAGCAAATATGTATAATTTGGACACTATGATCTCTGGCACTGCTTCTGCTTATACGCAAGTAGCCGATCAAGTTACTTTTATCGACAATCATGATTTAGACCGCTTCCAAGTAACAGGTGCATCCAGCCGCAAGCTGGAACAAGCGCTTGCATTCACTCTAACTTCACGCGGCGTTCCTGGTATCTACTACGGTACAGAACAATATTTGACAGGCAATGGCGATCCTAACAATCGCGGCATGATGAATTCCTTCAGCAAAACAACAACGGCATACAATGTCATTAAGAAGCTGGCGCCGCTTCGCAAATCGAACCCAGCAATGGCTTACGGTTCGACGCAGCAGCGCTGGATCAACAACGATGTATATGTTTATGAGCGCAAATTCGGCAACAATGTTGCTGTGGTTGCTATTAACCGTGGCAGCTCAAGTGTTTCCATCAACGGATTGCTTACTTCTTTGGCAGCAGGCACGTATGCCGATGTTCTTGGCGGAACGCTGAACGGCAACAGCATAACAGCTGCAAGCGGTGGTGCAGTTAATACCTTCTCACTTGCTGCAGGCGCAGTTGGTGTATGGGAATACACAGCAGCATCTGCTGCTCAAATCGGAAACTTCGGTCCAGAAATGGGCAAAGCAGGAAACACTGTAACAATCGACGGAACAGGCTTTGGCGCAACAAAAGGAACCGTATTCTTCGGAACAACTGCTGTAACTGGCGCTAATATCACTTCATGGGAAGATACACAAATTAGAGTTATCGTTCCAAGCGTAGCAGCGGGCAAATACAATGTGATGATCCGTACAGCAGCGTCTGTAGACAGCAATGCTGTTGCTAGCTACAACGTGCTTACAGGCACACAGGTAACCGTTCGTTTCGTAGTAAACAACGCTACAACTGTCCCTGGCGAAGCCATTTATCTTGCTGGAAATGTAGCAGAACTTGGCGGATGGGATACGAATAAAGCGATTGGCCCTATGTACAATCAAGTCATCTATTCTTACCCAACTTGGTACTTTGATGTGAGTGTGCCAGCAAATACGACTTTAGAATACAAGTACTTCAAGAAAAATGGTTCGACAGTCACTTTCCAAGGCGGAGCGAATAAGACATTCGTCACTCCAGCAAGCGGAGTTGCTACCGTTACAATTGGATGGTAATCGCTTAACATCCTGATCAACTAGAGCCGCAACAAAAATCCCGCAGGACTCATCTATTCGAGATGGTGTTCCTTGCGGGATTATTTTTTTAATGATTAGGCTCAGAGAACCGTCTTTTTATAAAGCTCCGACCATTCGTATATGCTTACCGAATCTGGAAAGTCATCTCGATCAGCGCAAACAGACAGCTTGAAATGGGGATCCATTTGATATTGCTGAAAACTAAAAGCTTGATCTTCAACATTTTGATTAACCGTATAACGTCCTGCTAATTCATCCCACCGAATTACAAATGAATCTAAAGGGATTGACAGACCTTTGCCAACTGCCTTTATGAAGCTTTCCTTTAATGTCCAAAGGTCGTAAAAGTATGACAGCCCTCCCTCTTCTCCTTTTGCAACCAAATCAACGTATTCTTCAGGGGCAAAAAATCGTTTGGCTACGTCGTTCTCAATTGGACGAACTTCTTCAATATCTATTCCGACCAGCCCTCCGTCCCCTACAATGGCAGCAACCCACGTTCCTGAATGAGAAAGATTGAAAGAAAAGCTCTGATCCAAAGCCAAGGTTGGCTTGCCATACGGATTGTATACAAAGGTTATCTCTTGATTCTCCATACGGTACTTCTCCATAATGATTGAACGAATTAATAGATCAGCCAACAACGCTCTATTTGCATCAGCTCTCTGCTTAAACCGACTAATCCGCAGCTTTTTGTCCTCCGAAACAGCATTCAATAGCTTTGCAAACAGCTCAGTATCTATTTGGTCAGGAACTTGCAGTACGTATATCTCTAACATGTTCATGCTCCTTTTTTATACGTAGTACTGTGCCTGTGCTTCCCACATCTCGCGATATTTTTCGCACTTCATCGTCAATAGCTCACAAAAACCCTTGCTACGCAAGGGTTGAAGTTTGGTGGAGCCAAGAGGGGTCCTGCTCTTACTAACTCGCTTATCTAGCATAGGATGACCGAATCTTTGATCAAATAGCTGACGAACTGACGAAAATAAATCGAAGAAGACTTTTAGCGATAAATTCAGACACCGTGCTCCTACATTAGAAGTATCACTTCCAAAGCCCACTCAACCATTCCGTCCGCGCCGTACTGGACATCCTTACCCAAAAAGGTGGGGCAGTTCGTCTGCATATAATAATACTACAGCAATAGCTATTACGAGATTCAATAATGCCGGTATCACTTTTCCGATCGGATGTTTGACTCTGAAATGCGAGAAGCACGCCAATAGCATCATAATGACAATTAATATTCCGGTCCATGCTGCAATCCCCGGATACCAGTAGCCGACAATGAGTCCTATGCATCCAACAATTTGAACGTAGCCCGTAATGACGCGGAACCATTGAGGAAGTTTAATCGAATCAAACAGTTCGACCTGATGCTTGGCTCCTGCAAGCTTGCTTCCGCCAAAGAAGGCCATGGAAAAAAGAAGCCAACTTTGAAGAACGATGGTTAGTATATGCATTTTCATCCACTTCCTTAATCATTTATTATTATCCGACACCAATCAGTGTCCTATTTCATAATATAACACCATTACGTGTCCTGTAAAGCAATTATTATGATATTTAGGGTGGAAACTTCTACATTGGGAGATTTGGATTCATAATAAGCGTCATGCCAGCCTGATATTAATTATGACGCACCATCCTACGGCCATACTGAACAATAATGCGGACTGTTGGGTTTTCACGGCGAGCAGTTCTCAAAGTATCATTCATCTTTCATTCCGAACTAGCCTAAGCGCCACTACTAATTCACCTTATGCCACTAATACAAATTAGGTAGATGTTGCATTTTAACCGAGTTGTGCGTCCAATAGCGCTTTAGGAACCGGCCAGCCCTCTTAGGTAAGCGATCGGTAGATGAGATGGGGCACATCTTTTGCATTAACTGGGTAGTCTGCACATACTCGATATCGCATGCTGTCACCACCAAACCTGCACCTAAAACCATAATAAAGAGTCGTGCAGCGGAAACACGGGAGGATATTGGGAGGACAGAGATTCCGTTATTAATGGGAATCATCTATTTAATATGACGATTGTGGACTGAGATTCCGCTATTCACTCATAAACACACGGAATTCACTCGTTTGATGGGTAATAGCGTCTCTCCTGTCCTCTTACACACTCAAAATGAAAAATTCGGACAAATAACGGAGCCTCGGTCCGCATGCATCAGAATATCCTTCGATGCTTACTCGCCCATTCCGTCCGCGTGGACTGAACCCCGGGGTACCCTATAATTATACCTGCTTGCTGGATTTAACCATGATCCACAATTAAAAAAGACAACCCGAGGGCGGTCTTTATTCGCTGCGTTTTACGGTGATTAAGTGTTCAGGACAAGTACGCGCAGCCATTGTAATGGCGCTTCAATGCCTAACCATACAAAGGCAAATAAAAAGGATGTCAGCCTTGGCTAATCGCCGCTGACATCCTCACTGATTAAGACTCTACGATCCGCTGGCAACAATTCTGCTGAATGATCTTCTTAATTCTCATCCAGCTCCAAAATACGGAGCAGAATTGTAATTACTTCCGCTCTGGTTGCCACTGCATTGAAGTCAAACTTGCCGCCTTCCTTGCCCTGCATTATCCCTTTTGCAGCTACTGCGCCAATCGCGCCCTTTGCCCACTCTGGCAGTTTTGCATGGTCGGTAAAGTTTGCTGCTTTGTCCTTTTGGTCTTCCAGCTTCAAAGTACGAGCAATCATAACCGCAAGCTCAGCGCGCGTCAAACCGCTATTTGGACGCAGCGTCCCATCCGCATAGCCGCTTAAAATTCCCGCTGATACTGCCTGCTGAAGCGCTTCTTTTGCCCATGGAGCAATGTCAGCCCCATCATTAAAAGCATGCTGCTTTCCATCACTTTGTACAGTCAATGCGCGGGATAACATCACTGCAAATTCCGCACGGGTTACCGCTGCATTTGGCTTGAAGGTTTGATCCTTGTAGCCAACCACAAAACCTTTAGTCACCGCCTTACGAATCGCAGTTTCTGCCCAGTGTCCAGCAATATCCTTCAATTCAATCTGGTTCTCTTGATTTCCGCCGGTGTTGCCACCGTTGTTGTTACCGTTGTTGTTACCGTTGTTGTTACCGTTGTTGTTACCGTTGTTGTTTTCGCCGTTGTTGTTGTCAGGCGTTGTATCAACTACTGTAATCGTCAACACCTGCGGCTGTCCTGCGCTAAACTCAAACGTTAGCTTCGCAGTACCTTTTTGTAATTTCGCCAAGTAAGCCGTCGTAACCGTTATCTGATCGCTATTCACAACATAATCAGTTCCGGCCTGCAGCTGAGTACTGCCGTTCTTAATGGCTGTCAGTGTATTCCCTTTAAGTTTCAGCTTTATTGTAGCTGCTTGCTGCTTGCTAGGGTTCAAATCAAATTCAGCAGCAGCTGGGCTGATTTCGCTATCCTGATCGGTATCTTTGATTTTGTTAAGAAGATCCGTCTTAACTTCGCCGTCTGCCATAATAGTGACAAAGTTGCGGGCCATAGCGATATGGGCAGCTGATCCAGACGCGAGAGCCTTTGAAACGGCAGCCCTTGCCGATGCTTCAAGCATTTCGTTGTATTTGCCTGCGCCTAACAGATATACGTCTGTAAATGAATTTGAATTTTTTAATTGTCCGCTTTCAACTTCAAAGGTGGATCTGGTACTGTCAGATTCATGCGAGCCGTCAGATTCGTTGAGCATGATTGATATTCCGATTCTGCCGTTCGCGAGCTCCGATGCAGGACTATTATGAACAGTATTAAACGGAATCTTTAAATCGTAAATAGTCGTTTTAGTATCTTCATCTCTCGTAATTTTTGCCGCGATATCAGTTATCGGAGCAGTCGGTGCATTGGCGCCTGTGGGACGAGTCCAAGCCCATATTACATCTTTGTTGTCATTGGTGAGCGCGAACCCCAATTCATTCCGCGTAGTACTGCTCGTTGCAGGATTGCGTAAATCAATGCCTAACTGCAAATTATCCTCTCTCCATATATTGCCTCCGGTCTGGCTATTGAAGTGCACGTCGTCAGTAACGACAATGTACGCGTATAAATTGCTGTCATCCCATGCGAAATGCGATCCTACGCTGAGGTCTTGCGGACCATCCCACGTTCCCGAAGTGACATAATCTTTGGTGTCCATTACAAATGCCGGAGTTGCAGCACTCTTTGCCGGATTTTCTGCGCCTGCAGAACTTGCCTTTTCAGCGTAAGCCGAGTCAAGTTTTGCCGTATAGGTGTATGTTTTTCCGTCTTCGAGATGAAGCTCAAATGTGATCAGACCTGCAACATAATACGGTAAATCTACGGTTACGGATTCGCCTGCCGCAAGCGCGTTAAATTTAATAGGAGTGAGATCTTTAGCATAGGCAGCCGGGGAAACAATCGTCAATGTTCCGGGTGCAGAGGCTCTTCCTCCGACATTATACTTAACGTTGAATTGTTGTTTATCCCCGTTTTTGGTTAGGTTAAATACAAACGGTTCCGCAATTAAATCCGAGCCGTAAATGCCGTAAGGATTGCCCGCCGGGGTGCTGTTTCTCAAACCGGATGCGTAATAATTGTTGCTAAGTTCTATCGATGTGCCGCTCTCGCGCAGCATGGCATACACATTATTATTCTGGCCGTTCTTGGACGGCTGGAAGTAAGAAGTGTATACATGCGCCTTACCGCCATGGACATCTATACCCGGATTATTGCCGGGCAGTTGAGTGAAGTTTGCTTGCTGTAAGCGAACAATACCGTTATTTACGATCGCTCCCGCTACGGTCGGGCTTCCCCAGAACGCGCTGTTGTACAGGACAAGTTCAGCGTCTTGGTGGATTTTCACAGTATTAGCTGCATCTCCCATTCTGACATACGCTCTATTCGGCTCCGTTGTGATGTTCGTATTAACCAATTCCGAGTTGATCGCGATTATTTTGGTGTGTTCATCCGCGTCTTCCACATAGAGAGCGTACGTGGTTCCGTCCGAACCGTGACCAATCATCGTCATTTTTCCGGGGTATGCGAATTCGCCGTTCCCCAAGTCTCTTTTCAGGAAGTGTATGCCGTATACCGAACCGAAAACGAAATTGTTGAAAATCGTCTGGTCTTCCACATCGGCGAATTTGAGCGCACTCATGTATCTTTGCACGAATCCGTACAAATCGCCGGTAGGTGCCGAATATCCTTGACCTCCCGGAAGTCTCAAAGCGTAATGCGGATTGAATTGCATATTTCTGATAAATCCGCCTTCCGCGCCTCCTCCGACCCAAATGCCTGCTCTGAGGAGCGTGCCTCCTAAATAATCAACATAGTGACCATCGGTTTTATATGAAGCCAGGTCTATGCCTTTATCCCCTATCGGGATCGTTAAGTTGATTGCATATACGCCTGCTCCTTGTCCCTGTACCAAAAACGGTGTTTTTAAAGTTTGGTTCGGGTTGTCGAGATTGACGCTGGTTATATTCGTTTGCGCAATATTAAGTCCTCTGAGACCTGCGTTTGCCTTAAGCTGAATTAAAGAATTTCCGTTTTCTCCCTGAGCGCCACCGGTGTAAGCGGTAAATATAGCCGTGCCGCCGCCTTGTGTATGGTGCTGTACGTCCCATGTTCCTCTGAGTTCAACACCCTCGGGAACGATGACGGGGCTATTCAGTCTATATCTTCCGCCCGGTAAATATATCGTGCCGCCGCCGTGATTAGCTTTAATATAGTCAAGAGCTTCCTGCAGCTTTGCAGATATATCCACGGTTGGCGCGTTTCCTGTTAACGAGCGCGGGAAGTCAAGTCTAAGCACTGCGCTTGATGTAGGTCTCGGGTGTACGTCAATATCTGTTTTTACGTCTTTCGGAATAGGTTCAAACAGATAATCAACATCATTAACGATTTGTACAGCGGTGTTATTACCGTCAGCCTTAACGTCAAGTTCAAGTTTATCGATGTGAGCGGCTAGGTTAGCGCTCTCGATGTTAAGGTTATAACCGGAATTTACCGATTTGAATGTTCCGAAGTTTGCTCCGAAATGTGCATGTTTGTCTGCCTGTTTGAAGTTACTCTGACTGACTAATGCGTTGCCTCGGCCCAGGAAGTTCAGCGCGTAATTGTCATATTCGTCGAACGTGCTATCCTCAAAGGATATAACTCCGCCTCTGGCGTTGCTTACAATCGGACCTTTGAATGCAACTCCGTTGAATTGAACAGAAGTGTCGAAACGTTCGTTGAAATATACTGCCGTGTCGCCTCCGATTTCCGAGTTCGAGAAAAGCAGACCGAAACCGTTAACGTTGTCAATGTATATGCCCGTTTGACTGTCTTCGATTTTCAATCCGTAGAACTGTGCGTTCGGAGCTTCGTCGCCGCCAGGTTCCCTACCGATCCACATACCCGTCTTATACCCGGAAATATTCAATCCCGAGACATATTCCCAATCTGATCGGTGCATCATGAATCCGGTAGCGTTCGCTCTTGTGTACGCTGCCGCGTCCGAACGAGACGGTGCGCCGTCAAGACCTGAATTCGTCCAGTATTTCGGGTCAATGTCAACGTTCTCGATACGTCCGATGTCTGTACAGGTGTGAACCACGATGCCCTTGTAGAGTGCCGTCATATTGCTGTTCACAACATAATGCATTTCGCTCGGCAGGGAAATGAATCCTCCCCAAGCGTTTACAAGAGTAACGTTATCAAGCGTCACGCTGTTTCCAGTTCTCTGATAGAACGTCCACGGGTACGGAATTCCTTTTATGTCCTCAAATTCCCCTGTCTTCTGGCCATCTGCGTTCCTCTTTTCAACAGTGGTTGTAGCATTAATATCTTGATTCGGATACCATACTGAAAGGTTCGTTACACCTGTTCCTTGTTCCATGTCTATGAATCTATCGGACACGTTAGCTACTTTTTTGCCGCCTGTCTGATTTTCTCTCTCGTCAGAGTCAACATACGTGTCATAATTGGCGGAATTATGTCCGGCATAGACTGCGAGAATGGTTCCGTCGATTTTACCGTCGTAATCGTCCGCATCCGGATTATCCCATTCCCCGCGGAGCTGTACGCCTGCCCGTAAATTTAAAACTTGTTTATATTCGTAAGTGGTACTGCCTGTCTTGCTTTGAACGCTTATTGTGCCGGTAGTTTCCGTATGGAACGCATAGGTTCCCGCCGGAATATAGACTACGCCGCCGCCGTCATTATAAGCCGCATCAATCGCCGCCTGGAAAGCCTCTCTGTTATCGAAATCAACTAAGCCTTCCGCTTCTGCCATCTCTGCTGTTTTCGCGCCGAAAGCGAGTACGTTAAAGTCCGATATCGCCCAATCTTTCGCGTCGTGTTCCTGAACAATTGCCGTTCTCATATGTTTTGCGTAATCATATCTATCCGGAACTGTGAGCACAAATGTTTTAGTCTTGATTACAGGAGCGGCTACCGGACCTCTTTTTACCGTCGCCGTGAGCGTTACCTCACCGCCGCCGTCCGGACGGTTTGTCGGTATCACGCCTGCAGCGGTTATGAGGGTAGCAGCGGATGTCGTCCATGTAATATCCGTCATATTTTCACCCATTGTCGGGAGAACTAAGTTCGTTGTCACATTAGCCTCAGAAGCATTCACGCCTTTGATTAAATCCCATGTCAGTTTATTCAACATATCGTTTACCGCATCCTCGTCGGTTCCGGCTCCTGTTCCGCGAACGACTATATTAAATGTTTTAACAACCGGTGTTGCCGTTCCTTTGCTTACTGTCGCCGTAAGAGTTACGACTGTATTGGCTCCTTGACGATCTACTGCGCCGGTGTTGCTGTTTATCACCGTGTTATGGGTAGATGTCCACACAATGCTCGTACTCGCTGAACCCACCTTAGCAAGATTCAAATTGGTTTCAACCAGATCCTGTCTGGTATTCGTGCCCTTGATAGCGTCCCAAGTCAGCGCGTCCGAAACAAGCTTTACCGCTTCTTCATCCGTTGGAGGAATTTCGGTTATTCGTATGCTCTGTATGATCGCTCCGGCTGCACCGATACGGAAGTGTGCTCCTTGATTTTGTGCTCCTATCGCAAAATTAGCTCCGTTAAGCACAACCTTTGAAGTCACCCAAGCGTTTCCGCTTCCTGCCGCCGGAATGCTCGCTGATCTATACGCTTCAAATCCAGAGAAACCGCCGGGATATATGGTGTTATACTGTAACGAAATACCGCCCGTTGCGCTTGGTCTCCAGTATGTGACCGCTAATTCGACCTTGTTTGCTTGCTTAAGTTTAAGGTCGTCTACAATTACATACATAAAGTTGCCAACTTTCACAGCGTCTACGCCGCTTTGAGTGACTACATCCACTGCGGTACCGCCGTCTCCGATGAGGCTGATGCCTATGCCGCTGCCTTGTAGTCCTTTGTAAGGTCCAGCCGGATCTCCACCGTCGCCTAAACCGCTTCCAATTGTATCGACTGCATCAAATGATTCAGGATCGTTGAAGTCAATGAACACTTCAGCAAGTTCGTTAGTCGTACTGGCTACTGTCAAATTGAAAATTTTATTAACAGGTGCTGCATTACCTTTGGTTATTTTCGCCGTAAGGGTTACGGCTTTTCCTACGTCAGGGTCGCGAGTTACACTGCCAGTTGCGGTATTTATGATACCTGCCGGTTCAGCCGACCATACTATAGCAGTATCGTTCGCACCCGTTGCCTTAAGAGTCAACCCCGTTCTTACTTCGGATTGAATAACATTCGAATTTCTGATCGTGTCCCATGTCAGCTTATTTGCTGCGTCCGATATTGCTTGATTGTCGTCAAGATGCTCCACTTTAACTCTTGTATGTGTTCCTGCGAAAGGATATTGCGTATTTTGAGCCGTGCGTGCGAATGTATAATATATGTTGCCTGTTGGTTTTGTAAATGCCGCAGTATAAACGCCTGTACCCAGAGTAGCCGTCGTCCAATCGGCGACCGCAGGAGCGTTACCGGTGGTGTTGATCGCGAACTGCACAGCCTGACCGTTTGTCGGCGCTGCTGAAGATAGCGTAATGTTGTCGGTTGTCTCAACAGCCGTGGGAATAGGCTTCGGCGAATCCACGGTATTCTGAAAACGCGGGTTCTTGATATAGATGTCGCCTTGGGGCACGGAAGACCATTGCATTTGCAATCTCCCTGCCTGAACCGTGTCCAAATTAACGGGATTGAAACCATTCGGAGAATTGGCTGCTGATAATTGCGCATAAACAGTAATCCATTCATTAACATGGCCATTTTTGATTTCGTTAACATTAAGGTTAAGACGCGAATTGGTGTCAAGATTGTTACCGCCACTTGCCATGGCGATCCAGTTATTGCCACTGAGCTTTAAAAGGTCTGTATGCGTAACATACATATCAAAAACAAAATATTGATTCGCGTAAGCTGATAAATCCTGATTGCCACTGCTGCTAACAAAGCGGGCATCCCAAAGCCGTTCAGCGCCGGCGCCTATTTTTCCAGCTCCCAACTTAACCGCGTTATTTCCGTCCGGCGCAATAGCGTTGTTCGTTCCCTCTTCTATATTAGGAAAATATGTCGCAGCCCGAGCGTTGACCTCCGCCGGCACGGCTCTCACCGTCACGGTAAAAGTTTGCGTAGCACTTGCATTACCCTTCGTTATTGTCGCCGTGAGTACTACGGTTTTGTCTATTTCTCTATTCCAAAAACGATTTACGCCTCCGGTGTTGCTTATTGCCGCATTGTCCGAAGCCCATGCTACGTTAGTTGTTCCTATTGTTGCCGGAAGACTGAGTTGTGATTTTACATCGTTATTCGAAGTATTGCTACCTTTAATCATATCCCATGTCAGAGACGCCGCCGCCTCATTTACCAATGTTTGTTCGTCAATAGACGTTACAGTAATTCTTGAAGATGCGCCGATGAAGTTGTAACTGTTGTCTGCTTTCGCGCGCGCAAATACATAGTAGGTCTGTGCTGAAGGCAATGTGGCAAATTGATGAGAATAAACATTATCATTTTTGCTTCCATCCACCCAGCCGGCTGCGGGAGCGATCCCATCTTCGCTTATTGCGAACTCCACAGCTTGCCCGCTAGCCGGTGCGTTCGCAGTTACTGTTTTTGTTGCTACGTCAAGTGCGGGAGCCGTTGACGGCGAAAGCGGAACGCTTAACGTACTTTTCTGGAAACGAGGGTTTTTTATGAAAACATCGGTGCTAGGGACATTAGTATCCCATTGCAGATGCATAGCAAGCCTAGTTACTTTGTCTAGCCAGGCGTCATTGAAATTCCCGGCTACGGCACTTGACGTCGATAACTTCGTATAGACCGTCGCCCATGTGCCCACCGCTGCATTTGTGACCCCGCTTACATCAAGTTGGAGACGAGAATCGGCGTTAAACTTATCCGCGGCGGGATTGCTGTCGCTTACGATGACGAGCCAGTTATTTCCTTGCATATTTTTAAAGCTCGCATTTGGAACATACATCTCGAAAACGAAGTAGCCGTCTTTGTAAGCGGATACATCTCTAAGAGGCGCCACGCTCGGCGTGAAGAGGTTATCCCAAGGCCCCCCGCCCTTTGAGGTTCCGGTATTTAAACTCCACGCTTTCTGTCCGTCCGGCGCATCGGCGGATGCCGCCGTATTACCATCTGCACCTGCATTTACAGTCAAAAGAGATACGTCATCTCCCCATGCCGCACTGACTGCCATAGGCGGAGAAAACAAAGTAAGTAGCATCGCTGTCACAAGTAAAGATGCTAATAACCGTCTTTTTATCATTCTCGAATTTCCTCCATATATCCTGTTTTTAGGTTTTGAAGAGATCCCATAACTCTATAAAATCTTCTTCCCTTAAATACCAAATTCAAAACTTTCTATGATTTTATGTAGTGCACAAAAAAAGTGATCCTTTACTACCCGATATGAACCCCTCATGTGTAGGCTGACAACACTTTCCCGCTTTTATGCTAGCCGCCGCATCACCTCTCCTATTCCATATATCCAATCTTGTAAAAACGCATCCGTCCATAATCGACTCGATGTTAGCGTTTTCACAAGTTCAAAAAAATAACAGGATTCAAAGAGCGATAAGCGTACGTGCAAATAACGTAATCTCACTACTTCTTTCAACCCTGTAATAAGTTCCCGGAACACGATTTGTATATTGGGGACTTATCTTATCATACGAGTGTTGAAATAAAGTTCCAATGAGGTAGTCTTATCCTTTACGGGGGCAATATTAATTTGATGAATACGCAATGCTGTCTCGCTATACTGGCAGTTAACACATACCTAGTACGACGGTCAAGACGAGGCATGGCACTTATTTATCAACTTTGAACGCAGAACCGAATTTGCGTGTCCGAATTGCGGGTCGACAAGCAAGGTCTACGATGTTGAACGGAAAACTTGGCGGCATCTCGACTTCTGGAATTGGAAAACCTATATGCATGCCAGAGTGCCAAGAACAAGCTGCAAAAGCTGTAATAAGGTAACGCTTGTAATAAGGTGACGCTTGTACAGATAATGTGGTATCGTCCCCAATCACAATTCAACTTGTCATTTTCGAATCTACCAGTTCGTCAACCCCTACCCCATCGTTCCAATGAACTGGCTCAACCGTAGATTGAATTCAATCTTGATTCCAATCCTAAATTTCAATTCCTCCTGTAATCTTCTGAAGCAAATAGGCTACACCAAAAAAACCACTTCAGATGAAGTGGTTTGAATTAATTGTTTGGAGGTGCCTAGGGGGACCCTCACCCCTGACTTCATCGCAGCCAGTAATGCGCTCTCCCGTATGGGGATATTACACTACCCCAATTTATCTAGCATTCGACGGGTGGAGCGTTCAATTCATTTACAATATACACTCATCAACTCATTAAGGCTCCACCGATTCGGCTAACTTCATGGCCTCGTCGCCCGAAATCGGACCGGACACGCCATACTGAATGCCGTCAGCCACCCAGAACAGCTCCGTGAACTCGGCTTGCTCGAAAATTAAGCCGTCCGCTCCGCCCACTTTGGTCTGTGTGAACAGGTCCGTCGGGAACACCGCCGGCATGCGGCTCGCGCTGAACGTCACCGTCTTATCACCCGAGCTGTATGTGAAGTTTAAATCTCTGAGCGGTTGGTCCTTCATTCCCACGCCGACGATCTCAGCCAGCTTGAAGCCTTCCGGGGCGACTTGAGGAACAAGCACACCGGAACCGAAAGCTGCTTTCGCTGCCTCCGCCGTTCCTAACGGAGTCGTAATCAATTGGGACAACTCCGAACCCGTGGCTCCTCCGTTTCCGGGCAGCACGATTCCCGAAGAATTATCCGTTGGCGTCGGGACTGCGGCGGGCTCTTGCAGCATCGGCAATCCCGTCACTATGACGACTGCCGCGACCAGCGCTGCCGCTCCTGCAAGCCAGGCTTTCGGAAGAACGAATCGGGCGCGGCCTCTCTGCTCCGCGGCGGCTTGTTTCCTGATCTTCTGTTTAACGCTATCGCTCAATTCCATTCTAGAAAACAACATATCATCCGACTCCTTTTGCAAATGTTGACGTAAATTACGCTCAATGTCCGTCATCGGTTGTCTCCTCCTTGCGCATTTCCCGAGCCAACGCCTCGCGCGCCCGGTGCAGTCTGTTTCTCACGGTACCCTCGGGCGACGACGTCGCTTTCGCAATTTCCCGTGTGTCCAAGTCCAGATAATAATATAAATACAAAGCCTCCTGATACGGCAGAGGCAGAAGCAGCATATGCCGCAAAATCTCGCTTTTCTGCAATCTTTTAAGCGCTTCTTCTTCCACGTTGAATATCCGTCCCCGCTCCATCAGGCTGGGATCGGTCGGCTGTTCCGTAAACATCCTCACGCCCATCTTGTCCCGGCAAACGTTGATAACGATCGTCGTCAACCAGGTTTTAACCGCGCTATCTCCACGAAACAAGTTCCAGTTGCGATAAGCGCGAAGAAACACCTCCTGACTGATATCCTCGGCAAAATGCCGATCGCCGGTATAAAAATAAGCGGTGCGCATGATCGTCGAGCCAAAGCTTTCCATCAGCTGCTCTAGAGCTTGAGAGGGATCTTTCGGGAAATTTTCCTTATTATTCGAGCCGGCCGGCATCACTGAATTATCACCTCCACCTATTAGACGGCCTGAGCGCATTTTTCGCTGCACTGCGCTTTAAATCTGACAGTCCAATAAAGATTTCGCGAAATTGAGCTTAATTCACCATACGCCTTCTTGCTTGAATTTCAAACGATAAAAGCCACATGTACAGTATGACTGTTGATGCGGCTTTTCGACTTCATCTTTGGTTTAAAAGATCCCCCATATCCGTTTATACTAACACTATTTTCACTAGATGACCTCTTCGTTGCCAGCGATGCGCTCTCCCACCTAGGGGTAATACACATTATAATAATTATTATTTTCGTCGTTATAGGAAGTGAATGGTACGAGACGTTCGTTGACATAATAGGACTACACGTGTAGTATATGGATTTCAGGCCTACAATTGTGATCCTTTTACATGTAACAGGAGGTTTCAAGAATGATTAAATTACCACAAATCACAGATGCAGAATGGGAAGTTATGAAAATCCTCTGGGCGAAGGAGGAATGCCCATCCAGCGAAATTGTTAAACAACTAACGGAAACAATGGACTGGAGTCCGAAGACGATTCGTACGCTGCTTAACCGCCTGGTGCAGAAAGAAGCGGTTGGAATCAACAAAGATGAATCGCGACGAGCCCAAATGTTTTATCCATTGGTTTCAGAAAATGAGTATTTGCAAAGTGAAACCAAAACTTTTCTGCAAAAATTGTACGGTGGAGCCATTAAACCGATGCTTGCGAACTTCCTGCAGGAGAAAAAACTGACGGAACAGGAAATCAATGAGCTGAAACAATTATTCGATGATAACAAAAACGATGATAACAAATCGAAGACAGGCATATAGCCATGACATATGTGTATATGCAGGTTTTTTTCGACTGGGTGATTCGGGCTTCGCTGATGGCAAGTGTGCTGGTTATTCTCATTGTCATGATCAAATGGATGCTCAGAAACAAGTTGCAGCCGAAGTGGCATTATTTCCTATGGTTTCCTGTTGTCATTCGGCTCGTATTGCCTTGGGCACCCGAGAGCTCGTACAGCGTGTACAATCTACTTCCAATTAAGCAGCCGTTGTCTAATGAATTCCTTTCAGGATCGCTCTATGATATTTCCAATCGTTATGAACAAAGAAATCAGTTGAAGAATAACGAGGATTCTCCGAGCGGATGGACACTCAAAGGTTCATCCGACGTCACAGTTCATTCCGCTGCAAACGTTCCTGAGCAAGAAATCCCTGCCATGCAATCGTTTGTGAATCTATTATCCAAAATAACGCTGCGAGACATGCTGTTGTTTGTTTGGTTGCTAGGGGTCATAGTGTTAAGTCTTATAACCCTTATAGCCAATATCAACGTGTATAGACGAATTAAAAAACAGCCCCATGTAACCAATCCGGCGGTCTTACAAGTATTCGAGCAATGCAAACGCCAAATGTCGGTCAAACAACCGATTCTTCTGACCGAAACAGATGAAGTGCCGAGTCCTGCGGTTTATGGGTTTATGAAACCAAGGATTTTATTATCCCGTTCGTTGATTCGTTCGATGGATGCCGATCAATTCCGTTATATTTTCAATCATGAACTGGCACATATCAAGCGCAGGGATGTTGCGATGAATTGGCTCATGCATGTTCTGGTTATTTTACATTGGTTTAATCCGATTATGTGGGTTGTCTACGCACGAATGCGGGCAGATCAAGAAATAGCCTGTGATGCATTAGCCCTGTCCTACATCCATGCTGAACAAAAAGCAGCGTACGGTCAGACGATCATTAATTTATTGGAGCATTATGCAGGAGCCCGGAGATATCCAGGTTTGGTCGGATTATCGGGTAATTACAAGCATCTCAAGAGGAGAATTCTCATGATTAAACATTTTAAGAAAAATTCTATTCGCTTATCTGTATTAGGAATTGTAACGCTATTAACTGTCTGCTCATTCTCATTAGTAAATGCTCAAGGGAATGCCCAATTAAAAGAAACAGTTGAAGTTGTAAAGCTATCGCAGCCTGGAGGCGGCCAAATCCAAAGCCTGACAGTCAATACTGCGGAAGAAGCTACTCTGGTATTGCAGAAGTATTTTAACCTGACTGGATTTTCACTTATACCAGATGAGAGAGAAGTAGCCACTGCATCATATGTAACCACAGATGACAGTATGCGTGTATGGGTTGGTCAGAATAATAAAATAATCGGTCTCAACAATATGATGGCATGGAAAGAATTAAAAAAAAGAAATGGAACACAAAAAGAACAGTGGATTTCAATAGACCAAAGTAAAGAGAAAGCGATTCAGTTGGCTCAACCATTCCTGGACGTTAGTGTTCAAGAAGTACAAATCACAACAATCGAGCATAGCTACGCCAATGACTCTCTTATTTTATTTGAAATTAAACCTTCTTCCGCAGGCAATCTTATTAGCGATGGCAGTTTTCATGTATCTTTGGACCGATCCACTGGAGCTATCATGAATATTAATCCTTTTCTGTGAATGAGCTGAACGACTGCAGGTTATCAACTGCTTTCTCAGCGCCGTAGGGCAACAAATGGGCAATCGGAGAAAGATAGTTAAATAACCAGTGCAGCATTCTGAACATCAGATTGTCGCACTGGTTTTTTTCACAAGTTGAACCTTGGTAAAATACTTCAATAATTCACTAATTTGCACATGGTGAAATATCTATTAATAACCTTCCCCTGATCTTATCCAAAAGAAGCAAAGCACAGCGGTAAATTTCGATGCCATGCTACTACGTTCACGCTTCGTACGCGCCGTCTGCCCCATTTAGCGCATCCACCATAGTAAACAGAAAATCACGTCCAGAGGACGTGGTGTGAATTGTTTATTTGGTGGAGCCTGGGGGATACTACTCGGCTACTCGTCTTTCCACCATGGGATGTCCGAATCTTGATCAAATGGCTGACGAAGCTTACTCACCCATTTCGTCCGCGCGGACTGAACCCCTGAGTTCGCCACCTGTAAGGGCTCCACCAAACACAAAAAAACACGCCAAAATTTGGCGTGTTAAAATTTGTGTTTGGTGGAGCCTAGGGGGATCGAACCCCTGACCTCATCGCTGCCAGCGATGCGCTCTCCCAGCTGAGCTAAGGCCCCAAATGACGACAAGATTGATCTTAGCACAGCGTCGCCAAAATTGTCAATCTTTATCTATCATGCCGTTGAGCGGATGTTTGGACAGCAGGTTGTTGAGCTCCTTCATGAACATATCGATGTCCTTGAATTGGCGGTAAACAGACGCGAAGCGGACATAGGCTACCTCGTCAACGGGGTAAAGCTCGTTCATGACAATGCCGCCGATATCGCTGCTGTCAACTTCGGCATGTGCCGTTGTGCGAAGCTCCTTCTCAACCTCGGATACAATAACTTCGAGGCGTTCTACCGGTACGGGACGCTTCTCGCAGGCGCGGATAAGACCGCGTAGTATTTTGTCTCGGCTGAACTCTTCGCGGCTTCCGTCTTTTTTGATGACGATTAGAGGCGTTTCTTCAATCATTTCGAAGGTCGTGAAGCGGCGGCTGCACTTTTCGCATTCACGGCGGCGACGAATAGATTTGTTTTCGTTAGCCGGCCTCGAGTCCAATACTTTTGTTCCGGCATAGTCGCAATATGGACATTTCATGCTGCGTATTGCCTCCTTTCTTAGTCAGCAAGAGCCTTTGAAATGGGCTCTTCTCAAATTAATTTAATTTCCAAGTAATTCCTGTAATGAAGTTTTGATTTTTGCACATAATACTTTTACCAACCGCAAGGAGGTGAACATACATGAGCGCATCCCGCAGCAGTAACCAACTAGTAGTACCACAAGCGACAGCTGCACTTGACCAAATGAAATATGAAGTTGCTCAAGAGCTAGGCATCGCAATTCCGCAAGACGGATACTACGGCAACATGGCTACAAAAGACGCTGGCTCCATCGGGGGTTACATTACCCGTCGCCTAGTGCAAATTGCCGAGCAATCCCTTGCTGGCCAATACAAATAATGATTCATTACATGTTGTATGAATAAAGGATGCTTTGGCAGGGCCCGTCCAAGAAGTGACGGGCCTCCAAGGCTTCGTTGTATTTGCATATTCGGTATAATCGTTCATCAGAAGGTCGGATATAAATCCTTGTATTTATTATAATAGTATACAACCCTCTGTACATAGTGCCTAGTTTCGCCAAAAGGGATTTCCTTCACCGAGTCTATTTTACCGTCCCATACACCAGAGTCAAGCCATTTCCTTACATTTCCAGGCCCTGCGTTGTATGCGGCTATAGCGGCGATCTTATTGTGATTAAATTGCTGATCCAATGATTTTAAATACCACGCGCCAACCTCGATGCTGACATCTGCTCGATGCCTAAGCATATCTTCGGTAACCTCTTCAAAACCCGCCTTTTGAATAACCCAATTAGCCGTATCCGGCATAATTTGCATCAAGCCCAAAGCGCCCTTCCTTGATTCCTGGCCTGTCCGATAATTGGTTTCACTGCGAATAATCGCAGCTACCAAATGTGGCTCAACCCCGTAATTTGAAGCACTTGCACGAATGTCATCCTTAAAATGAACCGGATACATCATAGCGGCCAGCCAATCCGACTTAAGAAACAAAATCGTAATCAGCCCGAGCAGCAAAACTAATATCACTCTTTTCTTCAGTAGTACTCTCATGGCAGACACTTACTTTTCCAAAATTGTTCTAGCTGACGCTCCGTCTCCGCAAGCGTTCCGCTGTTGTCGATAACCCAATCCGCTTTTTCCCGCTTCTGCTCGATGTCCATTTGCAGCGCTACGCGGCGGCTGGCTTCTTCCTCTGGCAAATGATTTCTTTCCATTAAGCGCAATTTCTGCATTTCAGCCGGGACATATACAACCATAATGCCGTCGTACAAATGCTCCTGCTTCGTTTCATACAAGAGCGGGATATCCGCTACGACCAACCGCTCAGGAAATTGCTCCTCATACGTATGTATGCGCTGCTGCATTCTCGAGCGTATAGCAGGGTGTGTAATCGCTTCGAGCTTCGCCAACGAGGCTTTATCTTGAAATACGATCTCGCCGAGCGCTTTGCGGTCAAGCGAGCCGTCTGCTGCAAGCACGGCTTGTCCGAACGTAGAGGCGATTGCCTCTAATGCTGACTCACCGGGAAGGACAACCTCCCTTGCAACTTGATCGGCATCGACCAGCAGCGCACCGCGCTCAACGAGCATTTTAGCGATGGTGCTTTTGCCGCTGGCAATACCGCCGGTTAATCCGATTTTCATCCATTTCACCTCAAATTATAACAGCTTCATGATTCCAATCATGATTAATAATAAGCCTGGCAGCAAAGATAATGTTTGCATGCCTTTCCACGCGGAGAAACGAAAGCCGAAGCGGATGCCGCTTACTAGAAAAATCGCGCTTGCAGCAGCTATCGTGAGTGCCGTAATCAAGGATGGCAATCCAATCATTGCGGCTCCTAAGCCTGCTCCAAATGCATCAAGCGATAACGCAAAGCCAAGCATGATCGCTTCCGATGCAGAGATCGTACCCGATTTATCTACGTCGGCCGCTTGCGGCGTCCGCAAGATTTGGATCACAAGGCCAAGCCGTTTCAGCTCCACCATGACAACAAGTGCTGCATTTGCAATTTCTCCTGCATGTGTTTTTACTCCGCCTCCAGCAGCTTCCGCACTGCTCTGGCTTGCAGCCTCAGCGGATTCGCCCGCTTCATCGTTTTGCCTGCCGCGCTTTAGCTGAAACAGCGCCCAGCCCCCAATTAGAATAAGCACGCAAGCACCGATCAGGCGCGCGACAAACTCTGACAAAAATCCGGTAAGCCAACCTCCGACCTGCATCGACAAATAAATGATGATGCCAGAGCAGCAAGCTATTATCAACACCGACAGTAACGGGATGCGAATTCTCCGCAATCCATACGTCACACCAACACCAAATCCGTCCAAACTAACGGCAAAAGCAAGCACTAATAGTGAAACAACATGCGCGAACAATACTTTAGTCCCTCCCCGCACAGCGGCTGCCAGCTCACCTTAATGGCTGTGAGTAGTCATCCGCCCATTGTTCGTAACACATCTATCATATGCGGGGAGTATTTGTCTGTGCTTGTCGATTAGGAATTGCTGCTAAGCCTTTACTTTGGAAGGCATGTTCAGCTGCTGGCATTTGCTGCAAATATGCGTGCCTCTGCCACCTACGATGAATTTCTCGATAGGTCTTGCACAAGTCGGGCATGGCTCGTCTTTCTTGCCGTAGACAAGGAGCTGGTGCTGGAACATGCCCATCTCACCCTGTCCGTTCACATAAGATTTGATCGATGATCCGCCTGCTTCAACCGCATGCGCAAGCGTCGAGCGAATCGCTTCGTATAACCTTTTCCATTCAGCTGGCTTCAGCGTATTTGGCGTTCGCTCCGGATGAATTCTCGCTTGGAACAACGCTTCATCTACATAAATATTGCCTAGGCCAACGATATGCTCTTGATTGAGAAGCAGCGGCTTGATTTTCGTCGCACGTTTCTCCAGCTTCCCGCGCAGCGCTTCAAGCGTGAAGGACGGCTCAAGCGGTTCGATGCCAAGCTTATTAAGCGGCGGCAGCTCGAGCTCAGAGCCCGCTTGGAACAGATGCATCGTGCCGAACTGGCGCACATCCTTATAACGCAGATCCGTTCCATCGTCAAAATGAAAAATCACATGCGTATGAAGCTCAATAGGCTCCTCGGAAGGAAATACGCCGTAACGTCCTTCCATGCGAAGATGCGACACCAGCACCAGCCCGTCCAAAATAATTCTTAAAAACTTACCGCGCCGCTCGACCGTTTCGATCGTATGCCCGGCAAGCGCATCCGCGAACTGTTCAGGCTCGGCAGGGCGTTGTATAATACGCGGGAGTCTTACGGTTACGGATTGGATTCGTTTTCCCGCTACAAGTTCAATTAATGTTCGTCTTACGGTTTCTACCTCTGGCAATTCAGGCATTTCTCCTCACCTCAACAACCATTATACCCGAAACTGCCCGCCAATGGGCTACTTTGCTTCATACCAATTGTCACCGAAACTCATGTCCGCCTTAAGCGGAACATCAAGCTTAAGCGCGCCAGCCATGACCTCAGGCACAAGCGTCTTCATAAGCTCAAGCTCATCCTGCGGCACCTCGAATACGAGCTCATCATGTACTTGCAGCAGCATACGGCTTTTTAGCTTGCGCTCACGCAGCGTAGCATCCATATGCACCATTGCCAGTTTAATAATGTCTGCCGCCGTACCTTGAATCGGCGTATTCATCGCGGTCCGCTCAGCGAAGGAGCGAAGATTGAAGTTGGATGCCTTGATATCATTCAAATAACGTCTGCGTTCAAGCAGCGTTGTCACGTACCCGTCACGGCGGGCATCCTTCACAACATCGTCCATGAACTTGCGCACGCCCTTGAACACCTCAAAATATTGCTCGATAAAATGGGCCGCTTCTTTACGGGTAATGCCAAGGTTTTGCGATAGTCCAAAATCGCTGATGCCGTACACGATGCCGAAGTTAACCGCCTTCGCGGAGCGCCGCATGTTGGAATCGACTTGATCGGCCGAAACGCCGAATACGTCCATCGCCGTTTTTGTATGGATGTCCATATCATTAATGAACGCTTCCTTCAGATTCTCGTCACCCGAAATATGGGCGAGCACGCGCAGCTCGATCTGCGAGTAGTCGGCTGCGACAATGAACCAGCCCGGCTGTGATGGAACGAAGGCTTTTCGGATTTGGCGGCCTTCCTCCAGCCTGATCGGAATGTTCTGCAAGTTAGGGAACTGGCTGCTAAGACGGCCGGTTGCCGCAATCGTCTGCCGATAGTAAGTATGCACCTTGCCCGTGTCCTTGCGAACCTCCTTCAGCAAGCCCTCCACGTAAGTGGACTGCAGCTTCGAGAGCTGGCGGTAATGCAGAATCAGCGGAATGATCTCATGGTACGGAGCTAATTCCTCCAGCACCTCAGCATCAGTCGAATAGCCGGTTTTCGTTTTTTTCTTAGCAGGAAGACCAAGCTTTTCGAACAAAATCTCGCCAAGCTGCTTCGGCGAACCGATATTAAATTCAGTTCCGGCAAGCTTATAAACGCTGCTGATAATCGTAGTCAGCTGGCGTTCCAGATCGCGTCCTAGCGCTTCAAGCTCTTCCTTCTCCACCTTTATGCCGAGATGCTCCATGCCTGCTAGAATGCGGGACAACGGCTGCTCAATGTCAAAATAAAGCTTGCTCATCCCCGTGCGGCTAAGCTCTTCGGTCAGCAGCGGCACCAGCTGGCGGATAGCTTCAGCCTTCAGCGCCAAATGCCGATAGAGCGTCTCCGCGTCCGGCACTTTGAACTTCGCGCCTTTCCCATAAACGGACTCGTCGGATGGCAAGACGGAAAGTCCCTGCTTTTCATTGATCCCGCTTAGCGTCTGACTAGCCTCGGTAGGATCAAGCAAATAAGCGGCTAACTGCACATCGAATGCCGCACCTTCAAAGTTGATCCCGCTCCATTTGAGAGCAAGCTCTACCTTATGCAGATCGAAGCCGTATTTTGGCTTGTCAGCCTGCTCGAGCCACTCGCGCAGCTTGCCTGCGAAAGGAGCCTTCAAAGCGGAGAACGGAAGGGAAAACACCGCCTCCTCCGTAGCAATGGCCAGGCCGATCAGCTCCGCATGATGAGGGTTTTCGCCAATTGCTTCTACATACAGCCCGTTTTTATCGGTTTGGCCCAGCAGCTGAACCAGTTTATCCAGCGCATCCGCATCCTTTTCCGACTCAATCACAAAAATAGTTAAGTCAGCGGCAGCAGCCTGAGCTTCCTCTTCCATATCGCCCGCATTCGCGCCCAACCCCAGACGCTCGATAAGCGACTTGAATTCGAGCTTGCGGAATGCCTCTGCCAGCTTCAAGCCGTCATAACCTGCATAACGAATTTCATCAATGCCCTGCTCAATAGGTACCTCGCGGAAAATCGTTGCCAGCCTTTTGCTCATTGTGGCATCGTCCTTGTGGTTCTCGATATTTTCCTTCAGCTTGCCTTTGAGCTTGTCCAGGTTTTCCAGCACGCTCTCGACCGAGCCATGCTCATGCAGAAGCTTCAGCGCCGTCTTCTCGCCAACGCCCGGCACGCCCGGAATGTTATCGGAGGTATCGCCCATTAGCCCTTTTAGATCGATAATTTGCATCGGTACGAGACCGTATTTCTCTTGAATCGCTTCCGGCGTATACAGATCAACCTCGCTGACCCCTTTACGCGTAACTGCGATCGTGACCTTGTCCGAAGCAAGCTGCAGCATATCCTTATCGCCCGTAACAACGACGGTAGGCACGCCCTTCTCGTCAGCCGCTTTCGTAAGCGTGCCAATTATATCATCAGCTTCGTAGCCTGAAAGCTCGAACTGCGCGATGCTGAACGCATGCAGCAGCTCCTTAAGCACAGGGAATTGCTCGGACAGCTCAGGCGGCGTCTTCTGCCTTCCGCCTTTATATTCGGTATAGCCTTCGTGGCGGAACGTTATTTTGCCGGCATCAAAAGCAACCAGCACATGTGTCGGATTTTCTTGTTCAAGCAGCTTTAGCAGCATCGTCGTAAAACCAAATATCGCATTCGTATGCTGACCAGCCGAATTCGTGAGCGGCGGCATCGCGAAGAACGCGCGGTAAGCTATACTATTGCCGTCAATTAGCATCCATTTTTCCATATGGGATCAACACCTTCTTTATGTATCATTCATACCCCTAAGTATACCACAAAAAGGGCATTTCCCAAGCATCGCTGCCAGAGGAAAGCCCTTTCTACTTGTTATTGCATGCTGCCTTCGAAGGCGGCTGGCCTTCCAAGCAAATACCCCTGGGCGTACGCGATGCCCATTTCGCGCACCTTCTCCAGCTCCTCTTCGAGCTCGATGCCTTCGGCGATGATCGAAATGCCCATTTTGTCAGCCAGCTGAATGAGCGTATACAAAATATGCTCCTTCATCTCGTCCAGATGGATATTTTGGATAATGGACCGATCTATCTTCAAATAGTCCGGCCTCAGCTCTACAATCGATTGCAGCGACGAGTAGCCTGCTCCCACGTCATCGATTGCAATTTGGTAGCCTTGGCTGCGGTAATGCTCCAAAGCCTTCTTCACGGAGCCAAAATCAGCGATCGAGCTTCGCTCCGTAATTTCGAAAACAACATTATGCGGCGATATCCGGTGCTGCTCCAGCAGGTTCAGCGTCTTTCCGGGAGAGAAGCTAGGGTCCTCCATAATTTGCGCCATCATGTTAATGAATAGCTTCTGCTCCTGCTTAAGCGGCTTGCAGCCTTCGATTGCCTTCTCCCTCGCAAGTCGATCGAGCGGGTAGCTCAGCCCCTCCTGATCGGCAAAAAGAAACAGCTCCATCGGTCCCGGGAACCAAGCTCGCTCATCGGTACGCGTAAGCGCCTCGTACCCAAAAATCTCCCCCTCCCGCTTCAACGAAACGATGGGCTGATAAACCGTATGAATAAGACGCTCCCGTATTAAACGTTCGATGGCTCTCCGTTTCAGGCTATGCTCCATTGCACCGGCCGATTGACCATGCAAAATCGCTTTTTTCATAGCCTCATACCAAGTCAAGCCATCCGTTAACGAATCGGATGCAACAACCGCGATTCCGCCTAGCAGCTTTCCGTCTAAACAGCTGATAAGTGAATCGCCGAGCTCTTCTGCGAATTGCTGCTCCCATTCCGTCGTATACTTATGTGCCAGCTCAAGCAGCCATCCCTCTAAAATAGATTGCTGTCCGACAGGGATTCGCAATTGTATAAACAAATCCTCCCTCATCCATTGCATGCCCTCGTAAAGCAAAAAACCTTTAAACACGGCTTCCACCTCGCGATTAGCGAAAACACGCCATCTCTCCTGCAAGGAAGATGCGCTGCAGCATGGTTCGTCAGACCCAATCTGCCATGATAAATAAATGATTCCGAGATAGTCTGAGCTCTCGTTTTCCACGCTGCTTAGCTGCCCTAGCTCTCGAAGTTGTCTCAATTTCACTGTCGATCCTCTCCATGTTGCATTCCTTTTATTTGATCCTTTACATAGACGCTGCCCTTCATTGCCTTTGCCTGCTTCTTCAGTTTTGCAGCCAGCCTCGGAATTTCCTCGCTCGTCAGCGGCACCATGCCGTCCCATATCATGAGCGATAATGAGAGCGTTACACCCTTCTGCTCGATGAGATTGCCATGTCGGTCCTCCACCGTTGTCACCTCGATACCGCCATAAAACGGCTTGATTCCGTCATCGAATCGTTTGATCAACGCTTGGCATAGCCGTTCTGCAACATTTGCGTTCGTAACCGCGATAAAGTCATCTCCGCCTATATGTCCGATAAAATCTCCTTCACTGCCGAGCAGGCTCTGCTTCTCGCGCAGGATCTCAGCCAAATACCGGATAAGGTCATCCCCCAAGCCAAAGCCAAAACAATCGTTATACCACTTAAAATAGTCCAGATCCGCATAGATGACCGCAAAGGGCGCACCTTGTCCAATGCGGCGGCGCAGCTCGAGCTGAATCTCCTCGTTTCCCGGTAGCCCCGTAAGTGGATTAGCACCTCGTGCAGCTTCCGTCCGAAGCGTCGTGATGCACTCCAGAATTGACCGGATCGAGGCTGCTCCAGCCATCCTTCCGTCCTTTGTGATGAGCACTACATCATAGAGCTGCGAAAAATCTCTGGCCATCGCCAGCTGGGAAACCTGCTCTACAGGCAGCTGTTCGTCTACGATAAGCGGTTGATTGTTCATGATTCGCTCCACCGGTCTATTCCAATAAAGCGGAAGACCAAATTGTCCGGCGAGCATTTGATGAAGCTTCTCTTTCATCAAGATGCCGATTGGCCGGCCTTGATCAATGATTACCGCTCCTTGCGCTTTTGCATTCGTATCGAATAAATACGCAACCTCCGATACTCTGGCACGGGCAGAGACACTCGGAAAGGGGACTGCCAATTCGCCAATTCGGACGGTTTTGCTTTGGAGCCATAGCGGTGAGCGCTTCCTTTCCGTCTCGCTCGCTGCAGCGAGCTGAGGCTTGACTACGCTATCATGACTGCTCTCGTCAATTTCTTTATCTCGCGCCGTGTCCTCTGAATCCAATAGCGTGGTTTGCTCCATTGCATCCAGCAGCATCCGATAAATGACCGCTTCGGAGGATCTGCCTGTCGCCGGCGGAAAAGCAGTCGCCACGCCGATGCTGGCATCAAACCCTTTGCCTCCCTCATATTCATCTCCGCCTTTGGCCCATGCCTTCCGAAGTCCCTCAATTAGACGCTCCGCCAGTTTACCCGTTAGCTTATCAATCGGCTCGTCCTGGGGCTTGCGATAAAATAAATAATAATAATCCCATTCCAGCCGCTGACGCCAAAAAAGTCTCGGCTCCCCGCTTTCAAAGTGCTGCAATGCCGATTCAGAAGCCGCGTTCCCAATTCGGAAGCGGACATAAATAACGCCGATACCACCGTCATGCCAGCGCTCTTTAATGCTGCGGATCATATCTCGATTGAATAAACCAACCCCAACCTCATCCATCCGTATCCCCTCGATCGATCATTGTCTATTTCAGTTGTATGATATAACTGACTTTAACAGCCAATTGTGATTGGAGATGCATAAAAGAATTAACTTCAGGTAAAATTCGACAAAAGATTAGCGCTTTAGACCTGTATACGCAAAAAAAACCGTCCAAGCGTCATGGCTTAGACGGTCTTTCGTATCATTTAAATCATTCTAAACGTTCAAATCCGGCCTGTTGCCCGTAACGAGGTAAACGACGCTCTCACCGATGTTTGTCGCATGATCGCCGAATCTTTCCAAATAACGGCCTACGAAGCTAAGCAGTGACGCTTGCGTAATGTTGCGAGGATTTTCCATCATTAGCGAGTAAAGCTCACGCGAGATCTGGCCATAAAGCGCATCGACCTGATCATCGTCCTTCGCCATTTTGTAAGCCAAGTCTACATTTTCTTGAATAAAGGATTGAATCGCCTCATAAGTCATCAATTGAACGATCTCTGCCATCCGCGGCAAATCGATCAAAGGCTTAATCAGCTCTTGCCCTTCCATGCGCAAGACAACTTTAGCGATATCGACGGAATTATCGCCCATGCGCTCCAAGTCGCTCGCGATTTTGAATGCGGACAAAATGCGGCGCAAATCCTTAGCAACCGGCTGCTGCGTCGCAATCAGCTTCGATCCGATTTCCGTAATTTTTTCTTCCATCTGATTCAAGACAGGATCGTTGGCAATCACTTGCTTCGCACGGTTAACATCAACCAGCTTCAGCGCTTCTATCGATTCTGCGAGCGCTTTTTCTACGAAAGTACCCATATCGATAAGCAGGTTATGAAGATGCTCAAGTCCTTGGTCAAACTCTTTACGCGTAGTCATCACAACGGCATTCCTCCTAAAGGTTCATGAAACAAGCCTGCCTCGAAGGTCTAGGCTTTAAGTAAGGTGAAGCACGCTCTAGCCTGTGGTATACAGGCTCCATTCATTAGATCGTTTCGCTTAGCCGAAGCGTCCGCTAATATAATCTTCCGTGCGCTGATCAGTCGGATTGGAGAAAAGCTTCTCTGTGTCCGAATACTCAATGACTTCGCCATTTAAGAAAAACACGGTTTGGTTGGATACGCGTGCTGCCTGATGCATGTTGTGAGTAACCATTACAATCGTGTATTTGTCCTTAAGCTCTTGTGCCAGCTCTTCAATCTTAAGCGTGGAGATCGGGTCTAGTGCTGAAGTCGCTTCATCCATGAGCAAAATGTTTGGATTCACAGCAAGTGCGCGAGCTATACATAGACGCTGCTGCTGACCGCCGGATAAACCGAAAGCGGAGCGCTTCAAATGATCCTTAACCTCATCCCAAAGCACAGCGGATTTCAAGCTTGTTTCTACGATTTCATCAAGCTCGCGCTTGCTAGTAATGCCGTGCAGGCGCGGTCCGTATGCAACATTGTCATAGATTGATTTCGGGAACGGGTTCGGCTGTTGGAACACCATGCCCACTTTTTTGCGAAGCGTCTCGACGTCTACTTCATTGGAGTAAATTTCCGTACCGCCGATTGCGATGCCTCCCTCGATCCGAGTGCCAGGAATCATATCGTTCATCCGGTTTAACGTACGAAGCAGCGTTGACTTGCCGCAGCCCGATGGCCCGATAAAAGCAGTGATCGCTTTCTCCGGTATCGTTAGCGTTACATCCTTCAAAGCGTGGAAAGCGCCGTAAAACAAATTCAGTTTGTTAATATTAATAAGTGCTTCCATATCGTTCTCCTCCTAATTGTGTTCACAGCTTTCTAAACTCTTTAAACGTTTTTCTGATACTTGTTGCGAAGCAAAATAGCTGAGAAGTTCATTAGCAACAGTAATGCGAGTAAAACGATAATACCGCTGGCCGCAAGCTCCTTGAATTCTAGCTGAGGCTTGGACAACCAGTTGTACACTTGAATCGGAATAACGGTAAACGAATCCTTAAGGCCATTTGGTAAAAATGCGACGTAAGTCAATGCTCCGATCATAACGAGCGGCGCCGTCTCTCCGATTGCCCGCGACATCGCTAGAATGACGCCTGTTAATACGCCGGGAAGCGCAGATGGCATAACGGAACGTGAAACTGTTTGCCATTTGGTCGCTCCAAGCGCGAACGAAGCGTCACGGCGCGATTTGGGAACGGCGCGAATGGCTTCCTGGGCGGAAACGATAATAATCGGAAGAACAAGCAGCGTCATCGTTAGCGCGCCGGCAATGAGACTGCGATCAAGCGCTAGAAGACGGACGAACAAGGTTAACCCCAAAATACCGTATACAATAGAAGGAACACCTGCTAGCGTACTGATATTTAGCTGAATCATCCGGGTAATCTTGCCCTTCTTCGCATATTCCTCTAGATAAATCGCTGCTCCAACGCCGAAGATAAAGGAAATCGGCGCCATAAGAAGCAGCATGTAAATCGTGCCGACGAGCGCAGACTTCATGCCGGAACCATCCGCTTTACGAGACGGAAAGTTCGTGAATAGGTCTGGCTGGAGCCGGGAAATGCCATCGATTAAAATATCTACGATTAACGCGCAAAGCGCGAGAACGCCGATTGAAGTGGCTACGACAAACAGGATATGCAGCATCCAATCCGTCTTCCGCCGATTAGCGATTTGCTTACGGTTCGCGTCTTGAAATATGTTCATCTTAGTACTCCTCTCTGAATTTTCTTGCGATATACTGGGCAAGAATATTGAGCAGGAACGTAATGACGAACAGCGTCATGCCGACCGCGAAGATCGATCCATACTCAACCGTCCCGTGCGGCGTATCTCCGAGGCTGACCTGAACGATATAGGCGGTCATTGTCTGGATACTCTCGAGCGGATTAGCGGTCATATTAGGCGTGGAACCTGCCGCAACCGTAACGATCATCGTCTCACCGATCGCGCGCGAGAAAGCGAGCACGGCCGATGCCACGATACCGGAGAAGGCAGCGGGCACTACGATTTTTAGCGCAACCTCAAATCTTGTAGCGCCAAGCGCATACGCACCGTCGCGCAAGGTGCGTGGCACGGATGACATCGCATCCTCACTTAGCGAGCAAACCATCGGAATAATCATAATGCCGACTACGATACCGGCACTCAGCGCGTTGAACACGCCGGCGCTGTGGAAAATACTCTGAATAAGCGGTGTTACAAGGCTTAGTGCAAAATAACCATAAACGATTGTTGGTACTCCTGCGAGAACCTCAAGAATCGGTTTAATGATTTTGCGAACCCGCTTCGGCGCATATTCCGATAAATAAATGGCACTTGCCAAGCCTAGCGGTATTGCAACTAAGCAGGCAATAAGCGTAATCATAAGCGTACCTGACAAGAGAGGTAGAACGCCAAAGCTTTTGGGAGGGATTAACGGTGACCATTTTGTCCCAAACAAGAAATCAAAAATCGGTATTTTTTGAAAGAACTGATAGGTTTCTGAGATGAGTGTGACGACAATCCCGATTGTTGTAAGAACGGATACGGATGCACATAGAAACAATAGGATCGGCATCAATTTATTCATGATGCTAACGCGGTTATTTTTGAAATTATATAATTCCTTGCTTGCTATTTGAGCTTTAGTGGCCGTTTGCAGCCCTTGCCTTGGCATTGCGGCGTCCTCCTTCTTGCCTTTACAATTCGTTTACATATGTTTCGTGAAAAATGTGATGTCCCGCAAGACACCACATTTTATCATCTACCAAATTTACTGTTTATTGAATTTTTGCAGCTTCCGTAGCGTATTGCTCGTCTGGAAGAGCTACATATCCAACTTCATTAGCAAATGTTCCGATATTGTTGATGTAAAATTTAACGAATTCTTTTACTTCTGGACGCTCAAGCTCTTTGTTGTTCGCATAGATGAAGAGCGGACGGGACAATGGAGCGTAAGTGCCATCTTTGATCGTGTCATGCGATGGAGTGATAGCGCCGCTGCCGCCATCAACCGGAACGACTTTCAACTTGTCTTGGTTTTCTTCGAAGTATGCAAATCCGAAGTAGCCAATGCCGTATTTGCTGCCTGCTACGCCTTGAACAAGCGCGTTGTCATCTTCGGAGAAGCTGATTGCTTTATCGTTGCGGATGCCCGCTTTTTCAAGAATAGCTTCGTTAAAGTAGTCATAAGTGCCGGAATCAGCGCCTGGCGAGAACATAACGATTGGTTCTGCAGGGAATGTGTCGCGAACATCTTTCCATGTTTTCACTGTGCTGCCTGTTACGAAAATTTTGTTAAGCTCTTCAACCGTCAAGTGATCGATAAAGTCATTGTCTTTGCTAACGACTACAGACAAACCGTCAAATGCTACAGAAAGCTCTGTGTATTCGATGCCAGCTGTTTTACAAGCTGCTGCTTCTTCTTCTTTGATCGGACGGGAAGCATCTGCGATTGCGATCTCGCCTGCGCAAAATTGCTTGAAGCCGCCGCCTGTGCCAGATACGCCGACAGGAACACGTACGTCAGGGTGCTCTTTGTTGAATTCTTCAGCAGCAGCTTCCGTAAGTGGGAACACTGTGCTTGATCCGTCAACTTTAACTTCGCCTGCTAGTTTTACCGTTTCGTCAGCTGGAGCGTTTGTAGCTGCGTTGTTTGTAGAACCTGTATTTGCCGATCCATTATTTCCGCCATTTGCACTGTTACCACAAGCAGCTGCGAATACGAGTACCGCCACCATCGACAACATCAAGATCCCCTTAAAGCTTTTTTTCTTTAACAACTTTACCACTCCTCTTATTATGTCTGCCCAGGTTGCCCCTGTGCCTCTTATACTACTAGCCGTTTGTAAACCTCGTATTCTGTTTTTGTAAATTCCATGTTAAAAGTATGATTGCTGCAATTTTTTCATTTCGTCGGCTACATGAACCGATTGCAGATGCGCTTGTTCGGATAACGATCCGATCTGCTTTGCGCTGTTTCGGTTGTCTGCCGCTGCCCGGAACAGTCGATTAAACGCCTCTACCGCCTCATTGACATGGGCCTCGCTAGCCGAAGTCTCGGAGCGGCCAGCATGCGCAAGCTCAGTCGTCTGCGAGATGGCTTGAACGATCGTTCTGGTTAAAGTCGTAATCTCGTTGGCGAATTGCTTCGTTTGGCCTGCAAGCTTCATCACCTCGCCGGCTACTACAGCGAAGCCGCGGCCATGCTCGCCTGCACGCGCTGCTTCAATAGAAGCATTAAGCGCGAGCAGATTGCTTTGCTCTGCCAGCTCTTTAATTAATAGAGATACTTTGCTGATCGAGCCTGCCTCGGCTTGCAGCTCGTTCATCCGGTTTTCTTGAAGCTGCGAATTTGCTGCGATCGCGTCAAAAGCTTTCATTACTTTATCTAGTTCGTTTTTACCGGACAGCGTCAAATCTACCATCTCTACCGACAAGGATTCGCCTTGTGATGTCGACTCGCGAACGCTGCTGACCGCTTGTTCGATTTCAGTTACGCGCTGCTCTGCCGAGCGTATCGTTCTCATTTGGCTGTCAACCGCTTCCTGCTGCAGCAATCTGGACAGCTTGAGCATATCGGAAACGGTCAGAATTCCGGCGAGACGGCCGTTTGACGTAACGATGACACAATCATATAGGACACTTTCGTGACGGCTTAATGCACTGTCAATGAGCTGCTGAGGCGCAAAATCATAATCCACCAGCAGAGGGCTTGCATCCATAAGCTTCGATATAGGCTTATCATCATACAAATCTGCGCTAAAGCGATGCCCCAGCTTTAAGAAAAAACGATTCCGCATCATCAAGCCGATAGGAGCCCCTTGCTCCCCGACCACGATGACACATTCGCATTCTGGATGCATTTTAAACACAGATATCGTTTCCCGGCATGTTTGCTCTGCTGTAATCGTTGGTGCTTGGCGCAAAAAATGCTGAAGCCTCGCTGGCTGTGCAGCTGGTGAAGCTGCCATCACTCGAGGAGTCGCCGCCTCTTCCGGGGCTTGTCCTTTCTCTGCTTTGGCTTCTTGCGGCAAAACTTCTCCGTTAAGCGGTGCGTTCGGATCAGTACGCTCAATTTTCTCGATATCCGTGTCTTTTTCTTTCTCTAGAACAGTCGCTGTCACTCACCATCACCCTTCCTTCTATTTCCTCTTGCAATCACTATAGGTCGGAAGCATCAACAGGAATATGCTGAAATGTTTTCGCAATGTTAAATTCACCTTTTGTTTTTATCGATTCGGTAAACTCAAACGGTTTTAAGCAAAAGTTAGTGCGACCAAAGTCCTGTAAACATAAAAAAGCTGAGCGAAGCGTACTAGGTTCTGTACGCTTCACACAGCTTTTGGAAATGAGCAAATTTAGTTGGACTCGCGCTTCAAAATACGGCAGCTATAGGCTGTTAGTTCCAAGCTATCGTCGAAGGAGGCACCCGTTAACAAATCGGAATAGCTCCGTCCGTCGAGGGCAACCGAAACTTCGCTTGCGCTGAAGTTCGATACGAATACGTAATCGTTGTCGCCGTCTGTACGAAGCTGAGCGGTTACGCTATCCGGCAGTTCCGAATCGATTACACGTCTTATGCCCTCTTGCTTCACGATCGTGGAAAGCAGATCATTCGTAAATACGGCATCATTACGCGATGCGATATAGTAAGCTTTGCCCGCACCCAAACGGTTAACGGTCAAGGCTGGCCTGCCAGCGTAAAAATCTTCTCCGTATACCGCAAGCGCCTGCGCGCCTTCAAGATGGATAAGGTCACATAGCTCACGAGCTGTATATTCGCCGGTGAGACCAAGCGCATTTCCGTCGCTCATCACAACGCGGTTAGAATCATGGTCATGCAGGGAATCGATTTCCTCGGACCATATGCCAAGCGTCTTCCGCAGCGGTCCCGGGAAACCGGTTAGGAAGCATAAGTCATTCTCGTCTACGATGCCCGTCCAATAAGTCGCAACGAAGATGCCGCCATTTTCCACAAAACGCTCGATACGTTCACCAACGCCTGGACGAACCATGTACAGCATCGGGGCTACAAGCAGCTTATAGGATTCAAAATCGCATTCCGAATCAATAATATCGACCGGAACACCAAGATCCCAGAACGGTCGATAATGGCGCTTCGCTGTTTCTTCATAATGCAGCCCGCTATTGCGCGGCCCTTGCGAATCCTTCACCGCCCAGCGGTTTTCCCAGTCATAGATAAGGGCAACCTCAGGCTTCACCGTCGTGCCGACAACCTCGCTTAGCTTCTCAAGCGTAGCGCCAAGCTCAGCAACATCGCGGAATACGCGCGTATGCTCATGGCCCACATGGTCAACGACTGCGCCGTGAAGCTTCTCGCTTGACCCTCTGCTTTTGCGCCACTGGAAGTATTGTACCGTATCGGAGCCATGCGCGACTGCTTGAAGCGACGAGAGCAAATGCATGCCCGGACGCTTCACTTTGCTGATCGGCTGCCAGTTCGTCATGCTCGGCGTGCTTTCCATCAGCATGAACGGCTTGCCGCCGCCAAGCGAGCGGAATACGTCATGGTTGAAACCGATCCATGCCGCCTGCTCGCTGTCGTCGCTGCCATTGTCATGCCAAGTCGGGTAGGCATCCCAAGAAATGACATCAAGCAGCTCGGTAAATTTCCAATAGTTAAGCGGCTCAAAATCAAGCATAAAGTTTGTCGTAATCGGAAGCTCCGAATTGGCAGCGCGCAGCGGATCGATTTCGTGCTTGCAGAAATCAACAGTCTGGTCAGTTACGAATCTTCTCCAGTCCACGTTCTGGCCGTGAACAGCTTTCTCGCCACGCTCCGTCGGGGACTCCACTTGACTCCAATCGGTATACGTATGGCTCCAAAACGTCGTCCACCAAGCATCGTTAAGCGTTTCGATTGTTCCGTATTTATTTTTCAGCCAGCCACGGAAAGCCTCTTCGCAATACGAGCAGTGGCACTCGCCGCCGTACTCGTTCGAAATATGCCAGCCAATGACGGCAGGATGCTCCGAATAACGTTCAGCTAATTTCGTATTCATAATGGCTACCTTCTCCCGGTATACCGGGGAGGAGAAACAATGATTATGGCGTGCGCCATGCAAATTGCGAATACCGTTTGGGGCAACGCGCAGCACCTCGGGATATTTTTGAGACATCCATACGGGACGCGCTCCGCTTGGCGTTGCAAGCAAAGCATAAATGCCGTTAGCGGCAAATTTATCGAGCAGCGTATCAAGCCAATCGAACGTAAATACGCCTTCTTCCGGCTCAATAGCCATCCATGCAAAAATACCGACCGACATGACGTTGCAATGCGCAAGCTTCATCAGCCGGATATCTTCCTCCAGCACCTCGGGGTATTTCTGCCATTGATCCGGATTATAATCTGCACCATGCAGCATTTGCGGTATTTTAGGACTTATCGGGGCGAATTTCATAATGGGTTCAGCAACCTCCAGTTTCGTCTTGATTGTACTCATCATTGGTTATACTATAATGATATTCATATTATATCTCGTTCTTTGAACCAACTATATAATAGTATTTTCGCATCCCTTTAAAAATATGAACCTGGAGGCTGCTATTATCGACACGATGGTTTTCCCGACTTTGACAGAGACGGACACGACTCTTCCCGTATATCTCACCAGCATCGGGCATTGGAGCAATCAAGAGTCGATTGACCGTCCAAACGGCTATCCCCATTTTCAATGGCTTCAAGTCATAGCAGGAACAGGCGAGCTCCGTGTCGGCGATCAGATCATGACCGTTCGCGCCGGTCAAGGGTTTTGCCTTTTTCCAAACGAGCAGCATGCTTACTATTCCGTTCAGGAGCCTTGGGAGGTCATATGGATGAGCTTTCGCGGGGACTTGTCCGATAAGCTGTTCAGGCAGGCAGGAATTACGCAATCAGGTGTCTATTCTACTGCCGATCATGATATGATTGTTACCCATATGAAAAACATTTCTGCTATGACGCAGTCTGGCCGATCCTTTCTAGGACTGGAATGCTCGAAGCTCGTTTACATGTTTTTGCTCGATTTGATGAAGGTTATCCTTGTAAGCTCTCACTCGGTTGAGCAAAATTATTTGAAGCTTCAGCCTGTGCTTCAATATATTGAAGCACATTACAATGGACTGATCGCGATAAAGGATCTCGCCGCTTGTATTGACGTAACGCCGCAGTACTTATGCTTATTGTTCAAGAAAGCGCTCAAAATGCGGCCGATGGAGTATGTGAATCGGGAACGCGTCAATCGGAGCAAGGAGCTCATGTTCCGCGAGAGCGATATCAAAATGCATGAAATCGCGCAGCGCGTCGGCTTCGATTCACCCAGCTATTTCAGCTCTGTTTTCAAACGGCTCGAGGGCTTAAGCCCGGAGCAATTCAAGAAAATACATGGGATGCGTTAGGTGGTTGGGGGCAGTAAGCACGTATACGAGCCTAAAATAACGTTACACATGTTTCTCACCATTTCAGGAGGTTTAAATACAACGATGTCCAACAAAAAATTGATTTTTAGCGAGATTGATCACTATGCGGAGGCATTTCGTGCCATATCACGCGCCGTAGGCAATAGGCCCGAGCTTGGCCATGAGGAGTTTTTCGCATCGGAGCTGCTTTGCAGCGAGCTGTCGAAGTATGGCTTCGAGGTGGAACGGGGCATCCTTGACATTAAAACGTCGTTTATCGCTGTCTATGATACGGGCAAGTCTGGACCGACGGTCGGCTTGTTATGCGAATACGATGCGCTGCCGGAGATCGGGCACGCTTGCGGGCATCATCTGATCTGCTCCATGAGCGTTGCCGCAGCGGTTGGACTTAAAGCCGCACTCGAAGGCAGCGGCATCGGCGGAAAAATCCGCATCTACGGCACGCCAGCCGAGGAGACTCGCGGCGCTAAAGTTCCGATGGCGGCAGCCGGCTTATTTGATGATTGCGATTTTGCGTTAATGGCTCATCCCTACCATACCTTCGAGCGCTCCGGAGAGTCACTCGCCCTTGATGCGCTGCAATTTGAATTTCATGGCTTATCCGCCCATGCAGCAGCAAGCCCTTATGAAGGCATTAACGCGCTTGACGCGGTGCTTCAGCTGTTCAACAGCATCAATGCACTCCGTCAGCAGACGCGCAGCGACGCACGCATTCACGGCATAATCGACGATGGCGGCAAAGCGCCGAATATCATCCCTGACTATGCATCGGCAAAGTTTTATATTCGCTCGGCTTCCCGCGCTTACACGAATGAGCTGACCGCCAAGGTGCTTCGCTGTGCAGAGGGTGCTGCCCTGCAAACAGGCTGTACGCTAACAACAAATGCATTCGAGTTCTCCTATGACGAGCTGCTGACCAACGAAGCGTTATCCGAACGGTTTAATGCAAATCTTATTGAAGCAGGCATTCTCCCGGAGCAAATCGAGACCGGAAAGGATCACGGCTCGCTTGACCTCGGCAACGTATCCGTTCGCTGTCCGGCTATCCATCCTTTCGTTAAGGTCGTGCAGGATCGACTGCTCCTTCATACGGAAGCGTTCCGCGATGCCGCAATGACTGAATATGCGCTCGACGGCATGCTTTTTGGAGCTAAAATGCTCGCCGCCACAGCATATGACGTGTTTGCAGATCCTGCCCTGCTCGCCCGAATTCGCACCGAATTCGAGCAGCAAACGAAGAGCAGCTCATAACACCGACTTCGCTCGCATAAGGAGGGCTCGCCCATATGGACAAACCCATCATCAATAGCCATGAGATTACGCAAATCTGTTTATTAGCCGGCAAAATCATTTTGCAAAACGGCGGCGAAACCTACCGTGTCGAGGATACGATGATGCGGATAGCCGCTGCTTACGGCATTGAGAATTCGCATAGCTTCGTTACGCCGACCGGCATTATTTTTGCCATCGACGGCTCATCGCAAATGACGAAGCTTATTCGAATTTCAGAACGCTCGACTAACCTGCTTAAGGTTTCGTTAGTGAACGATATTTCCAGAAAAATCAGCTCAGGCAACCTTGCGGCAGGCGATGCCCATAGAATGCTGCAAGAGGTAGATACCCATGCATTCATCTACCCTGCTTGGTTAAAAGTGTTGGCAGCGGCGATCGCAAGCGGCTGCTTCCTTATCATGTTCCAAGGCAGCTGGGGCGACTTTATTCCCGTCGTGCTGATCGGGGGCTTTGGTTTCGCGTTTTTTGTACGGCTGCACCGCATCGTGCCCATCAAATTTTTCGCAGAATTTATTACCGCTTTGATCATCGGAACGCTGTCTGTGTTTGTTGTACATAAGGGGCTCGGATATGATCTGGACAAAATCATCATCGGCTCGGTCATGCCGCTTGTACCTGGCCTTCATATTACCGCCGCTGTCAGAGATTTGATGGCGGGGCATCTCGTATCGGGTCTATCGAAGGGTGCGGAAGCTTTTCTGACTGCATTTGCCGTCGGCGCAGGCATTGCCGCTGTGCTGTCTTTCTACTAATTAATAACGGAGGTGCATCACGTTGATGATGCTGGAACAGCTATTCACAAGCTTCATCGCCTCAGCCGCTTTCGGTCTCATCTTCAACGTGCCGAAGCGGACGCTTGCGCACTGCGGCGCTGTCGGTATGGTTGGCTGGCTTATTTATGTTTCGTGTACGCAGCTCTCATTGGACGTTATACCGGCTACGCTTATCGCCGCTTTTGTTGTAACCGTGATCAGCCAGTTATTTTCCAAGCTATACAAAACGCCCATTATCGTCTTTAGCGTATCGGGCATCATCCCTTTAGTGCCTGGCGGACTCGCGTACGATGCGATGCGGAACGTCGTTGAAGATAACTATGACATAGCGGTACAGCTGGCCGTCAAAGCATTTATGATCTCGGGAGCGATTGCGATAGGACTCGTTTTCTCAGAAGTCATTAATCAAATCATCCGGAAATCCGAGCGTTAATAAAATATCGATTGCCCAGCACCAGCAAGCGCCAGAGAGGGGAATCATTCATGCATCCTATCGTAGGGCCTGACGGCCGAATCATCGAAGAGAAAATATGGCGGAGGGAAACGCTTTATAAGGGGATGAACGGAAGCAGCGTCGAACGGATCTACCTAGCGTCAAACGAGACGATTATTTTTAAGCCGCTCACAAATCATGAGCAATTAGGCAAGGAAGCATGGGTATATGAGCATGTTTTGCCGGCTCTTCCACGTATCTATCCGCAATTGCTTGCCTGCTCCTCTTCAGCGGATACAACATCCTATTGGATGATGTTCGAAGATTTAGGAGCATTGAAGCATGCTTTTGACGAGGACAAAGCATCGGATTTAATCTCCTACATAGCTAACTGGCACGCGCTGCCGACAAGTCATCTGCTGCATGCCCCGCTGCGCGGACCAAAGCCCCAAGCAAGCGTTATCCTCAAGGAGCTGCTCCTTCAGGGAACCAGTTCCTATAAGCTTGCAGCACAGTGGCCAAGCCTGCCAAGTTCACTGCTCAGCTCCTTATTTGCAATGCTCCAGCATGAAAACGTTGAAGCGGAGGATCGGGTATTTTCGCACGGCGATCTGCACCTTGGCAACTATGCTAGCGTAAACGGACAAATAAAGGTACTCGACTGGGAGCATGCCCATCTGAACAGCCGCTACTGGGATCTGTATCATGTTATCGACCTCTCTCATCCAACCTTTCCAAAAGAGATGTCACCCACCGTACGCGAGCGCTTGCTGGATCGTTACCTCCTGCTAATTGAGCAGGATGGATACGGGCTGCAAAAATCCGCATTCAAACGAGGTTATTATTTATTTTCATGTCTTTTCTCATTATGGATGCTGAAGCTGATTACAAATGACATCCAAGCAAACAACGGCACATGGCCTATCGAACAATTGAAGCAGCAGCTTGACGAAACAACGTCAAACCTCCTCCAATGCGCCAAAGGCTTACAGCTCTAGTCGGCTTCCTTCTCCTGAATCGCATACCTTGCGCGCAATACCGCTGCCATTGATAAAATCTGCTCGGAGGTCGGCATGGCCAGCTTCTCCTCCGCTTCCCTTAAACCAGATTCCGTCTGCTGAGACAGGATTACTCCTTTGAGCGCATCTACAAAAGCTCGTCCAGCGCCAGCGCCCAGATTCGTCAGCTGCTCCAAGCTAGCCGTGCTCTCTTCCGTCACCAGTGGAAAATCGCTCGCGTTTTGCCTATCTGCTGCTTTGTCGTAGAAAGAGCGAACGAAGCCTGCCCGCTCCTGTCCTGACCCCTCCGCCACAACAAAGGCTTGCACGATATAGGCATGTGTCTGCCGCCGCTGCGCAATGCCGCAAAATTTCAACCCATCGATGCTCAAATCAAATTCGCCTGGACAATACGCTCCTCGTATTTCGCCCTTGTCGACTCGGCAGCCCGTTTCCTTCAGCGCGTGACGGATCAACCCGTACATGCGCTCGAAATCTTCATGAAAATGAAACGAATCCACATCGGGCTTGCGCATAATAAGCGAAATATTGATGACCCCTAAGTCAAGCGGTACAGCGGCTCCCCCTGAATTACGGACGGCGGTAGCCCATCCATCGGCTTGCAGTAGCCGCTCTGCTTCCGAGGCACCGGGTAGACGGCTGTCTTTCAGCCCCATCACAAAACCTCTCGGATGGCGCCATATATGGCAGATTGCCGGCCCTCCCCGTCCCGTTTGCCTGCAAAGCAGCTCATCAAGCGCGAACGGATATAATACATCCCGCTCATCAAGCTCATTCATCCGATCCAGCAGCAACACATTATCAAGTCCCAAATCCTCAATCGAATCCCATTCCATTCGTCTTCGCCCAGCCCTCTCCTGCTCATCGTTCCGCGTTGTTGCTCCAACATCTATTTTACCGATAAATGAGCATACATGCATCTTCTATTCCCCTTTTAGGACAAAATACAAATACCGATGGAGAAAGGGGCTAGATGATGAAAGCACTCACTTATCAAGGAATGAAAAAAGTAAAGGTAAAAGAAGTTTCCGATGCTTCTATTCAAAAGCCAGACGATGTATTAGTACGCATTACAACAACTGCAATTTGCGGCTCGGATCTCCATATTTATAATGGAGAAATTCCGAACATGCCAGATAATTACGTGATTGGGCATGAGCCAATGGGAATCGTCGAAGCCGTTGGCCCCGAGGTCACACATGTCAAAAAAGGGGATCGTGTCATTATTCCGTTTAACGTCGCATGCGGCCAATGCTGGTTTTGCAATCATCAGCTTGAAAGCCAGTGTGACAATTCGAATGAATTTTTACATGGAGATTCAGGCGGATATTTTGGTTATTCGGAGACATACGGCGGGTATGCAGGCGGTCAAGCTGAATTGCTGCGCGTTCCTTACGGCAATTTTGTTCCGTTTAAAGTGCCAGAGGATGCAGAGCTTGAGGATGAGAAGCTTGTCTTCCTCTCCGACATTATTCCTACTGCGTATTGGAGCGTAGACAATGCAGGCGTCAAAAAAGGCGATACCGTTATTATTTTGGGGAGCGGTCCAGTAGGCTTGCTGACGCAAAAGTTCGCTTGGAAAAAAGGCGCAAAACGAGTCATTGCCGTCGATTATGCAAAGTACCGGTTAGAGCATGCCAAAAAAACGAATAAGGTCGAGACGTTTAACGTAGGAGAGATGGATGATCTTGTTGAGCATCTAAAAGAGATTACCGGCGGCGGAGCGGATGTGGTCATTGATTGCGTCGGACTCGACTCAGAAAAAACAATCGCCGAAAAAATTCAAACGATGCTAAAGCTGCAAGGCGGCGGCTTGGGCGCTTTTCGGATGGCTGTTAATCTCGTTCGCAAGGGTGGCACAATACAGGTAACGGGTGTTTATGGAATGAATTATAATCTATTTCCGTTTGGGGACTTGTTTCGAAGAAACATCAACTTACGCATGGGACAGGCTCCCGTGATCCACTATATGCCTGAGCTCTATAGACAGATTAAAGCTGGCGAGTTTGATCCGACCGACATCATAACGCACCGGATTCATTTGGAGGACGCAGAAAATGGCTACAAAATATTCAATAACAAGGAAGACGGCTGCATAAAGGTCGTCATTAAACCGTAAATCACGTTTATATGCCTCCTCCTTATTGCTAATGACCTGCGCTTTCACTACAATAAGGGTATTGTCATGCAGCGCCAAGGGGGATTCAATAAACATGGAAGCTATAAATGAAAAAGTCGCATATGAGAACCCATTGCTGTCGCTGCGCATTTTCCAAACGGTGCGCAATCTTGATGGATTTACGAACTGGCATTATCATAAGCAGCTTGAGCTGTTGCTCATTTTGGAAGGTAATTTGGACATCTATGTGGATGAAGAGTGCTTCCATCTTGCGCCCGGAGACGTGGTCCTGATCGGGGCATCCGAGCTGCACCGCGATCGCAGCCATAGCACGCTCGATTATATCGTGCTCCAATTTGATCTTGAGCCCTTCTTTGATCAAAGCACGATTCCTTATATGCGTTATTTCTCAGAGACGCAGCTGCCGCTGAGCAAAGCCAACTATATTTTTGCGGAAAATAGTTCGGTTAAGCAGCAGACCGCATCATGCATTCAGCAAATATTAAATGAGGCGACCCACAAGGAAACCGGCTATGAGCTGGCCGTCAGCGTGCTTATTAAGCAAATATTGCTTCTGCTGCTGCGCCACGACAGCCGTAAGGTGCTGATCGAGCAGGATAACTTCGACCGCATACGCCTAAAGCCCGTGCTGGACTATATCGAAAATCATTTGACCGATCGGATTCAGGTCGAAGAGGTTTGCAAAATCGCCAATATGAGCTATTACTATTTCGTCAAATATTTTAAGAAAACGATTGGCTTATCGTTTACGGAATATGTAAACTATCGCAAAGTCAAATGGGCGGAGCGGATTTTGCTGACGAAGGATTTAAGCATTTCGGAGGTTGGCGAACGAATCGGGATGCCGAATATGGCTCATTTTTATAAAATGTTCAAAAAATACAACGACTGCTCGCCGAAGCAATTCCAGCGTAAAATGCTCGTGTGGAACAGGCAATAGCCAGCTTCAATGATTAAAAAAAGCTCGTCCGCCCTATAACTTCGGGGTAACGAGCTTTTTTGGCATAACGAGTTTGTAGCCGACGCCGCGAATGGATTCAATTTGGACCGATTGCTGCCCAAGCTCCAGCTTCTTCCTTAGCGAGCTCACATGAACGTCAACCGTACGCTGGCCGCCGATATAATCGAAGCCCCATACGACATTCATCAGATCATCCCGAGTAATAACCATGCCCGGACGCTGCACAAGATAGAGCAATACTTCGAACTCCTTCGGTCTAAGCGGGATGGCATCTCCGTTTAAAATAACCTCATACTTCTCCGGATAAATCGATAGGTCTCCGGCAGTGATAACCTTCTCCGTTGATTCAATCGGCTTGCTGTCGTCCAGCTGTGTCCGGCGCAGCACCGCAGATACGCGTGCAAGCAGCTCGGCAACGCCAAATGGCTTCGTAATATAATCGTCTGCGCCATGTTTCAAGCCTTGCACGACTTCTTCCTCTGCATTGCGGGCCGTCAAAATAATGACTGGCGTTCTGACGCCGTTCTGGCGAAGGCGGTTCAATATTTCGAAGCCGTTCATGCCAGGCAGCATGATGTCCAGAATGACCAAATCGAAATTGCGCTGCAATGCGGCTTGCAAGCCTTCCCCGCCATGATCGATAACGGTCGTTTCATAGCCCTCTTGGGTCAAGTTGTACGACAATAGTCTCGCTAATGTCGGTTCATCTTCAATGACGAGCACTTTATGCGACATGTTACCTCCACTCCAACCTAGCGAATAGCAGCGTTATTCACGCTGCGTCCGCTTATTTATAGCTTTGCTTTTAAAGCTAGTTTATCATGGTTTCGTAAAGAATAGGTAAATCTTTTTTTCTATTGCAGGACAGGCAGCTCGATTGTGAACGTTGAACCGACTCCCACAGCGCTTGTTACGGATATCGTTCCCTTATGCAGCTCTACGAGATGCTTGACGATGGAGAGGCCAAGCCCCGTCCCGCCTGAGCTTCTCGAGCGTGCTTTGTCCACACGGTAAAAACGTTCGAATATGCGCGGCAAATCCTTTTTCGGAATGCCGATGCCGGAATCCGTAATTTGGATGCGAATGTGATCATCGCCCAGCCCTTCAACCTTAAGCGATACTTTTCCGCCCTCCGGCGTATAATTAATGCCATTGGAGAGCAGATTCATAATAATTTGCCGCAGTCGATCCTCATCGGCTTCAACATAAAGGCCCGGCTCGATATTCATCGTAAGCTCGATGTTTTTGCGGGAGGCTTCCGATTCCATAAGCCTGATCGATTTTTCTACGAAGCTGTCCACTTCGACCGGCGAGAATACGAGCGGCACGCGGCGCGACTCGATTTTGGACAGTTCCAGAATGTCTCCGATCAACCGGTTAAGGCGATCGCTCTCATCGAAGATGATTTGCAAAAACGAACGGGCCGTTTCTTCATCATTGACCGCGCCGCCTAGCAGCGTCTCTGCAAAACCTTTGACAGCCGTGATCGGCGTCTTCAGCTCATGCGATACGTTAGCGACAAACTCGCTGCGCATCCGCTCCAGCCTGCGGATTGCCGATACGTCCTGCAGGACGAGCAGCACGCCGGAGAACTCATTGCCCTCTGGATGAATCGGCACGAGGTTAAGCTCAAGCAGCCTCTCCTCCGGAAAATAAAACGTGATCTCCTCACGCAAATGCTGCTTGCTCTTTAATCCCTCTTGAATCATTTGCGACAGCTCGTATTGCTGCTTAGCTTCCGCATAATGGCGTCCGACCAGCTCGCGGGCAGAGAAGCCAAGCACTTCCTCGGCACGCCTGTTCATCAGCACGATTTTGCCGCCGCGGTCAATCATCACGATGCCGTTAATCATATTATCAAGCACGCTCTCGAGCTGATTCTCGTTTTGCTGAATGCGCGTCATTTGCACCTGAAGGCTGTCAGCCATCGCATTAATAGCGTTGCCAAGCTCGCCGATTTCATCCTGCTTCGTCACCTTCACTCGCGCGCGGTAATCCATGTTTTTAATTCGTTTTGCAACCTTCGTAATTTGCTCCAGCGGCCTAGTCAAGCCTAAAGCAAGGCGGTAGCTGATAATTGCTGCGATCAAGAAGAGCACAAGCAGGCCTGCCATAAGGCCCATCGTCAAGTTGCGGATGCTGTTTTCAACCTCTTTCAAGCTCATGGCAAGACGAATAACATCCGGTGCTTGATCCGGGATAACCTGAACCGGAATGGCGACATACATCATATTTTGCTTAACGGTTTCGCTAGCACGAATCGCTCTGCCGGTGCCTGACTTTAACGCTTCCTCTACTTCAATTCGACTAAGATGGTTGTCCATATATCTAGGGTCCCCATCCGAATCGCCAAGAACTACACCGTCATTGCGAATAAAGGTTACGCGTGCGCCCGTATAACGCTTAAGCTCCTTTGCCTCTTCCGAATAATAGTCAAATAACGAAGATAATTCGCCTGATTTCCATTCCATCTTTGCCGAAATAATTTGCATCTCGCGAACCATATTGTCTTCAAGCGCGTTTATATGGTTTTGATTAAACGTTTTGACCATAAATAAGCCTGCTGCACTCACTGATAATGCGATCATCGCGATCATAATAAGCGTCAGCCTAGTGCGAAAGCTGTTCATCCGGTTCACTCCCTATGTTTGGTCAGGCCTACACCCTTTTGACGGTGCGTTTACATACATCGTTTATCGTACATGCGGCACTGTACTTTCGCTAGACTTGTTTTTATTAAGTTTTTGTAAAACGTAATGGTGCACCGTGGCGAACGGCTGTTGAATTAGAATCGATAATACGACGGGAACAGCTGCAAGCGGGCTGAAATAGCCAAGCGCGAGCACGATGCCAAGCGAAATATTGCGCATGCCGGTCGCATAAGACACGGTCACCTGCTGCTCGTTATTGCGAAGATACGCCGTTCCGATATAACCGAGGGCATAACATAAGCCAACCAGCACGACAACTAGCGGAACGAGCAGCAGCATATCCTGCTTCAGCTTATCCAGATGCGGCGCGATCGCCGATGCGTTCAGCGATACCACGGCTACGAAGCAAAGCTTGGACAGCGGCGATGTGTACGGCTGAACGACTTGCTGAATGCGGCCTCGGCTCATTTGATTAAGCGCGACGCCGATAATGGTAGGAAGCACGATTATGACAAGCAAATCAATAATGATAGGTCCCGCCTTCACATTAACCGATGAGTCAAAAAACAGATGAATGCCGGCCGGCACTACAAGCGGACTAAGCGCCGAATCGAGTACGACCATTGCCAGCATAAGCGGAACGCTGCCGCCTGACATCCCTACCCAGAGAACCGTCGAGACGCCGATGGGAATAATCGTAAACAGAACAAGCCCGACGACATATGGTGAATCCGCTCCGAATACGAGGGCACCAAGTCCGTAGGCAGCTAGCGGAGACAACACGTGAGCGATCACGAAGGTGAGCACCATCACGCCCGGCCTTTTCATCACGATACGCAATTGCCCGAGGCCGCAGCCGATCGCCATCGTTAACGTTATATAGGCAAATAAATAAGGGACTGATTTAATAAAAGGCTGCAGCTGCGAAGCAAATATAAAACCGAGTATCAAGGAACTCGGAATAATGATAAACATCCATCGTTCAAAATGCCGGTTAAAAGCCAATCCAAATTCACGCATGTTATTCTCCTCATTTGCCTCATCTAGTCGTTTTTGTACATAAGCTTTATAATAACATAGACATTCCTGTACAGTAACGATAACGATGAATTCATGCTGGCAAAGGAGATAACGATGAAAAACGGCAAGTTCACCAACACGATCATCCGTATGCAATACGTGCCAAGGTGGAGCGAATACGCGCCTCGTTTCGAGGACAATGCTTCCACGCATAGCTTTAGATGTGCCGCCTTGTCCATTCTTATCGGTATCATTGAAGAGAAAGTGTGCAATGAGCCGATCGACAAATTGAAGCTGCTCGCCAGAAGTTTATGGGGCGATTTAAATAACACGGGGACAGGCTCCATTAAGCACGTCACCAAGAAGGAATCGCTCGTCATGAATCATATCCGCGACTTCGAGAAGGAGCTGAGCAAGGAGATCGTCTCCTATCTCTCGAAGTCTCTTCAGCCGCAGGCATATGATTATATCGTAAATGCTCAGGATGACACGCATATCGGGCGATTGGTCGATGCCATCGATACGCTGGATGCTTACCTGTATTGTCACCGGGAATCCAGATACGATACGAACCCTTTCTTTCATGCGAAACATCAGGAGCTTAGGCAGACTCTGCTTGATACGAAGCTCGAATCTATGGAATGGCTGCTGAACGAGTATGACAAGCAGGACGGCTTTTATGAATTCATCCAATACATCGTCAATTTGGACACGGTAAAACGGTGGAACGGCAGCTATAACCTCGTTCCGGACAATGATGCAACCCATTCCTTCCGCGTAGCCTCGCTTGCTTTGTTTAATGGCTTACTCGAAATCGAGCGCTTCGGCAGCACGAACATCGATCTTTATAAGCTGCTCGCCAAAGCAACGCTGCATGATTTGCCCGAGGCGTTGTCCGGCGATGTCGTATCGAATTTCAAGCATAACAATCCAGACATCAAGCATGCGTTCGAGCAGTATGAGAAGGAAACCGCGCGGTTTATGATCAATAAGCTGCCGTCGCTCTTTCACGAGGACATGATCGAATTTATCGCGCACAGCAAATCCGATGATTATATCGGCGAAATGGTCGATATTGCAGACAAGCTGGATGCCTTGATCAAGGCTAGCCTGGAGATGCGCAACAACCCTCATTACGCGGACACCTATTATCACCAGCTCGTCAAAATCCAGCATCGCTACGAGAATCCTTGCGTTATTTTTTTTCTGGCCTATATATTGCATGATTTGACCTATTCGAATCTGATTGGACAATAGCTGCAACACTCACCAAACATGAAAAAGACCGCGAGTATCATTCACTCGCAGTCTAACATCCTTATTCGTATACATTAGCTGTCGGCGGCTGCGTTCCAGCCAAATGGATACGCCGCCGATATCTCAAGCGGCAGCTTCCCTATCGGATTTATGTCGCCCAGCAACGCTTTCGCTGCTGCCGCAAGCGCAAGCGGCCTGCATTCATAGACAGCAACATAAGCTTTCACCTCGGGATAAAGCAGCAAATCCAGCGGATTCCGAACCGAGATGGCTACCGTACGCTCCGGCGCCAGCTTGACAACCTCACGCGCAATATCGCGCTCTAACGGATGTTTGGAGGCATCGTAGGTAACAACGATAATTTGGGCGAAGCGATCCAAATCCGCAAGCGGGTTGTCGCTGTTCATCCGCCGCTCCACCACATTAGCCCCGTACTCGCCGAGGAATTGGCCTAAAGAACCGTCACCGGATAGCATCTCATCCGCTACCGATACGGGAACAATGTCCGGCCATAGCACAAGCGTGCTTTCGCTGCGGCTCAAAGGCAGCAATCCGCCATCATTTTTCACCAGCGTAACGGAAGCTTCGCTCCATCTTCTCGCTACTGCTTTGTTTGCCTCCGTACCGATTATTGGCTCAACCTGCTCCCACGCCTTCAAAGATTCATCAAGCTCAAGCTTCACCTTAAGCGACATAATCCGGTCAAGCGCCTCATCAATGCGCGCTTCGGAAAGCTCACCCTTCTCTACAGCAGCAATAACCGCTTCCAGAGCAGCCCATTGCTTCTCAAACGTGTGGCTAATAAGCACCATGTCCGCTCCTGCTTGTAGCGCTTTGATCGCTCCTTGCGCTGGCCCATAGTTTTTGTCGATCGCATCCATCTCCAGGCAGTCGGTAACGACAATGCCCTCATAACCAAGCTCCTTGCGCAGCAAGCCCGTAATGACCGGCTCGGACAACGTCGAAGGAACGCCTGTTGGATCAAGCGCCGGCAAGCACACATGCGCGGTCATAATGCAGTCCGTGCCTGCTTTTATCGCAGCTCTGAAAGGTTTCAGCTCAATCGCTTCCAGCCGCTCGCGGCCATGGAGAAGAATTGGCAGTGCATGATGAGAATCAACCGCGGTGTCGCCATGTCCCGGAAAATGCTTAACCGTCGCAGCTACCCGCGCTGACTGATAGCCAAGTACGGCTGCCGCTCCAAGCTCAGATACAACATCCGAACGGTCGCTGTACGACCGAACGTTAATGACAGGATTGTCCGGATTGTTATTCACGTCGATACAGGGCGCGTAATTCATCGTCACGCCAAGCTGGCGCAGCTCCTCGCCGCATACGCGCGCCGTTTCTCTTGCGCCTTCCGCAAGTCCGGCCGCTCCAATCGCCATATTGCCCGGCATAAGCGTAACGCCGTCAACCAAGCGCGCCACCATCCCGCCTTCCTGATCAATGGCGACGAACAAGGGCGGCTGGCCTGCATTTTTCGCAATGCTCTGAAGCTCGCCGCTAAGCTTATGTACCTGCTTCGCATCCTTCACGTTGCGAGAGAAATAAATGGTGCCGCCAATGCCATTTGCTTCAATTAACCGTTTAATTTGCTCGGTCGGCTCATAGCCGTGGAAACCGAATACAAATAGTTGACCAATTTTTTTATTCAGGCTCCAGCTTTGCCATTCACGCTGTATCGTCATTTCTTACCCCGTCCTCCCAATGATTGAACTTTGATCTAAGCGGTTGTTAGTTATTTCCAATATTATCTTGCCGCCTGCTGCGGAAGTCCGTTGGATTCTCGCCCGTATATTTCATAAACACCTTCGTAAAATAACGCCGCTCCGCATACCCGACTTCCTTCGCGATCTGCGCTACGCTCTTTGGCGTATCCGCCAGCATCGCCTTCGCACGCTCCATCCGCTGCCGCGTAACATATTCAATGAACGTTTCTCCGAACGTTTGTTTAAACAATAGACTGAAATAAGAAGTGCTTAATCCGACATGCGTTGCCGTTTCCTCCACGCTAAGATCACGATACAGGTTGCGATCCAGAAACGCTTTAGCCTCGGTCATCGAACGCTCCGACTGCTTCTTCTTATCCATCGACTTTTCTGAAACCGCGTTTGTCACCTGACGGATAACCGACAGCAAATCCTTGATTCCGAAGCGGCGATCCAGCCTGCGCCACAGCATATCCTCCTGCTCACGCGTGAATACCCCCATTTCCTTCATTTCCCGCATGAGATGCAGGACGAAGAAATGTAACAGCGGTTTAACTCGGTTAAGCGAAGGCTCGTTCATTCGCTGGAGCAGCTCGGTAATGCTATTGAGCTCTATATCGACAGCTTTTGTGTCTCCGCGCTTAACGGCTCCAATAATTTTTTCTGCCGTTTCCCAAAACGCTTGATCCGCTTGCGATGATTTTTGCTGATCGGATGGATAGATCGCAATGCTGTCATGCTCCGGCGTAATTTGCATGCCCTGCTGAACTTGCTTATAAGCGTGAGACAAATCGGCAACCGCTGCAAATTCCCGATAAATGCCTGCAAACAAAGACAGCTTTACATGGCTTTTTATCGCGGTGAGCAGCATATCAGCCCAATCGTTTATGAGCGTTAAGTCAAATTCAGCTGTTTTTTCAACTTCGATAAGGACGCACCATTCGCCATCGCGAATTTGAATGACGGCATGATGCAGCCCGTTTTGCTGCAGCTTCTCGCGAAGGACGTTACATACGGCAAAGTTCCACAGCTTCCGCTCCTTGTCCGACCAATCGCGCCAATCTCTCGTTTTCTCGGAGCTGACATCAAGATCAAGCACAATTAAGACGAACTGCTGCTGTTTCAGCTGCTGCTCATCTCCGGTCAATAGCCAGTTATCCGCGGTAACATCGGTGTAATCCATGATGATATCGTATAAAATCTTTTCACTGGCCAGATCAATCATTCGGCCAAGCTTCTGCTTCTCCTCTTGCAGCTGCTTTTGTTTACTCCGCTGGCTCGACATCACTCTGGCAATGACGCCCGTTAATTCATCGTACGGAATGGGCTTTAGTATATAATCATTGACGCCGAATTGAATAGCCGTTCGCGTATACGCAAAATCCTGATACCCCGACAGCATAATAATGTCGCAGGCCATCTCTTTCTCACGGATATGACGCACTAGCTCCAAACCGTCCATTACTGGCATCCTAATATCGCACAGCAATAAATCGAAGGTTTGATTCTCCATCAACTCCAATGCTTCAACGCCGTTTTTGGCCGTTCCTCCAACAGTAAGTCCAAGCATTTCCCAGGGAATAACTTTTTCCAGATTTCTCGTAATATGCGCTTCATCATCGACTAGGAGAACCTTACCGGTCATAGCTGATCACCTCTGCTCTTCGGAATAACACAACGAATAACGGTACCGCTGCCCTCTTGGCTGCAAATCCACATGCCATAAGCAGGGCCATAATGAATGCGAAGGCGATCGGCCACATTTCGCAGGCCAAGCCCTCTTCTTTCGCCCATCTCTACAGCATTTGGCTGCTTGCTGGAAGGATTCAAACCATTCGCCAGCTTAGTTAATACGCTGGAACTCATCCCAAGTCCGTTGTCACGGACCATAATGACGATGCTGTGGCGCTGGGCGGTTACATCTATCGTAATGACGCCCTGCCCATCCTCATAGCCGTCAAAACCGTGCTGGATGCTGTTTTCTACCAAGGGCTGCAGCGTCAGCTTTAATATGGAATAATCAAGCGCCTCTTCTTGAACGTTGAGCTCATAGCTGAATAGCTCCTCGAAGCGGTACTTCTGAATTTCCAAATAACTGCGCACATGCTCGATTTCTTGGTTTATTCTTATTTCTTCCGAATGATGCATGCTCGTGCGGAGCAAATTGCTTAATCTGCGTACCATTAACATAATCTTGGCGCCTTCGTTTTGCGCAGCTAGCGCATTAATCGACTCCAGCGTATTAAATAGGAAATGCGGCTTGATTTGAGCCTGCATCAGCATCATCTCCGCATGCTGCTTGCGGGCCTGCTCCGTACGTACCTCGCTGAGCAGATTCCCGATCCGCTCCACCATGCTGTTGAAGCTGTTCGCAAGCAGGACGGTTTCGTCCTTGCCCTGCGCAGTAACGCGAATGTCGAGCAAGCCTTGCTCGACCAGTCTCATTTTGCGGACAACCTTGATGATCGATTTGGCTACACGGTTCACGAAGAAGACGTTGAAGAGTACCGCCGATAACAACCCAAGCACGGTAATCATCCCAATCCATTGCACGAACCGCACATTCTCATTCGTTAGCGAATCCCAAGGCTTCACCGATACAAGAATCCATTCGTTGCGATCGAGCTGATAAGAGGAAACCAAACTATCGATACCCTCGAACTTTACTCTGGAGCTCATATAGTTATCCGTTTGCTGTGGAAGCGCGTCCGTTTGTTCATTAATGTTATGGCCGTCAAATTCACTGCTGCTGTCCAGCATAATAAGGCCAGACTTGTTCACGATAAGATACCTTGTCTCAGCCGCGTCCGCCTTCGGATTTTGAAACGCTTTGAGCATGCTCGAAATCTCTTCCGTCTTATACTGCGTAATCATGACGCCAAGATCGTTAAACGACTCGATATCCTTTACGACGCGCATTTGCGTAAAGAGCGGCGGCTCAACGCCAGTCAGCTCCCGCTGCTCGTACGGGCCGATCCATAGCGGTCGTCCGCCAAGCGCCATCACTTCTTTGTAAGTGGAATGCGCCTTCAGCATATCAAACGAAATCGGCTTGAATGTCGTTGGGTCGTTGCGATAAGAGCGGAACATCGTACCGTCCTTCGCATACATGACGACGAAGCTTACGGCGGGATGCTGAAACAAGATCCGTTTCATTTCTTTCTCCGCTTGGTTGATCGCGATGAGCGTACTGGCGTCATTAGACGTATACGAGCTGTATTTGAGCGTATCCTGCACCTCCGAACTTGTCAGATTGCCGTCGGAGAGCTGATCCAGCTCGCGAAAAAAGTAACGAATGTTGCCTCCTACCGCCTTGAGCGAAATTTCCGTTTGCTCGCTATATTTTTTCTCGAGCAGCGTCTCTGAATTTAGGAAAGAGAATATGCCGAGGCCAATCATCGGAATGATAATTAGACATATGAAAGCAAGCATCAATTTCGGTCTCAAGTTCATCTGGTAGACTCCTTTTTCTATTTACCCTTTTACGCTGCCCGCCGTCATGCCTTCAATGATTTGGCGCTGCAAGAACATATACACGACTAGAACCGGAATGATGCTTATGATGACCGCTGCGGAGAGCGATGCAAAGTTAGTGCGGTAACCATCATTAAAGGTAGCCATGCCGGTAGGCAGCGTTTTGAGCGATTCAGACGTTATGAATAACTGGGATAAAATATATTCGTTCCAATTGGAAATAAAATTTAAAATAAATACGGTTACAAGCGCCGGCAAGGAGATCGGAATGATCACTTTGAAAAACAATCCCGTCGCGCCAAGCCCGTCCACAATGCCCGCTTCTTCCAATTCATTAGGAATCGATAGCATAAAAGCATATATAATAAACACGGTAATTGGCAAAGCATAAGTGCAGTATACCAAAATTAGCGACCAATGCGTATCATATAATGGCTGTCCGAACAACTTAATGCCTTGAACCAAACGGTACAGCGGAATAAACAAAGCACCCGGAGGCACGATAAGACCAAGCAAAATAAATTGGTAAATCGCTTTGTTCGTTTTCTTGTATTTCATGCGCGCGATTGCAAACGAAGTCATCGCTGCGAAGAGCAGCGTAAGCACACATGCGATTACCGTTACAAAGGTGCTGTTCCAAGCATATTTTCCGATATTCGCGGTTTGCCATGCGGCAACATAGTTGTCAAAATTAAAGCTGGTTGGCAGTGCCCATGTATTGACTGTGATCTCACGATTCGTTTTGAAGGAAGACATGAAAAGCCACAGCAAAGGGAAGAGCAATACGATTACATAACCAAATAAAAAAGTATGCATCCACCATTGTGAGTTACCGGAACGTTTCATCAGTATTGCACCTCCTCGCTTTTCGTGATGCGTTGCAAAATGCCAGTAAGCACTAAAATAATAATGAACATCGCTACCCCGATCGCGCTGCCATAACCAAGCTCAAGCGAACGGAAGCCTACTTTAAGCATGTATGTCGACATAACCTCCGTGGATTGGAACGGACCGCCATTCGTCATAATTTGTACGATATCAAGCACCTTCATCGTTCCCGAAACGGTGAGCAGCAGCATAACGAACAGGATAGGTCTGACGAGAGGAAGCGTAATAGACCATGTTTCTTGCCAGCCGTTAACGCCATCGAGCTTGGAAGCTTCGACGATCTCTTTCGGAATGTTTAGAATAGCCGCCAAACATAATACAATGAAGAAGCCGATATTTTGCCAAGCGTTTGCAATTAGAATCGAAAGCATGGCAAGCTTCGGATCGGACAACCATTCACGCGCCCAGCTCTCTGGTGCAACCAGTCGAATAAACTGATTGATCATACCGGAATCATAGTTGTAGAGCACGCCGAACAAAATCGCTACTGTAGCCGTCGAGATCACAACCGGCACGAATACGGCCGATTTGTAAAAGTCGCGCATCCGTCTAACTTTACTGATAATTATCGAAATCAAGAAGACGAGCGGAATGTTCACAATTAAGGAAAAAGCCATAAAGTAAAAGTTGTTCAAAAGCGCTTTTCTAAAAACCTCATCCTGCCACAGTCTCGTAAAGTTATCGAATCCGATAAATACCTTCTCGGTAATGCCGTCCCAACGAAAGAAGCCATAAAAGAACGAAACGATGACCGGATAAACAAAAAATAAAGCGTATAATGCAAGCGTCGGAATAATGAACGCCACGTAAGTAATTGGATTTTTGAGAGCTCTGTTCATAATGTCCTCCTTTTATCCTGGCGTTAAAAAGGGTGTCCTCCTGGAAGGAAGGACACCCTCTCGCCCATCAGGAACGATTGTAATGTCATGCAATTACTTCGCTGCGTTAGCCTTGTCTTGCGACGCTTGAATTTTTGCTGCTACTTTTTCCGGTGTCGTCACTTTACCGATCAACTCTTGGATACCAACGTTAACGTCAGCGCCTACAGCTGGTTGAACGATTGCATCATAAGCTTTCCAAGAAGAAGAAGCGTTAGCCATTACAGTCAAAATTTCAGTTGTAAGCGGGTCTACGCCGGACAGATCGCTAAGCTTCATCGAAGGAAGCAATTTGTCTTCAACCAATGTGCGTTTTTGTACTTCTTCCGTGTAGAAGTTAGCGATAAATTTCTTAGCTGCCGCTACTTGATCTTCATTTAGGTTTGCAGAGAAACCAAAGCCGTTTGAGTAGGAAGCATTGATGGAGGTTTGGTCGCCTGCGCCGCCATCGATGGACGGGAATGCGAAGTAACCGATTTGGCCTTTCAATTCGCCTGCTTCGTCGCCGGAGAAGCGGTTAGCATCCCAAGTTCCTGTGAACACCATAGCCGCTTTGCCGGATAGCAATTGTGCGCCTTGATCAGCGTAAGCAAGGCCAAGCGCGCCTTTTGTAAAGTAATCTTTGTTCACGAGCTCTGCATAGGAAGCAAACCCTTTAACGAAGTTCTCGTCTGTCCATTTCGCTTCGCCGGATACCACCTTGCTGAATGCATCGATGCCAACGTTGCGCTCCATAACTGTGTTCCACAACATCCCGTTAACCCAGCCGTCTTTTGCAGCCAAACCGAATGGCGTGTAACCGGCAGCTTTAATTTTTTCGGAGATTTCAAGCAATTGCGCCCAAGTCGTGGGAATTTCCAAGCCTAGCTCAGTGAAGATTTTTTTATTGTAGAAAATCGCTTCGCTGTATCCGCCGAAAGGAAGGCCGTATACTTTACCGTCAACTGTGAACTCATCCAAGCTTGCAAACTTGTCTTTAAGGCCAAGCTCATCAATGATTGGAGTCAAGTCCAGCATGCGGTTCGCTTTTACATAAAGATTAAGGTCAGCGCCGCCGAATACTTCGAAAATATCAGGAGGGTTGCCGGCAGCCATTTCAGCTTTCAGCTTTTGATCGCGGTTAACGATCTCGTCAATGCCTTCTAGCTTGAACGTAAGGCCTTTGTTTTCTTCCTGTGTTTTGGCAACGACATCTTCTAGAATTTGCAAACGAGTTTTGCTCGTTTCTTTAATTTGTGTATGGCGCAAAGACAAGGTAACGTCCTTAGCTTCTGCAGGTGCGTCTGTAGTCTCGGCAGGTGTATTTGTACTGTTTGTACCTGCGTTTTTGTTCGTCCCTGCATTGTTGTTAGCACCGCATGCCGTCGCGACCAGCATGATCGATACTAAAAGGGTGGCAAGTAGAGTGTGTTTCTTTTTCATTGGGAAGACCTCCTCGTTTATGGTGCTGCTTGTTTGCCTCGCATCCTTATTATAGTCGCCTTTGAACAATGGTTAGGAGGTCCAAATAACGACGAGTTAGGGATACTATCCTCTTATTTGGGATTGGAGGGATAAAAATTTAAAGCCCGCCGGGTTACTTTTCCCGACAGGCTATGTCATGTAGTTAGTCTTATATTAACGCATGTCGAGCGTTATTTGTTTAACCGCGTCATAAAATCTTCGCCATTCGGTGCTCGCGCCCTCATTCTGGCCATTTCCCAGCGGCGTTTCCTCAACTGCATGTGAGGTTTGAGCGGATTGATTCGCTTTTGCCGTTTCGAGCATTAATTTTTCCTGTTTGGCACGGATGCTGCCGTCTGTCATTTATATCCTCATCCCTTCAACCAGCTTTTTCGCAGTGCAAAAAGCTCCCTCAGATCGTCGGTAGACATTTCCGTTATCCACTGCTCGGACTGACCGACGACTTGATCGTTCAGCGATTGCTTTCGCTCGATCATCTCGTCAATCTTCTCCTCAAGCGTGCCGAGCGTAATAAACTTATGCACATGAACCTCTTTTGTTTGTCCGATTCGGAACGCCCGGTCGGTCGCTTGGTTCTCCACCGCAGGATTCCACCAACGGTCAAAATGGAACACATGGTTTGCAGCGGTGAGGTTAAGCCCCGTGCCGCCAGCCTTCAGCGAAAGTACAAAAGCGCAGCATGGCTCCTCCGTATTTTGGAACTGATCAATCATTTGATCCCGCTTCGCCTTTGGCACTCCGCCATGCAAGTAAGGCACCGGCAGGCCAAGCTTCTCCTCAAGCAGCTGCTGAAGCTGATGCCCCATCTCGATATATTGCGTAAAGATGAGGCAGCGTTCGCCTTCCGCTGCGATCTCCTCGCACATTTCAAGCAGACGTGCCACTTTATTAGAGCGGTCCACTTCCCATAAAGCTGTTTTTTCCTCATCCGCAAGCAGTGAAGGATGATCGCAAAGCTGCTTCAGCTTCGTTAATGCGGCAAGAATAAGGCCTCTTCGCTGCATCGGGCCGAGCTTATCCAGATTCTCTAGCAGATCCGCCACTAAATTTTCGTACATGGCACCCTGCTCTGCCGTTAGCGTCATATAGGTTTTCGACTCATTCTTATCCGGCAGCGACAGCTGAATCGAAGGGTCTTTCTTGATTCGCCGCAGCATAAACGGCTTCACCCAGCGCTGAAGCCCGGCGATCAGCTTCTCATCCCGCGTTTTCTCAATCGGCGTAACCACTTCCTTGCGGAACTCGTTAATGTTGCCCAAGTAACCGGGATTAATGAAATCATAGATTGACCAGAGCTCGGTCAGCCGATTCTCCATCGGCGTTCCCGTAAGCGCAATGCGATGCCCCGCCGGCAGACGCCTAATGGCGGTTGACTGCTTCGTATATATATTTTTGATATTTTGCGCCTCATCGAGGCAAAGCGCATCCCAATCGACCAAGCTTAAATCTTCCTCGTCTAGCTGCGCGAGCGAGTAGGAGGTAATGACCAGATCCGCGCCAGCAACCGAATCGCGGAATTGCTCTCCCTTATCCCGCTTATTGCCATAATGCAGCATCACTTGAAGCGAAGGCGCGAACTTCTCAAGCTCCTTCTCCCAGTTGCCGATTACCGACGTCGGGCATATAAGCAGGGAAGGTCCGCCAGATTGCAGCTTTCTCTCCTTCAAATAGACGAGATAAGCCATAAATTGAATCGTTTTGCCAAGCCCCATATCATCCGCAAGCACGCCGCCGAGCCCGAACCTCCTTAAGAAGAGCAGCCATGATACGCCCTCAAGCTGGTAGGGGCGAAGCTCGCCCAAAAACGTTGGCGGTATTTCGGCGAGCGGAATTTGCGATGTTTGCTGGAGCTGAGCGAGCCAAGACGTTAAATGCTCATTCAGCTCAATTTCCGCTTCCAGATCATTGTCCAGCTCGCCCGTTTCATCGAGCGGAATTCCGCCTTTTAGATGCATCTCCAGAACATCTCGGAATGAGAGCCCCTTGCGCTTGCCCATCCGCTTCAGCCATTGTTTAATTTGCGTCACATCCTGCGGGTCCAAATGAACCCACTCGCCGCCGATATTGAAAAGCCGGCGGTTCTGCTCCGCCAAGTGGAGAAACTCCGCCTCGGTCAGATTCACGTCGCCAAGCGCAAGCTTCCAGTCAAATTGAACAATTTGGTCAAGCCCGAACATCGGCTGTGCAGCCGAACCCACTGACGATTTCATCTTGGCTCTTAGCCGCAGCTTCCGTGAGCGAACCGCTTCCCACCAGCTAGGCAGAAGCACGGGACAACCCGCTTCCAGCAGTCGAACGCTTGCTTCCTCCAAAAACTTCCACGCCTCATTGTCCGACAGCAATTCCCTAAGCTTGCTCTCATCCTGCATATCCTTCAGCTCAGGCAGCGCCGTCGTCCATTTCATCTGCTCTTTGGCTAGCTTGCCTTCAAGCAGCGGCAGCCATTCCGCTGGAATCGCGCGACCATCCTCGGTGTCCGCTTCCCAGCCATCCTCATTTTCATTAAGCCGAATGGGCAGCCACTGCCCCCCGTCGCGATCTTGCAGAACAGGGCGAAGCCGCCACAAGGACGACTCCATCGGCTCAACGAGCTGAAGCGCGGTACGAAACGGCAGAACATCCTTGCGAAGTCCGATCGCGATGAGCCAATCTTCCTCATCGGCCGACTTCCTTCTTAGCACCGCTTCGCCTGAAGCTGTGCCTATAGCGTTCCATGCCTTCGCCGCCTGCTCGTTTTCGGCGATCATTTGCTCGACAGCGCCGCTGATCCAGTGTTCGCTCCCATGATCGCCATTTTGAAGCGCCGCTTGCACATTGTTATTCCAAGCCTCAATTAGATCATTCTCGTGCTCCGGAATGTCCATGCGCCAGCTGCGTTTATCTTCCGTCCATCGCTCCCAATCGGGCGCAAACCAGCCATTGATCAATGCGGTCCGTATTTGCCCTGCCATTCTCATCAGGACGGACAAGCGGTCCGTCCATTCTAATTGAAGCAGCCGCACATGCTGCGGCGAAGATAAATAATCCATGGCAAGCAGCGGCGGCACTTTCAGCAGCTTCCGTTCGCCAACGCTAATCTCTTCGATATCCGCCCCGTACCAGGATGCCTTATGCCATGCAAACAACAAGGAGCGCAGCTTGCTATCGGCCGCATCCTTCCGATCGACTGCGCTTAACAGAACCGAGGCGTCGCCTTCCTCTTCGTTCCAAAACCCGTCTATCATTAACTTGCGCGCGCCAATGTATGTTTTCATGTAACGATTTTCCCTTTCCACAGCTCTTCCTGAAAAGCTCTAAGACGCTGATGTTTCCGTACAAGTCCTGCAATATATTGATCCCATTTCGGTGTATCCTTGTCTGCTTTATATAAACGCTCCAGCTTCTTCAGCTGCTTAACGGCTATTCGGTACCCTTGCCGGTTGCGAGTCTGAATGGATGCCTCAACCGACTGATGGTAGAGAGGCATTAACGCATGCGGAGCAAGCTTCGCAATTTCGCGCAGCGCATGAGCGCCGACATCCTCCGGACGGGAGCCCACGAGCATCTGCAGATCGGCCCATTCCTCATAACGCTTCTGATCCAGCCAATGGTCAGATAATTCTGAATAGGAATGAGGCAGCAATTGCGTCATGTAGTCGGTCCATATTTGCAAATCCGGACGGTCGAGATCGGCTCGGCGGCATAACGTTACGAACGGGCCAACCGAACGGCCGTTTTTCACTTTGTTGACTCGCTCGAACAGAAAGCTCATCCAGCGCTCCACGAGCTCCCATTTTCCTTCTTCCATCCGCTGTGCCGCGCATGGATACATCACCTTCTGCGAACGCTCAAAGCTCGTTAATGCAAAATGTTGAATCGCAAGTTCATCGTTTTTGTCAAAAAAGTACATAATGCCAATCGCGGTATGCAAAAACTCCTTATTGACGCCTTCCGCATCCTCTGCGTGAGACAGCTCGACCATCGAGGTTAGCTCGCGCTCAAACCAGCTGCGGTTTTCGGATAGCTTCTCGCAGAAGGCCAAATAAATATAGCCCCAGTCAAAGAGCTGCCGCTCCGTGCTGGCTGCCCATATCTTCACATGTGCGATCAGCGCATCCGCCCAAGCCTCTTCCTCCGGCCCCATCGTCTCCGGCGTCAACTCGGATATTAGCGTATAGAGATGCTCCACCCAAGGCTCTGCCATACGGATAAACGACATCTCATGGTAATATCTGCTGAACGAATCAACCGTATTAATGGCTCGCTCTGCTTGCTCCAGCACGAATAGAATAGCCGTTGACCAGTGCAATCGCTGCATCGGCTTCTCCCAGTCCTTCGCGAGTCCCTTTAAGGATGATAATAAAGGCTGCAGCGCATGCAGAGAATGGCGGCACTTCCGCCAAACCTCGCCATGCGTCTCCTCCATCCAGCTCAGCCACTCCCCGGCGGTCGCAAGTGCGCCAGGGTCGCGGGGAGCGACGGGCAATTGCGGCTGCGGCTCAGCCCTTGCCGCCTGCGAAGTCTTCAGCAGCGAACTTGCAGATGAGAGTCCGAGCAGTCGGAAATAGGATCGTTCCGCTAGCCCATGCCCCCCCTCCTGCTGACTGCAATATTGAAAATATACGGCCGCCATATGCTTGCAAAAACCGGTATATGGGCAGGTACAGGAGCTGTACCGCAAGTTGCTTGCATCTAATATAACAGCATAAAGATCCGAGCCCTGAACGACGCCATATAAATGGTCTTGGCTGCCTTCATTCGCGCTGTTCACTTTGCCTTCCATGTAATATTGCCAACCTCGCTTCATAATCGTCGTTTCGACGTGAACGTTTAACTGTTGTTCAATCAGCGCGTGCAGCTTTTCATTGAGGTGCATTAGAGACATTCACCCGCTTCCTTTCCGTTCACTTGCATTCTTTCTATTATACCAAGCCGAAACGGCTGTTGCCATCATTTGGCGTCAAATGCCTGATCTGGAGCAAATAAAAATGCCTTACCGACCCGGAACTCCAGTCGGCAAGGCAAACTCTTTATTATAATGGCATTTTTATGATAAACGTTAATTTTCCGGTCGGCTCCGCAGTGACGTGAACGTCTCCCTTATACTGCTTCGCGATCGACTTCACAATGGATAGACCTAGACCTTGATGGTCCTGCTGCTTGGTCGAATAACCCGCCTCGAAAATAGGCTTCGATATCGCTTCATCAGCGTTTTCACAGGTATTCGTAACGGTAAACTCCAGGAAATCAGCCGTCTGCTTGCCAACGAGCGTAACATGCCGCCTGTCCTCCGAATATTTCAGCACTTCATCAAAGGCATTATCGATCAAGTTGCCGAGCATCCGATTGACGTCAAGCGTCTTAACGCCCATTTCCTGCATATTAAGACCGGTAAACGAGCAGCTGAATTGAATTTTATTGCTCTCCGCCTGCGAAATTTTGGAGCGTACAAGTGCCGCTATCGCCGGATTGCCGATATTAATAATATCGTTCATCATCCGGATATCACCGGTCAGCTCCTTCGTGTATGCAACGAGCTCCTGCGATTTATCGAGCTCCGCGAGAGAATGGATCGTCTGCACGTGGTTTAAGAAATCATGCCTTTGCGCCCTTATCGATTGGAACATTTGGTTGATCTCGTCCACATAGGTTTCTTGCGTGACGCGTACCACCTTATCGCGCGAATGCCTATAATATCTCATCGCAACAACGGCAATCAGCAAGCTTAAGCCGGTTACGATCAATATTATGATGCCTAAATTGAGAAACTGCGAATCAAGCTTTTCTTGAATGACATGATAATCGGAAGTAAGCATCAGCACGTAGCTATTCATCGGCTGGCCGTCCCGATCCGTTATGTTAATCCCTTTTTCATTCACGAATGTCGGAATATACATTTTGTAAATTTCTTTACCGTTAATATTTTCACGAAGCGTAACTGTCTTCTTAGAAAAATAGGCTTTGCGCACCATGCTCGTATCCTGCGCCGACTTTATCGAGTACGTGCCATAAAAAATCGGCTCCTGTACTTTATGGCCTTGCACTTGGCCTTCCGGATTAATCGTTGCTTTCCCATCCGGGTACGTCTCCGGGTTTATGAATGCAATCTCTAGTAGGGAGTCGCTGCTCTGGACCGAATTTTCGATCATGCGATGAACGCCAGTGGCGATTTCATAGGCTTCCTGCCGCTCATAATCCACGTAGGGATCGATGATATAGTTTGTTGCACCATCGTAATAGTATCCCCATTTGTTAAGCTGATCCACGTTGGTCGTAGATACCTCGAACGGTCCGCTCCAGAAATTCGGAAGCGATTGTCCAAGCCAGTCCACCGAAGCATTTTTGTTCTCGAACAGCTGGTTAAACACCTCGTACCATGGCTTCCAGCTTTTCGTACTCGTATTCACTTGTTTTTCGTTAGAGGATTTGTATAGCACAATATCATCAGGTAATTTCTTAAGAAGTGTGATGTGGCTGAGGTCCAGCTTGTCGCGCAGCTCGATCAGCTGCTCAGACGTTACTTTCTCGATATCGGGATCTAGAGCATATTGGATAGCGATCGAAGCGGCGCGAAGCTCACGGCCGATCTGATTTTGGAATTGCTCGGAGCCTTCGCGAGATTGTTCTAGTGAAATTTGCAGTCGATTTGCATGGTTCAGGAGTTCTTCGTTAAAAGAGTCTTCCAGCGTTTTTTTGGTAAGAAAATAATAAGCCGTATTGTTCAATAAAACTAAAACGACGATAACGCTAATCGCCACAAGCCAAATATTGCGTTGCATCTCCTGCATCTTGCCCTTCTATCTATTATAGCTTTCATTATGTAGCATCCTAAACCAAACGACAATACTCTTTCCACTAACAAATGATAACAAATATACGGTCATCAAAAACAAAATAAACGAGATTGCTGGCGTTAACCGGTTGTCTTCTTCCACCATAAACGAACGGCCCATTTGCGCTCCTGACGTTTCTTGTAACGAGGCAGCATCCGGTATATGCGAAGCCCCTCCTCCGTGGTGCGCTTAGCTTCCTCCGCATTTCCAAGCTGCTTATAAATGGATGTTAATTGGTCATAAGCTTCGCAGGACGAGGAATTAATCGCTTGAAAAGCTTGGATATAGGTGAGCGCCTTCTCGGTTTGTCCGCTTGAGTAATGGGATGCCAGGCGCAGGTACGGCGCTCCATATTTGACTCGCGGATTAAGGTCCAGACCTCTAAGCATGCAGGCAACCCCGCGTTCCTCATCGCCTGTATACAAATAACTCATGCCGAGGTCATCCCAGAACTCAGCGGAATCCTCAAGCGTATGCTGCAGCGGTTCAAGCCATCGAAGAGCCTCTCCATACTTCTTTCTCTCGATTAGAAGCCTGGCTAGCTCATGCTTGGAGGAGACATCGTTTGGGGAGCTGTCTATTTGCTGTTTCAGCTTTTTTATTCTAGAGAGTCTTTTTATAGGTTTAAAGAGGCTGGGCGTTAACCCGACAAAGCGCCGGTCTAACATATAAAGCAGGACTAGCATGACGAGGATAGCGATAAATGGGTTGCCGAACAACCATATCAAGAAAATGAAAAGACTAAATTTTAACATCTTATCCCCCTACAAAATGTATAATGGAATCTGCTTTCAATGCAAAACCCAGCGATTTATTGTACAAATATGGTTCGATTATACCATAATTTTCTCGATTATTGAGCAATACTAGCAAATTGTCATCTTACCCGAGAGGTGCATAATAATTAGGCGAAAGACTCAAACTAGTCGCGTATTTAGGCATATGAAAAAAAAAAGGAGGATGATCATGTTATGGCATCAAATGATACGCCTGACCAAACACTAACGACTAGGCAGGGCCATCCCGTCACTGACAACCAAAATATCCGGACCATCGGCAACCGCGGTCCCTCAACGTTAGAGAACTATCATTTTATTGAGAAAATCTCACATTTTGACCGCGAACGCGTTCCTGAGCGCGTCGTGCATGCGCGGGGCGCTGGGGCACATGGCTATTTCGAGGCCTATGGGAAGCTCGGCGATGAGCCGATTGCCAAATATACGAGAGCGAAGCTCTTTCAAGAGGCAGGCAAGCAGACGCCTGTATTCGTTCGATTCTCAAGCGTTATTCACGGCGGCCATTCCCCGGAGACGCTTCGTGACCCGCGCGGCTTTGCTACCAAGTTTTATACGGAGGACGGTAACTGGGATCTTGTCGGCAACAATCTAAAAATATTTTTTATTCGCGACGCGATGAAGTTTCCCGATATGGTGCATGCCTTCAAGCCTGATCCGGTCACGAATGTGCAAAGCATGGAACGTTTCTTTGATTTTGTGTCCCAGTCTCCTGAAGCAACGCATATGATTACCTTTTTGTTCTCCCCATGGGGAATTCCAGCTAATTACCGGCAAATGCAAGGCTCGGGCGTGAATACATACAAATGGGTGAATGCCGAAGGCAAAGGCGTTCTCGTCAAATATCATTGGGAGCCGAAGCAAGGCATACGCAACCTGCGGCAATCTGAAGCTGAGCAGCTGCAAGGGAAAAACTTCAATCATGCCACTCAGGATTTATATGAGGCAATCGAGCGCGGCGAGTATCCGGAGTGGGAGCTTCAGGTGCAGTGGATGAGCGACGACGCGCATGATGAGCTTGATTTTGACCCGCTTGACGATACGAAGCTGTGGGATCCCGAGCTGTTCCCTATGCTGCCTGTCGGCAGGATGGTTCTGAACAAAAATCCGGAAAACTACTTCACAGAGGTTGAGCAAGCCGCATTCGGCACTGGCGTATTAGTGGATGGACTGGATTTCTCCGACGATAAAATGCTGCAAGGGCGTACATTCTCTTATTCCGATACGCAGCGCCATCGCGTAGGCACCAACTATCTGCAATTGCCGATCAACGCGCCGAAGAAGCCGGTTGCGACCAATCAGCGCGACGGTCAGATGGCTTTCTATATCGATATTGCGCCTGGCCAAAATCCACATGTCAACTATGAGCCTTCAACGATGGGCGGCTTAAAGGAAGCATCGCCATCCGGCGAGCCGCATGAGCCATCCTATTCAGCTAAGCTGACCAGGCAGCCCATCGACCGGCAAAACAATTTCAAGCAAGCCGGCGATACCTATCGCAAATTCGAGCAATGGGAGCGCGACGAGCTCATTGAAAATTTAGTGGATGCGCTTAGCAACTGCAGCTCGGTCATTCGCGAACAAATGATTAAGCATTTTTCCGAAGCTGACAGTGAATACGGGAGTCGTGTAGCCGAAGGCCTTAAGCAAAAGGATAAGCATCTTGCGGATAAAGGGCATGTCGGCACAACGCCGGCAAACGAAGGAATGGAGATCGCAAGCGAGCTTGGACATTCCACCGATGGCTATTGAAAAAAGATGAAAGTGTAATTTTTCAAGCGAGAATCCTCTTGACGAAAGCGCTTTAAGTTAATATGATGTTACTATTCAAGCGAATGATTGCAAAACTCATTTAATTGATTTTAACGATCATCCATAACCATTTGGCGTGTTACTCATCCATTGAGGCATGAGCCAAGAAAAGATTACCATCTAATGTCGAATTAGAGCGGTCTTCTTTTCTTGGCTCTTTTTTTTGCCAATTGGGCACCTTAATGACAAAGGAGGGATTTCAAGCATGGCTCGCGCATTCCGGGTAGAACGTGCGATCGGCAACAATGTTCTGTTAACGGCCGACACGCAAACCGAGAGAGAATATGTCATTTTCGGCAAAGGGCTTGGCTTCGCGCTGAAAGCCGGCCAAACCATCGCCAGCACGGACCCGCGTATCGAGAAGCGATTTCGCTTAGACGATACCGAACAGATGAAGCAGTACCACTCCTATCTCGAGGAGATCGATCCCGGAATCATCGAAGTAACAGAGCGGATTGCGGACCATATCAAGCAGATGATCGGCGTTGATGTGCATCCGAAGCTATATTTCGCCTTGCCGAGCCACATCCAATTTGCTGTTTATCGGCTGCGTAATGGCATGGATATTGTAAATCCTTTTCTAAACGAGACCAAAAAGAGCTTTCCGATGGAATATGAAATCGCAGCTCGATTAGCGGAATGGATCAGCACGCAGTTCAAGGTTGCGGTGCCAGAGGATGAAATCGGATTTCTAGCGCTCCATATCTACTCCGGTATTCATAATGTAGCGGTAGGACAAATTATCAAACAAACAGATCAACAATAGGAGGACTAAACCATGTTATCCAAACTTTTCGGAAAATCAAAACAAAAATCGATTGAAATTACGGCACCATTGTCAGGAAAGATTGTGCCATTAACTGAGGTGCCGGACGAGGCGTTCGCAGGCAAGCATATGGGCGACGGGCTCGCGATTGAGCCATCAGAGGGCAAAATTATCGCGCCATTCGACGGTACGGTCTCCCATCTCATTCATACGAATCACGCCATCATTATTGAGCATGCTTCCGGCTTGCAGCTGCTTATTCATATCGGAATCAACACCGTTGCTTTGAACGGCGATGGCTTTAATGCCCATATAGCTTCAGGCGACAGCTTCCAAGCGGGCGATACGCTGATATCATTTGACCAGGACAAAATCAAGGCAGCCGGATATCCTACCGTCACGCCGATCGTCATCGCTAACGGGGATGATGTGAAGCAGCTTGAGCATCTAGTCTCAGGCGGCATTGCCGCTGCCGGGAAAGACATGCTGCTGCGCGCAGAAATGAACAGCTAACCCTAAAACCCAACCATACTTTGAAAGAAAAGAGGACGATCAAACATGCTGGCCTCTCTACAGAAAATAGGTAAAGCATTAATGCTCCCGGTTGCCGCGCTGCCTGCGGCTTCCATTTTGCTTCGTTTTGGCAATATCGATTATGTGAAGGACTTCCATATGGGAAGCGCCGGTGAGTTTATCAATCAATACGTCGCCCCGTTTCTAGCGGCTGGCGGATCCGCAATATTTGACCACTTGCCGCTGATTTTCGCTGTCGGCGTTGCGATTGGGCTTGCTGGCGACGCGGTTGCCGCGCTTGCCGCTGTTATCGCCTATCAGGTGCTTATTACAGTTCAAATTAAAGTCCCACTTGTCTTCACAGGCATAGTGGGAAAAGATGTTGTCCTGAATATGGGCGTACTAGGCGGTATCATTGCAGGTCTAATCTCTGCTTACTTATATAAACGGTTCCATACGATTAAGCTGCCCGACTGGCTTGGCTTCTTCAGCGGAAAACGTTTTGTTCCGATTATTACGTCGCTGGTTATGGTCGTTGTTGCGCTCCTGCTTGGCCTCGTATGGGGACCTGTTCAAGGCGCACTAGATACGTTTGGACGCTGGATTGTCGGCTTTGGCGGCATCGGCTCCTTCGTATTCCTTACGGCCAACAGGCTGCTCATTCCTACTGGCTTGCATCATGTCCTCAATTCAATCGCTTGGTTTCAAATCGGCGATTACACGGATGCTGCCGGCAAAGTTGTGCATGGCGATTTGACGCGTTTCTTCGCCGGGGACAAGACGGCGGGGATGTTCATGACCGGGTTTTTCCCGATTATGATGTTCGCACTTCCTGCGGGCGCGCTAGCTATCATTCATACGGCACGCAAAGAGAAGCGCAAGATGGTGGCCTCCATCTTTATCGGGACCGCCTTCGCCTCCTTCCTTACCGGGATTACGGAGCCGCTTGAGTTTGCCTTTATGTTCGCTGCACCGTTTCTGTTTGTCATTCACGCCCTGTTAACCGGTTTGTCGGGTTTTATCCTTTATCAAATGGATGTCAAACACGGCTTTGGCTTCTCTGCCGGTTTCATCGATTACGCGGTCAATTATCAACTTGCGACCAACCCGCTACTCATTATCCCTGTCGGGCTTGCTTTTGCGGTCGTTTACTACTTCTTGTTCCGCTTCATCATCATTAAGTTCAACATCAAGACACCTGGCCGCGAGGACGAAACCGCAGAGGACAAAAAAGCTGAACATGCCGCGTCTGCAACTGACGGCGACAGCAAAGCTGCAAACGTACTGCAAGCGCTTGGCGGATCTTCTAATATCGTAGGCTTGGATGCTTGCATTACAAGGCTGCGCTTGGTCGTGAAGGATGAGACCGTCGTCAATGATTCCAAGCTTAAGGGCATGGGAGCAGCTGGCATCATTCGTTTAGGCAAAGGAGCCGTACAGGTTATTTTCGGCACGCAATCCGAGCAGCTAAAGGATGAAATCAAAAAAATACTGTGAAGTTACAACTAATAGGAGTGGAAAACGATGCAAAACAGCTTTACTATAAAAAACCCATTTGGTATTCACGCTAGGCCTGCACGCAAAATCGTCGACGCGGCTAAAGCATCCGCCGGTGCCGTTACGCTTGAGAAGGACGGCAAAAGCTTTAACGCAAAAAGCCTTGTTCATGTCATCTCCGTTGGAGCAAGGCAAGGCGACAGCATCACCGTTACAGCTGAAGGCGAAAACGCAGCGGATGTCATCTCCGCTATCGGAGCGGTATTGGTTTCAGTCGAGCAGCATGCGGAAAAGGAGCAATAAATGATGCTTCTTCAAGGGATTGCCGCATCGCCCGGTTATGCGATTGGCACAGCCAAGATATTGTCGGTGAAAGCAGTACAGATCGTTAAAGAACAACTTGATGCCAATCAACTGGATAAAGAGGTCGCTCGCTTCGAGGCTGCGGTCGCGGCAACCCGCGTGGAGCTTGAAGCGATACATGATAAGCTGGTCAGAGAGAATAAGGAAGCAGAAGCTGAAATATTCGAAGCGCATATTATGCTGCTTGAAGATGAAGAGCTTATTGACCGCTCGAAGGAGATGGTTAGCAAGGAGCGAATAAACTCCGAGTTTGCTTTTTACACCACCTCTGAGGAAATAGCCGAAATGATCAGCTCGCTTGATGATCCTTATTTGAAGGAACGAGCAGCAGATATTCGTGACGTAAGCCGCCGGGTGTTAAATAAATTGCAGGGCATAACCTCCGCTTCTGTAAATGGCGAGGCAGGCAACATCATATTGTTTGCAGAGGATTTGACGCCATCGGATACCGCGCAGCTAGATCCGAACAAGGTCATTGGCTTTGCGACTCAGGCAGGCGGACGGACGTCGCATTCCGCTATTATTGCAAGATCAATCGGCATCCCGGCTATCGTAGGCATTGGAAGTATGCTTGAGAAGGCCGTAACGGAAGGTCAAACGGTCATTATCGACGGTACAGAGGGACAAGTCATTATCGATCCGGATGACGATACATTAGCCCGTTATTCGCAATTGCAGCAAAAGCAGCTTGAGCATGAGCAATTTTACCAAACCTATATGAACCAGCCTTCAGTTAGCAGCGACGGCGTGCAGGTAGAGCTTGTCGCGAATATCGGCTCGGTAAAGGATGCGGAGCAAGCCGCAAAGATGGGCGCTGAAGGCATCGGATTGTTCCGTACCGAGTTTCTCTACATGGATGCAGCGGAGCTGCCTTCCGAAGATGAGCAGTTTGAGGCTTATCGCAAAGCAGCCGAAGCGTTCGGCAGCGATGCTCCAATCGTCATCCGAACATCCGATATTGGCGGCGATAAGGAAATCGCTTATATGAATCTGCCGAAGGAGGACAATCCTTTCCTAGGCTTCCGCGCGATTCGCATCTGCCTAGATCGACCGGATATGTTCAAGACGCAGCTTCGGGCGATTTTGCGGGCAAGCGCGTTCGGCAATTTGAAAGTCATGTTTCCGATGATCGCTGCGATTAGCGAATGGCGCAAAGCGAAGGCTCTGCTGGAGGAAGCGAAGCAGGAGCTGACCGAAGCAGGCATCGCATTCAACAAAACCATCGAGGCTGGCATCATGATTGAAATTCCGGCTGCTGCCATACTCGCCGATAAGTTCGCGAAGGAAGTTGATTTCTTCAGCATCGGCACCAATGACTTGGTGCAGTATACGATGGCGGCCGATCGGATGAATCCGAAGCTCGGCTACTTAAATGACCCGCTCCACCCCGCCATCCTGCAGCTGATTGAGCGCGTCATTACGGCGGCTCACGCAAATGGCAAATGGGCCGGAATGTGCGGCGAAATGGCTGGACAAAAGCATGCTCTGCCTATCTTGCTCGGCCTTGGGCTTGATGAATTCAGCATGAGCGCGAGCGCAGTGCTGCCGGCACGCGCCCTGCTTGCTAAGCTGTCCCAGCAAGAGATGAAGGCAATAGCGCATGCGGTTCTAGAGCTGGAATCGGCTGAAGAGGTTCGCGCTTATGTCGAGACGCATGTGCCAGCACTGAAATAACGATGCTCATAAAGCAGGGCAGGCGATCAAGGTAATTACCCTTGCTCGACTGCCCTTTCTTTTTACATCGATAAACAAAGCTCACTTTGCAGAGCGCTACCCATTAAATCGTAATTTCAATAAGAAGCTTGTCCTCCTCGTAAGTAAAACGTATATCACCCTTGTACTTCTCCACCGTTTTCCTTACGATCGTAAGGCCGTTCCCGCGCAAGGACTGACTCTCTCCTTTTGTCGTAAACCCGCTCTGAAAGAGGCTGCTGCACTCTTTATCCGTAAGCACTGCCGCATTTTCAATCGCAAATTTGTATTTCCCTTTATCCGTTTTGCAGCTGACACGAATCTTTTGCGGCAGCTCGCTGAACGACGCTTCAACGGCTTCAATCGCATTATCCAGCAGATTCGAGAACAGTTTAATCAGATCCATCGATTCCATTTTGTTAAAATCGTTAAATTCCGTTTCAAATTCGATATCTATGTTTTTGGAGTGAGCCAGCTCCCACTTGCTTTGAAACAACACCATCAAAAACGGGTTTTTAACCCGCAATGACAACTCGAGCGTTCTGGACTCAACCGTAAGCTGCTTTAAATATTCATGCGCTTTGTCATACATGCGAATATCCATTAAGCCGTTCAGCACTTGAAGATGATTCATCAAATCATGCCTGCTTGATTTAATCGTGCCTACTATTTTTCCTAGCTCGGAAATGTATATCGTCTCCGATTCCTTCAAATCCTGATTCAAGCGGGCTTTATACCATTTGTTCAAAAAGAATACGCCGGCTAACAATACGAGTGCGAACAATACGTCCATGCCAAAGATCACCGTATTGTTTTTGATGACATGCTTGCTGATATAACCTAATTCCTCGGCGGCAATATCGATTCCGACAACCCCGATATGCTCGCCCTTATCGTTAAATATAGGGACGCCAACGGACATATATGATCCGGTTCGTTCATCATGAATAACGCCGGTGTAATAGTTTTTGCCATGTTTGGCAAGCCTCACTGCTGACGCAGGAACCGTGCATGGAAAGCCGATAGGCAAATCCTCTACGCCAGGCGGAATGGCTGACACCACGATTTTGGAGACATCGCTGTCGTCCAGCAGCAGCGTATATACATATAGGGCGTTAATTCGTTTGCGAAATTCCTCCAAATAGCGCTTCGTTGCTTGATAATTCCCATCATACGTTTGGCTTTGGAGAAGCTTACCGTAACTCTCTAGATCAAGTCCCTTTGCCATTTCCTTCGCGATCTCGGTGTACTGCTTCGCCAGCGCGATCTCAGCCGATTTATTCGTGGAGTGATAAGAGAAAAACACCTTCATGCCGGTGAGCAAGCTTAGAGCCGCAATCGAGATGATGAAAAAATAAATCATTCTTTTTTTTGTAGATAATAGGTTCAGATTCATTAGATTAATCCTTTTCAGCACTAAGTTATTCAATCAAAAGCGGCATACCTGCAAGCTAACAGCTAGCCGGCTATTACCGTTTGATTTCTTCCTGCATTTTTGGCCTTGTATAACGCCTGATCAGCGAGCAAGAACAATGCGTCCGCATGGCTTGCCTGAGATGGAAAATGTGCCGCCCCAAGCGAAACCGTAACGGCCTGTTTCAGATGATTTTCGCATTTCTCCATCGTGATCCTTATACGTTCGGCCGTTTCATAAACTTCATGAGCCGTCGCAAATGGCAACAGCACAACAAACTCTTCGCCGCCGTAACGGCTGCATACAGCGCCTGCCCTTACGGATTGCCTGACTATTTCAGCCAGATGCTGCAAAACTTTATCTCCCTCTTGATGGCCATAATTATCGTTGATAGATTTGAATCGATCGATATCCAGAACAAGAATGGAATAAGGCTTTTTCTCCTCTACCCACTGCTTCATAATGATTTCTAACGTTCGACGGTTGCTAAGCCCGGTCAAAACATCGGTCATAGCCGCTTGGGTCAATAAATCGGTTTGCGCTTTAATGCCGCTCATCGCCAGTATGACGGTCTTTGTTAATGAATCCGCTTCTCTGTTCCAATGATGCCTCACGGGCGGTAACACAACCTCTTCCTTTCCTATTTTGCCGACGAGGTTTGATAGCGTTACGAATGGCTTAGCTAGTCGGCGAGCAAACCCAATCGTCACCAGCAGCAATAGAATAAACGGAATGAGCGTATAAAGAAGAATCGACTTAATATAATCTTTTAATTCTGCGTTCACAGCACATGCTGGAGAAATCACAATAACTCCCCATTTGCTCTCCGGCACATAGGAATATCCAGCGAGTAGGGTCAATCCGTTTGAATCAACGGTCTGCTCAAATCCGCTTTTTCCCTGGGCAAGCCTCTGGACGATTTCGCCATCGTTAATGGCTTGTCCGTTATGGCTATTATCAGGATCATATAGCAAATGGCCGTCTGAGCCAACCACATAGAAGTAAGAGCCATTCTGATCAATGCTGTCTTTCCCGTAAATCATATTCAAAACGTTGTGCTCTTGCAAATAGATGGAACCGCCGATAAAACCGCGGTAAGCGCCATTTCGATCGAATAAAGGTTCACTGATGAACACAAGCAGCCTATTCGACACAGCGCTAACATAGGGCTTCGAAATGTAAGGCTTTTTTAGTGCTAATGCTTCGAGCGGCGGCTTCGTCTTAACCCTCTCTCCTGTTGCGCTTAATGATGGTGGAGAAAAAACGCGTATGATGCCCTCTTCATCCACCACGATAATCGAATTAAAAAAATTGCTGCTTTTGCGTATCAGATCAAGATGCTTTTCCGACTCAGCTGTACTTTGTGTATCGTTCATAGAATAAAATGCTGCTGCATTTTTTAGGCTGCTGCGCATCGATATAAATAAAGAGTCCATCGTTTGACTCATCTTGGCTGCAGTGGAGTGATTCAAAGTAAGCGTCGTTTCAATTAAAGATTTTTTCTGGGATTGATAGGATGCGAGTAGCAAAATCGTTAATGTAAGCAAGACAGAAATCGTAACCAGGCCTGTCAAAAGCGTTGCCAAGCTAATCTTCTTTTTCTCAGATGCTTTATTCAGGCGTACTTTATACATATTAACCTTCCTCAACATCATGTTACTATTTATTATTCGACCGCATTCGACAATTCCCTTCTCCATCTTTCATATAATTACAATAATTAGAAGCACTTTGTCACATATTGGCAAACGCAAAAAAATAAGACAGCATATCGCTATGCCGTCCGGATTAGGTTGCTATGTTAGATTTTTAATTCACCAAGCTTGATTAGCTCGACAACCGCTTGTGAACGACCTTTTACGTTCAGCTTTTGCATGACATTAGAAATATGATTTAGAGTACACTGGGATATTACAAGGAAGGCAGCCAGCTCATGATAAGAAAAACTATCTGTCAGCGGGAAATAGGCGTGTAGAGTTCAAGTTTATCCATATCCACAATAAAACCATGTGTTTTTAGAATATCCAGTCCGAGCAGTCCCTTATGCGACTTGGGAAGCATGCCAACATCGACCTCTATTTTCTCTGCTTTTAGCTTATCAAGCTGGATGTAGTCCATAACTTTCGTATAAAAAGGAACGGTACCACCGATGCCATACGCTTCATAAACGGGATCCCCATTTTCATACGTTACTCCAATAGCTTCCAAAGTATCAGGGTTAAAAACAGTATGTGTAGAGCCTGTATCAATAATAATATCGGTAACCTGCAACGTTTTCCCACGATAACAAAGAGTGATTGCAGCAGTCAGGAGCTGTCCGTCATAATTCATCTTCATGAGCCGCGTCTCACTCTCAATAGCGGATCCTTACGCAAATGGATAATACAGTCCTCATTGGAAGTGTGATAAACAATACTACCTGGCTCGGCACTAAAAAATGCCTTGTTTGCATCTAATGCGGGAACTGCTCGTATTGGGGCAACTTCCGTCACGATTTTTTTATCTTCTTGCTCGGTATAATCGAGTATGGAAATCAAAACAAATTGGTCAGGGAACAACTCTCTGACTTGTTTCCATTTCATCGTTATATCACTCCTACTGTCTACTGTCATTCATGTCTTTATTTTACCATAAAAATTCATTTCGCATTGGTAATACCGATAAATGATTTATCGGGAAGTCTACTTTAATTATAAAATACATCGACTGAGAGGAATTGCTTATAATTGGAATCAATTATCTGGACCGAAAAAAATATTTAAATCTTATTTCATTTATTGAGCTAAATCGAAATCCAATCGATTTCAATAATAGGCTGTATTTTTATTATGCTTTTGTGTATCTGTTCATAACCATATTAACCATAGTACCACTAGGGTTTTTCTGTTTCTCGGAAGAAAACTTCTTCAAAGAAGCAGAACCAGAAAATTATTTATTATTGCTTCTATCGTCGAGTTGTTTTAGGTTTCATATTCTTTTGGGGATTATTAAAATATATTGTTCCATTGTTGCCTTATTATTTGTTCTACGCTTCAAAAAATTCTTCTTGGTGGGAGGTACTTATCAACTACCTAGCTTTCTCAAAAGAGTTACATTCGAGTGTATCAGGAAAAGAACTATGTTGTAATACGTGATAATCAAAACAATATACACAACATTTTCACTGACCAAATTACCTTAAAACAATACGTCTCCAACCCAAGTAATGTGGATCAGCGTCACTTTGGCATAGCTAATGAGAGAGGTCTGGAAGAAACTCTTCAACATCCCCAGTAATTGATCTTGTTTTTCTACTATTACAAGCTATTCTTTCTGACGTTTTGTTTCCTTCTTACGGTCGCTAACCTTCAATGTTTGTCACCATTTGTAAGGATAAGCATATAAAAAAAATAAGACAGCATATCGCTATGCCGTCCGGATTAGGTTGCTATGTTAGATTTGTAATTCACCAAGCTTGATTAGCTCGACAACCGCTTGTGAACGACCTTTTACGTTCAGCTTTTGCATGACATTCATCGTGTGTTTTCAAGCACACAAAATTATAGTTGTCCTAAAACGCTATAAACATCCACCTCGCCCGCTCGATCCACTTCGATTTTTTCAATAAGCCGCAGCAGATTCATCCGGGTCTTATCAACTTCATCATAAGATTCAATTTCAGATAGGTATTTTAGCGTCTCTTGCATGTCTGCCTTTAATTGGCCTCTATTCTTGTGCTCGTCCGCTGTCTTGCTTAATGATTTAATTTTCCGTTCAGAATCCGCGATCTCTTCTTCATATTGGCTTTTCTCATAGTCGTATTGATCTTGTGTGATTTCTCCAAGCATACTGGATTTTCTTATCTCGAATAGGAATCTACGATTGTCCGCAATCGTTTTTTCTAGTCGTTTAATGTCCTTGTCAAAGTCCCTATTGGCATATTCGGACGTTTCAGACGCTTCATCAGTAAACCCTTCGAGATTGATTTTACGATTCAAGCGTTCAATAATCCCGGCTATTATTGTATCTCGCGTATCCTCGTACGGTATCCACGTATTATTAGAGCAACCCTTTTCCCCCTGCCTTCTGCGCTTGCTGCACATAAGGTATCTATAGCGCTTCGGTTCTTCTGTCTTACTCAGCTTCTTTTCGCTGCTCATTGTGACCATAGCTGTTCCGCACTCTTTACAGAAGATCATTTTCGAGAAGACATTGACAAAATCTTTGCGACCTCCCCGCTTTCCACCGCCGCGAACACCTCGTATCTGTTGTGCCTTTTCGTACAACTCAGGACTAATAATAGCCTCATGCGTTTGAAAGTCAGTTTTCTCCCACAACGTATTATCACGCTGTACAAGCTTTTTTCTTCTATTTTGCATGTCATTCAAGTCTTCATAAACTTTTTGAGTTTCCAGCTTACAAAACGTCAGGTACCCTGTGTAATTCTCATTTTGTAATATGCGTTGAACCGATGAAAGACCCCAAATTCCGCCTTTAGGACTCGGCAGCTCAAGTACATCATTTAGATAATTGGTTACTGCTTTCTCGCCCATGCTTTTGTTGGCGTACAAATCATATATTTCGCGAACGATCTTAGCTTCTTCCGGCACGATCTCTAACGATTTACGACCATCGATGGTAACTTTCCTATAACCAAACGGGGCAATGCTGCCAGTGAAGTTCCCTTTCTTTGCTGATTGTCTAATACCGCGCTTTACAGAGGTGCTTGTCGTTTCTGATTGTTTTTGGTTAACAGAGGATATGATGGTGAAAATCATTTCGTTATCTTCTTTAGCGGAGTCATACATGTCTTCGATAGATACAAGCCGGATGCCTAGTGCATTAACGAGAATCCGTTTAAGTGAAATAGCATCCAATGTATCCCTACTGAACCGGGATAATGAAGCAAAATATATCGTGTTAAACTCTCCTTGCTTCGCATCTTCAACCATTTGCTGAACGTCTTCCCGTTCAATTATGTTCGTTGCCGTTCCTCGATCCAGATAAACCTTGTGTATTGCAACGCCTTCTGTCGCAGCATTCTCGCGTATCAACCCTTCTTGATGTTCAGGGCTGTCCTTCTGTGATTCTTTAAGAGTAGAGACGCGGACATAGGCCCGCGCCTCTTCTTTAGCATTTTTATTTTTCAGCATAGGTACACGTCACTCCTTGGCATGGTTACGCAATAATTGTTTAACCCCTATTTTAATGCTTGCACCATGCTTTGCCAACACAGAATTTATGTTCGGCTCTATAGCATTTATGATTACTTCTAAAACGTCGCCCTCAACAGGAATGAAGTTCACTTTGACAACAACTTTTTTCTTCTTCGGTTCTTTCTCCATAAGCATCACCCGCTATTATGATATGACGAGAGGCAAGTCTAACTTGCCCCTAATCATTGCTTGTTTTCTCAACCGCAATATCCAGAGTGAGAGCCAGCTTATAAAATGCCTTCCATCGTATCTTGGAATAAGTGCCCGCGCTTATCGGAGGATTGAAACGCTGCTGATAAACGACCCAATCATAAACGTAATCCTCTTTCATGTATCGTTCCTCGATTAGCAGCCGTTCCTTTGGATGCAGCCGTCTTACCGCCCGTTCCAACCGTTCGCAATAGGCCCACCGCGCTGCCGCCTTATCGACGTTATGAATAGCTATGTTTGCCGTTTGGTCGCTCGTCGTATTAGTCGGCCCATGGAAACGCTCGTTATACCCGGCTGTTATGCTGGCCTCTCGCTCGTCTAGCGTGATTGTATTGTATAGTCGATATTCCTCTAAAGCCTGCTCGACTGCTGCCTGCGTCATTTCCCGATCTAACTCAGGAATCTTAAAGCTCAGTTGCAAGGTGCTTCACCCCTTTAATGGGTGCGCCCCAGCCGGAGCCGGAGCGCTTATGTTTATTTGAATAAAGATATGATGCCGTACCATACCAATGCATTATATAGCAGCAACGCCGACCAAACGCCGATGAATTGCCAGTTATAGCGACTCATTATTCAAGTTCTTCAAACTCGGCTTCGGCTTGATCCGGGTCGCGTTCTTCTTCCTCTTCATCATCCATGCCGCCTTGTCTGAACTCGTCCATGCTCATTTGAGCAGCGGCGATCGTCAATACTACCGACGATCCAGCTTTCTTATAGAACTCAAACGTCTGCGCTGCGGAGCTGTCGCCCTTTACTTCAAAGTCGATGATCGTTTTCTTTGCATCCTTGGACGATTTGTTGAATGCTGCCTTAAGTTCTACGTCAAGACCTTCGATGCTCAAGATAACAACCTCGCGAGTCATGGCGTTCAGCTCCGGGCGCTTCTCGTCATCACCAGTGACAAAGAACTGAACAAGTTCCTTTTTCGAATCCTTCGTTTGCTTGTTGAATTGAGCTTTGATTTGAATTTTCATATGGTCATATCCCCTTAAAATTAGTTTTTAATAAATTTTTAACGTCTCGGTTTTTCCCAACCATTGAGAATTGCTTCATACTCCCAATAGCCGTGGATAACCCCATCATAGTTATTGTTCATATCCTCCACTCGACTTTTAATGGCGCAAGCACCATTAAACACGTAGCAGCTCTTTAAGGAATCAACATCTTTATATGTGACGGAAACTAATTTCTCGCCCAACAGTTCTGCGGCTTTACTGTACCCGCCATTCCACCATTGACCGTGGCACTCAATGACGTCGCCATTATCAAGCTTGATGTCGAATCTCCTCCCGCCGAATGCTTGAAAACCTGGTGATGGACGATCGTATACATAGCAGTTAACAAAGGTGCATGTGCTATCCAATCCGATAATAATATTTCCTTCGCGGTAGTAAGTGAACTCAACGGGATTATCCAGTACATAGGCAACCCCATCGTTAAATTTAACAATTGCTTTAACAGCGTTCTCCATACCTTATCACCCTCCCATGTATTTACGGATTCAGACCTGTTCGTCTGTGAAAGCACGTGATATACTACCAATAAATACCTGTAGGCGGTGTTCATGATGTCCGATTATAAAAAGATTGAAACCTATAGAAATATTCCAATTTTACAGTATGAATCAGAAGATGGTTACCGAGCTGATCTTGGCACTAAACGTACAAAGCTGGTTCCCACTATCCAAGATGCTAGGAATTTAATCGATTTCTACCACTCTCCTCCATATAAATGGGACGAGTGAAGTCCCTCAATATTCAGTGAATGTTCATCGCTTCTATTTTCATAATTGCTTCAAATATTGGATAAACTTGCGCCGGCACCACTGCGTTTCCGAGGGCCTTTAATCTGCCTACCCGATGTTTAACGCCTGTCTTTACTCGCGGCGGCTCCCAATCGCACTGTTGTTGTCCTCGTCCGGCGGGCCATCTAAATCCGTCCATCCTGGCGGAAATCCCATCAAGCGCTCCACCCATTCGGGATTGAGCTGCCCGGATTGCTCGGATACGCACATCGACAGTTCGATTTGTTTCCCCTTTTCGATTCTCCTTTGAATCGCAGGACTTGATAAGTTCCCCCTGTCTCGATTGTCTGAGGCATTGGGAGTCGGCCACATCCGAACAGCCCCCGGTAGTCCATTTCTCGGATCGTCCGAAATGTTCCCGCGCTTCTCCGCGTCGTTCGCTCTCGGCGTTGGCCAAAGTTTGACTGCATCGTTCAGGTTCGGTGTCCAGCCCTGCTCCAGTTTCCGTAATGATCTCGGACCATTCGGTTTGTCGCCCGATCGATAATCTCTCGCTTGGGGCGTTGGCCACATTTCTGCTTTCCATTCCGATATGTCCGTCCTCAAACTCCGACTCTGCCCCCCACCGTGGCTCCCTACCGCATCCGCAGCATTCGGTGTGCTCCACATTTTGACTTGCGAATGCAGGTCCGGCGTTCTCCTCTCTCGCTCTGATTGACAATCCCCTCGAATCGATGCTTTCGGCGTAGCCCACAATGAATACTCGGTCTCGTCTATGTGGGGCGCCGACGGCAGCAGCCGGAATAATGAACGGTTTTGCGGTGTAACCAAGGTCTTCCAAGTCAGAAAGCACATCGTCGAGTCCCAAAGAGACGTGCCCAGCAACATTTTCTCCAACAAACCAACGGGGTCTGATGGTTTCAATAAGTCTGCGTACTTCCGGCCAGAGGTGGCGGTCATCATCTTTGCCTTTTCTGTTCCCGGCATGACTAAAAGGCTGGCAAGGGTATCCTCCGTGAATAAGGTCAATTGTCCCGATTCCATCTGCTTCTAACCTCTCTTTCGTAAGCTCACATACATCATCGTAAATAGGAATGTCCGGCCAGTGCTTCCGAAGCACCTTTTGTGGGTATGGCTCCCTCTCACAAAATGCTACGGTTTCAATACCAGCCCAATGAGCTGCTATATCTAAGCCAGCAATACCTGTAAATAAGCTAAGTGCCTTCATAAATCACCTCATGTTCTTCCGTATTCAAACGGTGTTCAGTCTTCCTCAGATTCTACTAACACCTTTGCAGCTTCCCACTCTGCTCCGCAGTTACGGCATACAAGATCGTCTCCCGATTTCGCGGGACCAAATGGGCTATCGCAAAATTTACATTCATAGTGCATTCCAGTACCCCCAAGTTCCTCAATATTCAGCGAATGTTCATAGATAAACGATCTGATCGTAACCCTGGTTAACTGCCCACATTCTCACCATTTCTATGTCGTTACCTTCGCGCTCATAAAACTCTTTGATGTCTTCTCCGCTTTCCTCGTCAATGACTACCCAGAAGCGTTCTCCATCCCGCAATTCCAGTTCATCAATAGAGCATCTACTCATGCATATTGACCACCTATCCATCACAGTGCACAATGACCGCTGCATTCATTAATAAAATCGTCGTCGAATAAGTCCATCTGATTTTCGTTCAAGTCCACCTCTTCGAGTGGACGGCATGACTTGTGAAGGTAAACCTTACCTCGCATCTGTCTTAATCCATACTCATGCAGTGCTTTTTCGAGATCCACAGCCTCCTGCCACTCCTCTGGGCTATGGCGCTTGATTTCAAGCCAAGCACGATCGTTATGAAAGGGGCACCCGATGCATGCTGACTTTGGAGGAATCGGATAACCGTTCCTTTCTAGCCAATTCATGCAATCCAATCGATTCATCCTTTTTTCAATAAGCGGATACCAGAGCACTTCCCACTTATTTCTGCTTGTCTTCATCCGTTCGACTTCGTCTGTGGATATGCCGAGCCATTTAACGACCGATTGCGGCTTCATACGCTGTCTCGGCCTCAAGCCCAAATGCGATCGCACCGCCTTATAAATAGCATCAATCTTGTACTCGTCTGAGCAACCTCTTGGTATAATTCCTTTCGACCCATCCGCTTGTTGCACATAGTAGGGCATGTTTGCTGTCCTTGTTTTCCATTGTGCCGCTCGTAAAGTATCGGTCCGAATGTTTCCGTTCGAGGCTGTAATGATCTCAACCCCGAATTGTGACACTGTCTTTTTTAGCCATTGTACGTGGTTGTACACCTTCTTCGGCTCCCAACCTGTATCTGCAAATATAACAAGATCGGGCTTTGTTTCGAATTCGCCATGACAGGCCATCAACAGCATTGTGGTTGACTGTACGCCAGCTCCTAAGCTAAGGACGTTTAACTGTTCCATTTATTCCTCCTCATGTATTTCCGTATTCATTCAGATACTTGATCCTCAACAAGCCGCAATGTCCGAGCGTCGCCGTAATCCCAATCAAGAATCCCTTTTTCTTTCAACCTTACTAAATGCCCATGCGTTGTAGATTTCGACTGCAACCCCACAGCATCAGTTATTTGTTGCACTGTTGGCGGATGTTGGTTGCTGCTTATGAAGGAAGTTATGAAGTCCAATATTTGATCTTGTCTTTTAATCACGTCCACCTCCCTTTTCCCTATTGGCCTCTCATCGTGCGGATTTAGCGATATATACTTTGTACCGTTTACCAATCTCAATTTTCAAAAACCCGATGCGCTGATAACTTATGCCTGCTGTCTCCGCAATCTGGCGCAACGTCTTGTGATTCATTAGCCCATGCAACACCCATTGATGCCGCGGTTTCAGCGTTGCTATAAATTCCTCGACTATTGGCATCGTGTAATCGTCCGTTGTGCCATGAAGGTTGTAGAAGCCTTCTTTATGATCAGTGTTTGCGACGATGGCATCCGATGATATGGCGGAGAGTCTAAGGTACTCAAGTGCCTTCTTTGCCCTGTCGATTGGAACGTTATACTTCTCAGCGATCCACTCAAGCGTTTGCTCTGTCTCCTGCCGTCTATTAATTGACAATGCTAGGTTGACTACATGTACAGGACTACGAAAGGTTGTCTTCAACGTCAGCTCCCGCATCATGTATCCAAGAATTGTTTTGTAAGCATAGGTTGAGAACGTGTTCCCCTGAGACTCGTCAAACCGTTCAGCTGCATGCATTAAGCCCATGCTTCCGACTTGAACAAAATCATCATAATCAACTAAAGTAGTACGAGTTTTAAACGCCATCTTGGAGGCCAAGTCTTTGACAAGCCCCATATTATCAAGCACTAATTGCTCCTTGTCTTTCGCAAACGTCATCTTTTAAACAACTCCTTCCCCCGCATTGTTGGCTTGCTGCTTATCCGCTTTTCCCGTCGGAGCAATTCGCCTTGTGCCGCTGCTTTGTCAACCGTCGAAGCTTTTTCGTCATTAAATGCAATGATTACTAGCTGCGCCCTCGTTGCTTTTCGCCAGTTCATGCAATGTCCTCCCGTCGTTTAAAGCTCCTAGAAGCCTGCTCTTACCTTTCATTTTCGTAACCACCAATTACATTAAGGTTAAAATAAAACGCCGACTGTGGGCTTTTCTGTACGCGAGCGAGGCTTCCGTGCTGGCGTCGTTCCCAAAGCTTTTGCGATAGCCTTCTCTTTCGCCTTTTTCTTTGCTGCGGCCTTGTCTGCTTTCTTCTCGACCATCGGTTTAAGCACCGTCTTTACAACCTCATATTGATAATCCGTGAAGTTATGCTCAAGCTCGTACTGTGTCACCGTTGTGGCGTATGCGATTTGTGCCAGCACATAAGCATCTGTAACGTTATTGCTGGCGTGGTGATAACCCCATATTTCATACACGCCAGCGGCAACCGTCGCTTTGCTATCCATTTTCTTGCCGTCTGCGCCTTTCCTGTGCCGCGATCCATCGCAGAACTTCTTGAGCGCTGTTGGTGCTACGTCATGAAACTTTATGTTCCTGCGGTATAGGGCGCCTCTTATGCCGTATGCCAGCCCCCACATAAAGCCTACGCCTTGCCCTATTGCATTCGTTGCCGGAGACTCGATGCAAATCACATCGTCAGGCAGCAAGTGATCCATAATTTCTTGAATCAGCGTTTCCATGCGCTTCGGATCAATGTCACCGACTCCCGTCAAATCTTTCTGCTTCATGACGTTTCCGCGCTCGTCCAGAGCTACAAACCCCGTTGTTGATGCTGGGTCTATTCCTACATACCTTTTCATTCCACGTCTCCCCTTTGCGAATTACTCCGTCATTCCTTTGCCATGCTGGCATTAAGAAAACCTCACCTATGACCTCTCCTTGCTCGTTGCGGTGTATCTCCCACGGTAGCGGCTGGAAGATCGGGTCAACGTACCGAACCTTCCGAGGCTCGCGCTTCACCTTCAACCCCTCCGGCGTTGTGACTTCGTTTTGCGGTAGCTTAAACGCCTGATTTGTTTACTGCGTATGGCTCTCAACTTTTCAACCTCTAACTGCCAGAGGTGCAGCTCGTTAACTAAAGTTGTCTTCCCATTCCGCCGACCGATTGAAAGCCAAACCATCTTATCAGGTTTATTCGCCAAGTCTATTCCAAAAACTTTTTCTTTTAACCGTTCAAGAAATCCCATTTACCAACCATCCTTTCGCTATAGTCTCCGAGCAGCTTATCAATGCGGTTGTAAGCCTGCATATATCGCGCTCGTTCTTCATCATCTAGTAGCGGATCGCTTAGTTTCTTAGCCCCAGCAACCAAACGCGCAAGCAGTTCTTCATATTCCTGGTATGTCTCGATGCGGTTAGGAAGCGGCTTTGCCATGGTGACTCCTATCTATGTCGATGAATTTTCCTACGTTCTTTTGGAAGACCATCTCCACCGTGCCCGTTCCAACGTTCCGGCCCTTGGCAATGATAAGCTCGACAACGCCCTTTTTCTGGCTTTCCTTGTCGTAATAGTCGTCCCGGTACAGGAATGTGATAATGTCCGCATCCCGTTCAATACCACCCGATTCCCCAAGGTCGGACATCATAGGCCGCTTATCCTGTCGCTTCTCCACATCTCTGCTTAATTGGGATAAGGCGACCACTGTCACGCCGAGCGTCCGGGCGATTAGCTTAAGCTGTCGTGAAACATATTCGACCTCTTCGCGCCTGCTGCCGAACTTTCGCCCGCCGCCAATGATTTGGATGTAATCGACGTAAACAACAATCGAGTCATGCTTCTTCTTGAGCTTCTTAACCTCGCCCCGAATGAACTGGACGGTCATGTCCGGCTTATCCGTGATGTATATCGGCAAGCGATCAAGCTCGTCCCGCGCTTCGCTGTATCGTTTCCAATCGTCATTGTTGAACATACCGGAACGCATCTTCGTACTATCCAAATGAGCGAGCGCGCATATGAAGCGCTCGGTTACTTGAATCTCTTTCATCTCTGCGGAGAAGATCGCAGAAGCTACACCGCCACCTGTTGATGTTCGAATTGCGTCACCGACCATCGCCGCTGTTTTCCCCATTGATGGGCGAGCTGCGATAACTTCATAATCCCCGACTTGGTGCCCGCCAGTTAAGCGGTCGACTTCCCGGCTTATTGTCTTAGCGCCTGTCATGCCCTTTTTGGTTCGCCGCGCTTCCAGCTCCTTTGTATGACCGTCGAGGGTCGAACCCATATGTCGAAGCCCAGCGTCCTCATTCTTGATTGCCAACTCTTGCAATTCTTCGAGTTGTGCTTGTGCTGCGGCAAGCCGTTCCTTGACGTCTATCACGCCCGTTTTCGTTGCTTCGTACATAATCCGAAAAGCTTCTGCTGTCTCTCGCTGTATGTACTCGTCGCGAATGATTGCTTGGTAACGGTCGAAGTTGTCAACGGTCGGCACCGATCCGGCGAGCTGTGAAAGATACGAAATGCCGCCTATCTTCCCAAGGTTTGCGCCAGAGCGCTGGGCCATCATGACAAGATCAATCGTTCCCTCAACTTCGTAGTTGTCGATCAATGTTTCGAGAATGAGCTTATGACGTTCGTCCGCTGCCATCTCTGACGGTTGAATATAAAGATCGTCAGTACGTTCGGGCGTTTGGATCAATGCGCCGAGCACCGCTTGCTCAGCTTGCAGGAGTGCGTTCATTCTTTAGCACCTCGTTTCCGTTGCAGCAATTCCTTCGGCGGGTCTACTGCATCCCGTTCCCATTGGTCGAGCTGGTCAAGGCGTTCAGAGGCTTCCAGCAATAACAGCTCGCCGTGCGTTGTGCTGTCCGGCTCCGCTCTCATGATGTCGGCTATCGTCGGGAAGAAGGTCGACGAACTGATATGACGATGTAAATTCCGCAGCGCCGTTTCTCCATCAAAGATGGCAAGCATCTCTAACCATGGCTGGAATAAGTGAGGGCTTTGCCGAAAGTTCGGCGCGCTATTCGGGTAAGCCGCTGCCGCCTTCGTCAATAGCAAGGTTATCTGCTGCCTGTCCAAGCCGTTCACCCCCGCCAAATTGTTCTCTGAAAAATTCCATGTTGTCGTCGAACTTAGTAGCCTTGCCCGCTGCCAATCCTTCGGGATCGACTTCCCAATAGTCCACATACCTTTTCTGATTGAGGTATGTTGAAGGATGGGGTATAAAGTTGACCTTTGTATCCAGAAGCTTGCACGTCTCTGCATAATTAACCGTATTGCTGATAATGCGCTCCGGGTCAAAGCTCTTTTCCCTGGACAGTTTCGTCCATGCTTTTAAGGCTGCTTGCTTAGAAATCCTTCTTGGATATACAGAGTAGAAATAATCAAAATAATCAAACGCTGGTGTATTATCTTTAAAGATTATCTTTAAAGATTTAATATCTTTATTTGGGGTCACTATTGCACCCCTCAAAGTAAGGTCTAGAGGGTCAGTGTTGCACCCCTCTAGAGGGTCACTATCGGAACCCTCAAAACTTAATTGTTGAGGGTCACTATCGGAACCCTCAAAGTTACCTTTAGCAGCCATTGCCACGCCCTCCCATTCGTCGTAATTCTTATTGAAAGCAAGCTTGCGAGCGTCTTTATTCGTGGCCTCTTTTGTCACGATTAAAACTTTTGCTTCTATTAGATAGCCAAGCTCCTTCTTCATCGTTCCGCGAGATAGCCCCGTCGCTTCCTGTAGATAAGTAAGAGCTAATGCGTGATCCTTCCGCTTGTACCCGTAAGTCATGCGCCAAACCTTCATAATGATTCGCAATTGAGCGCCGTTGAAATTGAAACGGCATATGTTGTCGAGTATTTCGTGAGCAATAACGGTATAGCCGTTCTCCTTCTGCGGTTTCGCCATTGCTGCACCTTACGCGTTTTCGGCGTGGAACTTGGTCACAAAGTCGGTTACTTTATTCGCTAAATCTTCATGGAGTTGTGGTTCGGCGGGATCACTCCACCATTTCATAACAAGCCCGTAAACACCCTCCCGCAGCCGTTCCTCTTTCGACTTCTCGACCGTGTAGCCATTAATCATGGCAGTTGCGATTAAATTGCAATCCACATGAGAGTTAACCCAATGCCATGTGCGAGGAGAAATCCCCGCATTATGAACAAAATCATGAATAGCGCTGTAGAACATTCCTCGATTAGCTTTTAATCGAGCTTTTATATCGTCCGCAACGTACTGTGGCAGCACAACCTTTGCAGGCGCCTCATGCTTCTTGATCAATTCCAACATAGACATGTTTTCTTTTTGAAGCTGCGCGACGTTCTCCGTCAGCCGATCCACATTCTTTTCTGATTGCCCAAACTTGGCAACAACCTCATGCAGCTCGCTTTCGATTGCTTCAACATGACCGATAAGCCCTTTAACAAGCACGCTGCCACTTTCATAGCAGCCATCTTCCATCACACGTCTTTTTACTAAATGAAAATCCCGATCCTTCATGCGTCCCATTTATACGACCTCCAAATGATAATGATTGCCTTCGATAAAACCTTTCGCCTTCAATGTTCGCTTAACTGTAGCAAGCGCCAGCGCTGGCATATTGTTGTTACTGCTCATGTGGGTTAGTAAGATTCGTTCACCTTTACCGCGCACCAGCAGCGCCAGAGCAGCTGCGGCAGCTTCGTTTGACAAATGTCCTGTATCGCTCAGTACCCGACGCTTCAAGTCGTCATGATATGGGCCATCGTTCACCATATCAATATCGTGATTGCACTCGAAGACATAGACGCTGCTGTCCATCATGGCCCCGATCATCTCACCCGTTACCTTGCCCGTATCCATTAGGACGCTCACCTTTTCGCCGTTATAGTCGGTGACTGTATAGCCGACAGGCTCAAAAGCGTCGTGATGGACAGTGAAGCTATTGACGAAAAGGAATGATTCCGAGAAGACGTCAAACCCAATCGGGCCGCTTACATCTTTACCGCTTTCCAGCCTGTCCAGCGCCTTAAGCGTCCCCTCGCTGGCATAGACAGGAATCTTGTACTTGTCCGCAAACGCTACACCCTTACAATGGTCTTTATGCTCATGAGTGATAAACACACCATCTATCTTGGTCGGGTCAATGCCGTTTTCGACTAGGATTTTTTCGACCTTCGTCTTAGGTAAACCAATGTCTATCAGCACGCTTGTTTGTTCATTTCCGATCCATACGCAGTTAGCTTCCGAGCCGGACGCGAGAACCTTGACGTTCATCATTCTATTGGCTCAAGGCCGTCGTTCTCTTTTGCTTCTTCCACCTTGATCAACAGCGTTTTGAGAATTCCTTTAAGCTCGGCAAGTGTGTGTTTGTCTTTCTTCGGCGCGTATTCGGTAGCGAGAATTTTTTTCTGCTCATCCTTATTCGTGACGCCTAACGTTCTGAAAGCTCGTACAATATCGCCCATGACGATTACCATATCATTCACTTGTGCGGCTGGCGGCTTTTCTTCTTCCGGCTGCCCCCGTTCCGGCTCTAGCTCTTTAATAGGTTCCGAAGGCGGCGTAATGTCGCGGCGATCATACGGGCTTACATTGTCGATTGTTTCCCCCTGTCCGGCTGCTTCGTCTTCGGCTACCTCGATACCGAATTGACGTTTAAACGCCCGCTTGATTGCGTGTTTCACGATCATATCGTCGTAATAGTTCTTCCACATTTCACCGTTGCGACCCTTAAGCAAATGTTCGACTTGATCGTTAGTGATGATAACCGCCATATCTGGCGCATTGTCACGGTAGGCCACACAATAAGCGCCGATCGTCTTCCCGCGTTGCAAGGTTTTGATTTTGTGAACTGGCTCACCCGTAATCATGTCAATTTCGAACTCATCGTTTTCCTTGACCTCAGAAGCGCGGAAGCCTTTGTATTGTGGGTTTTTCTTTGCAAGGGCTACGATACCCTCGACGGCTATTTGAATGCTCATTACAGGGCCGTCTTTGCCGTTGTAAGTAATGCAATAGATTTGATTAAGGAATGGATTAAGGCCGGAGCTTACGCACGTTTGGACGAAAAGCGCAAATTGCTCATTGCTTGTACCCTTTGCGATTGTGCCTTTAATTGTGTCTAACTCGGTTTGCGTAAAGCTTCCGACAAGAGCCTGTGTATTGCTTGCTGCCAATTGATTTGTCATTAATTTTCGACCTCCGTTATGGTTAATGGTTGATCCGCGACACGGCACTCAATGAGCTGGCCTAGCGGCTGCTTGTATTTCAGGATGCTTTCGGCATTATCCAAGAACATAGGAGCCGCGATGCCGCTTTGTTTTGTAAGTACTTCAACCAGCTCCAAGCCTGCTTTCACGCTCTCAGCTCTCGACAGTTTGCGGAATGGCTTCCCGTCCTGGTAGACCTCGAAGAATGGCTTGTCTGTCCCGTCAGCGTTGTACTGCTTAAGTTCAAGCTTGAGAGTTGGGAATAACTCTGCGATCTTTGCCGCCATTAGATGGGCTTCCGCAGCCTTAAACGACTTGATTGCTTCTAGGATCAACACGGATTCATTGTGACTGTCACGGGCCTCCTGCTCTTGCTTCTCTGCTGCTGCGAGCTTTGCAACTAGTCCAGCTTGTTCATTCAGCTTTGTTATTTGATTTTTAATATCGTGCCGTTTGTTGTGAAGAGCTTGGAAATCCGTCGGGTCTGGATCGGGAATAACGAGTTCGTCCAGCTGCTTTTTTAATTCTTTATGCTTGTCAACGAGTTCGGCATAAGCAGTCTTTATATTCGTTAATTCAGCTTCAATATGAAGGTGGACATTATTTTTCGTTTCCTCATTAAGAGGTTGTTTGCAGGCTTCGCACTCTTCTGCAATTGGCGTCCCTTTCACCTTTGCATGATGTTGCCTCATAGCATCGGCTTTGAACTTCACGCCTTCAATATCGTTCTGTAGTTTGTTATATGATTGTTGTGCAATGGCGTTTGCGTGATCTCTTTTGTCAGCTTCTTCTAACTCTTTTTCAACGGCAGTGAGTTCGGCTGTAAACTTTTCGATAGCATCCTTGTCCACGTTCGGAGCTTGGTTGACATCATCACGAATCGCCTTGACTGTGCCGGATAGGATTAGCGTCTGCTTGTCCTGCCTGTTCTTGTTGTCGCGGTGCTTCGCTTCAAGATCCGCGAGCTTTGTCTTCTTTAGCAGGGGTGTGAGTGTGTCGAGATACAAATTAGAAAGTTGTTGCAGCACGGTTTTTTCAGTCGGCGGCGTCACGTGCTTTAGAAGCTGTGCTCTTTGTTCCTCCCACTTCTGTGTGAAGAAGTAAAGCGGATTAAATAAGGACAGGAAAAGCGATTTGTCGAACAATGATTCGATAACTTCTTTGAAGATCGTCGCTTTCTGCGGAACGTCGTTGATGTAGTAAAGCATGCTGCCGTTTTCGATCATGCGAGTAATTCGCGTTTCCTTTTGGTCAACCGACAGTAGTAAGTGAACTTCGACGCGATCGTACTCATAGTTGGTCGGCTCTGGCGACAGCGCCTTAATTAACGTGTTGCCCAGCGTATCAACGCCGTACAGCGCCCATGTGATAGCTTCACCGATGGATGATTTGCCAGCGCCGTTTTTTCCGAGGATGCGAGTTATTTCATGAAGCGCGAATGTGTTAACTCCTTTGTAACTTTTGAAGTTCTTAAGCGTTAGTTCAGGTATGGAAATTTTCATTGTCGTGGATACCTCCGATTAGTTTTTGAATACGGGTACGCCGTCGATAACTTGGTATTTTTTCGGCGCTTCTTCTCCGGCAAAAGCCTCCTTGCGACTGCGGTTGATGATGGACAACAGATGATTAAGTTCATTCTCGCTCTGCGCTGCTTCATCGACCCGCTTTTCGAGCAGCGCGTTCTCATGCCTCAGTTCGTCAATCGTTTCTCTTAGAGCTGCGTTTTGAGCTTCCAAGCCGTTGATGTAATCCGACACAGCACCCAAGGCTGAATGGATCGACGCTTGTTTAGCTTGCGGCTGCGGCTGGATGTCCACCGCTTTTATGGTTGTTCCGTCCTCGCGCCTAGGCCTAATATTTTTGAACTGACGTTTAGCTGCTGCCGCCGTCCTGCCAAAATCCGCTGCGTATAATTCAAAAGCTGTCTCATACGTAGCGCCTTGATTAATCACGTATTCGACTGTCTTCAAAAGATCGGCGTTTTCTTCGTCCGTCCATCCTCTTCGTTGTGTCATGCATTAAACGCCTCCGTTCTAACGATGTCGTTTGTCAGTTCGGCTATTTCGATTTCAAGAATGTTTTTGCCAGCATCGTGAACTTGTCCGCTTAACAAAAATCTGTGAAGGTCGTTTAAATGCGTTACCGCAGCCGAATTATTATTGAAATTGAGCAAAGCCCGTAATTGATCAGCCTCTTGAGGTTGTAAATGATCGGACAATTCAACCTTTACTTTCAACCGAAACACCTCCGCTTCATGTATGGTTTACGTAATTGTTGGTTACAATAAAGGCATGGAGAAATAGCCCCATTCGAGCAAATGGAAATATAATGAAAACAAATGCTTGCGTAAGTGCCACTTACGGTTTATAATTACTTTTGTGAGCAAAACTCACATTTCGATAGTACTGCAATACGTTCATTACCTTGAATTAAGTCAGGCCATAAGTCGTAAACGTCAGTTTCGAAGTACATAGCGAAAGCAAACATTTTCTCGATACTCGGATTAGATCGACCAGCTTCTAAAGCTCGAACCGTGGTTTCAGTAACCCCCATATCAACAGCTACTTGGGTTTGGGTGCCCTTGGCTATACGAAGTTCTTTAAACCGTTGGCGCGGTTTAAAGGCTCTTGGTTGCGCGTTCTTTTGCAAATTGTTTCACCTCCTTTTTTTGGGGTAACCACAATTTAACATGTAACCAGTAATTACGCAAGTACTATTTTCGTAAGTGGTGGAATAAAATAATATACTCGGTATTTGAAGGGGATAAAACAATGAATACACTAGGACAAAGAATCAAAGAACTTCGCACGAAAAAGGGATGGGCGCAAGACGAGCTTGCGGAACGCATGGGGATGAACAGAGTTAATATATCTAATTATGAGCTGGACAAAATCAAAAACGTGCCTAGTGAAACGTTGAAAAAATTCGCGGACGTATTCGGGGTATCTGCCGATTACTTGCTTGGAAAAACCGAAAACTCCGACAAACCTGATTCGGAGTTTCTTCAACGGCTAGAACTTTCTGAAAAGGATTTGCTCAATCAATATACTATCGTATTAGACGGCAAGGAATTGACCGAGGATGAGGCGCGTTTCGTCATTGCTTTTCTGCGGACAAACCGCCAATTGAAGAACTGAGTTGCTCCAAACCTTCTCGCAAGGTGTTTAGGTCTTCCTCGGTTATTCCGGCTAGTTCGTTAACGATGATGATTTCTTTTTGAATAATGAGCACCCCTTAGTTAATGTGAATTATGAGAGAAGTATAGCACATAAAATGCGAACAGGATACGAACAGAAAGTCGAACAAGCTAGAAAATTTTACGACATGTCTCGACAAAGAAGGAGGAATAATGTCGAATGCACTTCTCCCGTGGGAGGTGCCTGCTTTCATACTGGCTCCATAAAAGAGGGTTAACCCAAACGGAGTTATCGCGCCGAACTGGATGGTCAGAAGCCACGCCAGATGCTGGATGGACAAGGCGTGTTATATCTTTTTGGTGCAACGATGAACGCCTTATGAGTGTTGAGGCGATGTATACCGTAGCAACGATTTTAGACATCAAGATGGAGGAACTTTATCGTTGGAAGCTTGAAGCCAGTGAAAGCAGGCGGATGCGGGAATAGCCGCACTCCCCCGGAACGTTTGGTACTTATACGTACCGAATTAAGGCAAGACTTATTAACCCTTCTGGCGATTTATAACGCTATCCACATCACTTTGCATAACCTTGAATGACCTCACCCCGACGTCATACCGCCCGGCCCCCACGATCCAAACGAACGGATATATCTTTTTGTCCCGCGGTTGCCACTCTGCTTTTTCCCAATCCCCACTCAAATAATGAGCCTCATATCGATTAAGCTTCTCTGTCATTTGCTTCTCCGTATATACGCTATTCTGAATCTCGACATAAAACGGCGTGTTCTTCCAAATCACGAACGCATCTGGCTCCGGCAGTCCCTTCCCGCCTATCTTCGGTTCAACTACAAACGTTCGCGGCTGTTCGTACTTTCGTAGCTGCCTGTAAAATTCTACGATAGCTAGGAAATGCCCAATCTTCGCGCTATCCTTCTTAATACTCGGATTAGGGAAATACAGATATTTTCGCCGCTCTTTTGATACCCCTATGACGCCATCCCGGCGCAGGCGCAGCAAAGCCTTGTTCGCTTCCGTAATTCGATTCTTAACCGTATGGAAGTGCAGCTCCGCTACATCGTCGCGTGTCATGCAACGGAACCGCACTAAGTCAGCAACAATCGCCTTATCCCTTGTAATCAAAACGGTAGCCCTCCTAACTCGAAATCATCGTCCTCCGCTTCCTGTGCACCTTCCTCCTGCCCTTCTTCCTCTCCCTGTTTGTATGGCTCCAACAATTCGCGAGCCTTCGGTATATCCAAATATGGCGCCTGCACGAACCGCAAGCCATCGAGCTTATGAATCATCAATCCCTTTTGACTTTGCTTAATGTTGGCGGCTTCTCCGCTGCCGATCGTAATGCGGCTATTGATCTCGTCAGCATGCCGGAACGCCATTCGAACCGTTAGGTTGTTCTTGAGCTTGCCGTCGAGAACGTCGGCATCTGGCCTTTGCATAGAAAGAATCAGGAACACTCCAAGCGCCCGACCTATCGCGCTTATCTCTTCTACAATGTCCATGCACTCATGCTTTTTGAGCAGCGACACTTCATCTATCGCGAGCACGATGTAGTTAGGCCGCTTCTCGTCTGGGAGATCGTCAATGTGCGCTAATCCCTCCTGGTCAAGTAAGTCGCCACGCTTCTGCATTTCCTTTCTAAGCTTAAGCAATATTCGGTGCAAGCTTACTGCGTCCATGACCACATCGACCGCGATGCCACGGAATAGGTGGAACTCCGAGCGCTTCAAATCCGCGCAATACAAATCCATTTTCTCGGTGCTGCGGATCAATGTAGTTATGATGGATCGGAGCGCCACGGACTTTCCGCTGCCCGTCTCCCCAGCCACAAGTAAATGTGGGTGTTCAGTCATGTCGTAAGCAACGCCTCCTGTCCGGCCCCGCCCGACGTAGATCGGCAGCCGCAGCCCCTTGATCGTTTCAGCAGCTTCCGCTGTGTCATAATCAAACATCGATATGCCTTCCCGGTATACATTTAGTGCAAATGTTTTAACCGTACCGCTCAGCTCGATATGCTCCCCGAACACTTGCATAAACAACCAATCGTGGTCGAATACCTCTTTCGGATTCATGCCAGTAGGCACCGTGAAAACGATCTGTTTGCGCTCAAGCGACACGGAAACGCGCTGCACCTTCGGATGAATGATGATTTCCTTTGACGTCTTCCCAGCTCGCCGCGTTACCTTCTTTCCTAACCCTCCGGCCCGAAAAGCTTTGTGGATGTCCCGGCGCAGCTCCGTTTCCGGCATGGTGCTGTAAGCCGTCCAAGCTACGTAAGAGCTTGCCAGTACGCCCGCAATCTTGCTTACTATTACTGCACTAGTTCCAATCATCAGCATGTACCAGTACCCCCGATATATTGCAGTATTTAATGCTGTTCTTACTCTATTAATTACTCGATTATCAATAGTGCATTAATACAAGCTAAAAGAGTTGATGTGACTATATTTTCAGATTTGTTTAAAGTGTACGAAGAATTAAGAGAATGGAGAAAGAAGAAAATGAGCGAGAGGGCGAGCGACAGCGTGCCCAAAAATCCAACAAATATACACTCCGCCTAAAAAAGAAATTCCAACCAAAGCCCAACCGACAACATCAGAGAGAGGAACGGCCCTTGTCATACGCTCACCCCGAATGAGCGAGCAATATAACGCAGCCCAGCCCACCAAAACTCCATAGCAATATAAGCGCATCCCACGTAAGCAACGATTTTAATAAAGACCACTTTTCCTCCATGTCCGTTTTCCTCCATCAGCCTGCCTATAATTTCGCTGCTAATTGCAATGCCTGCAATCTTTAAAACTGGCTCTAAATAATCCATGAACCGCTCACTCTCCCTTTGTCGTTTACTGCAAATGAACTAGTGCAGTAATTGGATTTGTTAAAGGATATGTCGAACGGCTTGCCTGTGTTTCCTAGTTTGATGAATAAAGTTTTCATAGATTGTCCACACTTCTACTAGAGGGGTGTGGTGAATATGTTCGGATTAGGGAAGCAAAGAACTAAATTAGGGAGGTATATTGATAAGAACGGGATCACTCAAGGATGGCTGGAAAGTAAAACGGGTTTGAACAAAAATTCAGTGTCCAAATTGTGCGGCGATGATTCATATGAACCACGTCCGAGCACGGTTCAAAAGGTCATTTCATCTCTCCGCAAACACGGTCACGACGTCCGGGCAGACGACTTTTGGGGATAATTTCCGAAACCGATAGGCAAAGCAGGAAGTATATAGTAAAATATCTCATAAATAAGGGGGTCATTTTACTTGAAGAAAAGTTTATTACTATCATTCATTTTGATCATTTCTCTTTTGTCGGGATGTAGTTCAGCAGCTAATGAGGAAAAAAAACTAACTGCTGGTGAGCAATTATCACTGGATTATGTAAATGTATTTCTTAATGGTTCTGATCTGGATGCGAAAAAAAAGTTTGTTGAAGAAAAAGTACACAACGACGTTAAGCCGGTATTTAATCTGGCAGCTGCTGCTGAAACGGCAGAAGAAAACAAACTGCTTAATCCTAAATTAATTGAATCAATTGAGTATGAAGAAGAAGGCGTAAAGGGATCGGTTAATTTGATTCACGCTGATGGTGACAAGGAAATTATCATGATGATTACAGAAGGAAAAATAATGTGGGGTTATACATCAACAGACGAAGACGAACAAACTAAAGTAGCATTTAACGAATTACGTTCTAAATTCAAATAAAACAACAAAAAGCCCCCGACCAATTAAGGTCAGGGGCTTCTTCTTTGCTATGGGATGCTTTCCCACGCGACCGATGCTTTCGGATTTGATAAAAATATACCATATCATTCCAACACAGACAAGCGTTTTTATTGTTTTGCCTGTCCGCTAACTCTCCGCAGTTCATTCGCCAGCCGCTTAAACTCCGCCCGACTAACGCCATCGCTTGCCGCCATGTATGACGCGGATAGAAATGCGATGATCTTATTTGCGTCAGATTGCGCTAAAAGTTTCGTCAATTCGTCTTCCTCCTCTTTCAGAATCTGCGGAACTAACTTTGCCGCGACCGCTGCTTTGAACGCAGTCCAGCCCAACCATGTGCCTTTGTTATACATAAGTCGCGGGCATATCTTGCCGTTCCAATCGTAATGGCGCCGCAGCCGATCTACTCCCCATCCTCGAGCCTTGAGCATGTTTGCTACCAGCTCCGCAGCATTGTCGAGTGTCTTGGCATAGTTGCCATTCTCGCAAATTTCAATGCCGATTGAAGTGCGATTACCACTCATCGATTCATTGCCGTCACCAGCATGCCAACCATTCTCGTTAAGGGGCAAGCACTCAATCGCACCGTGCTCGTCCACCGCGATATGGTAAGAGGCCACCCGGCTATTCGATGGATTTGTAAGCCATGCACGTTCGTTCTTGGCCGAGCTTGTCGGATTGCCTGTGTTATGAATCGTAATCGTTGTTGCGTTCAGCGCGTGGCCCGGCCTGCGGTTGAGTGGCGTTGTCTTCGGAATGTGATCAATCGTATAGTTAACCACCGTCCTTTTCCTCCCCAGTAACGCCGCCACGCTGTGCCGCCCGCTCAATTTTCTTATTCAATTCACTGCCTACCCATTTGAGAATAGCTTCAAACACATTCAGCGGCAGCCAGTTTCCCCAGCCTGCCCGGATTGAATTGGCAATCATCGATTGAATAATATGATATAAAAGACCGGCAGTGAGTGCACCGAACAAAATCCCCGGCAGACTAAAAACCACGTCAAGCAAATGGCCCCCTGCTGGCAGCGCGAGCATGAACACAGTTCTGAAAATACCATCAATGCCATAGGAGCTGCCGTAACTGTTATCCTTTTTAGATGCACGGATGCCGCTTATCCAATCCATCAAAATAAAAAACGTCAGTGCGATCATCGAGGCATACACGGCTTCACCTGCTCCATAAGCAAATTCAAATACTGGTACTAATATAGCTCCGATTGTTGTAAAGCTAAGTTGAACCTTGTTCACGTTGTTCCCTCCCCATAATAAAAGGCCCCCGCTTTTGCGGAAGCCCCTATACAATACCTTCATGCGTGAATGTCTCGCCCGTTATCTCTTCGTACTGCACATCGGTTATCTTGTTCGCCTGCACGAAAACTGCGACATTATCTTTGTTGTAGCGATCATTATCATAATAGCGCTTGACCAGTGTAAACCAATCCATTACAGCACCCCTTCCAATACTAAAGTAAGCATCAAGTCAGCTTGCGCCTGCTCCGATTGATCAAGGCGAATATTTGTATTTGCGACTTCAAGAGCCATCATTGCATTTTCAGCTTCTAGTTGCTCGATCCTCAATTGATCCGGCGTCTTCGGAACCTCCGGCAATGGCGGCGTGACTACGTCAATATCTGCGGATAAGAATTTTCCAACCACGTCAACGAACACAATTACGGAGCCGCCGTTTACATGCGAGTACCAAATAACCTTTGCTGTTTCTGCATCCTCAACTATGCAGCTCGCGGACGTTTCAGGAAGCTCTATGAACTCCACGCCGCCCATTGAAGCGCTCAATAACTTTCCTGTCGAAATCTCATACTCAATCAATAACATACAATTCGCCCCCTAAATTAGATAAGCCGCGACATTCGCAAACGGATTGTCGTATACTTCCGTGCCACATAAAGTCACGTTCCTTATATACCCTGTGCTTCCTGCTTGTATTTGGATGTTTACAAAATCGCCTTGAGTTACTACAACTTCAAGATCGAACGAGAAAGCTGAATAGGTTTGGCTTGTCGTTTGGACGAATCCTGCTTGTCGGTCGCCATTTACATAAGCTGCTATAGTAGTTGATGAACCCACCGTTCCACCCGCCTTGTATTCCCCTTTAAGGCGATACTTCCCCGTATGTTTGACGGTGAAGCGTTCGACAGTGACGCTTACGCCTGTAGCTTTTTCTGTTGGCAATGACATAATTACCGTGTCGCTAGGAACCATGAACGTTTGATGTAGTGCCACCCACGGCGTCCAAACTCCAATAACCTTTGTTCTCGTCCATGCTCTATTTGTCGAAAATTCATAAGCTGTTTGTCTCGCCCAATTCACGTCTAATTGAATGTGATCTATAAAAAAGTCCGTCGAAACTATAGGGGTGTTCGTGCAAGTAGCGTTTGCCCAAAAACGCCCGCTAACAGCTATGTCATTAACGTTTGTGCCATTTCCAAGCGTGTTCGTTTCATTGCTAACCTGTGTCCAAGCCGTCCAAGTGCCGTTTAAATTACGCCTTGTCCATATACGGTTATCCGCTCCGCTATACGCCACTTGCATGCAGTAGACAGAAGACGTCCCGCCGTTGATGTTAATGACGTCTACATAGAAGTTCAAACCAGCAAGTGGTAAATTGGTAGGCGTGGTGCAATAATAACGCCCCGTAGCCGTTAATGTATTTAGGTTTGGACTAGCTAGAATCGTTGTATTCGCCTTGTCAGCGTTAGCGGCGGCGGCTTGTATCCCGGTCTCTAGCTGGTTCATAGCGGCGGCGTTGATAGGAGTTCCCGCTTGAGTAATCGTCCCTGGCTTAGCTACAAGAGTTACTTCTGACGCGGTCTCTCCTGTTTTGGTGTAAAGATTCGGGGTAGCTACCGCTCTGTCTACCCAAACTCTAGGCGTGTAAGCCATTTATATAATTCCTCCCCCGTCCCCGCATATTGTAGCTCCGCAGTAGCGAAAGCTTTGATACACGATCAGACCATAGTCCATAAGTAATTTAATATTTTGCTCGATCCGGATAGCGTCGAGATTGTCGAAGCCTTTTCCAAGCGCCCAAACCTTTTTAGCCTGGTAGTCCGGCGGCGTGAGGAACGACAGCCGCATCGTATCAATGTTATTCTCGATACGGTTGATGCTGGTCAGCGTATCGACATAGGTTTGAGTCCGATTAGTGACCGACGTAAGTGCGGGTATTGTATACTGGATGCTGTTCAAATACGAAACAACCTCGACAATATTATTTTCAATGCGGTTCCAATCTGCTGCATTGATTCTGTCCGAGCTAGCCCAATCCAGTTTAGGAGCAATCCACGCCATTAGTTCACCGCTCCTTTTGCCTCTGTGCGAGCCTGCAAATACCCCTCGTAATCGATTTCCGTTTTGGTTATCATCGCCGTCATGCTGCTGCCGTAGCTGTTTTCAATGGATATCACGTCACCCAGTTCATACGATGGGTCTCCCCGCCAATTCGCTGAATACTTGGCTCTGTACTGCCTCTGTGCAAGAATCCAATTTGCGACCGTTAAAGCAGCGGCGGACGAATTGATCAAAGTATTCTCTTCTAGCTTGAGAACTTCGCCGCTGTCCACACCTGCCGCCGTGACTGTCGATGTGCCGGACGTTTCAAGGGTAGTCCAATAATTAACATCCACACGCTTCACAACGCCCTCTAGCTCAATCTTAGGCTCCGTGTACATGTTATCGAAATCAAGACCAGCAGCCGGAGCACTGAACGCCACCCGCTTGAGCGTGATTACATTGTCGCGGGTTACGAATATATTGCAGCAACCAGCGATAGCAACCATTTGAATAATCGTTCGACAATCCGTTTTCTTAACTAATCCGCTGGTCATGACGCTGTTCAATGCCGGGTCAATACTAAAGTTTTTAATGCCACAGTAATTGAAAACCAATATAGCTACTTGCGCGAGGGTCGCCGTTGAAGGGACTAAACTTTCCATGAAATAGTTAGCCATCAAGTCAAGGTTTGTCCGAGCTGTAAACGACGCTAGCAATGAACCTTCCTCAGATGCCCACTCAGAGAGCAAGTAACGACCAACAGGCACGAACTCGAATATGTTTGGCGCGACCTCGAAGCCGATCTCGGCAACGACCTCTTGCCGCTGCTGCAAGTACTTCACATATCCGGCTGGGTTTAAAATATTGAAAACGCGGTCGCTATTATCAACAGAGAAACGGAACTCAGGAGAAGGAAGCGCCCCGCTCGTCATGTCCATCTCTTCGACCATGTTTAATCGAATAATCTCGTTGTCCGTGTACAATCTCACGTAACCAAAATCAACCTCAAGCACCCGCGCCCGGCGATTGCCTACACTCCATTTGTTGATTGTGACGATTATCTTTTTGTAGTTATCAAACGGGCCGAACAAGGGGTACAGGGCCAACGTATTTCCTGTAACGTCAACGCTTTTGATTAGCGCGTTCGCGGCGTTATAGGTGCTTATGTTGAAGTCGGTCGCGTACTCATTGTTAAACTGGTCAAACGTCACCGTAATGCCAGCGCTTGAGTGCAGCCCACCGAATGTTATGGCTATCGTTCGAGCTGGCGAGAATACGCCATCCGCTCCGCATAAGGCATTGGAAACATAACCCGTTTCGCCATTGTTGGCAGGCAGTGCGTCCGGGAAGGAGAATGTACCGTCAAGTCGGAAGCGATCCTGCTCAAGCGTGGCAAGATTGTAAGAGGCGATTCGCTTCTTATTTATTACTTGTGCCTTTTGGCTCAAATTGGCATGCTCTGTCGTTACCGTGTTATCAATGACGTCAGCAACGGCGGATACGTCGGAAATGTCGAACATGACGCGAGCGGTAGCGTTGCGAGTGGATGCATAGCCCGCATCTTTGAAAGCCTGTGATGTTGGGTACATGCGCCCGCCTACCTTTCGATGATGTTAAATTTCAAATCCTTGTATCTCATGGTGCCGTTGATGAAACTTAAGGCCGGGGCCGAAACATCGCCCCGGTAAAACTCCGCAGTTCTGAACGCGCCTGTCTGCGGCTCGAAGTACGTCGCCTCGAAGAAATTAACCTTGACCGCTGTCAGAACTTGAGAGGCTTGCGCTTGTGTCAAATAAACCCATGTAAGGTCAATCTTATCTTTCGTTGCTATAAGCTCCTTGAGCATCTTTCCACGCGCATTCCGTTCGGCTTTAACGATATCCTGCTTGCTGACTGTGTAATCCGCAGGGGTCGGCAAATCAACCCCGTTAATACTTAGCAGAGCCACGCCAACCCCTCCTTATGTTGTTTTGATCATAGAACCGCCTAGTCGACTGCTCTCGTTGCTGGTGTATTTTGCGGAAGCTCTAGCAAGCGCAACGCCGTCGAGATAAATGTTACTTCCTTCGCCTCTGTTTTGGCCTTGACCCATTGTTATGGCAGTCATTACAGCCGTGCCGAGAGCCGAAGCCACCTTGTCGACGAACGAAGTATTTTCAAGAGGCATGACCAATTCACTTCCTGCCTCGCCTGCGATGAAGTTACCCATGTTCGTTGTGCCTTTAGTGATGCCGCCGCGTGCCAGTTTCGGAAGTGTCGGCAATTTAATACCAACTTCCCCGCCTCCTAGTGCCTTCGGAAGTTTGATCGTTGACAAAGAACTGATCGATTCAAGAACTTTATTAACCATATCAATGACATCATTGAGCGGTTTTTTAATAACTGTAGCGAACGAGTTTGCAGCCGTTTCGACAGCGGAGGTTATTCCCTTCCACATGTCTTTAGTGCCTTCTTTCAAATTGCGCCAAACATTCATAACAGTCTCAATAATTCCGCTGAAATCAAACGAAACGATACCGTTCCATAGTTCGGATACTGTAGCCTTAATGCTTTCCCACTCGACCCGCGTTGCCTCCTTAACACCATTCCATGTATTCGCGACCATATTCAACATGGAATCCCACGAGACAGCAGTAGCGAAGGTGTTCCACTTGTCAGAAACGGATTGAACAATATCTCTCCATGCTGTGGTCGTACTCGTTTTAATAGATGCCCACGTGTTGGCGGTCACAGTTTTTATGCCGTCCCACTTGACGAAGGTTAGGAAGCTATCCCAAATGCCGGACACCGTCGTTTTGATGCTTTCCCACTCTTCACTAGTCTTCGTTTTAATTGCGCCCCAAACATTCGAAACAACTTCCTTGATGGAGTCCCATTTAACTCCAGTCTTGATACCTTCCCATACTTCGTTGATATTGGAACGCATCGCTTCCCAGTTTTCATTGGTATTGTCTTTCGTTTCTTTCATGCGGGATGTGATCTTGTCTTTGATGTAATCAGCGAAGTCCGATACCTCTACCTTAGTCGGGTCGCCGTAGGCTTTGACGTCGGCCTTGAACTGCTGCCATACTTTCGTGAAATCTTCTTTAAGCTTCTTCATTGCGTCACCAAACGCGGGAAGGAGCATGTACGCTATACCGTTGAGCGTGTCATAAAAACCCTCGGCTATTAACTCGACTCCTTGAAATGCTTTTTTGAAGTCACCTCTTAAAATACCGTCTAAAAGCTTGAGGGCGCCCGCGACCATGTCTATTTGTCCGCTCAAGAAAGTCATGAACCCGGCGAACTGCGAAACAGTAGCATCTTTGAAAAGTTTGATTATATTGCCTAGAAAGCCCTCAACCGCCTTATTGCCTTTCAATCCGCCGATAGCTTCTTTTAAGCTCTCAAACGACCTTTTGACCTCGTTTATCGCATCGACTGCCCGCTTTTTGTCTGCTTCTTTGAATAGGTCTTTGAAAGCTTCCCTCATACGTTTCGCGACTTCCTCGGCTTTTTTAGCAGCCGCGTCCAAAACAGTATTAATGCCGCCGGGATCGGCACCCATTACATTCGGACCGCCGATGTCGCCCGCCGAACCAGCGCTTTCCTTATCGTCGCTGCCTGAATCCTCTTGGAGCGTGTGCACTTCATCGAAACCTTGCAAATTACTCGCTGCCTTCTTCGCCTTCTTCCCTGCCTTCTCGTAAGAGTCGCCAAGGCCATCCACCGAATCGATTACCGCCGGAGCTACACCAGCCTCTACCTTCATGCCAAATAGCCCGCGCATGAAGGCGGACACTTGTTTGAATACGGCCTCCACCGCTCGCGCCATCGTAGTTAGCAACGGTAAAACGGTATTGAGTATAGGCAGGAATGCTTCGCCTAAAGCAAGCTTTACGTCAGCTAGAGCAGCGACAAATCCACCTTTTAACAGTGCGGTGTTTTTTGCGATCTCCGTTCCGAAGTTGTTTGTCACCGAATCCAGTATGTGATGATAGAGGATTGTTTTCTTCATACCCTCTGACATCGAATCCCACGGCTGATTGTTTGCCAGCTCTTTGTATGCTTTCGACTGCATGATAGCCGCAACCCGGACGTTTACGCCCAGCTCGTCCGCGCCGTCGGCTTCTTGGTTCATTGCCGATCTCATACGGTCTGAAATCTCAATCGAACTCATGCCCGTTTTGCTTCGTATGATTGCAGCTGCTTTGATTAATGACATTGTTTTTTGAAGCAAATCCTGGTCGGTTTTGGCGATGGATTTAAGCCGTAGCGAGTAGTTGTTAGCCATGCCCGCGACTTCTAATTTGGAGAAGCCCATAGCGTCACCAACCGTGTTCTGCCATTTCTTAAAATCGTTCATGGAGTTACCCAGCGTATTGCTAATCGTCCCCATTAATGCCTCGAACTTAATAGCATCCTCGGAAGCGTCCGCGAAAACTCCGCCTAGCCCGATCCCCGCAAGCACGGTAGCTAGTCCAGCGAGTGAAGCTTTCATGCCGATTTTAAACTTGTCCAAATCGCTAGTAGCCCGCCTTAATTCCCTTCTCATTGCTGAGAAATCGGCACCAGCACGCACCATTAACTGCCTAACTAATGCCACGCATATTCCTCCTTTCTAGTAAACTGTCCCGCCAAGCTTTGCGTTTAGCGCCATTACCATAGCTTTCATTTCTTCCTCCGGCTGCGGCTCTTTCGGCTTCTTAGCGGTCGGTTCATCTTCACCGAGCTTGAAACCGAATGCTTCTTCGAAGGTTGGGAATTTCTTGAGTAACGGCAGCTTAGCGCCGATGTAAGTAAGTAACGCCCGCTCTTTCTCCGCATCGTCTTTCGCTGCATAAAACTCTTCAATGTGCATGTTTAGTTCGTGCGGGGTCATGTCGTCGTACTCATCCGGCCTAATCCCTACGCGGATCGACATTCGTTTCGATTTGTCCCAATCCCACGGTTCTGGCTCGCTTACTTCCCCGCGTTTCCCTCTGCGCCCTCTTGTTGACCAAACGCATTAGTCATGGCTTGGGTCATTTTATCCAAGTAGTATTTCGGGGTCGGAGCAAGGTCTAGCAAGTCCTCCATGTCCTTAAGCTCAAGCTTGCCGCCATGGTTCTTTTTGTCGTCAGACTCCAAGCCGTAGAAGATTATTTCCTCCATAATGTTCATATCTAGTTCGCCATCGATTAAGCTTTCGACACTCTTCCCTGTCTTCGCAGCAAGGCGTTTCAGGGCTTTATGTCCGTACCGCAATTCACGTTCCGTATCGAGAGTGATCATTACAACGTCGTTATTCTTTTCCATCGTTTTTAGCCTCCGTCATAGTGGTTTGTGCGTGCTTTTAAACAAAAATAAGGCCGGAACGCTGGCGCTCCGACCTTTAATAATTAGGCTGTCTTGATTACAACGACTTCATAAACCTTCGCGGATTTGCTTGCCTCGTATGCGATGATAGTCAGCTTCCTACCGACGTTCAGCGTCAGCGCAATAGCTACCGAAGGTGATCCCGTAACAAGGTCTTGAGCGTAAACACCGTCAACATACAGCTTAAGCGTGTGAGCCGCAGCCGTAGCCGTCACTGTTGCCGTCGTAGCAGTCACGCCGCTATAACTGTAAGAACGGTTGCCGACTGCAAAGGCCGGAGCCAGAGCGCCGCCAGCAGCCGTAAGAACGAGTGCCGTCAAGCCGCCTGATTGCGTGATTCCGAAGGAAGGAGCGCCGGATACTTTAATCGTCCCCTCGAAAGATACCGTGCCCTCAAGTTCGGCTGCTGTAGTGAATCCAGTAACAACGCCGTTAAATGTCCACGATCCGCCGCTTGGAAAAGTGATGATATACGAGTTAGTAGATCCATTTTCGAAAGCTGCATATAGCGCCATTTGTCCATTAGCGTCCTGTGCGTTGAAGTGTCCCGTAATGGCAACCTCTCCGGCATCTTTAAAACCGCCCATAAACTCGCGGTATCCGCCGCCGCTGGATAGATTCGTGATGTCGATCGTTTCTGCTGTTAGGCTTAAACCGTTGATTGATGTTAATTCGGTAACGACATTAGCACCGACTTGCAATGTTGTTCCTACCGCTCTTTGTGCCACGTAAAAACCTCCCTAAATATTTACTTTAAATTCGATTACCGACCGATAGAGCTTTGGCAACGGCTCCCACAGCTCAACGGGGGCCTCGTAAGTAACCTCAGAAATAAAAAGAGCGTCAGAGCCAATGGCCCGACGCTCGAAACTTTTTAGCCGCTCAATGATTGCAGCGACGTTTTGCTTAAGACCCGCATAAGTGGATGTAACGACGTTTATTTCCCCTTCAATCTCCCTCATATCCAGATAGCCGCCTAAAGCCTTTTCCTCGACGCCGTAGCCTGATTCATAAAGAATGTAAGGTGTCACTAATGGGACATCGTCACCGCCGCCATCTGGATCTTCTATAGTATCGGGAGCCATGATTGGGAAAACGCGACCGCCTATTCCAGCCAGCGAAGACAATTCCTCCGCTAGTGCCTTTTCAAAATTCACTTGCAATCACCTCGCATTCCTTGCGTTCCATGCCTTGTCCACTTCTTCAATACCGATGCGTACAATAGTGGTCTCGATCTCGCGCTTGTTTTCCGTAATCGATTTTCTTAAATAACGATATCCCGGAATATAGCGTCCGCTAACGGTTAGATAGCCGTATTCCTGCGATGCCGGATAATAGGAACGTTTGCCCACTTTAGACACCTTGACGAAAACGTTATTCTTCAAAGGGTCTAGCATGATATCAAACATTTTCTTGCCCTTTGTCGTCCTCTTCTCAGGCTTCATTACTAGTCCGTTTTTAAGGTCGGCTGTATCAATAGGTGCATTTGCTTTTGCAGCTTTGAAAGCAATTTTAGCTCCTGCACGGGCAGCTCTAGTTGCTGCAATCTGCGGCACTTTTTCGCCTAGTCTTCGGACGGCCCTTTGCAGCTCGTCCAGACCTACGATGTCGTCACGCGCCATAGCTATACCTCCATCGGATAGCGGGAGCATGTAAGCTCGATCTTGTCGCCACCCTTGGAGTACGCCCGTATAACGTGGTAGGTTGTGCCTTCGAGCTTCACCTTTTCCTCGCCGTCGTATTCCGCTTTGATAAGCTCGACAATGATCTCAGGCTTAACGCCAGCTACGAAAGCTTGGTAAAATTCACGACTACCGACTGACTTCACGTTTGCGAAAGCTTCGCGCGGCACGCCGTCAACAGGTACGCGCTCACCTAGTTCGTTTTTCTGCTTTGTGACTTTGATCAATCCGACCACATCCCGCCACATCATGGAGCTACCTCGACCGTGTACTCCTGCGATAGCGTGAGATGCATTTTAAGCATGTCGTATGAAGCTTGGAAGCGCGGAGCCTCGGGGCTGTCAAAACCGAAGTTTGCTTTGCAGTATACCGTTACGGCTCGCTTGATAAGTGTGTCTTCGTCGTCTTCAACCTTTGAAGATAAAACCCCAGCAAGGCGCAGATCATCCCGCGCTGCCGCAATCAAATCCGCAACCTCTGTATCAAAGAATGTGTTCGCTGGCATGATCCGCAAAGCTGCTTTTACATCCTCTAAAATAGCCATGATAAAACCCCCTTGAGAGGCGCAGCCGAAGCCGCGCCAATCTTTACTAGGCAGCTACCTTAACGATAATTACGCTATCCGGATCAACTAGCTTGCCGTCGCAGATAAGGATTGCTTTATCCACGTATTCGTTTTTGTCTTGATCCAACCAACGTGTCATTTGCATTTGCATGTTGCTGTTGATTGCATAATCGTCAAGGCGAACGAAGATAGCGAGGATATCGCCCACAACCGAAGCTGCTTGATCCGTGCAAGGCTTGATAACATCATCCTCAACGAGAATGACTTCTTTGCCTGCAAAACGCTCTTGCGAACCATCGGTAATGCCGTAGTTGATACGTCCGATAGGTTGACCGTCAGTAGCCACCATGCCGTTAATTTGAGCCTCAAACGTGCCAGCCGCCATAATGAAGACGCCGCCTTGACGGTAGGATAGAGGGATTTTAGCAATTACTTTCTTCTGCCAAGCAGCCCACGAACTGAACTCACCCGTTGCCGCTTTGGACAATGTAACTGTTTGACCAGCTACCACGCGAGGGTCAACAGTGATTCCGAGCGGTTGACCAGTACCCGTACCTTTGATGATTGCAAGGTCAAGGGCTTTTGCCATTGCTTCAACGATCAGAGCAATGATAGTGGATTCGAACGACGCAAGCGTAACAGTGTTAGCAAGCAACGTTTGAGACACACGGCATTCTAGACCGAAGTAAGTGAAAGTGACGTTTGTGTTCGCTTGTACCTTTTGACGGTCAGAAACGGGAGTTTCACCGATCCAAGAAGCGACAGGTTTAAGCGACAAGATCGGGATTTGGACGCCGCCTTGCACGTTCAGTTTGCGTACACGTTTGAAGATTTGACCTGTTGTGTACATTTTTTTGACCATCTCGTTAAGGACGGTTGTAGGAACAACCGCAGAAGCGTCAGTAGTCGTAGTTGTTGAGTTTGCGCGGTATTCTTGACCAGTGAATTCAGGAGCCATGACGCCTGTTTGCGCGAACTTCATGAACGCCGAGCGGTATTCTATAGTGTCGAATCTGTCCACTTCCACAGTACTAGCGGCAGCAGCCGTATTGGCAGCTACAGGAACAACTTCGGTTGGCATTTTGCTCAATAGAGCGTTGCGTGCCTCGATTTGACCTTTTTCAGTAGTCAAAGCGTCGAACTCAGTTTGAAAAGCTGCTACATCGACTTGACCGTCACCAGCTAGAGCCGAACGGATTTCTTGCATACGTGCTGCGATTTGTTGTAAACGTGTCATTGAATGATTACCCCTCTCAAATTAGGAAATAAAAAAAGAACCGATCCGTTTACGGATGGCTCTTAAAGCGCTAGAGATATGTTTAGTGCAAGCAGCAGCCTTTGGCGTTGTTCGGCGTCCTCAGCTTCTTGCTTGGTTTTTTCCGCTTCTGCTTCGAAGAAGCTACGAGCCGAAATATTCGTATCGTCATATGCGGGAATGTCCACGGCTGATACATCGTAAATCTTTTTAAATTTCGTAATCGTCCGCGTTTGCGTTGCACGATCGTATTTGCTGCCGTCAACGTCTACTGCAAAGCGGAAACTCATACGGTCGATATAGCCGTCCTTGATCTCTTGATGAAGGTTGCGACCTTCTACAGTTCCATCAAGTCTTGCCCGAATATGCAAGCCCTTATTGTCCGTCTTAAGCTCAAGCGTGCCGTTCCGATTGCGAGCCACAACTTTGCCGCCGTGATTGTAATTAAAAATCACATCCGACATGTCAGCCCCTTCGAATGCGCGAGCGTCGATAACTTCCTTGTAATCAACGCCATCGAACGAATATAGCACCGTCGGAGAGTTGAACGTGGCAGCATAGCCCTCCACAAAAAGCTCCTGTGAACCACCGTCAATGTCAGCAGATCGCGCTTCAACTTCAAACAATCGTATTAACCGTTCATTCGTCACCGTCATTTTTGTTCTCACCTCCCTCCGGGTCATTCTGCTCTTCTTTCGAGACTTCATCGTTCGACTTGACCTTTCCTAGCTGATACTCGCTAGCCTTATCCGCATCAATGAAGTTAAGGCTCATAATTCGCTTTTCACCGCCCTCAATTGGAGGGAGGTTGAAGACTTCTAAGCCTTGATTGATGGACATCATGCCGCGGTCGACTAACGTCTCAATGATTTTGACTTTTGTGTCATTGCTGGCATACTGTAGGCGATTGGCTTCGAATAAAATCTCATTGCCATGCCCTTGCTGCCTATCGCTGAACACTTTGGCTGTAAACTCCAAGCCCATTTGCAAGGCGAATGGCTCAATCATCGACTCGTAAAAAGCGTTCCATTCTTCTTCCGAATAGTTGGATTGAATAATCTTTTTATTAGTGCCGAAGTAGTCGTAAACCTTGTCAGCCATAGCTGTCATGAGCTTGTCGTCGATCATTTTCGGATCACTCTTAAGCTCCTGGTACTCAGCCTTTGAATCAGTTGCAGCGATGCCGCCGTGATTACTCGCGTCAAGATAGTCGCGTTTGAACGCTTCGGTCTGCTTCTTCATGTCGTCCTCTTTAAGCATGCTGCCGAACTTTAAGATACCGCGGAGGATAGCTGACGTTTTAACTGCATTCTTAAGCCCTGCGTTCGTAGCCGCTATAAGGTCGAGGATCGGATTCAGAGCCCTTTTATTCGTTTCCCCAAACATGTCGTTTTGGTAGAAGAATCGCCGCAAGTGAATGACGTCAAAGTAAGGGGCCGCGTATTCATTGCCGTCGTAAAAACGGAACTTAACTGCCATTTGACCGCTGACGTCGATCAATTCGACGCCCGATGATGTAAGAGGATAGAATCCCTCTATTCGGTTCATGGCGTCGCGCTTAACCCATATAAACGCGTTGTTTGACATCAAAAATTGAGTCGCCAAACGATAGTAAAAGATATAGGCATTCATGAACTGATTCGGTCTAGTTTGCAAAAGCCACTCAACATTAGAGTTTTTAGGGTAGCTGACTTCACCATCCAATCGCCTAATGTGCTTCGCCTTGAGCTTGCCGACATTCCTTGCGAATGCGTCAGCAGCAGCCCGGACGGTATCGCTGTCGTAGGCGTCGCCAGAAAAGTCATAGAGCGTCGGCGCGCTATTCATCATTTGCATGTATCTATGATTGTTTGAAGGCTGTTTGCCGCCAAAAACCATGTTGAAGAATGAACGGGCCTCTTGGAATATTGAACGCTTTTCTTTCAATTTCTCACCTCCCTCCGCATGACAAATAGACCAATTCGACGAACGTCGTGGTCTAAATAAGTGCTTTGAAATCGGTCATGTTCTCGTACAAGATGGCGTAGGCGTTTATGATGGAAACCGTACCGTCGATCCGCGCCTTTTGGTTACGGCCTTTTACAGGCCGAATATTGGAGTTGTCGTCTTCCTTAATGTTCGTATTCGTCAGATTCCAAAGTGTTAAGGCGTTGTGATTGTAATTGACCCGCTTCGCTGCGAAATCCGCTGCTATTTCCTTCATCGGCTGGCTCATTGTTAGCGCGCCCTGCCGGACTACTCGCATGTCAAACCCTTCCTCGATCATTTCGTCGATCCAGTACTTGGAATTGTAAGGGTCATAGCCTATCCACATTGGCGTAATGTCGTATTCCTTGTGCATCTTCACAAACCATGCGGTTACGTCCTTATAGTCGATCTTGTTGCCAGCACTCAACGTCAGCCAGCCGCGTTCATGATACACATCGTAAGGAATCTTATCCTCTTTAACCCGCTGCTCGAAATTCTCTTCCGGCAGAAAGTATTGTTGAATGGTGTATATCGTATCGTCGCCCGGTTTCATAACGAGCAGCGTAGCGCATGTTAAATCCGTCGTGCTAGATAGATCGGCACCGCCTACCGCGTAAGTGTTTCGCAAATCCTCTATGTCATAGGTCGCCTCGTTGTACGCTTCCTCAAATGTTAGCCATGCTTCCTCGCTTGTCTCGGGAATGTTGAAATCCTTCGTCAGCAAGTTTTTAACAAGCATCGGATTTGCCTTCGCCTTTGCGACTTTCGTTGCTAGTTGGTCACGCTTCTTGATCGTTCCAAGGCCCGGATTAGCTTTGGGCCAGCAAGCAGGATCAACCCATTCTTTACGGTCGTCCAATTCGTAGATGATCGGCAAGAATCGTTCGTGCGGGTCTTCCTCACCTGCTTTGTACGGGAAGCCGAGGCGTTCGATTTTCTCTTTCGCCTCGTTGTACTTTTGATCGTAGATTGAATTTCGAACTGTCCCGGCTGTCGTGATCATGACTATTAGCGGCTGTTCCCGCGAGCTTGTACCATCGACGATAACGTCATAAAGGTCTTTCGTTTTCCATGCATGTATTTCATCCATCATCGCGCCGGATACGTTGAGGCCGTCAAGCGTCTCGCTGTCGGCTCCTAACGGTTTAAAGGTGCTATCGTTAGGCAATCCGACAAGCTCCGCGACAAGCGGCTTTATACGCTTCCGAAGCGATGGAGATTTATTGACCATGCGCTTGGCTTCTAACCAAACGAGCTTGGCTTGATCCTTCTTGGTGGCGCAAGCGTAAACCTCTGCTCCCGCTTCGCCGTCAGCGATTTGCAAGTATAAGCCAATGCCGGAGGCAACAGTCGATTTCCCATTCTTCCGGGCCACGACCATTAACACCTCGCGATATTTGCGAGTTCCATCGATTTTGTGAATGAAACCGAATATGGCAGCTATAAAGGCTTGTTGCCAATCTTCAAGCGCTATTGGCTTACCGCCCCAAGAGCCTTTGCTATGCTTGCAAAAGTTTTCGATAAATTCAATAGCGTGGTTTGCGTGTTTCACGCTATATTCGTACTCGGTGCTTTGATCGTAAATGTCGGCGGCGAGCTGGCGATACATCCGGCGCACCTTTTCGCCTACGACAACTTCGCCGTTCTCTATCTGATTCCAATATTTAAGGATCGGGTTATACGTAAGCGGGTACTCTTTCAATATCCCCAATCTATCACCCCATTTCAAAACCCTGCGTTAATTAATTTGATAGAACCGAGGAATAGCGTTTCTACCTTGGCGTTTACTTCTCGTCCGACATAGTAATAAGTGCCTGTCGGTAGATTCTGCGTATCAGCTTGTTCGAAACTGATAGATACGCCGCCAGAAACGACCGTTATCCCGGCTCCAATCGTCTTCCTCAGAGCGTCAGAAGCCCCCGCTTCCCTTTGCATGATCCACTCTAGCGAAAGCCCTGTGAGGTTCATCGGGGTCACACCGTCCGCCTCAAATAACTCGACTTTGATCGGTTCTGTATCGCCTGCAAACATATTAATAGGCTTGTTCCGAATTGCCACTTTACCACCTCGCAATATAACCCCGGAGCGACGGGAACCGCGTAAAACAATGCTCCGGCCCCGCGATCCCTTGAGGATAAATCTGTATTCAACCTTTGCCGCCTCACTATGCCGCGCCTCTGCTATTGCGACCGCTTGGGAGGTAACTTTATACCTCAAACCTACGGACGCCGTAGCGAGCGATTCAGACGCCGCAGAAGCGACGACAGCCAACCTACGCGAAACGGTAGCGGCTGCCCCGGAGATAGCGGACGCGCTGCCGGACACTTGATGATTGATAGGGCCAGTACTGCCGATCTCTGCCGATACGCTAGATACAACCGAAGCCGATCCGCTAACCGACATTGACCGACCAACGACCACAGCCGCAGAACTCACCGAAGATGCGGAGCCGGAGACAGGCGCGCTCAACCCCACCGCAGCAGACGCCGCAGACACGCTAGAAGCCGATCCCGTTACCGCGTGGATAACAGGGCCTCCGCCTTCTTCGGCCCACGTCCCGCCTACCAATGTTGCGTGGTTTCCATTGCCGGATTGATCTTGTACGCTACCTAAAGTCAAATCATAGTGAGCGACAAGTACCGCACCGTTGTACACCTTGATGTTACGCGCAATACAATCCATGAAGTTCCCGGCCTGCAAAGCATTGTTCGAAAAGAACGTCAGCGGGAATGTTCTAGCTGTTCCTAATTCGCCTGTTAGAACCCCTGTTTCCCCAGCGTTGAAAATGTTGTTGAATCCATTCCCGGTAACGCCGTTAACGTTGATAATTGAGTACGTGCTCCGCTTTTCCTCACCTGCTGCGTTCTCGAACAACCGAGCGCTGCCGCTATCGTCCACGTAAATTTTATTGAGCGTCGTGCCCTTCGTCATGTCGATAACGACTTTTGTATACGTCAACGTGGGTGTTCGTAAGTAATCATCCACACCGTCAAATTGGAGATAGTAAGCCATGAGCTACCCCCTCGTATATGTCTCCGCTATAGCGCAGGGCTTCTTGATCGGGTCGTCATGGCTGCAAAAATGCCAGTCTATCCAACCGCCCCACCTATCAACAAAAGGCTTTAGATCGTTAAAAACTGCCGTCTTCACTTCTTCACCAACTGTCATAGCTTCGAAGGAGAACGCGTCAACGCCGTTCACCTCAACATCCTGTACGATCAACTCCAATGGGTACACGCCCAATGCCGCGACAATAACAGGAACACCATCGAATGTCGTTATCTCACCACGGATTTTATAGATCATGGTTAGGTCGCCGGAGAAATTAGAGTAGCTTCAAGTTCGCCTGCGGCAATGGTGACTTGCTCACCGTTTGTAGGCGTTTTAGGAGCCAGCACACCAGCTGCGCGAAGGTCTGCCCAATACTTGAGCGCTCCGCCCGTTACAGCGGTAAAAACGCCAGCGTAGCGAACCGTAGCCCAGTTTCCAGTCGCTGTAAAGGCTACGGCTGAATTGGTTTCTTTTAATCCGTTTGCTGCTGCTGCATGTGTTACCGCTTGGCGGGTATAGCCGGGGCAATTGCCTGCCGTCGCCTCTGTTGTTGGCGTTTGATTGGATAGTAAGCCCGCTGCATCCGTGAATAAACCGACGTATAACGTGCCCGCTAGCTCAGCGTCAAGCATGTTGTTTTTGCTTTGAGGAGAAAGTGAACCCGACATTATAAAAACCCCCTATATATTCTTTTTATCAACGAATGAGTCAAAGCCGTCGTTACTCTTATTGGGGTCGAACACCTCGTCAGCCTTCGGCAGCAAGTCCGTAAGCTGCTTGATGATTGTTTGATAGTTCTTAGCCAGCGAATTATAGTTCGTGACTACGGGCCGCGTCCGCTCGTACTCCGGCGACGTTGCCGACTGCTTGAAAAGGTCGACCGTACCCTTTTCGTCAATGTCTTTTTCATAGTCGTCCAGTGTAATCCGCATGTGAGCAGCCCGCCTAATCAATCCATGCGCTATCGAAAGTACATCAGGCGGCAGCTTGGCGAATATCTTAAGAAGCCTTGTCTCTTCCTTCGTAACTCTCGACTTCTTGGCGCCTACCGTCCGCCCGTCGATGGGCTTTTGCGATACCTTCCGCTCTTTCATGGTTCGTCCACCTCCTTTGCAAATGACCCCTCCCCCTCGCGCGTGACCTGTGTATTATGAAAATGGGGGACAGCGGTCTGCCAGATTCCACTTCCTAAAAGTAAGAAGGGGGGGTATTTTGGGCACAAAAAAAGACGCCATATTCAGCGCCTTATTACATCTTAGATATTAAAGTCATGGCAACCATGAACAAGAGATAAGCCACAACCATTATAGTCAATGCTTTAAACCCGTTCATGCGCTTACCCCCGCTGTATAGTCTTCGTGTCCCTACCGTATACAGGTTCTTCAATAGCTGCTTCCTCAGAAGCCTTTACATAACCGCCAGTATGAGGCACTTTGCCCATAGCTTCTTTCAACCGGGCTATTAGATCGTCAACGTCGATTTTAATATTCACCTTTAGATCGCCAACCTTGAAAGGTTTGCTCAACCCCAAGTCTTTCTCGATACTGTCACAAACTCGTTTGATACGATCGGCATTTTTAAACTTATCAGAATGCAACCTATCCAAGTATTGCAGCTTATCGTTAATTGAAGCCTTTTGTTTAAGATTCTTATTCTCCGCGAGCAACTCGCCAATACGAACATTCGCATCTACCGTGCGTTGATAAACTCGGTCGTATTCCTCATAACTAAACATAGGTTTTTTATTCAACCTTCTCACCCCTCACCATTCGTTCTATTTCATCATCCGTCCAAACACGCCAAACTGATTTACTTCGGCAAAACTCATTCTTACAAGCAACCATTGCCGGACTTTTAACTTCTTCCTCGCTATAGTCCGCGATATGATCGCATTTGCCGCATTGACCGCGTTTAGTACTCATAGCCGCTCTCTCCTGCTGTCCACGACCAACGTCGATAGAACAAGTACTAGACAAGCTAGATTCTTTAGTTCCTTTGGATGCTTCATGTTTCAGACCTCCTTGAGCTGGGAAATAGTCGTTCCCATTACAATGTGGTAGTTTGCATTTAGCGCACAAGCTAGAGAAGAAGCAGCGCGCACAAATCTCTTTATCCACGTTTGAATCCCTCCCCGACCAGGATTAGATTTCCGTATTCATCAAAAGCCGTTCCTTGAGCCGTTATAGGCTCCGCTGTACCCATGTGTTCCTCATTGTGGCAATCTCGGCAAGTGTATTCGAGTAGCTCCACATTAAGCGATATCCAAGGATCGTTTATGTTCTTTGCCGTCAGATAGACCGTGTGATGGACAATGTATCCCGGCTTATCGCAACGCTCACACAATCCATGAACGCTTTCGATTTTCACCTTGCGGCAGTCCTTCCAAGCCTTGCTGTTATAGAACTTTTTTGCTCATGGCTTCATAGCAATCACCACATTTCACATTTCTTCTAATCCACTGCAACGTGTGCGAAATGCCGACATGAGGATAAACGATCTCTCTTCGAACTCCCTCATGTCCGCACTTATATGTGACTGTTAACGTCTGCACTTCTGGCCTGCTCGTTGTTGCCTTTGCTTGCTCCGGCTGCTTGCTCCATGCTGACTTACCCATTATTCATAACAACCGCATGTCGCACGGTCGACATCGCCGCAGTTCTGGCATCTTTCATCCTCTATGCCGCATTCACACCACGAAAAGCCGCACACCACGCAAAGCAATGTTTCCTCGTCTACCATCGCGACAGCTCCTTTCAAGGCAATAAAAAAAGCCGCTCCATTTGGGCGACTTGGATAAAACGATATAAGGTTGTGCAAGGCATGCGGTACGCTTCGCTCCGCATTAAATGCAATGTACGCCGTAGAACGGCGATTAGGTTTAAAGATATACGTACTTTGTAACTTTGGAGTAAGAACAAGGTCATTATATCGATGTTAAAAAATACCGTCAAGAGAACCGTTAATCGTAATTGCTCCGCTAATCATGCTACGAGGAAAAGGTGTGAGTCCTTATCCTTAGTTCGGTTGCCACCCGAAAAGAGCGGAGCGTAGCTGTTAGGTGAAAGATCAGAGCAGAGACATTTAATCATCAACGCCGAACACCTCCACGACAGGATGTTCGACATGATTTGTATTGGCACTACAGCCGCCGTTGTAAATAAGCACAAACTACATATCGACGCGGGCCGCTTTGTCATTCGAGAACATCCACCGTCGTTCCTTTACCGGGTCCAGCGGTTTTATGCAACGGCTTCATTCTCTAAGGTCTTCGATACTCAATCCAGTCATTCGCGCTTGTTCTACCCTTGCGGCTCTTTGCAGGACTTATTACGAGGGCTAAATGTTGCCGCCGTTTTATTGCCTACCTCCGTCAAACAGGCATATGGTTGTGTCGCGTGCTGCTCTCTTTCTCGATTTCCTATGATATCAATTTACCACGTCTGAAACCTAATGGCGCACACTTCACAACCAATTTTTGGACAATAATTGCTCAATTTGTTTTGAGGAATTTCGTAGTGTTTTCGGGGTGTTTGATGGGGAAACAAAAAATCAGGAGCGTCATTGCCCCTGATTTATATATTCAACCTTACCGTTATCGTAAATATAGATCCGCAGCAACCGACCATCCTTGACATGATAGTTAATGATGCGAGCCATATCCGTTCCACGCCCGAAGTACTCAAGGCGTCCATACTTCTCAAAATAAGTCATAGCTTCTTGTGCTGATTTGAATTGTGGTAAAGATTTATTCATACTCTCACTCCTATAAAAGAAGCACACAATTGTTGTGTGCTTCAAACTATACTACATTAGAAATATGGTTGCGGACGGTCTTCTCGCTGATGAATAGTTGCTGTGCGATATCTCTTGTTGTCTTGTCCTGTACCAACAGCTCGAATACCTCGCGTTCACGATGCGTCAATAAAAACTTGCTCTTATGGTCGCTACCCTTCAATGTTTGTCACCCCTCCTTGCGCGGGTTTTTATGGTTTAACAAGGTTAAGGGATACAGTCAACTTATACTATGAAGGGGCGATACCATTGGTGCTGCTGCCTAACGAAAATGGGCTCTGCTGCCGTTTACATTTTTGCGTGAATGATTAAGCGGTGAGTGGGGTTTACAATTGGGTCACAAGTGATTAAGGTGAGCAGCTTATCTTTGTTATTGTAATTAAGGACGGACACGTCGGTTGGCTTGACGATCGATACTTTATATACCTTGTATGTATAGGTTTTTTCCTTCGTCTCCACGACGATTTTGTCGCCCACCTCAAGCTCTCCGAGCCGGTTAAACAATCTTCCCTTTGAACGCATCCGATGCCCGGCGATAGCCGCGTTGCCGACCTCGCCAATGGCTGTCGTTTCCTTTAGATGGGCCGTTGCCGATTTCATATTTTTCTGGGTTGCTCCCTCGACCACTGGCAGCTTAAGTTTTATTTTGTCTATCTTAAGCGTTGCGATCGATGCGATTTTTTGAACGGGCGGAGCCGTCGTAGGAGCCTCTGTAGGCGTGCTTGCTGGCTGCGCTGTTGCAGCGGTGGATTCCTCGTTAAACAGATCCGTCAGCTGCTCATACTGCTGCTGCGCTTGCTGCTGGGGCGTTTCATCGAAGCTTGCGTCTTCCCACTCTGCCATCAGCTTATCCTGCTGGCGATTCTCGTACCATTCATTCGCTTTTGGGTAGAGCAATATGAGAATGCCAACGACGACCAACGTATAAGAAAATATTTTTTTCATTTTCCCCACCTTCCGCTAGCTGCTCTCGGCCTGTGTTCCATTCGTTGTAAAAACCCATTTTTTACTCCCGTAAAAATTAAGCAAAACGGTAACCCCCGTTACAATAACTTTGGCAACAAGATGATTGAGCCCCCACCACTGCGTTAAAGCAGCGAGCAGAAGCAGCGTGACGCCGAGCAAAATACCGTTCCATACGATAAACCTTACGCTCATGCCAAGCTTCTTCGTGTCGCTTGATGTATGGTTGCTCTTACTAAACGTATATCGGCTGTTAAGCACAAAGCTGTTAATCATCCCCGCGCTGTATGCGACCACCTGCGCGAGCAGATAATAGGCGCCAAACCAGATCAAGGCGGTGAACATCAAGAAGTCGACAGCCGTATTGAGCAAGCCGACAATATTGAAGGTTATAAATTGAACGATAAGCTTTTTTCGGGACTCTTTAGACATACTCTTTCTTCCGATCGGTCTGCAACGCTTCTGCTTTCCGCTCCGCTTCCTCATCGGCAAAACCTTTGACCTCGCGCACGATATACAGCGGCCTGTTTTTGGATTCATCATAAATTCGTCCGATATATTCGCCTATAATGCCAAGAAGCATGAGGATGATGCCGTTAAACAATAGATTAACCGCGACGATCGATGCCCAGCCTGCAATCGTGCTGCCCGTGAACAGCTTCTGGAAAATAACGACCAGCAGGTATAGAAAGCTTGTGAAAGATAGGGTGAACCCGATATACGTCGCAATCTTGAGCGGCTTGTAGGAGAACGAGGTAATTCCGTCTATCGCAAAAGCAATCATTTTCTTCAGCGGATATTTGGTTTCGCCCGCGAACCTCTCTTCCCGCTCGTATTCGACCATCGTCTGCCGGAAGCCGATCCAGCTGACCAGCCCGCGCACAAAGCGGTTTTTTTCCTTCAACCCGCGCAGCACGTCGCATACTTTGCGGTCAATGAGCCGGAAGTCGCCCGTATCAACAGGAATATCGACGTTCGTCAAGCTTCGCAGCGTCCGGTAGAAGATTTTCGCGGTCAGCTTCTTGAAGACAGTCTCGCCTTTGCGCTTCAGCCGTTTGCCGTAAACGACCTCATAACCTTCCTTCCATTTCGCGATCATATCGAGAATAACCTCGGGCGGATCCTGCAAATCCGCGTCAATGACAACAATTGCATCGCCCTGCGCATAATCCATGCCTGCCGAGATCGCAATCTGATGCCCGAAGTTGCGGGAGAAGTTAATAAGGCGGACACTCGGATCAAAGTCGCCGATCATCGAAATCAATTCAACCGTACGGTCTTTGCTGCCGTCATTGACGAAAATAAGCTCATACGAACCGTCCGCGCCGTCCATCACGGCCTTCAGCCGCTCATACGTATGCTCGATGACCTCTTCTTCGTTATACATCGGAACGATAACGCTGTATTTTACAGGTGATTTGTTCATCCGTATGCCCCTTTCTTAAAATAACCAACTTGGAAACCAGCGAAGCACATGCTCAACGTACCAAGTTGGCACGGTCATACCGGAAAGAGCAGGATAATAAACAATAAATAATAAAATGGATACAACCAAGAAGATGTTCCTAACGCGCTTAAAGCTCGGCTCTTTCTCTTCGATTACTTTGAATATATACACCAAGCTTAAAATGATGAACGGCACCATAGCGAAGTAGTGGTATAGGAATGTGAGCCTAGTCACGAGCATCCATGGCACGTATTGCGCCAAGAACGCGATCCAAACCGTATACATCGCCCGGTCTCTCCGTTTGATGCTGAGCCAGATCGTCGCAGCCATCGCAAAAATGCCTGCCCACCAAATGAGCGGATTGCCCATCGCTACGATCGTTGATTTCATTCCAGGCGCCATATTGTCGCCTGAGTAGTACCACACCGGCCGCTTCATGAACGGCCACTCCCACCAGGAGGAGGAGAATGGATGCGTCGAAACGAGATGGCTATGATAGCTAAACATATGCTTCTGATAATCAATAAGACTTTTCAGCGTGTACCCTTCATCCATAACGGTAAGCACCGGAATATAAGACAACGCATAAATCGAGAGCGGAATAACGATATAGAAGACGAGACATACCGCGAGCGTAATGATCGTATAACGCGGAAACACGTTTACGATATGCTGCAGCTTGTCTAAGCTGAATGCAGACTCCGCTTTATCATTTCGCAGCACGCGCTTGGCTGCCGCATACTCCTTGTAGCGTTCAAATAAGGAAATAGCCAACATGATCGCAAGCCCGGCGCCGCCATAAAGCACGATCCACTTGGATGCGACTCCGATTCCAAAAAACAGCCCTGCCAAAAATAATGGAAGCAGCGTCACGCTTAGCTTGACCCGGTAAAAATTCAACGAATAATATTTGTGCATGAAATAAAACATCAGCATGATGAAAAACACGCCATAAACGTCGATCGTTGCAATTCTCGTTTGCGTAAAGTGCATGAAATCGGCTGCGAACAGCGCAGCGGCAAGTCCTGCGTATAGTCTGCTCTTAAATAGCCTTCTAGCAAACAAATACATGAGCGGCAGCATCGCGATGCCAAACAGCGTGCCCATGACGCGCCAGCCAAACGGATTTAGCCCAAACAGCTTAATGCCAAGCGCGATGATGATTTTGCCAAGCGGCGGATGCGTGTTCTCGTAAGCGACGATATGCTCCAAATGCTCATAAGCCGTGCGCGCATGGTAGATCTCATCGAAATAAGAGCCATTCATATAGGTCGCATCATATTTCGCAAGGCTCTGCTCGTCGAACAGCTGCGGCACGCTGCCTCTTTTGGCATTTTTGGCTTGTTCATCATTTATACCAACGATCGGCAAAGGTATTTTGTTGCTTTGCTCATAGATCGCGATTTCATGCATGGAGAAGCCGGATTGCACCGTTGTCAGCTTCACATAACGCGCTTGCAGCGCCGCGGGCTGGCTCGTCCACGTAAAGACAGCGACATGGCTGCTGTCCATTTCCATTACGTTATCCCAATCGGTGCCGTTTTGGCTGAATTCGTATTTGAACTTCCCGGTGCCTACGCCGCCGAAGCTATTGATGCGGTCAAGCTGCTTCACTCCGCCCAAATCAACGATGAAGCTTTGATTCGCTTCTGCGGGCTGCCATACGGTTACCGGCCCTTTCATCTCCCCTAGCTGGTAGAGAGCAACGATGGCATAAATGAGCGTAACAGCGCCCATCCATATCCAATCCTTGCGCTCGAGACGATTGTTTTCTTGGTTCAATCTCGAAACCGCTCCTGCTTTAAACGGAGCCAACACATTTTCGTCCGACTGCTGAAGCTCTTCCTCCAATAGAGGGCTTACCGGCTTCACTTTGCCGCGTACATATTTATCATATCCGATATAAAGCAAGTAAAGCAGAAGCCCAATATTTGCTAGCGAGCACAAGAGGACAATGCCATTAAACGGTACGTTTGTGCTGACTTTGCTGTAATCGAGCACGTATGTGATATTGATGAAGCTTGTAAGGCTGAATCCTAAATAAAGCATCAGCATTCTTCGGTCAAGCGATTGAATAAAGGCAAAGACCGCAAGCAATAGAACAGGGAACAGATAGCGCTCATGCATTTTCGTTACGCCCATAAACACGACAACAATGAGCACCATGCCTACGTAAAAAGCCCGCTTCGACGAATCGCCGTCCAGCTTTTTAAAGGAGAAATACGCCGCTAGCGCAACTGCCGCCAAAATAAAGATCATGCCCCATGTCTGGAACGAAAACAGCAGCCACGTATCGGTGATCGGCTTCCAGTTATCATTGGTCAGCGTATAAAAGTTAAAGGCGTTTAGCGTTGCATAAGGGTAAGAGGATAACGTTCCCCGGTACAAATTAATAAGGCCCGCTAATCCTCCATTGCCCCAGAAGAACGGCAGAGCGAGTAAAATAAACGTTGTAAAGCCGTAGAATGCGCTCACCGGGATTTTTCTCCAGGCTTTCCGATAAACGAACCAGACCAGCAGCACCGGCATAAAAATGAACGCTTGCGGCTTAATGAGCGCAGCTATCGCGAACCATACGGATGCGCGCTCGATTTTATTTTCCGCTATGCCGTAAATGGATAATACTAGCGCCAGCGCAAAAATCGAATCCACTTGGCCCCAAGCCGCTGAATCTACAATAATCGCTGGATTGAATACGTATAGCAGCGACAGCCCTAAAGCTACCGAATAGCCGGCTTTCTTATTTGCCGCTTTAAAAATAAAATAAGCAGCCGCAAGATCAGCTAGAATGGCCGGCAGCTTGAACAGCAGCATCGCTGCATTAGAGGATGCGTCTAGCGCGAGCATGCTTTTGACAGCGCCTAGCACATACAGAATATAAATATAGCCGGGTGGGTAATCTACAAACATATCGGTATGGTAAAAGCCGGAGAGGCCCTGCTTCACCGCATGATCGGCCCAAGCCATAAACAACGCAATATCATTGGCATAACCTTTGCTCGCAATGGCAATCCAGAATCGCAGAGCGAGCGCCCCTAAGAGTACAAAGACCAATATCACTTTATGCAAATGCGGCTTCTCGTCCAGCCAGCCTCGATCGCGAAACAGCTTCTTGTATACAGCAGCGAACAGCAAGCAAAACAGCGCACCGAACAAAATGAGCGGCAATACCGATACGCCAGCCCCTGTGGCGTCAGCACCTTGTCCTGTTTCTGTTGGCACCAAGCTGAATACTTCCGCGCCCGATGGAGCCTTCGACACCTTCTCCACGCTTACATCATCAAAATAGGCTTTGCCTGTATTGATGGCCCCATAGCCGCCAAGACTAGCGGCAAACGTAATGCTCTTTTGATCCTTGCCCGTCTTCGCATAAAAATGAACGTACGCCCATTTGCCATTCGTATCTTTTACTTCCGGGTATGTAACGGCAACTCCGTCAACGAAGAAATGCGCTCCGGTTGCATCCGGCCCGATCTGCTCCGTCTTCACATATCCAGACAGCTTATAAGTCGTTTTAGGTTTTACGTTCACAACTTGGGTCCACCGCGAATGGTTGGCTCCCTTATTCTCTAGAACGGCGGAATACGTTCCTGTGTGCGACTCGTCGCTTGAGACCGAATAAGCCGTGACATTATCTTCTTTTAAATATGCGTCATGATTCCAATCAGCCGGCGCTCCGGCCGTTACATTTTCAAAGCTGGCGTTTTTTAAGAGATTAGTCGCAGCATGACCCATGACAGCAGGCCATAGTAGAGCTAGGAGAAGGACGATTGCCATTGAACGGAAGGATAGTTTGAACATTGCTTGATTGTTCACCTCATATTAGGTTATGTGGGGATTAATGGAATTTAAATGGAATTATTATTCTAGTTATTCAATTAGCATGACATATTAACTCTAAAGGATAATAACCGCATGGTCAATGCAAATAACGAAAAAGATCGCTATAAATGCGGGCATCTCTCCTCATCGTCTATTCTTCAATCCTGCCTTTGAATTCCCCTATGAAACTTTGCCTATTTACAGGAAGAAACTAGGAGGGTGCCGTGGCTGAAAAGGAACGGAAGAATACAATAATGTGGGTAACTAGATATAAGGGAGTGATGTTACGTAATGGCAGATGTAGGGATTGTAATGCCTGTGTATACACAGGACAGTAAATTATTCAGGAGGGCGATACAGTCTATCCTTAGCCAGAATTATAGAAACTTTAAACTGCTCATCGTAATAGACGGAATTACGAGCAATGTTCTGCGAATCGCGCGCTACTATGCCCGCAGAGATAAGAGGGTGCGTGTCATTCCTCGGAAGCAGAATCAGGGAACCGCGACCGCGCTAAACGTTGGCTTTGAAATTTTGCAGAAGCAGCACAGAATCAAATATTTGACTTGGGTATCCAGCGATAATTACTATTATCGCAACTTCGTAGGCACGTTAAGAAATAAATTAAAAAAATCGCCTCCAAACGTCGGGCTGGCTTACGGCTGCTTTGGCCTTATTAGAGACGGCAGGCGACTGGACACGACAAAAACGTGGTTAATCTGGCAAAACCAGCCGAAGGAAAAATTAGTAGACTTCTACTTCATCGGCTACTCGTTTATGTATAAGAAAGAATATGCGATGCGAATAGCAGGCTGGCAGTACACCCCTGTCGAGGATTATGATTACTTTCTGCGCCTGACTGAAATTTGCGATATAGTCTATGTGCCAAAACTGCTGATGGACTTCATGCTTACAACCCCTCACAGCAATTCGATGCAAATTGAAAATAATATAGAGAAAAAGCGCAACCGCCGCTATATTATGTACCATGTCATGCATCAAGCCCGTTTGCGGAGAAATATTAGCCCTCTCATAACGGTAATCATCTATGCAGCAAATGCCTCCCCGCAATTCACGCAAAATCTAGAAACGTTATATGAATCAAATATATCAAACTATAAAGTAATCGTTTATGACGTGACGCCAGACCAAAGCATACTTCCGATTATCCAACTCAATCCTGATTCTCGTACCCAATACTTCTCGCATCCTAACGCTTCGATTAATGATATGATCAAGGAAGGCTTTAAATCAGTGGATACCCCTTATTTCTTGCTATACCGCACAGAAGAGCCGCTTCCCGATATTTATCATATCGATAAAATGCTTTACAGCCTTCCAATCGAAAACTATAATTTCGATGCTTCCGAAGATTCCAAGTTTTTAAAGCTGTACCATTCCGCTTCCATCCACCAGTTGGCTTAAAAGGATTTAACAGCCGAGCAGCATTACAATTGCTGCTCGGCTGTTTTTTATTTCGGCAATCCATAAGCCAGGGGCTGCATGCAAGATTCATAACCTTGCAAGGCAGCCCCTGGCTGTTTAAGTTATGCGGTTGCGAGAGCCGGGCTTGCAACCGGCGGGTAGCTTCCCATAAAATCTCCTAATATCCGTTGCTTCAAATAAGGATCGTAAATGATTTCTCCAAACAAAGAGTATTGGCCTTCATGATTGGTCCAAACGTCAAGCGCCACATTGTTCTGTATTTCCTGCGCAAAGAAGAAAGCGGTATTGGCATTATGGCTATGATTGATATAGACCGGGTGCGGAATGATCTCGTGCGGAAGCTGGATCGCTCCCGTCCAAATGCCAGTCTCGGAAGGCTGGAAAATATTATGCCTTATCCCTTTCAAATAATCGCTAACCTTGTAGATTAAGCAATTGAAGGAGCTGGAAAAATTAAAGTATTTGGCGAGCACGTCGGAAACGGAGTTGTAGATGTAGCCGTTTTGGCAGATTAATACTTTGGTTTCGGGTCTTGGCCTGTAATTGTAAAGCATGTCGATATACGCTTTATGATACATGTCATCGCTATAAAGATGAAGCTCATACCAGTACTTATAGCCATTCAACTGGCTAATAACCGCGTTTTCATATTCGCTGGCAGATATAAACGTAATATTCGAAGGCAAAGGAGGATAGTTGCGGAGCGCTTGATCGATGTACATCCTTGAGCTGTCATGATAAACAATGTAAGCAAGATAATGCGGATTGGTCTGGTTTTGCAGGCTTTTTAACGTAAAGTTCATGAAAATAGCTACTCTTTTATTAATCCATTCTTCTGTAAACTGCGTGTTCGCTTCAGGAAGCGTGACATCCGAGATAGAGGAAGGCAGCGTCTCCCGTACATTCAGATTATTAAAAGGGATATATACAATGACTCGCGTATTGCCTTCATGCGGCCGTTCCTCGCGAACGGAAGCACGCGCCCTTTTTCGTCTCAGCAGCCCTTTTCTTCTCCCTTTTTTTCTAAGCTTTAATGCTCTTGGCTTTGCTGTTCGTTTTCTGACGACCTTCGCTTTCCTTTTCCCTGATGCTCGCTTTAGCACCTTGCCCTTGCGTTTTGCCGCTGCCTTGGGCTTTGTCGCTGCCTTGCGTTTTACTGTCTTTTTCTTCAATAGAAACCCGCTCCTTTTAATGGTTTAGGTGGTCTTATCCCATCCTTTACCGGCTACACTTGACTTGGGTACGTATCAGGACGGCTCGCGTCAAAGATTTCGTTCGCCCAAAACAATACGATTAAATCGTCTTCGGAAATATTTTCGATGGCATGCGTATACCCCGGCGGAATGTCCAAAATCGTTATTTTCTCATCCGATAACGTGTAAGTGAACGATTCGTCCTCAAATATATGCCTAAATTTAACGAGCGCCTTTCCTTTTATAACGCAAAATTTTTCAACCTTCGTATTGTGGTAGTGATTCCCTCTCTCTACTCCCTTCACTGTCGTAGATACAAACAATTGGCCCGCATGCTTCGATTTAATCGCTTCAAACAAGCTTCCTCTATGATCGTTGAAGGTTTGGATGGGATAGGCAAAGTCTTGACGGTCCAGGTGGGACAAATAAGTCGAGTACAAATATTTCGTGAAGGGATCGGATAGCGTTGGAAGAATCGAGGTTGATCGGATTTTTTTGAATTCCATTAATTGATTTGCCAGTCCCCCCAATGTGACGGAGTATGTTGGCTCAATAGAGTAATAATGCCCATCGCTATGTTCGGACTGCGCCAATACAGCTAGCAGCCTTTTTACCACATCATCAATATAGGCGAGCTCCAGCTGTTGGTCCGGATCCGATATCGTTATCTCTAAATCTCTTGAAATATTGTGGCAGAAGGTCGCTACAACTGAATTGTAATGCGGCTTGCACCACTTCCCAAATAGGTTCGGCAATCGAAAAATATAAACATCGGCCGCTGTCTCGCTTCCAAACTGGATCAGTGCTTCCTCAGCCGCTTTTTTGCTCCTTCCATAATCATTATCCGATAAGGCGTGTATGGTCGATGCGAATATTATTTTTGGTTTTTTATTGTTTTGCTTGAGCCCTTTAATAATTTGCTCCGTCAGCTCAACATTGCCCTGAAAATCCTCTGGACGGACCGGACGATTAATGCCGGCCAAATGATAGATCACATCCGCGTTTGCTAGATAGGTGTCCAGCTCCTCTGCGCTGCTGCTTCTGTTGAATAAGAAAACATTCGCAGAATCTAGCTTCCCAAGCCCTTCCAACAAGTTTTTTCCAACAAACCCGTTTGAGCCTGTTATTAAAATATTTGTCATGACATTCCCCTCTCCGACATGTTTGACTCCTAAATATCTCTCTCTAGTATATGTCGTTCCTTCAACAATGCGATTCGCTATGAAAAATTAGGGCTTTAACCTCCTAGTCTATGAACTAAATCTCGTAGACATAGATGAATGACCGAAACCGTTGTTATATCTAAGGAATACGATAGAGTAATATTTCCATGCCGACATTGTCTTGAAGCATGCCCGCAGCAGCCGACCAGGAGGTGATACTTATCGTAAGGAAACAAAATGGTTCAGCTGCAGAGAGATCAGAGAAAAGGGAATGGAACGAACCATTACAATCTACCCGGAGGCGGTAATTAGTGAACAAATTGAAAGTAATGACGATCCTAGGGACCAGGCCGGAGATCATTCGATTGGCGTCCGTCATTAGAGCATGTGACCAATATTTTGATCATGTGTTTGTCCATACCGGACAAAACTGGGATCCTCAGCTCAATGATATTTTCTTTGAAGATTTAAAGCTCAGAAAACCCGATCATTATTTGAATGTTGTCGGCAAAAGCTTGGGCGAGACGATTGGCAATGTCATTTCCCGAGCCTACGATTTAATGGAAGCCGTGCGGCCGGATGCCGTCTTGCTGCTAGGCGACACGAACAGTGCCTTAAGCGCGATTGCGGCAAAACGATTGAAAATTCCCATTTTCCATATGGAAGCAGGCAACCGTTGTTTTGATCAAAATGTGCCTGAGGAGACCAACCGGAAAATCGTCGACCACATCAGCGATATCAACCTGCCCTATACCGAGCACAGCAGACGGTATTTGCTGGACGAAGGTGTTCGCAAAGAGCATATTTTCGTAACGGGCTCGCCGCTTCCTGAGGTGTTCCTGCAATTTCAAAATGAGATTAACAAGAGTCATATATTAACTAAGCTGGGATTAGAGCAGAAGAAATATATTTTGTTAAGCGCGCATCGCGAAGAAAATTTAGATATCGACAATCGCTTTGCCTCATTAATAAAAGGGATTAACCAAGTCGCAGAAATTTTGCAATTCCCCATCATCTACTCCGCCCACCCAAGATCGCTTAAGAAGCTCCAGCAAAAACAAATGCCGCTCCATCCTCTCGTCAAAGTTCATAAGCCTTTTGGTTTTTTGGATTATAACCACTTGCAGCAGCATGCTTACTGCGTGCTCTCCGACAGCGGAACCTTAAGCGAGGAGTCCTCGATTCTAAACTTCCCTGGCGTATTGATTCGAACAAGTACGGAAAGGCCTGAGGTGCTCGATAAAGGCACGATCGTGATCGGCGGCGTGTCGGGAGATGAGATTTTGCAATCCATTCAGCTGGCAGTCGGCATTCAATCCAATAATCAGTCGAATATCCCAATCCCGCCAGATTATCAGGATACGAATGTTTCCATTAAGGTGGTCAAAATTATTCAGAGCTATACCAAAATTGTGAATAGATCCATTTGGAATAAATAGAGCTGCCATTGGACGCAGCCGCAGACCAGTAAATGAATTTAGGATAAGTTACCAGGGAGGGCTATACATGTTTAAGGATAAAATCGTATTAATTACGGGCGGCACAGGCTCGTGGGGGCAAGAATTAACGAGAAACCTATTGGAAACCAATCCAAAGGAAATCAGAATTTTTTCCCGCAATGAATTTACGCAGGTTGATTTGAAAAGAAAATTTAACGATCCAAAGCTGACATTTATAATTGGTGACGTTCGTGATTTCGATGCGGTATATGAAGCGTGCCAAAACGTTGACTTTGTGTTCCACCTCGCTGCCTTAAAGCATGTTCCCATTTGCGAATACCAACCGACTGAGGCGCTGAAAACGAACGTTCTCGGCACGCAAAACATTATAAAAGCCAGCATCATGCAGGGAGTTGAGAAGGTTATCGACGTCTCAACGGACAAAGCAGTCGATCCTATTAACTTCTATGGCATGACAAAGGCGATTGGCGAGAAGCTCATTATTAAAGCCAATGACATGAGCGAGAAAACACGCTTCGTTTGTATCCGCGGCGGTAATGTGCTTGGAACAAACGGAAGTGTTGTCCCTTTATTTAAGCAGCAGATTGTGGAAGGCAAAGAAATAACGTTAACCGACGTTGATATGACCCGTTTCTTCCTTACCGTTCCAGAGGCCATCCAGTTGTTATTGAAAGCAACGGCAGTGGCCATCGGCGGCGAGACCTTCGTTATGAAGATGCCCGCTTGCAAAATTATCGATTTGATCCAAGTGTTGAAAAACATCTTTGGCGGAGCTCATTCGCCGATTAAGGATATCGGCATTCGTCCTGGAGAGAAGCTTCATGAAGTGTTGATTTCCTTATCGGAATCACCTAACTCCTATAAATACGATGAGCAATATTTTGTCATTCTGCCCTCGCACCCAACCGAGCTTCTGCTCTCGCACTACAATCACCTGCCTAAAGTAACCTTCCCGTATTTCCAATCCGATCAAGATTTGATGACCAATCAAGAGATTGAGCTTCTGCTTAAAAAAGGAAAATTCATTTAAATCCATTGAAGAAATAAGGAGGAGCTTCCCTTTACGAACAAACCTAGGTGGTGTGTGTGACAATGAAGAAGAAAAGGAAGGTAGCAGCTGATACGGGCGTTACGATTGTTACTTGTACGAACAAACTCCCGTATATGTACAATATTTTCAATAACTATGATCGGCAGATCTTAGATAATAAGGAGCTAATCGTTATTTTAAATAACGATCAGCTCGACTTAGCCGACTGGCAAGAGCGTTCGCTGCTGTATCCGAACATTTCCATTTATAAACTCCCCGAGTTTATAAGCTTAGGCGAATGCTTGAATTTTGCGGCTGAGCATAGCAAATATGATGTAATCGCAAAGTTTGATGATGATGACTTCTATTCAAGGTTTTATTTAAGCTCCGCTTTGAAGGCATTAAATACGACTAGAGCCGATATCATTGGAAAATGCACCTATCACACGTACTTGGAGGAAGACAGAACCTTAGCCTTGCGTTTTCCTAACCGTGAAAATGCTTATACCAAACATGTGGCGGGCGCAACGCTGCTGTTCCGCAAAAAAGTATTTCATCGCGTTCGCTTTCAGCCTATTTCGCTCGGTGAAGACGTCGCTTTCTTACGTGACAGCATTCATGCCGGGTTCAAAATCTATGCGACGAACCGGTATAACTATGTTTGCAATCGCAGAGCCGACCCGCTCTTGCACACTTGGCATCCATCCAAAGAATATTTTCTGAACAATGGCATCTTTATCACGCATACCGACGATTATCGCAGATATGCCGTCAATGAAAGTTATTAACCGATATCAAGAAAAATAAGGATGGCGATGGCCATCCTTATTTTCGTGTAAAAAAACAAAAACGAACGACCCGGCTGCCTTCAGCTCGTGTCGCTCGCCATTCCTTTATAGCTCGCCTTTGCCGCCGCCAAGCCTTACGATCTTAGCTTTGCCAACCGCATCCTTGGTAACATTCCGCGTGTCGTAGATCAGCGCCGCATGCTCAAGCAGAAGCGGCAACGGAAGGCTTGAGTGGTCGGTCGCTATGACGATACAGTCCATACTTTTAATCAACGCTTCAGTAAGCGGCGTACTCTCGAGAGTATGCGCCCCGACCTGCATGGAAGGCACGTAAGGATCATGATAATAAACGCCCGCCCCTTCAATTTGCAGCAGATGAATAAGCTCAATAGAAGCCGATTCCCGATAATCAGCAATATCCGGCTTATAAGCAGCTCCATAAACTAGAATGTTCGTGCTCGTTAACGCTTTAGGGGCAAGATGCAGCTTTAGCTGCTGCGTAATATACAGAGGCATCATGCGATTGACTGCATTGGAGGTTTGAATAAAATCGGAGCTGATGCCGTATTGCTTTATTTTCCAAGCTAAATAAGAAGGATCAACAGGAATACAGTGGCCCCCGACGCCCGGTCCAGGGTAAAAGGCTTTGAAGCCAAACGGCTTCGTAGCGGCTGCCTCAATGATCTCCCAGAGATTTAAATCGAGCACGTCACAGATCATCGCAAGCTCGTTAATAAATGAAATGTTGACCAGCCGATAGGCGTTTTCGAGCAGCTTTGTCATTTCGGCGGCATCCGTCGAAGACATTTTATGAACCTGTGCGAATACTTGCCGGTACAATTCAACTGCCCTGCTCAAGCAGTCTGGCGTAATTCCGCTAACGACCTTCGGAATGTTTTCTACCCGGTATTCTTTGTTGCCAGGGTCTACCCGCTCAGGCGAATAGGCAGCGTGAAAATCTACCCCAACCCGCAAACCGGATTTACTTAAAATAGGAAGCAGCACTTCCCTAGTCGTTCCCGGATACGTCGAGCTTTCCAAAATGACCAATTGACCCTCTCTGAGCCTGCTCTTTATTTCTTTGGCTGCCTGCGTCAAAAAGCTCAGATCAGGCGTGCCATAGGAGGTCAGCGGTGTCGGCACACAAATAATAATGGCTTCCGCTTTATCCATAACGCTGTATTGATCCGATGGGGTGAAACGTTTGGCCTCCAAGGCCGATTGGATCTCCTGATCCTCTACTTCGATAATATAGCTCTGTCCTCTGCTCAGCTTTTTAATCTTTTGATGATCCAAATCAATGCCCAGCACGTGAAATCCCTTTTGGGCAAATAGCAAAGCTAACGGAAGGCCTACATAGCCAAGTCCTACTATGGCTACCGTCCGCGGCTCATCAGGGATGTTATTGAATCGTTCCTTGCTCATAATCTATGATCTCGCCCTCTTTCTAGCTGCTATAACCAACTATAATAATATATGAAGAGCCTGTTTCAATTGATTGGACAATGGCGGCTATAAACAAGACGATCCCCCATTTGGGGGATCGAAAATTTAGCCGTTGTGGCCAATTCCTTGATAATAATAGCCATTGGCGCGCATGTCACGCGCATCCAGTATATTTCGTCCGTCGAATACATTCGGCTGGGACATTACTAGTTTCATGTGGCCCCAATCTATATTTTTGAAAATCGGCCACTCCGTGCACAAAATGACCGCATCGGCAGCCTGCAGCGCTTCCTCCAGCTTGGAGCATTCCGTGACGGCTTTATATGCTGCGTCAGCCGGCAGCGAAGCTACTGGATCATACAGCGTCACATGCGCTTGCTCGTTCAGCAGGCTCTCTATCACACGAAGTGCCGGAGCCTCCCTTATATCATCTGTATCCGGTTTAAAGGCCAGGCCTAGTACCGCTATTTTTTGGTTTGCAAGACTTCCCAAACGCTCTCTCACTTTATTAATCAGGTATGCATGCTGCGTTTGATTGACCTGTACAACCTTCTCTAGCACTGACAGCTCGGTACTATTTTGCTTTGCCGTAAGAATTAAGGCTGACACATCCTTCGGGAAGCATGACCCTCCGTATCCGATTCCAGCCTGCAGAAAGCTTGGGCCTATTCGTGGATCAAGTCCCATCCCAAACGATACTTCCTTCACATTGACGTCCAGCACATCACAGAGTCTGGCAAGCTCGTTAACAAAAGATATTTTAGTAGCTAAAAAGGCGTTTGAAGCGTATTTGATTAGCTCGGCTGTTCTCGGGGTCGTTATGACTACGGGGCATTTAGCCGATTGGTAAAGCGATTGAAGCAGATGAGCAGCACGTTTGCTATTGGAACCTATAATAATGCGATCAGGATTTAAAGCATCGGCTACCGCTTTTCCTTCGCGCAAAAATTCCGGGTTTGAAGCGACGTCGAACGGATAAGCCTGCTCTTGAGCGGCGGCAATCCAAGCGGTAATCTGCTCCTGTGTCCCTACAGGAACGGTGCTTTTTGTTACGACCAGCTTATAGCCGTTCATCTTTTGCCCGATATCCTCTGCAACCTGCTTCACATATCGCATATCGGCGCTGCCATCGGCGCGAGAGGGCGTTCCGACACATATAAAAATTAAATCATTGTCTCTGATCGCTTTATCTTTATTCGTCGTAAATTGTATTTGTCCAGATTGCACATGCTTGCGGAGCATGTCCTCGAGCCCTGGCTCGTAAAAGTGAAGCACCCCTTGCTCCAGCTGCTGAATTTTATGCTTGTCGGTATCCAGCCCCGTCACCTTCCAGCCAAGCTCAGCAAAGACCATCGCCGTTGTTGACCCTACATATCCCGTGCCGATTACTAATATATTCATTGGTTTCCCCCTTCTTTCCTTGCATGCAGGCCTGCCATGACGGATCGATAACCAATGACCGTATCTTTTAACGAATAAGCAATATGCTGCAAATGTACGCCGCTCAAAATAATGCTGTTTTCGATTCGGCAATCCTCGATATGCGAGTCGGCACTGATCGAAACATAGGGGCCAACGGTACAATCCTTCAACACGCTTCCTTTAGCAATGGAAACAGGCTCAATAAGGGTACAGTTGTCTAAGATGACCGATTCATGCTTCAGGCTCTTGCTCGGAATCTCGTCAAGCCTTTTGCGGTTGGACTCTAACCACCGCTCCAGCGTCCCGACGTCCATGTTAAGCTTTTGCGTCACATGATAAGTTACGGGAAGGTTTTGATCGATAACCCATTGAATGGCGTCCGTAATTTCATATTCGCCTCTTGCGGAGGGCTTAATGTCGCTGACCGCTGCGAATATCGATCCTTTAAAGGCATAAGCGCCTAAGACGGCAAGTTTCGATTTTGGAATGCGCGGCTTCTCCTCGAGCCTTATGATACGCTCCTCGAGCACCTCCGCTATGCCGTAATCCTGTGGATTCGCAACCTCTGCGAGCAGCAAGGAGGCATGGCTTCCTCTTTCTTCTACGTCAATCTTCAATTCTCTTAAACTATCGGAAATTAAATTGTCGCCTAACAACAGCAAAAAAGCTTCATCTTCAATATACGCCTCAGCCTGCTTCACCGCGTCCGAGATGCCCTTCGCCTCATTCTGGTAAATATAAGTGATCGTTACATCCTTTTCTTCCCCCAAACATTCACGAATATCCGACTCCTGCGACGGGTGGATGACCACCCCGATCTCCCTAATCCCTTGCTCTGTCAGCTTCTCAATACAAGATTGCAAAATGGGAGTGTTAGCTACAGGTATGAGCGTTTTAGGATGTTTCAGGGTGAACGGATAAAGCCGAGTCCCTTTGCCAGCACAGAGTATTAGTCCTTTCAAAACGCATCTCCCCTATTAAAAAAATCAATTTCTATCATTCTATGAAAAGGAGCTGCGATTGGTGTAGGCCAAGCTTCGCAAATCGCTCGTTCTTGCGCGGAAAAGAACTGCTGCCATCTAATGAAAACGCCGTGCCATGAATAGTTGACCATTCATATCCTACGGTGTGATGCCTTATAGATACTAACCTAAAGGAGCTGTGCGGGCTTTGAAAATTGCACAAATATCAACAAATACAATAACTGTACCTCCTAAAGACTATGGCGGCACGCAGCGTGACGTTCATTATCTAACTGAAGAATTGGTTCGTCGCGGTCATGAAGTCATCTTGTTCGCCAAGAAAGGCTCTACTTCGAACGCAAGCCAAACCTTTGAATACCCATCCAACAACCGTAAGGAACAGCTTGATTTTATAATAAAGAACCTTCCAGAAGACGTTGATTTCATTCATGATCATTACGGAATCGTAGCCAAAGCCAACCCGCCCATTCCTACGATTCGCAATTCCCATTCAAAGGGCGTCGCCGGCGTGCAAATTCCGATCTATGTAAGCAAAACGATTCTAAAAAAATACGGCAAAAATAAAGGTTTTTATGTGCATAACGGCATTCGGGTCGAGGATTACCAGTTTCGCAAGAACAAAGACGATTATCTGCTTTTTATCGGCCGTATGATCGAGCAAAAGGGCGTCCACCTTGCGATCAAGGTCGCCAAAAAAACCGGCAAAAAACTGATCATTGCAGGTCCTTTAAATGATAGGAAATATTTCAACTCAAAAATCAAGCCTCACTTAAACCATAAAATCCGCTATGTGGGCTCTGTCGGCGGCAGCAAGAAGCAGGAACTGCTATCCGGCGCAAGCTGCGTACTCTTTACTTCCACCTGGGATGAACCGTTTGGCCTTGTTCTCATAGAAGCGCTGGCAAGCGGGACGCCTGTGCTTGGTTTCAAGAAAGGCGCCGTGCCGGAAGTGTTAAAGGGTCTGCCTCAGCTGCTTTGCAGCAATACCAACGAAATGGCTTCAAAAATAAGAAATTCAAAAAAATTGCCCTCTGCCCACAAATGCAGGCGTTACGTCAGAGCACGCTTCTCCGACATCGTCATGACCGACAACTTTCTCAAGCTGTACCAAAAAATTATTAAGCGCAAAAAATATAAGCTGATCAAACATTCCCTGTGGAATAAGCGCAAGGCAAAGGCAAAAAACGAAATCGAGGAGTTGTATTAAATGGTCACCATTATCGCATGCACCATGAGAAACTCTTTTATGGATAACGTGTTCGCCAACTACGACCGGCAATTGTGGAAAGACAAACAGATGATTATTGTGTTGAACAAAAATAATATGGACCTTAAAGCTTGGAAAGAAAGAGCAAAGCAGTACCCCAACAACGAAGTGCGGGTCTATAAGCTGCCGCAAAAATATAAGCTGGGCAAATGTTTGAACTACGCCATTTCCTTGGCAAAGGAAGGCATTATCGCCAAGTTCGATGACGATGACTATTACGCTCCAAAATATTTAAGGGAATCGGTAAGGGCGCTGAAGAAGGGGAAAGCAAACATTATCGGCAAGCATACGTCCTATCTCTATTTTGAAGAGAAAAAGGCGCTCATGGTATTTCGCAGAGGCGGAGAGCGGAAATATCAAAGATCCATTAAAGGCGGAACGCTTCTCTTTAAAAAATCGGTATGGCGAAGAGTGAAATTCCCGGAGCATAAGCTGGTAGGCACTGATTCCGGATGGACTGGAAGATGCAGAAGAAGAGGCTTTAAAATCTATTCCGTTTCCAAAAAACACTACGTCTGCATTAGAAGAAAAAATATAGGCTCGCATACGCAAAAAAAGAGCACAAAAAGATATATGTCCCACTGCAAGCTTGTCCGTCGTACCCGCCATTTTGCAAAGTACATCTCGTAAACTACACAATGCATCCGACGCCTAATAAGCAAGGCTTAAATATTCTAAATTAAGGGAGCTGTGCGATTTTGAAGATAGCACAAATATCAACTAATACCATACCAGTTCCTCCTAAAGATTACGGCGGCACGCAGCGTGAGGTCCATTATTTAACGGAAGAGCTCGTTCGGCGCGGCCATAAAGTCATTTTATTCGCGAAGAAAGGCTCCACTGCCCGCTCTACCCAAACCTTCGAATATCCGTCCAACGACCGGAACGAGCAGCTTGCTTTTATTATGAAAAACCTGCCCAGCGATGTCGATTTTATTCATGACCATTACGGCATCGTAGCCAGTTCGAACCCGCCCATACCCACTATTCGAAGCTCCCATTCAAAGGGAGTGGCCGGCGTCCAAATTCCCGTATATGTGAGCAAAACGATTTTGCGGAAATACGGTAAAAATAAAGGCTTTTACGTGCATAACGGCATTCGGGTCGAAGATTATCGCTTCCGCAAAAAGAAAAAGGGATATCTGCTGTTTCTTGGCCGGATCATTAAGCAGAAGGGCGTTCACCTCGCAGTCGAGGTCGCCAGAAAAACCGGCAAAGAGCTTATACTGGCAGGCCCTATAAATGATAAAAAGTATTTTAATTCCAAGATCAAGCCTTATTTGAATAACAAGATTCGCTATATCGGATCCGTTGGCGGCCGCAAAAAAATGGATCTGCTGTCCCGCGCAAGCTGCGTCCTCTTTACGTCTACTTGGGATGAGCCGTTTGGCCTCGTTCTCATTGAAGCGCTCGCCAGCGGAACGCCCGTGCTTGGCTTTAGGAAGGGCGGCGCCGTGCCGGAAGTGCTGAACGGCATGCCGCAGCTGCTTTGCAGCAGCACGAAGGATATGATCAAGAAAGTTCAGAAGCCGTCCAAGTTTCCAACAGCCCGGGCATGCAGAGCCTATGTGCAAAAACATTTTTCCGACCGTTCCATGACCGACAAGTTTTTGAAGCTGTACAAAAAAATCATTAAAGAAAAACGATATAAAATCGTGAGAAACACCAAATGGACGAAGCGCAAAACCAAAACTCACCGCAAGGGGCTGAGATAAGTGGTAACCATTATCGCATGCACGATGAGATCCGCCTATATGGATAATGTATTCGCCAACTATAATCGGCAAACGGTGAAGGACAAACAAATGATTATTATTTTGAATAAAGATGACATGGATATTAAGCTGTGGAAGGAGCGCGCCAGCCAGTACCCCAAAAACGAAGTCAGGGTCTACAAGCTTCCACAAAAATATTTGCTGGGCAAATGTTTGAATTATGCTATTGCGAGGGCGAAGGACGGGATCATCACGAAGTTCGACGATGATGATTATTACGCGCCAAACTATTTGATCGAGTCCATAAGGGCGCTCAGAGCAGGCAAAGCCAGCATCGTCGGCAAAACAACCTCCTATCTTTATTTTGAAGAAACAAAAGCGCTTATGGTGTTCCGGGCCGGAAGCGAGCAGTCGTATCGACGCTCCATAAAAGGAGGAACGCTGCTCTTTAGAAAATCGGTTTGGAGAAATGTGAAATTTCCGGAAAACCGATTGGTGGGCACCGATTCGGAGTGGACTTTTCGCTGCCGCAAAAAAGGATATAAAATTTATTCCGTCTCCAAAAAAAATTATGTCTGCGTCCGCCGGAAAAATGTTGAGTCGCATACGCAAAAGAACAGCACCAAAAAGTATATGGATTATTGCAGGCTGGTCAGATATACGAATGACTATACCAAGTATGTGTCTTAAAGCGTCTGCATAAGCATTTCGACCGATTCGCTGCTTTTTAAAGTGACAGGGAAGGTGGCTCGATAGATGTTGAACATGGTGAATGAAGGCGTATCTATCATAACCTCGACCATTCGGCCGGAGCATCTCCATCATATTTTCCGGAATTATGCCCGTCAGACTTGGAATAAGAAAGAGCTCATTATTATTGTGAACAAAAACAATATTTCATTAGAACCGTATAAGCAGAAGGCGCTGCAATACCAAAATGTCCGCATCTATCGGGTTGACCAGGCAAAAAACTTGGGAGCATGCCTCAATTACGCCGCATCTACAGCCAAATACAACTACATCGCCAAGTTTGACGACGACGACTATTACTCGCCTTATTATCTCGCAGAGGCTATGCAGCTGTTCGGGAATTCGAAAGCGGATGTCATTGGCAAACGCTCCTGTTATTTCTTTTTCCCGCATCGATCCAAGCTTTTGCTTCGCAAAACCTCCGTCCCCCCCTATAAGCCATGCAGAAAAATAGCCGGGGCAACGATCATGTTCCATAAAAGGGTTTTTCAAAAGGTCCATTTTTCAAGGCATGTGCGCCAAGGCACGGACGTTCGTTTTGTTCGCGCTTGCTTAAACAAAGGTTTCCGCATATACACTACCTCTCCCTATAACTTCGTAGCGTACAGGCGGCCAAACAACCTTTCTCATACATGGAAAATAACCGATAAGCAGCTGCTGACGGACAAAAACGCCAGCATTATCGATACAACCGACTTCAAGCCGTATATTAATAAATCGCTCAACAGGCTTCCTATTCCCGGCAGCCACAAAAGCTTGCCCGCTTCGCAATCTTGAACAAAAACATACGAAAACGAGCCTTAGAAGCGACTCTAGGGCTCGTTTTTTTAAATGCCTATCATACGCTCGAGGCTCTGCGTTTTTTACGAACAGAATACTCTTTCTTACGCCTTAGCCTTAGCCTTCGTCTTCTTGCTTGCATGACCGGCTTGCTCTTTGGAAGCAAAGCTGGTAGCGAAGGAGCTTCGACGCTTCTTTGCTCTCCCGTAAAAAAAGCATTCGATAGCAAAAACGGGTTGTCTATTTCAGGATTTACGTAATAATGGCGGCGGAACATCTCTTTCGTTTGATCTTCAATCGGTTCTCCGCCAGCGAAGCGGCTGTAGCTCCAAGGTGCGATACTTACTGCGAGCTGAGCCATTCCCTTCCGTTCTTCGCTATAATCCTGAAATAGACTGCCGAACAGCTCCCCTCTTTCCGAATCGATCCAAGAGGTTGCGTGCAAAAAATCATCCGTTACATGAATGGAGCGCAGCGGCTGTCCGTCAATGGTATACGCATCGGGAGAAACCTGATGTATATTCCATCTTTCCATTATATTTTCGGCTGTGACCAGGTATCCATTGTGGCGAAGCGCATAGACGTCATCGAAGAGCGTATGCGTTAAATCAAGCCATGCATGATCGGCAAAACGTTTGCTGCCATGGTCGTAGTAGCTATTGTTCTCGCTCAGCTTGCTCCACCACGACAAAAAGCGTTCAGCGTCGGGATGCCGTTTCAAAGCCAAAAAACCGGGATGGTAAATGCCTCTATGGCGGATGCCGGAAAGCCAATCCATATCCAGCGTCTCCGGATGGACGACGTTGCCGATCAGGATGATGGGATGATTGGCCGCAGCGGCGGCAAGCTCCTCTAGCGGCGATACAACCTTCGTTTCCGCATCCATGTAGAGCATCAAATGCTCATCCGTATATTTGTTATATATGTGCTTCATCATTGGCGCCCTGCAAGCCCGCGTCGCTTCCTCAGCCGTATATTGAAAAAAGAATTTTTGCATATCGGGATACGTGCCCAAATCTTTTATTAGTACAACCTCATCGAAATAAGGGTAAATAAGCGCCTCGCTCGGCATTGAATCCTCGATAATGCCAACTACTACTTTACATTCGCGCATATGCTTCTTGACCGATTTAGCCAAAATCATCGCGCTGGGCAGCCGGCTGGCACTTGATACCGTTCCAATGATCATGCTGCTCCCCTCCGTTTATACACAAGCCGCCGATTTGCATTCACGGTAGTTCAACCAACTCCTCTCCTTCCCTATACTATGATTGTCTAGATTCATAAGTAACCTGATTGGCTGTCTAAATTTATATATAAAAATATATGGATAACGATATCGTTCCCAACTAAAAAAAGCTCAAGGACAGTTTGTCCTCAAGCTTAATGATTTCATTTTATTATAAAATAACTAATCATAAATCATCCGTCTGTCCTTGATGCTTCTGGTTTCCATATTTTTATCGCTTGGCTGGGCTGGAAATACCCGCTCGGCCATTGCATTAAACTCCGCTATAAACCCTTGGATAGGATGTCCCAGCTTCACGTCATTCATGTACGCGTTCATTCGGCCGACAAAATCCGGATTCGCGGAAACATACACATGCTCCACGCCAGGCTTTAAGCGTCGTACCTCTTTGGCAATTTCATCTTTCATTTGGTTTGTGAGCAAATGTTGTCCCGTTGACAAGCTGCTCATTCGTCTGCTCATCCTTGTTCCCTCTTTGCCCATGTAACCGCTGTTCGTTCTGCTCATCATTTTGGATTCAGCCTTCGGCTCCGCCTCATCCAACGAGACAGCGACATAGGCGTTATGATCCGTCAACATCACGTAGGAGGATTTTACGGCACCCATATCCGTAATCGCCTTAGCGATCGTCTCGCTCATTTCCATGCGATAATTTTTATGCGAGCCAATGACGTTATTGCTATTAAGCCTGCGTCCGTTCACGCGGTTCATTTCGTTCATCTGATCGTTGGCAAATCGTTTATCCTTTAATAAATTGCCATTTGCATCATATCTTATGCTGTTCGAGCGGATGTCCTTATTCCCAAGCTCACCGTGATTTTCCATGCAGCCTGCCAGCAATGTGCTTAGCAACACACCTGCAGACAAAGCAGCGATTTGTTTGCGCATTTAGCCATCCTCCAACTTATTTTAATTAGGCCCCGGACCTTCCTTTATCGTTTGCCTTTTCCGAATCGGCTATTCATCTCATTGACAAAGACGATTGGATAAAGTAAATTAGTATCAACTACTAGTACTTGGTACTAATTATGAGAGGAAGTGCTCCGTATGAATGAAACAAAATATGCTGCCATTCACTCGAATGCTGTCATTACCGCAATCGGCTCGTACGTTCCTGAACGAATATTAACCAACGCTGATTTGGAGAAGCTAGTGGAGACTAACGATGAATGGATCGTGCAGCGGACCGGCATCAAGGAGCGGCATATCGCATCAGATGGCCAATTCACGAGCGATCTATGCTTTGCTGCTATCCATAACATGATTGAACGCTACAACGTTACCGTCGCTGATGTTGATTACATTATCGTCGCTACCTCTACGCCGGACGCCGTATTCCCGAGCGTAGCCTCGCAGGTACAGTCTCATTTTGGCATCGTGAGCGCCGGAGCGGCAGACATCCAAGCTGCATGCGCGGGCTTCGCTGCTGCCATACAGCTGGCGAACGGCCTGCTTCTGTCTGGGGCTCATCGCAAGATTTTGGTTATAGGAGCAGAAACGCTGTCCAAAATTACCGATTATACGGATCGCTCGACTTGCATATTGTTCGGCGACGGTGCCGGCGCTTTTCTCATCGAAGCATCCGAAGACGGACATGGCGATATCGCCGCCGTATACAGCAAGACCGACGGCTCCCGCGGCCATCTCCTTTATCGCAGCAGCTTAGCATCTGCAATCGGTGAGCATGACATTCAGACAAGCGGGTTTATTGTGCAAAATGGCCGCGAAGTCTACCGCTGGGCGGTCAGCCACGTCGCGGAAGGCGTACAGCAGCTATTGGATCGCAGCGGTTATTCCGCAGCCGACATCGATTGGTTTATCCCCCATAGCGCAAACATGCGCATCATTGAATCGCTTTGCGAGCGAACCGGCTTCTCGCTTAGCCAAACGTTATCCAGCATTAAAGCGTTTGGCAACACGTCAGCAGCCTCCATACCGCTTGCAATCGACGAAGCCGTCAAATCAGGTACGGTGAAGCCAGGCCAGCTCATGCTCCTGTACGGCTTTGGTGGCGGCCTTACGCAAGCTGGCGTCATTCTCAAATGGACTTTATAAGAAGCAGCATTAAACAAGCCCTATACCGAGCCGTTTCTGCATCACAGAGAAACGACTTGGTATAGGGCTATTCTGTTCGTTATGGCCGCAATTTGTAAGCGGCTAGGTGTCCGTCTTCAAATCCTTTAGCGAAACCGGCATTATACCCGTTATTGAACGTTTGCCCAAGTTCCGCCTGCTCGTTCTCCTTTTGTGTAAACCGCTTTCGAAGCAGCGGTTTTCGGCGCTGCAGCGACTTTTTGACAATCGAATTTCTACGGAGCGTTCGCTTACGCGTCCCCTTTGCGCTGCTCTTCAAGCCCAGCGAGGCTTTCCTCTTATTGTTCAGCAATGGAATTGTCCCCCTGACCGTTGATCGCCATAGATTGTTAGCTGAGGCTGAAGCCAGGGCTTCACGGGTTTTCCTCTCCGTTTCACCCTTCTGCGCCAAGCAAGGCCCGTTGCCGCCTCTGCAATCGTTTCCTGCAGGTCGGTAAGCGAACGCACATTGTCGCGCAGAAGCTTTGCCGTATCCGGAGATTGATCAGCAACATCCGCGACACTCTCCAAAATACGGGCAAGCGCATGCTGGCTTCTGGCAAGCGAAGCTAAAAAGTCTGCTCTTGCCTCACGTTCCGTCGTTATTCCGCTCATTCGTTTTTATCACCAAAGGAAATGCCTTTGCCAAGCAGCGTTTCCCCTAACCCTTCCGTTTCTTCTTCATCCTGGCGCAGCACAGCTTTCATAATGGAAACGATGCCTTGGTTCAGCTTCGTAATGCCATCGATCATCTCAATGACCTGATCATGCATTTGCAACGACTGGTCCAGCTGGGACTGCTGCGAATTAAAGCTTTGGCCGTGCAAATGATTGCAGATCCAGTAACTCCTCTTCTCGGCTTCAGCAGCTTTGGCTTCTAACATGATCGCTATATTTTTTTGCATGTTAGCTGTTGAGCCAAGCATTCGCATATACGCGTGTTCGCGACTCATACCAAGCAATGCCTCCTTATACCCTCATCATTCTTCCCCGTCCGCTTCCTTCAACTCACGAATAACGAACGTAAGCTGCGCAGCAATCGTTTCCTGTAAATCCGCGATACTATTTAAATAAGCGATGATATTTTGCCCCATCGCCTGCGTATTTTCCAGCAGACCTGAATCGCCGCCGAAGCTGGGGTGCTCATCAGGAATCGATTGTACAATTTCCGAAAGCCGAACGGTCACATGACGCTCTTCCTCAAGTACCTTTGCTAGATGCTCATTGGATAAAGACATATGCCGCATCATTTCTGTAATCTTTTTTTGCATGGAACTCTCCCTCCTTGCTTCTATAGCATATGCGTCCCCAGCAGGCGAGGTACTCGATTATATACTACAAAGCTTGGAGCAGCTTTACAGGCGCAATGATTGGCAGGCCATCCGGTATGACGCTTAACTCCTCATCAGTAAGCTTCATTTGTCGATGAGCGTCCAATCCCCAACACTCGGCAGCAAGCCTGCTAATAATCGCACGTTTTCTGCCGTTTTCAAGATAATAGCTGCTTCCGTTGCTGTCCTCGCACAACATGCCGTCACGCAGCGCCTCATCCTCGCCCAAAAAACCTTTGAAAGCAGTCAGTGCCTCCGCAGGAACCGGCTCGCCCATTGCCCAGCGCCAAAGATCGAGCTGTGACAAGCAAATGACAGATTCTCCCCATTGCCCGTTAATCGGCCTTCTTACGCAATCCTCAATCCAATAGATCGTCTCGCCGAGACCTTTCACAGCCAAATGCTGCGGGTAAAAAGCCGACTCTCCCAGCTTCGCTCCGCTCTCCGCCGACATCCCCTTAAACCACTCATCCCGGCCATATGCAGACGCTTCCATATCAAATATTACGCTGTCGATTCCCCTCCACTTATTGGAAAAATAGAGGCTTGAATCCGGGTGCCCAGCTTGGCTCATTTGCCGCTCAACCCTCTCTTCCGCCTGCTCTGCAAAATAAACAAGAGCATCTCTCGCATAAACGAGTGAAGATCCTTGTAATTTCACCCGCAGGCCATAATCATCTGCATAATAAGGCGTTTCCTGACAGCCCTCATCCAAATATCCAACCCTCTCCAGCAGCTCGCGCCGAAACAGCAAACAGCAGCCCGACAGGCGATCTGTTTGATGCCATTTGGAGGAATCGCTTTTGTTGTTGACTCTTGCATATTCATGCTTATCTTCCAAATCATCAAAGTGAATCTCCATCCGCTGCTTTCCGCTTAGTCCATTTGATACAGGCCCTACCAATCCGATGCTATCATCGCTGTTCAAACATAAAAGTAAATTTTCGAGCCAGTTTTCGGTAGGCTGAATACGATTGTTCAGGAGCAATATGCTCGTTCCCTTAGCCATCATGAAACCTATATTCGCTGCGCCAGTGAAACCGATTGATTCAGGCAGAATCCGATATCGCACTTGGCCATCCAATTGATTTAAATAATGCTCGATCCCATCCGTGGAGCTATTATCAATAACGATGATCTCATAGGCGAGATCGGTATGGTCCATGATGCCTTCAATACATGCTTTCACCGACTCTACCTCGTTATCGCTCGGAATGATAATGCTAGTGCCTTCGAAATAAGCCTCATAGTTATCTAGGCCGGCCTTTAAACCTTGCTCATAACCTTTGCTGAGGCCAAGCCTATACCTCTCCAACCTTTTTTCCGCATTATTGCGCAAGCCAGCACTGCTTTTGAGACGTCGGACCGGCCTTTTTTTGCGTCTCATCGATAATCTCTCCAATCCATCATATGATCGTTCGGTTCAACATCATATCGTATGTAGGAATGCTATTTCTGTAACGGCGAGTATACAGCTTATACAGAAAACAATTTAATAGATTCCATTTTTTCGGAAAATAAAACAGCTGTCCTACAGGCCTTTTCAGACCTTGCCGGACAGCTGTTCTGTTGTGAATATTAGGCTTTGCCAATCGCAATCCAATTAATATTTCCTCTAGGCTCATGGCTGATCCGAGTACGAATAATGATGATCGCTGCTTTATCCGTTGCTTTCGAGTGAACGATCGCATAACAAGCCGGGTTGTCAGTCGTCACCGTAATGACGTATCGATTGTCCGCGAAAGGCTCATCAAACGGGACAATCAATTCGACTTGCTCCGCTTGCGGGGCAAAGCTATACGGCGTCAGACCGAATTGCTGCTTAACAACACCTTTGCCGGGTGACGTGATAACCGGCGCAAACCGCAGCGCTGAGAGCTCGATAGACTGCTCCTGGATATGTCTGCTTTCTATTGCTCCATCCGCCACATGCTCCGGTTGAATCGTTGCTAAGCCCAGCGAATATTCCGGCAGCAGACCGGCAGCAAGCTTATCCGCGGTAATGCTTCCCGGAGCGATTTGCTCCGTTCCTACGCTCAAGGCAGCCAGCTTCGATGAAGTTACGCTGCCTGCTAGCAGTTGATCCTCTCCCACGCTGCCGAGCGCCAGCTTCGACGAGCTTACGCTGCCTGCTAGCAGCTGATCCTCTCCTACGCTGCCGAGCGCCAGCTTCGACGAGGTTACGCTGCCCGCTGTCAGCTGCTCCGTTCCTACGCTCCCAAGCGCCAGCTTCGACGAGGTTACGCTGCCTGCTATCAGCTGATCCTCTCCTACGCTGCCGAGCGCCANCTTACGCTGCCTGCTAGCAGCTGATCCTCTCCTACGCTGCCGAGCGCCAGCTTCGACGAGGTTACGCTGCCCGCTGTCAGCTGCTCCGTTCCTACGCTCCCAAGCGCCAGCTTCGACGAGGTTACGCTGCCTGCTATCAGCTGATCCTCTCCTACGCTGCCGAGCGCCAGCTTCGATGAGGTTACGCTGCCTGCTAGCAGCTGTTCCTCCCCTACGCTGCCGAGCGCCAGCTTCGACGCCGTTACACTGCCTGCTAGCAGCTGATCCTCTCCTACGCTGCCGAGCGCCAGCTTAGACGCCGTTACGCTGCCCGCTAGCAGCTGATCCTCTCCTACGCTGCCCGCTGTCAGCTGCTCCGTTCCTACGCTGCCGAGCGCCAGCTTCGACGAGGTTACGCTGCCCGTTGACAGCTGCTCCGAGCCTACGCTGCCATGCGCCAGCTTCGATGAGGTTACGCTTGCCGCTGATAGATGCTCTGATCCTACACTGCCATTCGCCAGCTTCGAGGATGTAACGCTCTCGGCTGATAGATGTTCGGTTTCTACGCTGCCAATTGCCAGCTTCAAGGAAGTTACGCTCTCGTCTGCTAGCTGCCCCTCTCCTACGCTGCCGAGTGCCAGCTTCGACGCCGTTACGCTCTCGTCTGCCAGCTGCCCCTCTCCTATGCTGCCGAGCGCCAGCTTCGACGCCGTTACGCTCTCGTCTGCCAGCTGCCCCTCTCCTATGCTGCCGAGCGCCAGCTTCGACGCCGTTACGCTCTCGTCTGCCAGCTGCCCCTCTCCTATGCTGCCGAGCGCCAGCTTCGACGCCGTTACGCTCTCGTCTGCCAGCTGCCCCTCTCCTATGCTGCCGAGCGCCAGCTTCGACGCCGTTACGCTCTCGTCTGCCAGCTGCCCCTCTCCTATGCTGCCGAGCGCCAGCTTCGACGCCGTTACGCTCTCGTCTGCCAGCTGCCCCTCTCCTATGCTGCCGAGCGCCAGCTTCGACGCCGTTACGCTCTCGTCTGCCAGCTGCCCCTCTCCTATGCTGCCGAGCGCCAGCTTCGACGCCGTTACGCTCTCGTCTGCCAGCTGCCCCTCTCCTATGCTGCCGAGCGCCAGCTTCGACGCCGTTACGCTCTCGTCTGCCAGCTGCCCCTCTCCTATGCTGCCGAGCGCCAGCTTCGACGCCGTTACGCTCTCGTCTGCCAGCTGCCCCTCTCCTATGCTGCCGAGCGCCAGCTTCGACGCCGTTACGCTCTCGTCTGCCAGCTGCCCCTCTCCTATGCTGCCGAGCGCCAGCTTCGACGCCGTTACGCTGCCCGCTGTCAGCTGCTCCGTTCCTATACTCCCCGGCGCCAACTTCGACGAGGTCACGCTGCCCGCTGTCAGCTGCTCCGTTCCTACACTTCCCGGCGCCAACTTCGATGCGGTCACGCTCTCCGCTAATAAATGCTCCGTTCCTACGCTGCCAAGCGCCAGCTTCGACGCCGTTACGCTCTCCGCTGTTAGATGCTCCGTTCCTACGCTGCCAAGCGCCAGCTTCGACGCCGTTACGCTCTCCGCTGTTAGATGCTCCTCTCCTACGCTGCCGAGCGCCAGCTTCGACGCCGTTACGCTGCCCGTAAATAGCTGATCCGCCCCTACGCTGCCAAGCGCCAGCTTCGACGCCGTTACACTTCCCTCAGAGAGCTGCTCCTCTCCTACGCTGCCGAGCGCCAGCTTCGACGCCGTTACGCTTCCCTCAGAGAGCTGCTCCTCTCCTACGCTGCCGAGCGCCAGCTTCGATGAGGTTACGCTCCCATCAGAGAGTTGTTTCTCTCCTACGCTGCCGAACGATAGCTTCGACGAGGTTACGCTTCCCTCAGAGAGCTGTTCCTCTCCTACGCTTCCGAGCGCCAGCTTCGACGAGGTCACACTCCCCTTAGAGAGCTGTTCCTCTCCTACGCTTCCGAGCGCCAGCTTCGACGAGGTTACGCTTCCCTCAGAGAGTTTTTCCTCTCCTACGCTTCCGAGCGCCAGTTTCGACGAAGTTACGCTTCCCTCAGTAAGCTGTTCCTCTCCTACGCTGCCATGCGCCAGCTTTGACGTTGTTACACTTCCCGTAAATAGCTGATCCGTCCCAACGCTGCCGAGCGCCAGCTTCGATGAAGTTACGCTTCCCGCAGTCAGTTGGTCCGTGCCTACGCTCCCACTCGCCAGCTTCGCGGATGTCACGCTGCCAGGCGCCAGCTGTTCAGTACCTACGCTTTCGGAACATAACTTCTCTGCCGTCACGCTGTCATCCGTAAGCTGCTCCGTGCCTACACTGGCCTCCGCCAGCTTCGAGATCGTTACGCTCCCCGCCGCGAGCTGCTCTGCTCCAATGCTGCCAAGCGCCAGCTTCGCTGTCGTTATACTGCGATCTGCCAGCTGCTCTGCTCCAACGCTGCCGTCTGCAAGCCTTGATGACGTTACGCTTCCTTCTGACAACTGCTCCGTGCCTACGCTGCTAAACGCCAGCTTCGACGATGTGACGCTGCCATCGGCGATTTGCTCCGATCCAACTGCGCCTGCTTCGATTTGATTCGTGCCGATGGCATCAGCCGCAAGCTTCTCGCGAGTAACAGCTCCGTCATTCAACTGCTCCGTTCTTACGCTGTTAACCGATAATTGCTTGCTGCCGACAGTCCCTTGCTTAAGCTTATTACCGCCGATCAAATCATCCGCTATTTTATCGAAAGAAAGCACATCGCTCGCCAAATGGGCAATCGTAATCGTGCCTTTCCGGATATGGTAGCCTTGAATCGTATCCGACTTCAAATGTTTGCCCGCCAGCGACTCCAGCTGCACATGCTCGCTCGATACCGAATCCTGCGCAAGCTTCACTCTCGTCACCGATTCATCCTGAAGCGCTTGCTCCCCAATACTGCCTTTTGTCAAATGAACCGAATAGATCGAATCGGGCTGGAGCTGCTTGGCGCTGATCGATAGATGGGCAATTTTCGCTGAGGTGATGGCGCCATCCGCGATATGGTCCGTACCAACAGCGCCGCAGCCAAGCGCTTCCGCTCCAACGGATCCGTTTTGCAGCTGCTTAGAACCGACGCTGCCCTCTGCGAGCTTATCGGATGATATGGAGTCAACCGCCAAATGGGCGCCGTGCACGCTGCTCTCCCCTAGATGAATGCCGAGGACGGACGCGCTCCCCAAATGGCGGCTATGCACGGCTTCATCTGCGATTTGCTTCGACTGCACAGCGCCAAAGGCAAGCTTAGCTCCTGTGATGGCCCCATCCTGCAGCGGATCCGTTCCTATCGATTTCTCAGCGAGATGGCTGGCTCCGATTGCCCCTTCTTCGATATGGAACGAGCGAATGGAGTCCGGCTGGATATGCTGCGATGCTACCGATTTGATCGCAAGATGACTGGACAATATCGCGTGCGGCAAAAGCTTGGCGCTCGTAACGCTGCCATCAGCAAGCTTTTCGGTCGAGACGCTTAGATCCGTCAGCTTATCGGTCGTGACCGACTCCGGCGAGAGCTTGAGCGAGTTCACGACATGATCGGCTAGATGATGAGAAAATACGGCGCCTGGCGCGATAAAACGCTCCGTCACAGCACCAAGCGCGAGCTTATTGCTTGTAACAGCACCATCCTGCAGCTTCAGTGTATCGACCGAATCAACCGCTAAGTGGCGGCTTGCTATAATCGCTTGCTTCAGATGCTCGCCTTTTATGGCTTCATGACTAATCGCTTCACCGGTTACGGAGCCCGGCGAGAAATGGAATCCTCGAAGCGATTCAGGCGCCAGCTTCTGAAAGGTAACCGCCTCATCTTGCAAATGCCTGGATTCAACCGAGCCATTAGCGAGAATCGAACCATCGACAGCATTCTCTGTGAGCTTGCTTCTTGAAACGGATTCATCCGCTAGCTGCGACATGCCAACTGCCTCAAAGCCGATATGCTCTTCTCGAACCGCTTGAGCCGCAAGCTTATCTTCGTTGATAATTCCATTTTGCAAATGCGCCCTTAAGACAGCTTTCGGAGCGATATGCCTAGCTGTTATCGATTCACCCGTTATATGTGCTTGCGATATTTGATCAACGGCTATCTTCTCGGAGGTGATGCTCCCGACTCCCAAATGACGGTTTTGCACCGAATCATTGGCCAGCTTTTGTGCGTTCACGCTTTGATCGGACAGCTTTGATAACGTAATCGAATGATCGACTAGCTTAATGGTCGAAACCGATTGATCCGCCAGCTTAGCCGAATTGACCGATTGATCGGCTAGATGCTCACTTGTTATTTGTCCGCTTGCGACGTGTGCGCTTAGAATGGCTGCTGCCTGCAAGTGAGATGAAGACACCGCTTCGTCCGCCAATTGCTCGGCTTCGACCGCCTTTGCCTGCAGCTCCCTTGTTCCGACTGCGCCCTCTGCCAAATGCTCTGCTGTGATTTCGCTCGGGGCCAAATGCTTTCCCTGAATGATACCAACCGCAATGTGATCTGCAAGCAATACGCCAGGCTTCAAATGCTCGGAATCAATCGACTCCGCTGCTATCTTCTCGCTCGTAACGGCTGCATCCCGCAGCTTCGAGTGCGTTACCGCGCCATCGGCGAGCTTGGAATTATTAATGCTCTCATTCGCCAAATTGTCCGGACGGATCGCTCCGCTTTTAATTTTTTCCGCTGTAACCGACTGATCTGCCAGCAGCTCTGAGGTAATCAGAAACGACTTTAAATGCCTGGATTCAATCGAGCCTTCGGCAATTTTATCCGAACTGATCATGCGGTCATCCAGCTTCTCCGATGTGATGCTGCCATTTTGAAGCTTATTGCCGGAAATCGATTGATCCAAAATTTTATCGCCGGAGATCGAATGGTTGGCCAGATGCCCCCCCGTAATCGATTCGTTTGCGATTTTGGCTGAATTGACCGCCCCATCCTCCAGATGAATGCTCTGAACCGCATAATCGGCAAGCGCGCTTGCTTGCACGCTGCCTGCCGCCAGCTTGCTGCTATCGATCGCCCCAGGCGCGATTTTCTCCGCCGTAACGGACAAGTCAACCAAATCATCTGTATAAATAAAAGCGAGCGGACCCTCCGGCTCCTTCTTTTCCTCCACTTTCTCCAGCTTCTCTTCCAAGGTAATGGGTTGAATCTGTTCAACCAGCTCAACCAGCTCTTCGGTATGCTGCTCCTCTTCCTGCTCGATCGATTCAGGCTCAGCGTCAGCTTGATCAAGTACGGGCGCAACGGCATTGATGCTTACTTCCGGCTCCAAATCCTCCGTTATCTCCAACGATGCTTTGGCCGCCTCTACTGCGGCAACCTTCTTCTTATTCAGCTCATCCAGCCACTTTAACTCGGAAGTATGCGGATTATCAACATAAAAAAGCGGCTTTCGCCCCTTCGGGCTTTTCCCTTTACTGCTTTTAGTCATAGTCCTCTCCTTCTTCCACCAGAAATGTCATAGGTAATATATGCACATACCCATGGGCTGGCTACTGGCAGCGAAGACAAATCTCCGTATTTGGCAATCCGCATGCAAAAACCGCGGGAGCGTGCTGCTCTCCGCGGTTTTGAATAGGCTGTTCGATTATTTGGATTTGGACAGCAAATATAGGAAATAGGGAGCTCCGATAACGGCTACTACGATGCCGGTCGGGATTTCATTGGGCTGGAATGCCCATCTGGCCAGCGTATCCGCCACGATGACAAGCAGCGCTCCAACAAATGCCGACGCTGGAAGCAATACTTGATGCTGAGGACCAACCAGCCGCCGAGCCAAGTGGGGAGCAATCAGCCCCACGAAGCCGATGCCGCCGCCGACAGCTACGCAAGAGCCGGCAAGGCCCACTGAAGCTGCAAGCAGCCAAGCTCTTTCCTTATTCACCTGAGCGCCGAGCCCTACCGCCAATTGATCGCCAAGGTTGAGCGCATTGAGCGCTTTCGCCTTATACAGCACGAATGGAAAAATAACGATCAGCCAGGGCAGCAGTGCCAGCACATATTTCCAGTTCGTTCCCCAAATGCTTCCTGCCATCCATGTGGCAAAAAACTGATATTTCTCCGGCGTAAGGCGCAAAATCAATATTTGCATCGTTGCGCTAATGCCCGCCGCCACAGCAATACCAACGAGAATCATCCGGGTTGGCAACAATCCGCGGTGCCGCTTATATGAAAGCACAAAAATGATCAATGCCGTCATCGATGCGCCAAGCAAAGCGAGAAAAGGCATCAAGAAGATAGAGCCTTTCTCCGTTGGCGGATAAAATGAAATGAACAAAATAACGGCAAGTCCAGCGCCTGCGTTAATGCCAAGCAGCCCTGGATCCGCTAACGGATTGCGTGACAACCCTTGGATTATACAACCCGATACGGCGAATCCGGCTCCAATTAATATCGAAATGACAATTCGCGGCAAGCGAAAATCAAACAAAATAAGCTCCTGCTTGGCTGTGCCCCCGCCAAACAGCGTTTTAAATACGTCTAGCGGAGCCAGCCGAATGAAGCCCGTGTTCATGCTAATGATAAAAGAAATAACAATTAGCCCGCCTAGCACCGTCATGACGAGAATAGCGCGTTTTCTTCTGCGCTTCTCCGTTGCATTAATAAATAAAGTATCCACGCTTATTCCCCCTTCATTTTAGTTACAAGATAAAGGAAGAATGGAACGCCGATTACCGCGATAATGATACCGATTGCCACTTCCTGTGGCGGATTGACCATACGCCCGCCAATATCCGCAAGAACCATGAGCAGACTGCCGAGAACAGCCGAGCAAGGGATAATCCATCTATAATCCACGCCAACGAGAAAACGTGAAATATGAGGAATGATTAAACCCACGAAGCCAATCGAGCCTACGGCAGATACAGCCGTACCGGCGAGCAGCAAGACGATGATTACGCCTCCCGCCTTTACCCAGCCCGTTCTTTGGCCAAGCCCTGCCGCAACGTCATCGCCCAAGCTGAGCAGCGTGATCGAGCGGGACAACGCAATGGCGCCAAGCAAACCGCCGATTACCCATGGGGAAACAATTTGGATTTGCACCCATTTTGTGCCGGCTACGCCGCCTGCATACCAGAAAGCCAAATCTTGGCCGATTTTAAAATAAAGCGCGATGCCTTCCGTAATCGCAAGCAGCAAAGCGCCTACTGCAGCCCCTGCCAGCGTAAGTCGAACGGGCGTTAAGCCGCCTTTTGCCAAAGAGCCGATTCCATATACAAGCCCCATCGAAACAGCAGCGCCAGCAAAACATATAAACATGAGCCCTAAATACGAAACCGATGGGAAAAATGCAAAGCAAACCGCAAGCATGAAGCCTGCTCCCGCATTGATACCGAGCAAGCTCGAATCCGCTAACGGATTGCGAGTCATTCCTTGCATGACAGAGCCTGCGACAGCAAAAGCTGCGCCTACAAGCGCAGCCGCAAGCGCGCGCGGCATCCGAAGCTCTTTAATAATTTGATGCTGAATTTCATTGGCATTAAAGTGGAATACCGCATCCCATACGGTGGACAGGCTTATGTCCGCCGCTCCAACCGAAATCGATAAAGCAAGCGACAAGATGAGCGCAGCAATGCCGCCAAACAAAATAATGGTGGCCACTAGAGGCCGAGTACGCAGCTTTGTGCCTGCCAGCGCTTTCGCATTTGGAGAAGACATCTTCTAACTACCCTTCTGTATGTATACTTTTGTTGAACTATTAAGAATAAGCTTGTTGTGCAGCTAGCTTTATAACGTAGCACAGTTTTATGGCATAAAAAAAAATCCGCCGTACTGATAACGATTCTCGTTTTCAATATAGCAGACTTTTTATGAGATTTCAATGAAATAATTAAGTCGATTTCTAGCGATTTTCAGCCATTTTAGTTCAGGCAAACACTCTTCCCCTGCTCGCAGGAGCCGTAAAACGGTGTGGAGCAAAGCTGCTGATCGTTAATCCCGGCTGCTTTTCCTCTAGCAAATCTGCTACGGTATGTGCCGTGATCGGACTTAGCAATATGCCATTGCGATAATGCCCGGCAGCCATGATGACCTCCGGCATGCCCTCAATGTTTCCAAGCAGCGGCAGCCCGTCTCGGGTTGCCGGGCGCAAGCCTGCCCAGCTATGGGCGGTTTGCCTGCCTTCAAGAAAAGGAAACAGCCGATTGCTGCTGCGAATGAGGCGGCCAATTCCCCGCTCCGTCACACTTGTCGCAAAACCGGCGACATCCTCGGAAGCGCCGCATACGAGCCGCGCATTGTTTTTGCCGACCCAATACGCCTGGCTGGAAAATACCATATGGCGAACCTCGTCTGCCTGATGCTCAAAGGAGCATATTTGCCCGCGAATCGGATGAATCGGAATGCTGAGACCAAACCACTTCTCGTAAGCACCCGACCAAGCTCCCGCGCTTACGACTAACCGGTCGGCGTGAAGGACGCTTGCTAAACGCTCTGCCCGAACAGATACTCCGCCGCTTGGATGAACAAGCACCTCTTCCATTTCCCCGGCGTGTGCATAAATGGTAACCCCTAGCTTTAGACAAGCAGCAGCCAGTGCCAAGACCAGCTTCGGCGCGTACACGTGGCTCTCTTGCTGCGTGTAGATGCCGGCAACCGCCGAATGCGACACCATCGGCTCCAGCGTCCGCAGCTGAGCCGCGTCGATGAGCTCCGCTTTAGCGCCCCATTCGTTTTGCCACTGCAATCTGGATGCAATTGGGAGCGCATCCGCTTCGTGCATGAACACATTAATGCTTCCGCTTTGCACCCATTCAGCCGATAAGCCCGACAGCTCCTCGACAGCCTTGATCCATTCCGGATAACAACGAAGGCTGCTTAAACATAAATGAAAGAAAGCGTCGGGCTGCTCCGTATTTTCCGAGAAAGGAGCAAGCATGCCGGCAGCCGCGCCCGATGCTTGGCCGCCTAGCTCATTAGGCTCTATGAGCGTTACATTCATCCCTCTTCTCGCCGCTTCAAACGCACAGGACAAGCCGATAATGCCGCCGCCCAGTATAATTACGGATTGAGGCATTACATTTCTCCTCCACTGCCTGCTGTTTCAAACAAGGAGCCCGCCAAGTCGCTGCTTGCTGACGCGTAACGTTTCTTCGGGATGCGGCCGGCAAGCCTCGCAAGACGCCCAGCTTCAATTGCAAGCCGGAAGGCGCGGGCCATCATGACCGGGTCCTGCGCCTTCGCGATCGGCGTATTGGCTAATATGCCGTCGGCTCCCAGCTCCATCGCCTCCGCTGCGTCCCGTGCTGAGCCGATGCCGGCATCTATAATAACAGGGACGCTCGAATCCTCGGCAATTAGTCCCAAATTGTAAGGGTTCAGCAGGCCGAGGCCGCTTCCGATTGGCGAGCCGCCAGGCATGATCGCCGAAGCTCCAGCCTGCTCTAATCTACGGCACAAGATCGGATCGTCCGATGTATAGGGGAGCACGATAAAACCTTCGTTAGCCAGCTGCTCCGTAGCGCGAAGCGTCTCAACCGGATCAGGCAGCAAAGTACGGTGGTCGCCGCTGATTTCTACCTTTATCCAGTTTCCAAGCCCCGCTTCACGCGCCAATCGCGCAATACGCACAGCCTCTTCCGCCGTTCTTGCCCCTGACGTATTCGGCAAATATTTGATCGGCCTGTCCTCGAAATGCTGCAGCACCGAATCGTCCTCGACGTTTTCTAGGTTAACCCTTCTTACTGCAAACGTAATAACCTCCGAGCCTGAAGCCTCAAGCGCCTGCTGAAGAATCGCGGGACTTGGAAATCGCCCCGTACCGAACAAAAACCGCGACCCCAGCACATGACCGCCAATGACGAGCGGATCCTTATCTACCCAATCACTCAACCTGCTCAGCCTCCTCCGACAAAATGCACCAGCTCAATGGAAGCGCCGCTTTGCAGCTCAGTCTCTGCCCATAGCGCTCGCTGCACGATTGTGCCATTCAGCTCGATAACAAGCTTTTTATTTTGCTGTCCTAATTGCGCGATAAGCTCCTCGACCGTTCCGGCGCTTGACCGTTCTTTCCGCCCATTGATAATCAGCGTCTTCCGCTCCATCTTTTGCACGGGAGCAAGCTCACGGACAGCCGCCTCAAGCTTCTCCAGAAAAGCTCTGCATACGCCGGCCGGGTCAGCATCGCCTACAATCGCCGATACGGCGCATATGCGCCTCGCCCCCGCAGCAAGCACGCTATCCACATTGCCTAATGTAATGCCGCCTATCGCAACAAACGGAATCGTGATATGACGTGCCGCCTCCGTTACATAGCTGGTAGTGACAGCGGCGCGGCCCGGCTTCGTATCCGTTGGGAACACGGGACCGACTCCGATGTAATCAGCGCCGTCACGCTCAGCCTTTATAGCTTGCTGCAAGTTGTGAGTCGAAATGCCGATAATGCGGTCCGGTCCAAGCAAGGCTCTCGCATCTGCAATTGGCATATCCTCTTGCCCAAGGTGGACGCCGTCAGCATCCGTCTCAAGCACGATATCCGGATAATCGTTAATGATGAAAGGGACGTTGTATTTGCGCGTCAATATACGCAGTGCCTTCGCTTGCTCCAGCACTTCCTCCCTGGCTCCCGTCTTATTTCGAAGCTGCACGATCTCCGCCCCGCCGATCAATGCCTGCTCCATTACCTCAACAACGGATTTCCCCGGATGATTGTTTTCCGCCGTAATGGCGTACAGACGAAAACCTCTCCAATCAGGCCTGCTCATTTACTTGCACCTCTCTCTATCGTCAGAATCATCGAATTTAGTCTAGTAAATAGGCATGGCATAACGAAATAGCATGCACCGCATCCGCCGTGCCTTGCACAAGCACTCGCCCATCCGAAAAGAGGATCATCTGCTCGCCGCTTTGGAGAGCCGCCTTCACTAAATAGCGATTAACGGTCAGCTTGCAGCCTTGTGCCTCTAATGATTTCTCTAATATCGCCAATTGCAGCGGCTTGCCTAACGTCACTTGGACCGTATCTCTTCCGCATAACACGGTAGAGCCAATCGCACTCTCATTCTGACTATCGGTTTCGAGTATTGCCTTGGCGCCTCTTGCCGCTTCCTGCCCTGTGCCGCAATACCGGCAGTGCGCGCTGCCGGCGGGCAGCTTCGATTCCCTAAGCCGGAACGACCATAGATCGACGCTCAGCCAAGTCTGGCGTACGGCTCCTTGATTGCCGGAGAGCCATTTGATCGCCTCGCCCGCTTGCAGCGCAGCTACGAATTCAACGGCTGGCGCCAGTACGCCTACCGTATCGCAAGTATCTGCCTCGTTCTCCGAATCCTCTGCGCCGATCAGGCAGCGGAGGCATGAGGTCGATTCAGGAACTAACGTTGCCTGCATCCCCTGTGCCCCTGCCACGCCGCCATATACAAACGGAATGCGCTGCTTAAAGCATATATCGCTGAGCAGAAGCCGAGTCGCTGCATTGTCCGTGCCATCAAGCACCAGATGTACGCCGCTCGCTAACGCTTCGATATTAGAAACATTCACGTCAGCAACTGTCGCTTCAATGTTCACGCTGCTGTTAATACGGCGCAGCTTATTGGCTGCGGCAACCGCCTTGGGCAGGACGGCAAGCGCATCCGCTTCGTCAAACAGCATTTGGCGCTGCAAATTGCTTGGCTCGACGAAATCCCGGTCGACCAGCCTGACTTCGCCTACGCCCGCCCGAACCATATGCTGCGCAAGCGATGCGCCAAGCGCGCCGGTGCCGACAATGAGCACCGACGATTCGGCCAGCTTGCGCTGACCTTCCTCGCCGATTGCCGCAAATCTCGTTTGCCTGGAATAACGGTCCGAAAAAACCGGATCAGCCGCATCAGCCATAAATCATGCTCCCTGCCGCTTTGAACGCTTCCGACTTCTCCTTCATTCCCGCTTCAATCGCATCCGTCGTTTCCATCCCGTTCTGCGCTGCATACTCCCTGATGTCTTGCGTAATGCGCATGCTGCAAAACTTAGGGCCGCACATCGAACAGAAATGCGCTGATTTTGCCGCATCTGCCGGGAGCGTCTCATCGTGGTACGCCATAGCGCGCTCGGGATCAAGCGAGAGATGGAACTGGTCGCGCCAGCGGAACTCGAAACGCGCTTTGGACAACGCGTCGTCACGCAGCTTCGCCCTCGGATGCCCCTTCGCCAAATCGGCCGCGTGGGCAGCGATTTTATACGTAATGACGCCTTCCTTCACGTCCTCCTTATTCGGAAGACCTAGATGCTCCTTCGGGGTTACGTAGCATAACATAGCGGTACCGAACCAGCCGATCATTGCAGCTCCAATTGCCGAGGTGATATGGTCATAACCCGGCGCAATATCGGTCGTAAGCGGCCCCAGCGTATAGAAAGGAGCTTCATCGCAAACCTCTAATTGCCGGTCCATATTTTCTTTGATCAAATGCATAGGCACATGGCCCGGGCCTTCGATCATAACCTGCACGTCGTGCTTCCATGCGATTTTCGTAAGCTCGCCAAGCGTATCCAGCTCGGCAAATTGCGCCGCATCGTTCGCATCGGCAATCGAGCCTGGCCGCAGTCCGTCTCCAAGCGAGAACGACACATCATAAGCCTTCATAATCTCGCAAATCTCTTCAAAATGCGTATACAGGAAGTTCTCCTTATGATGTGCCAGGCACCATGCCGCCATAATCGAGCCGCCCCGCGAGACTATACCGGTAACCCGCTTCGCCGTGAGCGGTATGTAACGCAATAGCACACCCGCATGTATCGTAAAATAATCGACACCCTGCTCCGCTTGCTCGATCAGCGTATCGCGGAACACTTCCCAGCTTAAATCCTCCGCTTTGCCGTTTACCTTCTCCAGCGCTTGATAGATCGGTACCGTTCCGACCGGAACCGGCGAATTACGGACGATCCACTCCCGCGTCGTATGAATGTTTTTGCCCGTGGACAGATCCATGATCGTGTCGGCTCCCCACCGAGTCGCCCAAGTCATCTTCTCGACTTCCTCCTCGATGGAGGACGCAACAGCGGAATTGCCGATATTCGCATTGATTTTAACGTGAAAATGACGACCGATAATCATCGGCTCGCTCTCCGGATGATTGATGTTTGTCGGGATGATCGCGCGCCCAGCCGCAATCTCGCTGCGAACAAACTCAGCGTCCATCCCCTCGCGAATCGCGATGTATTCCATCTCTGAGGTAATGATGCCCTTCCGGGCGTAATGAAGCTGCGTAACATTATGTCCCGCTTTTGCCCGCAGCGGTTGTCTAACTAAGCCAGGAAACCGCTCAGCGCCTCGCTGGTTTGCCTTATCTTCCGTCATAAAACCGTTATCCTCGGGTTTTATATCTCTCCCCTCGTAATGCTCCACATCGCCGCGCCCGTTGATCCATTCGCTGCGAAAGGAAGGCAAGCCGCGCCGCACATCCGTTTCATAGCTTTCATCGGTATAAGGACCGCTCGCGTCATAGACCCGTATCGGCTCGTTCGGCTGCTCTTCGCCATTTCTTCCCGTGCTCGCCTCAAGCGCGATTTCCCTCATCGGCACACGGATGCTCTCTTTCGAGCCTGTAACATATACTTTACGGCTGCCCGGCAGGGGCGTGGTCATAATCGCCATAACAAAAAACCTCCTAATGGAATATGTAGAATTCCGCCTGGAGGCATGCGCAAGCATATAAGAAAGTTTGAAGCACCGCTATTTCCGCGCACGTATAGTCGCTACGTGTACGGCAATCGCTGGAGCGTGGCTGAACGGTTCGCACCCTCGCTTGGCGAGATTCGGCGCAGTCCGTTCAACATCAAAAAAACCGCTCCAGCGAGGGAGCGGTCGAAGTGTGCCGTCATACGCGCAACATCAAAAGAGAGTTTCCCCCATCGTGACGAAGCTTTGAAAGTTCTCCGTTTCAGCAGTCATTCCAGCTGACAACGGCAGAGCTTTCACGCGCAGTTGCATAAACGCACAATCCCACTTTCCTACGCTGGCATAACCCAGATCAGGTTCAAAGGGACCAAAGCAATTCGCTTTATCTCAGCCATGACGGCGCCCCTAGTGGATTTCCTTGTTTGACTATAACGTTAAGAGAAGAAGGGTGTCAACCCTCTATTTGCTATCTCCTTGCAAAATAGGACCAGCTACATGCCGCTTTCCTTCAGCAGCTTCACCCAGCGATCCGCCGTATGGCGCCATGTAAATGTCTGCTCGACGCGCTCTCTGCTGCGCTTGCCCAGCCTTTGGCGCAGCTGTTTATCCCGCAGCAGCAGCTGCAGCTTCTCGCGCAGCTCCGATTCGACCCGGGCTTGATTAACTAGATACCCCGTCTCGCCGTTGCGAATAATTTCCTTCATTCCGCCCGCTCGCGTTGCAACGACAGGAACGCCGCATGACATCGCCTCTACATTGACAAGACCAAAGGCTTCGCGCTGCCCGGACGGAACGACCGCTACATCGGCTACGAGCATCCAGCCCGGTACTTCATTATGCGGCACGTAGGGCACAAACCGAACATGGCCCGGGCATTTGCGTCCCAGACTCTCGAGCTTGCGCGCATACGCCGTCTTGCGATGGGAGCCATAAAACGGGCTTCCGACGATGACCACAACAAGCTCTGGATGGCTTTTCGCTAGCTGCGGCACAATATTCAGCAGATGGTGTACGCCTTTCAGCGGAATGAGTCTTCCCATGAACAGCACCACTTTTTTGTCGGTCAGCCCTCTTTTTTTCCGCAGCGCTTCCCTCTTTGCAGCGCCTGCGGCAGAGTATTGCGACGGGAAACGTACCGTATCCACGCCTGGATAAATAACCCGCAGCTTAGATGCAACCTCTGGCACTTTGGATACGACGACTCGCCTAATAAACTCGCTGTTCACGATGATTTTATCTGCGGCCTGCAAGCATTGATGCAGCTTCGCAGGTGATATATGATTCGGAGAAATAAAAGTAGAGGAATGCAAATAAAGCCAGACGCGTTTGCCTGGATTCATTTGCTTCATCGTCAGCACGAATTGGGGACGGTTCTCCACATCAATGACATGGGGAGAAAACCGTTTTACCGCACGGCCAACTTCATGAATATATCGCTGCTTGCTGGCGGCTGAAAACCTCTCGCAAACAACACCTTTAAACTGTCCCAGGCGCGGCAGGCTTCTGCTTAGTTTCCCATAAATGCGCGGCTCTGCGTAAGGCATCAGCAGCGGTGCAAACTTCTCAACCACCCGCTCAACAGAGCTGCTTCCTGAGGACGGAATGGGGAACGAGCCAGGGGTAACAATCGCTACTTTGATTGGTGCCATCTCATCGGATGCCTCCTACATGATCTGCTTATTTTGCAGTATCATACGCTCCCGGAAATGGTTTTGACACGGCCCTTCTGCCTATAGCTTGAACTTCATCTGGAATAATCCGGCTCTGCGCGCCGCCATATAGATAATCACGACTAACGGTCCGATGAAAACGCCGATTACGCCAACGAGCTTGAAGCCTACGTATAAACTGACGAGCGCTGACAATGACCCGATACCGACGGAGTCGCCGAGGATTTTTGGCTCCACAATGCGGCGGAACACGGTAATAACGAGGAACAGCACGATAAGCCCGATGCCCACATACATGTTGCCCGTAAGCAGTAAATAGCTTCCCCATGGAACAAGCACCGAGCCTGTTCCAAGAATCGGCATAATATCAACGATGATAATAAGCAAAGCGATCGCGAGCGGATACTTCACGTTAAGCACCAGCAAACCGAGCAAAGAAATAATATATGTAAGAGCACTCAAAATAAATTGCGAGCGCAGGAAGCCGAAAATCGACTTCTTGAGGTTGTTCAATAATTCATTGACCTGCGGTTGCGATTTCTCTTCAAACAATGACAACACGGTAGCTTTCATCGTATTGAGACTGAAGCTCATCATATAAACTGCTACCAAAAAAACGATAAAGAAGATAAACATGCCCGGAATGCTGGAAGCAAACCCTATAACGGAATTTGACAAGGTGCCTACCATTTTGGTCAGCGTGCTCGTTAATCCCATCAGCCAGTTTTCCAGCGTTTCAATCGCATCAGGCGGAAAATTTTGATATAACGACTGTGCCTGCACCATTAGATCGTCAACCATGTCGTTCGCATTTTCAAAATAGTTCGGCACCTTCTTGAAGAACGCGATGAGCTCCGCTACAACCTTGACGCCAAGCAGCGCGATTAAGCCTATAAGAATAACCGTAAACAAGCTGCTGGATATCGTTGCTGCCAAAAGCCGGTTCATTCGAAACTTTTTCATAAACAATTGATTTAACGGCTCCAGAAAAATCGCGACTACAAGCGCAAGCAGGAATGGCGCTCCGACTGTAAAAAACAAATAGAGCAGCAGCAAACCTAATCCGATAAATATGATTGTCTTGATCGACAACAGCTTCTCCTCCTCTCACTTATTCTATATGCGTCTTATCTCGCTATTAAGCCTGAATAACAGCCTCTCCCGCGCACTAGTCGATCACTGCGCTGCGCTCATGGAAATTAACATCTTTATAGTACATATCCTTAACGAGCAGGTTGGGTCCGCAGCATGCAGCTGCCGGACAGTGGCAATTCACGCTTTGGGCGAGTGAATGGTCCAGCCATTTATCAAATAAATCCTCAAGCTTCGAGGTGCCGATGTTGCCAAAGGCAGGAACGTCGGAGAAGTCCGTTACAAAAACATCGCCGGTAAACAAATTGACGTTTAACCGATTCCGGCCGTCCGGATCGTTGCGGATCGTTACATTCGGTTCTTCCGCTAGCTTTCGCAGCAGCTTGCGCTCGAAGGGATTGTCGCTGCATTGGTAGAAGGGCAATGTTCCGAACAGCATCCAAACGGATTTGTCCCTTGCCTGCAGCAGGCGATCGATAGCCTCCAGCATTTGCTCGCGGGAGAGCACCGGCAAATCCTTCGCGAAGGAGCTCGGATACATCGGATGCACTTCATGGCGTTGGCAGCCCATTTCAACGATCAGCTTATGGATCTCGTCGATTTTGTCGTACGTTCTATAGTTAATCATGGATTCCGCGGATACGAGTACGCCTGTCTCGCTGAGACGACGCGTGTTGTCGATCATTCGCTCGTACAGCTTAGTCGCTGTCTCAAGCGATACCTGATGCCCGGCCTTAGCAAACCCGATTTGATGAAAATCTTCCGGAGACGTGTAATTGAACGAAATGTGCATGACATCAAGATACGGAGCAAGCTGCTCATAACGGCTATACGGGAGCGTCACGTTTGAGTTGATTTGAGAACGGATGCCGCGGCTGCGAGCATATTGAAGCAGCGGTACCATATAATCGCGTACCGTTCGATCGGAGAAGGACGGCTCGCCGCCTGTAATGCTGATCGTCTCAAGATGCTCCACTTCATCTAATCTCTCAAGCATCTGTTTGAGCGGCAGCTTGGCGGGCTCGGACAAAACAAGCGTATCGCCGACGGCGCAATGCTCGCACCTCATATTGCAAAGGTTGGATACGGTCATTTCCACGCTTGTCAAACGATGTCTTCCATATTGCTGCAGCGAACGAATCGGATCCCACGGATCATTCGTTGGCGATAAAACGGATAGCGGTCTACTGGTTTGTTGCAAATCTATTGTGTTCATTTTTTTCAGCACCTGACTTATTTTCTTGAATGAAACATTCTTGTTTTATTGTAATGCGCGACTGCGAAGGAAGCAAATAAATCGACAAAAAAAGAAGAAAAAAGGAGCCGTATCGGCTCCACACGCTCATCATTATTTAAATACCAGCAACTCTCTGCACTTCAGTCGAGTCGTCGTTCACGCTTACGATCATCATTGTCAGCTGCTTCGACAAGTCAATTTCATACGGGGATGCCAGCTCTTCGCCCGCTTCATTATACAAGACGCGAACGATCGGCCTATGCGGGTAAGCATGATTAAGATCAGCGACGATACCCGACACGCCTGATTGCAGCTTAACCGTTATTCCTATTGGATAGATAGCAACCTTGTCGCGGAACAGCTGCACCATTTTTTGCTCGTAGAGAGTTCCTGTCCCTGCATAAAGCCGCTCAATCGCATGATGAGGCAGCATTGGCGCGCTATAGACGCGGTTTGTTGTCATGGCATCGTAGGAATCAACTAGCCCGATCCACTTTGCGTAATCATGAATCTCATTTCCTTTGATTCCGCGCGGATAACCGCTGCCATCGATACGCTCATGATGCTGGAAAGCGCAGTGGGCTACCAACAGCGGAAGATTGGGCTCATCCTTCAATAGCTCATAGCCGATTTTTGCATGCTGCTTCATCGCCTCGAATTCCTCTTTGGAGAGGGAGCCGGGCTTTCTTAACACATCGATCGCGATTTGCGTTTTGCCGATGTCATGCAATAGAGCGCCCATGCCCAGCGTCGTAAGCTCCTCCTTCGAGTAGCCGTTCGACATGCCGAGAAGCGTCGTATAGACGCAGACATTTAACGAATGCTGGTACAAATAATGATCGACGGAGCTCATGTCCATCAGCATGATCATCGCATCCTTATGGCTGGACAGATCATCGATGATCATGTTCATCATCTGTTTAAAGGGCTGGGCGATATAAGGATATGTAACGCCCTTCCGCCGCGTCGGACGATCCATCATCTCGCGGAAGCTTGTTCGTATTTCTCTAAGAGAGGACTTTAGCGTCTCCTCACTGATTAAGGAAGGCAGCACAATATCTTCCGTTCTCGGATCTGCTATATACACATATTGAATCCCGCACTGCTCCAAGCGGGAAATTAGACGGTCTGTCAGCTCTATGTTTTCGCCGAGAAGGACGAGACCTTCCTGAGAAAATATTTTTTTGGCCAGTTTCATACCCGGCCTGCATCTCGCAATTGGCAACAAACGCATTTTCTCGATCCTTCCCCATAAAAAGATATGCTAACTATTACATCGGAAAAAGCCGTTCGTAATGTTAATGTACGGGAAAAACGAGAAAATCGCAACCATTTAATACTATTTTTTCGACATATCTTGTCGAGAAAATGCAAGATTTCTATTATTTCGATTCATCGCGCCATCTCATTTGTCGACATTCGGCAATAGATGCAAAATTTAACAATTGATCAGCGATGACATCTCGAATAAACTCAGGTAAAAAATAGGTTAATTGAACCGCATTCGCAAGCGATTCATAACCAGCTTTGAAGCTGAACATATCGATTGTGCCAAGCGTATAAAGCCTTTCGTCGTCAAGTGGAGCTCCATTTACAGCTACCGAAACGAGCCTGCTCATCGGCGGCCTTGTTGAATCATAAGTTATGGACAAGCCATCAATCGCAAGCGTTCCGAGCACTTCGCCGCGGAAGCCGTAACCTTTGATCGGCTTTTCTATGAATTCAGGCAAAAGCGCCTGCTCCAGCGCTTTTCTTATATCTACACCTGCAATCGTCATTTTGCACGGATTGATTGGCGAGGGGCAGAGCGCATGCAATTCGCCTGCCGTCACCTCACCCTGCGCGAGTCCGCCAAGCAATTGGCCCGTGTTGACGATCCCAATCTCGGCATCCGTCCAGCGGCGCAGGCCAGACGCCAGCAGATTGCTAAGCGGCGACTCCCGCTCAATTCTGGCAGGCAGCGGCTCCGCAAGCTTTGCAATCACCCGGCTCAGACGCTGCTGGCTCGACTTGCGATGGCTGCTGATGATCGCGGCAGCCTCAGGATGCTCCGCAAAAGCGGATGTAGGCACGACTTTTGCCCGGAACAAGGGACGGGCAGAAACCGGGTCGATCCCGATCTCTACCCGCCCGATATACTCCCCGAATTTGCCGGCTGCGCAAATCGTCGTGTCGCCAATGACTATCGGCTCTTCCAATAAATGATGGGTATGCGCTCCCAGAATGAGGTCGATTCCCCGAAGGCTTTCCGCCATCTTACGATCGGAGGTAATGCCAAGGTGAGACATCACGACCAACACGTCAACCTGGTCTCGCAGCCGGGAAGCTTGCGCTTGCAGCGCTTCAAAGGGATCTGATACCTCCCAGCCCAGCAAGGAATAAAAATCTTTAAAAGCTGCAGTTACGCCAATGATCCCGATCCGCAGTCCATTTTTATCCACAATCGTGCTCGGAAGGAGCCATTCAGGCTGTTCGCCGGTTGCGGATTCATGCAAATTAGCGCATACGACTGCGAACCTTGCACGGCTCGCGTATGCGTTCGATATCGTTTGATAGGAATAAGTAAGTCCTTCATTATTGCCAAGCGTAATGACTTCATAGCCTGCATCATTCAACAGATCTACATTTACGATTCCATCGCTGCCTTCCGTTTCTACCCGCATCCGATCCATATGATCGCCGCAGTCTACAGTAAGCACTTGGTCGCTGCCGTAAGTCCGCCGCTCCTCCGCGATGAAGGAAGCAATTTTGGCGGCATGCTCCAGACGGCTATGTATATCGTTACTATGAAGGAGCACCACTCGTGTACGAAAGTTGTCTGCCAAATTCATGCACGCCTCCTCATTGCTTCGTCTTAGCACCGTCAAGTCATTCTATCTGTTCTTACGCAAATCTTCCGCGGAAAATGTATGCTTAAAACCAAAGGCCGCTTCTTCTTGCTCCGTTCCTTTATGGTACGCCAGCTTAAGTTTGACAATACTCTTAACATTTAAGCATTTGCTGCTTCCGTTAGGCACATAAAGGCGAATAGGCCCTGTCTTCTTCAAGGGCTCGCCATCAAGCTGGTATAAGACCGCTGCATGCTTAAGCTGCTCCCACGGAATCGAAGCCTCAAAAGCATCCGCCGCCTCGACAATCAAATGTGTGGGCGCCCCAGCCGTTTCTGCCGCGCCTGCTTGCCGGAGCCAGCCCGAATGCCAGCTATGCCAGTCAAACGCTTCTCCTGCCGTCTCAGGCACTCTATCTGCTATGCTAAAGCTTGCTCCTGCCAGCCTCGCCATCTCGGCCGGACTTGTCATTGACAAGCCCAGCTCAAAATGCTCGATTCTAATCGTTTGCATAAATAACCGTCAGCCCCCTATTTGCGACATGCGTCTCTCCGTCGGCATGTGGGATTGTACGCCATCCGCCAGCTTCGCTGCCATCTCATGGTTTTCCGGCTTAATATCCATCGCTCTGAGCAGCAAGCGCTGCATTTCATCCGGATGTCCGAAGGCATCCTTCACATTCAATTCATCTACCCAATAGAGGCAGGGCTTGATCGAGCCGTCCGCCGTTAAGCGCAGCCGATTGCAATTGCTGCAAAAGTGGTCGCTGATTGGATGAATAAGTCCAAACGAGCCGCGCCCGCCCTTCATTTGCCAATCATCCGAAGGCCCGTTGCCGTGCACATTCGGCCCGCGGCTAATATCGTATCCCTCTTGCTCCGCTACTTCCAGCACGCGGGATAACGGCAAATAATGTTTTTTCCAGTTTTCATCGGCGTGTCCGATCGGCATATATTCAATGAATCTGACATGCAAAGGCTGCTCATAGGCAAGCTTAAGAAAAGCAGCAATTTCATCTTCGTTAACTTCCTTAAGGAGCACGCAGTTCAGCTTGATCGGATCAAAACCAACTTTTGCTGCCGCTTCAATCCCCTCCATCACGCGCTTTAATTCACCACGCCTTGCGATAAAACGAAATCTGGAAGAGTCCAGCGTATCTAAACTTATATTAACGCGGTTCAAGCCTGCTGCTCGAAGCGCTTCAGCTTGCTTGGCTAAAAAGATGCCATTGGTCGTTAATGCTATATCACGAATGCCTGGAATAGCAGATAATCGGCTAATTAAGCCGTCTAAGCCTGGACGAATAAGCGGCTCGCCGCCCGTGATGCGCAGCTTCGTGATGCCAAGCGCCGCACCAGCCTCGACCACCTCTACAATTTGGTCATAAGACATCAAATTCTCAGATTCCGTGAACTCCATCCCTTCCTCAGGCATGCAATACAAGCATCGCAAATTACAACGATCCGTTACTGAAATACGCAAATAATCGTGTACCCGTCCAAAACGATCCGTCAATGTCGGCATGAATCTCACTTCCTTTCTGTCTACGTATCAGCATAACATTTTTTTATGAATTATGATATTCTATAAACAGCTTTGAGCCTAAACGATGAGAGGTTTTATACCATGAAATACAGCTGGTCAATCAAACTATTTGCCGGGCTTCCCGAACGTCTTGGGGTCCCTTCCATAGCTTTGTTATCCGATGCCGAGAAGATGAGCACCGCCGATCTCAAAGCAGCCATTTCTGCTGAGTATGCAGAGCATAAAGCATTGATACAAATTTCATTCATTGCCCGAAACCACGCCTACGCTGCCGAGGATACGATTTTGCATGTGTCGGATGAGCTGGCGCTGCTTCCCCCGGTCTCTGGCGGAGAAGAGCAGCAGAACGGAGCCCAGGTGCCTGCTCAGCGTTATGTCATAACCTCCGATGTCATTAGCTCGGATGAAGTGCTTGCTAAAGTTATCGTGCCCGAGCATGGCGCCGCCATCGCATTCGTTGGGACAACCCGCGAATGGACGCATGGACAGCGTACAGTAAGGCTGGAATACGAAGCATACGCGCCAATGGCCGTCGCGACGATGCAGCAAATCGGCGATGAAATCGCAGAGCGCTGGCAAGGCGCTTTGTGTGCGATCAGCCACCGCATTGGGGTAGTCGGTTTAGCGGAAACCAGCGTCGTCATTGCCGTATCCTCGCCGCATCGCGAGAGCTGTTATGAGGCTAGCAGGTACGCCATCGAGCGTCTGAAGCAAATCGTGCCTATTTGGAAAAAAGAAATTTGGGAGGACGGCTCCGAGTGGAAGGGCCATCAGCTCGGACCTTGGAACCCGACTGAGCAGTTGTCCGACTTTTAAGGCTGCTAGCTTGTCAGACTTAACTTCAGAAGGCTCTTAAGGAGATTATATGAGATGAACCAACCAAATCGTGAAAATATAGAAGCACCCGCTAGCGCAGCAGCGGTGCCTTCAGGCTCAGCTCGCTATGCGAGGCAAATCCGCTTTACACCTGTCGGAGAGAACGGGCAACAGCAGCTGGCAGGAAGCCGTGCGGCAGTGGTCGGCATGGGTGCGCTTGGATCCGTCATTGCTCAGCATCTCGTAAGATCAGGCACCGGATATGTGCGGCTTATTGACCGGGATATTATTGAATGGAGCAATCTGCAAAGGCAAGTGCTTTATACGGAGCAGGACGTGCTTGCTCTGCTTCCAAAGGCACAGGCTGCCGCCGCACATTTGCAAGCAATAAACAGTACCGTCATAGTCGAGCCCGTCGTAGCAGACTTAACCGCGGCAAACGCCGATGAATTACTTGCAGGTGTAGATGTCATTATAGACGGCAGCGACAATTTTTCTGTAAGATACCTCATTAATGATTATAGCGTGAAGCATAACATTCCTTGGATTTATGGGGGCGCGGTAGGCGCATCCGGCATGACGATGACGATTGTTCCAGGGGAGACGCCCTGCTATCGCTGTCTATTTAACGAGCCGCCTCCGCCCGGTACGACCGATACATGCGAAACCGCAGGCGTTATTTCGCCGATCGTAGACATTATTGGCTCCGTTCAAGCTGCCGAGGCGATTAAGCTTCTCTCCGGAAACGAACAGGCGCTGCATCGCACGTTGTTTCAAGTCGATCTTTGGAACCATGCCTGGATGCCTGTATCGGTTGCCAGCGCGAAGCGCAGTGATTGCCTCTGCTGCGGAGAGCAGCAGTTCGATTTTCTGGATGAGCAGCTCTCTGAACCTGCAGCAGCGTCCCTTTGCGGGCGTCAATCCGTACAAATTACGCCAAATCAATCAAGCTCGCTTAACTTGGATGAACTGTCCGTCCGATTGAAGCCGGTAGGTGCTGTGACGTCCAATCGTTATTTGCTGCGCATCGCTCTTTCGGAGGGCTTGACTTTCATCCTATTCGGCGATGGCCGTGCTATCGTTCAAGGTACGGATGAATTAATAAAAGCAAGGTCCATATATTCCGAAATATTAGGTATTTAGTCGCTATTCTATTACCCTCTTATTGCCATTCCATTCATTCATTGCTACTATTGTAGGTACATTAGTTACTACAATCAATTGAGGTGTCTTGATGAGGGTTCATGTAACAGAATTAATCAATGGAGACCAATTAAGCAACGATACATTTAATAACTACGGACTTCATGTACTCTCCAAAGGAACAATCGTTTACAGCCAAGAAATATCAAGATTATTTCAGCATCAGATTGATTATGTTGATATCGAAGAGAGAGCCGAAGAAACCTCGCCTCGCACTCTCGAATCGACTGTAAATCCTAGATGGCTCCCTACCGTGCAGCCCATATACGAAAACGCTGTCAAAAATTTCGAAGGGCTGTTTTCGAAAGCGATGAACGAAGGGAAAATCGATGAAGAAGAAGTATCGTCCATGCTTGATCCATTGCTCGAAAACCTACAGCTTGAGCGTGATGTCGTGTCCATGCTTTTGCTGCTAAACACCCAGGACGACTACACTTATCAGCACTCCGTGCAGGTAGGCATGCTTTCCTACTATCTTGCCACTTGGGTTGGCTATTCCAATGAAAAAGCGATTCAAATTGGCAAAGCGGGTTTTCTCCACGATATTGGAAAATGCCGGATACAGCAAAGCATATTAAACAAGCCCGGACGGCTTACGGACGAAGAGTTCGAGGAAGTGAAAAAACATACCATCTACGGCCATGATATCATTTCTAGTTCATTCAACGAGCCGTACTTAGCGATTGGCGCCCTGCAGCATCATGAACGGAATGACGGCACCGGCTATCCTCACGGATTAAGCGGCGATGAGATCCATCCTGTTTCCAAAATCATATCCGTAGTCGACATTTACAGCGCAATGATCTCAGAGCGGGTCTACCAGCAAAAACGCGACTTGCTATTCGTCCTTAAAGAGCTTTACCGTCTGAGCTTTAAAGAGCTGGACCCTTATACGACACACACGTTTATCAAGCATATGATGCCTAACTTCATCGGTAAGCGAGTGGAGCTTGTTAGCGGCGAAGTCGGTATCATCGTCATGACCCATCCGACCGAATTTTTCCGGCCGCTCATTCAAGTCGACGAGCAATTCATCGATATGTCCTTAGAGCGTGAATATGAAATTCAGCTTGTGCACATATAGGCTCACTACAAGTAAAAAAACCCTCAACGGCGATCATGGATCGCAGTTGAGGGTTTTTGGGTTATTCTTGATTATTTAGAAATAAGTGGACTGAGATCATCGATATCTCCCCCACCTGCATGACCCATGGCACAATAGCCTGATTTATAGGCAATACTTTTTTTATCCAAAGAAAAAAATCCGTAGATAAAATCTACGGATTCTTTAATTTTGGTATCGAAACGGTATCATACGAAATACCGATACCGTTTCGTCCTTGATAGGAAAACGTTCATATTAACCGATGGAACCTTCCATCTCAAACTTGATCAAACGGTTCATCTCTACCGCATATTCCATCGGCAGCTCTTTCGTGAACGGCTCGATGAAGCCCATTACGATCATTTGCGTCGCTTCCGCTTCGCTTAGACCACGGCTCATGAGGTAGAACAATTGATCCTCGGAAACCTTAGATACGGTTGCTTCATGCTCAAGCGTGATGTTGTCGTTCAAAATCTCGTTGTAAGGAATCGTATCCGAAGTCGATTCATTATCGAGGATGAGCGTATCACATTTGATGTTCGCTTTTGCGCCGTCAGAGTTGCGTCCGAACGATGCAAGGCCGCGGTACGTTACTTTACCGCCATGTTTACTGATCGACTTGGAAATGATCGTCGAGCTCGTATCTGGTGCAAGGTGAGTCATTTTAGCGCCTGCATCTTGATGCTGGCCTTTGCCGGCTACGGCAATTGACAATACCATGCCTTTTGCGCCACGACCGCGAAGGACAACAGCTGGGTACTTCATCGTCAGCTTGGAGCCGATGTTTCCATCTACCCACTCCATCGTTGCATTCTCGTCAGCTACCGCACGTTTTGTAACTAGGTTATAAATGTTCGGTGCCCAGTTTTGAATCGTCGTGTAACGAACGCGGGCATTTTTCTTAGCCAAAATCTCAACGACCGCGCTGTGCAGCGAGTTCGTGCTGTATACCGGTGCCGTACAGCCCTCAACATAATGAACCGAGCTGTCTTCATCAGCAATGATAAGCGTACGCTCGAATTGACCCATGTTCTCGGAGTTGATACGGAAGTAGGCTTGCAAAGGAACTTCGCATTTTACGCCTTTTGGCACATAGATAAAGCTGCCGCCTGACCATACTGCACTGTTAAGTGCTGCGAATTTATTGTCATTCGGAGGAATGATCGTTCCGAAATATTCTTTCATTAGCTCAGGGTACTCGCGAAGCGCTGTATCGGTATCCGTAAAGATAACGCCTTGCTTCTCAAGATCCTCTTGCATGCTGTGGTAAACGACCTCGGACTCATATTGAGCCGATACGCCGGCTAGGAACTTTTGCTCAGCTTCCGGGATACCCAGTTTGTCGAACGTTTCTTTAATCTCGGAAGGTACTTCCTCCCAAGTCTTACCTTGTTTATCCGAAGCACGAACATAATATTGGATGTCGTCAAAATCAAGCTCATCCATGTTGCCGCCCCATTTAGGCATCGGCATTTTGAAAAACTGCTCAAGCGATTTCAAGCGGAATTCAAGCATCCATTCCGGCTCGCCTTTAATTTCTGAAATCGTACGAACGATTTCTTCCGTTAATCCTTTACCCGATTCGAAAACGGCTTTGTGCTCGTCACGGAAACCATACTTATAATCTTCCATTTCCGGCATTGATTTAGCCATGGTCTTTCACGCTCCTCATAAATCTAGATTAATGTGATTCTTGCTGCTGTTCAATCCCTTTGCGCAAGGCGTTCCACGCAAGTGTCGCGCATTTGATTCGTGCTGGAAATTTGTTCACGCCCGAAAGTGCATCCAATTCCTCATATTCATCAAATTCGACCGGTTCGCCTTTCATTAGCGCTGAGAACTTCTCAGCCATGGCGAGCGCCTCGTCAAATGATTTCCCTTTAACCGCCTCTGTCATCATCGATGCAGAGCTCATGCTGATCGAACAGCCCTCGCCGCTAAATTTCGCATCGGATACTTTGCCGTCAACAACCTGCAACTGTAGCGAAATGCGATCGCCGCAGGTTGGGTTGTTAAGGTTGATCGTAACCGATTCTTCATTCATGGTGCCGCGATTTCTAGGGTTTTTATAATGATCCATAATTACTCTGCGATATAAATCATCCAATTGCATGACCGAAGAACTCCTTCGTTTGTAGTAATGCATCGGCTAAGCGGTCAATGTCATTTTCCGTATTATATAGGTAAAAGCTTGCTCTTGCCGTTGCCGATACATTCAACCATCTCATAAGAGGCTGGCAGCAATGATGGCCTGCGCGCACCGCAATGCCTTTGGAATCCAGTACAGTCGCAACGTCATGCGGGTGCACATCCTCCAAATTGAAGGTTACTAGCCCGACACGGTTTTCCTTTGGCCCGTACAACGTAATTCCATCGAGCGACGACAGCTTCTCATAAGCGTATGTTGCCAAATGTCTCTCATGCCGATCGATTTCATCAAGTCCGATTTCTTGCAAAAAGTCGATAGCTGCTCCAAGCCCGACAGCACCCGCAATAATCGGGGTTCCGCCTTCGAAGCGATATGGAATCTCTTTCCAAGTAGACTCGTATAGATCAACAAAATCGATCATTTCGCCGCCATACTCGATCGGCTCCATGTTGTTAAGCAGCGATTTCTTGCCATACAATGCGCCGATGCCCGTAGGACCACACATTTTATGGCCGGAAAACGCATAAAAATCTACGTCCAAATCCTGTAGATCGATTTTCATATGCGGCGTGCTTTGCGCACCGTCAACTACCATAATAGCGCCGTTGCGATGAGCAATTTGCGTAATTTCCTTGATCGGATTGATCAGTCCGAGCACATTCGATACGTAGGTAATCGAGACTACCTTCGTTTGCGGCGTGATCGTCTTCTCTACATCCTCTAGCGAGATCGAGCCGTCCGGCTGCATCGGAATATATTTTAATGTTGCGCCAGTAGCTTTAGCCGCTTGCTGCCAAGGAATCAAGTTACTGTGATGCTCCATTTGCGTAATCACTATCTCGTCGCCTTCTTTGCACACGGAGCGTGCATAGCTGGAGGCTACTAGATTTAGAGCCGTCGTTGTGCCGCGTGTAAAGATGATTTGCTCTGGTGCTCCAGCATTCAGAAACTTCGCTACCTTCTCGCGCGCTCCCTCATAGGCATCAGTCGCCCTGGAACCAAGGGTATGCACACCGCGATGAACGTTCGCGTTATCCAGCTCGTAGTACCGATTAACCGCATCAATGACGGAGCGCGGCTTCTGCGAAGATGCCGCGCTGTCCAGATAAACGAGCGGATGCCCGTTTATTTCTTGATGCAATATCGGGAACTGTTCCCGAATCGCATTTATATTCATCCTTGTAGCTTCCTTTCGAGCAAACGCTGAAGCTGCCCGCGTACCGCCTCGACCGGAATTTCCGATACGACCGGAGCCAAAAAGCCGTAAATAATTAATCGTTCAGCGTCCTGCTTAGATATACCGCGTGACATCAGGTAATAGACCTGCTCCGGGTTAACTTGCCCTACGCTTGCCGCATGACCGGCAGTTACATCATCTTCATCTATAAGCAAAATCGGATTGGCGTCGCCGCGCGCTTTAGGGCTCAGCATGAGCACCTTCTCGGTTTGTACACCGTTCGCTTTCGTCGCACCCTTCTCGATTTTTGTAATTCCGTTAATAATCGCAGAAGCGGAATCCTTCATTACAGCACGGGTAACCATGTTGCTGTCGGAGCTTTTGCCAAAATGAACAGCTTGCGTCGTCAAGCTATTTTGCTGTGCGTTTTTGCCAACGCTGATTACTTTCGCATCCGAAGTGGAGCCTGTGCCCTTCAGGATCGATTTTGTATCCGACAGCGTATTTCCGTCATTGAGATCACCAATGATCCATTCCATTTGGCCGTCATTTTCAATGATCGAACGGCGGATCGACATGTCAACGCCTGTCTCCCCCATATGATGGATGGAGCTAAAACGAACATGTGCGCCTGCATTCACGAAAACTTCAACGATGGATGGATGTACGAATGGAGCTGCGCTTGCGCCAGGCTCGGATACAACACAATCCACGTATGTCACTCGGCTATTATTGTCTGCAACGATGAGAATATGCGGAGCAAACGTCGCTTCTGCATTATCGTTGTAGAAAATAGCTTGAAGCGGAAGCTCTACTTCAACATTTTTTGGAACGTAGACGAATACTCCGCCGTTCCATAGTGCTGCATGCAGTGCTGTCAGCTTGTCTTCGCCCTTCGCAACCGCTTGGAACAAATATTTTTGAACGAGATCGCCATGCTCCTTGCATGCCGTCTCCAAATCTGTGAAGATAACGCCTTTGCTTGCATATTCGCTTGAGAACTGATTCCAGATGGTGCCGGAATTACGTTGTATAAGCAAATTTTCAGTTCCTTCAGTAATCAGCTCGCGAACAACCTCTGGCAGGTCGCTGATTGCGCCAACTGTTGTCGGCTGCTCATAAGCGCCAACCGCATTTAAATTCCAACGCTCAATCCGAACCTTCTCCGGCTTCGGCCAACCGAGCGTTCCGGCTAGCTCAGCCGCTTCGCCACGTAGTTCAACGAGCCAATTCGGCTCGCCTTTGCTGCGTGCCAGCGCTTCAGCAGCTTGACGGTTGGCCTGCGTCGATAGTTGTGTACTCATTCGTAATGCCCCCTTCTCCGCTTAGGCCTGGCCGACCGTTTCATCTACGATGCCAAGTTCTTCTTTAACCCAATCATAACCTTCGTTTTCCAAACGCTCTGCAAGCTCAGGACCGCCGGATTTAACGATGCGCCCTTGCATCATAACGTGTACGAAATCTGGAGTGATATAGTTAAGCAAACGCTGATAGTGAGTAATGATAAGGAAACCGCGATCTTCCGAGCGCATAGCGTTCACGCCTTGCGATACGATACGAAGAGCATCGATATCAAGACCGGAATCGATCTCATCAAGAACGACGATCTTTGGATCAAGCAGCATCATTTGCAAAATTTCATTGCGTTTTTTCTCGCCGCCGGAGAAACCTTCATTCAAATAACGGTGAGCGAACTCCGCGTTCATTTCAAGATCCTTCATCTTGCTTTCCATTTGACGGATAAACTTGATTAGGGAAATTTCGTTGCCTTCGCCGCGGCGAGCGTTAAGCGCACTGCGCAAAAAGTCGGAATTGGTTACGCCTGGAATCTCGCTTGGGTATTGCATTGCAAGGAACAAGCCAGCTAGCGCGCGCTCGTCAACGCCCATTTCAAGGATGTCTTCGCCGTTCAATACTGCTTTGCCTTCCGTTACTTCATATTTAGGATGTCCCATCAAAGCGGATGCCAGTGTAGATTTACCTGTACCGTTAGGGCCCATGATTGCGTGAATTTCTCCACCTTTAATGTCAAGGTTAATTCCTTTTAAAATCTCTTTTCCGTCGATAGCCGCTTTCAGGCCCTCGATGACAAAATGCGTTGCCATAATATGCTGATCCCTCCAAGGTTGGTTTAATTCGCTCTGTCACTCCCACATAGATTTACACTTTCTATATAGAGTGATTCTCAATGATTCTCAATAATCATTTTAATATAGTTTTTGTTATAAATCAATGCGAGATGCCCTGTTTCGTTGAATATGTCTCTTTTTTAGAAGATAAAAAGAATTAAACTCCGTGTAAGTACTCCTTAACGTTCAAGAAGAAAAGAGAGTAAACAAGTCTAGTGACAGCGACAGCCATTTAACCACAATACACTGTTTTATGCAAGAGCCTGCTTGATTTTTTGAACCTCCGCTTCAAACTTTGCCGACTCCATAACGGGAATCATCTCGGGGGCAGTAAACTCATCTTCCAGTCTTACCCAAGATTTGCATCCGTTATAAGCGGGCCGCATAGGTATTTCTATTGGCGACTCCAAGCGGTATACTCGAAGAAGCAAAACATGCAGAGGCTTGGTCCGCTTCCAGCGGAGCCTTTCCTCGGCAAACGTATCCGTCCATATATGTAAATCGCGCAGGCGATCCAGCGTTTCCTGGTCGGTTACTTCTATATCTTCAGCGACCTCGGCGTACGATTCAAGCTTAATGGCCTTCATATCCAAGGACCAATCTGCAAGCGTCTTGTCCATTTCGCCCGCGTATTGTTCTTTTAATAGATGCTTTTTCTGGTGCTCATAAGCCGGCATTAAGTAAAATTTAGGGCTCATCAGCTGAAAATCACGCGTTTCTTCAATGATTCCGCCTTTGCGCATTATTATAATTTGCTGCCCTTCTGCTAGTGCCTTTACGCTGACAGCCCACTCCTTAAGCGCTACTGGCTGTTCCTTATTTTGTGCAGTCATCATGCTTCCTCCATCCAACTCGTCTATATTTGATAACATTATATCAAATGAGGGTATTCCAAGGCGAAATAATATACATTATACTATGTTGAGATGAATACTGGGCATTGCTGCCCTACTACTATAATCCGGAGGTGGACAGCCATGTCTGCATATCATCCATTAACTGAACAAGAAGCCATTCAAATAGCACTTTCGCTCGACGGGTTTTTCCCTGAGGGAGCTGCTCTTGCGAGCCGCGAAATCGGGGACGGCAACTTAAACTTGGTTTTCCACATTACAGACGCTGTCAGCGGCAAAAGTCTAATTATGAAACAAGCGCTGCCTTATGCTAAAGTTGTAGGAGAGTCTTGGCCCCTCACGCTTGACCGCGCGCGTATTGAGAGCGAGAAGCTTATTTTGGAAGGCGAGCTCGCGCCTGGACTCGTTCCTGCCGTTTACAAATATGATCCCGAGCTCTACCTAACGATCATGGAGGATCTCAGCGACCATATTATTATGCGTCAAGGACTGATCGGCGGAACGCGCTACCCGAAATTTGCAGACGATATTTCAACGTTTATTGCCCGCACCTTATTTTTCACCTCGGATCTTGGTCTGAACCAGCAGGAAAAGAAGCTTCGCGTGAAAGCTTTTATTAATCCCGAGCTGTGCAAAATAACGGAAGATCTTATTTTTGACGATCCGTATACGGACTCACCTAACAACAGCTTTGATCCGGCTATACGCGATGCTGCTGAAGCGCTTTGGAAGGACCAGGAGCTTCACTTGGAAGTGGCCATTCTGCGCGACAAATTTCTAACAAACGCACAAGCCTTGCTTCATGGCGACCTCCATACGGGCAGTGTATTTGTAACGCCGGAGTCCACGAAGGTCATCGATCCCGAGTTTGCCTATTATGGGCCAATCGGCTTCGATATCGGCGCTGTCATCGCGAACCTGCTCCTTAACTTTGCCGGTCAGGAGCATTGGATCGCAGATGCGGACAAACGCAGCGACTTCCGCCGTTATTTAACGGATACCGTGCGCGATGTATGGCAATTATTTGATCAAAAGTTCCGCTCACTATGGAGTGAGCAAGGCTTAGACCGCATTGCTTCTTCTACTCCGGCCTATCAGGACTATTACATGAATCGGTTGCTTCAAGATGCTGTAGGCTTTGCAGGCTGCAAAATCGTTCGCCGCATCGTAGGGCTATCGCATGTCGTTGACATCGACCGTATTCCGGACGCCGCTGCTCGCGAGCGGGCACAACGACTTGCCCTTGCGATCGGAACATCGCTTATCCGCAACAACCGCAAGACGGAGTCCATTGAAGAAGTAATCGATGCTGCCTTAACCGCAGCAAGCAAATGATTGAAGACAGAGAGGAATTGACATCATGACAACAAATTATGCTGGCTTACAATCGGTGATTTGGACCGAGGACAGGCTTGATCTGCTAGACCAACGGCTATTGCCTGAGGAAATCGTATATTTGCCCCTAACAACAGCTGAGGATGTATGGGAAGCCATTCGCCATCTCAAAGTTCGCGGAGCTCCGGCTATCGGAATCTCAGCCGCATACGGCGTCGTTCTCGGCAGCCGTGACGAGCAGTCGATAGACGGCTGGCTGGCGCAAGTACGCAAACAAGCGGAGTATCTGGCTACATCGCGGCCTACCGCGGTTAACCTGTTCTGGGCGCTTGACCGCATGAAGGCTGCTGCCTCTTCCCTCGCTGAGCAGGGCTTGTCTCTTGAAGAGAGCAAATCCGCTTTGCTGACAGAAGCAATCGCTATTCAAAGCGAAGACGAAGAAACGAACCGTATGATCGGCGAGCATGCATTGTCACTGTTCAAAGATGATATGGGCGTCCTAACACACTGCAACGCCGGCGGCCTCGCTACAGCCAAATACGGCACGGCGCTTGCACCGTTCTACTTAGCGCTTGAGCGCGGCATTACGCTTCGCGTCTATGCGGATGAAACCCGCCCTGTTCTGCAAGGCGCTCGCTTGACGGCCTTTGAATTGCAGCAAGCTGGCGTAGACGTAACGCTCATCTGCGACAACATGGCGGGAATGATTATGGCAAAAGGCTGGGTCGACGCGGTTATCGTCGGTACCGACCGCGTTGCCGCTAACGGCGATGTCGCCAACAAAATCGGAACCTATAGCGTGGCTGTACTCGCGAAGGCTCACGGCATTCCTTTTTATGTAGCAAGCCCGCTCTCAACGATCGATTTAGGAACGCCTACCGGCGCTGAGATTCCGATCGAAGAGCGGAATGCTGAAGAAATTACAGAAGGCTTCGGCAAACGTACTGCGCCGCAAGGCATCAAGGTTTACAACCCTGCTTTCGACGTAACGCCTAACGAATATGTAACTGCGATCATTACGGAAAAAGGCATTGTACAGGCTCCATACGATGTGAATCTGCGCAAGCTATTCGAATAAGCTAATATAAACGAGTGAAAGCCCTGATCAGGTACGAATGGCAAAAAATTGCCGCTAGCTGATTAGGGCTTTTTTCGTTCTTTTAAACCATCAGCTGAAGCGCGTCCGAGCCCTTCATGCCTACTACGATGCCCTTTGCCTCCGCCGTGAAGGTGACTGACTCCAAAGGGGCTGCCATTAATTCCTCCAGCGTACGTACGCCTACAGCACGGCCGGCCAAAATTTCCCGGTCCTTGAGCTTCTCATTCAGTAAAGAAACATCAAGCGCACCGCACATAATATATCCTTTATCCGTCATAATGGCGAGCAACGTCGTTTTGGGCAGCTTCACTTCAACGCCAAGAACCGTTTCTCCATTATCAAGCGTGAAAGGAACCATCCGCATCATATAGGATCCACCCCCTTTATTTCCTAAATAAGAGGCATTACACTGCAACATCATTATATGCAAAACTTTTTTGACAGTGTTGGATAAATGCTCATTTAAACGATGTATGAAGGGGGAATCGCGAATGCGGTCACAAATTTAAAAATGATAACTTTTTTTATACGGGTGGTTAATCGGGATGGGAGGGAAACCAATGGGGTGAGATGTGATGTGATGGATATCCGCACTTGCGGATAAATAGAAAGAGCGAAAGAAGTCAGCAGAATAGATACCAATTTTCTTTTTCGGCAGGAGTATATAAACATAATTTTGTTGAATTTTCATGAAAATATTCATGTGATAAAACGATTGCATGCTTAAACTCATTGTTGAAAACGTATGTTTCTTGGGGGAATGAAAGGTAATTTCCAACGAATTAAAAGTGAGACGTTTCAATGGTAGACTCCTTCCGCTTTTTCGCATGAGCAAATGATATGCAAATTTTTTAAAAGTGCTGGATGAATGCTCATTTAAAGCACTACTTGTATCGTTCATTTAGTGGTATATTAGTACTATCTTATACCGTTCGGAGGTCCTATGGAAAAACTTCCCTCATCCCAAAATCAGTCATCGTATGTTTTCAATATTGAGGTGCTTGTAGAAGGGAAAAACAATGCAGCAGCGTTAGAGACGCTTCTTCACGCGTTAAATAACTCGGGGTTCGTTGATTATCGTATTTTATCAGGCATCAAGCTTGGCGAGCTTATCGACGAACGAAAACAGAAAGCCTCAATCGCTCAAGACATTCCTTTGCAAGCTGGCAGCAACGAAGCGAAAACGCAACTAAAAGCAGCAGACAAGCCAGTTCCGCAATCCTTAGAGCATTTGAGCTATTTTGACAAAATAAGAGCCATCATGAAAAACAACACCTTAATCAGGCTGATCGTAAACAAAGGGCTTGGCATCAAGCTCAGCATTCCTTGCAGAATCATTAATATGGATGAAGCCGAAAATATTATTACGGTCTACCATGTCGACGAAAAGCAGGTCTACACGTTCCGATTAAACGAGATTGAAGACTTTTCCTATTAATGCAGCTATAAAAAAACCGTTCAATTGACTGCCCAATCAGTCAATGAACGGTTTTTTTATTGATAGCCAGGTGTTAGCATAAGTTCAATATTGTCGCTTGAAACGGGAGGACTCCAGAAGTAGCCCTGCATTTCATCACATTTATGTTTCCTCAAAAACTCCATCTGGCCTTCTGTCTCAACGCCCTCGGCGATGACCTGTATGTTCAAATTATGCGCCATAGCAATAATGGCTGCCACAATTTCCGCGTCGCTAGGATCCTGCTGAATATCACGAACGAAGGAACGGTCAATTTTCAAACGGTCTATCGGGAAGTTTTTCAAATAATGAAATGAGCTATATCCCGTGCCAAAATCATCTACGCTAATATTGACGCCTAAGTCTGTTAAATCGAGCAAGCAACGCGACACATGATTCACATCCATCGTCATCGACTCCGTTATTTCCAGATCCAAATATTTGGCATCAAGCCCTGTTTTGCCAAGAACGGCAGCTACTTTGCTGGCTAAGTCGTTTTGGACGAATTGTCTGATGGATAAGTTGACGGACACCGGAATAGGCGGAAGCCCTGAATCCTGCCAAGCTTTATTTTGACGGCATGCCTCTTCGAGCACCCAATCGCCGATTTGGACGATCATGCCGCTCTCTTCCGCTAAAGGAATAAAGTCGCCCGGCGGTATCATTCCTTTAAGAGGATGGTTCCAGCGCACTAGCGCCTCAACCCCAACCATCGTGCCCGAGACCAAGTCATATTGCGGCTGATAATGCAAAATAAATTCATCGCGCTGTATCGCACGGTACATTTCATGCTGCAGCGTAAGCCGCTCAAACGATGAATTGCTCCAGCTCTCCGAATAGAGCAGGCAGTCGTTTTTCCCGCTTTCCTTCACCTTTACAAGCGCCATGTCGGCTTTCTTTATTAGGGAGTAGCTGTCGTCTTCCTCATTGCGGTTCGTGACCGAACCAATGCTCGCTGTAATATGTAAGGGAAAACCGCTTAGCTCATATGGTTCTTCTATGGACCTCAGAAGCCGCTTCGAGAGCTCAAGCAAATGCTTCTCTGACTGTACATTGCAAAACAGCAGCGCGAACTCATCGCCTTCCATGCGAGCGGCAAAGTCGTTGTCAGACAGGTCTCTGTTTAATCGCTCGGCAACCTGCATAAGAAGGATATCGCCAAATTCGCGTCCGAACGAAGCATTGACAAGTTTAAAGCGATCCAGATCCAAGTAGCAAATGCCAACTACCCGTTCTTCTTCCCTCGCCCTAACCAGCGTCTCGGTCAGCTTCATCTGGAACAAAGTCCGATTCGGCAAACCGGTCATGTCATCGTAATAAGCCATATAGCGAATTCGTTCGACGTTCCGTTTGCGGTCGCTTAAGTCCTGGCTGATCAATACCGTGCCGATAACCTCGTTCTCTTGCAGCATTGGAGAGCAGGTTACTTGAAGCTCCAGCGGAAAGCCGGATCCATGCGTAATGTTAATATTGGTCTGCTTCGTTTCACCAAGCAAAGAATGCCCTAACGAATCTAGCAGCGACTGGCGGCTGCTGGGCTCGACCAGCCGGGATATCGGCTCTCCCAGAAGCTCGGAGCGCTGGTAGCCAAGCGTGCGGCTAGATGCTTCGTTCATCTCCATGACGATGCCGCTCCTATTTAATATAGCAAGCGGCACCGTATCTGAGCGAAGCAAGGTTTCAACGATTGCGGTATGGTAGTGCTGTAAGCTGAACGATTCGTTACGTTTTATATAAACGATTATTGCGGTTACGAATAACGATGCGGCAATGGCGGCAGCCGTCCATTTGTACATTGGATTAGAAATCAATAAAAAAGCGACTACGATCCAAACCGACGCGAGTGCTGTAAGCAGGCAGCTGATCATTACCGATCCGCTTAATGGCTGCGTGCGCTGCCGCTTGTTTCTTTCAGGAAAACCATCCATCCGTTTCGTCACGCACAAACGTCCTTCCTCTATTCCGAGTCAAGTGAGTGTTCGCTTTATTATAAACGATGTATTCGTTCTGGTATAGAAATATTTACTAAAGTTAATCGTTTTTTTGTTACATTAAAGCATATTATGTCGGCAACTCGAAATATGACATTTTTTTTCAAAAAAATATTATGCTTTTTTAAATGCAGCAGCAATAACACAAACCCAGCCGGCAAGAATAGCAACGCCGCCCAAAGGAGTAATGATGCCGAGCTTGCTGAAGCCGCTGATGGAGAGTACATACAGGCTGCCGCTAAAGAGAATAGTTCCGCCTACAATAAGGCGTCCCCCGTTCAATACAAGCTTGCTCGAGCCGATTTGCTTGGCGAATAAAGCAATCAGCATTAAACCCAAGGCGCTGTACATGTGATAGCGCACGCCTGTTTCGAACACCTCAAGGTAATGCTCCGTCAGCTGTTTTTCTAATCCGTGGGCACCGAAAGCGCCTAATGCGATCGCAAGCGCCGCATTAATGGCACCAATTGCAAAATATTTTGGAAACATGTGGTTTTCAATCCTTTCAAATTTGTGTATAATTTTACCGTAATTAGCAAAGGAGACGATGAAAATGGAAAATGAGCGCAATAACGGGACTAATTTCACTTCCGAGAACGAACCTTTTGCTTCTAAGCCAGTCTTCTCAAACGATCCTACCGTTTATGAAGGTCCGAAGAAGCAATCTGGACTTGGCATTGCATCCTTTATTATTGGAATCATCGCCGTCGTATTGCTTGTTATTGCTATTGTATCAGGCTCCTCATTCACTGATCAAATCGCGAGCACCGAACTGCCCGATCCATCAGCAGATAGAGTCGCATTTCAAAATGCTATCGAGGATCTTGGACAAGAAGTACTCGTTTCAATGGTATTGGCCATATTCTGTATCTTTAGCGCAGGCTTAATTTCGTTCGTCGGACTTATTTTGGCGATTATCGGTGTCTGCTCAAGCAAACGCCGCAAGATGTTCAGCGTGATCGGCATCGTCCTTAACGTGGTCGTCTTTGTAGGCGGAATTGCTTTGTTTTTTGCGGGCATTAGCGCAATTGCCGCAAGCGCCGTATAAACCGGATTCCACTTTAATTGAAGAGTCTGCTTCCGCCTCAATCGAGCGCGTGAAGCAGACTTTTTTATTGCCGTTTATTTCACTGTGAATTTTGTGCGGCTGAAGCCTTCCCTCGTTTTGACAACCTCAAGGCAAGCCGGGAATGCGTCCTTCAGCTCCTGCACATGCGAGATAACGCCAATCATTCTGCCTGCCTTCTGAAGATCCACGAGCGCCGCGATCGCCTTCTGCAGCGATTCCTCATCTAACGAGCCGAAGCCCTCGTCAATGAACATCATTTCGATCGTCACTCCGCCGAGATGAGACTGAATAACATCTGTCATTCCGAGCGCGAGGCAAAGCGACGCATTAAACTTCTCGCCGCCGGATAACGTCTTCACATCACGGTTCTGCCCCGTATAGGCGTCGTAGACATCAAGTCCAAGCCCGCTCTGCTTGCCTCGATTTTCAAGGCGGTCGCTTCTTTGCAAGGAGAACTGACCATTCGATAGGTCGCGAAGCCGCACGTTTGCGGCAAACAAAATTTGCTCCAAAAACTCGATTAGAATATAACGCTCAAACGATATTTTAAGCGCATTATCCCCCTTCAGCATTTGGAATACGTCCAACACTTCCTCAAGCTTAGCCTCAAGGCCCTTCACCTGCTCATTTGCCCCGTTAATTGAAACCGAAAAGCGCTGAGCTGCCTGAGCGGTACGAAGTGCGGTTTGAGCGGCTGCAATCATTTGCTCCAGCTGCTGCTTCAAGCCATCCAGCTGCCCCTTTAGCTGAACAAGATCGACTCTTGGCTTGCCGGCTAGCTCGGCCTGCAGCTCGGCAAGCTGCTGTGCTAACAATGAAACTGCCGTGCGATAAGCCGAAATATCGTTATGGAGCAGCTCTCTCGCCTTTTCAGTCAACGCCGCTTCACGATAGTGCTGAATTGTTCCAAAACCTGCTTTCGCAAGTTCCTCGAGCAGCCTCTGCTCGGCAAGAAGCTTATTGCTCTCCGCTTCCTCCTGCTGACGCTCGGCTTGAACTGCGTATGCCTTCTGTTCGGCCAGCTTCGCTGACGTTGCTTGAAGCAGCTCCTGAACAGACTTCCATGCTGCAAGCAGACGGCTTGTGATTGCTTGCTGCTCCTTAAGCTTAACATTCAGCTTATCCGGCGAGCGCAGCGTATCCGGAATGCGCTCGAGCTCCTTCTTCATCGCGGATTGCTGCGAGGTTCTTTCAATGATTAACCGCTGCTGTTCCTGCTGAAGCTGCTCCTTCGCTTGCTGCTGCTTTTCAAGAAGCTGCTCCTGCTGCTCCATCTGCTGCTTGAGAACCGGAAGCTGCTTGGCCTGAAGGGATAGCTGATCCGTTTGATCCTTCAGCACTCGCCATTGCTGGAGCAACTGCGCTCTTTGCTCCTCCAGCTTCACAGCTTGAAGACCAAATTCAGCCAGCTCTTTGGAGCCTTCCTCTCGGGTTGCGCGTGCCGCCGCCATTTGCGCGCGCGCGGCCAGCCATTCGCGTTCCACAGCGCTTAGCTGGGCTTTCGCCTGCTGCAGACGCTCCCGCGACGGCACTTCGGCGATTGTGACTGCTTTGGCAGGATGCTCCTCGCTGCCGCATACCGGACATGGCTTGCCGTCATGCAAATGGGCAGCAAGCAGCGATGCTTGTCCTTCGATCCACGAGGTCTCAAGCTGATCATGCTCCTGCTTTGCTTTGGCAAGCGACTGGGCAAACTCAGTTTCAAGCTGGGCAATCCGGGACATTTCCTTCTCAATATCCACTAAACGCTTGAGCTGCTTCCCTTGCTGCTCGATCAATCGCAGCTTGTCCAGCATATCGTTTAATTCAGCCGTCTCTTGCTCTATTTGTTTAATCTTTGCCAGCGCTGCTTGCTTCGCGTCACGAAGCTGAGCAAGCGCGGCCTCCCCAGCCTGCAGCTTATCGCCGCAGCTCTTCTCGGATTGGATCAGCCGATCGATCACCTGCTGCTGGCCAGCCAGCGTCTTCACGATCGGCACCATTTCCGTCAATCTGCTCAGCTCACGCTCGGACTCCCGCCGCGCCTCCTCGCGCTGCTCCTCAGCTGCATAACGCTCAGAAGCCAGCGTTTGCTCGCGCTCAGCGGCCAGCAGCTCAGCTTGCCTTGCAGCCAGTTGATTGCGCCTATTTATCGCATCCGCGCTAGCTCGCTCGCTCTGCTCCATATAAGGCGTCAAATGTGCTGCCTTCTCCGCTAGCGCAAGCTGCTGCTCCTTTGCCGCATACTCAGCCTTCCGTCCCTCCTGCAGCTCCTGCTGCGCCCGTTTCCGATCATATTCCTCATGCTTGCTGTTAAGCGTAATGGCTGACCGCAGCTGCGCCTCCTGCGCTTCTAGTTGAACCGCCAGCGCTTCCTTCTGATTCGCCGCCTGTCCAGCAAGCTGGCTATAGAAGTCGAACTCATGCACAAGCGCTTCCGTCATCTGGGCAGGGCTGTACACTTCCTGCTGCAATACGCGGGATAGCTCGCTATCCGCCCGCTCCGGGAGCGCCTCCTGCACTTGCTTCATATAAACATTCATCGTCGCTTTTGCTTCCTTGAGCAGGTCCTGCAAACTACGGTTTTTCTGTTGAAAACGGTTCTCCAGCCGTTCATAAAGCTCCGTGCGAAAAATGCGCCGCAAAATCTCTTCCTTATTATCCGTATCGGAAGTAAGCAGCCTGCGAAATTCCCCCTGCGGCAGCATGACGATTTGGCTGAACTGCTCCTTCGTTAGCCCGATAATTTGCTCCAGCTTCGCATTCACGTCGGAGAGGATAAAACGATCCACCGCCGGAACCGCTTCGCCGCTAGTCGTTTCGTACAGCTCTGCTTTGCCGCCTGTTTCGCTTTTGTTGCCGCCTTTGCGATGGGGCATCTGCCTCGTTACCGAATAGCTTCTCATGCCTACCGCAAAATCGAAAACGACGGATGTATGCGTGTCCTCAGCTGCAAAATGGCTGCGCAGCATACGTGGGTCCGAACGGTCCTCGCCGCTTGCCGTGCCATAAAAAGCGAAGCAAATCGCATCAAAAATCGATGTTTTCCCCGCTCCGGTATTCCCTGAAATAACGAACAAGCGGCGATCCTCCAGCAGGCTGAAATCGATCGTTTCCGTATCGCGATAGGACCCGAAAGCAGTCATGGTCAGCTTAATCGGCCTCATAATGCCCCTCCTTCCTCGCGCAGCAGCTCTGCGTACGTTTCTGCAAACAACGCTCTTTTGGCCTCAGATAGCGGTTGTCCCTTGACCTCCTGATAAAATGAGGCAAATAGCTCAATCGGATCAGCCTCGCGCCTTCCTCTGCCGCCGCCCGCTTCGACTGTACCGTCCATGCTTAAGCTGAGCGCCGGACGGCGGTCGACATGAAGCGCATTCGGATAAACCGCCCGCACCTTCTCCATCGGAAAGAGAACGGGATTGTCATTAAGCAGCGTTACGAACACATAATCCTCGTTGATTGGATGCTTCTCGATCTCTTCTATTGAAGCAGCTACCCGGCGCATGTTGCGCAGCGGCTTAAGCTCTCTCTTCTCAACGACTGCTTCGCCAGCCTCATTCAGTTCGACCACAAGATAACCCTTTACATGATTTTCCTCTGAAATCGAATATTTGAGCGGCGAGCCGGCATATCTTATCGTATTGTCTTTCACAAAATGTGCCTGATGCAAATGTCCGAGCGCCGTATAATGAAACCTTTCAAAATAAGCTGCGCTCACATGCTCGGCTCCGCCCACCGATAAAGGCCGCTCAGAATCGCTCGTATTGAGCTCCGGCTCCCCTGTCGCAGTTACGAACGCATGCCCGACGAACACATGCCTTGCTGCTGGGTCCATTCCAGCTGCAAGCTTCGACGTAATAACGCGCATCGCATCATCATGGGAGCGTATCGCATCATCGCCAAGCTGGTAGCGGGCCTGCGCCGGATCGACGTACGGAACAAGATGGAAATGGACTTCTCCATATGGATCTTGCAGCACGACAGGCTTAAACTCCTGCTTCAACTGACCGACAAGATGGAGGCCTCTCTTCTCCATTAATTTTGTGCCAAAATTAATGCGGTCAGGGCTGTCATGGTTGCCTGATATCGCTAGCACCGGCGTATCCAGATCAATGACAATACGCGCGAGCAGCTCGTCGAGCAGCTCAACCGCTTCTGTCGGCGGCACGGCGCGGTCATACAGATCCCCTGCAATGATGACAGCATCCGGTCTTTCATCTTCAATGGCTTGCAGCAGCTGCTCCAGCACATAACGCTGGTCTTCCGTCATATATACGCCTTGAACAAGCTTGCCTAAATGCCAGTCCGCGGTATGAAATAGTTTCATATAACCCAAACATCCCTTCCTAGCTCATCAAAAGCCAGCCTATCATTCTATCATTTATATTACCATTCGAATCGGCACAGCGCATCGTTTGCTTCATGCAGCTTGACTTTCGCCTTGCGCTTCCCATTAAATGGCGTTAAAGTTAAACACGTCTCTAGCATATTTCCGTCTTTGCCTATTAAACGCTTCTATCATTATAGTCACTATTTTGGGGGTCAACAAATCGTGTCTCGCCTAACTGCCACTTTATCCAAAAACTACATCCTGCTGCTAATCGTCGTTTTTGGCGGTTTTCTCATCTTTGGTTTTTCAGAAAACATTAAAGGGCCCGCTCTCCCAAGAATGCAGGCTGATCTAAAGCTTGACGAGCTGCAAGTCGGCATACTGCTTGCCTTTAACTCGCTTGGCTATTTGCTTGCATGCAGCTTCACAGGCTGGCTCACCCGCAAGGCAGGCATGAAGCTAACGCTCGCACTCGCCTTTGGCTCTATGGCGGTATCGGGGGTTTGCATCTATTTTGCAGCCAACTATACCTCCATATCGTCCGCTTATTTCCTCATGTATGTCGGCAATGGGATACTGGAAATCGCTCTCGCCATACTGGCAGCTCGAATCTTTATCAAAAATACGGGCACGATGATGAATCTCGCGCATTTTTTCTACGGGCTAAGCTCCACCTTCGCGCCTATCATCGCTGCATCTTTAATGGGTGTGGACGTATTCGGCTCAGCGCTTGGCTGGCGCGGCATGTATATGCTTATGCTGGCGCTATCGATATTGCCGATGCTGCCCGGACTGTTCGCCAAGTATACAAACGATGAAGAGAAGCACGAGGAACGAATCTCACTAAAGGAATTTTCGCGTGACAAAGTGGCGTGGCTTATCGTGGCCGTTCTTTCTTTCGGAGTCGTATCGGAGCTCGCCGTTGGCGGCTGGCTCGTTAATTTTCTGGAGAAGGCCTATGGCTGGAGCGGCGATGCATCGGCCAAAATGCTGTCTGCCTTTTTCTTCTGCTTCATGCTCGCGCGTCTTGTTCTTGGTCCCGTCACCGACAAGATCGGCTATACAAAGTCGCTTATCCTGCTATCTGCATTTTCCGGCCTATGCTCGGTTGCCGCGATTGTAATAGGAGAGCCTGGCGCGTTTCTATTTGCATTAGCGGGGGTAGGCATCGCCCCGATCTATCCGACCGTGATGGCGCTGCTCGCCAAACGTTATCCCAAAAATGCCGACACCGCCATTACGTTTACGGTAACCTTAATGGGCATTGCCAGCGTAATCGGCAATCTGCTAATTGGCGCCATTACGGATTGGACGAAGCGGCTGTTTGCAGGAAGCGGAGATACGCAAGCAAGTCTCGTCGCGGGGCTGCAAGCCGGCTATCTGTTTATTGCGCTTTGCGCTCTGCTCTGCGCTGCAACCTCTCTGGTGCTCTTCCGCAGGCTAAAGCGCGTGAATCAAGTTTTGTAGCGCGAGCCGGTTTCTAAATAAACAAGCACAGGGACCAAGTTTCCAACCCTCCATCCCCAAAGCAAAAGACAGTGTCCCCTTTACGGCTGCAAGCACAGCTGCGAAGGGGACACTGTTGTTACGCAGAGATCGACTGCAAGCATTCGTTCAGCTCCGTATGCCTCATGCCATGCGCTTTGGCGACGGCGGCGTGCGTCACGCAGCCAGACAGCGTATTAATGCCGCTCTGCAGCGCGGGGTAGGCAATCGCAGCCTCCTTGACGCCAAGGTTCGCAAGCGCAAGCACATAGGGCACCGTTGCGTTCGTAAGCGCCGCAGTTGCTGTTTCCGGCACCGCTCCAGGCATATTGGCCACAGCATAATGCAAGACGCCATGCTTCTCGAATACCGGCGCCGCATGCGTCGTAATCCGGTCGATCGTCTCGAATATGCCGCCTTGGTCGATCGCTACATCGAGAATGACCGAGCCGCTGCCCATTGCCTTAACCGCGTCTTCCGCAACGAGCTTTGGCGCTCGCGCGCCTGGAATGAGTACCGCTCCAATGACCAGATCCGAGCTTGCAACGGCTTCGGCTAGCTGCAGCTTCGTCGAAGCGAGCGTATGCACCCTGCCTCCGAACCTTTCCTCTAAATACCTAAGCCTGCCGGCATCCGTATCGAGAATAGTCACGTCCGCACCAAGACCAATCGCGATTTGAGCCGCCCCCGTTCCGACAACGCCGCCACCAATAATGGCTACACGCCCTTTACGGACGCCGGGCACGCCGCCGAGCAGCAGCCCCTTGCCGCCATGCGTCTTCTCCAGAAACTGAGCGCCGAGCTGCGCCGCCATTCTTCCTGCAATATCGCTCATTGGCGTCAGCAGGGGCAGCTGTCCGCCAGCTAGCTGCACCGTCTCATAGGCAATCGCCGTCACCTTTTGGCTAATAAGCGCCTCCGTCAGCTCCGGCTCGGCTGCTAGATGCAGATACGTAAACAAATGCAGCTTTTCATGAAAATAACGATACTCCTCTTTCAGCGGCTCCTTCACCTTGAGCACCAGCTGCTTGCTCCATGCATCCTCTGCATATGGCACGACAACCGCTCCGGCAGCTTCGAACTGCTCGTCAGCTATGCCTGAGCCGATACCCGCTCCGCATTCCACATACACCTTATGCCCGCTGCGCATAAGCTCATGGACACCGCCCGGTGTAATGGCGATACGGTTTTCTTGGCTTTTCAATTCCTTTGGAACGCCGATCTCCATCATGGTACGCCTCCTTGTTATCAGCTAAAAATATCGGGATGTTATCATTTTTTTCTTCGTATAAAATTCAACGCCATCCCTTCCATTCGCATGCAGGTCCCCATAGAAAGAATCCTTCCAGCCCGAAAATGGAAAAAAAGCCATCGGCGCGGGCACGCCCACATTCACCCCAAGCATGCCTGCCTCCGCTTCCTCGCGGAACTGGCGCACTGCCTTCGCATTTTCCGTATAGATGACTGCTGAATTGCCGAATCTCGAGCTGTTTACTATCGCTAACGCCTCATCCAAATCAGCAGCGCGAAGCACGGACAGCACAGGGCCGAATATTTCCTCCCTCGCAATTTTCATTTCCGGCTTAACCTGATCAAATATCGTCGGCCCAAGAAAGTAACCGTCTCCGCCACGCTCCGCCGCAAGCCTGCCGTCCAGCAGCAGCGCAGCGCCTTCTGCCGACCCGCTGTCCATATAAGTCTCAATCCGCGTACGATGCTCGTCTCTAATAACCGGCGTCAAACTGACTTCATCCCGCATGCCGGAGCCGATGACCATCGATTCTGCAGCAGCTTGCAGCGCCAGCATAAAAACATCGCCGTCTCCGACAACGACTACCGCGGAGCAGGCCATGCAGCGCTCCCCTGCACTGCCGAAGGAAGAGGCAACAATATTTTCTACCGTCTTATCGATGTGGGCATCCGGCATCACGATATGCATGTTTTTGGCGCCGGCAAGCGCTTGAACTCTTTTGCCGTTAGCCGATGCCCGTTCATACACATATTTCGCAACGGGCTGCGAGCCGACGAACGATATCGCTTTGACGCCGGCGCTGCCTGTTAATCCATTTACAACGTCGCTTCCGCCATGGACCACATTAAGCACGCCTTCCGGCAATCCCGCCTCCTGAAAAAGCTGCGCCAGCTTGTTCGCGGTAAGCGGCGTTCGCTCGGACGGCTTCAGCACAAAGGTGTTGCCAAGCGCAATAGCTAGCGGAAACATCCAGCAAGGCACCATCATCGGAAAGTTAAACGGGGTAATGCCGCCTACAACGCCAAGCGGCACACGAAACAGCTCCGAATCAAGATCGGTCGCGATATTAGCAAGAGTTGCGCCCATCATATGCGTCGGCGCGCCAGCCGCAAACTCAACGTTTTCGATGCCGCGCTGCACTTCGCCGAATGCTTCCTTATAGCTTTTGCCGTTTTCGCTCGTAATGGTTTCGGCAAGCTCCCCCGCATGCTCCTGCAGCAGCTGCCAATAGCGGAACAGCACCCTTGCCCTGCGCGGAACCGGCGTTTTGCTCCAAGCCGGAAAAGCCTGCTCGGCAGCAAGCACGGCAGCCGCAACATCCGCTTCAACAGACAGCGGCACATAGGCGATAACGGCGCCGGTTGCCGGATTTAACACTTTATCCGCTTGCTCGCTCGCCGACTCTACCCATACACCATTAATTAGATTCCGTAATTTGAGCGTCTCCTGCCATGTTGCGGGATCGATGGCCATTTCCTTCAGCTCCTGTATGCACAAATTTTCCGCTCACTCATTTTATTAATCTTGTATAATCATCTAAAAGCGTTACAAATCCGAGACGGACGGTGACTGCCTATGGTGAAGACGGTGCTGCAGCTAACGGTAAAGGAAATTTTGGAGCGTCCCCTGTTTCATAAAGCGGAAGCCATCGCCAGCGAGGAAGCGCTGAACCGCATCGTGAAATGGGTTCATATTATGGAAGTAACCCAAGTCGGCCATCTATTAAACGGCCATGAGCTTATTCTATGCACCGGTATCGGCTGGCACGATGACGAGGCGCTCAGCCTGCTATTTCTGCAGCAGCTGATCGACAGCGGCGCTTCGGGTCTATGCATTGAGCTTGGCCAATATGCCAAGCAGCCGTTTGATAAGATGAAGGCGCTCGCGAAGCGCGAGAGCTTTCCCCTCATTTTTTTCCACGAAGAGGTCCGTTATATCGATATTACGCAGGATCTTCACGCCTACTTCATTCATCAGCATCATCGCATGGTATCTGAGCTGGAGACATTGTCTACCGAGCTTAACCAATTGCTGCTCTCCGGCAAGGGCATGATGTCTCTTCTTCGGCTGCTCCATCAAACGACTGGTGCCCAGGTAGCGTTCTTCCCGCTAGGCGCCGAACCGCACTTTGTCCCTCATATGCCAAGAGCCAAGGCCGATAGCTTCTATGAGCAATGGATTTACGGCAAAATGTTCGCCGAGCCGCAGCAGAAACGAATCATCGCCCATCGTCCGATACTGGCGCTCGACCACCTATTCGCCGATTTGCTGCTGCAAAGCAAGCTGGAGCTGAGCGAATTTCAAATATTGGCTTTAGACCGCGCCGCGACGGCCATTGCCCAGGAAATGATGCGCACCAAGCACATGGAGGAGCGCCGCCGCCATAAGGAGGATCTCTGGTCGGTGGACTGGCTGAGCGGCAAGCATTCAGCAAATGATGTGCAAGACTACATCCGCTCGCTTAAGCCAGTCGCCAAGCTAACCGGGGTAACGGTTATTTTATTTGATTTCAGCGATGTGTCCAAACAGCTGGCCGACAAGGATGACGGCAATCTGCTCATTCAGAAAAACATGGTCGCTCGTGCTATTTTTGAAGGTGAAGGATTGCTGCTTCTCCCGCTGCTGCTGCATGACCATATCGTATTTATCGTGCTTGACCAGCTCAGCGCTATTCAATTCAAGGAGCGCCTCCTGCGCGCCATTCATCGGCTTCAGAAGACGGAGCAGCATCAGGAAGCGGCCTTCTTCTCGTCGCATATCGGGATCGGCAGCTATATTAAGCAATTAACGAATGTGCAGGAAAGCTACGAGACCGCTAAGGAAACGCTTGCGATTCAAAAGGATATCGGACCGCTTCCGTCTCCTTTCTACGGCGATTTGCATCTGCACAAAATTATTTATACGCTCAAAAAAGCAGATGCCCTTCCCGCTTTAATGGAAGAATATATCGGCCCAGTAGTTGCCAGCGATCAAGAGAAGAACGGCCATCTTCTGCAAACGTTAAACGTTTATTTGAGGTTATCCGGCTCCAAGCAGGAGACGGCGAAGGCGTTGTTCATCGCCAGGCAGACGCTCTACCATAGACTGGACAAGCTCGCTGCGCTCCTTGGGGATGATTTCATGGAGCCGAAAAAAAGGCTGACGATCGAGCTGGCGCTCCGGGCTTATGAATATGTGCATGGTCCGATCATTTAGCTGCCTAGAGACTGCTTAAGGAGCAGATTGACAAAATACTTCCGGGCATCCGCCGTCATAACGAGCAGCGTCGCTGCGTCTCCGCCTGGATGCTTAAGCTCCAGCGTGTCGCCGCTTAATCCTTCGCTAACGCCCGTAATGACATATTGCTGGCTGATATACGCATCGATTTTTCTTTTTTCTTCTGCATATTGCTCATAAGCGCACATGCCACTCTCCCCCCTTCAACGTTATTGCTTCACCTCTTGCTTGGATGCGGGCGCAGACGGGACTGCCGCAGCATACGGCTTGCGCTTCAAGTAGCGCCCCGCTCCGAACGAACCGACAAACTGCCGCTCTTGAATAACAAATTCGCCGCGCGACAGTACGCTTATCGGCTCGCCCGTCACCTGTATCCCTTCAAACGGATTATAGTCAACGTTCATATGATGCGTCTTTGCTGAGAGCGTACGCTCTGCCAATGGATCAAAGATGACGATATCCGCGTCGCTGCCCACGGCAATCGTCCCCTTTTGCGGGAAGAGGCCGAACAGCTTCGCATTGCGCGTCGATACGATATCCACAAATTCATGAAGCGTTATTCGCCCTTTGTGAACGCCTTCCGAGTAAAAAAGCGAAAACCGATCCTCAATGACGGGACCGCCATTTGGGATTTTGCTAAAATCGCCAAGACCAAGGTCCTTCTGCCCGTCAAAATTAAAGGAGCAATGATCCGAGCCCAGCGTTTGCAGCTGGCCGCTCTTCAGCGCATTCCACAGCACCTCCTGATGGAACGCTTCACGCAGCGGCGGCGACCACACGTATTTCGCCCCTTCAAAATCCGGCTGCTCCAAATAAGACTGATCGAGCACCAAATATTGCGGACAAGTCTCGCCCCAAATATCGACGCCTTGATTTCGCGCTTCTGCAATTTGCTGCACAGCTTCCGCGCAGGTTACATGCACTACGTACAGCCTGGCGCCTGCTAGAGAAGCAAGCTTCGCCGCACGCCCTGTCGCTTCCCCTTCAATAATAGAAGGCCTTGTCAGCGCGTGATAAATCGGGTCGGTGTTTCCTTCCGCGAGCGCTTTATGAATGAGGAAATCGATGACGTCGCCATTTTCGGCATGGACCATGACCATCGCTCCAAGCTCTTTTGCCGCGAGCAGCGTCCGAAACAACGTGCCGTCATCCGCTTGAAATACGTTTTTGTACGCCATAAAGACCTTCAAGGACGTAATGCCCTCTTCTTTGACGATCACCGGAAGCTCGGCAAGCACCTCGTCGTTGATTTCCCCGATCATCAGATGAAAGCCGTAGTCGATAACCGCTTTTCCGTCCGCTTTTTTATGCCAGCCATCAATCGATTCGCTAAGCGGTTTGCCTTTCGCCGTTAAGCAAAAATCGATGATCGTCGTCGTTCCCCCGAAAGCTGCCGCCTTGGTTCCGGTTGCAAAATCATCCGCCGTCACCGTTCCGCCGAACGGCATATCGAGATGGGTATGCGGATCAATCCCGCCGGGAAACACGTACTTACCTGTTGCATCGATAATTTCGTCCACCTCGGCAGTTAAGTCAAATCCGATTTTGGCAATAACGCCTTCCTTAATCAGCACATCGGCCGTATACGTATCTGCCGCCGTAACGATCGTTCCGTTTTTAATGAGCTTCGCCGTCATCCTACACCGCCTCCTTCTTATCGGTATCGCCAGCTTCCTTGCCTTCCCCGAGTGCCGCGATTGCCGCTTGCCGCTGATTCCAGCTAAGCGGCATCTCCGTGGCGGGAACCTCAATCATCGAAATCGCGCCATCCACCGGACACACGATCGAACATAGGTTGCAGCCTACGCAATCCTCCTCGCGGACTTTGAGGTATGCCGCGCCATTTTCGTCCGTGTGACGTTCGATGCACTGATGAGAGGTATCCTCGCAAGCGATATGGCATTTGTTGCACACAATGCATGTCTCCTGCTCGATTCTCGCAACAACCGCATAATTCAGGTCGAGATTGCCCCAGTCGGAGTAACGCTCGACCGATTTCCCGATCAGCTCGTTCACGGATTTCAGTCCCTTATCATCCAAATAATTGTTCAAGCCGTCGATCATATCCTCCACTATGCTGAAGCCATGATGCATGGCTGCTGTACACACTTGGACTCCAGTGGAGCCCATGAGCAAAAACTCAACCGCATCGCGCCAGTTCGATATGCCGCCGATCCCGGAGATGGGAACGCCGACTAACGGATTGCGCGCGCATTCGGCAACCATGTTAAGCGCGATTGGCTTTACAGCAGGGCCGCAGTAGCCTCCATGCGCTCCCTTCCCGCCAACATGCGGAATCGTATTCCACGTATCGATATCTACGCCGGCTAGCGAGTTTATCGTATTAATTAGCGATATCGCATCCGCTCCTCCGCGAACGGCGGCTTTGGCAGTGGCCGTTATGTCGGTAATATTCGGCGTAAGCTTGACGATGACCGGCGTACGCGCAGCCTCCTTCACCCACATCGTCTGCATTTCTACCAGATCGGGCTGCTGTCCGGAGGCCGCGCCCATCCCGCGCTCGGCCATGCCGTGCGGACAACCGAAGTTCAGCTCCAGCCCGTCAACGCCGATATCCTCCACTCTTTTCACAATTTCATGCCATTTCCCGCGTTTGGGTTCAACCATTAACGAGACGACGACGGCATGCCCGGGAAACTTTTTTTTCGTTTCGTATATTTCCTTCAAGTTGATTTCAAGCGGCCGATCGGAGATCAGCTCGATATTGTTGAACCCCGCCACGCGCTGGCCGTTAAAATGAACCGCAGCAAACCGGGATGACGTATTGATGATCGGATCGCCAAGCGTCTTCCACACCGCTCCGCCCCATCCCGCTTCAAATGCCCGCTGCACCTGGTAGCCGGTATTCGTTGGCGGCGCGGATGCAAGCCAGAATGGATTTGGCGAAGATATTCCTGCCAGTTGGATGCTTAAATCAGCCATAACGTCCCCTCCCCGCACTTAGCGTATTGTAAATGGAATAGGCGGCCAGCTTGCCTTGCTGCGCAGCGGATACGACCATCGCTTCGCCCTGCCCCTCGCCAAAAATAACGTCTCCGGCCGCATAGATGCGGGGATTGGACGTTTGGTACGTCTCGGTATTCACCGTCACGATGCCGCGCTTATTCTGGATGCCAAGCTGCTCGATTAGTGGTTTATACCGCGTCTGGCCGATCGCCTTGATAACGGCATCAACCTCAAGCAGGAAGGTGGAGCCTTCTACGGGAACCGGTTTCCTTCGCCCGCCGTCACCCGCTGCTTCAAGCCTCATCTCCACGCATTCGAGCGCTTTGACGCTGCCGTCCGCATCGCCGATTATTTTGCTCGGCGCGCTCAGCCATACGAATTCCACGCCTTCCTGCTTGGCGAACTCGAATTCAAAATCGTAAGCGGTCATTTCCTCTCTCGTCCTCCGGTAAACCATCTTCACATTCGCCGCTCCGAGTCTCACCGAGCATGTCGCGGCGTCAATAGCGGTGTTGCCCGCGCCGATAACGGCAATGCGCTTGCCGATAAAATCAGTCGAAAGCTCCGTTTTGGTCGCTTCCACAAAATCGATTGCATCATATACGCCTGTTAGCTGCTCGCCCTCGATACCGAGATCCGGAACCTTGGACATGCCGATCGCCAGCACGACCGCGTCATACTGCTCAAGCAGCTCTTCCGCTTGGATATCGACGCCAACCTTCGTGTTTGTCCGGATGTCCACGCCAAGCTTTCTCACCTGCTCGACTTCCCAAACCGAGATGCTCTGCGGCAAACGGAACGAAACGATGCCGTACGTATCAAGTCCGCCCGCCTGCTCCTTCGCCTCGAATATCGTGACGGCAAAGCCGAATCTCGCAAGCTCGCGCGCTGCGGACAGCCCTGCCGGACCGCCGCCGATTATCGCGACGGACTTTCCGTTGCTTTGACCGGCAGCGAATAAATTCTGATCGTTCTTGATCGCCCAATCCGTCGCATAACGCTGCAAGCTCCCGATCATAATCGGCTTCGACGAGTGGTTCAGCACGCAAGCGCCTTCGCACAGCTCCTCCGTCGGGCAAACTCTTGAGCACGTAGCACCAACCGGATTCGCATCCATAATGGCGCGCGCCGATCCTTTCATATTGCCGGATGCAATTTTTTTAATGAAAGATGGAATGTTGATGCCGGTCGGGCAAGCTTTAATGCATGGAGCATCATAACAATACAAACATCGATTTGATTCCTCTATCGCTTCCTTAGGCCTCATCCCCGCCTTCGCCTCGGCAAAATTGCGCCGCAGCGAATCAACGGGAATAAACGCCGCATTGACCGCCATGCTCATGTCCGTTCCCTCCTTATAAGCTCACGATACTGTCATACGTCTCCGGCCTGCGGTCGCGGTAAAACTGCCATGCGTCCCTAACCTCGCGAATGAGCTCCTTATTCATCTCGCCAATGATGACCTCGTCTTGGTCCCTGCTGCCGATGGCCACAATAGATCCGCGCGGATCGACCAAATACGATTGTCCGTAGAACTCGCCCATGTTCCATGGCGCTTCCTTTCCGACCCGGTTGATCGCTGCTACGTAATAACCGTTAGCTACCGCATGCGCCGGCTGCTCCAGCTTCCACAAATGCTCCGACGTGCCGGCGACCGTCGCGGAAGGGTTAAAGACGATTTCAGCTCCGTTTAGGCCAAGCGCACGCGCGCCTTCCGGGAAGTGCCGATCATAACAAATGTATACGCCAACCTTGGCAAAAGCCGTATCGAAGACGGGATACCCCCTGTTGCCCGGCTTAAAATAATATTTCTCCCAAAAGCCGCTCGTGCCCTCGCCCGCCGCTACATGCGGGATATGATGCTTGCGGTACTTGCCTAGATAAGCGCCGTCCGCATCAATAACAGCCGCCGTATTGTAGTAAGCGGCTATTCCTTCCCGCTCGTAAACAGGAAGAACGATGACGATGCCAAGCTCCTTCGCCAGCTCTTGAAACAACCTGGTTGTCGGTCCGTTCGGCACTTCCTCCGCAGCTGCATACCACTTCGTCTTCTGCTCGGAGCAGAAATACGGCCCGTAGAAAATTTCCTGCAGCGAAATCATTTGAGCTCCCTTCGCCGCCGCCTCGCGAATGAGTCCCATATGCTTCTCGATCGCCAAGCGCTTGTGGGCTTCTACCGGCTCATCGCCATGCAGATCATTTGATGCTTGTATGAGTCCAACCTTAACGATGGTCAACTTCCATCTTCCCCTTCCTGCAAGCTCATTTGCCTAGCTGTCCGGTAAAGGAGCTCCACGCCAAGCTCAATGTCCTCCGGTGACGAGTACTCCTTCGGATTGTGGCTGATCCCATCCTTGCACCGAACAAAAATCATGCCGTAATCGCACACATACGACATCGTCAGCGAATCGTGGAACGGGCCGCTCATCAGCTCCGGCGGCGCAAGCCCCATCCCCGACGCCTGCTCCCGCATAAGCGCTCTCAGCCCGCTCGCGCAATAACGCGGATCGCTCCTCGTATCCTCGCGAATCGTGTACGTTAAGCCATGGTCGAGGCAAGCAGCGTTTATGAGCGCAAGCAGCTTTTCCTCAAGCGCGTTTCTTCTAGCGAGATCGATATCCCGAAAGTCAACCGTGAAGCTCACCTTCTCCGGAATAATGTTCCGTGAATCCGGAAAGACCGTAAGAGAGCCAACCGTCCCGACCGTCGGTGCGCCATACTCCTCGGACGCCAGCTCATTGAGACCAACGATGACCTTCGCGCAGCCGACCAGCGCATCTTGGCGCATCGGCATCGGTACGGAGCCTGCATGCCCTGCAAAACCCGTCATCTCCACCGTCCACCAGACGGGACCCGATATGCCGCTAACGATGCCGATTGGTTCACCTTGCGCTTCGAGCACCGGGCCTTGCTCAATATGCAGCTCCAAAAACGCGCCAATTCGGCCTTCTTGGAACGTATAACCTTCAAACTCGGCAGGATCGCATCCAAACGCCAGCAGCGCTTCCCTGCGGGTCATCCCGTTCTTGTCCATACGATCGAGTTCGCCTTCCTCAAGCTTCCCTGTCATGCCGCGGACGCCGAATAACCCTTTATTGAACCTGCAGCCCTCTTCATCGCAGAAAGCGACAACCTCGATATTGGAGGCTGGCCGGAAGCCCGATTCAACCATCGTCTGAACGGCTTCGATTGCGCCTAACACCCCAATAACGCCGTCATACCTTCCGCCATACGGCTGCGAATCAACATGAGAGCCAAGCATTAAGACCGGCGCAGCGGAATCAGCGCCTGTCAGCACGCCTATTAAATTGCCGAACGGATCGATGCGCGTCTCCATTCCCGCTTCGATCATCCAGCTTCGCACCAGCTCTACGCCGGCTAGGTCTTCCTTCGATAGCGCTAAGCGGCATACGCCCGTGTCTCCGATTTTCCCGATTTGCGCCAGCTCAGAAATGCGCTCGTGCAGCCTCTTGGAATTAATGGCTGCTATCGTCGTCTCCTTCATGCCTTCCCCTCCTCTCTCAGCTTCCGAAAACATCCAGCAGCGTATCGGCAATAAATACGACTTCATCATCCGTCGTCGATAAAGGCGGACTAATCGTCAAAATATTCATAAAGCCCGGTACCGTATCGCCATTTTTGCTGATAAGAAGCCCTCGTTGCTTGCACCCCGCTAAAATAGAGGCCACTCTTGCAGCTGAAGCAGGCTCCTTCGTCTGTTTATCCTCTACCAGCTCAATGCCGATCGCCGAGCCAAATATTCTTATTTCACCTACATTCGGATGCGCCTTTAGCGGCTTTATCCGGCTTAGCAGATCTTTGCCGATATAAGCAGAGCGGCTCACGAGGTTTTCCCGCTCTAAAATTTCAATGTTTTTCAGCGCTACCGCGCAGGAAACGGGGTTGCCGCCGAAGGTGTTCACATGCCGGAAATGGCTATCCGGCCCGCTTTCCTTGAAGCTCTCATACATTTCAGCCGATACGGCCGTAGCTGATAGAGGGGAGTAAGCGCTTGTCATCCCTTTTGCCATCGTCACGATATCCGGTCGTACGCCGAAGTTGAGATGCCCAAACTTCTCGCCCGAACGGCCAAAGCCGCATATGACCTCGTCAACGATAAGCAGCACATCATGCTTATCGCAAATTGCCCGAAGCTTTGCTAGATAATCGTCTGGCGGCACGATCATTCCGCCGCCCGTAATAACCGGCTCGACGATAATGCCTGCAACCGAATCCGGCCCCTCCCAAATGATCGCATCCTCGTAGGCTTTGGCGCACTGCGTCTCGCAGGCCCCCTTCGTTTGGCCAAAGGGACAACGATAGCAGTAAGGGGGCGGAACATGAGTGAAGCCAACCCCAAGCGGCTCGTACTTCAGCTTGCGCTGCGCTTGACCCGTTGCGCCCAGAGCACCCATGGAGTTGCCGTGATAGGCGCGATGGCGCGAAATAAACTTATGCTTAGCCGGTTTCCCACGCTGATGGTGATATTGGCGTCCGATTTTGAAAGCAACCTCGTTCGCGTCCGATCCCGAGTTGGAGAAGAAAATGCGGTATTCTCCCTCCAGCCATTCATTTAGCTTCGCAGCAAGCTCTATTGCAGGAACATGCGATTGAATAAGTGTCGAATAGGCGATCTTCTTCATCTGCTCGGCAGCCGCGTCGGCAATTTCCGCTCGTCCGTGGCCAACATTGACGCACCATAGGCCGGACATCCCGTCCAAATAACGATTGCCGTCCATATCGGTAATCCAGCTGCCTTCTCCCGATACGATTACCATCGGATTCTCATTATGTGGAGAAATATGATGCCATAAATATTTGCGATCCTTCTCAAGCAGCTCTTCCTTAGCTTCCGTATTCATTGCTGCCTCGTTCACGCCCATAGACTGCTTCTCCTCCTTCGCGACTGCCGCTCATATCGTCGTAATGACCGCGGATGAAACCATCCGCGATCGTTATAGACTAGCGTATGCGCCTACTTGGCCGCATCTTCCAAAATTGTTTTGTCGACAGCCGCCGCCATATCCGGAGCCTTCTTAATAAGCGCGTATTTGAGCGCGATATCGACGGTCCGCTGCACCGCCTCATCGACAAATGACCCTACCTGCGCCTCCGAGAACCCATCCGGCTTCACGAGCTTTGCCATCTCCATCAGCATCGTCGTCTGATGCTCCTTCGTCGTGCTTCCTTCCGTTACGGCGCTCATCACGATATCTACCGATTCCGCTTGATTGGCAATCGCGTAATTCCAGCCCTTCATCGTCGCTTTAATCGCCTTCACCGCCAGCTCGCGATTGTTTTTGAGCCACTCGTCTTTCACAATCAGCGTATCCTCCAGCATCCCGACGCCCGCATCCTCGAAATCATATACGTACAAATCTTCTTCCTTCACGCCGCTTTCAAGCACGACATGATATTCGTTATAAACAGTAGAGACTGCAACATCCAGCTGCTTGTTAAAAAACTGATCCATCGTAAAGCCTTGCTTCACCAGCTCAACGTCCTTTTTTGGATCAAGACCGTTTTTCTCCATGAACGCAAGCACTTGGAACTGCTGGCTGCCCGTCCACATGCCAACCTTTTTGCCTCTCATCTTCGCCGGCTCGTCAATGCCCGACTCCTTGCTCGCTACGAAACGATAGGAGCTTTTTTGGAGTACCTGAGCGATGGAAACGAGCGGCAAACCGTTATCACGGTTAACAAGCAAGCTGTCGAAGCTCGTTACGCCTATGTCTGCCGCGCCATTTACAACCTGCTGCTCGATTACGACATCCGGCCCGCCCGGAATAATCTCGACGTCCAGCCCTTCTTCCTCGTAGAACCCTTTTTCCTTCGCGACAAAAATACCGGCAAACTGTGCCTGCGGCACCCATTTCAGCTGAATTTTCACTTTCTTTAGCGGTTCAGCGGCTGGCTTCTCAGTCGCTGCCGATCCGTCAGTGGCAGATGCGGGCTCATTTGTTGCAGAAGCCGGCTTGTTAGCGTTGCCGCACGCAGCAACTGCAAGCAGCGAAAGCACAAGCATCATCGTTAAAACGGGGTGCAGCCTACGGTTTTTGTTTGTCATGCAGACCATTCCTCTCCATTTTCAATTTTCTCTATTTATAAAAAGCTGCTGTCAGCCCCTGATGACGCGTAATGGTCGAACGGAACCTCTGTTTTGGGCTAGTGCTTTCGCTGCGCAACATGCCAGGGAATAACCAGCCGTTCCGCAAGCTGAACGAGGTAATATAATACGATGCCAAGCACTGCCGCAATAACGATGCAGGACCAAGCAAGCGGCATGTTCGCAAGCTTGATTTGGTCGGAGAGCAGGTAGCCAAGCCCCCGTGACGATATAAAAAACTCCCCGACGATCGCTCCGATAATACTCGTCGACATATTGATTTTCAAAGCGGTGAATAGATGGGGAAGCGCCGCCCGCAGACGAAGCTTCATGAACACCTGAAATTTCCCGGCTGCATAGGAATGCATGAGCTCTATGGACGCCTTGTCGATCGACCGCAGCCCTTTGAAGGCGGTGACGGCCATCGTTGCCATCGTCATGATGGACACGATAGCCATTTTGGAAGCTACGCCATCGCCGAACCAATTGTTCATCACCGGAGCCAGCGCCACGATCGGCACGGCATTCAAGGAAGCCATAAGCGTAATGCCCCCGCTTCCGAACTTCGGGAACCATGAGGCGGCAGCAGCTGCAAGCAAGCCGAGCAGCGATCCGATTAGACAGCCTCCCAGCATCTCGCTTCCGGTATAGAGAGAATAGCTCCACAGCACATCGGAATTTTCCCCAATCGAAGCCGCAATGGAGGATGGAATTGGCAGCTGGTATTGCTCTAACGCGAACAGCCGATGAAAGCCTTCAAGCTGCCAAATGACGAGAAAGACGATGCCAAGCCAAAATGGCAGCAGAAACGCGGGACGTTTGCGTTTGAAACCGGCTTTCATTTTGACAGCCGAAGGTTTGGAAGGGACGCGTTCGGCGGAGCGTGCCGCAATCATTTCCTTCATTCTTCCTCCCTCCCCTTCGCCCGGAATTCCGGCTGCCAAGGCGTCAGCCACCTCTCCAGCAAGCCGATGATCAGAAACAAGCTTAAGCCGATAGCCATGCTGACAAGAACCGTTGACCAGAACATATAGACCTGCGACGTTCCGTAATAAAGCGAGCTGATCATCAGAACGCCGATGCCGTCCGGCGCACCCATTAGCTCCACGATGATGGATGCGGTTATGGCGAGCGGAGCGGATAGCTTAAGCCCGGCAAATACGCCTGGCAGCGCCGCTTTCAGCTTCAGCTTCATATATAGCGTCCACGTGGAAGCCGCATAGGAGCGCATCAACTCGAGCTGTTCGGATTTTATGCTTTGCAGTCCCCGCAGTGCATGAATCGTAACCGGGAAAAAGGTGACATAACCTGCCATTAGAATGCGGGACAGCGCTGCATCATGGATGATCCCGTAAATAATAGGGGCAAGGCCAATGATCGGAATCATTTGAGAGGCAACCATATAAGGGGACAACGTATTTTCAATGGTTCGCGACAGGCTCATAACAATGGCAAGCAAAAAACCGATTGCCGAGCCAATAACGAAGCCGGTAATGGAATTGCCAAATGTAATCGCGCCCTGCTCCATCAAGGCAGGAAAATGCTCGATTAGGTTGCTGATGACAAGATGCAAGTATGGCAGCTTAGAGGCGGGATTAATGATATGGGCAACATTAGCGATGAACCATGCCATAACCTCCCAAAACAGCAAAACCATTGCCGCCCATATTGCAATCGCGCCGCCTTGCCCATAGCTTCTAAACCATCTGCTCATCAAGGAAACCACTCTCCTCGTAAAAGCAATTTCTGACCTTTCGCGTCATTTCATGGAACCGCTCCGTTTCGCGAAAATGAACAGAATCGCTCTCCTCTCTCGCAATATCCACAATGGAGTGAACTTTGCCCGGGTGAGCCGAGAGCACAATGATGCGATTCGACAGAAAGACAGCCTCGGGAATGCTATGCGTGACGAACACGATCGTTTTGTTTGTTTTGCGTTTAATGGCAAGCAGCTCCAGCTGCAGCTTCTCCTTCGTAAATTCATCCAGTGCGGAGAAGGGCTCATCCATAAATAAAATAGGCGGGTCTAAGGAAAGCGCGCGAGCAATGGCAACCCGCTGCTGCATGCCGCCGCTGAGCTGCCACGGGTAATAATTTTTGAAGGCGGAGAGCCCGACCATTTCGATAAGCTGCTCGGTCAGCGCATGAAACTGCGTTTTTTTCTGCCCAAGCACTTCAAGCGGAAGCTCAATATTTTCTTTGACGGTTCTCCATTCGAACAAGGTGGGGTTTTGAAAGACGATGCCGAACTTTCGGCGGAGGCGAACTTCTCGAGGATGCTCATTTTGGATCGTAATGCTGCCCTCGCTCGGCTCAAGCAGATCGGCCATTAGCCGAAGAATCGTGGATTTTCCACAGCCCGAGGGACCAAGGAGCGATACGAATTCATTTTGATAGATTTTGAAGCTGACCTGCTCAAGAGCGGTAACCTCATGACCTTTTTTGCCAAAATGCATAGATACTTGATCGACAATGATTTCAGCCTGTTTTGCAGCTTCGGATAGATCCATGAAATCCCTCCTCGTCGTTTATGCCATTTTTCATGTTAGGTATGAGATACATTTCGATGTTTATATGTTATATTATATAACACCATTTTAAAATTACATTATACAAAATGGTTAAAAATCCGCTGCTTCGTTTGACATAATGTCAAGTAGAGCTGGCCAAGCCATTCGATAGATTGCTAGAAATGGACTAATTTTCCTTCACATAACCGCGCCGCTCTTGAATATATTGAGTAACAGACAAGAAATTAGGAAGCGATATTTCAGGTGTCTTGTTTGCTGCAGCATGAATTTAATGGAATGAGGTGAGGGAAATGGAGTCAGAGCCGCTGTTTGTTGTATCCCGTGAGGATTGGTCGCTCCACCGCAAAGGCTATGAGGATCAAGCGCGACATCAGGAGAAGGTACACGAAGCAATTAAGCAAAACCTTCCCGATCTGGTTTCCGACGAAAGCATCGTTTTGTCCGATGGCAGGCGCACGATCAAGGTCCCCATTAAAAGTCTCGACGAATCCCACTTTATATACAACTACAACAAGAAGCAGCACGTGGGACAAGGCGATGGAGATTCACAGGTTGGCGACGTGTTAGGGGTCGATCCGCAAGCCGCCAAGGGACCGGGCAAAGGTCAGGATGCGGGCGATCAGCCAGGCGAGGATGTCGTCGATACCGAGATAAGCATCGACCAGCTGGAGGATATGCTATTTGAGGAGCTCGAGCTCCCTAATCTGGAGCAGAAGCAAAAGGACCAATTACAAACGACCGAAATTGTTTTTCACGATATTCGCAAAAAAGGCATTATGTCCAATATCGACAAGAAACGTACGCTGATCGAAAACTTGCGGCGCAACGCCAACGCAGGCAAATCCGGCATTGGGGGCATCTCGCCTGACGACCTTCGTTACAAAACGTGGAATGAAATCGTTAAGCCGCAATCGAATGCCGTCATTCTTGCCCTCATGGACACGTCAGGGAGCATGGGGTCCTTTGAGAAATATTGCGCCCGCAGCTTCTTCTTCTGGATGACGCGTTTTCTGCGACGCAAGTATGAGCATGTGGAAATCGTGTTTATTGCGCATCATACGGAAGCCAAGGAGGTCACGGAGGAGGAGTTCTTCAACCGCGGTGAAAGCGGTGGCACCATCTGCTCCTCTGCTTACCAGAAAGCGATCGAGGTCATCGACAGCCGCTATCCGACTTCAAATTGGAACATATACCCGTTCCACTTCTCTGACGGCGACAATCTTACCTCGGATAACGAGCGCTGCGTGAAGCTGATCGGCCAGCTTATGGAGAGAAGCAATATGTTCGGCTACGGCGAGGTTAATCAGTACAACAGAAGCAGTACGTTAATGTCGGCCTATAAGCATATCAGCCACAAAAAATTTATGTACTCCGTCATAAAGGAAAAAGGCGAGGTTTACAAGGCGCTTAAAACGTTCTTCTCGAAACAAGTAAGCGGTGCTTAACGAGCAAAACCCGCCCTGCAGCACATGCGGCAAGGCGGGTTTTTTCTATCCAAACAAGGCTCCTGCTAAGCGATTGTATCGCTCATGTCTTTGTCAGGGTCCGTCCCTTTTGTTTCTTTGCCAAAAAACAGAACGGCTAGCGCTCCAACGATAATCGTTACAAAAAATATCATAAATACCGAAGGTATCGCCATTTTCCGCGCGACCAGCATACCGACTAGATAAGGTCCGATGATACCGCCGATTCGTCCAAATGACGCAGCAAACCCTACGCCTGTCCCACGGACCGCTGTCGGATATAGCTCTGGCGTATAGGCATACATCCCGCCCCATGCCCCGAGATTGAAGAAGGAGAGGCAGATGCCGGATGCGATCAGCACTCCCTCCGTCTCCGCGTTGCCGAACCACAACGCGCTTCCGGCGGTCAGCATCAAATAAGCAACGAGCACAAATTTGCGGCCGAATTTTTCGATGAAGTAAGCGGCTGTAAAGTAACCCGGCAGCTGGGCAAACGACATAATCAGCACGTACTGAAAGCTTTTGACGAGGTCAAAACCTTTAAGCACCATGACCGATGGCAGCCATAGGAACATGCCATAATACGAAAAGACGACCGTAAACCAGAGAATCCACAGCGTAATGGTTGCGCTGCGATGCTTCGCTGACCACAGCGACTTTATCCGATCACCGAATGTCAACGCACTCTCGCGCCGTGCTTTGAAACGTGGAGAATCCTGTATCGCTCGTCTCAAATACAAGGCATATAGTGCAGGCAATGCCCCAATTAGAAATGCCATCCTCCAGCCGTATGCAGGAATGATAAAATAGGCGATTAACGCCGCAACGATCCAGCCACATGCCCAAAAGCTTTCTAACAGCACGACGGCACGGCCTCTCTCCTTCGCGGGCACCGATTCCGAAACAAGCGTTGAAGCGACCGGCAGCTCCCCGCCAAGCCCGAACCCCGCTGCAAACCGCAGCACGCATAGGGCAATGAAGCCCGTTGCCAAAGCGGACAAGCCGCTTGCGAGCGAGAATATAAGAAGCGTCCATAGCAAAATCGCGCGCCGGCCGTAGCGATCCGCCATCAATCCCGATATCGCTGCGCCGGCAGCCATGCCAATTGAATTAATAGCCATTAGCAAGCCTATCTGCTGCGCACCGAGCTGCCACTCAGCAGCTAGCGCGGTTACGATGAAAGAAATCATCCCAACCTCCATAGCATCAAACAGCCAGCTAAGCCCCGCGCTAAACAACAATTTCCGGTACTTCGGGTCGCGCATTAAAGCCATATTTTTCATGTTCAAAGCCCCTTTATTCATTCCCGTTTCGATATAGCCGGTTGCCATACTTATTTATTATCCTGCTTTGCCACTATTTACACATAGTCTGCCCATAGTAACACGCTTTAGAAGGAGAATACATACAAAAGAGCTGCTCCCACGGTTTATTTCAACCGTTTGAGCAGCTTCATTCAACCTATTGATCCTTTGTCACACAGCTATTTTTCAGTGCTAATCCTTAATCGCTCTTTTTATTTAATCAAGTCTTCGCGCAGAGGGGTAAAGGCATCAAGCAAAGCCGAAACTTCCAAGGCTCTTACCCCATGCAGCGCTCCGCTCGGAATAACGATAGATTCCCCTTGCCGTACAATCCGCTTCTCGCCGTCGATCGTAAATTCGATAGCGCCCTTTAGGCAATAACTTAGCTGCTCATGCGGATGAGAATGCTCATAACCTTCCGCGCCCTGCTCAAAGTGCACTTCCATTAGCATAAGGCTATTCCCTGGCTGCAATATTTTACGGGTTACTCCCGGCTCCGCATTTTCCCATATTCCGATGTTGCTCATCGTCCTATCTCCCTTCACTCAATCACATTTAGCAAGCTCCGCTCCGCTCTCGTGCCAAAAAAGCGAGTACGCCTGCCTTTCTCCCGCTGTCGCTATCACAATGCGGTATTCATTATCAGCCAGCATATTTACAGCCAACGAATCAAATGCATCCAGATCAGTCTTATGGTTTGAATCATATAACAGCGCTTGTACAAATACAATACGTTGGTCGGTATCCGCCCGCATGACGATGGACGTTCGGTCTCGATCAGGCGGATTGTCTGGCGTCAAGGCCGTATAAATGTCGCAAGGCTGAGAGCTCCAAAATAACTGCCGTAAACAGCCTTCCTCAAGCTGGTAATGAAACGAACTTGCCCTTGTGGATGTCATAAGCTTGCGCTTTTGCTTCAGCCATCTCTGGTCGAGTGCGCAAAGTCTATCATCTGTCAGCTGCCACGAGGCTGCTCCATTTTCTGCGAGCATGCCGCTAAAATGATTCATTAAGCTTACTTTCCGGCGCTCCGGCACCGTAACGCTTACAATGTCCAGCAAGTAACCATCAGTAAGCGCATTGATTCGGCGGATTACAGCTCCTTCGTAAGCGTTCCGATCCCAAGGACATAGCTCAAGCGGCAAATGAATCCGATCCTTCATTTCGTATTGTTCGCTGAGCCAGTCCACCGCCGTTTCTGTCCATGCTCCCCATGGCTGCTCCTCAAACCGGATGACCCTTCCATCAGCGGGCGGCTGGTCGGCCCCGTTCAAGCACACCGTATTATGCGAGAAAGTATGCTTGAACCAGCCATAATGCGCAGGAACGCCATAGGCGGTAGTACCCGCATCAACGAGCAGTGGCATATCCCCGCAAACGACTGATAAGCCTAAGCGGTCCATATGATCGTGCTCGCCTCCGAATTTGCTATGCTTGATGACGGCTTGCCACCCCTTGCGATTAACCAGCTTCGTAATCCCGCTAGCAGGCAAAGAAATATTCCGATGGGCAGCATTCCATAGCGGGTGGCTGCTCGCTCCCTCTATAGGCGCAAGCTCTCTGCCGAATAGAAGCGCGTTAGCCGAGCTTCTGGCAACCGCCTTCGCTCCCGAGAACGGCTCCTCTGCCCATTCCGTCCCATAGGCCGTATTCAGCAGCGACCGATAAAGCTCATCACCAAAAATGTCGAGCGCGATTTCATAAAAAGGGGCGTACATATGAATGCCAGCCCTGTTGCCCGCATCGTTCAGCGAGGGCATGTCGCCATTTGGCAATATCAAATGAATGGGGTAATCGAACATCGACTTAAGGCCTGCCGTCTGCCAAACCTCCCAAGGCGTACCTTCCGCCATCAGCGCAAAATGAAGCAGCGATTGGAAAGCATAAAAATGATAATGGACGTTGCCCTCGTACCATAATCCATCTTCAAAGCGTCCGCGTCTGATTTGATCGTATAAGCCATATTCGCCCTCCAGGCCGGAGCGGATAATCGCTTCATCATTCAGCAAAATGCCGATAGACGCGATCGCGGAGGTAATGAGCACGGAATGATTATGGATCTGCTTTTCTTTATGCTCGATTAGAAACCTGGCGCAAGGCGCAAGCAAACCTCCACGGATGTGAGCCGTCTCCTCTAGGGACAAATGCTCGCGGATCCAATAAAAGCCCAACGTCAGATCCATAATCCAATGCGCCTCATCAAGCGTTTGGGCAAATAGCTTGCCTGGCCCGTTGTATGGAATGCCTCCGTGAACCAGGTATCCCTCGTAATAATCTGCATATGCGGTCAAAAACGTTTTGATCTGTCCTAAATGCTTCGGATCGGGCTCGATCATATGAAGCAAAGCCATATTGTAGACCGCTTTTCCAATGGTGACGTGGACAAGCGAAGTCCATGCCGAGTCGTATGGCTCACCCGTCCAGACCGTTCCGCAGACCGGGCAGAGATGAGACAAGGGCTTCCTCCAATCAAAAGCGAGTTGCGCCCCGTCATGATGGCAATGGTACTGATGCGTCCATTCGCCATGCTCCTCCGGGCCAATGCCATACGTTATCTGTGAAGCCTCCTCCACCTCATGGCGCAGCAGCATCATCGCATCTGCAAAATGAGGCAAAGAGGCGTTTGTTCGAAGTCGATTCAGCCGTTGATCGTTCATGTCGTTTTCCCCTCATTCCTTAGCCTTTGAGTGATCCTGCCGTCATCTGCATAAACGATTTGTTAGCAATCAGATAAACGACAAGAAGCGGCAAAATGGATAAGCAAGCACCCGCCAGCATGTAATGCGTCTGGACGGCGGCTGATGCCCCGTAACGCAAATAGGAAAGGCCTACCGTTAACGTCTGAAGGTCGGGTGAATTCATCGTAAATACTAACGGGCGCAAATATTCATTCCAAGCGCCGCAGAACGTGAATAGCGCGCCTACGCCAAGCCCCGGCCTAAGCAGCGGCAAAATGATTTTCCAAAAGATCCCTGCATTCGAGCACCCGTCTATCCGTGCAGCCTCGTCCAGCTCCCTCGATATTCCCTTTAGGAAGCTAAGCAAAATAAAGAAAATATAAGCATGCCCGCTGATCAAAATTAAGATGACTCCCCATAATGAAGTATGCAGATGCAGCTTGATCATAAGCTCGTATTGCGGTCTAATGACGACGGCGCCAATGGAAATAAACATCGTCGAAGCTTGCAAAGCTACGAAGAGCGCCTTGCCCGGAAATGCCATACGCTCCACAACGTACGCTGCCATTGAAGCGACAATAAGCGTTCCTATCGTCGTGACGCCGCTAAGCATGAGACTGTTCCAAGTAAACCGTGAGAAGTTCGCTTGAACCCAAGCCTCCTTATAATTGTCAATGTGCCACACGGATGGCAAGATGGCTCCGCCTGTCGTAAGTTCCGCGTTGGACATAAATGATCCGAGAAAAGTGACGACAATAGGAAATAGGATTAGGAGCGCCGTTGCCAGCAAGAAGATCCAGAGCAATGCGCGAGAGCTTATGCTGCCCATCCGAAGCGTCAATCGTTTTTTATTTTTCTGAACATGGGGTATGGCTTCTGTCTTCATAGCGTCCTCCTTATTGCATTTTATTCATTCGTCTAGCCAAGAGGTGGTATAAAAGCGTGATGATGCCTACGATAACGGCCGTTGTGAAGCCTACGGCGCTGCCATAGCCGAACTGCTGGTCTACGACGGCTCCTGATGACGGCGTTGGGAAGAACAGCTTATAGACGTACAAGTACATCACTTCCGTTTTGCCGATTGGGCCACCCTCAGTCAGTACCATTATGGTCTCATAGCCTTTGAGCGAGTTAATGATGGCTAGCATAATGACGATTTGCAGCACAGGCCCTAGCATCGGTATCGTCAAATACCAAAATTGCTGAGTTTTATTGGCACCATCAAGCGAGGCGCTTTCATACACATCATTCGGAATGTTTTGAAGGCCTGCCAGAAATAACAGCATATAATTGCCTACCGCACCCCATACGGCGATCATAATCGTTGTCATCATCGCGTTTTTTGGACCGAGCCAGTCTATCCTCTCGGAAATGATATGGAATTTAAGCAGGTATTGGTTCAAGATGCCGTTATACGAGTTGAAAATAATAAAAAACACGACGGCCATGACGGCTGAGCTGATTATCGTCGGCATAAAGTAGATCGCCCGTAAAAACTGGCGCCCCTTCAGCTTTTGATTTAAAATAACGGCGAGCGCCAAGCAAAGCGGAATCGTAATAATGAGCTTCCCGCCCGCGTAAATGAACGTATTTACGACCGAGTCCCAGTACTGCGCGTCTCCGAGCAGTCTTTGAAAGTTATATAGACCGGTAAACTTCGCTTCCCCGTAGCCCTTGTAATCATAAAACATATAGCGAATGGCCCAGCCAAGCGGATAAATGCCGAGTACAAGCGTCAATAGAAGGCTCGGAAATAGGAAAACGTAGGAGAATCCAATCTGACGCGCTTTATTCATCGTTTCCACTCCTGTACGATCTGTCATTTTTTCAGGAAAAGGAAAGGGCGGAGTCTGCACTCCACCCTCCTCTTCCCGTTTAATATTAAAGCTGTTATTTTGCGCCGAGCTTCATTGGATCAAAATCCGGTTTCGGCTCTACCTTCACTTCGCCGCTGGCGATCGCTTTATCAAGCGCCGCGTTGTATCTTGTATTCAGGTCCTTGATTATCGCATCCATGTCTCCATCGCCCAGCATATATTTGAAGAACGCATCGTTGCTTTTGATTCCTTCGACCGTTACTGACGGGCTGAGCGGCCATGTTCTGTCATTATCCGTTGGCAGGAAACCTTCAATGCCATTAATATCGGGCTTGTTCGCAACGGCTGCAATAGATGGAACCATTGATATGCCAAAGCCTTTTTCGTGGTATGTCTTCAAAATATTGTCGGCGTACATGTACTCCATGAACTTCCAAGCCGCCTCTTGGTTTTTGGAAGAGCTGTTAATGGCAAGCCATTGGCCGCCAAGGAAAGAGCTTGCCCCCTTGATTGTGCCGTCGATTGAAGGTACTGGCGCCGCCGCCCATTCGATCTTGGCAGGGAACTGGTTTTTATATACGCCCGGCTCTGAGGAGAAGGATATATACATGCCGATTTTGCCTTCTGCGAATTGCGCGCGAAGCGGGTCAATATCCAGTGATTCCATGCCCGGCAGCGTGCTGCCGTCGTCATACATTTGCTTGTAGGCCTGAATAATATCCTTGAAGCCGGAGAAATCGAAACGTGCTGTTTTGAAATCAAAGCCGAAACCCCCAATACCGCTAACTTCAGCGATTACCCGTGCGGAACGGCCGAACGCGCTATCCGGACTTTTGAAGTTTAGCGCAAAGCCGTAGGCGCCGTCTGCTTTTCCAACCGCCGTTATTTTCTTCGCTGCATCCACCATTTCGGCGAGACTCGTAGGAGGAGCGGCAATGCCGGCTTTCGCGAATAACTCCTTATTGTATACAAGCCGTAAAGTAGAGCCGTAATTCGGCAAGCTGTAGACTTTTCCGCCGATCTGGTTGAAGTCTTGAATAAGCGGGAACTCCTGCTTCATCTGTGCAGTCATCAGCTCATCGATCGGTGCTAGATAACCTTTGGCCACATAAGGCTGGATCGTATTCTCCTTTACCCTCAGCACATCCGGCGCTTGTCCGGAAGCGAAAGCCAGATCGATCGCTTGGTTGTAATCGTCTGTTTTCACGACCATTTCGACTTCGATATTGTCTTGATTGGTTTCGTTAAATGTTTGTACGACCTCCTTGATATAATCCATATCGTGGCGATCCCCAGTCCAATAAACAATCTTTGTTTTTTTCTCGTTATTCGCTGGGGGAGAGCTCGCATCCGTTTCCGCCGGCTTGTTCGTCGCGCCGGACTCGTTGTTGCTGTTCGCGCTGCCGCATGCCGTTAAGGCAACGGCTAAAAACGCGCTAAGCACGACCGTTCCGATTTTTTTATACATTTGTAATCCTCCCTTTGTAGGTAAATCTTTGTTTCTTGCTCTTTAACTATAAAAGATCCCCTTCGGATAGGTAATGAGGCTAACTTACGAATAGGGGCAGATATTTCTTGTTTCTCGATCCGGCTCCTCCTAAGACTTGGACGACCTGCCGAGCGAAGTTTCTTTAAATTCCGTAGGCGTTAGGCCAGTCTGCTTTTTAAACACCTCGCTAAAATAACGCCGATGCTCATAGCCCAGCTCCTGTGCGATTTCCTGCACCTGATAATCATCGATAAGCATTGATTTGGCCTTCTCGATTTTCGCTTGCGTGACAAATTGCTGGAAGGTCGTTCCGGACACCTTTTTAAACAAATTTGAATAATAGCCCCAACTTAAATTCGCTTGCCTCGCGCAATGCTCCAACGTCAAATCCAGCTGCAGGTTTGATTGGATATAGGCGATCGAACGATATATAATTTTCTGAGATTCGCTTGCTCGCTCCTTATCGATGAGCCGGCAGCCAATATCGCACAGCTCAAAGAGCCACTGCCGATATTCCTGGAGCGAAGCTCTGCTCTCGCCTCTACCCTCCTGCACCTTCGACTCAAACTCCGACAGATGCTCGCGCGGTAGCTTCTCCAGCAATACCCTCAGCATCCGCAGCGAGAGGCCGTGAAAGAGATGCCCAACATCGCTTGGCTCGGGCAAAACCGTCAACTTTTGCATTTCATCAAAAACAGTCGCCAGCCATTGCATCGTCTTCTCCCGGTTTCCCGAACGGAATCCGAATAAAAACTCATTTTCGCTTTCTACGGTATAGACCCATCCCGCAGAACTGGCCTGCGCGCCATAATTAGAGCTGAAAGCTCCGTTCCCGCCCGTATAGAAATGGTAGGACAACGCGCTGAGCGCTTGCTGATAGCTCTTAGGCAGCTCGCGAACATGCTTGACCTCTTGTCCGATACCGATGGATATCGTGAATTTCGTATGGCTCGCAATATTTTCACAGCAAGATTCCGCTATCCGAATGAGAAGCTCCTTGGATTTCACTTGCAGGAGGCACACGTAACGGTTAAATGCCTCGCGAAATACGATGGCAGAAGCATGCGCCGCAATCGTTTCCTCGACGATATTTTGCAAGGAGAACCTCGCAAGCTCCAGCTCCTTTACGACTAAGCCGCCGTACTTATCCGTGAATTGGTCAATCTGAATAACCATAACTGCAAATGGCGCCTGTAGAGGCGGGAGATCCAGAAAGCCCCACCACTGCGCGATATCCGTTTCATCCGTCTGATGGTGGACAAGCAAGGACATATATTCCTGCCTTAGCGCAGGCAGGCTCTCCTTCATCTTTTTTTCCAGCTCGATGACATGGGTCCGTTCACGTTTTTCGTTCTCCCACGCTTCCTTTGCCTTTACTACGACCTTTACGATATCATCGATAGAAAATGGCTTTTTGACATAATCAAGCGCACCGTATTGAATCGCCTTCCTGGCGTATTCAAAGTCGGTATATGCACTTAATATGATGATTTTGCTATGAGGGAGCATCTCTACGATTCTTCGCGTCATCTCCAGCCCATCCATTTTTGGCATGCGGATATCCGTCAAAATAATATCAGGCAGCGACTGACGGATCACCTCCAGTCCTTCCTCGCCGTTCATGGCGCTGCCTACAATCTCGATGCCGTATTGCCCCCATGGGATTTTATGTTTGATCATTTCTACCACGCTGCGAATATCATCGACAATGCACAATTTAACCATTTGTTTCATTCGATTCATCCCCTTCACCCTGCCTTGGAATCCAAAGCTCAATCCGTGCGCCGCCTTCATCATTGTTGCTTATTTCCATTCGCTGCTGGTCTCCGTAATATAATTGCAAGCGATGGTACACATTTCGAAGGGCATAACCTTCTTTGTGCGTAGTCGGATTCATGATATCCGCCTTAATGCTCTCAGGCTGCAATCCCGCCCCGTTGTCTTCCACCTTCAAATAGAGCCAATCCTCGTCGGCCCGAGCGTAAATATGGATTTCTCCGCCCGACATTCGGTCCTGAAAGCCATGCAAAATACTGTTTTCCACGAGGGGCTGCACAATAATTTTCGGAATCTTGTTATCAAGCAGCTCAGGCTGCACATCGATATGGCAGACGAATAAATCCTCATAAGACATTTGCTGAATGGCTAAATATTGACGGACATGATCCAATTCGTCATTCAGCGTAATCAAGTCCCGTCCTCCGCTTAAGCTAAGCTGGAACATTTGCGACAAAGCGAGTATCATTTCGTTCACGTCCTGGTTTTCCCCAAGCACGGATTTGCAGTAGATCGTATTTAACGTATTGTAGAAAAAATGAGGGTCCATCTGGGCAGAGAGCGCTTTGATTTCAGCTTTGCGCTTCTCCTTCTCACGTTGCTTCACGTCATTAATCAGCTGCTTGATTTCATCCAGCATGCGGTTAAACCGAAAGCCAACCTGGGAAACCTCATCCTTGTAATCGCTTTCAAAACGTACGCTAAGATCATTTTCCTCCACTCGCTTCATCAGCTTATGCAGCCTGAACAGCGGCCTGAGCAGCAAATCGCTCAAACGGCTCGCAATGAATAACGAAAGCACCATGAAGCCAAGTATGACGTACGAGGTTGCCTTCTTGATTCCGTTCAGCTTCGCAAGCAGCTCGCCTCTCGATTGAATGCCTACAATCATCCAGTCCTCTTTGACATCCAGCCTCGAATAATTGACCAAATAATCCTTCTTGCTGTCCCGATAAAAGAAGGACCCTGTCATCTCCTCTTTCAACTGCCGGATAAATTCAGGCTGCTTCGTTAATGAACGATCGTCAGCAGTATGGGCCAGATTAACATTTGCGCCTGCCGAATCGATGAAATAATACTGCTTGTCCGTTGTCGAAAGATTTTCCATAAATAGATCAAGCAAATCATCTTCCTTGATATTAATCACGACATACACATCCGATGTCATTTCCCCCATGTCATTTACACCCTCTACGACAAGAGAAATGACCGGCTGCTTATCCATAAAAAAGGAGTCCTCATGTCCTTTCGTCCAAAAGCCGTGCTTCAATTCCTTAAACTGGTCGTATAAATCCGAGTCATAAAACGATTGCGACGTATTTCTAACGTTCGAGGTATGATAATAATCTCCGATTGGCGAAGCAATCAGAATACTGTCGATCATCGAGTCGTTGAATTTCACCTGCGAGAAAACCGCCTGCAATGACGTCCACGTCTTGTAGTAGCGGCTGCTGTCATTATTTTGCGCATCCGTCATCACCTGCTTGAAGGGATCGCTGAACATGAGCGCCCTTACTGCTATGCCGATATTTTTGAGCCTCTCGTTTACGATCTGGGCAGATTGGTTTACCGTGTCCTGACTGGACTTTAGCGCATTGCTTTGAATTTCCTTCGATGCGATCAAATACGAAATGCTCCCTGTAGCCGTAATGCCGAACATAATTAAAATGACAAAGGCCAGCCAGATTCTGTGCTTCAATGAAAGGGAGTAAAAAAACTTTTGCACCATTAATCTGCGTATATTCGTTTGAATTCTCGTCAACCCCTCTCATGGCGTACCCGTGCTTAGACACAATCTATTTCATTATAATGCAAATGGCAAAAGGTAAACATGCGGCAAACCATGGAACGAGGGCAGATTTTTAAAGGTTGTTCGTTATTTAGGAGGCAAGCAAAACAGCAAAAAAAAAGCTTTAACCCTGTGAGGGGTCAAAGCCATTATCTGCTTCTCCTTGCTGGTTGCTCATGCCAAGCTGATCCAAGCTTTTAAACTCATAGCCTTGGCGGCGCGCCTCGTCAATAATTCTGCCAAGCGCTTCCGTATTGTCTTTGGACACCGAATGCAGCAATATGATTGCGCCTGGATGCAGCTGCTTAATAACCTCGCTATATGCGTACTGAGAACCCCGCTGCGCATTCACATCCCAGTCCTTATAAGCCACCGACCAAAATACGTTTATGTAGCCGAATTGTTTGCTTGCCGCAAGCACCCGTTCGTTAAAAATGCCTCTCGGCGGCCGGAGATATTTCATTTCCTTCTGGCCCGTAAGCACCTCAACCTGCTCCTTCACCTTGTCGAGCTCCGTCTTAATGCTTCCCTCCGACAGCTGGGACATATCCGGATGGCTCCATGAATGATTGCCAATAATATGGCCTTCCATTGCCATACGTTTAAGCAGCTCCGGTTGATCCTTCACATAATGTCCCGTAACGAAAAATACGGCCGGCACTTGCTTCTCCTTTAACACATCAAGAATTCGTGGAGTAAAGCCGTTCTCATACCCGTTGTCGAAGGTTAAAAAGAGCTCCTTTTGATTCGTGTCTCCAAGAAACAGCGCGCCATGTTTCGTAATAATGGGCTTGAAGCCTTCCTCATCTATTGAAGGCAAACGGCCGTCCACGCTTTTCTTAAATCCAAAGTGGTACGCTCCGGGTTGCCCAAAAGCAGCGGAAGGAGTTAATAAGCACCCTACCAGCACCGCGAACAGTGCCATGACCTTCATATTGAGCTTCAACAGCAATGCCCTCCTTGTTCAATTGATATATGACGCTGAGCCGACATATTGCAGTTATATTTCCCCATAACCACATAAAAAAACCGCCATCTTCGCAAGTCGATTAGACTTTGAAGACAGCGGTTTTATGTTAATTTCATTGGTTTAAAAATGGTCGGGACGACACGATTTGAACATGCGACCCCCTGGTCCCAAACCAGGTGCTCTACCAAGCTGAGCTACGTCCCGAGAAAAGATGGTGCCGTCGAGAGGACTTGAACCCCCAACCTACTGATTACAAGTCAGTTGCTCTACCAGTTGAGCTACAACGGCATATGGATGATATCCAGCAATTACGGTGTTTGTGATGNATCGATTATGTCCACCAATTAAGGTGGTTTGTGATGCTGATTTGGCCTAAACCAAGCCGCATCTTGGGAAAAATGGTGCCGTCGAGAGGACTTGAACCCCCAACCTACTGATTACAAGTCAGTTGCTCTACCAGTTGAGCTACAACGGCATATGGATGATATCCAGCAATTACGGTGTTTGTGATGCTGATCTGGCTAATCCAAGATGCATCTTGAGAAAAATGGTGCCGTCGAGAGGACTTGAACCCCCAACCTACTGATTACAAGTCAGTTGCTCTACCAGTTGAGCTACAACGGCATATGGATGATATCCAGCAATTACGGTGTTTGTGATGCTGATCTGGCTAATCCAAGATGCATCTTGAGAAAAATGGTGCCGTCGAGAGGACTTGAACCCCCAACCTACTGATTACAAGTCAGTTGCTCTACCAGTTGAGCTACAACGGCATATGGATGATATCCAGCAATTACGGTGTTTGTGATGCTGATCTGGCTAATCCAAGATGCATCTTGAGAAAAATGGTGCCGTCGAGAGGACTTGAACCCCCAACCTACTGATTACAAGTCAGTTGCTCTACCAGTTGAGCTACAACGGCATATGGATGATATCCAGCAATTACGGTGTTTGTGATGCTGATCTGGCTAATCCAAGATGCATCTTGAGAAAAATGGTGCCGTCGAGAGGACTTGAACCCCCAACCTACTGATTACAAGTCAGTTGCTCTACCAGTTGAGCTACAACGGCAAAAGAAGTTGTTCACCATTTAAAAGGTGATTTGGTTGCGGGGGCAGGATTTGAACCTGCGGCCTTCGGGTTATGAGCCCGACGAGCTACCGGGCTGCTCCACCCCGCGTCATTAAGAAAAAATATGGTGACCCGTAGGGGACTCGAACCCCTGTTACCTCCGTGAAAGGGAGGTGTCTTAACCACTTGACCAACGGGCCTTGAAAAATTGGAACGGAGAGAGAGGGATTCGAACCCTCGCACCACTTACGCAGTCTAACCCCTTAGCAGAGGGTCCCCTTGAGCCACTTGGGTATCTCTCCAAAAAAATATGGCTCCCCGAACAGGACTCGAACCTGTGACAACTCGATTAACAGTCGAGTGCTCTACCAACTGAGCTATCAGGGAAAAGTAAAAGTGACAAGTAATAATATATCATGTTGCATTTTGATTGTCAATCATTATTAGCTTTAATTTTCCGCGGCATTTTCCGCATGCATATTTGGCCGGATCAATCTTCCGTTTTCGCAAATATTCCATCCCGCATTTGGTGCAAATAAGCTTGTACCGAAAAGGCTGTGGCTTGCGCTGCGCCCGCTCCGGGAGCGACTGGCAATAACGGGACCCGCCCACGTGGGCAAGCAAATTTTTGAAATCAGCATCCCGGTGCTTGTATCCCCGCTTCATTATATGCAAATGATAATGGCATAACTCATGTTTAATAATTTTCTCGGTTTCCTCATGTCCAAACGTGGAAAGCTGATGCGGACTGATCTCGATATTGTGCGAACGCGTAAAATAGCGTCCCCCCGTTGCTTTCAAGCGACTGTTGAATGTCGCTTGATGAAGAAACGGCCGGCCAAAACATGTCGTAGAAATTTGTTCGACCCATTGCTGCAGCGCTTCATTATTCATTGATTATTCTCCCCCAACTACTTGAATTTTAAAGCTGTGATACGCTACACTGTCAAGTAGGAATTATGAATTTGTAGAAAAATCTGCAGATGATGCACGGTAACATACCGAGGGGAGATCAATAACTATTATGGCAACAATGCGCTACGTCCTACTGAAACAAAACGACAGCATCTTATTCGTCGAAATGCCTGATTCGCACGCTTATCAGCTAAGCGCGCTTAATCTGCGGCTTCATAAAGAAATCGATAAATTGACGGCTGAGCATGTTCCGAGCTTGCCTTACGCGGTTGCGGAATGCAACGATGTCGAGCTTCATGATTCATCAATCGCGATCGTATCCGGCCTTGATTACATCAACAGCCTGGAGAAGGATTTTGCTGGCGTACAAGAAAAATCCTACCCGCTTATCTCTTTATTGACGGAAATACGCGCGCTGCAAGCCCAGCTTGAGCAATGGTATGAGGAATACGAAGAAGAACAGAGCATTTAGGTTGGACCTGCACGGACACTCGCCCTCCTCCATATTGTAGTATTACAACAAGTTAGGCACGGGAGGAGGACAATGTAATGCCACAGTGGCTGTGCAACCAACTGATGCGCGCATTTCAGAAGAAAGACCGCAGGCAAATTAAGCTGCTTAATGACTGCTGGTATTTCTACCGTAACAAACAAAGTCCGAAGGAACAAGGAAACGGCACCGAATTTCAATAGTGAATTCCCATTGCTCACATAATCGCGTACGGCAAAAACCTGAGAGCAGGTTGGCCCATTTCGCGGTGCCATATAAGCAGGGTGTCATTATAATCAAATAACTACTTATTATAACGTAAAAACCCGGCCCCTCATCATGTGAGTGGCCGGGTTTTGTTTATTCACTTAAGCTCGTTATTACAGCCCGTTAAAAAAAGTTACATCATCAACAGACAAACGTGTTGTCGGGTGTGCCTCAACAGCCGCTTTGCCGATTGGCAGCATAAGCGTTGGCACATAACGATCCGAAATATTAAAGAACTCTTTCAATTGATCTTTGTTATAGCCGCCCATTGGTACCGTATCATAGCCTTTAGCACGTGCTGTCAGCATGATTTGCATAGCCACAAGGCCAGTGTCGAAAACAACGATATCTTTCAAGCGCTCAGCAGGCAAGGATGAATACATTTTGACCGAGTTGTCAATGAAATTTCTTGCCACTTCCTCCGTCATGTAACCAGCTTCTACAGTCGCATTATAGATTTTGTCGGACAACGTGTACATTTCCAAATCGCCAAGCACGATAATAATCGCTGAAGCATCTACAACTTGCTGTTGATTGAAAGCAATTGGAAGCAGCTTCTGCTTCAATTCCGGATCCGTTACAACAAGAAAACGCCAAGGCTGCATGTTCGAGGATGATGGTGCTTTTGTAGCAATTTCCAAAATCTCACGAATTTCTTCTTCCGAAATAACGAAGTTGGTATCGTATTTACGAACAGAACGACGACCATTCAGCACATCGAAAAAAGCAGCTTGGGAGCTTTCATTTGTTTGAACTTTTACTTGCGAATCGATTTGAGTAGATGACATTGGGTTTCCCTCCAAAGGAATATTTTTTTATCTGTGTAGAATTACTCACAGTTATTTTCAAAATTATACTGTGAAATTATCTGCACAGTTTACTGCCGGTTAACTGTATAATTTATATACACAGTATAGAACGTGCCGCTACGTTTGTCAATTAACTAACTTTGTTAAATTTACTTTTTTATGAGGACTTGGATAACGTTCTTTCTGCGAGCTGAGCGATCGTGTACTTTTGCAGCGTATCAATCGTTCTCTGCTCAATTTCTTGCGCAATATCGGTAAAAGCCGATTTCATTTTCAGTTCTGTATCATGAATGCCGATCGTGTCCAGCATCCCGCTGCAGAAAGGCTCTCCGACCTTGAGCGCGGTATATACCTCAGCAAGCGAAATCGTCTCAGGCGGGCGCTTCAATCTGTAGCCTCCGTCGCGGCCTTCCCTGGTTTCAATGAGCTGAGCTGCCGCGAGCTTGGCAAGCACTCTACGCAGCTGTGTCGCCTCCGACTTCAAGCAATCGGCAATTGCTGCACTAGGGTAAATCTCTGACTTTTGCGATAAAATGACGAGCGCCTGCAGCGATAGTCCGAACCATTTTGGATGGGCGGTGCTGATGCTTTTGTCAGCTTTCATAGTCATCTCACTCCTTTTTGTATGGTAGTAGGGGATGTCCATGCTTTACTTAAAGTATAAGGGCTTGCCTGGTTACAGGCAAACCCTTAATTTTGGCTGCTATTAGTTAGGCTTGCGCATTGTCAGGCTTACGCGGCCCTTCTTCTCATCAACGCCCAGCACCCAGACGGTGACCGTATCGCCGACGGATACAACATCCATCGGACGCTTAACGAATTTATCGCTCAGCTGGGATATATGGACGAGTCCATCATTTTTGATGCCGATATCGACAAATGCGCCAAAGTCGATCACATTGCGAACTGTCCCATGAAGCTCCATGCCTGGCTTCAAATCTTCAATGTTCAGCACATCGGTATGAAAAATCGGCGGCGGAAGCTCCTCGCGCGGATCCCGTCCCGGTCTGAGAAGACTGTCCATGATATCGCGAAGCGTCGGAACGCCGACTCCCAGCGTTGGCGCTACCCGGTCCGCATCAAGCTGTCCAAGCTTAACCTTAAGCTCCTCAGAGCCCAAATGCTTAAGCGTAAGCCCAAGCTCCTTAAAGAGCTTGTCTACCACCTCATAGGACTCGGGATGAATAGGCGTGCTGTCAAGCGGATTGACGGGCTCCACGATACGCAAAAAGCCAATGCATTGCTCATACGATTTCGCGCCGAGACGAGGCACCTTCTGGAGCTGCGCGCGCTTCACGAAACGACCGTTCTCATCGCGGTATTTTACGATATTTTTCGCGATCGTTCCGTTTATGCCTGCTACATAGGAAAGCAGCGATGCCGAAGCGGTATTCACGTCGACTCCGACATGGTTAACTGCCGACTCAACTACGCCCCCGAGCGTCTCATCGAGACGCTTTTGGCTTACGTCATGCTGGTATTGGCCTACGCCGATCGCTTTGGGCTCGATTTTGACAAGCTCAGCGAGCGGGTCCTGTAATCTGCGGGCAATCGATACCGCGCTGCGCTCCGCCACATCCAGCGTCGGAAACTCCTCCTGAGCGAGCTTGGAGGCCGAATAGACGCTTGCGCCTGCTTCATTAACAATAATGTACTTCAGCTCGGTACCGCCCGCAGCAGCCGCCTTGCGCTTGCCTATCAGGGTCGCGATAAATTGCTCCGTCTCGCGTGAAGCCGTGCCGTTGCCGATTACGATTAATTCGACTTTATATTTATCAATCAGCCCGTTAATGAGCTTCTCCGCTTCCGCTACCTTATTGTTGGGCGGAGTTGGATAAGAAACGGCAACCTCCAGCAGCTTTCCAATATCGTCGATAACTGCCAGCTTGCAGCCCGTACGGAACGCAGGGTCTACACCGAGCACGATATTGCCTCGAACTGGCGGTTGAAGCAGCAGATTGCGCAGGTTTTCCGAGAAAATCGAGATCGCATGCTCCTCCGCTTTCTCCGTCAGCTCGCCTCGCACCTCGCGTTCAATGGAAGGCGAAATTAATCGCTTATAGCAATCCTCAATAACGGCAGCAAGCACATCGCGAACCGGCTGGGCCGTACCGTTTCTAAGCAGCTTCCGCTGAATATGCTCGTGAATGCGATCTGCCGGGACGTCAAAAGACACCCGCAGCACGTCTTCCCGCTCTGCCCGGTTGATGGCGAGCACGCGGTGCGGAGGCAGCTTGCGGACCGGTTCTTGATAGCTGTAATACATTTCATAAACCGTTTCCTCAGCGGCGTTCTTAGCATCTGTTTTCAGCAGCGCTTGATCGAACGTAAATTTACGTACCCACGCACGGATAGAAGCATCATCTGCAATATTCTCCGCGATGATATCCATCGCGCCGTTCAGAGCATCCTGAGCGGTCGGCACGCCTTTCTCCGCATTGACATACGCTGCTGCCTCAGCAAGCGGATCGCCGCTGCGCGGCTGTGCCCACAGCCATTCAGCAAGCGGCTCCAGCCCTCTTTCCTTCGCGACGCTGGCGCGCGTTTTGCGCTTTTGCCGATAAGGACGGTAGAGATCCTCGATTTCCTGCAGCTTAACCGACTTATTGATATCCGTGCGCAGCGCTTCCGTCAGCTTGCCCTGTTCATCAATAAGCCGTATAACCTCGCGCTTGCGCTCTTCCAGATTACGCATATATTGCAGCTTCTCTTCGATCGACCTTAGGTCGTTCTCGTCAAGCTCGCCGGTCATTTCCTTGCGGTAACGGGCAATAAACGGAATCGTATTGCCTTCATCAAGCAAGCTTACGGCCGATTTCACCTTCGTGATCGGGATGGATAGCTGCGCAGCGATACCATTCATGATCCGCTGGCTTTCAGCTGCCTTCTGCTCTGCTGTAAGCTTCGTTTTCCCCGTACCCTCTTCTGATTCCTCTATAAAATGCTGTACCTTTGTATCCGCCAAACGTCATGCCCCTTCCTTACATCATGCTCCCGTATACGGGTTGTTTGCCATTTCATAGCCTATCGTCGTACGTCCGCCATGTCCCGGATAAACGATGACCTCTGGGTTTAGCTTGTACAATTTCAAACGAATGGAATCATACAGGTCCCGCTCGCGTCCGCCAGGCAAATCCGTACGGCCTACCGATAATTTAAACAGCACGTCGCCAGAGAACAAATGATTGCCGCACAAGAAGCTGACGCTGCCAGGCGAATGGCCGGGCGTATGCATAACTTGGAAAGATAAGCCTAACAGCTTTAATTTTTGACCTTCCGCAAGCGCGTATTCGGCTGCGTCCGTCGAAAGCGGCGGCGTTACATCCTGCCATCTCATAGAACCGTTTTTGCGCGGATCGGTTAACCAATCCGCCTCCAAATCATGTATGTAGACCGGGCAATCAGCTGCTTTGCGCACCTCATCTACTCCGCCCATATGGTCAAAATGCGCATGCGTCAGCAGAATGGCTTCCACCTTTACGCCCTCAAGCCGCTCAAGCAGCTTTCTAGGATTCATGCCTGGATCAATGACGATAGCCCGCTCCAAAGGCTGCCCGCTCTCATTCGCTGCTGGTTCCGTCACTGTAATCAGATAACAATTCGTCTGCAAGGGTCCTAATGTAAACGTCTCGATTTTCATAGATGTGCTCATGCCTCTCTTAAAACGACTCCAATAAAGTGCGGAGCTCTTTAACGATGACGGATTGATATGCTGTGCCTTCGCCATAACGACGGCCGATTTCTTGCCTTGTTACCGCTAGGTTGGCTTGATAATCCGCTGCTTCACGATCCGGATTTTGCTGCTTGAACGCGATCATCGCCTCTTGTACATGACTAGGACGCGGTCCCCATTGTCCGAGAACGGCTCCACCAGTGTCTGCAATAATAACGACAGGTACGGAACGGCCGCCCATCGTTAGAAACTGGTCCATCGTATCAAGATGCTCTTCCATAATAAGCACTTCTGTCGGTATGCCGCTATTTTCAAGCGCTTTGAACACAACGGGAATATTGCGAACAACGTCACCGCACCAGTCAGCCATCAAAATCAAGACACGAAGATCATCGCGATTGTTCAGCGATTCGAAATATTCCTTGTCGCTCTCATCGGTCCAGACGAATTTTTCGGACCAATCGATAAATTGCTCTTTATTTTTAGTCATGCCGTCAATGAACTGCTGTGGGCTAATTCCTTTGCCTAGCTTGTCTGCAATGCTTTTGCTCATAAGAATCCCTCTTCCATCCATTTATTGGTTAATGATTCGTTTTCTTAATGTCCACTGTTCCATTATACCGACTTGCGGCGCGAGCGTACAAATTTGAATAGGACATATACGATAAGCAGCGCGATTGCGATTAAAATTGCCGGCTGTACGTAAGGCGCGGCTTTCTCGTCGATTTTATCCCAGTTCTCGCCTAGAGATTTTCCTAAATAAATAAACAAAATCGACCAAGGCAGGGAAGCAAGCGCCGTTAGGAGCGTAAATAGCGCAAAGTTCATGCGAGCCATACCGGCCGGGATTGAAATAACCTGTCTCATTACAGGAACAAAACGTGCCGTAAACACGATTCCCGCACCGTATTTGTTGAACCATTTTTCAGAGATATCGACATGCTTTTGCTTGATTTTAATATACTTGCCGTACTTTTCAACAATTGGGCGTCCGCCATAGCGGCCGATCCAATAAAGGATCCAGTTTTGCCCGATAGCGCCTAACGTACCGAAAAGAACAGCCCCCCAGAAGGAAATATCTCCTTTCCATACGAGGTAACCCCCAAAGCCCAATACGATTTCACTAGGAATAACTTCAATTAATAGTCCGATTAAAATACCAAAATACCCTAAGCTCTCCACCCATAGCAGCACGTCATTCAAAATCTCATGAATCAAATCCATTCCTGCTCTCAATCCGCCTTCCTTCATAAAATGTAACTTTCGTTTGCAACACCAGTACTGAAGCTATTCTAACATACGTACAGACAGCCATCCACTTTTGTCATGTGCTGACAAGCCCCTGCATAGACTAGCCTTAAATGATACGAAAAGTTGAGGTGAGCGTTTCATGTCCAAAGTATTCATTGTAAGTAAACGACAGATTCAATTGTTTATCGTAGTAGCCGCGCTGATCATTTTAACCGGCGTTTACTTAAGCTGGAACCAGTCTCGTACGGTTAGCGGACAGGCTGCTGAGGCGCGGGTCATCCAGCTCGTAACCGGCGAATACAAAACCCAAACCGCTGACGGCAAGGAGCTTGAAGTATACCGCTGGGACCCGGGTACGATTATCGTAAATAAAGGCGAGTCCATTGAGCTGCAAATTAGCGGCGTGAACGGCAACAGTCATCCGTTCGTCGTGGAAGGGCTTGGCATTAAAGGCGAAGTAACGAAAGGCAAAACTACGGTTGTCCGTTTTACGGCCGATAAGGAAGGCACTTATCCGATCCAATGCTTGACTCATACCGATATGCGTCACGGCGGCCCGATGGTCGGTTATATCGTCGTCCAGTGACCCTTTAAGCTTTAAAGCGATTTGTGAGTGACCTCCTCCTTTCCAGGCGCATACATATGGGATATAGAGAGGAGTCGGTTTACATTGAAAGCTAACGCGCCAAAACATAATGCCGGCTATCCGACCGCGCGAAAATTTCGTAGAGCCTGCAGCAAAGAGCTTTACCGTACCGTCAAGCGAATGAAGCTGTGGATATCGAAGGAAAAAATGGATCAAGCCGAAGAGCTCTATTTTAAAAAGGTTATTCTTAAGCTTACTTGGATCGTCGAAAATCAGAGCAACCGCAAGATCCAATGCGATTGGTGGGACGAAAACGTCAGCGCTGAAATTGCGGAGCTATGGGAAGTCGATCGTGCCCAGCTTTGCGCTGCGTTTCGTGAAGCGTATGGCGGTTAAAGCCGAATATGCGAAAGAAAGAGGCTACCCCATCATTTTAACGGGATAGCCTCTAGTCGTTTTTAATGGGTGACTTCCTTCAATCGATCACAGGATACGGTTTTTGTATTTACCGGGTTGTTTCCGACCATAACGGTCGCCATGCCGTTTGATTCGTCTACATTTTCGATCCAAACCGAATCCTCGTCAAGAAGAACCGCAAAGGTCTGCTCCGACTCGTAAATTTGTTTTGCACGCGCTGTTTCCATTGCCCAAACCCTCCTGCACCTTAAAGTGAATAATGCGTGAATGCATATTATTCTCTGATCTCCCGCTCCATCGTATCGGTCGTTGATTCGTCGATCAGGCCGTTTTGCAGCGTGACATTGCCGCCGCCTAAGCCCTCATTTACCATCCTGTCGATGTCCATAAAATAATCCTCTCGCCCCTCATGCTTCGGCTCGGCAGCAGCTTGCTTCTCGTCATTATTCGTATCAGTCACCTTAGTACCCTCCCAAAATTTTTGCGGATGCTTAAGGCGAGTTGCGCCTGCATTCGCATTGACGGCTCGTCGTGCAGAGCCATTACGAAAAATATGCCCGAAATGGCTATTCGCCATGCATTGGTTAAAGAAGCGGCGAGAGCATATGGATCAGAGACTCTGCTGCCTTTTGCCCCTTTGGCCGATTCATGAAAGTGGGAAGATCCAGCTCCCTGCTATGCTGTAAATCCTCCATAAAATCCGCTTCCAGCCGATCAATTGTCCCCTCATCAAATAACACCGCACTAAGCTCAAAATTGCAAAGAAGGCTTCTCATATCGACATTCGCTGATCCAACAGTTGCCAGCATGCGATCAACAATCATTACCTTTGCGTGAACGAAGCCTTTTTCATACCTGTAAACCTTAACGCCAGCTTCTAGCATTTCCTGAATATACGATAAAGTAGCCAGCAGCACGAGCTTGGAGTCTGCTATGCCCGGAATGATAAGCCTAACATCGACGCCGCTTAAAGCCGCTGTTCTAAGTCCCATCACCAGGCTGGGATCGGGAATAAAATAAGGGGTAGTTATATAAATCCGCGAGCTTGCTGCTGTAATGGCGGCAAACATAACCTCCTCGATTTTATGTTCATGCTGACCGGGCTTGCTTGGCACGATTAACACTCGCTCGTCACCCTCGCAGCGATGGCGCGGCATATATGCCTTCCCATCAAGCTCCTCTTTTGCGGCAAATGCCCAATCGTTCAAGAACAGCTCCTGCAAGTAATAAACGGAGTCGCCCTTCATTTGCAGATGAGTATCGCGCCAAAAGCCCAGCTTTGGGTCTTTCCCTAAATACTCATCGCCAATATTAATGCCGCCGAAAAAGCCAACCTGTCCGTCTACTACGACGATCTTACGATGATTTCGATAATTTAATTTTCTGTCGTAAAAAGCGATTCTCGGCGGTAAAAAGCAGCTTGTCTTAACGCCTGCAAGGCGCAGCTTATTTAGATATGCTTCGCCTAGCTGCATGCTGCCGATTCCATCATAAACGACGCGAACCTCAACGCCCTCCCGCGCTTTACGCGTAAGCACCTCCATAAAACGCGTGCCGATTTCATCATCCCGCAACGTGTAATAATCCATATGTATATGATGACTCGCATGCTCAAGCTGCTTCAATATCGCTTCGTAGGTTTTATGTCCATTCGTCAGAACAACTGCTTCATTGTTGCGAGTAATCGGAAATGGAACTAGTCCCGTAAGCATGGCATACAGCTTATCCTTTATCGCCAGCTGGGAATTGCCAATGTCTTTAGCCTCAGTCACCTTTTGTGACATTTGGTTCGCGCTGCGTATAACCTCCTGCTTATAACGTTCAATGCGCCTGCGTCTCGTGAAATCTTTACCTAGTACAAGATAGGCAATAAAACCTACGATTGGGCATATAAAAACAATCAGCAGCCATGCCGTTAGCTGCGCCGGCCGGCGATGCTCCATCATAAAAACAATGGCTAATTGGACAATATAGATTATTAATACCGCAATGAACCATATACACCAGGTTGTCATTCAAACACCTCTTTTTCTCCTCGCCGTGAGGCAGCTGACAAGTTTCCCTAGTTTGAACGAAGGGTATGAAACGTATTCTTAGCTAAGAAAAAAAGCCTATCCGATTTATGGTTCATCGGACAGGCTTGTATTGTAAAAAGATTATTGCTTCATCGTTGCGCCAGGACTGTTCATATTCTCGATATGGGTAAGAATAAGCCGGTGCATACTAAGTTTTCTAGTAATAAAAGCAGGCAGTCGGCGGAAATTCATGCCAAGCTTGTAACCGACAAGCTTAGCTGCCGACTCGGCAACCAGCTTAGGGACGAGATGCCACTGGCGAGACTGATGAAGCTCCTGGAGCTGCAGCTTGACGAGCTTGGAGCCAGCTTTGCCTACTGCGCTGTACGGCGTTATCCATGAGTTGCAGCGCATCGATATCCCGTTATCGAAATAACGCTTGAATTGCTGCCTAATCGAGTAATCATGGGAATGGAATACGACTGCATCCGCGCTATAGGCTACCTTGTAGCCCGTTAAGATACATTTTGCAGCCATAAACAAATCCTCATTAAAAATGACAGGCTGCTGGAAACGGCCCATCGCCTCAAACGTTTCACGCTTGATCGCTGAACAAACATTGGAGCAGAAAAACGTTTTGATGCCCATTTGCTCAATATCTTCATAAGCTTTGACTTGCGATTGAGCTGGATAATTATATTGTCTTGCAAGCTGCTCCAAAACATTTGCACCTGTCCTTGGAAGCTGCCTAGCATATGAGTAAACGATGGTCTCCTCTTGGATAAGCGGTTTGATCAGATTCTCAATGAGCTTCCCGTCATAGGGAAGTGCGTCCTGCGTCATAAAAAGCAAAATATCGCCGTGCGCCTGAATGGCTGCTTGATTGCGCGTTCCGCCATGATCAAAATCGCTGCGCTCAACGCTCATCAGCCGCACGCCTGCCTTGCGTGCCCGCTCCTGCGTTCCATCCTCCGAAGCTGAATCAATGATGATGATTTCACACGGAGGGACAGTCTGACGCTGCAGCCACTCCAGCAGCTCTTCAAGCTCTGGTCCCGCATTTAATGTAGGAATAATAACAGATACGCGGCTTGCCGATTCGCTGTTAGTAAGCATTTTTGTTAATCAAGCCCTTCAGTACCGTTTTGAAAATGATTTTGATATCGAAGAAAAAAGTCCAGTTCTCGATATAAAAAATATCAAACATAATCCGGTCTTTAATGGAAGTATCGCCTCTAAGGCCATTCGTTTGCGCCCAGCCCGTAATGCCCGGTCTGATCTGATGTTTAATCATATATTTTGGAATTTCTTGTTTGAATTGATGAACAAAGTATGGCCGCTCCGGCCGAGGTCCTACGACGCTCATATGTCCAAGCAGCACGTTAAAAAACTGCGGGAGCTCATCGAGGCTCGTGCGGCGCAGGAAGCTGCCGAATTTGGTGCGGCGCGGATCATTTTCGACCGTCCACTGCGTGTCGGATACCTTATCATTCGATACATGCATCGAACGGAATTTGAACATATGGAACGTTTTGCGATCCAGCCCCATTCGTTCCTGCTTGAACAGAATCGGACCAGGCGAGGTCAGCTTTAGACCTAAAACGATAAACAGCATGACAGGAGAAGTAATAATAATAGCCATTAATGAAAAAGAAATATCAAACCAGCGCTTAAGAATCCGATTGCTTAGCTCGTCGAGCGGCACGTCCCTTACGTTAATAAGCGGAATGCCTGCAAAATTATCGAAAAACGGACGTGCAGGCAGCAAATCGAAGAAATCGGGAATAATAAGCGTTTTGACGCCGGTCTGCTCGCATTTTTCAATAATTTCCGCATACTTCTCATGAGCCTCTAGCGGAAGTGCTATGATGACCTCATCAATCGGCTCCTTCTCCAGCTTCATCATCAATGCATCCAGCCTGCCAATAATCGGCTTCATATGCTGATACTCCGGCGCATGGTCCGTCTGATAATCATCTAAAAATCCGACAACCTCATAACCCAGATCCGGGTGCTGCTGAAGGTTCGTATAAAAGCTGCGTCCAACCGAGCCCGCCCCGACAATAAGTACAAATCGTTTGTTAAAGCCTTTGCGCCTAAACGACGCAAGAATCGATTTTACCCAAAAACGGTATAACGTTATGGCAACGAAATTCATAATAAAGAATATGGCTAGAAACTCACGGGAGATATGTACTTCACGCGTAAAAAAGAACAAGCTGAGCAAGCCAAGAAAACTTATCGTTTGAATTTGTAAAATGCGAAGCACTTCATAGGAATAATTTTTGCGCCGCTTAGGCGAGTAAAACTGAAAGTAAAAGCCGACCAACACCGCCGAAAAAGAATAAATCGTCCCCCATAGCAGGTAGGTCGAGAACGATACCGAGTTGTAGCTTGGCAGCAGATTGCTATAAAATTTAAGCCAATACGCAGCCATAAACACGACCAATGTACAGGATAAATCCGCCAACATGTATAATTGCGTTAAAAACTTTTGATTTTGCCTAAGCATTCGCCGCTTTCACCCGCATTCTCTTAAATTTCGACTCTATCTGCATTGTACCAAAAATAGAATGTCAGGAGAACCCCATATTTTACCACAATTTTCTAAAGAGATAAGCTTCGTTTGCGTTTGGCTTTATCGTTGATCCACTTCCGTTTGTGGAGCATGCTTGGCAGCATGCGAAAAATAGTAGGCCAGCAGCGAAGCAAGCCCGGCTCGCGCACAGCGATATAACCAAGCTTCACGGCTTCGGCAGCTAGAATAAGAGGGCCGATGGCAAGCGAGTGCCAGCCGATCGGTTCATTTTTTACTAGAGTAAAAAAACGGTTCTGATAGGAATGCTGACGTACGAACAACGGAACGCTGCTGCGTCCGCCCTTCTTCCAGCCTCTATGATGAAGCGCATAAGCTGCTGGCACATAATAAGACGACCAGCCAAGCTTCTTCGCACGCCAGGCTGCATCAACATCTTCCTTGTACGCAAAAAAATGCTCGTCAAAAAAATGTCCATCATATTCGATATCACGAATCATAGCCGCACGATATACCGCCGCCGCACCTGAAACGCCAAAAACGGCTTGCGTCGTGCACCAATTTGCTGCTGGCTCGCCGGCACCAAGATCAAAAGCATTTCTCGTTCGCTTCATCCCTAGCCCTGCGCTATCCATCACTTCTATATTAGACGCAAAAACAAGCTTCCCGGTTGCACTTCCAACCGCTGGATTCTGCTCCATGTACGTAATGATTTCGGATAAATAGTCCGGATCTAGCGTAACATCCGGATTTAAAACGAGCACATAATCGGAACGGGTCTGACGGATAGCCTGATTTTGGCCGCCGGCAAACCCGTTGTTCACTTCGTTCGCTATAAAATGAACGTTATCCGCAAACTGCCGCACTCGCTCAGGCGTTCCATCAGTCGACGCATTGTCGATCACGACAATGCGCTCAACCGGGAAGCTCTGCTTAAGAACGGCTTGCAAGCAGCTTTCAATGTCATTTGCGCTGTTGTAAGTCACAATACAAACGCTAACTGTAGGCATAACTGATATCACTCACTGTCTTTGAGATAGTGGTTTAGCGCTTCCCGCCAAGGTCTCAGCACATTTAGCCCATTGCTGCGAATCGCGCTGTGGTCCATAACCGAGTAAGCAGGTCTAGGTGCTGGCCTTGGAAAGTCAGCCGTTGTGCATGGCTCAACTAAAATATTGATAGAGCTATCTTCGAATATCGCTTTGGCAAAATCATACCATGAGCAGACTCCGCTGTTGGATGCGTGGTAGATCCCGTAGTAATCGGTATGCACGAGCTCTAATAAAAATGCGGCCAGATCATGCGTATAAGTTGGCGATCCGATCTGATCCGCCACTACTTTGAGCTGATCGCGTTCGCCGGCCATCTTCAGCATTGTCTTCACAAAGTTATTTCCATATTTACCGTATACCCATGAAGTACGCACAATGTAGAAGCGGTCATGCAGCGTCTGCACAGCTTGCTCGCCAGCAAGCTTTGACTTGCCATAAACCGTTTGAGGATTCGTCGGGTCGTATTCATTGTAAGGCGCGGTGCCAGTTCCATCAAATACATAGTCCGTGCTGATATAACAAAGCTTAGCGCCAACCTCACGCGCCGCAACCGCTACGTTGCGAGTCGCCGCTGCATTCACACGAAAAGCCTCGTCCGGCTCGGACTCGGCTTTATCTACAGCAGTATAAGCAGCGCAGTGTATAACGACATCAGGGCGATGAAGCGTAAATAGATTACGGCAGGCAGGCAAGCTTGTAATATCCAGTTCCTCACGGCCAAATCCGATAATGTCAGCCGTATCCGTCGCCCACAATGCCAATTCACGCCCAAGCTGCCCGCTCGCGCCTGTAATGACGATTTTTATTTTAGCCATGTTATTCGCCCGCCTCCAGGCGCTCCTTGTACTGCGTCTCGTAATATTGCTGATAGGTGCCGGAAGCAACCTGCTCCATCCATTCCGCGTTGCTCAAATACCAACGAATCGTTTCCTTAATTCCGTCCTCGTAGTTGAACTTCGGCTGCCAGCCCAGTTCATTGCGGATTTTGTCCGCATCGATCGCATAACGGCGGTCATGGCCTAGACGATCTTTGACATAAGAGATAAGCGACTCGGGTTTCCCAAGCTCTTCGAGAATCGTGCGTACAACCTGCAGATTGTTCCGCTCATTCCGTCCGCCCACATTATATACTTCGCCATTGCGGCCCTTGTGAAGAACGAGATCAATCGCGCTGCAATGGTCCTCCACGTACAGCCAGTCGCGCACATTCAGACCATCTCCGTATACAGGCAGCGGCTTATCCTGTAGAGCATTCTGAATCATCAACGGAATCAGCTTCTCCGGGAACTGATAGGGACCATAGTTGTTGGAGCAGCGCGTAATGTTGACATTGAGGCCAAATGTTTCGTGATACGCTCTGACTAGCAGATCCGCCCCAGCTTTGCTTGCCGAATACGGACTATTTGGCGTAATAGGCGTCTCCTCTGTGAAGAGTCCTGTCTCGCCTAGCGTCCCATATACCTCATCCGTAGACACCTGAACAAATTTCGTTACATTGTATTGCTTCGTAAGGTCGAGGAGCGTCTGCGTGCCCAAAATGTTCGTCTGCACAAAAATTTCCGGAAACAAAATGCTGCGATCCACATGTGATTCCGCCGCAAAATTGATGACTGCATCGATGCCTTGTTGAAACAATGGCTCGAGTTCGCTGCGTTTGGCAATATCCGCCTTCACGAAAGTATAACTCGGATGCTGCTCGATCGCGCGCAGGTTTTCAAGGTTGCCTGCGTAGGTCAATGCATCCACATTAATGATTTCATAGTCTGGATAGTTTTTGATCATATAGAGAACGAAGTTGCTCCCAATAAAACCGGCACCGCCGGTAACTAGTAGTTTCACGAGTCTAACTCACCCTTCATATACAAAGTTGATATGAGCATTGATAGAAAATTGTGTGTTTGCACTATATATTTGCGTAGAAAAGCTTAATTAATTACGCTTTTTCAAGATATATCTGGTCAAAATAAATGTAATCGGAAAAGTAATTGCAATTGAAATTAATAAAGCTATCTTTTCGTTCATATTTATTGTATCTACTAAAATAAATACAAGCAATAAATTAATTAAATATTGAACAACATAGATAATCGGGAATTTAATTATCCTTTTTATTGAGATTGGTTGTTTAAATACAAGAAATGTATTTAATAAATAAGAAATTATTATCCCCAAAAAATACGAAATGGTATATGCAATTGAGTAGGGAAAATATAAAAGTAAAATTAAATACAGAACATATGTAAATCCGGTATTTAATATTCCTACTATAATAAAGCGAATTATTTCTCCAAAATTAACTTTAGTTTTCATTAATACCAACTTCACTAAAACTACCATTAACTATTTCATATTTTTTCTTACATTTATCACATTGCATAGCATTATTTATTTTTTGACCACAAGTGCATACATATCCCCTCATTCTGGCAGGATTACCATACCATAAAGTGTAATCAGGTATATGATTTGTTATTACTGAGCCCGCCCCAACCATCGCGTACTTTCCTATACTATTTCCAGCAATAATTGTTGAATTAGCACCAATCGAAGCAAATTCTTTGACCACAGTTTGAATAAATTCAGTAGGATATTGTTTGGAACGTGGATTTAAATCATTCGTAAATGTAACATTAGGCCCGATAAATACATTATCATTTATTCTTACTCCGTCCCAAATATATACACCTGACTTAATCGTCACATTATCTCCTATAATTACATCATTCTCAATAAAAGTGTGATCATTTATATTACAATTCTTCCCTATAACTGCTCCACCAAGAATATGAGCAAAAGCCCATATTCTTGTATCATCGCCTATTTGTTCTGTCTCAACCAATGACTGCTCATGCTTAAAATAATTCATTTATTCACCTCATTATAAATTTCATCAATAATGTATGCGGGACGTTTACGACTCTCATCAAGTATTCGCCACAGATACTCCCCAATTATTCCAAGCATAACCATAATTAATCCTAATAAAAATGTAATTAAGGCAATAATTGTTGACCAACCTTGAAGAGCGATGGTCCCAAACACTGCATTATACACTACGAATAATCCATACAAAAAGCTCAATAACGCAGTAAATATTCCTACTGAGGACATAAGTCGAATTGGTGTATATGAGAAACTTACAAATGAATCAATTACCAGTTTAATTTTTTTGCTTAAGGTCCATCTTGATTTACCAAGGACTCTTTCCTGTCTAACATATGCAATAGATTCCTGCGAATAACCGAGCCAATATATTAAACTCATAATATTTGTGTTTTTTTCATTTATTAAATTTAATTCTCCTACAACTTGATTATCTAATAATACAAAATCAAACCCACCGTTAGGGTAATCCTTTAACGCGAAACGTCTCATTAAAAAGTAATAGGAATTTGAAAATAGTCGTTGTGAAAAAGATTCCTCTCTCCCCTTACGAGTTGCTAATATAACCTTATTTCCAGATTCCCAGCTTCTTATCATATCAGCAAAAAGTTCTGGCGGATCCTGTAAGTCTGCTGATATTATCCCCACGCAATCTCCTGTTGCATAACGAAGGCCAGCTTGAATTGCTGACATCGAACCAAAGTTTTTACTTAATTTTAAAACTTTAATTCTAGAGTCTTCTTTTGCAGCAGCAATTAATAATTCCAAAGACTTATCTTTAGAGCCATCATCAACGAAAATAAATTCCATTTCATATTCAGATATTAAATCCTGTAGTTTTTTCAATCTTGGAATAGTATACGGTATATTAAGTTCGTTATAATATATCGGTACAACTATACTGAATCGCTTTTTAGTACTCATTCAAAGCCTCCATAACTACCTCTGCATCTTCTAAATTCATTACAGGACTAATCGGTAAACTTAAAACTTCATCATGTATCTTCTCTGAAACTGCGTAACTTAAATCTGTCCATTCCCTGTAAGCCATTTGTTTATGTGCTGGTATTGGATAATGTATCATTGTTTGTATTCCTTTTTCTAATAAGTACGATTGCAATTGATCACGATTATCCGTTCTAATGACAAACAGGTGCCATACATGAGACAATGAATCACGATTGTTAATTTCAGGTAATATCAACTTACTATTGTAAATATTATCAAGGTAAAACTTTGCGATATTTCGTCTGATTTGATTATCTTCGTCAAGATATTTTAGTTTTACTTTTAAAATAGCTGCTTGCAGTTCATCTAATCGGCTGTTTACACCTTTATACAAATTTTCATATTTTCGATGTGAACCATAATTACGAAGAGCTTTAAGTTTGAGATATAATGTTTCGTCATTTAGAGTTATTGCCCCTCCATCACCCAGAGCACCGAGGTTCTTGCCAGGATAAAAGCTAAATGCTGCTGCATCTCCTAAATTACCCACTCGTTTACCCTCATATATTGCTCCATGTGCTTGAGCACAATCCTCAATTATCTTCAAATTGTAATTTTCAGCCAACTCCTGTATAGATGACATATTGCAAGCTTGTCCATACAAATGAACAACCATTATTGCTTTTGTTTTCGAATTAATCTTTTCTTCTATTCGATCCGGGTCTATGTTAAAACTTAATAAATCGGGCTCAACTAATATTGGAACTGCTCCATTTGCTGATATTGCTAATATTGTAGCAATGTATGTATTGGATGGAACGATAACTTCGTCACCTTCACCAATCCCATATGCTTTTAATATTAAAATAAGAGCATCTAAACCATTGGCTACCCCTAAACAATATTTTGTTCCACAATAATCTGCAAATTCTTGTTCAAATTCTTCAACTTCCTTACCAAGTATATACCATCCGGAATGCAGAAAACGTGCCATGCTTTGAGATATTTCTTCCTCATGCCTCATATTAATTTGTTTAAGATCAAGAAATGGAATCATCGACTTCTCCTTTTATAACATTAGGATTTATATAAATAAATTAAGCTATTCAATCAAACCAAGAAATTCTACCTGTTTGCATATCAATGAAATAACTGAAATAAAATGATATACATATAAATACCAATAATGAAGAAAAAATATAAAGTGTCTTCTTCTTATTCTTAATATTTTCTAGTATATATTGGACCCCAAAACCTGAAAATAATAAAAGAATTAAATATATTGGGTATCCAAATCTTGATTCTATTGCAGTGGTTGCTATGAATAGAGTATAGCCAATTGCAGAGAATAATAAAGAAATAGTCATAAATGTCCATTTTCTATGTAACTTTATCCATAGTATGCCTAGACCAATTATGAACCACTGAGTATATAATAAAATGGATGGAAATATTCTAGAGGATACCGATAAATCTCTGATGTATGTATCTACATATCCCCAATCAATAACACCAAAAATATGAGAAACAAAAACCGCAAGAAAAACTATAAAATTGGTGCTCATTAGCTTCATCATACTTATATTACTATCCATAGCCCAAGGAGTAATATATCTCAGTGCTGGGTGCTCACCATCAATTACCACTGTACTATATTTTAAATGCTGAGTAGCCCATACTGATTGTTGCTCAAGGAGGTTTAAATGTATTAATGGTGTGAAATGATTAAATTTTGTTATGTTCATATAAAGTTGAGGAAGAAAAACAAGCAATAATAGTAGTCCTACAAAAGTAAATTTTGCAGGTTTAAAGTCTTTAACATAAATAAATCTATATAATCCTATAAGAAAGAAAAGCAACATAAAAATTGCACTCGAAGGTCTAATTAGTACTGCACAATACAGAAGACTAGAAACTACAATACCATTTGTAAATTTATTTAAATCTGATGTTAATAGATACAATAATGATATTATAAGTAAACATGTTGCTAATACATCCGTTAGAAATAACGTTGTAGATTGTATTAAATAAGGATTCAGCATACCTAAAGCAAAAACAGTGAAATATACTATTTTATTACTGTGATATTTATATGATGCCTTTGCTATCATAGCAATTGTTATTACATAGATAACATATTGAAACACACTAAATATTATCTTAACAGTCACACTTTGACCATCCGTGAAAATATAAAATATTGAAATAAGTAATGGATATAAATAAGTTCTTAAATCATCTGCAATATTAAATAATCCATTGCTTAGAATATTTTTTCCAATCTCGAAATACCTTATCTCATCATAATAGCTAGCAACACTATTCTGAGAAACAAAATAACTAAATTGCAACAATGAAATAAATAATATTATTAACAATAAGCTATATTCTCTTTTTGAAAAATTTATTTTTATGTTGCCTGACACGAAGAGTATACCTCCTTAAATAATTTATAATCTCGGATATAATCTTCAGGATCATAATGATGCGATGCTAGCACTAATAGTACACAATCCGGTGTGAAATCATACATTTCATGCCAGTCATTTGGCTCCAGCAGCAAAACTTTTTGAGGTGTATCTAATATAACTTCTTGCTTTCTTTGCAAATTATCTAAATAAACTTTACAAGAGCCAGCAACAGAGATTAATGCTTGTCTTGTTTTGTAGTGACCATGAAAGCCGCGTCTCACTTCATTTTGAGTATTATATATGTAAAATACCCTCTTAATTTCAAAAGGAATTGTTAGATTTTCTTCAATTACTGTTAGCAAGCCTCTTTCGTCACCCAAAACATTTACTTCAATTACTCTACTTTTATTATCAACAAATAATTCTTTATTTTTCACAACTAGTCCCCCCATTCAGCTAATTCCAACAAGTATTTTCCATATTCATTCTTCGCTAAAGCTTCACCAAGCTTTATTAATTGTTCCTTACTGATATAACCTTTTAAATATGCTATCTCTTCAATACACGCTACTTTGAAACCTTGTCGCTTCTCTATTGTTTCTATAAAGTGTGATGCCTGCATTAAAGATTCATGAGTACCTGTATCCAGCCATGCGAAACCCCTTCCTAATAATTCTACGTTTAATCTTCCTTGTTCTAAATAAACCGAATTAATATCAGTAATTTCTAATTCGCCTCTAGATGAAGGTTTTATTTTTTTAGCGATATCAATAACAGTATTATCATAAAAATACAATCCTGTTACAGCATAATTTGATTTAGGTATATAGGGTTTTTCCTCAATTGATATTGCTTTTAACTCTTTATTAAATTCAACCACACCATAGCGTTGCGGGTCCTTAACTTGATAACCAAATACTGTGGCGCCTGATTTACGTAGAACTACTTTGGATAACATTTCCGAAAAGCCTTGCCCATAAAAGATATTGTCGCCTAAAATCAACGCAACATTATCTTTTCCAATGAAACTCTCACCAATTATGAATGCTTGAGCAAGTCCATCTGGTGAAGATTGTATGGCATAACTAATAGAGATTCCCAGATCTTCTCCACTGCCAAGCAATTGAGCAAATCGGTGTGTATCCTCAGGAGTTGAAATTATTAAGATCTCTTTTATACCAGCAAGCATTAACACCGATAATGGATAATATATCATCGGTTTGTCATAAATAGGAAGTAATTGTTTTGATACCGCTTTGGTTAAAGGGTACAATCTTGTACCGCTACCACCAGCTAAAATAATTCCTTTCACAGAAACACCTACCTAAATCTAGTTTTAAAAACTATTCTTTTCAATCCTTTTTATCCCTGATAAATAAAATTTATATCAGCATCCGCAAGGAAAGGATGTTTGTTATCTTTAGCTGATGTTATTGGATTTGATATTGGCCAATCAATAGCCAGAACAGGATCATTCCATGCAATACCACGATCGTGTTCTGCTGAATAGAATGCATTTACTTTATAAAGCACTTCACTATTCTTTACCACCGTACAAAATCCATGAGCAAATCCTTGCGGAACCAAAAGTTGTCTCTTATTTTCAGAGCTTAGGATAAAGCCCTCCCATTGACCAAATGTTGGTGAACCTACTCGAATGTCTACAACCACATCATAAATCACACCAGCAGTAACTCTTATTAATTTTGTTTGAGCCTCAGGGTTAAGTTGATAATGAAGACCTCGAATAACACCAGCTTCTACCGATAAAGAATGATTATCTTGTACAAATGAATATGATATACCCAACTCACTTGCTTTTTGCTCATTATAGCTTTCCATAAAAAATCCTCTGTTGTCACAATATACCGTTGGTTCCAAAAGTACTACTCCAGATAATTTCGTCTCAATTTTCTTCAAATATCACACCTCATCTCTTTTACTAGTAATTAATAATGTCACTTTTTTAAAATACACTCTTGATCTAAGTATGCCGATTATTACTAATGCAAATAAAGAACATATTGCCCCTACTTTAAACATTGGTGGGACATAATTCAACTCTACAGTATGATTTCCTTTTTCCAAAGGAATCCCTATAAACCCATTGTTTATTTCAACTATTTTTTGTTTAACCCCATCCACCTTAGAATTCCACCCCTTATCATAGGGAATGCTAAAAAACAACATTTTAGGTGAGTCTGCTAGTACTGTTCCTTTAATTCTGTTATTTCCAATTGAAGTTGCTATAAAGTTATTAGCACTAAATTTGTCTATATCTGGTTTATTGTAGACAATGGGTCTAACTTTTAATTCCAAGTTATCTATTTCGTTAGTAAGTTCATCTTCTAGAAATAAAATATTCAAAGATTTTAGATTGTGGACGATTCCTAATGAGATTTTTGAGCCATTATTCTCATTATTAACTATAAAACTTTTTGACTTTAATTCAGAATACTCTTCATTTTCAGATTTCCAATATATTTTCCCATTCGCCGCATTAGAATTTTTCATGTTTAATGTTACTGATATTTCTCCGGTCATAGAATTATTTAATTCAAGCTCAATAGACGAATCTTTAGAGGGTACATTGCTATTTGTTTTCTTAATTTGTGGAATAATAGTTTCCTCTGAAATAATCGGCAATTCATTAATATTCATTCTATTAAATTTTTCAACATCTAGTTTCTGATTTTCGTTGTCAATAATAAATCCTTTGTACATCGCATCTTCCTTTTGCATATTATCAAGCTTATCAAAATCATTCGCTTCAATATAACGATCATATGTATAGCCAAAAGGCAGCGCAAATTTGTTCCTAAATATATTTACTTCGTTTACTTCTTTAATGAATTCATATCCAAATGGTCCTTGTTTGTTATAAGTTAAATAATATTTATTATTTAATAAGGTCTCCAATTTCACTCTTTCATCCAACCCATAGACTAATGAAAAGTTACCACCAATGGTAACATTCATTTTTTGTAAAAACTGAATTGTTGATGGCTCAACTAGTGAATTGTATTCCTTAAATCCATTGAATCTCTGGATTAATGCGTCATTTAGAAATCTAGAATTGTATGACTTACTTATTCGATAGAACCCTGGATCCTCAGATTGAATATATCGGATTGCATCATTTGTCGAGTCAAAATATCCTTGTTTTCCAGAAATATATCCAGGATCTAATAACATACGATTATTTACGGAAGCATGAGACACACTAACAACCTCGATAAATAATAAGAAAGTAAGTATGGATATTAGTATATATTTATTCTTTTTATCTCTAGAAATTTGTATTAGACATAATATAATCATATAGAGTATACAAAAAATTAAAGACGTAAGAATTGATCTCGAAGCCATCGAAGATTGTTCTCCGCTCCAACCGAGTGAATTCCCACCTAATTTAAGAGCTATAAAACTAAATAAAATTACTCCTCCAAATGCTATAAACAAAGCTTTCATATTCAGTTTATAGATATTTTTAATCCAATTTTGTAACACATGCGCTAGAACAACTAAATTAAATATAATAATGCCGAATGTCCATCTATAGTCAACCTTACTAAATGCATTGAAGAATAAAGAGAAAAATGGAAGTAATAACATTGCCATTAACAAAAAATAAGTTATTCCATATATATATTTTTCTTTCCGAGATCCCTGAAAAAAGATTTGAGGGATTAATATAAGACAAATAACACCCGAATATATTATTGGTGATTCATAATAATTTATATAGCCATAAAATCCATTAGCAATTCCCATTGAATTATTACTAAATGCTCTCATAATTAAACTAATATAATACTGTAAGTCTGCTAATTGAAATAATTTAATATTCAACGAGCCACTAATACGAGGGCTACTCAAAACATAATATATTGTTGGTAAAAACATAAAGCCTGCTGCCATTATACCAAGGACATAAAATACAAACGTTTTTGAGAAGTGAGTGATGAATCCCTTAAATTTAAAATTATAAACTAACAAATATCTTGATACTCCATATATAAAAATAAATACGGTAAAAACGTAAAGAAAATAATAAGAATTAATAGCTAATAAAAATATTGATAAAGTAAATAATCCCCACTTCTTTTCTTTTAACAACTTCTCAAACCCTAGAAGTACTAATGGAGCAAAAACCATAACATTTACAAATTGATAATGCTGCCCCCACAAAACAATATAACCATTAAATGCATACAATAGTGTTGGGATAGTTGATGAAACAAAAGAAAAGTTTAAATAGCGTACATAACGAAAAAAGAAAATCGCAGCCAACAATATTTTAAAAACGGCCATTAAACCAAATGCATATGCTAATTTATTTAGTCCTACCAATAAAAAAAGATAAGAGAAAATATCTCCTATAAAAATTTGAGTTGAAAAATAATTAATTCCCATTCCCATATTATGAGACCAAAACGGAATTTCCCCTTGTTTAATTTTCAAGTTCAAATCATAAAGAAACGGCCAGTAGGAATCAAAGGTATCACTACCAGTATCATTGAAGATATACAACTTATTGAAGGTAATAAAATCCCAATAAACAAATATACATGCTACTACAATAATCCCAATTGTAATCAGAAATTTTTTTTCTCTGAGTTTCGAATATAACACTTAAGATCCTCCTGTACATTACCCCAATATTTTCCGAATGCGATTATAAATTTTGTTTTTCACTTTAAACAAAAATGTACCAAAAGACATTCCCTTGATATTGTAAACTACAGTTTGTGGTCTGCTCAGTATGTGATCAGCATCCTTAAACCAAGTACCTATTGGTAAATTTGTTTGTTTATCTACATACTTATTGCGAACAACTGTTAGATACTTATCAAATAATAATTGTCTTGAATGATGATGTTGAACTTCAGCAGGTACTCTATAAACGGATGTGACTTTATCCAAATAAATAAAATCATAATTCAAAGCGTATTTCAACCACAAATCCCAGTCTTCTAGAACTTCCAACTCAGGGTCGATACCTCCGAGTTCATTATATAATTCCTTTGAAAAAAGAACCGACTGAATTGGAAAGTAGTTATGATGCAGCAAAACTAGTCTATTAAATGGCTGTCTGTGCTGAACATTGTGAAATAGTTCCTCATAATTATAGGGGTCTTTTGAAATAACCTTAATTGGAGTTTCAAACGCATGAGCATATGCCGCTTTTTTATCCGGATTATTAACTAATTGCGTACATAAAACTTCAATATGATCCGCATATAATACATCATCATCATCTAAGAAATTCAAATATACTCCACTTGCTTTCTCCATAGCTATATTTCCCACTATGCAACGACCTACTTTATCCCCTGTAGCATGATATACAATGTTCAAATCATCAAATTCTTCCTCAATTAATGCTTTCGAAATAGCTGCGCCATCCTCAACTATGACTACTTCAATATTCGAATAGGTCTGGTTTCTTACACTTTGCAATGCTTCTCTCAACATTGCAGGTCTTCCACACGTACGAATTAATATAGAAACAAGTGGTGTTTTTTTAGGAAGTTGGTTAACATAAAATGCACCATCACGTATAATGTCATAATCCCAAAGGTGATATGACGGACTAAATGTAAGTTGTTTATTGTTTCTTTTCCAACTTCTGAATCGTTGACCTTCTGCTAAGCTATTGATAAGCTTTCTTAGAACAGTTTTTTTGTGACCATAAAATGGTACTTTATTAAAAAATAAACTGTAATAAAGAATATATCCTTTTATAATATCTCGAATACTTCCAAATTTATAACGCAACATTAAATTGTTATATGTACTATTATAAAATTGATTTGGCTTAACTTCACCAGCGCTTTCATATGTGTAGTGATGTATTATACTCTTTGGAACATATATTAACTGATATCCGTTTGCTCTAAATCGCCAACTGAGATCTACATCTTCTGCATACATAAATATTTTTTCATCAAACATGCCAATTTTAACAAAAACTTCTCGAAGAACCATACTTGCCGCTCCACTTGCCCACGAAAGTTCCATTGTAATCGGATTGTAATTTTTAGGGTGTTCATAAGGGAATTGCCTGCATTCCCATAAAGCTGTATGTTTGTTGCTGTTAATTGCATTACTCATAAGGACGTTTAATGCATTCTCTTCTACTTCCGTATCTACATTCAAAAACAAAACATATTTTTGTTCCGTTTTATTAACTCCATAATTATTCGCTGCTCCAAAACCAGTGTTAGTACTAAGAAAATGAAAATTATATCCTCCGAAGTAATGAGAATTGGTATAGTTTTCAATAATAGATTTAGTATGATCAGTCGAATTATTATCTACAAATGTAATATGAATCTTTTCAAGAGGGAATTTCCCTTTTACAAGACTCGACAAACAATTCTCTATCCATTTCTCTGAATTATACGTAACTATTATTATATCTAATGATTCTATGTTTTTTTCATGTTCATAATGTGAATTCATTTTCGACCTGCCACTCCTCTTAATACATCTTTTATCCAACGAAAAGGCTTTGTTAATTTCCAAGAACGAGAATTCAACAATTGGTGAATCATCTCTTGGGATTCTTTTAACTGTTGATTTAATAATTTAATATTGCTTTGAAATTGATTTATTGCCTCTTCTTTGTGAGTTAACTGAAATTGCAATTCTTTTTCCCGACTTACTAATTCGTTTGAGAATATAGTCAATACCTTATATTCATCTTGGAGATTCAACAATTCATTTTTATTTAATCTATTGTCATTTGTTAAATCACCAATGTGAGTAACAAGATTTGAGTATTCTTCTTGAACTTCTTTTTTTATGCTCATATTTACACTAAGTTGATACTCTTCTACAGTCCCTTCTAATTCAAAATTAAAGAGTAGCTGCGGATCATTTCCATTTGCATATAATATATATTTATTATAAAGTTGAATACTCTCAGCACCGTGAAGTATTTGAACACAATCCGCAATTTCAGTATTTGTCCAAAACTTGATAATTGAACCTTGTTGATTTAACAAAGTAATATGATCAATTTCAATTATAGATTTAAAATTAGTTGGATCCAATCTAAGTGGATATTTAAGGCTTGGACCTTCGATTTTAAAGTCATATGTATTAAAACCGAAATCATTAGAATTAACAGGAATTTTCAAAGATGATTCTTCAGTATAGTTCTTATCCTTAGCCCAAAATAACTGAGCGTACTCTGCTAAAATATACGAATTATTATCTTGTTCTTCTGTCTCCGAAACTTCTTCACTTACCTTACCGGAAACGGTTATAAATTGATAAACATGAGCATCTTTATTTTTTTTTAGGTAATTTCCAATTTCTTGAGGTACGCTTGAATAATCGCGTTGCAGTTCTGTATGTTCAGGTAAAATGTTAGCACTTTTCCATTTAATCGGTTGTAATCCAGCATCTTTAATTAGTTGTTTTACGCTTTCTCGAGTAAAGAACCTTATATGCGTGTTATCAAGTAGACCTAAAGGCCGATATTCAAATTTCCCATGTAATAATTCCATTATTACAGCTGAATGCCCTATGTTAGGAATAGAAGTTAAAATAGTGCCTCCTGGCTTTAAGAAAGAACTAGCTTCTCTCAAAACTGCTACAGGGTTCCTTAAGTGTTCTAAAACATCTGCAAAAACAATGTGGTCAAACAAAGTACCTGTAGGTATCTCTTTCATCCAAACTAGTGATTCAGCATCACAAACAATCATCTTCTCAACAAAAACTTCAGCAATTTTTGCTGCCTCAGCATCAATTTCGACACCGATTACTTTGCAGCCAAGCTCATGTTTAAGGTAGGCTGTCATATATCCTTTTGCCGGTCCAAATTCTAAAACAGTGGTCTTAGGCTGGATTTCTCTTAAAATTAGCGATAGCGAATTATCTGATAACATATCTATATTAAAATCATATTTCATGACATCTTCTACCTTTCAAAATCCCATTTATGATTAATAAAAGTTAGACCTTCTGCAAAATATAGGTTTGAGCTTACTCGGAAAGACTCGTATCTTGCTTTATAGTCTAACCTAACTAATCCAGAACTCTCAAAAAAACCGACATCAATAGAATATGTACCAGGCAATAGTTTTATTTGTTCATATTTTAAAATCAACTTATATTCCCCTGGTACTTCAGGCAATGGGTATTTATCTAGTTTTGTATTAAGTCCACAAATGTAGGTACCCTGCCTATCAAACAATGCGATACCGCCTACTATATTTTCCTGCTTCTTAAATTGTCTATATGAAAGCTCAACGAAAATATCCTCATCAAATTCAAACTCTTTCTTTATAATTCCTTCTTTGTTTTTAAACTCAACTTTATCAATAGAAATAACATGTGTTAAAGAATTATCTACTTGTTCGCTTTCATCATCTTTATTCTCCGAGTCTAAACCAAACTTCATAAAATCTTCGTAGTTTTTTGTTACGGTATTTGCATCACCACGTTGATGAATTTGACCATCAATCATCCATATTGCCTCATCACAAAAATTACGTATTGAGTATCCATCGTGACTGACAAATAATATTGTCTTGCCTTCATTTTTGAAAGTCTTCATTTTTTCAATACACTTTAACTGAAATTGCATGTCACCGACAGCCAGTGCTTCATCAACTATAAGAATATCCGGATTAACATGGATAGCACAGGAAAATGCCAGTCGCACAAACATGCCAGATGAATAAGTCTTTACAGGTTGATCTATGAATTCACCAATATCTGCAAACTGTTCAATTGACTCCATTCTATCTTTAATTTCAGTAGGACTAAATCCATTAATGGCGCCATTCATTATTACATTTTCTCTACCTGTAAATTCAGGATTGAAGCCGCTTCCTAATTCAAGCAATGCCGCGATTCTTCCGTTGATACTTACTTCTCCTTCTGTCGGTTGCAATGTCTGAGCTATTATTTGTAATAATGTACTTTTTCCCGATCCATTTTTCCCGATAATTCCAATAGTCTGACCCTTATGCAACGACATCGTTATATTCTTTAATGACCAAAATTCTCTGTACGTTTTCTTCCTTAAAATAGATTGTTTAAGTCGATCTATAGGTTTTTCATACATTTTAAATGATTTACTAACCCCTGTGAGTGAAATAATTGGTGAATCAGAGGACATCTGCAAAACCGCCTTTCGTTTTCTGAAACCATAAATAACCTAGCCATGACAAAAGCATGCCAATGAGAGTTCCTATAATTAACCATGTCCAATCTGGTGACTGGCCTAGTATAATGACTTTTCTCATATCTTCAACAACATAGCTTATTGGATTCAAGTAATAAAAAACTCGAAAGCTTTCTGGAATAATTGAAATAGGATAGAAAATAGGACTTAAAAACATAAGTGCTTGAACTGCCAATCCTAAAAATTGTCCAATATCACGGATGAAGACCCCTAACGAAGCAAAGAACCACCCTAATCCTAAAGTCATAAATAGTAATGGCAACAAAACTATAGGTACAAAGACTATAGTCCAATTAAAAACCCCCATCAATAAAATTAATCCTAGCGTCAAAATTGAAAGGCTTATTAAAAAATGCACTAGCGCAGCACCTAAAATAGTAATTGGTAGTATTTCTAGTGGAAATACTACTTTCTTCACATAGTTAGGATTGTTTATCACAACACTAGGCGAACGTGTAATTACATCAGAAAATAAATTAAAAGTAATTAATCCGCAGAATAAAATCAGTGCAAATTCCACTTGACTTTCGCCTACGCCGCTTCCCCATTTTGCTTTGAAAACGACACTAAAAAAATAAGTGTATATGACAAGCATCATTAATGGATTAATAAATGACCAAACTATTCCTAAATATGATCCCCTATACCTTCCTATTACTTCCCTCTTAATAAACTGATTAATTAAACTTTTTTGCCTCCATAATTTGCTGAGCATATAATCTTTTGAATTAATCATTAGCATACCTCGATCTGTCTATTTTTGTTTAATACGATTGTCTATTTAAATAGACGTTTAAATTTAAACTTCACCTATGTTTACTAATAATAACGATACTTCACCCTCGTTATCTTACCAAAGTTTCCAACACATTCATACATTTATATCCTTCCAAAACCAAAAGTTTTGTAGAATTCTCGCTTAAATTGTCTAAAGTCGACAAACCCATTTCCTACAAATTTGTAAACGTCATACATTTTTAATCTTTCCATTATAGTAATCTACTCCCCCATTTGTTAAAATACAAAATGAAGCAATATCTGTTGCATATATACATAACTATGGATGAGGAGTACTTACGAATGAGCGCACGAAACAAATCAAAAAGCAGTACGCAGCCCAAAGCCGCTGATCTATCGCTTTTGAGGTGGATTGGGACGATAGGACTTGCCCTATTTCTGGTTATTTTCCCATATGAAAAAGGATTATTCAATGGCTACGAGCTCAGCTTTGAAGGGCCAATTTATGGAGCCATCATCTTTGGATACATCCTGTTGATCGTAACGGCAGCTTACATGTTCCGCAGCACGCTGATGAACAGCTACCGAAGTATTTTGTCGATTGCCGTCATGGTGCTTCCGCTCATTTATTGGTTATCTTCCTTTCAAGCGGTATCCAGCTATTATGCAAAGTTTATGACTCTCGTTTTTTTCCTGCTTGCCGCTCTCTTTATATGCGGGCTTTATTTGGCAGAATCCAAGCTCTCTCGCAAAACGATTGAATATGCGCTTATGCTCTCCTCCTATTTAATTGTCATCTTTGGCTTATTCAATCTCTTTGGCCAAATGTACTATAGAGATGCCTTGTGGCTTGCGCATGATGGCTATCGCCTTGCATCTGTTTTTCAATATTCAAATACATATGCCGGCTTCCTAGCTGCTTTATTTTTTGTTAGTCTCTACTATGCCGTACACTGCATACGTCCTTCGGCACGGCTCATCCATGCTGCGATGCTTGTACCGATTTGGATTTCGTTCATGTTTACCTATTCTCGTGGCGCAATCGTAGTAATACCCGTTATGGTACTTCTTATTTTGCCGTTTCTACGCTTTACGAAACAAATCGCATACCTCGTATTTATGATATTGTCCGTAGTCGTCTCGATGGCTATATTGGGCAAGCTTACGAAGAATGCTGATGCGATTGCTACTCTTGTACAACCTACCGAAACGAAAGCACCAAGCACAATTTCATTGTTCAGCTCCCTGCCATTGCAAAACTGGGGACTACTGCTGCTTGGGATGGTCATTACTGCCGGCTTAATCTTGCTCTATCATACGAAGGCCAATGCTTTCCTTGAAGCAAAACTAACAAAACTCTCTGCTTACAAATGGTCATTTGCAGTTGTACCTGTAGTAGCTATCGTCCTTGCAGCCATTGCCGCAGGAAGCCTACTGGGCAGCAGTGCCATTCGCGGTTTGCTTCCAGATAAAATTGCCTCTCGCTTCGAAAATATTAATTTACAACAGCACAGCGTACTAGAACGATTGACGTTCTACAAGGATGGCCTTCACGTAGCCGAGGATTATCCGCTGCTTGGCGGAGGCGGCGGCGCTTGGCAGGCAATGTATGAGCAATATCAGAACAACCCTTATTGGAGCAGACAAGCACATAGCTTCTTCGTTCAATCGCTTGTAGAAACCGGCTGGATCGGATTAATCGCTCTGCTTGCTCTGCTTGCATTTGTATACAGCTTATATATCCGCTCTTTCATACGTTATCCCGAGCTGCGCGGCAGTCACTTTATCTTTTTTATTTTTTCATTAACACTGCTTATTCACAGCGCAATCGATTTCGATATGAGTTACTTGTTCATTAGCACACTTGTATTTATCTCTCTAGGCTGTATGATAGCACCTTATAGCAGTAAGCTAATTATTGAACGGTTAAAAGGAACGAAGGAACGCTCTTGGCAAAAGGTTGCTTACCCTGCGGTGCTTGCAGTGCTTTCCTTATTCCTGTTAGTCATAGCGATTCGAGAGAACAGCGGCGTTCAAAAATACCAAAAAGTATACGCATTAGCCGTTCAGCAGCAGACGCCTTTGGATCAACTTATGCCAATGCTGAATGAAACGATTAAAGTATCGCCTAAACATTCCACCTTCCTTCTAACGAAGGCTGAGTGGCTCGAGCAAGCATACAAACAAACGTCTGATTCAAACTACCTTGATGAAGCAATAAGCACGGTAAAACAAGGACGCGACTCAGATCCCTATAACCGCGGACTTCTCTTGGCACAATACCGCCTTCTTCAACAGAAGGGGCAATTCGAGGATTCGCTTGCTATCATTGATGAAGGCGTCAGCAAATTTCCTTGGGACATCAAACTTTATGAAGCTGCTGTAACCTCATATGCAAAAGCAAATCAGACCGCGCTTTCGGAACAAAAAGGGGATAAAGCCAAGGAATACGCGCAGCGCGTTACCGATCTCTCCAATGAAGTAAAAAGAAGAATCGAGCAGCTTGCTTCCTTGCCGCCTGAACAGCAGCAGGGCCGTTCCTTCGCTATCACACCAACTATGCAGGAAGCTATAGCTCAGACCGAGCTCGCAGCCGCGCAATAGATCCTTTCCTATCACTAGCATTACCAATGACTGTCCGCCCGCACCATTCGTGCATGGCGGGCGGTCTTTCTTCTTTCTAGCGCAAGTTTTATGGCATGTTTTAAGGCTTCCACGAATAAATAGCAATAGAACGTTCTGATCGATCAAGTCTTAAGCTCAGCCGGAAGGAGCAGGCTATTGAAACATACGCGGAAGCCAAAGTGGTCCTTTGTCGTGATGCGCGGCGCGGATAAAACCGTGAAGCAGTTTCACGTGTCAAAGCGATCTGTCTTAGCCGCGCCTACGGCCGCGGTTCTAGCGGTTACGGGCTGCATTGGAGGGCTCCAAATAAAGTCAGCCTATGAGCTGCATCATTTGGAGGAACAATTGTCCATGCAGGATGCAGAATTTTCCCAAACCGTAACCGAGAAAGACGAAGCAATCACCTCTTTGCAGCAAGAAATACTAGACCTATCGAGTCAAACGCTTGAGATGAAAGCAAAGCTCGATGAATTGCAGCAGCTCGAGCTCAAGCTGAAGCAGTTCATTGAGAACTATGGGAACAAAGCTGCTCCCTCATCTTACCTTGCGCCTAGCAAAACATCATCATCTTCCTCGCGAACGCTGCCTATTTTGTCCTCTATATCCAGCATTCACTCCACTAGCTTGCAAGAATCAAAAAAGTTCGCATTACTCGCACAAAACACCGGCTATGATCTCGCTTCACTTCATGGGATGGTCGATACGATGGAGGAGTCGCTTGCGCTCACGCTTGAGCTGGCGCAAACGACAAAATCCTCCGTGGATGCCTATCCCTCTACTTGGCCGACGCGCTCTAAGCTGCTGACATCCGGTTTTGGTTATCGGAGCGATCCGTTTACCGGGCGTTCCACGTTTCATGCTGGCATTGACATAACAGGCAAGCTTGGTGATCCCGTACTTAGCGCAGCAGACGGCACAGTATCCGAAATTGGCTTTAACAGCTCTTTAGGCCACTATATCGTTATCGATCATCTGGGAGGCCTTCAAAGCGCCTATATGCACTTAAAACAGATCGAAGCCAGTGAAGGCGATGAAATCGTCCGCGGAGAGAAAATCGGCTTATTGGGCTCAAGCGGAAGAAGCACAGGTCCGCATTTGCATTTTCAGATCATGCAGAAAAATGAACCAGTCAATCCTATTAAATTTCTGGCGCTCATAAAGGAGGACTAGAACTTATGTTTAAAGATAACAAGCGGCTTGCGGCAACCGATACGCTGATCGGTCAAGGAACGCTTAGCGAAGGCAAAATGAACTGCGAGGCCAGCCTGCGCATTGAAGGAGAGTACCGCGGCGATATTGAATGCAAAGCGGATGTCATCATCGGGGAGTGCGGCATTGCCAGGTCGAATATTACGGCAAGAGACGTTACGATAGCTGGCAAAGTTTTCGGCGATATCGTGACGAAAGGGCGCCTCATCATCACCTCCTCCGGCCATTTGACCGGTACGATTACGGCGAGCACGATCGTTATCCAAGACGGAGGCCGACTAAACGGCATGTGCCACATGGAGCAGGCCTTAGACAGCAAAAACCGTGCGCTGCAAGAATCCGATTCGCCTCAAATCCATGGCAAGGAAGCATCGCCTAAGGAGACAAAGGAGAAATCGAGACAAGCCGGCTAAGCTGCAAAAATAAAAAGCCGTTCAACTGCTGTCTTCCTTCCGAGGAAGGAGCAGCAGGAACGGCTTTTTTGCTAATTAAATGGCTTAGGTAGCAACGTCGCGCTTTTTGAAAATGTACCACGTTAATGCGATGAATATTACATAGTAGACAGCAAGCACGCTAAGCGAATAACCTAATGTCATGCCTTCTCGCATCGGGTTGCCATCCAAATATTGCGTTAGATTCAAGTGGATAAACAACAAGTAATCGATCCATTTGTATTTGAGCATCGCAATCAAACCGATAAAGCTGTTAACGCCAAGCAGAAGGAACAAAGCCATGCCGATCGCAAGTCCGCTGCTGCGGAACACGGTCGATAGCATAAAAGCAAGCGTAACCGTCACAACGAGCGAAATTAAGGTAAGCCCATAATACTTCAGCATGTATGTTAATGGATTTGAGCCTTCCTCGCCTACGAAGGTTGGCTTCAAATCTGGCGAAGCGTTGATGCCAAAACAGATCCAATTCACCAGTAATGTGCTTGCAAACAATAGGATGGCGAGCATAATAGCGAACAGCAGGATCGAAATATATTTGGACAGCAATATTTTCGAACGCGACCAAGGCCGGATCAGCAGCAGCTTAATCGTACCGCTCGTAAACTCCTCCGCAACTCCGCCAGCAGCAATGACTACCGTAAATATCGTGACAAGCAAAAATAAAATGGAAGACTCCATAAAACTGACATCCCACATCGAAGTATCTCTGCCGCCAAAAATCAGCCACATAATTGATATGGTCAGTACAAGGAGTATCATAATGCCCGTCATCACCCACGTACGGGGACGACTGTATATTTTCATGTTTTCGTTTTGAATAAGCGGCAAGAAATTACCCAATGCGTTCCCCTCCCGTTACTTCCAAAAATTGATCTTCAAGCGTTTTGACTTGTGACCGAATGCCATATACCTTTATGCCGGCTGAAACCAGCGATGCGTTAATCGCGGCCGTGCTTTCCTTATCGACTTCAACCGCCAGCGTATTCTCTCCCGCCAGCTCCCCTGCGAAACCAGCAGCCTGGATCACCTCGATAGCGCTTTGAGGACGATCAACTTCGATGACAACCCTCGTATTCGCCTTGGCAGCATGCTCGCCGCGTATCGTTCTAACATCGATCAACTTGCCGTTTTGAATAATGGCAACGCGGTCGCACATCAGCTCCATTTCGGACAATAGATGGCTCGATACAAATACCGCAATCCCTTCATCCTTCGAGAGCAAGCGCAAGTAATCACGAAGCTCGCGAATGCCTGCAGGATCCAATCCGTTAGTCGGCTCATCCAAAATGAGAAGCTGCGGTTTATGTAGGATGGCTTGCGCTACGCCCAGCCGCTGTCGCATGCCAAGCGAGTAGGTTTTCACCTTATCGCGAATTCGCCCTTCAAGGCCGACAAGCTTAACAACCTCATTAACACGATGCTCCGTAATGCCTGGAATCATACGGGCATAATGAATTAAATTGTCATATCCGCTTAAGTATTTGTACATCTCTGGGTTCTCTACAATAGCTCCAACATGGCGAATAGCTTTTTCAAAATTTTTCGTGATGCTATGTCCGCTAATCGTAATTTCGCCCTCGGTCAATGACATTAAGCCAACCATCATCCGAATGGTCGTCGTTTTGCCTGATCCGTTAGGACCAAGAAAGCCAAACACCTCGCCAAGAGGCAAATCAAGCGTCAACCGATCAATAATCGTTCTTTTGCCGATTTTTTTAGTTACATTTTGCAATCTAACAATAGGCTGCTCCATCTCTAAGCTCCTCCTCAAAAGATCCAAATCCTATTCATTATAAACGATTAAGGAAACAATTGGTAGTTTACAAAAAAATACACCTCCGCTCTACAGTTAGACTGTAGGGCAGAGGTTCTCGTTATCATTCGTTCGATAGGGTTGTATAACGTGTTCGGCAACTTTTGCGTCTGCTCGAAGGAACATTTTATAGTCATAGTTACTGGTCTTACCCGGCGATCCTACTATAGCATCCAGCTTATCCTGCTCCATGCTGCATGTTAAGCAATAACCCATTGGATGTACCACTCGGAAAAATCCTGTCCGAAACAAAATATCTGCATCAGGATTTGCTACCATCTCTCCGCAACTAACACAATAAAATCGGTCCTCTGAACATATCATCCGATAGATCGCTCCCTCTCTCTTTCGTAATGACTGTATCAACCTCTTCACATTAAGTACACAAGATACGTTAAATGGCAGATGTTCGATCATAACGTCGATTTGCAATCCATCTATAAAATTAAGAAATGCCTCTTACCCGCGTTTACTATGCCATATTTAATTGACTAGTAATCTCATCCCATGTAACGCCCAGCCTGATAACGTCATCTTCATTGATTTGCTGTCCTGTCTGCACCTCGATAAGCTCAACATCCGTAATCGCGCGCAGACTGTGTCTGGAGCGTTCCGGAATAACGATCGTATCACCTGGCGCAATGTGGCGGAACAGCTCATCGATAACAATCAGACCTTCTCCAGCTATAATCGTCCACACCTCTTTTCGTTTAAAATGCATCTGGTAGCTCAGATTTTGCCCTGCCGATATAAAAACTCGTTTCGTCACGCTATGTAAACCTGAAGCCATGACAGCTGAATCAATAACCCTCGAATGTCCCCATCGATGTTCCTCAAATTTTGGCCGCTCATTCATCGACCGCAGCTTCGCATTTAGTACGGAATCAGCATCCTTGCTTGTCACTAGAATACCGTCAGGGCTTGCGGCTACAAACACGTTGCTCAGGCCAATTATCGAGATCGGAATATCTAGTTCATTTATAAGCTGTGATTGCTCGCTGTCCGCCGACACTTCACCCAAGCCTAGTCGATCAAAGGATAGTTCCTCCGATAATGTTTTCCAAGTTCCCAAATCCTTCCATTCACCGTCATATCCAATGACCGATTTTGCATCTGTTTTTTGCGTAACTTCCACTTCAAAGCTTCCACGCGGTATTTTAGAATACTGCTTATATAGCTCATCATAATGAATAGGAAGACCGCGGTTCATAAGCATGGCAATCATAAAATCAAGCTGAAAGGCATAGATGCCGCTATTCCAAAATGCCCCGTCCGCAATAAGCGATTCCGCTTCCGCCTCATATGGCTTTTCCTTAAATCTGCGCACCTTACGCTCGCACATGCCCTCATCTTCTTGATAAGGACTTGTCTCAGGAACGATGTAGCCATATTGCTCGGACGGAAAGCTGGGCCTTGTCCCAACCATTAGCAGTTCTGCCCTGCTTTCCCTTGAAAGCTTAGGCAGCCCTCTTATGCATGAAAAGAAATCATTATCAACATATGCATCTACCGGCATAATAATGATCGTTTCGCTTAAAGACACTCCCGCGATGGAATACAAATAAGCAGCAGCGAGTGCCACTGCCGGAAAGGTATCTCGTTGCTCAGGCTCAATGATAAGCGGTGCTTCTAAACCTACTTGCCTCTGCAAAATCTCTACCTGTTCGCGGCAGGTCGCAATACGGGTATGCTCCTGTAAATCCGCTTCGTCTAGCTGACGCCACAAGCGCTGCAGCATCGATTCCATGCCGCCTCGCGGACCTTCCAATACCGGTAAATACTGCTTTGCTCGCTTACTATTCGATAAGGGCCATAATCTCTTCCCAGATCCGCCTGATAACAGTATGATTTTCAAAGCATGTCCCCCTTCAATCAAGCGCTTACCAATTTTTAAAAACCAAAAACAGGTTAGCCGCTGTAATGCATTCGTTTTGTATTTAAAAGCCTGCTGTATAAATAATGGATTTTCCGCTGCTGCGGCTGACTTTCCAGCAATTCTTGGTTCATCACGCCAATAATAAGTGAACGAAGCGTATTCGTGCATTCAAAAATGACGCCATGCGCAAATTGATTATCCGTCTTTGAATTCCATACGATTCGCCCGCGCACAATAATTTGTACGTTGGAAATCGTCATTTTAAACTCGACGAAATAATTATGTTGAATCGGTAGTTGCAAGCCTGATAGGAAGCATAAGCCGTTTGGGCTTAAGTTGAGCAGCAGCACCGTCGTCGTCGAGGGGGTCAACAGCTGTCCATCTTTACTTATAAGTCTAAGCTCTGCCTTAACGCCTTCTGTGAAGCGAAGCCTGATGTGGGCGCGCGAGAGATCGTTCGAATTCGTCGCCATACTCAATTCCTCCATCATACGAATAACAAAAATGATTCAAATCACTCATAATTTGTGCTAAATGCATGCAATTGTCGCGAATACGTATTAATATAGAATCAGCAGCCTTTCTAAGACAGGAGGAATTCGATGAGCATCGGTAATCGGCTTGCAGCATTGAGGGACGGGCGAAGGTGGACGCAATTGCAAACAGCCACTGCACTAGGCATATCACGAGCGGCTTTATCGCATTACGAGAAAAATCGAAGAGAGCCTGATACCGAAACATTGTCGAAGTTCGCGGATTTATTTCAGGTCACAGTCGACTTTTTGGTTGGTCGGACTTCAATCCCCCAGCAAACGTTAACCGATGAGGTTCGTGCCTTTGTCGACCATCTCGAGCTATCAGACGAAGAGCTATTAAAGAGCTATCACTTAAGCATAGATGGACGGGCGCTGACTCCAGATGAGACAAAACGCTTCATTGCTTTTATTAGGGCTGAGCGATTGCTGCGCTAGCGTCAGCATCCTTCTCTGGAATCCAACTTTCTTGCGGAATGCCAATTTGATCGAGTATGTCATGTATTTCAAGAGAGGTAATCTTTGAATGCGAAGCATCATCCTCGATCGACATTTCTATTTCATCTCTTAACATACGACCGACTCCTAATCGTGTAATGATAATGAAAGATATATTAACATCATTATACCTGAGCTATCGGATGGAATATGTCGGTTAGTGGGTGCGGCTTTTTTCTAATTTGCTGGCATTTTGTCGAAAAACAAAAGGGACTGTCGCCTGAAGTAGTTATTCTACTCCAGGGACAGTCCCTTATTTAAAACCTATAACCTTATTAGTCTTGCAATCTTATTTGCCGCCTGCACGAGCAAGCTCTTTTTTGTTCGCTTCGAAGGCTGCAAGCAATGCTTCTTCGCCCACTAAGCCGGTATCTTCGACTTTGCGGATTTGCTCAAGCATCCGTTTGTAGTCCTTCGGAATGACTTTGACGAATTTGGCAAGCGATACATCCCAATCATTTAACAGCCTGGAACCGATAGCACTTTCCGTATACTGTACATGGGATTCAATCAAGCCGCGCAGCTCTGCAATATCCTGCGAATCCTCAAGACGCTCCAGCAATACCATTTCCAAATTGCAATGGTTGTAGAAATCGCCTTTCTCATCGTAGACATATGCTACGCCGCCGGACATACCAGCGCCAAAGTTGCGTCCCGTATTACCGAGAATAACAACGCGCCCGCCTGTCATATATTCGCAGCCATGATCGCCCACGCCTTCAACGACAACATTAGCTCCACTATTCCGAACCGCGAAACGTTCGCCAGCTGCACCACGGATATATGCTTGGCCGCTAGTTGCGCCATATAGCGCAGTGTTTCCGATGATGACGTTCTCCTCGGCAGCAAAAGTTGCCTTCGGTGATGGAGCTACGATAATTTTACCGCCCGACAAACCTTTTCCGACATAGTCATTCGAATCGCCTTCGATCGATAGCGTGATGCCTTTTGGCACGAATGCGCCAAAGCTTTGGCCCGCTGTTCCAACGAAGTGATAAGAAATCGTATCCTCAGGCAAGCCTGCAGCGCCGTAACGACGTGTGACTTCGCTGCCCAGAATCGTTCCGACTACGCGGTTCGTGTTCAGGATAGGGAAAGTACCGCGTACGCGCTCACCGCTCTCAAGCGCAGCTTGCGCCAGAGGAACGAGCTGCTGCATATCAAGCGATAGCTCAAGACCATGGTTTTGCTCTTGAATGTTGTAGCGAACGGCATCCTGCGGAAGGTCAGCCTCGTACAGCAAGCCCGAAAGGTCGATTCCTTTCGCTTTGTAATGCTCACGCAGCTCTTTCGTTTCCAAAATATCGACGCGTCCAACCATCTCTTGAATCGTACGGAAGCCTAGCTCAGCCATAATCTCACGCAGCTCTTCCGCTATGAAGCGAAGATAGTTAACCACATGGCTAGGATCACCCATAAACTTTTTGCGGAGCTCTGGATTTTGTGTCGCTACGCCTACTGGACAAGTATCCAATTGACATACACGCATCATGATACAGCCAAGCACGATGAGCGGAGCAGTTGAGAAGCCATATTCTTCAGCTCCAAGCAATACTGCGATTGCAACGTCGCGGCCGTTCATCATTTTGCCGTCTGTCTCAAGGACAACGCGATCACGCAATTTGTTCAGCATTAACGTTTGGTGGGTTTCTGCAAGACCAAGCTCCCACGGAAGACCGGCATGACGGATCGAGCCCATTGGAGAAGCACCAGTTCCGCCGTCATAGCCGCTGACCATAATAACGTCAGCACGGCCCTTCGCAACACCGGTCGCGATTGTTCCTACGCCAACGCCCGATACGAGCTTAACGTTGATGCGAGCGCGCGGGTTGGCATTTTTCAAGTCATGAACAAGCTCAGCCAAATCCTCGATCGAATAAATATCGTGATGCGGCGGCGGCGAGATTAGACCAACGCCAGGCGTTGAGCCACGAACCTCGGCTACCCAAGGATATACTTTAAGGCCAGGCAGCTGTCCGCCTTCACCAGGCTTAGCGCCCTGAGCCATTTTAATTTGAATTTCGTCGGCATTAACCAAGTAGTTGCTCGTTACGCCGAAACGTCCGGATGCAACCTGCTTGATCGCGCTGCGCCTTGAATCTCCGTTTGCATCAGGAATGAAACGTGCAGGATCTTCCCCGCCTTCGCCTGTATTCGACTTGCCGCCGAGACGGTTCATCGCAATCGCCAGACTCTCATGCGCTTCCTTACTGATCGAACCAAACGACATCGCGCCTGTTTTGAACCGTTTAACGATAGATTCCAGCGATTCAACCTCTTCAAGCGGCACGGACTGGCGACCATCCTTAAACTTAAGCAAGGAACGAAGCGTTAGATGCTTCTTGTCCTCGCCCTGAACCAGCGCCGAGAACTTCTTGTAAAGCTTATAGTCGTTCGCACGCGAAGCCATTTGAAGCGTATGGATCGTTTGCGGCGTGAACAAGTGATCCTCGCCGTCTTTGCGCCATTGGTAATCGCCGCCGGAGTCAAGCTCCTTCTCTCCGCCTTCTTGCTCAGCGAATGCGCGGTTGTGATGCTTAAGCGTCTCTTCAGCGATAACATCGAGGCCGATGCCGCCGATACGGGACGGTGTCCATGTGAAGTATTCGTTAATGACTTCCTCTTTCAAGCCGAGCGCTTCGAAAATTTGTGCGCCGCGGTACGATTGAATCGTCGAAATACCCATTTTGGACAATATTTTAATAACGCCTTTAGTGGCTGCTTTAATAAAGTTTTTGACTGCTTTATCATGCGATACGCCGCGAAGCATGCCTTGACGAATCATGTCATCAAGCGTTTCGAAAGCAAGGTACGGGTTAACGGCGCTTACGCCGTAGCCAAGCAGCAAGGCAAAGTGATGCACTTCACGCGGCTCGCCCGACTCAAGCAATAGAGCTACCTTCGTACGAGTGCCTTGGCGAATAAGGTGATGATGCAACGCCGATACCGCTAGCAGTGCCGGAATGGCAGCATTGTCCTTGTCGACGCCGCGATCGGATAGAATAAGCAGATTATGGCCTTTCGCGATAACGCGGTCAGCCGCTTCGCACATTTGAGCAAGCGCTGCGCGGAGGCCAGCTTCGCCTTCATTCGCAGGGAAGAAGATCGGAAGCGTGATCGAGCGGAAGCCAGGGCGGCGCACATGGCGCAGCTTAGCGAATTGCTCGTTGGATAAAATCGGCGTAGCCAATTTGATATGACGGCAGCTTTCCGGCTCCGGGTTAAGCAGATTGCGTTCCGGTCCAATTGTAGTGCCAGTCGCCGTAATGATCTCCTCACGGATGGCATCAATCGGCGGATTCGTTACTTGGGCGAACAATTGCTTAAAGTAGTTGTACAAACGCTGCGGGCGCTCAGACAATACCGCAAGCGGCGCATCGTAGCCCATCGAAGCGATTGGCTCCGCGCCGCTGCCAGCCATCGGCTCAAGCACTTTGCGTACATCTTCGAACGTGTAGCCGAATGCTTGCTGTCTCATTTGAACCGTTTCATGGTTCGGCTCCGGCAATTCCGGCGCTTCCGGCAGGTCTTCCAAATCAACGAGATGCTCATCCAGCCATTCGCGGTAAGGATGCTCCGTTTCGATCTCCGCTTTCACTTCCTCGTCGGAGATGATGCGGCCTTTCTCTGTATCAACAAGCAGCATGCGTCCAGGACGCAGGCGGTCTTTGTATAAAATATCCTCTGGCGGAATTTCAACTGTTCCTGCCTCGGAGCCAAGTATAATGTGATCGTCCTTCGTTACATAGTAACGAGCTGGACGAAGACCGTTCCGGTCAAGAACCGCTCCGATTTTCACGCCGTCAGTAAAGCCCAGCGCAGCCGGTCCATCCCACGGCTCCATCAATGTGCTGTGGTATTCGTAGAAAGCTTTGCGCTCGTCGCTCATGCTCTCATGATTGGACCAAGGCTCCGGAACCATCATCATTGCGGCATGGGCCATCGAACGGCCGGACAAGAATAGAAACTCAAGCGTGTTGTCGAACATCGCGGTATCAGAGCCGTCAGGGTTAATAACCGGCTTGATTTTCTCGATGTCATCGCCAAACAGTTCCGTTGCAAACAACGTCTGGCGGGCATGCATCCAGTTTACGTTACCGCGAAGCGTGTTGATTTCGCCGTTGTGGATCATGTAATGGAACGGATGCGCACGCTCCCAGCTTGGGAATGTGTTCGTACTGAAACGGGAGTGAACGAGCGCCATTGCCGATACAACCGACTCATCATTAAGCTCGGTGTAGAACGAGCGAACCTGCTCGGTCGTAAGCATCCCTTTGTAAACGATCTTCCGCGAGGATAAGCTCGAGAAGTAGAACATATTGCCGCCTTCTTTGCCGGCATAACGAATCGCAAGCTCTGCACGCTTACGAATCACATATAATTTGCGTTCAAATGCCATATTGTCCTTCAAGCTATCGTTCATTCCGATAAATAGCTGACGAACATACGGCTTCACCGCTAATGCGGATTCACCCAGCTTGTTGTCATCCGTCGGTACCGTACGCCAACCGATTACCGATTGGTTCTCCTCTTGAACGATCGACTCCACTTCACGCTCAATTGCGATGCGGGCTGCTTCATCCTGCGGCATAAAAATCATACCGACAGCATAGCGGCCTTCGGCCGGAAGCTCGAGCTCTTGCTTCTTTAATTCAGCTGCAAAAAAAGCATGCGGAATTTGAAGCAAAATACCCGCTCCATCTCCGGTATTCGGTTCGCTGCCTTGACCGCCGCGATGCTCCATGTTCTCGAGCAGCATCAGCGCTTGGCGGATGACCTTGTGTGATTTAATTCCCTTGATGTTGGCCACAAAGCCCATGCCGCATGCATCTTTCTCGAACTGCGGATCATATAGCCCCTGCTTCGGCGGCAATCCCAAAATATGTTCTTTCATTGTGTGCAACCTTTCTATGAGAAGATTTTTGGGTAAGCGTGAACGTGTTGAAAATAAGCACCGATGAATACGCATTACGCTTCATTTTTGGCTTGTTTTATCATAGAATGGTAGTCAGCGAGGCGCATCGGCCTGCTCCTTGCCATTCATTAGCTAAACGGCCGGCGACTCGTCTTCATGAGCGCCATTCGTTTAATTGACCATATACCGGGCCTATACCGCGACATTGCGATTATTATATTATTTTAACATTAGGCAATAGCGGAATCAATTTAATATTTTCATAATTATTTGCACTATTTTACTACAATCATAAACTTCACATGTCGGCTTTTTGGCCGTACAACCTCCGTCTGTGAGAGTGATAAGCATATCATAAGTTCTAATTTTGCATTCATTTTATTTTATCAGAAGGATGTGTGCGTTTTGTATAGCAAGTTTAGGAAAGTCTTGCTGCGCGCAGCGGCCGGTGTCATGATCTCCGCTTTGATGGCGTCAGCGTTTGCCCAGCCTCTCATGGTTGCTCCAAACGGAGGGCAATCGGCAGTCGCCTATGCAGCATCCCAATCGGACAATCCTATTGAAGAGAAGATTTACAAAATCGTCGCAGTGGGCGATTCCGTAACAGCCGGTTACGAGTTTGGGTTTACCGAGCACTCGATTCCGTATGGCTATGTTGAGCATGTCTACGAGCAGGCTCTCTTCCACGGCCTTCGATCAGCTTATTCCAATTATGGCGTGTTGGGACTGAAGACTGCGGGGCTGAAGCGTTGGATGGAGGCGGTCGCTGGCGGAGAGAGCGTGAAAAGCGCGGATATTCAAAGCAATCTTCCCGACCCTCGCGCAGACCGCATATTCGCCGAGACTAAGCAGCTGCGGGAGGCTATAACCGAGGCTAGCTTGATCGTAATGACGATCGGCGGCAACGACATGTATTCCGTGCTTGCGAAGCTCGAAGCCGGAGCGGATCAAACGGAAGCAGCAGCCGTACGTGAAAACACGCTTGCCAGTTACGAGGCTGAGCTGGAAGCCTCGCTTCGATTAATGCTAAGCCTGCAGCCGAAAGCAGAGATCGTCATTGCAGATCAGTATTTGCCGATCCCGCAGCCTATCAAGGTAGGAGAGTTATTTTTTCCATTGTATCCCGAAGGTGATCGTTTGTTTCTTCTAGATAGCGTCAAACAGCTGCGCGAGCGTCTTAATTTGGTATCGGAACGACTAACGAAGGATGGCTTTCGCATTCGAATCGCAAACGTCGCCTCTTCATTTGTAGGCAATGAGCTTGCCTTCACCTCTATTGCCAAAGGAGATATTCATCCTAGCCGAGCCGGCTATGCGGCAATGGGCAAGGCGTTTGCGAAGGCCATTTGGAACGATTACCGGGTAGTGAAGCCGAGGGAGAGCCATGTGCCTGTATCGATTGTTGTCAAAGGCAAAGAGCTTATAAGTGCCAATAAACCGCTTCTTGTTCAAAATCGAACCTATGTGCCGCTCCGCAGCATTACGGATGCGACGGGAGCCGCCATTACATGGAATGCCAAAACTCAGACTGCATCCATCAAGCTGCAAAGCGGAACAGTAGATATTACCGCCGGTTCGACTACATATAGGAGCAACAGCGTGACTAAGCCGCTGCAGGCGCCGCCCGCTTTCATCCATTCGAGCGGCCATACAAGCACGCTTTACGTGCCGCTGGCCGCCATATCCGAAGGCTTGCAATTTCAAGTCGTTTACCGCGATACGTTAAAAACGGTCTTCATTAATAAATAAACGGCTTTATTTGTATTCCTTAAGAAGCTGCTGCATTTGCTCAAGCCCTTTTGCAGCCCAGCGCTGCAAGCGATCAAGCCCGGCTGCTTCCGCTTCTGCAGCAGCTCTTAGCGAAGCGTTGTACTCCGGAATGCTCCCAGTATGCTTCTTTATGTCACGAATCAGAACATTCGTTTTCTCCGTATAGCTAAGCGCGCGCCGCTCGTGAAAAATAGGAACATCCGGGTTATACGGATTATGCAAATCGCCTTGCTCAGGATGCTTGACTACAGCCAACACCTTAACGAGCGCGCGCGGTCCATTTAATTCGAGAAGCTCGCCGATATACTGGCCAGAGCGGATTTCCGCTCGAACGAAATCCCCAATTTTCAAACTTTGATCTTCTTGATCAAATAATTCCATTTAGCATCATCCTTGCTGTTTATTTTTTATCCACTTGTAAAATATATGTAAATATAGTTGACTCTAAGGATACATATCATAATAATATGCTCATCTGCTTTTAAGGATAAATTATGGACCGCTATATTCGCAACACTATCGGATAAAACTTGTGTTAGTCGCACTTGCATCGTAATATGGAATTAGAAAAGTAGGTGGAATGAATGCGTAAGAAAAGAGTGCTTCTGCTCTCTGAAGGCTTTGGCTCCGGTCATACTCAAGCTGCCTATGCGCTCGCTGTCGGACTAAAGCAATTATGTCCGGGGATTCAGACCCGCGTCATCGAGCTTGGAAAATTTCTTAATCCGGTGCTTGGTCCATGGATCATATCTGCATATCGCAAAACGGTAAGCAAACAGCCTAAGATGGTCGGTCTTATGTACCGCAGTAACTATAAAAAATCGTTTAACCGCCTTACACAGCTTGCGCTTCATCGCATGTTTTATACCCAAACGTCTCAAGTCATCTCGCAGCTTAAGCCGGATTTAATTGTATGCACGCATCCCGGCCCCAACGCCGTTGTAGCTAGACTTAAACGTTTAGGGCTGGATATCCCGCTTTACACGCTTATAACCGATTACGACGCGCATGGCTCTTGGGTAAACACGGAGGTGAACCGGTATCTGGTGTCATCTCCTCTTGTGAAGGATCGCCTTATTGACAAGGGCATCGCGGATAATCGCATTGAGGTTACGGGTATTCCCGTTCATCCGAATTTCTGGCATACATACGATAAAGAGGAAGTACGAGAACAGTTCCAGCTAAAAAACATGCCGACGGTACTTATTATGGGCGGCGGCTGGGGCATCATGTATGAGGACAATGCCCTCGAGTACATGACCAAATGGCGGGAGAGCACCCAGCTTATATACTGCGTTGGCTCGAATGAGAAGATGAAGGATAAGATGCTCGCCGATCCGCTTTTCCAGCATCCGAACATCCGTATCCTTGGGTTCACGCGCGAGGTTAACAAGCTGATGGACATATCGGATCTGCTTATTACGAAGCCCGGCGGCATGACCTGCACCGAGGGGATGAGCAAGGGAATACCGATGCTCTTTTATGAACCGATCCCGGGTCAAGAAGAGGAAAACTGCGAATACTTTATAAGCAATGGTTTTGGGGAAATGCTCGACTCAAACGATACCGTAGATCGATGGTTTTCGCTTATCCACGAGCCTTACGCCTCTGGTCAATTCAGAGACGGTCTGCTTACCAAGCGGAATCAACAATACGACCCGACGAGTTGCCCGAAAGCCGTCCTGCGCCTCATGCAGTGACGGCTTTCTTTCTAATAAATGAATGAAGCATAAATGGTAAGCCCTTATCCAAATAGTATAAATGACGAAGGGAGCTGTTTTTTTATGAGTTCGCATATGACAGACGGGAAAACTATTATTTTGAGGATCGAAATCGATACCAAGATCGCCCAGTTTGGACGAGCTGCCACAGCAATCGAGAAAGCCGGCGGCGATATCGTCGCCATTGACGTCATACATACGGATAAAAACAAAAGCTTACGCGACTTAACGGTCAAAATTATGGAGCAAGGCACGGCCGAGCGGCTGACGGCGGCGCTAAAAACATTAGCCGGTATCCGCTTAGTCCATATTTCCGACCGTACCTTCCTTCTGCATCTTGGCGGAAAAATAACGATCCAGCCCAAAACCCCCATTCAGAACCGCGACGATTTGTCCCGCGTTTATACGCCTGATGTCGCTAGAGTTTGCCAAGCTATTTTTGAAGAGCCCTCCAAGGCATTTACGCTCACCGTAAAAAGAAATATGGTCGCAGTCGTCTCCGACGGCAGCGCCGTGCTCGGTCTAGGCAATATCGGCCCGTATGCGGCTATGCCGGTCATGGAAGGCAAAGCGATGCTGTTTAAGCAATTTGCCGATGTAGATGCCTTTCCGATCTGCCTGGACACGCAGGATACAGAATCGATCATCGCGACGATCAAGAACCTTGCCCCTGCCTTTGGCGGCATTAACCTAGAAGATATTTCAGCGCCGCGCTGCTTCGAAATCGAGCAGAGGCTGAGGGAAGAGCTGGATATCCCCGTCTTCCACGATGATCAGCACGGTACGGCAGTCGTCTTATATGCCGGCCTTCTTAATGCGCTTAAGCTCACCGGGCGCACCTTAAGCGAGGCTCGCATCGTCATCTGCGGAATCGGAGCGGCAGGCACCGCTTGCACCAAAATGCTGCTCGCAGGCGGAGCTCGGCATATCGTCGGCGTTGACCGCGAAGGCATCTTAACCGCCGACCGATCCTACGAAAATGCGATGTGGCAGTGGTATGCGGACCATACGAATCCGGAGCGTCGCAGCGGCGGGCTTGCGGAAGCGCTTGTTGGAGCCGATGTATTCATTGGCGTATCAGCCGGCGGCATTTTGACTCGTGCGCACATAGAGACGATGGCCAAGGACCCGATCGTATTCGCGATGGCGAATCCGGAGCCTGAGATTAGACCGGAGGCAGCGGAGGATATTGTAGCCGTGTTCGCGACCGGACGCTCCGACTATCCGAATCAGATTAACAACGTCCTTTGCTTCCCGGGAATTTTCCGCGGGGCGCTCGACAGCCGCGCAACAACGATTAATGAAGAAATGAAGCTTGCGGCGGCGGAAGCCATCGCATCTGCCATTAGCGACGATGAGTTAAGCCCGATGTATATCATACCGAGTGTTTTCAATAGCAGAGTCGTTGAAGAGGTTCGCCGCCGCGTTATCCAAGCTGCTCAGCTAAGCGGCGTCTCGCGCCGCCAGACACGCGAGTAACAAGCTCCCGGCGCCTAGATGCAAAAGCCCCTTGTAAATGGGATAGCATTTCTCCCATCCGCAAGGGGCTTTTTTTAAACAAAATTTAACATCTCCACAGCCTCTATCTAAAAAACGGATTGAAACCTGAACGCGCCTACAAACGTATTCGTTCTTATAACTTGCCATAGATCCAATGAACTAAGTGCACTAAAGCTCGCATTTGCTAATTTCCAACAAACACATGACAACTATCATCTTTTTAACCGATTTAATTATGCTATAATTAAAATATCAAGCGCTAAAGCGCTTTTTCAACAAACTGCAGCATATGTTAGCACATAGGGGAAGTTCCAAATGGCATATCTCGTTAAGCAGGCTTTATGTGCAGGTTAGTTGACGGAAAGGGAGCCTGGTAATGTTTCAAGCTGTAGTTGACTTTTTAAAAGAATTCGGGCCATTGGGATTGTTTATTCATTCTTTTCTTGATGCCGTCATTTTTCCCATTCCTGCTTTCTTTCTGCAAGTTTCATTAAGCTTACTCAATCCATCAACTGCGCTATGGCTGGCTACCGTGGGCTATATCGCCTGTCTTTTAGGTACGCCTGTCGGGTATTATCTAGGGAAAGTAATGGGCAAATCAGTCCTATATAAATTTCTAAAAAAAGAATGGATCGACGCTGCCACGGATAAATTCCAGAAAAACGGCGAAGCCGCTATTCTTATTGGCTCGTTTACACCGATCCCGTTCAAAGTGTTTACCATTTTATCCGGCTGCCTGAATTTCCCATTATGGAGATTGATCGGCTACGCCGCAATCGGCCGAGGATTAAAGTTCTATATCGTTGGTTCCTTATTTTATTTTTACGGACGCGCCGCGGAACATATGGTTAAGGATGTATCCTTATACATTTTCGTAGTGGCCGTACCGCTCGTAGTCGTGTATCTTTTGCTTCGCAAAAGAAGCAACAAGAAAAAAGCGCTGGCGAGCAAACAAGCAGCCGAGACTCAGAGCGAGCAGGCTGAACCAATCAAACAAGCCGAGAGCACTACGATACAAATCGATTCTTAAATGAAACGCATATGAATGAGAAAGGCAGGTCAGGGAATCCCCTAACCTGCCTTTTATTATGAATAACAAGCCTTCTAATGCTTCCCTGTCGTACTGACCTCGATATGCTCTACAAGCACATCCGGCTCAACGTGTACATGAACGCTCATGATGTTGTGCTTGCGACCCATACGCTGCTCGATTTCGTCGCTAATCCGGTGGCTTTCGATGAGTGTAAGCTCGGGATCCACCTGTACGATAACATCCACGAGCACGTGGCTGCCATGCACTCTTGCTTTAATATCCTTTATCGATTTGACGCCTTTCGTCTTGGCGATTGTCGTCCGCAGGGAAGAAAGCTCGTTCTCGTCAAAACCATCCGTTAGCGCATGCGTAGAGCTGTAGAAAATTTCCCATGCGGTTTTACATATAATAACGCCTACCGCCAAAGCAGCAACAGGATCGAGCCACGGCAAGCCGAACTGTGCTCCTATAATGCCTATAGCTGCGCCAATACTCACTAGCGCATCTGACAAATTGTCTTTTGCGGCCGCTAGCAAGGCTTGATTATTTATGCGCGTTGCCAGCTTGCGATTGTATAGATAGACGCCGCCCATGCAGGCTGCCGCAAACAAAGCGATCCATGCCGACATTAAATTTGGAACATGGTGGTCGCTCGCAAACAATGACTTTACTGCTCCAATTAACACTTGGATGCCGACCGTTGCCATAATGAAGGAGGCAATTAACGCTGCAATCGTCTCCGCGCGAAAATGTCCGTAAGGATGGTCCTTATCAGGCGGCTTCTGAGAAATGCGTAATCCGATTAAAACCGCCGCCGAAGCAACGATGTCCGTTAAGTTGTTAAACCCGTCTGCAACGAGGGCCCCGGAAACGAACCAATAGCCAGCGCCAAGCTTAATCGCAGAGAGCACCAAATAAGCGGCGATGCTTATCCAAGCGCCCTTCTCGCCCTGTTTTATTTCTTCATATTGATCCAGTTTCAATACCTCCCCAAACGAGAACCGTATGTATTTGTGAGTCTTGAAAATAATCTATCGGTATCATACCCGAGAGAACCTGTGTGGGTCTAGAGAAACAGTGTTTACCAGGTACGCACTTTTATGCATTTACGCAACAATTCAGTTCTTTATCGGATGGCTAAATGATTAGCATTGACATGTTTTTTAATGTAGATTCCTCCTTGTAAAAAAATAAAAAACAGCCGGAGCAATGTCCGGCTGCTTTCACATGATTTATTGAATTTCATAAATTTTATAAAGCTCATCAAGCATTAGGTTAGCTGCAATTACGCCGCCAGCTGTATTCCAGATCGCATCGCTTACGCGAATGGCCTTGTTGTTTTTCACAACTTGCAGGCTTTGCCATAGCGGGTCCTTCAGCATTTCTTCTTCCATCGCCGTTCCTTTGCCGTCGCCAGTCTCATAAGTGAAGTAGAAGAGCATATCCGCATCAACCTCTGGCAGACGTTCCTTCGTAATTTCTTCTACGAATGTATCTTTATATTTTTGGCTATCAGGACGTGTAATGCCGAGCTTGGAGAACGCAATGCCTGTAAAAGTATCCTCTAGGTAGATACGCGTTTTGCCAGCCATAAAACGAACAACGGATACTTTTTGGTTCAGCTTGTCGCCTGCTTTAGACTTAAAGTCTGCAGCACGGTTGTCGTATTCAGCAATAACCTTTTCTCCTTCGGTTTTCTTGCCGACTGCATCTGCATACAACAAAAAGTTGGATTGCCATGCTCCGCGCAATGTCTCGGAGAAGATCGTTGGCGCAATAGCCGCTAGCTGGTTATAAACTTTCTCTTGGCGCAGCTTGTTGCCAATAATGAGATCCGGTTTAAGGCTGGCGATCAGCTCGATATTCGGCTGACTTTCTTCGCCGACTTCAGTAACGCCTTCCATGTCTGCTTTGATATGGTCGTACCAAGGGTCGCCCGTCCACGATTTTACTGCGCCTACCGGTTTAATGCCGAGTGCAAGCAGCGCTTCCGTTCCTTCGTTCGTCAATACGACGATACGTGCTGGCGTTCCTTCGATTTTCGTTTCGCCCATTGCATGCGTAATCGTTCTTGCTTCTTCAGTCTTCGGCGTGCCGGAATCATCCGTTGCAGCCGCATTCCCCTTGCTATCGTTTGACCCGGATTGGCCACACCCCGATACGACTACGGCTAGCGTAAGCAACATAGTAGTTGCAGTCCAAGTGAATTTCTTCTTTAATGAATGGAACATTTTATTTTCTCTCCCTCTTATTGAAAATCATTCTCATTGTTATCCCAAACGAAACTATACCAGCTGTGCAACGCAAAGTCAATAACTATTGATAATGATTTTCAACTTCATTGACACTATCTAACCGATACCCTAAAATGTTGGAGTAGCACTAATAGCTTCAATACCAAGGCAATGTTGAGCACGCTCGTTCAAATATCTCGTTTTTTCCTTGAAACGGTACAGTCATACCTATTAAACACTGAGAAAGAGGCAAGAGGAAATTATGGATACTCTATTGCATACGCGCACGCTTAAGGTAGCAGGGCTAATTGCGGGACTGCTCCTATTTGCTGCGGGTATCGTTTGCAGCATCGCCTTCGGAACGACCAACATCAGCTGGCGTACCATCTTAGACTCCTATCAAGCATTTGACAGCAAGTCACAGCAGCATCTTATTATTCAAACGGCTAGAATGCCTCGTGCGCTCATCGCAGCCATCGTTGGAGCAGCTCTGGCTGTCGCCGGCTCTCTTATGCAAGGCATTACGCGCAATCAACTCGCTTCCCCCAGCATTTTCGGCATTAATGCAGGAGCGGTTTTCTTCATTGTTGTAGGCACCGCCTTTTTTGGCGCAAGCGGCCTAACGACATTCGCATCTCTCGCATTCATAGGCGCCGCTTTCACGGCGATCCTTGTTTATACGCTTGGCTCCATCGGGAATGATGGCCTGACACCGCTTAAGGTCACGCTGGCAGGAGCTGCTTTGACCGCGTTCTTCTCGTCTCTAGCGCTTGGCTTGCTCCTTACGAACGGTCAAACGTTTGACCAAGTTCTTAATTGGTTTGTAGGCTCCGTATCGGATCGCAATATGAAAATCTTCACGACTGCAGCTCCATATATGGTCGTAGCCCTAATTGGCGCGCCAGTGCTTGCCAGACATATGAACGTACTGTCACTTGGAGAAGATATAGCCGTTGGGCTGGGACAAAAAACCGTTTATATCAAATTGGCAGCAGGAGTCATTATCGTCTTGCTTGCGGGAGGCTCGGTATCCATGGCTGGCCCGATCGCATTCGTAGGCATCATCGTGCCTCACCTAATGCGGTATTTGGTCGGTATCGATTATCGCTGGGTCATTCCATACTGCGCGATATATGGCGCTATTTTGCTGCTGGCAGCCGATATCGGCTCACGGTATATTGCTTTTCCGAAGGAAGTTCCCGTTGGCATTATGACTGCGATCATAGGCGTTCCTTTCTTCGTGTTTATCGCCAGAAGAGGAGGCCGTTCCTAATATGAACAAATGGATTACAATCAGAGGCCGCAGGCATTCCTATCAGCTGGACCGCCGAACATTAATGATTATTTTATTGTTGACCGTTGCGAATTTAGCCGCAATCGTCATTTGCGTTGGCCTTGGCAGCAAAACGATAAGCCCTATTAACGTCATTCGCGCTTTATTTGGAGCCGCTGATTCATCCGATTCCATGATTATTTTCTCGCTTCGGATGCCGCGTGTTTTGATTGCCGTACTGGTAGGCTCGGCGCTAGCCGTATCCGGCGCTTTGCTGCAAGGAATCGTACGCAATCCATTGACTTCGCCAGATATTATCGGAATAACCGGGGGAGCTTCACTTGGAACCGTGGTATTCATCCTATACTTCTCGCATGTCAGCATCGTCTTCATGCCGCTGAGCGCAGTCATTGGCGCTTTTGGCACTGCTTTTCTTATTTATATTTTCGCTTACCGCAAGGGCATTACGCCGCTTAGACTCGTTCTTATCGGCATAGGGATGGCAACAGCGTTAACAGCCGTAACCTATATGCTCATCTTGACGGCTTCCTTTACGCCTACTGCGGTAGCGGTCAAAGCTTTTACGTTTATGACTGGCAGCATCTATGGGGTATCGTGGGAAAGAGATGTTGCGACGCTGCTTCCATGGATTATCGTTTTATTTCCAATCGCTCTTCTCTTCGCCAGACATCTTAACGTACAGGAGCTTGGGGATGAGGTCGCGACGAGCGTAGGCAGCTCCGTCCAAGTGAAACGGACGGTTCTACTTATCATCAGCGTTGCGCTTGCCGGCGCTGCGGTTGCAATCGGCGGCGCTATCAACTTTATCGGCCTAATGGCTCCGCATATTGCACGGAAACTAGTTGGCCCTTCTTATGGCGGGGTCATACCCGTATCCGCATTAATCGGATCACTTATCCTGCTGCTCTCAGACCTTGTCGCTAGGGTAGCATTTATCCCGCTTGATATTCCCGCTGGCGTCTTCACAGCGGCGATCGGGGCGCCGTTCTTCATCTATTTGCTCTACCGTCATCGTAATGGATAGCAACCACCTCTAAGCCAAGCAAGTAAAAAAATGAATAAATAAAAAAGGGAGTGGTTCTCATGTCCTCCATTCAAGCGAAAAACCTAACCTTGTCCTATGGGCAAAAAGCGATATTCAACAATCTTGATTTACTTGTTCCGCCAGGTAAAATCACGGTATTCATCGGCAGCAACGGCTGCGGAAAGTCAACGCTGCTTCGTTCCCTTGCCCGCCTTTTGAAGCCTCAGGAGGGCTCTATCCTGCTTGATGGGGCTGAAATAGCCAAGCTCTCGAGCAAGGAAATTGCTAGACGTCTCGCGATCTTGCCGCAAGGTCCCATCGCGCCGGAGGGGCTTACCGTTCACCAACTCGTGAAGCAAGGACGTTATCCTTACCAAAGCTGGCTTCAGCAATGGTCGCAAGAGGATGAGAAGATGGTAAAGAAGGCGCTGGAGGTTACGCATATGGACGAGTTCTCCTCCCGTTCGGTGGACTCGCTGTCCGGCGGCCAACGCCAGCGCGCATGGATAGCGATGACACTGGCTCAGAACACGCCGACTATTTTACTAGACGAGCCGACCACCTATCTTGATATGGCCCATCAGATCGAGATTCTTGATTTGCTGTTTGACTTAAACGAGCAAGAGAACCGTACAATCGTGATGGTGCTGCATGACATTAATCTCGCTTGCCGTTATGCCGATCATATCGTGGCCGTGAAAGACGGGCGCATTCACGCACAAGGATCACCGGAAGCCATTATGAACGAACAGCTCATCCGATCCGTCTTTGAGATGGAATGCCAAATCACGACCGACCCTATCTTTGGAACGCCGCTTTGCATCCCTTACGGCAAGGGACGCAAGCTGTCCGTTGCACATGCAAGCGTACGCTGAACAATAAAAAATGGTGGACCAGGGATATTCCTGCTCCACCATTTTTCATATTGTATTGAATTAACCCAATACCTCATAAATTCGCGCTTCAAAAGGCCGCAGCTCGACGCTTCTGTTCTCCTCGTTCCAAATGCTGGGCGTATCTTTATAATTGCCAAGCACCAGCTGCAGATTCATTGATTCGGCACCGCAAATCGGATCTGAGAATGTGAACGTCCGTGCTTCTTCTCCATGATTCAGCAGCACAATCCATTCGGTCTCATCCAGCTCGCGCACATAAACATATAAATGCGGATCATCCTCGCTGATATCGGTGAAATTGCCGTATACCATTACAGGATGGCTCTTTCTCAGGGCAATCAGTTTTCTGTAAAAAGCCAGCACCGAATGGGGATCGTTTTCCGCTAGCTCCACGTTAATTTCCTCATAATTCGGATTAAGCTTTATCCATGGCTCTTCGCTGCCAAAGCCCGCATTCCGGCTGCCATTCCACTGCATCGGCGTTCTTGAGTTGTCACGGCTAAGCGGCTGCAGAGCTTGGAACACCGCCGCAGGATCCTTGCCTTTGCCGACCTCTTCCACATACTTATTAATCATGGCAATGTCCTTGTAATCGCCAATCGTTTCGTACCTTACGCCCGTCATGCCGATCTCTTCGCCTTGATAAATATACGGAATGCCTGGCAGCGTATGAATCATCGTCGCAAGCAGCGTAGCCGATTCCTCGCGGTACTCCTTATCGTTGCCGTAACGCGATACCTGCCTGGTATGGTCATGGTTATTAAGAAATTGCGAGCCGAAGCCGCGTCCTTCCAAAGCCTCTGCCCACTGCCTTTGAATATGCTTGAAGCGAACCATATCCCACTCCGGCATTTCATCGGCCACTTCAAAGTGGAACAGCGTGTTCAACTCTTGGCGCTCCTCGTCAACAAACAATGCGCCTAGCTCCGGCGTAGCAAAGGCGATTTCACCGACGGTCATCATATCATAATGGCGAAATACCTCATGGTTCATTTCCTGCAAATATTCGTGAAGCCCCGGATTATGCGTCAAATAACGAATATCGCGCGGGTCCTCCACATCTGTAAAGCTTTGCGGTTTAGCCAGCAGAGCAAGAGCATCAAGACGAAGCCCGTCTACCCCTTTGTCCAGCCAAAAGCGCAGCATTTTATAAATTTCCAGCCGCATTTCTTTGTTTGCCCAGTTCAAATCCGGCTGCTCGATCGCAAACGAATGCATGTAGTATTGGTTCGTAGTTTCATCCAGCTCCCAGCTTGATGGATTAAAATACGAGCGCCAATTCGTTGGCGGCTCCCCATCCTTGCCGTCCTGCCACACATACCAGTCTCGCTTCGGGCTGCTGATCGACGAGCGCGATTCAAGGAACCACGGGTGATGGTCCGATGTATGATTGACGACGACGTCCATCATGATCTTCATGCCTCTCGCATGGGTCTCCTTGACCAAAAGCTCAAAATCCGCCATCGTGCCTGCCTTTTTCATCACCGTATAATAATCAGACACATCGTAGCCATTGTCCTTGTCAGGCGATTCGTTAAATGGATTAATCCACACCATCGTCACGCCGAGCGATTGAATATAATCAAGCTTCTCGATAACACCGCGCAGATCACCGATGCCATCTCCGTTTGTATCACGGAAGCTCCGCCAATAAACCTGATATACAACCGATTCCTTCCACCAAGCCTGCTTTGCCTGCATGCCAATCTCTCCTTCTCTCTACATACAAATGGCGCGCGAGGGGACACCGTGCCCAGACGCTGCGCCATTCTTTTTTATCCGATATAAAACACGTTTAACCTTTGATCGAGCCGCCAAGCATGCCGCGAACAAAATATTTTTGCAAAGCGAAGAATACGGCTAATGGCATCAGCATGGAGACGAACGCGGCTGCTGTGAGCAAATGCCAGTCATTGCCGCGAGAACCGACCATATTCGCAATATTCATGGACAATACCTGTACCTCCGGCTGGCTGCCGAGGAAGATAAGCGACACCAGATAATCATTCCATACCCATAAAAACTGGAATATGCTGATCGACGCAAGCGCGGGAACCGAGAGCGGTAATATAAGCTTGCTAAAAATCGTAAAGTTGGTTGCCCCATCCATAAACGCCGATTCGAATAAATCCTTTGGCAGCTGGCTGATGGAGGTGTACATGAAATAAGTAATCAGAGGCAAACCAAACGCCGTATGCGCGAGCCATATTCCGAAATAGGTACCGTTGAGTCCAAGCGACGTATAGTCGCGCAAAATCGGGATGAGCGCCACCTGAATCGGCACAACGAGCAGCGCGATAACGATGACGAACAACGTTTTCCGCCCCGGGAAACGGAGCCATGCAAAGGCATAAGCCGCAAACGATGCAATAAAGATCGGTATGACGGTCGCCGGTATCGTAACCGCAATCGTATTCCAGAAGGAACGCGACATGCCGCTTCCCTTCTCCGTTTTTGTCGTTCCGTCAGGCATCGTAATCGCGTAGGTTTTCCCGCCAAGCACGGTCTCGTAGTTCTGAGTGGTAAAGTGAGAAATGAGCGTCCAATGCTTCTCCTGCACATTAAGTGTCCTAGCCCGCCGATTTTCCCAAATCAGACGTTCCCCGTCCATCTGCACACCTGCACGCAGTTGATCATCAGAGAAGGTTTTCCCGTTTACTTTGATCGGTTCACGGAGATCCGTGTCCTTTGGCAGCTGCAGCTTTTCTGTCGTCTGCCAATCGCGATGGGGCAAAATGTTCCACCAGCCCGTTGCTAAAATATCTGCGGCAGGCCGGAATGAGGATACGAGCAGCCCGAGCGTCGGGATCGTCCAAATCAAGCAAATGATAGCGAGTACGGTGTTCACGAGCCATTTGGACTTGCGAACTTTTTTAGTTTTGCTCATATTAGAAGCCCCCCTCTCTACGGAACTGGCGCAGATTGATGATGATGACAGGTATGACCGCAATGAGCAGCACGATAGCTAAAGTCGAGCCATAACCTGCGTTTTGGTACATAAACAGCTGGCGATAAAACTGCGTTGCCACAACATCCGTCTCATATTGTCCGCCGGTCATGATCATGACTACATCGAATATTTTGAGCGTAAATACAATAATCGTCGTCGTAACTGAAAGCAGCGTTCCCGCGATATACGGAATCATGATTTTGAAGAAAATGCGAATCTCGCCCGCACCATCCATCCGGGCAGCTTCCAGCATGTCCTCTGGGATGCTCTTAATCGCCGCAGAGAAAATTACCATAGCAAAGCCCGTTTGCATCCAGATGAGAATAACGATAAGGAACAGGTTGTTCCAAGGCTGAATCATGCTAAGCCATGCCTGCGGCTCGCCTCCGAATTTCACGACGATCGCATTTAGCAGGCCGATCTGCTCCTCGCCTGGCTGATAGTAATAAATAAATTTCCAAATGACGCCTGCCGCTACGAACGAGATCGCCATCGGCATAAAGATAAGTCCCTTTGCAAGCTTCTCGAAGCTGCTTCGGTCAGCCAGAATGGCAATAAGAAGACCTAAGCCTACGCATGCCAGCGTGCCGAAAAATACCCAAAGCAGGTTGTTACGAAGCGCCATAACGAGCAGTCGGTCCGAAAATACAGCTACATAGTTGGCAAAGCCGACAAAATTGACGGAGCCGGCATCAAAGAAGCTTAAATACAACGTCCGCAATGTCGGAAAAACAAGCAGCCAGCCAAGCAGCAGCACCGCCGGACCAACAAATACAAAAGGCAATATTCTCCGCTTCCATTGATCCGGATATTTCTCGACTACCCAGTTAAACGAGTAGTAAATAAAATAAATGCCAAGTGCTCCCCACAGGACAGCCAGTACAGCGTTGACGATTGGCGGCAGATTGGAGTCGCGGAAAAATATAAAGATGCACCCGTGAAGGACAATATTAAAAACTGGCACGAGCACGGATAACAACAGTAGCCGCAGAGCATTGCCTTTCCTAGCCTGTAGTTCCATTAGAATCCTCCTCCAAGGTTTGTGAATACAAACCTGACTTCGTAAGCTGCAATTCACTCCTGGGATTATGGAGGGGCTTTCGCCTTCCGGCGAGAAGCCCCCGAATCCTCAAGCAGCCAATTATTTTTTCCAGCCTGATTGAATTTCTTTAAGCGCCGTATCCAGGTCGACCGTACCGCTTACCCAGTCCGTCATCCCTTTCCAGAATGTGCCTGCGCCAACTGCGCCAGGCATCAAATCGGAGCCGTCAAAACGAATCGTATCCGCTGTTTTCACGAATTCAGCCATTCTGCGCTCTTGATCATTAGGGTACCAAGATGGATCAGCATCATTCATCGGCGCAGTTACGCCGCCCGTTTGAATCCAAGCTTTGAGCGATTCACCCGTTGTGAAATATTCCATTACAGCGCGAACCTCTGGGCGATCGTTAAACATCGCGTAAATATCGCCTGAGATTAGAGCCGGTTGGCCATATTGCTCATCAATTGCTGGCATTGGGAACCAATCGTAATCGTCAGCAGTCAGCCCTTCTGGGAAGAAGCTTGTAATAAAGCCCGCTTGACGGTGAAGCCATGCTTTTGGCGGGTTGTCGAACAGCGGCTTAACCGCATCGCCAAACGATGTTGTCGCGATCGATTTTTTTCCACCGTATACATAATCCTCGTTGAACCAAATCTCCGCCATTTTTTCAGCCGCTTTTTTGACAACCGGATCTGTGAAAGGAAGCTCGCCAGATACCCATTTATCGTAATTTTCCGGCGTCGTCGTACGGAGCATAATATCCTCCATCCAGTCTGTAGCCGGCCAGCCAGTCGCCGTACCGCTCTCGATGCCAATGCTCCAAGCAGGGTCGCCGTCCTTCGCGATCTGGTCAGTCAGAGCCATAAGCTCTGTCCATGTTTTCGGAACGGTATATCCAGCTTCCGCAAAAGCTTTTTTGTTGTACCAGACTAAGCTTTTCACGCTGCTGCGTGCCCAAACGCCTGACATTACGTCACCGCTGGCACCCTTCATCGTTGCCATGTCGAGCCAGCTTTGGTTGTATTGCTTTTTCAAATATTCATCGCTCAGGAACGATTTCACGTCGACAACCTTACCGGAGCCCACGAACCCTTTGAGCAAGCCCGGCTGCGGGAAATCCGCAATGTCAGGTGCATTTCCGCCGTTCACGCGAACAGAGATCGTCGCTTCGAATTCCTTTGAGCCTTCATAAGCGATATCGATGCCGGATTTCTCCTCGAACGCTTTAATGCTCTCGTTAAACTTCACTTCATCCGCGTCCGTAAATGGACCAAACATCGTAACCTTTTTCCCTTTGAAATCACCCTTCAACGCCTGCGCCAGCGCGCTGTCGCCTGCTCCAGCATTCGTTCCGCCCTCAGTTGTATCGCTTGGCTTCTCCGTCGGCTTGTTCGTCGTGTTATTTGTATTTTTTCCTCCGCAAGCCGTAATTGCCATTGCCAGCACAAGCATTAGAATAAAGACAGTCAATGCGTTTTTTGTTTTTCTCGTATACATAGACCTCATCCTTTCATGTTTAAGTAATTCAGTAACTAAGTTACACGTACATGTCCCTTTTGAAACGCTATTTTAAAAATAGAAGACGAGCTGAGTCATCACCTCCTTAAAGTGCCAACATAGCCTCTTTTTATGCCCAGGTTAGATTGAAATCGAATGTCGTCCATTAGATAACGCTTACATTGGGTTGAAAAGCTTTTCAAGATTCGACAGCGTAAACGCCTAAAGCCCTTTTTAGCGGCAAAAGCCCGTTTCGCAAAAATTATTTGCTGCTCATTTGACGTTACTGCGGAATAGGTTTGGTCGATTCGCGCACGATCAAATGGTGAGGCAGCTTCTCTCTAAGCACGGCTACTTCTCCTGTCGTAATCAGCTCATGCAGCTTCTGTACCGAACGATAGCCGATATCATAAGTCGGTTGATCTATCGTTGTAAGCTTCGGTATAAACATTTGAGCCATGCGAATATTGTCAAAGCCAACTACGGACATATGCTCGGGAACCGATTTGCCATGGTCACGCAAAAACGAAATCGCGCCCATCGCGAATTCATCCGACGCTGCAAAAATGGCCGTCACATCAGGGCAGCGCGTTAGCAGCAGCTCCGCTGCATCATAAGCATGCTCGAACCGATGCTCGGCAAACGTGATGTTATTCTCATATTCCGTAAGCCCAAACTCCCGCAATGCCTTCTTGAAGCCCGCATAACGCGGCTCCCCAGAGATCGTATACCCTAACGGAAAACCGATCATTCCAATCTTGCGGTGGCCTGCTTCTACCAGATGCTTAACCGCTTCATATGCGGCTTGCTCATCATCGATGTCGACAGAAGGAATATCGTATTCGGGAGCATTGGTTGATGCCAATACGAAGGGCAGGCGGTAACGCTGCATTTCCTCGTAATACTCTTCGTGCAGCGAATCGCTCGTAAAGACGATGCCATCAACCTGCTTTTCAAAAAAGCTTTGCACGTAAGAAATCGTCCGCTGCTTGTCGCGATCCGTATTGCAGATCATTAGGCTGTGGTTCAGCATAACGGCTGCGTCCTGCATGCCCCGGATCAAGCCGGCATAATAGGGGTTTTCGATATCCGGAATCATAACGCCAAGCGTATCTGATTTTTTGTAGATCAGCCCCCTAGCGAATCCATTCGGTTGGTATTGCAATACTTCAATTGCTTCCAGCACCTTCACACGCTTTTCTTCCACTACGGTTTCCGGCGCGTTCATAACCCGGGATACCGTGCTAATGGATACGTTTGCGTATTTTGCGACATCGCGTATGGTCGATTTCATCATTGCACGCCTTTCTTGATGAGCGAGATCGTTTGTCATAATGTATACTAGCTTGCTCCAGATCAAATTATTTTAAATCGATTATCTTCCGACCCTTTATGAAAGGGCTTACTGAAAAGCTTTTCTGAAAACCTTTTCAAACGTAGTATAATCCCTTTTCGCTTATTGTGCAACCTTAAATTTCATATGCTTGTCTACTTCCCTCTGCTACTTGCAGCATCAAAAAAAGCGCCAGCCTGCAAAGTCTCCTATGCAGGCTGGCGCTCTATTATAAGATTTATACGGCGTACATACGCTCGCGGAGTGCTTTAACCTCAGCACTCTCAAGGTACTCGTCATAAGTCATCATTCGGTCGATAACGCCGTTTGGCGTAATTTCAACGATTCGGTTAGCAATCGTTTGAACGAACTGATGGTCATGCGATGTAAACAGAACGGTACAATCCGTGTCCGTAAGGCCGTTGTTAAGCGCCGTAATCGATTCAAGATCCAAGTGATTCGTTGGCTCATCGAGAATAAATACGTTGGCGCCCTCAAGCATCATCTTGGAGAGCATGCAGCGAACCTTCTCGCCCCCGGACAATACGCTTGCTTTCTTCATCGCATCGTCGCCGGAGAATAGCATACGGCCAAGGAAGCCGCGAATGAACGTCTCATCCGGGTCCTTCGAATATTGGCGAAGCCATTCCACCAGGTTCAAGTCTACCCCATCGAAATAAGGAGAGTTGTCTTTCGGGAAATAAGCCTGCGTAGTCGTTACGCCCCATGAATAGCTGCCCGAATCCGCTTCAACCTCGCCGACAAGCAACTGGAATAGCAAAGTCTTCGGCAAGCTGTTTGGTCCAACAAAAGCAACCTTGTCGCCTTTGTTAAGCGCAATGGTCAGGTTGTCGATAATTTTCTCGCCGTCGATCGTTTTCGTCAAGCTGTCAACAAGCAATAGCTGCTTGCCCGCTTCACGCTCCCCTTTGAAGAGGATAAACGGATACTTGCGGTTCGATGGGCGAATATCGTCAAGCGAGATTTTCTCAAGCAATTTCTGCCTGGATGTCGCTTGCTTCGCCTTCGATTTGTTCGCGCTGAAGCGCTGGATAAACGCTTGAAGCTCTTTAATCTTGTCTTCCTTCTTCTTGTTCTCACCGCGCATCAGCTGCAAAGCAAGCTGGCTGGATTCGTACCAGAAGTCGTAGTTGCCGACGTACATTTGGATTTTGCCGAAGTCAATATCCGCAATGTGCGTACAAACCGTATTCAGGAAATGCCTGTCATGGCTGACAACGACAACAGTGCCTTTGTAATCGGCAAGGAAATCTTCGAGCCAACGAATGGACTCAATGTCCAAGTGGTTGGTAGGCTCATCGAGCAATAGAATGTTCGGCGCGCCGAACAACGCTTGTGCCAGCAATACGCGAACCTTCTCGTTACCGCTTAGGTCAGCCATTTTCTTATCGTGCAGCTCAGGCGTGATGCCTAGGCCATTCAGCATTTCTGCCGCTTCCGACTCTGCTTCCCAGCCGTTCATATCAGCAAATTCAGCTTCAAGCTCGCCTGCGCGCATGCCGTCTTCATCCGTGAAGTCCGCTTTTGCATAAAGAGCGTCCTTCTCCTTCATCACTTCGTAAAGACGTTTGTGACCCATCATTACCGTCTCAAGTACGACGGACTCGTCGTATTCGTAATGGTTCTGCTTCAGAACGGCTAGCCGCTCGCCCGGCGTTATATGAACTTCCCCGTGCGATTGCTCCACTTCGCCTGATAGTATTTTTAGAAAAGTCGATTTGCCTGCGCCGTTAGCGCCAATCAAACCGTAACAGTTGCCTGGCGTGAACTTGATGCTTACATCTTCAAAAAGCGCCCGCTTCCCATAACGGAGCGTTATGCCACTTGTACTAATCATTCGTTTAATCCCGTCCTTCACTACAAAATCGCTTTATATCGAACTATTATACCACAGTATGCGCGGAAACCGAACCTTCTTTTGCCTTGCCGTCAACCTTTCCGCTCATCCGCCAAATCGTCCAAGCGCTTAATCCGTACAGAAAGGCGCTCAAATAAAACAAAATATTGATCGTCAGCCAGTCTATTAAATAACCTCCAACAATGACGGCAAAGCCTGATGCGACCGATGTCCAAAAATGAAACGATCCGATTGCCGGCCCTCTGGCTCCCGCTTCCGTATAGTCGGCGAGCAGCAGGCGCTCGCTCATCTTTTGCATCGCGTTGCATATCCCCATGACAAGCTGTAAAACAAGCACCCAGCCGTAGGATACCGTCCATGGAAAAGCGAGCATCGCCCCCATCATGCCGACTGAGCTTAGAACGAGTATCGCTGCGGCATGCTTATCGAGCCTGGGCGCAAGCCACTGCGATACGGCTGCCGAGCTAATCGTAAATACAGCAAAGGCTAAGCCATACTTGGAGAAGCTGTTACCCAAATTTTTGAGAAACAGCAAATAATAAGGATAGATCATGCCTGCCGCTAAAGTCATCATGCTCTGCGCGCGTATGAGCCACTTCAAATTCATATGCCGCCTCCTAATGGTCCATATTGCTCATAAAAAAAGTTCATAAAAACGTCGTCAGGATCGTACTGCTTTTTTTTCGAGAAAAACAGCTCTTGCTTCGGATATACGGCTCTAAACTGGCCTATTGTTGGATAAGCGATATAAGGCAAATAATAAGAGCCTTCATACGTAATGACCTCTTCGATAATCCGCTCCACGCCTTGCTTCATCCGCTGCTGCCCTTCCTTCGACAAAGGCGCATGGAACAAGCATACAAGTGCCAGCATGTCCTGCTTGGCATAAGAGAGGATCGCCTCCTCGTCCTTATTCACATAACGAATCGTTATATTTAGCAAATTCATATCCTCTTGCTTCACAATCGCGCCCAAACGTGTTACAAAACCATCAAATTGATTAACGGGTATAAAATATTCCTGCAGCAGGTCATTCTCTGTCGGCTCGTTATTTTCCATAAATGCCGAGGCTGCCCTCATCGCATTGTTCCGGCTTATGATCTTGTCTGACTGCTCTACGAAAAAATATTTTTGCAAATTCCACTGTAGGTTTTTGCCCCAATCGGTATACCGGTTCAAATGAAACATCAGCTTGCCGGGTGCAACCCATTTCTCATTGCTCTTGAGCTTGCTATGGTCTGCAAGCAGCAATGAGCGGTCTATCGTATAGTTTTTGGCAAATGCCTCGGTAAAGTAGCTGTCCTTCGCGACTGAAATACGAGCGATATGCAGCCGAATGTCAGAATCCTTTAGAACCGTATTTTGAAAATAAGAACGGTAATCTTCCAGCTTCATCAGCACCGTTGACTCTCGATATATTTCGTCGTCTGTCAGCGCAAGCGTCACTTCCAAAATAATGCCAAACAACCCGTAACCGCCAAGCGCGAGCGGAAACAGCTCGGCATTTTCTGTACGGCTGACATTTCGAATGCTTCCGTCTGCTGTTAGGAGGCGGAAGGACTGGACGCTTTTGATAAGCGAGCCGCTGCGTATGTCCCTTCCATGAGCGTTGATGCTGATCGAACCGCCAATCGTAAAAGTATTGAGCGACTGCATCGTCCTTACGGACAGCCCATACGGATTAATCGCCTTCTGCACATCCTCCCACGTCGCCCCCGCTTGCGCGACAATGCGCTTAGCCTTCGGATCTACAGATATAACCTTGTTGTAGCTAGTCATATCGACAACGATGGCATCCTTGTAGTAAGTGTGGCCGCCCTGGCTATGGCGCTGCCCGGCAATCGATATTTTCATCCCTTTATCCTTCGCTTCCCGCACAAGCTCGGCGAGCTGCTCTTCTGCTTTGCCTTGAATAACGCGCTGCACCTTTACAGGGTGGAGGCGGCTGTAATCGGTCACAAGATACGGATTCTGATCCTCCGAGCTGGTTCTTACATATTGCATAACAGCCAAGGCTGCCAGCAAAAGCAATACGATCCCTTTTTTCAAACTATTGACCTCCTGTAGACAAAAAAAAGCCTCCCCAAAATGACCAACATCCTGTCATCTCATTAGAGGAGGCATTGCTATTTATTAAACGCTGTTTCGCTTAAGCTTTACAAGCATTAATCCCAGTTCAGCTTGACTTCATTCCCTGTGCGGGATGATTCGTAAATGGCGTCGAGAATGCGGTTGTTCGTATAGCCCGACAGCGCGGACGTAATCGGCTCCTTGCCTTCGCGGATGCATTCTACGAAATGGCGGCTCATCAGTATACGGTCATCTTCGCCCTCAAGCGGCGTGATGTCGCTCTCCACAACCTCATTGTCCGTATGCGTAACATATTTGCCGTTATTTCCAATGATCGCTACGCCGCCCTGCGTTCCCATCAAATGAATAAACGGGTCCTCTGGCAGAAAAGCCGAATGCGCCGCCCAGCTCACCTCAAGCGATAAGGTTGCCCCGTTATCGAGCTTGATTAGTGCCGAAGCAAGATCCTCAACATCATAATACCCATCCCAATTCGGCGTTCCCCAAGTACCGGTACCTTGGCGCTTTGGTCCGAATTCCGCGTAGGTTGAGCCGTAAACTGAAATCGGCTTCGGATTGCCCATCAAATAAAGGGACAGATCAAGCATATGAACGCCGATATCGATAAGCGGGCCGCCGCCTGCTTGGTCTTTGCGCGTGAACCATGAGCCCCAGCCGGGAATGCCTTTTTTGCGGAACCAGCCTGCCTTCGCATTATAGATAGGACCAACATCGCCGTTGTCGATACGCTGCTTCAAAGCACGGCTAAGTCCAGACCAGCGCATTTGATGCGACATCATTAGTATTTTGCCTGATTTCTTCGCTTCCTCCACGATGGCGCGAGCCGCTTCCGAATCGATAGCCATCGGCTTCTCTAGAAGAACATGCTTGCCTTGCTTCAGCGCTTCAATGGCAAGCCCCGCATGGAACTGGTTCGGTACGCCGATAACAACCGCATCGATGCTCGGATCCTCAAGCAGCGATTGCGGGCTTGCATGTACAAGCTGAATGCCATGCTCCGCGGCGCGCTGCTCGGCAAGCGGCCGATATACGTCCGTAACAGCAACGACGTCGATGCCCTCTACTTTATTAAACGTCTCCATGTGAATGCTTCCGATCGCACCCGCGCCGATAACACCAAGACGTATGTTTGCGTGACTCATGTATTGCTCCTCCTATTAGGTTTGCGAATGCAAACCTTGCTTCGTAAGATTAGGCTTAGGTTTGCGAATGCAAACCTTGCTTCGTAAGATTAGGCTTAGGTTTGCGAATGCAAACCTTGCTTCATCATTTCCTATACGGTTACTTGCTCAGTATACCGCTTTCGCTTTTCGCCGTCACTGTCCGCATTTGGCGCACTCTTGTCCTCGTTTGTCATTTTCCGGACAGGCGCCACGTCTCGCCATGCGGCATAATCAGAATACGCTCTTCATCGATGCGGCGTTTTCTGCGTTCGTTCTCCAGTCGATCGAGCGCTTCGCGCGGCGTGTCGTCAGCCAGCTTGAAGGCGCCATAATGCATCGGCACGAACCATTTGGCTTTCAAATCCTCAAACGCTTGGAGTGCCTGCTCCGGCGTAATATGCTGCGGCCCCATGAACCATTCCGGTTCGTAAGCGCCGATAGGCAGAAGCGCAACATCAATTGGAAAGCGGCGGCCGATTTCCTTGAAGCCTTGGAAATAACCGCTGTCCCCAGCAAAATAGATGGTCGGCGACTCCGAGACGACAGGCCGATCCACTTGGTTTAGCTCCCCAAAGTATGGATCCTCCCAAGCTGCCACGGGCTCGGCCGCGCTTGCGATCTGGGCACGAGCTTCGCCCTCATCCGAGCTGCCAGGCTGTTTATCCGTTTTGACGCCAACATGGCTAACGGTCTTGCCGCTCCGCGATGCAGGGCGCTCGATCACAAAGCCTCCCCAGTGCGAGCTATTCGTATCCCAAGGATTCCGGCGGGTCGAATGCTGCGAAGGCACAAAGGTGAACTTCACGCCGTTGATCATAACCGACTCCCACCAATGCAGCTCCTTGATTCTTATAAAGCCTTTTTTCCGCAGCTTAGCTCCAAGGCCGGCAGGCACAAGCATTTGTCTGGCGCCGATTAGCCTGCGCAGCGAATTTATATTTAAATGATCATAATGGGAGTGTGAAATAAGTACGACATCAATTGGCGGTACGTCTTCTACTTTGATCCCCGGCGGCGAAAGTCTTTTTTGAAAAGCCATCTGGGTTGACCATACAGGGTCCGTAATGATGTTTAATCCGCCAAGCTGAATGAAAAAAGTCGAATGGCCTACCCATGTCATGGAAGGCCGTTTTCTATTATCCTCCAAGTATGCGATGTCAGGTTCAACATTCGGAACGGTGAATGAATAATCCTTCATTCTCAGCCTGCGAATGCGTTCCTGACGCCATCTTTTGAATTGCTTCAAAGACGTATGCTGCTCGATAGGATCTATGTTAGCAAATCGTTTTAACCTCAACCGTCCATCCCTCCCTCGCAATTATCTGTTGTTTTTATAAGATACCAAGTTGACGGCTCCCAATGCAAATATGTTATTTATACGTAAAAAGCTCATCTGTGCGGGTCAGCCCTTTCTGGCAATAAGCGAATATTCACAATCTAACCGTCTCGTCGTTAGCATCCTAACATGAAATCAGTTAAACTACGTTATATAGGTTTTACACATAAGACTACGCTTTCGACGCAGCATTTGTTACTCTAAGCCAGCAAAAAAACATCAATCCCATAATCATTTCCAGGAGGTTTCCTTATGAAACTAATTTCAATAGAACCAACTCCAAGTCCTAATTCCATGAAGCTGAATGTCGATGAGATGCTTCCGCGCGGGCGCAGGCTTACCTACAAAGCTAGCGAAGCAAGCAATGCTCCTGAGCCGCTTCAGCAGCTTTTGCAAATCAACGGCGTAAAAAGCCTGTTCCGAACCGCAGACTTTATAGCCCTAGACCGGAAGCCTGGGGCGGATTGGGCAGCCATACTGGCTGCAGCAGGACAGCTCCTTGAACAGGATAAGGCTGATGCTGAAGGAGATGGCGGCAAGAGCGGTCCTTCGGCAAGCTACGGCGAAGCGCAGGTACTCGTTCAAATGTACCGCGGCATTCCGATGCAGGTACGCGTACGCATGGGGGACAGCGAGGTTCGCTCGGCACTGCCTCCGCAGTTCGCTGAGGCGGTCGGCGTTGCAGCCGGCTCTGGCATGATTCGCGAGCGCAAGCTGGAGGAATTTGGCGTCCGTTATGGGGAGCCCGAGGAAATCGCGGCTGAGATCGTGCGCGAGCTGGAAGCCTCGTATACGCCAGAGCGGCTAGAAGCTCTCGTACAAGCTGCCATCGCGCTTGGAAATACTGGCGGTGCGGAAGAAGCTTCAGCTGCGGTTGTCAGGCCTGCTCCGCTTACCTTTGAAGAAGCACAGGAGCAGTTCGCTTCCCCTGATTGGCAGGTGCGCTATGCCGCTCTTGAGCGTTATGTATCCGCCGTCGAGGGTTTGCCGCTGCTTGCTGCGGCGATTAAAGACGAGAACACCTCGATTCGCCGATTGGCGGTCGTTTATCTTGGCGATCTACGGTCCCCTGAAGCGCTGCCTTATTTGTTCATTGCGCTGCGCGATTCCTCGACATCCGTCAGGCGGACAGCCGGCGATACGTTATCCGATCTAGGCGATCCGGCTGCGGTAGGGCCGATGATCGAATCGCTTCGCGACAAGAACAAGCTTGTACGCTGGCGCGCTGCACGCTTTCTGTACGAGGCAGGCGACGAGTCGGCGATAGAGGCGCTTCGTGAGGCTGCGAAGGACAGCGAATTCGAAATACAGCTCCAAGCCCAGATGGCGCTTGAGCGAATCGAGCGCGGCGAGGAAGCAGCCGGCTCTGTGTGGCAGCAAATGACTGCGGCTCGCAAAAGCGAGCAATAAAACATTACCTTTTATTTGAACGGCTAAGCTTGCAATAATAAGAACGTGCAATACGCAAAAAGGGGTGCAGTGATGCATCCCTTTTTTCGTTATTGCCTCCTCCCGCGAGCAACAAAAAAGAGGCGCATCTCTGCACCCCGGGTTTCTTCGATCGGATAACGCTGCTAACGGGCGTACTCCAATTGTATATGGACGATAAGCGAGTTATTGCCTGCATACGGCTCATAGCTTGCCCGGTAGCCAACAGCCACGTTCGCGCCCTGGAAGGCCGCTTTAAGCGCAGCAGGGAATTGTGCGCCATCCTCATACCTAAACGCTAAGCTTGCCGTGCGCGAGTCAAGCGCCGATTGAATGATCTGATTAAGCTGCTCCGAGCTTGATACCGTATATTCAGGCTCAAGCCAGTGAAGGCCTAGCGCCAGCTTCAGCCTGCTGAATCGATTGCGCTCCGTCGCCTGCCCCTGCTGCTCAAGCTCGCGAATCGTATCCGCATAGGATACGGTTGCTGCGGGATAGGTTTTCGTCCATTGATGGTCTGCGCGCAGCTCCGCGTCCGTCTTTAAATAATAATTGTAACGGATTGTATTCTTATTCTCTTCGGCTGCTTTCGCTGCAGCGTCCTTGCCGGCGGTTGCCGTACTGACCGGATCATCCCATGTTAGATCGAGGTGATACCAAACGCCGCCAAGCTGCACCATATTCCAAGCATGCTCGCCCGTATTCACCGTGCCCTCGGCAATTAATACCGTTATTCCCGCTTCCTTGAGCATCTTGTAGCCAAGCAGCGAATACCCTTGGCAGACTGTCTCCCCAAGCGTTATCGCGTCATAAGCCGTATAATGCTTTAAAGATTGATCGTACTCAACATGGCTCACGATCCAATCGTGAATCGCTTTTATTTTCTCATGGTCGTTCATGCCCGGTTCAATGATCTCTTGAAGCGCCTTCGCGACTGCGCGGTCAACGGCAGCTGTCTGTTCCGGCGTCTCCCGGTATCTTGCTTCGAGGGCAATCGTCGATTTATTGCCCCAGCTACGAATCGTATAGATATAGGATTCTAGAATGTAAGCTGAATAGTCATCATGACGAAGGGCTGCGCGAATTATCTCCGTCAGCTTTCCTGATAGCTCCTGCTTGTCCCCTGTGTATGCCACCGAAAAATGCTCAGACCGCGCTTGGAAGCGTTTAGCGATTTCCAGCTCCAGCCGATCCAGTTTATTCGTCTCATCCACTACGGCGACCTCCTCCGACTCCGCTGCGGCAGGAAACAGATCCAGCTTTAAGTCAAGATAGAACGCAGCTATTATGACGATAACTACCACCAACAACTTGGAAGCTACTCTATGCATTCGTACCTCCTGAACGGCTTGTGAAGCAAGTCGCCTCGAAATACCGCGGCTATCGTTCACGAGCCTATTTTTTAATACAGCCGTTACGTTTTAAAGCTATGTAATCAAACTGTAATATTTCTCTCATCTTGGTTTCATCTTATGCTTATATAATGAATTCATGACCCCCCTTTATTATATATTCTCTCTTGTTGCCTGCAGCCCCGTGCCGCAGGCTTCCTTTTTTGCCGAGGCATGTACGACCGCCTTCTGTAAAAAAGGGATGACACTCTCCCAAAATGCCGGCGCCTGTTCCGAAGCGCTGTGCCCCTTCGCAGATACGAACAGCGTATTGATCATGCCGTCGGGCAGCTGTTCCTTGAGCTCTCGCAAATCTTCCGCGCTAATAAAATCATCGCCATTCGAATGAATCATCATAACCGGCGTCCTGCCTTCTTCCGGACTGCCCGCATGTTTCGTAAGTACTAACGGAATGCTTGCCTTCTTAAATTCCGCCCGCGAAATACGTGCACGAATGAGCCAAATCTTCGGAATTAGATAGGCAAGCGGAAAAAGCGGCAACTTTTTTCGTTTCAGCTCTGACTTCATCATCGTTTCGAAACGAACGGGCATCGAGTCGGTTACGACCGCGTTTACCTGCATCCCGTGATCAAGCGCAAGCAGCGCCCCGAAGCCGCCGAGCGAATGGCCGAGCACCGCGACCCGATCAGGGTCGATGCCTGGAAGCTGCTTAGCGGTCTTGACCGCAGCCAGCACATCGTCGCGAAACATAAGCGCGGAAGGCGCCGATATGGAATCGCTGTTGCCGTGGCTTCGCGCGTCGTACATAAATACAGCGAAGCCCGCTTCATAAAGCGGGCGGGCATAACGCAAAACTCTATTCCGATTGGAGCCCCAGCCGTGCGCGATCACGATAAGAGGAATTTGTTCATGGTTTGAACTCGCCTCAGGCGCCGGATGGAGAAGCCAGCCCTCAAGCTTAGATCCGCCGCTCATGAAGGACAAGGATTGCCACTGCGTGTCCACGGCAGGGGCTTCCGGATTCGAAAGCTTGCGCGGCCTCTGGCTGCGCGCCCCCATTTGCCAGACAAGCGCAGCTAGCAATCCAACGATAATTAACAAGCTAGCCAAAAACCATAAGGCATTTCCCACCATATTTCCCCCTTTGGCTTACAAAGCCCGCACGGCTTCTACAAATTGCCGTGCCCGCTCCGTTACTTGCGTGAATTTCCCCTCGCGAACCCAATCCAAATTAACGAGCTTGCTGCCCATTCCGACGGCATTCGCTCCTGCTTTAAAATAATCGGCAATGTTATGTAGATCTACTCCGCCGGTTGCGATCATCGGTATTTCATTCAGCGGACCACGAATTTCCTGCAAATATCCGATGCCAAGCGTACCCATCGGGAAAATTTTTACCGCATCGGCTCCTGCCTTCCACGCCTTCACGATCTCTGTCGGCGTCATGACCCCGGGCCAGACGGATAGTCCACGCTCGCGTCCGAAGGCGATAACGTCCTCATCCAAATTAGGCGAGATAAGAAACTGGGCTCCAGCGGCAACCGCTTGCTCAGCTAGCGCAACATCCGTTACCGTGCCTGCGCCGACTGCCGCCTGAGCGCCAAACTTCGTGCGCCACCGCTCGATCATGGCAGCAGCGCCCTCCGTATTCATCGTAATTTCCATCATATGAATGCCGCCGTCTATTAAAGCCTGCGCCGCAGCATCGGCATGGCGATCTTCGATTCCCCGCAAAATGGCTACAATTTTGTGCTCTAGCAGCAGCTCAAGCATCCCGTTCATTCGCTTCTCCTCCGGTCTATACTTTCATTTATTCCCAAATTTTCTTTAAAATTCGCAAAAATAAGTTCGGAAACGGTAAAGTTTCCATATCTTCCTTGCCAATCCATCGATAAGAGCCAGATCCCGTATCCCCTGTGCCATCGGAAACGGCTTCAAGAGCCGCGTTGTTAGCATCAGCAGGTGTTAATGTCTCGTATAAGGGAGGTAACTCCCCCGCCACATTCGTGCTATTCGCTGCAGCCAGCTCCTTATAGGCGTCGGCCTCTTCACCCAAATCAGCTAAATAAAAACGCATCTTCCAGTGAATGTGGCTAAAAATATGATCCGCATCCGTAAACCAGCTGCGCGGGCGGATAAGCAGCCCCGTATCCTCCTCCAGCATGCGGCTGATCATCTCGGCAAGCTCACCCTGCTCCTTCGGAGCGGACTCATCGAGCCATTTCGTTTTGTCCGGCTCCAATAACAGGTGAGGCAGCTCCCACATTTGGGCTAGCAGCCCCGTGGCTGGACGCTGCCTTACAAGCACTTTGCCCTTGTTCTTGCCGCTGCCTGCAACGATCACTGCCGCCCTGAATTCTGGGCGCGGCGGCTTCGCCTTCGTCTTGATCGGCAGCTCCGTTTCCCTGCCTGCAAGCCTAGCTGCGCAATGCTCCATCACAGGGCATGGCAGGCAGCTTGGCGATTTCGGCGTACAAACGAGCGCTCCAAGCTCCATAAGCGCCTGGTTAAAATCGCCCGCCGCTCCTTCAGGAATCAACGAAGTAGCCAGCTTCTCGATACCGACTCTCGTAGAGGGCTTCGCAATATCGTCCTCCAAACAAAAATAACGGGAGAGCACGCGCATGACGTTGCCATCGACCGCAGGCTCCGGGCGATTGAACGCGATGCTCATGATCGCCCCGCTAGTGTACGGACCAACGCCTTTTAGTCCTGCGACAGATGCTTTATCATCCGGCATAATGCCGCCGTAGCGCGCAACGACCTCTTTGGCGCCTGCTTGCAAATTGCGCGCGCGCGAATAGTAGCCTAGTCCCTCCCAGCTTTTGAGCACCTCTTCCTCCGGCGCTTCCGCAAGCGCTGTGACGGTAGGAAACTTGCCCATAAAGTTGTTGTAAAACGGAATGACCGTGTCTACTCTCGTCTGCTGCAGCATAATTTCCGAAACCCATACCCGGTAAGGGTCGCGGTTCTTCCGCCAAGGCAGATCGCGCTTAATGAGCCGGTACCAGGTCAGCAGCTCCGTACTAAAAAATTGTTTTATTGCTTCTTGTTCCACTAGCTGTAGTCCTCCTCAGATGTGACAGCGGTTTCCAGGCGATTGCCAATGCTATGCTTGACGATCCGTCGATAATGAATGGGCGTGAGGCCCATATACCTTTTGAACAGTCTTGATAAATAATGATTTTGCATCCCAACCTTCTTGGCGATGGTTGCGACGGGAAAGTCCGTTTCCATAAGCAGCTGCTTCGCAAGCTCGATCCGGCGATTTGTCACATACTGAATCGGCGAGCAGCCCATAAAGTTTTTAAAAGAGGTAATGAAATAATTCGGATGAAGGAAGGCGACCTTCGCAAGATCCTCGATTTGAATGTTCACGTGCAAATTCGCTTCGATATAGGCGAGCACCTCATTCCATTTTACCTCAAAGCTAGGGTCTTGGAGCGTTTGTGTCTGAATTTGGCTTTCATCTAGATAAAAGGAGAACATCTCAAGAAAAATCGCTTTTAAACGCAGCTCTCTCGTGATGGTAGGGTGATATTGAAAAGTATACATTTTGGCAAAAAGATCGTTCATCATCTGCCTGTCCCGCACATAAACGAACGGCGGCAAATGGATGGAATTGATGAATTCAATATCGCCGAGCTCCAAACGGAAATGGCACCAATAGCAGCCGTGCGGCTCGTCGCCTTCCGTACCGAATGATTGTACCGTACCTGCAGGCAAAAAATAAAGGGTCCCCGGTTCAAGAATATAGCGCTCATCATCGATTTCCAGCCATGACCTTCCCTTGTCGGGATAGCAGAATCGATAAAAATCGGGTTCCGTTTTCTGCACCTTCCAGCCCGGCAGGTTCTCCGAATAAGCGGTCATGATAACCTCAGCTTGGATCTTATTCAATTGATTTTGTAATATACTCTCAATTGTCGGTTTCATAAATTCTCCTATAGGTAAAACTGCGATATAATAATAGTCGTTACCATTTGATATGAACACAAAACTACCTATTCTATTATACGAACTAACGATTCAAATTCATATGGGATTCATGAAAAAACCCAAAACAAACCCGAAATAACCATATTTTTGAAAAGATGTAAGGAGAGTTGTGAATGTCTAGTAAAAAAGTGATTATTTTTATTGCTTCCGCGGGACTGCTGCTCGCTATGACAGGCTGCGGCGGCGGGTCCGGAAGCTCTTCACAGAAAAACAAAGCTTTGGATGGACCGGATGAGGTCGTAGCCGTTTACAAGGCGAATTGCGTTAGCTGCCACGGCACCGGGCTGCAGGGCAGAGTAGGTCCTGCAACGAATTTGCAGAAGGTTGGCGAACGCATGAGCGCCGAGGACATTACGAAGCAAATTGAACAAGGAGGCGACACAATGCCTGCCTTCAAAGAACGTCTGACTGCCGAAGAAATTGCCGGATTATCCGATTGGCTCGCTGCCAAAAAATGATCGTAAACAACAAAAAGGATGCCTAAGCGGAATTGATTGCCGCCGGCATCCTTTTTTCAATATTGGCTAATAACCGATATGGTGACCGTTTATTTTGGGAGATTTCATAAAATGAAGAGCAGCTTGGCCCGCGTACGTCCAGTGCGTTTCACCCATTTGGGGATGAGCCGGAAATAGATCGCCCTGGATCAGCATCAAATCCCCGCCCCAATCATCTGAGTACAAACCGTCATATTCGACCCATTGTCCTGTTTTAAACCGACGCTTCTTCTGCTGCCGTTGCTCCTTCATTCCCGCCAACCCCTCTCGACTCGCTAGCTTGGTATATTACATTCCAAGTATAGGCAAAAGGTTACAGCTATATCCGTTCCGCAACAACAAAAGCTGAAGCCAGCTTGCGCTCGTGGGTAATGGTAACATGGATCCGCACAGCTTCCGGGCTCATGTCAAGCCGCTCCCAAGCGGCAGCCGATAAGCTGCACTCCGGCTTGCCGCAGCTTCCGCGCAATATTTCGATATCCGTAAATCCCATAACCTTTCCGATTCCGCAGCCAAAAGCTTTCACGACCGCTTCCTTCGCCGCGAATCGCCCCGCCGTAAATTGGTGGAGCCGCTCGCCCGAATACTGCTCAGCAAGCGCGAGTTCACCTGCCGACAGCACGCGTGATAAGAATCGCTTGCGCGAGGGTCCCTCCAATACTTTTACGATGCGGGTTATATCCGATAAATCATGTCCGATGCCGATGATCATGCTAACACCTGCCTTTTCCCTGATGGTGAGATTAGCAGATGGCTCGTTTGAAGTCAAGCCTAGCCGCATGCGGCATCTCGATTAGGACATCAGGTTGATTAAGGCACTTGCTGGCCACCGCCGATTACCCGTTCATAGTGGAAGTCATTTCCTTTTGCATCCTTAACGTCCACCGTTATTAAGCTTTGCTGCATATCGTCTATGAACTCGCCTGTTGCCCGGTACGTGTATTTGGTGAAGCCGGGAAATTCGAACGGCTCGTTCGCCGCTGGCTGCAGCTTGAGCGGAATCGATTCTTTATTCGTATTTTGATTGCTGTCAGCCGCGGAATCATCAGCAACCAGCGTTATGTCAGCATTAGCCAATACAGGCGCGCCTAGTCCTTCAGGCAGCCAGACATCAAGTCTTGCAGCTTGCCCCCCCGTCTTCTCGTTAGCAGAAATACGCATGCTCATATGCGCTTTCTCGCCCATCACATGCCAATAAATCGGCTCGGAAAGCTTCTGCGCAGCAGCCGCCTCCGGCGGCGAAGTCGACGATAGCCAGCCTGCCAGCACAAACAAAGCAACAGCGAGCAGCACTTCTATTCGAACGCCCAGCAGCAAGCCGCGTGTTGCTTTTGGCGCTTTCGACTGCGCAATCCGGGGCATGAACACCAGCTTGTGAAGCGCAGCAATAACAAGCACAAGCAGCATAAAGATGGACTTAGCAACAATCAGCCTGCCATATGCACTCGTATACAGTTGCTCCCATGCTGAAAGCCTTGCTGCCGACAGCCAGATGCCGCTAATCAAAATGAGCACCATGCTTGGCAGCGCCCATCGCGAGAAACGCACGGCCGCTTGGTTTAAGTGGTCTATGGCGCTGCGGCTGAAGGTGAGCGAAAACAAACCTGCGAGGCCGCCAAACCATATCGCCGCGGCACTCATATGAACCGCATGGGTAGTGATCGCCAAGGCTGCGTCCTTCATGGCCGCATACGCGTGGCCCGTCAAAGGAAATGTCAAAATCAACCCAGCTGCTGCGCCAAATTTGAGTGGATTCGCCCATTTCCGCTCTCGGCTAGGAGCGAATGCAAGCAGCAGCGCAAACAATGCGAGCGCTGGCCGCAGCGCTGCCATCTTCCCAATCATCGTTCCGTTAACCAGCTCAATTATCGTAACGCCGCCGAATTGATTCGACAGCATGGAAAGCCTTGTTAAGCCGGAAATCATCCAGACTGCAGCCGTTATTCCGATAACTAACCGCTCCGCTCGCAGAGAAAAGCCATAGGGAGCCTGAGTCTCATCGCTTCTCCAAATCACGTATCGGAAAAACAAAATGCCAGCCAGCATCACGCCCGCCAAAATATCAAGCACGCGCAGCATAACCATAAGCTGCTGGCCGCCCGGATGCTCGTGCTCGCCTTCCTCGGCGTGGCTGCTGCCAGCATGCTCGCCATGACTCGCATGACTGCTTGCCGCTTCACCCGAAGCAGGCTGATGCGGCGTATTTCCCGTATCCGTGGCCGCAGGCAAGCCAGCTGCTGAATCAACGCTGTCTGAGCCTGCTACCTCGCCGGCTGAATCAGCAGCGCTGCCGGGAACGCCGTCACCGGATGCTTGCTCCGTCCCTAATACGACGTCCTCTTTGCTTTCTGGAGCCGCAGTCTCGCTAGGCGAGGAGCTTACGGCCGGCAAAGGAGTGACGATAGGTTTCGGAGTCACGGCTGCTTTAGGCTGCTCGGTAGGCGCCTTCGTCTGAGCCGGCTTCGCCGTAGCCGCTGGTTTGGCAGTTGGTTTCGCGGTTGGTTTGGCGGTTGGTTTCGCCCCGCTTCCTGTGTTTCCGGAGGAATTGCCGTCAAGGGATACGGTATCGTCCGGCGCTGCATCCGCAAGCTTCGTACCTACGGCGAATTGGAAGGAGCCGTCGGTCATATGGGAATCAAGCGACAGCACCTTCCAGTTCACTTGGTAAACGCCTTTCTCAAGCTTCGGAATCGTATAAATAAGCGTAAGGTCATCTTCACCGCTCAGCTTGCCAGCGATCGAGGTGCCGCTGTCTTCACGCTCAAGTGTGACGTTGCTTAGCTTTAAATCAATCTTCTCTGTAAAAGTTATTCGAATCGCAGCAGGAGACTCCGCCAGCTCCGCATCCTGATAAGGCGTCGATTTCGCAATATAGGCATGCGCCGAGACTAAGCTCGGCATGCATGCCCATAACATAATAAGTATAGCTAAACGATTTATTAATTTTTTCATGAGAATGCCTTATTTCGTGTAGATCGCAACTGCCGGTTGATTGCCGCCGACTGCCGGGAAATATTCAACGGCTGCGCCAGCCGCCTCTGCTGCCGCGCGGAGTGTTACAGAGCCGGTGCCTTTGTAAGCTGCGTCAACATATTGTTTGATGAAAGAAGCATCTACCTTAGTTGTACCTTGCGCAATCGTCAAGCTGTTCACGGCAACCACATTACCGTTTACGTAAATATGCGGCTTAGCTGTCGTAACGGAACCGGGAAGCTTTACCGATTTATTTTGAACCGTAAATGTCATGGTCGCTTCATAGTTAGTTGTGCTGTATTCGCCTTCCTTGGACTCCTTCGTGCTTGGCTTGGCGCGAACCAAATAATAATCAGCAGCGCCAGTCGTGAACGTAACAACGCCAGTCGCATCGGTCTTCAGCTGGGTTGCTTCCGAATTGCTGCGGCGGATAATATCTACGGCTGTATCTGCAAGCGGCTCGCCTTTTAGGAACAATTGAATCGATACCTTCTCGTCCGGTGTAACAGCAGCTGGGTTAAAAGCCGGGACAAGCTCCGCGCGATCCGGGCTTACCTGCTTAGAGAAGCCTTTCAGTGCCTTGACACGCTCTAGCACGGGAATATCGCCTACCGCCACAAATGATTTTGCGCTGCGCAGCGTTCGGCTTGAAGCCTCTGCACTCTTGAACACGCTGTCTCCTTCTGTCGAAATGATGTAAGCGCCCGGTACATTCGATTTAAAGGAAGCTACCGAATAATTGTTTAGAGCTGGCGTCGTTTCTGTTGCCGGTTCGCCCGTATAGAAACGTGTGCCTGTAATGTCGGATTTCACGCCTGCCGGCGTAGTAACGTAAACTTTCGAGGCGCTGCTCCACTGCCCTTCGAGACGGTAGCTTTTGTGCTCGTTGGAGTGGTTGCCGTACATCAGTTCAACATAAGATACTTGCCCCTGTGCTACGATTGGCGCGCTTGTCTGTGACCACCCATCATGCGCGAATACCGGAACCGCCGCACCGAGTGTCAATACAGCAGCAAGCGCTGCTCCTACGATCTTTTTCCGAAATGCCATTAAAAATACCCCCATCGACTTGGATTAACTCTCCAAATTGTATCAGTAGGGGGCACGCTGCACATGACTCATAAGAGCTATAGTGCTGTGAACGATATGTGAATTATGTCAGCCAATTAGAGCGCATACTCGGAAAAATCAATCGGAAGCCCATTTACGCTTTTGACAATGCTGCCTTGACCGCCAATGCTTAGCTTAAGCTCATTCTGTTCCAAGGTCGCATATCGGACGCTTAGCTTCTCGTCAGACGACCAAGCAGGAGCATGAAGCCTTGCTTCCGCTGCAAACGCCTCAAAGCTGCTAATCCCCCGTTGCCGCGCCTCTTGCTTGCGAATGGCTTCAATGATGACCCCGTTACGGCCGCCATCGCTTGTAACGACATAACGATCAGCCAGCTTATCAACCTCGTAAGGCTGCATCAAATAGACCGCCACGTATACGTTATTCGTCTGTCCGAGCATAAAGCCGGGCTCTTGCAGCCAATCCGTATTCGGCAATACCCCGACGATTTTGTTCACCGCGTCTGCTGGGAGAGGATAAAGGGCAGCGATCGTATTTTTATGAAACAGAACTTCGGTATGTCTGCTCTGGTGCCTCGGATCGTCTTTGGCATTCTGCTCGGCCGGATGGAAAAAGTATGCTTGGTTTACGCCGCTTACTTCGCCAATCGGAAATGTGATATCCCAGCGATGCTGCTCATTGTCAAACTCCTCATACCGCTCCCACATTCCGCCCGCCGCAAAATCAGAGGTAATATACGCATAGCTATGCAGGCTCTTCGCTCCATCATCCGACAGCTTTGCGAGCTGCTTCTTCACTTCTACAGGTTCGTCTCTATGCAGCGCGGTTTGGCGTGCCGTCTCGGGAGCCTTATAATACAGCAGACCGGCGTACTCCGTCCGAGGCAGCTCCGCAGGCAGAACAAAATCACCGAATTGCACATAGTCATGCAGGACGTTGCCGTCGAGCGGAATATCATGCTTCTGTCCGCGGCAGTGCGCGCCGGCCCAAGTCCCTTTCAAGTAAAACGCCGCTCTCTCTGACCAGAGATAATCAAGCATGCCGCCGAGCTCTTTTTTGATCGCCGAATCGTGAATGAGCAGCCATGCGCATGTAAAGGCCTGCACCCAATGCCAAAACCATGGCAAGCTGCCGTATTCCGACATCCCATGCTTGCGAACATGCGCCAAAGTGAGCTGGAGATTGGTGCGGCCATCTTCCAATAGCTCAGCGTCCCCGTAAAGTTGTCCGAAGATCAGCTTTGCCGCTGTATACTTGGCATCGTGATGGCCATATACATTTTTGTGCCTGTAGAAGCCGCTTCGGTAAATATGGACGAGCGCCGTTTCAAACGCATGTGCAACATTTTCGGAAAAATGTGCGCGGTAACGATCCGTAAAAAAAGCCATCAAGCTCCCCATCAGCTCCACAGGCAATACGTTAGGTTTCGCATGCCTCGGCTCTTGCCCTAGATTTAACGGCCAATGTCCATAGGTAGCGCTTTCAGTGTTTTGGTCTTGAAGTTGCAGCACCTCTAGCAATACCCTCTCAGCCGTCTGCTTAGCGGGCTCCGCTTCAAAGGGCATCTGCTCCGGCATGCCGACTGCCGCAGCGAATAGATAGGAGGCATAGTAGAAGTTGTCGCGTATATCGTTATGAAACCATAGTCCGCTGCTTAGCAGAGGCTGGTTCCAGGCTGCAATCGCTATTTTTTTCGCAATCTCGACTTGTCTAGCTGTAAAGGTCATTTTACTAATCTCCTTGTTCGCCTGTCTTTCTTACTAGCATATATAATTTCAATAGTGATGGAAACCTTTTCATTGTTTTCTACCCAAAATAATGATAGCTTTGAAGCAATTAAACTCCTTCGCCGCAGGGAGCTCATCATAATCGTCTAAGGAGCTGGAAACGTTGCAAACCGGGTACACATCGATCACCTCTTTATCTAGCGCAGCAAACTTTAAATGGAAAGCGGAGAAGAAAACGACGGTTACCTTCCGCACGTACATACAGCCGCGAGAGTATGGCCTGTTGTCATTCAAGCTCTGGCATAGCAATTCAGTCGATTCTACATGGGCAGACGGCTCTGAATCCAAAGCCAATGATCTTGGCGGATGCTGGCGGATCGAATCCTGCTTTGTCGCAGACGGCGGCGCACAGCCGGATGGAGCAATCGTCAATGGATCTGTGCGTGGCGTTACATTTGGCGGTGCACCCTCTAAGAACGTGCAGCAGGGCGAGCAATTTTGGAGCGACCCCGTCGCGATCGCATTGCCCGAAAATCATTTTCTGGCATTTAGCTGGGCCCTTACTTTAGATGGTTCAGCGGAAGGCATACCGTTTAATACCGAGACATTGCTCGCGAGCGCGTATGAAGCGGATGGTGACCTTGCCGGCCAAGCTTCTTCCGAAGGTTATGCTCCTGCCGGCAACCGCCAGGTGCTTCCTTCTCTGCTCGCTTACGAAAAGAACGTCCAAAAAACGATCGTCTTTCTCGGCGATTCGATTACGCAAGGCGTTCGCACCGAGCTGGATGGCTACGCCTTCTGGGCTGCAAAGATTGCGGCGGGCCTCGGGCCCGACATCGGCGTGTGGAACATCGGCAGCGGCTGGGCACGCGCTTACGATTTGGTGAACGACAGCAGGTGGCTTGCCAAAGCGAAGCAAGGCGACGAGGTTGTCGTTTGCCTCGGAGTTAACGACATCGGCACCGCGAGCCGAAGCGCCGAGCAATTGATCGCTGATTTAAGCGCCATTATCGAGCAGCTTCAAGAAAGCAAGCCTAACCTTGCAATCTGGCTGTGCACGCTGCCTGCTTTCAACTTCTCGGGCGAGCAAGAGAAGGTATGGCGCACGGTCAACGATTGGATTCGAACCGAAGCCGCTGCCCACGTTTCCGGCGTATTCGACATCGCATCGGTGCTTGGACAAGCCGAGCCTAATGGAGAGCTGCTCCGTCCTGAATTTATGAGCCCTTTTAACGATCCTCATCCGAACGGAGCTGCTTGAACTGCGGTTGCCGATGCTTTTCTAGCTTGGTATAGAAGGTAAACGGAATAAACAGCGGGGGAAGCAAGACATCTTGCTTCCCCCGCTGTGCTTCCATTTAATCCTATGACCTGATGCCCTGCCTGCCGAAATACCGATCAAGCAGCAGCGACACGGCAACTCCTACGCTGTACCTGACTAAGTCAATGGTCAAAAACCCGCTCCCAAGCACTAACGCTCCCAGAAAAGTGCTGCGGATCGCTTGAATCCATTCAGCTTGATAAAGCTGGCTAAACTCGATGCCAAAGCAAAATAAAATGCCAACCAGCGCAGCCCATAGCAAGCTCTTCCGCACCCATAAGAGACGAATGCCAAAATATATCATGCTTGCCCAAAGCGCGTCCCCCGCATGCTCTGCAACAAAAACAGGCAGCATATCCGCATAACGCCTAGAGCTAAAGCCAAGTATCATCGCGACAAATACTGCAATCAAGTACCGTAATCCGGCTTTCAATACATACACACCTACTTTATACGGATTGCAAAAACAAGCTAATACGGCTGCTTATCGTCGTCCAATCGGTACTGCTCTTCTCGAACAACAGATGATCGATCGGCAAATCGTTCAATATCGCCAGTTCATATGTTTTTCGCAGCTCAAGCGCTTCAAGCAGTCCATCAACGCCCTTTAAACCCTTGCTTCTCCCATAACCTTGCTCCGTATAATACCAAGTAATAAAATCCAACCATTCAGCAGTCCGTTCAGCGATGACCTTAGAAAAATCATCCTTAAAATTACGCTGGTGCAAATAAATTAACAATGGATTAAGCGGCTTTATAAGGCTATGAAGTTCGTGGATGTAGGAAGCGATCGCAGACTGAGGCTGATTTTCACGCGCCAGCATGACCGTTAATGGATTTTGCAAAAAACAGCATTCCAATATGTACACTTCGTCCCCGTCTGCTGCCCGCTTCACAAATGAGCTCCATTTGCTCTTTATTAATTGCTGATGCTGCGCGAGCGGCAAGCTGTACACATCATAAGCGCCAAAATTTTCCCCGTGGAACAAATCCGATTCCTTCATCAGCTTGCCGTAATAAACGATAAATCCGTCCGCTTGCGCTTCCGAATGCCGTTCGATGAGCTGCTCGCGTTCCGCATGCTTGTGCAGCAGCTCCTTATATTGTTCGTCCGTCAAAAAAGCCGCGCAGTCATAGTCAGCCGGATGCTCCAAATCGCCTTCCAAAAATAAGCGGTTAGCTATATTTTGTTTATCCAATATTTCTTTTACATATCGTGCCGTGCTTGTTTTTCCTGAGCCGGGCAAGCCTTCCACAACAATTAGCTTTCTGTTTCTCATCCGTAACAGCCCCTTCCAACAGTTACATATTCTCTCCGCCAAACTATTTTCCTGCCCTCTGCAACTGCCTTACTAAATAAACCACTTAACTGCTGCGCATAAAAAAAAGACTGCCCCATGCCGATCACTCGGCTTAATGGGACAGTCCTTATCACGTTTCGAGCAGCGAAAGCAGCTTAAATGCCCGGAATCGGGGAGCGTTTGTGCTCGGTTTTCAAGTATTGTTTTTCAAGCTTCTCGCGAGCTTCGGCATTAATGTCCTTGCCTTCGAGGTAATCGCTATTGTCACCATAAGTGATGCCTAGCTCATCCTCATCGGTCTGCCCATCCCATAAGCCTGCGGTTGGCGCTTTGTCGAGCACGCTTTGCGGCACGCCGATATGGGAAGCTAGCTGGCGTACTTGACGCTTGTTGAGCGTGCTTAGCGGTGTAACATCAACTGCTCCGTCGCCCCACTTCGTATAGAAGCCGGTAATTGCCTCGGACGCATGATCCGTGCCAACGACTAGCAGGTTAAGATCAAATGCGAGGGCATACTGCATGACCATGCGCGTTCTTGCCTTCACATTGCCCTTGCCGCCGCGGCTCAGATGGCGCGGGATGCCAAGCGACTTGAAGCTATGCTCCACCTCGATCGCGATCTCGTCCACTGCTTCCGCAATATTCGTCTCTGCGCGGTGCTTCAGCTGGAAAGCTTCTGCAACCGCGTAGCTGTCGGAAATATCCGATTGCTCGCCGTAAGGCTGGAAGACGCCAAGCGTCATATACTCGCGTCCGGATTCTGCGCTAAGCTCATCCGTTGCACGCTTGCAAAGGCCAGCAGCAACGGCGCTGTCAATTCCGCCGCTAATGGCGATGAGCAGCCCCGTCGTACCGGATTGTTTCACGTATTGTTTTAAGAAATCGACCCGTTTGCGAATTTCAACGTCCGGATCAATCTCTGGCTTTACGCCAAGTCTTTCAATGATTTCTTGTTGTAAGCTCATAGTTACCTTCCCAATTAGCGGCAGAACCGATCGAAAGCGTCTGACAGATCGGCTGCAATATCCGATGCGGAACGGTTTTCGATCTGGTGGCGCTCGATAAAGTGTACTAGCTCTCCATCTTTCATCAATGCGATGGAAGGGGAAGATGGCGGATATGGAGCAAAATATTCGCGAGCTTTTGCAGTTGCTTCTTTATCTTGACCTGCAAACACAGTAAACAAGTGGTCAGGGGTAATATCATGCTGAAGCGCGTCAGCTACGCCTGGACGGCATTGGCCTGCTGCGCAGCCGCATACGGAATTGATTACGACAAGTGCCGTACCTTTTGCGTTTGGCAGATTTGCTTCTACTTCCTCAGGTGTGCGAAGCTCCTGAATACCGATGCGAGTAAGATCGTCCCGCATAGGTTGCACCATATCTAACATGTATCGTTCGAATGACATCGACATCGAAACACACTCCTTTAATTACTTTATTTTAGCTACTATTATACCTTCCGTAGTCAAAATAAAGCAACCGGAGCGCGATCACTCCGGCTGTTCTTTTTTTCATGTGGAATCGGGAGAACGGCTCGGATCATCGAGGCCATACGCTGCATTTTTGTCAGGATGGGCAAACAATCCTTCCTTCGGCGGCAGCCCCTTCTCGAAAATATCCCGGTTCTCCGCCGTCAAGAAGCCTATGTCCTTAAACGGATGCACCCATTCGTCGCCCGCCATGATAGCCGGATCGGTATCCTCGCTCCACTGTGAGAGCGGCGAATCCGGCGACTCATATTGATGATCGCCGATGACGATTCCATATTGATTCACAAAAGGCTCGCGGCTTCCGCGTCCATCCTGAAATTGAGGCAAAAACTCGATCTCATACGGATCTAGAGACGGATCATCGACATGCTTCTTGCTCTCATGATTATCCGCAGGCACATGATCACCTCCGGGCTAAATGGACGGACGATTAGGTCCATCCAGCTTTTTGTCAAAACCAGCGGACTCTGGCGACTTGCCTTGCTCTGCCGCGTTTTTCGCAGCTTGCTGCGCCTGCTCGGCCGAACGGTTTTTTTGTTCATTTTGCTGTGACAATGCTAACGCCTCCTCCCTTTATACTTATAACCTATAGTGCGGGTTATCGTTCAAAGGTAGTATGCGCCAATCCGTCCTTCCTTATAAATCCTGTGAGAGCCGCACCATATCGACAACCTGTATCCCGTTTTCATAAATCGGCTCCGAATAATGTCTTACAAAAAAATCCCGGTCAATGCTCGTCATGCGAAAGCCGCATTTCTGATAGAGAGCAAGCTGGGCAACCCCTGAGTTGCCCGTTCCTATTTCAATCGTTTTGTGGCCCTGCTTCACTGCTTGCTGAATCGCATGCTTCACCAGTTGCTTTCCTATCCCCTTGCCTTGGTGGTTTTCTGCGACAGCCACATTTACGATTTCGACCGTATCCGGCCTAGTCGGCAGCAGCACATACTCCCCGATTATTTCGTTATCTAGAACTGCGACATAACACTTACCGCGCTTTAAATATTGCGAAACAAGCGCCTCAGAGGGGTCTGCCAGCAGCAGCAGTTCCATCGGAGGCTGCTCTTCCTTTAAAAGCTCTCGTATTTCCACCTGCAACGCTCCTTTTTTTCCATCGCTACATAAATGCAAAAAGAACCATAAATGAATGAACACTCATTTACAGCCCACTTTACGCTAAACTAGCTTTCTCCTCGGGCAGGAAGAAGGTGACGATAAACGTTGTCCCATGACCTTCCTTGGACTCCACGTCTATCCGTCCGTTATGGCGCTCCGCGATGCTAAGGCAAAGCGGCAGTCCCAAACCCGTACCCTGCGTCTTCGTTGAAAAAAACGGCTCGAACAAATGCTTCATTTGTTCTTGAGAGATGCCTACGCCTTGATCGGCTATTCGCAACTCTACTTTGTTATCGTAATAGCTCGTGCTAATAAATAATAAGCCTTTTTCACTCATGGCTTCCATACCGTTGCGGGCAATGTTGAGAAACAGCTGCTTAATCTCTCGGTTGTTCATCATGATAAGCGGCAGGCCTTCACAAAGCTCCACTTCAATCGTCTGCCCGCGCAGGTTCGCGTCCGCGTTCAATAACGGAATAAGCTCGTTAATAATATCATGCAGAGATGACGGCTCCATCGTGAGCGCCCTATTTTGTGCGAGCGACAAAAAGTCGCTAATAATCATGTTCGCCCGGTCAAGCTCTTCGATTACGATTCGGAAATATTCTTGTTGGTTATTTGGGCTGCGTTCCTGTATAAGCTGCACAAAACCGCGAATAACCGCCATTGGATTACGAATCTCATGCGTGATGCTCGCTGCCATTTGACCGACTAGGCTTAGCCGTTCCATTCGGCCAACCTCGTCCTTAAGCTGACTCAGCTCCGTAATATCCTGTGCGATAAGCGCCGCGCCCGCATTTTGATCCGTTAAGGAGGTTCGCAGCGATATCGTCGTTAACAGCAGCATTTTGTCCCCATCGGCGAACGGAACAAGCGAGGACTTCTTGCCATTAAGCGCTTGATAGAGCAGCTTGACACAAGCATCTCCGTATCCGCTCTGAAATACGAGCGGAAAGGCTGTACCCAGCAGCTGCTTTGCTCTTATATACTCTGATCCCAAGCTTAACAATCTCGTTGCCATTTCGTTAGAATGTGTTATTTGCCCTTCACGATCAACGACGATCACCCCAAAGGATGTCTCGTCTATAAATTGCTGCAGCTTCTCTACTTCATTTCGATAATTAGCCGATATCCGTTTCACTTCATCATTGAGCAGCTTCTTTTCCTGCACGCTCTCGATCATAAAGATGGACAGCCACGTTGCCGTCAGTGATGCAGATATGGAAAGAATGAGCCCTATAACTATGCCAAACGACCAAGTTGCCTCGCTGAATGAAATAAAAGCGGTAACTGAAATACTGAAATAAAGCATTAATATGATCATTAGAAGTGTGCCTTTATATTCCTTGCTGAGTGCCGATGCTCGCTTGAAAGGACGGATGGAAAACAGCATTAGCGTAACAAAGCCAACGACAAACAAAATAAAGCTGACGGATTCCCATATGCTGTCCAGCATCGGTACTCTAAGGACTATGTAAATGAAGGTTAGTACGGTCAGTGTTGGAAAACCTCCATAGAGCGAGCCTAGCAAATATGGAATAAGACGAAAATCAACTTCATAATCGAACACATTTGGAGCTGTCAGCATGCATAGTATCATTGAAGTTCCACAAAAAATGCCCATAAAAAACGGCATTCCCTTCCAGCCTTGCTCTTTGTCATGCCAAAGCTGGAAGGCGAAAACAGGCAATAAGGATAAAATGAATTGTAACAGCAATTCCTTTAACACAGCCGATCGGTTCCCCCTACTCGCGCTCCGAATGCATGTCCCTTATTTAGTTAGCCTTTCATTACCAAGTATATGAATCTATTAATCCGATTAAAACATAAAAGGCAGCTATTTACAATTGTTCCTCCATCCAATTTATCATTTCTAAAATAGCCTTCTCTCCTTCTATATCGTTGTGGAGCTCATGCAGCCCGCCATCCCACCGTCTGAAATGACATAACGCTGCAACATTTTCAGCAAGAAGGGAGCTGGCATCAAATGAAGTGACACGATCGGAGGTTCCATGCATGAGCAGCAAAGGAACCTGCAGATTAGCGGCATTTGCGAGTGCCCACTCGCCGCCTGCGCCAACCTCGGTGAAGGTATGCAGCGTAATTTTTGTATGGCATAAAGGGTCTTCCACTATTGGCGCCGCTTGATCATAGCCAGGGCGAAATAAATCGGCGGGATTTAAGCCCGTTGACTGCTGCATCGTCGGAACGATAGAGGCAAGCCGGCGTCCGAACCACTCCACCGCCGGATGCGGCCTGAAAGCGAGTCGCAGCCATGGGCTTGTCAGCATGAGTCCTTGAATAGGCGGATGAAGGCGCAGCGCGCAGTTTAACGCGACATTGCCCCCCATGCTATGGCCGTATAAGAAAATTGGCACGCCAGGATGGCGCTTGCCTGCGTCTTCGATCATAAGAGCGGCATCGCTCGCAGCTGCGCCAATCGAATGCATATGGCCCCGCTTCCCTGATGAGCGGCCGTGCCCATGCTGGTCCAGCGCAATAAGGGCTATGCCAGCCTCCGTAAAATGAGCTGCAACATGCTTATATCGATCGCCATGCTCGCCCATTCCGTGTACAAGACATACGACAGCTTTTAATTCATGCGCTTCAGGCTTCCATTCCCGCAAAAATAAGGTTGAGCCCTTTGCCCCTGTTAATTGCCATTCCTCACGCAGCATCATAACGCCGCCTTTCATTTGTGGTATTATATATCTACTAATAATATAGCAGGTGGAACGAGATGCAATATGATGCAATTGTAATTGGCGGCGGCTCTGCCGGGTTAATGGCGAGCATAGCCGCAAGCAAGGATGGCGCTAAAGTGCTCCTGCTCGATAAAGGAGATAAATTAGGCCGCAAGCTCGGCATATCAGGCGGCGGCCGGTGCAATGTCACGAATAATAAAGATTTGGACGAGCTAATCAAGCATATTCCCGGCAATGGCCGGTTTCTTCACAGCACCTTTGCCAATTTCAACAATAAAGACATTATCGCTTTTTTCGAAAATCTTGGGATTGCGCTCAAGGAAGAGGACAATGGCCGCATGTTCCCTGTGTCTGACAAAGCCAAAACCGTCGTGGATACGCTTGTTAATCAAGTTCGGAATCAAGGCGTCAAAATCATGTTAAACGCTCCCGTCGATCATATCATGTATGGCGAAGGAAAAGTGACAGGCGTGCGCACCAAATCCGGCGAGACGTTCCGCAGCAGAAGCGTAATCGTCGCCTCCGGCGGCAAATCGGTGCCGCAGACCGGCTCGACCGGAGACGGCTACGCTTGGGCGGAGAAAGCCGGCCACTCGATTACCGAGCTGTTCCCTACCGAGGTTCCGCTCACGTCGAATGAGCCTTTCATTACGAGCAAGGAGCTGCAGGGCTTATCCTTAAGGGACGTGGCATTGTCGGTCATGAACCCGAAGGGAAAGCAGATCATACAGCACCAAGGAGACATGCTGTTTACGCATTTTGGCATCTCCGGCCCAATCGTCCTGCGGTGCAGCCAGTTCGTGGTCAAAGCTTTGAAGCAATTCGGCACGGGCAATATTGAAGTTGCGATCGACCTCATGCCGGATAAAAGCAAGGACGAGGTATACAAAGAAACGATGAGGCTCACCGAGCTCGAATCCAAAAAAACGATTAAAAATGTGCTTAAAGGTTATTTGCCCGAAAAAATGATTCCGATTCTGCTCCAAAAGGCAGGCTTGCCGGATAGCCTTACTTACGATAATATTCCAAAGCAGGATTGGATAGCTCTATCCCAGCTTATTAAACATTTTCCGATTAGAGTGTACGGATCGCTTTCCATAGAAGATGCGTTCGTAACGGGCGGGGGCATTAACTTGAAGGAAGTGGATCCAAAAACGATGCAGTCGAAGCTGATGGATGGGCTGTACTTCTGTGGAGAGATTTTGGACATTCATGGCTATACCGGAGGCTATAACATAACCGCCGCATTCTCAACCGGCTACACGGCCGGTTTGCACGCGGTGCTTCAATAAGACATAGAAAAAGGCTGATCCATCGTCGCGGGACGTTGGGCCAGCCTTTTCTAATCTTTATGTAAAGATAGGAGACTAAATCCGCACATCCCCCGAGAAATGGCCATATGTCCCGGGATCAGGCAGAAACTCCTCGTTAAAATCCGCATCATCGTCACGATTGTGCAGCTCCTCGGAAAATTCGGTGTCCGCATATGCCGAAGCCGAAGCCCAATCCTCATTCACCAAATGTGCCGGTATCGCGATGGCATCTAGCGAATAAGCGCTGCCTGTTACCGCATCCGCATCGATTTGCGCTTGCTCGACAAGCTGTCCGCCATGCGATTGCGCGATCTCAAGCGCTGACGTTAGATCGCTTCCCTCCAAATGCACATGCATGCGGCTGCCTTCATGAAGTACGGTCTCGTAGCCGAGCTCCCGCAGTGTTTCGCAAGCGAGCGCCGCGCTGTCATCATCATTAAATTCAAATAATAAGGCTGAATTAATCGACAATTGTTTTCCTCCTTTATTCGTTTTGTATAGCATGTCCTCCTCCTGCAAAATCATGTAAAAAGAATTGAAAAATCACATGTTAATAGGCTTACATAAAAAAAAGATGTAATTATGTTAGGTTTTATGACATAATTATCACATAATATTTTTGGCTACGCTAAATGATGGGAAGGTGTCATCGATGAATCATTTATTTTATCTGCTTTCAGATCCTATGCTTATCGTCGAGTTCGACGAATCCCGCTGGTCCATTCGCGATGTCAATCAAGCGTTTGCAACCTTTTCCGGCTTTAAGAAATCTGATCTTATGCTGCTCGATCCCTCCACGATCATCTCGACGCAGGAAATCGGCCTTTCCTTCAAGGAAGCCGTTAGCCAGCTCTCTGACGAGGATGCATTCTCGCCCCAAATCGAATGCAAGCTAGTTACCAAAACATCGACTCCAGCGGATATCCGTTTGTCCTGCCGCAAGCTTCAGCAAGGGGAGCGAACGGTTTATGTCATCATATGCAAGGATTTGCGTGAGGCCAAGTGGATTGACAGCTACATTATGCACAATAAAATTATGGTTTCCTTAATCGTCAATGAGCGCTATACGATCATAAACTTAAAACATTATTACGCCCCTGTGCAGCAGCCCTCCTCCTTGTATGTCAACAAATCGATATTCGATCTTGTTGCAGAGCACGAGCGCAGCAAGCTAAAACGGATATTTGAATATGCCAAAAACAATCGAACTGCTGAATCCGTTGATTTCCAGCTAAAGTTTGATGACCGCTATTACAGTGCCGACGCGGTTATTCAACCTTTTTACAATGGCAATCGCAGCTTTAAAAACTTTGCTGTTATTTTGACTAGCCTGCACATTAACAATCAGGAGGAGGACCCGTCCTACAAGCTCCGCCTGCTTATGCTCAGCAAAAACATATCCGTTACCTCTCTTGCGCAATCTACGCTAATCTCGCTTACGACCATTTCCAAAATCCGCAACGGCAAAATTAAAAAGCCCCAGCGTCTAACGGCCGAATTGATCGCCGGAGAGCTGGGGGTAAGGCCGGAAACGATATGGAGCAGCTTTAAGCGGTAGCTGCTGCTCCTCCCTTTCTTTAGAGCTTGAACCTTTGCGCAACATCATTCATCTCCAGCGCGATTTGACTGAGGCCGTTAGCAGACGATGCAATTTCTTCCGCAGATGCATGCTGCTCTTCGGAGGAAGCGGATACGCTGCCTGCAATCTCGGAAGTTCGATATGCAATATCCATCATTTGCGTTATCGAGGAGGAAACCTCCTGAGCGCTTGCCGCGAGCTGCTCGGACGCTGCAGCTACCTCTTGAATTTTGTCCATTACGTTGCTCGATGCCTCTGATATTTGCACGAAGGATCGTCCTGCCTCTTGTATGCCCGCAAGCCCTTCCTTCGTCTCGGCTTCGCTAATCCGCATCGCTTGGACGGTGAACCCTGTATCGCTCTGAATTTTACTTAATAAATTTGTAATTTTGACGACCGAATCCGCAGACTGCGTAGATAGCTTGCGCACTTCCTCTGCAACGACTGCAAAGCCCTTCCCATGCTCGCCTGCCCTCGCCGCCTCAATAGCTGCATTCAATGCGAGCAGGTTCGTTTGCTTCGAAATACTGCCAATCATATCGGAAACGGCACCAATATTGCGGGTATGCGCTGCGAGCTGCTCCACCTGCTCGGCTGCCTGCCTGACCGTCTCGTCGATCGAAGTCATTTTGTGAACGACGTACGCAATTGACTCTCCTCCTGCCCGGGAACGCTCTGCTGCATCGGCAGACAGCTCAGATACGTAGGAGCTTGTCTCCGCTATTCGCTGAATCCCCGTGGCCATTTCCTCCGAGGCGCGGTTTATTTCTTGGAAGCTGTGCACCTGTTCCTCAGAGCCTGAGGCTACCTCCCGGAAGCCGGTTACCGCTTGCTTCGCCGAGCTGCGATTTTGCTCAGATACAGCCAGCATTTCTTCAGATGAGGCCGATATGCTCATAGAGGCGCCCTGCACGCTCATAATGGCCGCGCGGAGCGACTCCACCATATGTGCGGACGCTTTTACCATCTCCCCAATTTCATCGCGGTTTTTAACGTTTGGCACCTTCACATTCAAGTTTCCTAATGCGACTTCGCTAAGCACGTACGCTGTTTTGCTGATTGGAGCTGAGATCGCTCTGCTGACATACCAGATTAAAGCTCCAACGAGCAGCGCCGCGACGAGGAGACCGGTAACAATAGTCAGATTGCTTTGTTTATGTAATTCGCCGCTTTCCTTAACCGCTTTGTCCGACCCTTCACGATTGAGGCGAATTAGCGTGTCCGTGAAGGTCTGCATCGTCTTGAACGACGATTCTGACTCTGTGAGCGCCTCTTCTACTTCCGCGTTGTTGTTTGGCTTAACGGCAGCGAGCATCACTTTGCGATAAATCGCAATATAAGATTTCCATTCTCCGCCAAGCGACTTTGAAATGTTCATGTCCTCGTTTTTGGAGCGATTTGTCACGTAATCATTGAACAGCTCGTCAATCATGCTTATCGTGTAGTCCCCATCAGCAAGCAGCATTTCCTTCTTTATCGGCTCGTTTGCGGCTGCGACCTTGATCTGCAAAGTAAATAAATGCTCGGTTAAATAGTTGATGCGATGAATCGTTTCTATATTTTTTAACCAAGTGTTCGAGATGACCTCCGTTTGAACGTTCATTTTTTCCGTCATCTTAAATACGAATAAGCCATTCGCCAGCAATATAATCAAAATACTTAAGAAGGAAACAGTCAGCTTTCTGCTTACGGTCATTCGCATCTTTCGTTTCATGGTTGTGTCCTCCTCAAGGATATGGGGCAATTAATTATAAATTGCTTTCTATGTAAGTATAGCTCACATTTCGATTGGGACTAAAGATTCATAATCTCTGCAAAACAAGGTCTACAGACATGCAATCCTCTGTTAAAAGCACAATAGCTTCCTTTTGTGGATAAATGTTTAAAACATTAAATGAAACGTGCTTTTCTGGAGCCTTTTGCGAAAAAAAAAAGGGACTGTCATTCTCCGCAGAGAATAACAGTCCCTTTTAACTACTCCATTAGCCTAGCCGCGATAAGGCATCAGCGCCTCATTTAAACCGCGTGTCTGCTCATAAACCTGCTGATACGCCTTGAAGATGCCCGCATAAGCGGCAACCGCCTCAGGCTGCGGAGAATAGGAATCCGCATGCTTCACAAATTTATCCGCGCAGGATTCCAAGCTGTCAAACCAGCCGCAGCCGTAAGCAGCAAGCATCGCAGCGCCTAAGCCAGGCCCTTGCTCGTTCTCGAGCGCGACGACCTTCGCGTCAAAAATATCGGCTTGCATTTGAAGCCATGCCGGGTTTTGCGCGCCTCCGCCGATGGAAATGACCGTATCCACCGTTTTGCCGGCACGTCTGAACAAATCGACCGACTCGTTAAGCGAGAAGGTGATGCCTTCCATAACGGCACGGGCAAAGTGGATACGCTCATGCGAGCCGTCAACGCCAATGAAGCTCGCGCGAATAACGGAATCTGCATGCGGGGTGCGTTCGCCAACGAGGTAAGGCGTGAACAGCAGACCGCCCGCTCCCGGTTTTACAGCGCCGACGCCCTCAAGCAATTGATCAAAGGATTCGTTTGGCGCGAACGTTTTCTTAAACCAGCTCAGGCTGTAGCCAGCGGCCAGCGTTACACCCATCGCATAGAAGGAATCCTCTTTGCCGTGATTAAAGAAATGCACTTTGCCCGCAAAATCCTTCGACTTATCATTCTCGTACGATAAAATAACGCCGGATGTGCCGATGCTGCAAAGCGTCAAGCCCTCGGACAGGATGCCAGAGCCGATTGCGCCACATGCGTTGTCAGCACCGCCCGCAAACACTTTTGTTGAAGCCGTCAGTCCCGTGCGCTCCGCATACTGTGGCAGCAAAGTTCCAACTAATCCGTGGGACTCGACTAGCGGCGGACAGAAGCTCGCTGGCAGACCAAAGGCGTCAAGCACCTCGCTGCTCCACGCTTTGCCAGCCACGTCTAGAAGAAGCGTGCCTGCAGCATCGGAGTAATCCATATGAAGCTCGCCCGTTAGCCGGTAACGAAGATAATCCTTCGGTAGAAGGAACAGCTTCGCCTTCGCGAAAGCTTCCGGCTCATTTTGACGAACCCATACTATCTTTGGAAGCGTGAAGCCCTCTAGTGCCGGATTGCGTGTGATGCTAAGCAGCTTGTCACCGAGCGTGCGCTCGATTTCACGGCATTGCTCCGTCGTACGCGTGTCATTCCAAAGTATCGCGTTGCGAACGGGATTTCCTGCCTCGTCCAGCAGAACAAGCCCATGCATTTGGCCAGAAAAGCTGATGCCTTCAATAGCGCCTGCATCAATGCCCGCAGCAGAAGTAAGCTCCTTCAGCGCGTCAACGGTTCCGACTACCCAATCATCTGCCCGCTGCTCGCTCCAGCCCGAATGCTCATGGAACAGCGGGTAGCTCCTGGAAACTTCCGCTGCTACCGTTCCATTACGGTCAACGAGCAGCGCTTTGACTGCGCTCGTACCTAAATCTATCCCAATAACGTAGCTCATTTGCCTGTTATCCTCCCGGTCTTAAACGCTGAAAATAACTTCGCTCAATACAAGGCGAATCCGCTCTTGGCGGCCTGACTCGTTTTTGATCGGATTGTTTTGAAGCGCATATTGCTCAAGCGATGCAAGCGTCGCTTTGCCCGCAACCACTTCTGCGCCGATGCCTTCTTTGAAGCTGCGGTAGCGGTTATCGACGATGTTGTCGAGAATTTTCTCTTCCGTCAATTTCGCAGCTGCTTTAAGGCCCCATGCGAAGCTGTCCATACCTGCGATATGTGCGAGGAATAGATCTTCCGCTTCGAATGAGCCGCGGCGAACTTTCGCGTCGAAGTTAATGCCGCCGCGGCCGATGCCGCCAGCTTTCAATACTTCAAACATCGTCAGAGTTGTCGAGTAAAGATCAGTCGGGAATTCATCCGTATCCCAGCCGAGCAATAGATCGCCTTGGTTCGCGTCAAGCGAGCCTAACATGCCGTTGATAGCCGCTGTGCGGATTTCATGCTCGAATGTGTGGCCTGCAAGCGTTGCATGGTTCGCTTCAAGGTTCAGCTTGAAGTGGTCTTTTAAGCCGTATTTTTGCAAGAATGAGATCGTTGTAGCCGCATCAAAGTCATATTGGTGTTTCGTAGGCTCTTTTGGTTTTGGCTCAATCAGGAATTGAGCGTCGAAGCCGATTTCCTTCGCGTATGCGATTGCCATATGGTATAAGCGGGCAAGGTTGTCAAGCTCAAAGCCCATATCCGTATTAAGCAGCGTTTCGTAGCCTTCACGGCCGCCCCAGAATACGTAGTTTTCTGCGCCTAGCTCTTTACCGACCTCAAGACCTTTTTTCAATTGAGCGCCTGCATAGGCATAGACATCAGCGTTAACAGCTGTTCCTGCACCATGAACGTAACGCGGGTTTGAGAACATGTTGACGGTGTTCCAAAGCAGCTTTTTGCCGGATGACTTCATGTTGTCCTTCAAAAGCGCTACGATCACGTCGAGGTTTTTGTTCGTTTCTTGCAGCGTTTCGCCTTCCGGCGCAATATCCACATCATGGAATGCGTAGAAAGGAATGTTCAATTTATTCATGAATTCAAAGTTGGCTTCCACGCGCGCTTTCGCACGGTCAAGGCCCGTATATTGATCCCAGCCGCGAACCATAGTAGGTGCGCCGAACGGGTCTGTGCCATTTGCGTTGAACGTATGCCAATAAGCAACCGCGAAGCGAAGGTGCTCTTCCATCGTTTTGCCTAGAATAACTTGGTTAGGATCATAATGTTTGAACGCCAGCGGATTGTCCGAGCCCTTACCTTCAAACTGGATCGTGTTGATATTTTTGAAATAGCTCATAGAAAACAAAATCCTCCTTCACGGAATTCGATATTTTTGTTAGTGCTTACATTTAGAATAACACGCCTTAACTTAGTTTGTCTATTAAACAAACTAAGATTTTGTGTTAAACTAACCATATCTTATTTCCAGCTTGTTTCGGATGAAGGAGTATGCGTTTCAAGCAAGCTTCAAATTCGACATTTCGTGCTACAATGATAGATATTGTGACTTGGACGGAGGCTTCCAGTATGAAATTAAAACCAACAGGAGATTTAGCTCTCATCAAAAAAATAAATACGGCTATCGTACTCGAATCCGTACTTAAGCATGCGCCGCTGTCGAGAGCGCAAATATCCGAGCTGACCGGCCTCAATAAAGCGACGGTGTCCAGTCTCGTTCAAGACTTGATCGATAACCATCTCGTCTTGGAAAACGGACCCGGACAATCGAGCGGCGGACGCAAGCCTGTAATGCTGCTTTTTAATGGCACCGCTGGGTATGCTGTCGGCATTGACCTTGGGGTTAACTATATACGCGGCATGCTGGTAGACTTGGAAGGCAATGTGATAACCGAACATCAAAGCAAGCTGAAGCAGCAGGACTCCGAGCATGTCATTAGGCAGCTTGAAGCATGTATCGAACTTCTTATTAAAGAAGCGCCAGACAGTCCCTATGGCGTTGTCGGTATTGGAGTCGGCGTTCCCGGCATCGTCGACGATAACGGAACGATTCTATTTGCTCCGAATTTAAAGTGGCGCCAGGTGGAGCTGCAGTCGCAGCTTGAGGAGCGTTTCAAGCTGCCGGTTACGATCGACAACGAAGCAAACGCAGGCGCGCAGGGCGAACAGAAGTATGGCGCAGGACGCGGCATTCCGAACCAAATTTACGTCAGTGTCGGAATCGGGATCGGGACGGGTATTATTTTGAACAAAGAGCTGTACAAAGGAGCTTCAGGATTTTCAGGCGAGCTTGGGCATCTCTCGATTGAATATGACGGAAAGCCTTGCAGCTGCGGCAATCGCGGCTGTTGGGAGCTGTATGCGTCGGAAAATGCTTTGCTTGAACGCGCGGCATCGCTTGGCTTCGATAATCTGGAGGAGCTGCTCCTCGCAGCGTCCGCCGGCGATGAGCGCGTAACCGAGCTAATACGCTCGATTGGCGATTATTTGGGAGCAGGCATCGCCAATATCGTCAACGTGTTTAATCCGAACGTCGTTATTATTGGCAATCGGATGAGCCGGGCCGCGGAATGGCTGGGCCCAGCCGTACAAGCGGCTGTCGATCATCGTACGCTGCCTTATCACCGCGAGCGAATGCATATCCTCTTCGCAGAGCTTCAGGACCAATCCGCCGTCCGCGGAGCTGCGTATTACGCCATCAGCAGATTTTTCACTAAAATAAAAAGTTAAACATGAAGCAGGAGCTGCCCGGTCGTCTTTTTCAGACCGATGGGCAGCTCCTATTCATTTATTGGACACGGTGAACGCCAACGGTATTCAGCATATTACCATCAATCGATACCTCGGCGGTATCCTCCTTGATGGTTCCATTCGAGTAGTAAGCTTTAAATACAAACTGTAGTTTTCCTTGCTCGAAATCTACAAAAGCATGCTCCCACAGCTCGCCGCTCCAGCTCGTTTGCGCAGCATTGTTTTTATCAAGCCTAGCAAAATAACTAAGCATCTTAACCTCGACCCGCTCCGCCTTCGTTGCAGTACCTGTTAGCGTCGTATCGGCCTCAAGCACAAACCTCTCGCCAGCCCAAAATATCTTGTAGCCCCGCGGAGATTCAGGATTGCCTGATTTGTCTACATTATAGTCAATCCGCCGCTTATCCCATAGATCGGTATGCTTCACCAGCGCTGTAACATGAAGCGGCAGCACCTGAACCAGCTTAGTTACGCTAACCGGATCGGCTATGCCGTCGCTTACCGTGAGCTTCATGCTCCAAGCGCCAACCGTTGTCAGCTTTAAGGACGGTCCCCTTGCCTGATAGGCTGGTCCGTTGACGGAGTAGGAAAAGCTGCTTCTTACTCCCAATGGACTTGTCAGCTCATAAACCATCGAAAGCGTATTGCCATCCGGATCCGCTACATTTGACGAAAACGAGACCATATCCCCCTCATAAACCGGCTTCGGCGACCAATCAAAGTCTCCTGTTGGCGGACGGTTCGTGACAAAGTATATATACGCATAATGACCTTCATTTCCGGCAACATCATAATCAAGGACAGTTACACGATATCGTTCTCCGGCCACTAACCCCGTTACCCGATAGGACTGCCTGTCAAGCGCTAGCGGAATGCTGTATTCTTTCGTTCCGTCATTATTCAAATCAATATTAGCAATGCTGCCATCCGGGTTTACCCTCTGCAAATAAAACATTCTGGCTGCATGTCCAGAGGATGGATCAGCGTCACGAAAGGCATTAAAGCTCACCGTTACAGCTGTTGGCTCGATATTTAACTGTTCGTTCACGTCGGCCGGCTTCAGCGTATCTACGAAGAAAAAACCATTGCTCGAATAAGGCCCCCACATGAAGCTATCGTTTGACCTCGCGCGCCAGTAATGCAGCCCTTCAGCAAGAGCATTCGGAATATAGCTCAATGCTGCTGTTGCAGCGTTTGTGTCTACCACAGCCACTCCGTTTGATGCTCTAAACACCTCGTAATCAACAGCTGCAATCGGATGATTTTCGGGATCAACGACAAACGTGCGCAGCTGCGGTCGATTTGAATTAGAAAAAATCGGATTATTGCCATCTACTCCACTATATGAAAGCAAATAAGTTGCAGGGGGCAAGTCTAGGACAAAATATCGGATGTTGCTTAAATTCGACCATACGCCCGCAGAGTACGCCTGACCTTGTACTTTAACCACGCGGCCAGGCGTGATCGTATCAGCCAGCATTTGATAATGGAGCGCGCTGCCCTCAAGCTCCACGAACAAAGCCGTCTCATTATTGTCAGCATACGTCATGATAAGCCGATAGCTCTCTTGCGGATCTCCCTCAGCATCATAGTATGACCATGTAATCTTAGGCTCCTTGATCAGAACCGTTGGAGCAGCAGCCGTTGTTCCCGTAGGATACGATATCGTCATAACCGGCTTTGTTTGGTTCACTGGCGGTATACCTGCTTTAAATACAATGGTCTGAGCCCAATATGACCATGCGCCGTGTATATCTCTAACTTGTTCCTGTACGATCAGCTCGACGCCCGGACGGTTATAGTACTCGCGTTTCCCTGTCGTCCATTTGCTTTCATCGGACCAACGAGTCCGGAAAACCTTATCTGACAAAATGCGGGCAATATCCGGGTCATAAGACGTATCATACGTTTCGTAATCCAGCGATTCGCCCTCCGCAAACACTTTCCCTGTAAAACGGACATCAGGTTGTGCCACCGGCCTTCGATGCGCATAGATGATTTTTTTAACTGGCTGTGACCATTTCCGATAGCTTGCAAGGCCAGGATTATCTTGGCTTCGGAACGTTATTTCGTACAAGCCAGCTCTTTCTAAAGCATTAATAGTGGCAGGGTAAGTCTTTCCGTTATGAATGCTTAATCCTTCAGCATTTTCGAAAAAGCTTGGATTATGGCTGTAGCTCCACTCTTCTGTGCCCATCGCATCACTTTCAATATCCTGAAACAATTTCTCGTAACTGATCGGGTCGTTCACCAGCACCGCTTCATAGGTATTTTGCGGATAACTGTTCCCGTAATTCGTTCGCTTCACTTGGCTGAAAGCGGCCATCTGCTGCCCAAGGGATAGCAGCCCTGCTGTACCGGCTGCATACGTGCCGTCCGAAACTTCTAATCGCTTAATCTGATTGACTATTATACGAAGCTCTTTGCCGATCGCCTCTATTTTGAAAGCAGCCGGTATGCCTACATGGCGAGCCAAATAGGTTCTTGCCAGCTCCGTTTTAGTGCCATTTACGACGCGGTAGAGGATCAGCGTATCCTGCGACCATTCTACCGCGTATAAATTTTTCTCGTCTTGAATCCTAATGGCTGCGCCTATGACCTTATTGTTGCTCATGCTGTTAACGGATACGTTGAATTCAAGCACTTGATTCCGCATCACGCTAGTCGGATCAAATAGCAGCCCGCCCCAGGTTTCGCTTTCTACCTCAACCGTGTTGTCATCGAGCAATCGCGGTAAATCTCCTGCTGATTCGCCAACAAGCGGAACAACCATATTTTTATATTCGGAATTTCCAAAAGCGCCGAGCCTATAATAATCATTCGTATTTAAAAATAAGGAGCCATCGGGTGCTGCATTGGTAGAGTTGACATACTCCTTTCCGAGCAGTTGATCTGCCATTCCGTTATATCCATAGATCCACTCCGTTTGCCCCTTTCCATCTAATAAAAGATCGCTCTGATTGGGTGCCATTACGGCCATATACCTCTCGTAGCTCACCGGAGTTGCCGAGGCTGTAGTTCCTTGACCCGCGGGCTTCCATCTGTACTTCCACTTTGATCCTCTCATGAGTGTATAGAAGTCTCCCGAAGGCTGCGCAATGATTTGAGGTGAAACAAATTGATTGTTGTTATAAGCATAATAACCAGTAGTATCATACACATTTTCTATTGCATAATTTGGCAATGTATTATGTTGCGCCAGTATCCTGTCTACTGACTTTATGACAGACGAAGGGTGGTAACGCTCTATCGAGCCTCCAGGGGTTACAATAGCACCGTTATAGATTTGGACCATATCATACTTGTTAACTGCTGGCATCGTATAAAAATAGGAAGGAAATTGGATCTCTTCTATGATGTTTCCTTCTACCTCCACATGGTTAAAACCATTCGTATCCGCATTATACGATATCAATCCTACATCCTTTGAAAATCCGTATCTGCCAGACACAAATCGAGTCGTTGCAGCATGCACTTTTGATTTATCTGGTGAAGCGACGACTCCTGAATAGACGCCAAGATACAACCCGTGAGCATTAATTTGATACCCGTTAGCATTGAATACTTTATAGGCAGACTTGTAGTCTTTTTCATACTGGAATATACCCCGATAAAAGTAGGTAACGTGTATATTTCCGTATTTATCGGTCGCGAGCGGCTGAGATTGGAAATGGGTCGAATAATCATCCTGCTGTCCCAATAGTACAGTCCATAGAGAAGTCTTTTGATGCACCGAATACTTCGTTAAATACAAGGAATACCTCGTCGAAAACGTATTTTCGCCATTTGAATACCGAGATGTGACATACATAAAGTTTTTATCATCTGAAAATAAAACATGTTGAATATCCGAGCCCGGTGAAACGCTGCTATTCCAACCAGTAGGCGGTACGGAAGTAACGTTCGGATAATCTTGTAATAATTCCCCTGTTGTTATGTTGTACAGCCTTAATCCGGCGCCGCGGACGCCTGATCTGCTTGATGTTACAAAATAAGCCGTGTTAACATCTCCCGTATAGAGATCTGATAAAGCGGCATTTGAAAATGTCGTGCCGCTGCCAGCTCCGAATATTTTGCCGGGATGCTTATAGTCGCCTTCGATTGCTCCCGTTCTTGCATCACGTACGAGGAACCGCCATTCCCCCTCGTAGACCGATCCGCTGTCATACTCGTAATAGAACCCCGTTTTATCGAGCACTTGCGTTTTATAACCGGCGTATATTTTCCCGACCGTTCCTTCCCATGCAGGAAGCTTACGCAGGTTTTTAGCGAGATTGTAATGGCCTCCGAAATCCGCCCATACGGCGTTTCTTGTCGTTAAGCTGCTGCCCGATACTTTCCAGCCGGCTTTGCCTTCATTGCCTCCTACGTAAGGTTTTTTTAATGTCCATGAGCGTAAAATGGATTCAGGCGTATAGCTCGTGATCGGCGGTCCGCTATCTTCGCCTTGATCTGGCTGCTGAATCGTGCCGAAAACGTTAAAATTCGTCACTGGCGCGATATTAATAATATTGGTTTCATCCCAATTGGATACGGCGGATGATCCGAAATTTTCTTTTGCCGTTGCTCGATACTGACGTTTTCCTACGCTTGTATATTTGATGGTTTGCGTAAACTTGTTGGGTCCTTCATAGATGACCTTCCAAGCTTCATCAAATTGACCGTCACCATTGCTATCGTATCTCTCCTCGATTCTTAGGGACGTTATATCGTCTCCATCCGGACTTGAAGCATCGATATAGAGCATAACTTCGTTATTTCTTACGCCTTCATCCGGAGCTGTAATTTCTACGGCTGGCGGTTCATCCGGAACGATTTCTAGCGGTTGTATGGCCCATTCGCTCATCCGGCCAAATGAATCGTAAACCTTTCCTTCCAGCATATAATTCCCCAATACCATTGGCGCTGCAGTTGGCCAACCGTTTTTATAGGTGGATTCCTCTTCTTTTTTAAATCTTCGTTCTGAACGGCTCCAATCCATGGTGATTCCTCGACTAGCGAGCGGCGTGTAGGAATTGTTCAAATGATGAAGCGAAGGGAATGGCCGTCCTTGTATCCATCTGGTAACACCGGAAATAATAGCGGTTGGCTTTGGATCATTTACGGACAGGTAAGTCGTTTTTGTTTCTGAAAAACCATGCTCATCTGCAGCAGTCAGCGTTGCGCTATAGCTTCCGGGCTCGTTGAATGTCATAGGGCCGTGCTCGAAGTCTGACGCATTCGGAATCAACGGTGCTAAATTGGATGAAAACGTCCATGTATAGCTAACCCAATTGATGGTGTTATTTTCGAGACGCGCTTGCTCACCCGTAAAAATAGAGATTGGTTTGAATGCGATATCGACCTTTATCGGTCGTTTGGGTGAAGGCTTTGGTGTAGCCTCGGGGTCTATACTTGGAGTAGGTGTTGTACTAGGTTTTGGCGTAGGTTGCGTGGATGTAACATTAACGATCAATTTGGCCCAATCGGATATTTTGTTTTTGCTGTTGGTTACGCGCAGCTCAACGAGATATTCTCCTAAGATGGAAATATCCTTAGTTGTTGGTTTTTTGTTGATAGTATTCCCGTTTGGTGTTTTGTATTTCCACTCGTAAAGGGTTATGGGTTCTTTCCCTGGCGAATACGAGAGTTTATCGTTCAGCTTGGGATCCACATTTGGCTTTATCGTAATTTCGGGTTCCGTTCGATGGTCGCCCTCTAAATGAGAGATTATAGCTATTGGCGTGGTTGGCTCGTTTTTCTTGTTGAACGCAATTTTAAAATCTTTTGTGTTATTCTTTTCATTTGATTCAGCTACGGCTTCGCCAAAGTCTGTCTTGGCCGCGAAACTCTTAATTCCGCTCGTTGTGGAGGACACGTTCACCGTAACCGTTTTGATCTGACCTGGGGGAATGTTTGGGATGATTTCTGATTTGATGTTAGTGCCAACGATGCCTACAGTGAAGGGACCGCTGCTTTCAGTACCTTTGTTTTCAGTCGTGATTTTAATCGGTACAGAATCGCCTACCCACGCATCTGCCGGACTAACTATGGTTTTAATTAGAAGATCTGGCTGCTTTTTAATGACTAAAGGGTCCAATGGCGGGATCTCAAACATCTCGTACCACCAAGATCCGTCCGGCTGCCAGATATTCCACATTTGAACCACGCCGGGAGTAAATTTTGTGGGCACTTGTTGAAAAATGACATAGGGTTTTAGTGAATCTCCTGTCCATCCTTTCCCTGTCCGTTTATTATAGCTTTGAATGAACGTCTCTGATTCATGATAGGGGTCGATCATTGATTCTAACCATGTTTTTGCAGTAGGATGACCAGTAATTTCAGGTGTTTGTGTTATTCGCTTACTGGCACCTATTGGTTCATCCCATGGGTTTTTAACCCAGTTTTTAGCCACATGTAAAGTTGCTCTGGAATCACTGCGAAACTTCCAGTTGCGATAAACAACGCCATTAAGATCGTAACCAAGGTATCTCCACTGACCTTGATCAAATTGATTTCCGGAGACATCGGCAGGCGTTCCATATACGACAGCATTTTTCCCAAGACCACATTTATTGGATAAATAGTTCCCATTTAATTTGAGCGTTCCTTTTCCGGCAGAGATGGAAGTAGGGATATCGTTCTGCTCAATAATTGCTTGCGAATTTGCTTCGTATGTTGCAGGTAAGAGACAATCAACTGCACCGGCTGCACTTACAAAATTATAAGGAATAGAAGAATTTATAAATAGAACAATAAGTAGAGAAATAAATAAACTTCTCTTAGTCAATATATGCAATTCCTCACTCTCCATTTTTCTTATTAACTGCTATTTTTAAAGAAACTTCATTTTGTGGAGTAATGATTACAACCCAATACGAATGATAACTCTCTTACCGGTAGTAGCCTTATATGACTCAAATACACGTCCGTCATATTTTAATCTAATATCCGCATTAGTGTCTGAATTTGCTGCTTTATTAACTTTTATATAAGTTGCATAAGCTTTTTCAAATGATTTTGGAAAGTAATTTTCAAGTAAATCCTTTACCATCAATTGGTTGTCTGATGTGGGGTCAGCAATATTAATTACAGTCATTTTTATTCTAGTGTTATACTCAACAATAAGTGTGTTATCCAAGAAATTATCTGATCCTTTAGAGTTGATAAATACAATTCCTTCGTCACCAAAAGTTGTTGTACCCTTGAAATTTGGTAAAGATTTAATCAAAGTATTCATCTCTTCTTTGGTTTTAGGATAAGATACTGGTTTAGGAGGGTTCTTCGCAGTCAACATATTCAAAACCATCACCACAGCCTCCGCACGAGTCGCATTTTTCTCCCCGCCCATCGTTCCATCCGGATAACCCTTCATCATTTCCAGCTTCTTAGCTACCGCCAAATAACCCGACTTTACGCCCTCTGCATCCTTGCCAAGCGCACGAATCGTCATGCGGGCGATCTCCTCACGCGTAATCGGAAGATTAGGCTCAAAGCTATTTTCCTTGTAATCGCCAACCTTAATAATCGACTGCTTCAAGCCAGTGGCGATGTAGGAACGAAACCAACCATGATCATCAACAAATGGCGTGTCCGTATCTTCTGTTTTTATTTTCAAAGCGGCTACAAGCGACTTTAAAAATTCTGCCCGCGTTATGTTTGCATTTGGTTTAAAGGTTTTGGCGTCGTAGCCATTGATCCATCCCTGCGCTACTGCTTTATCAATCTCTTTTTTCGCCCAATGCGTGCTCGTGTCCGTAAAAGCTGCCGCTGCTCCAGCTGCCTGCGCACTCAACAGCATTACCGTAAATAGGGTTACCGCTAATATTACTCGTCCTATTTTTTGCATATTCAACCACTCCCGTTTTATAATAGTCCATCTTTAAAATACACATTTTTTTACAGTTACATATACTATTTCTTGCTTTCTATGCTTCTTTCCTTTTTTACCCTCCATTTCTCAAACACCATTTGCCATTTTGCGACAAAATGACGACTCCCCCTTCAAAAGCTACTCTTCCAAATGGCCTCCCGAACAACAAAAAAAAGCACGCCTCTCCCTCAACCAAGGGTAAAAGCGTGCTTCGCTTAACGTCATATTCATTTAAATAGATGTTACTTCACATGACAGAATCTGTCAATATCCTCCAACAAACTAAGTGCTCGATTGAGCGACAAGCGGTTTATGCTTGAATAGCGGAATAAGGAGCAGCATCCCTAAAAACATAATCGACCCTGCAACGACATAGATGCCGACCAATGGGAATACCAGCTTGAGCTGTCCGGCAACGAGCGTCATAATAACCATCATTCCCATAAACATCGGCGTAAGAACACCGTTTACTCGTCCCGTGTAGGATTCCTCCGACCACTGCAAAATCATCGTACTAATGCCGATTTGAATCATCGGGAAACCTAGCCCGCTAATAAATTGCAGTACTAGCGTAATAGGAACGCTTGTCGATAAACCTGTGCCGATCATGCATACTGAGCTAATCAGCAAGCCAAGCGCAAGCAGCTTTTGCGGCGGAACCTTCTTGGCTACGACCATAACTGCGCCACCGCCAACAAGCATCGCTACCCCGTTGACCATCAGCATATATTGCAAAAATTCTTTTGGCTGACCCAGCCGCTCAAGAACGATGAACAAACCAAGCGTCTGGGCAATGCCGACCGCCGTACCTGCCAGCGCGAACGTTCCACCCAGCGCTTTCAATACTGGACTGCGCCATACATAGCCGAATCCATCCTTAAGCTCCTGCCAAAATTGTCGTTTTGCAACCTTTTCCGTTTGCTCCACCTCACGGTCGCGAGGGATGCGGAACAAGACGACCGCCGACAATAGAAAAGCTACGCCCATAACGCCGATCGAAACCTCAATGCCGAATTTTTGATACGACATTACGCCGAGCGAAGGCCCAAGCACCATAAAGATGGCGATAAGCGATTGAAACATCGCCATGGCAGATTGAAGCTGCTCCGCCGGAATATGCTGCTTAAACAGCTTCATCGCCGACGGCTGCGAGAACTGTGATAATATCGCGGATACGAACGTGGCAAAATAGACCATATGCCATGATCCATATAACAGCGTAATCAACACGATAAACACGGATAATGCCGATAAGAAGTCACACCAAATCATCGTGAGACGCGGCTTCCACCGATCCGCAAACGTACCGCCGATGAACGAAAATACGAAAATCGGCAAAAATTCCACAAACCCCATTAAGCTAATTGCAAACGGATCTTCGTTCGTCTTATCTGTCACATACATCAAAATCGCAAAATTACGAACCCAAATCCCGATTTGCAGCAATACGTTCGACAGCAAAATCGTTTGAAAAAACTTGTTGCGAAGCAAACTATCTCCTGCTCCTGTTACTCCCTTAGCAGACATTTTTACCAACACTCTCCCTCATCCTAAATGTTGCTTCAGTCGTTTCCCTTGTCGGCAGGGCCATGATAGCCTTTTTCACCGTAGGGCTGAAGCTTCTCTACCCACTGTTCCTTTAACTCTCCCACTTCCCGATTATATTGGCGAACCAAATCAACGGGCTGACGGCCTTCTGGGTCCAAAACGTCTTTATAATCATAACGAATCTTTTGCTCAAGTTTAACGGTCTCTAGTATGAGAAATGAGAAATTTTCGCCGCCAAATTGCTTCCATTCCTTCTGCAGCTCCCGATTCGAATGTGTATCCATATTAAGAACAAACTGCTCTTTGCCCCATAGCGCATCTAAATTTGTTGAACCTCCTACAAATATTTTGCCATTGGCATTATTTTTAATTTGGTACACACCCATCGAACGTTCGCGCTCCTGATACTCCGCCGTCAACTGTTTGCGTTTTTCCTTATCCATTTTCTCTCCATCCCCTCTATTATCCTCTTGACCTTGCCCATCCTTTATTGCTTTTTTCTTGCCAGCTTTTCCTTGCTTGCCTTTCGGGTCATTTTTCGGTGCCGCCTGCTCCTGCGTCTCCTGCCTTTCTGCCTCTTGCCGTTCGCCCCTGCCCACGCCTTTGACCCAATACGCACGGCCGTCGTCTTTGCGGTCCAAATATCCATATTCAATTAAATAGCGACGAAGCGTCACGAAATCCTCTTCCCAGAAGAGGCTGAGCCGCGCATTGACTTCCTTCTCCGTATAACGGACACCGTTTTCGAAATACGAAGCAATATGGCGCAGTACAGCGACTTTTCGCTTCTCCTTGCGCGGGAATGAGGCAAGCGGCCCTTCAGGTCCCTTCGGAAAATATTGCTTCAATAGCTCCGCGTATTCCTCTTCAGTAATCGCATACCGCTCATCTACCTGCTTGGCCGTACGATGGATCGGCACGAAGCGCGGCGCCGCGACTGTGCCTTCGTCCATCATTTCCATAATGGCAAGCAGCAGCTTAGCCTGCTTCGCTTTCTCCTTCAGCACAAACCGATGATTCCGAATGGTCGAGGCACTGCCCGCGCCCGTACGGCTCAGCATCTCCGCGTCGGACAAATGGTCGGCAAACCCGCGGATGAGCTCTTTTTGCAAATCGGTCAAACCTGTCTGCTTCTTGTCTAGCTCAAGCAAATAATCAAGCATGGAGCCATGCTCCTGCTTCACATGAAACGATGCATACTTGCGTGCTTCATACCAGCGCCCAGCTTGCGCCTCATGAAATATTTCTCCATCCTCAAACCGTTCGCCGCATATGAGGCAATAATAAAATCCTTCCGCTTCCTCGTATACATATCCTTGCTTCAGCTCTTCGACAGACGATGACCAAAACCGTTCTTCTTGATCCATTTATACAAACACCTCTCATGTTCGTTTGCTTATTTTATAGACATTATATAATTATGTTTGGTTTTTATCAATGGATTATCTGAAAAACAAAAAAACTGCCCTAAGGATCACTCCTTAAAGCAGCTATTAACCTTTTTAAATCATCACGATCAAGCTTCTTTCCTGTCCTTTGGCAGCAAGAGCGCCAGCAGCCCCATCAGAGGCAATACGCTGCATGCGATCATGACAAAGCTGAGCGAGCGCGCATCCGCCAAATAACCGAGAACGACCGCGCCAAGTCCTCCCATGCCGAACGCAAGTCCGGTAATAAGCCCCGAAGCCGTCCCCACCTTGCTAGGCATTAACTCTTGGGCGTAAACGACGCTGACCGAAAAGCCGGATTGCAAAACAAAGCCCAGCACGACGATTAACGGGTAAACCCAAGCTAACGGCAAGTGCGGCAGGAGCAGGGCGAACGGTGCGGCGCCGAGAATCGAGATCAGCATCATTTTTTTGCGTCCGATCCGGTCCGCCAATATGCCGCCGAGGAACGTCCCAGCTACACCGGCAGCCAGAAATAAAAACAAGGGGATTTGTGCTTGTTTAATCGTTAAGCCATACGTTTCAACGACATAAAACTGATAAAAATTTCCGATTGCGGCAGCATACCAGGAACGGGCGAATACGATCGCAAATAAAATGGCAAGCGCATAAGCGACGACCTTCGGCGCAAGCGCCGGCTTTACGTTTCCCGCGGCCTTTCGCTGCTGCATTTTCCCATCATGCACGGCTAGCTGTTTCTTATACCAAGGCACAACCTTCATCAATATAATAATGGCCGTTGCAGCAAGCAAAGTTCCCCATATCGCACCCTTCTGTCCAAAAGGCAAAAAGATCAGCATCGTCATGAGCGGTCCGAGCATTTGGCCGAAGTTTCCGCCCACCTGATAGATCGACTGGGAGAATGCACGGCGACTCCCTGCAGCTAAATGAACGACGCGCGAGCCTTCGGGATGGAACACAGCCGAGCCAAGCCCAACGAACACAACCGCAAGCAGCACCAAGTAGAAATTAGGGGCAAAAGCCAAACCGATCATTCCGGCCATACTCGCGAGCATCCCGACCGGAAGCATCCATGGCGCTGGCCTCTTATCCGAAATCAAGCCGACTACGGGCTGCATGACTGACGATGTCATATTAAGCGTAAAAGCGATCCAGCCAATCTGTGCAAGGCTAAGCCCAAGCGATTGCTCTAGAACGGGGAACAAAGCCGACACGACCGACTGCATCATGTCATTCATGAGATGCACGGAGCTAATGCATATTAAGATAGCGTAAACGGTAGCTGATTTTATTGCCGAATTCGTTGTGACTTTACTCGCAAGCGGCGCTGACATAATAAATAGGACCTGCCTTTCTTAACGAAAACCTACATTTTCGTTGCCCTCTCACTTATGATTTGGCGAATTTAATACATACGGGACTTGTTAATTGGAGCGACGCATCCGTTTTCGACAACAGACCGCTCTCCTCATCTACCGTAAATACGGCAATATTGCCCGTCTTCTGATGGGCGACAAGCAGATGGCCGCCATCCGGCGAAATGGCAAAATTACGCGGCGAATCTCCTCCGCAGTCTATATGCTGGATCAGCGACAGCTCACCATTTTGTTGATCAACCGCAAATACGGCGATGCTGTTATGTCCACGGTTAGTGCTGTACAAATATCGGCCCGACACGCCCAGATGAATGTCTGCCGCATCGTTGTATCCGTCATAATCAGCTGGCAGCGCGGAAATACTCTGACCTGCGGTCAATACGCCTTGCTCCGCATCTACCTTCAACACAGTAATGGTTGAATCCAGCTCATTCATGACGTAACCCGCCCGCAATTCCGGATGGAAAATCAAATGGCGCGGTCCTGCGCCGCGATGCACCTTGCTGATTCCATGAGGCGCAAGCGTGCCCTGGCCAGCGTCAAAACGATAAGTAACGACCGCATCGATCCCTAAATCAACTGCACATACGAAAGGGGAATGATCCAGCGGCACGATACAGTGCGCATGTGGAGCATCCTGTCTCGCTGCGTTAGGACCAAGCTCGCCGGTATGCTGCTGTACGGAGGAGGCCGTCGCAAGCTCGCCATTTGCCGCGATCGGCAATAGAGCAACGTTCCCTCCCGTATAATTAGCAGCGAACAACACTTTCCCTTCCTCATCCGTGCTAATGTAGCAAGGGTGTGCGCCATGCGTTAGAAAGCGATTGCCCGTAATGCTAAGCTGACCCGTCGATTCATCGATCTCAAATGACGCGACCGAGCCTCCGCTCTCGCCTCCCGTTGCTTCCGTCTCGCTTGCCGCGTACAAACGGCCTCCACTCGGATGAAGCGTTAAGTACGAAGCATTCTCCAGCCCGCTTACACGCTGAATAACGTCCAGCTCGCCTGTCTTGCTATTGAACGTGCATACATGGATGGTTGGCTCTTCAGCGGTTCCATATGACCCTATGTATAGGGTTCCGCTTGATGTCGGTTGTCCATTTTGGTTAGTCATTTGCACTCAACCTCTCTGTCTTTTTGGCATTACAGTGACCATAGCACATGCCGCTCCAGCAAACAATGTCTTTTTTTTATAAAAGACTTCACAAAACTTATTGTAACATGTTACAATGTAAGCGCTAACAATCAGTGGTTCACATTTCTAAAGGGGGAAATTGAGATGATGAATGAAGTACTGAGCGAACGGAACGTCTATGAGGATTTCGAGCTGGAGTCGGATGTGCTTTACTTCAAGCTTGGCATGCAAGGGCTCGTAAGCTTCCACGGCAGAAACTACAATATAAAGAAGAGAATGACTGCCGAGCAGATTGAACAGCTTTGCCATGAAAGCAGCTTTTACCCGGTCAATTCCAATTGCTACATTAATATCGGCAAAATCAAAACCATTCAAGGCGGCACCATTCATTTCGACTCCGAGATTGCTGATTCAAAGCAAGTATCGGTTAATCGCCGCAAGCAATTCGTTATTCAGCAGCTGTTCTCACAGCGCGCGTCGAGCAGCGATTTGCGCATAACGCCTTAAGGCACAAACAACCGCCCTACTCCCTCATTTTGGGAATTAGGGCGGTTGTTTGTTTGTCTCCGTCCTGCTATTCTTAGTTTAAATAGCCTTTCTAAGCTAACGCTAATGCTGTGACGAAGCAGGTTTCACTTCAATAACTATTTAGGAGGATTTACATGTCAACGCAAGGACAAGCATTCGAGCAATTATTTAATGACGAGCAAGCCGTATGGCTGCAATGGGGCGCTTATGAAGCGGCAGTATTGCCGGCAGTTGGAGCTAACCTCATCGCCTTCCGCGATAAAGAAAACAACTATAGCTTCTTGCGCGAGCCATCGCTAGAGGAAATGGACAGCTTTAGAGCAAATCCCGGTATTCACGGCATTCCTGTTTTGTTCCCTCCCAACCGATATGAGGACGGCACATTTACTTGGAATGGCAGAACTTATACCTTCCCTGTTAACGAAGCCAAAACGGGCAACCATTTACACGGCTTTTTCCATACGGCTGCATGGAGCGTAGCGGATTTTGGCACGAACCAAACAGAAAGCTACGTTTCACTCCAAATTTCTATCGACGAGAACCACCCGATCTATACTTATTTGCCGCATCGCTTCACGCTGAAGCTTCGCTACTCTCTAAATGATACAGGACTGCTGCAGCATGTATCGGTACATAACGAAGGAACGGATGCGATGCCTTGCCTGATCGCTTTCCACACGACGATCAATGCGCCATTTGACCCGGGCAGCACTTCCGATGATTACCGCTTCACCCTCACGACCGGCAAACGCTGGGAGCTTAATGAGCGGATGCTGCCTACCGGCAACTACCAGCCGCTTGTAGCTGACGAAGAAGAGATGAAAACAACAGGCATTTCTCCTTTCTGGGCATCGATGGACAACCATTACACAACCGAGCCAAAAAACGGCCGCAACCAAATGGAGCTGACGGATACTCGCACTGGCGTAACGCTCGTCTACGATGTTGGAACGGCATACAAGCAGTGGATGATCTGGAACAACAACGCTACGCCGGGCTTCTTCTGTCCGGAGCCGCAGCTTAATCTCGTCAACGCGCCGAACGTTAACCTGCCAGCTGACCAGATTGGTCTTGTCGCGCTTGAGCCGGGCGGCATCTGGGAAGAAACGAGCCGGTTATACGTTAGAAAATAAGAATAACCGAAAGAATAGCAGCGATTTCGCTGCTATTCTTTTTTATTCGGGCTTAAAATCAGCCAAATATAGGACGAGAGTGACTATTGTCGAGAAAGACTGTAAAATGTAAGCATCAGCCCCTCTTATGTCGAAAACTGAAGGGAGAATATGATGCGACAGTCATTATGGAAAGCACTCGTACTTATATGCTTCTTAACCTTTATTCTCATCACGATTCCTCAGCCTACCGCGCACGCAGGTTTCTTTGATCGAATTAAAGACATTTACAATACACCCGAGAAAATAAACGAGCTTGAGCAGCAATATATCGAAGCGAAGCAGCAGCTTGAGGAATCTGCCAAGGCCGCAGCCGAATACGCCCAAAAGCAGCAGCAGCTGTTGGAGCAAAACGAGCAGTTCCGTCAGCAAAATGAACAGCTTATCGCGCAAAATGCAAGCATGCAGGCAGAGATGGAGCGCATGAAGCAGGATCGCCAATCATTGGTCAGCAAGCTGATCAATACGGTCATTATTATCGTAGCCGTATTTATTTCTTACATCGTATCGATACGCGTTTGGCGTTATGTGGTATGGCGCAAGCAGCGAAGCACCGGCGGAAGAGGAATCAGCGGATGAACATAACCGTCCCCGCCCAGACCGGGCATGTGCATGTGAGCCTTGAAGCTGCGGACAAGCTCCATGTCCTGCATCCAAAATCAATCATTGCCTATCAAGGCGAGCCGCATAACCGTGAAGATCGATTTATGGATTTTGCCGGGATGTACCGCAAAAAGCGTTGGATTCGCTCTATGTTATCCGGTCCATCCGAGTTCATTATCGGCTTGCCTGCCGGCTGCTCGCTTGAAACGGTTCAGATTGAGGCAAAAAGCGATTTGCTGTTCGATTTTCGCCATATTATCTTTTTCTCGGACGGCATGAAGCTCAAGTCCGTTATTCAAAAACTCAAAAACGCATGGATTACGAAGGAATTTGTCCGCATGCGCTTTTCAGGTCCAGGGATGATCGGCATCATAACGGCCGGCGACGTTAAGTCGATCCAGCTTCATCCGGATCGTCCCCTTTACGTGGAGACGGGGGCGCTTGTCGCCTACCCCGAGCATGCATCCATACAGTTGTCCGTTTACGGCAATAAGCTCGCAAGCCAGCATATGAACGTGCAGTGGGAAATCCGCGGCAGCGGCCCTGTGCTCATTCAAACGGGCTCGCGCGATGCTGAGCTGGAGGAACAGCTGCAAAACGGCGGTTTTATTAAAAGAATTTTGCGCGAGGTGCTGCCGTTTGGAGGCATCTATATCAAATAAACAGAGGCCAGCCAACCGTCAGCAGACGGAAGACCAGCCTCTTTTTTTATTTAAATGCCTTGCAGGGAGAAGCGATGCGAATACGTTTGGTTCGCGTATAGGATATATTCCTTCTCCGGAAGCTGTCCCCAGCTGTCGTTTCCGCCTACGCCCATTTGCTTATGGTTGACGCGAACGACCGTTTTGTCGCTGGCAGGCAGCAGATGGATATGATCATGCGCTTCAAGCTCCGCTGGCGTATAAGGAAGTACATTCAGCTCAAAATGCGGCGCTCCCTTCAGCAGCAATCCCTCACCCTTAGCATTCGTCACCGCAGCTTGGCGTACGTCCATTTTGTTGCCGCACTCCTGCGGCCTAATGTAGGACGCCATCTGCTCTTGGACCTTTCCGGCATATCGTCCAAGCTTACCGCCTGTTTGACGATCCCAATACGTTTCATCGGGACCTTTGCCGTACCAGCTGATATGATCATAATGCGCCGGCATTTGGAATAGGATGCCTACCTCTGGTATTTCCGGCAGATCCGCACCTGGCTGCAACTCCTCGTATACGTTAACCTCTCCATCACCGCCGACTGTATAAATAATCGTAAGCAAGGATTGTACGGTCGTTGGCAGGCTATACTGTACGCGTACCGTTATGCTGCTCTGCTCAACCTCCCAAGCCATCTTACGCAGCAAACGTTCCGTTCCCGCTTCCCGCCATGTCGCACAGCGCACATGCTGCTTATTGCCGCGGTCATTATCCGTATACGCACGCCAAAAGTTTGGCGCAAGCCCCTGCAATAACCGCTCCGAGCCAAGCCATGTATAGGAAACAAGGCTACCGTTTGTTAAATCGAACTGAGCTGTGAAGCTTTCGCCGCTTACGAGCAGCCCCTTCGCGGTTTCCTCTACGTTAATGGCAGGCTTAGCCGCAGCACGTCCAATCACAGGCACTGCTGGCGCTGGCAGCACAAATTGCTCAAATGCAATTTCATGCCCTGCATCTGCCCAAATTGTTTTATCCTTCAATAGAAGCTGTACCGTTAAAACAGCCTCCTCGTGAACGCCCGAAAGCTTAGGCAGCGTATAGGGTATCGTCAGCATTTCTTCTGTTTCCGGAGCCGCAGCCGACTCTATCATGCCTTCTTCAAATCGTATGCCATCAACCGTGACTTGCCAAGCGAGCGTAAAACGGTCCAAATTGCTGAATAAATGACGGTTGGTCACCTTCACTTGCCCGTGCTTCAAATCTACGGCCTCAAACTTCGCGTTTTGATAAACCTTCTTCACCTCTTGAAGCTTAGGCGATACCGTGCGATCCGCAAAAATAATGCCGTTTCCGCAGAAGTTGCCATCATGCGGCGATTCGCCGAAGTCGCCTCCGTACATCATTTTTATGGTGCCGTCTGCGTCCTTGATCCGAATGGCTTGATCGATCCAATCCCAAATGAAGCCGCCTTGCAAAATAGGATACTTTTCGAAAACCTCCCAATATACGTGCAGGCCGCCGCAGGAATTGCCCATCGCATGGCTATATTCGCAAAGGATATAAGGCTTTTGCGGATTTTGGCGGGCATAATGCTCCACGCCTTGCGGGCTCGTGTACATATGGCTTTCGATATCAGACGCGGCGTCCGATTCGCGGTAGTGGAAGATGCCTTCATAATGCACGATACGCGTCGGATCGGCTTCGCGCAGAAAGTCATGCATCTTCATAAAGTTGTCGCCGCCAAACGATTCATTGCCAAGCGACCATATCACGATAGATGGATGGTTTTTGTCACGCTGGAACATGGAATTGCAGCGATCAAGCACCGCCTCCGTCCATTCCGGCCGGCTTCCCGGCACCGTTTCGCCAAGCCCTTTCTGTCCGTAGGACCAAGCGCCATGCGTCTCCAAATTCGTTTCATCGATTACATAAAGGCCATATTCGTCACAAAGCTTATACCAAAGCGGATTATTCGGGTAATGCGACGTACGGACGGCATTAATATTATGCCGCTTCATCAGCTCCGCATCTTTGCGCATATCCGCTTCGCTAATCGCCCTGCCGGTGTCGCAGGAGAACTCATGGCGATTGACCCCTTTGAACATGATGCGTCTCCCATTTATTTGCATCAAGCCGTCCTTGATCTCGAACTTGCGGAAGCCAACCTTGCAGCTAATCGCTTCGAGCAGCGTGCCATTCTCCGCCTTCAAGCTGAGGATCAGCGTATACAAATTCGGCTCCTCCGCGCTCCATTTGAGCGGGTTTTGAACGGCTCCGCGCAGCTGAACGGCTGTCAGACCCTCGCCCTCGATCCCCGTCTGGATCGATAGGGGCGCCTCGAACACAGCTGCTCGATTTGCATCATAAAGTGCCGCCTCTACTGTCAACTCACCCAGCGGCTTCATGAAATAATTGAGCAGCTTTGCATCAATGACCAGCTCCGCATCGCGGTACTGCTCATCAAGCTCGGCTTGGACGAAAAAGTCGTAGAGATGCGCCTCTGGGGTCGTATACAAATAAACATCCCGGAAGATGCCGCTCATGCGCCAAAAATCTTGATCCTCCAGCCAGCTTGCATCGCTCCAGCGGTAGACCTCAACCGCCAGCTTATTGTCGCCTTCGATGAGGTAAGGCGTCAGATCGAACTCAGATGGCGTAAACGTATCCTGGCTAAAGCCGACAAGCTCGCCGTTCAGCCATACATAAAAGGCCGATTCTACTCCTTGAAAGCTGATAAACACCGGCTTTCCTTCCCAGTTGGCAGGTACGGTAAAGCTGCGGGCGTACGAGCCAACCGGGTTATAAGCCGTTGGGGCATAAGGCGGCTTAATATCCTCATTGCCGTCCCACGGATACCTCACATTCGTATATTGCGGATAATCGTAGCCTTGCAACTGCCAATGAGCAGGCACCGTAATGCTGTCCCACTGGCTATGGTCAAAATCTGCTTGATAGAAATTAGCGATACGCGATTCCGCATTCGTGGCAAAAGCAAACTTCCACTCGCCATTAAGCGATAAATAGTCGGACGATTTGTTAGGCGTGCCTTCCCAAGCCTCCTCGGCGGAGTCAAAGGGAATGAGCGAAGCATGCGCTTCCATTCGGTTCAATTGAAAAATGTCCGGATTGTTGTTCCACTCCGGATAGCCGTTCACCGGCGGCGTATAATGCCATTTTTTGCGCATAGATTCAGCACCACATTCCTTTTTATTAAATGATATTCACATTATAATGCATTCCGAAGGCTCGTTTAATCATACAATTTCAATATCCAGTATAAAAATATGAAAATAAATTTGCTTGAATAAACCCTTGCCCCACAGCTCAAGCCCAACATTTACCGCTAAATATAAAGCGCTTACTCTATTAAAATGGAAACGGAGGACACATTTTCTACATAGAGAGGACGAAACTGCATGAAGAAGAGAATGAACCAGCTCGTTTGCAGCACCGCTTTGTTAGCTCTCCTAACCGTTTCACCCGGAATTGGCTCCGCCGCTTCCTACACCGTGCAACAAAACGACACGTTATGGATAATCGGCAATAAGTACAGCACGACGGCCGGAAACTTAAAAAAGCTTAACAGCCTCACTTCAGACTCCATATCGGTTGGACAAAAGCTCGTCGTGCCCGATCCGCCGGAATTCAAGGCAACTAGCGTTCTACCAAACGACACGATGTGGAAAATCGCCCAAAGGCACAGTGTTCCTCTTAATAAGCTGCTTGCAGCTAACCCGCAAACCAACCCAAACAACATTTGGACGGGATTGGGTATCCGAATTCCGAAAAAACCTGACCAATATTTAAACGGGGTATTCCCGCTTGCGAAGGGCAGCTTCACCCCGTTTTCAAACAGCTATGCTGACGCTCGCACTTGGTCAAGTGAAGGCTCAGTGGCTCGCACTCATGAAGGCGTCGATGTGCTGGCGGACAAAGGAACAGCCGTATACAGCGCAATGGCAGGTACGATCGTCAAGGCGGGCTGGAACGAACTGGGCGGCTGGCGGGTTACGATTCAAGTGGACGATCACACCGAATTTTATTATGCGCACTTATCCAAATATGCGGCAAATATTAAGGAAGGCGTCAAAGTAACGGCTGGTCAGCTTATTGGTTATGTTGGCAGCAGCGGTTACGGCCCCGAAGGCACGGAAGGTAAATTCGTTACGCATTTGCATTTTGGCATCTATAAGCGGACGCCTGCTTATCACGCGGTTGATCCGTACCTTTATCTGAAATGGTGGGCTTTGTAGGATGATTTATAGGTCTATCCTCCACAAACAGATGCCGATATGACAAGCATCATTAGCAACCTCGCTGAATAAAAGGAAAAGGGCTGTCCTTGAAGGACAACCCTTTTCTAGCTTATAGCTGCAGCTGCTTGAGGTTATAGAATTCACCTTTGCTCGCCATCAGCTCATCGAAGGTGCCGACTTCGACGATACGCCCGTTCTTCATGACGACGATGCGATCGGCATCACGAATCGTCGACAAGCGGTGGGCGACGATAAACGTCGTACGTCCTTTGATTAGCTCCTGCATCGCCTTCTGCACGTGGAATTCCGACTCGTTATCCAAAGCGGAGGTCGCCTCGTCCAAAATAATAATGCTCGGCTCGCGCACAAGTGCCCTTGCAATCGCAATACGCTGGCGTTGTCCGCCGGACAGCTTGCCGCCATGCTCCCCAACCATCGTATCCAGCCCGTCAGGCAGCTGCCCGATAAATTCGGACAGGTTAGCCATCTCCACGACGCGGCTCACTTGCTCATCGGAAATGTCGCGAAGGCCGTACGTGATGTTGTCGCGAATCGTCCCCGAGAACAAAATATTCGTCTGCGGCACGACCGCCAGATGCTTGCGGTAGCTGCGAAGATCGATGTCGGCCAAATCGATGCCATCCATCAGCACCTTCCCGCCGGTAGGCTGCAGGAAGCCGATCACTAGATTGAGCACCGTTGATTTGCCTGCGCCCGAAGCACCGACAAATGCGATGCATTCGCCCGCTTCAACATCAAGCGTAACGTCCTCGAGCACATGATGCTCGCTTCCCGGATACGAAAGCTCCACGCCCTTGAAAGCGAACTCGCCGCGCACGTTAGCCAGCTTTCTTTTGCCGCTATTGTTCTCAATGTCGGTCGACACCAATATTTCTTTGATCGAATGGATCGATTCGAGACCTTTTGCGATTTGCGGATAAATGTTAATAAGGCCGGTAACCGAAGCCAAAATCATCGCGAAAAACCCTTGGTACATGACGACATCGCCAACCTGAATTTCTCCGTTGTAAGCAAGGTACGCCGTGAAAATTAAGCACAGTACTTGAAAAATTTGAAACGTCACCCAATTCGTCGAGCCAAAATAAGCCTCTACCAAATCAAGCCGGTACCCCTTGCCTTGAATATTGCGAAGCGTCGAGTCGATACGGGCGATCTCCACCTTCTCAAGTCCATGCGCACGCGTAATCGGAATCATCTCGACCATCTCCGACACCCGTGAGGACATCTGCTCAATCTCCTTGCGGAATTCCTTATTGGACTTCCGAATTTTGCGGCGGAAAATCGTAACGATCGCAATCGACATCGGAATCGTCAGCACAAAAAACAAAGATACGATCCAGCTGCTGTTAAGCGTAATGACAAACGAAACGATAATGTTCACGACTGCCGGAGCAAGCGCGATCATGAACTGCTTCGACATCATCTCGACCGCTTCCACGTCGCGCAGCACCTTTGACTGAAGCTTGCCCGCCGGCAGCTCGCGATGCTGATTAATGGACAGCTGCTGCAGCTTGCGCACAAGCGCGCTCCGCAGTCCCGCTTCGACGTATCTGACCGCGCGGCTTAGAAACGATATGTAAGCGGCGTGCGTCGGAATGTTTTGCAAAATAACGATCAAAATAATGATGAAATTAATCCAAATGCCGCTTAACGGATATTTGGCCGGGTTTGTCGCGATGTTAATAATGTTAGCGGTTACGATCGGCAGTACGTAAATCGGCGCGCTCTTGATCAATAAAAACAATAATGAAATGAATAGGTTGCCGAAATTGCCTTTGTACAGCGATAACAAAAATCTAAACGGACTAGTATTCTCCTCTAATGCCGCATTTTCAAACGTGCTGGCAAGCCCCTTCGCAGCACCGATCTTCGAATTGATAACCCTCTCTGCCATTGTCCTCTCCATCCCTCTGTAGCTCTTCATGCTGCTAAACCGCTTGCTAAGCGGCTTACTACCGCACCAATCTTACGCTCATTTCAAGAGCATGTAAATGTGCTATTTTGCACTTATTCTATCCGATTTTGGCACCCATTTAGCGGTGCTTGCCCTTATAGTCCTTCGGCGTCTCCCCAACCATTTTTTTAAACAGCTTGTTGAAATAAACCGGATCGCTATAGCCGACCAGCTGAGAAATTTCGTAGTTTTTCAAGTTCGGATGATCGGTCAAAAATTGCTTTGCCTTCTCGATTCGAATGTCGATCAAATAATCCGTCAGCGTCATGCCCGTTTCCTGCTTAAACAGTCGGCTCAAATAATTGGCGCTCATGCCTACCGTATCCGCCATTCGTTCCATTTCGAAGTTTTTGCCGTACTCTTCCTCCAAAATCGCCTTCATTTGCTCGATGACATGATGCTCTTTTTCCTTCGTAATCGGCTCCTGCGGCAGATCAATCGCTCCCGAGGCTCCGGAATCGGATTGCTGCTCGCAGCGCTCCTGCTTAATTTTAACCAGCAAGTCATATAAGTTCACTTTATCGATCGGCTTGAGCAAATAATCCCGAACCCCGTGGCGCAGCGCCTTCCGCGCATATTCGAACTCGCTAAAGCCGCTCAATACGATGGTCGCAATCGTCCTGCCGCGCAGGTGCTCGATGAGCTTCAGCCCGTCCATCATCGGCATTTTGATATCGGTTATAAGCACGTCAAGCTCACCATCGCCAAGCTTGGATATATGCGACCAAGCATCCATCCCGTTGCTGTACGAGCCGATCACTTTAATGTCCAAATCCATTTTCGTTAATATTTTTTCGAGGCCCAGCCTAATAAACTCCTCGTCATCTGCGATCATGATGTTCATTCCTGCTCGCTCCTTCCGCTAGTTCCTCCTAGTTTGCGCTAAAATCGGTACCTCTGCAATGTAAAACAAGCGGACGGTTATTTCACCGCACCGCTTGTTACACCCGCGAAAATGTACTTTTGCAAGAAAACATAAAGGATCGCTGTCGGGATCATAATAATGAGAATCGCTGAGGAAATCATTTGCCAATCGCCGCTGTTGACTCCGAAGAAACGCATAAGCGACGTAGATACAACGACATGCTCGGCTCTAGGCAAATACAGCAGCGGGATAAACATATCATTATAGATGCTGATCGTTTTCAAGATAACGATAGTCGCCGTAGCCGGAGCGAGCAGCGGAAATATAATGGAGCGGAAAATACGGATGAGCGATGCTCCCTCCAGCATGGCGCTTTCATCCAGCTCGTAAGGAATGTTCCGAATGAATTGCAGATAAATGTAGATTTGCAAAATATCCGCGCCTACATAGATGAGGACAGGGCCCATTAAATTGTTCGTTAAACCAAGCGTCTGAATCGTTTTGTAGTTGACGACTTGGGTCGTAATTGCCGGGATGATCGTCGCGAATAAGAATAAGCCGACAAGCGGTCCCTTAAATTTGAAGTTAAAGCGCCCAACCGCATAACAAAACGCCGATCCGATCAAAATGTTCAAAATAAGCGTAACAGCAATAATGAACAAGGTGTTGCCAAAAGCGTTGATCATATCGGCTTGCTTGAACGCTTGACCGAAGTTTTTGAAATACAGGAAGCTGTCAGGCATCGCGATGGTCGACTTGGCATGAAATTCATCCTTCGTCTTGAAGGCATTCACAACGATGATATACGGCGGGAACAATATCGCAAATGCGGCCAATATGAGGCTGATATATTTGATCGTATCCCAGAGCTTATTGGATTTATTCATCGATCATTCCCCCTTTCCTTTTAGCAAGAAGCGTTGAATCGACAACACGATAACAACAAAGAGCAGCAAGACTACGCTCATCGCGGATGCTAATCCATAATTGTTGAACTGGAAGGCCGTCTCGACGATTTTCATAACGAAGGTTTCACTAGATCCGGCAGGTCCGCCCTTGGTGAGAATGTAAGGGAGATCAAATACTTCGAGAGCGCCGGTAACGGTTAGGAACAGATTAAGCTCGATAATTTTGTAAATGTTCGGCAGCGTGATGCTAATAAACTTTTGCCAGCCATTCGCGCCGTCAATCGATGCCGCTTCGTAAATATCGCTTGGAATGGATTGAAGCGCCGCCAAATAAATGACCATATTGAAGCCCATGAAACGCCAGAAGCCGATGGAAGCCAGCGTATAGTTGACAAATGATCCACTTCCGAGCCAGCTCGTTTGCGACAAAGCGTCGAAGCCAAGCTGTCCGAGCAAATAATTCAACGATCCGTTAGTCGTATCGAACACGTAACCGAATAAGTATGCTACAGCAACGCCATTTAGGATGTACGGTAAAAAGAGCAGCAAGCGAAAAAAGTTTTTCCCCTTCAGCTTGCTGTTCAGCACGACAGCGAAATAAATCGCAGCCATGTTTTGCACGATCCCTACGGCGAAATAGGCAAAGTTATGTTTAAAGACACCGAATATAGCCGGATTTTCAAATACCTCTTTGTAATTCGACCAACCTATCCAAGGTTTATTGGAGCTTAAACCGTCCCAGCTTGTAAAACTTAAATGGATAAGCTCAAGCGCCGGATAATAGGCGAATGTCAGCAGCAGCAGCAGCGGCAGTGCGACAAATCCGATGATTACGTAATTCTTTTGCGTTTTAAAAGGCAGCCTGCTAAACATGAGACAACCCCATCCTTCCTGCGTCTTTCTAATCGGAAGAGGCAGGATGGATAATCCGCTTGCGGTCACCCATCCTGCACACTACCCTACTAACCTTACAAACCTAGATCTTTTTTCGCTTTTGCCCAAGCCGTATTCACTTTATCGAACACTTTTTGCGGATCTTTGGACAATACAAACTCCTGAACGACAGCTGCTTGATCAAGCTGCGCTTTGTTTTGGATTTCAGTCGCGGCATCTACAGGTGCGGCCGGCTCGAAAAATTTAGGGCTGAAGGAATTGAACTCAGCAAGCTGTGGAAGCTTGGATTCTTTGTCTTTCAATGTTGGAATGAAACCAGCGAAATCGTCATAACCGGATTCCTCGATCATCCATTGCACAAATGCTTTGCCTGCTTCTACGTTTCCGTTCTTGTTAACCGCATAGAAGAAATCCGGGTTAAGCGGTGCTTTTGCTTCGCCGGAGTTATCAGCAGGGAATGGGAAGAAACCTACGTCCTCGGCAGGAGCGCCGTTTTCGATAACTTGGTTGATGACCCAGTTGCCAAGCAGATACATGCCGAATTTACCGGATGCGATGTCTTTTTTCGATTGCTCCCAGTTCGTGGAGTTCACGTCTTTTTCTAGGAAGCCTTTGGTATACAGCTCACGAAGGATGCCCCATGATTTGCCGTATGCATTGTCAAGCGTATAAGGCGTATCGGATTCTGCGCGTTTGTTTTGGTGATCGGAAGCTCCGCCGATAAGCGTTGGGATATCGTATACCCAAGTATCAAGCGGCCATTTGTCTTTAAAGTTCGAAGCAAGCGGCACGATGCCTGCGTCTTTAAGCTTTTGCGAAGCGGCAAGGAATTCATCGTACGTTTTTGGAAGCGCCGTAATGCCCGCCTTCTCGAACGCTTTTTTGTTGTAGACGATACCGACTGTCGATCCGCCGGAGGATATGCCGTACATTTTGCCTTCCTGCGCCTTCAAATCCTTGAAGTGAATTTCGCCGGAAAACGCAATGTCGTCAAGCGGAGCAAAGTAATTAGGAAGCTCTGCGTTTGGAATCGTCGGCACGAACACAACATCCGGGAAATCGCCGGATGCGATGCGAATTTTCAACGTTTTATCGTAATCTGTAATCGCCTCGAATTTAAGGTCTACGCCAGGATATTTCTCTTCAAAACGTTTTTCGTAATCCACGTATTGCTTGTCGATCATGTCCGTGCGGTTCGTTAAGAATACAACCTCGCCCGTAACTTTTGGCGCTTCCTCCGCGCCGCCATTCTCGGGTTTGTTCGTTGCTGTGTCGTTAGCAGCCGGCTTGTTAGTCGCCGCATTGGAGTTCGAATTCGTATTGTTGCCACCACAAGCAGCTAACGTTGTTAGCATAACTACAGAAACAAGCGCTAACGAAATAGTTTTTTTCATTTTCAAAATCCCCCTCAGCTCGTTTTGATTCCGCTTACATTTGAATGATACCGCATAAATAACTGATCTAAAATGGTTTAAAATATTATTTATAGTCTTGAAATGACATTTCGTGAAAACGCTATCTTAGGCTTTAATGCTCGTTTCATTACCTAATCCTGCCCTTATTCGCGTTATTAAATGAAGCTGAATTTTGATAACGAGCAGGAATGAAGAAAGGTATTGCAAACATTTTAAGAATCATGTTTACTTGTTATATAACAAACCTTTTGATTAGCAATAACAAAAATATCAAAATAAAGCGAGGCGACTCAAATGACGAGCAAAGCAGCCTATATTGGCGGTATGACTTGGGGCTGGACCGGCGTGCGCGGCACATGGACCGGTGCTCAGGCAGACCGCTCCATGGAGCTCATGACCGAACGTTTAAGCGTAAATTGGACGGCTATTGCACTCGGTGCCCTTCAGGACCATGCGCAATCCACTGAAATCAAATTCCGGGAAGAGCCTACTGTAACCGATGATGAGGTACGCAGTGCCATTCGCAAAGCGAAAGAGCTCGGTCTTCAGGTATGCTTGAAGCCCGTTGTCAATTGTGCGGACGGCACATGGCGCGCGCATATTAATTTCTTCGATCTCGACGTTCCTTGCGAGCCAAAATGGTCCGATTGGTTCGCTTCCTATACCGAATTCATCCTGCACTATGCGCGAATCGCCGAGGAGACCGGCTGCGAAATGCTGTGCGTTGGCTGCGAGATGGTTCAAACCGATCGTCGCGAAAACGAGTGGCGCGCGCTAATCGCGGCGGTTCGTGAAGTTTATTCCGGCATCGTGACCTATAACTGCGACAAATACCAAGAGGGACAAATCAAATGGTGGGATGCTGTTGATGTCATTTCCTCCAGCGGTTATTACCCGATCGATGCTTGGGAAGAGCAGCTTGACCGGATCGAGAAGGTTGTAGCCCAGTTCGATATGCCTTTTTTCTTCATGGAAGCAGGCTGCCCAAGCCGCGAAGGCTCGCAGCATATTCCAAATGACTGGGGACTTGAGGGCGCACCAAGCGAGGAGGTACAGCGCCTTTTCTATGAGGCCATGTTCTCTGCCTCCGATAAGCGCGATTGGGTCCTCGGCTTCATGCTGTGGGATTGGCCAGCTCGTCTTTATGAAGAAAGCGAGGCTGCTTCCAATGACGATTATTGCATGTACGGTAAGCAAGCCGAGCAAACCGTTCGTGACTACTACGCTGCGAAAATGGAGCAATCCGGTAAGGAGGCTTCTGCCAAATGAGTGACAGCAACCAGCAATGGCTAGCCCATATCAAGCAAGAGCTGGAGGCGAACATTCTCAGCTTTTGGATGGAGCATACGCTTGATGAGACAAACGGCGGCTTCTATGGCTTTATCAGCAGAGACCTTACCGTTAATCCTGAGGCAGGCAAGAGCCTAGTGCTCAACACGCGCATTTTATGGACGTTTGCCTCCGCTTACCGAATAACCGGAAACGAGCCCTATTTAAAAATAGCCGAGCGTGCCTATCGTTATGTGAACGAGTATTTTGCGGACCCGGAGTACGGCGGCTTGTATTGGATGGTGGATGCGGCAGGCAAGCCGTCTGAAACGAAAAAACAAGTGTACGGGCAAGCCTTCGCGATCTATGCCTTCTCCGAGTATCACCGCGCAACAGGCAATGAAGCTGCGCTGCAGCAAGCGATTGAGCTGTTTCATACGCTCGAGAAACACGGCTATGACCAGCAATACAAGGGCTACTTCGAAGCGCTGACTCGCGAGTGGCTGGAAACCGACGACAACAGCTTGAGCGAGAAGGATTTAAACGAGAAAAAATCGATGAATACCCACCTTCATGTCATGGAGGGATATACGAATCTATACCGCGTATGGAAATCGGATGAGCTCCGCGCGAAGCTGAAGGAACTCATTGAAATTACGATTAAGCACATTATTAACGAAGACAATGCGCACTTTATCCTATTCTTCGACGAGGAGTGGAACGGCAAGTCGGAGCATATCTCCTACGGGCATGACATCGAGGGCAGCTGGCTGCTGGTTGAAGCTGCCGAGGTGCTTGGTGATAAGGAATTGCTGGCTTCCGCCAAAGCCGTCGCAATCCGTATGGCCGAAGCAACGCTTAACGAGGGCGTGGACGAAGACGGCGGTTTGCTTAACGAGGCCGGTCCAGAGGGTTTCATGGATACGGATAAGGATTGGTGGCCGCAAGCAGAAGCGGTCGTCGGCTTCTATAATGCTTATCAAATGACCGGAGAAGACAAATACCGTGAGGCTGCCGTGCGGTCATGGCAATTTATCGAAAGCTTTATCGTGGACAAGGAGCATGGCGAATGGTTTTGGAGCGTAAAGCGTGACGGCACGCCTAGCGAAAATATCGAGAAGGTCAGCCCCTGGAAATGCCCTTATCATAACGGACGAGCCTGCTTCGAAATGATCAAGCGCCTGAGCGGCAATTCAACATCACATTAATGGAGGTTTAATCGATGAGTAAGTTTAATGAACGAAAGCAATTGCTGACTGAGCGCTACGAAGCGCTTGTGCAGCGCAAGAACGAGCCGGAAGAGCTCGGCAACGGCATTTTCGACCGTTACGTCCATCCTGTTCTGACTGCCGCGCATGCTCCGCTTGTTTGGAAATATGATTTTAACCCGGAGACTAATCCTTACTTCATGGAACGGCTTGGCGTACACTGCGTTTTTAATCCCGGCGCGATTTTCTTAAACGGCAAGTACCACCTCGTCGCGCGCGTCGAGGGCAATGATCGCAAATCCTTTTTTGCTATCGCGGAAAGCGGCAGCCCGGTGGATGGCTTCCGCTTCTGGGAGCGCCCGATTTTGCTGCCGGAAACGAGCGATCCTGACATTAACGTATACGATATGCGGCTTGTTCAGCACGAGGACGGCTGGATCTATGGCCTATTCTGTACCGAAAGAAAAGACCCTTCCGCACCGAAGGGCGATCTATCCAGCGCCATCGCCCAATGCGGCATCGTTAGAACGAAGGATTTGAAGAAGTGGGAGCGCCTTGCCGATTTAAAGACAGCTTCAAATCAACAGCGCAACGTCGTGCTTCACCCTGAATTTATCGATGGCAAATATGCCTTCTACACGCGCCCGCAGGACGGCTTCATCGACACCGGCTCAGGCGGCGGCATCGGCTGGGGACTCTCCGAAAGAATCGAGAACGCTGTCGTAGAGAGTGAAACCATTATTGACGAGCGCCATTATCATACGATCAAGGAAGTAAAAAACGGCCAAGGCCCAGCTCCAATCAAGACGGATAAAGGCTGGATCCATATTGCCCACGGCGTTCGAAATACGGCAGCGGGCCTGCGTTATGTGTTGTACGCGTTCCTCTCCGATCTTCAGGAGCCTAACAAAGTTACGCATCGCCCAGGCGGGCATTTGCTGGCGCCTGAGGGCATCGAGCGCGTCGGGGACGTATCCAATGTTGCCTTCTGCAACGGCGTAATCGCGCAAGACAACGGCGACGTATATATTTATTACGCATCATCGGATACTCGCTGCCACGTTGCTGCAACTACCGTCAATCAGCTGCTCGACTATTGCATTAATACACCGGAGGATCCGCTCCGCTCACACGCTTGCGTGGAGCAGCGCATCGCATTGATTGATCGCAATTTGCAGCTTCAAACATAGAGAAACGCCAAAAAAGGGAGTGCCACCATAAGTCTTAGCAGACTTTATGCGGCACTCCCTTTTCCCTCGCCAAGCAGCTTCATCGTGACGATGCCGGCAATCAGGCACCACACCGGAGCGGAAATGCCTAGAAAAGCGACATTCGCTACGGCGATTACGAAGGTGAACGCGGTAGAATAACGGTATTTGGCCTCCGAAAACGAGGATTGAAGGCTTTGAATGAACACGCCCATCAACGAGAAGCCCGTTAGGAGCAAAATAAATGAAGGCGGAAGAATATTGATGAAGGCGATCACCTTCCACGCGAATAATCCGAACATCGCAACCCATACACCCGATACGACAGCCGCATAATATCGTTTCTCCTTCGGGCCTGCTTCCTCGCTGCTGCAAAGCATGCTCATCATTCCGCCCACGTTTACGGCATGGCCGCCCAGAAAGCCGACCGCCGCGCTGGCGATTCCGGTAATCGTTAATGTCTTGGCGGCTGAGGGCTCATAGCCGTTTTTGCGAAGCGCCGCCAAGGCAACGAATAGATCGTTGCTAAGGACAAGCAGCGCAAGGGGAAGCGCCAAGGACACCAGCCCGCCAAACGAAAAAGCGGGTTGAATCAGATGAGGCAGCGCAAACGGAAGCTCCTGCATCGCAGGAAAGTCATAGCTGATCCAAAGTGCCAGCATCCCCATGCAGACGACGCCTAAAACCGGCGGGAAACCTTTAAAAAGGCGTGGAAATAAGAAAAAACCGATCAAGGCCATACAGCCGACAAATGGCGCATCTTTGATGGCGGGTACGATTTTGACGATATGGTTAAACATCAATCCCGCAAGCATGGCGTCCATTAACGGCTTAGGGAGCACCGCAAGCAGCTTGTCAGAGAGGCCCGACAGGCCAAACACCGCAATAATGATGCCCGCTATGATACTTGCGCCGGCGAGCTCTTGCACGGAAAACCGGGTAGCCGATGTGCTAAGGAAAGCAACAGCCGTTATCGAATGAGCGCCTCCGAACGGAATTTTATAAATGAGGGATAAGGCCACGTTCAACAGCCCGCCAAAAAAATAAACCGCAAACAGCCACGCGATCAGCTCAATTGCCGTGAATCCCGCTTTCTCCGCGCTGCTGACGATCAGCACGGCTCCGCCCGTGCATGCAAGCATGGCAGATAAAATACCTGTAAACACATTTTGCCGATTAAGCTTTATCTCGCAGTTCATCATTAACACGCTTCCTAATCTGTTGATCTTGCAGTCTTACAGCTCTTCAGGTGCTTTAGTATAAAGAGATTGGCCGCTTTTGTATCCATCCAATCCATGCCGTTTTCCACCCTCCAATTGTACATGCATAAAAGGCAAAGAAGAAGGGCGTTTGCCTAAGCGGCAAACACCCTTCTTCTAAATTACACGAATATACTATTGCGCTGCTGCAATTCGAACGGATACATGGTCCACATGAATAGTAGAATTGTCATCATACCAGACGCGGAACTGATAGGCATGGCCCGACACAAAATCAGCGTCGATCACAAAGTCCTGATAGCTGTCAGCAGCCGCAAAATCGGTTCGGAGTACCGCTTTCTCCCCAATGATTTTATTGCCTGTTCCATCATAAATATCCAGATTCAACACCCGATTCGAATCGCCAGCATTTGCGTCGATTTTCATTCGGAAGTTAACCTTATGGCTGCCCGAAGGAAGGTCTGACACGCCAGGTCCGTGAAGCATATGGCCCGAGCCGTGATCGGTTGGATTAGCTGACCAGCTATCCCCGTCAACCGCTCCGGTATTATGGCCAAAAGCGGATTCAGCTTCAAATATCCGGTTCGTGTACGTACCCGAAACCAAGATCGGGAGCTCTGCCGCATGACCGTTAAAGGCTGCTTTGACGACAGCGGTCCCGCCGCCAAGCACCGTCAGCACGCCATCCTCGCTTATACTTACGGCTTCGCTGCCGCTAACGAGCGACCATTCTGCATCCGCTGTCAGGTTAACGTCAGGCTTGCCAACCTGCACGGCCTTTCCCCATGCCTGCAGCTGCTTTGAACCGGCGTCCGCGCCAAAGGATAACGACTGCACATTGCCCCCGCCGAACTTGAAGTAAATGCCGCTTGTTTCCGCTTCGACCTGCTCAGGCATATCGAGCCGCACATGATCTACCTTGATATCCGCGATATCATTGAAATAAACTCTAAACTCATAGGTGCTGCCTAGCGAGAATGGAACGTCGATAAGCGTAAAGTCTTCATAAGCATTGGCGACTGTAAAGTCGCTTCTCTTTAATGCCTTGGAAGCGACAACCTGATCGAGGCTTGGGCTGTATATGTCCAGCAACGCGACCTGGTCATCGGCTCCGGAGACGCTGCCGATCATCGCCTTATAGGTAATGTCATGGACGCCGCTCGGAATATTTGCCACGTATGGGCCGTACAGCATATGACCGGGGCCATGCTCCGAGGCAGCGGCAAGCCAGCCGTCTCCATCCAGCTTCCCTGTATTGTGGCCAAAATCGTTCTCCGCTTCATAGACGCGCTGCGCTAGATTGCTTTCCATAATGACCGATACGCTATCTATCTTCACGCTCGCATTGCCGTCGTACCAGACGCGGAATTCATAGGAATGGCCCTGTACAAAATCCGACTCCATGACGAGATTTTGATAGTCGCCGGCCTCTCGGAACTGCGACCGCAGAACCGCTTTCTCCGCCACTACGCGATTGTCCGTAGCATCGTAAATATCTAGATTCAGCACACGGCTATTGTCGGCATCGCGGTTGTCGATCATCGCTTTGACCTTTACCTGATGATGGCCAGCCGGGATATCGGAAGCGCCCGGACCGAACAGCATATGGCCAGCCGCATGCTCCGCGGCATTAGCCGACCAGCCGTCTCCATCCGCCTTTCCCGTCTGATGGCCAAAGTCCGTCTCCGCCTGATACACCTTATTGGGGACATCGGTACTGACCTGCGGCACCTGCTCCTTAATGAGCCCCACCATCTCTACCGGCGTAACGACCCTCACATCGTCATCCAACTGGTCGATGACTGCCTTCACATCGTCCATCGATTTGGACCAAGCATGGACGAGAACGAGCGAGTAGCCTGCGGCGCTCTTCGGATTGCGGGGCGCGGCATTGATATGATTGACGACGGAAGCATTATCGCTGCCCGCATTGCCTTCCCACAGCATCTCTCTCGGCGTTACGACCGGTTTGCCGTTCGCCCATTTAAGCGCGCCGTTCAGCGCCTTATGGTTGCTGTATTCCAAATAAATGACGCCGTCCACGTTCGGCTGCGCCGTATATTTGTCCCAAAGCTCGGTGTTATTGAACGCGTTGAAGTCAATGACCTCCACGAGCCCCAAATCCATTTTGCCCATATAATCGTTTAGGCTGTTCAAATGCTGGTCAAGCTCAGCAGCCGGGTAGCGGCTCGGATACATGTAACCGCCGCCTGACGGCCCCACCACAAAGGCATCCCGTTCCGACGCATCCTTGTAATACCGTTCCGCGACGGTCGGGGCCAAATCGATCATGCTTGGCGATATCGCCCAGCCCATATCGAAGCTGCCGCGATTCGCGTTGCCGAACCATGGCTTGCCCTTCTCTCCCAGATCGTTCAGCATCCACTGAATATTGTCGCCATCGGACATAACGAACGATACGTAATGGACATTATCCTCGGCTGCGGGCGCCGCCGCCGTCTTCTGTTTAAGCTTCTGAAGCTTAAAGCCGCTGAGCACCGACAGGTTGTAGGCATGATCGGCAGGAAGCGTGAACACGCCCGCATCCGAGCTTGGGCGAATAAATTGGTCTTCGCCGCCGGAAGCATCGCCCCAGCCGAGCAATACCGAGTCCGGATCAGCTGCATCCATTACCGTTTGGCGAAACGCGCTGTTGCCGTCATAAAACGTAAAGGCGCCCGTCATCGCCGCGTAGTCTCTCAGCTTTGGTCCCATCTCCTCCTTCTGCTCGATAAAAAGTCCATGGTCTATTTTTTTCCAGTAAGTAGATTTTACCCAAGCTTCATCCTTGCCAGAGAGATCCATCACCTTCTTGTACCCTTTGGCCTTCGATACCTCTCCCTGCTCAACCAGCACCGATTGCTTCATATGAGCGAGCGAGGTAGCTGCATTAATGGAGCTGTCGCCTTTTTTCCATACCAGATAACCATCAACATATTTCTTATAGTTTTTCAGCAGCTTCCATGGATCATCGTACGATTTGGTTTTGACGCCATACTGATCCTCTAAGTCTTTCAGCCACTGCCCGTAGTTTCCCGACTCCGGCAAAATATAAATTTGCTCGGACGTCTGGTTCGCGACCAGTCCTTGAAGAGTTGCGATCATGACGCTTTCCGATTCCGTCATATCCGCCAGCTTGATTACGTTCAGCTTCTTCGCACGGTAAGCCGCTTTCTCATAATAAGCGTCCTTCGTACCGGAATCCGGCCGAGGCTTGGCCGACACAGGGGCTAGTGTTGACAGCAAAGAACCAAGCAGGCAGATCGATAATGCCAAAGAAAAGATGCTTTTCCTCATAATTGCCCTCCTTCAAATGGGTTTTGGATATAGAAATGCCGGCACCATCAGCTGCCGGCATTTCTTGAAGCAATCGTATTAATACTCTACGCTGACCACTATCCCTTCCGGAACGCCTGGATAACGAACAAGCACCGTGCCAGACTCCCCGTCATACTCAAATGTTGCCGCCTGCTCTCCCGCCGTGACGCGGCTAGGCTCGCTTGGTACGCGAAGCCGCGTACTGACGGTAACATGCTCCGGCGATTCCGAGACGAAGGATAACTTGTTCGCATCTGCCAGCTCATCGCGGATGCGCGACGAGCTGGCGAGAATGCCCGATTCCCCTTGCTCCTGAGCGGAGTAGTTTAAGTCATACAGCAAGCTATCCTCACCGGCTTTCAATTCCACCGAGCGCCTCACCGGCAGGTCGGCTTCGAACAAGTCAATGAACATGCCCTCAATAACGACCGCTCTGTCCGCTTCCGTCTCATCGAGCACATGGGTGATGACATAAGGGCCGCGCCTAATATGCAGCGTGCTGCTCTCCTTGTAATCAACCGTTTCCCCGCGGATTTCGAGCGATCGCTTAACCGCATTCCTAACGCGGACGGCACCTTCGTCCGTTCGTGACAGCACGGCTGGATTTTCCTTGAAAAACAGAACAGACCCGCTGCCTACCGCGTGCTCGCCTTCTTCCGGACTGCGGCCAAGGCCAAGCGATTCGAACAAATGCTCTTCTGGCCGGCTGTAGGAGCGGCGGCTATTCTCGCGGTTCCACCATTCCGAAACGGAGTGGAACGGATCCGAGCCGTCTCCAACATAGATCAATATGCCGCCCTCTCTTACCCATTGACCGATTGATTGATGAATGCCCGGATGCTCCGGCTTCATAAATTCGTAGCTGAGCAGCAGCACCCGGTACCCATCCAAATAACCCGGGAAGGTCAAAATATTGTCAAGCTGCACCGGCCGAAGCGGAATGCCTGCTTTAACGAGCGGCAGCGCTAGTCCGTAGAAGGCCGACCAGTCAAGAAGCTCCTTCTGCTTGTCATCCAGCTCTTCCGCGGAGGAAGTGCCGTCATATTTGACCGCATCTCCTAGTTGTTCTTCGCCAAGCACAACGTCGCCGCGCTGATACATCGCGGAGTTGGATAAGCAAAGGCCTACGCCAGAGGTGTAATCGGAAGCTTTAGCCTCTTCTTCATGATTGTGCATATCGCGCAGCATGTTCATGACGGTCAGAAGCACAGTCGCATAATCGCCGGGAATCGTTTCCTTTCCTTGACCGTCCTCTGTCGGATAACTGCCCTCGAATACGCGGCGCGGCCATGGGCACACCTCATACTTCTTCACCTCAGGATGGAGCAGCGAGGCGACGACGGTTGAACGGTAGTTTTTCCGATAATCGCTCCAGCTGTATCTAGGGTTATCCTCAATCGGATCATGGAGAAACCACATTTCGCGGCCCGTACCTCTCGTAAGCTCCTGCATAATCCCATACTCCAAGTATGCAGTCTCAAAGGTCCGCTCTCTGCGCAGCCCCTTATAAACGTTCGGCGTACGAGCCGTTCCCGTCCAGATTTGGGCGATGAAGCCGTCGCAGCCAGGCATCGAGACGAGCAGTGCTTCAGGGCTAATAATTCGCCACTGCGTATAATTGATAAGGCTATGGGTTGGGACATAAAAGCGCACCGTCCTGCCGTAAGTGACTAGCGAATACTCCTTCATTTGACTGCAAAGCCGGTCAAGTGCGCGGTAATACATTGCCGCTTTCAGTTTCGAAGCCCGATACTGGGCGTCAGGCGAGGAGTGAGGAGGAATCCAATCCTCCCCGTAATAGTTCAGCCACTCCCGCTTGAAAGCCTCGGAATATCCGGAGGCCGCCCAAAACTCGGGCTCCTCCAAATGAATCGCTTCTACGCCGTAATCAATCGCAAGCTTGATATGGGAAGCCAAATATTCCGCGAATGCTATCGTCGGCACCATATAAGGGACATCCTTGCCATGCAGCAAATGGTTGCCGCTGCGGTCCGTCTGCGCCTCATCCCAGTGCTCCCGTCCGTCGAAGCGGCCGTACAAATAGTCCTGATATTCGCCCCATGATACGCCTGTCATCAGATGGATCGTATAGCCGGCCTTCTTCCAGCCCTCTATCCGCTGCGGCAGATCACTCGAAATGCCGTATACCATAACGAAATCGGTTCGCAAATCATACTTCGGTCCATATGGCCTCGACTCCTGAAAGCCGGTCCACTCGGCCCTCACTTGCGCTTTGCTCGTCAAAATAATGAGCCTCCTTAGTTAGGCATTCCTAGCAGCACGACTTCTTTGCCCTTCAAGTTTTCGTTCGTATACTGGATCGCATCTTGATAACCCGTCTTGTTCATCTGTCCGCGCAAATCATTAATGATTTTAAGCGCCGCTTCGTCCGATTTGGCAAAAATCGCTTGTTTCCAAACGTCGCCAATTTTGTCCATGGACGGCTTCAGCATTTCCCACTGCGACGACTTCATCATGACATCGCCCGGATTGTAAGCCGAAATAACGCTGATGCCGTTAGGACGGAGAATCTTGCGCGCATTGTCCATTGCGGCAATACGGTCCTGATCTGCCCAAATGTCTCCGCCGCCGACAGAATTAATGCGGTCTTGGCCGGAGAGGCTTTCCAAACCGATGCCGATTCCTTCATTTTTCTTCATCTTGCCAGTTGTATCAGCTGTAAATTTGTCAAACCATTCTTTCTTCGCTACCGGCTTGCCGTTTTCCATATCCCAGTGCACGCCCTGTACGCCGTATCTCACAAGGAGGAAACCTTCATCGGATGCGAGATAATCAAGCAAGCGGAGCGCTGCATCCACGTTTTTCGATTTTTTCGGAATAACGGTTACGTTATTGCCTTGGATGGATAGGTCGGCTGGACGGTCGGCTGAGGCACCGGCCCGCTCCAAAGGACCAACAGGGATATAATCACTGCCTGGATGCGCTTTCACGTAGTCCTTGGAAGCATCGAGAATAGCTGGATAGTGAGCGGCCAGAACGGCGATGCGGCCCTGCTTGATTTTTTCGTTCGCTATCGGGTCTGTTTGCGTGAACGCTTCCGGGTCCAGCAAGCCTTCAGCTAGCATTTTGCGGTAATAAAGGGTGTAATCCTCATAAGCTTTCGAGAAGAAGGTGTGCTCAAGCGTGCCTTGGCCTTTATCGATATAGTCCGAGCCGTAGAACATCGAATTTCCGATACCGACAGCCCAGCCATTATGGAAGCCGCCAAGCGGGATAACAGGCATGCCGCTCTCCTTCAGGTCGGCGTCCTTGATTTTTTTCAAAAAGCTGTATAGATCGTCTTTGGTTTTGACCGATTGCGGATCTACGCCGACCTTCTCGGCAATATCCTTGCGGACGTAGAAGCCGTAAAGCCAATCCATTGCATCCTCAGGCGTAGCCGGATGGTTCTGGTAAAGCAAATATTGTTTGCCGCCATAGGCATCGAAGGCTTTCTCGTAAAGCGCAGGAGGAACGTTCTCCTTCGCAACCGCTTTGGCGAGGTTCGGATACTTATCAAGCTTATCCGACAGATCGACCAGCTGGTCTTCCTTCGCCGCTTTGATTATGCCGTCTAACTCTCCGCCCCAAGCTGGACCTGTATAAATATCAGGCAAATCTTGCGTCGCAAAAATAGTGTTTACCTTCTCGACCTCGCTGCCTTTCGTATATTCCCATTCAATCGTAATTCCGGTTTTCTCTTTAATAACCGCTTCGATAGCTGTCGTATCTACATCGCCGCCGGCGGAGCCATTCCAGTTGTGAAGAACTTTGAGCGTCACTGCTTTCTGTTCCTTGCCGTTGTTCGCAGTGCCGGCATTCTCTGAAGGCGCATTCGTGCTCGCATTGCCGCCGTTGTTGCCGTTATTGCTGCTGCACCCAAACAGTGTCGTTACAGCCATCAAAGCTACCGCGAGCCATACCGTCGTGCTTTTCCCTTTTTTGTTCTTCATAAAAACCCTCCCATAAACTTTTTATGAAATATGATAAAGTCCCGATTGCGGACGATTACCCTTTGACCGAGCCGATCATTACGCCCTTAACGAAGTAACGCTGCAAGAACGGGTAGATGCAGAGAATCGGAAATACCGTTATGACAAGCAGTGCCATTCGAAGCGATTCCGGCGTCGCGCCAGCCATATTGACATTGACGGTCTGACCGCCCTGCTGCGCGGCTCTCTGCATGGAGGAGGAAAGCGCTTCCGCTTCCGTCAGCATTTCTTGCAGTAGCGTCTGAACCGGAATCAATTCCTTATCGGACACGTAATAAGCGCCCGTGAACCAATCGTTCCAGTGGGAAACCCCGATGAACAAGGCGATGGTGGCAAGTACAGGTCCCGACAGCGGCAAAATAATTTTTAAGAAAATTTGAAAGTCGCCGTATCCGTCTATGCGTGCCGATTCCTCCAGCTCCTCCGGAATGCCCTGCAGGAATGTTCGGAGAATGACGATGTGCATGAAGTTGAACAGCATCGGAATGACGTATACCCAGAAGGTATTTATGAGATGCAGCTTTTGCAGGGTGATGAAGTAAGGAATAAAGCCAGCGCTGAAGATCGTCGGCAAGAAGATATAGTAAGTAAAAAAGGTTCTGCCTGGCAGCGTTTTTTTGGACAATGCATACGCCATCAGCGTACAAAGACCCACATGCAAAAACGTGCCGAGCACGGTGCGGAGCAGCGTGATCTTATAGGCCTGCCAGATGCGCGCGTTTTCGAAAACCTCCGCGTAGTTGTGTAATGTGAATTTGCGGGGAAAGAAATAAAGCGCGCCCATCATAGAGTCTTTTCCGTCGTTGAGCGAATAGACCAAAATATAAATGAACGGATAAATCATCGATAAGCCGAACAAGGTCAAAAAGATATAATTCAAACAGTTAAAAATTGAAAATTGGCGCTTCACCATATCAAACCACTCCTTAGAACAGGGATACGTCGCTCACTTTACGGGCAATCCGGTTGACTGTGACAATGAGAATGAGGGCAATGACGCTTTGGAATAATCCGACTGCGGCGGCGTAACTGAGCCTGCCTTCACCGATACCTGCGCTGATGACGTGCACGTCGAGAACGCTGCCTAATGCCGCGGTAGCCGGGCCGTTCAACAGCAAGAGCTGCTCGTAGCCGGCGCTCATCAAGCTGCCAACCGAGAGAATGAACAAAATGACGGCGATATTTCGGATGCCTGGAAGCGTAACATGCCACATTTGGCGAAAGCGTCCCGCTCCGTCAATCTTGGCTGCTTCGTACAGCTGCTGGTCGATGCCTGCGATTGCAGCCATATAAATAATCGAGTTCCACCCGATGTTTTTCCAAATGTCCGAGCCTACAATAATTTGATAGAACCACGATGTGTTGTTAAGGAATTGGATCGGCTCCATGCCGAAGGAGCCCAGCAGATCGTTGAGCGGCCCGCCGTAAGGGGTCAAAAGACGCTGCATCAGCGTGACAACGACGATCCAAGAAACGAAATAAGGCAGATACGAAAGCGTTTGCACTGTTTTCTTGAATTTAACGTTGCGAACCTCGTTAAGCAGGATTGACAATATAATAGGCATCGTAAATCCGATGAGAAGCTTCATAAGGCTGATTACAATCGTATTGCGGATCAATTCGAATGACTGATAGTAGCTGAAAAATTGCTGAAAGTACTTCCACCCTGCCCAGGGGCTTCCAGTGAAGCCCCCAGAGAACATGAAATCACGAAACGCAACTTGTACGCCAAAGAGAGGAACGTAGGAGAAAAGGAAAAACCATATGATGCCGGGCAGCATGAACAAATAAAATAGCTTGTGTCGCCAAACTCGCTTCCAGAGGATATTTTCAGTCATTAATTCTGCCTCCTTGCCAATCGAATCGTTGTTATTTCGAACGGAGTAAAGGATAGCTGGAACGCTCCGTCCTCCACTTGGAGTCTAGCGCTTGGAGTTTCCATCATATCGGCAAGCCATGCTTCCGATAGATTCATATCGATAGAGATTGTTGTCTTCAGATGGGTACCGGCCGTTTCGTACAAACGGACAATCAGGTCATCGCTGTCTTCAGCCTGCTTCACCGTTTCTACCATAACGTTCGGATGTTCCACGCTTATAAATGATTTAGCTTCCGGCAGCTTCGATGCCGCGTCGCCCGCGTTCACGCGCACCGACCGCAAAGGCACGTTCAGCTCGTAGCCGCGCTTGTAAACCTGCGCCTGCACATGGTCTCCTTTATGCGGATACAGCGAGTAGGTGAACTCGTGCTCTGCTAGGTCCGCCTCGGGATCTGGGTACGACGTGCTGCGCAAAAGATTCAAATCCAGCACGTTTTGGTACGCGCGATGTCCGTATTTGCTGTCATTGAGCAGCGCAACGCCGTAATCCGGCTCCGAGAGATCCATCCACTGATGCGCGCATATTTCATCCTTCGCATAATCCCACATCGTATTGCGATGCGTAGGCCGCTTCAAATAGCCGAACTGGATTTCACAGCTTGCGCTGTCCGAGCGGATCGCGACCGGGAACGAAGTGCGCAGCATTTTCGCAGATTCCTGCCAATCCACCTTCGTGGAAAAATCGATGCGGCGACTGCCGTGAGTCAGAATGACCTTCTGAGTCAAAGTAGACTTGCCGAACCGGTATACGAGCTGCAGCCCTACCGTTGGTCCGTCCTGGAAAGCGCCCGATTCGGCAGGCTTAAGCGCCACGCCTCTCGTTTGCCGGTAATCCTGTTTAATATCCCAAGCATCGCCCTCGTCATGATACAGGCTCAGTTCATTAGCCTTCTGTCCCTGCGGAATTACTTCCCTACCGTGCTCCTTATCGATAATAGAGACGATCGTAAAGTCCTCAGCGAACGTAATCGCGAGCAAATCGTTTTCCAAAACCCGGCCGGTTGCCGAAACGCGCATATCAGGGAAAGCAGGATGGACTCCTTCGATCTCGGGCGCTGCAACGGCTTCCGCTTCTGCCGCTGCCGTCTCTGCCATCGCCAAACCTTCCGCATCGGCATTCACCGCGGCGTACCCCATCGCAGGAACGGTTACGCGCATCCATTTGCCAGCTTGCTTAACCCATTCTTCCCGCTCCCATGACAAGGAGTTGAAGAATACGTCGGAGTCCTTGCCCGCCGGAAGCGTCTCGGCAGCCTCGCCATAAGCTTCCCCAATCATCTGCTCGACCCGGCTAAGCAGCGCCGCGTAGCGCTCCAGCGACTCGTCGTATACGCGCTTGATCGAAGAGCCCGGCAAAATATCATGGAACTGGTAGAGCAGCACTTCCTTCCAGATGAGCTCCAGCTCCTCCGAAGGATATTGCTTGCCCTTCGCCAATCCGGCAACAATAGCCGCAAATTCAAGCTCGCGCAGCGCTTTCTCCAGCTTCCGGTTATAGCGTTTGTTCCGCGCTTGGCTCGTCAGCGTACCTTGATGCTTCTCCAAGTAAAGCTCGCCGGACCAGGTTTGATAACGCTCCGAGCCCTCAGCCAGCCTCTCGAAAAATTGCGAGGACGGCTCTTGGACAACCGGGCTTAATCCCTGCAGGTTTTTCTCCCGCATCAGCCGTTCAAGATGCTCCTCGCCCGGGCCGCCCCCGCCGTCGCCGATTCCGAACAGCATCAAGCAATTTTCCGATATGTTTTTGTCCAAATATTCTTTCTCCGCCTTGATGATCGAGCGCGGCGCTGCCGGACTGTTATAAGTATCCTCTGGCGGCATATGGGTAAGCACGCGCGAGCCGTCGATCCCTTCCCAGTGGAAGGTGTGATGAGGATGGCGGTTATATACGCTCCACGACAGCTTCTGCGTCATCATGTAGTCAACGCCCGATTTTTTCAAAATCTGCGGCAGGCTGGCCGTGTAACCGAACACATCCGGCATCCATAGCGACTTCATCTCTTGGCCAAACTCTTGTTGGAAATACCTTTTTCCATACAAAATTTGCCGAATCAACGATTCACCGTTTGGCACATTCGTATCCGACTCGACCCACATCGCGCCTTGCGGCTCCCATCGGCCCTCTTGGACGCGCTCCTTGATGCGCGCATAGAGCTTCGGATAGTGCGTCTTCATCCAGTCGTATAGCTGCGGCTGACTAGCGCCGAATACATAATCGGGATAAAGATCCATCATCTGCAAAACGGTAGAGAAGGTACGCGCTCCTTTGCGAATCGTTTCCCGAATCGGCCACAGCCAAGCCAGGTCCATATGCGCATGGCCGACTGCGCTAATCGTTAGCGACGGATCGCCGCCTCGCTTTGCCAGCTGCTCTTGCAGCATTTGCGATACCTCGGCTACTCGTTCCTCGGTAAATGTAATAAGCAGATTGGAGGCATCATACAACACGTTCAAAATACGTTCTTTGCGCGCCGATCCTTCAGGCAGCTGCTCCGCCGTCTCCAGCAATACCTCGGCGTCATAGTACAGCTTACGAATGTCCTCGCGGCAGCTTGCGATCTGAGCTTCCTTCAACGTTCCGCTGCGGAAGCGACCAAACAGGTCGTTGCAGCCCGCATCTCCCCATAAATCGATCGTTTCGTCTCCGGATGAGCTTTCGCTAATATGGACAACACGTTTGCCGGGAAGCCCTAGCGCATAATCGAACTCCGAATTGATATTCGTAAGTCCCTGCTTTGGCGTGCCCTCTTCATCTACGAGACAAAGCTCCCCGTTCACATCGATAAGGAGCACGAGCTTTAAGCCCTTCGCTTCCTCCCCAACCTTCCCGCTAAAATGAAACCATGCGCAATCCCAAAGGTTTCCCCAGCGATCGCCTGCGGCAAGCTCGATTCTCCGGCCTGACTCTCTCTCTTCATAAGTAACCGGCTCTTGCGTTACCCAAGCTGTTGTTTTCAGCTCCGAGAGCGGTTTGTATATGTGGTCCTTCAAACGTTCCAATACCGATCTCAAATGCTCCGTCTTCACCTTTTCATAAGGCATCTGCAGGTCTCCTTTTTCATCCGGTTATCTATTTCATTTCATGTTTCCTTCTTGAGATCCAAGTTTGTTGTTGATGCACTATCTAACGATCAGTTAATACATAATATAATATATACATTGAATATATTCAATATATAAATAAAAAAATCTTTTCCTAGTTTAGGAAAAGATTTTTTTATCACTGCTATGCTTTAGACTATTGGACCGGAATACGGCCAGTCGTCTGCTTGATTACCAGCTCGGGCTGGATTAAGGTTTTCGTGTATTTGCTGCTGCGGCCCTGCCCGCCTTCTATGATTCCGAGCAGCGTTTGCGCGGCTTGATAACCCATATCATGTTCAAATTGCTTAATATGCGTAAAAATGCCCAGCTCTTCAACGATTGACGTTGGATCGTCGAAGCTTATGATCGACAAATCATCCGGCACTTGCAGTCCGGCTTTCTGCGCCATTTGGTAAATTTGCACGCCAAGTCTGCCATTAAGCGTAATATATGCCGTTGCCATACGGTTGCGAATGTAGCGAAACAGCGGGTGTTTCTCCGCATCATGCATGTTCCCCACCTGAAATCCGGTAATCATATGGGCCGGATTGATAAGCGCGCCCTTGTTTTTCAAAGCGTCCATATATCCGTCGATCCGCTCCTGCACCGTTACCGTTTGCAGAGGGGAATCCGAGCAGATTGCGATTTCCCTGTGCCCAAGCTCCCACAAATAATCGACGGCAAGGCTCGTGCCGAGCCTTCCATCCGCAGCGATATAATTGGTCTCCACGCCCGGTAAGAACCGATCGATCAGCACAAACGGATAGCCGCTGAACTTCATGCTTATAATTTCCTCGTTATAATTTTCTTCGTCTACCGGAAAGACCAGCAAGCCGTCTGCTCCCATATCCTTGAGCGTTTTAAACGCCTCTTTCTCTTTATCGACGTCACCCTCGGATAACAGTATCACGCTGCGGTAGCCCTTCTCACGAAGCGCTCTTTGTATGCCCTCGATCAGGCGCATGGCGAAATAATCATATACGGACGGCATGACGAGTCCAATGATGCGCGTCCTGTTCTCGGTTACCGTCCTCTCCGTACTCATTACCAGGGGCGCTGGCGCTATTGATGCCGTTTCTTCCGCAGCCTCCGCCTCAGCAAGCTCGTCATCGCTGACGAAGCTGCCTTTGCCGGGCACCCGCGTAATGACTCTATCGTTTGCTAAGCCGACCATCGCATTGACAACTGTAATCTTACTAACATTAAAGAGCTTCATCAGCTCTTTCTCCGTCGGTATGCGGTCCCCCGCCTTCAAGCCTTCCGTTGCAATTAACTCGCGAATATAATCCTGAACCTTCTGATAAAGCGGCGTTCGGACTGTTGAATTCATCTGCTATCACCAAGCTTCATATTGATATTTGTATATATAATATATGGTTAATCCTTAATGCGCAATACTAATACATTTGTCGAAAAAGGTTTATTTTCTTTTGCCGAACATAGCTAGAATGCCGATTTGACGCATGATTTGTTAGTCTTTAATAAACGGGTCAGCTAACCACATACTTATATATGTATAATATATATAGATCATAAAAGAAGCAATTATTCTCATTCACAAAAAAATACCAAAGCTGGCCTTTTAACGCCGCTCCCTCTCAACACGACAGCTTACTAATGACACCTCCGAATGATGATGGTTTCGTTAGCGGGTTTATTAGCAGCCGCCCGCCTCCTGTAAATCAAAACGAGCCTAAGAAGCGATTCAAAGGCTCGTTTTATCCTATTGCTGCTTCATCCTATACTTTTTTCCGGACGCTCAGCTGCCAGGAAACTCCGTACTTATCCTGCACCCAGCCAAACCTTTCGCTCATCGGCGGCAGCGGAGCCAGCGGCATAAGCACGGCGCCGCCTTCGGTTAAGCGTTCAAAAACGCGGTTGATTTCTTCCGTATCCTCGCAATCTACGAACAAGGATATCGCCGGCGTAAAAGGATGCTCATCCTTATTGCTGTTATCTATCGCCATAAAGGTCTGGCCTTTCAGCGTAAATGCGGCGTGCATGACCGTTCCGTCTTGTTGATGAAAAACATGCTTAATTTCGGATTGCTCGAACAAGGAGGTGTAGAAACGAATCGCTTCCTCCGCTTTGCCGTTAAACATAAAGAACGTTGTAATTTTTTGATCGGACATTCTCTTCAGCTCCTACACGATATGAATATAAACCAGTTTTCCCCATTTGGCTCCATCAAGACTTCACGCCGGCAGTCGATTCCCGGTAAAGCAGCTCGCCCGCCACAAGCAGCTTCTCCATCGGCTCCTGCTTGCTCGCGATTCTGCCGATCAGCCGCTCAACCGCACGTTTGCCGAGCGCTTCCTTCGGCACATGCACCGTCGTCAGCGCAGGCGCCATCCGGTAGGAATCGTCGATGTTATCGAAGCCCGTGACCGATACCTCCCCCGGCACCGAAATGCCAAGCTCCTGCAAGGCATGTACCGCACCGATCGCAATCATATCATTGGCGCAAAGCAGCGCGGTAGGCAAAGCCTTCGCCTTCAGCCGCTTAACAGCCCACTGCTTGATCGGCTCTTGAAAATGCTCATGCTCAAAGCCCTCGACGGGCAGCAGGCAGTCATCGTTTATGCCAAAGCGAGGCGCATTGCCAGCCTGCTCCTCAAGCGCGCTGCGGAAGCCTAAGAAACGATCCTTGAAGCTGCGCGAATAGTTGACGTCGCCGACGAAGCACAGCTGCGAATGCCCCTTGCCGATTAGATGCTTCGTTAGGCGGTACATCGATTCATAATTGTTCGTAAACACCGTATCGCTTGGAATCAGCATATCCTCATGGTCGACCAGCACCATAGGCAAGCCGATCCGGTGCACCTCCAGCAGCAGCGGAGTCGAAATTTCGCCAACGCCAATGAGCCCGAGTATGCCGTTCGGATTCAGAAAATGGAGGAAATGGTCGACGCTCTGCTCCGACACGATAACCATGCCAAAACCATCCTCTTCCAGACGCGACGCGATGCCATCCAAAATCCGTCCCCAATAAAGCGACTCCTTCGTTTGAAATCGAATATTCGGCATAAGCACAAGCACGGACTGTTTGCCCGCTGCTGGCACCTTCGGAAGCTGCTCCAGCTTCATCGTCTTCACGTAAGCATTCTTTTGCGAAAAATATCCCAGCTGTGATGCCGCTTGTATGACCCGCTCCTGTGTCGACTCGCTGACGCCGCCCTTGCCGGAGAGCGCCTTCGAGACGACAAACTTGGATACGCCCAAATAGTCGGCAATTTGCTGCATCGTGACTTTCTTTGACATTGGAGTACTCCACCTTAGCTTTTGGTAATAGTTCTTGCTTTCTTCCATCGTTCATTATATTGATTGAAGACTTCCTGCAAATCAGGCGCAGCGATCCATTCTTGAATGTAATCGCCTGACCAGAAAGCGATTTGCGCCGTATTCGCTATTTCGAGCAATTGATCGTTCGGAACGCGGCGCTCCAGAAACTCGCTGTTGAACGATAAAAACTGCTTGAACTGCGGCAGTGACGGCTGCTTATTCTCAAGGACGGGCAAAAATCCCGAATCATCGACATAACCGGATTCGTTTACGAAAAATTCCACCCAATCCTCAGCCAGCTGCTTGTTGGCGCTGAATTTGCTTACGCCGACAAACCAGTCCGGGCTGAGCGGCGCATAACGCTTCTCGCTGTTATCGTATGGAAACGGGAAAAATCCGATATTTTCTGATTTTGCCCCTGCCGTAATGACCTGGTTGATCACCCAATTCCCCATTAAATACATAGCGGCTCTGCCACCCGCAAGCTCCGTTTTGGACGTCTCCCATTGATTGGAGAGAAGCTGCTTCTCCACATAACCCCGATCAATTAACGTTTTCACAATGGCAATGGCTTGTCCCCATGCGTTGCCAATCGTCCAAGGCTCATCCGTATTCACCATACTATTTAAATAATCGGCATCTCCGGTCATGTAGCTGACCAAATCCTCGCCCCAGGTCATAAGCGGCCACTGCGCGCCATAGTTCAAGTAAACCGGCACGATGCCTGCTTTTTTCAGCTGCTCGCATGCGGCGTAGAACTGTTCCAGCGTCGTCGGAATGTCCTTTATTCCCGCCCTTTTGAAGGCTTCCTTGTTATAAACGATGCCTGTCGTGGAAGCGCCTGTGGCAATGCCAAAGCGCAACCCGGCGTGCGCTTTGAAATCCGCAAAATGAATATGCTCAAACAAGCTGTCGCTAAGCGGCTCAAAATAATCGGGCAAATCCTCATTTTTGATATTGTTTGGCAGCAGCAGCACGTCGCCCAAATTGCGGGTCGACAGACGCACCATAATATCGCTGGCGTAGTTCGTTAAGCCTTCGAACTTCACTGTCACGCCCGGATGAAGCTCAGCGAATCGATCGGCATATTTTTGAAATACGCCATTTTCGATGAGATCGACGCGGTTAGTCAGTACATTAAGTATGACTTCGCTGTCGACCTGCTCCCCTTTGCTTGTGGGCTCCGTCTCTGCATCATGATTGCCCGGAGACTTCTGGCAGCCCGTGAAGCCTATGCCGCACAACAGAACGACAAGCACGAGCATACATGTGTATTTGTTCATTCTGCGTCTCTCCCTAATTCTAATGGAAGCTGTAAAATGACCTCAGTGCCAACATCCCGAACGCTAGCTACCTTTAGCCCATACGCATTTCCGTAGTGGAGCTTAATGCGTTCATTTACGTTTTTCAAGCCGATTCCGCCCGATTTGCGCTTTACGATTTCCTCTGCGCCTGCAAGCGAACGGTTCAATCGATCCAGCGTCTCCTCATCCATGCCCAGCCCGTCGTCTTTGATACGGAGCCATAATCCTTGTGCCGTCCGCTCGCTGCTCATTTCAATTCGCATCAGCAGCTTATTGTCATCCATGCCATGATAGATCGCATTTTCGACAATCGGCTGCAGCACGAGCTTAATGATCGGGTAGCTCCATAGGTCATCTGAGATGCTCGTCTCCAGCTGGAAGCGATTCGGATAACGGTAATTTAGCATTTCCACATAATTGCGCATATGCAGAACCTCGTCTTCAAGCGTCACTTCCTCATGCAAATCGCTTATGCTGTAGCGCAGCAGCTTTCCGAGTATCGCTATCATATCCGCCGCGATCTGATCATCGTTCAGTTCCGCCGCCATTCGAATCGACTCCAGCGTGTTATACATAAAATGCGGGTTGATTTGGCTTTGCAGCGCATGCAGCTCGGCTTCCTTCTTCTTCGTCTCCATCAAATAAATATCTTGAATGAGGTGGTCAATGCGAACGATCATCCGGTTGAACTGATTGCCAAGCTGCCCTACCTCGTCCCGATATTTCACCTGAAACTGAACGTTGAAGTCGCCCTCCTGCACATTTTTCATCAATCGCATCATTTTGCGGAGCGGATTCGTCAGTGCAAACGAGAAGACCATCGAAATAAAGAGCGCCACGATAATCGTAACAATCGTCGCAATCCAGGTCACATTGCGAATAACGACGGCATCCTTCGTTAGCTCGCTGACCGGAATGGAGGTCATAACCTTCCAATTCGTATTGGGCGAGGTCGTATAAATATAGAGCCGGTTCAAGCCATCACGCTCAAAATAAAAGCTACCTTTTGTCCCCGTTGCCAAACCGACAGTAGGGTCATTCAAAATATTGGTCGCCATACGCTGCTTGTCGCTGTCGTAAACGACATTTCCAAGCTCATCAATAATGACCGATTTGCCGTTTGTTACCTTATCAAGCTCGCTCATTTGGTCCTCGATCACGCTAATATTCGCATCTACCGCAATCATGCCAAGCGGCTTCAGCGATTTATCGATTACTTTGCGCACGACCGTAAACGCGTATTTGACGCTTTGCAAGTTGCTCGTATATTTCTGCGTGCCAAACAGCATCGCCTCGCCGCCCGAGGTGTCAACGCGTTCCCGCCATTTCTCATAGCTTTCCTTCACGTTAAGACGAATACCGCCGCCACCGGTCGAGTAATAGCCGTTGCCGTACTGATCGAATATATAGACCGAATTGGCTCCCCGCTTGATCGTATTGATGAACGATATATTGCCCTCAATGCCCCGCTGGATAGAGAGCAGCAGATCAAAGTCGTCAGGCACCTGATTGTTGTCCCCTGCCGCCGTTTGCCGCTGCTCATAATAGCTGTTCGAGAGAATCAAATTTTGTTTAATATCGTTCTGATACGCGGGAATCGAGGAAATGCGAACCATGTCCTCGATATAATCGTCTACGCGGATCATCATATTTTCCAGCATTTTGGTTGAATAAACGATCGTTTTCTCCTCAATCGAACGGGAGTAATTGCTATAGGAGATGTAGCCAATGAACGACAACGGCAGCGTGATCAGCAGCAAAAATACGATAAACAGCTTTCTTTCCATCCGCATGCCGCCAAGAGCCGACCATAAGCGCCACAATCCTTTTTTTAAACTCATCCTCATAATCCCCTATTCTAGATGGCAGGCATAACATTTCCGCCGTTTACAGGAATGTAGGCGCCTGTAATGAAGCTGGCTAAATCAGAAGCCAAGAAAGCGACCGTATTGGCAATTTCTTGATCGGTCCCTCTGCGTTTGAGCGGTACGTTTTGGGAATAGGCATTGTTCTCCTCCGTGCCGCTCGCGCGATCGCGATCGCTAATGGTCCACCCTGGCGCAACCTGGTTAACGGTAATCTGATGCTCACCGGCTTCCTTCGCCAAGACGCGGTAAACCCCGTCCATGCCGCGTTTTCCAGCCGTATAAGCGGATTGTCCAGCAAAATTTTGCATCGCGCACTCCGTGTTAATGCCAATCACTCTGCCGCCGCCTCTCTCAATCATGGCAGGAACGAACGCTTTAGCCAAAAACACGCTTTGCAGCACGCAGGATTCAAACTGACTTACATAATCGGCTATTGGCTGTTCAAGTATGCTCGTCCATTGGTACTGAATGACCGCATTAGCAACGACGATATCGACATGGCCAAGCTCTTCCGTCACCTTCGCTTTCATTTGGTTGATCTGCTGCTCGCTTGTAACATCCGCCTGCACGATCATCGCGCGTCTGCCGAGAGCCGTAATCTCCTGCTGCAGCTCTCTCGCCTTCGCCTCGTTATTATTGTAGTGCAGCACGATGTTAGCGCCGCAGCCTGCAAGCGTGCGAGCCATTACGCGTCCCAAATCTCCTGTAGCTCCAGTAATTAGTGCCGTTTTATTCGAAAGATTAATTTGCATCGCTCTAGTCACCCTTCTATGTGAATCGTTTTTGTTATATCATTTATTATTAATTATGCTACCAAAAAGTCAACTGTTTTATAAAGCGCATTCAATAATTAATTCCAACTTCACTACAAGTAAATGACACAACGAATTAATTTACAATATGGTTATCTTTACCCTCGCGATTATCGGCTATTTCCTGCAATATTCCTTGTGATTTCGACTATTTTCATGTATATTACAGACTATACGCACACACTAATTATTCACATATGTATTAATAATAACTCTCACTCGGAGGTTATCCATTGAAAATCGACCTATCAGAGCAAAGCTTGCCTATTTTTGAGGCCATATCAAGCAACGTTCGAATCCAAATGATTCATTTGCTTTCCAAAAAATCAATGAACATTCGCGAGCTTGCCGAAGCATTAGGCTTAAGCAGCGCGATTATGACTATGCATGTCAAAAAGCTGGAGAAGGCGGGCATCATCCGCTCCGAAATGACACCCGGCAAAGGCGGCGCCGCACAGAAGGTGTGCTCCCTTAGCATGGATGGACTTGAAATCGCTTTTCCCCGCAAGGACGTCGTCCATCGCGAATCCAGAAGGACCGAGGTATCGATCGGCCATTATACCGATTTGAATATCGTACCTACTTGCGGGATCTGTACGACCGAGAACGTGATCGGCATTTTTGACGATCCGCGCTATTTTCTTGATCCGGACCGCGTCAACGCCAAAATATTATGGTTCTCGCAAGGCTATATCGAATACAAAATTCCAAACTTCCTATTAAGCAGCGAAAGTCCGGATGAGCTCGAAATCTCGATGGAAATTTCGTCGGAGGCCCCCCTCACCAATATGAACTGGCCATCGGACCTTACGTTCTTCTTCAATGGCGTGAACGTTGGCATGTGGACGAGCCCCGCCGATTACGGCGGCAAGGGCAAGCTCAATCCGCCCTGGTGGTTCGATGATGTCAACCAATTCGGATTATTGAAGCGGCTTATCATTAAGAAAGACGGCACCTACATGGACGGCCTTAAGCTCTCCAACGTGAGTCTGGACCAGATCGATATCAGCAACAGCCACTGGACGTTCCGTATCGCGATTCTTGAGGATGCCGAGCATATCGGCGGCGTCACGTTATTTGGCTCAGGCTTCGGCAATTACAATCAGGACCTTATCTTCAAGCTGTATTACACGAAGCTGGCTCAAGAGGATCGGACGCTGGCATAACCAAATCATTTGGAGAAGCCCCCTTTGCAGGGAGCTTCTTTTTATTTGCCTGCGATAGAACGATTGGATAATCTTATACAAAAGTTCTATCAAAACTGAGAAAAAAAGGGTTGTTTTCGCATGAAAACAATGCTACTATCTTAAACATACAATTCCAGTAGGAATAATACGCTAAATCTCAAAACCATTTCAACCGGACAGCCGGAGAGATCGCTCGTTGCGATAGCTCCGGCTGTTTTTTATGTTCCATATGCTGAAATGCTATGCCCATCTCACGAAAGGAAGGCAAACACAATGTCCATGAAACGGCATGAGCAAGATGAGGGAAGCTCCTTTCCAGGCAAAACCTACGTAGAAGCCGTACTTTCGCCAGCTTATGATCAAGCGAAGCAGCAGCTGCTTCAGCCGATGATTGCCGTGCATAAAGCCCATCTCATTATGCTCTTTGAACAAGGGCTGCTAACGAAGGGCGAAGCCCGCCAAATCGCAAACGCCTTGTTAACGATAAATCTAGAGCAGCTGCGCATAGGGACATATAACGGGCAATTTGAGGATTTGTTTTTTGAGGTTGAGCACAAGCTTCTGGAGCTGTCGGATGAAGCGTCGGGCAGCTTGCATCTGGCACGCAGCCGCAACGATATGGGGATAGCCATATACCGGATAACGCTCCGCGAAAAGCTGCTTAGATCAATCGGATCAGCGCTTGGGCTGCATGCGAGCCTGCTTGAGCTAGCCAAGAAGCATACGGATACGATCATGATTGCGCATACGCATACGCAGCAAGCGCAGCCGACGACACTCGCCCACTATATCGCAGCGGTGACCGATTCGCTGGCTCGGGATATTCAAAGGCTGCAAGCTGCCTATGCAAACTGCAATTTAAGCAGCATGGGTGCTGCTGCATTAACAACGTCCGGCTTTGCCATCAGCCGGGAGCGCGTAGCAGCGCTGCTTGCCTTTGACGGGCTGATCGAGAATGCCTATGATGCGGTAAGCGGCGCCGACTACGCAGGCGAGATCGCCTCAGCCACGCAGCTCGCCGCCATTAATCTAGGCCGGTTCACGCAAGAGCTGCTGCTGTGGTGCACGCAGGAATTTGCCGTCATCCAAGTAGCCGCCCCCTACGTTCAAATCAGCTCCATCATGCCGCAAAAAAGAAATCCGGTTTCTATCGAGCATATTCGCTCCCTTCTATCCAGCATTGCGGGCAATGCGCAAACGGTGCTTACGATGATTCACAATACGCCGTTTGGCGATATCGTCGATACCGAGGACGATATGCAGCCCTATGCGTGGAAGAGCTTAGATACGCTCGAGGTCGTTTATCGGCTGTTGTCCAAAGTCATTTCTACCTTGCATATCAGGGAGGACGTGCTGAGCAAACGAGCTGCCGAAAGCTTCGCGACCGTTACGGAGCTGGCAGATACGCTCGTTAGAGAAGAAGGCTTATCCTTTCGCAAAGCGCATTCGGTCGTAAGCAAGCTCGTCACCCTTGCTGCTGAGCGGGGCGATCACGTAAGCGATTTGAGCCTTCAATCGCTCAATGAGGCGGCGATTAAGACGATTGGCATCCCGCTTAGGCTAAGCGAGAAGCAGTTGAAGCAAGCGCTGGACCCTTACCATTTTGTGCAAATTCGCACGCTCCGGGGCGGGCCTAGTCCATCCGAAATGAATCGTTCGTTAAATGCCCAGCAAAAACGGCTGAACGACCTGAATCTTTGGCTTAAAGAACGCGCCGACAGACTTGAGGCTGCGGCAGCGGAGCTGAATTTCATTTTATCGAATTGGCTAATCAAGGAATTATGAATGGAGTGAGCTTATGTTTCGTAACCCCTTTAAAGTGTTTGATATTCACGGACATCTCCCCTACCGGCTGCTGCTCGGCGGCATTAACAGACATGAGTTGATTTCGCGCTATGGAGCGGAGCGAAGCGAGAGGATGAGGCTGACGTGGGACTTTCCCGAAGCTGCGCCTGTCGGTTCTAACGCGGATAATGACACGACCCCTTTAATTGATCGCTGGGTTGAGGAGCTCGACAAATACGGGATAGGCGGCCTCAACTTCCTTACTGCGCTAGACAATGACAACATGGCTGCTCAGCTTGCCAGACATCCCGATCGCTTCACCGGCTTTGCGTATCATTCCATTGAAGAAGAAGGTGCGGAAGCGGAGCTGCGCCGAGCAGTCAACGAGCTTGGGCTAAAGGGCTATAAGCTGTTCGGTCCGCTCACGTCGATTCCCTTCGATGATCCGTCGCTCACTCCCATATGGACCTTTCTCGCAGAGAAACGGCTGCCCGTGCTCATTCATTTCGGCTTGCTCGGACATGCGGGAGGGATCGCGCATCATCCGAACATAAGCCCATTGGCTATCTTTAATACCGCTCGCAGCTTCCCCGATATTCCGTTTATAATTCCTCACTTCGGGGCGGGATATTTTCAAGAGCTGCTTCATCTGTGCTGGAGCTGCCCGAACGTCTTTATCGATACATCCGGCTCCAATCAATGGATGCGCTGGATGCCCTATGAGCTGACCTTGGAATCGGTGCTGCGCAAAACCTATGAGCTCATCGGGCCGGAACGGATCATTTTCGGGACAGATGCAAGCGGGTTTCCTAGAGGCTACCCTTATCGGTATTTGCAGGACCAGGTTCGCGCTTGCCGCGAGCTGCGATTCAGCGAGACTGATATTGAGAACATATTTGGCAATAACGCTAGGCGGCTGCTCGGACTCGCGCTGCCCCATGGCAAGCCCGCGCAGCAGTCAGGCAAAGCCGAGCAAGCTTAATCGCTGCATACAAAAAGAGGAGTGGGTATTTGATGAAAAACAAAAAATGGACGACGTTAATGACAGGTCTGCTCATTATTATTGCCTTAACCGGCTGCGGCAGCGGAAACAATAGCAGCAAGGAGCAGGCAAACGCCGAAAAGGAAAATAAGACGGATAGCTCGAGCCCTCCAGAGACGCAAGCAACGGATAAAAAGGTAACGATTGAATACTGGCAATATGAATTCCCTGCCAAGGTTGAGCTTATTAACGAACTCATCAAAGAATTTCAAACCACGCATCCGAACATTACGGTAAAACAAACCAACTTCCCATATGACCAATACAATCAGAAGGTTGCGACGCTAGTTCCCGCAGGCAAAGGCCCTGATATTATCAACCTGTATTATGGATGGCTGCCAAAATACGTTGCCTCCGGCTATTTGCAGCCGCTGCCTGAGGACGTATTCTCCACAGCAGAAATCGAAAGCAACTTCTATCCTTTGGTAAATGCCGCCAAAATCGACGGCTCCTATTACGCGATACCTACCGCTGTAAGAACGCTCGCGCTTTTCTACAATAAAGACCTGTTGTCCAAAGCCCAAATTACCGAGCTGCCGACAACTTGGGAGCAGCTCGTCGATGTATCCAAGAAGCTGACGGAAACGGATGCCAAAGGGCAGTTTGTCGTAGAGGGCTTCGCTTGGGAGCCTGGCGCGCAGCTTCACCATTGGTACCGTGACGGCTTGCTTCACCAAGCCGGAGGGCAGGATTTGAGCGAAGATCGCCGTCGAATCTTATGGGCAGAGACGCCAGCCGGACTTGAGGCGTTCCAGTACTTGATCGATTTTGCGATTAAGCATAAGGTCGGCATTAACGGCTTCTACGAGAACGACAGCAATGCCTTTATGACCGGCCATGCAGCCATAAACGTTGACGGCTCCTTCCGGCTGGGCTCGATTAAGAAGGATTTCCCTGATCTCAACTACGGCGTTGCCCCGCTTCCGTCATACAAAAGCAAGTCCGCGCCTTCTTCCTTCTGGGCGAATGCGATCCCCAAAAATGTCGAGGGCGACAAACTGAAAGCCGCTTCCGAGTTTTTGAAGTTCTTGACCAGCAAAGAGGTTCAAGAGAAATGGGTCGAGAAGATCGGCGAGCTGCCAGCGCAGAAAGCGGTGGCGACACAGGATAAATATGTTAGCGACGAGAAGCTTGGCCCGTTCATCTCCCAATTGGATGACAGCCGCGCGCATTTCTTCATCGACGAAACGCAGGAGAAGACGCTGTTTGTTGATGCGACAAATGAAGTGCTGCTGAACAACGTGCCCGTGGAGAAAGCCTTTCAGGATCTTGTAGCCAAGACGCAAAAGCTATATGACGATTATTGGGCATCGGTCGACAAGAAGTAACCGGCTGCCTTGGCAGGAGCGCCTAGCCTAGTGCGGGCGCTCCATTTTGTAAGGAGAGGGAGGCGAAATTCATTATGCTGGAGCATGCCCTGCGTATAACCGCGCGCAAAAGCCGCGAGCTGCTTCGTGTACGGCTTAACTACCGAACGCAGCGTTATTTGTTTATCTATATCGTCCTCGGCATTCCCCTGCTCTACTTTTTGAGCACACGGTTGCTGCCGATCCTCTATGCCTTCAACGTGAGCGTGCGCGAATGGGATTTATTGTCCTCCGATAAGCCCTACGTTGGATTCGCTAATTTCAGTGCCTTGTTCAGTGACGAAATCTTTCTGCGGTCGATCGTCAATACGTTTAAGTTCGTCCTGCTTGGCGTTCCCGGACAGCTGCTTGTCGGTCTAATCGTCGCCCTTCTGCTGCATAACGTGCAGCGCCTTCGCGGGCTGTTCCGCACGGTGTACTTCATTCCTTACGTGACAAGCATCATCGCTGTCAGCTGGGTATTTCGCTGGATTCTTATGCGCAATGGCTGGTTAAATGAAACGCTCTTAAGCCTAGGCTTCGAACCGCAATTGTTTTTGCAATCGCCCCGCCAAGCCTTGTTTCTCATTACCTTGACGATGATTTGGCAAAGCACCGGCTTTCAAATGCTCATCTTTATGACCGGCTTGGAGGCCATTCCGAAAATGTATTATGAAGCTGCTGCTATCGACGGCGCCGGAGCTTGGCGGAAATTCCGCCATATTACCTTGCCGCTGCTTAACCCCGTTATCGTATTTTCCGCCGTCATTGGCGTTATTTCCTATTTGCAATCGTTCGGGCAGGTGCTGAGCATGACGAATGGCGGGCCGCTTAATGCAACGACTACCATGGTGCTTCACATCTACAATTTAGCGTTTCAACAGTTTAAGATGGGGAGCGCAGCAGCTGCTACCGTCGTCTTGTTCGTCGTGATTTTGGCGCTTACCCTGCTGCAATTAAAAGTGTTGAATAAAAAAGTGGAATATTGACGGGAGGCTGATTTCGTGAGCTCATCAAAGGTTAACAGGACGCACGCCAAGTCCCCCGCAGTAAGGCTTCGTACGTCGATCATCTACCTGCTGCTTGCGGCTGGCGTCTTTATTATGCTGTTTCCGTTTTTATGGATGGTCGCCACCTCCTTTAAGCTCCCCCAGGATGTTTATAATCTGCGGCTCATTCCAGAGACGATTACTTTTGACAACTATGCCGCTATTTTCGAAAAAGCTCCTTTTGGCGCATGGATCAAAAATACGCTGATCATTTCCCTCATCGCTACCAGCACCGTTCTGATCTTTGATACGGCGGCGGGTTATGTGCTCGCCAAATTTTCGTTCGCAGGCAAGCAGCTTATTTTTTTGCTCATCATCAGCACCTTGATGGTACCTACGGAGATGCTCATTATTCCTTGGTATTTGATCGCGAACGATTTGGGCTGGTCCGACACCTACTGGGGAGTGCTGTTCCCCGGCATTATTACCGCCTTCGGCATCTTTCTGATGCGGCAGTTTATGGACTCCATCCCGTCGGATTTGCTCGATGCGGCACGTATTGATGGGCTGAACGAGTGGCGCATCCTGCTCCACATCGCGATTCCTCTAGTGAAACCGGCTATCGTGACGCTCGTCATTCTTACTTTTATAGGCAACTGGAATCAGTTTATTTGGCCGCTAATCGTGCTCCAGACGGAAGCGAAGTTTACGCTGCCCGTCGGCATCGTTTATTTCTCCAGCGAGTTGAAGGATACGAGCAATTGGATACTCATTATGGCAGGAACGACGATTTCCATCGCGCCGCTTATTATTCTTTTTCTTATTTTTCAAAAGCAAATCATTCGCGGAATCGCACTCAGCGGGATGAAATAACAGGCAAAGGTGATGAGAATGAGCAAATCAAACCGCCGAATGATCCTGAATTTATTTTTGCAAAATGCAGGCTCGCATAAAGGGGCTTGGCGCCATGAGAGCACGAGGCTTAGCGAGCTGCATGACATCAACCATCTTCTACGGATCGCCAAAAAAGCGGAAGCCGCCCGGATTGACTCGCTTTTTATCGCGGACGGTCTGTCTATTGAAACAAAAGCCGTTCAGCATGGCCCGATCCTTGGTTTCGAACCGTTGACCCTCTTATCGGCGATCGCTGTCGTAACCGAGCGGATCGGCTTGATTGCTACCGTTTCGACTAGCTTTAGCGAGCCTTATAACGTGGCAAGACTATTTGCTTCACTCGATCATATTAGCGGCGGCCGCGCCGGATGGAACATCGTGACGACAGGCGTTGAACGCACAGCCTTTAACTTCGGCCTGAAGGAGCTTCCTGCCCATACGAAACGGTACGAGAGAGCACGGGAATTTACCGAGGTTGCGCTAAAATTATGGGAGAGCTGGGAGGCTGACGCGCTGGTTCAGGATAAAGCATCCGGCGTATATGCCGATGCAGGCAAGGTTCATGACATCAAGCATGAAGGCGCTTATTTCTCCGTTCGCGGGGCGTTAAACATGATGCGATCCCCGCAAGGGAGACCGCTGCTCATTCAAGCCGGGGCTTCCGAGGAGGGCAAAAGCTTAGCGGCGCAATATGCCGAGCTTATCTTCACGGTTCAGCGCACCTTTGAGGATGCGCAGCTTTTTTATGCGGATATCAAAGCAAAGACGGCAAGGGCCGGTAGGTCCCCGGATGATATTAAAGTATTACCAGGCCTTCATGTCATCGTCTGCGAGACAGAAGAAGAAGCCAAGCAAAAAGCGAGCGAGCTTCGGCAGCTTGGCTCAATCGAACGTGCCGTCATGTCCCTCTCCAACCTGCTAGGCATCGACTTCTCGGCGTATGGTCTGGACGATCCTTTTCCCGAGCTGCCCGAGCTGAGCGAGGTCAATGCTTACCAATCCTTTTACCAGATGGTAAAAAAAATCGTGGAGCAAGAGAAGCCGACGCTTAGAGAGCTGCTTGATAAGTACTGGGTAGGAAATGGCCAGTTAAGCATCGCAGGTACGCCGCAGCAGGTTGCGGATGTGATGGAAGATTGGTTCGTAAATGGGGCTGCGGATGGCTTCAGCGTCATGCCTCAGCTGGCTTTTGGCGGAACGGAAGCCTTCCTCGATCTAGTCGTACCCGAGCTGCAGCGCAGAGGGCTGTTCCCTACTGAATATTCCGCTCGGACGCTGCGTGAAAATTTGGGGTATAGCGTTCTATGATGGGAGGTAACCAAAGTGACCGATTCGAGAGATTTAAACGATCTCAATGCGCATCTGCTTGTCGATCCTAGCTGGGTAGAAAAACATAGAAGAAACCCCGATATCATCCTGCTTGATGCCAGAGCCAAAGGTTATGCGGCAGGCCATATTCCCGGTGCCCACTGGATTGATGTCAAAGCCTTAAAAGATAATACGTCCCACACCTTTGCAGCCGTAGATGCTTTAAGAGCTGTGTTAGAGAAATGTGGAGTAAGCAGCGGTGCAACGATCGTTGTGTATGATGAGGGAAACAGCGTGCTGGCGACACGCCTCTTCTATGTCCTGGAGTATTATGGGCTGCGAGATCAAGTGAAGCTGCTTAATGGCGGCTTTGCCGCTTGGACTGCTGCGGGCAAAGAGGTATCGGCCGAAGTGCCGGATGCAGAAGAGGGAACGCTTGCCCTATTCGCCGAACCACTGCTCGTTGTCACGAAGGAAGACATTCAAGCCGGGCTTAAAGATAGCCTCCTGCTTGATACTCGATCCGCCTTAGAGTATGCCGGAGCTGATCTTCGGTCTAATCGCAAGGGAGGACATCTACCCGGGGCCATACATAAGGAATGGAAGGAAGCGCTTGGGGCAGCCGATACAGACGGCGTGGTCCGTTTCAAGGATGCTCTTACCTTAAAGCAAGAATTTGCAGATGCAGGCATAAATCCGGCAAAAACAATCGTTCCTTATTGCCAGTCCAATCAACGCGGTGCCCATACTTATTTTGTATTGCGTTTGATTGGATATCCTGATATCCGTCCCTATGAAGGTTCATGGGAGGAATGGGGAAATGATGAGGATACGGAGGTCACGAGGCTGTAATAACGAAAGAGGAGAAGAGGGCGTTGGCGCCCTCTTCTCCTCTTTTCGTTATTACACGGACTACACATCAACTATTAATAAAGTGATTTCAATGCAGTCGTATCATAGTCACGCAGCTCATTCGTACGATCATCGCGTATTTTAACGGCCCATTCGGGATCTGCCAGCAGCGCTCTGCCTACGGCGACCAGATCAAACTCCTCATTTTCAAGCCTTTCAATTATTCCCGCAAGGGAAGCCGGCTGCGCGGCATCTCCGCTGCTGCTTCTAAACTCATTGTCGAGGCCGACAGAGCCTACCGTTATCGTCGGTTTTCCTGACAGTTTTTTTGTCCAGCCTGCCAAATTCAGTTCAGAGCCTTCAAATTCAGGCTCCCAGTAACGCCGTGTCGAGCTATGAAAAACATCGACTCCCGCATCTACGAGCGGCGTCAAAAATTGCGAAAGCTCCTCAGGCGTCTCGGTCAGCCTTGCGGTGTAATGGTTAGCTTTCCACTGCGAGAATCGGAGCACAATCGGAAAATCGTCCCCTACGGCTCGGCGGCAAGCCTCTACAACCTCAACGGCGAATCGCGTTCGCGAAGCAAGATCGCCGCCGTAACGGTCGGTGCGCTTATTCGTTTTGTCCCAGAAAAACTGATCGATTAAATAACCGTGCGCTCCATGAAGCTCGATGCCGTCAAATCCGATTTTTGCTGCGTCTGCCGCAGCCTGCGCGTAAGCGGCGATAACATCCGCGATTTCACTTTCCGTTAGCGGCTCCGTTATCTTCTCGCCTGCCAGATTCAATCCCGAAGGCCCGATTGGCAAAGCTTCCGGATTAGGAAGATCGCCGATTTTGCGCGTCAATCCGATATGCCAAAGCTGAGGAATGATTTTGCCGCCTGCCTCATGCACAGCGTTTACGACGTTAGACCATTGATTCAAGGCTGCCTCACCGTGAAAGTTCGGCCAATTGGGACTCGCCGCCGCAGCGGGATGATTAATCAGCGTGCCTTCGGTGACGATTAGACCAACCCCATTCTCCGCCCGGCGGCGATAATAAGCGGCAACGTCCTCTCCAGGCACTCCGTTCGGGGAATATCCTCTAGTCATCGGCGCCATCACTATTCGATTAGCAACCTCTAGCTTCTTTGATTTAAAAGGCTTAAACAACGATTCAACCGATACTTCGTTTTTGGCATTAGACATTTGGATTCCTCCCATGTATTTGGTATCGATACGATTTTTATCTTAACACTATTCCATAATACCATTTATTCCCGTGTAATCCCAGTACTTTAATTGCAATAAAAGCGACTCATCGCTTTGAAGAACTGCCTAGGATTATATAACCGCCACGCGATAGCTATCTGAACATGTAAACGTCATGACGGCACCCCTAAACTATCTGCTCGCTCATTTAGCTGGATCGCTTACTCCGAGATGTTACTTGTCTAACGTGCGCGCAGCAGCAGCATTTGCCGTCACGGGACTGCAAGCAAACTAACTTAACGGGAATTTCTCCCGCTAAATCGCCCTATGAATACGCCGTTTCTGCAATTACATGGAAATTCTCCTGCTAATTCCTCGTATTTCTCCCGATTTAGGCGTTTCGCGTAAAATTAACGGGAGGTTTTCCAGTTAAGTGGCCAGATGAGCTTCATTCGGCGATATTAACGGGAGGTTTTCCTGTTAATTTGGTTTTCTGAGGTTACAGTAACAACCACAACCGCATGCTACTTGCCCAACGTCCGCGCAGCAGCATTCGTCGTCGAAGAAGCGCCCAAGTAAACTAACTTAACGGGAATTTCTCCCGCTAAATCGCTCAATGAATGCGCCGTTTCTGCATTTACATGGAAATTCTCCTGCTAATTCCTCGTATTTCTTCCGATTTGGGCATTTCGCGTAAAATTAACGGGAGGTTTTCCAGTTAAGTGGCCGGATGAGCTTCATTCGGCGATATTAGCGGGAGGTTTTCCTGTTAAGTGGCCGGATGAGCTTCATTCGGCGACATTAGCGGGAGGTTTTCCTGTTAATTTGGTTTTCTGAGCTTACAGTAACACCCCAACCGCAAGCTACTTGCCCAACGTCCGCGCAGCAGCATTCGTCGTCGAAGAAGCGCCCAAGCAAACTAACTTAACGGGAATTTCTCCCGCTAAATCACGCTATAAATGCGCCGTTTCTGCATTTACATGGAAATTCTCCTGCTAATTCCTCGTATTTCTCCCGATTTGGGCGTTTCACGTAAAATTAACGGGAGGTTTTCCAGTTAAGTGCCTGGTTGAGCTTCATTCGGCGACATTAGCGGGAGGTTTTCCAGTTAAGTGGCCGGATGAGCTTCATTCGGCGATATTAGCGGGAGGTTTTCCTGTTAAGTGGCCGGATGAGCTTCATTCGGCGACATTAGCGGGAGGTTTTCCTGTTAATTTGGTTTTCTGAGCTTACAGTAACACCCCAACCGCAAGCTACTTGCCCAACGTCCGCGCAGCAGCATTCGTCGTCGAAGAAGCGCCCAAGCAAACTAACTTAACGGGAATTTCTCCCGCTAAATCACGCTATAAATGCGCCGTTTCTGCATTTACATGGAAATTCTCCTGCTAATTCCTCGTATTTCTCCCGATTTGGGCGTTTCACGTAAAATTAACGGGAGGTTTTCCAGTTAAGTGCCTGGTTGAGCTTCATTCGGCGACATTAGCGGGAGGTTTTCCAGTTAAGTGGCCGGATGAGCTTCATTCGGCGATATTAGCGGGAGGTTTTCCTGTTAAGTGGCCGGATGAGCTTCATTCGGCGACATTATCGGGAGGTTTTCCTGTTAATTTGGTTTTCTGAGGTTACAGTAACAACCACAACCGCATGCTACTTGCCCAACGTGCGCGCAGCAGCAGCATTCGTCGTCGAAGAAGCGCCCAAGCAAACTAACTTAACGGGAATTTCTCCCGCTAAATCGCCCTATGAATACGCCGTTTCTGCAATTACATGGAAATTCTCCTGCTAATTCCTCGTATTTCTCCCGATTTAGGCGTTTCGCGTAAAATTAACGGGAGGTTTTCCAGTTAAGTGGCCAGATGAGCTTCATTCGGCGATATTAACGGGAGGTTTTCCTGTTAATTTGGTTTTCTGAGGTTACAGTAACAACCACAACCGCATGCTACTTGCCCAACGTCCGCGCAGCAGCATTCGTCGTCGAAGAAGCGCCCAAGTAAACTAACTTAACGGGAATTTCTCCCGCTAAATCGCTCAATGAATGCGCCGTTTCTGCATTTACATGGAAATTCTCCTGCTAATTCCTCGTATTTCTTCCGATTTGGGCATTTCGCGTAAAATTAACGGGAGGTTTTCCAGTTAAGTGGCCGGATGAGCTTCATTCGGCGATATTAGCGGGAGGTTTTCCTGTTAAGTGGCCGGATGAGCTTCATTCGGCGACATTATCGGGAGGTTTTCCTGTTAATTTGGTTTTCTGAGGTTACAGTAACAACCACAACCGCATGCTACTTGCCCAACGTGCGCGCAGCAGCAGCATTCGTCGTCGAAGAAGCGCCCAAGCAAACTAACTTAACGGGAATTTCTCCCGCTAAATCGCCCTATGAATACGCCGTTTCTGCAATTACATGGAAATTCTCCTGCTAATTCCTCGTATTTCTCCCGATTTAGGCGTTTCGCGTAAAATTAACGGGAGGTTTTCCGGTTAAGTGGCCGGATGAGCTTCATTCGGCGATATTAGCGGGAGGTTTTCCTGTTAATTTGGTTTTCTGAGCTTACGGCTCTGCCAAGAAAAATAGCTGCGCCTAAGTCATGAATGACCTGGCACAGCCCTGATTAGTTACTCTGGTTTGTCCTCTGGAGGAAGCAGCACGATACGTCCTTCCCCGAGCTCCACGCGAAGCTTGTTGGAGTTTTTGACGCCAATCGACTCCAAGTAGTTCGCTGGCACCTGCAAACGGCCTGCCTTATCCAGCACCGCATACTCCACATGCGTGCCTTCTTCATCCTCCGTTTGCTCAAGCTCGGCCAGCTCTTCCGCGTATGACCGCCTGCGCAGCATCTCGGATGAAATTTTGCCGTCGCGGATAGCCGCTACGCGGTCTACCTTCTTCGCAAGCTCTGGATCATGCGTAACGATAACGACCGTAATGCCGATCGTCCGGTTCAGCTCGCGGAACAAATCCAATATCTGATTCGCCATCCGCGAATCTACGGAGCCTGTCGGCTCATCCGCAAGCAACAGCTTCGGATGATTGGCAAGCGCGATCGCGATGGCCACGCGCTGCTGTTCACCGCCAGAGAGCTCGTATAGCTTGTTCGATGCGCGGTGGCTTAGCCCCACAGCATCGAGCAGCTCCTTCGCCCGCCAGCGCTTGCGGCTGCCCGTCAGCAAAATCGGCAGCTCTACATTTTCGAGCGCCGTCAAATACGGAATAAGGTTTCTCGCATTATTTTGCCAGACGAAACCGACGCTTTCCCGTTTGTAACGGACAAAATCCCGTTCCTTAAACTTCAGCATGTCTCTGCCGTCAACCGTCAGCTTGCCGGCCGTTGGACGGTCCAAGCCCCCGAGCATATTAAGCAGCGTCGATTTGCCGCTGCCGCTGTTGCCGATAATGGCCATGAGTTCACCGCTATCAATATGAAGATCGAGGCCTTGCAGGGCGAATACCTCTAGGTCGGCTGTTTTGTATATTTTGACTAGCCCTTCGCAATGAATCATCCGTCAATCCTCCCCTAGCTTGATCGCTTGATGAATGCGCAGACGGGACAGCATATAGGCAAGTATGCCAAGACCGAAGAGCAGCATGAAGCCGACAAGTATATAAATACGCATTAAATCCGACGAATCGAACATGACCTTGAACGGAGGAACGAGGCTGCTCGGATTAAACGCAATTTGAAAGTTTGGCACATACAGCAGGCTCGCCACATTGCCAACGCCTATTCCGATAAGAACGGCAACGCCGGATGTGAGCAGCTGCTCGACGCCGAGCATGCCAATGAGCTGTCGGAGCGATAAGCCAATCGCGCGCAAAATGCCATTTTGCAGCGTCCGGCCGCGCAGCGATAATACCCAGTACAATAAGAAGCCGATAAAGCTAACCAGTATCGAGAGAACGAAACCAAGCGTCAAAATGCCGTTCAGCGCCATGAGGAATGGATCGTTTTTGGCATCCACAAGCTCTAGCCTCGTATTGACGATATTCGTAATGGGAAGCTTCGATTCCTTGAGGCCTTCATAAAACTCCGCTGTGCTGGTCTCTGGCTTCAGCTTAATCCAGACATCATACGGCTCAAGCGCAAGCATGACCTGAATGCGCGGCAAGTGCCCTACGATCAGCATCGGAGCGTTGCCTTTTGACGCTTCTTCGCTCACATCCACGCTCCCTACAGCCGGATTCGGGTTAAAGGTAGGGAAATACTCGATGATGCCATACACCTTAAACGGCTGCTGCGGCACATCGCTCCAGCCTACCCATATCGTATCGCCCGGCTTAACCTTCTTCTGATCGGCGAGCGTTTTGGAAATGAGCACGGCCTGCGAATCTCCTGCGAGAAGGTTCAAGTAGTCGTTAATCGGATAATCAAGCAAGCTGTCACGGAACCATGTCGTTTCTCCGAACTCGTCTGAGTCGATGCCGATCAGCGTTGCCGCGCCCGTACTGTCATTGACGCTGAAACCAGCCTCCTTCTTGAACACTTTGGCAGCATGCTCTACACCTTTAATCGCCTTAAAAGGCTCAAAAGCCGGCTCTAAATAATGGACAGGCGCTTGTACGACAGGCGCTGCCGGCTGCTGCATACCCGGCGGCGCCGGAGGAGGCGCATCGTTGATCCACTGTGCGGTCAGCACGATCTCGGCACCATTTCCATATTTGATCCGATCCTCTGTATTGTTATTGATCGTCCTTGCAGCCGAGGCGCTAAATACGCCTGTTGCAATCGTCATGATGAGGAAAATCATCAAAAATTGGTATTGCGAGCTAGAACGGCCAACCTGGATTAACGTTGCATACACGGAAGGCGGCCACCATTTTTTGCCGGCCCAGTATACGAGCCTGAGCACCCACGGATACAAGCGAAGCAGCAGCAAGCCCGCTCCCATAATAAATAAGGCTGGAATAACGAATTGCAGCGGATCGATATTCAAATCGTCAGCATTCAGTCCCAGGCTTTGCAAATCGGCGAGCCGCTTTCTGAACGTATACATGCCGTAAATAGCGAGTGCCAGCGCAATGACATCGAGAAACATTTTATGCCAAAGCGGTGATTTCAGCATTCTTGCCAATTGCTGTTTATGTCCAACAATCGAGACGCGAGTTGCCATGATGATTGGAATAAGCATAATAACGAAACATACGCCCGAGGCGATTGCCCCGTAACGGTAAGCTTCCTCGGTAAGCCTGACGGGCAGCCTCACGCGCTGCACGAACTCCAAGAAACCGTTCGAAGCGCCCAGCAGCTCTGTCAATGCGACCCCCAGCAAGGGTCCTACGCCAAATGCGATGCCGCATAAAATAATGCCCTCTACCGCATACGAAGTAATAACCTGCCATCGTGCCGCTCCTCTGCTGCGCAGAACGGCGATTTCATTTTTTTGCCGGTCGGCGATAAGATTCGACACCATGAACATATAAAAACCGAGCATAATCAACACCGGAACATTTAGCGACCACATTAACGTTCTTAACTGCTCTGCCCTGTCCATATATTTCGCGATCGTATCCAAAGCCGGCGTTTCAGTCACCGCCTGATACATCGTCACGTTATTGAGCATAACGTTGCGGATCTTACTGGTCGTCTGGATAAAATCGTCCACGAATCTCAGCTCAAGCTTGGAATAATCCAGTACAAAAAACCAACCGACAGACGCAACCGGAATTCGCGCCTCCTGCATCAGCTGTTGCTTAGCCAGCTTGTCGCTAATGACAAAGCTTCCGCTAAGCTCGCTCAGGTCCGTATCCCGAAAGTAGGGATCGTCATCCTGCAGCTTTTCAAATACGCCTACCGGTTTAAACTTTATTTCCCCGGCAATTTTATCGTCGTCGACAAAAAACTCGGAATCAAGCACCGTTTTAAACTGAATAAGTCCCCGCTCCGTCACGAGCACTTCATATACGCCATCGACGGGCTGCTGTTCCGCAGGCATTCTGCCGTCCTTCAGCTTAATATGCTTCTCTAGATCAGAGAAGGAGCGAAGCGCCATCGTTTTGAGCGATTTTTTCGTATTCGGCTCAGGATCATTTGTGGGCCTTATCTTCATCGATTTCGATTGGAAATCGACAACAAGCTCCTGCACCGGTATTTGGAAACCTGCGGCGGCTTGCTCATGGATGTACCGATCCACTTTCGTATAGATCTTATTCATCTGCTCGGGCGTTTCTTTGGTATAAAATAATTTGTTGTATTGGCTGCCGGGATACACGCTCCTCTTGGTTTGCATCGTCTCCAAATCCTTGACCAGCATTCGCGAGAGCACTGCTTCCGAATAAATGGGCATGCTGCTGACCAAAGCGACAGACATAACCAAACCAATAAACAAGCTCGCAACCAACCACTTGTTTTGCACCATTTTGCGAATAATCATGACGAACAAAGCCACGCGAAAACCTCCCAAGCGTAAACGACTGATAACGTATTGCCTTATAACAAGCTCATGCTTTTGTTATTGCAGGACGACAATCGCGCCTTCTTCCAGACCCTTCGTGATTTCAATTTCCGTCGAGCCCTTAACGCCCGTTTCGACATCGATCTCACGTATTTTATTGCCTTCCTCCAGCGTTCTTACGAATGTTCGGCCAAGGAAGCTGCGCACGCCGCTGCGCGGAATTTTCAAAATATCATCACGCTGCTGCAGGATGATCTTCACATCTGCAAAAGCGCCAATCGACGCATCCGCCGGCACTTTCGGCACCTCGATGAACAACGTTTTGGAGTACCGCTCTTGAAGCTGCGCGTTTAATGTCGTAGGAGCGGACGATGGCGTCTGCACCACTTTGCCCTGCAGCTCCTGCGAGCCGAATTTGACCAAAGCCGGGAAGCCCACATCCACGCCGCTAATTTCAGCGCCCGCTTCGACCCGAAGCGCCACGCGCAGCTTCGATGGATCCGATATAATGACTAGCGTCTGGTAAGCCTCGACAAAATCGCCTTCATCCAAATCCTCGACAAAAGTTACCTGACCGTCCATTCCGGCTACAAGCTGCTTGCTGTTAAAGGTTTTCATCAGCCGCTCCAGCTTTAAATCCTCAATCTCCATTTGCAGATTGGCAATGTCAATCGCATCGCTGTCCCCGCCTAGTTTGGCCTGCTTGAACGCCAGCTTCGCCTTTGCAAACGCAAGCTCCTGCTCCTTCAATTGGATGTCCAATCCGTCTACGTTGAGTTGAACGAGCACGTCGCCCTTCTTCACCTTGCTTCCTGAGGTTACCAGCATCTTCGCAATACGGCCGCCTTGGCCTACAAACTGAGCAATTTCAGACTTCGTAGATTCCAATGCGCCGCTTCCATTAATGTCCTGCGTAATCGTGCCCTTCTCAACCGTGACCGTTCGGTAATTTTCCTGTGCCGGCTTAATTAATGGAGGCTTCAGAGCTTCCTCCTCGGCAGGCAGCAAGGAGCACCCTGTTAATGAGGCGCTGATGAGCAGCGCGAATGACCAGCCAAGCAGCGGCTTAAGCTTTTGCGACAATTTGTCCATCCTCCAATTCATACACTTGGTCAACGATTTCCATAATAGCAGGGTCATGCGTGGTCATAATGATCGTCATGCCTGCCGTCTCTACCAAATCGCGGAACACCTTCATAATTTGCAGTCCCGTCCGGCTGTCCAGCTCCGCAGTTGGCTCATCCGCCAGCAATAGCTTTGGCTTATGGGCGATTGCTCTAGCAATTGCCGTCCGCTGCTGCTCTCCGCCCGACAGCTCGAATGGCCTATGATGCATGCGCCCCTTCAGGCCAACCTGCTCCAAAGCTTGGACAGCGGCTTCCTTGCGTCCGCTCGCTGCGACGCCCGCAACCCGCAATATAAACTCTACATTCTCATATGCAGACATAAGGGGAATCAGCGCAAACGATTGAAAAATAAGTCCCATTTCCTTGCGGCGCACCATATCTCTCTCCTGATTCGACATCGCTGTCAAATCACGGCCTGCAAATGTAATTTGCCCTTCCGTTGGACGATCCAAGGCGCTAAGCAAATTAATCAATGTCGTCTTCCCCGAACCGGATCTTCCTTTGAACGCAATCAGCTTGCCGGAAGGGATCGATAAGTCCACGCCCTTCAATACGGTAACTGCGCCGCTCCCCCGTCCAAACGTTCTTTTTAAAGCGCTTGCATGAATCATATCATGCTCTATCAGCTGCATCTATCAGAAAACCTCCGTTTCCAATAAAACGTTTACATTTGTATCAATTTCCATTTTAAACCCATCTCGCATTATGTACAAGCCATTCTATTACTACTAAGCAATTAAAAAAGCCTATGAAATCCATGCTTAAGGATTCATAGGCTTTAAGTCCGCTTATATGTCAAGATTCAAGAAAAAGATAACAGCCGTAACCGTTATAATGCTTAAAATAGTAGAAACGAACACGGATTGCGAAGCAAATTCGGCTTCATTGTCGAACTCAACCGCGAGCAGCACGCTGCTAAGAGAAGTTGGCACGGCCGACGATACGATCAAAGCTGCTGCCGTCAGCTTATCGAGTCCCATAAGCCACACGATCAGCCATGCGAGCAATGGGCCGGCAACAAGCCTAAGCATACCCGACAGGCTTACATCGATGAGAAGGGAACGTTTGATTTTCCACTCCATATTGCCAAGTTGAACGCCAAGCGTAATGAGCGCGGTGCCGATGAAGGCGTCAGCCAAGTAACCTAGCGGCGTAGCAATCGGCTGCGGGATCGCCACATGGAATCCTCTTAATAGAAAAGCAAGCGGAATGACATAAATGATAGGCATAGAAATAATCGTGCGCCAAATCGCACGCATATCGGCTTTATGCGCATTTACGCTATAAATGCCATAGGTATTGGGCACAAAGGATTGCGTCATCATAATAAGCACTTGAATGGCGAGCGTCTTCTCGTTCCCGGCAAATGCCAGCTGATTAAGCGGTATGCCATAATTGGCGCTGTTATAAAAGAGGATGCTGTTGCGCATCGCGCTCTTCATGCTGGGCTTATATCCTCTTATGCGGATAACAACCTCAACGATCAAATACTGGGCAACCATAAATACGACGAAGAAAAACAAAATTTTGCCGATTACCGAAACGGAAATATCGGTTTTGTACAGCAGGTCGAACATGATCGCCGGCGAAAATAAATAAAAATTCAGCTTCGATAACGTTTTGATATCCAGCTTAAACGCACGTTGAATCAGAATGCCAAGCCCAATCATAATGACCATCGGAAGTACGTTCGTCATCAATATATGAACAAAAATATTCATTCCTGCATCTGCTTCCTTCTATTATATAGTGTGAGTAATGGGTCAAGTCGTCCCTCCCAGGTTCGCATCACTAATTTTAATAGGTTCATCGCCTATTAGGCAAGCTTACTTTTTGTCTCGGCATGCAAAAACGGACAGCCGTCGTCCTTAGCCAGCGCTGCCCGTTCTGATTAGCTTATCTCCTACAGCTGCTGCTCCTGTTGATAGAGCACTGTAGACAAGTAACGCTCGCCGTTGCTTGGAATAACCGCAACAACGCGCTTGCCCGCATCTAGCTTGTGTGCCAATAGAATGGCTGCAAAGACAGCTGCGCCCGAGGAAATGCCGCCTAGGATGCCTTGCTCCTTCGCTACTCTTCTTGCGACAGCCCCTGGCGTAAGCACCAGTTCAGCGCCATACGCACGCAGCAGATTGCGGCGCTCCAAGCTCATCGTTTCATGCATTACGAGAATGGCCTTGCGGCACGTGCCGTAATGATCGTGGGTCATGCCAAGAGCTATACCGCGACATTGCCTTGCGAATGCTCATACAGCTCTTTATAATGACCGTCATGCTCCAAAAGCTGCTGATGATTGCCTTGCTCCACAATTTCACCATGGCTCATCACAATAATGCGGTCAGCTTGCATAATGGTAGACAACCGATGCGCAATGACGATCGTCGTCCGATCCTGCGAGACAACTTGCAGCGCGTTCTGAATCAGCTGCTCCGTATGCGAATCAAGGTTGGCGCTTGCCTCATCCAAGATAAGAACCTTTGGCTTAAAGACGATAATTCTCGCAAAAGATATCAGCTGGCGCTCGCCTGCCGACAAGCCGCTTCCCCGCTCCGACAGCTTCGTTTCATATCCGTTCTTGAGCTTCTTGATAATGGCATCCGCTCCAACGAACTCGCAGGCGCGAATAACCTCCTCGCGGGAGATCGAATCATCAAACATCCTTATATTTTCAATGATGCTGCCTGAATAAAGGTAAGGCTCCTGCTGAACCAGCCCTACTAATCGGTGCAGCGTCGCTTGCGGAATATCCCTCACATCCGTTTCATCGATCCGAATGCTTCCTTCCTTCACATCGTAAAAGCGGCATAACAAGCTGATGAGCGAGCTTTTGCCTGCGCCAGTCGTGCCAACGACGCCGATAAGCTCACCGGAATTGATATGCAAATCCAAATCCCGAATAATCGGTATCCCTTCCTCATAGGAGAAGGAGATGTGGTCGAAGTCGATGCGTCCCTTCACCTTCTCTAGGTTGTAAGCCGGTAATGAAGCCTGACGCTCATCCGCCTCATCATGATCCGCATGCGATTTATGCAAATCGACAGGCTCCAGATCACGATCCGTAATATCCGGCTTATTCGCGAATACGCTCCAAATTCTTGAAATCGCAACCGTTGCAGACTGCAGCGTATTCCACTGCTGTGTAATCGTATTGATCGGCTGAAAAAACTGGCGGATATACGTAATGAACGCATACAAAACACCGAATTCGAGATGCTGTCCCAGCACGGCGTTGCCGCCGATCCAGGTGACAAAAGCAATCGATAGATTGCTTAAAATATCGAAGGTACGGCCAAACACGACATTCGTCCGAATTTCCCGAAGATTAGCTTTAAAGTACAAGCCGTTCCGCTCGTTGAATTGCTTCTCTTGCTCCTTCTGCTGGTGGAACACCTGCACAAGATTCATGCCAGAGAGGTTCTCAGCTACAAACGCCACCATGCGGGACAATCTCGTTCTCGCCAGCTGATAGGTCGTACGCATGAAAGACCGGAAGGCAATCGCGATCACCCAAATAATCGGCAGCAAAATCAAGCAATATAGCGCGAGCTTCGTATCGAGCTGGAACATGATCACGACGATAAAGATGAGCGTAAGCCCGTCTCTAAATAGACTCAGCAGCACCTGATTAAAAAACTGGTTCAGCGCCTCCGTATCGCTCGAGACATGCGTGATGAGGCTGCCGCTCGACATCCGGTCGAAATACCGCATCGACTGCTTCAATATATGGCCAAAAAGCTGCTTCCGGATGCGTGACACGATGCTTTGACCGATATTTTGGAGCAAGTTGTTTTGCAAATACGTGAATAGCAAGCTGGATACCGATAAGCCTAAATAGATGAAACAAATCGTAAGCAAGCCTTTGTAATCGTTTTTGCCGGAAAGCAAGTTGTCATCAATCGCGATTTTCATTAAAAAGGGCTGCAGCAAATCAGACAGAATCGCGATTAACGTACAGCAAAATACGCCGATGAATGCCCAGAGATGCGGTCTCGCATAGCTGAAAAGGGTACGAAACGCTGGTACATAATTCGGCTTCTGTTCAGGTGCATTAGGATCGCCCTTCTGATCCGCCTGCCAATTATGAATGGCTTGTGCCGGTCGCATGCTGACTCCCCTCCTCCTGTATGGCGTGAAGCGTTGCATAAAGTCCTTGCTGCTCGAGCAGTTCCGAGTGGGTGCCGCGCTGCACAATGACGCCGTCATCCATGACTATAATTTGCTCCGCATGCTTGATCGCGCTAATGCGATGCGCAATGATAATCGTTGTTTTATCGTTTCTCTCCGTTTGGATCGCGTCAATGATATCCTTCTCCGTCACGGCATCCACCGCGCTGACGCTATCGTCCAATATCATAATCGGAGATTCCTTAATCATCCCGCGAGCTAAGCTGGTACGCTGGCGCTGGCCGCCAGACAACGTTAAGCCGCGCTCGCCGAGCCGCGTTTCAAACTTATTCGGCAAATCAACGATGTTATTATAAATTTGGGCATGCTTGGCAGCAGCCTCAACCGCTTCAAGCTCACGTTCGCGATCGGAGAATGCAATGTTCTCCTTAATCGTTGTACTAAACAGAAAGCCATCCTGCGGGACGTAAGCAACTTGGGTGCGCAGACTCTCAAGCGTCATCTCTCTCACATCCGTCTGCCCATACCATATTGTCCCCGGAGGCGGGTCATAGGTTCGGAGCAGCAGCTTCATCAGCGTCGTCTTCCCGCTGCCGGTTCGGCCAATGATGCCAAGCGTCGTGCCTGGCTCAACGCGCAGGCTGATGTCTTTCAGAATAGGATTGCCGCCTTGCTCGTAAGCAAACGATAAATGGTCAATCCTGATGCCGGCATCATCTAAATTTACAGCCTTGGCGCCCTCAAGCTCCACGATTTCCGAACGCTGTGACAGCAAGCCGTTCAGCCGCTCCAGCGAAGCACGCGAGCGTTGGATCGTGTTGATGACGTTCCCGATTTGTTGAAGCGGATTCATCAGCATGCGGATATAGAGCGTTAGTGCAACGAAGTTACCAAGCGAAATTTGTTTCGTAATCGTCATATAGCCGCCAAAGGAAAGCGCGACGATCAGCCCAATCGCGCCAAGAAACGGAATCAACGCTTGGAAAAAAGACGAAACGCGAACCAGCCGCAATTGATTATGCCGGATTTGATCCACCGTTTTGCCGAAGCGCTCGATCATGATGTCTTCCACTGCAAACTTTTTCGTTACCCGGATGCCGCCAAATTGCTCCTCGGCCGTTTCCGTCATCGTCCCAAGCGCTTCTTGCACCTCTAGCGACCTTTTTCTAATAATCGGCCCCAAATAAACAACGATAATCGGGATCAGCAACAGCGGAAATACAGATGCCAAAATCAGATAATAAGGAATATGGCTGACAAGCATCATCGTAATAGACGCCACAAGCAGCATGGATGCGTTTGCGGTTTGGTTGACGCCCATAGAGATCGACTCCCGAACCGCAGTAACGTCATTCATAAAATAGCTGAGCAGCTTCCCGACGCCATTTTTCGAATAGAAACGTTCGCTCATTTCCGTAAAATGCTTGAATAGCCCTCTTCGGACGAGAAATTCAAACTTTCTGCCCACATACATGACCAAGTACATCGCTACGCCGTTAAACAGCACTTGGCCAACGCCGATTAATAGCAGGAGCAGGCTATAGTCCACAATCAGCTTGCTCGTTAAACCGCCAATTTGCAGCTTATCCGTAAACTGCCCCAGCACCTTCGGAAAAAATACGTTAATCGTGTTCGATATCAAATGAAAAAAGATAGAGGCTACGTATAGGTACCACGTTTTCCGAAAAAAATCAGTTAACAAGCTATTGGGCTTCAAAAAACGATCACTTCCCATTTTCAAAGTATGTTTTACGATACATCCGTTTGCGGGAATTGCAATTCATAAAGCTGATTGTATCGCCCTTGAAGAAGCAGCAGCTCCTCGTGCGTACCGTTCTCCACGATTCGTCCTTGCTCCAGTACATAAATCTGATCCGCCTGCTGGATCGTGGATAGCCGATGCGCAATGACTAGGCATGTGCGCCCGTGCAGCAATTGCGCCAGCGCCTCTTGAATATGCTGCTCCGACTCCGTGTCGAGCGACGCGGTCGCCTCATCCAAAATAATGACCCGTGGATTTTTCAAAATCGCCCTCGCAATGGACAGCCGCTGCTTCTGGCCGCCCGATAGCTTCACGCCACGCTCGCCGATTTGCGTTTCGTAGCCCTGCGCGAACGAATCAATAAAGCCGTCGGCATTCGCAGCTTTAGCGGCAGCGAGCACCTCATCATCCGTCGCATGCAGATTGCCATAACGGATATTCTCCTCAATCGTCCCGTTAAACAAAACGATATCCTGCGACACGATCCCAATTTGCTCTCTTAACGAGGCTAACGTAATATCCTTGAGCGAATAGCCGTCGATTGTGATGTCTCCGGACTGCGGATCATAAAATCTAGTGATGAGATGGGCAATCGTCGTTTTGCCTGAGCCGGAAGAGCCGACGAGCGCGGTCACCTTGCCTGCTTCAAGCTCCAAATGGAAATCTTTTAATACGGCGGAGTCTTTGGAATAGGCAAAATCAATATGATTAAACACGATTTGACCGCTTGCTCGCGGCAGCTTGATCGCTTCCTCTTTCTCCACGATTTCTGCATTCGTGTCCATAACCTCCATAATGCGCTCATACGCGGCAGCTGATTGCTGAATCGTATTGATAATCCGGCTAAAATGGCGAACCGGGTTTTGCAGCAGCCGCAAATAAGCAATAAAAGCAACGATCGTGCCGACCGTCATCATGTCCTTCATGGCTAGCCATGCGCCAAACACAAGGACGATGGCAAGGCCGAGAAAATTGAGAAAATCAATAATAGGCTCATAAGCAGCCCGCAAGCGTGTCACTTGTATATTTGCATCCATATTCCGCTGGGTGCGCTCAGCGAATCGATCCGACTCGTAAGCCTCCGCGGTAAAGGATTTGATGAGCCGTATGCCTGTTAGCGTATTTTGCAAATGGTCGCTGACATCGGCTACGGACTCCTGCACCGTTCGGAACGAGGAACGCATTCTTTTGCCAAATATTTTGGTCGTAAGTATCATAAACGGGAAGGTAGCGAGCAGCAGCAGCGTTAGCTTCCAATCGATCCAAAGCATATAAATCGCAATCGCTGTAAAGGTGAAAAAATCGGTAAATAATTGCATCATGCTGGAGGAAATCATTTGCTGAAGGATGCTTACGTCGTTCGTAACCCGAGACATCAAATCGCCGGTCCGATTGCGGTCAAAAAAGGATACGTCCAAGCTTTGCATGTGGCGGTACAAATCATTGCGAAGATTGTAAAGCACCTTCTGGCCGACGGAGGCCATCAGGGAAGTACTGATATAGCGCAGAACGCCGAGCAGAAGCGCGGCACCGAGTACGCCGCCGCCAATAAGAAACAGCTTGGAAAACAGCTTATTCGGAATAACGTGGTCAATCGTAAGGCGCGTTAACTGCGGAACGATAAACTCCAGCAGCGAAATGGCGATGACGCAAGCAACAGCCCCGATTAGCAAGGGCAGCTGCATTCGCGCATGCGTATAGACTCGCACGAACATGCTGACGATGCTGGCGGGCTTAGCTTTCTCTCCCGTTACGAACTTTCTCATGCCGCCCATTCCTCCGCCTGGCCGATAGGACTGAGCAGAATTGTAATTATTGCTCATACGCTTCACCCTCGTCATCGCCGTTTTCCGCTTCCGCAGCCACTTGCCGGAGCGAGACGCGCAAATGATCGAGAATCGTACGCAGCTGAGCTGCCTTTCTGCTGTCATTCACGACTGCCCGCTCTGCCGCCTTCAGCAGATGCAGCAGCTCTTTGCCCGCCGGCGTTAATCGCCGATTCCGCTTGCTTCGGTCAAATGGCTCGCCTTCCTCCTCGGCGTAGCCATATTCGCGGCGCTCGGGTCCGTTAACGGCATTTTCCTTCTCTTCAAGCAAATAGGCTCTGCCGTTATCCGTAATTTCAAAAATTTTCTTGCCATCCTGCTTAGAGGATTCTACAAATCCTTGATCCCGCAGCATCTGAAGGGTTGGATAGATCGAGCCTGCGCTAGGCTTGTATGTGCCGCCCGATTGATCCTCAAGCGCCTTCATCATTTGATAGCCATGCATGCTTTCCTGCTCCAGAAGCTCAAGCAAAGCATATTTGACTCCGCCGCGGCTGAAATAACGTCTGCCTGAGCCGCTCACCTCTCTTTCTAGTGCATGATTTAAAAACAACCGTTCCTCTGGCTGCCATTCTTCTGTCATTACGTATTCTCCTTCGTTAACGATATATCGTATTACTTCAAATACTATACGATATATCGTTAATTGGCAATTACTTGTTACGAAATAGTGTTTTCTGCCAAAAAAAAAAGGATATCATGTGATGCTCTGATAACCTTCATATGATACGGTAGAAATAAAAATGTAATGCCGCCTGATGTCAATCATCATCGTTGCAGTTATATTGCCTAGTATGCGGTTAAGACGCCTCTTGCATGAATGCCGTGCTCAGCTACGAACTCGCTCAGCTCCACAATTAAATTGCCCTTGCCGAAGGATAAAAACTTTCGTCCTTCCTCCGCTTGCTTCTTTGCCATAAGATCCAAAAACCGAATAATCATTTTTCGCCTGCGTTTAATTTCAGGATAACCGTTATCGTACAGCCACTGATCGATCGTATTGTAGACACCACGATTCAGTTGATACATTTGCAAGCAATAATGATGAAAAGCCAAATCAGGCCATTCGTATACGTCCATAGTAAGGTGGTTCTTCATTATCTCTGTTTCCGAGCCGCAGAAGGAGCCTTCTCCGTGTCATAGCGACTGCGTTCAGTCCGATCAATCTGTACGATTTGCCCGTTATGAATCGTGATCTGAACTACGCCATATTGAACGCCTGCCAATTGCTCCTTAATGCGTTTCAACCACTCATCCGCAACCTCAGCCGGTCGAGACATATACAACATCCTCTCCAAAGTTATAGGTTCAGCCCTAATGAGCTCACAACTTGATCATCTGAATTTTTTTGATTTCCAGCAGGCTCTCTGCCAAAGGACGGCGGCCGGTCGGACGCTCTTTCTCTTGAAAGGATTCATCCAGTGAATCGGCATCCCCTCGGTGGCCAAGCGCAATAACGGCATGAAGCGCAATATGCTCCGGCACTGCCAGTAACTAACGAGCTGCAGCACGATCAAAGCCGCCAATCGCCCGCGTTGAAAGGCCAAGCAGCCGCGCCTGCAATGCAAGCGTCGCCCATGCCGCCCCGGAATCAAAGGCGTGCGATACGTTGGGATCGCCATTTTCCCGAGTGGTTCACCCTTCAACACCTCCCCTTCCAAAAAAATAAAAGAAGGCGCACGACAACCGATTCGGCATTCGGTTGGCATGCGCCTCCAGTTTTCTAGTGAGCGCGAATGTGAATAAACTACAGCGACACTTATGCCATAATTTCTTATTCAGTTTCCAATTCTATTCCCGACTAATTCAATAGGATAAATTTAATTTACCATGATGTTTTCTATCCGTCAACAAATATCCACTAATCAAGTTGACGTTTTTGCATAATGGCAGCAAGCGCCGGCTTCGTGCGATACAAGTGATAAAGAATGCCAACCATGAGCCAACATGCGCCCATTATTAAAGCGGTTCGATCCAGCAGCGTCAAGAGCCATCCTACAAAACACGCGCCAGTAAGCGGAATAATCAAATAAACAATCGTTTGTGAAAAAGATCTTCGTTTCTCCTTCACGTACATTTGCACGACGACTGAACCGTTAACGAACACAAAAGCCGTCAAAGCCCCGAGGCTAACGAATTTTATAGCCGTCTCCAGACTTAAAACCAGCGCGAGCATCGAAACGACGCATACGGCGGCAATGCTGTTGACGGGCGTCTTATATTTGGAGTGCAGCTTGCCAAAAAAACGTCTGGGCAGCGTCGAGTCGTTGCCCATCACATGCAGTAGCCTCGATGCGCTCGTCACAGCGATTACGCCTTGCGTAAATACAGCCATGATCAGCACCGAGATAAAAAGCGACTGAAGGCCGGCGCCGCCGACAAGCCTCATCAATTCAAACCCTGCGGCATCGCCATTCGTAAAGGAAAGGCTTGGAAACACCAGCTTCGTTAATACAGAAACGACGATATACATGACCGCAGCGATAAGCACGATAAGCATGATCGCGCGCGGTATCGTTTTATGAGCGTTGATCGTCTCATCCGCCAGCGTGGTAACCGTATCAAAGCCAAGAAAAGAGAAGCACACAATCGAAGCGCCAGTCAAAATCGCGGAAATCCCCCATTCACCATGAGGCAAAAGCGGTTGAACGGCAATCGCAGCCGCATTGGCCGCTAACCCCTTAATCAGAAACGCACAAAACAAGGCAATAAATAAAATTTGCACGACTACAAATATTTTGCTTAGCCCAGCCGAGAATTTTATGCCTATGATATTCACAATCGCAAAGATGAGATTGATGCCTATGATCCATACGGAAGCCGGAACGGCTGGGAACTGGGCATGCATATAAAGACCGAAGGTTAAGCATGCGATAACCGGAGAGAAAATATATTCAAGCAGGACGACCCAGCCTACTAAGAAGCCGGCATAGGGATGGATCGCTTTTTTGACATAGGTATAGGCGGAGGCAGAGGACGAGAATCTTTTGGACATGACGATATAGCTAAGCGCCGTTAATAAAATAGCCGCTGCAGCCACGGTGTAAGAGCTGGTCATCCATCCGCTAGAGCCTTCGTAGGCAATGCCATAAACGGTAAAATAAATCATAGGCGACATCCATGCGAGTCCTAATGCTACAACCTGAAACAATGTTAATGTTCTGCGGTACGTCACTTTCTCTTCCATCTGCTGCACCCTCTGCCTTGTTAATTGGTCATTTCACTGTTTTTAAAAACAACAAAAGCCAGGGAGGCATCGTCATTAGACAATCTCCCGGGCTTTTATCCCTCCGTGAACACAGCATGCTGTGCGTCTTCTCTCGGTCCAGTCCGTAACAATCGTCCGCGGAACCCTAGAAAACTATTAATATCGTTTATATATGATAAGTTTCCTCACAAAATATTCAAATAACCGAACATTAAATATCGTTTTTTCTCTTATGTTAAATAACATAACATAAACTGTTCTGTATTTAAAGATTTTATTTCATGAAATTAGAAGTGATGAGCTGCTTCTCTTCAGCTCTCCAATGCCCTATTAAAAATTCGAAACAAAACGCCTATGTTTGCGTATGATAACAAACGACAAATTAGTAAAAAGATGGAGGTGAATAGATGAACGGGTTCGGACCTTCATTCGGCGGCGGGTTTAATTTGATGTTTACGATCATCCCGATATTGGTTGGCATCGGCTTTATATTCGTTATTGGAGGGATTTTGTACAGCCTTATCAATCATGCAAAAAATGCTAGAGCTCCGAAGGAATCGTGCTACGCACGCATCGTATCCAAGCGGATGGACGTCCGCCACCATACGAATCACCATAACCATGACGGCGCCCATCATTCCACGAATTCATCGCGAACCTACTACTATATCACGCTCGAATTTGATAACGGGACGCGAAAGGAATACTTAGACGTAAAAAACTTATACGGCTTGGTCGTCGAAGGCGATACCGGCTATGCAGCCGTACAGGGCGAGTGGATCGTCGCATTTGAGCGCAGCCACAGCGAGCCCCTACGCTAAACAAGAAAGAGCACGCTGAATGGTCAGCGTGCTCTTTCTTGTTTAATCCTACTCATTTTTTGTTTGTCCTTGATCAGCTATATTATAAATCAAGCTTTAACAAACGAAAGTTTTTCTTTATGTAGTTGTAGCCGGAATAGATCGTTAAGATCAACGCGACGTACATCAAAATTTGATCGACAGCCATGTTTGTAAAAAAACGGAAAGGCAAATTGTTTAACAGCACTGCCGCAATCGCAACCACCTGCGACACCATTTTTATTTTGCCGAATTGATCCGCTTGAAGCGCTATTTTTTGAGAGGCCGCTACCACTCGAATGCCCGTTATAATCATTTCTCTTCCTATAATGGCAACTGCGATCCAGGTATATACAGGCTGTGAGGCAAGATTAAGAGTCCTCCTAAACCTAAAAGCGCCAAAAAGGAGCAATTAAGCCGCGTAGCTCCTACGCTGCTCTCCTCCAATTGGCGCTTTTGATGCTTCTATTACACTAGCGACTTAATGCTTCGCTACTAATTGCTGAAGCTCTGACAGCAGCTGATCCAACTGCGTGTATTCCTCGACCATCGTATGAATCTTAATATCCTGCGTCTCCATGCTTGCATGGACCTCTTCGACGGAGGCCATATTTTGCTGGGTAGTGGCCGCAATATTAACCATTTCATCAGCCATGCTCGAATAGCGCTCATGCAGATCGTTTGCGGAGACTCCCACATTATCCGAATGGCGCTTCACAAGCTCCGTATTCTCGTTAATTCGCTCCATAAGCTGCTGTACCTGTTGAGAAACTTCCCTGCTGTTCATCACAGCCTCTTGCCCGCTCTCCACCTGCTCATGAACGGCACTGATTTGCGAACGAATGCCGGATAAAATATCAGAGATTTCACTGGTCGCAACTCTTGCATTGTCTGCCAGCTTGCGAACCTCCCCGGATACGACGGCGAATCCTCTGCCATGCTCGCCAGCCCGTGCCGCTTCAATAGCCGCATTTAGCGCCAGCAGATTCGTTTGCTCCGCAATGTCGCTAATGGTGCTTACGATAGAGCTTACGCGATCATTTTGTTCATTAAGCTGCGTCATCATCTCGACCGTATGTTTAATAATCGAGCGCACGCTTTCCACTTCGTCCGAGAGAGTAGCCATTTGTTCGCGGTTTTTCTCCGTCAACTCGGCATTGCTCGCGGAATATTGCTGCAACTGCTCCGCACCTTCCAGCAATTGCTTAACCGAAGCATCGATGACCTGTGACGACTCGCTGATGTTCAGAATGGTTGATGTCTGCTTCTCGATAGCAGCCGACATTTCGGAGAACGTAATCGTGACTTCCTTCGAGATGTCTCCCGTCGAGCGAACCGTCGTCTGCTGGCTGCTGCTAAATTCCGTCAATACGATAATAGACGATTTGAGCTTGTCCAATAGCCCCTCCGCCATATCCTTGGCAGCTAATGCCTCACGCTGCTTGTCCGTCACCTGCCGCTGCAGTCTGCCGCTGAACCCAGCGGAAAAAGCCATCGCAACGGTTGCAAACGTTAAATACAAAAACAAATACGCCAGCGATTCATTTGGGAAGAGCTTCGGCTGAAGCACGGGATCAAAAAATAAATAGGTGCTGAGCGCCGCTCCCAAAACCCCGGTAAAAATAATAGGCCTATAATCCGCATACAAGGTAATGATCGCTAGATTGACATACACCAAAAAATAAGTGCTTACGATCGGATTCGGATCAGACACAATCAATAGAGTTACGATAACGGTCAAAATAACAGGCACTAAATATTTAATATATCCCGTAAAAATTTTCCGGTATGTCATGAAAGTTGCTGCACCACACAAAAAGATACCGACCCCTGCAAGCAGGAGAATCATGTCCGCGCCGAGCCCGATAGCAAGATCTGTGGCGATCCCAAGACCAAGGAGGCTCCAAAGGATTTTGATTAACAATCGATTACGCTTGTCAAGTTCTGTTAATTCTTTTTTCACGACATTTCCGCCTTTTCTAAGTTAACTAATACGTCCGTAAGCTTCGCTCAGCCCTCCGCACCGGTTGTGGCAAGAACAGTCTCTTGCGGATAGACGAGCCATTCATAGCGCTGCTTGTTGCGATACATTTGCTCCATGTTGAATAATACCGGTACGACATCATCTCCCTTATAAAAAACCTTCTCTCCAACCTTTTCAAGCGGTACCTGATAAGTAATGCGAAGGGCTCTTAGAAATACAGGCTCCAGAAGCGAGACAAAATATTTCATTTGCAGCTTTTCAGCAATATAGACGGCCGAGGACAGCAGGTCAGCAATATATCGCCCGCGATACGGTCTAAGCAGCGCGATCTTATCGATCTCAGCGATTGCGCCAGCTGCTTCTATTACTTTTGGATACGTTTGAAAAGGGCCTGCATCGTTAATCGAGCTTGAAATTAAGCTGTAAGGCTTAATTTCAGACGTTCCCACATAGTGTCCTTCCGCAGTAACAACGACAAATCGCTCAAGAGCATTCTCAGAAAATTCAAGTTCAAACCCTTTCTCCATCCAGACGGTAGTCCAAATGCCGTTAAACATCGCTAGCTCCAGCTCGTTCTCCACTCGTTTAAACATGATTTTTCTCCTTTATCTCTCTATTTTCTCGTAGGTTTCTTCGCAGATAAAATATGTAGGTTAATTATTTATCGGAATTAATAACTCAATAATTTACCATTTTAACGGAACCATAATAATATTTAATGAAATTGTGACGACGAGGATGGAAGGTTGGAAAGTAAATATATGTTAAAATTCTCCTTTCAGTTGATGTATATCCGCTTGCCAAAATAAACCTTCTTAATCCCAAGCTGACAACTAGGGATTTGAAACACATCGTAACATCGGCATTATTAATTGTCAATACTTTCCTTAAATGTTTGTTTCAAAATAATGATATCCGTTTATATATAACTAAGAAATCGAATACAAGTTGGTCAATAAGATCAACAAATACCAATCGAGGAGAGATGACAAATGTCAAGAGAACACTCTAGTAACGGCGTATTGTTAGGCGCAATTGTAGGAGGAGCTATCGGAGCCATCTCGGCACTGCTATTTGCTCCAAAATCAGGTGCTCATCTTCGGGAGGATCTCTCGAACAAGTTCAAAGAGATTAGCGAAAAAACAAAAGACATCGCGACTGCAGTGGGACAAAACACGAAAGAGCTCGCCGCTACTGTCGGGCAAAATACAAAGGATCTAGCCAGCAACATCAAAGAGGAAGCCGGCGATTTGGTGGATCACGCCAAAAAATCCAACCAGCATATTATGGAATCCTTCTCTTCTGCGAAGGAAGACGTTAAGGATGGACTTGCTACCTCTGGGAGGTAATATGATGAAGACGGAGCTTGAAACGACTACAAACTCCATGGCACCGACCGAGGAAGAAATGGTTAAGCTTGGCGAGGACATGGAGCAAATGGAAACGAATGCAGAGGTTATTGAGCGGGGTCTGGTTCCAGACCCCGCTCAATAATAAATACGAACTTCATTAAAAAATCCCCTTTCCATACGCAATATGGAAAGGGGATTTTTATATTTTCTAAACTAATCAAATGCTAAAATCCGGACGCTGATCTACGAGCAATAGCTTAAGCTTCTCAATGGCCCGCTTCTGGATACGCGATACGCTCATCTGCGATACGCCTAACTCATCGGCGATATCACGTTGTGATTTGCCGCTATGATACACGAGCAGAAGCACCTTTTTCTCCTCCGTCTTAAGCTGATCCAGCGCCTCCTCCAGATCCAGACGATTATCCACATTCTGATAATCGTCCTTGTCTGAGCCGATAAGATCCCCTATCGTTGCGGCGCTGTCTCCTTCGCTCGACAAAGGCGTATCAAGCGATACATAATGATAAGATTCACGGCAGGACAGCACCTCGATCGTTTCTTCTACGGAAAGTCCGAGATGGACTGCAATTTCCTCCATTTTGGGCGAATGGCCAAGCTCCACCGTTAAGTGATCGATAGCCTGCTGAATGAGCAGTCCCTTCTCTTTAATGCGTCTTGGCACCTGGATATACCATGATTTATCGCGTAAGTAGTTTTTTAGATGACCGATAATGCTCTTCATCGCATAACCTTCAAACGGAATTTCCCGCGAGCTGTCATACTGCTTAAATAAGCGCAGCATAGACAGCTGGCCGACCTGATAAAGATCCTCGTAAAGATCAGGCCGACTGCGGGACATTTTGGCGGCTGCCATCTTCACAATCGGCTCAAAATGCTGCAACAATACGGTCGCCGTATCGTTGCAATTAGTTTCCTGATATATTTTCATTTTTTCGATCGTTTCTTTTGGATCCAGGCAAGAAGAATTCACGCTCATGCCATCTCCTCTTTCCTACCAAATAACTTGGTGAGAATCACCTCTGTACCTCTTTCGGTAAAAACCTCTACTTTATCCATTAAAGCATGCATCATGAACAGCCCGAGCCCGCCTGCTGTCACCTCTTTCAGTTCCTTGTTGTGCAGGGAGACGGATTTGCTGATGGCAGGCTCGTATTTGAAGCTTTCGCCTTCATCCTTAATCCGTATGGAGATGCCGTCCCGCTCAATCTCAAAGCTGATGTCTACAACTCCAGGCTGCTCGTTGCTGTAGGCATGAAGCACAACGTTCGTGCAAGCCTCCGTAACCGCTACCTTCATATCTTCAATTTCCTCATAGGAGAAACCTGCTTTGCTTGCAATGCCAAACAATGACAATCTAACAATATCGATATATTCCGCCCGCGCCGGAATCGTCAACCGAATGAATGAGTTCATAGTTTCTTCTATCCTCTCTTGTATGTTCCTATTATAGCTCATATTTTTTTCACTTTATTCCATACCCTTATTGTGGAAATCACGCCGTCAAATACCGTGCTAATTAATCCGGGCTCTCCAGCGGACTTCGCCTTCTTGCCCTCTCCCTTAATAGAGGCTACCACACTCGCAGCCGACTCTTTGGCTGCACCGGTAAAGGAATGCAGGGCATGACCTAGATCATTAACTGAGGCAAACAACACATCCAGCGAGCTTAGCTTCGTTCTTACATCAAGCGTCATCGCATTCGTATTATGAATCGCTTCTTTCACCTCGACGCTGATTTGCGTAACTTCCGTTCTAAGCGAACCGATCGTTACCCGCATCTCATCCAATGCGCCTCTCAAAATTTTCAACGTTTGAATGAGCGAATACAGAAGTACAAGAAACGCAATTGCTATAACAGCAATACTGATTTGCATTAACATATCCATCGTTGTCACCACTTTCTTTTTTCATTAGTTACCCGCTATCACCATATTTGAAACAACTCGTTATTACGGGATGTTAATAGCAGGAAGAAAATTGTCAATCGCACCATCCATGTTATAATAGAAGAATTATATTAAACGATTACTACTATTAAAGGAGCTAATCATGTTACGTAATTTGCGATTAAATATTCGTGCAAAAATATTAATCGGCTATTTTCTGATCATATGTTGTCTAGGTGCATGTATTGTTGTAGTGAGCGATAGAATCTCATCCTTGCAAAACGAAATTGAGACGATTACAACCCGGGACATCGAAGTGCATAATTTGATAACGACCATTCGCTACAATGCTGTCAGCATGGAGACCAGCCAGCGCGGATTTGTCATTACTGGCAACGAGACATATTTAGAGCCTTATTTGGCGGGAAAAGCGGAATGGGAAGCCAACTACAATGCTTTGTACCAATATCTATTCGATGATCCGACAACGCGCAAAAGCCTTGAGGAGATCAAGCTGACGATTCAAAATTGGATCAAGGTGGCGGGCGAGCCTACCGTCGCACTTCGTAAGGCGAACGACACGCAAGGCATTATTGATTTTTTTAATGGAGACACCGGCAAAAAAGATATCGATTCCCTTCGCGTACAGCTCGAAACACTGCGTCAAAAGGAAATTGCATCAACTAAAAACCATATCATGCAATTGGAAAACCGGAACGACATGCTTATTATCAGCCTGTATGTCATGCTGCTCGTCGTCTCCATTGTCGCTCTCTTAATCGTATCTTTCGTTTCTGGAACTATCGTCAAGACGATAAATGATGTCGTAAAAACGATAACGGATATCGCCTCTTCCGGAGGGGACTTATCGACGCGCATTAAAGTGAACACCCGTGATGAGATTAGAGATCTCGCTCGTGCAACCAATGCGCTGCTGGACAACCTTAACGATCAGAACTGGATTCAATCGAAGGTCGCCGAGGTGGCAACCATGAATCAAGGCATTAACGATATGAAGATGTTAGCGGATTCCTTTCTGTCCAAGCTTGCGCCTATGCTTAATGCAGCCTACGGATTATTTTATATTAAACAAGGAGCAGGAGATCAGCAGAAGCTGAACAAAATTGCTTCTTATGCCGCGGCTGGCGACAGTCCAGGACATGCCAGCTTTCGAATGGGGGAAGGCCTTATCGGCCAAGCGGCGCTAGATAATCGCACCTTCTTGCTGAACTCTGCTCCTGATCATCCGCTCAGCATTTCGTCAGGCATTGGATCGGTAGAGCCAAGAAGCATTCTAATCGTTCCATTCGAGTTTGAGGGCAAGGTTGCCGCGGTCGTTGAATTCGCATCCGTAGAGTCGTTTACTTCGCAGCATCTGAAGCTGCTTGAGCAAATCGAGAATTCATTTGGCGTTGCGATTAACAATGTCGCAGGTCGTATGGAGGTAGAGCGACTGCTAAGCGAATCGCAAGTGCTGACGGAAGAGCTACAGACACAAACCGAGGAGCTGCAGACGCAATCGGAAGAGCTGCAAATGCAGCAGGAAGAAATGCGCATGACTACCGAGCATCTGGAGGAACAAAACCTGTTCGCCGAGCAGAAAACGAAGGAATTGGAAAAAGCGAAGGAAGAGCTCGAAACGTATTCCGAGCAGCTTAAGAAAAGCTCGCAATACAAATCCAATTTTCTCGCTAATATGTCGCATGAGCTTCGCACTCCGCTCAACAGCATATTAATTTTGTCCCAGCTTCTCTCGGAAAATGAAAACGATACGTTGAATGAAGAGGAAGAAGGGTATGCTAAAGTCATCCATACCTCCGGCAATGATCTGCTCACGCTAATAGATGATATTCTCGATTTATCCAAAATCGAAGCCGGTAAGGTCATTTTGGTGATGGATGAAGTGAACGTCAGCGAAATCCCTGAGCATATGAAGCTTCTTTTTAACCCAGTTGCAGAGAAAAAAGAGCTTGCTTTCCAAATCAATTTAGATGAAGATGTACCGCCTGTACTGTATACAGATGGTCAAAGATTGCAGCAAATCTTAAAAAACCTATTGTCCAATGCCTTTAAATTTACGGAGCAAGGCTCCGTTGTATTAAACATTCAAAATGCGGATCCGCAAAGCGTGAAGAAGCATCTTCCTGCCCACACGGATAAGACGGTTATAGCGATTTCTGTAACGGATACGGGCATCGGCATTCCGCTCGATAAGCAGCAGCTGATCTTCGAAGCCTTCCAGCAGGTTGATGGCGAAACGAACCGTCAATACGGTGGCACCGGCCTCGGCTTATCGATCTGCAATGAATTCAGCAGACTGCTCGGCGGACGGATTGTGTTGGACAGCCGGCCGCAAAAAGGCAGCAGCTTTACGCTCTTTGTGCCAAGCTTGCCTGATATGGAAAAAGAGCAGCTCGTTTCATTCCATCAGGAAATAGCAGCGGCTTCAGAAGTTTCGGTCGTAGCGGAAGCGCCTGCCGTTATCGAACAAATGGATTCCGAATCATCAGACTATGAATGCTCGCTTTTTGAAGGAAAAAGAGTGCTGCTCGTAGAGGATGATTCCCGCAACGTCTATGCTCTCGTCAAATCACTTAAAAATAAAAAGTTTAACGTGACCATCGCAAGCAACGGCAAGCAATGCATGGAAATTATCGATAAAGACACCGACTTCGATTTGGTGCTTATGGATATTATGATGCCAATTATGGACGGTTTTGAAACGATGAAAGCGATGCGTCTTGTTCCTGCTATGCAGGATACGCCAATCATTGCGCTTACCGCTAAAGCGATGAAAAGCGATCGTGATAAATGCTTAGAGGCTGGCGCGTCTGACTATATTAGCAAACCGCTCAATATGGAGCAGCTGTTCTCGCTTATGCGGGTATGGCTTACAAAGCAGGTGGGTAATTGAGCAGCGAATGGAATGAGGAAGACTTCATTAATGAGGATGCGATAACGCAGGACGAACTGGAGCGCATAGAGATCAACTTGCTGCTAGAAGGCATTTACAGCATCTACGGTTTCGATTTTCGGAGCTACCTGCGTTCCTCGCTGCGGCGGCGTATCTATCATCGGATGAACCTTGAAGGCTTGCCGACGATCACCTCCCTTCTTGAGAAGGTGCTTCATGAACCGAATTTTATCGACAACCTGCTTAACGATTTCTCTATTAAGGTGACGGAGATGTTTCGTGATCCCAGCTTTTTCGCATCATTCCGCAAAGACGTCATTCCGCACCTTCGGGAGCTACCGGAAATTCGGATCTGGCATGCAGGCTGCGCGACTGGAGAAGAAGTATATTCCATGGCTATCCTTCTTGAAGAAGAAGAGCTGCTGAATAAAGCGAAGATCTATGCTACGGATATGAACGAGCTTGTCATTGAGAGCGCGAAGCAAGGCAAGTTTCCGCTAAAGCGGATGCAAACCTTTACGAAAAACTACTTGCGGGCAGGCGGAACCAAGGAGTTCTCCTCCTACTATACGACTAATTATGAGCATGCTTTATTTCATCCGCATATCAAAGAAAACATCATGTTTGCGCAGCATAATCTGGCAACGGACCGTTCCTTTAATGAGTTTCACGTCATTTTATGCCGGAATGTCCTTATCTACTTTAATTCCGAGCTGCAAAACCATGTGCATCATTTGTTTTTTGAAAGTTTGGCTTTGAATGGCTTCTTGGCTTTGGGCAACATGGAATCGCTGTTAACCCCCCTTAAAAATAAATACGAGGACTTTAATGCGCCAGAGCGGATTTTCCGCAAGGTAAGCAGTTAGTCCGCTTTAGCGGGGGATACGAAGAAATAAGGCTAGTTTCTAGCTCTATTTTCAGTTGGCGGCTTGGCAGCTCAATTGGCGGGTGGAGCCGCAACGTATTGCATCAAGCTTCTAGAAAAGGAACTGTAACGAAAGGTCATTCCAGACCTTTCGTTACAGTTCCTTCATTGTTATAAGGCCGCTTTCCGGCTCACATTAGAAGACGTGCGGGCGATTTGGATCGAAGCATTGATGGTTACTTTTTTGGCAAGCCCCCGTAATTCCTCCTCCGAACCCTTGAATTGCGCGCCCATTCGGCTCAGCTCTATTAATGCCGCTTTTGCCGCTTCTAATGCGAGACATTCATTTTGCAAAATAAAGTGGGCAACCTGGTAGGCGTAATGCTCCAGTCCCCTTAATTGTTGAAGCTTGTGAATTCGTTGTTTTGCTGCGCTCATTTCGTTCATAACGTATCCTCGTCAAATCATTTTATAATGCTTTCGTTGATTTCAAAGTTTAACAGATGAAGCTTCTTTAGCTGATCCTTCGCCTGCTCTTTATCGCCAACAAAGGCAGCACTTCCTATGAACAACAGCTTCCCGTTTGTAATATCAACCACAGCTGTTCCTGGAATGCCGGCTTGGTTAAAAAGGATGTACAGACGGTTGAATCCAAACTGCACCTTTTTAATCTCGTTCACGCCTAGCTGCTCTGCCGATACCGAAACATATGCGTGTTCATATTTTTGGTTCTCAGCGCTATAACGCGATATGGCAACATGGTCCGTATCGTATTCCGCAACATATAAATATTCATTTTGCCCGCTATGCACTCTTTCTGTATTAGCAGCCTGCTCCCGAACCATTTCGGGCAATTCAATCATTAATCCAGTACGATACGAATAAGAGTAAAATTTCTCGCTGAGCTTCTCTGCGTAACGAGCAGCCTCATCCATTCTATCGTTGACCTTCACCTTTTTAAAAATAAAATAAACGTTATCGGCCGGAGTCAAAAATCTATTTGTTGTTATGGCTGAAACTTGTATTTGCTCCTCTTTTTGATCGCTTTTGGTGCTTCCCCAAGACTCAAGCTTTTCATTTCGCAGCAGCTTTCCGCTCGTTATGTCCATCACGAATACTTCATATTCACTTTGCGGATTATCTGTATAAAAGGTCCCAACCAGAATATGAACCTCTTCATCCACCCTCTGTACATCTACGATATTGAGATATCTAAGCTCCCTTTCCCGCTCAAAGGACAGCTCGAATTCCGATATTTTTTCTGTTGCCTCATTAAGAACACTTAGCTGAAGTGCGGAAAAACGTGACTTCAGTCCCGTATTTTCCAAGACTGTATCTGCGTAAATCACCCACTCCTTATCACGGTAAAAGCCCGAATTCTGTTTTCCTCGCATAAAGCTCTTATGGTCATTGATCAGCTGCTTGATTCCAGGCAGGTTATAAAACCATGAATTCGCGTCAGTTATTCCTAAACGAATGTTTTTCATGTTCAAGCCGCCATACTCGCTTCCAGCTGCATTTACTTTTAAAAATTCGGAGCTCATATTTCCATAATAAGCGCCAGTCAAGCTGACTGCCGCGGCTTCCTTTGGGTCACCTTGTATCGTTTCAAGCTTGTATTCAGGCAGATGGTTTTGTTTGCCGTACGTATAATAAGTGCCAATTCCGCTCACAGCGATCACTGCAATAACGATGGATAACCAATAACGCCTCATTTGCATTCTCCTTACACCGTAATCTTTTTGGCAAGCAGCCTCATTCCAAGCCACACCGATAAGCAGAGCACTAGAGCGCACATGATCACCAATATGGCGTATATCTCATTTGGATACACAAAGGTGTAAAGCTTACCATAACCAAGAAATAATACAGGCGAAATAACCGCTAACACGCAGCACGCCAAATACAGCACGCCATATAAAATCCCCAAACGGCGATAGCTTCGCTCCAGCAATATTGCAGTAAAAATAGCCAATACCGCAATCGTCCCTATCCCGTAATAGTAGAGGAACTGTTCAAACTGCCTAGGTATAAGCTCTACAAGCGCTTGATTGCGGCTGATCGCATCCACCATATGCGAGTCTGCTCTCTGATCCGCCGGAACAACCAGCTTGAATAGGAGATGCTCGATGGGCAGCAGTACCAATTGAAAGGAAATAAAGCCAAATACGAACAGGAGAAACGCGGTTATTTTAGCTAAATAGATGTTGCGCCTTGCTGTTGGCAGCACAAGCAATCGATAAATAAACGTATGACGCCCAAACCATTCGCGGTACCAGATGAAGAAGACATATACGGTTAGCACACCAATACAAGCGAGTATCGGCAAAATAAACCACATCTGCGTATTAAATATCGCCCACTCAAAAGTTAGCAGATCAGGTGACGATAATTGAAACCTATTTTCGATGTCTTGCGTCAGCAGCTCTTTCTTCAGGGATAATTCACTATTAAGCTTCCAAATGAGGCTGCTGATCTGGCAAATTGCCGTGATTCCCATTAAGATGGCAAGCACCCACCGAAAACGATGCACTTCCATATGGACCAGCTTCAAATATCGGTTCATGCCCGGTACACCTCTCTCATGACATCAATAACGGATTTGCCTTCATCGCTTCGCATTTCTTCGCAGTTGAACGAGCGGCTAACCTTCCCGTCCAGCAATAAAACGGCTTTATCCATGAGATGCTCCATCTCTCCGATCTCATGCGTCGTAAGCAGCACGCCGCGGCCCTCAATTAAGTCGCTCGTAAATACTTCCGTAATCGCTTCGCGGCTGAATAAGTCGATCCCGGAAAACGGCTCGTCCATTAATAAATAATCGGAATCTTGGCCAAGACCGAGCAGGAGGTTGAATTTAGCAGCGGTTCCTTTCGATAAGTTCCCGACTCTTTCCGAATGCTCCAGCCGAAAAAAATGCATCAGCTCGCTCGCTCGTTCCATATTCCAGCTATCATAGAAGTCTGCCATGAACCGGAGCGCTTCGGATAGCTTCATGCCGGGAAGCATCGCCAGATGGTCAGGGACGAAGGATATTTTCTCATAGAGGCTTGGTCTAAGCGGTTGTCCGTTAATATGAATAGAGCCTCTCGAAATCGGAGTCAGCCCCATGATTGCCTTCAAAACCGTAGATTTCCCGGCTCCATTTGCACCGATCAGACAAGTAATTTCACCCTTATTCGCGTTAAAGGATACGCCGTTTAACACGTTGCGGCGGCGGTAACGCTTATGGATATCTTTGACCTCAATCATGCTCCGGTGCTCCTTCCTCATATTTGCTTTTGACCAGCTGCAGCAGCTCATCGATTGGCACATCGATTTTTCTTACGGACGCCACAAACGAACAAACTGCATTGCCGATTAATTCCGCTCTTATTTGGTTAAGCACCTTTTCTTCCGTCGTAATCCTGCTATGTGAGTTTCCCTCCGTAATGATCAACCGCTGCTCCTCCATTTCCTTATACGCTTTTTGTACCGTGTTCGGATTAATCTTCATTAAGCCGCCTAGCTCCCTGCGGGAAGGTATCACCTGTCCCGCAGCAAGGCGGCCCGTTGCTATTTTTTCCTTAAAATGTCCGACTACCTGCAAATAGACAGGGTCCCTCGTATTAAACGCCACTTCTGTCCACCCGTCGTTTAAGCTCATCGCGATCATTCCTCACATTCCTAACAAACGTGTGTATTACGTGCATAATACACTTGATAAGCGTATTATGCACGTAATACACTTAAAAGTCAAATGCTGGAATACATATCAGAAAATGCTGCACGCAAAAAAAAAAAGAGCAAATGACGCCAGCGTCATTTGCTCTTCTTCTATGCTCGTTTGGCAGCCGTAAATACTAATGCTCCGTAGCTGCGTTCAAATATTTAGTTAGCACAACTTCCGTTCCATCCTGCAAAGCGTTAACCTCTACCTCGTCCATTAGCGCCTGCATCAAATAGATGCCAAGCCCTCCGACTCGGAGCCCGCTCACATCCGCTTCAGGAAGGGGAGCCGCTTTATCAAGCGCCTCGGGGGCCAGAAAAGCTGAGCCGTTGTTCTTCACTTTGATCGTAAGTGTAGTCTCGTCATGCTCAAAGGAAATGTCGATCATTCCCTCGTCCGTGCCTTGAGCGCCATGGATAACCGCATTATTGCAGGCCTCGGAAACGGCTACCTTCATATCTTCGATTTCTTCGTAGGCGTAGCTCATCTTCGAGGCGATTCCAAATAGACAGATTCTGACCATATCGATATAGTCTGCATGGGCCGGTATTTGTAATCGAATGGCATTCATGCTTGGGCCTCTGTCCCTTCTATTAGGTATCTCGAAATGCCGGTTAAATCAAATAAACGTCTAATCGCAGCTGGAATGTCGCGTACAAAGAACGGCGCATTCAGCTCGTCACGTAGTTTAAGCACCGAAACGATAATGCCGATTCCGGTACTGTCGATATATTTTAACTGCTTGAGATTAAGCACCAATGCCTTATCCGTTTTATTCATCACCAGCTCCAAAGCTGACCGAAGCTGCGGCACCACCGATAAATCGAGCTCTCCGTTTACGTGAAGGATATATTGATCCTTCGTTTCTTCCTGTACAACTTGAAATTGCTCAGCCTTCATTCTATTCACTCCGCTCGCGTTTGTTTAATAAATAGGCAAATATCCTTTACTTTGTACAAGGCGCAGCTGCACCACCTACATCGTAAAGCTGTAAAAGTAATGAATGGACGTTAGCTTCTGAGTATCCGTATCGACAAATAGTTTTAACACTGCTTCATTTCGCTCGAATGCAATACCGTCCTCCGTGAAGTAATCCGGCTCTCCTAACGCTTCTTTAACCGCCTCAATCGTAGCTGGTATTTCAACGCCATCAATTAACAACGATTTGGAGCCCTCGGTTATTTCCACGAAATTAACCATTCCGTCACTGAAGACGACATTCATATTCGGGTATTCGTAAATCTTCAATTCCTTTAAATGCGGATCCTCGGAAATACGTTTAGGCTCGCCAAGCTTCTTCGTTACACTGCTAGGGTCATCATAAAGCGTAATGCCGTTGACCGTTTGAAGCGCAAAGCTCTGAGTTGCCTCATTGGCCGCACTTGCATCATTGCTTGCATAGGTAACTTCCGTTACCGTGGAGGGAGGCATAGAAGCGGATACCATTTCATCGGCTGCCTTAGCAGATGCTTCTGACATCACCTTGCTTGCACTCGTTGATAAGGAATAGGTATTCGTCACCTTGCCATAATCACTGTTAAAAGCGAATATGCTTCCGATCAAGCAGCCGATAATCATCATATTTCTCATATGTTCTCCCTCCTCTGCGGGATTGTCCTTCATCTATTTACTTATACGTATTTATAAACCATATCCGAACCTTTGAAACAGGGGCAAACGATTTATTTTATAAAAATATGATTTTCAACGGTTAATGCTCGAAGCCTTACTTCGTAGCAATCATCACTAAACAAATATCATCCTTCTGGCTCTCATTGCTATGTCCTGCTATAAAATCACTAACCAATTCCGCATGCGCTTCGGTTTCAGTTTCAATCAATCTCTCTACGAGCGTATCCAGCTTGGCTTCTTCGTTATCGCCCAAGGATTCGCTTAGACCATCCGTGTAGAGAACGAGCTTCATATGTTCCTCGTATGGGATGCTCCCTTTACGAATATCAATCTTTTCAAACAATCCGATCGCGCAGCAGCCCTCGGTTAGCAGCGTAACCTGATCACCGATCAGCAGCTTGCCCGGTGGATGTCCGGCGTTTACGTAATCGATCGTCCGTTCATTCGTATCTAAGACCAAATAAATAGCAGTAAAATAGTAGTTAAGCAGCTCTTCCTTCTTATACAGCTGGTTCATATATCGGTTCAGCTCGTGCATGACGAGATCAGGCTCCGTTATGCGTGTAATGGTATCCTTGAGTACGGATGATATATACATACATACAAGTGAGGACGCAATGCCATGGCCCATCATGTCGAGCAAAATAACGCCATATCGGCCTTCATCAATGCGATACCATGCGTAAAAATCGCCTGCAAGCTCCGTAGAGGGCTGGTAAATCGCGCTTATCCCTACATTTTCATCGTTAATCGGCTGGCTTAATACGTTTCTTTGCACCTTTTTGGCAAGCTCCAGCTTAAACTTCACCTGCTTGTCTCTTTCTTTGTGCCAATCAATTTCTTGCTTTAGCCTTAATGCCGACCGTATCCGTGCCAGCAGCTCCATCTTGTTGATCGGCTTCATCACATAATCGCTGGCGCCGGCGTCAAGCGCTTCCGCCATTTTGTTCGAATCGCCAAGCGCAGTAACAAATATAATCGGAACATCCTTATAGCGCTCCACCTGCAGAATCGTTTTGCATGCCTCTAAACCATCGATTTCCGGCATCATCATATCCATTAAGATCAAGTCAACATTGGTCTTCGCTTCCGTTTCGGATTCAATATCCAAAATATCGTATAGCTCCATTGCCGAAGAGGCGATTTTCAAATTCTCGTAGCCCGCTTTATTTAAAATGGCTTTTATAATGATCTGATTTGTCGCATTATCATCCACGATTATAATACTCATATGCAAGCTCCCTTTTACTCCAGTTTCTATACTCATATTTTGAGCCTAACGATACATAGAGTCAACTTTTTAAAGCTCCTATTTGAACAAAGACCTATCCTCCCGGATAGGCCTTTGTTCACTTCATTTCAATCTATCGTGCAATCGATCGCTTATACGACATAGTGCGGGTAGTAATAAACAGCCGGGTCAAACTCATCGCCCGTATACTCCTTGCCGCCCCAAGCGATGACCAAAATTTTATCCTGGTCCATCTCACGCTCTAGACGCTCTGAATCTGTCTCGGAAATACCCAGCGACCTCATCTTGGCCCGCAGCTCATCACCGTTCGAGCGGAAAATGTTCGCGATTGCTGTCCCAAGGCCTTCCTCGGCAATGCCGATTTTCTCAGCATCCGTGTTGTCGACGATCCGTTTTGTCCGGTCTTTATCATGCGTCAGCACGAAAATTTTGTCCTTCGCATATCCTTCCGTTTGGAACTTATACACCTGCTCTTGAACCTCCACTGCATTATTGACCGTGTGTACCTTCGTATTAGTTAGATTATTCATTGTAATTCCTCCTGCTATTCATTTTATTTTGGTATTGGCGTACTTCCTTTGAACGTTGTTAACTAACCCGTCTTCGTCCGACAATGAGAGATACGATAAAGAGTACGACGAATACGACGAATAATATTTTTGCGATCCCAGCTAATGCGGAAGCAATTCCTAAGAAGCCGAAAATGCCTGCGACGATTGCAAAAATGAAAAATAATAATGCCCATCCTAACATTGGAATCATCCTTCCTTCGAAACTGTTTTTGTTAACTTGTCATGTTATTAACCAGCGCTGCGCCCTTTGAAACAGGCTATTTTTAGGTTTCCAGCCTCCAAACGCCGCTATTAATGAAGAAATAGAAACCATTGCTTTTAAATGTTTCAGAAGCGGTTGATGAGGTTAAGAGACTACACCAAATAAATCAAATCGATAATAGAAAAGGCTGGTGAGATCGATGGAAAAACAGCGTATACACGTTAATGGCATCGATTTAGTCTATGAAGAATGTGGAAGTAGTAATGGAAACGTAATCGTATTGCTCCACGGCTTTTGCGGCTCATCCCAATACTGGCAAAAAATTTGTCCGATGCTGAGCGATCAGTATCGCGTCATCATCCCGGATCTTCGTGGTCACGGGGAGTCCTCCTCACCCGAGGGGACCTATACAATGGAAGTAATGGCAGAAGATATTGCAGCAATGCTGGATGCGCTTAAGATTGAGAAGGTCGTCATGTTCGGCCACTCCTTAGGCGGTTATGTAACGGCTGCTTTTGCGGAAAAATATCCCAAAAAGCTGGCTGGCTTCGCGCTCATTCATTCGACAGTGCTGCCGGACACAAATGAGATTAAGGAAAAAAGAGCGGATGATATTGAAGCGATTCGCGAAAAAGGCATTAGCAAATACCTTTACGGCATCATCCCGAATTTGTTTACCGACGAGAAACTCGGGGAAATGCGCGATGAGGTCAATGAGATGATCGGAGTCGGCCAGCAGATGGAAGCACATGCCGTGATCTCTACGCTATTAGGCATGATGCAGCGTCCTGACCGGAGTCATGTGCTCGCTGAAGCCAAATTCCCAGTATTGCTGGTAGCCGGTGCAGAGGATGCCGTCATTAAGCCGAATGACACCTTTACGGTTACGAGCCTCGATCAGCCTGAAACGACCTATAAATATCCGCATATTCTTGAAACGACGTTCGAGGATGTGGCGCATATGAGTCTTGTTGAAGTATCCGATCAGCTCGCCCGGGTCATGTCCACTTATTTGAAAACGCTCTTGGAGCGTGAGAAAACGAGAACCGAGGGCAAAACGGAATTGCCGACTGGAAAATAACAGCAATCATTTTTTAGAATGCTGATTCAAAGCAAGTCCGATTGGGTAAATAAGAATAGGCAGACAACCCCTATCATCTGCCACAAAATAACTGGAGGTGCTAGTTACTATGAGTAGTACGAATACTTCTTATCGAACGGGAGAAATTGTTAAGCATGATGGCAACTACATTTCAAAATCAGGCAAGAAAGATAAGCTGCAAAAGGGAGAAAAATTCCCTTCTTGTCCTGTTAGCGGTAATGAAACAACTTGGAGCAATGCCGATTAGCGCAAAATAACGGATATGAATCATACGGAAGGGCTGTCCCGGAAAGTAGATTTCCTACTTTTTGGGGCAGCCCTTTTGGCGTTTTTAGCTTCACACGTTCTAACTTGTATGGTAGTATGGTAGTGTAAAGCCGAAAGGGATGAGCCTATGGATTATCAATTGCGCCCGCAGCCTTTTTCCACTAGGGATGCGGTCTATACGCAGCTCAAAGAACAAATATTGAAGCTTGAGCTGCCGCCCGGAACCCCTTTATCCGAAAATGAAACCGCTCTCTTATTTAATGTCAGCCGCACGCCCGTGAGAGAAAGCTTTCTCCGCCTTGCGCAAGAAGGACTTGTTCAAGTGCTTCCGCAGCGCGGCACTTTCGTTTCACTCATTGATACGATGCTTGTTGAAGAAGCGAGATTTATGCGGGAGCAGCTGGAGAAGGCCGTTATATTGCTCGCATGCGACCATTTTCCGGAGCCTTTCCTGCTGCTGCTCGAAGAGAACCTTCGCCGCCAAGAGGAATGCGTTCGGCTTGAGGATGATAAAAGCATGCTGGAGCTTGATGATGCTTTCCACCGTATTTTGTTCGATGGCACGAGCAAAAGCCACACCTGGTTAATCATGCAGCAAATGAACGCTCACTTGAATCGCAGCCGCATGCTGAGGCTCGTGGATGACCATAACTATGCTCATCTTTATGAGCAGCACCGCTTCATGGCGGACGCGATAAAGGCACAGGACGGTCCGGCCGCCGAGCGGATAATGAAAGAGCATCTTTCATTGAATATTGCCGATCAAGCCTTGCTGAAAGAAAAATATCCGAATTATTATAAATGACAATAGGAGGATCGATTCGCATGCAGATGACGTTCAGATGGTTTGGCGAAGGAAATGATACGGTCCCGCTTAGCTATATTAAACAAATTCCGGGCACGGACGGCATAGTCTGGTCGCTGCACGATTTGGCGGCAGGCGAGGAATGGCCGCTGGAGCGGATTTTGGAGGTAAAGCAGCAAGCGGAACGATACGGCCTGCATATCGACGTAGTTGAGAGCGTTAACGTACATGAGGATATTAAGCTGGGCTTGCCCTCTCGTGATCGATACATCGAAAACTATAAAAGAACAATCGAGAAGCTCGGCAGCGTTGGCGTCAAAGTCATCTGCTACAACTTTATGCCGATTTTCGATTGGCTGCGCACCGATCTGCACAAGAGGATGGATAGCGGCGCTACCGCTTTATTTTATGAAAATAACCGGATTACAGGCGCCGACCCGTTTCAATTGGTTGAAGAAATCAATGCCAACTCGGCACTGACTATGCCTGGCTGGGAGCCGGAGCGGCTTCAGCATTTGACTCAGCTGTTTGAAGCGTATCAAGGCGTGACGGAGGCGCATCTGTGGGAAAACCTCCGCTATTTTCTAAATGAAATCATTCCGGTCGCAGCCCGCAGCGGCATTCGAATGGCGATTCACCCGGATGATCCGCCATGGCCGGTGTTCGGCTTGCCGCGCATTATGACCAGCCAGGAAAACTTCCGAACGTTTCTGAAGCTGTACGACAGCCCCTATAACGGCATAACGCTGTGCAGCGGCTCGCTTGGCGCGAATCCGAGCAATGACATTATTTCGATGATTCATGAGTTCGCGGACCGCATTCCGTTCGCGCATATCCGCAACGTTCGCGTTTACGAAAACGGAGATTTTATCGAGACCTCCCACCGTACGCAGGATGGCACAGTCGATATCGCTGGAATCGTACGCGCTTATCATGAGATCGGATTTACCGGCTACGCAAGGCCTGATCACGGGCGCCATATTTGGGATGAGCAGTGCAGACCGGGATATGGCTTATACGACCGCGCGCTCGGCATTATGTATTTGTGGGGACTTTGGGATGCTAATCAGCTTGCGGCCACTTCCTCCGAGCCGAAGGCGGTGAAAGGATGACTCAGCCCCCGCTCCCCATGCATGAATCGCTAAACGGCAAAGTAGCGGTCATTACCGGCGGCGCAGGCGTGCTGTGCCGCGTCATGGCGCTTGAGCTTGCTCGCCAGGGCGCTAAAATTGCGATTCTTAATCGCACATTAGCGAAAGGCGCTGCCGTTGCAGCCGAAATTACGAACGCCGGCGGTACGGCAATTGCGGTAGCCTGCGATGTAACGAGCATCGAAAGCACAAGATCCGCTGGCGCTTCCGTGTTAGAGCAGCTTGGCCCCTGCGATATTTTGATCAATGGCGCTGGCGGTAACCATCCAAGCGCGAATACAACGAACGAGACTTTTAAGCCGGAGCATCTGAATGCGGACAACCTGACGACGTTATTTAATTTAAGCGTTGACGGCTTTCGCAGCGTTATGGATCTCAACTTTGTCGGCACGCTGATCCCGGTTCAAATATTTGCAGAGCAAATGCTTGGGAGGCAAGGCGCAACGATTATTAACATCTCGTCGATGAGCGCGCCGTCGCCGATGACCAAGGTTCCTGCCTATAGCGCAGCCAAGGCTGCTATCGTCAACTTCACCCAGTGGCTGGCGGTTCACCTTGCAGAGTCGGGCATTAGAGTTAACGCGATTGCCCCCGGCTTCTTCCTCACCGAGCAGAACCGTAAGCTTCTAAAGAACGATGACGGCTCATTAACGGAACGGTCAGACAAAATCATTTCCCACACGCCAATGCGGCGCTTCGGCAAGCCGGAGGATCTGCTTGGGGCATTATTATGGCTCGCGGACGATACGACGGCTGGATTCGTAACCGGTACAACCATACCCGTTGACGGCGGATTTTTAGCTTATTCGGGCGTTTAACTGGAAGGCTGATGAATGTGTTCGGTCACCTTTTTCTTCCCGATACCGATTGTGAAACCTCCGTATGAGTTTGGCTGTAATATGCCACCCTACAGGAGGAAAGGAGGGGAAAGACGATGACATCATCCAAAGGCCGCCGTGAAAATGCATGGAACCAGCGTAAGCATACGCAGCATCCGCATGGCAAAGTGAAGTCGCTTGAAGAGCTAAGCCAAGAAGACGCAAACATAAAAGCCAAACAAGATTCATAAGCGATAATCGCAGCATTGCGCATCAAACAAACCCTCTGCCCCATTGCTTTGCTTGGGTCAGAGGGCTTTGACATATTGATCACTATTCGCGGACATATGACCGGTCAAATGCTGCCGCCGCTTTAAAATCCAGTCCGGTTAGTCCGCCATCATTCCACGTCGTCAAACGAAGCGTAACCATTTTATAATCGATCGCTATTAAGGGGTGGTGATTAAGCTGCTCCGAGGCCTCAGCCACTTTGTTGACGAATTGGATGGCACCCATAAAAGAATGGAATCGATATTTTTTGACGATCCACTTGCCCTCTTCTCTCTTCCAGCCCTCGCTTGCCGCCAAGCTCTGCTCGATTTCCGCCTCTGTAAGCTTCATACGCTCCACTCCTTTGCCCCATTTTACTACGCAGCCCGTCTTAGTCACAAGAAAAAGCCCTCGCAGTTATGGCTGCAAGGACTCCTCTCTTTGCTTCAATGAGCGCAGCTCATAGAGATCACGAACATCGCACGCTACAATGTCAGCTATAGCAATCGCTGTTCTGAGCGGCATCACTCGTTTATCGCTAATAAAATCGCCTATTCGCTCCGCTCTAATGCGCAGCTCCGCCGCAAGCTTCTCCTTCGACATGCCACGCTCCGCCAGACGCTGCTCGAGCAGGCAGGGGCCAAGCTCTATATGCATCGCGCTGCCTCCAGTAGTGGATTTACAATACCAGTTTAACCCAGAAGCCCGTTCTCTATTACAAGTAAAGCATAACCGGAAACGTTTAGAAATCAGCAGCCAGCGCATCCGCCACAAGCTGCACATGCAGCTTCGCTCCGAGTACAATTGCGCGCTCATCCAGATCGAATTGCGGGTGATGCAGCGGGTGGATGATTCCTTTATCCGTATTGCCTACGCCGATTAGTACCATAGCTCCCGGTGCTTTGTCCAAATAATAGCTGAAGTCCTCGCCGGCAAGGCTTGGCTTGTCGAGCACGCTGGAATTTCCATCGCCGAAAACTTTCTCGCCTGCACGCTGCACTAGCGCGGCAGCAGCGGCATCATTAAGCAGCGCCTTTCCCATGCGGAACCGGGTCTCATATTCGCCGCCAAACCGGTCCGCACATGCGGCTGCGCAGCGTTCGATGATGCTGCGAATACGGTCTACCGTATGCGGCTCGAAGGCGCGATACGTTCCTTCCACTTCGCCTGACTCCGCAATGGCGTTAATGACCGTCCCTGCTTGGAGCCTGCCAAATGCAAAGGCTACCGGCTCGTGAGGATCTACGGCGCTTGCTACGGCAGCGCGTGATTCGGTTACAAAATGTGCGGTCATCAGCAGCGCGTCGGCAGCTAAATGCTGAGCGCCGTGATGGCCTGACCGTCCTCGGAACGAAACCCGGAAATGCGAGGAGGCCGCCATCGCATATTTGCGGTGAACGGCGACTTGCAGTGCTGGCAGCTCCGGCCATACATGGAAAGCAAAAGCGGCGGACACCTCGTCCGCCGCCCCGCTCTCGACCAGATCTCGCCCGCCGCTTAACAGTCTGCCGTCAAGCGGACTTGCCGCCGCACCTTCTTCCGCTGGCTGGAACACAAATCTTACTGACCCTTCCAGCTGCTCCCGAAAGCGGCTTAGCGCGCAAGCTGCAGCAAGCAGCATCGTTATATGGGCATCATGGCCGCAGGCGTGCATGACGCCATCGATGGTTGAACGATAGAGAACGTCATTTCGCTCTTGAATCGGCAGCGCGTCCATATCCGCTCGCAGCAAAATCGTCTTGCCGGGCTTGCCGCCGCGCAGCAACCCGATGACTCCTTTGCCGAAATGGTTCCCTACGCCCCGCTGAACCTCAAGGCCGTAATGCTCCAGAAGCGCTGCAATCCTCTCCGAGGTCCGATCTACGTCATACATCAGTTCAGGCAGGCGGTGGAATTCCCTTCTTAGCGTTATCCATTCCTGCTCCCGTTCCTCCAGCAGCGTATAAATCGGAGTCGTATCCACCTCGTTAGCTGTTCACTTTTTCTTTGGTATAACGATTAACCGGCACCTGCAAGCCTAGGTTGCCGCGAAGCGTATCCGATTCATATTCCGTACGATAAATGCCGCGCTCCTGAAGAATCGGAACGACGAGTTCAACAAAGTCGTTCAAGCCGCTCGGAATGGAGGAATGAATAATGAATCCATCCGCTGCGCCTTCCTCATGCCACTGCTGAATGAGATCGGCAACCTTCTCCGGCGTGCCCACAAATTGTCCGCGCGGCGTAGCCGATTGCAGCGCTACCTGACGAAGCGTCAGCTTTTGCTCCTTCGCCGCCTTCTTGATTTTGTCGGTGCCGCTGCGGAAGCTGTTTTGTCCCAAATCGCCAAGGTCAGGGAACTGTTCATCTAGCGGGTATTGCGAGAAATCGTGATGTTCGAAGAAACGTCCCAAATAATTCAAAGCGTTCTCGATTGTGACTAGTTCAGCCAGCTCTTGATACTTGCGCTCCGCTTCCTCTTCGGTGCGTCCAATAATTGGACCGATGCCTGGAAGAATAACGATATCATCCACCGAACGTCCTTCCGCTACTGTACGGTCTTTAACATCCTTATAAAAGGCCTTTGCCTCCTCGATGTTCTCATGTCCGGTAAACACCGCATCCGCCGCTTTGCCCGCCAGCTTCTTGCCGCTCTCGGATGAGCCCGCTTGGAAAATAACCGGGTGCCCTTGCTTCGAGCGGGCGATGTTAAGCGGACCTTGAACGGAGAAATACTCCCCTTTATGATCCAGACGGTGCAGCTTAGACGGATCAAAAAACACGCCGGACTCTTTATCTCTTACGAAAGCATCGTCTTCCCATGAATCCCATAGGCCGCGCGTCACTTCCAAGTACTCTTCTGCTATTTTGTAACGCTCGTCATGCGTCGGGTGATCGGTTTTGCTAAAGTTGCTCGCGGAGCCCTCAAGCGGTGAAGTAACTACATTCCAGCCTGCGCGGCCGCCGCTGATATGATCTAGCGAGCCGAACTGTCTAGCTACCGTAAATGGCTCGCTGTATGAGCTCGAAAGCGTGCCAACTAGACCGATCTTCGACGTAGCAGCCGCAAGCGCCGACAATATCGTAAGCGGCTCAAAACGGTTTAAGAAATGCGGGATCGACTTCTCGTTGATATATAAGCCGTCTGCGATAAAAACGAGATCGAATTTGCCCGCTTCTGCCGTCTGTGCCTGCTGCTTATAAAATTGAAAGTTCACGCTCGCGTCAGCCGGAACCTCAGGATGACGCCAAGCCGACACGTTGCCTCCAACACCATGAATCAATGCGCCAAACTTAATTTGTTTGCGATTCGCCATTTTAAACAGCCTCCCGTATCACTTATGATTGTATTTGAACTATTCCGTAATTGTCGTCTTATTGCAAGAAGCCTTATCCCTCTATTGCGCTTGCAGCAAAGCCGCTTCCTTCAGTTGAAGCCAGTAGCTCTTAACGAGCGTTTCCCCATTCATAATATCTTTGTCGTACGCTCGCTCAAACCCAAGCCGCTCATACAATCTTACGGCGGAATCCATCATGTCGGAGGTATGGAGATGCAGCGTCTCTGCGCCCCAGTTCCGCGCAAGCTGCGCGCTGGCGCGTATAAGCTCCGTTGCGACGCCGTAGCCGCGGGCATTCTTCGACACGGCAAGCAGCCGAATAATCGGGGATTGAATATTAAGTTCAGGCCGCCCATAGGCTGCTTCTGAGGAATCAAATAGAAACACGCTTCCAACAACCACTCCATCCAGCAGGGCTACTAAACGCTCCTTGGTAGCCGCTCCTTCAACGGATGCCAGTATGCTTTCCTTATACTCGATCCAGCGCGGCTCCGGCAGCTCATGCTCATATTGCCCGTAAGCATCAAGCAGCACTTCCCGGATCGCCTCCTGATCGGATAGCTCGGCACTACGAATGATTACCGCTTTAGCTGACATGCCCCTCCACCCGCTCTCCACAAAAAATAATAGCAAATCCTTGCAGCATTAAATCGTGCAGCTAGTGCCTTGAGCTTCTGTTTCTCCCTGCTTGATCCGGCGAATTTGCGCTAAATGGCCTTGCACATGTTTTACAAAAGCAGGCACGATAGCTGCTATCGATACGGGCTCGCCTTTAAAGTTAATGCCGGTCTTATTCCATTCTTCCTCCGTCAACCGATTAAACAGCAGGCTGTTATATTGGACAAACGCGCGCGCTGCAGTGAGGATCTCCTGCGCATCTCCCTCGTTTGCCTTCTGGCCGGATACCCATGCATCTTGGTTGAAGGCTGGCAATCTAGCTTCTGAGCCTGACAATATCTCGCGGATGCGGAAGGATACGATGATGCTGTGGTCAACAAGGTGGGCAAGCACCTCCGTTACGCTCCATGATGCCGGCGCGGCCTTCCATTTCAGCTGTTCCTCCGACAATCCTTTAATTTCTTCCTCAATTTGATCATACGCCTGCAAATAGGCTTGAACATCGACAGTTGACTGGCTCATGTAAGCTCCTCCTTATGAATAGCAAAAATGATCATTTTATTTGTTAGAGAAACGGCTAATCTCGAATAAGCCAAGATCATAACCCGTATCCTTCTTTTCCAATTTATCCGCCAAAATCTCGCCAACGACGCTAGCGAACTTAAAGCCATGGCCGGAGAACCCTCCCGCGAGCAGCACATTGGCATGCTCAGGATGCGCATCGATAATGAAGTCCTCGTCAGGCGTAAACTCATATTTGCATACTGCGCTTTGCAGCAGCTTGCCCGCTGCGCCTGGCACAAAGGCATCCAGCGCGCGGCGAAGATCTTCCTCGTCTTCCGGGTAAGCGCCAAACGGCGCAAGCGGCTCGCCCGGCGACCATTCTACTCCCGTATCATGGCGGCCGATCTTAATGCCAGCGCCTCCGATGCTCGGAAAGCCGTAATAGCCGCCAGCCGCACCGCCCCATGTAAAACCTGGAAAAACACCTGCATCAAAATTTGCCGAGCTCGTTTCAAACCAGCCGACCACCTTGCGAACCGCACGGATCGGCAGGCTCACATGATCCGATAACATTTTGAACCAAGCGCCGACGGTAATAATGATTAGCGGTGCCGTATACGCTGCCTCTTTTGTATGAACAGCAACGTTGGAGGGACTAGCCTCGATATGCGTTACGAAGCTGTTCGCCATCAGCTCCGCGCCAGCTGCAAGAGCTTGCTGCTTGTAGGCAGATACACATTGCTCACTATATAAGTAGCCTGCATTCGGCTCGTACATCCCTTGAAAGGAATCTGCGAGCTGAATGCCCGGGAAGCGGCGGTTAATCTCAGCCGCGCGCAGCAATTCAACTTGAACGCCATTCGCGGCAGCATCGTCAAGCCTGTCTTCGTAATTGTAATAGCTCGTTTCCGCCATGTTCAGCACGCCGGAGCGCTCCAGCAGCTTTAGCCCGGTTGCTTTCTCTAATGCCAGCCACCGTTCATCTGCGCGAAGCGCCATCTTCACGTACGTGCCGCCGCCATGATAAGCATGCCTGATCAGCCGTGGCTCCCCATGATGGCTTCCCATGTTATGCGGCGGGTCAAAAGCATCTATGAGCAGCGTCTTCGCTCCGCGTGATGCCAGTTCATAGCCGGCGCTCATGCCCATTGAGCCTGCTCCTACAACGATGACATCATACGATTTTGGAATGTTGTCGTCCTCCCGGCAAGCGCTCATCCGCCAGCTTGCGCAAAGCGTCTGAAGCTAGTTTGGCAAAAAACGATGCCGCGATCGGCAGTGCCTTCTCATCCAAATCAAATGCCGGATGATGCCATTCCTGCGGGCCGGCCGTTCCAAGAAACACGAACAGCCCCTCCGTTTCTTTCAAATAAAAGGCAAAGTCCTCGCCTGCCGGGGATGGCGTCGGACTTACGACTGTAAATCCAAGAGCCTCTGCCGTTACAGTTGCTTGATCTGCCCATTTCTGATCATTCACGACAGCCGGCGGCCCTTCAATCCATTTCACTTGCGCCTTCGTGGCAAAGGCTGCGGATACCCCGTTTACGACCTGCTCGAACCGTTCGCGAACCGTCTTGCGGACATGCTCGTCGAATGTTCGCAGCGTGCCGTCGAATACCGCCTTATCGGAAATAATATTCCAAGCCGTTCCCGCATTCAGCCTCGTCACACTAACGACCGCACTATCCAGCGCGCTTACGTTGCGGCTTACGATCGATTGCAGCGCCGTAATGATGTGAGCCGAGGTGACGATCGGATCAAGGCCAGCCTCAGGCACCGCCGCATGGCTGCCTCTTCCTTCCACTTCAACGGCAAAACCGTCTGCCGCCGCCATGATAGGGCCGCCCTTAATGCCAATCGTACCAACCGGCAAATCCGGCTTGTTGTGCATGCCGAACACCGCATCCACGCCTTTCAGCGCGCCGCTTGCGATGAGCTGCCCTGCGCCCTTCGCTTTCTCTTCGGCGGGCTGGAACAGAAACCGCACGGTCCCTTGCAGCTCCTGCTCCCGCTCCTTCAATAAGAACGCTGTGCCAAGAATAGAAGCGGTATGGAAATCATGGCCGCAGGCATGCATTTTGCCTGCTATTTTGGAAGCGAACGGGAGTCCCGTCTCCTCCTGTATCGGAAGCGCGTCTATGTCCGCTCGAACCGCAACGGTCGGGCCGCCATTTTGGCCGCCAACCTCTGCGATAACGCCGGTTTTGAGTCCATAATCAACAATTCGGATGCCTGCCTCCGTCAGCCAGCCGCGAATGGCAGCCGTCGTCTCGTATTCCTCATGGGATAGCTCCGGATGCTCATGCAGCTGCCGCCTGATTGCGACTAATTGCCGTTCAATCGATTCTGCCGAGAAATCGCTCATACCAATTCCCCTTCAAACGCTTCTTTCAATAGCTCAAAGGAGCGTATCCGTTTGGCGAAATCAGGGATAATCGTCGTAAACACAAATTCGTCGACGCCGTATTGCTCTTGAATTTCGAGCAGCCGCTTGCGAACCGTTTCCTTTGTGCCTCTCGTAATATCCGCTTCCCTTTCTTCAGCTGTAAATTCCTCGCCGGCTTGCCTAGCGAATTCCTTCGCCTGCTCCAACGAGCCTACGTTAACCGTCTTGCCGCTTGCGAGCGTAACTCTAACGTTTTTGAAATGTCCGGCCAGCTCATTTGCTTCCTCTTCCGAATCCGAAGCAATGACTGACAAGGCAAGAATCGTCTTCGGCTCTGCGCCAAGCGAACGATTAAAGTTGCTTCGGTACGTATCAATCGCTTTGCGGGCCGTCTCGGGATCATTGTTAATAAATAGGGCAAAGGCATACGGATACCCTTTCTCCGCAGCCAGCTCCGCGCTCGAAACGCTTGTGCCGAGCAAATAGATGTCAGCAGGCTGCGTTGGCAGCGGGCTTGCTTCAAGACCTGCCAGCGGATGCTCTTCGCCAGCTTTGGCATGGAGCAGATGCTCCAGCTCCGTCAGCTTCTCTGCTAAAGTCGCGGCTTCCGCTATGCCCTTCTGCAAAGCCTTAGTCGAACGAGGCAGTCCGCCTGGCGCACGGCCGATGCCGAGCTCAACGCGACCCGGCGCCAAGGAAGCAAGCACATTAAAGTTTTCCGCTACTTTATAAGGGCTGTAATGCTGCAGCATAACGCCGCCTGAACCGATACGGATCGATGTTGTTTGAGCCAGCAAATAAGCAATAAGCACCTCTGGCGAGGATCCGGCCATGCCTGGGGAATCATGATGCTCCGATACCCAGAAGCGCTCGAAACCAAGCGATTCAGCCAGCTGCGCCAGCTTGACGGTATTGCCTAGCGCTTCTGCAGCGGTTTGCCCGGGGAAAATAATACTTTGATCCAGAATGCCAAATTTTAGTGACATATTGATTCGCTCCTCTATTAGTTAGATGGAATAGACACCTTCAGGTGTGATCCGTTTCAAAAATTGTTTCGTTCTTTCTTCCTTTGGATCGTTAAAAATCTTGCTTGGATTGCCCTCTTCAACGATGACGCCGCCATCCATAAACACAACGTGGCTCGCAACGTCCTGCGCAAAGCTCATTTCATGCGTTACGATAATCATCGTAATGCCTTCCTTCGCGATTTTGCGAATGACGCCAAGCACCTCGCCAACGAGCTCCGGATCAAGCGCCGAGGTTGGCTCATCGAACAAGATGACCTCCGGATTTAGCGCTAGCGCGCGAGCGATGCCAACGCGCTGCTGCTGTCCGCCGGAAAGCTCGCTCGGATAGGCATCCAGCTTGTTGCCAAGCCCAACCTTCTCAAGCAGCTCCACGCTTTTTTTGCGAGCTTCGTCCTTGGAAAGCTTCTTTACGATAACGAGCCCTTCCATTACATTTTCCACGGCCGTTTTATGCTTGAACAAATTATATTGTTGAAAAACCATAGCCGTCTTCTGACGAAGGGTATGGATGTCTTTTTTGTCTGGACGCTTGCAATTTACGTTAAAATCGTCGATGGAGATTTGGCCGTCGTTTGGCTTCTCCATGTAGTTGATGCAGCGCAGAAGCGTTGTTTTACCGGAACCGCTTGGTCCAAGTATCGCAACAACCTCGCCTTTCTTAACGGTAAGGTCAATCCCTTTCAAAACCTCATTGCGACCAAAGCTCTTCCTAATCTGTGTCAGCTTAATCATGAAACACCGCCTCGGTTGTAAAGGTTAAAGCGCTTCTCGGCTAACGCGGTCAGCCGCTCAATAATAAACGTTAATCCCCAGAAAATTAGGGCTGCAGCAAGATATGCCTCAAAGAACTTCCAATTCGTCGTTGCAACGATTTGTGCTTTTGCATTAATGTCCACGACCGATACTGTAAATGCCAGCGTCGTCCCATGCAGCATGCCTATGATCGAGTTCGATAGGTTAGGCAAGCTTGCGGCAAAGGCTTGCGGCAAAATAATTCTGCGCATCGCCTGGGAACTCGTCATCCCAATGGAGTAGGCTGCCTCGATTTGTCCGCGATTAACGGCAAGCAGGCCTGATCTTACGACTTCTGACAAATAAGCGCCAGCCGTAATGGAGAATGAAATATAAGCGAATCCGATCATGGGAATGGAGATCGACCGGAACGATAAGCCAAGCGCTTCAGCAATGCCGTCAACAATAATCGGCAATCCGAAATAGATAAGCAATAAATGGGTTAACATAGGCGTTCCGCGTATAAACGTCACATAGGATGCAGCGATAGGGTAAAGGACAGGAACTTTATACAGTCTTATGATGGCAATGGATGTTCCAATGATAAGACCGCAAAAAATAGAAACGGCCGTAATCGCCAAAGCTGTCGGCACTGCGGATAGCAGCTGAACAAATGCCGTCCATATGAATGCAAAATCAAGCTTCATTTTCCCTGCCTCCTCTGCTAAAGCCCGGCTTTATTTCCAGCCACTTCGTTTTCTTTTTTTTCAAGCTGGGCTCCTTATCCTCTGACGCCAAACGGTGCTCGTGCTTCAACAATTTGCGCTCTAGAAGATGGAACAGCTTCTCCAGCCCAAAGCTGATAATGAAGTAGATAATAGCCAGTGAGATGTACGTTTCGACAAAATGTCTGGACATGATGGCGAGCGTCTGCGACTTGCCCGTCATTTCCATAATGCCTAGCGAGAAGGCGAGCGAAGTATCCTTCAAATTGGCAATGACCAAATTGGAGAGTACAGGAATCGAAATCGCCATGGCTTGCGGGAGCACAATTCTTGTGAAAGCTTGAAAGCCTGTCATGCCAACCGCATAGGCCGCTTCAACCTGCCCGCGGTCTACAGCGCCTACAGCAGCGCGGATCATTTCCGCCATGTATGCTCCGCTGTGCAAAGCATATGTCAGGATGACAAAATAGATTGCCGGCACTTTAGCTACGTCCAAGTTAAAGGCTTTTAAAACCTCAGGAAGGCCGTAATAAAACAAAAAAAGCTGAATCAATATCGGAGTTCCTCTAAAAAAGGAAAGGTAAATTTGCGAAAATCGTCTTAAGACCGGAATCTTATAAAGCTGGGGAAGGGCGACGATAAACCCGACGCCCAGCCCAAGTACGATGGAACTCACTACAATGAGTAGAGTGATTTTCAAGGTAGGTAGCAGCTTTACTAGATACTCGAACACATAACTAATATCAAATGGTTCTCCCATCTAGTGATCTCACCTTTCACTCGCGCTTATTTTTCTTCGGAAGTAAAGTCGTTGCCCAGCCATTCTGCGCTTAGTTTACCTAACGTACCGTCTGCTTTCAGCTCTTTGACTGCTCCGTCAACCGCATCAGCAAGCTTCTTCTGCTCAGGATCATCTTTGCGGAACATGAACAGGATATCCGCTTCGCTAAGTGCTGGACCTACTGTTTTCAGCTCTTTCTTCGTATCGACAAGCGATAGGGTAAAGTCAGCCGCAAGGAATGCATCGACACGACCTGATGCTACTTGCGCTACTTCGTCGTTCGCGCCGCCGTTTTGGTAAACGATCTTAATCGCATTGTTGTTTTCTTTGTTATAGTTCTCAAGGATTGTCGATTGGGCGCTCGTAGCCGTCGTCAACACTTTTTTGCCTTTAAGATCATCCAACGTTTGAACGGAATTATTATCCTTCGCTACAACGATTTTGTTTCTCCAGTGCGCATATGGCTCAGTGCTGAACAAATACTTCTGTTCGCGTTCTGGGTTCTTCTCCATTTCGTGAGCGACCAGATCGATTTTTTTCGTTTCCAAGCTTAGAAGCAGGTTCGTGAATTCAAGCGTTTGGATATCAAATTCGTATTCAGGAAGGCGCTTGTCAATTTCTCTTACAAGCTCTACGTCAAAGCCCGTCAACTTGCCGTTCTCGTCAATAAAGCAAACTTGAGGGAATTGTGTTCCTGTGCCTACAACGATCTTAGTCACTTTCTCGGAAGCTTCTCCGCTTGCTGGTTCTGATTTATTTCCGGCATTATTTTCTTTGCTGCCGCAGCCTGCAATCGTTAGCGTAAGGATAAGTGCGATCGATAGAATAAAACGTTTTTTCATTTTTTTCTCCCCCAAAGTCGTTAAGTTTTAAATTCTTATAATTCCTACCTGTTAAGTAAGGATTAGCGTTGAACATACTTTACCACCTGATTGCTGCCTTCGTCAATCCTCTTCCTTATAGAGATCTTCTATAAGTAAATTGATTTGTCCGATCGATCCCATTCCAATAAAAAAACCGCTGCTTCAGAAGGAGCAGCGGACGAATAGGCTTAACTACATTATTCCAATCGGCTTTACTGACAATATAAATGTATCATGACAAACACGCTTTTTGATAATAGAGCTTTTCTATAACAGCTCTCAAATTGCCGATAAGCTCAGCTTTGCTTCAGCCAATTGTTTGCCGATGTCCGCAATGGCATCCAGCAATTCAAGATGCTCGCCGTGCTGCGAAATCAGATTGGTCTGCAATGAGATGCCTTCCGTCTCGGGAACACGGATCGGGTAAAGCTTCCCGTCTTCTAATTCTTGCTTGGCGCACAAGTCGGGGAGAAAGCAGATGCCCGCCTTCTGAATGACGAGCTTTTTGGCCATTTCAGAGTTATCCGTATGGATTTGAATATTGGGCGGCGATTCCAGATGTTCGAAGATGCGATGGATGCGAAGCCAGTCTAAGGAGCCGCATTCAAAAAATACGAGCGGCTGCTCCGCAATGGCCTCAATCGTCAGCTTAGCCGTCGATAAAAAAGGATGCCCGTCATAGGCATACAGCCGGATGGGGTCCTCGTAAAATTTAGTGGACTGCAGGCTCGGATGATTCACATTGCGCACAAAACCGATATCCACTTCCTTGCTGAGCACTTTATTCATAATCTCATCCGTAGTGCCTGTGACCAGCTTATAATGAGTATTCGGAAATTTTAGCTTTAAACGCGGCAATAAATCCGGGATGATATAATTGGAAACCGATACGGTACAGCCGATTCGGAACTCATTCGGCAGCGATTTCTTCTGGTTGATATGGTGCTTGCCCTTTTGATAAATAAGAAGCAGCTGCTGCGCGTATGGCAAAAACCGTTTGCCATCCTCTGTAATTTGGATCTGCTTGCCTTGCCGGTCGAACAGCTTGCAGTCGAGCTCCTGCTCAAGCGACTTGATCCGGGCCGTTACCGAAGGCTGGGACAAATACAAAGCTTCAGCAGCCTTATTAAAGCTCCCGCAATGGATGACGTAGACGAATGCCTCGATATTTTCAATATTGATAGGAAACACCCCTCGCTCACCTAATACCGACTAAACCAATGAGAATATATTTAATTAAAAATAACAAACTAAACGTTCGCTGTCAATCAAACATTCGTTTAGCCGCATCCGGCCCAGTGTTCCGTTATTCGACTTCCTAGCAAAAAGCCGAGAGTGAACAATGCACTCTCGGCTGCCTAATTAACGAGGGAATGTCTTATTGCTTAAATGAACGGTGCCGTTACGGTTTCTGATTTTTTGAATCAGCGTGCGCAGATACGGAAGCACAAAGAAGTCACAGCCGAATTTTCCTGCGTTCGCTCCTGCCGCGAATACGAGTATCCCGATCAGCATCAGCCATGGGTTAGTCGATACGGTGCCTGCGAACATGAACATGAAGTTCATTAAGAGCCCAAAAAATGCGGCGGCCGTCGTTAGCGCCCCTAGTATAAGTCCAAGTCCGACCAAACATTCGCCTAAAGGAATGAGTACGTTAATGATTTTGGCGTTCGGCAGCGCAACATGCTCAAGAAACGCGGTAAACGTCGGATAAACTAATTCATTAGTAGCCTTATCTACCACCGGATTGCCGATTGCACCCTTCAAAAATCCGCTCGCATCGAAGCCTCCAAGCTTATGCCAGCCCGCGCTCAGCCATTGCCAGCCCAAGTATACACGAAGCAAAAGCATTAAACCCGCTGCATATTTATTTTCGCTTAGCCATCTGATCACCATGAGGATCAGCTCCTTTTTTTATGATCTATCTTCACTATAAGCCTTGTTTAGCGTAAAGTATGTGATCCATTTCACATTCTTAGCAGGATTGATAGCCTATTTTCAGGTCCAATGCCTGAACTGCTTGTTATACCGAAATCGTTGTTATTAGCTCCTTCAGCTTGTTTGCGGAACGGTGGAGCAAAGCTTTTTCCTCTTCGGTAATCGGGATATCAAGCACTTCTCTCACTCCTTGGCGATCGACGACGCATGGAACGCCCATGTACACATCCGATAAGCCGTGATAGTTTTCTACGAGCGTGGACACGTTGAGCACCGCCGATTCATTGCGCAAAATAGCTGTTACGATTCGATCCAATGCCAGCGCAATGGCGTAATAAGTCGCGCCCTTCGCTTCAATAATTTCATAGGCTGCATCTCTCGTATGGGCAAAAATGTCCGATTTCTCTTCCTCGCTAAGCGCAATCGACGATCCTGCAACGTTGGCTAGGCTCCAAACCGGCAGCTCGGAATCACCATGCTCTCCAATAATATGGGCATGCACGCTGCGCGGATCAAGCTGCAGCCGCTCGCCTATGAGATAGCGGAAGCGCGCGCTGTCGAGCAATGTGCCTGAGCCAATGACGCGATGCGTTGGCCAGCCGGATTTTTGCCAGCAGAAGTAGCTCATAATATCTACCGGGTTTGTCGCAATGAGCAGAATGCCGTCATCATTGTATTTCAACACTTCCGTTACGATGCTCTCATAAATGGCGATGTTGCGCTTCAATAGGTTAAGCCTTGGCTCGCCAGGCTTCTGGGCTGCCCCTGCCGTAATAATGACGATATCGGCGCCCTTGCAATCCTCGTAAGTGCCTGCCCATACTTTTGTCTGCCCGAGAAACGGCATGCCATGATTCATATCGAGCGCGTCTCCGACTGCTTTGCCTGCATTGGCGTCAATAAGCACCAGCTCATCCATCCGGCTGCGAAGAAGCAGCGTATATGCTGTTGTTGATCCTACGGCCCCTACTCCAATAACTACTACTTTTGTTTTTTTCATCGTTATTCCACCTCATCAAATGGTTTATTTACGAAATAATACATGAAGCCCATAAGGACTGAACCGCCGATTAAATTGCCAAGCGTCACCGGCACTAAGTTATGAATCATGCCGCCGAGTGAAATCGTCCCCGGATGGTTAAGAACGAGCGCAATGGCGAAGGTGCAAAGATTGGCAATGCTGTGTTCATAACCTGAGATAAAGAAACAGAAAACGAACAGCATCATCGCGAACAGCTTTGGCCCGTCTCCCCGCAGCGACATCGGAACAAAAAAGGCCAAGCAGACGAGCCAGTTACACAATACCCCTCGGAAAAACAATTCCCATACCGGTGCGTGGAGCTTCTTCTCTACGACACTAAGCAAAAATCCGTTGACCGATGCATCCTCAAACAATCCCGTTGCCCAGATCAGCAAGGCGAAGGCGACTGCCCCCAGGAAATTGCCTGCGTAGCTCGTGCACCATAGCTTGATTACGTTCGCCCATTTCATTTTGCCGCGGAGTGCCGTGAAGGTGAAGTAAAAGGTGTTGCCGGTAAACAGGTCCCCTCCGCCGTAGGCTATTAGAATGATCGCGGCCCCAAACGTGATGGCAGCCATCGGATAGGTGAGCGGACTATGCGTGACATAGAAGAAGCTGCCTGTCTTGAACGCTACGATGACGCCAAACCCGATAAACATACTCGCCAGCATGGCTCGCAATATATACCTCAGCTTGCTCGTCAGAAACACTTTTTGCTTCTTCAAAGCAAGCTGCTCAACCCTTCTCAAAGGAGCATGCTCCATCTGATAGTCCTCCTAATGTTTTGTTGTTAGCTCTGAAGTTTGGCTCGTTTCGCTTGCCCTTGCCACACCTTTAGTTTAGGGTATTCTTTTCCATTTGTATGTCGGGGAACTCCCTGAACTATCGCTCAGGGTTTCTGCGCGAAAGGTGCCTCATAAATAGGGAGCTTCCCCGATAGGACTGCCGCGATCCCTTATTTATAATTGAAGAAAGAGATAAGCCGAGAGGGGCTGGCACATATGGCGATTAGCATAAATGCGCTTCCGAATGATAGGGATATTAAGCAGGATACAGGGGTTGCCGCGTTTTTTTCAGAGGAAAATTTCAATAAGCTAAAAGGGATCATGCATACCAAAAAAGTAGAAGTCCACGGATATCTATTTCAAGAGGGCGAATCTGCCGAATATATGTATTTTGTCAAAAAAGGCCGGGTTAAGCTCACTAAAACGACGGACACAGGCAACAAAATTACGCTTTACCTTCATCATACAGGCGATATGTTCGGGCATATTACACCGTTTCAGCCATCGGTACAGGCGTTTAGCGCGGAGGTCATCGAGGATGCGGAGTTTGGGGTAATTGAGCAAGCTGAGCTGGAGCGGCTGCTGCTTAAAAACGGGGATCTAGCGATCGAATTCATGCGCTGGATGGGGGCGATGTACCGCATGACGCAGGCCAAGTTTCGGGATTTGCTGCTTTACGGCAAGCCTGGCGCCCTTTGCTCGCTGCTTATCCGCATGAGTAATTCGTATGGCATCCAGCAAGGCAGCCACATTGCAATCAACTACAAAGCGACGAACATGGACCTCGCGGAAATGATTGGCGCAACGCGGGAGAGCGTCAACCGGATGCTAAGCGATATGCGCAAGGCAGAGGTGCTCGATATCATTAGCGGCACCATTGTCATCAAAAATATGGACTATCTCCGCCATACTTGCAGATGCGAGCTATGCCCGATTGAAATATGCCGAGTGTAGGAGGAGAGTGGGCTATGGCTGCATATGCGGCGGATACGCAACCGAAATAACTTAGAGGATACTGCGACTATTTATGGTCACAGAAACGACAAACGAGCCTTAGAAGCGATTCTAAAGGCTCGTTGGCGTCATTATTCCACAGTCATTTTGATTTCTTCATACTTCTCGTCAAATGAGATCCGAAGCGACTTATTTTCCAGATACCACAAATTATCTTCTTCTATATAATAAGTAATGCCTGCTACGTCATCTCTTAAACCAATGTTTCTCGGCTCTTCCTTCGTGACGCCAAGCGAAAGACCTGGGTGAACGCTGCCACAGCCTCCCAAGCGGACATAGATACGAACCGATTCTCCATCCGTTAATCCCATTTCCGACTTATACCAGTGTGCCGCCGACTGTTCCACTATCAATTTCATCGCCGCAATCCCCTTCCGCTTCTTACTATCTCCATCATCACGAATATGCGCAATGGTGTCAACCCTTCAATGATAGGTACCATTAATATCCTAGTTTTTGCGAAGATAACAAAAAACAGGTCAATCATGGTAGTATCTGACCATAATCAACCTGTTTAATGTAACGAAATAGCGTTATTTTGGTTATACTGTTCAAGCATTACAGCGCATACAAACGAAATGACTAAATCATTATATGAGCATTATATGGATTACAGGTGTAATTAGTTGAATAATGGATTCATTCGACACTGGGTAGCCTCCGTTACCAATGAACATACATTGTCCATATTCAAGATGCAAACGAAGTTGTATCAGGAAACACTCCATTATTTTCTTTAAGTATTTTTTGGAGTCTAGACACAGCTCTAAAAAGATAAAAATTAGATTCTCTTGAAATATTAGGAACGGGTAACAATTCTTCGAAATCTCCTGTTCGTTTGTCTAGTTTTACCTTTCCCAATTTGTCTTCTTCTGGTCCGAATTGATAAATAACATGAGTATCATTTTCCTCTTCTTTCACTAACATTACATAAATCGCCACTAAAATCATCTCCGTTTCATTCGTGTATAGCCATGTCCCAATTATAATGCATGTTAGCTTCCTTATGTGCCTTTTCATAAGTAATTGAGTTCTTTTTCATATAATTTGATTCGAATAACTCATGATTTAGCAATAGGATATCATACTTATTATAATTACCATCGTTTAATCTCTTCCAAGCTAGTGCTTGTTGGTAATCTGGATCAAATTTCCTTACTTCTCCATTATCAAATTTATGCGAGTTTATAAACAGATGATTTTTGATCTGCTGAATATCCGCTTCCTTCCAACCAGTATTTTTTGCTATTTGTCCAATATCAGTTTTTATTGCTATGAAACCCTTATACATTTCTATGGCTTTATTTTCCTGCATGATAAAATCATCATAGCCTGTTGGTCTTTTAACTTTTGGAACTTCAACATTATCAAGCCGTTCACCTTTAGCGTTATGCGTTGGACTAGGTGTCCCATTAGGATGACCATTACCCGTCCCCCTAACAACCTTGCTCTCAAGCTCATCCAACTTGCCATGCGATGTTGTCGCAATATCCCTAATTCCCTCAACAAGCTTCGGCATCTTAGATGCCAGCTTGGCTACTCCTGCTGCTCCTAGAGAGACAGCGGCAGCGACCACCTCAATGGCCTTCATAAGGTTCTTGCCAAACTGGCGAGCATCCTCGTATGATGCATCTCCATTCAGCACATTTTGATGGTTTTTAATATAGGTAAACGGCTCCACAAATTCCTGCTTCAAGCTGTCTGCTAAATTTCCAAACAGTCCCTTAGCGGTTATTTCTCCGGTAACAATTCCTTTAGCAAGCGACCATGCTTCTGGAAGCGTTTTTGTCCAAAACGATGGATTCATCGGGCTTATTTGAACGGCCTCATTTAGAAATTCCACACCATCAGCTGCCAATTGCGAAACCATTCCATCACCAATGCCAAATACAGTCACAGCTTTGGCTAAGTTTTCGCTATCTATTTTATACTTATTTGTTCGGCCTAATCCCGCATCACTTGTTGCAAAATTTAATAGCTCCTTCGTAACCGATCCGTCTTTGCCTAAATCATAACCATCATTTTTCCATTTAACAGCCCGAGCATCGCTCTCCAAAAGCTTATGGTAACCATACACCGCTACATAGGTCTGTTTATCATATTTGCCTGTGATCGGTCCCTCATAGATTTTCATTTTGGCGAGGTTGGATTGTAATGTTGAGATTTCTTTTTCTGTAAACTGTTTATTTACATACTCAATCGTGTAGTCTATTTTGAAATTCATTGCTTCTAATTCTGATTGCCTGTTCCAATTGACAGTACTTAAATTCGGTACAAGCTCCCATATTTTGAGAGATGCCCCTTCACTTCCTCTACTTAGACCTTGGTTAAACAAAGCATTCGCTTGGTCACGGTCTCCGCTCTCAATCGCTTTCAGTATTCCATTTCGGTCTTTCAATAATCGATCATTCGCCTGATCCAAAGCAAAAGCAGGAAGTGTCAGATCCTTGCCAATTTGTATGTTAACGGTATCAAGGACGCTTTGAATGGATCGCATATTAGACGCTATACTCGTGTTAAGCGGCTCTATTTCTGTCCCGTAGCGTGCAATATTTTGCCACTGCGCTACCTTATTTTGATAAACCGTATTTAACGTTCGATCAAGTGTCGTTCCTGCATCTAGACGATTCACGCTAAAAGATTGCCCTATAGCTCCCATCATGTTATTCGTCAAGCTGCTGGCATAGTTAAGAGACCGTGTTAAAGCTTCACGTTTATTCGATACTTCGCTATCTTTGCTTGCGTTTCCTTTATTACTCCACTCCATCAAACTGATTTCTAAACCTTCACGATAGAGGCGGTCATATGCAGTGTCTAGTGACGCTGATAAACTTGCATATTTGCTGTTCGCAGCATTACTCAAAGTACTCCTTGCCTGCTCCATCGACGCTGTCGAAAGATTGGCTGCCGCTTGCCAATAATCTTTTTTGGCTGAAATAATAACAAAGTTTGTTCTGTCGAGTTCTTTAATAGCTGCACTATCAATATCAGCCAGCAGGTTATTTCTCACTGCCGTCTTCGCCTTCGCAAGCCGACTGCCTTCGTCGCTCCGAAGATTAACGAGATTGTCCCACTCTTGCGATTTAATATGAACCATTAATTGATCAACGGATTGCTGTAACACGGCACCAGATCGACGAATCGATAAGTCACTGCCGGATTGCTCGGTCATTTGCTGCAAAGCTCTAATATAATGAATCGATTGTTCGTGGTTTCCAGTCGTTAGGGAATTATTTAATGCATCACGATTCGCTTTATACTCCCTGTTTATGGTTTCTTGTTTGGATTTTTTCAGTACACCATCCATATTGCCATAATCTTTTAACATTTTATTAATTCGGCTCTCAAATGCCCCTGAATCCTTGTACTGATCAACTGCGTTCCAATACTGCTTGCGTAAATCGATAATCTGTTCATTTACGACATCAAGCTTTGTTTTCGTAAAAACGGTACCCATTGCGGAATTCATTTGGCGAATATTATTTTGAATGGCCGAATCGTTAGCTGTATGATTTGACATCTCTTTCTGCGTATACCCGGCATAGCTGCTCCATTTGACTGATGTCTTATAGATGATGTCATTAGCGACGTTATCAAAGTTATACTTATCGCCTGTAATAAGTAAGCTGGAAAGAGTCCCAAATTGATTACGATATGTATTTTCTTTTCCGCTTTCTTGATAGGCATTACTGTCATAGTCAGCACGTTCGCGCCAGTATTCTTTTCTAAATTCGATAATATTGTTATTTGCTTCATCCATTTTATAGCTAATACCAGCTTTAAGGCTCGCCCCTTTGGATGCCGCTTCATTCATTGCGTGTAGATCAGCTTGTTTCCCAGCCGCATTCAAATCCATAACATTTTTATAATAGCTGACTTTAGCGTTTAAAAAATTTAGGTTCTGCTGCTCCAAATCAACCATTGCTTTCGTATGGTCATTTACATACGCTTTTCCCCGCAGGTTATCTGCCGCTCGTTTGGCGTTATCCATTCCTAACGCATCTAGGTTGAGCTTTGCATCCCACCACTTTTTCTTCTCATCCAGCAGTTTACTTTCATTGGAAACCTTCTCTTGCAATAAGACTCCATAACGATCATCAATTGCGCGGGATTGCTCGGTTTCTAGCGCTCCTTTATCCCTTAAAGCTTTACCATCCGCTGTAGCAGAATCGACACCTGCCGTATTATCATTAAGTCTAGCAATCCACCATTTCTCTTTTACGGTAGCAAGCTGCTCATTCAGCTTTTTCTGCTCAAGCTGCTTCTTGTTTTCTTGAATTATCTTTAGCTTAGCCGCATATTCGATATCAAGCTGCTTAGATGCATCCGTTTCTTTGGCTCCCTTACTTCTTAACTCGTCTCCTTTTAAAGCAGCAGCATCCATTCCCTTCTGATCATCCTTGAGACGCGCTTCCCACCAGAGCTGCTTCACTGCATCCAAATCCTTATCCTTGGCGTTTTGTGCAGCACTTTGCAGCTTAGCTGTGTTTGCTGCATCCAGCTGGCGAATTGCATCTGTCTCTTGAGCACCTTGGCTGCGCAATTGTCCACCCAATTGCGCTGCATTCTCCATCCCTTTCTGATCGCCTTTAAATTTTGCATCCCACCAGTCTTTCTTTGCCTGTTCCAATGAAGCATTTAGGCTCTGTTGACTTGGCGTCCCAGTGTTTTTTTGCCCCTGGGAGTTATACGTTGTGCTGGGGCTGGAAGTAGTCGGTTTTGTTGTAGGGGTGGATACGATCACGCGAGCTTGCTCTAACGTTTGGTCTGCTCCTATTGTCCCGCCCTGTTGACGCAGAGCATCCGCTTTTTTGCGGGCTGCTTCCATTGCAGCACGGTCGCCCTTATCCAAGGCTGCTTGATATTCTTCTTTTGCCTTTAAAATTTGTTGATTTGCAGTCGCCGTTGTTTGTGGAGTAGATGTCACAACTGGCGGCTTTGGTGCCGGTGGGGCTGGAGGCTTTGGCGCTGGCGGGGCCGGCGGCTTTGGCGCTGGCGGGGCCGGCGGCTTTGGCGCTGGCGGGGCCGGCGGCTTTGGCGCTGGTGGTGCCGGCGCTTGCGCCTTTGCAGCCGTAACGACTGCCTTTCCGATTGCCGTATTTACTGATGTAGATTTAGGTATGGTTCCTGCCATTATACAACCCCTTATCCTGATAAAAAATTCCATATCATACTTAAGTTATTAAGATACACTTAATTTCGACTTTTTTCATTAAGACATTTTGCAGAATTTTGTTGATTTATGTCGAAGTTGGTTAATTTCTTAAATATTGCTCTAAAATCACAACAAAAAAGCAAACCAGCCACAACTGGTTTGCTCTTCTTCACTTATTCGCATTTACCGACTTGCTACTTCGTGCCGCTAGCATCCATCTCTGACCTTACTTCTTCAGGCAGCTTTTTCGAAGCGCTGGGAACCTGTCTTTTCTTCTCGTGAATATCTTCAGAAGAACAAATGACGATGCTGGCTTGGCCGCCGCTTGCATAGGCTCGAATGAGAATCGGCTGATCGTATTTATTTTGGAACACGAAGTCCGGTCCGTACCAGCTCACGGTCGCATCGCGCCCGGGCGGCACATATTTTACATTTCGGCTATGGGAGTAACGCTTAATAATTTTGAGTCCGGCGCGGTCCACTGCATTGAATAGCGTCGACGATATTTGGCAAATGCCTCCGCCGACGTCCTCCGACATTTCTCCCCTAACGATAACAGGAGCACGCAAATACCCTTTCTCCTTCGTCCTTTTCCCGACAACCTCATTAAACGAAAAGCTTTCATTAGGAAACACCACATAATTGTTGATGGCTTTTGCCGCTAAGCTTACATTATGAGATCGGTTTTTATTGTTGGAATTGTAATATGTAGCATACTGCCCAATTCTTTTGACCTTTATCACCGATAAAAGCTCGCTGTCCACTCTCGGATAAGTCGGTTGCATGGGAACCTCCAGCTTCGAAAATCCCCCTTCAAACATAAAGCTGTAAAATTGCTCCGTAAAAATCTTTCGGTCTAGCTTTTTCCCTGCCTGCTCAGGCAGTATTCGTCCTGCTCCGTCAAGAGTCGCATTCATCGGCGGCTTTTCCACTTTTTTTTCTAAATCGTCCATAAATCGATTCAGCTTGTCTTGATCAATTAGCGGCACCCCTGGCAGTGGATGGCTGTACTGCGTCCGCTTCATTTCTACAATGGCCATTCCTTCCTGCTCAATGACCAAAGGATCGGGATAATGTCCTTGCTGAAACAGCATGAATATAGCTAAAATCCAATGAAGTCCCATTGCCATGATCCCCCCGTATGGTTAGTATCCAAGCTAGTATGAATCATTTTGATTAGAACCATACATATTCGTTGGTCTACATAATTCGTGGAGGAATGGTTGAAAATAAGCAAAAATCGTTAGACGGAGTGGAGAGCGTGAAACGAAAAAAAATAGTCCTTTTTACGTTAATTTTCATGTTAACGCTGCTTGTACAGCCAGAACCGCATTTGGCATTAGCTGAAGGAAAGATTCAGAAACCTAAAGCATCGGCTAAAAAGCTGCAGCAAGTTAAGCTTACGATTACCGTTCGCTCAAGCCCGCATGCTGCACTGGTCAGCGATCTTCAAATTGAAAGCCGCGAGTTCAGCGCCGCTTTGCTTCAAGCGAAACAAATGCCTGCCGCAGACGCCATTGTTTTTCCCGATATCGACATCACGATGCTGTCAACCAGCGGAGAGAAGCATCTCCGCTTGGAGCAATCCGGCCAATTATGGAACGAAGCAACGGCTGAACGAACGATTTTGCCCCAAAAGCTATCCAAGAAGCTTGTCGGATTTGCCAAGGCGCTTCGGGTACAGCATTATGGACGATTAATCTCATGGCAGGAATCACGGCAGCTGCTGCCTAATAAAAGCATTTTTTCCGTAACGGAGCTCGAGACAGGGTTAACGTTTCAAGTGCAGCGGCGCGCTGGCAGCGACCACGCCGACGTGCAGCCCTTAACGAAGGAAGATACTCGCATTATGAAGCAGATTTATAACGATAAGTGGAGCTGGAAGAGAAAAGCGGTGCTGATCCATTCAAGCGATGCTTGGATCGCAGCCTCCATGAACGGCATGCCGCATGGCGGGGACGGAATACCGGAAAATGGCTTCTCTGGCCATTTCTGCATTCATTTTCAAGGCAGCTCCACCCATAAGTCCGATAGTCCCGACCCAGCCCATCAAATGATGGTCCATAAGGCAGCGGGTCAAGCACAGCTTTATTTGGACGCCTCCACTCCGCTTGTGCTGGCTAGAAGCTTTATCGAGATGCTGTATCATCAGGATCATGAGATGCTTCTGCTGCTTGGCGAGAAAATGCCTAAGGAAAAGCTTGCTTCGTTCATGCAGCTTACGGAAACGCTCGTTTCGATAAGAGAGCAGACCCCACCGAAGGCAAAAGGCAAGGAACCGCCAGATGAAAACAAGCTAAGCGAAGCTTTAACGACTGAGCTAAAGCTGCCCGTATCGATTCATCAGTTAAACATGCCCAGAAAAAACGGCTATTACACATTCTTTTTTAAAAGGGAGTCTGCGCAGTCGCCTTGGCGGATTCAAGATATAGCCAGCTAATCCATTCTCGAAAAAAATCCCCATAGCTTCGTGAGCTCTCTGTCATGCAGGAGTTCACTTGCTATGGGGATTTTATCGCTTACCCTATTCTATTTTGCTCAAAATCGAATAAATGGCTTTAGCCGCTTCCGCTCTAGTAGCTAAGCCGCTTGGAACAAATTTGTTGCCTGCCTTGTCGTTTAGGATGCCCGCAGCCTGCATGTCTTGCACAGCCTTGGCAGCATAATCCGCAATGTCTGACTGATCGGCGAACGATGTCGCGCTGCTTCCTGCCAGCTTCAGATTGGCAAGCCCAGCTGCTCGGTGCGCCATGACCGCCATATCCTGCCGCGAGATCAGCTCATTCACGCCAAAGGTGCCGTCAGATTTGCTCGTCTTGTATGTGCGCGGCAAATATTTCTGAGAGTCAGGAGTATGGGCTTGTGAGCGTATAAGAAAAAATATTTACCTACTCATAGTAACGCTTATAAGAATGCGCTTACATTACAAAAAACCATGAAGTTTGTTCACTTTTCCGTGTTAATCATGAATTTGTTATGAAATAGGGGGAGAATTAATATAAGCATTAATCTGAGGATGTTGATCGTGGGCATGAAAAAAGGTCGGCTCTATGAAAGCGCGAATGCAATCACCGCAGAGGGGAGCGGCGAAAATGGGCAGTAAGCACACATTTGTGCTTATGCCTTTCATTAAACCGTATACGTTTTCCGATAGGTGGAAGGGTTGATGCTGAACATTTGCTTGAAGCTTTTGCTCAAATGGTGCTCATCCGTGAACCCGCACTGCTCCGCAATAGCGGCAAGCGTTAGCGACGAATTAACGAGCAGCAGCTTGACCTTATCCATTCTGAGATTGGCAGCATACGCGCTCGGCGTCATTTGAAACTCTTGTTTAAACAGCCTAGTCAATTGCACTTGGCTTATGCCAAGCTCGATCGCTACCGATTTCAAAGAAACGCCCGCTTCCGCTTGCTGCTGAAGCCTATGCACCGCGCGCTGCAAGACCGGATTCTCGCTATATAAAAGATTTATCTTCCGATTAAAGCTTTCGATCTGATAGACATACCATAAGTCTTTGAGCAAATGATTCTTGTAATCCTGCGCTAGACTATCCTTCACATAACGGGCTTCGCGAAATAGGGAAAGCGTAGAATTCAATCTTTTGTTATTCAACACGATCAGTTTCCCAACGGGAGGAAAAGCGCCATCCGATCCCTCCCTCACACTAACGGCATCCTGCCACTGAAAGCCGATTAAGTGAAACGACAAGCCGGTCGTTTTGCGATAAAAGGTCAAATTAGGAGGGCAAAGCACCATTTCCCCTTTTACGGCTCTCTCGCTCCCCGCATTTCCCATTCTGTACTCGAAGCTTCCCTCTTCAACTATGAATAAGGCCCAGTGATCGTAAGTATCCTCCGTCTTCTGGAAATGCGCAGCATCCTTCACGAATACATGATAAATCAGTACGGGCTCAGGGAACCGGGGCTGGTCCATTTCCGCCACTCCTTTGCTGAAATTATTTACAAGAGATATGGTCATTCCTTACATTATACAACCAAAGCTTCTCACATATAATTAAATTAATTACAAGAAGGAGGAGAGGCTAATGCACACAGCTTCGCTGAATATTCCGGAATTAATGAGCCGATTTCATGAACAAGGGTACTTGGTTTTACCCGATATACTCTCACAGGAGAAGGTATCCAGCCTGAATGCAGCTATCGATGAAGTCCTTGCAGAGGAGGAAGACACGCTTGCCCATAATATTTATAATAGCGTCTCTCGGCACCCCGAGATTGCCTCATTGATCGATCACGATGAAATCCTGCCCTTAATCGTTAATTTGCTTGGCCATAATATTCAGCTGCACATCTCCCATCTAACGGTGAGAAAACCTAATCCTAACGATATCAAAACCGCCTCCCACAGCTTTATCGATTGGCATCAAGACGGCCCTCATCCGCAGTTCCCCGTTATTGCCGGCTTGACAGCTACTTATTATATTAAAGTCTGTTACATTTTGAGCGATATGACACAGCCGAACCGCGGCAATACGAAGGTTATACCAGGCAGCCACAAGCAGCCCTATAATCCGAACCATAAAGATGTGCGCCAGCAATTGGACGGAGAGGTTCAGGTGTGCGGGAAGCCGGGAGATGTATTTATTTTTGCGCAAAATCTATGGCATGCCGGCTCGATCAATCAATCCGACTTTACAAGAAGGCAGCTCTTTCTCGGCTACAGCCCAATCTGGATGCGTCCGATTGACTATCATCAAGCAGACGAGCATCTCTTGAAGGATGCCGATCCGATCCGCCGCCAGCTGCTAGGGCAAATCAGCGACAATAAATTCAAATATTATGTACCGGAAGATTCGATGGTGCCGCTCAAATCGATGCTTATCGAAAAAACCTAATGCTCCGATTAAAAAAAAAGGACCGTATGCTCGCATAATCGCGAAGCACACGGTCCTTTCTACTCAGCTTGAGATATCCGATAGCTCCGACAGCAGCATAAGCACAAGCCCCTGTCCATAGAGCGTTGGATAACATCCGATCTCATTGTAAGCCTCGATTGTAGGCATGATCGGCGTCCCGCCGGACACGCCCCTCACTTCTCCGCTCGGCTCTATTTGGAGAAGAATAGCATCTGCCGCAGCATAAGCCGCATTCAAGCATGCCGCATCGAGCAGCCCTTGACGCACTGCTTTCACGATGCCGCAAGCAATGCCGGCGCTGCCCGACGTCTCCGGGTAAAAGTCAGGCCGGTCCAGCACCGTTGCCCACAGGCCGTCCTCCTGCTGAAAACGAATAAGGCTGCGCATGAACAATTGGTAGCGTTTGAGCGTTTCCTTCGGCACGTCTGCCAAGCCTTCCAGTTCCTGCACGATCATCGGCATCGCCACCGCAATCCACGCATTGGCTCTCGTCCAGCGGGCAGCCGAAAGATGGTCCCGTGCCCCAGAATTCCATCCATGAAACAATACGCCCGTATCCTCGTCTTGAAGCAGCGTTAAGTGCAGCTCCAGCTGTCGAACGGCCTCATTCGCATAAGCAGCATCCCCAGTGAGCCTGCCGAACTTAGCCAAAAACAATACCGCCATAAAAATAGTATCCGCCCACACCTGCTCCGGGAATTCCACATTTTCCGTAACGGTATGCTCAAAGGCTCCTTCTCTTGTGCGTGGCGCTTCCGTCAGCATCCATTGCCCGATCCGCTCCGCCGTCTCCAAATAAACAGCGTCATGCGTATGCTCATAAAGCGCTGGAAAAACCGTATAAGGCGCCATCGCATTGATGACCCTAACCTTCTCCGCAAGGTGTAAATTATTTTGTGACCATTTTATTAACTCCGTCATCGTCTCGGCTTCACCCGAAAGCTCATAATAGGACAACATCGCGATGACGCCGACTCCCGGCACCCAGTCCCAATGGTTCAAATCCATGCCCCAGCTGCCGGAATGATCCTCCAGCATGTAGTGATATACGCGGTCAGCTGCCTGCTTCACTATTTCTGCCGATAACTTCGTTTGCATGCGCGACACCCCTTTTTTTGCGAAATGATGAAGCTCCTCCTTCTTTAAGACACAGGTGACGCGGCAGGCTTTAAGGCAATGGATAGTTTAATTGGATCATTATTGGGCACTCCATTCCGCTTGCTCTCAAAACTAGCTTCTACAGCATCCTCGCTAGACACCACCGCGACCTCGCTTTCTGCCTCGCCAATTACTAGCGAAAAGAGAACAGCTGCTTTGCCCATCGCTTCAAAATCAATTCTACGATCCTCATCGTCATGTAATATCAGGTCAAAACAGATCATGCCATTGCTTCTTGTAAGCTCCCATTTCCAGCTGTCGCTTCGCTTATCGCCACATGCCCCCGTTCCTGCTCCAAAAGCCGCAAACAGCGTGCGCAGAGCAACCTTGCAGCCTCCGATTATTGCTTGCGCCCGTTCCCCGTTCACTTCCGCGTCCACATGGTCCAAGCAGCCGCCAAGCTCTATCCGAACTCTGAAATCAGAAGCAGCGATGCTGCCTTTTATTCGATCAAGGCTCGGATGCGTATCTCCTCCATCGGTTAGAAAGCGGATGCCGAGAAGCAGCTGGCTCCCCTCTACTCTGCTGTTTAGTACAGCCGAGCAATAATCGTATCCGTCATGCAGAACGCGCAGCTTCAAATAAGCCGCCTCTCCGCCATTATCAAAGTAGACAAGCAGCGGCCGCGTTTGATTCCACATAATTTCCTCGCTGGACACACCAATCGCAAAGGAAGGGGTCATGTACGTTGTTGCCCACTTTTGCTGCCCGGTCTGCTCATTTCTGGAATAGAGCTGATGGAGATGCCTATCCTCAGACTGTGTGAAATACGACAAAAACTTGTGCGGACAGCGTATCCCGCTCCCAAACCACTCCGCATCATACGGCTGCTCTTTTTCAAATGCAAAAGCGACCCTGCCGTCCGTAGCGATTTGTAAAAATGACTTCGCCATATCCGTTAGCAGCGTACTGTAGCTGCGGCTGTGCGGCCCGGACCACTGCTTCGTCGCCGGGTGAAAATGCTCTGCAACCATGCGCCAAGCGCCATCGAGCAAATCTTCCGCAACCGCTTTGGCTTGAGCGCTTGCCGTCATCGTGTACATTTTGGACAGCTCGGTGATGGCGATAACCGAATACGTGGGGCTGTTAAACTCATGAAACGTGCCAAGCTGATTCGTGAAAGCATGGAGCTTCTCCAGCCTTCGAAGACCGTAATCGGCGAAATCCCGCCGCTTGTATGTCTCGCCCGCGATAAGCGTGACGAAGGCGCCCATCAGCGCGATATTTGTATAATTTGGACCAACTTCCCGCTTAATAATGGCATCGCATGCGCAGAAAACAGCCTGCCGGATCCGCTCCCGCAGCTCCTTAGGCAGCTTATAGCCATGCCGGACTTCGATTTGCACGAGCTGCTTCCCGCAAAAATCAGCCCAGTTCCAGTCTGGCGGAGACATTTTCGCAAGCGGCTCCTCGTAAAACCAAGGCCATATGCCATACGTATGGTGTGCGGCATTTTGGTCTTGCAGCGAGATCACTTTATCGATGGTATCAAAAGCCCGCTCGGCGTATTCCAGCAGGCCGCTATCAAGCAGAGCCAGCGCATAAAGAAGGGAAGGATAAGTAGGATGAACAAGCGGGAATTCCACTGCCGTTAACGTCGTATGGTAGCCGGGACTATGAAAGGGCAGCTTCAGCATGTTTTCTTCCGGGTCAAAAAAAGGCTCCCAGTATTGGATTTTTCCGAGCAGCAGCGGCTTATGGTCAATTGGGTTGTCCGTCTTATCCATATATCCCATCCTCTCTAATTAACGTATCCTCTTGGCTCTATGAGAGCGGCCAAGAGCAGACAGAGAGCAGGCCGCCATAAAGGCGAACTGCTCACCTCCTGCCATTCAACGTGTAACGGTTAAGCGCCGTTCTCTGGCGTTCCGGTAGGCAATGGTGTTCCACTAGGCTCTGGCGTTCCACTAGGCACCGGCGTTTCGCTAGGCTCCGGCTCTACAACCTCAGTGGGCGCAGGCGTCCCCGCCTCCGGTTCAATGACTGTAGCAGCTGCGACTGTCACGACGCAGCTGGCTGTAAACGAACCGTCCGCTGTCGTCACCGTTATCGTTGCCGTGCCTGCTCCTACAGGCGTCACTGCCCCTGCGTTTACTGTCGCAACATTCGGATCGCTTGTCGTCCACGTCACCTCTTTACTCGCTGCATTTTCGGGCGTCACCGCTGCAAGAAGCGCAGCCGCAGGATCACCCGCGGTCATTTCCAGCGTGGCTTTGTCAAGCGTCACGCCGCTAACGCTTACCGCTCCCGCACCGCCGATCAACATAGGCTTGAATAGTTTAGACTGCTTAGTGGAGCCGATGCCTCCGCCCCACTCCAGCCATCCTTTCCGTCCGTTGCCGTCGTTCTCGTTCACAAGCGCGGACAAGCTTAGCATTCCGTCACTCGGAGCGATCGGCGACAGTTCCGTCCAAGGCAATGCCAGCCGGTAGATCGTATCCTTGTTTGTTTCGTCTCTCGTAATCTGGAGCTGGCGATTCGTAACCGGTCCGGTCAGTACGCCGGTCATCGCCATCCACCGGTATAATTCCGGTCCGCTTGGCGTAAGCGCCATTCCGTATTCATACCATTCCGCCGCCTCTCCCGGCGTTCCCAAGGAAATAGCAAACTGAATGCTGTCGCCGCTCCAAATCGCATCCCCGGTTTTGGTTTGCGAGAATAGATCGTCATGGATCTTGGCCGACAGGTAGAGGTGGTCATTATCGTATGTGACCCATAGATTGCCGCTCAAATCCTCCGGCCCATTATGCGGCACCACTCTTGAATGGCCTTCCGCAAACAGGTCGATGCCAGGTAGATCGTCGACATCGTCCAGCGGGCCATCTACCTGCACGGTGCGGTTAACGATGGGCGTCATGCTGGCGACAGCGATATTTTGCAAATTGCCTGAAAGCGACAGCACGGTGCCATCCTCCAAGTAAACGGTAAGCTGGTGAGGCGTTAAGGTTCCCGCGGGCAGAGGAGGTATCGGAAGGTCAATCGTGTAATCCGTAAAGCCCGGCAATACCGTATTATAGGTTTCCGATTCGGTTGTCCCGCCCACCTGCCAATCGATCTGTGTCAGCCGCCTATCAACCGGTTTCGTATTATCGATACGAACTCTCAGGAAGTCGCTGCCCTCTTTCAGCACATGCTTGGCAGAAAGCTCCTCCGATTGCTTGATCACCACCGTATTTTTTAACGCGCCGATTTTTTTGCCGCCAACTACAAGCTCCGCTGTCGCTGTGTAGCTGCCAGGCTCACCTATTCCTTGAAATACGGTAGGATAGGTGCCGACTGAGGAAGCCTGTATATTCTGAACGGCTCCTTGCAATTGAATGCGGGCGCTTAGCGGATTCCAAGATGATGCTTTGTATACGGATAACGTTACGCTGACAGGATCACCGGTAAAGTACGGCTCGCTCTTAAGCGTGTATTTGCTGCCTTGAATGACTTTATCGATTTTCCCTTGGATAAATAAAGGCTCGCTAGAAGCCGTAATATAAATTTCCCCATCTTTAGGCGTGTAGGTTGCCGTGCGTCCCATCATGTTCGTTACGACCAGCGGTCCATTTGTTTTCAAAGTCAGATTCGTTTCCGTATCCGTTCCTGACCAAAGCACATGAATGGTTTTCTGGTTCTTATTAAATTTATAGCGATAGATGCCGTTCGCAATCTCCTGGCCGGTTAAGCTTGCGCCGGTCAACTGCCGCGCTGCCGTCGCTAACGCCACATAACCCGGTTTCGGCGTATAAGCGCCAAGCGGATCGCCGCCATTATGAATAATGCCGAAGTTATGCTCGTTATATTTCTTATCCGTTCCATCGTCCATCAGATCGTACCAGAACATTTTCTCCACGCCCGCTGCCATGCCAAGTACATAGGTGCGTATCAAATACGCTGCCTGCGTCTTCTCATCCACCCCGCGAGGGTCAAGCTGCGTCGGCCATCCAATCTCCGAGAACCAGATCGGCTTCGTCTGTCCGTTGTTATACGTTTTCACCAGTTGGTTTAACGAGGCTACCTCATTAAGCAATCCTTCCGGCTTGTCGGGGTAACGGTAAGGGTGTACGGACAAGGTGTCCATGTAATTCAATCCGCCGAGCTGGAACAAGTCCTCCAGCCACTCTTCCGGAATGCCTGCGGTCGCGCCTCCAAGCACATTCAGATCCGGGCGCACCGATTTGGCAGCCTCGTAGCCTGCTTTCATTAAGCTGAAGTAAACATCCGGCTGGGATGCGGCTGGACCGTTTCCTCCAAAACCGGGCAGGTTGAACTCATTCCACATCTCGCCCCATTTAATTTGGCCTCCGAATCGGTTCAGCACGGATTTTGTATAATTTGCATAGGCGGCGTGCGCTTCTGCCGAATATGGCGTTTGAAAATTATCGTAAAATTGATTGGAAAAAGCGAAGGTCATAAGCGGATCGATGCTGTTCTCGAGCAAGCCTTCCATATAGAGCGTAAATTTTGGGTTATAGGTGTAGATGCCTTTTTTAAGCTCGATCTCGGACCAGAACATCGCATCCCGCACGCTTTTGGCGCCTGCATACTTGACCAAAGGAATCATCTCGCGGTTCCAGCTATGGGCAAAATGTGTCTGAACGCCAAATGGCGATGCGGTCACTGCCGCCAAATCAAACGTTGGCACCGTGGCGAAGGTCGTCTCTGTCGTTTTGAGCAAAGCCCCTGCTTGATAGGCGGACAGCTTTAAGCGGTAATAGCCGTCTGACTGAACCGGCACCTCCAGCCTGATCTTTCCACCGGTAACCGGCGCGCTTCCAGCTGAACCGGGCTCCCCCCAAGCGTCATAGGTTTGCCAGGTGACGGTATCCCCTGTCGTCAGCACATCAAAAGTACCTTTGCTTGCACCGGCAAATACGTTGCCAACCTGCGTTTGAGCGATGGCTAGATCAGGTACGGTCACCTTGATTCTGACATCGTCGAACCATGCCGTGCCGCTCTTAAGCCCTGTGCGCAAGCCCGCCCGTGCCACCTTGATGGTCATCTTCTTAAGCGACGGATGCCACGCTCCGTCATTGGCTCCTCCCCAGTGCGTATATTCGCTGCCTGTATTAAAAGCATTCACGGTAACCTTCTGCCAAGCCGTTGTCGGCTGAAGCACCAGCCTTTGCGAATGATTTTGGTTCGTGCCATCCATTAGAACGAGGTATATCGATGCGGCGTCCGCAGTCTTTACCCAAAAGGATAAACTGACCGCGTCTGCCGGAACAATCCGTTTCGTCAAATACCGCTCCAATGCAACGTAGGAGCCCCCGCCATTAAAGTCGCCCGTCACCTTGGCCGAGGAGAGCCCCGTTTGGAACGCGGACTGATCTCTTGTAAAGCTTCCTTGCGCCCCGGGAAATTCGGCTCCCAGCAGGAAGTCCCATACTTCGTCGGAGCTTTCATAATCGCCTGCTTGCAGCTCTGCAACCACCGCTTCCGCAGCCGCTGCAGGTTCATTTTTGCCAAGCGTACCGGATGCCGTCATGATCAATGCAAAGACGAGGAATAATGAAAAAACTTTTTTCATGGTCATCATTTTCCATCCATCCTTTGCTACTCGGATCGGCGATTAACCCTTCCCGCATCGCTATAACCGAATACGGGAAGGGCCTTCCCCTCTACTTCAGATGCTCCTTATTCGTCTCGTACCACTCCTGCACCAGCTTCTCTACATTTTCTCCGCCCAAACGCTTCCACTCCTTGCGAATATCCTCCATTCCGGCCTGCGGCGTAAGCGCGCCCCCTCCAGTCACGATCTTGGCTTCAATTTGCTGCGCGATCGGAGCGAAGGTTGCAATCAGCTGGCTTACCTCAGGCAGGTCAGGATTATAGGCGATGTCCCGTCTGTATTTATTTTTCATCGCGGTCTCAAGGCCCGCTGCTTTAAGCACGGCCTGCTCTTGCGAAATCGGATCTTGGGCCGCCATCACCGCATACCATTCCGGCTTCGGATCCCATTCGTTCAAGATGGCATACTCTCTTGCATAGAAGACTTCTTTCTTGAACTTATCAGCGTCGGTCTTCTGCGGAACTTCGCCAACGAGCTTATAGTGGACGTCCTTCTCTCCGATTCTGAGCGGCTCCCAGCCCTTCTCCAGCATCCAGTCCAAAAACTTGACGCCTGCTTCGATTTTGTCCTCTTTCATATTGGTATTAAAAGCGATATACATATTGGCCGGCACTTCCTGGTAAAGGCCATTTTTTCCGTACTTCGAAGCGACAGGCTCCAAAGGCACAACTTTCGCATCCGGCACATTTTTCTTCAAATCAACAAACTCCGCGCCCATCGTCCATGAGCCGAGATAGATGCCGGATTTGCCTGTCGTCCAGAGCTGAAGCGAGCGCTGAAAATTCGTATCCGTAATGTATTCCTTATCGATCAACCCTTCGTCAAAAAGCTGCTTCTGCAAAGCAAGCGAATCGGTATACCGATCCAGTATCCGGCCGAACGTAAGCTTGCCGTCTTCCAGATACCATTGGTTTTCGTTATCGAAGAAAAGGGCTCTTAAAATTTGTACTCCGTTGTAGTTAAAGGTGATCGGAACGGTGTCCGCCGTGCCGTTGCCGTCCGGATCGCCCTCTTTGAACTTGCGCGCAACCTCAACTAATTCTTCAACTGTAGTAGGAGCTTTCAAACCCAACTTATCTAACCAATCCTGACGAATCATAATGCCGTGATTGGCTATCGTTTCTTGTCCGCGCGCGCTTGCAATCGCATACATTTTCCCGTTGATCGTGAGGAAGGGCTTTAGCTCCGGATGCTTCTCCAAATACGCCTTGTAGGTTGTGCTGTACTTTTCGATATATTCGTCAATCGGCTGAATCGCGCCCTGCGCAGCGAGCTGGCTAATGTAGCTGCGGTCGTATTCCCATATTAAATCCGGCGCCGTCCCCGATGCGATCAGCGTATTTAATTTTTGCTGCACCTGTGTACGCGGCACGGGTACCCATTTGACCTTAGCAGGCGCATTTTCATTGATCCACTTCGTCCAGCGGTTGTTTTCGTAGCTGCCTTCCTCCGTTGCCACTTCGCCCCGGTCAAGGATAGATACGCTGATCTCTTTCTTTTCCTGAACCACAGGCGCTGGCGCATCGGTCTCGTTCGGCGCGGCAGAAGGTTTAGTCGGCTCGGATTTCCCCGTGCAGCCAGCCAGCAGTACAAGAATGAAGCTAGCAATCATGATCAAATTGCGGATTTTGTTCTTTTTCATCAAATACATCATCCCCTTTTCCTTATTAACCTTTAACCGAACCGATCAAGACACCTTTCACAAAATGTTTCTGAAGGAACGGATATACGCACAGAATCGGCGTGACCGCAATGACGATTGCCGCTGCTTTAATCCCCTCCGGCGTTAACAAGATTTGCCCGGCACCCTCGCTTCCCCCGGTATTGTTAAGCAGGCTTGCATCCACTTGATTGATCATCTGGTACAGCTTCACCATCAAGGATTGCGACGTCGTTTTTGTGATATAAAGCAGAACGCTGAAATAAGAGTTCCACCAGCCAACGGCATAAAACAGCGACAAGGATGCGATGATCGGCTTGCACAGCGGAAGCATGATCTGCATTAAAACCCGCCAATCCCCCGCTCCGTCCATAGCCGCCGACTCTTCAATTTCCTCGGGCAGCCCTTCCATGAACGTTTTCATGACAAACATGTTATAGGTACTGATCAAGCCTGGCAGCCATAAGGCCCAGTAAGTGTCCATTAAGCCCAGTGTCTTGACGAGAATGAAGCTCGGAATGATGCCGGAGACGAATAACATCGTGAACGTAACGAACATCAGCAATCCGCTGCGGCCTACCAGGCGGCGTCTCGAGAGCGGATAGGCGGCCAGTATCGTCATAATCATGTTCAGCGCGGTACCGACAACCGTGATCAAAACCGTATTTCGCAAGCCGATCAAAATTTGCCCGTCATCAAAAAGCCGATCGTAAGCATGCAGGTTGAATTCAATCGGCCATAGCATCACTTCTCCGGCTGTAATCGCCCGGCTGCTGCTAAAGGAGGCGGCTACCTCGTACCAAAGCGGGAACAGGGCGATTAAGGACGAGAGGCCAAGAAACGTATAAAGGATGATTTTGCTAATCGAAGACAGCGCGAGGGCCGCGGCAGCATTTCTTTTCACCGTTACCATAACCCCCTCTCGCCGAACTTTCGTATGAGCCCATTAACGCCCACCACTAGAATAAAGCCGATCAAGGACTGGAATAAACCAAGCGCTGTCGTGTAGCTGTAATTCATATTTTGCAAGCCGACCCGGTATACGTAGGTGCTTATGACATCCGCTACGTCCAGCACGGATTGGTTTTGAAGCACCAGCGTTTGCTCGAGGCCAACATCCATCATATGCCCCATGCGGAGGATCAATAAGATGGCGATCGTGCTGCGAATGCCCGGAAGCGTAATATGCCAAATTTGCCGCAGCTTGTTTGCCCCGTCGATTTTGGCTGCTTCGTAAAGCTGTGGATCGATCGAAGCCATCGCCGCTAAATAAAGAATCGTCCCCCAGCCCGCATCGCGCCAAATGCCGGATACGGTATACACGACAGGCCACCAACTCGAATCCGCCATAAAATAAACCGGCTCTATGCCTAATTGTTTTAGGAGCAGATTCACGACGCCTGTGCTTGGCGATAGGATCGCGATGACGATTCCGCCCAGCACAACCCAAGAAATGAAGTGGGGCAAATACAACAGGTTTTGCACCGTTCTTTTGTACCATTCTCTGCGCACCTCGTTTAGCAGCAGGGCAAGCAGGATAGGCACCGGAAAACCAAACACCAGACTATAGATGTTCAGAAGCAGCGTGTTGCGAAGAATTCTCCAAAAATCCAAGCTTGCGAACAGCATTTGAAAATGATGAAACCCGACCCACTCGCTTCCCCATATTCCATCAATAAACCGGTAATTTTTGAATGCGATAATCTCGCCCGCCATCGGTGCGTATTTAAAGACCGCATAAAACAAGATGACAGGCAGAAGCATCAAATATAAGTGACGATCCCGCTTAAGCCGTATCCAAATCGTCCTCCCCCCCTTTATGTTCCGTCTACGATTCGATCGTACACAAAGCGCGGAAAGCTGGAAATAGACATGTTCTGTGACTGGTCTCTTTTATTGTGAAATGGCGCAGTCACCTTTCTTGAACAGGTTCATTCTTTTGCTGTGACACGTGACAAAGCCCGCCATAGCAAAGAAAAAACCGGGGCGACGCCTCCGCTATGGAAGTGTGCCACCGGTCTTACGTTTGCTCCGTATCTTGCCCCGATAGCTTCCTGATGGCGTGCTCGCGGAACTCTGTCGGTGTCATCCCCGTATATTTTTTAAACGTCCGCAGGAAGCTCCGGGTATTCATATACCCAATCGCCTCCGCGATGTCGTTCACCTTCTTATCCGTGTCGGCCAGCAGCGCTTTCGAGGCGTCAATACGAATTTCGATTAGATAGTCGATGAAGTTGCGCTCGGTATATTCCTTGAACTGCTTGCTGATGTAGGTCGGGCTCAAATGAAACTGTTCGGCTAGAAGGTCGAGCGACAAATCATTTTCATGGTAATGGGCTTGAATGTATGTAAGCATCCGCTCAATCGTGTCGTTTTTTCCTCTCTGGCTGCGTTTGCTCGTAAGCTTGGCCGCCAGCTCCTCAAGAACGGCGAGGACGAGGCTCTCTGCCTGCTTCCAATTCTCGCTGCGCTCGATCTTCTCGTAAATGCTGTCCAAGTTGCCCATCGACTCCTCGGGACCGATCCCGATTGCATCCGCAACCTGCAGCGCCTTCACAATTAAATCGAACGAAAACTGACGGATAAGGTCGGGGGGCAAGCCAAGCTCCACCGCCTTCTCGAAGGCTTGATGCACATCCTCCTTCATTTTGTCCGTATCCGTCTGCTTGAGCGCCTCCATAATCCGCGTCGCCTTCCGGTTCAATCGGTAATAGTCCTGACTGTCCGGCGGCTGCAAATCCTCGATTGAAATGACCGAATGGCTGCCAAAAAGCATCTTGTAGCGAAGCGCCTTAAGCGATTCGCCGTAGGAGCTTTGAATATCGCCCAATTCCTTGACGCATCTGCCGACGCCAACCGTGGCGACTAAGCCGAATTGCTTCTTAATGACCTCCAGTATCCATTCCAAAATAGCAAGCGCGCGCAAATGGTTTTGCTCCGCTTCGCCTTCCGCGAAGCTAAACACAAGCGCCGCCCGTCCGCCGCCCAAATCGATAGCGACGCCCGCATCCTCCTTGCCCATCAGCTCCTCCGCCACGTTGCAAAACACATACGTATAAAGCGTTTCATCGCGCGGGCTCAAGCTGCCTTCCGCTTTGCCTATTTCCGCCGTGCATACAAGGTAGCGCTCCGAATAGAGCTTAATGCCGGTAAATTCAAGGTGATGCCGCAAAGCTTGGTAGTCCGTTCGGTAGCCGGTCAGCATATCCATGATCAATCTCCATTTGAGCACGGACTTGGAATCGCGCACATGCTTCTCCAAATGCTCCCGGTCCTCCATCATCTGCTCGAACACCGTCTCCAAATAGGTGAAGCCCGCCGTATCGAATCCGCGCTTCTTATCCGGCTGATAGGTGCCTGCAAGCTTGCCAACCAGCCGGTCAAGCGGCTTGAACGTTAAGCGGTTGACGTAGAACAGCACAATTAACGCAAGGACGACCATAGCACCAGCTAATATGAACAGCAGATTGCGTGTAATCTGGAGCGGCTCGTAAATTTGCGATTCCGGCATAATGCTGACCATTTTCCACCCCGTATAGGCGGATGTCCGGTAAAACACCGTTTGCGGAACGCCGTCCAGCTTGATTGATAGGGAGCCGCTGCCTTCTGACGAGAGCACGTCTTTCATATAAGGCAACTGCTTCAAATTTTGATATAGCAGCGTTTTGTCGTCGTGGCTGACGACTTTCCCATCCGCGTCGAATATAAACAGATGGCCAGCCGAGCTTTCCTCATAGACGGATTTAATCATGCCGTAGAGAACATCCTCGTTAATGTTGACGGCAACGATGCCGTTGCGGTAGCCCGGACTGCTTAGCGTCGGGTAGGAGCGAACCAGCGTGACCACGTTTTGGGTCGTCGTTCCATCCCACACCGGATGGGTGGTCATCCACTTGAAATAACCCGGCATGTCCATGTAAGCAGCCAGCCAGTTGTCTACCGGAGCAATATCATTCATATAGGCCTTCTCGGTCAAAATATCGCCGTTCACGGCAGAGTAAACGAAAATGGATGAGAAAGTAGGATTCGCGTTAATAAAGTTTTTTAATTTTGTCGTTAATCCATAATAGTTGCTGTATTTTTGGGCGTCGTCATTGTAGCTGTCCAGCATGAAATACACGAACTCAAGCTCTTCCATAAGTGCAAGCAAATCTTTCTCGGTCTGGCGGAATGCGACTTCGATCTTTTGGTCTACTTGCTTGAGCAGAGCGAGATTCGTATTGGTCAGATCGGCCTCAAGCGGTCCAACCGTTCCCCGGTAGGACAACCAGAAGGTCAACACAATAATAAGCAGAAAGATGCTTCCGTAGATGGTCATCACTTTTCCCGAAATGCTTGATTTCATTTACAACCTCCTCACGGGATGCAGCTTGTTCATTAATATATGCATCATATGAGTTCGGCATTATCATTTAATAGCTTTTAAGGCAAATAAGAAGCGAAAAAAAAAGAACCCTACAGGCCAGTGGTTGACCTGCAAGGCTATTTGTTATTTTCGAACGATCGTTTTAATCTATTTTTTTCACAATTCTGGAAGGTTTTGAGGATGGCATTGCACGTTATCTAAAATAGACAAGGGTAATTTGATCCATTCCCTTGTACATGCAAATGGTAAACATGATATAATTATGTGTGCGTTTAACCAGCAATGAAATAGATAACAGAGACGTTAGAGAGAGGGGGATTACGATGTTTGCGAAGCGCCTGAAGCAGCTGCGTAAAACGAGGAAATTGACCATGCAGGAAGTGGCCGATTACTTAGGGGTTGCCAAAAGCACGTATGCGGGTTACGAATCCGGGTACCGGCAGCCGACCATCGAATCCATTCAGACGATCTCGCGTAAGCTGCGCACATCGGCGGACTATTTGCTCGGGCTAACTGATTATCCGGAGCCTCCAATCGAGCTTAACCATAATGCGAAGGAATATTTGAATTACGAACAGCTCCACTGGGACGGAGTGCCTCTGGAAAGGGACGATCTGGTGCTCATTCGCAGCCTGCTCGAACGTGTGCTCCGCGACCGCACCTTGCCAAAGGATGAATAATCAATCCGTCATTAACCGCCCATTAGCTGCAGCAGCTTCGCCTCGAACTCACCTTGAAGCTGCAGCATCAATGCGCTAAACTTCTGCTGCCACTCCTCTGTAATCGCTGAATCCACATCAGCCTTCTCCGCGTTGTCGATCTTCTCTTGGAATTTCGTATTGCATGTGTTCTCCACATTCGCAAGACCGTCCATCCACTTCTGATTCAACTGCTGAAACGCATAAGGATCTGACATATCCAACTGCTCGATGCTTGCTTCCGCGCCTACCAGCACCTCATTCATATCCTGCGTGCATTTTGCCTGAAGCTGAATAATTTCTTGCTCGTATTTCTCGGACATATTTACCGGCGGTTCCGTTACGGCTGGCGTTTCCGGATTTGTCGTGCCTGGTGTTGACGTCCCCGGCTTCGTTGTGCCTGGCTTTGTTGTGCCCGGTTTCGCTCCGCCGCCAGCGCCTGGCTTCACTTGATTTGGCTTCGCCGTATGGACAGGCTTCGTAGTTTGAACGGGCTCCGAGCCTTTATCCGGCTCAGTCGTCTCCTTCTCAGGAGGCGCCGCTTCTTCTCCGCCCACAGCCGGTTTATCGGTTGCTTGCCCCGCTTTATCTGTGACTGCTGGCTTCGCTTCATCCGCAGGAGGCGTGCTTTTCGGATCCGTCACGACCTCATCAAGGTCAATCAGCTCCGCTTGCTCATTCTGCGCTGCTCCATCCGCGCTTACGATAAGCGCTTGCTGCGAGGAATCCTTCCAATAAAGCCCGCCCCACGCTACGATCAGAATAATCGTTAACGAGCCTAAAATAATGTTAATGGTATCCGGTTTTTGAAAGCGGGGACGCCTCTTCCTTCGTGCATGCCGTTGACTCATATGCGGCTACCACCTTTCGTTTGTAATAGAAAGAAGCCAGTCTTCCTTCCCCAATCGGAGAAGGAAGACTGGCTAGAGATTAAGAACGCATGATTTCCATAATAATAGCGGTCAACAATTTATTGACCTTGCTTTTTGTTTCGTTGATCGCTTTGTTCTTCAATGAGTTAGTCGCTTTAACATTGTTGATAGCATTGACTGCTTCGTTTCTTGCCTGCACAACCTCTAGAACCAGCTCCGCTTTTTGCTCGTCATTCGTCGCTGCTTTCAGCTTCTTGTTAATAGCTGCAAGCTTATCATCAAGTGCCTGAGCGATCTTTTGCAGCTCAGCCTTAGGATCCGTTTCCACTTCACCGTTAATGAGCGTCACCTCTTGCTGGAAGATTACTTTAGCCGAGCCTCCGTAAGGATTAATCAGCGTCGCTTGAATAACGGCCGTGCCTGTAGCCACCTTCTTCGGAAGCGTTACTTTACCTTTGGAATCAACGGTAACATCTTTGCTTCCCGATACTTTCTTCCATCTCAATAATGAATATGGCAGCTCTTTACCAAACAGCTTCAGCGTGTAATCATGCTGTCTGCCGTTTGCCGTTACTTTTACAGCCGATATAACTTCTGAACGGATATAAGCGACAGTCAACGCGTTAAGCGCACGCTCATCGTTTTTCAGCTTCACTTGGAATTTCAAAACCGTCGAACGAATGTCCGTCGATTTAACGCCTAAGTTGTAAAGGGCTTCGCTTAATGCGTAGTCGTCCTTCTCTGCGATAATCTCCGCCATCGCTTCCATTAGCACTTCATTCATTTTATCCTTATTGCCAAGCAGCTGGGCAAGCTCTTTCGTATTCATGTCCGAGATGATGTCGCGAACCGTTCCTTCAATGCCCGGACGATCATTGCCATCGCCAAACAGTAGCAATAGGAAGTCGTCCATCGTCAGGGTCGTTACGCCGCCTGCTGCCGCAATCGTCTTCAATGTTGCTCGGAATTCAGGATTCGTACGAATCGCTTCGAGATCCTTGCCCTCCGGATCATACTGGATGGAGCCTACTGCTTGAATGATTTGGAATAGGCTCTTCTTCAGCTCCTCTTGATTAACCGATGCTGGAAGCTTCGCCTTGATTTTGTTCCAGACCGGATCAATCAACGCTTGATCCTTAGCGAAGCTAAGCTTCGTTATCTCTTCGCGAAGGTTGCGGACATCCTTCACATCCGACGGATCTCCGGCTAGCAGCGCCGCATGGAGCTTGTTCATTCGTTTCAGGAATTCCTCGGCAGGGAAGTGGTCTCCCTCGCCTTCCGCGGCTGTTAACGTCACTTGTTTCTCAAAAATAACCTTCGCTGTGCCGCCGTAAGGATTAATAAATGTCGCACGTATAACGGCCGAACCGGTTTGCGTGCCCCGCGAGAGTGTAACCGTGCCGTTCGCCGCCACCTTCACGTTTTCGCTTCCGGATACTTTGCTCCACCGCAGCGCAAGCGATGGAACCGCTACGCCAAATACTTTTAGGCTAAATGCCTGCTCGCGGCCGTCTTCACTCGTTTTTACCGTCTCTACAGCTCCTGCGCGCACGCTGGCAATCGTCAACGCTGCTTGAGCCGGCTCATCCTTCTTCAGCTTCAGCTGGAAGGCCGCCAATGTCGCGTTAAGCTCGTTAGGCGTAATGCCTACGCTGCTTAGAAGCGAGCTTACTTTATAGTCATCCGTTTCGCCAAGCAGCTGCTCTATCGCTTTAGGCACCAACGCGGCAAACGCTTGCTTGTCCCCGAGCAAACGCAGCAGCTCCGTGGAGGACAAGGCTGCAATCTGCTTCCGAATCGTTCCTTCCACGCCAAGCTTCGCGCCGCCATCGCCGAATAGATATAGCAGAAGATCGTCTACGACGAAGCTCGGCTCGCCGCCCGCTGCTCCAAGCGCCTTCAGCGCTGCCCGGTATTCGGGATTCGTACGAATCGCCTCTAAGCCGGATGCCTGCGGGTCATATTGAATCGAGCCAACAGCCTTCATTATGTTGAACAAGGTTTCTTTCAGCTTGGCTTGATCTGCCGTTGCCGGCAGCTTGGCAGCGAGCTTGTTCCAGATCGGGTCAATTAAAGCCTGATCCGTTGCAAAATTAAGCCCAGCTATTTCATCCCGCAAATCGCGAACCGCTTGAATGTCAGCCGGATCGCCTGCCGCAAGGGCGCTGTGCAGCTTGTTCAGACGTTCAATCAAAGGAGCCGTAGGGAATTCCGTTTCCTCTTCCTGAGCAGTCGTCAATGAAACTTCCTGCTCAAAAATAACCTTCGCCGAGCCGCCGTATGGATTGATCAATCTCGCTTGAATAACAGCCTTGCCGCTTGCAACATTGCTTGGAATGGAAACGACACCGTTTGGCGATACGCTCACCTGCGCATCACCGGATACCTTCGACCATTGAAGGACAAGAGGAATAATCGATACGCCAAACACGTTTAGCGTATACGTATGCACGCGCCCGTCAGCCGTTATTTTCACATTCGGTTTCGCTGCCGATCGAATGTACGCCACGGTCATCGCACTAATGGCAGGTTCATCCTTTTGCAGCTTCAGCTGAAAATTCAGCACCGTTGCCCTTACATCCTGCGGCGTTACGCCAAGGTTGCTCAATATTGAGCTAAACTTGTAGGAACCCGTATCGCCTAGCAGCTTCTCCGTCGCTTGAAGCAGGACAGCCGTAATGCCCTGCTTGTTGCCTAGCAATTGAATCAGCTCCGTCGGTGTCTTCTCGGCAAGCAAGCTGCCGATCGTCCCTTCTACGCCCTTCCGGCTGCCCCCGTCGCCAAACAGGAACACAAGAAAATCATCAAGCCTAATATTTTCGTCGCCGCCTGCGGCCGCAATCGTCTTCAAGGTAGCGCGATATTCCGGGTTCGTGCGAATGGCCTCCAAATCGGAGGCATTTGGATCATACCGGAAGGAGCCGACCGCTTTGACCAGACGAAACAGGCTCGCTTTTAATTCCGCTTGATCTACGGTTTCAGGCAGCTTAGCGCTAATCTTATTCCATACCGGATCAATCAGCTGCTGATTTACCGCTTCATCTAGACCGGCGATTTCATCGCGCAAATTTCTAACCTCTTGCATATCCGTCTTGTCGCCCGCTGCAAGCGCGTCATAAAGACCTCTCATGCGCTCCAGGAACACGCTAGACGGCAATTCGGTTTCCGCGGCATTTGCCGTTTGGATAATTCCGAGCTTCTGATACAATCCTTTCTGGCTTAGCGGCAAACCGCCAAGTGAAGCGGTAAGCATTGAAATCGCAAGCGCGGATAAGGTCACCTTTTTTCTAATCGTCATCTTTCGTTCACCTCTAGTCATAAGTTTGGACTAAAATTGCAATACGGGCATTTGCTGCTTCACGCCTTGGTTTAAGCTTGGTCGGCCAACGGAATAATACACGAATTCAGTTCCAATGAGATGCTCTTCTTCGAAAACATTGCGGCCGTCAATCAGAATTGGATTTTTTAATACCTTTTGAAGAAGGCCAAGATCGACCCTCGAGAACTCCTCCCATTCGGTCAACAAGCAAAGCGCATCCGCATCCTTGGCTGCTTCCATCGCATCGGCGCACCATTCGACTCCTTCTATTTGGTAAATAGAGCGGAAGTTATCGATGGCGATCGGGTCATAGGCTCTCACCTGCACGCCGTTATCGATCAAGTGCTGAATGATCTCAAGTGCCGGCGAATCTCGCACATCATCGGTATTTGGTTTAAAAGCTAGCCCCCATACCGCAATGGTCTTGCCATGCAGCTGGCCGTCAAAGATCGTCTCCAGCTTGCGGATAACGTTGAAGCGCTGATCCTGATTCACTTCCACAACCGAGCGAAGCAGCTTGAATTCATAGTCGACGTGGCCTGCGATTTGAATCAAAGCGCTCGTATCCTTCGGGAAGCAAGAGCCTCCATAGCCGATCCCGGCTTTAAGGAACGACGGGCCGATTCGCTTGTCATAACCCATGCCTTCCGCTACCTTCGTCACGTCAGCGCCGACCTTCTCGCAAATGTTGGCGATCTCGTTAATAAATGATATTTTCGTAGCGAGGAAGGCATTGGATGCATATTTGATCATTTCGGCGCTGCGGATATCCGTTACGACGATTTGCTCGGTTAATGGGATGTGCAGCAGCGTCATAATGTCTGACGCGCTTTGGCAATCGGCTCCGATAATAATCCGATCGGGATGCAGCGTATCTTGGATCGCAGAGCCCTCGCGCAAAAACTCCGGCAGCGAAATGCTGTCGAAGCGCTCGTTCGTGCGGGAGCGGATCAGCTCAGCCAGTCGCTCGTTTGTTCCGACCGGCACGGTGCTCTTTACCGCAATAATTTTGTAGCCGTTCATCGCCTCTGCAATCTCGATGGCCGCTTGGTTAATATAAGAGAGGTTCGCCTCGCCGTTTGGCAGCGGCGGCGTTCCTACCGCTAAAATGATAATGTCCGATTGGCGCACCGCACTTGGCAAATCGGTCGTGAACGATAGCATTCCTGCCTCGCGATTCGCCGATGCCAGCTCCTTAAGGCCAGGCTCATAAATCGGAATGCCGCCGGCATTTAATGTATCGATCTTGCGCGGGTCCTTATCCACGCAGATGACTCGGTTGCCTAGCTCGGCATAACAAACGCCTGATACAAGCCCGACGTAGCCGGTTCCAATAACCGTAATGTTCATGCTTATCGCTCCTTCATCGCATTTTTCGTTTATACGGTGCAAAGTCCCAAAATTTCTTTCCAATCAAAAGCCAGCCGGACGATATCTTCTTCAATAAGCTCCGAGCCCGTTTGAATTTCGATAATGTCCATTTCCGTCTCCGCGCGCAGGCTGTGCAGGCTTTCTTTGGAGATCGTCAATACGTCGCCTGATTTCACGACAAAGCTCTTCCCGTTGAGAACCATCGTTCCTTGACCCGCAACGATTGTCCATACCTCATCTCTCAGCAAATGATATTGGTAGCTCAAGTTTTGGCCTTGCGCTACGCAAATCCGCTTCGTCAATACTTCCTTGCCATCCGGATATTTTAAGTAATCGAGCACCCGGTAGCGTCCCCAGCGCCGTTCCTCATACATCGGGCGCTGGTCCGAATGCTTCATGACTTCCTTGATCATTGGGCTTGAAGCTTTATCCGATACGAGAATGCCGTCAGGGCTTGCTGCAACAACGACGTTTGATACGTTCAGCAGCGTAATCGGAATGTCCAGTTCATTGATGACATGCGTATTTAACGAGTCGCCGGTAATGATTCCTTTGCCGATAAGCGGCGTTTCGATTTCCTCGGTCAGCGTATTCCATGTGCCAAGGTCCTTCCAATCGCCCTCATAAGGCAGCGCCACGATATGATTCGATTTCTCAACAATTTCATAGTCGAAGCTGTTCTTAGGAAGCTTGCCGTACTGCTTCAGCATTTCGTCGTATTGAATCGGGAATTCATTGGCGATCAGGATGTTTATGAGAAAATCGAGCTTGAATGCAAAAACCCCGCAGTTCCAAAGCGCAGCCTGCTCAATCATCGCTGCCGCTTCTTCTTCGCGGGGTTTTTCTCTAAAGCTGTGTACATTCACATAGGACTCATCCGCTTCGGCGGATTGTTCCGGAACGATATAGCCGTACTTCTCGGAAGGGTAGGTCGGTTTGACGCCCATAAGCGCCAAATCAGCACCCGATTCATTCAGAACCAGCTCTAGCTCCTTCGTTTTCTGGAAAAATGATTCCTCTACATAAGGATCGACCGGCATGACAACTACCGTCTCGTTCAGGCTTACGCCTTGCACCGAGTATAAATAGGTTGCTGCCAGCGCGATAGCCGGGAAGGTATCTCTTCTCTCCGGCTCGACGATCACTTCGATCTCGCTTCCGAGCTGGCTATGGATCATATCCACCTGCGGTTTGCTAGTTGCGATGTAAGCATGCTCGCGAAGCCCCGCATTCGATATTTGTCCCCATACGCGCTGAACCATCGATTCACGCTCGTCATTGGCGTTTTTGAGCACCTTCAGAAACTGCTTGGACCGCGACTCATTCGACAACGGCCACAGCCGCTTGCCCGAACCACCTGATAGAAGAACAATTTTCATGCTGATTCCCCCTAAAAAGTTTTGTGGAGCATTTACTACCTGAACGTCTTCGCAACAAAACTTGCTTCGAAAGCATAAGCTTAGTTTTGTGGAGCATTTACTACCTGAACGTCTTCGCAACAAAACTTGCTTCGAAAGCATAAGCTTCGTTTTGTGGAGCATTTACTACCTGAACGTCTTCGCAACAAAACTTGCTTCGAAAGCATAAGCTTAGTTTTGTGGAGCATTTACTACCTGAACGTCTTCGCAACAAAACTTGCTTCGAAAGCATAAGCTTCGTTTTGTGGAGCATTTACTACCTGAACGTCTTCGCAACAAAACTTGCTTCGAAAGCATAAGCTTAGTTTTGTGGAGCATTTACTACCTGAACGTCTTCGCAACAAAACTTGCTTCGAAAGCATAAGCTTCGTTTTGTGGAGCATTTACTACCTGAACGTCTTCGCAACAAAACTTGCTTCGAAAGCATAAGCTTAGTTTTGTGGAGCATTTACTACCTGAACGTCTTCGCAACAAAACTTGCTTCGAAAGCATAAGCTTCGTTTTGTGGAGCATTTACTACCTGAACGTCTTCGCAACAAAACTTGCTTCGAAAGCATAAGCTTCGTTTTGTGGAGCATTTACTACCTGAACGTCTTCGCAACAAAACTTGCTTCGAAAGCTACGCACATACGCGCTATCTCATTAAATAACAGGAAAAGCTCCAGCTAATTTGCTCATATCCAGCCTCATAGCGCACTTAACAGGACTTTCTCCCGCTAATTCCGCTAAGATGGCCTTAAAATTAAGAAATCCCCCAAATTACATGGAGGATTTCCAGCTAATTGCATCTATACGCCGAGTAGAGGTTACATTAACAGGAGTTTTTCCCGTTAACTCTCCCTCTCCCGCGCAGCTCTCTCGCCTTGCTAACGCCCGCATTCACGAACGCGCTATGCATCCATCCGCTGAACTATCTTCCCTTCGACACTAAACCCGCCGCATAAGCAGCATTTTTCTAAACGATATAGTCAACAGGAGCAGCACCGGCTAGTTAGCTTCGTTACTCACCACTAATTGAGCCGACTTCACGCTGCTGGTCCATGTATTATAGTAATTCGAGTTTTTGCCGTATGAATTGTCGAGCAGCGTGTTAGGCTTGTCCATCAAGCAGGACAAAATATGTCCATGCAGCCTTGAGGTTTGCACGACGCGGTAGCCGCTGAAGCGCTTGACTGCTTTATCGACCAAATAATCGGAATACTTGCCCCATATCGCCTGCATCGGCAGCGGAACGCCGCTCTTGGTCATCATTTGTCCGATCACCCTAATCGACTTTTTCTCCACTCGGTTGTAGAGGGAAGCCCAGTCCAAATGATCGCCCCGCCCTACCGCTTCAAAGCTCTCCTGCTCGCTCGTCTTCTCGATGTCGGTGCGGAAGAAGCAAAGCAGCTCCTTGCCCGGGCTGCTCTTCGGCAAAATCGGCCATAGCTGATGCGCCATGTCCGGCGATAAATAAACGCAGCATTTGTGAAATTTTTGCACCGCCAAATCATAGGTTAAGGTGTCCCGTACGAAGAGATGCGTATCCTTATGGCTATTGAAGAGGCGCGCTGTCCGCTCATACTCCGCATCGCTCTTAAAGTAAATCGTCTGCGGAAGCAATACGATCCGATGGTTTGGATAGCTGACAACGATCTTCTCACGCAGCTTCTGATGAACCGGATACAGATCGCCGAAGTTTCCTCCGCCCTGCAGCACGATAATCTGATCGTTTGGAATCGTCAGCTTGTCTGGAAAATCAAGGACGCTGTACCGCGCCGCAACGCGGATATGATTGTCTTTGAAAAAAGCCTCTGCCCCTTTCATAATCAGCAGATCCCCGCCATTGTTGTATACCGGATAATCGACATAATAAATGCTTGAGCCAGGCGGAATGACCTTCAGTATTTGGAGAAGCTGCCTCTTTAGACCCTCCATCGGGTGTATGTTCGTTTCCACTAGCATATCAGCGCGCTCCTTTACGTTGTTTTTTCTCTTTCAAACGATTGATCAGAAAACGGAAATCATTTTTATCAAACAGCATATTGCTAAGCCTTACTTGAAAAATCAACCGCATCGACGTCATCGTTACCGCCATGCGGATGACAGCGCCGATCAATAAGGCGAGCGCGATGCCGTTCAGCCCATACAACGGCGTAAACACAAAAAACAAACCGATCGTTGCCGCCAAGGCAATCAACTGGCGCACCAGCACAAGCCCTGGCCGTCCCATCGCATTAAAAGCGGAGGCTAGAATCCAAGAGCCTCCTCCGAGAATGCATTCGATAGACAGCAGGTAGAAGGCATTGCTTGCTTCGAGGAACGGCGCTCCGAACAGGATGCCCATCAGATAACGGCCGATGAACATGCTCGGAATAACGACGATCGTCATCAGCAGCATCGATAACCGAAATGCCCTGCCAACCGTAGCGATAATGGCTGACTTGTCCATGCCGGTTACCTTTGGAAACACAACATTCGTAATCGCCATCTGCACGACATTGAATACGCGAGACAGCGCATAAACGACCGTGTAAAGCCCAAGATCCCTCGCTGTCAGCATCGATAGAATGACGATTTTATCGAACTGCGAGTACAGCGTGCCGAGCAGCTCTACCCCGAATACCTTGCTGCCGTAGCCGAACAGCGCCTTGGCCGCCAACCGATTGCCAAGCCCCTTCAGCCAGTTGATGCGGAGCGCATCCCTTATGCTGTATAAGGACCACGATACGACAAGCACGCTAGTCACAAGAAAGATGAGCGAAGCGTTCTGAAGACTTAAATCCCCGATCGCCCATAGCACCATGAGTCCCGCCAGGTTGAACAGCGGAACATATAAGCGTACGCCGTTGTATACGTTGAACTTGCTTGTGCTCTGTGCCAGAGCCGATATTAAATTGATCGCAAGCAGGATCGGCAGCATGAGCACCGTATACCATCTAGCGATTTGAACGATGTCAGCGGGGTAATTGCCAAGCCAGACCGGCAGCCAAATCCAAGCAACCGCGCCAATGACGATGCTGACCGGAATTTGGAAGAGGAAGCCCGCCCTGACAAAATCGCCGCCGCTGCCTTTATTTTGTTTCATGTTATAAATAAGCGAGGTTGGCAAGCCGAACCCTACGAGACCAGCGAGCAGCGTCGGCCAAAATAAGATAGCTGAGAACTCGCCTTTCCCGACAACGCCGAACATGCGCGCCGTTACGATCGAGGTCAGCGTACTAATGACCATCACTAATAAATTAGTCGCGCTAGTCCGCATAATCGTCTGTACGAGTCCGTTGCCCTTCCAAGCTTTATGAATGGCAAGCTGTGACATCAAGTCAACCCCTACCGTTATATCGCAGGATGCCGACCAGCGATCCGTTGCGGTAACATATTTTCACAACCTGGCTAATGAATCTCTTAAAATGAAAGATAGACAGCAGCGACGTTCCGATCGCCTGAACCATTCGAATCGAATGCTTCACAACGGCAAGGATGCTTCGATCCTGCCGCTTCACTGCATCGCTGACTCCCTGCCAATAGATCCGCTTTAAAAACCATTTTTTCGTCGTGCGCTCTTTGGCGATTTTGTGCTGGACGGGCGCGAACGGCGTATAGTACACCTTATAGCTCTCACGAATCCGTGCAATCAGCTCGCTCTCCTCGCTCGACAGCAGATTGTTGCCGACCCGTCCAAGATCCTCGCGGAAAGGCTTGAACTTCCGAAAGACGCTGGCTCGGAAAGCAACGTTAGCTCCGTATGGAATCGCCGGCGCCGGCATTTCCTTAATTTCATTCGAATAATCGAGAATCGTAAAAACCGAGCGATGCTCCTTCGGAATCCAATCGGGCTCCGCTGCTTCCCAGATCGGATCGATTTTGCCGCCTACGCAGCCGATCAGCGGATCGCTCTCGAAAACCTCCACAATTTGCCGCACCCAGTGGCGGGAGGCGATCGCATCATCATCCAGGAAGAGAATATATTCGCCTCTCGCTTCCTTAATCGCCCGGTTGCGTGCCACCGATAACCCGAGCTTATCCTCAAAAATATAGCGCACGGCCGGACCATGAATCCGCGCCAGCCCGCCTACGACTTCTGCCGTATTGTCCGTCGAACGATTGTCGATGACGACAATTTCAATTTGCTCCCGCTCATAGCTTTGAGCAAGGACGCTTTCAATCGCTTCTCCCGTATCCTTTGCCCGGTTATGGGTGCAGATGGCCACCGTTACCTTCATCCTTTATCCCCATCCTTGGTAAACGTTTTTTATCTTTTGCGCAATCGTGCTCCATTCGAGTTCCTTCAGCACCTCTTCATACTGCGGCGAGCGCTGCTCCCGCTTCACGTTCAAGGCTGCTTTCATCGCATTCTCCAAGCCGTTGTAATCATTCGGGTTGTAGCTCACGACCATGTCTTCCTTGAAGTACTCGTCGATAAAATCATTGTCCGGCATGACGATCAGCTTTCGGAACGACAAGCCGAGAATCGCCGAGCCTGATGTCGTAATCTCCTTGTACGGCATGACCATCACGTCGACGGCGCTGATCAGATCGGCAACCTCTTCATTTGGAATGAAGCGCAAATCCAAAATCATATTTTCCTTATCCTCTACACGCTTCAAATAAGACTCCATCTGCTTGTCCGCTTTGCCGGCTACGATCAGATAGGACTGCTTCGTCTTCACCGCATTGAAAGCTTCTATTAAGTCCTCGACGCCTTTATAGGCTTTAATCGCGCCTAAGAACAAATAAATATCCGCATCCTCGCTAATGCCGTAAGCCTTCCTGCAATCGATGCCCTTTGGCTTATAAACGCCCAGATAATGTCCGTGCTTCACCACAAAAAGCTTGCTTGCCGGAACTCCGAATTCCATCATGACCTTTCGTTTGATCGACTCGGACGCTACCAGCAGCTTGCTGCAAAATTTGCAAATCAACCCGCGCATGAAGCGCTCCAGCTTCTTATATTTCACTTGATGCGGATACAGGTTATGAATCGTCCAGACAAGCTGCACCTTGCGCACCTTCAAATAAACCATCGTCATGAAAAAAATGAACGATTTTACGATGAACAGCAGCAAATTGCGATTTTGATAGGCATGATGCATCCAGTGGATATGGACAATGTCTCCTGCTCTCGTCCCGCCGACCTTCAGCATCAGCTTGCCATGCTTCAAATCCTTTACTTCCATACCTGCGCCGCTCAGCGAATTCGTTAACAAATCATTGTAAAAGTTCAAATCACTCGATTTTGGCCACATCCATACTTTCATCGCCATACGCTCCCTAGCCTAACCTGAATCATTGCCGCTGGATATTCCTCCAAAGCCGTTCCGCTCTCGATCAGTTGTATCTGCGAATCCATTCATTCGTTACCCGGAGCTCGCGAATCACCTTGGCAGGCGTGCCGCCTGCCAGCACATTTGCCGGAATATCCCGCGTTACGATGCTGCCTGCCGCAATGACCGAGCCTTGGCCAATCGTAACGCCCGGCAAAATCACGGCGCCGCGTCCGATCCAGACATTATCCGAGATGACAATGTTTTTGCTCACCGACCGGTCCTCCATGTCAACAGGATGAAAGTTCGTATCGATAATGTTCACCATCGGACCGATGATCGTGTTGCTGCCGATTCGGATCGACTGCGTGCAGCCGATATCGAGGCCATAATTAAAAAACACGTTATCGCCAACCCACAGCTCAGCCTGCTTCTCGACCGTAATCGAAGACGGAAACGGCTTTCCTTGGAAGGAAACATTTTTGCCGATATCAAATTTACCCTTGTTCTTCACATTAAGCTTCCCGGCTATTCTGCCAAGCCTGCCGACCGAGCTCGCCTTGATCGGAAGTACAGCCGCTCCCTTCAGAACGGCCAGCAGCTTGCCGAAGCTAATTTGACTGTATGCTGTACTCATCCGTTCCTCCTGCCGCTTCCGGCTTCAAGTTTGGCGCGAGCAAACGGCTGTAAGTGGACTCTACTTTTTTGGCAATCGTGCTCATGTTAAAATCGTTCATTACGCTGGTGTAACCGCGATTAGACATCTCCTGATGGTCGACGTTCTTGTCATATACCCGCTGGATCGTCTGATACAGCTCGTCTACATCGCCGTCCTTCACGATAAAGCCGCCATTCGTATGATGGATGATTTCTGGCGCTCCGCCGGAATCCGCTACGATAACAGGCGTTTCAACGAGCATCGATTCGATAATGACTCTGCCAAACGGCTCGTTAAGCGAGAAGTTGATCGTAAGATCACATTCCTTCATGACATCAAGCGGTTTATTGCTGTAGCCATAGAAGATAACCTGATGCTCTAGTCCATAAGAGAGCACCTTCTGGATCATATCGTTGTAATAACCATCCGACCCGTCAACGGAAGCGTCCCCTACGATAAGCAGCTTCCAGTTTTTCCGGTTGCTGTCGGCTAGTTTCTTGACGGCTTCAATCATGAGATGATACCTTTTCCATTCCACGATTCGGCCGAACGTGCCGATGACAAGCGTGTCATCCTCCATAAAAGTCCGGCTCTTCTTCGTCAAGGCAAGCTCAGGGTCAACGCCATTGTAAATAATCGTTTTGTTGCTGCCTTGGATCGAGTTCGCCACAAAATGCGAGATGCAAATAACCCGGTCAAAGAAACGCGGAAGCACCTGATTGAACATGCGCAAATGCGTATAATCGCGGTGATGCCAGACCAGCTTGGATTTCGCCAGAAATTTTAGCGGAGCCGTGTACCACGGAGCCCGCCAGCCGTTGGCGTGCACGATGTCGATTTTATTTTTCCGAACGAATGACTTGATCTTAAGCACCGTTTCGATATAGCCTAAGCCAAACTTCTGCTTAATGCTGTTCAGATGCAGCGGGAAATGTACATATTCCGCACGGATCTCATGCAAATACGACGCATCGCCGGGGCTTAACAAGAAGATCCGGTATTTCGACGAGTCCAAATAATTGATGAGATGGATGAGGCTCTGCTCGGCGCCGCCTTTTTTATCCGCATGGGTCACAAACATAACGTTAATTTTTCGCTTGTCCATTACAGCACCTGCTTTACTTTATAACTGTTATTTAAGGACTGAATAAACGACTTCAGCACCTCTTTATGGTTGTAATGCGTGCGCAAGAAGCTTTGCGACGACTCCAGCAGCGCCTTCGCCGCTTGCGGGTTATCGAACAGCTGCTTGATTTTCGCGTAAAATAGCTCCGGCCGGTCGGCGACCATAATATGCTCATTATCGACTAGCCCGGTTCCTTCATAGCCGATGGAGGTCGAGATGACCGGCAAGCCGTTCTGGATCGCTTCAATCGTCTTCAGCTTGACGCCCGCTCCGTTTTGCATCGGATTAACGAATAAATAACCGCTTCTATAAATGTCGTCGAGGCTCTTCGGCGTATCATGCACGATCACGTTCGTCATATCGTACGGATCAAGCCAGCTTAAGCTCTGCTTTCTGCTGTTGCCTGCTATGATGAACTTGTACTCCGGCTCCTTCAGCATCAGCGGATGGATATGCTCGAGATACCACTGAATCGCCTCCCGGTTATTCGGCATAAATAACGAACCAATAAATACGACATTTTTGTTTTGAAAATCACTGGATTCGAAGCTGACCTTCGAGACAGGCGGAGGCAGGAACAAGCTCTTTGCCGCTGGATTTTGCTTTTGGAAATTTTCAAATTCTTTGCTCGATATAAACAAATATTTGTCGACCTTCTCGAGCATTCTTTTTTGCAAAATCGCGAACTTGCTGCTCTCCATGTGGTAATACATTTTATGGACGACGTTTTTGGTGCTTCTGGCAAGCGCCTTGAAGTAGACCGCTTCATCGTTGTGAACTCTTAGGATCGCCGTGTCTTGCCTGATCTTCGGATTTTGCAGCACCGGGTACACATAGTCGCCCTCAAGCAGCACATAATCGTAATCTCCTGACAGCTTGACGCTTCGCAGCTCGCTTCTGGACTGTACCTGCATCGGAATGACGTGGAGCAGATCCGCAAGCTTGCTTCTGCGATCGCAGAGTGTAATTTCTTCTACATAGTCATACACAGCTTCCATTTCTTCCTTAGACGGCGTCTGCTTGCCGCATACGAGCAGATGAAGCTTCCAGCCGAGCTCAGCGAGCACCTTGATTCTGCCCCAAGTGTCGACTCTTCCGCCATGGTCGGCGGGATATGGAAAATCACTGCACACTACTAGCATTTTCATTTGACTACCCCCGACCTTTTTGATGATTGGATTTCGTTCTTGCCTAGAAAAAGGCTAATAAAAGCAAACAGCAGCCATACCTCGTACTTGATTTCTAAGGTAACGAGAAGCATGGAGAATAAAATGAACACAAGCGCTAAAAAAAGAATGGAGCTGGATTTTACTTTAATAATCAGGTTTTTGGCGAGCAGGTAGAAGAACAGCACCGAAAAAATTCCGCCGAACATCACCCACTGGAAAAAGCCTGATTTAACGCCTAAGTTTTTATCCGAGCCCGAATATTGCAACAGCTCCCCCGCATTAATTTGGCTAATGCCAAACATGTTGTAGTAAAAATGGGACATCAAGCTAATCGAATCATTCACATACTTATCAAAATACATGAGGTATGCTCCTGTGCCGACCCCGAGCGGATTGTGAAGTACGGTGGCCAGCGAGATAATGATCGTTCCCATTCGCGTGTAGGAAGATGTGTAGTTTTCGATGTCATTGCTAAACGAGCTGACCAGCCCTGCCGAAAAGTTGGTAATGAACATGTACATGGCCAGTACGACTGAGATTAGCAAAATAAAGTTTTTCTTTTTTCGAAAATCCAAAAACTTGATCATCGTCACGACCAGCGTGAGCAAAATAATGATCATGAACCCTTTTGAACCCGTAATGAACACATAAAACAGAAAGAAGCTTGAAGCGTAAACAATGGACAGCGTTCTTCCAAAGCTGCTTAAATATTTGGTCAAATAAACGAGTATCGCAGAGTATACAACGACGATCGAGCCTGTCGTGCTGCTCTCCGAGGTTAACATTCTAACCCGCCAATAAGGATGGTTCCCTGAATGCAAATACGTAAAGGCGTTTGGCATGCTCATAAGCTCCAAAATCATAATGGCCGCAAGCAGCGTGACGACTGCAAGAAAGCAGCCATACAGCACTTTAAAGCTTTTGATCTTGGAAAATACGAGCTGCATATGCCTGATATAAAGCAGGATCAGCACAAAATAGATCAAAACCTTTATCGCTTTGCCAAGCAACCCCTCCGAGCCGAAGCTGTAGCTGCCCTGTATGAATTGAACGAGCAGGTAGACGATGCTGATAAAGCTCAAATAAAGGATAAAGCCGAACAGATACTTTTGCAGCACCGACCCATGCATCACCCTCTTATGTTTCGCAAGCATTGCAATCTCGCAAAACATAAACAGCGGCAGCATAAGAATAATAGGCGATCTGCCGATCTCACCGATCATATTGACTAACGGGAAATCCTGATAGACGGTCAGCACCAGCAATAGGCTCAGGTAGATCGCCAAAAAGACCTGTTCCTTGCCCTCTTTCTTGGCTAATTTATCATTAGTCGTAAGGTTGCTCTGCAAGTTTAGGCTCATCTTCTCTCCATCCCCGTAAATCTAGACATATTTTTTGATTGCTGCGGAATACGGATCTTTTCGTTTTTGCAACGTTTCCTCATAAAGCCGCTCAATCTGCTTGTTCATTTGAACCGAATGAAATTTATCTTGGAAAATATTCAGCCCGGTCTGTCCCATCGCCTCCAGCGTCGGCTTGTCCAGCCTATGGACGATGTCAGCCAGCTCTTGCTTGTTCTCAAAATCAAAGATGTAACCATTCAGGCCATGCCGGATAATTTCCGGAAGCGCGCCCCGATTGCTTGCAATGACCGGCTTCTTGTTCCGCAGCGCTTCAATGGCGACGATGCCGAAGCCCTCCCAGCGCGATGGAATGATAACCGCATCACAGGCTCTCATGTAACGGTCGATCTCGGAGTTGTCTACCCAGCCAATCTTGACCGCATTGTCAGGGAAAACATATTCAACTTCCTCCAGCACCGTGTCTCCGACCAAATAGAGATGGACGTTCTTGAACTTATGCTCGTTGAATACGTCCAGCAGCAGGTCAAAGCCCTTTTGGCGGTCGAAGCGGCCGACGTAGAGCAAATTGATTTTGTCTGGCTGCGTCTCAAAGGGTGGTTTGCTGGAAGCAATCGTATCGGAAACGCCGTTATAGACGACTCCCGATTTCTCGGCTGGCAATCCGTAATGCATAGCCATCTCATATTCATGCCTAGAGATATTGATAATGTAGTCGGTACGGAGTGCCAGCACCTTCTCCACGAAAGCAAAGGCCCGTTGTTTCCAAGGCTTCGTGTCCATCAGGAAAGCCCAGCCATGCGCGTTGTAAATGACGACCGGCCTGCGGCTCTTGAAAAAAAACAACGTCCGCAGGAAAACACCTGCGAACGTTCCGTGGACATGAACGATATCCGGCTTAAACGCCTTTACCTTGTGATGAATGGCTTTTATCGCTTGAAGGAAATAAGCCGGCTTCCGCTTGTATGGATACAAGCACAAACGGTCTTGGCTAATCTGAAGCGACTCAGGGCGTGAGTTCTGCTCGGAAGCCATAAGATAGATATCATGTCTGCCCGATTGGTAACTCAGCACCTCGTTCAGGTGGGTTTCAATGCCGCCCTTCGTAAACTCCGATATATGCAGGACTCTTGCCATTTCATCAACTCCTTAAAGTTTTGCGAAGCAAAACTATCATCGTAAGCATAGGCTTAGTTTCGCGAAGCAAAACTTTGTTTATTAATAAGCATCCGAGCTAACGACGGTTTTCACCGTTTTCAGCATGATTTTAATATCGAACCAAATGCATCTTTTCTCGATATAAGCCAGATCCAGCTCAACCATTTGCTTGAAGCAAAGATTGTTTCTGCCGCTAACCTGCCAAAGCCCTGTGCAGCCAGGCGTTACGGACAGGCGCTGCTTGTCATACTCGGTATATTCCGCCACTTCCCGTTGAAGCGGAGGTCTTGGACCGACCAAGGACATTTCGCCTCTTAGCACGTTCAGCAATTGCGGCAGCTCATCAATGCTTGTTTTCCGGATTAGCTTGCCGATTTTCGTAATGCGCGGATCGTCCTTCATTTTAAACATTGCGCCTTTAATTTCGTTCTTATCGAGCAACTCTTTCAGCTTATCCTCGGCGCCGGTCAGCATCGAGCGGAATTTGAACATCCGAAACGGCTTCTCATTTTTGCCGATCCTTGTTTGATAGAAGAAGACAGATCCTTTCGGATCCTCCCACTTAATAAGGATAGCGATGATGATAAACAGCGGGCTTAACAGCATTAAACCGACTAGCGAACCAACAATGTCAATCGTACGCTTCATTACTGAATACATCGTAACCGCTTGGCGATCATCGCGCCCTGCAATCGTATTCGAGTAGTAATCAGATACGCCGACTACCGCTTCATCCTGATATTGTGGAGGTGTCATCTTCTATCGCTCCTTCCGGATAATAATTGCTTGCTGAGCTCCCGCTCCATCAATTCCTCAAGCTCGGTCATAAGCTTGTACTTCAGCTCATTGTTCCTAAGCGCAAAATCGAGTGTCGTCATAATAAAGCCAAGCTGTTCGCCGACATCGTACCGAGTGCCTTGGAAGTCGAAAGCATATACGCCTTGGTCCATATTAAGCTTTTGAATCGCGTCCGTAAGCTGAATTTCTCCCCCGGCGCCGCGCTCATGCCGCCCCAAATATTCGAAAATTTCCGGTGTTAGCACATAACGTCCCATGATCGCTAGATTGGAAGGCGCTTGTCCTTGCGGCGGCTTCTCTACGAAACTATTAACCTCGTATAAATTGTCCAACCGCTGTCCGGGATCAACGATACCGTAACGATGCGTTTGATCGACGCCCACGCTTTGAACGCCAATGACGGAACGCCCTGTTTTTTCATACTGCTCGATAAGCTGCCTTGTGCATGGCGTCTCAGCCTCGACGATATCATCGCCAAGCAGAACGGCAAACGGCTCGTCGCCAATAAAGTTGCGCGCGCACCAAACGGCATGCCCTAGTCCTTTTGCTTCTTTTTGCCTTATGTAATGGAGATTCACATTTGATGATTTTCTTACCTTTTCCAAAATATCGAATTTCCCTTTTTCCTCTAAAATATGCTCAAGCTCAAACGCGATATCAAAATGATCCTCAATCGCACGTTTACCTTTACCTGTGACGACGATGATGTCTTCTACGCCTGATTCAATCGCTTCCTCTACGATATACTGAATAGTCGGCTTGTCGACGATAGGAAGCATTTCTTTAGGCATCGCTTTAGTTGCTGGCAAAAAACGGGTGCCGAGTCCTGCGGCAGGGATAATGGCTTTTCTCACTTTTTTCATCTGACTTCACCCTATCCTATTATATTTTTTGTATATATACAGGGGCATCGAACCCCTCCTCACGTCACACCCTTGACGATTAACGTCTAAGGTCGGCTGACCCACAGCATGACCGAGTGCCTCCGGTGATAGAGGTGCAGGAGACATTACCTATCCATTCCTTGCTTTTGGCTACTCGGGACCGGCTCGCATTTAAGCGTCCGTCTTCTCTCCGTAGTAATAGGAATAGATATCCGAATGATTTCGATTGATTTTGTTGAGCACGACGCCGATCAACCGCGCCTTCACATGCTCAAGTGAAGCCTTCGCTTTGAGCGCCACGTCTTTTTTCACTTTTCCGGAATCGACGACCAGAACGACGCCGTCGCTTTGAGTCGCTACGATCTGAGCATCCGTTACGGACATAATTGGCGGCGTGTCGATAATAATGACGTCGTAGCGCTCCCTAGCCTTCTTCAGCAAATCTGCCATTTGATCCGACGAGAGCAGCTCCGATGGATTAGGAGGCGTTGGCCCCGCTTGAATAATCGATAGATTCTCGGTACCGGTGAACTGAATGATGTCCTCCAGCTTCAGCTGGTTAAACAATGCGGTCGTTAAGCCGCTGCGGTTCGATTTTCCAAAAATATGGTGCTGTGACGGCTTGCGCAAATCGGCATCGATAAGCAGTACCTTTTTGTTGGCTTGAGCGAATGCAACCGCCATATTGGCGCATGTTGTGCTTTTGCCCTCGCTCGGCTTGGAGGAGGTAACCATGATGATTTGCAGCTTTTGGTTAATGGTCGAGAACTCGATGTTTGTCCTCAGCATGCGGTAGCCCTCTGAAATCGGCGATTTTGGATTAAGCTCGGTAATAAGGTTCCATTTAGGTATCAAGCGAGACATTTTGTTCCCTCCCTGCTAACGTCTTTGCCGGTGCGCTGCTTCTCTCAAGCGCATCCCTCTCTTCAAACTTCGGAATGGACGATAGTACCGGAACTTCAAGGAGCGCCTCGATGTCTTCCTCGGTCTTAATCGTGTCATCCAAATAATCAAGCAGGAAGGTAAGTCCTACACCTACCATCAAGGCCAGCATAAAGGTGACGGCAATGTTCATCTTTGGGTTCGGTGCTACCGGCGCATGATTCTCCTTCGGGTCGGCTTGGTCCAAAACCGATACGTTGTCTACCTTCATAAGCTCTGGAACCGATTTTTGAAAAACGATCGCAATCGCGTTGGCGATTCTAGCCGCTTGCGCGTAAGAATCATCCCTGACGGATATGGACATGACCTGCGTCTCATTCACCGAGCTTACGGATACTTTGCTGATCAGCTCGCCGTACGTGACGCCAAGGTCCGGATACTGCTTAACGACCTTTTTCATCATTCGCGGCGTTCTTAAAATCTCTTTATAGGTTTTGATAAGTCCAATCGTGGAGTTGATCGAGCCAACGTCTATGCTTGGAAGCAGCGAGCTGCTGCCTTTAAAATCGTTGACGATTAATTTGGCGGATGCTTCATACTGTGGTGTGATGAAGTAATTGGAGTAAATTCCGATGGTTAGACAGCTGACGGCAATAATTAAAGCAATCATCAATAGCCTTCTCTTCACGATGATCCAATACTGTTTTAATTCCAATTGATTTCCTCCGTTACTAATAAAGTCATCCGTCCTTGCAGCTTCATGAAAGTTGTTCTTATCGAATATTAAAATTCTTTAATTATTCAAAACGCGACCTTTTAGACGTGATTTATTGATTAGGTATATCCTGTTTCATGAATGCCTGACAACAAGGACGGAACCTATTATTTTGCAGTGTTCATAAAATCATCGACTGTTCCGCCATTCATAACATGCTCCATCATATCGGCAGAGCAGGCTTGTTTGCCCAGCTTGCCGAGAAGCTGCGAGAACAGCTCAGCCATATCTACTGGTTCATTGCACGGACGGCATCCTGTAGCCATAAGGAGCTCAGGCAATGTTCTTGCTTCCGTTTTCCCGTCTTGCTGCACGAGAGAAGGATCCTCGGATAGTATTTTCAAAAATTGCTTCAGCCTTACTCGCTTCTGCTCCTGATTTGAAATGTTCATCTTTGAAACCTCCATTCTTCGGCTCGCTCGTTCCTTAACGTTGAATCGTCAAACCCTTCCTGCACTCTAGTATGACACAGATGATAATAATTCTTGAGGGAATAAAGACATGGTGTCGATTAGCCATTCGTACTCATTTTCATCCTGGTTTTCATAAGTACGGACTCCTAATTGATGTGAATAGTTGGAAATAAAACGGCACTATTTTGATGTCGAAATTAATAATTCTGACAACTGGAAGCGCTTTATGAATTTTCTGAGAGAGTCCCACTTCAGACTCATTTTTACCAAACCTTCATTCGCTACTTTCCCCCATAGCTAAAGGGTTTTTCCTGTTTTGTTAGGTTGCTCAACGTTTTTAATTTGCAAATGAATGCGCTTTATTGACGTAAAAAGGAGGGACTATTGACCAGTATCCTACCTAAGCAGGACAAAATCCCTGTTCGACATTATTCGCGAAGCCTGATTTTGCGCATATTTTCTCACATCGTAACGTTAGATTTACATTAAAAAAAAATCATAATTCAGTATTTCGCTCAAAAACACCAACACTTAACTGCTAAAAACGTACATTAAACAGATTTGACCCTTACTTTTTCGGATTTTTGACTTCCATGCTGAACAGCCATTCAGGATTTCCTTCCATGAATCGGGATAAATATAAAGCTTCAAAAGCACTGTAATTGCGCCGTAATCGCGTTGGATCTCATTCCAAAATAACTACCTCCTCCTCCTCTCCAAACGTCCTACTAATGCCGAATTTGGCGAAAGAAAGCGCATGCATGCCTTGGAGTCACGACTGCGGGGAGCTGGTGTTTTACGCAGTTTAACTGTGTAGGGAGGGCATAGAGCCGCTGATGACATGCTGATCAACAGCCCGTCTACGATTAGTGGTTAGTGTGCTGCTGACGGTAGTAGCGCTCATCGCAAACTTTCTGCGCATATGGACATATCGCTGCTTTATATAGTCGCTTATTGCCTCCTTTCTCTACAAACGATCTACCTTTAATAGAAGGAACTCCTAGCGGGAGTCGTTCCATGCATTCTATATCTACTTGTGGGGCAGCACGATGAGCACCAATCCAATACTTTCACACCACGTTACAATTAGAAGGAATTTCTCCAGCTAATATCGCTACAAACGACCTTTTTTTCGCATTAGATGGAATTTCTCCCGTTAATCCGCTCGATTTTGCCCGTTGAGGGCATTTTCGCTTAGATTAACGGGAGAATTTCCAGTTAAATCAATTTCCAGCTCCATCTAGAGTAAATTAACGGGAGAAATACCCGGTAATTCCACAAGCCACTTCTCCCCGAAACTAAAAAAGGGCTAGCCACGCAGCCAATGAATAAACCTGCTGCGGGCTAACCCCAATCTCACCTATTAAGGCGCAAAACCCTCTTGGCTCAGATAAATCTGATCCTCAGGAAAAACTCGCCTAAGCCGGTCGTATACGATCCGGTATGCGTCTTTCGAAAACCACTCCTCTAAACCTAGCTCTGCATAAAGCTTGTCTATGCCGAGACTTCGCGTTCTTCGCCCGCCGCTGCCGTCTCCCATAAAAAAATCATCCACGCAGACACGGTTGACCAGCGCTTTTAACCTATCCGGGAAGGCTTCGCTGCTTGGCAATATCGGCGCGATAGTCGCTTGAACGGGTACACCCGCTTCCGCCAGCAGCTGCAGCGTCTTTAATCTCGCCGCAATCGGAGGCGCAGCCGGCGAAAAATGTTTGCGTACATCCTCCAGATCCGTCTCGACGGTCATGCTAACCCGTACCTTGTCTCCCAGCTGCAAAAGCAGATCTATATCTCTATGGACGAGCGGACTTCTTGTTTGTACGAACAGAAAGTCCGGCGGGTCTTCAACCATTACCTCAAGCAGCGATCTCGTTACCTTTTCTGTATGTTCAATAGGCTGATAGGGGTCCGTGCTCGATGACATAAAAATCGTGACCTTTCCTTTGCCCTTCGCGCGGTGCAGCTCCTTCCGCAGCAGAGCCGCGGCTCCCATTTTCACGTCTACCCACGTGCCCCATTCTTCCTGACGGAACGTAGAAACCGGCATCTGCCGAACATAACAGTACGAGCAGCCAAACGAGCAGCCGGTGTAGGGATTAAGCGAGTGGCTGTACTCCTCTAGATAACCTGTGCCTTTATTAAGAAGCGTCTTCGGGTTTTTATATAACAGCGCCGTCTTCATGCATCCCGTTCCAGCTGCAGGAGCTGGGTCTTCATCTCTAAGCCGCCCCGATAACCGGTGAGCGAGCCGTTTTTGCCGATTACGCGGTGGCAAGGCACCGTTATTAAAACCGGGTTTGCCCCAATAGCTGCCCCTACCGCTCGAACTGCTGCCGGCTTTTGAATAGTGTTAGCGATATCCGAATAGGACTGGGTTTGCCCATATGGAATTTCGCAAAGCGATTTCCACACCGCAAGTTGGAACGATGTCCCGCGAAAATCAAAAGGAATCGTAAACGCTTTGCGGCTTCCTTCAAGATATTCGCTCAACTGTGCCGCATATGGCTGCAGCTTCTCATCGTCCCGAACAAGCTTGCTGCCGGGGAACTTCACATCAGCCCAAGCGGCCAGCTCCTCGAACGGTTTATTTTGCGATCCCACAAAGCATAACCCCTGAGACGTCGCGGCAACATACATGCTCCATTTTCCATGAACGAGCAAAGACCAATACATAAATGAACTAATTTTCTCCGCCACCTTGCGGCACCTCCGTCGCTTCGTTGTTTGGTTTGGAATGACGATAATCATTTGGCGTACGCCCGGTCTTCTTCTTAAACAGCGTAATAAAGTAGGAGGTGTTTGCCATACCGACATTCAACGCAATATCCGAAACAGCTCGGTCCGTGTGGGCAAGATACTCCTTAGCTTTCGTTATTCTCGTCTGCTGTATATACTCAACGGGCGTCATTCCCTTCATTCGCTTAAAAGTACGCTGCAAATGATAAGGGCTGCCATGACACATATCAGCCAACGTGTCGAGGGTCAGTATTTCTCTATAATGGCTGTCAATATATTGCGTAATGATATCGACCCACTCGTCATCCGGCATTCGCTCACCAGTCGGCTTGCATCTTTTGCATGGGCGAAAATGAGCGGAACGCGCTTGCTCCGCATTTTCAAACAGCCTGACATTTTCTTTATTCGGAGCTTTGGACTTGCAGGAAGGCCTGCAAAAAATGCCTGTCGTCTTCACCGCATAAATAAATCTGCCGTCATAAGAAGCGTCATTGCTTATAATCGCCTGCCACTTCTCTTCCGGTATTCGTTCCTCCGCCTTCATTCCTCCCACCTCCATACCACACAGTATACCCCCATAACTGGCATGCTGTACGCTTTATGGAATGTAAAAGCAAGATATCAAAACTGATCGCTTATCCGTATTTTCCGAGTGTTATTCCATCACATAAGCAAGCAGCAAAGCCGCCGTGTTAACGACAGCATCCATATGCGTTCTTTCCATGCCATGCGATGCATGAACCCCTGGCCCGATCAAGGCTGCGCGAATATTGCTCCCGCCGCGCAGCGCCGCAGATGCGTCAGAGCCATAATGCGGATAGATATCAACGGCATACGCGAGCTTTTCACGTTTAGCCAGTTCAATTAGCCGCGAGGTCATCTCATAGTCGTAAGGTCCGGTCGAATCCTTGGCGCAAATCGATACATCCAGCTCCGTTGCGGAGAGATCGTCGCCGAGCGCACCCATATCGACGGCAATCATTTCCGTAATATCCGAAGGGATATAGGAGCTTCCGTGCCCAACTTCCTCATAGGTTGATAAAATGAGCTTAAGCGTATGGGTAGGCGTTTTCCCTTCGCGCTTCAACCATTCCATGAAGCCAAGCAAAGCTGCTACGCTCGCTTTATCGTCCAAGTGCCGCGATTTAACTAAGCCGTTTGGAAAAACACGGACTCTAGGGTCCCATGATATGAAATCGCCAACGGATATGCCCAGCTTCTCCGTATCTTCCTTTGTTTTCACCAACTCGTCGATGCGAATTTCCATATTCGCTTCCTCGCGCTTAAAGTCTCTTGCATCCGAGTATACATGCACAGAAGCTTTCGTAGACAAGACGGTTCCTTCGTATGTTCGGCCGTCACGCGTGTGAATGACCGCATACTCGCCCTCAACCGTATGCATCGTATAACCGCCGATCGGCGTAATGCGCAGCATGCCGTTTGGCTTAATCGAACGAACCATCGCGCCAAGCGTATCGAGATGCGCCGTGATCCCGATCACTTCGCCCGTCTCTTTGCCCGGAATGGTAATCATCCCGTTCCCTTTAGGCGTAATCTCAAGCGAATAGCCTAGCCTTTCCGTCTCAGCCTTTACATGCTGGATAATTGCCATGCAGTATCCGCTAGGGCTTGGTATATTCAGCAAAGCTTCTAGTTGATTGACGATATATTCGCGGTCTAGCTGTGGTGCGAGCGGTGTAGTCATAAATGGAGTCTCCTTATAAATAGGGATGGCTGAATGAACGAAATCATCCATTCTGCTTATACGTCCATTTTACCTGATTGAATGACAGGATTAAACTGCCCGGACCGAGCTGCAGCTTCGTTTCATTATTTCCGTGCAGTGTCTGCCGCAAATTCCTGCTCATAAATCATCCTTACTTTCTCCAGCACCTTGCCGCCTTGCTCGGTAAAATGAAGCTCCGTTTGGCGGCCATTCATCATGTATGCGCCTGACTTCACTTTATTTTCGCCCAAAGCAGCATGGTACAGAAGAGCAGCCCCTTTGCTTGGATGAGAGAAAAAAAGCTTAATAATCGGTCGCATATAAAAAGGTATCCCCGACTTTTGGCCATTTCTCATCGTATTGTTTCCTCCCGGATCTACGCTATAAATCTTTATGCCATCGCGCGCAAGCTGCGGAGCGATCTCCCGTGACCATAACGAAAGCGCCAGCTTCGAGGTTGCATAAGGCCCAAACAGCATAGTGAAATCGGTCGGACGCTCCAACGTGTCAGCATCAAACCGTTTGCGAAATTTAAAAGCGTTGGAAGAGGTATTCACAACGGTTTTCAAAGCGCCTTTTTGCAGATGCTCCTTCAGCTCCATTAAAATAATGTACGGAACGACCGTGTGCAGCTCATAATGCAGCTCGCGCTCCTGCTTTGAGAAGGTCGGCTCGGCGAGGCTGCCGCCTGCGTTGTTGAACAGCAGATCAATCTTCCCTTCCTCCGCTTTGATCCGGTTCAAAGCATGCCTCAAGCTATCGAAATGAGCTAAGTCCGCTTGATAGATCCGAAGCTTTTTTTCGCTAATCGACGCTTGGATCAGCTTGTCGTCCTCTGGGAATGCTGAACGGATCAAAGCAATGATTTCCCAGCCGTCAGCCAGCATTTTCCGAGTAAGCTCCAGACCGATTCCATTGCTTGCGCCTGTTATAAGAGCGGTTCGACCATATCCTGTTTTGTTCATTCTAATTGCCTCCACCACTGTTTTTTTCGATTCCATCATCGATGAGATGTGCTCAGTGTATAACTTGGAGCCTACTCGAAGTCAAGCGCGCCATTTAGCAAAAAAGCGAACTTGACTTGGAGCTGACTCCAAGTTATATAATCTACACATAAAAGCGTGAGCAAGAGGAGGTTGAAACGTTTGAATGAGGCTAACGGCTACTCCATTAAGGAAGCTGCAGTACGTGCCGGCTTAACGGGGGATACGATTCGATATTACGAGAAAATCGGCTTGCTGCCGCGAGCGGAGCGCAAACAAAACCAGCATCGCGTGTATCGTTTGGAAGATGTTGATACGATGAAGCTCATTACCTGCTTGAAAAAAACAGGCATGCCTTTAGAGGATATGAAGCCTTTTTTAAACCTGTCTTCCGATGCTGATATTACCGAATTTCCAGAGCTCCATGACATGATGCTGAACCACAAAAACAAAATCATTAGTCAAATCGATTCCCTGCAGCAGGTTGTCGATTTTATCGATACTAAATTAAGCAAACAAATGGCTGAAGAGCAAGCCTGCTCCCTCTCCGGAGAAAATGTCCGCATGCCGCTGGGCTCTGCGAAATAAGGAACCTTGCAGCGGAATACAGCAAAGAGGGTGTCTCCCAAGGCATAAGCCTGAAGACACCCTCTTTGTTTAAGATCGGAACCTCATTTTCCAATAGTCGTTAGGTTAGACCGATTCCAGTATTACGAGGCCGGAAGGCGGAACGCTTAGCGATAGCAAGCTTTGCTCGCCATCTATCTCAAATCCGCTAACCGCTACGCCCATGCAATCAAGTATGCGAACCTTTCTAGCTCCAATAGGCTTAGCCGTCTCCACGATCAACCGATCACCGCGCGTCCCGTTTACGACCACGATTTTTTGCGTAGCAGCATCATCAATCGAAACAACGCAATCGTTATATACGGCCGTAATGGAACGGTCATGATTGCGTGCAGTCACAAGCGGGAAGAGCTGCTCAGGATGCTGAGGCTGCAGCTGTCCATGCATCAACACGTCACGGTGTTCGCGCCAGAAGGAAAGCCAGAAGGTCAGCATATCCAGATGCTTCTGCGGAAGCGTCTCTAGGCGAACGGAAATTTGCGGCACCGCAAACAAAATGTTGATTAATTGAAGTGCTGCGCTGTCAACCGGCTCGTTCGGATTCCACATGATCATATCGGCATGCGCCGCCGTTTCGCCGCATAATAACCTGATGTCGAGCGTGCGGATACGGTTTTGCACCGCATCGTTTGGACAATCCCCCGCACGGAATAGGTTGCCGTACTTCCGCATAAGCGGGCTGATATAGGGCTGACGGAACTCAATCATGATGTCGGGCTTTATTGCGCGCAGACGCGACATGACATCACTTAGAAGCACGTCCACCGCTTGCGGCACCGAGGCGATATCGCGACCCGGATCAGCGCTCTCGTTTTCCTGCTCCTGCTGCTGGAATACATCGACAAAATCAAGCTTGAAGCCATCCAAATCCCAGTCCAGTAACGCTTTCTCGTATATGCCGATCAAATATTCCCTAACCTCCGGATAACGCGGATCAACGACGCCAGCGCCCAAGTGATCCATTTTGTAGAGCAATTTATTTTGGAATCGAGTCCAAGCCTCGCTGTTTACTCCAATGAAAGGTACCGAATACCAAAGCAAATATTTGAGGCCCATTGCATGCACGCGCCCAACATGTGCTTTCATATCGATCATCTTCTCCTCGCATACCTGCCAGTCCCCGCAAAACGCATAACCTCTGGCATTGTCTGCCGTCTGCCAGCCATCATCGACGATAACCGATTTGCAGCCGATCGAAAGTGCAAGGCGGCACTGCTCCTCAATGGCTTCCGGCGTCAGCTCCTGATGGAAGCTATACCATGTGGAATACATAGGCTCAAGCGCCTCTGCCGGCACACGGGAAGGCTTATTCGACTCGTATTCACTCCACCATTTACTCACATCACCCAAACAGGTGTAATAAGGAATTTCGCGAATATCAATCCGAAGCTCCGCTTCATATGAAGCAAGCTCCGGAGTCGGCGTGTCGAACATCGCAACGATGCAGTTAAAATCAGAGGTCTCTTCGTGGAGGCCGGCATCGTACTTAATGACGTTCAGCACATCGGAAAAAGCAAAGGTCAGCCTGTTAACTCCCTTTCCGCCGAATAAACTGACTACCGGAGCGGAGCTGGTCGATTTGGAATCCAGCAGCGGGATCCAATCTGCCCGAATCGATTTCTGATACAGAGCGTTTGGATGCCATACGCCTTGCACGTCTATAACGGGATGGCTCCATTTTAAATTGAATATGGGCGGCACGGCCGGAGCGTCCGCTTCTATTTTCACGCGTACAATTTCAATGTCTTCGGATTCGCGTTCAACCGAAAGCGTTGCGCGGAATACGGAGTCCACGCTCTCAAGCTTATATTCATATAACCCTTTAGCGGTAAGCTGCATGCTGTAAAGCCTCCCTGAGCTTCTTTTATTTTTGAGATTATTATATCTCCTGAATGGGTTGAAGTTATAGAGAGTTTTGTGTTTAATAGTAGTTATATTGTGTTATTATTTTGATATAACCATTGCTTTATCGCTTATATGACTAGTAACTTTGTGCTATTTTTATCCAATCGCAGCTTATGAAAAGAGGGATTCAGGTTGGAAAAACAATTTACGGAACATTTTCTGATCGGTCGCTTGGAAACAGATATTCGGCTTCACTACTGCGGACTGGAGCAATGCCTTCCTTCTCATCAGAATGGTCCGGTCATGCGCGATCATTTTTTGCTCCATTTTATCGTAAGAGGCTCCGGCATCTTTACGATGGACGGCTGCGATTACAAGCTGAAAGCAGGAGACAGCTTCTGCATGTATCCCAATCAGCCGGCCTCCTACCGCGCGAGCGAGACGGACCCTTGGACGTATTATTGGGTCGGAATTGACGGGCAGCTTGCTTCCAAGCTGCTTCATTCGGCAGGACTGACCGTTCAATCGCCTACCCATTCGCATCTCGAGCCCGCGCGAGCGGAGAAATTGCTGGCCGAGCTGCTCCAGCATTCCGCTGTCAATGATCTTGCTGCCGAAACCTACTGCTGCGGATTGTTGCTGCAAGTATTCTCAACCTTCCTGAACAGGCAGAAGGAATTGCAGCAGCCGCAGCGCAGCGGAGGAAGAAACAGCAACGAGTTATATGTCGCGCAAGCAGTAAAGTTTATAGAAGAGCATTATCATAAGCGTATTTCGATCTCTGTCATTGCCCGGCAAGTCGATTTGGACCGTTCCTATTTCACCAAGCTGTTCCATGCCCAAATGGGTGTCTCCCCCCATGAATTTCTAATCCGCTACCGGATGGAAAAAGCTTGCCTCATGCTGAGCCAGACGAATCTTCCTGTGCAATTAATTGCAAGCAGCGTCGGTTTCGATGATGCTGCTTATTTCGGCAAAGCTTTTATCCGCCGACTCGGACTATCGCCAACCGCTTTCCGCAAACGCAGCATTTCGCCTCAAGCATACGAATGAACACAAAAATCCCCTGAGAAGATCGAAGCACGATCTTCTCAGGGGATTTGCAGCTTTCTATCCTGCCTTTAAAAATGAGTCAACGTTTGGAACAGCAGAAAAACATTTAAAGAAATGATAACAAGCGCTATTGTCCATGCTAACACATTCGTTACTTTATGATTCACAAGGCTGCCCATGATCTTCTTATTGCTTGTAAACATAATGAGGGGAATCAGCGCAAACGGAATGCCGAACGACAAAATAATTTGGCTAATCACGAGCGCCGTCGTTGGATTTACCCCAATCGCGATGATGACAATAGGCGGAATGACGGTAATGAGCCTTCTTAAATAAAGCGGAATTCGCCGTCTAATGAACCCTTGCATAATAATATCCCCGGACATGGTGCCCACTGCCGAGCTTGCGAGTCCTGACGCCAACAAACCAATTCCGAATAAGATAGCGGAGAAAGGACCGACAAGATCGCCGAATTTAGTAAACGCTACGTCCAAATCCTGAACATTCAACCCGTTTTTGAAAAATAAAGCTGCAGCAACGATGAGCATGCTCGCATTAACCACACCGGCTATGATCATTGCGATCATAATGTCAATGAATTCAAAGCGGAAAATCCGTTTGCGTTCACCTTCCGTTCTCCCTACAATCCTCTTCTGAGTCAATGCAGAGTGAAGGTAAATGGCGTGAGGCATAACCGTCGCCCCTAAAATGCCGGCAGCCAGCATCACGCTGTCTACGCCTTTAAACTGTGGAGTGAACAGCCCGTTAAGAATTTCTCCCGTGTTCGGCTGTGAATATAAAACCTGCAGGCCAAATGCTAAAACCACGATAAATACCATGCCCATGATCCCCGCTTCCAGCGAGCGGAATCCTCTGCGCTGCAGCTCAAGTATGGCAAAGGAGCCGATGGCTGCTATGATCGCGGATGGCAGCAGCGGAATGCCAAACAATAAGTATAAGCCTAACGCCGCGCCTATAAATTCGGCAAGGTCGGTCGCGATGACGACTAGCTCCCCTTGAATCCATAACCCAAACGAGACTGGTTTAGGGAAATTTTCGCGAGAAACCTCCGGAAGATTTTTTTCCGTTGCAATTCCTAATTTAGCCGATAACGCCTGAATAAGAATAGCCATTAAATTGGATACTAGCACCACCCAAAGCAGCATATATCCGTATTGGGAGCCGGCAGCGATATTGGTGGCAAAATTCCCCGGGTCAATATACGCTACGCCGGCGATAAAAGCAGGGCCAAGAAACGGCAGCAATTTTTTGAGGCCTTTCGTTCGTCCTGATAACAACTCATTCACTGACTGTTCTTTGGCTGCTTCGTTCAATCAGAACATCTCCATTCTCATTTATGTCTAGAACATTGCACGAGGTAATGTTTCTTTGATCAACGACAAAATGTTTCCTTAGGTAAAATTATATGTGGGCATCGTCAATTTAGCAACACTAAGCTGATAAAGTTTATTGTTGCCTATTTCCAATAGTAAAAAGCATGCTTTATAACTCTAGCCTAAAGTAGAAAAAAACCAGCAGGATCAATGGTTTGATCTTGCTGGTTTGATTATGTAGCTTCTCCTTATAATGGCCGTACGACACGAAATCCGCAATTTCCAGTCGAGCTGTCCGGCGTATTCGAGCTTCTCGCTGCTACTCTGTAGCGATTGCAATAGGACCTATGGCAAAGATACGAGCCGCCCCGCATGGAGCGATTGCCTGTAGGCTGGTTGAAGATCGGATTTTCACTTGCCGTTTGGCGGTGATAGGCGGAACTGAACCAATCCTGGCACCACTCCCACACATTGCCCGACATATTGTAAAGTCCATAGCCGTTTGGTTCATAGGCATGTACTGGCGCGGTTCCGACGTAGCCGTCGCTCCCATTATTTTTGACCGGAAACTTCCCTTGCCATATATTGCATCGATGCTCGCCATCCGGCTTCAACAAGTCGCCCCAAGGATACGTTTTTCGTTCCAATCCCCCGCGCGCCGCATACTCCCATTCTGCTTCTGTCGGCAATCTTGCCTCTGCCCAGCGGCAATAGGCTTCGGCATCATGCCATGAAATATGGACGGCGGGATGATCCATCCTATCATCAATTGAAGAATCGATACCTTCCGGCGCTGCCCAGTACGCTCCTTCTGCGACAAGCCACCAAGGCGCGCCTTGCGGCACGTTTGTTGCCCGTCTCTTCGTCTCTTCGGAGGCTAGCAGGTGAAAAACAAAGGACCAGCCAAAACGTTCGGCCTCCGTCACATAACCTGTTGCTTCAATAAAAGCCTGGAATTCTGCGTTTGTAACCGCGTATGGAGAAATCTGAAACGCATCGACAGTCACCTGCCTGGCAGGGCCTTCCCCATCGGCCGGAAATCCGTCCTGCGCGTCAGTACCCATCGTAAAAGTTCCCGCTGGAATGACAATCATATTTTCAAAAGCAGGCTTGTCCATGATCTGGTTTTTTTCGCCCGAAAATAGTGGTCCATCCGTGCTTTGGGGTCCAGCTTCTCTTGCTGCAGCGCAGCATGATGGCCGTTTATCCATATCTCTATAACCTCCAATGATGAATGCAAATAGGTTGCCGTAATCCAAACTACAAGTGATATCTGGCTTGCATGCGGTAATTAGGTTATGATAACAACATAATCGTACTTCTTATATTATTAATTAGAGAAGCAGGTAAATAAAGATGGAAAGTGCATTCAACAAACAATCGTCAAAAAATTTACTTTACTACCGGATTGCCGAGCTTGGCATCGTCTCTAAAGCAGATCTTTTATCTTATTTCAAAATGACGACCAGCACGATGAATCGTTTGCTTGATGAATTGCTGGCGGATCAATTAATTATGGAATCCGGGCTTGGGCCTTCCAACGGAGGCAGGAAACCTATCCTGTTTCAGATCAATCCCGGATACGGCTACTTTTTCGGATTAGAAATCTCACGGTTCCACTCTGCGCTCGGATTGTTCGATATGAACATGAATCCCATGTCGTTCACCCGGTGGAGAATGGATGAAGACATGACCCCCGAAGTTTTTGTCGCATTGGTCGCCAAAAATATCCGTTCGTTCCTTAAGGACCACCGTTTGGAGCAGCAGCGAATCCTCGGTATCGGGATTGGAGCGGTTGGTCCTCTGGACCGGGGGAAGGGCCTTATTTTAAAACCTTTATACTTTCCTGCCAAAGGATGGACGAATGTCGCCATCTGCGAGCTTTTGACCAATGAAACGGGAATTTCCGCCTATTTGGACAACGGAGCCAATACAGCCCTTTTGGGAGAGCATTGGTCTATTCGTCAATCACAGTCGCAGCATATGCTGTATGTACATGCAGGAGTAAGCTTGCGTTCCGCGATGATGTCATTTGGCAAGATCGTCCATGGTAAAGTTGACATGGAAGGCTCGATAGGTCAAATGATCATTCAAACCGACGGGCCAAGGCTGAGTGAGCAAGGAAACTACGGCGCTTTGGAGGCATTCGTCTCCGTCAACGCGTTGGAGAGACAAGCCCGCATGGAAGCAAAGCTGGATCGGGCTGACATCGTAAAACATTATCATGTCGACCCGGAGCATATCAAGTACGAGATGCTTCTTAGGGAATTAAGGATGGACAACGCCTATGTGCTTGAATTGTTCCATCGGTCTGCCAGATATTTTGGCGTTGGACTCGCAAACCTAATCAATATGTTCCATCCCGATAAAATCATTCTTGGCGGCGCATTGATCAATTCCGATGAGCGGTTTTATAACACAGCCGTTGAGACGGCACAGAAAAACACCTACTATTACCCCGAGTATGAGCCTCAATTCTCCAAGGGGGAATTAAAGGAAGACGCAGTTGCGACCGGCGCCGCCCTTATGGTGTGGAAATCATTAGATATTTTTTAAAATAGGACAATGCCCGCAATCCCAGATAAAACAATGATCAGAACGGGATGAAGCTTGTATTTCAATATGGCATAAACGGCTGCTCCGCAAAGCAACACCGTAATTACCGATGTCCAGTCTAATGCTTGCACGGTTTTACCCGACATCATAAAGTGAATAGCCGCGTATGCCATTAAGCCTAAAATAACGGGGCGCAGCCCATAGAAAGAGGCTTTCAGCCCTTTGCTTCGTTGAAGTTTGTAAAATACTCCAGCTAATATAATAATAACGATTAATGAAGGCAAAACAATGCCAAGCGTACTGGCAATCGCCCCTCCTATACCATAGGTTTGATAACCGATTAGCGTAGCCGTATTCGTGGCAATCGGCCCTGGTGCCATCCCTGCAAGCGAAACGGCTTCTTGAAGCTGCTGCCCCGACATCCACTCCTCCTGCTCAACCTTGTATTGAATGAGCGGAATGACCGCGTAACCTCCCCCGAAGGAAACAAATCCGACCTTCAAAAAGGTTAAAAATAAATGCCAAAAAATCATGCTCCCTCCTCCCTCAAATATAATACTCCGGATAAGTCATCTCTACTTGGCGATGAAAATTCGCGCTTTTATCCAAGATCACCTTTTTCCCCATGCTTTCCTTTGCTTTAACGAGAATAATGCCTGCAAATAATCCAGTGACGATAATGAATGTGGGATTGATGTCTGTGAAAAGCAGCAAACCAAGCGTAGAGAGCGCGATCCCGATTGTTGTTTTGTCCACCAGAGAGGTTTGGGCAATCTTGAAGGCTGCGACAACAATTAACGCGACGATAGCAGCATGAATTCCTTTAAGAGCCGCTATAACCTTAGGATATTCATCAAACCATCCGTAAACAAAACTAAGGATACACACAATTCCAAACGTAGGCAGCGTTATTCCCGCAACCGCAGCTGCCGAACCATAAACGCCTGCATGCCGGTATCCGATAACAGCAGCTGCGTTAACTCCCACGCCTCCGGGAGCAGAGCTTGCGATTGAAATCAGATTGTTCATTTCTGCGCTGTCTAACCAGCCTCTTTTATCGACAACTTCCTTTTCAATAGCGGGCAACATAGCATATCCGCCACCAAAAGAAGCGGGAGCTATACAAAAGAACGTCCAAAACAATTCAAAAAGCTTCTTAGCTAACCCTTTTCTGTTATCCATCTTGAACCCCCTCTACCGTAGTACCATTCAATTATAACACCTTTTTTTCATTTTGGAATTATCTATATCTGTAATCGGGCGAATTGACTTAATAACTCTTTGTTTTTAGATACTTTATTTCAATTTGAAACAAAGAAGGGAATGATGATGCGGTTTTAAACCGAAAAATCGTCGCATAGAAAGAAACCGGATGTAGGTTTGGAAGAATACAAAAAAACCTTGATTGACCAAGGAATTTGGCCATCAAGGTTTTTTTAATTTTTTAAAACCTGCTTCATTACGTTTAGCATTAACGAACCATCCGTATTGTGCGTAATGGTTATAAATGAGACAAAAAACATAAGAATATAACCTGATTTATAGTTATAGCTGAGACTTTTGATATCATAAAATGAGACTTGTCGTACTTATTACTATAAAATTTGAGACTTGTCTTTTCCACTAGAGTAATAACATACATACTGTCTGCCTACATGGCTACTTTGTAGGGAAATAATAAGCATTATGCAGAAAGAACTCCGAGCAAAGATCCGCTTTAATATACCTCATATACCGATTAGCGGTTTTCAACGGAGCACTGATACTACTAAAGAATTGAATAAGAAATAGTCTCTAAGTAATACTCTAATCAATTGAATCTTACTATTCCACGTTAATTAACTAATTACACAATTAAACTAGTCACTAATTTTCATAATATAATTTCTCTTTACAGTTTCATAATTTTCTATAGTTTCACTTATATACGCAGGAGTTATAGATTCACCAAATTCAACGCTCATAGGCATATCAAGAAGTTTGTAACATTCATTTTTAACTAAATATATCATCACATCTGTTTGGTACTTGTAAGCATCAGTGGCATAGAAACGATTGATTACATTTTCCAGATCAAAAAGCGGATATTTGGTAACTATATCCGATACAATAAACATTACTTCATCCAGCTGATAGTCTAAAACACCGTAACCATGAATATAGGAGATAGTATCTTTCAGCCCTTCTAAACAATGTATCATAATATGTTTCGGACATTTTATTAAATTGGATAAATCCAAAAGCTTGAATTCTCCTTCCTCCTGCAACAATTTCAGTGAAGTTTCTAATAGCAGTCTCTTACTGCGTTCATGACTTGCCTTAGCAGAATTAGCATATACACTGGTTCCGATATCAATTATTTTTGAAGTGTTATTATTTAATATCATTACATTTTCCCAATGGAGATCACCTAATGTTATTTTCTCATTATTAGCTAAACGTACTCCTGCTAATAAAGATTGCAGAGCATTTCTCCGATGCTCAAAGGGTGGTTTCTCATAGAGGAGCCAGTCTTTTAAAGTTTTGCCCTCAATATATTCCATGACAGCATAGAATATTTCATTAACAACTCCTGCGTTGTATACTTGCACAATTCTCTCAGAGTTAAACATGGCCGTTTTATTAACTTCTTCTTTGAATCTCTCCTCGTCTGGTATACTTATATCTCTGCGAGGAAGCCATATTTTGATGACTACTTTTCTTTTTGGAAATTCACTCTGACCTTCAAAACACAATCCATTTTTACCTTTGCCTAACTCCTTTACAAATATCACATTAGGTATACTAATGATATTACCTTCAATATTTAGTTGACCACTCTGCAACTCATACATAATTTATTTAATCTCCTCATAAATGTTTGACTAGCGACGTAGTTTATAATGATTTCTTAAGACTCAACTATAACTGTTACCTACAATAAATTGTGCGTAAATCGCTAAGCTCTTTTTGGCGATGTTGCTCGGTTAGACCGTCCCACAACTCTATTAACTTGTTCACATTGTCAAGTAAGGACTGGCTGTAGATATTAGGAATGCCAATATTCGAATTCTCCCTATAAGATAATTTAATTGAAATATTACATTACATACCTATTTTTACCCAAGAGCATTTTGATAAATCACTACTACTCTATTCGCTCAATTCCACTAGCAGCTTCTCTAACACCTAAATAGACCATTTCATGATTTTGATGGAAATTCTCTTGAGAATCAGTTCCCATCATCATCATTTCATAATGTGCTTGATGATTTGTTTTAATAAATATATTTCTAAATACCTGCATGTATCTCTCGATAAGATCTTCATTGTTTTCGACATACAAATCTTCATTAATAGAATGTGAACCATCATTCAACCAGGATAACAATGAGCGAAATACAATTTTCTCTTCGGTATCAAAATTATTCTCCAACTCGTCGATATCCATATTCCCAAAAAACTTGAAATAGTTTTCAATTATTCTTCGCATAGTATTTTGAATTGTTATTGGGCTCTGATTATGTATGTTGTTTAATTCCTTCCATAACAGTTCATACGAGGTTTTGATTGGATTATCCTTAAAATACTGAATGGTTGTGATATTATTATTCTTACGTAATATCCAATATGTTCCTTCACCAAAGTTCTTTTTGCCTTTGTTATATGTCACTTCTTTATGAAAGTAAATATTGTGAGTAAAAAGAAAAATCTGCTTGATATCTGAGGAATTATTTTTAACATCAAATAGCAATTGTCTTACTAAACTACTAACCATAAATAGAACGGTAGTGTCTAAGCTTGAGACAGGATCATCAATTACCACGACTTTATCTTTAATGATGTCCTCTATATTGTTGCTCCCTTTTATTAATTGATAAAAATACAAAAAAGTTATGAATGTCTTTTCACCTTCACTTAGCGTTTCATTAGCGTCATCTCCATTTTCTCTTACTATCATGTAGTTGCCATTCTCTAATGTTGTTGCAAGTCTAAAATTTTTAAATCCAAATGAATTTAATATTCTATTTATCTCATCAACCGAATATTGGACGCTTGTAATCTGTTTTTGATATTGAATTAACTCCTTTTCATATTTACTCTTATATTGTTTCTTTTGTCGAATCCTCTCCTCTATTCCATGTAATGTACGATTTATCTTTTCTATCTTTAGTGAATAATCTTTAAAATTATTCTTATTTTTCTCAACAATGTATCTCCAAGCATCTTTTATAAGATTTTCTTTCTCTGATCTACTATTTTCAATTAGATTATTAACTTCATCAATTTTTTCATAAGATGCTTCAATCTCATAATTAATTGTAGATATTATTTCGTGAATCTCAACTAATTTTATACTTCTACTGGGCTCTTTCATTTTCTGATCAATTAATAATTTATTTTCGTCATGTCTAGCATTGATTATGGCTAGACTATTTATCAATTTTTGTTTATCAATAAACATACTATTTCCATCATTAATTATTTCATTTATCGCAATAATAGTTTTTTCATAATTATCAATGTATCTCTGGGAAATTATTTGAAGGTATTTCATCTGTTCTTCGTAAGTATGGTCAAAATATTTATTTAGTTTTTCTTCGAAAGAGTCCGGAAGGGTTTGTTGACAAAAGGGGCATACCCCTTCTGTATTTTTTACAATTATAGAACCCTGATTCACCCAATCACTTATTTGTAGCTTGGTGATTAATCTAGAAATATCCACATCATCACGTCCGATAATTTTAGCTTTAAAAATAGAATCTTTCTCCAACTTTTCTTCGTAATTTATTCGCAATTTTTTTTTCAATAATTCTGTACTACGATCAAAGAGGCTTTCTCGTTTTGTTTTTATTATGTCTATAGTTAGAAGTGGTCGTTGATTTGTTTGAGCCTCTTCAACACATTTTTGCATAAACTTTTCTTGGGAATTTCTAAACCCTTTAATTAAATCTTTAAAATCGATATCAATCTGAGACTTTATTCTCCATGATGATTTAGTAAAATCTTTAACCAAATTATTTTGCTCGTTTGTTTTATCTTTCTCTAGTTCGAGTAGTTTAATAATTTCATCTTCATGTTGATTGATCTTCTCTTTTAAATCATCGATCTTTACTAGTACGTCTACAGATTCTTTTCCAAGAGTAAATATCCCCTTAATTGGACCCTCCATAAAGTTCTCTTTAACAAAATTCCTATTGTAGACGTATGTGGCCATCTTCTTATTCTTCCACTCAACTATACAAGAAGGAAATTTATCAGCATTACTTATTACTTCAGAAAGCGTTGTCTTTCCTGATCCATTATTTCCATAAATAACATTAACCTTTTTTAAGTCTTTTAATGTAACTCCTGTTTGACCATAGGTGGCTATATCTTTCGCAGTTATCTTTTCAATCATAACTTCTTCCCCTTAATGATAAGAATTACTATCTCGTCAACTTTGTCTCTTGTTCGATGAAAGATTTCCAAAATCATATAATTATCAATTGACTGATTGATAAACTCGTTTCTATCCTTATGTGTGGTATCGACCAGAAGTTTTAATTATTAGCAATAAATATACTCAGGCTGGACCCTTACAGCTTTTCTACTTCTTCTTATTAAACATTCCGAATTCTTGAATCTCCACAATGCGATCATCTTTTTTATCATAAATGACAAAAAACTCTTTAAATAAAAGACCTTTTCCCAGTAGGACAATCCGGTTTCCCTTCTCTGCGTATTCAAACTTCTTTGATTTAGTTGGATTTGGAATAGCCTTTAATATTCGTTGAATTATAGGTGTTATTGAGCTTATGGGAGCTATGGACTTACACAGAGGACAAAGGCTGCCTGGATTGCAATTACCGCAATAGAATTGGTTGCAATTTGTGCAGAGATGCTGCTCTTCTTCAGCACAAGCCTGTAAGCAGATATGGCAATTGATATGATGAGAGTTACATAATGGAAGCTTTGTTACACTTGATAGCGTCATACACGAAAGACAAATGGGATCCGTACAAACCTTGCATTTATTCAACTTTCTATCATCAAAAAGCTTATTGCATGTCATACATACAAACGTATGTTTCTCTGAAACTAAGACATGATCACTAGAGATTGTAAAAGGTCCTTCAGTGGAACCACTAATTAAACAATGAACGTCTACTGGTTTATCACCATGTACATTGAGAAGAGTATGCCCAGCCTTGCTATCGATTCGTACAGTCGCATGTTCAACAATATTTCTTGCCACCAATATAGCTACAGGTTCAATCATAACTTCGCTTTCTGACATCGAGAATTTTATTTCTTGCTGATGAATTAGTGCTGCACGCTCTTTAAGCAGTAAATCAATTTCCGTCTTGGGCTCATTTCCTTTTGATGTTTCTCCAGCTTGGTTATCTGCAATCAGGGTATCATAATAGTCGTTTATCCGGTTGATCTCATTTAGTAGTTGGATATTTGTTTGTTTTGTAATTTTGTCAACAAATCGTTCAGCGTCTTTAGAAGCCTCAGTTAATACATTAGAAAGAGCTAAATCTAATTTTTCTCTGGATAGCCCATCTACCGGAGCAGTTGTACCTTCAATTAAAATCTTTTCCAAACTTTCAAGTAGAGGGATTACTACTCCTGTCTCGACATCAACCTGAAATCCTTTAAGGTACTCCTCTATTAATTGTCCGTGAATTGTTGTTTTACACCAAACATACAGCTTATCCGAATTGATACTTTCCTCATTTAATAATTCAAACTCACAGCTTGGAAACTTAGTTGTAATATCATCCACTAATCGCTCAATCGGGTGCTGCAATAGAATATGCCCTACCCCATGATTTTGCTCAGCAACTAATTTGGCTAACTTCTGTGTGAAGAACGATTCGAACGTAATATATGTTTGCTTTGGGTTTGAAGTCTTAATAAAACTTATCTGATATTCACCGATACCAGAGAACTCATTCTTAAGATGTTGAGGGATCATAATATGCATCAGATGATCGGAAATCATTAATACATCAATTTCCAAGTACAAACAGCTTTCTTTTATATAATCTTTAAGTTTGAAAAATTCCAATTTAGGCACCTACTCCAATATGATCCAATATTTTTGTTGTCTGATCGATATCCCCTTCCAACTCTTGCTTAGCTTTAAGCATATCTTCACCGATCGCTCTTAGTTTATGTTCAATTTCGGATGCGTGGACTGACTCTAAAATAATCTTACCGATTCTAACTTCGAGTGAATCGTCCTCTACTTTCATATAGGAGAGGATCGTATCTAGCTCCCCAATAACAATCTCAAATAAATTAACTTTCGAAGTTAAAATATAGAGTAGGTACTCATCAATGGTTCCTTTAGTAGGCATCGTAAATATCTCAACATCATTTACTTGCCCGAAACGATGTACTCGTCCAATCCGTTGTTCAATTCTCATCGGGTTCCAAGGAAGGTCATAATTGATCAATCGATGACAGAATTGTAGATTGAGGCCTTGTCCACCTGATTCAGTTGATATAAAAACCTGACACTCTCCATCTCGAAATCGTTCAATAGCCATTTGTTTTTCACTCGAGGAGAGCCCTCCCTGATAAGTTGTAAATGTCACACCGTGATCGGTAAACACTGACTTTAACATTTCGATGGTCGCAAGATATTCTGAATAAACGATGACCTGAGTGTTATTGGCTTTAATAATTTTCAATAGTTCTAATGTTTTTGTAGGAACAGTGATACTTTCACCGAAACCAATAAGATCTTCACATATTTTTTGATCATCTAATCCTGATAACCGCGGCAGCATTCGATTCTTAAGGGTCCTCAAGGTTGATTGTGGGCTGCTGCAATTTTGCTTAAGAAGCATCATAAGAATGAGAACAATTAAATTGATTTCCGTCTTATCCCAGCCAATAGGAATTTGGCCATCGACATATTTACGATAAATATTTCTACAGAAATCTATCACCTGATTATGGAATTCCCTCTCGAGATCAGACAGCTCGATCTCCATGCTATAAACATGTCGTCTTGGTAGCTCCACTAATGTATTAGCTCTTCGATTTCTGATCATTACATTATTAAGAAGTTCTTTAAGGTTTTGAATGTTTTTAGGTGTATAACGGTTAATAATATACTCTTCTCTGAATAATTTTCGACTACGTAAATACCCTGGTTTTAATATATTCACGAGATTATATAATTCTCTAATGTCATTTTGGATAGGCGTAGCAGACATAAGCAACGTGTTTATCTTACTTATGCTGTAAATGAACTTGTATGTAGCTGTAGTATGATTCTTAAGACAGTGTGCTTCGTCCACAACAAGTAGATCAAAAGTACGTTCACTGATTTTTCGTTTTCTTTCCTCAGAACGCACGAGCCCAGGAATGGATGAAATAATAAAGTTAGATGTCTCCCATCCTGACTCTTTGCTGTCCTTAAGCTCAATATGAAATTTCTCATTTAATTCTTCTTTCCATTGTTCCACAAGTGGGGCAGGTACAAGGATTAATACGGACTTGATGAGCCATCTAGTGTAAAGTTCCTTAATAATCAACCCTGCTTCTATTGTTTTACCCAGTCCGACCTCGTCAGCTAATATCGCGCTTCCTTGCATATCACGCAATACTTTCAATGCTGCATCAGTTTGCCATGGGCGTGGTTCTATTTCTATTTCCGAAAGACATACTAAACGATCAAATCCTTTTTGGAGACGAATTTCCTGAGATTGAAGTTCCAATCTAACGTTCATGCTCGAAGATCTACCTGATAATAGTGCTTGCATCTGAGCTTCTGTAGGCATAACTACTTTCAACTAGAATACCCCCCAAGTATGACTTTAGTAATATTGTACCAGATATTACATGTCATTAACTGTCGATAATAGTCGTTAAATATCACAATTAATAATTTAAAAGTCATCCTTATGGTGGATTGTTGCCACGATTATTCGGTCTCGTCTTTGATTACAATTCATAAAACATTTCTCTCCTTGACATTTTTTTGCTAAACCTATTATTTTTGTTTTTTCAGGTTATTTTCATGTTTAACCCTATATTTTGGGTCAAAATAAAAAAAACCAGTAAGATCAAGGGTTTTGATCCTACTGGTTCATTATAATTGTCTCAAGTATGATATAAAAATCTCAAGTCTTAATAAAAACTGTCTCAATTATAGATATTACCCACAGTATTAACCCAACCCTAAATCTTATAAGCCTTCATCGCTTTACGAAGCTCTTTAAAGCTAGGACGTTTGCCGTACATGAGTACGCCTGTGCGGTAAATTTTTGCCGATACCCATACGGCCGCGTAGATCGTGACGAGCAGAATGCCAATCGATGCCCACACTTCCCACACCGGCGGATCGGTCAAGCCTAGTCTTAGCAGCATAACGAATGGCGAGAAAAATGGCACGAAGGAGGATACCTTCACTAGAATGCTGTCCGGGCTTGAAATGCTGAATATGGAAATGTAGAAGCCTGCAAGCGACAGCATCGTAATCGGCAGCACCGCTTGGCCCAAATCCTCTGTACGGCTGACAATCGATCCAACTGCAGCGAACAACGTTGCGAACAAGAAGTAACCAGTCAGGTAGAATAGAGCCGAATACAGCAGCAGCATAGGATCAATCTGCGTTAAATCAATATTAAATTGGCCTAAAATTTTATCATTATGCGGCATCTTAACGTTCACGATAATGACGCATACATAGATGGTGATTTGGATAAGCCCCACCAAAAACATGCCTACGATTTTGCCGAACATTTGTTTAAGCGGCGATACGCTCGTAATGAGAAGCTCCATAACGCGCGAGCTTTTTTCAGCCGTAATTTCCGATGCGATCAATTGGCCCGTTATCATAATCGCCATAAACAAGAGGACGACGATGAAATAGACGAGACCCATATTAACCGCTTGCTCTTCCGGTGTCTTGCCTTCGGCAGCATTGCCTTCCGTTGCGGAAATTTGTACCGATGCGATTTCGATTGGCGCATTAAGCAGCGCTAGCTGTTTATCTGTTAAGCCGGCATCCTGGAGAACGGTAGCCTGACGAATCGCTTGTAGACCCGTTTGGATCGAGCTAGTCAGATCAAAAGCCAACAGCTTTTCGGATTTATACGTGATTTCAGGAAATCCGCTGTCAGTCATTTTGCCAAAGGCCAAGTAACCTTTAATGTCTTTGTCCGTAATCGCCTGCTTCAGTTGCTTCTCGTTCTCTGCTTCTGAGCCTTTATCCTCGTAAGGAACAAACTTTACTCCCGGCTTCTCCTGCAATTCGAAATAAGCATTAAGCTTTTCGCCCGTGGCTGAGCCTTCCGATTGCGAGGATTGAATATAACCAATATTAGTCACTTTGTCGCCGCTGCCGAATTGCGAGAAAATATAAGGGAGATTAATAGCGATTGTCATAATAACGGCAATAATAATCGTCGTAATGAGGAACGCTTTGCCTCTGAATTTGTTTTTTAACGTAAAGCCAACAACCGTCCAAAAGTTACTCATGGCTATCACCGCCTACTGTTTTGATAAAGATTTCATTTAGGGTTGGTTCCTTAATCTCGAATCTCGAAATGTTCGTTTGCTCCAAAGCATGGCGCAATATCTCTCCGCCTACTGCCTCGTTCGCAATCCCAACTTCATAGCCGTACTCATGGCGGTTCACGCTGGTAACACCGGTAATCCGCTCAATCCCCGTTACTTCCTTCTCCGTGCTGAGAATGACGCGCTCTTTCGGGAATTGCTTCTTAATCTCCTTCAAGCTGCCCTTTAATACTACATTTGAGCGATGCAAAATGGTAATGTTCCGGCATAGCTCCTCGACATGCTCCATGCGGTGAGTAGAGAATAGGATGCTTGTGCCTGCGTCGCGCAGCTCCTTGACCGTTGATTTTAACAGCTCGACGTTAACCGGATCGAGTCCGCTGAACGCTTCATCCAGTATGACGATTTTCGGAGAATGAATGACGCCGGCGATAAATTGGATTTTTTGCTGGTTGCCTTTAGACAGCTCTTCGACCTTCTTATTGTAATACTCCGGTACCTCGAAGCGATCGAGCCACTTTTTCAAGTTTTGCTCCGCGTCCTTCTTCGACATGCCGCGCAGCTGAGCTAAATAAATGAGCTGGTCGCTAACGCGCACCTTTGGATACAGGCCTCTTTCCTCCGGCAAATAACCGAGATTACGAAGCTGATCATTGCTGTAAGCTTTCCCGTTGTACAAAATTTTCCCCTCGTCTGGGTAAATGAGGCCAAGCACCATCCGCATCGTCGTTGTTTTGCCCGCCCCGTTGGCGCCAAGCAGACCGTAGATTTCACCCTCGCTAACCTCTAAGCTAATACCATTGACAGCTGTCTTATCCCCGTACTGCTTTACAACATCTTCGACTATTAATGGATTCATTTTGTTGCCCCCTTTGTTTCATTCGTTCTTGAGCTTAGCCTATCTTGCATCAGTAACGCATTCATAATTTCATCAAGCTCGAGCGCCTGTCTGCTGACGATTTGATAACCCTCTGCTGCACACCAATCTTCTGCTTCAGCTGCTTTGTTCGTCGTGACGCGATACGTCATTCCACCCGTATGCTCGACTCCGCATTGCCCTGGCATGAATGCTGCCTTCTTCGGAGTCAGGCCGGCGCCGCTGACAAATATCGTAAACCAGCTGCTGAACAATTCGTCCTTCTCATAGATGCCAAGCACCCGTCCCTGAGCCATAAATACGATAAAATCGGCAAGACGCTTCACTTCTTCAATAATGTGGGAACTCATAAGAATGGTACGATCACCTTGGTCCATATACCGGTGAAGCACCTCGATCATCATCTTCCAAGCAAGCGGATCAAGCCCTGAGGATGGTTCATCCAGCAGCAGAAGGTCAGGATGATGGGCCAGCGATAATACAAACTCGAACTTGCGGCGCATCCCTTTGGACATTTTGCCAAGCAACTGGTTATCGTCGACCTCCAGCAGATGCAGCAGCTCACGATAACGATTAACATCCCAGTTGTTATACCAGAACCGGTGAAACTCCGCCTTCTCCGTCCCCTTCATGCCATTCTCATGTATAGAAGACTGGTCATGCAGGTAACCGATTCTTTTCTTCAGCTCTGTTCCCAGTCCCTTCTCCACTTGATGGCCAAGCAGCTGAATCGACCCTTCATCCGCTTTGTCAAGATTAAGCATTAAGCGGAACGTCGAGCTCTTGCCAGAGCCGTTCGGACCAACAATAGCTGTGATGTAGCCGCTCGGAATACTCATATGAAGTGGCCCTAGCTTGAAGTTCGAGCGATTCTGCACAACGCCGTCCAGTTGAATTGCGATCGTATCATCTATCATGCGTCCCATCCCTTTACTCAAAATGTTTATTCATCGCTTCTTTAAACATCGTCTCCAGCTCTTCCTCCGTACATTGAACCCGCTTGCCGGCGACTACCGCCAGCTCCAGCGCCTCGATGACTGCAGCAAGCCGGTGCCGATCACGTTCCTGCTCTCCGACCTGCGCGACATAAGTTCCGGTGCCTTGCCGCGTTCGCAGCAAGCCTTCTGCTTCCAAATCGTTATATACCCGCTTTACGGTGATAACGCTGCATTTCACCGTCTGTGCCAGCTCGCGGATCGAAGGGAGCAATGTTCCCTCCGCCAGCTGACCGCTTACAATCAATGCACGCAGCTGTACTTCAATTTGATGATAGAGCGGCTCTGCGCTTTGCTCGTTTATTTGTATGGGCAGCCGCATGACCTTCACCTTCTTCCATTCTCTAATGACTATGCGCTATAGCTGCGTTTTTCCAGTCGATTTTCGATTCGATTCACGCCTATAAGGATTGCTATGACACTTACGGCGATTGACGCTATTGCGATCCACCAGTGCCCATCATCGATAGCCTGCAGTGATGCGGAAACGATATTGCCAACCTTGAAGTAGGTTAAACTAATTGAAATTGCGAGAAATACAAAAATATAAATCAAATTAAACAGAAAGTACATTTTGCCGGAATGACCGACTTCCCAGTAGACGTAAGCAACCGCCATCGATAAGGAATAACCAAACCAGAAGATGGCATACAGTACAAAGTGCAAGACAGATATTTCGGCTCCCATGTTTCGTAAGATAAGGAATTGCAGTATAAAAAATACTAGCTGCGTTATAACCAACACGATCGTTAGATGCGTAATGCGTCCAATCGCTATTTGTTTGGAGGAGATAGGCAGCGTTCTCCAATATGCCATTTTTTTCGTATAGGAATTATCCTTCCAATAACGCATCATCGTTTGATTAAGTACAAACCCCATGCAAGGAAGTAACGTTAAATAAATAAAATCCATTGCCCAATTCAACATGACATCTCGCTGTCCGCTTGCGACATCTTTTAACAATGGAACCGTGAATAACAATAAATAGCCGACAAACAATAATGTGAAAAGACTTTTCCAACCATCCTTAGTCAGCTCATGCTTTGTTAAATACCAAGCGCCCTTCCATAAACCCACAGCACTCGCTCCCCTCGATCGATCAGTCATTATACTGTATATATCTTTATACACAGTATATTCACTGTATACACCATTGTCAACCCTTACCAATAAAATAAAAAAAGCCCTGCTTCCGAAAGAGTTTTCTCTCTCGAATGCAAGGCTTCCGCATAAATGGTTACACGTATTACCACCCGAAAATCGCATCAATTACAGGTTTTGTATGCCCGCCCGGATACATCAAGTAAAGCAAGACGTATACCATTGTACCTGTAATGGCGGTCACGAACCAAATGAGCGAAGTAACCTTTCCCCACTTACGATGCTTAGCGAATTTCTTCTTATAGCCGAGCGTAAGCGTCGTAATGCCAAATACGGCAGCAACTGTCGCAAGAACGATATGGAATAATAAAAATACGAGATAATAGGGCTTTAAGCCATCCGGACCGCCCCATGAGGTGTTCCCTACAAAAATCGTTCGCGACATGTATACGATAAAAAAGATTGTCGCAGCTACCGCAGCATAGAACATCACCTTCTGATGTTCCTCCAGCCTGCGCTTGATAGCCAGCCTCCACCCTACGGCTACCAGTACTGCACTTAGCACGATGAAGAAGGTGCTTATTGTCGGCATAATATTATTAATGTTCAACTCTACCCCACCTATTGTTCTTATAATGAATGTTGCTATGCCGTACCGGTATTCGTATTTGGCAAATCATCTTCCGTATGCTCGCGTTTGAACCACTGCCTGAAAATATACGCCAAAATAATGCCGTACATAATCTCCTGCACGAATTTCATCACGATTCCGCCAAGCTGCTGATCTTCAACGACATCCATTATATTAAAAAACTGCGGGCCGCTGAAGCTCTCTAGCAATCGACTTGGATCGCCAGAAACACAATATCCCATCGCAGTTACCCATACGTTAGGATCGCTGTAGATCGCATACATAGACGTTTTCGCAAAAATAATTAAGGCACACGCCGGCGTGAGCAGCATCCCGTTTGCAAATACATAAGCCATTCTCTTCAAATCGGTTAGTCTTGCCCACTCCGGTACAGGGACGGCAATTTGCCACCACATCATAAATGAAGTTACAAGCAATACTAAATAATAAAGACGATGCACAGCAAAGTGCGTCATCACATAGTCATGGACGATTGGAATATGGTATACCGAAAATAATACATTAAACAGCACGAGACAAATGACCGGGTGCATCATAAAGCTGAACTTTTTCCAAAAAGGAACCGAGAACATCTTTTTCCATAAGAAGCTTGGCACGCCAAGCAAAACGAGCGGCGGTACAATCAAATAAGATACAGACATATTGATCATATGAAATGTAAACATAAGGTGGCCTAATAGATTAAAAGGCCCACCGTGCACCAAATAAAACATAACGGCAGCGGAGACGAACATTACCTTTTGCAGCCTAGTTGCAGCCGGTGCTTGCGGGGCATTCTTTTCACGCCATGGACCGATTAGGTAGAAATATAGAATGACAATAGCCGCCATTCCGAACAGAAACATGGGGGTCCACAATTCCTCGAAGCGGAAATACTGTAAGCCAAGCATCGTGGAAGCTCCTTTCAATAACGCTAACCTATTTTTACAAAAGAGGAGGGACCCAAGCCTCGGGACCCTCCTCTCCTCCAATCAATCGGCGATTACCACCAAGCCCAGTACTCGGCCATGATGACACAAGTGAATACGATGAATACGCCAGTCAAAATGCCGATAATGGCGAATGTATGACCGCGGTCTTTCATATGCATCCAGAATGCCATTTGAACGAATACTTGCAAAACGGCTAATCCGACTAAAATAATGTAAATGAAATCTTTGTTGATCTCTCCGCTGATTACAGTCGCAAATGCGATGAACGTAAGCAGGATGGAGAAAATAAAGGCGATGATATGCTTCTTCGGTCCTTCGACCTTATGACGCTTGGGGCTTTCCTCTGTGGCAGTGTGATTGCTGGCCATGGATTAAACCACCTTTCCCATCAAGTAAACGACGGTGAAAATGAATACCCATACAACGTCGATAAAGTGCCAGTACATACCGGCTACATATACCTTTGGTGCGGTAACGACAGTCAAGCCTTTTCTTGCGAGCTGAATGATGATCAATGTGATCCACGTAATACCGAAAGCAACGTGCGCTCCGTGGAAACCAACGAGCGTGTAGAACGAGGAGCTGAATGCGCTCGTCGTAAAGCCGTGGCCTTCATGTACATAGTGGTAGAACTCATAAATCTCTAGTCCAAGGAATGCTGCGCCTAGAACAACGGTAATGATAAGCCAATTAATAAGCGCCTTTACCCTATTCGTATGCAACGCGTGAACAGCGAATACGCTGGTCAAGCTTGATGTAAGCAATAGTGCAGTCGCAAGCGCGACAAGCGGAAGCTGAAACAGCTCATCTGCAGTTGGACCGTCAAGCACTTGGTTGCGTAGAGCTAGGAACGCTGAGAACAAAGTTCCGAACAATACCGTCTCGCCGCCAAGGAAAAGCCAGAAGCCTAATACTTTATTGCGTCCCTCGAGGGTCGCCTTTTCGGGCTCATGAGGCAATTGCCCCTCTACATGCGAATGCGCACTCATGCTTTCCCCCCCAAATCTCTAAGGATTTCTTCTTCTTCAATGTGGAAGCCATGATCATCGATTGTAGAACGCAGGAACATGCATCCGAACAAGATCAGTAGGCCAAAAATACCAACAGCATAACCTGTTTTGAATGAACCGAACAAGTTGCCCCAATCATGAGCGTACATGAAACCTAAACCTGCGATAAACAATCCAAGTCCCATAAAGAACGGCAAGATTGAAGGAGATGGCATATGAATCGGACCAATTGGCTCCGCAGGCGTCATGCCTTTGTGGCCATCCGATTTTTCTTTCCAGTATGCATCATAACCGCGCACAAGCGGCGTTTGAGCGAAGTTGTACTCTGGCGGCGGAGATGGAATCGTCCACTCCAGCGTACGGCCGTCTTCCCAAGGATCTGCCGGCGCATTTTGCGGTTTGAATGCCGTAATCACAACATTCAGCAAGAAGAAGATTGTACCGAAGCCCATCAAGAATGCGCCAACCGTACTAATCATGTTCATTTCATTAAAGCCTAGACCGTCAAGATATGTCCAGATACGACGCGGCATACCGAGCAAGCCAAGGAAATGCTGAATGAAGAACGTTAAGTGGAAGCCGATAAAGAATGTCCAGAAAGTCAGTTTACCAAGCGTTTCGTTTAGTACACGTCCGAACATTTTCGGCCACCAGTAGTGAAGGCCCGAGAAAATACCAAGAATCAATCCGCCTACGATAACGTAGTGGAAATGCGCTACGACAAAGTAAGAATCGTGATACTGGAAGTCGGCTGGCGCTGCTGCCAGCATGACGCCGGTAACGCCGCCCATTACGAAGGTTGGGATAAATCCAACAGCAAACAAATTCGCTGTAGTGAATTTAATGGAGCCGCCCCACATCGTAAACAGCCAGTTAAAGATTTTGATACCTGTCGGTACTGCGATAAGCATCGTCGCAATCGAGAACAGCGCATTCGCAACCGGTCCTAAACCAACTGTGAACATGTGATGCGCCCAAACCATGAAGCCCAAAAAGCCGATCAGGATTGTAGCGAATACCATTGAGCTGTAACCGAACAAACGTTTACGCGAGAATGTGCTTATTACCTCGGAAATAACGCCGAAGGCCGGCAGGATGAGGATATAAACCTCAGGATGCCCGAATATCCAGAAAATATGCTCCCATAGTACAGCGTTACCGCCGCCTGAAGGATCAAAGAAATTTGCGTCAAACAATCTGTCGAACATAAGTGCCGCAAGACCAACTGCCAAAGCAGGGAATGCGAACAAGATTAGCGCTGAAGTAATGAACGCTGTCCATGTGAACATCGGCATACGCATGAACGTCATGCCTGGCGCACGCATGTTGATAATCGTTACGAGGAAGTTAATCCCCCCGATTAGTGTACCGATACCGGCTATTTGCAAGCCGAGAACGTAATAATCTACGCCATGATCACCGCTATAGGTCGTGCCTGCGAGCGGTGCGTAAGATGTCCAGCCAGCATCCGGTGCTCCACCAGTAAACCAGCTGACGTTAAGCAGCACGCCGCCGAACAGGAATGTCCAGAAGCCAAGCGAGTTAACGAAAGGGAAGGCTACGTCGCGCGCGCCGATTTGTAGCGGAACGACCGCATTCATTAGCGCGAACAACAGCGGCATGGCCGCTAGGAAGATCATCGTCGTACCGTGCATCGTAAGTAGCTCGTTGTATGTATCCGCGCTAACAAAGTCATTAAGCGGCTTCCATAATTGAACCCGAATCAAAATCGCTTCCAAACCGCCGACAAGGAAGAAAAATCCTCCAGCGATCAAATACAGTATTCCAATTTTTTTATGGTCAACCGTTGTGAGCCAGTCCATCAGACCGCTGTAACGTTTGACCTGATGCGAATGCGCATGAGCCAAAGTAGGTACCTCCTTCAATCACCGATAAATTATTGTTGGTAGTTAAGCTTCAGTTCAGATAAATATTTAGCAATACCTTCAAGTTCTTGATCAGTCAAATCGATTTTGCCCATTTGGTTGCCGGGTTTAACTTCATCCGGGTTTTTAATCCATTTGTGTAAGTTATCGTAGACTGAACCTTCATTGGAATATTGCGGATCATCGGTGTTAACGAGTATACCTCCGACAGTCTCACGGCTTCCGATACCTGTCAAGTTAGGATAAGCCGGTCCGCCAAGGTCGCCCACAGCGTGGCAAGATAGACATTTGCTTTCGAATGCTTTCGCAATCGCAGGATCGCTTGGCAATGCTACAGGCTCTTGGAGCGCTGCTACCCAACGATCAAATGAAGACTCGTCCACTGATTTGACTTTAAAGTCCATCAAACCGTGCGAAGGTCCGCAAAGCTCGGCACATTTACCTAGGTAAACGCCTTCTTTTGGAGCCGAGAAGTACATCGCATTTACGTTTGCGCCAGGGTTTGTATCGATTTTACCTGCTAGCGATGGAATCCAGAACGAGTGAAGCACGTCTGCGGATTTCGCTTTTACGGAAATCGTTTTGCCTTTTGGAATGATAAGTTCCTGCGCTGTTTTTACTCCGTAATCCGGATATTCAAACTCCCACCAGTATTGGTGTGAAGTAACGATTACTTGAATCGCTTCCGGATCTTTGCTGTAGTCTTTAGCTAAGTTAAATACGGATTGTACGGTCGGAACACCCAAAATGATAAGCATGATGATCGGAATAACTGTCCAAATGATCTCCAGCTTATGGTTACCTTCCACTTGCTTAGGAATCGTATTGTCACCTTTGCGTCTGCGAAAACGAATAATTACATACAAAGAAATCGCAAAGACGGCAACAATCACGATTAACATGATTCCGATTGCCAGCTTCATCAGCCCGAATTGCTCTTCCGCTACAGGTCCCTGAGGATTCAGCGTCGACAAATCGCTCCGCCCGCAAGCCGCTAGCACCAGTACCATCATGGCCATAAGCGGCGCAAGCCGTTTTACAAATCGCCACCGTTTCATCATTAATCAACCCCACTTTTGACGTTTTCGCAGCTGCCTGATTTTCACGTGGCATACGGCTGGCTGCGTGTTTCACAGATGTTATTACAACTCCTGCAACTTAAATCACTTTATTAAATATAAAGTTGAAGCCCCTATTTGTCAATGTTCCACAGAGAGTTCACAAATTGTTCTCAAAGCTGTCAAAAACGCATTATTGCAACGTTTTTCAAGCCTCTCGGACACATAGTTCGACCTGTCAGCATGAAGGACTCTCTACCCTACATTGTGCACCAAACCCATGGTCAATTATGTATGCTGTCCGAAACGTATATTTACGCTGGCAAGGCAAAAACTAAAGCCATTATCGTATGAATGGGGGTCCGTTCTTTATGTTAAAACGAATGGCCGCACTGATGCTTTCCGCAATCGTCTTATCAACTGCCGCCGGTTGCAATTACAAAGAGTTTGCCCAGAATAGCGACACCGATTACGGCAGCCGTCAAGTAAACGATCCGAAAATGCTTGGCGGCAAGTCGTATGGTCCAACGTCAAATAATCCGCATCAGCATGACAACGCATTTTTCGAATACAGCTCCGTTATTTCAAGAAAAGTGTCTGATCTTAATGGCGTTGCCTCTGCTATCGTCATGCTGACGGACAAAAATGCTTACGTAGCATTGATGCTGGATTGGACAGCGGTTGGCACCCGCAATCACGGCGGCAAAACGGAACAAGACAATACCGGAACGAATGAAGGAGTCTATAATCATGATACCGGTAGTCCTTACGGCAACAGCCGCGTGCTCGTCTCGCCCTACAATTCCTACTTTTCCGTCAACGATATTAATGATTTGTCAGATGAGCTTAAGCAAACCGTCGCGCTAAGAGTTCGTGAACTCGCCCCAACGGTGCAAGAGGTTCACATTTCAGCTAACATGGAGTTCGTCAATTACTTCAATGAATTTGCCAAGGAGGCTTGGGGCGGACGGTCGCTTATGCCTTGGGTTGATTCCTTTAATAAGATCGTTAAGTATCACTTTGCCGGCGGCAAGGAGATGCCTGCTCCTATCACACAGCCAGGAACTTACAGCCCTTCCGAGGCCCAAATGGATCAATAAAAAAATCGCTTCTATTATATATAGCAAAAAAAAGACTCTTCGACCGAAGAGCCTTTTTTTTGCGTTGCTTCTATTATATTAGCGCATCGGCGAGAACGTACTAACCCCTGCTAAGATCGCATCTGTCTGAGCGAGCAGCTCATCCGGCAATGCGATATCGATGGCCTTCACGTTCTCTTCGATTTGTGCCGGACGGCTAGAGCCGATAATGGCTGAGCTTACATTTGGCTGGCGCAGCACCCAAGCAAGCGAGAATTGTGACAAGGTCGCGCCAATGGTTGCAGCAAGCGCTTCGAGCTTCCCGGCAACCTGCAGCACATCCTCGCGCAGATAGCTGTTAAGAATGCCGTTTGTCTTATCGTTTGCTGCACGGCTGTCAGACGGAACGGCTTGACCCGGCTTGTACTTACCAGTTAGAACGCCTTGAGCCAGCGGGGAAAATACAACCTGACCCATTCCTTCCTGCTCGCTTGTACGGATGACGTCTTGCTCAATATATCGCTCGAACATATTATAAATCGGTTGGTTCGATATGAGCGGGCGCAGTCCAAGTCGCTTGCTCGTTGCAGCAGCATCCGTAATTTGTGCAGCCGTCCATTCGCTGATCCCGGTATAGAGCACTTTACCTTGAGCGGTCAAATCATCAAGCGCACGAAGCGTTTCTTCAACCGGCGTATCGGAATCAAAGCGATGGCATTGATACAGATCAATGTAATCGGTGCCGAGCCGCTTCAGGCTCGCCTCGCATTGCTCGACAATATGTTTTCTGGATAATCCCCGGTCATTGGGACCTGAGCCCATTGGGAAAAATACTTTAGTTGCAAGCACATAGCTGCTGCGGTTATATTCTTTTAAGGCATGTCCCATTACCTTCTCTGCTTCACCATTATTGTAAGCGTTAGCAGTGTCAAAGAAATTAATGCCGATATCATATGCTTTATGAATGCATGCCTGGGCTGTCTCGGCTTCCGTCGCCGTTCCGTACGTTAACCAGCTGCCAAGACCGATTTCGCTAACTTTAAGACCGCTTTTGCCAAGTTTTCTATATTTCATTTGCCAACACTCCTCTTAGTCATTTCCCGCTGTACTCAAGTAGTAGTGTATAGCACTTCATTCTCTAATTAAAGTAGTGAATGTTTTTTCATTTTATTATCTCTAATATATATACTATACTTATTGTTAGTAGCATACGGAGAGGAGGTCCACCAATTGAGCGCACATAATTACATCCCTAAAGAGCCTGTGAACATCGAGTGCAATATCGAGAAGACGCTGGACGTTATCGGAGGAAAATGGGCTTTTCTAGTCATTCGAGAATTATTTTGCGGCACCAGAAGATTCGGAGAAATACAGCGGTTAATTCCTGCGGTAAGCCCTCGCGCGTTAACAAGCACGCTCCGTCATCTGGAAGAGAAGGGCGTGCTTGAACGCAAGGTATTTCCAACCGTACCGGTTACGGTCGAGTATACGCTGACACCAAAGGGTGAAGATCTGCATCATATTTTAAAAGAAATGAAGCGTTGGGCTGCAATGTGGACTTAGCTTAACGCTTCACTTCAGCAAATGATCTGGCAGCGATTTTGTGCTGGCTTGAAAACGGTCGATAGCCGTTTGATAGACACGCCGATCACTTTCATTTTGGGACAACCGTTCAAGGCGGAGCAGCTCCGCCTCAAACTGCTCGATCAGCATCGAAACGCGCTCTTTCGGCTTGGATTGCGAATTTTTCGGCTGCTTGCTCTCCTCGCCTGTTTGAAGAAGCAGTTCACCGTTGCTGTCGATTTGTGCAAAAAACACTTCTTCTTCTTTCAGATTTCTTTTTGTCAGCTCATGCAGCAGCCATTGTCGATCAAGACCAAGCTGATCAAGCACTTCATCTTGAATATCCCCGTCCATCAGCACGGTCTGTGCTTCCCGCTCAATCGGCATTTTCCATCCAAGCACATCAGGCGTAATAGGCTGATATTCCTTCTTCAGCATTACATTGACTTCACCGCTCGATTCCATGACCGCAAACTCCACGTCCGCCACGCGGTACACGTCTTTTTTCCGCAATTGCTCTAGCATTTCATCCAAGGTCAATCGTTCTTTATGCAAATTCTTTTTGAGCAGCTGGCCGTCTTTAATAAGAACCGTCCCTTTTCCATCAATGAAATTTCGGGCTTTTTTGCTTTTCATCGTCAAAAATTCCATCGCGACAGAAACGCTTACCCACACCGCTAACGAAACCATTCCCAAAAACCATAAATTATCGAGATCAAGCGAGATATAGGCAGCAATGTTACCTATAGATATCCCTGTTATGTACTCGAATAGAGACAGCTGAGAAATTTGACGTTTGCCTAACACCTTCGTGAGCGCAAATAAAATAACGATTGCCGCTAACGTACGAAGGACAATTTCAATCCAACTTGGCATCTTGACTTCCCCCTTTCCATTTCTAGAGTATCCAGAAAGGTAAAAGTCATGCGTCTTTCAATAAGATGTTGCATTTCATTGCGAAGTATAGTATTATAAAAAGAACGTATTATATTTAACCCCAGCAAATCCCCAGTAAGATTCAACGTTTTCCTCGGATTTTGATTTCTTTGCTGTTAATTCTCAAACCTGTTACGTGATGTATTTCTGATTCACACTGGCGCGGTCTTCGGAGCCGCGAGGACGGAAGAGAGGTAGGGCTTTCGTTGTTTTAGAATGCGAGTTTAAGACAACTTGGTACACATGCTGTTTGCTGTTAACAAGGGGATTCCATACGGCCTTTCGCTCATGAAGAGGTCCGGTTAAATATAAGATACACAAGGGCTGTCCGGCTAGTTCATTAATGTGCTAGCAGGGCAGCCCTATCCAATTTCCAATACCTTTATTCGTTCGGACAAGCTGATGCTGCAAAATGGCCGGAACGAATTATTTTTGTATCCAAGTACCGTTCATTATACTCCGAGCGGTCTCCCCAAAGCGGAATACGGTTCGCTACGTCAAGTCCAGCAGCCTTCAGCGCATCAAGCTTTTTCGGATTATTCGTAATCAAGGAGACAGGCTTTGACCTCAGCGCCTTTAATACACGGATCGCATCGCTATAGCTGCGGGCGTCGTCAACAAAACCGAGCTCCACATTAGCCTCTACCGTATCGTAGCCCTTCTCTTGCAGCAAATAAGCCATCGCTTTGCTGAACAGTCCAATGCCCCTGCCTTCATGATTCGCCAAATAAAATAAAGCGCCTGTTCCTTTCTCAACAATCATACGCATCGATTCATGCAGCTGATAGCCGCAATCGCACCGTTTGCTTCCGAAAATGTCGCCTGTGTGGCATATGCTGTGCATGCGTATCCAAGCTTCCTCCGCTTGCTCAAAGTCTCCATACACAAGCACGCTTGACTGCTGCATCTCCGCCAAATTAATGGCTGATAGCTTCTCGATAATTTGCTCTGCATCGTCCAGCTTTTCATCACATAGCAGCCAGCAATACCACTGAAAAATCGCTTCGCCTTCCTCCATCTTCACAGGAAGCTGGATCGGCCCAACCAAATATAAAATACCTTTGTCGCTTTCAATGACTCTGATTTTGTGATCAACGATGGAAACCGCTTCTGTAAGCATAAAGGCATGCTCCTGACCTATTCATAATAGTCGCTTGAACTATTATGAGCCCGAAGCAATGGGGTTATGCCCACCCTAATTTCACGGATAGGCATCCACCCCTAGCTACCTTCTATCCAAGCTTTGTCTCATGAATCTCGGCCGTTACTCCTTCAGGCACTTTAATGCTCACTTTCGCATGCGCTGGATAAGCAACCTCCAGCTTCATCGCCGAACCGCCCTGCTCCAAGCGCCAAGAAACACCGATTCTGCCTCCGCCTGGATGCGGGACGCTTCCTTTCGCCCAAGCAAGTCCGCATAGATTAGGCGCGATTTCCACCTCAGTCCATGCTGCAGTCAATGCTTTTACGCCTAACAGCTCGCGCCCTAGGAAATAGGCTGGTGCCGAGGACCAAGCGTGGCAGTGGCTGCGGGTTAGCATATCCTCATGCGCGCGATTTTCGGAGAAGTTTGGATACATCTCCCAGCAGGTCGTTGCCCCGTTGTCGATCATGACGCCATAATGATGACGGATGTCATCTATGATTTGCTGCGCGTTGCCTGACTTCGCAAGTGCTTCATAATAGAAGAAAGACATAAACGGACTGCCGATTTGCACAAAATGCGCTGGCGGCTGCTGCATATATTTCGATAGACGCTCATAACGCTCGCCGATTGCCACCTCGGTCAAAGTCGCAACAACCTGCGTCTGCATGCTGAGCACCTCTGATCTGCGCCCATCCGCATGAATGCAGTCGATATACGCCTGATTCTGTTCATCCCATAAATGCTCGTTAATCGCGCTCGTCAGCTTCTTCGCTTCGTCCGCAAACCATGCAGCACCCGCAGCGTCGTCAACGATTGCCGCTAATTCAGCTGTCGCAAGCAGCGTTTTGACTAAAAACATATTTTGATGCGTCACGACTCCGTCATTAGGCTGATCGATCGGCGACCAATCGAGGAAATTCCAGCCCTGTATGTTAAAGAGGCCGTTTCCGTCGATTTTCTCCAAGTAGTGCTTCAGCGTAAACTGCATATGCGCGTACATTTCCTTCGCAAAATCACGGTCTCCCGTCTGCAAATAATACTCATGGCAAGCTAGCGCCCAGAAAAAAGTCCAGTTCGGAATGACGCTGTTCCAACCGCTTGGCACTTGATTGACAAGCAGCGGAGTCTGATCCTTGGAGCCCGGAACGAGCTTGAGACAACGTTTGACGATGTCGTTTACGCCGTACAAATAGTTGCTGATAAGCGCCTCGTTGCGGCTATCCCCCACCCAAAATACCTGCTCGTAAGCCGGGCAATCAACGAAGGTATCTTCCATGCAAAGCTTCGTCGTATGCTGGCTAATTTGCCAAATATCATTTAGCAGCGGATCCGAGCATTGGAATTTGCCGATTTCGGCAACCGGATAATTGCTCTGCAAGCAGGTCAGACCATAAAATTTAACAGGCTTCGTCGCCCCCCGCACGGTTACCATCTGATAACGGAAGCCGCGTCTTACCGAGGATACATATACTTGTCTACCTTGTCTGCATACGTACCGGATCGTATTATCTAGTCCGTATGTGTCTTGCCTGTAATGGCTGTTCATATATTCAAAGCCGTAAAAGTCAATAACCGTGCCCGCATCCGCATCTACCTCGAACGTCAAATAACCGGAATATTCTTTGCCAAAATCAATAATGAGCTCCGTATCCATCCCGTGGAAAATCGGAACCGTTCCTGCCTCCGCATTCGGAATGACCATTTGCTGCAGCGATGCCGGAATCGCAAGCGCCGTACTCTCCTTCTTATACACGCATAAGGCAAATACATCGGCCTCGCTGACGAATTTGTTCGGAATCGGCTTCACCCATTCGGCATATTTCGATAAGTCTCCCGCCGAGGCAACCGAGCCCGTGACCTCCAAATAAAGAGGATGTTTGCGATTAAACGGCTGCCTTCCTTGATGATCGATTTGAACAGCCGTATCGAATGGCCCAATCGAACAAAACACCGAATGCGCTTCACCAGCGTCTTCCCAAGGCGATCGGAAAACAAATGGCTTCTCACAATAAAGCCCCAGATGAATAATGCCGGGATGCGACTGGCCGGACACGTCGACAAGCAGCAGATGCTCACCGGCTTCAAGCTCCAGCTCCGCGTAGCGCTCAACGTCATTTCTGCCAAAGGCATCAATAACCTTTCCGTTTAGCGTAACTGCAACGATTCCTTCGCCAAATGCGGCACCAAGCACAACCGATGCAGGCTCTTCTAATACCAATTGCGTCGCCGCATAACCTATATATTCGAGATGATTCGAATGATTTTCACTGCCTGCTGCCAAATGATTGCGCACATCTATTGCAGCTGTCCAGTGGAAGGTTTTTATTTGGTTAAGCGCTTCTACGCGCTGCGGATAAACCTGCTCTTCCGTCAGAAGAGGAATATCACGGGGAATTAATGTCGTCCATGGCCCTTCCCCTACTGCCGCTATGACGAGCGCCGAAGCCCAGCCTATATCGGAATAATCACGTTCCTTCCAGCTGTCATCCCACTCCGAGGCATCCACATATTCAGAGAAAGCGTGCTGGCAAGCCATACGTGTAGCTCTTGAATGCTGACCGAGATAACGGGACGTCCGCCATGACTGATCGCTGCTCACGGTCTCCAGCAGGCTGCCGTCCTCGCTCAGCAAATCCAGCTGTGCCAGCAATCCGCCGCGACCGCGGATATAATAAAAGGTCGTTATGCCAAAATGCATGACCAGCACCGCAATCGTATTCTGCTTACCGCGCTCAAGCAAATGTCCAACCTCATACGTATCATAGGATTGCTCAGTCTGCCAAGAACGGACGGGGCCGCGCCCCAGCCTCTTTCCATTGATATACAATACATATCTTGAATCCGCCGTTATGCGGAGCGAGCTGTCGCTCCAGCCTTCCTGCGGTACCATAAAGGTTTTGCGGAAGCAGTGCCACTCATTGCGAGGGCTCTCCTCACCTTGTGTCCATATCCAATTTGCCTGCCATGCACGACTCATTTCAGCAACCACTCCTTCGCCATATTACCTCTGATTGTACAGCAGCGAAAGAACGGACTAATGGGTTGATTACGACAAATATATAGGTGTAAAATGACATAAGAGTGGTTTGTAAGCGTAGACGAGTCACAAATGTCGGTTCCTATTTTGATAGCATTGGAGCGCTTCCAGATGAAAAAAAATGTCATGCTCACCAAGGCCGAGCTTTATTTCAACGATGGGCTTTCGATATTCGTTAATCGGGTAAGTGAACGATTCGAGCTTCGCGAGCATGCGCATGAATTTGTGGAGATTTGTTACGTATGGGAAGGAAGCGGCTTTCATTATATTGGAGATAAGGCGCTGCGCGTAACGAAGGGGGATTTATTTTTGATTCCGATCGGCATCTCTCATGTATTTAGGCCCTCCTCCTCTGCCGCGGATAGTCGTCTAATTGTCGGCAACTGCATCTTTGAGCAGTCGATCCTAGAGTCCCTTACAAGCACGATGCCAAATACGCTAAACTCGTACCGCTTTAAACATATTGGCGCTGATGCCATGACGAGCTGGATCTCATTTCGCGAGCAAGCGCATGAATTCGGAGCATTATTCGACCGGATGCTTCAGGAGTTTCAACAAGCCCGGTTGGGCTTTCATACGATGCTGCTCGCTATGCTGCTCGAGCTGCTTCTGCTGCTTGAGCGCCGTTTAGAGACTGGGAGGCATAACAGCCCATCGCATGTTATCGAGCCCGGCGATCGTGTGGACACGCTTATCCACTATATGCGATCACATCTGCATGAGCCGATTTCGCTGCGAGACATTTCAAAGCAAGTTCAGCTTGGCGAGCGCCAGGTACAGCGGCTTATCCTTGCCTCAACGGGTCTTACGTTTACGAGCCTGCTGCGCAAGGAGCGCATTGAGCGAAGTTGTATGCTGCTTGAACAAACAACAAAAACAGCGGCAGAAATCGCTCCGCTCGTCGGCTTGCACGACATGAAGCATTTCCACCGCTTGTTCAAGCAGCTTATCGGCATGACGCCTATTCAGTTTCGCCATGCATCACATGCTGCTGTAAAACAATGAGGCTATTCCTCATAAATCATTTTCCTCGTCATGCCGCCGTCAATCGTTATATGGGTACCCGTTACAAAATCATTGTTAGGGTCGGTTAAGTAAAGGCACGCACGCGCGATATCCGCCGGCTTGCCAACGCGCTGTGACGGATGCTGCGCATGATCCTCCGGCCGCAGCTTATCGTAGTCGCCATTTTCGATCCAGCCCGGACAGATGGCGTTGACGGTTATGCGATCAGGACCGAGTGACACCGCCATCGCATGCGTGAGCGACAGAATACCGCCTTTCGAGGCGGCATAGGCTTCCGAATTCGGCTCCGACATCATCGCTCTCGTCGAGGAAATGTTCACGATAGCGCCTCCGCCGCTTGTCCGCATCAGCTTCGCCGCCTCACGCGAGCAGACGAAGGTGCCGCGCAGATTCGTGTCCACTACGCTGTCCCACTCGTCGATTGATAAATCATAGGGTGACTTCCATATGCCAAAGCCTGCATTATTAATGACGATGTCCAGTCTGCCCAGCATCGTCTCGATATCGCGGAGCAAACCTACTATTTGTTCCGGCTTGCTCATATCGATGACAAAGGATAAGGAATCATAGCCAGCCTCCTGCAGCAGGTCGCCGGTCTGCTCAAGCCCATCTTCATTTTTATCGACGAGCACGGGAAGCGCTCCTTGCTCGGCATAGGCGATCGCAAGCGCACGGCCGATTCCCGCTCCTGCACCCGTTATGAGTACTATTTTATCGTCATAGACTGATTCCATCCGAATTCCTCCTTAGCGATTGTAGCTGGTCTTTCAATAAAAGTGTAATCGAAAATCATCTAAAATGAAAACAGCTAAAAACATAGTGCGGCAACGTACATCACTTATGTCCATCTTGCCGATTGCTGCGTTCGGGCTAAGGCTCTCCGTTGTTAATGCTCGTTGCAGGGCTGATGCTTCAATCAAATTTGCCTGCCTCCAAAAGTTGTGGCTAAGTCGTGTCAAATTGTCTGATAATTTAATCATTGTTTTGAAAAAGGCTTCAAAAGCCCTTGTCAATTACTCCAAAAGCGCATATGATAAAAGCAAGAAAAGGTTGTGAATGTTTTCACATTGTATTATAGGTTGTGAAATAATTCACGTTGTAAGGTCGACAGCCGACGCGGCTCACGCCCTTTACACATACAATAGGAGGCGTTTTAGATGACGATGAACATTGCTGTTATTGGCTGCACACATGCAGGAACTGCTGCTATTACCCAAATGGCTAAGCTTTACCCGGAGGCCCGCATTACGGTCTATGAACGGAACGACAACATCTCGTTTTTATCGTGCGGCATTGCCCTTCACGTTGGCGGTGTAGTAAAGGATGCCGAGCAGCTATTTTACGCAACACCTGACCAGCTCGCTAAGCTAGGCGTTACGACGCATATGCGCCATGACGTGCTTGCAGTAGATACGGATGCCAAAACGATTCAAGTCCGCAACCTGCTAACCGGCGGCGAATTTACAGACACTTTCGATAAGCTCGTCGTAACGACTGGCTCGTGGCCGATTGTTCCTCAAATGGACGGCATTGATCTCGAAAATATCGTTCTTTGCAAAAACTATAACCATTCGAAAACGATCATTGAAAAAGCAAAAAATGCGAACCGCATCGCCGTCATCGGGGCCGGCTATATCGGCATTGAGCTTGTTGAAGCCTTTGAGCAGCTTGGCAAGCAGGTTACTTTGATCGATAATATGGAGCGCATTTTATATAAATACTTGGACCAAGAGTTTACCGATCTAACTGAGCAAGCGTTGATTGATAAAGGGATTACAATCGCAACCGGCGAAACCGTCACTTCGTTCACGGGCGCCGAGGGCCGCGTAACAACCGTTAATACGACTGCTGGCCAATATGAAGCGGACCTCGTTGTGCTTTGCATCGGCTTCCGTCCTAATACTGAGCTGCTCAAGGGTCAAGTCGACATGCTGCCAAACGGTGCGATTATCGTCGACGATTATATGAGAACGAGCAAGCCTGATATTTTTGCCGCTGGCGACAGCTGTGCCGTCCACTATAATCCGACTGGTCAAAATGCCTATATCCCGCTTGCAACAAACGCCGTTCGCATGGGCACGCTGGTTGCCAAAAACCTTATGGAGCCAGTCGTCAGATATCTTGGGACGCAAGGCACATCGGGCATTAAGATTTACGACTACAACATCGCATCGACTGGTTTAACCGAAACAGCCGCAATTGCTTCGGGAATGAATGTGAAAAATGTCACAATCATCGACAATTACCGTCCCGAGTTTATGCCGACCTACGAGCAAGTAACGCTGAAGGTTGTTTACGAAGCAGACAGCGGCAGAATCGTTGGCGCTCAGGTGCTCTCGAAGGTCGATCTGACGCAATCGATAAATACGTTATCGGTTTGTATCCAAAACGGCATGACCATGGACGAATTAAGCTACGTCGATTTCTTCTTCCAGCCACACTACAACAAACCATGGAACCTGCTTAACCAAGCCGGGTTGCAGGCGGTATAACACAATCAAGGAGCAGCAATGAGGTTATTCCTCATCGCTGCTCCTTTGATTTCTTCATCCTATAGGAGAAAGACCTCGCACATGGTGCTCCTTTCTAACTAAATCTACACCGAATCCGCCGGCGGAGTACCAAAGTTTGGCGTGCCGTCGCTATTCCACGTAAACACTTTGGCGCGCGCATGGCGATTCGGATCAAACAATGGATCGCCTGCAATCTCCTTATAGCTGCGAGCGTGATAAACGAGTATGTCCTGCTCGCCATCCTCAGACACCGTAAAGCTGTTATGCCCCGGACCGTATTGGCTGTTCTCCTCGCTGCTCACAAACACCGGCTCCTGCGACTTCACCCAAGAGGCAGGATCAAGCAAGTCGCTCGTTTCCATAGCCGTCAGCATCCCCATCGCATAATTGTGATTCGTCGCGCTGCCGGAATACGTCAAATAGATCTTGCCGCCGCGTTTTAGCACGGCCGCGCCTTCATTCACCATGAAGCCAATGACTTCCCAATCAAGCTCAGGCCTCGTGATCAGCACCTGCTTGCTCGCAAGCGTCCATGGATTACCCATCAGCGCGATATACAAATTTGTATTGCCTTGAATGGCAGGATCTTGCTGCGCCCATACTAAATATTGCTCGCCGTTATGCTCGAAGCTAGTAGCATCAAGAGAGAAGGAATCCCAATCCGTGGCGATCTGTCCCTTCTCCGTCCAGCTGCCTTCAAGCGGATTAGCCGATTCATTTTCCAGCACATACATACGATGCCGAAACGGCGCGTCTTCCCTTGCAGCGGCGAAATAGATATACCATTTCCCACCGATCAGATGCAGCTCGGGCGCCCATATATGTTTGCTCATCGGCCCGGAATGGTGTTTTCTCCACACGACAACCTGCTCGGCATCGGTCAGTCCTTCAATTGTAGCCGCTCTGCGAAGCTCAATTCTATCGTACTCAGGCACGGAGCCTGTAAAATAATAAAAACCGTCCGAATGCTTCAAAACCCAAGGATCTGCCCGTTGCTCTACCAATGGATTTCGCAGCTGCTTGCGCGACTGCTCGGATGCTTGCATACTCATGATTCCTCTCAATCCTCCAGCTAAAAATCCTATGTACTTGGGACGGAAATATAATTTGTAAAGCCAACTATTAACATATAAAATAAACAAATAGTTCACTTTAGTTAAATGATCATACCCAATGAACGAACCAAACCTTACGACATATTATTTCGATTCATTTAATGCAAAGCGATTGCACGGTTAATAAAGTTGAGCGGAGTGAAGGCATGAAAATAGATATTTCAGATACGCATCTACCGATTTATGAAGCATTGGCGAGCGATGTAAGACTTCGAATCATTCAATTGCTTGCCCTGCAGGAAATGAACATTAAGGATCTCGCGCAAGCGCTCGAACTGAGCAGTCCGATCATGACAATGCATGTCAAAAAGCTGGAGAAAGCCGGGCTCATTAGCTCCGAGATGGTTTCCAGCAGCGGCGGCACCAAAAAAATGTGCAAGCTCATTACCGACAGCATTGAAATCGATTTCCCGTCCAAAAGCCGTCCTGCGCTGCGCACCTATCACGAATCTATCGTTTCCGTCGGTCATTACACCGACTTCGAAGTAGAGCCGACCTGCGGCCTAGCTACTACCGTGAAGGTAATCGGCATGTTCGACGAGCCGCGTTTTTTCCTTGATGCGGAGCGCACCAATGCAAAAATATTATGGTTCAGCAGCGGCTTCATCGAATACAAAATTGCTAACTTCCTGTTGAAAAGCGAGAAGCCTACCGAGCTCGAAATTTCTTTCGAAATATCGTCCGAGGCTCCGTTTGCCAATGAGAATTGGCCGTCCGACATTTCCTTCTATATCAACGGCACCAAAATCGGCCTATGGACAAGCCCCGGCGATTTCGGCGGCAAACGAGGCAAGTACACGCCTGACTGGTGGTGGGACGAGATCAATCAATACGGCCTGCTGAAAGTATTAAAAATTACGCCAAACGGCACCTTTATTGACGGTCAGCAAATATCCGACGTTACCCTAGATGATGTCGATATTTTAAACAAGCAGTGGAAATTCCGCATAGCTGTTGAGGAAGACGCTGAGAATGTAGGCGGCGTTACGCTATTTGGCGCCGGGTTTGGGAACTATAATCAGGACATCGTCTTCAAGCTATATTATGAAAGAAACGAGTAGGAGCATGCGGCATCAGCCGCCTGCTCCTTTCTCTTTCTGTTTACTACGCGGTCTTCAACCTGTAGATCGCAACCGACTGCTTCGGCAGCTCCACGGTGAACGTATTCGACAGACCATCGACTGCTTGTTCCTTCGGCTGCACCTCCGCAGGCTCCACAAACGAATTTTCCGTATCCAGCATCGCTTGTAGCGCCAGCTTCGTCCCTTGCGGAGAAATGGACTGCCCCATTACATGAATGGATACCTTCACGTCATACGCTTCGCCATTTACGATTTTCAAAATCATCTCATTCGTCTTCTCGTCTCTGCCCGCGATGAAATAGAAGGGAGCTTCGCCCTGGGTGCCTCCGCGTCCCGCCTCATACGATTGCCCGCTTCGCATGCCGACTGTCGCTGGAAGCACCGAGCTTGCCACATGCTGGCTAAACAATTGCTGCACATAATAATTCGGCGTTCCATAAACCTCCGAATTGTTGAACCATATCAAATCCGGCGACCACTGCGAATAACCTTCCTTGCCAAACAACGGCGCATATGAAGCCATCGCTACAACATCGGAATTTCGCTCCAGGCCGATCATATAAGCCGCTTCCGCAAGCGCCGAGCCGAAATTGTTCGCTCTTGCGCCGTTGTGCGCGGCATATTCTCCAACGAACACCTTTGGACCTTTGCGGTCATACGAATCATAGCGGCTTGCATTTGTTTTGAACCAATCCGGGTTCATATAATAATGCTCATCCACAATATCCGTCGGCTGCCTTTGCTGCCAGCTCCATGCATCGTCAAAAATAGGACCGGATGGCGATGGGCCTGCCGAGGCGATCAGCTGGATGTTCGGATATTTCTCTTTAATGGCTGCTGCAAACTGCTCGTATCTTATAAAATAATCCGTACCCCAATGCTCGTTGCCGATTGCGATAAATTCAAGCCCAAAAGGAGCTGGATGCCCGTTTTTTGCTCGCAGCGCTCCCCATTTGCTCGTTACGGAGCCATTGGCATATTCGATTAGATCAAGCGCATCTTGCATAAAGGGCGAAAGCTCATCCATGGGCGCCACATCCGACTGGCGGAATTGATCGCCCATCCCCGCATTGACGACGGGAAGCGGCTCTGCCCCAAGATCCTCGCTTAACTGGAAGTATTCATGGAACCCAAGCCCATAGCTTTGGTAATAAGGCGTCGTTAACGAACCGCCGCCCCACATATTGGCGTTTTGTTTTCGTTGCGCGGGATCTCCAATCGAATCCTTCCAGTTGTAGCGATTGCCGATTCCGTCTCCACCGACAATGCTGCCGCCGGGAAATCTTACGAATGACGGCTTCAAATCAGCCAGCATTTGGACCAAATCCGCCCTTAAGCCTCCCGGTCTGTTCTTCCAAGTCGATTGAGGAAACAACGAGACCATATCGACATCAAGCGCACCTGCTCCCTGCATGCCCAGAACAAATCTTCCGCTCTGCGCATCAGCAGAAGCGGTTATTTTTGCAGTCAGCTTGCCCCATCCAGCATAAGGAGAAGCAGCCACTTCGCCTAAAGACAGCTTCGTCTCACCGAGCCTCTTGCCGTCGTCGCCTTCTAAATAAGCGGTCAGCTTCAGCTTATCGCCCTTGCCGCTGCGAACGTACATGGAGAAATCGTAGCTCTCACCCTGCTTCAAGGCGATGCCTCCGAATCCGCTGTTCACGATCGCAAATTCATCTGCCTCGGCAGGCGCGTTCACCATTACCGATAAATAGCTCGGATTATTGGCATTTAGCGGGTACTCCGTGCGCACCTCCATCGTTCCGTCACCAGAGCCCGATGTTCTGCTCGCCCAGTTCCAAAGCGAATCTCCAAACTCGAAGGAGCGATTCTCCACAAGCTCCGCGTACACGCCGCCATCACCGGCGAAGTTGATATCCTCGAAGAAAATGCCGAAAAGGTGATCACTCACGGGAGCGCCTTGCTGATCAGCTTGAATCGATACCGCGTAATCGGCAGCGCCTTCCTCCCATACGAGGAGCGGGATTTCTTTCTTGCTTGAGGCTTTGCCCTTCGTGACGGCCGCAGTCAGTACGACTTCAAGATCGCCAGCACCGCTCGCCGGCCTCGTAACGGAGCCTTCTGAACCTACCGCCACCTCATGATCCGAGGACCAAACGATATTAGCCCCACCCGGCCCAACTAGCGGAAGCACTAGTGCATCGACAACACGGTCGCTGCCTTCAATCGTCAGCCAATCCGCGGCAAAAGCAACGATTTCATCATCGCTCATGCCTGCAGTCAGTTGATCGGCAACTTCATCGGCGGTTAACGCTTTGCTATAAATGCGTACCTCATCTACTTGTCCGGACAAAAACGGATCGACGTCAAATTGTGATTTTCCGATAAAATTGCCCGTTGTGCCTGCCATATCGGTTGGTTTTATCGAAAGCTCATCATTGCGGGCAGCCTCACGGCCATTCAAATAGAGAACGCCTGTTGTGCCCGACCATGTGAAGGCAACATTCGTCCAGCTATCCACCGGAAACTCCGCCTCGGCATGAATGATCTGCTCGCCGCCGCCATTTTTAATCGCCAGCTTCATATTTCCGGTTTCTGACATTGGGGTCAGAAACAAATAACGATTCACTCCGTTGCCGAAGTCGAATATCCGCTGCCAAGTCCGAAGATCGTTCAAATTGACCCATGCCGATATCGTCAGCTCTTCCAACCCGTTAAGCACCGCCGTCGGCATTTCCGCATAGGCGCTTGCCCCGTCAAGCTGATAGCTGCTGCCAAACTTCCCTTCCGCCTGCAGCGTGCCGCCATTCAAACTAGCTCCGTTATCATGGCCCGTTGCATCGGCAGCTGCATGAATAGCGCTGCCCGGCTCTGGCAGCTCCACTTCATCAAACGTGTAGCGAAGGACTAGAGATTGCTCATACGCAGACCGCTTATCCAGCTCCGCATTTTCCTTTACCTGCTCCCCCTGCTGCGGCCGCGTTAGCAGCCAGATCGCTGCTGCCATCGCGGCCAGCAGCAGCAAGACCAAAAATCTCCCTATACGCTTATTAATCAACTTGCACCTCTTTTTCGATAGCTGAACAGCCGTATCTTGCTATTCGCCTGCGATACCCGAACGTTCAACGCTCTCCACGAAGTAGCGCTGCGTGAACATATATAGGATGAGCACAGGCAAAATCGTGAGCATTACGCCCGCCATAACTTGGTTTTGCAGCGTTGGCGCCATGCCAAGCGTGCCTGCGGATACCGAGCTTGAAGCCTGCTGAAGATCCAAATTCGCATTTCCGTTGAAGAAGGCCATATTTTGCGCCAAGTTGAAATACTCTGGAACGAGCAAATACATGTTAGGCTCGAACAAGTCATTCCAATGCCAAACGACCGAGAACAAGAAGACGACCAGCATAGCCGGCTTGGCTAGCGGGAACATAATCATCCAATACGTGCGGAATGCGCCTGCGCCATCGATTCTCGCCGCCTCCTCGAGCACGTTCGGAAGGGTGCGGTAAAATTGAATAAAGATTAGCACGAACAAAGAGCCTTTTAATCCGTGACCAAGCAGCGCCGGCACAACGAACGGCAAATGCGTATTTACCCAGCCTAGATCAAGGAAAAAGGTAAACAGCGGCACGACGATCGTCTGCGGCGGCACTAGAAACGTGAACACCACCATCGCCAGAAACAGCGCTTGCCCAGGGAAGCGGTAACGCGCGAAGCCGTAGCCGACTATCGAGCAGCTGATGACCTGCAAAATCGCGCTCCCGAATGATATGATCGTGCTGTTCAATAGTCCGGGCCAGAAATTAATCGCCTTAAGCGCAATCGAGTAATTCGTTAAGCTGAACTGCTTCGGAATCCATTGAATCGTCGCATCCGCAACATCCTCCGGCCGCATGAGCGATTTGGATACCATGTACAGCAGCGGATAGACGAATACGAACGCCAAGCTGAGAATAACTAAATAGTAGAAGAACGTTCCGATTATGCCGCGCCCGCGCTTCATCCACGTAATCTTCCAGACCGCTTCCGCTTTGCCTTGAAGACCCGCATATTTTTCGGTCACACTTGGTGAACTCATGCCTTCTACCCCCTACCTTCGGTCGCTGACAAGCTTTTGCGGAAAATGAAAAACACGACCGCCAGCACAACCGAAATGACAATAAAGTAAATCCAGCCCATGGCAGAGCCATAAGCGTAATTATTTGTTTTGAATACGTTGTTCATAATGTGATTCATAATTTGATTATCCGTTTTGGTGAATGAGTTCACGACGCTGTACAGCGTATTTACGAACATCATCGGCATAATCATCGGGAACGTGATTTTCCAGAAGCTCTCCCATTTCGTCGCTCCATCGCATTTGGCAGCTTCATATAGCGCGGGAGAAATCGTCTGCAAGCCAGCTATGAAAATCAAGATTTGCACGCCCGAGTCCCACATAACGAGAGTTAATGAATCTGCATATTGCAGAAGCGGATCAAGAATGCTGTCCGGAATAAACGCATTCAGCTTGCTGTACAGATCGTATTGATAAAAGATCGGGAGCTGGGCCGCGCCCTGCTCCAGCAATTCTCTTAAAATCGCGCCTGACGCGATAATGACCGGCAGGAAGAAGATGCCGCGAAACAGCGTGCGCCCGCGAAATTGGCGGTTAAGCAGCAGCGCGCTGAACATCGCAAATATAAGAATGAGCGGCACCTGCGAGAGCATCGTGGTCAGCGTCGCTTGCAGCAGCGGAACAAAATCGATGTCCGTCGTGAAAGCAGCGCGGTAATGGGTTAAGCCGGCATAAGAAGCCCTCAAGCCTTCCTTCGTCACTTCCAGATTGTTAAGCGAGTAGTATAGCGACTTGCCGAGCGGAATGACCATGAACAGCAAGAAGCCGATGATCCATATGGAAATGAACGAATAGCCCTCAAAGATGTGGCGGCCCCTCATCGAGAGTCCTAATTTTTTGCCCATGCTCATTTCCCTCCGTTCTGCATGAGATAACCTGCCGCTGGAACTGAATTGCCTTCAATTGTTGCCGGAGCTCCGCCGTAATTGACGAAGACCTTCGTGCCATTCGCATATGTCGTTCTATACACGCTGCTGCTCAGCTTCTCATGATCCGCAATCGGCTGATTCGAGATCGCTTGATAGATTTGCTCAAGCTCCTTATATTGCTCGGCGGCGTCATCGAGCCACGTCGTATATTGCGAGCTCCAAAGGCGATCTTCCAGCGTTCGCTGCAGCTTCGTCGTTGGCTCATACGTCAGCTCAAGGCTTGGCAGCGCACCGTATTCCACGCTCCGAAGCAGCTCGTTCTGCGCGTCATTGCGCAGATTAATCGCATTAGCCGAATAAGGAACCAGGCCGCGCACCGCAATCTGATAAAAAGGAACCGTCTCGTCATTGTAGATAAAGTGGCTGGAATCGAGCGGCGCCCCGCTGATGCCGTCAATGTGTCCGAGCATATAAGCAAAGCCGTAATCGACGGACGTACCGCCGGTTGCTTCACGAATTGCGTCGGTTGCCTTCACCCAAGCGGCTGCCGTCTCGCCGCGCGAAGTTTGCGACTTCGGATCGATATCCGAATAAAGCGTATCTCCCCAATAAGCAAGATGAACGCCGGCAATGCCCAGCTTCGCATAATCCTTCAGCTCTTTATCCAGATGTTTGCTGATAACCCGCTCCGGCTTCATCCAATAGTAGAGCCTGCTGTCGTCGTTCCATCTGCTGCCTACGAAATAATCGGTGCTTGGCGCGACCTCGCGGTCCATGCCGCGAATCGCGTCTTTCGCTTTTTTCATGCCGTCGCTCTCGGAGAAGGCGCGCGCGTAATTCGCTTCCAAATAAAGCGATACCCCTTTGTTCGCCGCATAGGCAGCCAGATCCTTAAGGTCCTTCGCCCCGCCAAGCTTCTTCTCGACAGGGAAGTGGTCGGGCTGATCGCCGTACAAGCCGTCTTCCGACCAGCCGGAGAACGTCAGCTCGAGGTTCGTTATCCCTTTTTGCTGGAATGCATCAATGATTTCACGCGCTTGATCGAAAGTTGTCATGGAAATAAACGTACTGCCAAGCACCTCATCGCGCAAAATGCCGCCAAGCAGCTTCACCTTTACGGGAACCGCCGTTTGCTCCACCGGCTTCACGCCTTGCTCTTGCTGCAAATATTTGCCGTATGCCTGCGCCAACCCGACATAATCCGCTTCCTGATCCTGCAGCAGAACATAACGCGTCTGCCGATCGCCTTTGATCCAATCGCCTTGGAAGAACGGTATTTCCCCTGATGTTCCGATAAAAATAACGTCGCTCCACCGGTAGATAAACTCCGCTGACGTCCGGTAATAGGAGATTGCGCGGATGCCGGAAGGCGTGCCATTGATTTTCGCATCATACTGGCCCTTCGTTACGATACCCAAAGAGCCAACTTCGTTTCGGTAATTGCCGAATACCGGCAGCGCGACCATCTCTTTCGGAGCAAGCTTCTGTCTCCACATTTGGTCGATGTTCTCATGCGACTGCGTCACGTAAGCCGGGTCCGCTCCGTAAATCGTTTCCGAATAGCCGGCAAAATATTGCGGATGCTTCGCGCTGTATTTCATGAGCGCCCCTGAGCCGTCCGGCAGGAAAATCGCGCCTTCCTCGGTATCCGCAGCTGCATTCCAGAAAGGCAGCGGCTCGATACTGACGAATTTCGCTTTGCCTGCTTCTTTAATCGAAGCCTCGGGAACGGTAAGCTCGAAGCCGTTCTCGACGAGGCGGTACTCTATCGCAAACTCAAGCTCTTCCTTTACGAATTGGAAGGTTACCTTCGCTCCGCCGTCGATCGTCTCGATTTTCAGCTTATTTTCCTTTTCCTTCGTCAAATACGTTTGAACGGTATCCGAGCCCTCCGTATATTTCACGTGCACGGCCGCATCCATAAACTTCTTGTTGTTAGGCATCGTCGTTCGAGGCAGCTGCGGTGTGCCGAGCCACTCCTTGCCTGTTCGCTTATCCACGAGGCGCACATTTCCTGTCTTCTCATCGATGTACATTTTAAAGCCGGCGTTCTCTGCGATCTGCTTCTTAGCCGATACGGGATAAAGCTTCACTTCGCCCGTGGCAGCAGGCACCGCAGTGTCCGTCGCAGCCGCAGCCGCCGGCGCTTCTTCAGCAACGGGCGTATCCGCCTCCGCATCCGCAGTGGTCTCCTGCGATGCAGCTTCGCCTTTGCCGGCTTCCGCTTCCGCTTGCACCTGAAGCTTATCTTCCGCGGTCCCGAAGTGAGGGAATATGCTGACAACGAGCAGCAGCACCGCGATACCAAGCCATTTCCGTTGTTTCCTCATCTCGTACACCTACCTCCGGAAGTTTATTTCTTTGAACATGTCTACGACAAAGTTAATGAGCTGATTGACCAGGCCAAACATCAGGATGCCGATAAACCAGATAATCAAGATGCCAACGATGCTAAGCACCGTAATCCAGATCATTTTGACCAGCTCAAAATCGTGAACGATCCTTACCTTCAGCAGAAGCAGCCAGCCCGCCCAATAAATCGTGAAATTGATCAAAAACGAATAAATACCGCTTTCATCCAGAGCCAAAACATTCGTGAGCAGCGTGATCGGGATGATAAAGATCGCATAAGGCACCAGCGCGAACGCGCTGCCGACGAACACTTCCTTGAACTTTCCTTCGCCCTCAAGAATCGCGCTTACGCCCCAATTGGACACCGTCCAAGTCAGCCAAGGCACGACGATCCAGATCAGCTCATGCACGAGTGACACCTCATAGTTTTCTCTCGTCTCGAAGGCGTAGCCCGTAATTAGAATCGCAATCATCCTTGCGACATAAGCAAGCGCGACGATAAACAGCGCCTGCCCCCATTTAATGCGGCCCGGCTCCTGGATGTCGTGGTAAAAGTCGATCGGGTGCACGAGCACTTGCCGCATCATTTTAAAGGTTGCGATCATGCTGCACCCCTCCCTTCATGTGAACGGCTCTAGCCGTATTGCGGGCTGCCAGCATGGCGGACACCCTTCGCCATAGGAAAGGCATAACGTACCGCAGAGCGATGATAAGGACAATGATGGCTAGACATATCCAAGCAAAATGCTCTCTAACATATTCCTTCCGGTATTCCTTGAACGCGACCGAATAATCGAACCGTGATCTTGCCAGCTCGAAATACGTCATCGCATCCTTGTAGTTTTCCGCTTTGTAAAGCGATTTGCCAATCGCGAGATAGGCGAGGTCGAAGTTGGCATTCAAATGCAGCACCTCGTTCCACATCCCCTCTGCCTCCTTATACCGCCCGTCTACAAATAACCGCGACGCGTTATGCACGAGATCGGCAAACGGCGTCGTTCGGAACAAGTCGATCCGGTTGCGCCCTTTGTCTACCACGTAGACGGTGCCGTCCTGCGACTGCGCAAGGCTGGACGGCGTGATGAACAAGCCGTTCTGGTCTCCGAGGCCGCCGAACACGAACAAGAAATTGCCAAGCTTATCGTACTGGTACACCTTGCTGGATTGCAGATCAAGCGCGGTAATGACGCCGTCCTTGTCTACGGCAAGGTCAAGAAACGAAGGCACCTCGAACGGGCCAGCCTCTAATCGTCCACCGTACCTCTTAGGAACAACATTGAGCGTGTCGACCCCTACGGGCGACAGCCGCTTCAATTGATTCATTTCCGTTCCAAGCGTCGACGTATAAATAAAGCCTTCGGCATCCTGCACGGCATTCGAGAACTCCAGCGGCTTCACGACAGACAGCTTCGCCTTCTGCTCATCGGTCGCGACAAGCTTAACGAACAGCCTGCTCCAGCTGAAGCCAACATGGTTCGCGCCGTAGAAGCCCTTGAACTGACCGTTCGGATCAATTTGGATAAGCCCCTGCGTATTGCCGTCACTCACGACGAACATATAGTTCCGCTTGTCGACAAGCAGCTTCGACGGGGAATACGAGAAGGTCGCCCCCAGCAGCGGGCTTTCCGGCTTGCCGAACTGCTTGATGAATTTGCCGTTTGGATCAAAAATAGCGATTCGTTGGTTTTTGGTATCCGCGACATAGACGGTTCCATCCTGCTTCACGTAAACGCCCTTTGGCTCGTTTAGCATGCCGTCCCCTTCCGCATCGCCGATGATGCTCAGCACCTCATGATTCGTATCCAAGTGGACGATCCGGCTATTTCCGGTGTCGACCACGTAAATCGTTCCATTATCAGCGAGAAAAATATCCTCCGGCGCATTAAACGGACCCGATGCCAGATTGTAGCCGTCAATCGAGCTCTCGTACATGTACCCGTTAATCGAGTGAACGTCTTGGCCTAGCTTATTCCTCGTATATCCCTCATAAGGGGAGGCCGCGAACGTTTGAACCGGCAAAGCCGTAACCAGCATCAGTAAAGCGACAGCCGTACTGACAACGAATCGGAATATCGTAACCTGCTTCATCCCGGTTGTCCTCCTACTCTTTCAGACCTGAATGCGCCATCGTTTGCAGCACCAGCCGCTGCGTGACGATAAAGACGATAATCGTCGGCACAATCATCAATAAGCTGGCGGCAGCGAGCGTACCGACACGCGCGACGACGCCGTAGCCGCCGCTTAATGTCTGGATGGCCAGCGGCAGTGATTTCATATCCTGATCGGTCGTATACACCATCGCCGGATATGGATCGTTCCAAGCGGATATAAAGCTGAATAAGGCAAAGGTGGCGATCGCCGGCTTCAGCATCGGCATGACGACAACCCAGAACACCTTCCACTCGGAAGCGCCGTCCATGCGCGCCGCCTCAAGCAAGGCGTCCGGTATTTGGCGCAAAAACTGCGTCATCAGGAACATCCCGATCGGAGCGGCCAAGTATGGCAAAATCATCGCCCAGTACGTATTAATCAGGCCGATTTTGCTAATGAGCAAATATTGCGGGATTTGCACGACCATCGGCGAGAACATGATCGCAAGCACGACCATGTTAAAAATCGCGCTGCGGAACGGCATGTTGTGCTTCGCCAGCGGATAAGCCGCCATCGCCGACACGATGATGCCGAAGCCAACGATGCAGGAGCTGATCAGCAGGCTGTTAAATATAAATCTTGAAAATGGAACGCTCGTAGTTCCCGTGATGAGCAATAGATCGCGAAAATTGATCAGCGTCGGGTTGTTCACGAAAAATCGCGGCGGAAACAGGAACAGCTCGCTTGTTGGTTTAAAGGCGGTAGACACCATGTAAACGAGCGGTGCAAGCATCAAGAGACCGAACAACGTTAGAAATAGATAGAGGAAAAAGCCGCCCCAATCCTTCCTGCCTTTCACTGCGCCAGTCATATCGGTTCAGTCCTTTCCTAGCCATTTGAATATGAGACGGTTGAGTCCAATCATCATGACGAACAGCACAACCGCTATCGCCGCTGCGTAACCCATCTCAAATTTGATAAAGGCGTAATCGAATAAATGCGTCAAAATCGTATGGCCCGCATAAAGCGGACTCGGCAATCCGACGAGCTGCACGCTGACGTCGAATACGGTTAGTGAGCTAACGACTTGAAGTACCGCTCCGAACAGCAATTGCGGCTTAACCGAAGGAACCGTAATGTAGATAAGCTGCTGCCACCTATACTTGATTCCGTCGATTTCGCCCGCTTCATACAGATCCTTGGGCACGTTTTGAAGTCCGGCTAGAAAGGCCAGGAAGCCTACCCCCATGGACATCCAAAGCGAGACGATAATGATGACGGGAACGATTGAATGAATATTTTGCAAAAATAAATAAGGCTCGTCGATAATGCCAAGCTTGGATGCAAAGTAGTTAAGCAAGCCCTTGCGGTCGCCCGCGAACAGATAAAGCCATACGACCGACATCGCCGTTGCGCTCGTAATCGAAGGCGTGTAATAACACAATGTATAGAAAAAGCGGTATTTTTGCGGGATTTGGCTAATGAGCCAAGCCAGCAGAAACGCCATTACGTATCCGACCGGCCCCGTAATGAACGCGAACTTCAGCGTGATGCCAATCGCTTTCAGGAAGATGTCGTCGTCGACGAATAAGAGCCTGTAATTGGACAGGCCGATAAATCTAGGCGCCTCCAAAATGTTGTAGTACGTGAAGCTCAGCACTACCGATGTCACGACCGGTACAATCGTAAACAGCGTGAACAGGATGAGAAACGGGGCGAGAAACAGGTACGATACCCTGTTTCTCTTCATTTCCTGCCACAGCAAGGACAACTTGCCTTGCTTGCGGAGGCGCTCCGCTGCCGGTGCAGCCGCGGTTACCGCCGGTTCTGTGTTCATTTTCACGGACTGTCGCCTCCTTTTGAAGCTGCCTGATCGGTAGATTCGTCGTTTAAGCCAAACTCCTCGCGCTTCTTGCGCAATTCCTTATCGATTTCCTTAACGCCTTCCTCCACCGCTTCACGCGGTATTTTGCCGTTCAATACAATTTGGTTCCAAATATTCGCGATATGCCTTGTCGTGTAGTAACCGCCAATCACAACCTCGCGCTCCTTGAACCATTCCCACTGCTCGAGAATCGCGTCAATATCGGAGGACTGCCATGGCATGCGCTGCAGAGCCTCGATATTAGCGGTATTCCAGCGCGCCTCAACGCCAAGCAGCGCTTCGAGCTCGGAGCCGAATCTTTCCTGCGTATCGGCACTGGTCCACCATTTCAGAAACGCCCAAGATTGGTCCTTCATATCGGTGTCTTTGAAAATCATGCCCGTTTGTGCGAGACCTCCGGTTGAACGGTTAATTTGTCCGTCCTCTTGCTTGATGCCTGGCATTGGCTTCATGCCCCACCAGCCGGTAAGCTCCGGCGCCGCTGTCGAGAGCAGCACGTACGTCGAGTAATCCGCCACCCCGATCGGCATTTCACCGGAGCGGAAACGGTTATAGAAATCGGCCTGCTTCGAAATTTTAAAGTTGGTGAATAGTCCCGTCCACAGCTTGAAAGCCTCCATCGCCTCAGGCGAATCAAGGTTCGAGTATTTGCCGTCTTCCCGGTAGAACTCGCTGTTTTGCTGGAACAGGAACGGCGCGAATTCATTGATCGCAAGCGCCGGGTTGTTCGGGGCATGCGGGTAGAAGAAGTCCATCCCGTTTTGCTGCAAAATCGGAATGAGATCCATCACTTCCTGCCACGTTTCCGGAATTTGATCCTCTTTGATGCCTAGCTGCTGCATAATGTCCTTGCGGTAGAACAGCATATTGAAGTTTTGATTTTCCGGAAGAGCGTAGCTGCCGCCGTTATACTTGTAAGGAATAAGCGCGCCCGGCCTGAAGCGGGCGGCTACCTCGTCGTAATCGTCGTATTCCTCCAAGTTGACCAGCCCGTTACGAACCGCGTAGTCGATCGGAATTTCGCCCTCGACGCCAAGCGCGACATCCGGCGCAAGACCGGCCGTGCTCGCAAGCAGCAGCACCTGCATTTGCTGCGCCGGGATCACGTTGACGTTGACCTTAATGCCCGTCTCCGTCGTAAAGTCCTCATCAATCATTTGCTTGATGATATCGACCCAATCGCGGCCTCTGGCTACCCAGACGTCCAGCACCTTCTCGTCTTCATACACGTTGCCGATGCCACCGTAATTTTTCGTAAAGGAGCTCGTGAAGTCGTAAACCATCGTGCCTGTTCTAGCCAGCCACCCCGCAGCCGGAGTCGGCCAAGCGGTATCTGGCGATTTGATGATCAGATAATCGAGCAGCAGGCTTTGCTTGCTTAGCCCGTTCACCCATGTGCCAAGCGAAGCCTGCAAATCATTGAATTGCAGCATCCGGCCAGGAATCGATGTCGTTTCTTTAGACATGCTCAGGAGCACATCGCGCGCCTCGTAGAGCGTGCTGACCTCCGAGCTGCCTTCATCAACGCCAAGCGCGTACAGACCTTTGATCGTCTCATCGAAGCTTTTTGCCATGAGCTGCAGGCGCGGCACTAGGTTTGCAATATTTTGCTCCAAGCGCCAGTCGCCGTTCGGATCGGGATTTGTTCCCGTTACTTGGATAACCTCACGGCCGAGCAGCGACATTTTGCGGGTCGTGTCGGTAACCGTTTCAAGCATCCGCCCAAGCGCCCCGACCTGCACTTCCATTCGAATCGTATGCTTGCCCTTCTCTAGATAATAGAGATAAGGCTCTTTGCTCTGGCTATCGCCGCCAAATTTTGAAATTTGGAACTCCGACTTATAAGGGAAAGAGATTTCGTTCATTTCTTTAAAAGGAAGCTCGCCGTCAATCGTAACGGTACGCTGCGTCGGCATGCCGTTCAGGAACCATTGTCCATACCGGGCGCCGATTTCGTACAAGCCGCTCTCCGGCACCTCAACTTCCCATTCCGCCCACTGCCCGCCTGTCCGCCAGCTCGCGCCGCCGAACGTATTAAGCACGATCGAATCCTTTTTGAACGGCTCCGTAGCCGGTTCACGGTCCTCGATGCGCTTCAGCGTCGGATCGGACTTCAAGGTTGACAGCTCGGCTTGCACTTTAATGAGCTGGCCTGCCGTTTTCTTGTACCCCTTCTGCTCGTACTCGCCAGCGACCTCGGCGTAAGCCCGCACATGCTTTGGCGAATAAATATCGATTTGCCCGATTGCCGCAGGCTCGCGAACCGCTTGAAGGCGAAGCGTATGCTTGCCCTTCGTCAAATAGAAACGGAACGGCTCGTACGTCTTGCCCTCCGCATCGCGGAAATCGCGGTATTGCCAGCCCGCCGCCTCTTCCCTGCGCGGGTTGAATTCATTGCCTTGATTATCGAACCAAGGCTCGCCGGCTTCCTTCCACATCCGCTGGAATTCCAGTTTTTTTGCTTGGTAGAACGGATATTTGCCATCGATTTGCACGCTCCGCACGATGGATGAGCGCTTGCCCTCCATCGCATAATAGCTCATGCCCATTTGATAATAGCCATCCTGCGGCACCTCAAAGGCATAATCCGCCCAGCTGTCCTCATCGATTAGCGCGAGTGTTTCGCCCGCTAGATCGCCGAGCCCGGATACCATCCGAGTTCCCGATTCGCTGATCGCCAAATAATCAGCGGAAGAAAGCGTGACGCTGTAATCCGAAGTATCCGCCGCGCCCTGCTCGTTCCAGCTGTCTACATATTTATTAAAAGACGGCTCCAGCTTGCTGCTGGCGTCTTCACCTTCCAAAATGGACGATTCATCGATTCCTGCTTCCAGTGCAATGCCAGCCATTGCATCATCGTTGTAGCCTCTTGAATTGTTCCACCATAAGAAGAAACAGAGCAATGCGGCAATGACAATCAATGTTACTTTATACTTGCTTAGCCAACGAATCACCAAGGAGCACCCCCTTGCCATACTAGCGTAAACGGCTGACGTCATCCTCAGGTGGCGCAGCTATCGTTTCGCGATGAAAGTTAGAATTTGTTTTTTGCATTAAAATGCCGAATCATCCTTGATGAGGAAGGATGATTCGGCCCGAGCAGAAGCGATCGTTGACGCAGCCAGCTACTGCTGAAGCTCTTTGAGCAGTTTTTCCTTCTCCGCCTTCAGCTTGTTCTCGATGTTTTCTTGCGTTTGCTGAATGGCTGTTTTCGAGTCGATATTTTTATCAAGCGCAGCGAGCACGCCTTCTACCCATAGCGGCCACGCCAAACCGTCAAGGCGCGTGAAGCGTCTCACCGGAATCAAGCTTGCAAGCTCATTGTAGAACTTGTAATCCTCTTGATCGCCGAGATAAGGATTCGTATGCGCAAGGTACCATTCTTGGCTCGTAATATGCTTGTAGTCCGGTTGGACGGATTGCTCGATCCAGAGCTTCCATGCCGCTTCTGAGGTCGTAATGAACTCTACGAATGCCCATGCCGCATCTTTGTTGCCGCTTTGCGAAGGAATAACGAAGGTCGAGCCGCCCATGCCTACATTCAAGCCAAATGGCATAGTCGTAGCTTTCCATTTGCCTTTTTGATCCGGGAAGTTGATTTCGAGGTCGCGCGCGCCATAAGTTCCCGCTACATACATCGGAGACTCGCCTTTTTTCACGCGCTGCTTGCCTTTATCGCTGTAAATGCCGTCATGCGGAGCAATCTTGAGCTGGTTGACCTGCTTCGAAATATCAAGGAATTTCACGAATTCATCGGTGTTTCGAACCCAGTTCATTTCGCTGTCGAAGTAGCCAAGCGAATCGCCTAACCAGTGAACCGGTGAATCGCGCCATTCCATCGAATACTTGCCGTTTGCTTTCAAGGTTTGGGCAAGCGTGAAGAAATTGTCTGGATCTTGAATGTACTCGCCAAGCTCTACGGGATCAGAGGGCAAGCCAAGCTCTTCAAAAATATCTGCGCGGTAATACGTGACGGCTGGCGTAACATCCCACGGCATGCCAAGCAATTTGCTGCCGTCGATGGAAGACCAGCGGTTCCAGTTGTACTCCGACACTAGGCTTTGATATTTGCCGGCGTCATATTGCGGTTGAAGCAAATCCTCTAGTACGTTTCCTGTGCTGTAGCGCGTAAATTGGCCTTGCTCGACAAGCGCCACATCCGGTGCGCCTTTGCCTGCCGCGAGCGTCGTTTGCAGCTTATCGTGCAAATCAGCAAACGGCACAAAAATCGTTTTCAGCTTAATGTTCGGATACGCCTCGTTGAACGCCTTTTGAAGCGCAGCGTCCTTCTCTTTGTTGTCAAGGAATGTCCAGAACGTCACTTCACCGGAAATCGATGGATCGATGGCCGATTTGACCGTCCCGTCATCCGGCTCGGCATTTTCGGCTCCGCCATCGTTTGTTGCGGTTTCCTTATTGCCCCCGGCATTCGCAGGCGTCGTTTCTTTGCCGTTGTTCACGGTGTTTGTACCTGCTCCGCTTGAGCAAGCCGTAATAAGCATGATAAGTGCCAACATAAAAATGAAAGTGCTTGCAACCTTTTTCATCTAAAAATCCTCCCTCGCATTTTTAAATAAAGCGTTTACATTTAATCTCTTAAACGATATAGTCATTAGTACCTTTCACTGTTTGCCGTGACGGGTGCAATCACTACGTTTAACACATTTGTTAATCGGACCTAACCGCTTAGATGAAGCACTGAAACTTTCTTTTTGTCTTACATGCTGTTATGACTCCCTTTAATGATCAGCAGCATAAAACGCAAACGGCTTACTGCCTGTAAAACGGCCGTTTTGCTTCTAAGGATAAGCAGCCAATGCGTACAGCTAATTTGCATGCTTATCTTTTAATCATTTTGTTAACCGTAAAGTCGGCCATGAGCTTAGACCCTCATAATAACCTTAACTTTATTCGGTTTTCGCTTCACCTCCACAAGAATTAACTAATATATTAATCAATTAATAGTTTTATTACATGATTAGTTTAACATGGATTTTTAGGTTTTCAAGCCCTAATTTGGGTTTCTTTCAATTTTTCTAGTAAGCGTTTTCCACTGTATTTGGCATAGCTCCTGAGAAACCGCGTAACGACGGGATATTTCCCATTTTTCTCCTTTCGGAATAAAACAAAAAAATCACCCTCTTGGGGTGATTAGTATTTTTGTAAATGAATATAGGATTTAAATCGCAAGTCACAGCCTCTTCCCTACCAAAATCCGCTAACTTAATTGCTCTTGTTTTTTCTTTTTGTAGCAATGCCTGATTAAATCCACCGCAGCACTCAAAATCACTAATAGAACCGATTGCAATAATGGCTTAACTAAGCTTGATTGATCATAGATAAAGTAAGCTATTACAAAGTTCCCTATGAAAATAAAGAAGTAGCCCAATATTTTAATCATCTCTTTTCAGGTCTAAGGTTCTATTGCCGAAGATCGGTAATCGCATCCCATAAATTTATAATAAGGGAAAAATTTGAAGTTTACTGTAGTTCAAAAGTATTGTTGACTTGAATGGGTAAAAGAATTCGTGGACAAGGCTTCGGCCTCAACATAAAAAAAATCCCGATGAATTCTACATCATCGGGACTGACTGTAGCCGTTCCACTCTTTTGATCACTGGAAACTTACTTTATCTCCACCGTAAATGGAACGATAAACGACTTGCCGCCGCGTTGAAATTGACCCCATATTTTATACATGCCCGGCTCCGGGAAGCTGGTCGAGAACTCGGCAGTTGGACCGCTCTCATTGCCGTCCTTCGGATGGACATGCAAATAACGGTTCAAATTTTCGCTCAAGATGACGACATGTCCAATAGCTCCTAGGTAAGGCTCCAGATCGGTAATCGGCTTCTTCGTTTTTGCATCGTTTAGCGTAAAGATTAAATCCGCCTCTTGCCCCGATTTGAGGGTCGATATGTCCAGTGAAGCGCTAACTCCGTCTACCTCTTTCGTTAGTGTTGCATCCTTCACCAGCGGCTGTGCGGCTTGCTGCTTGCCATCTACCTTAAGGAGCGACGTTACCGTCATCTGCGCGGAGCCTGTCGGAATAAAATCCGCATACAGCTTGTACGAACCGCCTTTAGGGAAGGCGGTCGTTACTTCAAACTTTCCCTTCCCTTTATAATCGGGATGAATATGGTTGAACGTAGACAAATCCTCGCTTACGACGATAAGATGCATCAGCTTCTCATGATTGACATCGTATTTCTCGATAGGCACTCCAGCCGTGTCAGTTAAGAGCAGCTCGATCGTTGTCTCTTCGCCCGTTTTTGGTGTTGCCGGCGAATATTGCCATTCCAGCTTCACGTCTGCCTCAGAGCTATTTGCATTCTCAGCTTTGCCGCCATGCTCGCTATGATTTTCCGCTGCATCATTGCCTGGAGCATTCTTCGCCGCATTAGCTGCATGACCGCTATGTCCGCTCGCCGCTGCCTCGTTTCCATTTGCTGCTGCATGCTCTGCATGCTCATTTTTCGCTGCACTGCCGCAGCCTGCGGCTAGCAAGCTTAGCACGATTAATGCCGCTGCTGCGGAGCGCTTGCGATATTTTGTTGTTAGTACCGTTTCCTTCACCATTACATTATCTCATCCTTTGCAGCCTAAGCGCATTCAGTACAACGGATACCGAGCTTAACGCCATCGCGGCTCCCGCCAGCCATGGGGCAAGAAAACCGGCTGCGGCAATCGGTATGCCGATCACGTTGTACGCGAGCGCCCAGAACAAATTTTGTTTGATATTGGCCATCGTTACCCTGCTCATCCGAATCGCATCTGCGATACTGTTCAAATCGCCGCGCATTAGCGTTATATCCGCAGCTTCGATCGCCACGTCAGTGCCCCCGCCAATCGCCATCCCGATATCGGCTGCTACAAGTGCCGGCGCATCGTTCATTCCATCGCCTACCATGGCGACCTTTCTTCCTTCTGCTTGCAGCTCTTGCACAGCTTTCGCTTTCTGTTCCGGCAGCACCTCGGCAAGCACGCGGTCAATGCCGACAAGACTTGCGATCGCCTTCGCCGTACGCTCATTGTCGCCAGTGAGCATGATGACTTCTAATCCCATTTCTTTCAAGCGAGCAACGGCTGCCGCCGACGTTTCCTTGACGGTATCGGCTACGGCAACGAGGCCAGCGTATTTTCCATTAACGGCAATGAGCATTACCGTCTTGCCTTCCGTTTCCAGCTGCTGCTGTTCTTCCCTTACCGATTCGATATCAACGCCATGCTTCTCCATCAGCTTCCGGGTGCCTACTAACAATTGTTGGCCTTCTACCTGCGCTTCAATCCCAAAGCCCGGCACCGCCTCGAACTGTTCTGCACTGGGCAGGTCGATTCCCCGAGCCGCAATGCCTGCTACGAGCGCTTCCGCAACCGGATGCTCCGAGCTTCTCTCTGCCGCGCCAACCCAGCTCAGCAGCTTCGCCTCGTCGAAGCCAGCCGCCACTCTAGCATCGGTTAACTCTGGTTTGCCTTTCGTAACCGTACCGGTTTTGTCCAGCACAACCGTATCAATATGATGCGTGCTCTCCAAATGTTCCCCGCCCTTGAACAACACGCCAAGCTCAGCCGCTCTTCCCGAGCCAGCCATAATAGAGGTTGGCGTTGCAAGACCAAGCGCGCAAGGACAAGCGATAACTAGAACGGCAATCGCCTTCTCCAGCGCATTCCCAATGTCACCGGGCTCTACGAAGAAATACCAGACCAAAAAAGCGATTAAAGCCAAAGCCGTTACGATCGGCACGAATATGCCCGATATTCGGTCCGCTACCCGCTGAATCGGCGCTTTTGAGCCCTGCGCTTCTTCCACCACTCGAATAATTTGCGCGAGTGCCGTCTGCTTGCCGACTTTTTCCGCTTGCATGCGCATCGCGCCGTTTTTATTGATCGTAGCGCCGATTAACATATCGCCTTGCCGCTTCTCTACCGGCATGCTCTCACCGGTCAGCATCGATTCATCAACTGTAGAAGCACCCTCCAGCACGATGCCGTCAACCGGGATTTTGTCGCCTGGCTTCACGATCAGCACATCCCCTGCGACTACTTCTTCAATCGCCACGCGCTGCTCAGAGCCGTCCCGAATCACGATAGCCGTCTGGGCTTGCAATCCCATAAGCGTCTTGATCGCTTCGGATGATCTTCCTTTCGCTAATGCTTCCAGCAGCTTGCCAAGCACAATCAGCGTGATCAGCACGGCGCTCGTTTCGTAATAAAGCTCGACCTCGTGCGCGCCATGTCCCGTCTGGCTTAATGTTTGCAGCGTTACGTAGAGACTATAGAAGAAAGCAGCCGAAGTGCCAAGCGCCACAAGCACATCCATGTTGGCAGATCCGTTGCGCAGCGCTTTGAAGGCTCCTACATAAAACGGCCACCCGATTATGAACTGGACAGGGGCAGCTAATGCCAGCTGAAACCAAGCGTTCATAAACAATTCCGGCACCGGAATGAAGTCAGTGAACGTGAAATGCCCAGCCATCGCCCACAGCAGCGGCAGTGAAAGGAGGATCGCAACGCCAAGGCGCAGCTGCTGCATTCTTATTTCACGTTTTTTGTAGTCGCCTGCGCTCTCATCCGAATCATCGGCAAGCTTGATCGTGCCATATCCCAAATCTTTAATCTTGTTCTCAAGCTTCGCATCATCCATGATTTGCGGGTCATAACTGACGGAAGCACGCTCTAATGCCAAATTCACGTTCGCTTCCACGCTGTCCATCCGGTTGAGTCCCTTCTCAATCCGATTGGCGCACGCTGCGCAGGTCATTCCTGTAATTTGAATCGTCGTCTGTACTTTATCCATACTTATTCACCTACCGCACACATACCCTCACGGGGTATATTTTATTGTAAAAAAAGAGAGGCTTACGAAGCCTCTTGATTATTAGCTCATTTACTCATTGTTGCTCGATTGCCTTGCCCTTAAACAACGTCGTAGCCTTGATCCTCGATAGCCGCTTTGACGGCTTCAAGCGTTACCTTTGACTCATCGTATTCAACCGTCACTTTCTTGCTTGCCAAGTCCACCTTGCCTACCGCACCTGCATTGCTAACTGCTTTCTCTACCGAGCTCACGCAATGTCCGCATGTCATGCCCTCTACCTTCAATACTGTGTTTGCCATTTTATATTTCCCCTCTCTTACTTCATTAGTTTGTTAACCGTAATCAGCAACTCATCAATAACTTCATTTTCTCCCGCTTGAATGCGTTCGACGATGCAGCTTTTCATGTGGCCCTCTAGCAACAGCTTGCCGACGCTGTTCAATGCGGATTGAGCCGCAGCGATCTGGTTAAGCACGTCATCGCAGTACGTATCCTTCTCGATCATTGCTTTCACGCCTCTAATCTGGCCTTCAATCCGGTTGAGACGTTTCGTTAAATTGTCTTTCATCTGTTCCGAGTGATGGCTCTTGCGAGGACCAGTCGTATCGCAGCAGTCATCGGAAGCATGGACATGCTCTTTCGACTCCTCATTTAATGTACGTTTGTTCATTCAACATACCTCCATGGGGTATCTCTTTCTGAACTAAATGTATCATACCCCCAAGGGGTATGTAAATAGGCATTTTTATTTTGATTTTTTATTCCGGTAAAGGCACTTTAAATCTAACAAGCAATATGCTACGATCCACATAATCAACTGTAAAAAATAAACAACGAAGCTGCTTGGCATGATAATGTCAACAATCGTTTTCACACAGAGAGGATGAATCGTTATCAAAACCACTATCAACTTTGCCCATCGCGGCGCAAGCGGCTATTGTCCTGAAAATACGCTTGGCGCATTCAAAAAAGCGCTCGAGCTAGGTGCAACCGGCATCGAAACCGATGTTCATTTAACGAGGGACGGCCGCATTGTCGTCATTCATGATGAATCCTTGGCGCGCACGGCCGGACTTAACCAATTAGTGAAAGATACCGATTACGAGGAGCTTGCGAGCCTTGATGCCGGAAGCTGGTTCGCGCCGTCATTCGCAAACGAGCGGATTCCTGCTCTGGAGCAGCTGCTGGAGCTTTTGCAATCAACCGATACCATCCTCAATATCGAGCTCAAAAACGACTACATTCAATATAAGGATATCGAGCACAAAGTGATCGATATGGTTCGCGCTTATCATATGACGGATCGTGTAATTCTATCCAGCTTCAATCATTATTCACTCGCGCTTTGCAAGCAGCTGGCACCTGAAATTCGCACCGGCGTTTTGTACATGGAAGGGCTGTATCGGCCTTGGGATTACGCGAGAACGCTTCAAGCAGACGCGCTGCATGCCTACCACTTTGCCGTATTGCCGGAATGGGTAGCCGAAGCTTCGGATAATGGCATTGACTATAATCCTTTCACCGTTAACGAAATACCCGAAATGGAGCGGCTTCTTGATGCGGGCGTTGCCGGAATCATTACCGATTACCCGGATCGTTTGGACGACTTTCTGAATAGGAGAGGAGCGAAGGCGTAATGAAAAAAACATGGCTGCTCGGGTTCGGTTTTTTCAGCATCAGCATCACATGGGCGCTGTACAATGCATTCGTCCCTTTTTTCCTTGAAAAGTTTTTGACGAGCACCGCGCTTATCGGATTTATGATGACGATCGACAATTACTTTGCCTTGTTTTTGCAGCCATGGATCGGAAGCCGCAGCGATCGTACGAACAGCCGTTTTGGCAAAAGAATGCCTTACCTGATCATCGGCATGCCGCTGGCTGCCTTGTTTGGAGCCTTAATTCCTTGGCATACCAGCCTGCTGACACTCGTTTTGTTTATGGTCCTTATGAACCTGTCGATGAGCCTGTACCGGTCTCCGACCGTCGCGCTTATGCCCGATATTACGCAGGACGGCAAGCGGACGCAGGCGAATGGGATCATCAACTTTATGGGCGGCATCGGATCGATTCTTGCCTTCGCTGGCGGTTCCTTCCTATATGAGAAACATTCCTCGCTGCCGTTTCTTTCATCATCCGTTTTGACGCTCATCTGTTTAGCCATCCTCGTATATGTCATTAAGGAAAAACGAGATGCGATTGCATACACGCCTGCTGAAGAGAAAACCGCCGTGTCGTTCAAGGGACAATGGAACCGCCCTACCCTCTTCCTGCTTGGCGCGATCTTCTTTTGGTTTCTGTCTTATCAAGGCGTTGAAGCCTTCTTCACCCTCTATGGCAAAAATCATTTGCAGCTTACGGAAGGCCAGTCGTCGTTCTCGCTTGCCTTCTTCTCGCTCGCTTTCGTCCTAGCCGCCATACCGAGCGGACTATTAGGCAATCGCTTTGGCAAAAAGCTCATCATCTCGCTTGGCGTCATTGGCCTCATTATTATTTTTGCCGCGATCTCCTTCGTGGACGCCCTGCTTCCTCTTCGCACCTTGCTTATTCTAGGTGGCATTTGCTGGGCGATGATCAACATCAACTCCTATCCCTTTATCGTGTCCCTCGGGAAGGAGCAAAGCATCGGCACGCGCACGGGCATTTATTATTTAATCTCCTCGCTCGCCGCCATTGCTTCGCCGCCGCTCATGGGCGGCATGATCGATCTGCTAGGCTACTCGGTGCTGTTCTACTTCTCATCGGGCGGCATGGTGATCGCGCTGCTCTTCCTTCTCTGCGTCAAGGATAAGGGGCTGTCTAGAGCAGCATCAGAACCAAATGCTTCGACAAGCCTTTAAGCAAAAAAAATCCGGCACTCGCGTCTGTTGACGCGATGCCGGATTTTTTGCTATGCCATTAGTGAATGCTGCCTTTGCTGAATCCGCCGCCCATAACATCGGATACATGCTCGATAGCGATAAACGCATTCTCGTCGATCGATTGCACGATTGCCTTCAGCTTCGCAAGCTCCAGACGAGAAACGACGCAATAAATCATTTGCGTCTCATCCTTGGAATAGCCGCCGCGCGCTTGAATTAAAGTGGTGGAGCGTCCGAGCCTATCGATAATCGCTTGCGACACCTCTTCAAATTCGGCTGAAATAATCGTTACCGATTTGGATTCATCGAGGCCTTCCACGACGATATCGATCAATTTAATCGCAATATAGTATGTAAACATCGAGTACATGGCCGAATCCCATTCGAACACGAAGCCCGCAACTACAAAGATGATAACGTTGAAAATCATGATGATCTGTCCGACAGGCATACGCAGCTTCTTCGAGATCAGAATCGATACAATTTCTACGCCGTCAAGCGAGCCGCCAAAACGAATGGCAAGACCTACGCCCGCTCCTAGAATAAGTCCGCCGAACAATACCGCCAGCAGCTTCTCCTCGGTGAACGCTTCTACATGGTGAAGCAATGATGTCGTTACCGACATGACGATAATGCCGTACAGCGTCGAGATCGCGAACGTTTTCCCGATTTGCTTATAGCCGAGAATCAGGAAAGGCACGTTCACAACGAACAAATATACGCCGAGCGGAAGCGAAGTCAAATGAGCCAGCATGATCGAAATACCGGCAATGCCTCCGTCAATTACGTTGTTGGGCACAAGAAACAATTCCAGGGCAACGCCCATAAGAATCGAACCTATCGTGATGAAAATAAACCTTTTGAGTATCTCTAAAAATGATAACCCCTTGTGCGTCTTTGCCAAAAGCTCAACCTCCGTTTGTTACGAGTTTATCTTTTGACTTTAGCATAAAAGAGTCTTTTTTTCAAAAAAACTACTTTTCAACAAATGGAAAGAGCAGCTTCTGTTTATCGCTTGCATACATGTTCTCCTTCGTAATCGCTTCCGATCCGGTATCGATCATAGGCTGCACCGATTTCCCCGCGTTTAAATCCAGAGCCGCCTTAACCGCCAAATATCCCATATTAAACGGCTTCTGAACGATAATCGCCTGCAGCACATCCTCTTCAAGGTAAGCAATCTCCTCCATCGAATTATCGAAGCCGATCAGCTTCACCCGCGAGACCGCCTGTTTCTCTTTAATCGCTCTTGCCGCTCCGACTACAGTCGGCTCGTTAAGCGCCGCAATTCCTCTAAGATCCGGTTCGGAGCGCAGCAGCTCCAGCGTCATCTCATAAGCCTGCTGCTCCGATGCATTGCTGTACACCGTATCGAGCACTTTAATCGCAGGATTGCCGCCCAAGCGGTCGCGCACGCCGCGCTCTCTTTCCATTGCCGTCGCAGAGCCGCGTACAACGCTTATGATCGCGACCGGCCCATTCTTGCTGGCATCGATTGTATCGAGTAACAGCTGGCCGGCTTTTTTCCCTCCCTCATAATTATCTGTAGCGATAAAGCTGCTGGATATGCCGTCTTTTATGCCCGAATCGACGGTAACGAGTGTAATGCCCGCTTCCACGATACGTTTTGCTACGGGCACGATTCGGTTATAATCTGTCGCGGCTAAAATAATCGCCTGCGGCTTATCGATAATCGCTTGCTCCAGCAGCGCGATTTGCCCGTCGATATCCGATTCGGAAGGCATGCCTGCCACCTCTACATCGACGTTGAACTCCTCGGCTGCCATGTTAACCCCTTGGCGCATCGCTTCCCAAAATTCAACCTGCTGGTCCGTCGTTTTGGGCACGTACAAAAAATGCGGCTTTTTCGGCTGGAGCTTCGAGATGCCCATGTTCAGCAAAAGAACTGCCGCAATCATTATAAGAACGGTGAATAGAAGAGCCCAAGTCCATTTTCGCGTCATGGCTAATCTCCTTTATCCTCCATTAATTCAGGCAGACGAAGCGTAACCGTCGTCCCCTCATCAAGCTCGCTGTCGAAGGACAGCCCAAAGCGCTCGCCAAAATTCAGCTGAATGCGGTGATTTACATTTTGCAGCCCCAGTCCGCTCGTTGCGGATGCCGAAGCGGCTGACGGTGAAGGTATGGCATGAACGGCATGCGGCTGAGGGCGTCCTTTAGCTGCAAGCGTTTGGAGCTTCGTTGCGTCCATCCCTACGCCATCGTCTATGATTTGAAGCGTGATGCCCTCGTTTGTTCGATATCCTTTGATCAGAATATGGCCGGCGTCGGCTTTGTTCTTGATCCCATGGTAAATGGCGTTCTCTACGATAGGCTGGAGTACGATCTTTAATATTTTTTTATCCATAATGGCAGGATCGACTTCGATGCTATAAGCGAATTTGTTGCGGTAACGTATATTTTGTATCGTCAAATAATGCTCGATATGCGCAAGCTCCGCCCGGATGGGAATCAGCTCTTCCCCTTTGCTAATCGTTGAACGAAGCAGCTTCGAGAGTGCGGATGTCATGTTGATAACGTCGTTCATCTTACCCATCTCTGCCATCCAAATGATCGAATCCAGCGTATTGTACAGAAAGTGAGGATGAATTTGCGCCTGCAGCGCCTTCAGCTCGCTGATTCGTTTATCCTCCTGCTCCTGCACGACCTGGCTCATCAGCTCTTTGATTTTGCCGGTCATCAAATTAAACGTTCGAGCAAGCTTCCCGATTTCATTAATGCCCTCAATCTCAAACCGTGTGTTGAAATCGCCCTTCTCTACCTTTTTCATATGTCCTTCCAGCTTCTTGATCGGCCTCGTCAGCGTTAAGGAGAGGAGAATCGAGATGATGAGCGCGATAATTAAGCACAACGAGCCCCACAGCATCGCCGAAAATTGGATTTGGCCCTTGTCGCCGACAAGATCCTCGGGATAATTTACTCCGATTACCTTCCAGCCATAGCGTGAGCTGCGAATCGTATACAGCTTTGTCATGCCGTCGTTCTTTGCTTTTAGAAACCGAGTATCCGGCAGCTGAAGAATTTGCTCGATCGCCTCCGACTTCAAGCCCGAGTATACGAGCTGCTGCTGCGGGTGATAAATCAAATCGCCGGTCGGATCAAGCAAAAATACATAACCCCGATTGCCCATATGGATTTGCTTGCACAAATCGTTGATGACGTTATAGTTCAAATCCACAAGAAGCACGCCGCTATTGCCATCCGCAGCTCCCTCAGCCTGGCGGCTGATCGACACGACCCAGTTGTATTCGTTCTTATATACATGCTGCACGCGGGAGGATGAGATGACTGACTTGCCGCCTGCGGCTTTCGCAGTCTTGTACCAATCTTGTTTGAGCAGCTCATGATAGTCCTTGAGCTGTGCGTCATCGCGGTCAGATACGAGAGCGCCGTTCGTGCCGATGAATACGATGGATGCAATATCGTTGCGTGACTTAGCGATGGAGCGGAAGAAGGTGCTCGTCTGCCTCGCAAGCGCCAGTCCTTCCGGATCCTGCGGATCGGAAAGACGCATCAGCCGCTGGAGCTCCTCGTCACGCAGCGCGAGATCGGCAATGCTCTCCATATTGCCAATGTATGTTTGAATGTTCGTGTTCACCTGCTCAATAAGCTGAGCGGTATAATCATAGGAGTTGTCTTTCACCGCATCCGAAGAAATCAGGTACGTATTTACGCTAAGGATAACGGTCGTGCAAATAATGAGGCAGGAGAAGGCAAGCGCGATGCTCGTATGAATGCTCTTGAACTGGAAGAAGGGACGCCCTCTCATGGCGAAGCGTTCTCCTTCATCGTGGCACGATATTCCTTCGGCGTCATTCCGATGCGCCGCTTGAAGATGACGCTGAAATATTGCGGGTCTGCGTAGCCGACTCGCTCAGCGATGTCATAAGCCTTCAGCTGCGTCCCAGCGAGCAGCTGCTTAGCCTTATCAAGGCGCAGGCGCGTTAAATACTCGACGAACGTATCGCCGGTATGCTGCTTAAACAGCGAGCTGAAGTAGCTGAGGCTCAGGAAAACATGCTGGCACACTTGTTGAAGCGACAGCTCGGGGCTGCTGTAATGATCATTAATGTACATTAACGCGTCCTCGAGCTGCGTGTTGTTTACATGCGTCCGCTGCTCGGACAGAAAAGCGATTACGCTGCGGCAAGTCTCATCCACCCAGCCTTTCATTTGATCCACTGATTTGAGTGCCGGAATCGTTGCAAACGGATCGTCGCCGAGCAGCTTGGAATCGTCAAAGCCGGCTTGGGTGATCATGTTGATGAGCGCAGCCAATATGCGGTGAAGATAGCCGTAGCAGTTGCCGGGCGTTGCCCCTGATTGCTTCAGCTCCAAAAACCAATCGCCAAGTATCGCTGAGGCTTGCGCAGCTTTTGCGGTTTTGACGGCGGCCATAAGCTTCTTCTCAAATTCGTAATAAGAGGACGTGCTCATTCGCCTGCCGAACTCTACGTCGTGAATCGAGATTATGCTGCCAATGCCAAGCAGGAAACGATAATCAAGCGCCGAGTAAGCCTCTTGATAAGAGATTCTCAGCTCTCTTCGCGTTTGGCAGAAGCTGCCGATTCCAATCGACACGTCCAGCTTCAAATATTTACGGACCGCTTCCGAGGCATGCGCCGCCAGCCTTTGCGCGTCAACTGCAATCTTCTCGGCGGCTCCTCCAAGCAGCGCTACACACTTATCATGATTCGTCTGGAAAACAATTCCCCCGTGCTCCTTCTCGATAATTTCCTGCGCGATGTTAAGCATCGCGAAGCGAAGCAGCTCCCTATCGCCATATGCCGCTGCCACAGGCGGCGTGTCGGCATCCTCCAAATCAAGCAGCATCGCCAAATATGCCGGACCTTCTATGCTCAGATGGAAATAATCTAGCTTCTGCACGATGTCGTGCTCGGTCATGGGTACGGTGACCAGCTTCTCAAGGAAGCGTTCGCGCAGCAGCGGAAAGCTTTCATTCAGTCGCTGCTTCAAGGCCGACATATCCTCCATGCGGGACTGCTCATCATCCAGCTCGCGTTTCATCTTAAGCAAAAAATCCGTAAACTCCTGTAAATTAATCGGCTTCAGCAAATAGTCCTTTACCTTCAGCTTGATCGCCTGCTTCGCATATTCAAAATCCTCGTAGCCGGTTAGGATAACGACCTTCAGCTCCCGATACAAGGCGCTTAAATGCGCCGCGAGCTCCATACCGTCCATATAAGGCATATTAATATCCGTTATGACAACATCGGGACGCAGCCGCTCGACAGCCTCTAGCGCATCTCTTCCGTTGCTGAAATCGCCGACAAGCTCGAACCCGCAGCGTTTCCAATCGGTAAGCCGCTCCACGCCTTCCCTAACTTCATCCTCATCGTCGACGATGATCATTTTGTACATGCGTACCACGCCTCCTTCCACAAAGCATTTCGATAGCGCTTACAAAAATACCTGCCATAAGCTGTACCCGTTCTGGAAAACAGTAAAAAGCAGACCGGCATATTTTGCCGGTCTACTGCTTATCACTCGAGCTTTATTCGTATAGAAGCGGTTTGATTTCATCCGAATCGATATTGTTTTTGTCATACCAGTGGAAGCCCGTATCGATCATCGGCTCAACCTTCTCCCCGTTAATCGCCTGTACGGCTGCTTTCACCGACCAATAACCGATACCGATCGGGTCCTGCGTAATCGCGCCTGCCATCGTACCGTTCTTGATCGCATCCATTTGCAGCTTGCCGGAATCGTAGCCGATCACCGTAATTTTGCCTTGCTTGCCAAGCTCGCTTACTGCGTTTGCTACGCCGATTGCCGAGCCTTCATTGGCTCCGAAGAACCCTTTGAGGTCGGGATGCGCCTGCATGATCGCCTTCGCAAGGTCGGTTGATTTAAGCTGGTCGCCCGCTCCGTACTGAATATCTACGATTTTGATATCCGGGTATTTATCTTTGATTTGGTTCACGAACCCGTCGCGGCGATCAATGCCGGTACGGCTCGTTTGGTCATGCACAACGAGTGCAACCTCGCCCGAGCCGCCGATCAGCTCAGCCATTTTGTCCGCCGCCAGCGCCGCTGCCGCCACATTGTTTGTTGCCGCTGTCGTCACCGGGATGTCGCTGTCCACGCCAGAGTCGAAGCCTACGACAGGGATATTGTTCGCTTTGGCTTTCTCAAGCAGCGGAATGGAAGCTTTGCTGTCCAGCGCCGCGAATGCGATCGCGCTTGGTTTCTTGTCGAGCGCGGCCTGAAGCATCTCGATTTGTTTATCCACCTGCGCTTCGGTCTCCGGCCCTTCGAACGTAATCTCGACATTTAGCTCTGCCGCCGCCTTCTCGGCGCCCTGCTTCACCGCTTGCCAAAACTGGTGCTGGAAGCCTTTGGAGATGACCGGAATATAAAGCTTTTTATCGCCCGGGTCATTTTTCGATTCGTTCGTTCCCGCTGCCGCCGGTTTATTCTCGCCCTTGCTGCCGCCGTTATTTCCGCTGTTAGAGCCACATGCGCTGAGCACCATAACTGAAGCCAGAACAAGCATGACAAGCGGCATCCATTTATTTCGCTTCATCGTCGATCTCTCCTTACGCTCGTTTTTGTTGTATGAAATCCCATCCAGCCGAGAGGCTCTCTGAGAGCTATACCGTTAATCATTTTTTGCGGCGGCGCAGGATATCGGCATATACCGCCCCGATCACGACTAGACCTACAATGACGACCTGCCACTCCTGCGGCACGGACATAATGCGCAGCCCATTCGTTAGAACGCTCATAATGAGCGCGCCAATGACGGTTCCGAGTATCGAGCCTTGCCCGCCGCTAAGCGAGGTTCCGCCAATGACGACCGCCGCGATCGCTTCCAGCTCATAACCGGAGCCAAGCGCAGGCTGGGCGGAGTTCAGCCGGGACGCCATCATAATGCCCGCAATGCCGGCAAAAGCACCCGTGATCACATAAATGATAATTTTCCAGAAGGTGACGTTAACGCCGGACAGCCTTGTTGCTTCCTCATTGCTGCCAAGCGCGAAGTTGTAGCGCCCGATGATCGTCTTCGACAATACGATGCTGGCAATAACGGCAAGGCCAAAGAAGATGTACACCGCATACGGCACCTTGAACAGCGTATCCATCGCGATTTTGGAGAAGGCAGGCGTATCGTTAAAATAAATCGGCTTCGTCCCCGACACGACGAGCGACAGCCCTTTCGTCACCATCATCATGCCGAGAGTGGCGATGAACGGCGGTATGCTCATTTTCGCTACAAGCCAGCCGCTTATGAACCCGCAAAGCGCGCCGGTCAATATGCCGCCCGCGATGCCAAATGGAATCGGCAAGCCCCAAAACGTAATAACGACGCCGGTCATAACGGACGAGAAGGTCATAACCGTACCGACCGACAAATCGATGCCGCCTGTAATGATAACGAAGGTTGAGCCGAGCGCCAGCACGCCGATGACGGCGGTCGATAGCATGATGCCTATGAGATTATCGAAGCGAAAAAAGTTCCCAGACGACAAAGAGAAAAAAACAACCAATAAGATAAGGCTGGCAAATGCCAACAGCTTTTGCGTGGCGCCTGCTTTCAGGGATACCGGCTTTTGTATTTCGGCTAGCTTCACTTCGCTTCCTCCTCCACTCGCATCGTTGCATATTTCATAATCAGCTCTTGCGTAGCTTCCTCGCTGCTTAGTTCGCCGGTAATGCGTCCTTCGCACATGACGATGATCCGGTGGCTCATCCGCAAAATTTCCGGCAGCTCCGAGGAGACCATAATGATTGACTTGCCTTGCTGCAGCAGCTCATCCAGCAGCTTATATATTTCCGACTTCGCGCCAACGTCGATCCCGCGCGTCGGTTCATCGATCATAAGAATTTGGCAATCTCGCGTAAGCCATTTGCCTATAACGACCTTCTGCTGATTGCCCCCTGACAGAAACTTAACCCGCTGGTCGACGCTTGGCGTTTTGATTTTGAGCGATGCCACATGCTTCTCCGCGTTTCGTTCCATTTTTTGCTGGCTCATCCATCCAACCGGATTGCGAAAGCTTCGGTAGGATGCGATCGATAGATTCGTCTTTACATCCATATCAACAAGGAGGCCGAACTGCTTCCGATCCTCCGATAAGTAACCGATCCCGTAACGGACAGCATCCGTCGGCCCCTTCACGCTCACCTTTTTCCCGTTGATGAAAATCTCTCCCGAATCGATCCGATCCGCACCAAATATCGCCCTAGCGACCTCCGTCCGGCCCGCTCCCATCAATCCGGCGAAGCCGATAATCTCGCCTTTGTTCAAATGGAAGGAAACGTCCTTGACGGCACTTCCGCGATTAAGCCGCTTTACCTCAAGCACCTTAATCTGCTGCTCCTTCCCGCTTACCTGCGGCTTCGAAGCCTTGTACAGCTGCCTGCCTACCATCATCGCGATAATCTCATCGATCGTTGTATCCGCCGTGCGCACCGTATCGATGTAGGTGCCGTCCCGCATGACCGTGATGCGGTCGGTTATTCGCTTCAGCTCCTCCATCCGGTGCGAGATATACACAATGCCTACTCCCTGCTCCCGCAGCTGGTTAATCATCCGGAACAGCTCGTCAATTTCGGCGCTCGTAAGCGCCGCAGTCGGCTCATCCATAATAAGCAGCTCCGATTGAAAAGAGAGCGCTTTCGCAATTTCGACCATTTGCTGCTTCGCCACCGTCAGCTCCGATACGAGCGTGCGCGGATCAAGCTTCAGGTTCATTTTTTGGAACAGCGCCTGCGTCTTGGCATTAATCGCATGGTCATCGAGAAACAGCGGAATCCTCGCCCTCGGCTCGCGACCGATAAAAATATTTTGGGCGATCGTGAGATCCGGCATGAGCTGCAATTCCTGATGGATAATGCTGATGCCGAGATTTTGCGCTGCCTTCGTATGGGCAATTTCAACTTCCTTGCCTTTATAGACAATCCGTCCGGCATCCTTCTTGTAGACTCCGGTTAATATTTTCATCATCGTCGATTTGCCGGCCCCGTTCTCTCCGACCAGCGCATGCACTTCCCCCGCAAAAAGCTCGAAGCGGCATTGGTCAAGCGCCATTACGCCGGGAAACTGCTTAACGATGCCTTCCATCGACACTAAAATCCGGCTCATCGCTCCCACCCCTAATCGGTTTGTGAACTCATTGTATGATGAATCCGGCGTGCAATATATGGAGTAATCTCTTGAAAAAAGTAGACGATTTTACGGTATCTCCGATTTTGGGCAACAAAAAAGACCCCTGCCGTTTTCCTTCTTGGCAGGAGTCCTTCTTTGCATTAATCTACGTAACCGGCTAACCCTTTATCCATCAAGTAATCCATTTCCGCGTCCATAATCGATTCTACAACCAGCTCGTTCGATTTGACATCGGGGCGGCTGAGAATATAATCGACCAGCTCGTCGCTGTCAATGTCAACCTCGCCGTTCTTGTCTTCCTTCGCATTGTTGATGAAGGCTTGCTCATGTCTCAGCACCAGCTTGATCAGCTGCTCATCCGCATTCGTTTCGCTTGCAATGTATTGTACAAGCTCTTGTTCATTTAATTGTTCAGTCATCGTCTGTCATCTCCTAATCGCATTACTCGTCTCATTGTACCACATTCCACTCTCCCTTATGAGAGCGGATAGCTAAGCGTTTTGTAAAAACTGGTGCCCGTGCAGCTGATAGTATAGCCCTCTGCTAGCGAGCAGCTCCTCGTGGCTTCCGCGCTCCGCGATTTCGCCGTCCTTGATGAAAAGTATCGTATCCGCATGGCGAATCGTGCTTAGACGATGGGCTATGACGAAGCTCGTTCTTCCGCTGAGCAGCTTCTTCATCGCCTCTTGGATTTGCAGCTCGGCAAGCGTATCGACGCTGCTCGTCGCTTCATCCAGGATGAGCAGAGAAGGATCTCCCAGTATGGCGCGTGCGATCGTAAGGAGCTGGCGTTGTCCATGGCTGACATTGCCGCCTTCCGCCGTCAGCTCCGTATCATAGCCCTGAGGCAGCTTGGCAATGAAGCTGTGCGCATTCGCTTGGACAGCTGCTGTTTCCACCTCTTCGTCCGTTGCCTCCAGCTTGCCATAGCGTATATTCTCGCGAATGGTGCCCGAGAACAAATGGGCATCCTGCAGCACGATGCCGAGCTGGCTTCGAAGGCTGTTTTTGTCCATCGCGCGAATGTCTTCGTCATCGATCAATATTTGACCGTCGTTAATCTCAAAGAATCGTCCGATCAAATTAATGATTGTCGTCTTACCCGCACCTGTCGGCCCAACAAGCGCGATCGTCTCGCCGGGTTTGGCTGTAAAGCTAATATTTCGCAGAGCCGCAGTGCCGTCCTTATACGCAAATCCGACATTCCGGAATTCCACTTTGCCTGCTAGAGTCTCCACCTCCGATGCTCGTTCCGCACCGTCGTATTCCGAAGGAATGTCCATCATTTCGAACACCCGCTCCGCGCCGGCGATGCCGGACTGGATCATGTTATATTGATTTGCCACTTCATTTAACGGTCCGCTAAACTGCCTTGAATAACCAAGAAAGCTGATAATGACGCCCACCGTTGCCTGGTCATGCACCGCCAGCCAGCCGCCGACGCCTGCAATGATCAGATAGCTGATATGACCGAACATGTTCATAAAAGGGCCCATCGTTCCGGAATAAATTTGAGCCTTGATTCCGACCTTCTTCAGCTTCGCGTTCGCCTCGCTGAAGCGCTCCGCCATCCTCTCTTCCTGATGGAACAAAGCAACGACCTTTTGCCCGGATACCGTCTCTTCAATAAAGCTGTTCAGACCGCCCAGCTCCTGCTGCTGGCCTTGGAACTGGCGCTTCGTAACTCTCGCGATTCTTTTCGATACAAAAACGATAAGCGGAATGACCACAAGCGCGACGAGCGTAAGCCAAACGTTTAAGAAGAGCATCATCGAGAAGGAGCCTATGAGCATAATGACGCTCGATATGATCTGGATTAAGCTTTGGTTCAGCGTATTTGTCACATTATCGATGTCGTTCGTCGTGCGGCTCATCAGCTCGCCGTGATTTTTGCCGGCGAAAAAAGGGATAGGCAGCTTTTGCAAATGAATGAACAGGTTGTTGCGCAAGCTCCAAACCGTCCGCTGCGATACATCCGCTAGGAAGAAGGCTTGCAGCCAGCCAACTAAGCTGCCAGCCGCATATACCCCAAGCATAAGCAGACAGATTTGAAGCAGTCCGTCGTATTTCTTCGCAATAATATAATCGTCCAGCGCTGTGCCAAGCAGATAAGGGCCTGCAAGCGTAAGACCCGCGGCGGCCACCGTAAGGATGATGACCGTGATGAGTCTTGCTCGCTGCTGAACTAAATAAGTGCCGAGTTTTTTTAATGTCGATAGCGTATGATTCATCCTTTATGCTCCTTGCTGGGATAAGGCAATCCGGTTGTAAAGCTTGCTTTGCTGCAGCAGCTCCTGATGCGAGCCTATCGCCGTTATTTGCCCATCCTCAAGTACGATAATGCGATCTGCCTGCTGAACGGAAGCAATCCGCTGTCCGATAATAAGGCAGGTGCTGCTCTTCATCAGCGTTTGCAGCGATTTTCGGATGAGCTGGTCGGTGTTAAGGTCAACGGCACTTGTGCAATCGTCGAGAATGACGATTTTTGGCTTTAGCAATAGCGTGCGGGCAATGGATAAACGCTGTTTTTGCCCGCCTGATAGATTGACGCCTCGTTGTCCGAGTACGGTATCATAACCATGCTCCAGCTTCATGATGAACGCATGCGCCTCCGCAGCCTTAGCGGCCGCCTCGATCTCTTGCTGGCTGGCACCCGGCTTGCCGTAGCTAATATTTTCCGCAATGGTGCCGCTGAATAAATGCGCCTGCTGGAGCACCATGCCAATCTGGCTGTGCAGCTCCTGCGGAGCAATCTCGCTGATCGGATGCGAATCGATGCGCAGCACTCCCTCGGTAGGCTCATAAAAGCGCGGAATGAGGCTGACCAGCGTCGATTTGCCCGCTCCGTTCACGCCAACGATGCCGATCGTCTCGCCAGGCTCTACGGCAAAATGGATGTCGCGGAGAACCGCATTCTCGCTATCGCCGTCATAGCTGAAGCTCACATGCTCGAAGGAGATTCGGCCTTCATGTATTTGCTTAGGCTGTTGATCGAATTGCTGCTTAGTATCTTGATTCTCTCGCGGAAGCTCCAAAACCTCGTTAATGCGGTCCGCCGAAGCTTTTGCACGGGATATCGCCATCAATTGATTGCCAAGCCCCAAGGTAGAGAACAACAGCTGTGTAATATAAGTTAAAAAAGCCGCCAGGCTGCCGACCGACAAAGCGCCCTGCTCGGAGAGCATTCCCCCGTACCATAAGGCAGCTACGATGCTGAAATTAAGAATGATCGACATAAGCGGCGTATTGAGCGCAACGATTTTGGCTGCTTTTAGGCTGGCCTTCAACAAATTCGAATTCGCTTCGTTAAATCGTTCTTCCTCGTAATCCGACCGAACGAAAGCTTTCACTACGCGAATGCCGGACAAATTCTCCTGCATGACAGTATTCACCTGATCGAGCCGCTGCTGCATGATTGAGAATAAAGGAACCGTGATCCGAGTCGTAATGATTAGAAATAAGGCGAGCAAAGGGATCATCGCCAGCAGGATGACCGATAACCGCGGGCTGATCATGAAAGCCATCGCCAGGCTCCCGATAATAATAAACGTATCGCGCGCGAACACGCGGAGGATCAACAGCACAAGCCCCTGAATTTGCGTAACGTCGCCCGTCAGCCTTGTTACAATGGAGCCAGAGCCGAATCGGTCGAGCGACTTCAGCGTTAGCGACTGGATTTTTTGGAACAGCTGCTGCCTTAAATCGGCACCAAAGCTCTGCGAGGCAATCGTCGCAAACACCGTACAGCCTACGCCTGCGAGCAAGCCTATAAGGGCAGCAATCAGCATTTTGGGCGCGGTAGCCGCGATTGCTCCCATATCTCCAGCCATAATGCCGTCATTCACGATGCTGGCCATAAAGCGCGGCTGCAGCAGATCCATGCACACCTCCAGCAGCATGAACAGCGGTGCGAGCACTGCGGACAGCCAATATTTTTTCAGAAAACTAGCTAGCTTAAACACGGGGACACCTCCATTTACCGGCATTTTGCAAAACTGCAAATAAAGAGGGCTGCTCTTCAAGCGCCCTCCTGATGAAGTAATTATAGCATCCATCAACTTCTCTCTGCACTCCAATAACTGGAAATAAATTGTGTATTGCATCCGGCTCGTTTTTTCGATATATTGCTGTTACAATAGACGTAACAACAAAAAGCTGTGCGTGACTGGCGGAGCATGGGTAACCATGAGGAAGCGCATAGCATCATTAGCCGTACGCCTGGGCAAAGGTAAGGGGACATTCCCCTTGCCTTTTTATGTTTTTCGACAACCATTCGAAGGAGCTGGGTAAACGATGACGGATAAACTTATTTTGGACGGGGCACGTGTCGCTGATGCAATTAAGGAGCAGTTGAAAGCAAGAGTGGAGGCGCTTGGCGCAAAGGGCATCGTTCCTTGTTTAGCTGCTATATTGGTCGGGGATGATCCTGCCTCTGAAACCTATGTTCGGATGAAAGGCAATGCCTGCAAGCGGCTCGGCATCGAGTCACGTCGCGTTCACTTGGATAAGTCCATCTCGACAGAGGACTTGCTTGACGTTATTTCGCAGTTAAATCAGGACCCGCTTGTACACGGCATTTTATTGCAGCACCCGGTGCCCCATCAGATCGATGAGCGTGCAGCTTTTGAAGCGATAAGCATCGAGAAGGATGTCGACGGCGTAACCGCGCTTGGCTTCGCTCAAAACGCTTTTGGTTACGCCGACTATCCTTCCTGCACGCCTGCCGCCATTATGGCGATACTCGATTATTACCAACTACCGATCGGGGGCAAACACGCTGTCGTCGTTGGACGCAGCCCGATTCTCGGCAAGCCGGTATCCATGATGCTGCTCAACCGCAATGCGACCGTTACCACCTGCCATTCCAAAACAGAGAATCTAGCTGACATGCTGCGGCTCGCCGATATCGTCGTCGCCGCGGTCGGCAAACCTGCGTTTATTCAAGGGGAATGGATTCGTGAAGGCGCAGTCGTGCTTGACGCCGGCTACAACAAAGGGAACGTCGGGGATGTCGACTACGAAGCCTGCCTAGCTAAGGCCAGTGCCATCACCCCAGTACCCGCAGGCGTTGGCCCCGTTACAATCGCTATGCTGCTGAAGCATACGGTTGATGCGGCGGAAAAGTCGGTACGATAAGGAAATAGAAGAGCTCTGTTGCAGCGTGTACGTGCAATAGAGCTCTTTTTTTTTGTGAGAGGGGGAGTGATTGTGCAGCTATTGGGGGAGTACGTTCCGCTGCGCTGCACTTTCTGCAGCTTAGCGATTGATAGTTAGAGGCGTGTCTAGGATAGTCGGAATGAAGTGTTCCTTCTATAATACACGCCATGCAGGCGCGCTCGACATCACAATTCTAGCAAGCTAGAATCTATCCTTACTCTACAAATCACGCTCAAGCAAATACCTTGCCGTAAATTGATCCGTTATCAGCACGTTGGAGTAACCGCCGCGCAGCGCGCCATATATGCCATTCACTTTCTTGGCTCCGCCTGCTACCAGTATCGACTGCTCCTTTCGCCGCAGCTCATCCAGACTGATTCCGATCGTACGCCGGTTCAGCACTTCCGAGCATATGGCGCCTGCCGTATCGATGTAGCGTGAACAGATATCCCCTGCTCCCCGCTCATGAATAATTTTCAGATCGGTTTGAGTAAAATAATTCGCTTTAATCAATACGGAATCGTCGGTTGGCGCCCCTACAGTTACAACTGCAATATTAGACAGCTTCCCAAGCTCCAAAATATTGCGGATATGCCGATCCGACTCTATCGTTTGCTTCACAATTTCGTGGTCAACAAGCGCAGGCAGCGGAATGAAGTAAGGTATCGTATGGAATGCTTTGCCGAATAAATGAATGATTTCATAAGCGTATGTATTCGTCTCTGAATGACTGACCCCGCCGTTTAGCTGCACGACCTTCACATCTCGAACAGGCTTATCCTTAAGCTGTGTGGCCATTTGATAAATGGTGGTCCCCCATGTTGTGGCGATGATATCGCCATCCTTCACGGTATCATATAAATAATTTGCGGCTGCTTCGCCTATATATCGTTTGACGATATTGTCATCATATTGGGGCACCGAAACAATGACGGCCTTCTTAAGCCCGAATTTTTTTTCCAAACGGTCAGCAAGCACATCATTATTGTCGTTAGGCGAGACTATTTTAATCTGAACATAACCCTCGTCCTTCGCCTGCTGCAGAAATCTTGAAATGGTAGGGCGCGACACGCCAAGCTTCTGCGCGATTTCTTCTTGATTATAATTTAATTCATAATAAAGTCTTGCAGCATCTATCATTTTGCTCAGTTTATCGTCCAATCGATCATCTGCCATCCTAGCTCAACTCTTTCCATGTATGACTATAGCGTAAACGGCTGCGCCGGCTGTTGCGGATAAGCCCATTCGCTTAAAAGGAATACACCCCACTTATATATATCAAAGCATTAGCAAAAATACAATGACAACCCTTTATCCATTCTGCCCATAAAATAAAACATCCCACCCCACTTGTCTGAAGTGGAATGGGATATTTAAACTTAACGACTAGCCTTTGTTCTTCTCATACTCCAGCGCCGCCAAAATCAGCGTTACAACCTGTGCCCTTGTTGCATTCTCTTGAGGCGCAAATCGGTTGCCTCCCATTCCTCCAACAAGACCCGCAGACTGTGCCGCAGCGATATAAGGACGTGCCCATGACGGTATGTCGCTGACATCAGCGAATGTTGACTTCGCATTCGGATCAATCTTAATGCCAAGTGCGCGAACTAGAATAACGGTCATTTCTGTTCTTGTTAATGCGCTTGATGGTCGAAGCGTGTTATCCTCGTAGCCCGCTATAATCTTGTCCTCGATAAGCTGTGCAAAGAAGGAGCGCGCCCAAGCAGGTACTTGAGCCGCATCCGCAAAGTCCAGCTTGCTCTCTGACGATTCAAGCTTCAACGCTCTGCCGACCATTGTAATGAATTGTGCTCTCGTTGCTTTGTCTCCCGGATGGAACGTTCCGTCTCCATATCCGTTAACAAAACCAATCTTAACCGCTTCTTCAATTGCTTTTGCCGCCCAATGGCTGCCTACGTCACTAAACTCAATTACCGTACCTCCATTGCCACCAGGAGTTGGCGTTGGTGTTGGAGTTGGAGTTGGTGTCGGTGTCGGTGTCGGTGTCGGTGTTGGCGTCGGATTTGGATTAGGATTTCCGCCATCTGTTGGAAGCGGACCGCCATTCAGATCCGTAATACGGCCTTCAACTCCCGTATTGATCGTGCCGAGCTTCGAAATATGCTCGATGAACACCTCGTAATCAACTAGGTTCATCTCATACTGGCGTCCTGCATCCTTCGCTGCTTTCATCGAGCGGTAGAAGTCGCCGCCGTTTGCCATGAAGGAGTTCGTTGCCACAAAGTAATATGCATTCAGATCGATTGGACTGTAGCTGCCATTATCGTTTTTCATTTCGACTTTGACGATACGGCTGCCCTGTGTTACCAGCTTACCGTTTGCATCCAGCACTTCCGGCTGCTTCTTCGAGTCATAATAGTAGCGCATGCCCGAAACTTGCGGGAAACGGCCTTGTTTTGTATCGATTCCGCTTACGCCGTTCTCGAGCGCATCAACAATTTCCTGGCCCGTCATGCGAAGCGATGTCAGGTTATTGCCGAATGGCATAACCGTCAGCAATTCGCCCAGCGTGATGTCGCCATCTGCCTTGCCCTCTGCCGTTCGTTTAATCGACTCGCGGATACCTCCGCCATTTTGGATCGCTACATAACCTTTTACCTCTAGCTTCTGTAATTCCGCATTGCTGCTCACAAAGCTTTTTACTTTTGCGACCATGCCGTCTGTCATTAGATTTGCGAGATTCGTTTCTTTCGCACGAACCGAATTGCGATCGCCATCCAAAAATACATTCGTTTTGCCGATAATCTGTTTTTTGATGTCTTCAATGCCCGCATTATAAGGCTTCAGCATTTCTGTTGCATCTGGATCTGCTGCAAAAGTCGCAATATCAAGCAGCTTGCCATTCCAATTCGTAAGCACGCCAGCTTGATTGAATTTAACATCCAATCGACCCAAATATTTGTTATACTCCTCTGCTTGTACAACAAGCGTTGGCTCTGCACCTGCATGAATCACCTTTGGAACATCAACCTTTGTATGGCTGTGACCGCCAACAATAACGTCGATACCAGCAACCTGCTCGCCAAGTACAAGATCAAAGTCATGTCCTAGATGAGTCAAAGCAACAATTTTGTTAATCCCTTTGTCTTGAAGCGATTTAACTGTTTCTTTTGCCTTCGCGATATAGTCATTGAAAACGATATTTTCGCCAGGTGAAGCAAGGAACTTCGTATCCTCCGTCGTTAGTCCGAATACGCCGACCTTCGTCTTATCCTTGCCAACCTCAATGATAATAGAGTTGTAAATTTTACCGTCTGCCGGTTCTGCACCGACCGCTTGCTCAGCGAGATATCCGCTCAGCGCAGGCTCTTTACTGAAATCAATATTGGAGCTTACAAATGGGAATTTCGCATTTTTCACAAAATCCGCTAGTACTGATGGCCCTTTATCAAATTCATGATTACCGAATACCATCGCGTCGTATCCTAGCTTATTCATAAACGCCAGATCTGCTTGACCTAAATATTTATTGAAGAACAATGTGCCCGAGAACACATCACCAGCATCAAGCAAGACTGAATTGGGTGTTTCATTCCGTATCTGATTAACTGCAGTAAATCGTTTTGCTACGTTTGCCAGATTGGCATGCGAATCATTCACATGCATAATCGTCATAGAGAATTCCGCATCTTTCTTAGTGGACAGATCCAGCTGCGCAAGAAGCGGATCATGATCGCTCACACGGCCCTGTTCTGTCGAGAAATCAGCATTAACATGTACAACGTCAATATTGGCGTTTGCTTCAATTCCATTGTCTACTAGAATATGATCCAATGTTTGCGAATTGCCGTCATAGATGTAGGAATATCGTTCCGAAACATCCAGCTTATCGACAAGGTTCGTTAATTCCGTACCTTTGATCTTGTTTAGCGTTCCAGAGAATTGGAAGTCATTAAAGTCCCCTAGTACAACTACGCTTGCTTCCGGGTCCTTCGTCGTCAATTCTTTCACGAAGCCGTTCACGGTTAACGCTTGCTTGGCGCGCTGCACCTCGCTGCTGCGAACAACAGGCTGAATTTCACCCCAAGGCTTGCCGTCTCCGCCTTTGGAATTCAAATGGTTCGCAATAACGATGACACGTTTTCCTTGGAAATTAAATTCTCCGACGAGCGGCTTACGGGATGAAGCAAAGGTAGAAGCATCCGCAGATCCAATCCGACCAGGATTTTGCGTTAGACCTCCGATTCCATCCACTTTAATCGACGTTTTAAAATCGCCTTTTACTCCTGGTGCGAGTGTTACTCGATCAGTATCGTACAAGAAACCGACTCGAATATTTCCTCCGGGCGCTCCGCCGTCCTTATTATTTTCTGGAGCAACATCGGTATATTTATAAGTAGGGCCGCCTTTCGATTTAATAGCGTCAATCAACGTTTGGAAGCTTTGGGAAGCATCCGTATTGCCAGTGTCTTTCTCACCGTCATTATCTTGAACTTCCATTAAACCGATAATGTCCGGCTGTTTCATGTTCGTTACGATAATCGAAGCGATTTTGCCAGCTTTCGCCGTGTCGGCAGGGCTGAAGTTTTCCACATTAAATGTAGCAATCGTCAGCTTGTCCGCATTTGGCTCAATGCTAGTTACCTTCTGCGTATTGCTGCTGCGGGTAATCGTTGGCAAAGCTTGCGTTGGCATCAGCTTATAGAGATCGCCAGCGTATTGAATCACGCCAACGATATTTCCGTTAAACGCATCACCCGTTTTAATTTCATCGCCTGCTGGCTTTGAGCCGCCAATATACAGCTTTTGCGGATTCAGGCTGCTGTCAGTAGGGTCTAAACCATTGCCTTCCAGCACGATACCGCCAAAAAAAGTTTTTACCGGATTATTTNATTGCCGAATGGCATAACCGTCAGCAATTCGCCCAGCGTGATGTCGCCATCCGTTTTGCCCTCTGCCTTTTGTTTAATCGACGTGCGAATTCCACCGCCATTTTGGATCGCTACAAAACCTTTTACCTCTAATTTCTTTAACTCTGGATTGCTGTTAACAAAGCTTTTTACTTTAGCGACCATCCCGTCCGTCATTAGATTTGCAAGGTTGGTTTCCTTAACGCGAGAAGGAGGGTTACCGCCTTCTAAATCCACATTCGTTTTGCCAATAACTTGTTTTTTAGTATCAGCAATGCCCTCATTGTAAGGCTTCAGCATTTCTAACGCTTCTGCATCCTCAGCATAACCGCTGATCGGCAGAAGCTTGCCATTCCATGCTGTCAACACGCCGCTTCCATTAAAGTCCAGATCCAAGCGGCCTAAATAATTGCCGTACTCTTCAGCTTGGACGACTAGCGTTGGCTCTTCTGCCGCATGGTAGACTACTGGCGCGTCAACCTTTGTATGGCTGTGTCCACCAACGATAACNNNTTTTTAGTATCAGCAATGCCCTCATTGTAAGGCTTCAGCATTTCTAACGCTTCTGCATCCTCAGCATAACCGCTGATCGGCAGAAGCTTGCCATTCCATGCTGTCAACACGCCGCTTCCATTAAAGTCCAGATCCAAGCGGCCTAAATAATTGCCGTACTCTTCAGCTTGGACGACTAGCGTTGGCTCTTCTGCCGCATGGTAGACTACTGGCGCGTCAACCTTTGTATGGCTGTGTCCACCAACGATAACATCGATGCCGGTTACAGCTTCAGCCAGTTTTTTATCAAATTCATGGCCTAGGTGAGTCAAGGCCACGATTTTATTAATGCCTTCTTTTTGGAGCATTTTAACCGTTTCATCAGCCTTGGAAATGTAATTTTCGAACACGATATTTTCACCCGGCGAAGCAAGGAATTTCGTATCCTCCGTCGTTAGACCGAATATGCCGATCTTCTGGCCGTCTTTATCCAAAATGACCGCGTCGTAAATTTTGCCATTTGATGCCGGCTTTCCTTTTTCTTGCTCCGATACATAGCCGCTTAGTGCTGGCTCCTTGCTGAAATCAATATTGGAGCTTACAAACGGGAATTTCGCATTCTTTACAAAATCGGCAAGCACAGTTGGACCCTTATCGAATTCATGGTTACCGAACACCATCGCGTCATAACCAATCTTATTCATAAATGCCAAATCCGCTTGTCCTAAATATTTGTTAAAGAACAACGTTCCTGAGAATACATCTCCTGCATCAAGCAAAATGGAGTTTTTCACTTCTGAGCGAATCTCTTTAATCGCCGTGAATCTTTTGGCAACCGTTTCAAGATGAGCATGCGTATCATTCACATGCATAAGCGTCATTTTGAATGGTTCGCCTGGAATCGGACCGCCTTCCAAATCCGTAATACGGCCTTCAATTCCCGTATTAATCGTGCCCAGCTTCGAAATATGCTCGATGAACACCTCGTAATCAACTAGGTTCATTTCATACTGGCGCCCTGCATCCTTCGCTGCTTTCATCGAGCGGTAGAAGTCGCCGCCGTTTGCCATGAAGGAGTTCGTTGCCACAAAGTAATATGCATTCAGATCGATTGGGCTATAGCTGCCATCAGCGTTTTTAATGTCAACTTTGACGATACGTTTGCCCGCAGTTACTAGATGTCCGTTTGCATCCAGCACTTCCGGCTGCTTCTTCGAATCATAGTAGTAGCGCATGCCCGAAACTTGCGGGAAACGGCCTTGTTTTGTATCGATTCCGCTAACGCCGTTCTCGAGCGCATCAACAATTTCCTGACCCGTCATGCGAAGCGATGTCAGGTTGTTGCCGAATGGCATAACCTTCAGCAATTCGCCCAGCGTGATGTCGCCATCCGCCTTGCCCATTGCTGTTCGTTTAATCGACTCGCGGATACCTCCGCCATTTTGGATCGCTACAAAACCTTTTACCTCTAATTTCTTTAACTCTGGATTGCTGTTAACAAAGCTTTTTACTTTAGCGACCATCCCGTCCGTCATTAGATTTGCAAGGTTGGTTTCCTTAACGCGGGAAGGAGGGTTACCGCCTTCTAAATCCACATTCGTTTTGCCAATAACTTGTATTTCAGTATCAGCAATGCCCTCATTGTAAGGCTTCAGCATTTCTAACGCATCTGCATCCTCTGCATAACCGCTGATCGGCAGAAGCTTGCCATTCCATGCTGTCAATACGCCGCTTCCGTCAAAATCCAGATCCAAGCGGCCTAAATAATTGCCGTACTCTTCAGCTTGGACGACTAGCGTTGGCTCTTCTGCCGCATGGTAGACTACTGGCGCGTCAACCTTTGTATGGCTGTGTCCACCAACGATAACATCGATGCCGGTTACAGCTTCAGCCAGTTTTTTATCAAATTCATGGCCTAGGTGAGTCAAGGCCACGATTTTATTAATACCTTCTTTTTGCAGCATTTTAACCGTTTCATCTGCCTTGGCAATGTAATTTTCGAACACGATATTTTCACCCGGCGAAGCAAGGAATTTCGTATCCTCCGTCGTTAGACCGAATATGCCGATTTTCTGGCCGTCTTTATCCAAAATGACCGCGTCGTAAATTTTGCCATTTGATGCCGGCTTTCCTTTTTCTTGCTCCGATACATAGCCGCTTAGTGCTGGCTCCTTGCTGAAATCAATATTGGAGCTTACAAACGGGAATTTCGCATTCTTTACAAAATCGGCAAGCACAGTTGGACCCTTATCGAATTCATGGTTACCGAACACCATCGCGTCATAACCAATCTTATTCATAAATGCCAAATCCGCTTGTCCTAAATATTTGTTAAAGAACAACGTTCCTGAGAATACATCTCCTGCATCAAGCAAAATGGAGTTTTTCACTTCTGCGCGAATCTCTTTAATCGCTGTGAATCTTTTGGCAATCGAATCAAGATGAGCGTGCGTATCATTCACATGCATAAGCGTCATTTTGAATGGTTCGCCTGGAATCGGACCGCCTTCCAAATCCGTAATACGGCCTTCAATTCCCGTATTGATCGTGCCCAGCTTCGAAATATGCTCGATGAACACCTCGTAATCAACTAGGTTCATCTCATACTGGCGTCCTGCATCCTTCGCTGCTTTCATCGAGCGGTAGAAGTCGCCGCCGTTTGCCATGAAGGAGTTCGTTGCCACAAAGTAATATGCATTCAGATCGATTGGACTGTAGCTGCCATTATCGTTTTTCATTTCGACTTTGACGATACGGCTGCCCTGTGTTACCAGCTTACCGTTTGCATCCAGCACTTCCGGCTGCTTCTTCGAGTCATAATAGTAGCGCATGCCCGAAACTTGCGGGAAACGGCCTTGTTTTGTATCGATTCCGCTTACGCCGTTCTCGAGCGCATCAACAATTTCCTGGCCCGTCATGCGAAGCGATGTCAGGTTATTGCCGAATGGCATAACCGTCAGCAATTCGCCCAGCGTGATGTCGCCATCCGTTTTGCCCTCTGCCTTTTGTTTAATCGACGTGCGAATTCCACCGCCATTTTGGATCGCTACAAAACCTTTTACCTCTAATTTCTTTAACTCTGGATTGCTGTTAACAAAGCTTTTTACTTTAGCGACCATCCCGTCCGTCATTAGATTTGCAAGGTTGGTTTCCTTAACGCGGGAAGGAGGGTTACCGCCTTCTAAATCCACATTCGTTTTGCCAATAACTTGT
>NZ_MAQX01000011.1:1005703-1008101 GCF_001682865.1 Bacillus sp. FJAT-26390
ACTTTGACGATACGGCTGCCCTGTGTTACCAGCTTACCGTTTGCATCCAGCACTTCCGGCTGCTTCTTCGAGTCATAATAGTAGCGCATGCCCGAAACTTGCGGGAAACGGCCTTGTTTTGTATCGATTCCGCTTACGCCGTTCTCGAGCGCATCAACAATTTCCTGGCCCGTCATGCGAAGCGATGTCAGGTTATTGCCGAATGGCATAACCGTCAGCAATTCGCCCAGCGTGATGTCGCCATCCGTTTTGCCCTCTGCCTTTTGTTTAATCGACGTGCGAATTCCACCGCCATTTTGGATCGCTACAAAACCTTTTACCTCTAATTTCTTTAACTCTGGATTGCTGTTAACAAAGCTTTTTACTTTAGCGACCATCCCGTCCGTCATTAGATTTGCAAGGTTGGTTTCCTTAACGCGAGAAGGAGGGTTACCGCCTTCTAAATCCACATTCGTTTTGCCAATAACTTGTATTTCAGTATTAGCAATGCCCTCATTGTAAGGCTTCAGCATTTCTAACGCATCTGCATCCTCTGCATAACCGCTGATCGGCAGAAGCTTGCCATTCCATGCTGTCAATACGCCGCTTCCGTCAAAATCCAGATCCAAGCGGCCTAAATAATTGCCATATTGTTCGGCTTGGACGACTAGCGTAGGCTCTTCTGCCGCATGGTAAACAACTGGTGCGTCTACCTTCGTATGGCTGTGTCCACCAACGATAACATCGATGCCGGTTACAGCTTCAGCCAGTTTTTTATCAAATTCATGGCCTAGGTGAGTCAAGGCCACGATTTTATTAATACCTTCTTTTTGCAGCATTTTAACCGTTTCATCTGCCTTGGCAATGTAATTTTCGAACACGATATTTTCACCCGGCGAAGCAAGGAATTTCGTATCCTCCGTCGTTAGACCGAATATGCCGATTTTCTGGCCGTCTTTATCCAAAATGACCGCGTCGTAAATTTTGCCATTTAATGCCGGCTTTCCTTTTTCTTGCTCCGATACATAGCCGCTAAGTGCTGGCTCCTTGCTGAAATCAATATTGGAGCTTACAAACGGGAATTTCGCATTTTTCACAAAATCCGCTAGTACTGATGGCCCTTTATCAAATTCATGGTTACCGAACACCATCGCGTCATAACCAATCTTATTCATAAATGCCAAATCCGCTTGTCCTAAATATTTGTTAAAGAACAACGTTCCTGAGAATACATCTCCTGCATCAAGCAAAATGGAGTTTTTCACTTCTGAGCGAATCTCTTTAATCGCCGTGAATCTTTTGGCAACCGTTTCAAGATGAGCATGCGTATCATTCACATGCATAAGCGTNCATCGATGCCGGTTACAGCTTCAGCCAGTTTTTTATCAAATTCATGGCCTAGGTGAGTCAAGGCCACGATTTTATTAATGCCTTCTTTTTGCAGCATTTTAACCGTTTCATCTGCCTTGGCAATGTAATTTTCGAACACGATATTTTCACCCGGCGAAGCAAGGAATTTCGTATCCTCCGTCGTTAGACCGAATATGCCGATTTTCTGGCCGTCTTTATCCAAAATGACCGCGTCGTAAATTTTGCCATTTAATGCCGGCTTTCCTTTTTCTTGCTCCGATACATAGCCGCTAAGTGCTGGCTCCTTGCTGAAATCAATATTGGAGCTTACAAACGGGAATTTCGCATTTTTCACAAAATCCGCTAGTACTGATGGCCCTTTATCAAATTCATGGTTACCGAACACCATCGCGTCATAACCAATCTTATTCATAAATGCCAAATCCGCTTGTCCTAAATATTTGTTAAAGAACAACGTTCCTGAGAATACATCTCCTGCATCAAGCAAAATGGAGTTTTTCACTTCTGAGCGAATCTCTTTAATCGCCGTGAATCTTTTGGCAACCGTTTCAAGATGAGCATGCGTATCATTCACATGCATAAGCGTCATTTTGAATGGTTCGCCTGGAATCGGACCGCCTTCCAAATCCGTAATACGGCCTTCAATTCCCGTATTGATCGTGCCCAGCTTCGAAATATGCTCGATGAACACCTCGTAATCAACTAGGTTCATCTCATACTGGCGTCCTGCATCCTTCGCTGCTTTCATCGAGCGGTAGAAGTCGCCGCCGTTTGCCATGAAGGAGTTCGTTGCCACAAAGTAATATGCATTCAGATCGATTGGGCTATAGCTGCCATCAGCGTTTTTAATGTCAACTTTGACGATACGGCTGCCCTGTGTTACCAGCTTACCGTTTGCATCCAGCACTTCCGGCTGCTTCTTCGAGTCATAATAGTAGCGCATGCCCGAAACTTGCGGGAAACGGCCTTGTTTTGTATCGATTCCGCTTACGCCGTTCTCGAGCGCATCAACAATTTCCTGGCCCGTCATGCGAAGCGATGTCAGGTT
>NZ_MAQX01000011.1:1008933-1249968 GCF_001682865.1 Bacillus sp. FJAT-26390
CCTGCATCCTTCGCTGCTTTCATCGAGCGGTAGAAGTCGCCGCCGTTTGCCATGAAGGAGTTCGTTGCCACAAAGTAATATGCATTCAGATCGATTGGGCTATAGCTGCCATCAGCGTTTTTAATGTCAACTTTGACGATACGGCTGCCCTGTGTTACCAGCTTACCGTTTGCATCCAGCACTTCCGGCTGCTTCTTCGAGTCATAATAGTAGCGCATGCCCGAAACTTGCGGGAAACGGCCTTGTTTTGTATCGATTCCGCTTACGCCGTTCTCGAGCGCATCAACAATTTCCTGGCCCGTCATGCGAAGCGATGTCAGGTTATTGCCGAATGGCATAACCGTCAGCAATTCGCCCAGCGTGATGTCGCCATCCGTTTTGCCCTCTGCCTTTTGTTTAATCGACGTGCGAATTCCACCGCCATTTTGGATCGCTACAAAACCTTTTACCTCTAATTTCTTTAACTCTGGATTGCTGTTAACAAAGCTTTTNCCTTGCCCATTGCTGTTCGTTTAATCGACTCGCGGATACCTCCGCCATTTTGGATCGCTACAAAACCTTTTACCTCTAATTTCTTTAACTCTGGATTGCTGTTAACAAAGCTTTTTACTTTAGCGACCATCCCGTCCGTCATTAGATTTGCAAGGTTGGTTTCCTTAACGCGAGAAGGAGGGTTACCGCCTTCTAAATCCACATTCGTTTTGCCAATAACTTGTATTTCAGTATTAGCAATGCCCTCATTGTAAGGCTTCANGTTGCCGAATGGCATAACCTTCAGCAATTCGCCCAGCGTGATGTCGCCATCCGCCTTGCCCATTGCTGTTCGTTTAATCGACTCGCGGATACCTCCGCCATTTTGGATCGCTACAAAACCTTTTACCTCTAATTTCTTTAACTCTGGATTGCTGTTAACAAAGCTTTTTACTTTAGCGACCATCCCGTCCGTCATTAGATTTGCAAGGTTGGTTTCCTTAACGCGGGAAGGAGGGTTACCGCCTTCTAAATCCACATTCGTTTTGCCAATAACTTGTTTTTTAGTATCAGCAATGCCCTCATTGTAAGGCTTCAGCATTTCTAACGCTTCTGCATCCTCAGCATAACCGCTGATCGGCAGAAGCTTGCCATTCCATGCTGTCAACACGCCGCTTCCATTAAAGTCCAGATCCAAGCGGCCTAAATAATTGCCGTACTCTTCAGCTTGGACGACTAGCGTTGGCTCTTCTGCCGCATGGTAGACTACTGGCGCGTCAACCTTTGTATGGCTGTGTCCACCAACGATAACATCGATGCCGGTTACAGCTTCAGCCAGTTTTTTATCAAATTCATGGCCTAGGTGAGTCAAGGCCACGATTTTATTAATGCCTTCTTTTTGGAGCATTTTAACCGTTTCATCAGCCTTGGAAATGTAATTTTCGAACACGATATTTTCACCCGGCGAAGCAAGGAATTTCGTATCCTCCGTCGTTAGACCGAATATGCCGATCTTCTGGCCGTCTTTATCCAAAATGACCGCGTCGTAAATTTTGCCATTTGATGCCGGCTTTCCTTTTTCTTGCTCCGATACATAGCCGCTTAGTGCTGGCTCCTTGCTGAAATCAATATTGGAGCTTACAAACGGGAATTTCGCATTCTTTACAAAATCGGCAAGCACAGTTGGACCCTTATCGAATTCATGGTTACCGAACACCATCGCGTCATAACCAATCTTATTCATAAATGCCAAATCCGCTTGTCCTAAATATTTGTTAAAGAACAACGTTCCTGAGAATACATCTCCTGCATCAAGCAAAATGGAGTTTTTCACTTCTGAGCGAATCTCTTTAATCGCTGTGAATCTTTTGGCAATCGAATCAAGATGAGCGTGCGTATCATTCACATGCATAAGCGTCATTTTGAATGGTTCGCCTGGAATCGGACCGCCTTCCAAATCCGTAATACGGCCTTCAATTCCCGTATTAATCGTGCCCAGCTTCGAAATATGCTCGATGAACACCTCGTAATCAACTAGGTTCATTTCATACTGGCGCCCTGCATCCTTCGCTGCTTTCATCGAGCGGTAGAAGTCGCCGCCGTTTGCCATGAAGGAGTTCGTTGCCACAAAGTAATATGCATTCAGATCGATTGGGCTATAGCTGCCATCAGCGTTTTTAATGTCAACTTTGACGATACGTTTGCCCGCAGTTACTAGATGTCCGTTTGCATCCAGCACTTCCGGCTGCTTCTTCGAATCATAGTAGTAGCGCATGCCCGAAACTTGCGGGAAACGGCCTTGTTTTGTATCAATTCCGCTTACGCCGTTCTCGAGCGCATCAACAATTTCCTGGCCCGTCATGCGAAGCGATGTCAGGTTATTGCCGAATGGCATAACTGTCAGCAATTCGCCCAGCGTGATGTCGCCATCTGCCTTGCCCTCTGCCGTTCGTTTAATCGACTCGCGGATACCTCCGCCATTTTGGATCGCTACATAACCTTTTACCTCAAGCTTCTGTAATTCCGCATTGCTGCTCACAAAGCTTTTTACTTTTGCGACCATGCCGTCTGTCATTAGATTTGCGAGATTCGTTTCTTTCGCACGAACCGAATTGCGATCGCCATCCAAAAATACATTCGTTTTGCCGATAATCTGTTTTTTGATGTCTTCAATGCCCGCATTATAAGGCTTCAGCATTTCTGTTGCATCTGGATCTGCTGCAAAAGTCGCAATATCAAGCAGCTTGCCATTCCAATTCGTAAGCACGCCAGCTTGATTGAATTTAACATCCAATCGACCCAAATATTTGTTATACTCCTCTGCTTGTACAACAAGCGTTGGCTCTGCACCTGCATGAATCACCTTTGGAACATCAACCTTTGTATGGCTGTGACCGCCAACAATAACGTCGATACCAGCAACCTGCTCGCCAAGTACAAGATCAAAGTCATGTCCTAGATGAGTCAAAGCAACAATTTTGTTAATCCCTTTGTCTTGAAGCGATTTAACTGTTTCTTTTGCCTTCGCGATATAGTCATTGAAAACGATATTTTCGCCAGGTGAAGCAAGGAACTTCGTATCCTCCGTCGTTAGTCCGAATACGCCGACCTTCGTCTTATCCTTGCCAACCTCAATGATAATAGAGTTGTAAATTTTACCGTCTGCCGGTTCTGCACCGACCGCTTGCTCAGCGAGATATCCGCTCAGCGCAGGCTCTTTACTGAAATCAATATTGGAGCTTACAAATGGGAATTTCGCATTTTTCACAAAATCCGCTAGTACTGATGGCCCTTTATCAAATTCATGATTACCGAATACCATCGCGTCGTATCCTANCGCGAATCTCTTTAATCGCTGTGAATCTTTTGGCAATCGAATCAAGATGAGCGTGCGTATCATTCACATGCATAAGCGTCATTTTGAATGGTTCGCCTGGAATCGGACCGCCTTCCAAATCCGTAATACGGCCTTCAATTCCCGTATTGATCGTGCCCAGCTTCGAAATATGCTCGATGAACACCTCGTAATCAACTAGGTTCATCTCATACTGGCGTCCTGCATCCTTCGCTGCTTTCATCGAGCGGTAGAAGTCGCCGCCGTTTGCCATGAAGGAGTTCGTTGCCACAAAGTAATATGCATTCAGATCGATTGGGCTATAGCTGCCATCAGCGTTTTTAATGTCAACTTTGACGATACGTTTGCCCGCAGTTACTAGATGTCCGTTTGCATCCAGCACTTCCGGCTGCTTCTTCGAATCATAGTAGTAGCGCATGCCCGAAACTTGCGGGAAACGGCCTTGTTTTGTATCAATTCCGCTTACGCCGTTCTCGAGCGCATCAACAATTTCCTGGCCCGTCATGCGAAGCGATGTCAGGTTATTGCCGAATGGCATAACTGTCAGCAATTCGCCCAGCGTGATGTCGCCATCTGCCTTGCCCTCTGCCGTTCGTTTAATCGACTCGCGGATACCTCCGCCATTTTGGATCGCTACATAACCTTTTACCTCAAGCTTCTGTAATTCCGCATTGCTGCTCACAAAGCTTTTTACTTTTGCGACCATGCCGTCTGTCATTAGATTTGCGAGATTCGTTTCTTTCGCACGAACCGAATTGCGATCGCCATCCAAAAATACATTCGTTTTGCCGATAATCTGTTTTTTGATGTCTTCAATGCCCGCATTATAAGGCTTCAGCATTTCTGTTGCATCTGGATCTGCTGCAAAAGTCGCAATATCAAGCAGCTTGCCATTCCAATTCGTAAGCACGCCAGCTTGATTGAATTTAACATCCAATCGACCCAAATATTTGTTATACTCCTCTGCTTGTACAACAAGCGTTGGCTCTGCACCTGCATGAATCACCTTTGGAACATCAACCTTTGTATGGCTGTGACCGCCAACAATAACGTCGATACCAGCAACCTGCTCGCCAAGTACAAGATCAAAGTCATGTCCTAGATGAGTCAAAGCAACAATTTTGTTAATCCCTTTGTCTTGAAGCGATTTAACTGTTTCTTTTGCCTTCGCGATATAGTCATTGAAAACGATATTTTCGCCAGGTGAAGCAAGGAACTTCGTATCCTCCGTCGTTAGTCCGAATACGCCGACCTTCGTCTTATCCTTGCCAACCTCAATGATAATAGAGTTGTAAATTTTACCGTCTGCCGGTTCTGCACCGACCGCTTGCTCAGCGAGATATCCGCTCAGCGCAGGCTCTTTACTGAAATCAATATTGGAGCTTACAAATGGGAATTTCGCATTTTTCACAAAATCCGCTAGTACTGATGGCCCTTTATCAAATTCATGATTACCGAATACCATCGCGTCGTATCCTAGCTTATTCATAAACGCCAGATCTGCTTGACCTAAATATTTATTGAAGAACAATGTGCCCGAGAACACATCACCAGCATCAAGCAAGACTGAATTGGGTGTTTCATTCCGTATCTGATTAACTGCAGTAAATCGTTTTGCTACGTTTGCCAGATTGGCATGCGAATCATTCACATGCATAATCGTCATAGAGAATTCCGCATCTTTCTTAGTGGACAGATCCAGCTGCGCAAGAAGCGGATCATGATCGCTCACACGGCCCTGTTCTGTCGAGAAATCAGCATTAACATGTACAACGTCAATATTGGCGTTTGCTTCAATTCCATTGTCTACTAGAATATGATCCAATGTTTGCGAATTGCCGTCATAGATGTAGGAATATCGTTCCGAAACATCCAGCTTATCGACAAGGTTCGTTAATTCCGTACCTTTGATCTTGTTTAGCGTTCCAGAGAATTGGAAGTCATTAAAGTCCCCTAGTACAACTACGCTTGCTTCCGGGTCCTTCGTCGTCAATTCTTTCACGAAGCCGTTCACGGTTAACGCTTGCTTGGCGCGCTGCACCTCGCTGCTGCGAACAACAGGCTGAATTTCACCCCAAGGCTTGCCGTCTCCGCCTTTGGAATTCAAATGGTTCGCAATAACGATGACACGTTTTCCTTGGAAATTAAATTCTCCGACGAGCGGCTTACGGGATGAAGCAAAGGTAGAAGCATCCGCAGATCCAATCCGACCAGGATTTTGCGTTAGACCTCCGATTCCATCCACTTTAATCGACGTTTTAAAATCGCCTTTTACTCCTGGTGCGAGTGTTACTCGATCAGTATCGTACAAGAAACCGACTCGAATATTTCCTCCGGGCGCTCCGCCGTCCTTATTATTTTCTGGAGCAACATCGGTATATTTATAAGTAGGGCCGCCTTTCGATTTAATAGCGTCAATCAACGTTTGGAAGCTTTGGGAAGCATCCGTATTGCCAGTGTCTTTCTCACCGTCATTATCTTGAACTTCCATTAAACCGATAATGTCCGGCTGTTTCATGTTCGTTACGATAATCGAAGCGATTTTGCCAGCTTTCGCCGTGTCGGCAGGGCTGAAGTTTTCCACATTAAATGTAGCAATCGTCAGCTTGTCCGCATTTGGCTCAATGCTAGTTACCTTCTGCGTATTGCTGCTGCGGGTAATCGTTGGCAAAGCTTGCGTTGGCATCAGCTTATAGAGATCGCCAGCGTATTGAATCACGCCAACGATATTTCCGTTAAACGCATCACCCGTTTTAATTTCATCGCCTGCTGGCTTTGAGCCGCCAATATACAGCTTTTGCGGATTCAGGCTGCTGTCAGTAGGGTCTAAACCATTGCCTTCCAGCACGATACCGCCAAAAAAAGTTTTTACCGGATTATTTAATCCGTTGTCAAACGTAACCGGTGTTACTGCATTTGCATAAGGTCCTGTAATGCTAGGATTTTTCACTTCGACCAACATGCTCTCCAAGCTCTCGAAGAAGTCAATCGCATCAACCTCTGGATTAAACTTGGCGAAGCTGTCCGAATCGATTAGTTTCGGAACGATACGTCCTCCTGTACCAATCACTGTAGCTGTAGGAAGCGTATTATTGCTGGACAGCTTATTAATAGTCGTTGCATTAATTTGGGTTACTGTCAGGGATGGGCTGTTGCCAAATTCCTGTACTGTACCTGTCACGGAAACAGCATCCTTTACAGCAAGGCCATGCGCTTTCTTGTACACCTGAATAGCCTCGGAAGTATTCGGATTGTCATCCTGTTGATCATCAGGCGCCTGCATGAAGAAGGAATCCGTGCTGATCGAAGTTATGATGCCTGTAACATTTGAAACTTTTACATTATTATAGATCGACTTATGCGTCTCGCCTTGAATTTTATTGATTGCGATACCGTCCGTATTTCCCAATACCTTATACGTGAAGGTCGATACTTCGCTTGTTACCCCACCTGCTGTAACAACCGCTTTAATGACGGTATCTGCATTTACAACGATAGGACTAGCGTAAAGCGCACCAACCGAAGCAGTTGGCGTAGTGCCATCCGTCGTGTAACGAATAACTCCGCCTTCCGCAAGCGAACTTAATGAAACGGAAGCCCCCGCATTAATGCCGCCTGAAGGAATGCTCGCTTGAACAGCTAACCGTTTCTCGACAATATCAAGCGTATTGCGCGGCAGCAGCTCGAGGCCTACGCTGGAATGATACGTCATAACACCGGTAACCTGCTCAAACGTCTTTCCTGCGACAAATGAAGCATCCGAGGAATAAATAATAATTTTCCCAGCGCTTGCCGCATCCGTTGCCGTAACAACGCCGCTGGCGACACTCTCAACCGTTAAATTTTTCACCTGTACGAAGCGACCCTCGAATTTGTTTCGATTATCAGTCGTTTTGCCAAAGCTCGTAGAATCTACATTAACAGGCGCAGGGATAGCAACTGAACCCGTAACCTTCATATCATCCGCAGCTGCTTCTAATTGAAGCAAACCGAAATACTCCGTAAGCTTTCCGAAAGCTTCAATCGTATCTCCCGGCTGAACGGATACGCTGCTTGGAACTCTCACGATAATGCCATTAGTCGAATCTTGAACAAATAAATTATAATATGAACCAGACTCAGCACGATGAGTTACTGTTCCGCTGAGCGTCACGCTTGTACCAATTGCAGCCGCGCGAGCTGCCGCGATTGTAATTTGGCTCGTGATGCTGTAAGCAAATTCACGCAGTTCACTATTTGCCAAACCATCTTTCTTCGCAAAAGCATGAACCGTCGTTGGTCCATTAATTTCAATAGAGGTCACGCCCGGTTGATACCAATCAAAATCTTCCGGAGCGATCTGCGTATCTCCTGAGCCATATACGCTGTAGTAGACGCTAGCGCCAACCGTTGGCGTCGAAAGATGAATGATCGTGCCTGGTTGAACCGCTCCGGAGCTTACGTCTGCCGTTACAGCTTCAACGCCGTCAGAAATGACTCCATACGATGAATTCCGTGGATCTGGCGTGCCCACTTCGAAATCGGAATTGTTATTATTCGTATCTTGAGCACGATTGCCTTTGCGGATTGCTGCTGTAACATTCGTGAGCAGCGTTCCTGTAGGACCTGTGCCTTCGAATTCAGTAGCTGCACCATAGCCTACTAAATCAATAACCGTATTAGCGCTGTTGACCAGCTTCACCTTGCCGCTTGCCCCCGCCAAACTAAGATTGCCTGTTGCATCTGGGCTTGTCAGGTTTGGAGCTGCTGCATCAGCACCAGCAGCTTGTTGCGTTAAGTAATATTTTCCAGGTCCTATTTTACCCGATAATGGCATAAGATTGTTACCCGACGTCGGCCAAGATCCTGTTGCCGATGCGTAGATCAATGTCATCCCCGACAAGGAAATTTCATGATTGGTCGGATTATAAAGCTCAATGAAATCCTGTTTAAAGGTCGCTCCCGAGCCGTTACCCCCAGCACCATAAACCTGTGAAATAACGATATTATCCCCCGCAGGCGTTGCCTGTACAGGGCTGCCCAAGCTTCCAAACATACCGGAAACCAACAGAAGAGCGACTAACAGCATGCAGACTTGTTTCTGTATCCGCTTTACGATTCTCTGCATTCTAAATTTCTCCTCCCTTTAAACAAAAATGGTATTAAAGAACAATACATAACTATTATAGACTAGTGAAAATTTGTCATCACAATATCAACTTGAAATTAAGTTCCAGTAAACATGCACATTTGTTCATCGACGGCAAAAAAAATCCCCTTATCTCCATACATGCATGACATCCATAAACAGAATATTTGCATTGTTGAAGAAAGGGGTATAGCTTTGGGCCCAAAAGCTATTGGAGCCGTCTATTATTAATGTAATGTAAACTGACATATAACATATGAAAGAGTATACAGCGGATCGTATTTCCTGTCAATTGGTAGAATGTAATGATTTTCTAGGTATGAAATCCCGTAAAATATAACAAAAAGTACCATATATATGACATAGTTCGTCATACACACGGTACTTAGACAGAAATGATACGAAATCACTATTTTTTCATTGTGCTCACAGGCTCAGCCGAAGCCTTTTCACCCTTTTGCAGCTGATACATTTTGTAATACCTGCCCCCGAGCGCCATCAAAGCATCATGATTGCCGCGCTCGACGATCTCGCCGCGATGCAGCACAAGAATTTGGTCGGCATCGCGAATAGTGGACAGCCTATGCGCGATAATGAGCGTAGTGCGTCCCTGACTAACGACGCGCAGCGCTTGTTGAATAAGCCCCTCCGTCTCGCTGTCAATGCTAGCCGTCGCCTCATCCAATATAAGAATCGATGGATCAAAAGCGAGAGCTCTAGCGAAGGAAATAAGCTGCCTTTGGCCAGAGGAAAGCGTACTTCCGCGTTCAACGACAAGCTCATCATAACCGCCTGGCAGCTGTTCGATGAATGGCGCGGCGCCAACGTCCTTCAGCACGCTTTTAACGCGATCGATAGAAATGTCTTTATTGTAAAGACTGACGTTGAACTTGATATCACCGGCAAATAAATACGGATCCTGCAGCACGATGCCCATATGCTTGCGCAGCGCCTGCTTCGAATATGTCGAAATATCGCGACCGTCAATTGAGATAACGCCCTTATCCGGTTCATAAAAGCCTAGCAAAAGGTTCATAATCGAGCTTTTGCCGGAGCCCGTATGGCCTACCAAAGCGACGGTCTCACCCTTGCGCGCTTCAAACGAAATTTGCTTCAGCACGTTTTCGCCTTCTTTGTACGCAAAGGTTACTTGATCGAACTTCACGACGCCCTCTGGCCGCTTCACGTCCGCAACCTCCTCGACCTCCATGCCATCCATATCAAGTATCGCAAACACCTTCTCCGCCGATACGAACGCTCGCTGCGCATTCGTCAGCTGATCGAAAATACCGATAATCGGTTGGAAGATACGCCCCAGGTAGTCGATAAAGGCATAAAACACCCCGAACATGATAGAAGTCTCCAGAGACGCACGGCCAAAATACCAAATGACGAGCGCCGTCACTAGACTGCCAATTGTGCCCACAATGTTTCTGGATGACAAAGAGAAAACTCTAAACTGCTTAATTTGGTTGACGTACCGATCCTCATTCAGCACTTCGAATTCATCCAGCGTCACCTTCTCGCGGCGAAACGCTTGAATAATCGGCATGACGACAATCGATTCATTGATCATCGCATTCATATCGCTAAGCCGAGCCCGCATAATCGTAATGTAGCGCTTCGAATACTTCAAATGAATGACCATAATGAGCGCGAAGAGCGGCGGCAGGAGCAGACAGTACAGGGCCAGGCGCACATCCAAAATAAACAGCGCCGTAAAGATGCCGATCAACTGCACGAAGCTGACGACAAAGGTCGCCATGAAGCTCATGAACAAATCCCGTACAGCCTCCGTGTCGTTTGCTATTCTCGAAACAATCTGACCGATGGGCGTATTGTCAAAATAGCGCAGCGGTATCCGCTGGATGTGGCGCATTAAATCCATGCGCATGTTTTTAATAATTTGCAGCGCTGTCGATTGCAAAATGTACGATTGCGAGAAATTTCCGATGCTCGCAACGAGCAGCAATCCCATATACAGAGCAAGCAGCCAGAGAACAGGCACTAGATCGCTGCCTTCAACGTCCAAATGCTTATCAATGATCGTTTTTATAATAAAAGGTCCGCCAAGCTCAGCGCCTACTGCGCAGCAAAGAATGAGCAGCGCGCCGATAATTCTGAACTTATAGACGAGAGCATATTGGAATAGTCTTCTCGCCGTTGATTGCTTTGGCATTCTACAGCCTCCTCATTCTTCCAAGCTTGCTTCCATTTGCTGCCGTTCCCACTGCTCCTTGTACCAGCCCCCGAACAGCATCAGCTCTTCATGCGAGCCTTCCTCGATGATCCTGCCTTCATTCAGCACGATGATCCAATCCGCATGGCTAACGGCAGAAAGACGATGGGTGTTGATAAACGTTGTCTTCCCTTCGCGCTCCAAGCGAATGTGATGCAAAATCCGGCTCTCGGTTCTCGCATCAACGGCCGACAACGAATCATCCAGCAGCAATATTTCCGAGTCTACGAGCAGCGCCCGCGCTATTGCTAAACGCTGCTTTTGTCCGCCCGACAGCATGACGCCATTTTCGCCAACAATCGTCTCTAGCCCCTCAGGCATCATCGCAATATCCTCAGTAAAAGAGGCCATTTCTACCGCGCGGGCAACTTCCTCAGGCGTCGCATTTGGCTTGCCCAGCGCGATATTTTCTCTAATTGTTTTGGATAAGAGCAGATGCTCCTGCGGCACGTAAGCAATCCAGCGTCTCATCTGGTCGATCGCGATTTGCTCTACAGGCACGCCTGCTACGAACAACCGCTCCTGATCAAGCGGATATTGGCGAAGCAGCTGCTTCAGCAGCGTGCTCTTGCCGCTTCCCGTTTTACCTACGATCCCAAGCGTCTGGCCTCGTTCAAGCTGGAAAGATACCTGATCCAAGCTAGGATGGCTTGCGGTAGGATAAGTAAAAGTAAGCTGCTTCATCTCAATGCTCGTAGGCACTGCGACCGCAGCGAGCTTGTCCGCGTCCTCCAGATCCGGCTTTTGCGTAAGCGCCGTGTCCAACCGATCAGCCGATGCGCTTCCGCGCTGCAGAACGTTAATGAACTCGCCGAAGGAGATCATCGGCCAAATAAGCATGCCTAAATAAATATTGAACGAAATCAACTGGCCAAGCGATATTTCGCCTTGGAATACGAGATAGGAGCCATAGCCAATGCCAATCGAATAGCTCACGCCAACAATCAACGAAATGATCGGCTGGAACAATGCGTTTAGTATCGATACCCGTTTGTTTTTGAACATCACATCAGAGGTCACTTTATCAAATGCGGAAAGATCATCGTTCTCCTGCACGTACGAGCGAATAACGCGTATGCCGGAGATCGATTCCAGCGCATGATCGTTCATTTTGCCAAAGGAGGCTTGCGCATCCAAGAACCTTGTCCTCACTTTTTTGCCAAGCTTGCTAATCACGACTGCCAGCAAGGGCAGCGGAATAAGGGCAGCAATCATTAATTTGTAGCTGACCAGCGAAATCATCATAATCACGACAACCGACGCGCCAACGAGCGTATTGACGAGAGTCATGACGCCGTAGCCTGCCGTTTGTCCGATTGCCAAAATATCGTTCGTTGCGAGCGCCATTAATTGCCCCGTGCTGTTGCGCTGAAAAAATGCAGGCGTCATCCGCGTCAAATTCGCAAGCAGCCGTCCCCGCAGCACTTTCTCGACAAGCGCCGAATTGCCAAACAGCGTCGTGATCCATATGTAAACCATGACGTAGAGCATCAGCGAAAGCCCGATAAGCAGCAGCACCGTCTGGGACAAGCCTGCCGAAGTGAGCTCCCCTTCACGTATATGATCGACCGTCTTCCCAATAAGATTGGGCGGTATCGTGGACAGCAGGCTGACTAACGCCATGATGCTGACGGCTATTACATAGCTCCCCCACCGATCTTTAAAAAACCATCGCAAGCGATTTACAAAAGACATCATATCCCCCTTTTCCTGTTGCCAAAATGGCTTACTGCATGCAGCATAAAAAAAACGGCGGCTCTTATGCCATCTCTGGCGCCAATTGTCCTTTTTAATTATAGCTGTATTTTAGATTATAATTTAAATCTTCGGTAACCATATTTATTTATTTTTTTGAAAAGCGGAACGGCAGCCGAACAAAATGCAGCTCGGCAATGAATGAAAAGAGTGCTAAAAGGATGAATAGAGAAATCCAGCTTTTGTCCAGATTCAATAGAAAAGGATAAAAGATAAGCTGCGCAGCCAATATCACCATATATAAGCATTTGCGGCTTCGGACAGAATCCAGCAATATCTCCTGCCCATCCTGCTTTGCCAGCAAGCCAAGCCCTTCAAAAACCAAGTAGGCAAGCACGACATGAAGGCCCAGAAGCGCTTGCGCATATAGTTGTTGCTGGATTGGAACTGCGGTAAAATCCGATAAGAATATGCCAGTATGGATCAACGCATTCGGCATAGAAACAACTACCAGAACAATCGCGATCCATTTTGCTTTGTTGAAAACGGGCTGATAGGTGCTCATTGCATGCAGCGCTGACGCTATCATCATATAGCCTATGAAATCGGGGAGTATGTCAACATAGCCGATGCGAATATCCAAAAAGGCAATGACCAGCCCCCATCTAAGCCGCCTGAGCGCGCTATTCAAAGAGGTTTTCAATGAAGCGCACCTCCCGTTCGGACTAATCGCTTGACCTGGCTTTCACTCAAGTTGAAGTTATTATTAATTGGAATCCGCTCAACAATAGCTCCGCCCTCTTCCGTCTGGAAGTAAAGCGTAATGGCAGGCTTGTAAAATACAAGCGCAGCTGGCTCATCGTCCGGATAGGACCATTGATACTCGAACGATAAGATTCTCCCTTGCGAGAATTTCGCAGGAAAAAGATACGAATCGACAGGCTGCCCCGACAAGTTAAGCTTAAACCACGGCTTCAAGCTGTCGCTGTATTCTATTTTTTCTAAAGCAGCAGACCTTGTTAATTTCACAAAATAGCTTCCAGCCCCCGTACTGGATGATCCCATTGAGGAAAAATCCAGCAAGCCTCCCCCGCTGCTCTCCACGACATTAATCTCGCCAATCGGAACCTTTCGAGGCTGTCCTTTATTATAAAAAACGGTTATTTCCTTGATCGTAAGCGGCGCCGCGATCTGCTGGCCAGCCTCAGCCGGCATCCATTCTGCTGCAGCCCTCATTAACGTTTGATATTGATATCTGCTGCGTTCATCAACCGCGAACCGAAGCTGCGGCAGCTCCTCTACTTGAACATTTATGATCTTCTTGTCCGCATTATTATTTTCCAAAAAATGTAGTTCTATCAATTCGCCCTGAATGCTTCTAATCGAAATTTCATGCTTCAAAAACAGCGGCTCCGCTAATTGCATGCTCTGAAAGTAAATTACATTACCGACCCAGCTGCCCACAACCAATAACAAAACGGCCGGCCATAACATTTTCCCCTTAAACTTCAAACCTCCCTCCCCTTCCCCATTTTTCCATATTACCACTTTTTTAACTGTTGTTGCTTCCATATCATTCATTAAGCTCTACGTAAAAATAACGATTTGTTCTTTATAACGAATGTGATATGATCAGTTTAAAGCTAGACTTGTAAGCGCTATTCATCTATTCATTAACGATCATACTTGGGGTGAGATGTGCATGGGCTATGCCATTAGTGTAATCGTGCCTATTTTTAATGCTGAAAGATGGCTGCTCCGATGCCTGCACCGCATCCTTCACCAGCCATTCCGTAACATAGAGGTGCTGCTTATTAATGACGGCTCCACGGATCGCAGCGGCGTCATTTGTGATGAATTCGCTGCTGCAGACGCTAGAATAAGAGTGATTCATAAACCCAACAGCGGAACAAGCAGCGCTAAAAACGTGGGCATCAAAGCTTCCAGCGGCAAATATATTGCCTTTCTCGATGCCGATGATGAGATTGATGAGTTATTTTTCGTTAAGCTTTACGCCACTGCGGAGGAGCATGGCTGCGAAGTCGTAATCAGCGGATACAGGACCGTTCCGACTGGGCTCAGCGTATCTCCGCATTACAAGCTCCATTCGCTTATAAGCGGGAAAGACCTCATTTTAAGCGCGGCAGCCGTTCATACCGGAAATGATTTATGTTTTGCCTGGCGAAGCTTATTTTTGCGGGAATCGCTTAATCGAAACGGCATTACGTTCCATGAGGGGCTGACGATTGGGGAGGATACGATCTTTCATCTTGAAGCGCTGCTAACTGCCGATCGCGCATACGCGCTCCCTGATATTTTATATTTCTACACCGTCAACAATATGGACAGTCTAATGAGCTCTCTCTACAAGCCTTATTTGGAGAGAAGCTTAATTCTTCAATATGAGCTAAGGAAACAACTGTCCGAGACCTTTGGCTTATGTGCCCATGATCATTATCGGAAAGACATGGCCGCATACCATATAGCGTCCATTTACAGCATGTTGATCCGCAATTTCAAAAATAGTCCCGTCCCCGCTACGAAAGAGGATATCGCAAGAATCCTTCATCTCGAGATGATCACGGACAGCACGAAGGTACTGGGCTATCAATACAAATGCAGCAGCTTAAAAGAGTACCTCTATTATTTGTCGATTAAATCCAAGCTTGCTGCCGTACTCTACAGCTGGGAATTTCGCGCACCGTTTATTCACGGCATCATTGGCGCACTAAGAAGGTGATACAGGAACCCGCACAAAAGAATAGGAATACTACAGGCAATGAGTATAGCGACTACGACAACTTTACTTTTTATTTGCTCCCTCATCATATCCTCCACTTCTCATATATCGGTTCCTTCATAGACGAATGATCAGGGAGCTTTGTTGCGCCTATATCAAAGCTTCTTTATTGCATTACATCCCCGAAGACATATTCCCGTCTAGCGCTTGCTGCTTCATTAATCCAGTCTGCCAAACCACTCTTGCTAATAAATATGTCACTGCCAACTTTAAAATAAGGAAACATCTTGCCCGAAAAAGATCCGCTGTTTTGAAGCTTGCTTTGCTCAGCATTAATAATAAGGTTCACTTGCTTTTCGGATAAATCCAAGTATGCTGCTGCCTGTTCAATATTAAGGATCTCGCCTGGTGCTTGCTCCGTGATTTGTCCTTCATGGTTAGCAATTATCGTACAGCCCGCTATAATAGAAACACCTAAGATGAGAGCCGAAATAATGATCGATAATGAATTAAATTTCACTCAAATCCTCCTTCAACCCTACCGATTTACTCAATCGCGATAAAATGCACATCCAAACCATCTTATCACAAGGCTCTTTTTTGTGGAATACATGTTAATATTTAGGACACTTTTCCCTTTATGCAGGCTATCTCTACGCAAAACAAAACCCGTATCCCACAACAAAGCGGAATACGGTTTACCGGGTTACTATTAAACAACGTAATTGCCATTCGCCTGTTATGTGGTGCGACAAGGCAGCGCCGCTTCGCTTCGCATCGCGCTTTGCCATTTGCGGTAAAGCTCCCATGCGGCCCCGCTATCGAGCAAAGCCTTGCAAATATACAGCCCTTCCTCCACCGAGTCGGCCTTCTCAGCCAATTGCAGTCTGACAGCTGCATTAAGCAGCACCTGATTGACGAATGCGAGATGTCCGCTCCCTTGCAGGACGGACTCCGAAACACGAAGCTGCTCGGTCGCCGTCCAAACGACTTCCGGCAGGGACGTCTCTAGACCATAAGCATCCGGATCGATCATGCTTAGATGCGACTCTCCGTTTTCCACGAAATAGGTCCGGGTCGGCCTCTCGATGAACAGGTCCTCGGAGCCTTCCGCCCCTTGCACGATAAGCGCTTTTTTGTATTGCAAATTGCCCGCTAATTTTGCCATGCGCTCGAACACCGTATTATGATATACCCCAAATATTAAATAGGGAGAATGGGCAAAATCGATCAGCTTCTCGGCCGTATTCAGCACCGTTCGCATGCCCAGCTCGATCCGAATGGAACGAAGAGCTTTAAGCGGCGGGCACCATTCCTCCGTCGGAACGTACAGCACTCCCGTACCCGCAGCCGCTTGAACAATCTGGTCTTTCGATAATCGCTCCGCATCAATGCCGGATTCCTTGAGCATATCGTGCAGCGTAATTCCCCATTTTGGCGGCAAGGATGCCGCTCCGTGCAGCGTAATGGGCAGGCCGGCGGCAGCAAGAAGGAAAGCCGTTGGAAATGTGGCGTAAAATGATTTTTTTCGGCCGTCATAGGGACCGGCGCAGTCGAGCCCTTGCTGGATCAGCTCGCGATAAGCATGCTTCCTGCATACAGCTACGAAAGCTTCGATTTCCTCGACGCTTTCCATCTTTATTCGTTCTGCGATAAAAAATGCGCCGATTTGCGCCGGGGTTGCCTTTAGCTCCAAAATGGCATGGGCTGCCAGCAGCGCTTCATCATACCCAAGGTCGCGCGCTCCCCTTTTGCCGCGTCCGACTTCCTTTAACAGGTTGATCATCATCGCAAAGCCCCCTTATTTTTGATCCTGAAGTATTTGGTAAACCTTCACGATTGATGTTGCCACATCAACCATCCGCTTGCGCTCATTCATCGCCTGCTTTCGCAGCACGTCATACGCTTCCGCTTCGGAAATGTTTTTAATTTTGCACAAAATCCCCTTTGCCATATCGATCCACTTCCGCTCCTCAAGCCGCTCTTCCAGCTGCTTGCGCTCATTCATCCATTGCAGCCTCTCGAAGCATTGCTTAGAGCCAAAATGCAGCGCCCAGTGCAGCTCCTGCTCGCTCATCGAAGGTGTTAAAATGCCATCAACAGGCACGTCATCCTCACAAAATGCGGCCGATAAAGAAGCTGTCGCGGCGCTGCACCACCAGAGCATCGGGACCGTCTTTTGCTTCAGCAGCCTTGTTCCCCATTGCTTCGCCTCATTGAGCGGCAAATGAAGGATTACGGCATCCGTGCTGCCCATGTGTAGAACGGCTTTCTTCTCATCCGCCGTACGAAGGACTTGATACCCGTAGCACTCAAGCAAATATTTTGGCGTTTGTTTCTTCGAAAGCTGATCCGGCAGAGGGACCGCCGCCGCCACCTCGTTTGCTGTACGTTGATCGATCACCAACAAAGAACGCATGTAGAAGCGCCCCCTCCTATTCGACTTCGTTTGTTCATTGTGCACAAGTCGATCTATTTGTCATTATATATAACATAAAAACCTTAAAAATGTCATCACACAAGTTTTTCGTATTTTTGTGTTAAGTATATTGACACGAACTTCAGCCGCATTGTATATTAGCGTTATCAAAATCATATCATTCACGAATACAACGATGTATTCGTTTGAAGCGGCAAAGAAGCCTGCTTTCGTTTTCATGGGAGACGTACGTTCTCCTATGAAACGAGGCAGGCTTTTCTTATTTTCCCATAGCCAAAAGATAAACTTAGACAGATCGAGAGGAGAGAAATACAATGAGTATAGCAAAGAAGAAGCTAGTCCTTATCGGCAACGGCATGGCGGGGGTGCGGGCAATCGAGCATCTCTTGAAGCTTTCACCGGATACCTATGACATTACAATCTTCGGCGCTGAGCCGCATCCCAACTATAATCGAATTATGCTTTCATCCGTCTTGGCAGGCGGTGCAGATATGCAGGAAATTATCATTAACGACTGGGATTGGTACAAACAAAATAATATAGCCTTGCACACGGGCAACAAGGTAACGAACATTGATACGGAGCGCAAAAAGGTCATCTCTGAGCTAGGCATTGAAGTTGATTATGACGCCATCATCGTCGCTACCGGCTCCAACCCGTTCATGCTGCCGCTTCCCGGCGCAGACAAGGAAGGCGTCATTGCCTTCCGCGATATCCATGACTGCGAAGTGATGTTAAGCGCATCCCAAACTTATAAAAAAGCAGTCGTCATCGGCGGCGGCTTGCTCGGGCTGGAAGCTGCCCGCGGTCTCCTCCATCTCGGAATGGAAGTGAACGTCGTCCATATACACAGCTACCTGATGGAGCGTCAATTAGATGAAGCTGCATCAAAAATGCTGCAGCGCGAGCTGGAAGCGCAAGGCATGCAATTTCTGCTGCAAAAAAATACGGCTTCCATTAAGGGCAAGCGCCGTGCTGCCGGACTCGCCTTCACGGACGGTACCGAAGTAGATGGCGATTTGGTCGTAATGGCCGTTGGCATTAGGCCTAACATAACGCTCGCTAAGGCGGCAGGCATCGAAGTCAATCGCGGCATCGTCGTAGATGATTTCATGCAAACGAGCGTGCCCGGTATTTATGCGGTCGGCGAATGCGCTGAGCACCGCGGCATTTCATACGGCCTTGTTGCGCCGCTATATGAACAAGGCGCGGTGCTCGCTAAGCATTTGGCCGGTGTGGAAACGACTGGTTATGCAGGGTCCGTCACCTCAACAAAACTAAAGGTGTCTGGCGTAGACGTGTTCTCGGCTGGCCGCTTCGTTGAAACGCCTGCTACTCGCGCCCTGAAAATGCAAGACGATTTAGCAGGCACTTACAAAAAGCTCGTCATTCAAGACGGCAAGCTGATTGGCGCCGTCCTATTCGGAGACACTTCGGACGGTGCACAATTATTCGCTTCTATTAAGAAAGGCGAATCGATAGCAGGACGCGAGAAGGAGCTGCTGCTTGGCATCCCCTCCGATCTGCTTGGCAAATCCTCCGGCGGCAATAGGCTCGAGTCGATGGCTGATGATGAAATAATCTGTGGCTGCAACGGCGTAACGAAAGGAACGATTGGCGATGCGATTACGAATAAGGGCTGCAATACGGTTAGCGCTATCAAATCCTGCACGAAAGCTTCCGCTTCCTGCGGCGGCTGTAAGCCATTAGTCGAAGGGCTCCTCCAGCTGTACGCCGGCGATGCGGCGGGCGAGCCGGTTAAAGAAGGCATCTGCGGCTGTACGACGCTCAGCCGCGATGAGATCGTCGCAGAAATTACAAGGATGGGCCTTAATTCCACCAAAGAAGTCATGAACGTGCTCGGCTGGCATAATGCTGAGGGCTGTACAAAATGCCGCCCGGCGCTTAACTATTACCTCGGCATGATCAATCCGGAGCAATACGTGGACGAGAATGAATCCCGTTTTACCAATGAACGTTATCATGCCAATATTCAGAAGGATGGCACCTACTCCGTTGTTCCGCGTATTTACGGCGGCGTGACCTCCCCTGCCGATTTGAAAAAAATCGCTGAGGTCGCCGAGAAGTTTGACGTTCCGATGGTTAAATTTACAGGCGGGCAGCGGCTCGACTTGCTTGGCGTCAAGAAAGAGGATCTCCCGAAAATTTGGGAGGAGCTCGATATGCCATCCGGCCACGCCTACGGGAAGACGCTGCGAACGGTAAAAACCTGCGTTGGCTCGACCTTTTGCCGCTTCGGCACGCAGGATGCGATCGGGATGGGCATCAAATTGGAAAAAGCGTTCGAGCGTCTGAATGCGCCCGCCAAAGTAAAGCTTGCCGTTTCCGGTTGTCCGCGCAATTGTGCGGAAGCGACGATTAAAGATTTTGGCGTAGTCGCCATCGATGGAGGCTGGGAGCTCCATGTCGGCGGCAACGGCGGAGTGAGAGTACGCGCAACTGACCTGCTCTGCATCGTCAAAACAGAGGAAGAGGTCATGGAATGGTCCTCCGCTTACTTGCAGCTTTACCGAGAGAATGCGCAGTGGAATGAGCGTACAGCTCAGTGGATCGAACGCGTTGGACTGGGTTACGTGAAGAACGCGCTTCAAAACCCTGAAGATCGCCTCGCGCTGAAGTCCCGCATCGAGAAAACGTTAAGCCTAACGAGCGATCCTTGGAAAAAAATCGTCGAATCTGACGAACTGCGCAAAAATTTCGAGCAGCTCTCCACCCCGGTGACGGCAAATCGATAACTAAAAGGAGGACAACTTTCATGACAACCAAGCTGCTTGTAGCTAATCTCAGCGATATCGACGTTCTCGGCTCCCGCCGCATCCAAGTAAACGATATCGAAATTGCTGTATTCCGATTGACCGACGGGAGCGTGCTCGCCGTGGAAAATAAATGCCCGCACAAAGGCGGGCTGCTATCGGAAGGGATGGTGTGCGGCACTGCCGTACACTGCCCTCTCCATGATTGGAAGGTCGATTTGCGCAGCGGCCGCGTGCACGAGCCTGACGATGGCTGCGTAACAACCTTCGAGACCGAAATCGACCGCGAGAGCGGGTCAATCTTTTTGAACATCTAAGGGGGATAACAAAATGGCATACGTAAAACCTGCGGAAGTATTAGAAGCCATGATTGACGCAGGAGAGGCCAAAGCGAAGCTAAACGCCTTTCAAATGGTTATTCGTGGTTTTTTAGGAGGCGCTATTTTAGCTTTTGCTACAACACTCGCCTTCACGGCTGTCAGCCAAACCTCTATCAATCTGGTAGGCGCCCTTATCTTTCCCGTAGGCTTCGTAATGATCGTTCTGCTTGGCCTCGAGCTTGTGACCGGCAGCTTTGCATTGATCCCCTTATCGGTCATCAAGCGCAAAACGACGATTTCCCGTATGCTTGCAAGCTACGGCTGGGCGATTGTTGGCCATTTGCTCGGCTGTATGCTTTACGCGATTCTGTACGGCTTGACCGTAACGAAGATGGGAACGGATATGGGCAATCCGCTTGCTCAAATGCTTATTCAAATTAGCGAAGCCAAAACACTCGGTTATCAAAAAATGGGCTTTGACGGCATCATCCTCGTTACCATTAAGGCTGTGCTCTGCAACTGGATGGTAACGCTCGGAGTCGTACTTGCATTTACATCCAAATCTACCGCCGGCAAAATAGCAGCGATGTGGCTGCCGATCCTGACGTTCTTCGCTCAAGGCTTCGAGCATGCCGTCGTCAATATGTTCGTCATTCCGGCAGGCATGCTGCTTGGCGCCGATGTAACGATGGCGGACTGGTGGCTGTGGAACCAAATTCCGGTCCTTCTCGGCAACTTTGTCGGCGGCGCATTGTTTACTGGCGTGCTGCTCTACTTGTCTCATTCAAAATCCCCTCTCATTGAGGTTTCTTCGGAGCAAGCGAAATCGTTATTGGACATGAAGGCGGCAAAATCAGCCAAAAGGAGCAGCCTATGAGAGAGAGCGCATCCGGCAAGGTCTTTATTGTTGGCGCAGGCCCTGGCGACCCCGAGCTTATTACGATCAAAGCGATGCGGCGCATTGAGCAAGCTGACGTTATCTTGTATGACCGTCTCATCAACAAGGAGCTGCTTGGCTACGCCAGCTCGCATGCAGAGCTTGTATACTGCGGCAAAGCGCCTGGCTCGCATGCCATGTCGCAGCAGCTTATTAATGAAGCGCTCGTCCATTATGCCCGCCAAGGCAAAACCGTCGTCCGCCTAAAGGGCGGCGACCCGCTCGTCTTTGGCAGAGGCGCGGAAGAAGCGCTGGCCCTCGCCGCGCAAGGCATCTCGTACGAAATAGTGCCTGGCATCACCTCGGCAATCGGCGCTGCTGCAGCTGCGGGCATCCCCGTTACCCATCGCGATTATGCCGCATCCTTTGCTTGTGTGACCGGCAGCCGCTGCCATGGCGATAAGATGGCCATCCGCTGGGATTTGCTCGCGCATAGCGTGGATACGTTAGCGATCTATATGGGCGTCAGCGAGCTTCCCGCAATTCGAGATGAGCTGCTAAAGCACGGCAAAGCCTCCTACACTCCCGTCGCGCTAATCGAACGCGGCACGACCCCGAGCCAGCGAACGATCATCGGTACGTTAGCCGATATTCATACGCTAGCCCTGTCCATGAAGCTAAGCAATCCAGCGCTTATTATTATCGGAGAAGTCGTTTCTGTGCGAGAGCAGCTCTTGCAAGCCGAACAGCATGCGGCTGCGCTAATCGGCTAAAAAAACCGAGCGGCGGTCCCTCCATTTCCGAGCGACAGGCATTTACGCGCCATTTCACGTATAATGAAGGTTTCAGTACGTTATGGCAAAGGATGCGACTACAATTTGGAAATGAAGAAGCAAGCGCCGTTATTTATTTATACCTATGGCTATCGGTTAGAGGAGACAGAGCTTTGTCATTTAGAGATGCGGTCTTTTTTTGACAAACAAACGGATTCCGGCCTCTTGATGAGCGAAATTGCTGTTCATCCGGACCGCAGTCCCTTTATGAGAGAACGGCTTGAAACGATGTACCAAGGGGAACGCCTTGAGGATATATTGGAGCAAGTGAAGCAAATCGAATTAGGCGATTCGACGTTTAAAGTTATTTTTATTAAAATGAGTGATTTGGCGCCGGAGGATAAGATCGATTTCGACGACAAGCGTGTCATCGAACGCGAAATCGGCGTTTATATTGAAGGTGAGGCTGATGTGCACAATCCCGATTACACATTCGGCATTTTGAACTGGGGCGGACGCTGGTATTTCGGGAACTACATCAAGAGCAAAGCCGTTTGGCTTACGCAAATGACGAAGCCGCGCAGCTACTCGATAGCACTGAGCACGCGGGTAGCCCGTGCGGTAGCAAATATCGCTGTCCCGATTCCAAGCGGCAAGACCGCGATCGACCCCTGCTGCGGCATTGGCACGGTGCTCGTTGAAGCCCTATCGATGGGCATCGACATCGTCGGCCGCGACATCAATCCTTTTGTTATTCGCGGTACGCTGGAAAACTTAGCGCATTTTAATTTTAAAACGGATGTAGTATGCGGCGATATTGCCGATATTACCAGCCACTATGACGCAGCGATCTTAGATATGCCTTACAACCATTTCTCTCGCACGACGCCAGAGGATCAGCTTTCCCTACTAAGGAATGCTCGCCGCATCGCAGCCAAAGCCGTTATCATAACGGCAGATCCGATGGACGAGCTGATTGAAAGCGCAGGCTTCGCTATCCTAGATCGCTGCACGACCAGAAAGGGCAGCTTTATTAGACAAATTATCGTTTGCGCATAAGCGGGTTCAGCCTTTTAGTTGAACCCATTTAACGCAAGCCAGGAAGCACATGCAGCCGTCCAGCCATTCGTATGCTCCTCGCTCTCGGCTAGTCCCAGCCCATGGTGCCCCTTCTCATATACGTGGAGGTCAAAGCTCACTTTATGCTTGCTGAGCGCAGCGGCGAACATCAGGCTATTCTCGACGGGAACGGCTGCATCATCCGACGTATGCCATAAAAAAGTCGGCGGCGTATCTTCGGTTACATTTAGCTCGCTGCTAAGCCGCTCCCCTTGCAATACTCCCGGTTCCTTGCCTAACAAGTTATCTCTTGAGCCTTTATGCGTGAAAGGATCAGTCAGCGTTATAACGGGATAGCATAGTACAAGAAGATCAGGACGGCATGACATCCGTTCAATAACATCCTCCGCGCTCCCATTTCCTTTGTCATAGCTTGTCCCCGCATTGGACGCCAAATGTCCGCCAGCCGAGAAACCAAGCACGCCGACCTTTTTCGGATTAATGCGGAAGGAATCCGCTTTGAATCGAACCATGCGAATCGCCCTTTGTACATCCAGCAGCGCGCAAGGGTATTGATAGGGAGCCACCCTGTATCGCAGTACGAAGGCAGATATACCAAGTCCGTTCAACCACTGCGCGATAGGCTCCCCTTCATGACTCGCCCTTGCCCCATAACCGCCCCCAGGACAAATGATAATGGCGGGAGCGTTATCTCCCTCTACAAGATAAGGCGTAATGGCAGGGCAATCCTCATCCGCATTTCCAACTGCATACGGCGCTCCGTGCATCCATAATAATTGCTCCGTCATCTGCATAATCCCACTCATATCGCTGCATATAAAATGTCATCTTTCACCATTATATAACTAACGATTTGGCAAGCAAACTAAAAAAAGGGCTAGGCGTTTGACCGCTTAAACCCCATCCAGCCTATTGTCCAGCGCTTCTTTATCTTCTAGGTGCGGTTAAAGCTCCAACAAGCCCTAACAAAACACCAAGCAGCGAGCCTGCGGCAACCTCCTGCGGCTCATGCCCTAAGCTTTCTTTAAGCCGTTCGCGCCGTCGCGTATGATAAATGCCGGGATGCTTGCCCGCAAGCTTCTCTACATCCACATCCAAATCATTTACCTGCATGGCTATTTGACCTGCATGCCTGCGAATATTCATCGCGTCATACATTACGATAATGCCGAACAAAGCCGATATCGCAAATTCAGGCGTCTTTATTCCGTATTTCGTTGCTGTGTATGCTGCCAGCGCCGATACCCCGCTCGAATGCGAGCTGGGCATGCCGCCTGACCCAAACATTTGTCGTATTTCCCATCTGCCCGTTTTTGCATAATGCAATGGCAGCTTCAGCAGCTGCGCTGCACCTACCGCAGCAATCGCTGTTATAAGTCCTCTATTGGCCACAGAAATTCAACCTCCAGTCATTACTCTCCTCCTCTATTTTGCCCTGCAGATGCAAATTCATGAGTCCTTGGATCGCAGCGCAGGAAAACAAGCCGAATAGCAAGTTAAGGATAACTTATATTTTAGAATGGGACATATGTCCTTTTCACATTCGCTATCTGTTTCTAAAATAAAAAATAAGTATAATAACTGGCAGTCGCGTTACTGCTCAACAGTCGACGGAGGGACCATGAAAGCGATTCATAACGAAGAGCGCCTTGCCCGATATGCAGCCGAAAATCAGCTTAATGCCATTTTTGACGCGGCAACCATAGGGATGATGAATATTGTGGCTTACGAGAATGGAGAAGCGATCTGCTCGCCCGGTGATCAGCTTGATCATTTATTCCTCTTGGTAAAAGGAAAAATCAAAGTGTACACGACGCTTCCCAATGGAAAATCCGTGCTGCTCCGCTTCAATGAGCCGCTTGCGATCATTGGGGATATGGAGCTTATGACGGGCTTTCCAGTTCGCTGCATGGTTGAATCCGTAGGCGAAACCCATTTTATCGCGATAAAAAAAGAAGCGCTGCGCGAAACCGCCTTTCAAGATCCGCGTTTCCTTACGTTCATCATTAAGCAAATCAGCAACAAATTGCATACGGTTTCGTATGTATCCAGCCTCAATCTGCTTTATCCGGTAGAAAATCGCCTGGCAAGCTACTTGATTTCGATTATGTCAGAGGACCCCCTTTCCCCTTCGCTTGTAGAGATGAGGACGGATTTGCTGACGGACGTTGCCGAGCTGCTTGGTACCAGCTACCGCCATCTGAACCGTGTCATTACACAGCTTGCTGCTGCCGGCATCATTGAACGAAAGCGCGGCGCCATCTTTATTCGCAACGAGACTCGACTTAAAGAGCTTGCCAGCGGCAATCTTTACCGTTAATGGATGATCCACTTGGAGGGAAGAGCTATGATAGGCATTATTTATTCGCTGCTTGCCGGCGTTCTGGTCAGCATACAAGGCATTTTTAACACTAGGCTCAGCGACAAAGCCGGCTTCTGGTTTACGAACACTTGGGTGCATGGAACCGGCTTTTTGCTGTCGCTTATCGTTTTGCTTATGGTGAAGGACGGCGGCTTATCCAAGTTGTACACCGTAAACAAGCTGTACTGGCTCGGAGGCGCGTTCGGCGTTATGATCGTGTTCACCGTCATGAAAGGCATCTCAACGCTTGGTCCCGCTTATTCAGTGGCGCTGCTGCTTATTACACAGCTGCTTGTCGCTTTGATCATCGACAGCCTCGGGCTGTTCGGCGTTGATAAAGTGCCTTTATCCGCCAACAAGCTGATCGGCATTGGCATCATGATTACCGGCGTTGTCGTGTTCAAGCTCAAATAAAGCCAAGTCGGTTATTTCATATAAATAAACCGCTCGCCGGGAGCGAACATATGGAACTTCTTAGCCGGATAATGACGGTGAATATAATCAACGAAATAAGCAGGGTTCTCATCGTTGATCGAAAACATGCCAAAATGCATCGGAATGACCATATCCGCATCGATTTGCACCGCGATCTCTACCGCTTCCCGGTAATTGCAGTTGCCAACGATCCCCTGCTCATTGCGGCTGAAATCACGTCCGTTAATGGGCAGTAACGCAATGTCGATCTTCCTGCTTTTCAGCCATGTCACAAGCTCAGGAAATCCGATCGTATCGCCGGCATGATAGAGATGAATGGATTCGAAATAAGCTACGTAACCCAGAAACTTATGCTCGCCCGCCTCGTCCTGTTCAAACTGCTCATGCTTGGCTGCAAAAGCTTCAAGGCGAATTCCTCCATCCAGCTCAAGCGACTGTTCGTGGGATATTCCAATCAACTGTTCATCGCGCAAGCCCCATTCCTTCATTAAAGACAGATGAGCCTTCGGCACAATGAAGCGGGTTTTGGCAGATTGCCCGATCGCCTGCAAGGTCAGCTTGTCCATATGATCGCCATGATGATGCGAGCAGACAACATAATCGACATCCAAGCATTGCGATGGCTGAAGCGGCGATTCAAACGTGCGAATCCACTGTCCGCTCGGGTCTGATTCCCCATTGGTCAAATAGGGATCGAATAGCACCGTTTTATTGTTCCATTTGACTAGAAACCCCTCTTGCCCCAAAGCCCATAGCGCCAATGACTGCTCAGGCAGCACGGTGCTGGCAATTTGTTTCTCTAATGCAATTCCGCTGTTATATACGCTCACGTGTCATCATCCTTTTTGCTCTATATTTTGAATGCGCAGATCTTTCGTAAACCATTGGCGGTAGCTTAATAGGCTCAAAATAATGCTCGTCACGGCTGCCGAGCTCGCGAATGCGAATACGATTAAAATTTGGTAACGCACCGCTTCGATTGGGTTCGCGCCAGCGATAATCATCCCCGTCATCATGCCCGGAAGCTGCACGAGCCCCACCGTCTTCATGCCGTCGATCGTCGGAATCATGCTCGATTTCACCGAGCGCTTCATGACATCCTGAATCGCTTGCCTAGCCGTAGCCCCAAGCGACAGCATCGTCTCGATCTCGCCTCGCGAGGCGCCGACCTCTCTTCTCATTTGATTCAGAAGGAGTCCCGATACGACCATCGCGTTCCCAATCGTCATGCCGCTAATCGGGATGATATATTGGGGCGTTGCCTCAATGATTCGGAAGCCTAGCAGCAGCCCCATCATAAGCAGCTCCGTGGAGGTGATGGCGATGGCGATTTTCCAAATGATGCCCCGCAGCCCTTCGCCCCGTTTCCCCGCATTATACGAAGCGACTATAATCATCAGCAATAGAATCAACGTTATAAAGAGCGGGTTGCTCGTATTAAAAATAAACTGCAGCACATAACCAACGAGCAGCAGCTGCAAGGCAGAGCGAATCGTGCCCACCGCGATATCCCGCTCAAGCCCAAGCTTTTGCCATACGGATACAAGCATCGTAATCATCACGAAGAGCAGTGTAAAGCTTAACGCTAAGATGGACATGGCTGCTCCTTTTGCAAGGGGGACTGGATGTAGCTTCGGGCGAGCTCGGTCGATGGATTCTCGAAAAAAGCTGCGGTTTCGCTGTTTTCCAGCAGCGTCCCCTCGCCCATGAACCATACCGTCTTGCTCATTTGCCTTGCCTGTTCAAAATCATGGGTGACCATAATGATCGTTGTCCCTTCCTGATGGCACCACTCCTGCAGCACCTGCTCTACCTTTTCCTTGCTGCCCCTATCCAGCGAAGCTGTAATTTCATCGAGCAGCAGCACTGACGGATGCAGCAGCAAAGAGCGGAGCAGCGATACCCGCTGCTTCTCCCCGCCAGACAGACGGTCCGCATTTTTGCTAAGCTCCAAGTGCTCTAGTCCTAGCCGCGGCAGCAGATGCTGAACTAACTTATCCTCATACGGAATGCGGTGCAGTTGGCTGACCGTCCTCAAATTTTGTTCGATGCTCCCTTGGAGCATCACGGATTGCTGCGCGACATAACACACCTTCATCCGCCACTGCCTTGGGTCCATCTCGCGCTGTGAAACGTTATGTAAAAGGATTTTCCCTTCATCCACCTTATCCAATGAGGCAATCATACGGAGCAGCGTACTTTTCCCTTGGCCGGACACGCCAAGCAAAGCAACGATAGATGGCTCTATGATTTGTGCCGACACCCTCGAGAATAATGGAACGCCCTCTGCGTCATGGCGATTTTTGTTCACATCCTGCAGCTCTAAAACCGGATTCACGGATTGCCCTCCCTTCTGCTTTCCTTACATTATAGCTGTATTGCAGCTAATCGAAAAAGAGTATAACGAAATAGGCCAAAAAAGCCGAAGACCCGCTGCCGCTGTTGCGGAAGCAGGCCATCAGCCTTTACTGTGATACTATGCTTATTGCTGTTACTTCAAAGCGCCGTCGATTTCTTTAACCATCGCGTCTACCGAGATAAGGCCGCCGCCCGACAGATACCAGAAATCAGGGTTCAGGTACACGATGTTGCCTTCTTTGTAGGCTTTCGTGTTTTTCACGAGCTCATTTTCAACCGAATCATGGGCATTGCCTTCGCCTGCTACCACTTTGTTGCGGTCAATAACAAATAGATAGTCCGCATCTTTCTCCGCTACATATTCATAGGTTACCGGCTGGCCGTGCGTTGATACTTCAATGTTCTCATCCGCTGCCGCTACGCCAAATACATCATGAATGATGCCAAAACGCGAAGCTTTGCCGTATGCGCTGATTGCGCCTTCGTTAGCCAAAATAATAAGTCCTTTTTTGCCGCCTGCCGCCGCTTTTTCGTTCAAGGCTTTAATGGAATCGTTGATCGTTGCAAGCTCTGCTTCCGCTTCTGCCGATTTGTTGAATATTTGGCCAAGCGTCTTCACGTTTTCGGTAAATGATGGCATAAAGTTTTTATTGTCTACGCCCATAAAGATGGTTGGCGCAATTTTGCTAAGCTCGTCGTATGCGTCCGATTGGCGGCCGGAGATGATGATCAGATCAGGCGCAAGCTCGTTCACTTTCTCGAAGTCAGGCTCCTTCAAGCTGCCCGCGTTGACGTATTTAGCGTCTTTGTATTTCTCAAGGTAAGCAGGTACGCTTGCTTGCGGCAATGCTGCCACCTCTACGCCCAGTTTATCAAGCGTATCCAATGTGCCGAAGTCGAAAACAACAACCTTAGCCGGATTTACAGGAACAACCGTTTCGCCTAGCTGATGCTTAACGGTTACTTCCGTAGGCGCTGCCGCGTCCGTAGCCGCAGGCGCTTCGTTCGAAGGCGCGTTAGTCGCTCCGTTCTTTCCGCTATTATTGGCGCCGCACGCCGCGATCACCATAGCGAAGATTACTAGAATAGCCAATACAGGTAAAGATTTTTTCACTTCAATCACCCCTAGATCATTTTTTATATTAATGTTTGGATAACCTTTGGCAAGTCTTTCTTTGATTAAGTAAAATAAACACCGATGCGATTGCCGTTAATCAGCTCGATCGGAATGTCCATATCGTAAATGTCCTTAAGCACGGCGCTGTCGATGATCGTCTCGGTAGCACCTTCCTTAACGACCTTTCCATCCTTCAACGCCACGATGTAATCGGAATAACAAGAAGCAAAGTTTATGTCATGGATAACGATCACGACCGTCTTGCCAAGCTCCTCTACTAGGCCCCTCAGCACCTTCATTATTTGAACGGAGTGCTTCATATCCAAATTATTAAGCGGTTCGTCCAGCAAAATGTATTCGGTATTCTGTGCGATGACCATCGCGATGAACGCGCGCTGCTTCTGCCCTCCGCTTAGCTCGTCAAGATACTTGCCCTGCATTTCTTGCAGATCCATATATACGATCGCTTCGTCAACTTGCTTCCAATCCTCCGCCGTCAGCTTGCCTTGGGAATAAGGGAACCTTCCGAAGCTTACAAGCTCACGCACCGTGAGGCGAAGGTTAATATGGTTCGACTGCTTGAGAATCGATATTTTTTTGGCGAGCTCGGCGCTTTTCCATGAGCCGACTTCCTTGCCCTCGATGAGCACCTGCCCGCTGTCCTTCGTTAACAGGCGGCTGATCATCGAGAGAAGCGTGCTCTTGCCTGCTCCGTTAGGGCCGATGAACGAAGTGATCTTCCCCTTCGAAATGGTTACGGACACCTGCTCGATAACAGGTTTGCCGCCATATGTTTTGGAAACCTTTTTAACCTCAATCATGCTTTCTTCTCCCTTAGCAGCAAATATAAAAAGTACGCTCCGCCGACGAAGTTGATAATGACGCTTATCGTCGTCTCGAACGAGAACACCCGCTCTACGATTAGCTGTCCGCCGACAAGCGCAATAATGCTAATCAGCATTGCTCCCGGTATCAGGTAGCTATGTCGATAGGTGCGCATGAATGGATAGGCTACATTGACAACGAGCAGGCCAAGAAAGGTAATCGGACCGACCAGCGCGGTGGATACGGCGATCAGAATCGCAACGATGACCAGCATTCTTTTGACGACATAATCGTAAGGAATACCCAGGTTGACCGCATGCTCCTTGCCAAGCGACATCACATCTAGATATTTGCTTAGCCGCGTGGCATAAATAGCGATTAAAGCGATAATGATGATTGAGATGACGAGCAGGTCCGTATTGACATTGTTGAAGCTTGCGAACATTTTCCCTTGAACGATTAGAAATTCATTCGGATCGATCAGCACCTGCATGAACGTTGACATACTGCCGAACAAAGTGCCCAGCACCAGTCCGATCAGCAGAAGGAAATATAAATTTCTGCCTTCCTTTTTGAACAACAGCTTATACAGCACCGCAACGAATGCGATCATCAAAGCAACGGATATAAAGAAATTAAGATGCTTGTTTGTGCTTGGAAGACTCATAGAGCCAAAAGCAAAGACGACGAACGTCTGAATGAGCATATAAAGCGAATCAAGGCCGATAATGCTTGGCGTTAGTATCCGATTGTTCGTAATGGTCTGAAAGATCATGGTGGAGTAAGCAATTGCGCCCCCGGTAATGACAATCGCCAGCACCTTCTTCAGTCTTCTTGGCAGGGCATAATCCCAATTAGGGCCAAGATGAATGAAAAGAAATACGGCTATTAATGCGACGGCCAGCACCGCAAGCAAACTTAGTTTAAGCTTCATATGCCTTTCTCCTCATCAACAAGTAAAGAAAAATAACGCTTCCGATGATGCCGATCGTTAAGCCGATTGGAATCTCATACGGAAAGATAATCAAGCGGCCGATGATGTCGCATACCAGTACGAATATCGCGCCAACCACCGCTGTATGGGACAGGTTTCGTTTCAAATGGTCGCCCATATACAGCGTCACGATATTCGGAATAATGAGGCCAAGGAATGGCAGCGTGCCTACGGTCAAAATAACGATCACCGAAATCAGCGCTACAATGACAAGGCCGATATTCACAACCAGCTTATGATTCATTCCTAGATTGGTAGAGAACTCCTCCCCTAGCCCGGCAATCGTAAACTTATTCGCATAAAGATACGCAATGACGAGCAGCGGCAAGCTCACATACATCAGCTCATAACGTCCGCTCATGACAAGAGAGAAGCTGCCTTGCAGCCATGAGGAAATATTTTGGATAAGATCGTTCTTATAGGCGAAAAACGTCGTCACCGCATTAATGACATTGCCGAACATGAGCCCTACCAGCGGTATAAAGATCGTATCTTTAAATTTCAGCCGATCGAGAATTTTCATAAACACATAGGTGCCGGCTAACGCAAATGCGAATGCAAGCAGCATCTTCTCCATCGTGCTTGCTGACGGGAATACCATCAAAGCAACGAGTATGCCAAGTCTAGCGGAATCGTCCGTCCCCCCAGTCGTAGGCGATACGAACTTGTTGCGGCTGAGCTGCTGCATGATCAATCCCGTGACGCTCATTCCGACGCCAGCTATAATAATGCTGACGAGCCGCGGAATACGGCTAATGGACAATACCTGCCGCTGCTCCTCCGTTAAAGAGAACAGATCGAGCGGCGATATGTCCTTAACCCCGATAAACAGGGACGTGATCGATAACGCAATAAGCACGACTAAGAGATACCATAGCTTCACACGAATTCCCCAAATCATCATAGAAATTATCAAAGATAATCATTCTCATTTATTTGCAAAAAAATATGCTGCATTCTACCACCACTCTCTAAGTGATAACCATTATCAGCAACATTTCCTATGTTACACGATTTTAAAATGATCGGAATGGACTTTTCTATATCGGGTGATGGACTTTCCTGCACAGTTTAAAAGTGTGACGGGCTCGTGAACGGAAAACGCTCCACTCATCAAGAAAAAAAACCAGTCCAAACACGAAGGCCGTGTCAGACTGGTTTTTGTTTGCTGCAGAATCAATCCTTATTCATGAAGTAATTGAGGCTCATGGCGTCCCGAACCTCAATCATCGTTTCTCTAGCAATGTTTTGCGCATGCTTGGTTCCGTCCATTAAAATATCATCAATCAGCTTTGGCCTATCGGCATAATAAGCTCGCCGTTCCTGCATGGGCTCCAGAAGCTGCTCAATGGCCGAAGCGATAAGCCGCTTGCACCCCGAACACCCGATTGCTCCTCTCTCGCAGCCTTCGCGTATTTCCAGTGCCCCCTCCGGCCGGAAAGCCCGGTGATAGGCATAGATCGGACAAATATCGGGATGCCCGGGATCGTTTTTGTGGATGCGAGCCGGATCCGTAACGGCCCTGCGTATTTTAAAGGCAATCTCGTCAGGCGATGAGTCCAGCTCAATCGCATTTCCTAGGCTCTTGCTCATCTTCGCATTGCCATCTGTCCCGAGCAGCCTCGGGAAATCGCCTACTATCGCCTGCGGCTCAACAAATACAGGCTTATACAATTCGTTGAACCGGCGAACGATTTTTCGGGTCAGCTCCAAATGCGGAAGCTGGTCGTCTCCTACCGGAACAATGCTCGCTTTACAGAACGTGATGTCCGCTGCCTGGCTTACCGGATAACCAAGGAATCCATAGTACATCTCATCCAATCCGCTGTTTTTGGATTCTGATTTAATCGTTGGGTTATGCCGCAGCAGGTTTACCGTGACGAACATCGAGAACAGCACGGTCAATTCGGCAATTTCCGGCACCATCGATTGCACAAAGATCGTAGCCGATTCAGGCTTAATGCCAACAGCCAAATAATCGAGCGCTACCTCTCGAAGATGGCCTCGTATTAATTCCGGTTTATCAAAATGGGTGGTCAATGCTTGAACATCGGCAAGCAGGACAAAGGTTTCATAGTTGTCTTGAAGCTCGACCCGATTTTTCAAGCTTCCGGCGTAATGGCCAAGATGCAGCTTGCCGGTGACACGGTCTCCTGTAAGCATTCTTTGTTTCATCATATAAAGCCCTCCTAATTAATGAGACAGTACTTAATAACTGTCTAGCAAATCGATTTTTGAGCAGAAGCATTCCTTCATTCAATCGCCGCCACCAGCCATCCTCCATGGCCATCACCCCCTTCAAATCACACAAAAAAACTTCATCCGCAAAGGACGAAGTTATCGTGGTACCACCTTATTTAATCGCAGCTGCCTCATCATTCAAAGCATCGCAATTCTCTTGGACAGTACGGACACCAACATTCGGCTCGATACTGCTCCCGTGATAACGGCAGGAACCCCGGCTTTGCCTACTACATCCAAATGGTGATTCGGCAAAGCAACTCCGAAGGCCATTCAATCATACGCGGGACGCCGGTTCACAGCAACCACCGGCTCTCTGCAAGTCCTTGACGCATGTCTACTTACCCTTCATCTTCATTGTTAGATTATGTAATGATTAATGTATCTCACCCAAATAGCGCTGTCAATCTCTAAATCGTTCCACCTTCATGACCGCTAGTGCTGCGCCATCAGGAGCTGCTGATAGACTTTGCCGCTGGCAAGCAGCTCGTTATGCGTACCGGTCTCCGCTAACGCTCCCTGGTCCATGACGAATATGACGTCGGCGTTCTCGACCGTGGAGAGGCGGTGCGCGATCATGATCGTCGTCAGCCCTTCCCTTCTTGCCTCAAGCGCAGCCAGCAGCTGACGCTCCGTCTCCAAATCCAGCGCTGACGTAGCCTCATCCAGCACCAAAATTTCCGGATCGCTAACCATCGCACGCGCAATCGCTATGCGCTGGCGTTGTCCGCCGGAGAGCTTGATGCCCCGCTCGCCGATATTCGTATCGTAGCCCTCAGGCAGCGCCAAAATAAATTCATGGATTTGCGCGATGCGGCAGGCTTCCTCGATATCCGCTTCCGTAACGCCGTGTCTGCCGAGCATTAAATTTTCCCGAATCGTGTCCGAGAACATATAAGGGTCCTGAAAAACGATCGATACCTTATTTGCCCACTGCTCGCGGTTGTACGCCTGCGCAGCAATATCGTTCAGCTTCATCGTTCCAAGCGATGGATCATAGAAACGGACGAGCAGCTGGGCAATCGTTGACTTGCCCCCGCCGCTCGTACCGACGAAAGCAATCTTTCTGCCGATTGGCAGCTCTGCCGTAAAACCCCGAATGACCTCAGGAAGCTCCGGCGAATAACGAAAGCTAGCATCGCTGAACGTTAAGCGCTCGATTGGCAGGTTCATGCTCTGCCGGCCTTCGTCATGCTGCTCCAGCTCCAAAATCTGCTGCACCCTGTCCACATTCGCGAGCTGCGACGACATGCCCATGAAGAACTGGAACAAATTATAGAACGAGTCTGACAATTGCGTGGAAAACTGAAACAAAATGACGAACGTTCCAATCGACATCTGATCGTTGATCAGCTGAAAGCCGCAGTAACCAAGCACCAAAATGCCAATGCCCCATTTCATCGGGTCGCTGAAACGGATTTGCCGGTTGACGAGCTTGCCCTCCGCCATCACCTGCTCAAAGTATTCCGCGAACATCTTATTGTAAAGCTTCTCTTCCCATTTCAGCCGGTGATAGGCGACAACCTCTCGCGTGGACGCGACGCCTTCCTCAATCTGGATGAGCAATGCGGTACGCTTCTCCGCTACTTTTCTCGCCTGAGCCTTAAGCTTAGGAGTAAAATAGTAGCCAATCAGCACATAAATGGTGCAAAGCGCCACGATCATGAGCAGCAGAATCGGGCTAGAGAAACCAATAATCGCCATTAGGATGCATAGGTTCAGCGTCTCTTGAATGCCGCGCGGGATTTGCCAGCCGATTACGCTCGCCGAAATATACAAATCCTGCGTGAACGAATAGACGTACTTGCCGGTTCGCTCATTTTGAAACCGCTCGATGGGAATGCCTTCGAGCTTCTTCAGCATACGCGTGAGCAAGGAGCGGCTGACCGCGAATTCATTGCGGACAAGGCTGCGGCTCGTCATGGTGAACATGAGAGAGTAGACGATACCCGCTGCCGCAAACACGCCGATGACGATGGGAAGCAGCTCGTATTTCCCTTTGCTGAACACATCATCGATTAATATTTTTTGCACATAAACAAGCGTGTAGTTGGACACCGATTCCAGCGCGAGATAGAGCAGCACGATCAGATAAGTGCCTTTAAGCATAACCGAGTTCGACCAAAAGATTTTAAGATACTTCATGTGCCACTCTCCCTTCTGCTGCTTCGGATTGGCCCACTTCCAGCTCATACAGCAGCCCTTTGCGAGCGATCAGCTCCTCGTAGCTTCCAGCTTCCGCAACGCGGCCCTCGTGGATCACGACAATTTTGTCAAAATGCTTCACCGTTGACAGCCGATGCGCAATCGCGATCGTCGTCCGGTTCACGAGCACCTCATCAAGCGCGCGCTGCACCTCGTATTCGCTTACATTATCGAGCGAGGACGTTGCCTCATCGAGCAAGATAATGGCCGGCTGTTTCACGAACATGCGCGCAATCGAGATGCGCTGCTTCTGGCCGCCGGACAGCTTCATCCCCCGCTCGCCGACGAGCGTGTCGTAGCCTTCCGGCAGCTGCATGATGAAATCATGCGCGTAAGCCGCTTTCGCAGCGGCGACTACCTCTTCATCGCTCGCCTCCGGCTTGCCGAAGCGGATGTTTTCTTTCACCGAGGAGCCAAATAAGTAAGTCTCTTGAAAAACATAACCGATCGATTCCCGCAGCCGCTCCAGCGTCATTTGGTGAATCGGCACGCCGTCCAGCCTGATGATGCCGGAGGTCGGATCATAAAACCGGCCGATCATTTTAAACATCGTCGTCTTGCCATTGCCGCTTGCGCCTACAAAGGCCACCTTCTCGCCCGGCTTAATCGTCAGCGTGAAGCCGTTAATGACCGGAGGCTGCTCGGGATATTGGAAATAAACATTGTCAAACACAAGACCGCCGCGTACTTCATCAAGCGTAATGGGATCGGCGGGATCATCGATTTCGATAGGCTTATGCATGAACCGAAACAGCGGAATCGTCTGGTGGATAATAAGCTTCTGCTCGGTGAGCTGCGTAACGAGCAGCGTGAGGCGGAACATCGTTGTCATATACAAGAGGGTAAAGGCGATAAAGCCGCCTAGTGATATCCAATTATTTTGCAAGGAATAATAGCCAGTAATAAAGAGGGCAATCGCGCCCAAATAAAACGTGAACCGCCGAAAGCTTCCTCTGCCGAAGCTATAGGTTGCGCTAAGCAAGTAGACATGCGACCAATTTTTGTGCTTGCCCAGCGTTCGCTCGTGATACCAAGGCTGCGAGCCAAAGGCGCGGAACTCGCGCAGGCCGGAAATGCTTTCGTATACCGATTGGTTATAGGCGATGCGCTCTTGGCCAGACTGGCGTCCGTAAAGCGCCGCTTTGCGCTCGAAATAGGGACCAAATAAGTAATACAATCCGAATGTCGGCAGCATAATCAGGCATAGCCAGCCGCTGATGCTAAGCAGCAGGGCGATCGCTACCATAATGAACAGTAAATTTTCGATGACGCTTGGCAGGACGTTGCGATATATTTTCTGAACGGATGCCACCTCGGAGTTGAACATCGACAGCGTCTCCCCCGCAGGATGCCGCTCGTAGTGAGCGAAGCCGAGCTTGCGCAGATGCTTGAAGATCGCAGTCTGCATATCGCGTGAGGCAAGCTCCCCGATCGTCCGCTGCAGCAGGTTGCGATAGTTTTTGGCGATGAGCATGAGTAGATTAATGACGGTAAGCGCTGCTAAAATACCGATAAAAAGCGAGGTGTCCTTGTTGACCACGACATGATCGATCACATATTGAATCATTTTTGGCGTCAGCGTCTCTCCCGTGACCGCCATCGTTCCGCATGCCGCAAGCGCCGCTATTTGCTTCTTGTAAGGCAACAGAAACTTGAGTGCCCATACATAGGAGCGCTTCGATTCATCCAGCTCGGCCTTTTGCTTTGTTTTGTCCTCTTGCTTGCGCAGGCGTTTGCTTGACTGCAACGATATCCTGTCCGCTTCCGCTTGGTTCTCTGTTTTCCCCAACGTTGTTCCCCCCCTTATTTAACGTTCTGACTCCCCTTTGTTACATCCTAATTTTTGGCAGTTGGCTTACCATCATAATTCCGGTTCCTTCTTTTGTCAACGGTACGAAATGAGTATAAACGTTTTCTACCAACCCGCCGCATTTTCGGCGAGCGGGCCATAAACGCAGAGAAAGTCCGGCCTCAGGCTGGAACGCCTTTCAGTCGGACTCTCTATCATAGTCGGAATGACTTGGTTATAATTCCACCATCGCTTTAATGACCTTCGCTTCCGGCTTCAGCCAATGGTCAAAATGCTGGATCATCTCCGCAAACGGCACACGGTGCGTGATGTAGCTGCCTACATCGACGCTGCCGCTTTGCAAAGCTTCCAGGACGGCGGAGAAATCTTCAATCGTCGCGTTGCGGCTGCCCATTAGCGTCATTTCCCGTTTGTGGAACTCCGGGTCGCTGAAGGAAAGCTCCGCTTTGACGAGGCCTACATAAACGAGCTTGCCTCCATGTGAGACGAGGCCAAACGCATCGGTCATCGACCGTGCGTTGCCCGTAGCATCGAATACGACTGCCGGATACTCGCCATTCGTTAATTCAGCCAGCCGCTCCTTGGCGCCTTGCAGCGCATGCACCGTCTCATCGACGCCTGCCCATCGCTTGCAGAACGCCAGCCGCTCTTCCTGAATGTCCATGGCGATTACCCGCGCTCCGCGATGCTTGGCGAACGCCATGACGCCGAGCCCGATCGGTCCCGAGCCAATGACGAGCGCCGTTTCTCCGGCTTGTATACCGGAGCGGCGAACCGCATGCGCTCCAATGCTGAGCGGCTCCAGCACCGCTGCTTGATCAAGCGTCAGCTCATTGGCAACGAGCAGATGCGTCACGGGCACGGCAATAAGCTCGCACATGCCGCCGTCGATATGAACGCCAAGCACCCGCATATCCATGCAGCAATTCGTTTTTCCGCCCCGGCAAGCGATACAATTGCCGCAGTGCATATAAGGAATAACGCTCACTTGATCGCCTGCTTTGACCTTGCCCTGCGGATCATCAGCCTGCTCGACGATTCCTGCCAGCTCATGGCCAAGCACGCGCGGATACGAGAAGAAGGGCTGATTTCCCTTATACGCATGCAGATCGGTTCCGCATATGCCCACTCTGCGAATCCGAACGACAGCCATCCCTGGCAATAATACCGGCTCCTCCTGCTCCACTAACCTCAGCTGATCGATTTGCTCACATACGATTGCTCTCACCCAGCATGTCTCCCCTTATCCGATGACGCTCGTATTGTATTCTTTTCTTCCGCTTTCCCAGCTCCGGTTATGAATGGGCGCAAGAATCGCAAGCACCTCGGCGAGCAGCTCCTGATCCAGCGGCTCATCGGTCCATTCGATATTTTTGCGAATGTTATCCGGATTAGCCGTACTGACGAGCGTCGTTGGTATGCGATCGTTCGCCGTGGCGAATTGCACCGCCAGCTTGGCGATATCCTCTCCTTTGGCCGCGCAGTGCATGGCTGCTTCTTCGCATAACGCCCGAATATCAGCGCCTGCGGGATGCCAATCCGCCAGCGGCCGGTTGCCCAGCAGCCCCATTGATAACGGCGATGCGCTCACAAGACCAACCTGCTTCTGCTCAAGCAGCGGTACAATATCCAGTAAAGACGTGTCATTGAGCGAGTAGTGGCAATAAGATAGCACGGCATCCAGCTCCGTGTAAGCCAGCGTTTTTTCGAACACCGCAAGCGGAAGCCCCGATACGCCGGCAAAACGTATTTTGCCCTGCTGCTTTAGCTTATCAAGCGCGAGGAACGCCCCCTCCGCAACCTCCTCGAAGGGCACAAATTCAATATCATGCAAAAACAAAATATCGATATAGTCCGTCTGCAATCGCTGCAGGCTCTCATCTAAACTGCTCATAATGCGCTTCTCCGAAAAGTCGAACTGGTCCGCGCCATAACGTCCTGCCTTCGTCGTCAAAATAAACCGATCTCTCGTCATCCACGCTATCGCCTTCCCGAGCACGGTCTCCGCCTTCGTTAAGCCGTAATACGGCGACACATCGATCAGATTGATGCCCATATCGACCGCCGTATGCACGGTCCGTACGCTTTCCGCATCATTCGTCTCCCTAAACACCGATCCAAGCGACGATGCCCCGAAGCTAAGCGCCGACACTTCAAGGCCCGTCTTGCCAAGCTTGCGATATTTCATCTTTACCACTCCTTATGTGCGCCTACAAAATAACGCCGTCCTTAAAGATCGCAATTTCCTTAAAGCCGTTGCGCTCATTGTTGGTCTGCGTCTCGCCTGAAGCAAGGCTGATCAGCTGTTCCCATAACTCGTCAGTCAGCGTCTCCATGCTTTTGCCCTCAAGAAGCTGCCCTGCGTTAAAATCAATCCAGTTTTTCTTCCGCCCGGCAAGCTCGCTGTTCGTCGCAATCTTCACCGTCGGCACCGGTCCGCCAAACGGCGTTCCCCTTCCCGTCGTGAACAGCACGATATGCGCCCCTCCCGCTGACAGCGCCGTTACCGACACAAGATCATTGCCCGGCGCCTCCAGCAGATTAAGGCCGCTGCTCGTAATGCGCTCCCCGTAAGGCACAACGTCCCGCACGATCGCATGGCCGCCCTTCTGCGTGCAGCCGAGCGATTTTTCCTCCAGCGTGCTAATGCCACCCGCCTTATTGCCGGGTGAAGGATTTTCATAAATTTCTTGATCATGCTTTATAAAATATTGCTTGAAATCGTTGATCAAATGAACGATTTTACCAAAAACCTGCTCGTTTGCGGCACGGCTCATCAGAATCGTCTCCGCTCCGAACATTTCCGGCACCTCGGTCAAAATCGCCGTTCCGCCCGCCTCGATCAAACGATCGGACACCGCGCCTACGAGCGGGTTCGCCGTTATGCCGGACAAGCCGTCCGAGCCTCCGCACTTCAAGCCAAGCTTCAGCGTCGACACCGGCACCGGCTCACGTACGAACTGCTCGGCGTAGTTGATTAGCTCTTCAACAAGCCCCAGCGCATCCTCGATCTCGTCCTCCGCTTCCTGCGATTTCAGAAACTTTACCCGCTCCGGGCTATGCTCGCCAATCGCCCGCTTGAACGCATCAATCTGATTGTTCTCGCAGCCAAGGCCAATGACGAGCACCCCTGCTGCATTCGGATGGTTCACGAGCGAGGCAAGCAGCTTCTGCGTATGCACAAGGTCATCCCCGAGCTGGGAACAGCCGAACGGATGCGCAAAATGATATACGCCGTCAACTCGCCCCTCATAGAGAGCATGCGCTTTTCTGGCTACGATCTCGCAGGTTTTGTTAATGCAGCCCACCGTATTGATAATCCAAATTTCGTTGCGGATGCCGACGTCGCCATTTTCTCGAACGAAGCCTTGAAAGGTACGCTCTGCATCGGGCGATGCCGCCTTCGCCTGTATGGGAACAGCCTTCTCGTAGGCATAATCCACAAAGCCCTTCAAGCCCGTACCCATGTTATGCGTATGCACCCAGCTTCCAGGCTCGATATCTTCCTTCGCTACACCGATAGAATAGCCAAATTTCAGCACATGCTCGCCCTTGCGAACTGCCCGCGTAAGCACCTTATGCCCCTTCGGCACTTCAGCTTGCAGCGTAAGCGGCTCTCCTTCCTCAAGCGTCAGCTGGTCCCCTTTGGCAAAAGGCTGCAGCGCGATGACAACATGATCCTCCTCATGCAGCCTGACCCAGCTATTCATTCACGCATCGCTCCATTTCCGCTATATTCTCAGCCACGGCTGACGCCAAAGCCGGCCATTCAGCCGCCAGATCGCGTCCCCATATGTCCGTTAAACCAAGCAGCTTGCGCGTCGTCTGCTCCTGCGTCCACCGCTGTTCCGCCGCCTCCGTCCAAACCGCCGCAATGATCTCCAGCATGCCGGCATCATCCCGTACTGTATATGAAGCGCCGCTCAGCGTTTTCCCTTCAAAGCCGCCTTCGGCCCGTACCACCTTGTAATAGCGCAGCAAACCGGCGAAGCCTTGGGCTAAGCCGCTTGGCGCTGCCTTGCCAGCTTTCGCATAATGAAGCAAGGATGGCAGCAGCCGCACCTTGAATTTACTTAAGCTGTTCATCGCAATATCTGCGAGCCTATGGCGGATGAACGGATTCAAGAAACGCTCATACACATCATTTGCGTATGTCCGCAGCTCTGCTTGGTCAACCGCGAGCGTTGGAATAATTTCCGTCTCTACCGTCGTCCTCACAAGCGGCCCAAGCGCCGCATGCTCCATCGCCTCCCGCACCTGCTCCAAATCCTGCAGCAGACCAAGCGGCGTCATGAGCGTATGCGCCCCGTTCAAAATCCTTACCTTTCTCAGCTGGAAGGGCGACAAATCATCCACCCAATGCACGTTAAGACCTGCCGCGCGCAGCGGCAGCAGCTTCTCAAGCTCCGGCTCCGCCTCGATCGCCCACAGATGGTAAGGCTCCGCCGTGCTCAGCATCGGATCGGAATAGCCCCATTCGCCGAACCAGCTCGCAGCCTGCGCTTCATCCGGATAACCCGTAACGATACGGTCCACCAGCGAGTTTAAAAAGCGGTTATGCGTCATGACCCACGCTTTGAATGCGTCGGGATAACCCCAATCCTCGCTATAGCGGAGTACACAGCTGCGAAGCTCATCGCCGTTGCGCTCAAGCAGCTCACAAGGCAAACAAACCAAGCCGCGCTCAGGATCACCGTTAAAATACGTGAATCTGCGATACAGCAGCTGCGTCAGCTTGCCGGGAAACGACTGAATCGGCTGCCCTTCCACAAGCTCCTCGGGCCGGTATACAAGTCCCGCCTCCGTCGTATTGGATACGACGACCTGCAGGTCGGCATTCTCGGCTAAAGCGAGATACTTCTCCCAATCCGAATAAGGGTCAAATACGCTGCTAAATACCGATATGACATCCGTCCGCTCCACGCGCTCCCCATTTTCCAAGCCGCGAATGACCAGCGTATATAATCCATCCTGCCCTGCGAGCGCATCGATCTTCGGCTTGCCGCCAGGCCGCGGCTGCGTAACCGCGATGCTGCCCTCGTATAAGCCTTGCTTTCGGCATTCATGCAGCATCCAGTCAAAGAAGCCGCGCAAAAAATTGCCCTCGCCGATTTGCAGCACCGTAATCTTAGCCTGCTTCGCTGCCTCGTATAACCGTCGTTGTTCCTCATCGAGCTGGCTTTCGTTTAATGTTGTCGTCATATGCGGTAGAACTCCTTTGCGTTTAATCCGAACAGCTTCTCCCGCTCCGCTTCGGTCCATGTGCTTGGCAGCGCTTCTGCCAGCACCGCAACAACATCGTCGTAGCTGGCTGCCAGCAGGCTCACCGGCCAATCGCTTCCATACATGACACGGTCTGTCCCGAACGCCGCAAGCACATGCTCGATATAGGGCTTGAAATCAGAAGGCTTCCAGCTAGAATGATCCGCCTCGGTCACCATGCCCGAAAGCTTGCAATAAATGTGAGGATGGGCGGCGATTTGGCTCATTTGGCTTTTCCACGGCTCCAAAATCCCGTCCTTAATGCGCGGCTTAGCCATATGGTCAATGACCGCATGCAGGCCAGGCACCTGATCCAGCAGCTTTACCAAGGGCTCCAGCTGATGCGATACGACAAGCAAATCAACGGGCACACGCTTCTCCGCGAAAAAAGCGAGCGCTTCCACAAAGCTTGGCGCAAGAATCGCATTCGCGTCAGCCATCTCCTGAATCATAACCCGGAAGCCAACAAACTTCGGATGCTGCGCGAACCGTTCATAATGGTTGCGATAGTCCGGGTCAGCAAGATCCAGCCATGTGACGACGCCTAATATCGTATCGGAAGCCTCGCTTAATGCCAGCAAATAATCGCTCTCCGCATGCGTTGCCGCCGCCTGTACAACAATGGATCCGTCCAGCTTATGTTTATGTAAATGATGCTCCAGATGCTGCGGCAAAAAATCACGGCACAGCACCGAAATATCCGGCGTAATCCAGCCATAGTCCCCTCGTTCGATGCTCCAATAATGCTGATGCGCATCCACTCTCATCGCTTCCGCCTCTTTTCTAGCAGATTAGGTTCCTCTTTATTATAAAAAACAATATTGATCTCTGAAATAATCAATACTCGCATATTTGTACTCTATTTTGATATTTGCTACAATCAGGCTGACAAACTGCCGAATGAGGTGAAGCGATGAATCCGTATCGCAAAAGATTCGATGCCATGACCCCTTTTCCATTCGAATGCGTCTATAAGGATACTAAAAGCGCGCAAAACGAGCTGCCTGACCATTTTCATGACTGGTATGAGCTGGTCTATATTTATAGCGGCAGAGGCACCTTTTTTATCGACCAAACGTTCTATGACGCCGCCCCCGGCGATATTTTTCTCATTCCCGGCAACACCATCCACCGCTCCTTTCCCGATCCGGAAGATCCGAAGACGTCAACCGCTTTGTTCTTTAACGCTTCGCTCGTGCACAGCCCGCCGCTTGGCGATTCCTTCTCCTACTTACGCTGCTTCGAGCAGGCCAAGCGCCGCAAAGCCTACAAGCTGCTCGCAGCGGAAGCTGCCGATAAACAGCAAATTATCGCATTCATCGATCATATTCATGCCGAGGAGTCAGACAAGCTGCCAGGCTACAGACAAGCCGTTCTGCTTCATCTGCAGCAAATTCTGCTGCTGCTCGGGCGCACGCTTAACCCGTCAGAAGAAGAGCAGACCTTATCCACCACGGCACCCGGCTGGATGACGGCTACGCTAGCCTATATCGATGGGCATCCGAGCAGTCCCCTTGGCTTGTCGCAGCTGGCGAAGCGCGCTTCCGTCACTCCTGCCCACTTCTCGCGCGTCTTCAAGAAGCTAACCGGGATGAACGTGACGGAATACGTCACGACCAAACGAATTATTCGCGCCAAGGAGCTGCTTGTCGAGAGCGATGCCAATATCGCGGGCATCGCCGAGCAGTGCGGCTTCGAGAGCCTTCCGCATTTTCACCGCATGTTCAAGAAACTAACGGGCACGACGCCCTCGCATTACAAAAGGAACGAGTAAATGATAGATTTGCCGGTTATCATTCGCGGATACTGCCTGTCTGATTCTCTCATATAATATCTAGCAAGTTAGAATGGCTGGCGGGGGAGGGTTTTGCAGATGGTTCGATCAAGCGTAAAAACGATAAAGTACCAAGTAGGAAAAAACAAATATCTAATTATTAATATTTATCAATCTTCTGAAGCAAGCGCTGAGCAAGGCAACGTGCTTGCCAGCAACGCAGCAACCGTACAAATTTTCAAAAAAGGCAAAAAAGGCTAGCGCCCGCTCTTCATTCCGCTCCGGCATCGTCCGGCAGCACTCTTGAAGGGGGTGAGAAAATGGGACTTAAACATGCCAAGCAAGGCAACTGGGTAAAAAAGAACAACGGCAAAACCTTCGTTAACGTAAAACAAGGCGCTAGCGCAACCATCAATCAAGGCGGCAATGCATTCGCCATCAACGCATCGGAAGTCGGCGTCGTCCGCATCCGTCCAGGCCAGCAGTAATGAGCCCAGGCAATAGCTGTTTTACGCAATAGAGGCTGCTCCTATGGATTGGTACATCCCATAGGAGCAGCCCTTATTGTTGTTAAGCTTCAGATTCTCCTTAAACCCGCCAGCTAACCAGCCGATTAACGATAAATAATGTAATGAACGTATATAGAAGCATCACTAAACAATCCAGCATGACTGCTTGCGTCCAGCCATGAAGCAACACGATGCGCATCGCATCAGCGGCATAGGTAGTCGGAAAAATATAAGAGATCCATTGCAGCACCTCAGGCAGCTGGTCCCGCTCCACCATGACGGGAGAGAGGAAGGTTACGACCATCATCAGCAGCTGCGCCAGCATGTTGGTCAATTGCTGATTCGGCGACCAGAAGCCGATACAGACGCCAAGCCCAACAACGCTAGTGAGAGACAGCAGCATAACGAGAGGCAATCCCCAAGATAAATGCAGATCCACGCCATATATCCAGTAGCCGATGACGCCAAGCAGCACGAAGGACGGTATCGTGCTCATCAGCCCGCGGAGCAAATTAGCGGCTACGAAGTTTATTTTCAGGATGGGCAGCGATGCGTAAAACGTAAAATGTCCTTGATGCTTTTGCATCGAAATTTCTTGCCCAATGCTGTTTAGTCCCATAATAATGACACCAAATATCATATTGCCGGCAATGATTTGGACCATCATCTCAGGTGAGGGGTCGGCGATAAAGAACCGCATAAACAGTATCGTCGTCAGCGGAAATATCGTTGCGACAAGCACGACGATGATCCAGCTGTCGCGAATAAGCGCAAATTGAATGCGGAATAAAATGTCCAGCTCCGTGAGCAGCCGCTTCGCCCCAAAGAGCGATGCCGGCCGCTTCATCCTTAATTGCATTGGAGCGCTGCTCATGAAATAACCGCCTCCTTTCTTGCCATATCGTCGATGTGAAAATAGACGTCCTCCAGGCTTGGCGGAACGACCGCATATTCAATAATCGGCAGCTCCGTATGCTCGATAATATAGGCCAGCGCATGGCTTGCTTCCTGCTTCTCAACAAGCAGCAGCAGTCTGTTCTCCCCGTGCTCCTGCACGATGCCAAATGGAGCGAGAGCGGCAGCGGCTTCAGCCCGGCGCCCGTTTCCTGCCGTCAGCTCAAATTTCAGCCGCTGATCCACCTTTTGCTTAAGCGTTGCGACATGGTCAATCGCCAGCAGCCTGCCATGGTTAATGACAGCCGCCCGGTCCACAACCTGCTCCGCCTCCAGCACATTATGCGTGACCAAAATAATGGTCGCGCCCTCGCGGTTGCGCTCCTTAATCAGATTCCAAACGAGCCGCCTTTTTTTGGGATCAAGCTCATTGGTCGGCTCATCGAATATAAGGACGGGTGAACGCCCAATTAGCGCCGTGCCGATTCCGATCAATCGTTTCTGCCCGCCGGACAGCTGCTTAAGCGGCTTCCCCCTCCACTCGGCCATATCGAATTGCTCGAGCAGCTCTATCGCTTGTTTATCCGCTTCCCGTGCCTGCATGCCCCTTAACCTGCCTGTAAAAGCAAGCGCCTCGTGGACTTTAAGCGCCGACAGCACATGCGGCTCTTGCGCGTAATAGGCGACCATGCTGGCTATCGCACGCGTATGCTTAAACACATCCTCTCCGCAAAAGAGAACCTGACCTCTCGTCGGCTTCAATTGGCCGACCATTTGCTTAATCAACGTCGATTTGCCCGCTCCGTTAGGTCCAAGCACGCCTAAGATTTCACCTTCTTGAATGGTGAGCGAGATGTCGTCATTGGCTGTCACGGAGGTTTTGCCTTTCTTATAAATCTGGCTTACGCCCTTCAGCTCATATACATACTCCTGCAATTCAGCACACTCCCCTTTGCGTCATGGCAATAATACCCGCTTTGTTTGCTCCCAGTAATAAGCGATTTTCTCTTTGTCCAGCTCATAGTAGATACGGTTGTCTGCTTTAATCAAATGGATGAGATTAAGATCGAACAGCATATTCGTATGATAGCTGATCGCGGCAGGCGTTAAGCCAAGCGCCTGGGCAAGCTCATTGCCATAGTAGTTTTTGCTGTGGAGCAGCTCGATCATTTCCAGCCTGCGCTTGTCGGCGATCACCTTCAAAAAACGTTCAATCGTCTCCTGATCCTCGCGCTGCCATGCAAACGCGTCATTATTGACCCCAAGCACGACCAAATGCGCTTGACCCGCTTGATCATCACGATGGATGCTTACCCGTACCTGAGCGAAGTAGCTGACATGAATATCCGTTTCCTTATCGATTAGCTCCGCATCCATTTTGGCAACATCGCGGATTGCCTGCTCCGGCTTCTCTTTAAACAAAGCCTTATACTTTTCCGCTCCAGCCTCGCCAAGCTCCCGCAGCCTATCGCGTATGGGCAAATACGCATAACGATAAAATTGTTCCAGTAAAAATAAAGTGCGCTGCTTGTATTCCTCGGGATAGCGAATATGCTCAAGCAGCGCTTCATGCTCGGCATGGTCCGAAAGCTCGCTAGCCGCTGCCAGCTTGTAGAGCAGCTCCCCATCCTTTGAAATCTCGCTCCAGTCATGTCCCATCGTCCATTCCATCTTCTCATCGCTATAGATGGCGGCAGCCAGATGGCTGACCAATTCGTTTGCCGGCATGGCGCGGTAGCTAGCCAAATAATCTTCAGGGGTGCCAAGCTGCTCCCGATGCCTTAAGTACACATGAACCATGACATAGTCCAGCTTCCCCTTAAACATGTTTTCGGAGAAAAAGACAGCCATTTCTCCTCTCACATGTTTGCTTAAACTGGCATTTGCAGCCTCGACCATGTCGGTAAGCTCATCATCTATCGAAAAATGAACCTCACGCGCAAACTCCTTAATATGCTCAAATTGGGCAACAATGGTCACCGCTGACATAAACTCGATTTGCTCATGATACGAAAAACGTAACCGTTCAACGATTTCTTCCCAATCCAACATGTTCAACGCCCTTCTAGTTAAGTCGTTATTAAACTAAAATTTAATTTTTTATGAAAAACATTTAATATCCATTTAACACAATTTAAATGAACATGGATCATTTGTCAATATCCCCCATAAAAGAAAAAAGCTTCGCAACGGCTTCTATTGAAAGCCGCTGCAAAGCTTTTTCACCTTTTAACGATTAAGTCCCAAACAAGCGCAATAGCAGAATACCGGCGAATGCAAGCGAGATGCCGATAACCTCCACCCGTTTAAACTTCTCCTTAACGAAGAAGCGCGTGTATAGAAGCACGATCAACACATTTAATGCGGCAACCGCGGATACGAGTCCGGCTTTGCCTAAGGAGAATGCCGTTACGATGAGCATCATGCCAACGCCGTTTGTGATCCCGATCGCGAGGCCGACGAGATAGGTCCTTTTGCCGCTCCATGCGACGGGAAGGCCGCCACCGCTATAACCGGCAGCATGCTGCGACACACGCACTTCGCCGACTGCTAAGTTTGTCGTTTGAAGCGCCACCACCCGCCGGCCCCGCGCGCGCTGCCAGTCCCGAAGCCACCATAAGCCAAAGCAGACAGCCCCCGTCACGAATACAAAAAACATCGTCGGAAACAAATCCGCCTCCATCATCGTTGACCATTTGCCTGACAAGTCATTTGCCGCGAAGAGCAGCATCGCAAGCAAGCCCCACTGCGCCCCTTGCAAATTCCGAAGCGAGATGTCGTTCGACATCCGGACCAGCAGCACGCCGCTTATAATGACGACAAACCCAATAAGCTGCATCGCATGAAGCCTTTCGTTCCACAGTCCAAAAGCAACGATGACCACAACGACCGAAGGCAGCGCCGTTAAAATCGCGACGAGCGAAGCTTTGCCCACCGCAAAACCTTTAAACATGCTTGCATTGCCGCCGAAGGAGAACAATCCCATTTGTATCCCGATAAGCGCCGCCATCGTCCAGTTCGACGAGAAGACCAGCGCACAAATGCCGTTTATAATTGCACCCATGCTGAATGTTCCGAAGAGCAATAAATTACGGTTGAGCGGCTTTTGACTCGTCCAATGATACAGAATGCCCCGCACGCCAAACAATAGCGCAGCGAACACCGAATAAGTAAGCCACATAAGAGCAAGAAGCCCCTTTCCTTGATCCATCCCAAAGGGACGATAAACATTTAGTTGAACCTATCATATCAAGTCGAATCCATTTTGTCTGTACGAAATACGGCTCACCTGCAGCGGGAAGATCTTGCAAAAAAATAAAAGTATTGGCTGAAATTAGCACTGACCTTATAATATCGATAGAGGCCTTTTTATAGCCTTGATAACCATGCTAGCATCCTATAAAAAACAAGGGGATTTTAATGGCACACGCTGCAAAAAGACCGTATTTACCCGAGCTGGACATCGTCCGGGCCTTCGGCATTTTCGCGGTCATCATGATTCACGCTACATCATCGATCGTAGCGGGCTACGATCACCAAGCTACGCTTTATCCGCTTTACATTTTTTTAAACAACTTTACTAAGTTTGCGGTTCCCGTGTTCATTTTTTTAAGCGGCTTCGTGCTTTTTTACAACTATTACGACAAACCCTTCACGGCAAAAACCATCGGTCAATTTTACAAAAAAAGAATGTCCAAAATATTGCTTCCGTTTCTCATATTCTCTTTTTTATATTTTGGTTTTACGAGGCTGGCCCAGTTCGGCTTCACCGATGTCCAAACCTTTATCGGCTACTTTACGACAACTAAATTTCTCAAGATGCTAGTCATCGGCAAAACGTACACTCATCTCTATTTCGTCGTTATTATCATTCAATTTTATGCGCTTGCGCCGCTCATGCTGTTTGCCGTCAAACGTTTTCCGTCGCTCGGCAAACATATCGTCTGGATCGGTCTGCTAGTGCAATGGCTATTTATTTATAAGCTAATCGCGCTGCTTCATCTCAAGAGCCCGGGCAGCTATTCGTTTACTTATATGTTTTACTTTACGGCTGGCGCGTTTATCGGCATTTATTACTTGAAGCTGGCTGAGTGGATCAACCTCACAAGAAAAAATATTACGCCGCAAAAAATAATCGCAACGATTGCGTTATGGCTGTTGTTTTTATCGTCGAGCTTGGTTATGGTCTATTTTTATTACGAGAGCCGGGTACATAAAATATCGATAATAAATACGGATCTATTGGAGCTGGTAGACGAGCTGCGCTGCGTGACTGCGGGCATTGTGCTGCTTCAAGTTTCCTTCTGGATCTATACATCATGGAACAAATGGGCGGTCAGAGCGCTACTGCATATCGGAGCCACATCATTTGGCATTTACTTGGTTCATCCCGTCATCTTGTTTCTATACCGCAAAATAAACGTTAGCGGCGAACCCCTTCTGTATCATGTTTGGGCGGCAGGCGGGTTCATGATCGCCCTGCTCGTCCCGTGGGCAATCGTATCGCTTTGCGCCCCGTTCAAGTGGCACTGGCTGCTGTTTGGTCCGCTTCCATCCAAGAAGAAGCAGCCTGCGGCGCCAAGCCAGCCAAGCATACAAGCCTAATAAGAAGAGCCGTTCCACCGCTTCATTATGCGCGGACGGCTCTTTTTTTTTTTCAGGAGGCTTCCTCAGTCACCGTATCCGATCTGATTTCCCGATTCTCGTCGCTAAGCTCGTAGAGCAACCGATCATTCGCGTCATATGCGAAAAGCTTATTCATAGCGGAAAAATTTTGCTGCGACTCCTCTGAGATTCGAATAGAGCGTGCTGCTTGGTATACGCCGTCACTGATGGCTGCGTCCTGCTCGTAGCCGTCCCACCATACCACATGCAGCCGGCTTATTTTAGGATCGTTGAATTGTCCAACATAATAATAATGGCGATGCTTTCCAAACGTGGACATCCCGCCCTGAAAGCTAAGCAGCACTTGCGGCTCCAGCTTCATGCCAAAGCTGCCCCCGCGGTAATTCCATAATAGTCCTAGCGTGCGGTTTACGAATAATTGATGATAAATGGCATTTTTGCGGTCGACGATATTCAGAAGCTCATAGCTTTGACCGATCTTTGTTCTGATCGCGATAGGCGCGCTCGGCACCTCTGCCACGTTCATAGCGTTTCGCACGACTTTCTCCAAATGAATAGAGCTTTGCGAGAACATAGCTATAAAGACGATACAGCTGGACAAAAGGATGAGCATCCACCTAATCCAATGACCAAGCAAACGTTTGTTGGACGCATTCATTCGTTTCCGTTCCCTCCCCCAAACGATATGTGAAAAGAGAGGGACTCGCCGTAGGCTTCTTTAAACACCGTAATGGATTTGATGCCTGGCGGCACATTTTTGAACGTAAATTGTCCGCTTGATTGATAGATGTTGCTTGAAGCGCTGGAGCTGCGATGATCAAACACCTCGCCGGAATCGGTTTTCACCTGAATATGCTGAGGTAAATTTGGAATCGCAAATAATCCCTTCGCTGTCATATAGACGACCAGCTCACCCTCGCCATATACAACACCATCAACGCTTACCTTTTTATTAAAATAGGTTTGCTTATCCGCATTCACTTCGTAATAGTAGCCCTTTTTCTTAGCTGCGCTAAGCTCCGTATCACGGTCGAATAGGCCAGAGACCGGCAGCACCATAATAAGAGCCATCCCTCCTATCCCAACAAGCAGCATCCATTCCGCCAAAAACAAAGCTTTTCTCATACCGCCCTCCTGTTCATGCAAACGTATAAGTTGATTACTTTTAATTAGTTACTTTATTTAATTTTAAATATATGCTACGATAAATGACGACTTTCTATAGTATGAGCATGAAACGAAGTATTTTCCAGTATTTTGTACAAGATATAAACATTAGGAGCTGCATTAGAGGTTTGCGCGTTTGTAGCATGGCTGCTTCTCAACCAGATATAGAGGAGGAATTACGATGTCAACGATTTTGGACCCGCATATTTCGCTCGGCGAAGTAAAGCTCAAGGTTAGCCAATTGGATCGGTCGATTCGGTTTTATGAGGAAGTTGTCGGGTTAAAGGTGCTGGCGCATGACGAGGAGAAGCGCTCGGCTGCTTTTACTGCCGATGGGAAGCATACGCTGCTCATTCTCGAGGAGGTTCCGAATGCAGTTGTGCCGCAAAGAAGATCCCATGCAGGGTTGTACCATTTTGCCCTATTGCTGCCGGACCGCCCCTCCCTGTCGCTTGCTTTGCGCAACTTGATTCAGACGGGCATTCATATTGGGCAGGCCGATCATCTGGTTAGCGAGGCGCTCTACATTGCAGATCCGGACAACAACGGCATCGAAATTTATGCGGACCGTCCGCGTTCGGAGTGGAAGCGCGATGCCGGAGGCAATTATGTAATGGCAACCGATCCGCTTAACATCGAGAGCTTGCTCGCCGCAAGCGAAGGGCTGGAATGGAGCGGCCTGCCGCAAGGCACCGTCATTGGGCATATCCATCTTCATGTTGGCGATCTGCGGAGCTCGCGCGCTTTCTATGAAGGCAAGCTTGGCTTTGATGTGGTTGGCGACTATGCGCAAATGTCCGCTGTATTCGTATCGGCAGGCGGCTACCATCACCATATCGGAATGAACATTTGGGCAGGCGTTGGCGCTGTGCTGCCGCCGGCTAATACGGTAGGCTTGTCTTATTATACAATCGTATTTCCGACAACTTCTTCCCGTGAAGCATGGCTTGCGCATCTGCGCAGCGAAGGGGTTCAGGCTACTGCGCTTGGAAACGCATATGTGATCCAAGATCCATCCGGCATAACGATCCATGCAGCCGTCAAAGCCGATTAATGAAGCGTCGCGCTTTGTCCATAGATGGTACGGTACATTTTCGGAGAAACGCCCTCGGATGATCGGAACACACGTATAAAATAACTCGCTTGTGCGAAGCCGCACATCGCCGCAACCTCTGTCACGGATAAAGCCGTAGTCGCCAGCAGCAGCTTCGCTGCATCGATGCGGCATTCCGTGACATAGTGATTCGGCGTTTTCCCCATTACCTGCTGGAACAGTCTAAGAAAGTGATAAGGACTGTAGCCCGCAAGCTCCGCCATTCGCTCCAAGCTCCACGGCTCCTTGCATCGATGCCGGATTTGATCGGCTGCTGCCCGGATCCCATTTTGCTTCTCCAGTACCGCAGAACCTTCCAGCCTTACCGAATGCTGCACCAGCTCCACTAATATTTCATAAAGCAGCGCAGACAGGCGCGGCTCATTGCTCGTCTCGAACGGGCTGCACAGCGCATACATTTCCTCCGTCAGCACCTCGAACCGCTCGCGGTTGGAGAACGTGAACAGCCACCCTCCAGAATCATCGGCCTCCCTTAACATCGGCAGCGGAATATTCGTCTCAAAATGTATCCACCGCACATCCCACGGATCATCCGTGCTTGAGCCGTACTGCTGAAAGGCATGCTTCGGGAACAAAAAGCCGTCACCCGCTTTTAGCTCCAGCCGCTCGCCGCTGCTTCCATTCATCACATAACCGCTTCCTTCAAAAATCAGATGCAAATTATAATCATTCAGCTGCCCTTGCTCTCTGCGCTCGGCATGCTGCGGAAACGAATAGTACCTTCCGAATAGGTCGGGATAACAGACATACTGCGAAAAAGCCGGTTTCGGTACGATATAGTGCTTGAGCATCGCTCCCGCCCCTTTGTTCAAGTTCGCAATATTGTATCATAAATCGCAGGATATTGTCATTTACGGTTAATATGATTGATTTTAAAATAGAAATCGAGACTATTCTTTCGCAATATATTCGCATAAATATAAATTCGAACACTAGGAGGAGCATGTTGTGAAGCATACCGAAGCGTTAAAAGAGTTTCGCCTTGGCGTCTGTTATTACCCGGAGCATTGGCCAGAATCCTTGTGGGAGGATGACTTCCGCCGAATGCGCGAGCTTGGTTTCTCGATCGTTCGCGTAGCGGAATTTGCTTGGTCGATTTTTGAGCCGCAGGAGGGCGTTTTTTCGTTCGACCTGTTCGATCGCGCGCTGGATTTAGCCCATAAGCACGGACTGAAGGTGATCGTCGGTACGCCGACTGCTACACCGCCGGCTTGGCTGACCCATAAATATCCTGAGGTGCTGAACGTCACGCAGGACGGCGTAACGTTGCACCATGGCCTGCGCCGCCATTATAACTACAGCAGTCAAAAATACCGCGAGCTGTCTGCGATCATTACGCGCCAAATGGCTGAACACTACAAAAATCATCCCGCCGTTATCGGCTGGCAGATCGACAATGAATTCAACTGCGAGATCAGCGAGTTTTATGCGCCTGCCGATCATGATGCGTTCCGCGCTTGGCTGCAGGAGAAATACGGCTCGCTGGAGCGGCTTAACGAAGCGTGGGGCACCGTCTTCTGGAGCCAAACTTATTCGGACTGGGAGCAAGTTTTCCTGCCCCGTCCAACGCCAGCGCAGAAGCAGCCCAATCCGCATCAAGCGCTGGACGAGAAACGTTTTATATCGGATAACACGATTTCATACGCTAAAGTACAGGGAGATATTTTGCGTGAGACCGCCCCCAATCACTGGGTTACGACGAACGGCCTGTTCGGGCATTTGGACAGCCACCGGATGAATGATGAACTGCTCGACTTTTTCAGCTATGACTCGTATCCGCAGTTCTCCACCATCTATTACGATAAAGATGAGGTAAATCCGCTTGCAGACAGAGGCTGGAGCCAGACGCTTGGAGCGGTTCGCTCGATCTCGCCGAACTTCGCCATTATGGAGCAGCAGTCAGGCCCGGGCGGTTGGGTTAACCGGATGGATATGCCTTCGCCTAAGCCTGGGCAAATGCGCCTTTGGACTTATCAATCGATCGCTCACGGCGCGAATATGGTGCTCTACTTCCGCTGGCGGACCGCGACGTTCGGTAACGAAATCTACTGGCATGGCATCAACGATTACCACAATAAGCCGAACCGCCGCGTCCGCGAGGCCGGCCAGATCGGTACCGAGCTTGCGCAAGCAGGGAACCGCATCGCAGCTACTTCTTTTAAAGCGGAGATCGCGCTGCTTCGCGACTACGACAATGAATGGGATGGCGAATACGATATTTGGCATGGCCCATTCGCATGGCAAAGCGGCAAAGCATGGTTTAAGGCGCTGAACCGCCGCCATATCCCTAACGATACGTTGTACATGCGCAGCGGCACTACGATCGACGATTTGCGGCGCTACAAGGTGCTCGTCTACCCGCATCCAGCCATTATGCGCGATGAGACGGCTGCGCTTCTTGAACAATATACGCGCGAGGGCGGCATTGTTATTTTTGGCTGCCGAACCGGCTACAAAGATGAACATGGCCACTGCTACATGCGCCCGTTCCCGGGAGCGGCTGCGGGACTGTGCGGCATTTCCATTGAAGAGTTTACGATGGTCAAAGGCACGCGCGAAGCGACTTCGATGAAATGGAGCGGCGGCAGCGAAGCTTTGACCGGTGCGGACTCCTTCAACGATGTCCTCTGCGTAGAGAGCGACTCTGCCCAGGTTGTCGCCCATTACGCCTCCGACTATTATGCAGGCAAGCCAGCCGTAACGAAAAACAAGTTCGGCGAAGGGCAGGCCTGGTACTTCGGCGCCGTATTTAACGAAGCCTCAGCCAACCAAATCATCGATCGGCTTGGCCTCGTATCACCGTCAGCCAGCTGGATGACGCTTCCGGCCGAGGTTGAGCTAGCCATCCGCGAGGATGAAGCAGGAGCGCTCCACTTCCTGCTCAACTACAGCGAGCAGCCTGCGACGATTACGCTCAGCGAAGCGAAAACCGACCTTCTCACCGGCAACCAGCTAAGCGGCACCGTAACGCTTGAAGGCTATGGCGTTGTAGTATTAAGCTAAAGCATTTCCGAAGCCGGGCTCGCATAGAGCCCGGCTTCTTTTGGGATTGTGCAGCTCGCTCTATTTTCTCCAAACTAACAAAATGGCATAAATAAGGCTAATATTAGCCTTATCATCTCCGATCACGCTCAAACTGCGGCAAATTACGCTTCATCCTTCCGCCGCCCAATATTCTCCCTCCCTCCTTCTGCTTGTACCAGCATTCGAGCGTCACCCGCCCACTCCGCCTCCAGACTGAGATGAAAAGCATGCTGCAGGCGGTACTCTCATAAAATGGATACGTTTAAAATGACGGTAGCAGATCATAAGAAGCACGGAACCAAACTGCCAGCGCCTTCGCTCCCTCACATCTAAAGCTCCTCTTCCAAATTCAGCTTTGCATCCAATGCCAATTTGTTTAACAAAGCAATTTTGCTTCAAAAAACGTTAAGGAGGTTACATAATGCCCGTTTTGGAAGTGCGTAATTTGAAGAAAACCTATGGCTCAGTCCACGCGGTAGAAGACATCAGCTTCACGGTAGAAGCCGGCGAGGTGTTCACCATTATAGGACCAAACGGCGCAGGCAAGACGACTACGCTTGAAATGATTGAAGGGCTGCAATCGCCGGACGCGGGCCAAATCACGTTTGGCGCTTTAAATTGGACCAGGAATAGCGAGCAAATCAAAGTGTCCATCGGCGTGCAGCCCCAATCCAGCGCGTTGTTCGATCTATTGACGGTAGAAGAAAATTTGGATTTGTTTGCGACCTTCTATCCGAAATCAAGGCCGGCATCAGACGTACTCGAAATGATTAACCTTACGGACCAGCGAGATAAGCATGTCAAAAAGCTGTCCGGCGGACAAAAGCAGCGGCTTGCAATCGGGCTTGCGATGATTAATGATCCAAAGATCATTTTCCTTGATGAGCCGACAACCGGACTTGATCCGCAGGCAAGGCGCAACATATGGGACATCATTCTCAAGCTGAAGGAGCTTGGCAAAACGACCATTTTGACGACGCATTACATGGAAGAGGCGGAGAAGCTAAGCGACCGTGTCTGCATCGTCGACCAAGGAAAAATCGTCACGCTCGATACGCCTGCCGCCCTAATCGATCGGCTTACGAAGGAACGCGAGGTACGGCTCACCTTTCTTGACGGCGCCGACGCCGCGATCGAAACCGAAAAGGTAGCGACCCTCCAGCCTACAGTCGTGCGGACGAATCGCGAGGGCGCTTCGCTCCAGCTTTGGACGACGCAGCCCGAAGAAACGCTCTATGAGCTGTTCGGCTTCACGAAAGACCGAGGCTTCCGGGTCGAGCAAATTTCGATTCGCGAAATGAGCCTCGAAGATGTATTCATCGCCTTCACCGGCAAGGAATGGAGGGATTAAATGAACAGCGCCAAGCAATTTTCCAAAATGTTCACCGCGCAGATTAAGATGATGTTCCGCGAGAAACAAGTATGGTTTTGGAATATCTTTTTCCCCGTTATTTTGATGGTGTTATTTATGATTATTTTCGGAGGCGGCTCGGGAGACAGCTTTAAAGCCAAAATCGCAGTTGCTGATCCCCAGCCTAACGCAACCTCAAGCATGCTGCTGGAACAGCTGCGGCAAATACCTGTACTCGAGTTCAAAGAGGAGCAGCCCGTAACGAAAGAAGCCGGCAATACGCTCGTGGAGAAGCAAGATATTGACGCCCTAATTATTTTGCCTGAGTCAGAAGGCGCCGCCACGATGCAGCTCATTGTGAACAAGGCGGATGAACAAGGGGCAACGACACAAGCAATAGCCGGCATTTTGGATCAATTTATTCAGCAGGCGAACTGGTCGGCTGCCGGAGCAACACCTACGTTTAGCTTAACGAAAAGCTCCGTCTCCTCGGGCGCCGACGATTTAAATTATGCGGACTTCCTGCTCACCGGCATGATCGGACTATCCGTTGCCCAAGGCGGACTGTTCGGTATGGTTGATCTTGTCGAGATGCGCAGAAAAGGCTTAATGAAGCGGCTTCGCATGACTCCTGCCAAAATGGGTCTCTACGGGCTGGCCGGCATGGTCGTGCGGCTCGTGCTCGGAATTATCCAAATCGTCATTTTGTCGTTGATCGGCGTATTCGGATTTGGCGCGAACCTTCATATTAACGTGTTCAGCTTGGTTGTTGCTTTTTTTGCAGGCGGATTGGTGTTTAATGCAATGGGGTATTTATTCTCCTCGTTCAGCAAGTCGATGGAGGCTTACATGGGGATGGCCAACATTGCAAGCATGCTCATGATGTTCTTAAGCGGCGTGTTTTTCCCACTCGAAACGCTCCCAACCTGGCTGCAGCCGGTTACGCAGATGCTTCCGCTCACCTACTTTGTGGATGGCATGCGTGACGGCCTCATTTACGCCTCCGGCGTAGCCTCAAGCTCCTTCTGGATCGGTATTGGCATTATGGTGTTATGGGGCGTCGTTTCCTTCTTAGTCGGCTCTCAGGTATACAAAGCCAAATCAATTGCCGCTACAAGGTAGACTCTCGCGCAAAAAAAACAGCAGGCCGCGATGCTTCGCCAACGCATCGCGCGACCTGCTGTTTTTGCATATTTACACCTTAAATGCGGAATGCTTCAGCTCCGATTTTTCGATTTGGAACGTCGTATGCTCGATGTGAAAATCAGCCGCGATTTGCTGAATCGCTTCCTGCAGCACCTTCTGGCAATCCACGTTGTCTTCGACAACAAGGTGGCAGCTTAAAGCGTCCAGCCCGGACGTAATCGTCCAAATATGGAGATCATGCACCTCTTTTACCCCATCGATGCGGAGCAGTGTCTCCTCGACCTGTCCAGCATCCACGTTAGCCGGCGTTCCCTCCATCAAAATATGAACGGTAGATTTAATGATTCCCCATGCGCTTTTCAAAATAAGAATCGCAACGACTACGCTTATGATCGGATCGGCGATATACCAGGAGAACAAAGACATTAAAATACCCGCTATAATCGCACCAACCGAGCCAAGCGCATCCCCAAGGACATGTAGGTAAGCGCTCCGTACATTCAAGTTGTCCTTAACGTCGCCTTTGCGCATAAGGAACCACGCGCTTGCGATGTTAGCCAGCAAACCAATGCCCGCGATAATCATCATCGTACCGCTCGCCACGGTTGGCGGCTCTCCGAAACGTTTGATCGCTTCGGCGATGATGAAAGCCGCGATGACAAATAACGTAACGCCATTCAGCAACGCGGCTAATATTTCAAAACGATGAAAGCCATAGGTTCGATTCGGGGACTTCGGACGCACCGCAAACCACATTGCCAACAGACTTAGCGCTAACGCCGCGCTGTCGCTCAGCATATGCCCGGAATCGGACAGCAGCGCCAAAGAATTCGTCACTACCCCCCCGACAAACTCCAATACCATAATACCCGCAGTAATAATAAGTGCGATCAGCAAGCCTGCTTTATTATTTGGAGCATGTGAGTGACCATGATGACCATGATGGCTATGTGAGTGACCATGATGACCATGATGGCTATGTGAGTGACCATGGTGGTGGCCGTGGGAATGTTGATCTTCTTTCTTGTCATTTGCGTTGTTGCTCATTGGTGCAGCCTCCTCATTTAACCCTATTAGTCTGTGTCATATCCAATTATTTCATAAGCTCTATTCCATTCCGCTGCATGGATAACGATCAATAACATATGAATAGTTGCTCATGTATTGATTATATGTACAACTGGTTAAAATTGCAACAGCATATTTACACACAAATTTTCGCTTCAACCCGTGCGCACCAAAACAAAAAGAGACGCATCTCCGCGCCTCTTTTCACACTCACTCGACCATTAAATTCTCGATTCCAAAATATACCTTTAGCTCCTCAGCGGCTCTACCGCTTCAACCAGCTTCTCTTCCAGCTCCGCTGTATAAGCAGCCCGCTGCTCCTCGCTCCAATGAAGCCGATTCGCCATCGCGGCAATGACCTGCCATTTCCACTGCTGCACATAGCCAATGCGGAAGAACAAATCACCTGTCCGGCGGATAAAGAAGTCCACCGGCTTCACCGTCATTTCTGCTTCAAGCGAATAACGGAGCTGCACCGCCAGCACAAGCGGCAGCCCATAGGCAGCCGCCCATTCCGCCGTCCCTTGAGCCATCGCGAACAGCTGATCCACGTTGGAGCCGTAACGCTGTGCCAAATAAGCCGACTCTTCCTTCGTAAAGCCATAATGAGCGCCTTCAGCCGTTTTCTTTTGCAAAAATAGTTCAAAGCCAGCCGATCCGCCTAAGTCTCCGCCCGACATCGGTATCGATTTTGTTGCGCTTTTGGCAAAGCGAGCGGCACTGCCCTCCTGCCCCAGCAGCTCGACTACTTTGTCAACGACCGTTTCAGCCATCTTGCGGTAGCCGGTCAGCTTTCCCCCTGCGATTGAAATGAGGCCGGACTGCGATACAAAAATTTCGTCTCTGCGCGATATTTCCGACGGCGACTTGCCTTCCTGCTGGATGAGCGGGCGCAGTCCTGCCCAGCTCGATTCCACATCCGCTTCAATAAGCTTCAGCTTCGGGAACATAAAGTTGACGGCATTCAGTAAATAGGTACGGTCCTCCAGCGTCATAACGGGATTTACGGTGTTGCCTTTGTAATTGGTATCGGTTGTGCCAAAATAAGTTTTGCCGGCGCGTGGAATCGCGAACACCATGCGTCCATCCGGCGTATCGAAGTAAACCGCTTGACGCAGCGGGAAACGGCTCTTGTCGAACACAAGATGGACGCCCTTCGTCAAACGGAGCGTTTTCCCTTTTTTGGAACCGTCCATTTCACGTATATCATCGACCCAAGGGCCGGTTGCATTGATGATTTTGGCCGCTTTAATCTCATATGCTGTACCGCTGATCGTATCTTTAACGAGTGCGCCTGTTATATTGCCAGACTTGTCGTAGCGCAGCGTCTCCACCTTCGCATAATTGACAGACAAAGCGCCGGTTTCCACCGCTTTCTTCATCACTTCAATCGTCAGCCGCGCATCATCCGTCCGATATTCCACATAATAGCCGCCGCCCTTCAAGCCTTCGCGTTTCAAAAGCGGCTCCTTCGCCAGCGTATCCGCAGCGCTCAGCATCATGCGGCGCTCTTTTCTTTTGACTCCCGCCAAAAAGTCATAAACACGCAGCCCGATCGAAGTCGAGAACTTGCCGAAGGTGCCTCCTTTGTACAGCGGTAGCAGCATCCATTCGGGCGTAGTCACATGCGGTCCATTCTCATATACGATGGCCCGCTCCTTGCCCACCTCGGCGACGACGCCTACTTCAAATTGCTTTAAGTAGCGCAAGCCTCCGTGCACAAGCTTCGTGGAACGGCTCGATGTGCCCGCCGCAAAGTCCTGCATTTCAACCAGCGCCACCTTCATCCCGCGCGCAGCAGCATCAAGCGCAATACCCGCTCCCGTGATGCCGCCGCCAATAACCAGCACATCAATGGGTGAAGACTGCATGTCCGCCAGCACCTGCTCACGATTTTGCGCTGCAAAAATTTCCTTGCCCTTATGATTGTTCATTATGATTTCCTCCGATTCTCTATCCATATAATGTTCTGCCAAATTCGTCTGGTTACTCCTCATTTAACAAATATAAACAAAAAAACCACTCAAACCGCTTCCCAGCCCTTAAAAAAGGGTTTGGAAGCGGTCTTCGTGGTTTCTCCTAGTCTCCAACCGTTATTAACTTATCGACATTATAACATCATTATTGCGCAAAAGCCATGGCCGCTTTGACCGCGCGGTGCCAGCCCTTATATAAATCCTCACGTGTCTCATCCGCCATCGATGGCTCAAACAACCGATCCACCTTCCGCAGCTTGGCAAGCTCCTCGCGGTTTTCCCAGAAGCCGACAGCAAGACCCGCCAAATAAGCGGCTCCAAGCGCCGTCGATTCATTGACTACCGGTCTCTCTACCGGTACGCCCAGCAAGTCGCTTTGGAATTGCATAAGCAAATTATTCAGCGTCGCTCCCCCGTCTACGGACAGCGATTGCAGCGGCAATCCCGATTCTTCCTCCATAGCCGATAGGACATCCTTCGTCTGGTAAGCCAAAGATTCGAGCACGGCGCGGACAAAATGCGCCTTCGACGTTCCGCGCGTCAGACCAAATACCGCGCCTCTTACATCGCTGTTCCAATAAGGCGTGCCAAGTCCTACGAATGCCGGAACGACGTAGACGCCATCCGTCGATTCGACCTGCTCCGCCAGACCTTCGGTCTCGGATGCCGATTCGATAAGCTCAAGCCCATCGCGGAGCCACTGGATTGCAGCTCCCGCAACAAATACGCTGCCTTCGAGCGCATATTCGAGCTTGCCGTCCACCTCCCATGCAATGGTGGTGAGCAACCCTCTCTCGGATACGATTGCTTTAGCACCCGTGTTCATGAGCATAAAGCAGCCCGTTCCATAGGTATTTTTTGTGTTTCCCTCATCGTACGCATTTTGCCCGAATAACGCCGCTTGCTGGTCGCCCGCCGCTCCCGCTACCGGTATTGCGCGTCCCAGCAGCCCGGTATCAAGCCAGCCATACACCTCGGAGGAAGAGCGTACCTCTGGCAGCATCGCTTTTGGAATGTTCAAAATATGCAAAAGCTCATCATCCCAGCTCCGCTCATGAATGTTGAACATCAGCGTCCGCGATGCATTCGAGACATCCGTTACATGCACCAGCCCGCCGGTTAAATTCCATATGAGCCAAGTATCAATCGTGCCAAACAGCAGCTCGCCCTTCTCCGCTCGCTCACGGGCGCCATCGACATGGTCCAGCAGCCAGTTCACCTTTGTCCCTGAAAAATAAGCATCGATCAGCAGTCCCGTTTTCGAGTGAAACAGCTGCTCATATCCGCCTTGCTTCAGCGCTTCGCAGATGTCTGCGGTTTGGCGCGACTGCCATACAATCGCATAGTGAATGGGGTGACCGGTCTTCTTATCCCAGACAACCGTCGTCTCCCGTTGATTCGTAATTCCGATTCCAGCGATTTGCTCAGCCGTTGCGCCAGACCTTTCCAGAAGCTCCGCCATCACCTTCTTCGTTGATTCCCATATAAACATAGCGTCCGCTTCAACCCAGCCTGCGTGCGGGTAATGCAGAGGAAGCTCTTCCCGTTCCATATCTATAATAGTCCCGCTTCGGTCCACGAGCAGCGCGCGCGTGCTTGTCGTGCCCTGATCGAGCGATAGTATATATTTATCCATTTTAACCTCCTCCTTCACATGCCAAAGGGCTAATCCGCAGCCTTCCACAGCTCTTTCCGCGATGTCGTGATCGCCGTTGCGCCGGCTTCGAGCGCCTGCTTTACATGCTCCTGCGTCCGTATAAGCCCACCCGCAATAATCGGAATGCCGCTCCGCCTCTTAACCTCGCTGATGATATCCGGTATGACGCCCGGCAGCACCTCGATGAAATCAGGGCGATTTTTGTCCAGACCCGTATAGCTTCTCTCCAGCGCATCCGAATCGATAAGGAACAGCCGTTGAATGGCAATCAGCCCGTTCTGCTTCGTGCGGCCAATGACGCTGGAGCGAGTGGATATAAGGCCCGCGGGTCGAATGGACTGGCAGAGAAACTCGGCTGCGTATTCGTCATTTTTAAGTCCGTCAATCAGATCCGCGTGCAGCAGTACCTTTTTGTCATGCTGCCTCGCCAGATCAACGATATTTTTCAACTGCCCCAAATGTCCTCCGAGCAGCACCATAAAAGCATAAGGCGAAGCAAGCACCGCCTCCACATCCTTCAGCTTATGCACAGCCGGCAATACGTTCTGACCGTTCAGCAACAAAGACAAGCCTGCCACCTCCGCGCGTATTCGGATAACTTAACTTATTCGTGGTTAATAGGTGCCGCACCGTTCTTCTTGGCTGGCGCCCCGCTGCTCTCGCGTATTTTCAAACGGGTAGGCAATACGATTTTTTTGGCAATTTCCCGCTTGGCGACCAAGCGATCGGCCAGCAGCTCAACCGCTGTTTCGCCCATATGCTCCATATGAACCTTAACGGTTGTGAGCGGCGGCTGCAAAAACTCAGCTATGGCGATGTCGTTGTACCCAATGATCGAAATATCATGCGGGATCTGCAACTTCTCTTCATGCAGCGCCCGCAGCGCGCCCACTGCCATGGAATCATTTTCAATAAAAAAGGCCGTTGGCACCTTATTTCCCGTCAAAGCCTTCTTCATCAGCTTATAGCCGTCCTCGGAATATAAATGGTTGCCCGTATACACCAGCTCCGGATCGAACAGCCCATGGGCAGCCAACTGGTCCATAAATACTTTCTCGCGCTCATCCCGCACACGCTTATTGTTCACCTTATTATGCCCGCCGATATAACCGATCGTTTCATGGCCTAAGCCAATCAGATAATCGACCACCTCGGAAACGGACTTGCGCAAATCAATGACTACGGAATCAAAGCGGTTGTCGTCAGGAGAGGAATCGACGAAGACGATGCTGCTAAGGCCGATCGGAAAACGATCCAAATCCTCCTTCTCGAACCGCCCAATCGCAATCATGCCGTCGAGCGACTCGCCGGGCCAGTCCTTGCTGTCCGAATTCCCTTTGGGCTGCATATACAATTTAACCAAATCCATCTTCCGTTGGAAGCATTCACGTTCAATGCCGAGCCTGATCGCCAAATAATACGGATCAAGCATTTCCTCCTGATCGGAATACCAGTTCAGAAGCCCAACCCGGTACCGCTCCTTGACAGCAATGCCGCTGCGCTGTCGCAGCGTCTTGTAATTTAATTGCTGTGCTGCCTCGAAAATGCGTTTGCGGGTTTCATCAGCCACCGAAATGCCCGGATCATAATTAAGCACCCGTGATACCGTTGCGATCGATACATTTGCTTTTTGCGCAATTTCTTTAATCGTAGCCATACTACCGTTCCTTCCTGCAAGGCATGGAATACGTGATGTAAGCGATTTCTCTTTTATGGGTAAAATTATACGTTGTTTTTACTAAAAATCAAGAACAATTTATCGATTTCACCGCAAAAAGCAAAAGGCTGCCCTTAGGTGTTAGCACCTGTAGAGCAGCCTTGCTTGACCTTTTATGCATTATTTCGATGCATACGTGCATAAGTAAAAAACGTGCATCCTACCATGCAAGCTGGTAGCTGCCTGATCCGACATGAATGGAAACGCCAGCTTCCGTTTCCGATACAGCCGTTACGCCCAAAGCTCCCTTAAGCGAGCCTCCGCTCTCGGTTACCTTTGCCCCGGCAGACGCCCCCGGCAACCGAATTTCCGCAGCCGTGTTCGGCGGAATCGCTACATCTAGCGTGATGGTTCCGTCCTCCGACTTCACCCATTTGGAGCTGACCTTCCCGTACAACGTTTGCAAGCTTCCCTCCGCCCAGCTAAGCCCCTCGCCCGGCTGCGGCGCAATCAAGATTTGCTTGTAGCCAGGCGCCGACTCAACCGTTTGAATGCCTGCGACTGTGCGGTACATCCAATCGCCAATGGCGCCATACGCATAGTGATTGAAGGAGTTCATATTTTTGCTCCAGAAGCTGCCATCCTCCTTGATGCCGTCCCAGTGCTCCCAAATCGTCGTTGCACCCTTCGTTACCGGATAGAGCCATGACGGATAAGTTTGCTGCAGCAGCAGCTTATAAGCCGCCTCGTTCTGGCCAAATGCGCTAAGCACATGATTCAAATACGGCGTACCAACAAATCCTGTCGTCAGGTGAAACTTATTTTGCTCGAGCAGCTCGGCAAGCTTGGCAATCGCCCGCTTCTCTGCCGTTTCATCCAGCAGCCCGAACATGAGGGCAAGCACTTGAGCCGTTTGGGTCGGCACGGCCAGCCTGCCCGTAGCGGTCACGAATTCCTCGCGCAGAGCGGCTAGAATTTGCACATAAAGCTCCTGATACGTCGCCGCATCCTCTGTCTCATTCAGCACGGCTGCCGTCTTCTGGACAAGCGATACCGAATACGCGTAAAAGGCTGTCGCAATAAAGTCCCGATCGGTCGCTCCCACGTAATCGCCGGATTTGGCATCAAGCCCAAGCCAATCGCCAAAATGAAAACCGGTGTTCCACAAAAACTCGTTATCCCCCTGACGCCGGACGTAGGACACCCAAGCCTTCATGCTGTCATACTGCTCCTCCAATATTCGCTTATCGCCGTAACAAACATAAATGGTCCACGGGCAAATGACTGCCGCATCCCCCCATGCCGCCGAGGAGCTGTCGTTCTCGCCAAGCACCTGCGGAATAACGAAAGGCACACTTCCGTCTTCGCCTTGATCAGCCTCCAAATCCCGCAGCCACTTGGTGAAAAAAGGCGCTACATTCGATAAGTAAGACGCCGTTTGGATGAACATTTGTGCATCTCCGGTCCACCCAAGCCGTTCATCCCGCTGCGGACAGTCGGTCGGCACGTCGAGGAAATTGCCCTTCATGCCCCATTTGATGTTGCGCTGAAGCTGATTGACCAGCGGCTCCGAGCACTCGAACAAGCCGGTATCCTCCATATCGGAATGGAGCACCACGCCTGTAAAATCATCCATCTCCAGCTTCTCGGGAAATCCGATGAGCTGCACGTACCGAAAGCCTTGAAACGTAAATCGCGGCTCATACATTTCACGCTCGGCGCCCTTTTGCACATACTTGATCGTCTGCTTTGCCGCACGCAAATTATCGGTGTAGAAATTACCCTCATGGTCGAGCACCTCGGCATGCAGCAGCGTTACTTCAGCCCCCGCTTCTCCCTGCAGCGCAAATTGCACCCATCCGACCATATTTTGGCCAAAATCAAGCACCCGCTCCCCTTTTGGCGTCGAAAAGAACGCTATCGGCTTCAGCCTCTCCTGCTTGCGTACGGGCTCGTTTATTTGCGGCGTCAGCATTTGCTTCCCATGCTGCAGCAATTCTACCGCCTGCCAGCCTCCTTCGCCGTCATCATAACCTGCCGTACTCCAGCCCTCTCGTTCCAGGCGTGCGTCATACGTTTCGCCATGATAGATTTCCGAAAGCCGAACCGGACTGATCGCCGCTTTCCAGCTATTGTCGGTTACGATCAGCTCTTCCCTTCCATCCTCATACATGATACGTATTTGCAGCAGCAGAGCTAGACGATCGCCGTACAAGCAGCGCTGCTCACTCCAAGCCAAATTCCCTTTGTACCAGCCATTTCCGAGGTAAGCGCCAATCGCATTTCCGCTTGGCGCAAGGAGCTCGGTTATATCATAGGTTTGTGTTTGCAGCGTATGGCTGTAACTCGTCCAGCCCGGCGTAAAGTAGCTGTCGCCCACCCGTTGTCCATTAAGCTCAAGCTCGTAGAGCCCAAGTGCAGTCGCGTACAAGCGGGCTTCCTTCACAGCGCCTGTGAGAGCAAAGGTTTTCCTCAGCATCGGGGATGGCTCGGACTCAACTTGCAGCAGGTCAAGCGGCGCTGATATCCATTCCCCCACCCATTCCTTAGGACTTAGAATGCCCATCTCCCAGAAAGCCGTCTCTGACCAAGCAGACTGCTCGCCCCGCTGATTCCATACCCGGACACGGTAGTAATAACGCTTACAAGATTCAGCCGTAAACGACTTTAGCTCCACATGCGTGGATTGCTCCGATTCCATGCGGCCCGATTGCCAGATCACGTCAGCAAAACGATCATCCGAAGCAAGCTCAATCTCATAAGCAGACTGGCTTACCGCTCTCTCTTCTGAATGAAGCTTCCAGCCCAAACGTGGTGCTGCCGCACCGATTCCGATCGGATTTTTCTGATATTCGCAGCGCAGTTCTCTAATCTCTAGCATTAAGTTATCCTCCTTCAGGTATAACGGAATTAAGCTTCCATAACCAAGCGCTCGAAAATGCCGATATTTATTGCGTGTTCGCCTTCCTTGCCTCTACGCTTTCCTCTATAATTATAAAAAAGCAGAGCGATAAAAATGCAGGTATAACGGACAACTTGATGCGGTAATCCGGACATTTTCACAAAAGGCAGAGAAATCTGCGTTGGGAGCGCGCACAATGAATCATCACGTAGAAACGTTTCGCGGAGAGCACTTTTTCCAAAAAAATCAGCTGCTTTACGTTAATCGCGCCACAGAGAACATTACGAGCCCCTATCATGATCACGATTTTCTCGAATGCGTCTATATCGCAGAGGGAGCCGGCTACCATCATATCGGCGATCAGGTTCATAAGGTGCGAAAGGGGCAGGTTTTCTTCATCCCGATCGGCATGTCGCATGTGTTCAGGCCGATTTCCGCAAATAAAGCAGTGAGCCCACTGAGCGTATTCAATTGTGTCTTTTCTCCGCTGCTGCTGCATAAGCTTAGTGCATTCGCCTCCGATTACAGCATCGTTCAGTTTATGAGCAACATGGAAAGCGGACTTTCTTCCTACTATTCCTGCATGGATACGCATGACCAGTTCGAGAAGCTCTTTCTAGCCCTGCACAGAGAATATGAGCTTCCGCAAACGGGCTCCTCTGATTACTTGCATTCCCTGCTGCTGCAGCTGATCATCGCTTTGCAGCGATCGATGGAGCAATCCCGCCCGTCCCCCGCTCCGAGGCAAACGGCTTTTATCAAGCTGTTAAATGATCTCGAGCAGCATTATGATCAGGAGCTGACGCTAGCTAGGCTGGCTGAGGCAAGCGGCTGGAGCGAGCGGCATCTGCAGCGTCTCTTCCGGCAGCATGCGAACCAAAGCTTCCACCGCTACCTGCAAAATGTACGCATCCAAAAGAGCCAAGAGCTGCTTCGCGGCTCCCAGCTCAAAATCAGCACGATTGCCGAGATGGTCGGCTACAAGGATATTCATTCTTTTAACACCTTGTTTAAAAGATGCACCGGAATGACGCCAAGCGTATATCGCAAAGAAACGGACCCAGGCGATATGTCAAATCGATAGGAGGTTCTTCGTCAGCATGTTTACGTTAAAGGAAAAGCTCTATCTGCTAGAGCTGCTCAAAAAACAAAATCGCAAACGGCTTTTAAGCTTTGGCAAAAAAGACCCGGCTCACGACCGGCTTGTAGAGAAGCTTGAGCAAATGGTTCGCAATGAGCAGGTAAACCGAGAACAACTATAATAGGCTGTCATCATTCATGCACACGCATCGTCAGTCACAGGAGGATTTATGACAGGAAAGACTCATCTAGCGATCGGGGCAGCCGTTGGCGCAGCCGCATCGATCTATTACCCGTTCACTTTGGAGCATGCCGCTTTGTACATTGCCGTAGCCGGCTTCTCCGCGTTAAGCGCGGATCTTGACGGCCCTAGCATGCTCAGCTCCAAGCTCAGCAAGGTTTCCAAGCTGATCCGCGAGCTTACGCTATGGTCGGGCTTCCTGCTTGCCGCCATCATTTGTTATTATTTTTTCACCGACCAATCGCCTTCACCGCTATACATAGGCGTAGCAGCGGCCGTCTTCCTGCTTGGCCTCGTGGCGAAGCAGGGCGTCATCCGAAATGTGCTCGCGAGCGCCGTCGGATGCATCGTTATGTACGCCGGCTATTACTATCATATGAACTGGCTGATCGGCTTCGGCCTGTTTTCCGCTTGGGTACCGTGGCTGAAGCATCGCGGCATGACGCATACGATATGGGCCGTCCCGATTTGGGGCGCGATTGGCTGGGGACTCGAGAATCAGCTGCAAATTGACGGCATCGCAATCGTCTCGATGCTCGGTTATTTATCTCATCTCGTAGCGGATACGCTCACGCCGAGCGGTGTGAAATGGCTTTATCCGCTGACGAAAAAATCATTTAAAATCCGGCTGTAGGTTTTTATAAGAGAATAGGCGCAAGCGACAAGGCTATAATGCCTGCTGCTTGCGCCTTTTATTTTTCAACTGAAGTCTGTTGGAGGAAAACGATGCTTGGTCGCTTGCTCGAAGCCGTAAGCCAGCTTAATGAGTGTCGGCTCGCTGAAGGCTGTGCCGATAAAGGATATGCCCTGCGGACCTTTAGTCGTATAGCCGCCTTCTGCGATAATACCGGTTTCCGCAAATCCGCCTGGCACCGTAATGACGGGATAACCTGCCCTGGCGGCAAGATCATCGCCATCGTCATTGCCAAGGAACAGCAGCGCATCTAATTGATGCTCCTCCAAAGCGTGATCGATCCCGCCTTTGCCCGCAAGCTCTCTATTTCTAATGAGACTATCCACATATTCCTGCTCGGTCAGCGTCCCGCTCGTTTCCTCTGCCGATATGAGCGTATCTTGACCATATTTTAAAGCAATATCGGCATGCTCTGCATTATAGGCAATAAGCTCCTGCAAGGAATGTACGGGAACCGATTCATCCAGCTTCCCTAGATAATCGTTGATGTATTTTTTGAATTCATAACGCAGCACATGCCAATCCCATTCGACCTTCTCGCACGGCAGTTCAACGGGGTCAATAATGGTGGCGCCTGCCTGCTTCAAGACCCCGATGGCCTCTTCGATAACGGCGAGCCTAGCCTCGTCTAAATCCTTATAGTAAAAACGCGGAATTCCGATCCTTGCCTGCTTCAAATAATCCGTATTCAAAAAAGGCGTATAATCCTTGTAAGCATGCTTCGCCCCCGCTACCGTTACTTCATCCAACTCATCCGCACCCGTTAGCGCCCCAAGCACGATGGCAGCATCCGTCACCGTTCTTGCCATCGGTCCTGCCGTATCTTGACTGCTCGTAATCGGAATAATGCCGGTTCGGCTTACGAGTCCTATCGTCGGCTTGATTCCCACCAGATTCGTTTGGCTTGCAGGGCTAATGATGGAGCCGGAGGTTTCCGTTCCAATCGCAGCCGCTGCTAAATTCGCGGCAGCCGCAGCGCCTGATCCCGAGCTGGAGCCGCCAATAAACAGCTCTCCCGGCCCATATGGATTAAGCACAAGCCCTCCTCTTGAGCTATAGCCCGCCCACATCGAGCCGGACATAAAATTGGCCCACTCCGTCATATTCGCTTTTCCGAGAAAAACAGCTCCGGCGGCGCGCAGCTGCGATGCAACGAAGGAATCCGCTGCGGCGTAGGAATTCGCTAAAGCAACTGAGCCTGCGCTCGTGTGCATGTTGTCATGGGTATCTATATTGTCCTTCAAAATAATCGGAATGCCATGCAGGTTGCCCCTGCTCCCGCGCTCGACTCGTTCCTGGTCCAAATCCCTTGCGATTTCAATCGCGTCCGGGTTGACTTCCAAAATGGAGCGAAGCACCCCATCATGTCGTTTAATACGCCCCAGATAAACCTTCACAAGCTCTTCCGAGCTTAACCAGCCTGCTTCCATTGCCGCTTGCATGCTCGCTATATCCGCCTCTATAATCCACTCTTCCATATTTACCTTCATTAGAACCATCCCCCACACGCCCTGCTTCCAGCATTTTCTTCTCTCCATAATATCCAATTTCAGGAAGCGTGTCATCGTAATAAATAGATATAGCCAAACTTTCCTCTATTAGAGCGGTGGGGATGGCGATTTTTTTCGACGCAAGCTTTATTGCTTGTTTTGGATGACCTTAAGCAAGCAGCCACAGGTTGCAAGATGCATCCCTTCATGGACTAATCCAAAGTTCAACAGCTCCCCCGCCCGGTTGAAGGTGAGCGGTCCCAATTGAATCGGCGGTGTGAGAGTTGCCTTCAAGCTGTCTGGAGCCAACTCAGATATAAAGCTAAGCTGATCGGACAGCTGCTGGATTAGCTCTTCCTTCGAAGGAGGGGTGTCCGTCCAGTCCGCTGGCGCCGTGCCGGATTTGAAAAACGATGCGTAAGCTGCGGGAATGGCCGATTGTCGCGAGAAGCCAAGCGACATGTAGACATCCATCCAATAAATCATGTGTCCAACGTTCCAGCGAACCGTGTTGTTATAGGCATCAGGCTGAATGTCGAACAGTTCCTCAGGGATCGCCTGCACCTGCTGAAGCACCAATTGACGAACCGTTTGAGCCGTTTTGATCATCATTTCTGACATGTTGATTTCCTCCTTTGTAATGTGACGCGCTTGATATGTTCCAAGTGTAGATCTCCTGGAAATTTTCATCAATGCAGTGCACATTACCGGAACGTTAAGTGTAAGTTAACGATTATTCATTGACAGAAAAAGAGGATGAAGTGACAATAATGATGCAAGGCACTCAGCGATGCTATTGAAAGCAGGTGTGCGTTATGGAGTTAAGGCAGCTGCAGTATTTTATGGCGATTTGTGAGGAGCTTCACTTCACGAGAGCAGCCGAGAAGATGGGCGTCAGCGCGCCCAACGTCAGCCAGCAGATAAGGAAATTGGAGGAAGAATTAAAGGTTTTGCTGTTCGATCGTGTAGGTAAAACAATCGTCCTCACAGAAGCCGGAGCGATTCTTCATGAGCATGGCGCTGCCGTGTTCGGGCATCTGCAGCAAGCGAGCGATGCGATTGCGGATTTAAAAAAAATGCAAGGCGGATCGTTATCGATCGGTGTCTTGCCCGGTGACGCGGATCTGATGTTTAATGCCTTGCTGCTAAACTTTCATCAAACCTATCCCACCATTTCGCTGTCTCTTTTGGAAACCACCAAAGTAACCGAACAAGTTCTGGATAGGAGCATCGATGTTGGCGTAACGACCGGGCCTGTTATCGATGATCGTCTCACGTCCATTCCTTTGTTTCATGAAGAGTTCTCATTGGCGGTCAGCATCAATGATCCCCTTGCCGCGGAGAGCTTCATCTCCTTGAGCAGACTGGACACCTTGAAGCTCGTCATGTTCCCATCCGACCATCAGTGCCGCAAGCTGATCGACCGCTTCTGCATGGATAAAGGTTTTACGCTGCGTCCGCATATGGTGACGACAACCTTATCATCCCTCCTCCAGATGGTGCAAAGCGGAGCTGGCGCCTGTGTTCTGCCGCGGCTGCTGCTCGATAATCTTCCTTATCCCGACATCAAGGTGCTGCCTCTAAAAAATCCTACGCCTTCTCAAGACATTTGTCTCATCTATCGCAGCGACCGATATATCGGACATGCCATGCGCACGTTTATAAAGATTCTAAGAGCCTATATAGAGTCCGCGATCCATCATGCGAAGTCTTCTTAAATAACACGCAGCTTGACTGTAGTGCGGTGTTCCCCACAATTGGTTTGATGCGCCTGTCTTCAAACAAACTGTGGGGAAACGCCAGCATATAGACAAAAATGTTCCTACGATGGAGCAGGAGCATCCCCATGTACAGTCCGGGCAATACGATAAACGCAGCCGATTTTTGATAACCGGAATGCTAACTCTATTTGGCACGATACTCTCCCACCACAAACTTTGCTCGCCCCGCACACTCCCATCACATCACAGACTGCTTCTGCTCACTCGCATGACACTCTCTCAACATAATACGACTCGCCACAAACGGCGCTCTCCCAGCATTGCCGCGCTTGAAACAGCAATCTACCAACAAGCATATACAATACGAGAAAAGGCGGTGCGCCATCTATTACCAGCTGCGCTGGCTATGAAGCCTGCGCGCCGGTGGTTTAGCGTTATTTTCAGATAGGCTATCGTTATCCGTTCTTATTCATCGCTTGATCAGATACTATGGGAGGAAGCACCGCCTTCCTCCTTCCCCATGTCCCCGCATTCGCGCCTAGCACGCCCGCGATGATGACAGCTGCCCCGATAATGTGGTAATACGCAAGCTGCTCGTTTAAGAAAACGAAACCTCCAATAATCGAAACCAATGTCGCAAGATGATTGAACACGCTAACCTTGGACGCCTCCAGCTTCGATAAAGCATAGTTGCTGAGCAAGCTGGAAATGAGCGAGGAGAGCACGCCCAAATATAAAACCGACAATAGGAACACAGGGCTTGCAAACGGTTCAAAATAAAGCGATAACGTCCCTTCTGCCACATGTTTGCCGACCGCCATCAGGTTGAAAACAAGGAAGCCGATTGCCGTCATCACATAGGTCATGGCCATTACCTTCATCCGAGAAGTAAGCTTCCTTGCTAACACGCTATAGCCGGCTAATGCGAGGGCTGACAAAAGAATAAGCAGCGTCCCTTTCATATTTGCCAGATTAATCGACGTACCTTTCATGACAAAAATGAAGATGACGCCTGCCACAGAGAGAAGCGTCGAAAGCTGCTGCAGCCTCGTTGTCCGCTCCTTCAAGAAATACGCTGCCGCAATCATCGTGAAGATCGGCACAGTAGCATGGATAATGCCAGCCTCCGCGGAGGATGTGAATTTTAAGCCAAAGGCTTGAAAAGCAAAAAACATCGAGGGGTATAAGACCGCAAGCGGAAGAACAGCCAGTACATCCCGCGGTTTGATTTGGAGCTTCACCCACCCGAATAGGAAAGGAATAGTTGCCGCGCTAAGGGAAACGGTAAAGCGGTGAGCGAGACTATCGAGCGGAGTTGCAACCGTTAAGGCTAATTTTCCAAATAGAAAAGAGAGCCCTACTATGGCCGAATAAATAACGATCGCCGAATAGGCGAAGCGCTTCGTTTTGGCGTCTAATTGTGCTGCTGGCATGACGCACCTCCTAATGAATGTTTATGTTACGTATATCGTATCTCCCCGCCGTGCATGCTACAATAAGGAAAACGGCTATCTGTACCGATACAGATTCGCGAGGAGCCTGTCCGATGTATATCTATTTAAAGCTTATGAACGAGCTAGAAGAACTGATTTTAAAGCAGCCTTATAAGGATGGGCAGAAGCTCCCTTCGATCCGTTCATTGGCGGAGCAGTGCGGCTGCAGCAAGAGCACGATCATTAAGGCGCTCGATGAGCTCGAGAAGCGCCATCTTATTTATGCGATGCCAAAGAGCGGCTATTACGTTGTAAAAGGGACGGATTCCGTCCAAGGCGAAGCGTCGGCAATTTTAAACTTTGCCGATTCCGCACCTGATCCGAATGTATTCCCCTATTTGGATTTTCAGCACTGCATCAATAAAGCGATCGACACTTACCAGAAGGACTTATTCGTATATGGCACTGCCAAAGGGATGACTTCGCTTATCGATGTCGTCCGCAAACAATTAACGAGCTATCAAGTGTTCGCCGAGGAGCGGAGTATATTTGTGGTGTCCGGGGTTCAACAAGCCCTTTCGTTGCTTGCCGCAATCCCCTTCCCAAGCGGCAAGCAGAAGGTGCTGATCGAGCAGCCGGGCTATCATCTGTTTATCGAATATTTGGAGACGCGCCGCATTCCGGTTATCGGGATAGAACGCCGGTTCTCGGGTATAGATTTTGGCAGGCTGGAGGAAATCTTTCGTACGGAGGACATTAAGTTTTTTTATACGATGCCGCGTTTTCACAATCCGCTTGGCTGCTCTTACACGAACAAAGAAAAGAAGCGGCTCGCGAGGCTTGCCGCCAAATACGACGTATACATCGTGGAGGATGATTTCCTCGCCGATTTCGAGCAGGACAGCAAGGCCGATCCGATCTACGCCCATGACGATTCCTCGCATGTCATCTATTTGAAGAGCTACTCCAAAATCATATTTCCCGGCCTGCGCATCGGCATTGCCGTCATCCCTGATCTGCTCACTGGATCGTTTCGGCTGTATAAAAAACAGGACGACATCGACAGCTCCATGCTGTCGCAAGCCGCTCTCGAAATCTATTTGCGCAGCGGCATGTTCGACCGTCACCGCGCCAAAATCCGCAGCAGCTATACGGCTAAGGCCAAGCTCCTTGATGCTGCGCTGGTGAAGGAAGCCGCTCGCAGCGGTGGGGCATTTGCCTATGAGCGCCCGAAACATCCGTCCATTCATACGCATATTTTGCTGGATAAAACGCTGTCCGTCCCGCAGATTATTGCAAAATTAAAGAAGGAATCGATTCATCTATTCTCATTGGATAGAGATTATTTGAGCAATTTCCAGAGGGAAAATATATTGAAGCTAAATGCGACTAATGTAAGCGAGGAAGATATAGAAAGAGGAATTGAACGGATTGGCGCTTTGCTCATCCAATCCGCTCGCAAATAACGTTTAGAACCTTTCCGATACTAGCTTAGCCTGCGTAAAGAGCAGCAAATAATCACGCCCGCCGGCTTTCGAATCCGTACCGGACATATTAAAGCCGCCGAACGGGTGAACGCCGACCAAGGCACCTGTGCACTTGCGGTTAAAATAAAGGTTGCCTACGTGGAACTGCTCGCGGGCTTGCTCCAATCTGCTGCGGTTGCGCGAGATGACTGCTCCCGTCAATCCGTATTCGGTATTATTAGCGATATCAAGCGCCGCGTCGAAGTTGGCTGCCTTAATAAACGCAAGCACGGGGCCGAATATTTCCTCCTGCGCGATCCGTGCATACGGAGCGACATCCTTGATGATCGTAGGCTCAATGAAATAACCGCTGCTGTCTCCAATTCTCCCTCCTTGCACAATGATGCCTTCGCTGCGCCCAACCTCGATATATTTTAAAATGCTAAGGTATGCCCGCTCATCGATAACCGGACCGACGTAGGTGATTTGCTCGTCTGCCTTCCCGAGCTTCAGCTTCTTCGTCCGCTCGACCACCTTCTCGATTACCTCGTCATAGACAAGCTCATGCACGACCGCACGCGAGCAAGCGGAGCATTTTTGGCCGGCATAGCCGAAAGCGGATGCTGTAATCGCATCGGCTGCCAGATCAAGATCCGCATCCTCGTCAACGATGATCGTATCCTTGCCGCCCATCTCGGCGACCACGCGCTTAATCCACTTCTGGTCCTGCTGGCTGAACGAGGCCTTCTCATTAATGCGCAAACCAACCTCTCGCGAGCCTGTAAAACAAATAAAGCGGGTTAACGGATGCTCTACCAGAAAATCGCCCACCTCGCTGCCGGCGCCTGGCAAGAAATTGACGACGCCATCGGGCAACCCGGCATCCTCCAGCAGCTCAACGAATTTGGCGGCGATGACCGCCGTCGCGCTCGCTGGCTTAAGCACGACCGTATTGCCGGCAACGACCGCCGCCATCGTCATGCCCGCCAATATCGCAAGCGGGAAATTCCACGGCGGAATAATGATGCCAACTCCGAGCGGAATGTAGACGAGCTCGTTATCCTCGCCGGCTGTCGCCACAATCGGCTGGCGCTCCGAGAGCCGCTCCATTTCGCGTCCATAATACTCAAGGAAATCAATGGCCTCCGCCGTATCTCCATCTGCCTCGGCCCAGCTTTTGCCTGCTTCGTATACGAGCCACGCCGAGAACTCATGCTTGCGCCGCCGCAGCAGCGCCGCAGCCTTATACAGCACCCTCGCCCTAGCAGGCGGCGTTACCTTCTTCCAATCCTCAAAGGCTGCCGCAGCGGCAAGTATCGCTTTATGCGCAAGCCCCGTGTCCGCCTGCGATACGATGCCAACCAGCTGCTTCACGTCGGAAGGGTTAATCGATTTGCGCTTTTGAATCGTTTCGATGCGGTCCGGACCAATCTTCAGCGTATATTCCTTGCCGAGCTCCGACTCCACCTTGCGCAGCGCTTCCTGAAAATCATGAATATGATCGGTTACCGAAAAATCGGTAAATGGCTCGTTCTGAAATGGCTCCCGCATAGCCTAATCCCTCCTGCCCATTCGAATCAACGCTGAATGCTCGTTGTCCTCACAAAATCTGCTCGCCCAGCAGCGAGCCTATCAATTCCACGGCAAGCTTAGCCGTCTGGTCATGATGGTCGAGACATGGATTTACTTCCACGACTTCCGCCGATGTAACGAGATTGGACTGATAGAGAAGCTCAAGGGCAAGATGCGCTTCCCGGTAGCTTAAGCCGCCCTTTACAGGCGTCCCCGTGCCAGGTGCCTCTAGCGGATCAAGGCTATCGATGTCAAAGCTGACATGGACGCCGTCGGTCGTCTTCCTCAGCTGCTGAATGACCTTCTCCATCACCCGCGCGATGCCAAGCCGATCGATGTCATGCATCGTATAACAGGCGATGCCCAAGGAGCGGATATACGCCTTCTCCCCGGAATCGAGCGATCTGGCTCCGACAATCGCGACATGCTCTGGCTTTATTTTAGGTGAAATGCCTCTAAGACCCGTTAACAGCGGAATGCCTCTCCCGAGGCTGATGCCAAGCGACATCCCATGAATATTGCCCGAAGGACTTGTGTCCTCCGTGTTCAGATCCGAATGCGCATCGAACCAAATGACGCCAAGATCCTCGTAATGCTCAGCTAAACCCGCAATCGTCCCAATCGAAATGCTGTGATCGCCGCCCAGCACTAACGGAAACTCTCCATCCGCCACAATTTCAGCTACACGCTCGGATAATTGGCTGCTCACCGCAAGTACCTCCGCCAAATGTTTTGCGTTTGCTGATTTCAGCGTCTGCAGCGGCGCCATGGCGCTGACCTCTCCAGCCATGCGATAGGAAATATTGAGCTCCGTCAGCTTGCCGCTCAGCCCTGCAGCATGCAAAATATGCGCCGGACCAAGCTCTGCCCCCGGAGTGCCCGCGCCTTTTCCGAAAGGAACCGCAACGATGGCCACCTGTTGAATGCTCATAGACGTCACTCTCCTGCCAAAGTGCTATTCGCGAAGACAGCTTGAATCCTCTCAAACGCCCAGTCGATCTCGTCCTCCGTTATAATGAGCGGCGGCGCTAGCCGGATCACATAGTCATGCGTTTCCTTGCATAGCAGCCCCAGCTCCATCAGCTTCTCGCAATAAGCTCTCGCAGGCGTATTCAGCTCAATGGCAATAAATAGGCCGCGGCCCCTGACTTCTTTTATATCCGGGTGCTGCAATGTCGCGAGCTTGATTAAGAAATACTGTCCGAGGACAAGCGAGCGGTCCGCCAGCATTTCATCCTCGGTTACGTCAAGCGCAGCGATCGCAACGGCGCAGCTGAGCGGGTTGCCGCCAAACGTAGAACCGTGCGAGCCCGGACCAAATACATCCATAATGCTGCTGCTTGCCGCAATCGCCGATACCGGCATGACGCCGCCGCCAAGCGCCTTGCCCATAATATAGACATCAGGCACAACATCGTCCCAGTCGCAAGCGAACTTTCGCCCGGTGCGGCCAAAGCCGGTTTGAATCTCGTCTGCGACGAGCAGCACCTGCTGCTCCTTGCACAGCCTAGCCGCATCGGCAAGAAATCCCCTTGGCGGAATGCGTATGCCCGCTTCGCCTTGAATCGGCTCGATCAGCACCGCGGCGGTATTCGGCTGGATCGCTGCTTTTAACGCCGCCAGATCGCCATAGGGTATTACACGAAACCCTGGCGTGAACGGCCCAAAGCCCTGCCGGTAACTCTCCGTCGAGGAGAAGGACGTAACCGTCAGCGTCCGCCCGTGAAAATTCCCTTCAAAAACGATGATTTCCGCCTGCTCATCGGGTATATGCTTGACGCTGTATGCCCAGCGCCGAACTGCCTTTATTGCCGTCTCGACCGCCTCCGCCCCCGTATTCATGGGAAGAATGCGATCTTTGCCTGTATAAGCCGCAAGCTTCTCGCAAAATACGCCCAGCGCTTCGTTGTGAAAGGCACGTGATGTAATCGTGACCTTATCCGCCTGCTCCTTCAATGCTTCAATAATGCGAGGATGACGATGCCCTTGGTTCAAAGCCGAGTAAGCGCTCAGCATATCCATGTAACGCACGCCATCCGAATCCTGCACCCACACGCCCTCTGCGCTGCTGATCACTATCGGCAGGGGATGATAATTATGGGCTCCAAATTGTTCAGCCAGCTCGATGTCTTTACTCGCCCTGTTCATCACCTGCTCCTTTCTGCATGCACCCGCAAAAAATAGCTGTTTTTGAATTTTATGCGGTTAAGGGGTGACAAATAACAAAGGGACTGGAGGATAGGTAGAAAGTAACAATTTCTCTTGTGCGGATGAGGCGTGTTGATTTAATATAAATCGGGGGGATTGATGGCTTGAGAAATAAAAAAGTGTTTTTCACTTTGTTGATTAGTCAAATATTGTTCGGACTGTTTACGTTCATTTGGTTTTTTGTCGCCTTGATGTCCGTTATGATCTTCGACTCGCCAGGTTCCGAAAAATTATTTTGGCCTGTCTTGCTGTTCATCATCAACTGGCTCTATCCGGTAGCGCTTATTTTATCTATTATCGTGAGCTGGGTGCTCTATCGCCTGGACAAAATGAAAACAGCGATTACCATCGCAATGGTACCGCTGATTTGGATTTTGCCTGTTTTCTGCATAATCATCTATGCCGGTTCGAGCTAATCCTTGCTGCTTGCGATAAAACGAAGCCAGCCTTGCTCCATATTATTTTGTGCCCATTGCAAGTGATTGCGGTCCTCGTACTGGCGATACGGGCACTCTATGCAAAAAATAAGATCCAAATACAAATCGTAGAGTGCTCTGCGGCCCTGCTCTCCCGTTGTAAAAGATTTGATGCCGTAACCTTTAAGAAAAGATGCCGTTTTATTAAAGTGGCTAAAATAATGCTCCATCAGCGGATCGCCCCATAACGCACGCTCGAAATCGATAATGCCGGAAACGGCTCCGTCCTTTATGAATACATTGCCGTCCCATAAATCCCAGTGAACAAGCCTCGGCTCCGTTACCTCATCAAGGACGTCTAACCGAAGCGCTACCTCATTCCTGATGGAATCATAGTCCGCCGGAAGCTGTACGCCCTCGCGTTCTCCGTCAGCCAGCACGCCCAGCAGCAGTTGATGAAAGCTCTCTCTCCAAGTGGAGTCCGCCGAACCGTCACTTGCTGCATAAAGACCAAAGCGCTCTCCGCGAATTTCATTTAATTGCCGGTTATAAACGCCAAGCTGATAATCGATCTGATTGCGCTGCTCTTCGGTCAGCTGATCCTTCACCTTATTGTAAGGCTCGCCCTCCAGCATCTCCATAATAAAATATTCGCAGTCCACGATCGATTCGGAGTTATCATGCGCGTATACAGCAGGCACCGGCAATGCGCCGACTAGCTTCACTAGTCGCAGCACCTCTACCTCCGTCTTCATCAGCCCCTGCTCGTAGCTCATCATCTTCGTATCCGATAGCGGTGCCGCCTTCACAATAACCGATTGCCCATTCGCCAGCGTCACTTGATAGGCAGCATTAGCCCAGCCGTCCGTAAGCTCCTTAATAACGGTTGGCGATTGCCCAAATGCATTCAATGTAATCGCTGTCATTTCACTTTCCGTCAGCTTCCTCTTTATTCCGCTTTCCATCGTTGTCCATCCCCTTCTATGGATTTGGCCGTTATGTCAGCGCCCTTGCGCTAAGCAGAGCTGACGGGCAGCCCTGCTTGCACAATAGTCATTCCTGATATGTATAATTCAGCTGCTAGACGGTGCTCTATTCCGCAGCCTTCTCAAAATGCTCCTGACAGAACGCCAGCACCATCTTCTCTTCATCCTCTTCCAGCTCAAAATCGATGTACTTATTGGAGGATGTCGTCAAAAACTCATATTTCGCAATGCGGGCTGCTTCCTCTTCAATAACATAAATGACACGAAGCGTTACACCTTCCTCGTGGTAAAGCTCATCATCGTCGGCAACGTCAAGATCGAGGATGAATTCATATCTCTTTCCTGTCAAAATGCCAAACGGGTCCTTCATCAATTCAGCGCTGTATTCCGTAATCGTAAACATGTTATCCGCTCCTTCTCTATCTATTATAGCAAAACAAAAGCAGCCTGAAACTTGTTAATCAAGTCCCAGGCTGCTATTTTTGGTTGAACGGCAACCGCCGCCCCTTTTCCTACAGGTTGCTTAGCGTTTCTGTAAGAACAGGCACGATTTGCGATTTGCGGGAAACAACGCCCTTGAGTACCGCTTTGTTGTCGGACAATGTTACGTTGTAAGCTTTCTCAACCGCATGAGCTTGAGCGCCGAGTGCAAGCGCAACGGAATCGTTGTTCAAAATATCCGTAACGACAAGCACGAACAGGTCAAGGCCTTTCGTTGCGATGATGTCATTCAATGCCGCTTCCAGCTCAGCTTGGCGGGAGATGACATCGTTTGTGTCAACCGCGTTTACTTGCGCGATTTCTACTTTGTAGCTGCCCATTGCGAACTCTTTCGCGTCAAGGGAGATCAGCTGTGCAATCGTTTTGTCGCTTAGGTCAGCACCTGCTTTAAGCATGTCCAGACCGTAGCTTTCTGCGTTAACGCCAGCGATTTCAGCAAGCTCGCGAGCTGCTGCAACGTCTTGCTCGGTGCAAGTCGGCGATTTGAACAGCAAGGAATCGGAAATGATTGCAGACAACATAAGGCCAGCAATTTCTTTGCGAATTTCAACGCCGTTCTCTTTGTACAATTTATTCAAAATCGTCGCTGTGCAGCCTACAGGCTCAGCGCGGAAATATAGCGGGTGGCTTGTCTCGAAATTAGCGATACGGTGGTGATCGATAACTTCCAGTACACGTACTCTATCGATATCGTTCGCGCTTTGTTGACGCTCATTGTGGTCGACCAAAATAACCGTATCCGTCTCGTCAGCAACGTTCTCGATAAGACGGGGAGCTGCAATACCGAAATAGTCGAGCGCATATTGCGTTTCGCCGTTAACGTCTCCAAGGCGAATCGCCTCAACGTCAGCACCTAGCTTTGTTTTCAGCTCAGCATAAGCAATAGCTGATGTAATCGTGTCGGTATCCGGGTTTTTGTGCCCGAAAATAAGCGTTTTAGTCATTTCGAGTACTCCTTAAATGTTATTTGCCTTCAGGGCCAAAGCAGTCGCTAATGACCCTAGACCTTTTTTGATGATTATACCACTAACCGCCAACGGCTGTCGCCTTTCGAAGGGCAGCACATGCTCGTTTTACGGTCGAAATCCGCTTAAAACCATTATAGATTTAAGTTCTCTTTATTCCTATACCGTTACACTGAATTAAATCATAAAATTTGTGAATAATGAATCCGCTATACGGTAAAACGTTTGTTCAGCGAGGTCAGCTCGTTGGACATCGCCCGAATCAGCTCTGCCGAAGTGCTCACCTCATCCATTGAAACGATCTGGGCGCCGGAATTTGTCGCGATTCCTTCAAAATGCTGAGCGGCCTGGCGGGAAATTCGCTCCATCTCCTCAACCGACGCTGCGACCTCCTCTGATTCGGCGGATACCTCCTCCGAGGCTGCCGATACTTCCTGCAGCTGGACGTTCACGAGCTCCAGCCCCGTTACGATCGAGCGGAACGCGCCTCCCGCGTCCTTAACGAGCTGAAGGCCGGACTCCACCTTCTTCGTGTTTGACTCCATGTCCGTAGAGAGCTGCGTCGTTTGCTCCAAAATAGCCGTAATCAATTCGGCGATTTGCGTTGCCGAGATTTGTGATTGCGTCGCAAGCTTGCGAACCTCCTCCGCTATCTTTCCGCTAGAGGCAAGTTAAGCAGCAACAAAAAAACTCTCTAGACATATGCCCAGAGAACTTTTGGTGAGTTTCTATTCAATCGGTCGTTTTGATCGGCCGCCAACGTCTCTTTCAGATAAGCAGAAGCAGACTTAAAGGGATAATATCCATCTAATTGTCCCTGCGAAGGACTTATAGGTGGATTAACAGGAAAACCTCCCGTTAATTTACCCGAATTCGCCCCAAACGGCATAAATTCATCAAATTAACGGGAGGTAATCCATCTAATGCAAGCATTTTCTCGGAAACCCCTTTATTAGCGGGAGATTTTCCGGTTATTTCTGCCGACGCCCTATCTACCCTTTGAATGTTTTCAAAAACTGAACCGCTTTGCTAATATCAACCTCTGGGTTTGTTCCAACCTCGCGCTCGATTGTCAAATAGCCGTTATAGCCGATTTCCTGCAGCGCACGCAAATATGCGGGCCAGTCCACGCCGCCTTCGCCAAGCGGTACCTCGCGGAATGCAGAGCCGGATTCGGCCATAATCGCGATTTTCTCATGGTCAAGCGTAACCTCGTAGCCATAATCGCCGTAAACGTCGCGCGGGTCGATATGGCCAAGCTTCACGCCATCCTTCGCATGGGTATGAACGATATAATCCTTCAGCGTATATACGCCTTGAACCGGATCATCGCCCGTTACCATAACCATGTTGGCTGGATCGAAGTTAACCGCCACCCCTTTGGTGCCGAGGCTGTCTAGGAAGGACTTCAGATGAGCAGAAGTCTCAGGACCTGTCTCGATGGCAAAGTAAGCATTCACGTCGTTAGCAAAACGAGCCAGCTCTTCGCAGGCTGTATGCATCGTCTCGTATACGCGGCTGTTTTTGTCACTCGGCACGATGCCGATATGCGTCGTAATAATGTTCGTTCCAAGCTCCAAGCCAAGCTCCATAATCCGCTTGGATTTATCGATCTTCGCGCGGTTTTGTTCCGGATCTTGGAAGCCGTGGCCGCCCAAGTCGCCAACCAAAGCGGAGATATCAAGGCCAAGCCCCTCGATGTAGGACTTCCATTCTTTTCTTGCGGCTGTCGTAAGTCCGGCAGGATCAAGCTCGCCATGCACGGCATACATTTGTACGCCGTCGGCGCCGACCTGCTTCGCCTTTAGCAAGCCTTCCTTTACGCCAACCTGAAAGCTATCCACGATAACGCCGATTTTGTTCGTAATGATAGGCAATGTCATATCCGGCACGCTCCCCTAGTTTATAGTTCGTTCCATACGCGCTTTACGAATTCAAAGCCAAGTCTCGTTCCGAGGCGGCAATCTTCCAGCCCTTCGAACTCGATGGAAATATAATCATCATAACCGCTTTCCTTCACGACGCGAAGCACTTGCGGCATCGCGATGTCGCCATGTCCGACGATTGCGCCGCGAAGCCAGTTGCCGCTCGCGGATTTAAACCAGCCCTCGCCAGGATTTTCAGTCGATGGGCGGTAATAGAAATCTTTTACATGAACCATCGAAGCTAGGCCGATATTGTTGGCAACCGCAGCAGCAGGATTCTCGTCTACGCATAGGAAGTTGCCTACATCAAGCGTCGTCTTGAAGTTCGGACGGTCAACCACATCAACTAGCGCCTGCACGCGGTCGCTATGCTGAATATAGTAGCCGTGATTTTCTACGCTTGTCGTAATGCCGTGCGGCGCTGCATAGTCTGCAATGATTTGGCAAGCCTTCGCCAGCTTTGGCAGCTCTAGCAAAAAGTTGGAAATCGATAAATCCTTCGAGGATGCAACGTCATGGCGCATCTTCTTCACGCCAAGCGCTGCCGCGATATCCACCTCTTGCTTCAAGCGGGCGATCTCCTGCTCGAACTGCTCATCGTTCAGGCCGGAGAAGTTTGCGCCTACCGCATAATTGGACAGCTCGATTCCGCTTTCCTGCGCTTGCTTCTTGATAGCTTCAATAAGCTCCGGGTTTTCGGTCAGGTTAAAGCCGAGCGGTACGATTTCCGCATGTTCTGCACCGATGGATGCCATAAAGATGATAACATCCTGTATCGTCATTTCGCCTGTTCTTAGCGCTTGATATAAGCTGTATGTGCTAATCCCTAGTTTCATAGACGCACTTCCGCTCCTTTTGCTGCCGATTCATAAATACCGACCAAAATTTTCATAATTTCCACGCCGTCTTCAACTGGGCTGATCGGCTGGCTACCGCTTGATACGCAATCGATAAAGTGATTGATTTCATTTTGGAACGCGCCGACAAAATCAAAGCCTTTGTTGTCTGTTTGCGGATAGATGTTCAAAATCGTATCGTTTTGCTCTGTAACGATAACCGTCTCCGGATCGATCTCAAAGCCGCCTTTTTCCCCGTAGAGCTTCACTGCCGTTTCATTCGATTTCGCGTGAAGTGTGAAGCTGACATCGACAAGCAGCGAAGCGCCGTTCTCAAAACGAATCAACGCGTTTGCCATATCTTCAACTGTATTTTTAGCTGCATCGTAATCAGCAGCCTGATAAAAGCTTAAATTTTTCACGTTTGAGCGATTGCCCAGCTTGTGGTAAGTGTTCGCGCTAACGGAAACCGGCTTAGGGCGTCCCATCATGTACCAGCAAAGATCAATTACGTGAACGCCGATATCGATCAGCGGCCCGCCGCCGGAGCGCTCGATGTCGGAGAACCATCCGCCCGGGTTGCCAAGACGTCTAAGCGTTGATGCTTTAGCAAAATAAATTTCGCCGAATTCGCCTCTGTCCGCCATTGCGCGCAGCAGCTGCGCATTCGTATCATAGCGGCGAACGAAGCCCACTTGCAGCAGCTTGCCTGATTTGTTTACGGCTTCCTGCACAAGAAGCGCATCCTCAACGGTGCGGCAAAGCGGCTTCTCGACAAGCACATGCTTGCCCGCATTAAGCGCAGCGATGCTGATCTCGGCATGCGTATTGTTCCATGTACAGATGCTTACTGCTTCAATAACGGGATCGGCGAGCAGCTCGCGATAATCCGTATATATTTTCTCGGCGCCGTATTTCTCCGCCGCAGCCTGTGCGCGTTCCTCGTTCAAATCGCAAACCGCATAAATGTTTGCATTTGGATTGTTCTTATATGAATCTAAATGAGATGATGAGATAGAGCCGTTCCCAATAACTGCGATTTGTACCGGTTTCATTGCTAATCTCTCCTTTGTCCTAGTAAAGTTTTGCACGTCTACACTTTCGTATTATAATGGTTTCAACGCTTAACGCCATGCAAAGCTGTGCGGTTTGTTTGTACAATCGTGCTATCCTGATTAGGAGGTGAATGAAGGTGGAAAAATTCGAGACGCTGCGCGAGCCCATGGACATGCCGGACCCTCATTTTCCAATCAAACTGCACCGCAACGCCTTCGATGAACAGGGAGTCGTCATTTTCCCCCATCACTTTCATGAGCATCTTGAATTTCTATACATCGTCACCGGCGAAGCCTCGATCGAATGTGGATCTACGACCATTACCGCCTCCGCTGGCGATCTTATTGTCGTGAACAGCAACGAATTGCATTATGGCATCAGCCTCTCATCCAATTTGTACTACTATGCGCTCATTGCAGATATATCGCTGCTGCATAGCCAGTCGGTAGACGCAGCCGAAACCAAGTTCATAACGCCGATCTCGCAAAACCGGCTGCTGCTGCAAAATCATGTCACAGACAACAGCAAAGTATCCTCCTGCATGCATGCGATCATCAACGAGCTGGAGCAGCGCGAATTCGGCTATGAGCTGGCGATTAAATCGGAGCTGTACCGCCTGCTGACGCTGCTGCTTCGCGGCCATGTTGCTACCGTACTCACCCAAGACGAGTATGCGGAACGGATGAAAAACATCGAGCGCTTCGCACCCGTCTTCCAACATATCGAGAAACGTTTTAAGGACGAGCTGTCCGTCGACTTGCTCGCGAATATGGCCAGCCTCAGCCGCTTCCATTTCAGCCGATTGTTCAAGGAGCTTAGCGGCCATACCGTGACCGAATACATCACGATGACCCGCCTCGGCAAAGCCGATTATTTGCTTCGCCACAGCTCGCTGACGGTGTCCGAGGTCGCTGCCGCTACCGGCTTTAACGACATCTACTATTTCAGCCGGACATTCAAGAAACACAAAAAAGTTTCCCCTTCGTCGCTAAGGGGAAACTAATGGCTGCTGCCTAGTGCGTCTTATTTGCCAACTCCGTAAATATGCACTTCATCGCCGTGTTCATTATTACGATTTCTTAGCAGCCTGGTCCGGAATGGACGGCTGCTCGCTCGTCCGCTCGTTTGGCGGGGAATGCGCAGAATAAGGCTAATTTCTATCCTTATTTCTGGAATTCCAGCTTGTTTAAGTGAAATAGAGCTAGTTTCTAGCTCTATTTCACTGCAAAAGCGCCTCATCGGCTCTTCTTGCATGGCAAGTCGTAGATGCTGCCATCCAACCTGGTTTACTGACCTTATTTCCGTCCGAAATCGGCTTTAATTTCTCCCCATTCCTCGGTATTCCATTTCAATACCTTATTGGAATAAGAATGGGTTTGCAGCCACTTTACCGCCTCATCCGTCAGCTCCCAGATTTTTGCGGTGGAAGCATCCCGTTTTAAAGTCGAGGCTACCTTCTTATTGCGAAGCCAGCTGAGCGCCGTCCGCGAATCGCTATATACGGTTCTTTCGCTGCCCTTCTCCTTCAAGTACGAAAGCGCGTGGACGATCGCAATAAACTCACCCAAGTTATTCGTTCCGTTAGCGATTGGACCGACGTAGAACAAGATTTCACCGGTCTGCGTATCCACGCCTTTGTATTCAACAGGGCCGGGATTGCCTCTGGTACCAACGTCGACGGAAATACTGTCATAATCGATAGAGGTTTCATCGCCAAACAGCACCGGCTGCTTGACGCTTGTACTCGTCTTGGCGGACGCCGAGCCGCCTCCTTGCCCCCAATGCTTCTGCCAGCCGTCCTTAAAGGCTGCGTCGGCGAGCGGCTTGCTCTCGAAGGATTTATACTTCGCGTCCTTCACGCCGCTAACCTGCGCTTGGCATTCCGGCCATGCGGCGAATACTCCCGTTTTTTTGCCTACCCAGACGACATAATATTTGCCTTTAGCCATTCTTTCAAATTACCACCTTTGTTATCGATCAAATAAGTTCGTTACTTGATGCATTTCCGCTTCATCGCATAATCTATTTTAGGCTATTCGTCAGCGCTTTACCAAATACGCCGTCAAAATAAGCACGCAAATCCACTTTAATCGGCATAAAATAAATATGGCTGTTCATTTGCTTCGTATAGGCTAAAGCTTTTTTCGAAAACTCCACGTTCCATTCCAGCGTAGGCTCAAAATCCTTAGGAAAAACGACATGGTTTCTAGTTTCCCAATACCGCTTGGAGGACTCCGCTACGACGGGAGAAACGCCCCAGAAAATGTCCGAGCCCGCAAGCATTTCGGAATACAGCTCCATAAAACGAAGGTCGAAGAAGGGCTGGGTGAAGAAGCCGTCGACTCCAGCGTTTAGCTTTTGCTGCACATATTCATATTCTTTGCGGATGCTGTTCCGATAAGGATCAATTGCGGAATAGATTTTCAGATGGGGATGCTCCCGCTTCAGCTTCGCAATCAAATCGATGCAGGTGGTCGGATAAACCGGCTGGCTGCTATTTTTAGGCGCGTCTCCCGTAACGATAAGCACCTCTGATAGTTGATGTGCATCTAAATATTCGATTAATGAAAAAGGTTCCCTTGCGTCAAAATCCATCGATCGTATATGGGGGATACAATCCTCATAGTAGCTCTTGGACAAGCTTGAGGCTTCCCAGCTTCTAAGCTCAAACCTCGTCAGATCGGGAATATTGATCGTATTGATGGACGGAAATTCGGCCTTCACGCATTGAAGCTCGGCTCTTAGTCCTTCGGAATCTCTCGGAACAAGCTCTAACGAAATTCTCACCGCATAGTCTCCTTGCTTCATATAATAGGAACAAAACCGATACCTATCGCCATTATAAAGAAATGTATAATAATACATATTATCGAATTTAAATTCAAATTTCCAATAAGATTAATGATCACACTCTATCATTATTGCTTATAAAGCACAAAAAAAGCCGGAATGCCCCAAACAGGTCCCGGCTAAGCAGTGAAATTCGTATGATCGATTCTGGTGTGCACTTCTAGTTCAAACTTAGCTTTGGGATAGATTTCCTGCCAATCATCCTTCATCTTACGCCAATATTTCGGATTTTTCCGATGTATTCTTTCGCCTATCCCAAGCAGATCGACCTTATTCTTCTGGGAAAACTGGAGAAACTTTTTGATGTCATTCGCGATATTTTCATTGAGCGCTTTCTCCCAGCGCGCTACCGCTGCTGGATCGATCTTCGTATCCCGGCATTGCACGCTCGTTAAATTTAAATCTGCATAAATTTCAATTCTTATATTCGGCTTGAGCTGCTGATCCACATTCGTATGGACCACAGCCCGGTTGCTAATATTTTCGAAGGAAAGCATCTGCTTCGGTCCACAGGCTACTGCTTCGGATGAACCGGTCATCTTGCCCGCGGCGCGTAGGTAGCCTTTTGTTTCCTGCGAACGCATGAACCCGATGAGGCGGCTACCCCTAAAAGCAAATAGCCCCTTCGTTTGAAGCAGTTGAAGCTTATTGTCGACTTGATCCCTTACGACCTCTATCGATGGGATGCTGATGTCCTTGTATTTGTTGATTAATTCTTTATACACGTCAATTAAAGTCGTTTGCTCCGTCAATGCCGTCGTCAGCCCCCCCTCGGATAACCCCCGTAAAGCTTGGGAGGAAATGGATACGTTTGGCATCGATACCTTTAATGCTTGATACGCTTTGCCTTCTTTGGCATACACCAATGTGGAGTTCCGAAATTGCCTTAATCGCCGAATGTCCTCTAGCTGCGTATCGAGTCCGCGCCTGGCTAGGTCCGCACTGAATATAATTGCGGTCGTATGCCCCCAAAGCAGCGTTCGATCTGATTTCGCTCTCATGAGACGCGCCGCCTCGAACAAGCTTCTGCCCTCTGAGGTTAGGAAAAACGTCCTCTCCTGCATCCCTTTTGGCTGCTGTCCGCCAGTCGTCAGCTTCGCGATTTCAGCGGTTACTTTAACGCCGCCATTTTCTCCCTCGTCAATGGCAACCGAGTGCACAATGTGGAGCTCATTGAGCTCCATGCTTCCTTTGCAGCCCGTAATCATGAAACAAACCGCGATCATTGCAGCAGCCAACCCTTTTCTTATACGCATCATGACTTCCCCGAGAATCGCCTTTTATGGATGGACCGGAACAAGCTGGGCCGCTTGCTGTCACTTGGGATCGGACGGCGCAAAACAACATCCGTTAATTCATCAAAGTGCATGGGGGCTGCTGGTCCAAGGTAAGGAACGCCAAAGGAACGTAGAGAGGCGAGATACGTCATAAGCATAATGATGCCGACCATAACGCCGACATAACCAAGCAGCGAGGCTAGCAACGTCATGCCGAACTGAAGCATCCGAATGACATAGTTAATCGCGGTAGGAGGCAGCGTAAACGTACAGATTCCCGTTAAAGCCGCGACGATTACCATGATTGGCGATACGATCCCGGCCGCTACGGCTGCTTGTCCCAATATGAGCGCGCCCACAATGCTGACGGCTTGTCCGACCTGCTTCGGCATTCGAATGCCCGCTTCGCGCATAATTTCGAAAGCGACCATCATCATGAAGCTTTCCACTACTGCCGGGAAGGGAACCGGCTCCTTCGCAGAAGCGATGCTTTGAAGCAAGGTGGTCGGAACCAGCTCATGGTGGAACGTAACCGTTGCCACATAAAAAGCCGGAAGAAGCATCCCTATCAGCCCGCTGAAGAGCCGGATTAAGCGCATGACCGAGCCGATATAGTAGTTCCACGCGTAATCCTCGCTGACTTGAAACGCCTGCATAAAGACGAATGGCAGCAGGAGCACAAAGGGTGTCCCTTGCACAAGGACCGCTATCCTTCCGTCAAGCAGCGCTCCAATGACCCGGTCGGGCCTCTCCGTCGATTCAATTAACGGAAACAATGTACCGCGGTTATCGGTAATCCATTCCTCCAAATAGTTGCCTTCAAGTATCACGTCCGCCGGTATTTCACCGATTCTTTGATGGACCTCTTTCAGGAGGGCCGGATTCGTAATTCCGCCGACTGACAATATAATGATATTCGTCTTGCTTAAATAGCCTACCTTGCGATATTCAGTCTTTAATTTAGGCGAAGCAAAATGATAGCGAACCAAGGCAAGATTGTTGGATAACGATTCTGTAAAACCGCTTCTTGGGCCTTTCACGACAGCTTCGGTAACCGGTTCGTCTACGCTGCGCAGCTGTACGCCCAGCGTATCGATCGCGACTGCGCGTCCATCTGAGCCCGTGCCAATAAACAGCACAGACATGCCTGACACAAGGCAGTCCGCAGCATCCTCGATCGTCGCAATCTTCTCGTCCGCTTGGAAAACAGACAGCATGTTTTTGTCTTCATTATATTGTTCCAGCATAAGGTCGAGCTTCCTCGTATCCGTCATTCCCGCAAGATAACATACCGTTACCGTTTGATCTGAACCGATTGCGGAATCAACCATCACGAGATCGTCCGAGAACTGCAAACATTCCTCGAGCAATCGTTTATTATCCGGTACATTGTCCGAGAGCCTGGTTTTGTTGTTCTCCATGGCGTTCACCTGCTTTTTGTCGTATTCTCTTTAATCCATGCGATGAATAGCAGCACGAGGGGAATGAACAATTGGAACATGACAAAATACCAAGCCTGACTGTCATAAAAAGCGGATAGCTCGATAAGACCCCAAACCTTGTACTTAGAGATTATGACAAAACAAATAGCCAGCGGAATAATAAGCATCCGAGGCCGCCGAAGCCGCAGCAAATCTGAAAGGCCACGTAGCGCGGACCAGAAGTACACCGTTATTTTGATAAAAGAGCTCATCACCCATACGACTACCAATGCCGCATCGAAGCGTTCAATGTTGCGAAATAGTCTTATATTTTGTATAAGACCTATGCTTGGGTAGGTAAAGGTTGCCGTCGTTTGACCGCCAAACAGCAGCGTACAGGAGAGCACCGACAGCAAAAGCAGCAAAAAGGTTATGCCAACAGCGCCCATTGCATAGGCTGTCGTGCGCTTTGTCTGGCGCACATGCTGAAAGACCATAGAAATAAACATCAAGTCGCCAAACCAAGACGTCGCTAGCATAAGCCCCTTCATCGGCTGAATTAGTCCATTTTCGAGTATGGGAAGCAAATATTCTGGGTGATATTGATTGATCAGCATCAGATAGATCGCCAAAAAAGTGGTCACCGTTACAAAAAATATAATTTCCGATACACGCGCAAACACTTCAAGGCCATGATAAACCGCATATGCGCACATAATTGCGCCAGCAGCCAAGTACCAGACCTGCGGGATGACAGGATTTAACGCGATAATAAAAAACTGAGAAAACTCGCGCAATACCCATGAAGTTAAGTCCATGAAATAACAGACAAATAAAAATGCAAGAAATCCTCCAAACCAAGGACCAAGTAAATGCGTGCAAATGGTGATCATATTTTTTTTCGGATATATCTGATGGAGCTTCAATAGTACAAAGAGATTGATAACTCCCATTATTCCTCCCAGGATGACTAAGTACCAGGAGTTTCGTTCGGCATAATGGGCAAAAGTTGCAGGAGCGTACAGACTTGAGGTTCCGATCGTAGAAATGACGATTAAAGCCATCATTTGAAAATTGCTAATCATGATACGGCGTTCCATAACGAACCTCCCTTACCGATCCTTTCATTATGCGCAGCAATTGGCAATCTATGCATCGCATAATGGAGTGGCAAGCGAGGGATCCTAATTCAGGAGGGAGGTGCCTGCTTGAAAGCTTATCTATGTACATATGCCATTTCGGGCATTTGGCTGCTTATTGTCTTTTCCTTTTTGTCAGACTACCATTGGTATCAGCTGATAGCAGCCGGAACATGGGGATTTGTACTGGTGAATGCCGTTACGTTGTTGCCTGTTATTCTATGTTTGTTTATTGCTGATCGGCTCCAGCCTGCCAAGAAGGAGAGCAAGCCGCAATAAAGCGAAAGCGCAGCTAGATGTTTTTGGCTTGCGGCCAGGGCTGATGCTGTGCGAGCACGAGCTCTCGCGCGCTTTGCGGGCTGTCCGCTCCGTCTTTATTTTTCACCGGGGCAAACTCATCTTCACGTTTTGCTTTAAGCACGGTCAACTGATCCGCATACGTAAAAAAATCAAAAATAAACCGTTCCAGCTTATACGCGTTATTTTTGGAGGCGACATGCAGCGGGAGCTCCGCTCCGGCATGCTTTTCAATAAAACGAAACTTAAATAAATGAATGGAAATATGCCCAAGGTTGTAAAACAACCGTCCGTCCTTCGTTCTCGCTTCGTTTATTTCATCTGGAATCTCGTTATATTCCAATACAGCCGGACGACCGTTATTCAAGCAAACGATTCCGATCTTCTCATCCGCATTTGTCTTCTCGATCACCTTTGTTGCAATCGGATGGTTATGCGTGGAAGCAACGCCGATAAAAGCGGGGTCAGCCACCTTAATAAGCGCGTTATCCACGTTATAATAAAACAGCCATTCTAAGCCTCTGTGCTTCATATCGGCTATTGCGCCGGACCGCTCTAACGAAGCGAAGCACTCGCCATGGCCGCTGGGCAGTTGTTCAAGGGCGCCATCGGCCGTTACTAGCAGCTTGCCTTCAAAATCAAGCGCAGGCATCGTCTTTTGCTGGAAGAAAAAACAGTCCGCCGCCGGATAACCGAAAAAATGATGCTTTTGAAAAAAAGATACCGTTGCTTCATGATTGTCTGGGCTCGTCATAATATACCAAGGAACCAAATGGCCTGCTCGCTTAGATAGGTTTAGCAGCCTTTCCGCTTGAAGCTGGAATAAGGACTTGCCGGATGGAAGCCCGATATCAAACGTTCCTTTTGGCCCGTCATGGCCTAGCCTGCTGCCTTGGCCGCCAGCGACGACGATCGCGCCAACTTTCCCGTTACGCAAAAGCTCCCATCCGCGCTTCGTAAACACGCGCTGCTCCCCTTCATCGTAACTGTCCCAGTCCTCAAACGGGATTGGCGTTACGTTAGCTGTGCTAGATTTATTGGAATCGTTATGCTCGGCCAGCGCTTGGAACAGCCGCTCGAAATCGATCTGCTCCACTTGCGCGATTAGCTTCTGCTTAGCCGGCTCGGGCAAATTTTTGAGAACCTTTAGGACATGCTCTTGCTTATAGGCGCGAAGCCTCGCTTCAACCAGTCGCATATTCGTTTTCATTGGCAAACCCTCCCTTCACAGATCCGAGCGGAAGCTCTCAATAAACAGCTGAGCGCGCTTGGGCAAATAATGGTCTCTCAACCAAAGGATGCCGACTTCGGACTGAAAATCCGCATCCTCGATATCAAGCATTTTGACGACGGTCGTTGGAAAAGAGGACATGACCGACTTCGGGAACACGGTCGCGCCGATTCCTCCGGCAATTAGCGACATAATAATCGCAACGCTGGAGCATTCGCATATAATATTAGGCACGAACCCATGCCTTTTGCATTCATTTACGACCTGTTCATGCATGCGCGTCGTCTTGTCCGTCTTAAGCGTAAGAAACGGAAACTGGGCTAGATCCTTCATGCACAGCGCTTCCTTGCTTGAGTAGTCTGTCCACGAGCTGGGAATGACGGCAACAAACGGATCGGATGGCAGCTTTAAAATGGTATATTGCTGCGGATGCTTCTGCGCCTCAAACGGCAGCCTGGCGACAACCAAATCAATAGCCCGTTTCTCGAGCTGCTCGCCTAAGTAGAAATGGTCTCCTTCCGATATTTTAAACGTAACCTGGGGATACCTTTCTCTGAACAGCTCAATCCGCTTGGGCAGCAAGGAAATGCAGGACACAACCGACCCGATCGACAGCACGCCGCGAATGCCCTCCTCCATTCCTTTCACTTCCCGGAGGGATTCATCGAATTGAAGGAGCAGCGATTCGGCCTTGTGCTTCAGCAGCTCTCCCGAGTCGGTGAGAATAAGCCCCTTGCCATTGCGCTCAAAGAGCTTAACGCCAAGCTCCTCCTCCATCAGCTTCAATTGCCTGCTCAGGGGAGGCTGTTCCATATTCAGCAATTTAGCAGCGCGCGTAACCTGTCCTTCTTGTGCTATAGTTAAGAAGTATTTCAACTGCCGCATGTCCAATACGTTCACTCCGTTCATCTATACCTTTAAGGTATGGACATTCAATAAAATAGATATTTTAAATATATCGCATGAAGTGTTAGCATTCAATTAATGATCATTAAGGGAGATGGGCCATTTGCTTCAATCATTGGAAATCGAACTAACCACAAACAAGAAACAACAACCAGCAGCGGATCAGCTCGGATTCGGCAACCATTTTACGGATCATATGTTTATTATGGACTATTCGACGGACAAAGGCTGGCATAAACCGCGTATTTTGCCTTATCAGCCGATCGTATTAGATCCTGCGGCAAAAGTATTTCATTATGGACAAACGATCTTTGAAGGCTTGAAAGCGTATAAAACCGACGACGGCCGCGTACTGCTGTTCAGACCTCAAAAAAACATACAAAGAATGAACCGCTCCAACGAGCGCCTTAGCGTACCTGAGCTTGATGTCGATACCGCCATTGAAGCTTTGAAGCAGCTGATTGCCATCGATAAGGATTGGATTCCGAATGCGCCAAGCACGTCGCTGTACATCCGTCCGTTCATCATTGCAACGCAAGCACAGCTTGGCGTGGCGCCGTCCACGCACTACCAATTCATCATCATCATGTCGCCTGTAGGCGCGTATTACACCGAGGGCGTAAACCCGGTTAAAATCTTCGTTGAGTCGGAGTATGTTCGTTCCGTCAAGGGCGGCGTAGGCGAAGCGAAGACGGCAGGCAACTATGCGGCTGGCCTAAAGGCGCAGGAGCTGGCTACGTTAAAAGGCTATTCCCAGGTGCTATGGCTCGATGGCGTGCACCGCAAATACATTGAGGAAGTCGGCAGCATGAACGTCTTCTTCAAAATGAACGGCGTCGTATATACGCCAGCGCTTACTGGCAGTATTTTGGACGGGATTACGCGCAACTCCATCATTCAATTGCTTCGCCACTGGAATATCGAGGTTGTGGAGCGCCAAATTACGATTGAAGAGCTTTATGAAGCTGGCCGCAGCGGCGCGCTGGAAGAAGCTTTCGGAACGGGAACAGCAGCCGTTATTTCGCCAATCGGCGAATTGAATTGGCAGGACGACGTTCTGGTCATCAATGAAGGCCAAACTGGCGAGCTTTCCAAAAAGCTCTACGATACGCTGACAGGCATTCAAATGGGCAAGCTCGAAGATCCGTTTGGCTGGATGGTCGAAGCGACTGCCGTTAATGTCTAACCTAGCAATAAAAGGCTGCCGATTATGATCGGCAGCCTTTTTTCTCGTATATATCCAGCTCTGGCTGCTATCCGCCCGGTGTGCCATCCATTCCGCCAAACGCAAAATGATAGCCATCCGGGTCCTCGATCACGAATTCCTTCCATGGTCCACCATCTGCATAGATGAGCGGCTCCACGGAGATAATTGCGCCTTTGCTGCGAAATTCCTCGTATAGGGAAACCAATTGATCAGAAACCATTAATACAGTGAGCGAACTAAGCTTATTAGACATAAGTTACTCTACTCCTTTGTTCAAATAACGTTCATTGCCTATATTCGCCCACTGAAATGAATTTCCTTTTTATGACTATTTATTCAAATGGTCGATAAGTGAGAGGATCATCGTAACGGCTTCGGAGCGGGTTGCATGCGCTGCTGGCTCAAAACGGTTATTTCCACTGCCCTTAACTAATCCAAGCTTCGCAGCTTGATCTACTGCGGGTTTTGCCCATGCGGCAATTCGCGCCTCATCGGCAAACGCCGGCACAGATGCAGCATCCAAGCTGTCACCGGATGCGCGCATGATCATGACCGCCATTTCCTCCCGCGTAATCAATCGCTCCGAACGGAAGGTTCCATCCTCATAGCCGGTAATGATTCCCGTCCGCGATGCTGATTCAATGAACGGCCTCGCCCAAGCCGGGAACTGCCCCGCATCCTTATATCCTGCTGAGCCAGCCGGGTCGAGACCAGCATCGAGCGCCCGCATGAGCATAGCTGCAAATTGGGCACGCGTTACCTGGGCATTCGGCTGGAAAGCCCCGTTCTCATAGCCATTGACGATTGTAAGCGACGCTGCGCGGTTAATGGCTGCTTCTGCCCAGTGCCCTTTCGTATCTTTAAAGGCAATGGCCGATGCGGACGCAACCTGAACAAACGTGCGTGCTGCATTTTTCAGCTGCACGGGTATAACCTCACTGTCTACAAGCTTCGCTTCTGCGATTTCGATTGCCGCAACGCCATTTGCTTTGCCCTCGAATACGAAGGTTGCGATATCGGCAGTGCCGTTCTCGCCCTTTGTCGATGCGCCAATCTTCGTGTGGGCAAATGTAATGACGCCATTTTTATGGTCAGGGGTGACGGGCATGCCCTTCCATTTTGCGGCTGCGCTTTTAAACTTCAGCTTCGCTTCGTTATATTTGAGCTTGAGTTCAAAGCCGTACAAATCCTTTAATTGCTCGCCCTTCACAACAATGCTGATCTCTTGGCCTACCGCAGCTTCTTTGGTTTCCAGCCTTAGTGTCAGCTTAGGCTTGACCGTATCCAAAGCCGCAGCTTTGGCGCTTGGCAGGATCGATACGCATAGGGAGAAGCATAACACGGTAAGCAGCGTTTTCCATTTCCTCATAAGAACCATCCTTCTTAGGCAGGTCTCTAGGGCGGTTTAATCGTTAACCGCCCTCATCCCTATTTGCTTTTATGCGTTCCAATTCAAAATTAATTTAGCCATCTGCGTGAGATCCACAATATCGATGACCTTATCGCCGTTCAAATCGCCGAATTTCACCGACTCCCAGTTGCTGTCGCCTTCCTTCGCTCCGTACGCTTTCACGATCATCGCCAAATCGACGATGCTAATCTTATCATCATGATTGTTGTCGCCAATAAGGCTGGTCACCTCAATGGCATGAGAAGCGCCTGCAATCGCATGTTCATCCAAGCTGTCTGACACTTCTGCTTTCTTAACCTTGACAAACGTTTGACCGGCTGAGACTCCCGTCTTCACTTGGAACGAGAGCTTCATCCAGTCCCCGTTCACGCTCGTCTGCGCTTCATTCAGATGAACGGCAAGCAGCCTTAGCTGACCGTTCGTATCCTTGATTTCAGGAATAACGAACTGGTTTTCGTGCAAAGAAACAGCCGATACGAAGGCTAGCTTTGCTGGATCATACTCGATTGTGATGTCCTGTGCCATCACCGTGCCCGCTACGTTCTCTAACCCGTAAGTCAGCTCGACGGAGCCTCCAGCAGCCGCCTTCGCATCCCCTTTCAAGGAAGCCTTCTCTAGCTGCTTTTCAACTTCCGTGCCTGTAAAATCAATCTCGCTCATGCTCGTGAATGTAGCAGCCGTGTTATAAGTGCTCTTCACGACAAATTTGATATATCTGCCACTAATCGTTTTGTTTAGCGGCGTAAAGTCTTTGTACGTGCTGCCTGTCCATGTTTTGCCGAAGATGCTGGTCGCTTTGTTGGCATCATTCGCAAGGAAAGCCTCATCGCTCAAATCAGCTAAATTATCGGATGCATAAACTTCAAATTCCTTCGGAAATTCCGACGCCGTTTGATTCATTCGGCTCGTTCGCTGAATGCCGCTCAAGCTAAGGCTGTTCTTGGCATCCATAATGACCCAATGCGGGAAGTTCGACGCGGGAGCCTCCCATTTGGAATGCCAAATGGTCGATGGGTCTCCATCAAGCATATTCCGTGCAAAAGCATCTTCATTATCCGCATACGAGCTGAAGGCCTCGATTGTAAAATTTGATTTTGGAATGAAGGTGTACGTCACGGAATCTTTGGCAGCCTCTAGTGCCAGCAATAGATTGACGTAAGCTTCGTCTATTTCGTTAACTGGGCTGCTCGCTGTCAAAGCGGCTGCCACGTTGAAAGCTGCGCGAAGCTCGCCAAGCTTAGCAGCAGAATAAGTGACTCCCGTCACCGTGCTGCTGGAAGCATCAAATGCTGCCGCTTCACTCTGAAGCACAGCCAATTGCTCATACGTATACGCCGGGACCATTTTGTAGGAGTCGGATAGCGCCTTGATCTCGGTTGCAGAGAGCGTCCGCTTCCAAATTTTCAAATCGTCCATCGTGACGTTCGCGCCGCCATTGCCCTTGTTGCCGTCCGCGCCGATTATCGTGTTAAAGGCAGTATCGACGCCGCTCGTACCTAGTGCAGCCATCTCCTTCGATGATTTCTCCACGCCATCCACGTACACCTTGCCTACTTGGTTTGCGCGATCGACAGTGACCGTGAACAAATGCCATTCGTTGCCCACGCTGCCCGCCGATGTGTCCATTCGGTTGTTGCCATCCGCAATGTTAAGCGTCATCGCATTAGCCACAGCAGGGCCGATATACCAGCCTGCGTTTTTGCCGCTGTTCCAGTTTTTGTTAGAGATAATCGTCTGATCGCCGGATAAATTGCCTGTTTGCCAGAATGACACCGTAAAGCTGCCACTGCCAAACTTCAGGTCGCTGCGGTTGCCAAGATCGATATAATTTCCATTGCCTGCCGGTATATAAGCAGCTTTATTTGATTTTCCTTCCACGTACGTCACGCTGCCGACCGATATTGCCGACCCCGTTGCTCCGCTTGCAGCATCGCTCAAGTTGCCGTCGAAGCTCATATCGACGACAAGGTCCTTCCACATCGTCTCGGGATCGATCGGCGTCAGCTCCGGCGCCGTGCCGCCCGTTCGAAACGACTGCTGAATCGCGGACGATTTGTTGCCATAGCTATCTACCGCAGTAACGTTTGCTGTATAGTTCGTTTGCGGATCTAATCCGTCGAGCGGGATGCTCATCATGCTTGGAATCGGCGAGAAAAAATAGTCAGCGAACACATTAACCGATTTCGCAGCCGCACCCGTCCGCTTGTTGATGATTGTTACCTCGTAATGATGCATGTTCTGGTCATCCTTCGCTTGATTGAAGGATAACTTCGGAATATTATCCAGATCCGACACTTTCAGGTCCGGCTCGGCAGGGAACTTCGGAGCCACCTTATTGCGGTTGGCGGCGGTGTATTTGAAGTTGCTCTTAATCTCCTCATTCGTGTTGCCCTTCAGCTCAATGACCCATTTGTTGCCCGCGATCGTGCCAACGCTGTTGAAAGGCGGAACGGGAGTCCAATTGTCCATAATATCAGCCGGATCCGCGTTGAATGCGATTCTGTCTACTTCAATCCGGTCCGCATACACTTCGATAAAATCAGCCTGAGACACAGGAAACTCAAAACGGCTGACAAGTCCTTTGTTCGTGACGGCGGAATAACCATGCTCCGCTTCAATGTAAGACATCGAGCCCAAATTCAAAGCCGTGTAATCCTTCTGAGAAATGGACCGCTCATCGCTATTCGTCAGATGGGAGTGCCCTGACAGCGTAATGACCTGCGGGTAGCCTGCCAAGTCACTGTTCAGGTTCGGATTGGATGCTTGCTGTCCATCCATGACCGTACCTGTGATGGGCTGATGGATGCCCACAAATATCGGTTTGTTTTTGCTGAGCGGATCAGCCGTAATGTCAGCCAATCTGCCCTTCAGCCAGTTCCGCTGGCCGGTATCCGAATTGTAGTTGTTGCCATTCAAAAAGAAGAAATAATAGCCGCCGATCTGCGTTTCATAATAACCGTTGGACTGCGCCGTAAACCACTCCGCCGGATAATGTTCGTTTACCTTCGCGACTGTCGCATCATGGTTGCCCATCGCAACATGCATTTTCGTATCGGTCATGTTTTTTCTAGCCAGGTTGGCTTGGAAAATTTCCCGCACCATTTGGTGGTCATTCGGCTTGTCGCCCCCGTTGTCATTGATCATGTCGCCCACGACCAATAGGGCATCAGGGTTTGGGAAGATGGATGCAATCGTATCGAAATAGCTTTCATATCTCGGATCACCCGTCGTGCGCGAGCCCACATGAACGTCTGACATCGCTACGAATTGCAGCAGCGGCTTATCAGCCGTTTTGATCAAATAACCGAACGCTACAGCCTTGCTTGCCACGCCGTCCTTCATTGCGATCGCGCTTAGGTTTGTCGTCTTGGCAATCGTGATAGGCAGGTTGTCCGCTTTCAAGCTTTTATCGCTCGGCTGCGTCCCGTCCAGCGTATAGTAAATGCTCGCATCATTCGTAGAGGTGCTCAGCACAACCTCTACCGCAGCCTCATAGCGACCTCCAGCAACGGAAGCCACGGGTGCTTGTACAGCATCAGCCGCGCTCACAGGCCGCATGAACCAATTTGCGTTTGAGCATAAAACAGCAATGATGATAATTAGGGCTAGACTTCTTTTCCATTAAAAAACAACTAAATCACTCCTCTTTAATACTAGTTTTATGTGTATTATATATGTTTTAATTGGTTGTTTTGTTTGATGAGCGTTATAATCGCGTATGGTTATTGTAAATAAAGGGATAGACGACCAAGCGCGAAGTAAAAAACAATTATAGCCATTATTTCTATCTCTTTCTGTGCTGGATTCGGATAGGATAGATTTAGATAACGAGAATACGAATTGAGGATGATTACGATATGCTCTCTCCTACTGCGGTACATACTGTTTTTCACAAGGATGAGCTTTTTGCGGCAATGGCCTTGCTATATGATATAGGCACGCCGCTCAAGAGCCGGTTCGTTTCCAATGGATTAAATGATACGTATGCGGTCGACACGGATACCGGAAAATATGTGCTGCGGATTTACAAGCACAACTGGCGAACCGAATCGGACATTCTCTTCGAGCTGGATCTGCTTGATTTCTTGAAGGGCTGCGACCTACCGGTTTCCCACCCGATCGCAAGGCGTGACGGCGGATGGCTGACGGAGCTTGACGCCCCAGAGGGCGTGCGGTACGCTGCGCTATTCAGTTACGCATATGGAACGGGCAAGGTCGATTTGGAGACCAGCAGAACCTATGGGCGCGCGATCGCTGAGCTTCATGGGGCTATGGACCGCTATGAGCCCCGGCACAAACGCTTTGAGCTTGGTGCCAAGCATCTGCTCGATGAGCCGCTCGCGCAGCTGCTCCCGTTTTTGCAGCATCGCCCGGATGACATTAAGCTTGTGGAAGATATTGCGGGCCGTCTGAGCAAGCATCTGGCTTCAGCCGCGGACGGGGCATATGACTGGGGAGTATGCCACGGAGATTTGCATGGGTGGAATGTGTTTCACACGGAAGACGGCGGCCTGACACACTTTGATTTTGACTGCTGCGGGATCGGCTGGCGATCCTATGATCTGTCTGTTTATTTGTGGGATCTTGTTCACGGCAAAGAAGATGGCTTTAAGCATGAATGCTGGGATGCTTTCATCGAAGCCTATATGGCGGAACGCCCTTTAAGCCAGCAGGATCTGGCGCTTATTCCGGTGTTCGTTGCCGTCAGGCAGCTGTGGTTGATTGGGCTCCATACGGGGCGCAGCGGCATTTGGGGAGCATGGCAGGATGACGGTTATTTTGACGGAAAGCTAAAGTTTTTATCTGCTTGGGTTCAGGCCCATGAGCTGTAGTCACATGGAGGAGAGGGGCTGCACGCAGCCTCTTTTTTTTGCTAAAAAATTGCGAGTCGTTTATGGGGAGTAAAAAAGAAAATCACCATTGCGCTCATTTTTCCTGTTTACATTATAAAAAAGGTATGCTATCTTATTTCTACACATATAGAAATAACAACTACTGGAAAAAGGTGAAGTCACTATGGTAGAAGACCTTGCGGACGTCCGTCAAGCTGTCAAAGTATACAAAGCGCTCGGTGAGCCAACCAGGCTGAAAATAGCTCTGCTTCTGACGGAGGAGAAAAATTTGTGCTGCTCCGATATTGGCACTAAGCTGGAATCCGTTGCCGGCTCTACACTCTCCCATCACTTGAAGCAATTGACGGAATGCGGATTGCTCAATCTCCGCAAGGACGGAACGTATATCTACTACAGCGTGAACCGCGAAATGGCGAAGAAGTACGCGCCATATTTGTTGGAGTAATTTTTTTTAGGGTCTATTTCTATATATTTAGAAATATAAAAACAGTGGAGTGGAGAGAGGAGCTTTATAGGTATGTCGAATACGTGGAAAATATACATGCTGGCTATTATCAGCTTTCTGGTCGGGACATCCGAATTTATCATTGCAGGCATATTGGATAAGGTCGCCGCAGATGTTGGCGTTACCGTCTCAGCTGCCGGCCAATTGATTACCGTTTTTTCGCTGGCTTATGCTTTTGGCACGCCTATTCTTATGGCTTTAACCGCACGCATGGAGCGCCGCCGGCTGCTATTGTACGCCCTTGGCGTATTTGCAGTAGGCAATTTAATTGCCGTTGCTTTGCCTGGGTTTGAATTTTTAATCGTTTCAAGAGTTGTCCTCGCTGTCAGCACCGGGGTGTTCGTCGTAACCGCTCTAACCGTCGCTTCGAAGTTAGCTCCTGCCGGCAAACAAGGAAGTGCTATCGCAACGCTTGTGATGGGCTTCAGCACGGCTCTTATCGTTGGCGTTCCCCTTGGCAGGGTTGCTGCATCCGTTTATGATTGGCCGCTTATCTTCGGAGCGATCGGCATACTCGGTCTGCTCGCCATGCTTTTAATATTGGTTACTATCCCGCAATCCGATGGCGAGGAGCCTATTCCGCTTCGTGAACAGATCGCCTTGTTGAAACAGCCCAAAATCGCGATCGGCTTGACGATTACCTTCTTATGGATTGGCGGGTACTCCATCGTTTACACGTATATATCACCATTTTTGCTTACGGTGACAAAGCTGACCGAACAAGGCGTGAGCGCAGCGTTATTCGCCTTCGGAATCGCGAGCCTGATTGGCTCCAAGCTCGGCGGCTACAGCACCGATAGATGGGGAGCTCCTCGCACCCTAGTTACCGGCATGCTGTTCCACACGGTTGCGCTTGTTCTGCTTTCGCTGGCAGGCCAATCGCCTGTCATCGTATTCCCTTTGCTGATGTTTTGGGCATTCACCGCTTGGTCCTCTGGTCCAACTCAGCAGTTTCACTTAATGTCGCTTGCCCCTGGAGCCTCCGGCATTATGCTCAGCCTGAATACCTCCGTGCTGCAGCTAGGCATGGCTGCGGGCGCCGGACTTGGCGGCGTCATCGTCGAGCAAGCATCGCTTACCTCAATCAGCTGGATTGGAGCAACCGGCGTTATTCTCGCAGCAGCCATTGCCGCAACAACCTTCAGTATCTCCCACTCGCGCACTCGGCGTGAGGCATTGAAGAGCGGCTTAGTAAAAACAGGTACGTTAGTTGAGTGAAAAAAACGCCTCCATCCCCACAGCTACAGTGGGTTTGGAGGCGTTTTTCCGTATAGATTTGGGGCTCGTACAATTCCTTATGCGCGTTTGGGACAGCTTATGCTGCGGTGCGCTTTAGGCGATTGTCTCTCGCTCAGGCAGCAGGCGTATTGCGGTTGACTTCAAAACTATTCGAAGCGAATGAGGAAATAATTTTTCTTCCCGCGACGCAGGACGACGAATTTGCCATACAGTCTTTGCTCTCTGCCGACAACGCCCTCAGCGTCCGTTTGCTTCGCTCCATTAATCGAGATCGAGCCGCTCGTAATGTCCTGCTTCGCTTGGCGGCGGGACGGCGCAGCGCCTGATTCAATCAGCAGATCCATAAGCGTGATCTCTTCTCTATTCGTCAGCACCGTTGTAGGCATGTCCTGCAGCGCTTCGATAAGCTCCGCTTCGCTCAGTTGATTCACATCGCCCGAGAAGAATGCCTGCGTAATTTTCTCTGCGCTCTCCAGCGCCTCTTGGCCGTGAACCAGGCGTGTGATTTCGCGAGCAAGCTCCCGCTGGGCAACACGTTTCTCCGGAGCAGCCTGAAGTTCGCTCTCCAGCGCCTCGATCTCAGCGCGGGACAGGAAGGTGAAATATTTCAAAAACTTAATCGTGTCGCTGTCTTCCGTATTGATCCAAAATTGATAGAACTGATAGGCGGACGTCTTCGAGCGATCGAGCCAGATTGCGCCGGATTCGGATTTGCCGAACTTTTTGCCATCGCTTTTGGTAACGAGCGGCATCGTCATTCCGTATGCGTCTTTGCCGCCCATTTTGCCGATTAGGTCAAGGCCTGCCGTAATGTTGCCCCATTGGTCGCTGCCGCCAATCTGCAGGGAACAGTTATGCTCTTGATGCAGCTTGTGGAAGTCGTAGGCTTGCAAAATCATATAGCTGAACTCGGTGAAGGAAATGCCCGATGACAAGCGTGAATCGACGGAATCCTTCGCTAGCATGTAGTTGACCGTAAAGTTTTTGCCTACGTCCCGCAGAAACGTAATAACATCCAGCGGTGCAATCCAGTCGTAATTGCTTACGAGCTTAGCCGAATTTTCCTGAGCTTCAAAATCAAGAAAACGAGACAGCTGACGCTTCAAGCTATCCGTCCATTGTGACACCGTCTCCGACGTGTTAAGCGACCGCTCCGTTGAGCGTCCGCTCGGATCGCCAATCAATCCCGTTCCACCGCCGACCAGCGCGAGCGGGATATGGCCCGCTTGTTGAAAGCGGCGCAAGCATAGAATCGGAAGCAGGCTTCCGATATGGAGGCTATCTGCTGTCGGATCGAATCCGCAGTAAAGCACAACGCGCTCGCTAGTAAGCTTCTTATGTAATTCCTCGCGGTTGGTGAATTGCTGTACCAGCCCTCGGTACTCCAAGTCTGCCAAAAGATCATCGTGATTGATTGCTATTGCTTCATTCGTCATTTCATTCTCTCCTCTGTTGTTTCTTATATTTTACGTCTAATTCGGCATTTTTAAAAGAAGCGTGTTGTCCTGCGTTTAGGTTTTAGCAGTATTTAGCTATAATATTGTCACGACCATTCGCAGATTAGCCGCAAATGCGGTCAAAAGCACGGGAGCTTCGGCCAGACGCTCAAGCTTACTGCACTAGAGACCAATCATCCATCCAACGTAGGCAAGCAGCTGTCCGAGCAATCTGGCGAAAACTATGAATCGATCATTCGTCTGCGAATGATTTTACGAACAAGGACATTGCACATCAGCAAGCCCACGCCCACCACGATATCGGTAAAAGCTACGAAAATAACATTAAACGGGTAGCCGCCCATTTTCGAAATAGAATAGACCGTAAACGCCCATATGCCAACTGCACACCATGTGAAAATAAGGCTCCTTCTAAAGCTTATCGCAAGCGCTGCCGCAATAACCGTCAACCCCGCCACCGATCCGAGCACCAGCAGGTTATGATCCTTCTCGACGTTCGTCGGAAAAAGCAATCTACTCGGATACGTATAAGAAAAGTACCAATCCTCGGTAGGCAAATCATTGAAAACAGCTTTGTAGGCAGTCGGGCTGATCTGCTCCATAGGCAGATTCGAATGGATTTTCCCGCCTGGCGCGTATAGATTCACTTCCAGCTCAACCTGCGGTTTGCCCTCCCAATAGGCGGCAGGCGTCAAATAATACAAATGGGAATAGATCATGTTAATAACGCCCTTATCGTACATGCCGCCCACCTCCGTATAGTGGATGACGATAGGTTTGGTTTCGTTTGGTTCGAATGAAAGTGGAAATCGGGAGCCTTCCACTCGCTCATAGCCTAATCCATAGTGAGCTATGCTTAGCTCTTTGCCGCTTACCGGATCGGCAACCGTCTTTTTCGCGGGAGGACGCCAATTAAACGGTTTTTCATTCCCCGCCGGACTTGCATTGATGCGCATGTCCCCTTCCGTAACGGTTAACCCTTTTAGGGAAGGGGTTAAAAACAGCACCTCAATCTCCTTCCGGGCATCGTTACGATTATGCAGCTCATACATAACCGTGACTTCCCCCTCGTCATTATAGCGGCTTTCGCCTTTGTTGACGTTGTACACCACTTTCTCTCGAACTAAGCTAATATTCGATTTCTCGTCAAACCTCAGCAGCCCATAACCGAGTGCAGGGTCAACAAGCGGTCCCCCATTGGCGCTCGCTGCTGCCGGGAGAACCATGAGCATAAACATAACCGTCAACATGGATGACCGCAGCTTCGACCAAATCATTTGATCCCCTCATTTCCTGTTGCTTGCTTCCCGTTCAAAACACTTATGTATGATTTTACCATTCATCTTTAATGACGCTCAACCTAAAAAAAGAAAGGCCCCGCAAGATCAATGACCTTCGGCGGGACCATCCTCATTTGCTGCATTATTTCTTTCTCCACGTATCCTTAAGCGGTACGATCCGGTTGAACACCAGCTTCTCATCGGTCGTATATTTCTTATCCACGCAAAAATAACCATGACGCACGAATTGGAATTTGTCCTCTGCCCGAGGCTTCTCTGCAAAGGTTTCGATCATACAATCCTTAACGACAACTAATGAGCTGGGATTGACGGCACTCTCCCAATCGACCATGCCATCCTTCGGCGCTTCATAATCAAGCAGCAGGTTCTCATACAAATGGACATCAGCCTTCGCCGCGTGACCCGCTGATACCCAGTGGATCGTCCCCTTCACCTTCCTACCGGTAAAGCCTGTTCCGCTTTTCGTTTGCGGATCATACGTGCAGCGCAGCTCCAAGATCTCCCCTGTCGTCTCATCCTTAACGACCTCTTCGCACTTAATGAAATAAGCACCGATCAGCCGTACCTCCGCGCCAGGCGCCAGCCGGTGGAAGCCTTTGGCGGGCTCCTCCATAAAATCGTCCTTTTCGATATATAAGGTATTGGAGAAGGTAACCTCCCGTTTGCCGAGCGCTTCATTCTCGCTATTGTTATCGATGCTCAACGGCTCCGTTTGACCGTCCGGATAATTGGTAATAACCACTTTCAGCGGATGGATAACAGCCATTACACCGCCCACCCTCGCTTTCAAATCCTGTCTTGCCGCATGCTCCAGCATCGCGATATCAACGGAATTCTGTGCTCTAATCATGCCAATTTCATCGATGAAGCTTCGAATGCTCTCCGGCGTAAAACCTCTTCTCCGCAGCCCGCGAATCGTAGGCAGCCTTGGATCATCCCATCCGTCAACAAATTCCCCTTCAACCAATTGCCGCAAAAATCGTTTGCTCGTCACGACTCCGGTTAGATTCAGCCTTCCGAACTCTCTTTGCTTTGGCGGCTCCTTGATATCCAGCTCCTGCAATACCCATTCATATAACGGACGATGGTCTTTGAATTCAATAGAGCATAAGGAATAGGTAATGCCCTCGATAGCGTCTTGAATCGGATGGGCAAAATCGTACATCGGATAGATGCACCACTCCCTCCCCGTTCGGTAGTGCTCCGCGTGGATAATGCGGTAGATAACGGGATCTCTTAAATTGATATTGGGCGAGCCCATATCGATTTTGGCACGCAGTACCTTTGATGCCGCTGGAAAATCACCTTTTTTCATCTTTTCAAACAAGTCCAGATTTTCCTCTATGGAGCGATCGCGGTAAGGGCTGTTCTTGCCGGGCTCCGTTAGCGTCCCCCGATATTCCGTAACCTCCTCCGGCGATAAATCGCAGACGTAAGCTTTGCCTTTCCTGATTAACGCAGCGGCAGCTGCATAAATATCATTCGAATAATCTGAGCCATAGTAAATATGGTTGCCCAGACTGTAGCCAAGCCAATTGATGTCCTCCGCAATGGCCCGCACATATTCGATATCCTCCTTCAAAGGATTCGTATCGTCAAAGCGCAAATGAAACTTCCCGTTATACTTTTGCGCGATCGTATAGTTCGTATGAATGGCGTAGGCGCTTCCGATATGCAGGTAGCCGTTAGGCTCTGGCGGGAAACGCGTGCACATCGGCCTGCTGAAAACTCCCGCTTGAATATCTTCATTTATGATTTTGTATAAAAAATGGTCCACTTCCGCTTTTCTATCGTTATTCATCGTAAAACCTCCATTGTAGAGTTAGTACCGCGATTCTTTTCTCCTTACGTCTGCAAAAACAAAAAAAAATTTCACCCCCAAGACTTTAAGTCTTGGGGGCGAAATCTTTCGCGGTACCACCCCAGATTCGTTGATATGTCGCCATATCAACCTCTTCAAGTACGGCACCAATGGATGCTTATACTCTAGCTCTATAACAGGAGCTCCCGTCACAGCATCCCCTTGTTCAGGTTCCGGTGTGATGCTCAGAGACTTGTTTCAATAAAGCATTCCTTGCTCCTTTTCAGCTGCCGGAGCTCTCTGTGCAGGAATGGTTTTATTTACTCTTCTCGTCATCGCCTTTTTGTTATTCCGTCTATGTTATCAAATGCTTCCCTGGTCTGTAAATGATTATTCTGCACGTTTTTTAATGCCGCGGCGCCCAAAGAATGACCGAAACCCCGATTAGACAAATGCCGGCGCCGATCCAGTCATACAAATCCGGTGTTTTTTTATCAACGAGCCATCCCCATAGGACAGCAAGCGCGATAAACACCCCGCCGTATGCCGCATAGACTCTTCCGAACGATGGAAAGGATTGAAACGTAGCAATAACGCCATATAACGCTAATGCCGCTCCTCCAAAGATTCCCCAGTAGAGCGGCTTTCCTTCACGGAGCCATAACCACACGAGATAACCTCCGCCTATTTCCGCTAATCCAGCCAATATAAATATAAAAATCGCACCTATTATTTTACTCACATCCAAGTCATTCAAGCTGCTTGCTGATTCAATGGTTCAATCTACGCTTGAGGCAAATTTTCAAAGGCTTGTACATACTTGTCGTATTTGATTTTCCAAACGTCTTTGCGTGATTCGATTGTCCTGCCTTCAAGCAGCGCTTCGATGACATCCAGGCATACGTCCCAGCCGGCAATATCTCTTGGCGTATGGGCTGTTATTTTAGACACTTTCTCGATTAGAACCAAGCGGCAGCCTTTCGGCTCCGGGTACAATTCAAACCGGACTTGATCCTCGCCCCATGTATACTCCAATACGGAATGCTCCTTAAGCTCGAGGATTTCCATCTCTTCAAACGTACCGTCCTGCATATCGAACTTAATAATACCGCCTTCGCGCAGGTCGTCGACCCGCAGCTCGGAGAACCATTTTGCCAGCTTATCGTTTTCTGTCAGCATAGACCAGACCTTCTCGACTGGATGCTTCAGACGGCGCTCGAAACGAACGGTGTGCCCATTAGCAACTTGCGTAATGACAGCTAACATGTTAATCCCTCCATCTCCTTATTCCTCATCCAGCGTGCGCTCCAGATCATCCGGCTTATTAGACCAGAACAGCCGATAAGGCTCCACGGTTATATTTCCGCAAAGAAATATACAGAGTTCACTTTACGCGCTTCGCCATAAAAATATCCGGCTTCCCAAAGCCGTTAGCATCAGGCAGTACCCCTACAACTTCATAACCAAGCTTCTTATAGAAGCCAAACGGATGGTTGCTTATATTTTGAATCTGCTTCAGGTTACCCAGTACGTCAGGATAAAGCTCTTGTCCAAAAAGAGTGGTCCCGCCGCTCTCATCGTCTGTCCCGAGATATACGGTGATGCCGCCCTTTTCCTTTACCGGCTTTCAAAATCATAAACCAACGCTTTACCGACTCCCTGCCCTTGATAATCCTTATGTACGACTAGCGGGTGGAGCTCCCAAACGTTGCCGCCATAATTGCTTACCCCGCTTATCCAGCCGACAACCCTTCCTTCATCATTTACCGCGATTCTGCTTATTCGTTCTTCCTGCAACGATTCTTCTGCTTCCTCCAAGCACTCGTCCCATTCATTCCAAGACTCCGTAAATCCTTCGAGCAGCAAGCGAGCAACCTCTTCCATCTTCCCTTTAGCGTCACGAGTTAAATCAACGATTTGCATCCACAGCACCTCATCATTCTTCCAACTTTGCAAGGGAGTTATTGTATAATATAGAAAAAATATAGGATTCAATTGTCAGAAGAATTTAATAACTTTATCTGGAATTTCCCTTACTGTCCATCATATATTATGATTCTATAAAAAAGGAAAGGACCCTTCTGCCCATGGAATTATCGAGGTCTCAGCAATTAGCTCAAGAGTATATAACAAAATACGCAAGAAGCCGCAAAAATGAAGTGGAGCAAACAATTAGGGAAATCCTTCGAATGTCCAACATCGAGCTGAAGACATATGAAGATGCTATCACTAAACTAAAATCTCACGCAAGTATTGCTCTACACTTTCACCCAGATAGATTAGACCCGACCATGAAAAGCGTTGCTGAAGCACTGCTTGAGCAGGGGATTTATAAAAGCCAGTTTGAGACTTTCCTATCGAATGGAAGTGTATCAGCATTTTCGGGTGGCGAACGTGACGTTTGGGAGAATAAAATGTTTGGCGGAGCGTACCAAATAAATGGCTCAACCAATAGCGAACGGCCCAAGTATGGGGCACTCAATGTCATGTTACATCCCGATGGGCCTGCACCACGTTTTGGATCATGCTATTTCCTTTTATCCACTGAGGTCTCTCATCGCTGCACTTATACTTATTTGGATTCTCACCAAGACCCCACTGAAAAAGGGACGTATGAGGCATTTGACCTCATTTTGGCTGCTCTCATGAAGGATGCGTTCTATAGTGATTTTGCCATTGGCGAAAGAAATCTGACAGTTCGAAAGTTAATCGACCATATGCTCGTCAATCTTGAGAAACCATTCCAAAATCCATCAAACAAAGAGCCGAACCGAAATCTTAACCACTATATCGAAGCTCAAGTGCATGGTGACATTTTTCTTAAAGAACACGTAAAGATGCTTGTTGCCGATCCATCATTTAAAGGCACCCATACTGGACGAATCTTAGAACAGATATGTTTAAAGTATTCCGTTGATCTTTACTGGCACATGGGCTTTACACTTTTGGTTGATGAGGTTCCTATGGATTTTAGAGGTCCTACGATGCCTTCACTAGCCAAAAGAATTGCGCAATATGATTTTATTGATGTAAATATGATTGGCTCGGCAGCTATGGACTTGAAACGAAATCCAAGTAATTGGAGCGATAGAGGAACCTACAAAGAAGTTTTGCAAGAATTAAAATTACTCTGGCATGTTTTAGTGAGATATGGAAAGCCAATGGAAAAGTGAACAATTTTTAAAAAGGGGTTACCAGTCTAATCCTTTATTTTCTCAGTCTAATTCTTTAACGGGCAGCAGTCCTATTATGAATCAGAAAATATGATTGTTGACGGAGATATCGCCAAGTTAAAACAAATATACACGTATTGGAGAAGTGATTTTGAAAATAGACAAAGTATTTGAATATGGTATAGGTAATGAATTAGAAGCAAGTATACAACAATTATTAACCGATAGTTTCCCATTTTTATATCCTAGGGATAGAATTTATTTTAAGCAATTACCGCAATTTAGATTTCTAGCTTTTAATCAAGAGAATCAGCTCATAGGACAGGTTGGATTAGATTATCGAGTAATGAATTTAAACGGGAAGCCAGTAAGGGTACTCGGCGTAATTGATTTGTGCGTTTCGCCAAACGCTCGCTCGCAAGGTGTAGGTTCCACTTTGCTTTTAGAGATTGATAAGTTTTCTGTGGGACGAAATATTGATTTTATCCTTTTATTTGCAGATAACATGACCTTGTATTTGAGAAATGGATATAGGCCAGTAAAGAACAAATGTAAATGGGTAAAAATTGATAATGAAACTCAGATTACAACTGGTATAGGATTAGAACAATTGGATGAATTAATGATTAAAAAAGTAGGAAAGATCGATTGGGTCGAGGGTGAACTAGATCTTTTAGGTTATCTCTATTAAGCCAAAGGACGTTTCAATAACCGTATACTAGTTTTGTTCATGAAAGAAGGGTAAAAATGAATAAAGAGACATCCGAAAGAAAGCTATTCTATTTGGATGGCATCAGGGGACTCGCGGCATTTGCCGTGGTTATTTCGCACTACATTCAAGTATTTTATCCAGCTGCATTAAATGGAAGACCGCAACAAGCTCATTTTAAATGGGATATCTGGTACGGACATTCTCCGATTAATTTATTTTATAATGGACAGTTTGCCGTTTGTTTGTTTTTTGTGCTAAGCGGTTATGTGCTCAGTGTCAAAATGTTTGAAAAAGAGCTCGATAGTGAGACCTTTCAAAAATTGTTGCATTCCAGCGCCATACGAAGGTACATTCGGCTTGCCGTGCCGGCAGCGGTATCCGTATTGCTTGTGTATCTAGCAATTATTACAAATGCCTTTTATCTCCAGGAAATATGGGGAACAACATGGACGGATATGAAAAAGAACTACTATGATCTAGATACAAATATATATACCGTTATCAAGGCTGCTATTTTTGATCCGTTTTTCCGCTTTAAAGCACATCCTTACAATCCAGTCCTTTGGACAATGAGCTATGAGCTATTAGGTTCTTTTTTAATTTTTGGTTTTCTTGCTTTATTTGGACGAGTGAAACAAAGATGGATTGTGTATGTGGTCTTATCCATTGCGTTTATCCAAACCTATTTTGTCGCTTTTTTGTGGGGAATGCTGCTTGCCGATTTGCTCAAGCACAAATGGGTCCAAAGTAAAATAACGGTAGTGCTTGTGCTTTTAATGGGGATTTACTTAGGTTCGGCGCCTTATACTCCATTAATAGGGACTATGTACGAACCCATAGAGGTGTGGACAAAAAATATCAATGATTGGATTCAATTTAACATCGATCCGCGGCTTCTTGCACGAACCCTAGGTTCTGCTATGATATTGTTTGCTCTGCTTCGTTTAAAAGCGCTGCAGCATGTGTTTGGATGGAAACCGTTTTCTTATTTGGGACAGATTTCATTTTCCCTTTACCTCATTCATTTCACTTTCCTAAATACGTTCTCCGCGTTCCTGTTTAGTAAAGTGATTCATCATTTTAGTTATAATCTTGCCTATGCAATTACGTTTACCGTTTCCATGGTGCCCTTATTTATTTTGTCGCATTACTATATGAAATATATCGATCAAGGTGCATTAAAACTAGCCCGAAAAGTTGAAAAAAAGGGTGCATTAAGACTAGCTCGAAAAGTTGAAGAAAAGATGACCGCATAACCAAAAAAGCGCGGAGTTGAAACCAACAGCTCTGCGCTTTTTTTGTGCAGATTACCTTCTTATGTATGGAAACTGCATTTTAATTAAAAAATCTCCTTGTTCAGCCAACTGGCAAGATAGCGGAGTAAGGCGTTATTGGAGATTGGGAAAATAATAATAAGAACAAGTTTGAAACAATGATCGATTTTTTTCGTCTGATGAGTTAGGGAGGATGGAAATGAGAATTACAAAATTGTCGTTATGTCTTGCTTTATTCTGTATTATGTTAGCTACTGCATGTTCGAACACCAAGTCCACAAAAGATATGGGAGAACTGTATAGCTTGGCTTTAGATGCGTATATGCCAATTGATGATGGTTTAAATGGTGATATGAAATATATTGCCATTGACATGAGTAACTTTAAAGACCTTGATGAAACAGATAAAGAACAAATTCTAGCGCATTTTGATAAATACAATGTTGAAGTAATGGAAGCGACTTATGAGCAACTAGAAGCCAAAGGGTTACTTGACCCCGAGACTTTGGTTCTAAATGGCGTTTTGTTACGAGTCGAAAAGACTGAGATTTCAAATAAGTAAATTGTTGTTGAAGGCTCTAAGTACAGAGCTGGTGACGGAGCTATCGGAACAAAAGTCATTGTTGAAAACAAAAAAGGTAAATGGCAAGTAACAAAAGCAGACGGTACATGGAAAAGTTAATTATTGAGCTAACGAGGAAAAATAGTTCAATAATTCACCGGCAGTCTAAGACTTTATTTTTCTTGAAAATCTACAGTTCAAAAGCGAGGTATTAACCATGATGCTTACATTCGGTAATTGCCCGCGGCTAGACCCCTTAAATCTGGAGTACTTCCAACCAAAAAACAACTTTACGTAGCTAAGCTTGTTTTTTCTGCCTTTTACATGGCTTTATGGAACATACTTCGATCCTCCAGAGTCAAAACCCATTCGGTGAATTTCGTTGGAGGCATCAATTTCAAGCTTCCGTGCATTTTACGGTTATTGTAAAACTCCATGTACTTGTCAAGCTCTTCATACGCTTCTTCAAAACTCATGAAATCCATTTTGGTGAACAGATCACGTTCCAGCAGGCTATGGAAAGACTCGATGTAGGCATTCATATTAGGACTCCTTGGCGGTATTCGTTCATGAGTCATATCTAGACTTTCACACGTATCACCAAATAGTTTGCTAACGAATTGGGGCCCGTTATCGGTACGAATAACGGGGAGTTTTTCTCCTGGTTTTACACGCTGTTTGAGTGCATGACAAAGGGTTTGTACGGCGTGTTTGGCCTCGCATACAGCCCCTCTATACTGGTTAACGACAACACGATCAAATACATCAATAATGCTGAGCACAAAAAAGAAACGTTCACATCCAATGACGTAACCGTATTTACTGTCCATCTGCCACAATTGGTTGGGAGCGGTAACGGTTCGGTTTTTCGGCAGCCTACGCGGATGTTTGCTCTTACATTCACGCTGTTTCTGTAGAATCCCCAGCTCCTCGCACAAACGGTAAGATTTCTTCTTGTTAAGCACTAGTTTGCGATCATTACGCAGACACCGCGCAAGCAGCTTGTAATCGTAAACGTGTTCCTCACCCTCAACGAGCTCCATCAGCCATTCTTTGATCTGTTCATCCGTAATCTCCGAACCTGTTTCTGTCCATGAATAACCTGGTTGAGGACGTCCTTTTCGGCAGTCTGACGCTGGTTCTGCTGGGCATGAGGCACGTTTTTTTCGATCGTAGTAAGAAGATATGGCTAGACCCAAAGTCCTTAGAACCTGCGCTGCTGATTCTCCCCGCTTAATGAACTGGTCGGCTACTTCATACTTTTCGGATAAGCGGGTTTCTCTTTTTTACCAGTTCACGTAAGATTTCATTCTCGAGTTCTTTTCACCTAAGAGCTTCATTGCCATTGCATACTTCTCCTCAATTTCTTGCAGTCGTTTAAGCTCTTGCAAATGTTCGTCTGATGTCGGTATTTCTTCTCGAGGAATCGTATCTCGATGCTCCCTTACCCAAACACGGATCGTTTCAGGATGAACATTATACATGCGGGCTAACACCCCCACCTTAACACCTGCAAGCACCTCTCGAACTACTCTTAACTGTACTTCTTCACTAACTCTTCTTCCTCCCATAACAGATCATCTCCCTTGTCCTAGTTTTAGTTTATTGGTTGGGAGGACTCCAGTTTAATTAGGGGGCCTAAGAGATATGTATCTTTTTGATTTTTATTAATGCCTTTTTAACCTGTACGTGCTTTACGAATTTCCAGATGACCCGCTTTACATACATACATTCCAGCATCTTTATTAAATTCAAATTCATCCTCTTTTTTTCGAATCCCTTGTGTAATATTGGGATTTAATTCAGCCATTAGTTGTAATTGGTTTTGGTTTGCAAACTGAATATTATCCTTTTTAGAATAAGCCGTATCTCCAATCACGGTATTGAATTCAATCCCTGTTTTACGACTTTTTTCAATTAAGGTTTGAAGTTGTTTCCCGTCACTTTTTTCTTCTTTTGTTATTACCGCAGCTGTAATAATGCGTTCTTCATTCATTGCGATATGTGTTTTATATCCAAAGAAAGCGGAATCGGCTGTTTTATGGCCTACTCTAGCGTTTGGATCTTTCGAGTATCGAAGTTGTTCGTGATGATCTTCGACGATTTCCTTTAAGACGTTCAGTTTCGCTTTTACATTCGGGTATTCGCGAATAGTTTCTTCTGCTTCAACCGTTTCAATGACTTTACGACAGTAATCTATTTCAACATCTAATTCATTCGTCGTCGTTTTCGGTGGGAATATCCCTTTCATTTTTTCATCAATTTGATAAACAGCTTTTCGTACTAGCTTAGACTTCTCCATTAAAATTTCTTTCGATAACTTTTGTTTATAACGTGCTTTTGTATGCGTTGCGTCTACGACAATTGATTTGCTTTTAATTAATTCTTTCTCCAGTGCAATCTCAACGGTCTTTTGAATGAGCATGTCCAATAAACTCAATATATTGAAGACGGAGCTTGCGGAATTTCGTTAATGAACTTGAATTGATGACCGCATCTTCTGGCGCCATGTCCAAAAAATATCTAAAAGACATATCGTATTTTGAACGTTCTATGACATCAAAATCGGATAAATCAAAGATCAATTTGAGCAATAAATATTTGAACATACGAATAGGTGGTACTGCATTGCGACCGTTATTGAGACAATATTTATTCTGCAAATCTTCGAGCACAAAAGAGAAGTCCACAAGTTCATTAATTTGACGAAGCATATTAACTTTAGGCACAACGATATCGTAGATAGCCATAAATGGGCTGAGGCTTAGCGATTGTTGGTTCGAAATTATCGAGAACACCACCTGAAATTAGTACAATTATTATACAATAAAAACAACGAGCCCTACCTCTAGAAATCGAGATAGGACTCGTTTAATTGAACTAGGAACTTTTTCAGTGGCCTCCAAAAAGAGTGGTGTCATCGTTCTCATCGTCCGTCCCAAGATATACGGTAATGCCCCTGTTTTCTCTTACGCAGCTTTCAATATCATAAACCAATGCTCTCCCGATTCCCTGTCCTTGATAATCCTTATGTACGATTAAGGGGTGCAGACCCCAAACGTTTCCGCCATAATTGCTTGCCCCTGATATCCAGCCGACAACCCTTCCATCATCATCCACAGCAATTCGGCTGATCCGTTCTTCGTGCAAGGATTCTTCTACTTCAGCCATGCACTCTTCCCACTCATTCCAAGCCTCCGTGAATCCTTCAAGCAGCAAGCGAGCGACCTATTCCATCTTTCCATTATCATCTCGAGTTAAATCGATGATTTGCATTAGCTTCACCTCTTCATTCTTTCACTTTCGCAAGGGAGTTATAGTATAATATAGAAAAAATTATACAGTTTAATTGTACTTTGGGGGAAATAAAAATGAGAACGGCAAAAGAAACTCAACAAAGCCGTAATTTGACCTTACCCCGAATAGATGGCCACAGAGAAAACCTCTATAATAAAAGATGGAGGGATTCACAATGGGACAAGGGAAGAAATACGACAAAGCGTCTAAGAAGCAGGTCGTCCTGCGTATCTTGGCAAAAGAAACAACGGTGGGGGAAACCGCCAAGGAGATTGGCGTTCACTATACCACGGTAAGGGACTGGATTAAGAGTCATGGGCGTGACGGGGATAGTGCCTTTCCAGGCAGCGGTAAGTTGAAGCCCGAAGATGAAGAAATCCGTAAGCTGCGCAAGCAACTCGCTGATCTAAAGGAAGAAAATGGAATTCCAAAATAGGCGGCAGCCTACTTTGCGAAAAGTCTGAAATAAACACGTTAAAGTTCATCTATGAACACCGCTTCGAATTTCGGATTGCAAAGATGTGCAAGGCTCTTAACGTCTCTAGAAGCGGCTACTATGCTTTCATCAAACGTCCAGAGAGCAACCGTAGCGTGGAAAATCAAAGCTACTCGATACGATACGAGACATTCACATAAAAAGCCACAGGATCTACGGGTCTCCGCGAATCTACCGCCCGACCAAAAAGCTAGTCGAGGCCGTGTGGCTCGCCTCATGCAGACAAACGGTATCCGATCGAAAGTGGTCAAGAAATATAAGGCTACAACGAACTCTAATCATAATCTGCCTGTAGCGGATAATCTTCTGAATCAAAATTTTGAAACAAGTAAACCGTGCGAGAAATGGCTTTCGGATATTACGTATATCTCTACGGATGAAGGCTGGTTGAAGCGGAAGAGGTTCAATATTCAAGTTAGTGTTATCAATTAAGATGCAGTTGAGAACACTATTTCTCCATTTTTATCGTATCCATAAACCTCTATTGGTGGATTTTGCGGTTCATCAAATAATACATACCATAATCTTTTTTCATCCGGTGTTTCTATAATTTCAGCTATTTTTTTTTCACCTTTAATTTCAATCTTAACACTATCTATGGATAAATTATTTATTACTCCAAATGCCATAGGTGCTTTTTGGTCGAGATTGTTATATACCATAGACATCTCTAATTCCTCAATAGGTTTTGTAGAGCCCACTAACCATTTCCAACTATTTTTCTTCTCTAATAACCCTAATCCATACATTTCTTGTTGCTTATAAAAAACTAAAGCTAAATTGCGTTCTGGAATTTCTTTAGTATGAATAATATATTCGTATTGAATTTTTGAGTCCTTCATAACTTGATTAACATCTAATTCTTGTTCATTGCATCCAGACAGCAATACAATAATAGTTATTAACATAAGCACAAGTCTAAACCTCATTACTTACCAACTCCCAATTATCGAATATGAACTCTCATCCGATTTCAGTTTATTTTCTATCTGAATATAGTAATTTCCTGGAACTGTCTTATACTTTAATTTTTCCACTTCATTTATACCATTATCATCGATTTCAAGTAATTTAAACTCATTAGTATCATATAATGAAATAGATATATCACAATACCCCCATATTGGATTTACTGTTATTTCAATAATATTTTTTTTAGTCGTTATATTAAAAAAATCAGTATCTGCAACTTCGTCAAAATTTAGTGTCAAAGGAAAGTTTACACCATTCAAACTGAATGCTTTATCAATAGTATTGTTAAATTCATATTTATCCTTTATAAGAGTTAGATCAATTAATAATTGTGTATTAACCGGCTTATTCGGAGTTTTGGTTCTTATTTCTAAAAAATATTCTCCTTTTTCAACTAAGTATTTACCATAATTATGCGACACCCTATTTTTTTTTTCGTCATAGAGACTCAAATTAAATTTTTCATAATCAGAGACCAGTATTTTCAACTCTCCGTCTATCGGGACAGTTATACTATATTTTTCAAAATTACCTATTTTTACAGGTAATATAGTGTTTACAGGAAAAGAATCGCCGTTTTCAATTGATAAATACCGTTGTGAATTTTTACTATCCACTTTATTATCAGATAAAACTCCAAGTCCCTTTTCGAAACTCCACTCGTTATTCTTTTCCCTTATAGCTCCTAAAAGAAATGACCTGATATTATCATTCCCCACTTTAAAATTCTCATTTGCTAATAAATTTGAAATTAATGCCGTGACCCTCGCTGCTGATATTGAAGAACCTTCAACATTGCGATTCTCATGTCCTCTTGGAATCGCCGTCCCTAAATTACCTTGAGCTAAAAATTCTAAACCATATCCATAATTAGAATAATTGGCTCTAGCGCTGTTGTCCGATGCACCGACAGCTATAACTTCTGGGAATCTAGCGGGATAAGAAACATCCGTATTATTATTTCCTGCTGCAGCAACTACTATTATATCCTTATTATTTGCTTCTGATATTAGAGAACGCGTTGTTTCAGGAAGATATGAAAAAGAAGAACTAAATAAAATGATGTCAACCTCTTCTTTTATAATATATTTAAGAGCGGTTTCAATATTGTTAGTTTTTCCATTTCCAAGCGAGTCAAATGCTTTTATAGCAAGTATCTGAATTTTCTTATCAGTTAAATTCATTATTATATTCGCCATTAATGTACCGTGTCCATTATCATCATTTATACTATCAGTGGGATTAATAGCGTTATACCCACTCTTCATTACTCTAATCATTTTTTTATTCCTTATGTCCAACCCTGTATCAATTATGGCTATGATAGGTACTTTTTCTTGTTTCACCTTAAAAATGTCAAATAAATAAAAACATAATAAACTCGTTAATACTAGGGACATTATTAATATGCAATATCTAAATTTCATATATCTCATGTACTACTCCTATAGAATTTTACAACCCCCTCCTTAATTAAAATTAAAGTATAGAAGGGGGTTGAATTTATTTAAAGACTAATTATAATATTTAGGTCCCGAAATCGCTTTCCAACCATAACTACTATCTGCATAAGATAGCGTTAGACCATTAGAAAAAAAGCCAAAACCACTTATAGCAGTTTTTTTCCAAGTGTGTCCATATTGATTGAATACAGGAAGATTAACGGCCGTTCCTCCAATAACTTCTAGAGACAAAGTAGCAAAATAACTATCTAAATTATAATTTTTATTCAATCCATTAACATCTGAAGTGAATTGATCTTGTGGTCTCCAAATTACACCACTTTTATCCCACGATTCTGCATTAGGGACATGGACAGAAACTCCATTTTTGTTTTTGATGCTTAAAGAGTATCCTTTGTTTTTGAAATTAGCATTTTGACCATCCCCGATACTTAATAAAACAACATCTGCATCACCTGCTCCGCCATCAAAATCATTCATCCATCGCGGGTTAGTGGTAGTTCCTATTTTTTTCCATTGCATTGTTCCTGTGATAATGTAATATCCTGACCAAGTTTCATAAGCTATACCTGGTAGACCCATTGTAACATCATCTTGTAAGGATGATACGTTGCCTATTACTTTACTTTTCTCAGGAGTGAGTATAATACAGCCATTAGCGCGTAAAAAATCATTAACCGCCGACATATTATTTTCATCAGCCCATATTCTATGAGCTTCTTGCATCAGAGTGTTTACCCTAGCTTTTTTTAATTTTTCATCTTTTATCTTTGGTTCTGGTAGCTTATCAGCAGCCAACGACTTAAAGATAATACCATTATCCATTTTTTTTGTTACTGACTCTTGTGCATTTGAAACTGGTAGATGAACAACTAAAGCTAAAAGCAAACATAAAGATATTGTAACTAAAGAAAACTTCTTCATTTTATAATTCAATGTATCCCTCCTATGATTAATAATTAATTAAAATATTTTGGATTTGAAGATGCTTTCCATCCATAAGCACTGTCTGCAAATGATACGGATAAACCATTCGAATAAAATGAGAACCCCGTAATATTCGTGTTTTTCCACGTATGACTATATTGACTAAAAACGGGTATGTTCGTTTCTGATCCCAAATATTCAACATACAGTGTAGCAAAGTAACTATCAATGTTATAATTTGCATTCCCAATAGTTGTACTTCCAGAAAAACTATCTTGAGGTCTCCAAATTACACCACTATTATCCCATGCTTCTGCATTCATAATACTTGATGAGACTCCACTTTTATCCCTTATACTCAATGAATATCCCTTATTTTTGAAATTTTTATTTTTCCCATCACCTAAACTTAACAGTACAACTTCAGCGTCACCAGCACCCATAAAATCGTTGTACCACCTTGGTTGTGTTGATGTACCTATTTTTTTCCATTGCATAGTTCCAGTTACAAAATAATAGCCAGACCACGTTTCGTAACCTACAGAAGGTAAACCCATAGTTACATCACTGTTTGAAGTAGAAACTGTCCCAATAGAATCACTTTTTTCAGGAGTAAGTATTATGCAGTCATTTTCACGTAGAAAATTATTTACTGCAGACATATCCATTTCCTCTGCCCAGATTCTATGCGCCTCTTCCATAAGACTTTCTAATCTAGCTTTCTTAGACGTTTCATCAGTTAATTTTGGCTTTGGAACCTTATTAACATTTAACAATTTAAACTCTGTACCAGTGTCCAATTCCATAGTGTTTCCCTCTTGTGCATTAGAAATTGGTGATTGCATTGCCAATAACGTTAATAGAAATAAGCTACAAGTAATAGATATCATTCTTTTGGTATTAAAAAACATAAATGCCTCCTTTTTTCAATTCGACCGGTCTTCACGATAGTACTATGAGTAATACTTTTAGTCAACCTAATATTTACAAATATTAATTATATTTTTCACTTTAGGTTTTTTATAGTATTTATATTTTACATACATTTAAATAAATATCATAATATTAACAAACTAACAACGCAATGTTGATTGGTATTTTCCGAATAAGAGTTTGCGTGCATCAAATACATCATGATTATGCTGTGTTTTTTATTATTCTAACGCAGTTGATCTTCTTTTGTTGATCTTCTTTTGATTGAGTTGTAAAGTGAAAAAAATAGTTGAGTTGTTGATTTCTTGTCTACTCGAATGTGCTAAAATACTAAGAAGATTCGGCATATTCCTCGAAGAATAGACGGTGCCAATAGACCACTCAATAGAGGAGGGTTACTAGTCTATATTTCGTAGTCACAAAGGACTGTACATTTTATCTTGAATCATAAGGACGAGTACTTGGATGATCTGTTCATGAAAATATTTTCAAGTAATGAGTACTGGTGTAGTTATTGTAAATTCGTACTTACTTTTTCAAAAGCGAGGAATAAGCGATGATGATAAAATTCGGTAATTGCCCGGTGCAGTTATATACATGCTGATAACAGAATGTATCGGGCTTAATATGTAATTGTTATCAGTTATCTGCACCTAATCCACATGATTGTATGAAAATGTGAGAGGGGTACAGCGAATCATGAAATTAAATGAATTAATACCTTTTTGGATACTGGAAGAGGAAAAGACGTTTACGGGTTGGGATTTCTCGTAGCTGGCTAAACGCACAGCAACCGGTTTGACCCCTTAATTTTGGAGTTTTAATTGGAATTCAATAGTCGTTCTTACGCTTGCACTTTATTTCGAGTAAATGCTCCAGAATTCAAAACCCGGTTACAGTTTAATCACCATCGGCTGTATTTGGTTTTGTCGCCAAGCTTGAAAGAAGCATGTCGGTGATAGCATAAAAATACTACGATGCAAACGTCGGTTGTTATAAAAGTCTAAGTATCGGTCTATCGCTTCGTAGGCATCTGCAAACGTTTCATACTCATTTTTTTGCAAAAGATCTCGCTCCAACTGGCTATGATAAGATTCAATGTAAGCATTCATATTCGGCGATTTTGGCGGGATCCTCTCGTGATGAATATGGAACTCCTCGCACATCACCAAACACGTTACTGATATACTGTGGGCCGTTATCCGTTCGGATGATAGGTCCTTTTCCATCTTTTTTAGGATCAAGCTTGCGTGTCTTCAGTGCCTCCTTAAGAGCTTGTACGACATGCTTCCCTTCACAGGTTGGACCACGGTATTGTGCCACAATGGATCCAAATACATCAATGTAGCTTAAGATAAAAAAGAATCGATCTAGTCCAGCAATATGACCATATTTAATATCGCATTGCCATAACTGGTTCGGTGCATGAATCTCATGATTAGCTGCGAGCTTTCGTGGATACTTGGGACGGCTGACCCTCTGCGGCTGCAGGATATCTAGCTCTTTACAGAGCCGATATACTTTCTTGTCGTTGATGACCAGGTCGTGTTGATTCCAAAGGCTCACAGCTAGTTTTTCGTAGCCGTAAATATGTTCCTCGCCTGCAATGAGCTCCAGCAGCCATTCTTCGATTTGTGCGTCACAAACCTTTTCTCCAGCCTTCGTGTAGGAATAGCCTGGGATGGGACGACCACGTTTTTGAGTTGGCTCTGTAGCCCATGCTTTTGTGTTTGAAGACTTCTGGTTGTCCGTCCTTTTTATTCGGTCGTAGTATGTCGATGCTGCGACACCAACGATAGAGAGTACCCATGATGCCTCGTGTCCCCGCTTAATAAACATGTTGGCAATGGCTATCTTTTCGGATAAGCGGGGTTGGGCATTTTTAAGAGCTCACGCAAGATCTCTAGTTCGACCTCCTTCTCACCTAAAATCTTCATAGCTCTGTTGTACTTTAACTCATAATCTTCTTCCGGGATTGGACCTTCAGCAACTTCCTTCTTCTCAACTGCTAATGAGTCACGGTATTCTCTCACCCAGACCCTTACCGATTCGGGATTCAGATCATGTTTTCTCGCTGTATGACTAAAGTTGCCCCCTTGTAGGGCCTCTTCAACTACCTTCATTTTGTACGCTTCACTTTGTCTTTTTCTCCTCATTATCCCTCACCTCATCCATATACATAGTGTACTATGGATTCCAATTCGGACTCCAATGGAATTAGGGGGCTAAAGAGCAACGCAGGAGCTCCCTTGGGATTACAGAACAACCGCATTATCCTACATGCAGAGCACAACTACACTCCTTGATATGGAACAGGCGGCGGGTAGTTTCATTGTCGCTCTCTCCTCCAAAGGGCAAAACTTATGCAACCGAAGCTTATACGCCTAATTATGAGCTATGCAAAAATACGCTGCCCGCATTTGGAATTGATGTAAGGCTGGTGAGCGATGATCATGAGCTGCCGTTTGAGAGTGATTTTTTTGATCTGGTCATCAATCGGCATGAATCCTTCTCCGCGCAAGAGGTTCACCGAATTTTAAAACCTGGCGGCATTTTCGTGACCCAGCAGGTTGGCGGACAAAACAACAGGGAATTATCAACGTTTCTGCTCGGCCAACAAGTGAGCTTAACGGATCCCAACTTTAATCTGCAAACCTGCCGAGACGAACTATTGAAGGCACGGTTTACACTCATTGAGGGTATGGAGCATTTCCCTTTACTGCAATTTTATGATGTAGGGGCTTTGGTTTATTTTGCGAAAATCATTGAATGGGAGTTTCCTGGATTTTCGGTGCGAGAGTGCTTGGATAAACTCATCCTATTGCAAGAAAAGCTGGAGCAGAATGGCTTTATTCAAAGTACGGAGCATCGGTTTTTTATAACCGCACGCAAATAAGTGTAGATGCTTCTATCGCAAAAGAGCCACTTCAGATTGCTGAAGTGGCTCTTTTCGCTTCAATTTTATATGGAAGTGCTTTTGTAATACAACAGCCCTACTAATTGAATAGGTTTAAGATGGAACCCAATAATAAAATCGCTATACAATAGGCAAACACAATAAGCAGCGCTTTCCACTTTTTCGTTTCCGTTGTATTGAAAAAAAACGTAACATTTTCACGACACATAAAATATAAAATCAGGACATTCCATAAAATCCTTATCCCGTATTTAATGTAATAGCTATTCAGGCTCTGTCCTGAAACAGCAAACTGATCTGAAATCACTTTAATGGTAAACCATGCATTTACGTTTCGAGTAATTTCATATGCGAAGTAAAAGATGGCTAGCCACCAACCCACTTTTTTCCCACGCCACATCCCGATCCCGGCAGAAATGCCAAGAACCCCTAAAAACCAAGTGCTCCTTGAAAAAAAACATTAGATACCCCGATAAATGAGGATGCTTCATTCAGCTTAGAAAATGCTAATAACTGTGCTACTAATAGCACAGCACCGTTAATAATAAGTAAGATAGCAAGTATGCTCACACCAATTGGACGGTCGTAATTGCCTTCCATTATGTCTTCTTTTGTTGTTTTAGATAGATAAGACACCCCTGTATTTCCTCCTAGAATGGCAGTTTTGTAAATCATACCATTTGTCTCAATTTGTTACAATATGTAAAAATAAGAGAAAAATTTCAGCTTGAATTAAAAAAAACTGCAGCAAGAAGGCGAATCCCTTCATTACCGCAGCTTTATTTGATAGTTGAATCATTATTATTTTGCGTTATAGAAAACTTCCAGTTCACGGACTACCGCCGCAAGCGAACCGTCTACGCGAGTCTGGCGCTGCTCTTTGTTGAATAGCGAAGCGATTTGCTCAGGGAATTGCTGCTCGATTCCGCAAAGCTCAATGGCTTCGTTAAACTTAGCCGGATGAGCTGTCGCAAGCGAGATCGTGATCCCTTGCTCGCCGCTGTATTTATCAGCCGCTGCTACGCCGCAAGCGGAATGCGGATCAAGCAAGTAGCCATTTTCCGCTTCATATTTATTAATCGTGCTCAAGCACTCTTGCCCTTGTACCCCATGCGCGCCAAATTCCGCTTGCACCCTGCTCAGCGCTTCTCCGGAAATGACAATTTGTCCTTCCGCTTTGAACTGATCCATCAGCGTACGGATTTGTGCGGCATCCTCGCCCAGCACGTAGTACAAGTAACGCTCGAAGTTGCTTGCTACTTGAATATCCATCGACGGGCTGTACGTGCTGCGGAAATCTCCCGGCTTGTACACGCCCTCAAGGATAAAGCGCTCCAAAATATTGTTTTCGTTCGTAGCTAGAATGAGCTTGCCAACCGGAAGGCCCATACGCTTCGCCAAATAACCTGCAAAAATATCGCCGAAGTTGCCCGTCGGTACGCTGAAGTTTACTTGCTTCGCATCCGCCATCTTCACGACTTGGAAATAGGCGTAGAAGTAGTAAACCGTTTGCGCCAAAATACGGACGAAGTTGATCGAGTTGATCGCCGCCAAATGATTGGTCGCCTTAAAGTCAAGGTCAGCGAACAAATCCTTAATCATGCGCTGGCAATCATCAAAGTTGCCGTCCACCGACAGATTCAGCACGTTGTCCTCTTGAACCGTCGTCATTTGCAGCTCCTGCACTTTGCTTACTTTGCCATGCGGGTGCAAGATACAAATTTTGATGCCTTCCTTGCCTTTGACGCCTTCGATCGCCGAAGCGCCAGTATCGCCGGAGGTTGCTCCGAGAATATGAATTTTTTTATTTTGTTTAGCCGCTACATACGTATACAGCTGGCCCATAAATTGCAGGGCGATATCTTTAAATGCGAAAGTAGGGCCGTGGAACAGCTCCAGCAAATAAAGATCATCCTTCAATTTGCGCACCGGCGTCACTTCCAGATCGCGGAAGGTCGAATAGCTCGCATATACCATATCTTTTAGATCCTGCTCAGGAATTTCACCGTTCGTAAAATGCGAGAATATCGCGAGCACCAGCTCCTGATAGCTTAGCTCCTGCCATTCCTTCAACGTGTCCGCGGAAATAACCGGAATTTCGTTAGGCACAAGCAGACCGCCATCATTGCCCAGACCCATCATAAACGCATCGATAAATCCTATTTTGCCAACATTTCCTCTTGTACTGATGTACTCCATCTGTAAATAGCCTCCTACATGCGCACAATTAATCGTCTAATTTAGTTATTTAAATCATATCATCGTTTGCCATAATAATCGATTGTTTTCACAACAGTATATCATTTTTATGCTTTAAAAATAAACGAAAGGCATCCCGTTATCGAGGATGCCTTTCGTAATTATTATGATTTTACGAGGCTAGCTACGATCGACGCAATCTCCGCGCGCGTAATCTTGTCTTTTGGACGCAAGGTGCCGTCCTCGTATCCTTTGATTACACCAGCCGCCGTTAAAGCTTCAATCGCTTCATTAGCCCAGCTGGATATGCCTGCCTTGTCCGTAAAGGTCGGCTTGCTCGCATCAGCTAAAACCTTTAATTGATCCTTCAATGCTCTGTGCAAAATAACGAAAGCCTCTTCTCTCGTCAGCTCTAGATTCGGCTTGAAGCTGCCGTCCTGAAAGCCTGTAATGATTCCCGCTTCATACAAGCCCATAACATATTGGTTATACCAGGCTGTTGACGGAATATCCTCAAAGCTCGTTTTACCTTCTGAAGGCTCCAAATGAAGCAATCTGGAAACGACAGCCGCAAACTCTGCTCTGCTCATCTGCTTATCCGGCTTAAAGCTGCCGTCAGGAAAACCTCCCAGTATTTTTTGGCCGGCAAGCTTGGCAATCGATGCGCTTGCCCAGTGCCCTACAGCATCAGGGAAAACCGGCTGCGGTTCGGCACTTGGGCTTGGCGTTGCACTCGGTGATATACTCGGCGACGGACTAGGCGCCGGATTCGTGTTTGGATTCGGTGTCGACACTGGACTTGGTGTCGGGTCCGTGCTTGGGCTTGGCGTCGGATCCGGGCTTGGTGTCGGGTCCGGACTTGATGTCGGTGTCGGGTCCGGACTTGATGTCGGTGTCGGTGTTGGTGTCGGATCGGGACTAGGGCTCGGGCTCGGCTTCTCGCCGTTCTCCGCAATCATGATCCAGCTTATTTGCGGATCGGAGCTCGATGCTCCCGCATTGGCCGACCTATGTACCGTCAGCTCAAGCTTGCCATCCGTGATGGCTACATCGTCATAACTTAATACATCCTTTGCAGCCGTGAATACGTATCCGTTCGTTTTCACCGTGCCATTCAATAATAGATCAGCTATTCGTTTGCCATTTGAATATTGGGACCAAGGATCATATAGTCCGACATAGACATTGTAGCTTCCGTTGCCGATATCGAAGCGATAGGTGAGATCATCGCCGGAATTGCCCTTCAAATACCGCAAGGAGCCGAAGAGATCGCCGGAGCTCGTTCCCGACGTCAACGTATTGTCTCCGACATACCCCCAGCTTTGACCATTCGCAGGATCGTATTTCTGATCGATAATGGCTCCGTTAAGCACATTTTCCTCGCCCATTAACGCAATCATGTCCTTATAATCCTGGGTGTCAGCACCGCCTGCATGGACAAAATATGCGCCGCCTTTAGGGATGACATACAGCTGAATCTCAACCTTCTTGTTCGATAGTTCCGTTAACAAGCCGCTGATGTTTACCACGCCTGGCTTTTGGAATGAATCGGCATTCACGCTCCAAGCAATAGGCGTATCCTTTATCGTACCGTCCGATAAAGTCACATTAACGACATCCGGTAGCGCAGGTGCCACTCCAATAGTCGTGCTTGCCGGAAGGGTGGTATTTACCTCTACTTTCCCCATACCGTCCAGCACATCAAGTTTCCATTCATCCTGCCAGCGCAAAGCGATCTCATCACCTTGGCCAAATTCAATCGGCAGCCAGATGTAACGGGAATTCGCAAGATCGTTTTGATTCCAACGATCACCCATATAAATGAATTTGCCTGCGGCAGCATCTACCGGTATAACCTGTGTGCTTTGCGAGCCGAAGGTCGTAGAGCTGCCCGGCGCGACATCGCGCATCGTCTTCCATGGTCCCATAATGTTGTCGGCAACCGTATATTTGCCCACGTTCGGAGCCCATCCCGTGGCGCCGGACGTAATCATGTAGTATTTCCCTTGGTACTTGAACAAAGCTGGCGCTTCGCGCTGGGCAAGCGGGAATACACGTACATAATCGACGCCATGAACCGCTTTGTATGCTGTATCGCGCTCAACATTGCCATCCTTATGCCAACCTACTACATCTGTGTAGGAATCATTTAATTTGGAAATATAGATCGTCAAATTTTCCTCGCTGGAATAAACCAAGTAGCCTGTGCCGTCATCATCCTTGAACAAGGTCATATCGCGCGCCATTCCCGGCTGGTATGGCTGGCCGTTGTCCGCAGCTCCCTCCGGAGCACGATCCATGCGATGGCTTTCCTGGTACACGAATGGCCCAAAAGGAGAGTCACTGAGCGCATATCCCGCTTCTGCCTTCGCGTAGTTAGCCGTTGACGTAGCGCTCGGACCGTCGGTATGCATCCACATCACATATTTTTTGGTCTTATCGTTATAAATCACCTTCGGACGCTCAATGATCCGATCCGTGCCGATATCATTCAAAATGTCCGCTTTGTCCTCTCTGCCAGCGTACAGCTCTGAAATAAGAGGATCGTTCACAAAATCATCGGCAGACTCAATCGCGGTAAGCGCAAGCCCATGATCCTCCCAGTTGTATAGATCCTTCGAGGCGTACACCCTGACCCCGCGGGCCGGCAAATAACCGTAAGTTTTATCCTCGCCGTACCAGTAATAGGTGCTGGTCACCTCATCGTACATCATGCCGCCGCCATGCGCCTGAATAAGCGCTCCGTTCGTATCTCGCCAAATATCCCCCGGCTTAAAAGAATCGTACGGCTCATTTATCGCCAGCTCCGATATTCCTTTCGACAACGCTGCGATCCCGGAGATAATCTGCTCCTGCACCGCAGGCTCCGTAATGTCGGCGCCGCTGCTCAGCAGCGATTGAAGCAGCGTCTCGCTCTCTTGAATCACTTTATTTAATGCTGCGAGGCTGTACGGCGTATAATTCGTGCCCGCCGCATCCAGCTTGGCTTCCGCTATTTTATTTTCCAAATCTGCAAGCGGCACCGTAATGTTCAATCTTATGACGAGATAGTTAATAAGCGGATCATTGTAATTGGAGAGCGCAGCGGTTGCCGGCCCTTGTATGCGCACATTCAACTGCCCATCGGTCACATTGACCTTGCGATAGGTAACGACCTTCTCGGCTCCATCGCCGCCAATTGCAAAATCACCGCCGGATACGTTATTCCCTTCCAAAAGCAAATTCACGCTTCTGCCGCTCCATGGGTTGCTGAAGCCGAATGTCACGTCATATTCGCCCTGCGGCAGCTCAAAATCGTAAGAAATTGCCTTATCTCTCACTTGTGTGCCGTTATAGTATCGCAATGAGCCCGATTTCGTCGTTGCATCGCGCACGTTCGTCGCGCTGGTCGTTGTGACTAAACCCCATGATTTTTTCGTTATCGGATCGACCCCATACACCTGCTCGGTAACCGAGCTATAGAGGCCCAGCTTATCGCTGCCCTCCACCGTTGCTGGCGTTGCGTCCCCTGCATTGACGAAATAAACAATGTAGTCGTTATCCTTCAGCTCCTGTTCCGTAAATTCGTCCGTGACAGCAGCTGTTGTCATCTGGCTCTCATTCGCCGCATAAGCAGGTGCCAGCGAGGTGAGAAAGGATGCGAGCAAAGAGCAGCAGAGCGCCAAAGACAACCATTTCTTTTTCCGTAACAATGGTATTCCTCCTTCAATCCCTAATATCGCTCCTGTTGTATGCGTTTACAAATGATGTGCTTTGGAACGTCACACCGAATGATAACGGAGATGCGCTGCCTCTTCAACTGAACAATTCGGACGGGAATGAACTTCCAGAATGACCCGTGTTATAGCTTTTCCAACGCAGAAATATGAACTTAAGTTTGATTTGTTCACTCTGTGCACAGGTGAATTAATACAACCTTGCCGCTGCCGCAAGCGCAAAAAAACACCCCTTCAAGCTATAAGCCTTCCGGGGTTGCGTTCGTATTCCCTATGTCATTACATGCCATCGTCCACAACCAGCCCAAAAATCGTCGCGAACGTAATCGCCTGCGCCGGCGAGATGATGCAGCGGCGCAAATCCTCGAGCGATACGCCCAAGCCGTTAAATTCGCAGCTGCTTATATCGATGCCGCCAAGCTTCGTCTGGGACAGCTGCGCTTGATCGATATTCACTTCCCTTAAATAAAATTGAGCCAAGGTCATATTCGACATGTCCGCTTTCGCTAGCGAGCTTTTCTCAAACTTAACGCCCTTCGCGTTCGAGAAGCGCAGTACCGCATAATCCGCGTAACATTGCTCGAACCATACGTTGCGCAGCGTCGAGCCTGTAATATCCATGCCAAGCAGCTTGCAGTTATGAAATGAAACCCGGTGCATAATCGTTTCGCTCAGATCAATATTCGATAAATCGCAGTTTTCAAAACGAACATCGGTAAATTCCGCTTTCCGCAGGCTAGTGCCCCGGAACACCACATTGCTGAGCACGACCCTGTCGAAGCAAACCTTATAGGCTGATTGATTTTGAATGCTGCAATCTTGAATGATGCTGTCGCTAATTTCATGCTCGTCCGCCCATTCGTAATCAGGGACGTCTAATGCTGTTAAACCGTCCGGAATTTTAGGCGCTTCGATTTTTTCTTTTTTACTCGACATATGTATGATGACCTGCCTTTATGATGTAATGACTTCAACTTCTCCCTATTATACACCTCATCGCTAATGACTTCTTCCTCATCCCCATCTATAATGTGAATAAATAAAGGTTCAGAGTGCGAGGTGCGAGATGAAATACGAGATGACGCTGGAGCAGCGCGATCACATCATGGGAAAACTGTCGGAGGAGCAACGTCATTTTTTGCATCATGAGCTGGTTAGAGGCCGGAGAACCTTGTTCGCACGGCAGCTGGCACGCAAAAAATGCCAATTCATCCCCGAGGATGCACAGTTTGAAGATATAGAGTCATTTATCGAGGAATGGGATTATATCGGGTTTACCGATAGCGGCGAAGTGTCGCCGCATACGAAATGCGAATGCGGCAGATCGCTGCGCTATCAGCATCAAGTGCTTCATCTGCCTTCGAACACGGTACGCTACTTTGGAATTGAGCATTTGCAGCTGCATACCGGGATCGATGCGAAGGCGATTTCGGATATTATGAAGGGCTTTGATGTGCTCGATGGCGAGCTTAACGAAATGCTCATCAAATACCGGGATGGCTGGCAGCTCGATCAGCATCTTTTCCTGCCGCTGCCCGCTGAGCTGGAGGTGCCGCAAGATATCCAGGCGCATTTGGACGCTAAGCTTCCGCTGCTCGACAGGCAGCTGGCGCGCCTGCGCGGCAGGCTGCGCGAGCTTGACCAAGCGAGCAGGCAGAAGAGGATTGCTGCCGCTCTAACCTATTATAATGAGCCGGCAGACGACACGGATGATCAAGAAAGCGGCGGCCGGCTAGTCGATCCTGTGGACACGCATGAGGCGAACGAAGGACAAGCTGCTTTCAGCTTTAACGATGAGGACACCGCTCAGGTTGCTTTTAGCTTTGCAGAAACAGATGACGGCCAAGCTGCCTTTGTGTTCGACAATGCGGAAAGCAGTCAGGGCGCCTTCGTCTTCGACGAAATGGAAGAGAGCCAAGGCGCTTTTGTATTTGATGAGCCTGCGCCTGCTGTTAATCAGGATGCTTATGCCTATGAGGAGGCCGGCAGGAAGCTGGGAGCCGCCGCCTTGCGAGAAGCCGAGCTGAGCAGCGGAAGCGCTAAGAAGTCCAGCCCTTTTTACCTGGCTCCTTCCGCACAGCGCGTCGTTGACGATGCCTTGAAATATGGGCGCATCAGCACGCTGGCGATCTCGAATTTCTTGATCGAGCAGAAGCTCGCTTCGGATGAGCGAATGTCAACCGGCAAGCCGGGCATCTACATCGCCGTTGCCGCGTACTTGGACAAGCTTGCAGCAACAGGCTTATGCGAGCTTGTGAGCAGCAACTCCGAGGATCGCAATTATTCCAGCACAAGCGCGCACAAATAAAAGCTCTATATTCAGCCGGCGGGGTGTCTCGGCACCTCATTTGGCGGAGAGCGCGCCGAAATAAGTCTAGTTTCTAGACTTATTCCCGTAATTTCAGCTATTTTGAATGGAATAGAGCTAGGTTCTAGCTCTATTTTTCATTTACCCTCGATCAGTCCCGCATCCTTCAGCCACTGCTCGGCGACCTCGCGTGCTTGCTTCCCTTCGAGATCGACCTTGCCGTTCAGCACCGACATCGCACGGTCATCGATTTTGCCCGCAAGCAGATTAAGCACCTCCGCCAGCTCGGGATGCTCCTTAAGCGTGTCCATCCGGATAATGGGCACTGCGTAATAAGGCGGGAAATACTGCTTATCATCCTTGATTACCTTCAGGCCAAACGCTTCTATACGGCCATCCGTGGAGAAGGCGTCATTCACGTCCGTCGTTCCTTCTTTAACCGCGCTATAGGTTAGGCCGGGGTCCAGCCCCTTCACTTCCTTGAACTTCATTCCATATGCCTGCTGCAGGCCGATATATCCATCTGGGCGTTCCAAAAACTCATGCGTCGCGCCCAAAATGAATTTTTGTGATTTCTGCGCCAAATCCGCAAAGGTTTCGATCCCTTCCTGCTCGGCGCGTTCCCGTTTCATAGCAAGCGTGTAAGTATTGTTGAAGCCGATGGGCTGCAGCCATGTCACATTGAAGTTCTTTTCATAAGCAGCCTTCACTCTCTCATACGTTTCCTCCGGCTTGCCGCCGATCGGCTCTTCCTTCAGCACCGATGTCCAGCCGGTTCCGGTATACTCCGGGTAAATATCGATGTTGCCTTTGACCAGCGCACTGTGCGTGACCTGCGATCCACCGAGAAAAGGTTTGCGGACGACCTTGAGGTCCGTCTTCGCTTCGATCAAAGAGGCCATCATATGCGCTAAAATATCCTGCTCGGTAAAATTTTTCCCGCCCACAACGATGGAATCGGAACCAAATGGATTTCCTTTCGCCACGATGCCTGCCGCAATTGCCAGAATCAGTACCGTGCCTAGACCAATTCGCAAGCCTTTTACGAGCTTGGACGTTTTTTTGCCGCCTTTTCGCGTTCCTTTTGGAGTGACTGCCCGCTCCATCCAGCCCAGCAAATAGTCAAAGAGCAAAGCTAATAATGCAGATGGAATCGTCCCTGCCAAAATCAATTCCGTATTTACCGTCGATATGCCCCGGAAAATCAAATCGCCAAGCCCGCCCGCTCCAACAAGCGATGCAAGCGTGGCAACGCCAATCAACATTACGGTGGCCGTGCGGATACCCGCCATAATGACGCTCAAAGCAAGCGGCAGCTCCACCTTCATCATCACCTGCATGCTCGTCATCCCCATGCCGATCCCGGCTTCTTTAATCGGCTTCTCCACATTCATAATACCGGTATATGTGTTTCTCAGAATGGGAAGCAGCGCATAGACGGTCAAAGCTACGATCGCCGGAAACATGCCTATGCCAAGGATCGGAATCATGAACCCGAGCAAGGCTAAGCTTGGAATGGTTTGAAACAAGGAGGCTACGCCGATTACCGGTGACGCAAACCGTGGAAAACGGGTAAGGAGCAGCCCCATCGGAATCGAAATGACGATCGCGATCAAAAGGGCGATAAACGATAGCTCGATATGCTCCATGGTCGCGCGAAATATATCTTCTTGGCGGCTTATGATCACATCCCAGAAATTCATGGCTACCTCCCTCTTAAATCTGCTTTAGCAGAGCGTCAATTAGACTGGAATTGGTGACTAAGCCGGCTAATAAGCCGCTCGGATGGACGACCGGAAGGCTGTACAAGCCATGCTGCCTCATCAGCTCCACGGCGTCTGCGACACCCGTACCAGCCAGTACGGTTGGAACATCCGATTTCATGATGTCCTGAAGCGTCAAATCCTCATGGTGGTACTGCTCCTCCAGCATTTCTTTCGTTACGATCCCCTTCAAATGGCGATGCCTATCGGTTACGAGCAAGCTGGTTACCCGGAACTGCTTCATCAGCTTCGCCCCATGAGCAAGGCCGCGCGTCAAAGAAACGGTAACCGGGTTCGGAACCATGACATCGTCCACCGTCAGCTGCTCCGATTCGTTCAAGCGGTTGCCGCCAATAAACGTGCGGACAAAATCGTTTTTCGGGCGGCGAAGAATGCGGTCTGGCGTATCCGCCTGCACGATCTCGCCGCCTTGCATCAAGACGATGCGATCGGCTATTTTCAGCGCTTCATCCATATCATGCGAGACGAAAACAATCGTTTTTTTGACCTCCTCCTGCAAATGAATTAATTCATCCTGCAGCTGTTCCCGGCTAATCGGATCAAGCGCGCTGAACGGCTCGTCCATCAAAATAATCGACGGCTCCGCCGCAAGCGCCCGAATGACGCCGATTCGCTGCTGCTGGCCTCCGCTTAGCTCGGCGGGATAACGGTCCCGATACTCGCTTGGTTTAAGTCCCACCATCTCCATCAATTCATCGATACGCTTCTCGTATGTATCTTTGGCGATGCCCTTCAGCTTAGGCACGATCGCTACGTTCTCTTTGATCGTCATATGCGGAAACAAACCGATATGCTGAATGACGTATCCGATATTTCTTCTCAGCTCGACCGGATTAATGCGGGAAATGTCCTTCCCGCCGATCAGAATTTGACCCGAGGAAGGCTCGACCAAACGATTAATCATCTTCATCGTCGTCGTCTTGCCGCAGCCGCTTGGCCCAATCAACGTAATCAACTCGCCTTCCTTGATTTCCAGGTCGATTCCTTTTAAAGCGGTCATTCCGTCGTGGTAACGTTTCGTCACGTTTTTGAATTGTATCAAGCAGGCACCCCATGTTAGTCAGAATAAAAACAGGCTGCTGTTATTTTATCCAACTGCCATTTCCCTATGCTTCCAAGGAAACGCAAAAAAAGCATCACTGCCGGTAAGGCTGCGACGCTTTGGACGATCAAAGGATCAATTCACCTATTCTATTGCTCGCTTCTTTGTTTATCCAGCACTTCTAAGTAAAGCACCTGCAGAAACTTCTTAATGTTCACTTTAATCTTCTCCGGCTGCAGCTGCTCGTCAATCTCTTTCATTTTCAAACGAATGTCTTGAAAGTCAAAATAAAGCGGAGCATAATGCTCGAATTTAGGATTGCTATAGTCTGCCAAACCGATGCTTGCGAGATTCGAGAGCGCGCTCATCAGCGTACGGCGAATCCGCTGCTCGACTGCCTTGCCCTCTTTGCCTTGATCATGATGGGTACGGGCAATAAGCTCGTATAGTTCTTTCAAAGGCGGGAGCAACTCCGATTTATTGTGCTGAACCAGATATTCCATCATTTCGACAATGTCCCTGCTGCCGATTTCGCCGACGACACCCAAATCTCTCAATATAGGCTGAACCGTTTCGCGAACGGTCATTTTCCGCTGGCTGCTCCCCGCGTCCATATATAAGTTGCTCAGCTTTGCCATAGAGTCCTTCATCTCTTTTAAATAACAGCCAATCTTCCAGTGCTCATTCACTTTGGACAGTACAGCCTGCACTTCCACCAAATTAATCGGCTTCTGAATATAATATTCGATACCGGCTTGATACGCCTTCCCGATCATATCTTTGCTCTCGATTTGCGAGATCATCACAAACTTGCCGTTGTAGCCCCTTAGCTTCAAGTTGTTGATCGTCTCGATTCCATCTTGCTCGGGCATCAGCAAATCGATAAGCACGATGTCCGGATTCGCGCCCAGAACAGCCCTCTCCCCGTCGCTTCCATCCTCCGCAGTAACGATAACCTCGCCAAGCCAGCTTTTTTCAATGATGTTTTGAAGCATCAGTATGCTGGCCGCATCATCATCCACAATACCAAATGAAAGCATCGGTCTTCACACCCCTATTTTCAATGTATCGGTTGAAAAAGCGACAACAAAGGTCGTTTCCTTATACGGACTGGATGCTTGCAGGCGCAGCCTTCCCCCTGTAGACCTGACGATATCGCGAACATGCGATAAGCCGATTCCGGTCGCCGCACAGCCTTCCATATTAAATTTGGTCGTAAATCCCGGTTCAAAAATAATGTCCTTATTTTGCTCCGCAATGCCTTCCCCCGTATCCGACACGACGAGCACCGTTTCATTCGCCTGCTCATACACGCTAATCCGAACCGTTCCACTCGTATCAATGGCCTCCACTGCATTTGAAACGAGATTGTTAAGCATCGTCAATAACGGAATATAATGAGCGGTCGCGTAATCGGTGCCGATCCGTTTCTCATAATGAACCTCTTTTTTCAGCATCCGGCTGTAATGCTCATTGGATTCGATGACGAAAATAATAATTTCCGATAGCGTCATATCAGAGGCCGATTCGCGGTCGAACAGCTTCAGCAAGCCGGATAAAATGCGCTGAGAGTCCTTCTTCACTTCATGAATCTGCTGCGTGATGTCCAGCATCGACCGGCTTATGTTTTTATCTCCGGCATCACTAAGCTTCCCGTACAAATCGTAGCTTTGGGAAGTAATGCGCTCGATGGCATCCATCGATTTTTTCAAATAAAAGACTTCCCCATACAGCCCTGATCCGAAGTTCAGCATTTGATCCATTCTTTTTTTCTGTTCGGTATGTACGACCCGCATCTGATTGATCATCATGCTGCTGAATATGCCAACCACAAACAAGCTTCGAACAACGGAGGTGGCGCCGAGCAGCAGCCATTGCCCAGAATAAAAGGATGGCAAATCAAATATAAGGCTGCGTGTAAGCAGCTCTAGTTCATTGGAAATGAAATCAATGCCCGAAAAGACGCCGGCCAGCAGCAAAGGGTGTAGCTTGGGCAAATAGGGCTGGATCTGCTTCATTCCTACGGCGAAAATAATGTAATAAAGCGACGCTGAGAGATGCGTCTTCATGCTTGCGATAAGCGAGAACGTTTCGAATGAAACGAAGCCGTCGATAACCGATCGGAAGGCGAGCACCGTTACCCCCGTAACGATACCCGTATACACATAAGGCAGATGCCTTAACAACACAAGCAATAGCAGAAAGGCGCTGCTGCCAAGCCCGATTCGGAACAAGTCACCGCTAAAGGGCGTTATTTTAAATTCGCCCGCTGCCGCGGTCACTACTGCTATTAGTATCATTTGCATCCCTATGTTATTCGTATATTTTCGCAAGCCATTCCCCCATTTAAAATAATTGTAAACAACGGGCCGTTATTTTCATACACTTTTTTGAATATTGCGACAATGGTCACAAAAAAAAGCTGACCTCCTGCGAAGTCAGCTTTTGGATCGCTGCCGCCGTTAAACCATCTTGGTCTCCAGCTTCTTGGCTATCAAAGATAAAGCATAATTCACCATAAAGTATAGAAGCGCGGCGAACAATAGAACCGGGATGGCATACGTTATGCTCTGCCCGATGACGATTTTCGATTGGTTCATCAGCTCAGGCAATGAAATGACAACGGCTAATGAGGTATCTTTGAGCAGCGAAATAAACTGGCTGACCAGCGGCGGCACCATGCGGCGAAGCCCCTGCGGCAGCACGATATGCCACAGCGTGCGGAGATGGCTGAGGCCGGAGGAACGAGCCGCTTCGATTTGCCCTTTCTCAATGGAATTAAGACCGCTGCGGACGATTTCAGATATCATGGCCCCCTCGAACAAGGTCAAAGCAATAATGGACGCGTACACGGGTCCAAGCTGAATGCCGACCTCCGGCAAAGCGAACCGCGTGAAAAAAATAATGAGCAGCAGCGGCAAATTACGAATCAGCTCAACGATAACGGCGAGAATCGGCGATAGCACCGGAACCTTCATATAACGAATCGTGCCTACGATCGCGCCAAGCACAAAGCTTAATATAATGGAGCTGAACGCCACTTTAAGCGTCATGTAGAACCCTTCGAGAATAAATGTCAAATTATCGATGGTAAAAGCATTGGCAAAATCCATTTGTCCTCCTCCTCTCTATCCGCGTTTGGCCAGTCTTCGCTCCAGTTGAAGCGCCATATAACTTAAAGGGAGAGTCAGCAGCAAATAAAAGAGCCCGACAATGATATAGGTATCCATATAAATATAGGTTTTGCTTGCCACCTTATCGCCAAAGTACATAAGATCTAGGCCCGCTACCACGCTAAGCACCGAAGTATTTTTGACCAAGTTAATGAATTGGTTGCTGAGCGGAGGGATGACGATTTTGATCGCTTGCGGAAGAATGACATGCCTCATCGTCTGCACATACGTGAGTCCGGAGGACATCGCCGCCTCCGTCTGCCCTTTTGGCACGGACATAATGCCCGCTCGTATGGCTTCCGCTATAAAAGAGGACGTATATACCGCAAGGCCGATCGTTCCGCAAATAAATCCGCTTAGCACAATACCGAGCGACGGCAGCACCAAGTAAAAAACATAAACTACGAGCAGCAGCGGAATGTTTCGGATAAATTCAACGTACGCCGTGCCCGCCCACCGCAATGGCTTAATTGACGTAATGCGGAATACGGCAATGATCGTCCCCAACACGAAGCTGCCGATCAGCGCAATGATGCTGGAGTAGACCGTATTGACGAAACCCTCCATATAGAGGTCCAAATGCGAGGTTAAGATCGAGAAATCAGGCATCTTTTACCCTCCTTTGCGGATCTGACCTATGAAATAAGGGCGGCCGCAGCCACCCTCCTTTTGTTGTTTTCCCGTTACTCCAGCGGCATGGTGCCGATCCATTTCTCGTAGATTTTATTGTATTCCCCGCTTGATTTCAGCGCAGCAAGCTCTTTGTTGACGGCATCCACAAGCGCTGTCTCGCCTTTCTTGATCGCAATGCCATACGGCTCATCCGTGAAAGGCTCGCCAACTACTTCAAAGCCAGCATCTTGCGCCATCATGCCGTACAGGATCGCATTGTCCGTCGTTAGCGCATCGCCTTGGCCGGCTTTCAGCGCGCTGAAGGCATCCTGATAATTATCAAATTCAAGCACGGTAGCTTCCGGCGATTTTTCAATAATGTTATCGACGGAAGTGGCGCCCTTTACTGCGAGTATTTTTGTTCCCTTTTTGACATCATCGATGCCTTTAATCGCGCTTCCTTTTTTCACGAGCAGGGACTGACCGGCTTTAAAATACACCTCGGAGAAATCAACCTGCTTTCTCCGCTCCTCCGTAATCGTCATGGTGGCAATAATTAAGTCAATTTCATTGCTGTCCAGCATCGGAATACGCGTTTTGGAGGTGACCTCCTTCAGTTCGATCTTCGTCTCGTCCCCGAGAATCGATTTGGCAAGCGCCTTTGCGATGTCGATATCGAAGCCTTCCACTTCATTGTTCGAAGGATTTTTTAATCCAAACAGCTTCGTGTCGTACTTTACGCCAACAACCAGCTTTCCTCTTTTTTTAATCGTATCCACAATCGTTGCAGCAGCATCCGGCTCATTGCCGGCGCCTGGGCTGCTGTTCGCCTCGTTTTCCTTTGCCCCTCCGCACCCCGCAAGCACAAACACCGACAATACGATGATCATAACGCCAACGCTCAACCATTTCTTTGCCATCATTAAAATCGCCCCTTTGTATTAATGATTTAATACCCGGTTCAGAAACAAGCGTGCCCGTTCCTCGCGCGGGTTGGAAAAAAACGTCTCAGGTGAAGCTTCCTCGATGATTTGTCCCTTATCCATAAACACGACACGGTCGGCTACCTCGCGTGCAAACCCCATCTCATGCGTTACGACAACCATCGTCATGCCCTCATTCGCAAGCGCCTTCATGACATCAAGCACCTCGCCGACCATTTCCGGATCAAGCGCGGAGGTTGGCTCGTCAAACAGCATCACCTTCGGCTTCATCGCAAGTCCCCTTGCAATCGCAACCCGCTGCTGCTGTCCTCCCGATAATTGCGAAGGATACTGCCCTGCTTTATCCTCGATCCCGACCTTCTCCAAATAGTACATCGCGGTTTTTTCCGCGTCCTGCCTCGTCATCCCTAGCACCTTCATTGGCGCTAACGTAATATTGTCGATGACTTTTTTATGAGGATACAAATTGAAATGCTGAAAGACCATTCCGATATCCCGTCTTAGCTTATTGATATCCGTCTTTTTGGCGTTGACCGTATGCTCGTTTACAATGACATCGCCGCTCGTGATCGTCTCCAATCGGTTAATGCACCGAAGCAGCGTGCTTTTGCCTGAACCAGAAGGTCCCACAACGACTACTACTTCACCTTGCTCAATTTGGAGATTAATGGCTTTGAGCACATGGAAATGTCCGTAATGCTTTTCGACCTGCCGAAATGAGATCATGGCACCCTCCTCCTAAAGCATCATTCAATCGTTATTCTGTTAGTTGTGAGTTAGAAAACCTAACACAAATACTATGGTTAAACTACATGATCTTATAAAATCCTACATGCCAATCAGATATTTTTCTAAAAGGAGCGCTTGCAGCTCACATGAATATAGCCGTGAATACCCGCGTTATTTTTTACCATAATAAATAAAACTGCAACTTTCACGAATAACAAACCGTTTTTAGCTTTTGTAAACATCAAATAAAGACATCGAGGAGATTGATTACAATGAAAAAAAGTTATTTTGCATTTATGCTTGTTATTGCGTTAGGTCTTGTACTGACAGCATGCTCCGGCTCCAATGGGAATTCGGACAAAAATAGCAGCACTTCCGCTAATAAAGAAAATCAATTCGTAACGACTAAGACGACCAAAGAAATGGTTGACGGCATGCTTGCCAAAATCGAGCAGCCCGCATTAGTCGAAATGACAGGCGATATGGTTAAGCAAATGTATTACATTGACCCCGCTTTGCTGGAAGAATATACGATTATGTCCCCTATGATGAACGTAAAAACGAATGAGGTTGCCGTCTTTAAAGTGAAGGATGCGAAGGATGTTGCGGCAGTTGAAGATGGCATTAAGAAGCGTGCTGCCGATGTACAAAAACAGTTTGAAACCTATTTGCAGGATCAATACGAGAATGCTAAAAACTACAAGCTTGTTTCAAAAGGCAATTACGTATTTTTCGTCATCTCTGATCAGCCCGATAAATTCGTAACGGAATTCGATAGCTACTTCGAGAAAAAATAACGAGTATGGTATTCAGCAGTCTACTCTTCTTATTTCTATTTCTGCCTGCTGTACTGCTGCTTTACTTCATATCGCCGTGGCGTATTAAAAACTTCGTATTGTTCGTGACCAGCCTTGTCTTCTACGCATGGGGCGAGCCAGTGTATATCGCCATCATGCTGCTATCCACGGTAACGGATTACAGCTTCGGACTGCTGCTAAGCAATCCGAGGCTAAGCAGCTTGCAGCGGAAATGGATCGTTGTCGCCTCTATCATCGTTAATTTAACTTTGCTAGGTTATTTTAAATACGCTGACTTTCTCATTCATAATGTGAATGCATGGCTAGGTACGCAAATACCGCTAACCGAGCTGGCGCTGCCAATCGGCATATCGTTTTATACGTTTCAGTCCATGTCCTACATTATTGACGTCTACCGGGGAACCGCCAAGGCGCAGCGCAACTGGATCGACTTCGGGACCTTTGTCGCTTTGTTCCCGCAGCTCGTTGCCGGCCCTATCGTGCAGTACTCGACGATTGCCGAGCAGCTGCGCCATCGCAGCGTCAACATCGAGCTGTTCGCCGAAGGCGTAAGGCGGTTCATTATCGGTTTGGCGAAAAAGGTGCTGCTTGCGAACAATATCGGCCTGCTTTGGCATACGATATCCGCTTCGAGCGCCGATACGATGCCTGCGTTGACCGCTTGGCTAGGCATTATCGCCTTTGCATTCCAGATATATTTTGACTTCAGCGGTTATTCCGATATGGCCATCGGGCTTGCCATGATGTTTGGCTTCCGATTTAACGAAAACTTCAACCGGCCCTATACGGCGCGAAGCATTACCGACTTCTGGCGACGCTGGCATATCTCGCTCAGCACTTGGTTTCGGGATTATGTCTATATTCCGCTTGGCGGCAATCGCAAAGGGCCGTGGAAGCAGCTTCGGAACATCATGATCGTCTGGCTGCTGACCGGCATTTGGCACGGAGCGAGCTGGAACTTCCTGCTCTGGGGCTTATACTTCGGGGTTGTTCTTGTCTTTGAAAAATGGTTCGGCTTGAGGTTCTTGCAGCGTATGCCTGCCTGGGTTCGGCATGCGTACGCGCTGCTCCTCATCTTGATCGGCTGGGTATTTTTTGCATTCGACGAGCTGTCCCATATGGGCGCTTATTTTGCAGCCATGTTCGGATTTAATCATCAGCCCTTATGGAATAATGAGTCCTTGTATTTGTTATACACGAACGCGATTCTGCTCGTATTGCTCGTCCTTGCTTCCATGCCAAAACGGGAGATCAAGCGCAGCTTCGGGCCTGTCGCTCAGCTTGGCTGGCATGCGGGACTCTTTTTCATGTCGGTCGCTTATTTAGTTGATGCCACGTTCAATCCATTTTTATATTTCCGTTTTTAACGAAGAAGGAGGCGGGCAGATATGGGCAAAAAGACGGATCGCGCCTTCGTGTGGGGCTTCGTCATCGTTCTGTTTGCCATGTCGTTATTATTTTTTATGCTGCCTGTGCAAGTGTTCTCCGACGTGGAGAACCGTACGCTCCGGAAAGCGCCTAAGCTTACTTGGGAAAATCTTTGGTCCAAGAAGTTCTCCGAGGACGCGGAGAGCTACGTAACCGACCATTTTCCATTCCGAACGAACTTTGTTTGGACGAAGTCGATGCTGGAGCAGCTTCGGCTGCAGCAGGAGAATAACGGCATCTATAAAGGCAAGGACGGCTATTTGTTCGAAAAGTTTAACGAGCCAAGCGATACCGAAATCGAGGAGTATGCGTCTGCGGTGAAGAAGTATGCGCAAAGCCATCCGGATGCGAACATGACGTTCATGCTCGCGCCAACCTCCATCGGCATGTATCCGGAGCGGCTGCCATGGCTGGCTGAAGCTTATCCGCAATCGAAGGTAAACAGCTTTATCGGGAAGCAGGTTGAAGACAGCCTGTCATTCATTGACGGCTTCGATTTCCTTCGCCCCGCAGCTGGCGGCTCGAAGCCCATCTACTATAAAACCGATCATCACTGGACGACCTATGGCGCCTATCTTGCCTATGTCGCCTATGCAGAGAAAATGGGCTGGACGGCTGCTGCCGAGGGCGAATTCGATATAGAGACAGTCAGCGATTCGTTTCTAGGCAGCTACCATACGCGCGGTCAGTTCAGCGGATTAAAGCCAGATGCCATACAAGCTTATATAGAGAAACATGGCTTTGCAACGGAGATGTATGTCGCGGATACGGACAAAACCTATGCTGGCATGTACGATGCGAGCTACTTAGAGAAAAAAGACAAATACTCGTATTTCCTTGGCGGCGTGCATGCGCTAATGACGCTTCATACCGATCTTCCAGCAGAGAAAACAGATCAAGAAAAGCTGCTGGTCATCAAAGATTCCTATGCGCACAGCTTCCTGCCTTTCCTTACGCAGCATGTGAAAGACATCCATGTAATCGACATTCGCTACTACAACGGCAGTATTAGCAGCTACATGGAGGAAAACGGCATTAAAGACGTGCTGCTGCTCTTCAATACGACAACCTTCATAACGGAGCGCAATCTATTGAAGCTAAAATATTAACGGAAGAAGGAGCAGCCTGGGTAGCTGCTCCTTCTTTATTTATCCTTCGACCGTTCTTCATGGTATCGTTCAACCGCTTCCGTTGCTAAATCACGCCTCGGCAATTTCGAATTGATTCGAAGCAGCAGCCCGATGATGATCAATAATAAAATAACGATTAGCGTCTGCATTTCAGGCACCGCCTTCCGGGTTATTTTTATTGATTATGAAGCGCTCCAGAAAAGCATGAATAACCGGCCGATCCGGAGGGCTTAGCTCCTGCGGGATTGAACCAAATTCAAAAAAACGCAGCTCCAGAGTCTCTGTTCCATCCTCTTTAAGCATCCCTTCAAAATCCGAACAGATATACGCGGTAGAGACGTTATACACCTCGTCTCCATGCGGATACTTATAGTAGAGCTCTGGCCCAGAGAATACGTCAAATAGCGCCAGACTCCCCGCTATTAATCCCGTTTCCTCCAATAGCTCCCGCCTTGCGACCTCGGTCAGCGCCTCCCCTGGCTCCATCGCCCCTCCGGGAAGCCCCCACAAACCGTTGTCTGACCGTCTTTGCAGAAGAAGTGAATCCTCCTTGCATAATAAAACGCAGGCGCCAGCCATGATAAGCGGCCTTGTCCCCACCAAGCTTCTAAGATCCATCATATAACCCATAGAAGAACCTCCTTTTATGGCTTGAACGTTCCTTCCTAATCGAGCAATAGCAGCAGGATTGCAAAGCAGATTATCCATTTATAAGGAGATTACCCTAATCCTATAAATCTACCATACTTCGCTGCTCGCTCAAAATATGTTCCCCCTCATTTTGATAGCTGACTTGCCTTCGCTTTCGAGCTTGTTGGATGAAAAAAGATAACTTTTAGGACAATACAGACCATAGCCAGCAAAATAAAAAGCAGTCCGCTCCCAATCACGCCCTTCATGCCAAACGCGGTTAGAAACCACCCGCCTGCTGCCGAACCGATGAACACGCCCAGATTGATGAAGGAAATATATACGCCGGTGGCAAATTCAGGAGCCTCCGGCGCCTCGGATGTTAACCATATCTGCGTGACTATAAGTCCGCTTGTATGAGCAGCTCCCCACAACACGGTAATAATGACGATAGGAACAAAGGATGCCTCTCCCAAATAAAGCAGCAAGAAGGAAATCGCTAAGACGAGCGGATGCAAAATAGTCGTCTTTACCATATTTAATCCGATCAGCTTTCCAGCCAGCAAATTGCCCGCCATGCCGGAGATCCCAAAAACAATAAGCATAACGCTAATGGCATTGCCGCTCATTCCCATTACTTGTTTTAAATATTCGGCAGAGTAGCTATATACCGAAAACATAGCGGCAAATAGGAAGGTGGATGCGCTAATATTTATCCATAAGGGGATTTTACGCAAGATGCCTAGCTGTTTTCCGTAAGAAATTTTCTCCGCGCTAGGCGGTTTTGGAAGCATGAGGGCAATCCCTATGCTAGCGGCGATATTTACAGCAGCACAAAAAAGGAAGGAAGCCTCGTATGAGATTTGATCGACTAAATAGGTCGTAATCGGTATTCCGAGCACCATTCCCATGCTGGTGCCTACAAATGCTTTGGCCGAGGCTTCCGTCGCTTTTTCCTTCGAATAAAGGGACGCTGCGGCAGCGAAGGCAAGCGAAAAATAGACGGGATGGAACAATGCCGGAATAACGCGAAGGGCCAGCAGTACATAAAAGTTGGGCGCATATGCCGATCCTATGCTGCTTCCTGCAAATATGAGCAGGCATAGCAGCATCACTTTTTTAGAATTGTACGGCGATAGAAGCAAAACCATAAAAGGACCGGCAAGCGCAATGACAAGAGCAAACAAGCCAACAAGCATACCGGCCTGAGATGTGCTGACATCGTATCGTTCAATAATCGCCGGAAGTATGCCAACCACGCCAAACTCAATGGTGTATACGCCAAATAATCCAAGCGCAATAAAAAATATGGGGGTTGCAGCTCTTTGATGTGAACCGTTTTGAATCAAAACCATCACTCCCTCATGTATTCGGTTATAAAAAGAGCCTAGGCCGGCTTATCCCGTACCAAGGCTCCTGTTCCTGCTTTATTTGTTTATTCCTTTATAAATCGCTTCACAGAGATCAACCGTAAACTGGCCCGACATGCCTTCCAAGGCTGTGTTGGTAAAAGCGACCACACTAAGCTTTTTAGCTGGATCTACGAACCACGTATGGCCATACGTCCCGCCCATCCGCCATGTGCCCGCCGATTCTGGCGTGCCTGCCGCTATCGGGTCCTTGAGCAGCGTAAACCCAAGCCCGAAACCTCGGCCTGGCCAATAAAGCATGGGCAGTTCACCAATTTGGTTGGTCGCCATTTCCCGAACTAAGCGCTCAGGCAGAAGCGGCGCCCCGCCCAAACGCAGCGTTTCCAGCAGCTTAAGAACATCACCGGCGCTGCCGACCATGCCTGCTCCGCCAGATGGAAAGGCTGATTCGTCAAACGCCCGGCCGGGTGCCAAGCGGAATCCAGCCGTCCCCTGCAAAAAGGCAACACTGCCTTCATCCTGCAATTGGCGCGGCTCTGGTGTATCATTAATGTATACAGCCGCCAACCTTTCCGGATCAACTGCTGTAAAGCCGGTATCATGAAGTCCAAGCGGTTCTGTAATTAGAGAACGAATGGCTTCGCTAAGAGGCGAATCTGTTACTTTTGCTATGACTGCCCCCAGCACATCCGTTGCGATTGAGTACTTCCACTCTGTGCCCGGTTCGTAGAGCAACGGTACAGAAGCGAGACGACTAAGGTTCTCTTCCAGCGTGATACCGGGTTGATCCATGCCGTCGGATACGCCCGCTCGCTCATAGGAACCATTATCCTCTTGGAAGAAGCGGTAGGTCAGTCCTGCGGTATGCGTCATCAAGTGACGGATCGTCAATGTCGCAGGCTCGCCATTTGGCAAGCGCGGCTGAAACGCAGGGAGCCACCGATCTACGCGATCATCCAGCCGCAGACGGCCTTGCGCAACCAACACAAGGGCTGCCGTGGATACGATGGGTTTGGTTACGGAAGCAAAGCGGAATAATGTATCATCTTGCATCAGCTCGTTACTTTCGCGGTTAGCAAATCCGGCAGCTCGGCTATATTCCAGTCGCCCATCTAACGATACTTTTATGACAGCGCCAACCAGCCGTTTCTCGGCAAGGGTACGATCGATAACTTCATCAATGCGCGCTTGTAAATCATACTGGTTCATTTTGTTTACATTTAAATGACTCAATCATGCTCATCCTCTCTGAATAGTTAAAGCCTTGATCACTTTACTATTGTGAGTATATTATATTAATTAAGTCATTCGCCTTACATAAGGCGATAAAGCTAAATCTGCCTCCTTACAAAGGAAAACGAGTTACTTTCATATAAAATCTTTGAATTTAAAGGAGCCCGCTCGGATGGACTATATTGATAAGCAAATTCTGTTTTATCTTCAGAACCAAGCGAGAATTTCGATGACGGAGCTGGGCAAGTGCGTCGGATTATCGCAGCCCGCAGTAACCGAGCGAGTCAAGCGCATGGAGGAAAAAGGAATCATCGAGGAGTATCGCACGATAATATCTCCAGAAAAAATAGGGAAGCAAACAGCTGGCTACATCCTTTTTAGCACAAGAGATTGCCACGCTTTCCTCGATTTTTGCCGCTCAGCACCCGAGGTCGCGGAATGCTACCGCATCAGCGGAGAACACAACTACTTATTGAAGGTGGTGACCGACTCCACTCGTTCTCTCGAGGAATTCGGCAATTTATGCGATAAATATGGGACGTATACGATTCTGATCGTGATGTCTTCGCCAATTGAGCAAAAGCCTATGATTGCCTCACTAGAATCACCAAACCTGCTGGCCTAGCCGAAACAGCAGTAAAATAAAACGTTAATCCGTACATTCGAGCTTTTAAAAGGAGACTCCTCACGATGAATATTCTGATCACAGGTGTTAATGGATTTATCGGACAGCGTTTAGTTGAAAAGCTAGTTCAAAACCATTCCGTAATCGGTATGGGACGGAGCCCTTTGGGTGGCGATGAATCTTTTACTTTCATACAAGGGTCGTTTCATGAAACGGAGGATTTGCATCAGCTGGATGGCATACCAATCGACGTTGTTGTCCACCTGGCTGCGGTAACGGGCGGAAGTGACGAGGAGAGCGCTCTTGCTGTAAATGTGCAAGGAACAAGAAGGCTTTATCGGTATTTACTCGATCGTGGCTGCTCGAGGTTTATAACGGCTAGCTCCATTGCCGCAACAGGAAGCCTGCATGACGATTTTATGCCGCTCGAGCTTCCCATACCGGAAGACCATCCCTGCCTGGCAAAAGACGCCTATGGCCTCAGCAAAGCAATGGTCGAGGATTTAACCCGCTATTTTCATAGAATGAGTCCCGGCGCCGACTTTATCAACTTAAGGCTAGGAGCGGTCGCAACGGATGGTAAATGGACTGCGCCTGTCATGGATGATCCCCCTTCACTTTCTGTCCCCTTCATTCAGTTCGGGCATGTATACGTGAGCGATGTGGTGGACGGACTAATAAAAATCATAAATGCGCCACCGAAGGACAGGGTGATTACATGCAATTTTGTAGGACCTGACGTCAGCGCTTCAGTCCCATCGCTTTCCCTGCTCCGATCACTGCTAGGCGACCAAGCCGCGGTGTACGATCTCAGTCATTTTGACGACGCCAAAAATCAATACAAGCCGCTGTACCGGATGGATCGATTGGTAGAGGAATTTGGCTTCATGCCTAAAAAATCATTTCGGTCGACATAAGCTTCATGCGTTATAAACGTCCGCTTGCCGCGCGCTCCGAAAGCTTTCAATCAGCAGCATTAACGGGAAAAGCTCCCGTTATTTCATGCAACTTTACTCAAAAATCAGCATTAATAGGAATTTCTCCCGTTAATTTTCTGCATTTTAGCAAATTCGGCTGTAAGTGATCCTATTAACGGGAGTATTTCCAGCTAAATGCTCAAATGGGCTCCGTACGCGAAAATTAGATGGAGAATTTCCCGCTAAACCCGTTTAACCGCTACTCGCACATGCTCCCTATACGCAAAAAAGCCTTAGAATCGCTTCTAAGGCTCACTTTTTGCGTATTAGGTCAAATTTATATTACGATTCGATAAGCTCGTCCATCTTAAACAAGGAATACAAGGACAACCCCGCGTCTTCCAGATTCTCTCTTCCCTGCTGCTCCCGTTCGATGACGCATACGACATTTTTAACTATCGCTCCGTAATCTTTCAAATCGTTGGCGCTTAATAGAATTTGGCCGCCAGTCGTGACGACATCCTCAATGATACAAACGTTTTTACCTTGAATATCAATGCCCTCTGCGAGCTTGCAAGTGCCGTACTCTTTGGCTTTTTTTCTGACGAACGCGACGGGGATTCCCGTTTTAAGCGACACGGCCGTCGCGATCGGAATACCGCCCATTTCAAGGCCCGCCAACACTTCTGTTCCTAGGGGAACCAACTTTGATAAATACTCCGCAATTAAATTTAGCAATATCGGATTCGACTCAAACAAATATTTGTCAAAATAGTCATTCGATTCTTTCCCTGATCTTAGCTTAAAAGTACCGGTCAAATGTGCCGTCTTATAAATTTCTTTTGCCAGAAGAGCTATTTCCATATTCCACCTGCCTAGGATTTCTTTTCATTTTACCACAATGCCAATTGATGTATAGATGAATATGTACACAACTTATCCGGACTTCAAACGGCTATCATTCCGCTAAAATAAATCCAGCTGCTCGACGACGGGCGGCGGCGGTTCGTTCGGCTCCCCGCCATCCGGGCGGGCAAGCCCCAGCATCTCCATGAGCCGCTTCGCATTGTCTGCCGCATCCCCACCGGAGTTGTTGTTGAAAATGACGTGTATATGCTCGCTCTGCTGCTCCAGCAGCCGCAGCTTTCCAACCCAGTCCAACAGCTCCTCATCGCTATATCGGTACAAATAGCGCACCTCGCGCCAATTCGGCGCACTGGCTTGCGTCCACCCGGACACATTCCGTCCGTGAAACCTTACGATCGTGGAAAGCGCATCCGTTGCCCTAAGCACGGTTGGCACGGAGCCCGCTCCAGCCTGCGGCTCGTCGCAAACGCTGTGCATCCACTGCTCCCGTTCCATGAACGCTAGCGTCTTCTCGCGAAACTCCTCCGTGAACCAGCTCTGATGCCGAAACTCCAGTGCGCACGGGATTCCCTTCATTCGCTCCTTCGTCTCTCTCAAGATCCGAACATTTGCCTGCGTGCAGTCAAACCAAGGCGGATATTGAAATAGCGCCGCCGTCAATCGGCCAGCCGCGATAACAGGCTCAAGCATGTCCCGGAACGCCGCATACATTTCATTGGTTTCCGACGCGGGCACCGACGGTCCGCGCTGATGTCCAGTCATTCCTTGATACGCCTTAACGAGAAAATGAAGCGTATCCGGCGTATCCTCCAGCCATTTGCCAAAGCGCTCCCTCGATTGAATGGCGTAAAAGGTGCTGTCCACCTCCACAACCGGAAAATGCTTCGCATATTGCCGCAGCTTGCTGCCTGCTTTTGCGCTTGGGACATACAGCCGATCATGATCGCCCCAGCCTGCCAGTCCGATATGTATCGGCATATTTACCCCTCCGCTGCTTCTTATTGCCAATCTTTTTTTTCATTATACCTAACTTGCATATAAGGAAGCCAACAGCTGCGCACGGCAAAAAAAAGGACTGCTCTCAGTAGATCATTCTACGAAGAGCAGCCCTTCCAAAGCCCATTCCTTCTATAGATAGCGATACTCCGAGAATGCAGCCGCTTGTCCCAGATAGCCTCCGCTCTCGTCCGCCAAATTCCAAACCGTCGCGTTCACGATATAAAACCTTCGGCCTGTGCTTGAAATTCGAATGCCCGTGTAATTGTCTACGTAGCCATTAGCGGTTACTGCCTCAAAGAAGCGGTCCCGCTCCGCACGCTCCATCGGCTCTGCCGTCAATCTCGAGGGCGTGCTCGTGAACGTCTCCCACTCCATCTCCCACAGCCCAAGCCCTTTCTGATTCCCATAGTTTAGAACGGGATCAGCTTCCGTGCCATGCGATAAAATAACGGTTGTTGCATGAAACAACTGCTCCCTAATGCTCTTGCCGGGCTCTATATCCAGCAGCTCCTTGCCTGTCCAACGCCGGTAGCTGTCCAACAGCAGCCTTGCGTGCTCCTCGGCGGCGCCTACGCCTGTTAGCGGTAATTGCACTTGTCGTTCCTCCCCGTTTTGCTTGCTCCAATCTATATATCACGGAGAGCCGCGCTTGTCTACTTCTTATGAACGGTTAAGCTTGCGCAGGCGAAGCAGCGCCGTCAAAATCATAATAAACGCAGCAAGCGCCAGCATCGGAATCGTAATGAACCCAAACCAGTTCAAATAATCGCCTTGGCAGGAGACCGGACCGCATGCTGCAAGCGGGGAGTCATGCGGCAGCTTCTGAAGCACCGTATGGTAGAGCGAGAAGCCCCCTCCGATCACAACAAGCGGCAAAGCATACGAAACAATCCCTGTATCGCTTTTCGAATAGGCTATTCCAAGCAGAATCGCCAGCGGGTACATAAAGATGCGCTGAAACCAGCAGAGGCTGCACGGCGCAAAATGCATGACCTCGCTCAAATACAAGCTGCCTGCCGTTGCCAGCACAGCCGCCGCCCAAGCAACAAATAACCAAAATGATTTCTTCTTATCCAATTGTTCTTCCAAATCATTCTCCTCGCTTCCTTGAGCTCAATTCCCTATCTATCATTTTCGCTCAAAGAAGTGGAGATAGACATGACTCGAAAGAGCTATAACATGCGGCATGTTTAAAAATATTCACGGATATTGGGTGGTTTCCCCACTTTTTAAACCGCTCTAAGAAGAAAGCTTCCACCTCCCCAAAAAAAGGCCGCCCGCCCGGCAGATAAATCTACCGGCGGAGCAGCCCTTTTGCACTAATCGCTTAGACTAATTATTTGCCGTTAATCAAAGCTAAGTTCTCTTTCCATCTTGCTGTGCGGAACTCGTTGACTTTGTCGAAGCCGAGGCTTGTTGTCGTTTTCTTCGCTTCGTCGATCAGGCTAAGCACCTCAGCGTCGCTCTTCGCGAACAGGATTTTGCCGAAGTATTCGTTAGCGATCTCCGTAACCTGTTGGTTGATAATCCCTTCATCCGTCTCAGGAGCCGGGTCGATATTGTTGTACTGCGTCATGTTTTGCGATGTTTTCCAAGCGATGTTCAGCTGTGCCAAAGCACCCCAGTTGCGTTGGTCCTCCGGCAGCGTTTGCTCGATCTTCTGCTTGCTCGTATCAACAAACGTAGCGTTTCCTGCCCATACGTATGCTTCCAGCTTATCCTTGTCCTTCACCTCTTGCGTAGTGCTGAACCATTTGTCGTTCGGAATTGGCGCGCCGTCTGCGTCAAAATCATCCCAATACAAGCCTTGCGGTCCGAAGAACATAATGCGCGTGCCTTCCTCGCCTGTCATCCAATCCAAGTAAGCGAAAATCGCTTCCGGGTTTTTGGCGCTTGTCGTAATGACGTTAACGTTCCAGCCAAGCGCATTATAACCATTCGGATACACTTTGTTTTTATCCAAGCCAGCCTTCGCTACCGGCCAAATAAACTCATAACCTGCATTTGGATCCTGTGCTTTTAACGCGTTATGGCCTTCGCGGCCCATGTTCGTTGCATTGCCGCCCACGAATACAGCGACCCTGCCAGTTGCCAGCTTTTCTTTCACCTGATCGTCCTTTTGCGTCATCGCATCCTGCGTCATCAAGCCTTCTCTAAACAGCTTGCTTGCATAAAGCATCGTTTCCTTCCAAGCTTCATTGTTATAGATCGTATCGAACTTATCGCCATTCGGGAATGCCTTCATCGCGTGGAATGCGCCGGCTGCGCCCTCTTGGAAGCTAGGGAACATGACTTCAACGCCGGAAGCGTTGCCGCCAACCTCTAAAGGCACAACGTCAGGATATTTGGATTTTACCTGCTGCAAGTAAGCGTACAAATCATCAGTCGTTTCAAGCTTAGGCGAGCCAAGCTCCGCATATATCTTCTTATTCACAAACCAGCCGCCGTTGCCTGTAGGCGCAGCCGTATACCAGTTCGGGAATTGATAGATTTTGCCGTCGCTGGAGCGAAGCATGTTCAATGTCTCTTCGCCCGCCCATTTTTTCAAATTGGGATACTTATCGATATATTCGTCAAGGGGAACGAGCGCTCCCGCTGATCTTAGCCGTTCTACTTCTGGACCGCGGTCCATCATAATTGCGTCGGGAAGCTCTTTGGAGGCGATCATCGTGCTCAGCTTCTGCGCTGCCGCACCGCCGGATTGAATCGGATTTACCGTAACCTTCAAATTATCCTGTACCCATTTGCTGTTCGGGTTCGCGCCCCATGGCTCCGTGGTCCACCAGTCATAATGTACATAATAAGAAAATGATACCGGCGTTTCCCCCAAAACAAACCCTTTGCTCGTTTCTGCTTTATTAGAGCCTGTGTTGCCTGAATTGCCTGCTTTGCCCGTATTTCCGGTGTTTCCGCCATTATTGCCGGAGCAACCCGCGAGCAGCACAGAACCGGCAAGACCGACAGTCATAAGCGTGGTTAGCAGCTTTTTTCCTTTCATATTCGTACGCCTCCCATTTTTTAATATATATACTCAAACCACTCGCCGAAGCTATTTGGCCGAATACCAGCTTTACTCCTTTAAGGAGCCGATCATGACGCCTTTTACGAAAAAACGTTGAACGAACGGATATACCAATACGATTGGAATCGTGGCTACCATCATCGTCGCCATCGTGAGCGACTTGCTCGTGACGCTCTGCATCCGGCTTAAGGCATCCGTAGCGGCGCCGCTGCCTTGCGAAGCGATCGACAGCTGCTCGCTCATCGTGTTCGAGTTCATAATTTGCTGCAGGAATGTCTGAATCGGATACAGCTTCGCGTCGTTAATGAAGATCGTGGCCGTAAACCAATCGTTCCAATGGTAAACCGCCGTAAACAATGAAAGCGTAGCCAATACAGGGCCTGATAAAGGAAGCACAATTTTGAAAAAGATGCCAAACGTGCTTGCGCCATCCATTTTCGCCGATTCCTCCAGCCCATCGGGCAAGCCCATGAAGAAGGTGCGGAATATGATCATATTCCATACGCTGACCGCGGTCGGAATGACCATGACCCAGAACGTATCCATCAGGCCAAGCTCGCGGTTTAGCAGGTAGAAGGGGATGAGCCCGCCGCTGAAATACATCGTAATAATCGCAAAAACCATATAAAATTTCTTCCCGATAACGCCTTTGACGGACAAGCCGTAAGCGAAAATAGCGGTGAAGAAAATCGATATCGCAGTTCCGGCAATGGTACGCGCAACCGAAATGAGAAAGGCGTCCACGATGCGGTCATTTTGGAATACGATGCTGTAATTATCAAGCGTAAACACTCTTGGCCATACCGTTATTCCGCCCTTTGCCGTATCCAACCCCTCATTAAAGGAAATGACGGCAGAGTTCCAGAACGGATATAGAGTAGCCAGCCCTAGCAGCACTAGGAAGATATAAATGAACGTTTGCAATACTTTGTCGCCGCTGCTCAGCTTCACTAGGCTTCACCACTTTTCTGCATATTAGCTGCCATTCGGGTCCGCTTTACCATAGGCTTGTACCTGCTCTTCTAGACAGATAGTTCGCCATCGTCAGCAAACCAACGCTAATAATCGCTTTGAACAAGCCAACCGCCGCCGCATACGAGAATCGGTTGTTAATGATCCCTATCCGGTACGCATACGTATCGATGACCTCCGCCACATCGCGGAGCATCGCGCTTTTGCCAAGCAGGAGCAAATCGTCGAAACCAGCATTCAACAAGCTGCCGATGTTCAGTATTAGAAAAATAATAATGACCGGCGTAATCGAAGGAAGCGTTATCAAAAAAATCTGTTTGAACTTGCTTGCCCCGTCAATCGACGCCGCCTCATACAAGCTCGGATTCACGCCTGCAATCGCCGCCAAATAAACGATCGTCGCAAAGCCGATTTCCTTCCACAAATTCGTCGTCACGATTATTCCCCAGAAGTACTGGGGCAGCGACAGAAAATTAATCGGCTTGTCGATGAGCCCAAGCGACTGCAGCAGGATGTTCAAGCTTCCGTTATCGACGGAGAGGATCGAGATCGTAAAGCCGGACACGATTACCCACGATAAAAAATGGGGCAAATAGCTGATCGTTTGAATCACTTTTTTGAACGCCATGTTTCTAACTTCATTAAGCATGAGCGCAAGCAAAATCGGAGCCGGGAAGTTGATAACCAGCTTCAATAGACTGATTACAATAGTGTTCTTTATTACCCGGAAGAAGTCAGGCGAGTTAAAAAACATTTCGAAATGCTTAAACCCTGCCCATGGGCTGCCAAAAAAGCCTTTAAACAAGCTGTAGTCCTGAAAGGCCATCAGCACGCCGTACATCGGAAAGTAATTAAATACGAGGATAAAAACCAATGCCGGAAAAATCATCAGCTGTACTTGCCATTGCGACAAAAACCGCCGCCAAAGCGGTCTTTGTCTGCGAGGGCTGCTTACCGCTGTATTTGCTGTAACAGGTGTTTGCACGCTACCTCCGCCTCCCTATTCTGGCTTAGCCCTTCACCGCTCCGGCTGTTATGCCGCGCGACATTTGCTCCGTAAACAACAAATAAATGATGACGGTCGGCAAAGCAATAATCGTCATGACCGCAAACTGGGCGCCATAATTGGATGAATATTGCCCGGTGAATTTCATAATGGAAAATGGCAGCGTCTTGAACGTCTCGGACGTTAGAAACGTATTCGCCATAATGAATTCATTCCACCAGCTGATGAAGTTCATAATGCATACCGTTGCGATAGCAGGCTTCGTAATGGGCATGATAATGCGGAAAATAACGCCAAAGACGGAGCAGCCGTCCATCACCGCCGATTCCTCGATGCTCCTTGGGATCGTCTCCAGAAAGCCCGAAATAATAAGCAGGCTGATCGGCAACGAAAAAGCAATGTACGGTAGAATGAGCGACAAAGGATTATCGATGAGATTCAGCTTGTCGAACAAAATGAAGTTCGGCAGCAGCGTCGCGTGAATCGGTACGATCATGCCAAGCATGATGAAAGCCATCGCCGGCCCCCGCAGCTTCCACTCCATTCGCGTGAACGCGTAGCTCAGCATTAGCGCGAGGAAGGCCGCTACCAGAATCGTCACGGTCGTAATAAACACGCTGTTGAGCAAGAAGCGCGGAACGCTCCCGTATGTGAATGCATTCACGTAGTTATTCCATTCAAACGATTTAGGCCATTTTAAAATGCCGCTTCCAAAAAAATCTCCGCTCTTCAGAAACGAATAATTGATCAGCCAAATGAGCGGAAAAATTTGAAGCAGCGCCACGCTCCATAAGATGAGATGAAGAATAACCTTTATTGCGGGCGATGCGGCATCCTTTTTCTTAATGCCTACCGCTTCCCGATTGGTCTTAGCTGTAACGGCTCCCACAAGCATGCCTCCTAAAAATTCGTATAACCAAAAAATGCATACGCATCTGCCTACGTTAGAACTCGCCGACATCCTTCTTGAACGCCTTATTCATCGCAAGCGTAATAATAAGACAAATAATGACGAACACAACGGATATCGCGTTTCCATAGCCGTAAAGCGAGGAGGAAAACGCTGTTTTGTACAAGTAGTTGCCGATGAATTGCGTCGTATTGGCTGGTCCTCCGTTCGTCATGAGAAACACCGTTTCCATCTGCTTCAAGCAGGCGGTGACAGCAATGACGACCGCAACCCGAACCATAGGAGAGAGCAGCGGAATGATAACTCTTGTATACAAATTCACTCTGCCTGCGCCATCCAGCTCAGCGGCTTCGAATAGATCCTTCGGTATGCCTTGCAGCCCGGCATAATAAAGCAGCAGCGCATAGCCGAACCCTTGCCACATGACGACGACAATGACGCACCAAATGGCGATTTGCGGATCTCCGAGCCAGTCCTGCTTCCAAGCGCTTAAGCCTACGCCTTCAAGCAATTTATTTAACATCCCGAAATTCGGATGAAATACGCTTACCCACATTTTTGAGGTAACAACGATCGAAATAACGGCCGGTATAAAAAAGATGGCCCGGAACCATTTCTCTAGCTTTCCTGCATGCGTGACGAATATCGCAAACAATAATGCAAGGGGATGCTGAATCAGAAGCGTTGCTGCAAGCAGCAGCAGCGCGTTGCGCAATGACCGCCAAAAAACGCCGTCATGAAATAAGATTTTAATATAATTGTCCAGCCCAACGAACTCGTATGCGCCAATTCCCGTCCAATTCGTCGTACCATAGTAACCGCTCATGATAATCGGAAAGCAAACCATGAAGAGAAACAGCATAAAGCCAGGTGCGACTAGCCAGAAGATGGTGAGCCGATTGCTCATCAGTTTGTGCATGGTTCTCCCCGCTCTCTCTTTCGTAGAAGGCCGGGACAGCCAATATCATTTGGCCATCCCGCCGCTACCAGGTTAATCTTGTTATTTCAGAACAGCGACTGCTGCATCCATTTCCGTCAGGAACTGCTCCGGCGTAATTTGTTTGCCGAACAGCTTCTGGTGTGCTTCCATTACTTTTGTCTTAAACTCATCCGTGCCATTGTCATGAACTGGCGTACCGCTGGAAGATGTCATTGCGCTGAAAATATCAACCAGCTGCTTTTGAAGCGCCGTTTCGTTGCCAGTCAAGAACTGGTCAAACTTCTGAGCCGGCGTGCCGGAGCCGTTTTGCCATACTTGCTTCGCCCAATTGTCCGGTGCAAAGAAGTATTTCAGGAATGCTACCGCTGCTTCTGGGTTTTTCGAGTTTTTCGATACGGAGTATCCGCCGCCATACCAAGCCGCTACGTCCGTTGCCTTGCCTTTATCGGAAGCCGGATACGAGATCGCGCCTACGTTGTTGCGGAACTCTTCAGGGAAGTTCTCGTCCGTTGCAAGTCCCGCTTCCCAGTTGCCCATCACGTACATGGCCGCTTGGCCTTGGCCGAACAGATTGCGGGATGTGCCGTAATCCGCTGTCAGGAAGCCGTCTGCGAGTCCTTTATTTTCTGCCAGCGCCGCAATGTCCTGTGCCGCTGCCAAGAAATCAGCATCGCCGGAGAATTTGCCTTCGCCCTTTAGAACCGCATCCATTTTGTTGAAATCGCCTGTATGGCGCTGTGCCGCATATTCGAACCAGATTGGCAGCGACCAGCCTTCCATTGCGTTTGTAGCGATCGGGTTAATCTTTTTGGCTCTTAGCTGCTTCGAAACCTCCAGCAATTCTGCCGTCGTTGTCGGCACTTTCAAGCCGTTGTCGTCAAATAGCTTCTTGTTATAGTAGATAACGAGGAAATCCGTTCCGCGCGGCAAGCCGTACAGCTTGCCGTCTTGGGAGAAGCCGTCTGTCGCGCCTGGAACAAAATTGCTGTCCGCAAATTCTGATGCATTCAGCTCAAGCAGCATATTGTTGTCGATAAGCGGCTTGATGAAAGAGGTTTGGCCCCATGATTGAATAATGTCAGGCACCGCATCGGTTGAAGCGTATACTTTGATTTTGGCTTTGTACGGCTCATCCTGAAGCGCCTCGACTTCAATTTTCACGTTCGGGTTTTCAGCCATGTAGCTATCGATGATCGCTTGCTCGATTTTGCCTGCTCCGTTAGAGCGGTCCGCGAGCGCCGTAAAAAACTTAAGCGTTACCGGCTCTGCTGTTTTGCCCTCAACCGGAGCCTCTGTTTCCTTCGCTTCGTTGCTAGGGCTCGGCGCATTCGTGCTCTTATTTCCGTTTGCTCCGTTATTGCCGGAGCCGCATGCCGTTACCGTAAACACCATAAGCATCGCCACGAGCGTGATCCATATTTTTTTCATCGCTACCCCACCTTTATTTGTTTGACCAGGTATTTCCTGTTCTGCCCCCATTATAACTTGGAACTCCCATGCCAAAATATGACCCAAAATTTAGAATAGATGCCTCATTTTTTGGATCATAAGCAAAAAACCACTTCCTCCAATTATTTCTTGGTATACTGAAATCACAAATTTGAATGACTACAGGTGAAAATGATGAGAGCTCTTTTCCCTCCATTTCGACATATTACGCTGCAGCGCAAATTGCTTACGTTAGTCATTCCGCTTCTTATCGTTACCGTAGGTGTTACGGGTCTGTATTCGTACTACATCGCCTCAGGCGAGGTCGTCGATAAGCTGCGCCAGTCTCAGCTGAACATGGCAATCAAGACGAAGGACCAGCTGGACTATTTTGCCAAAAGCACGCTAAGCTTCTCCAATTACTTATTTCTGAATCCGACCGTGCAAGGCATGGTGATGAATGGCGATACGCCCCAGCGCCGCGACCAGGTATTCAAAAATTTGCTGCCGCTGATGGTTACCGGGGAATCGATCCAGTCGCTCATCCTCTACCCGACCTCGAAGGAGCATGAATCCGGCCAGCCGTTTGTCATTACGCAAACAGGCATCGCAAGCGCAATTAGCTTAGATGGATTTACCAAAACCCGTTACTATGAAAGGCTAGCCAAAACAGAGAACGGACAAATTTGGGATATGTTCTATCCGTCGGATTATATTTTGCCTGGCGATTACCATCATAAGATCGTCCTGATTAAGCCCTACAAAAGCTTTTACAATTATGCGCGCAACGGCCTTCTGATCATTGGGATGGACGCGGATAAACTAAGCAAGACGCTGTATCATGACAACGGGGATGCCACGCAGTTTATTATGAATGACCAAGGCATCGTGCTCGCCGCAACCGACATGCAGTGGATCGGCAAGCCGGTCACCCTGCTTCCCGTATTTGACCAGACGAATGTAGACAATATTCATCCGGATCACGGCCTCGAGCTACTGAAGCAGAAGAAACAATATATCGTCTCGGATTCCGTATCGGACATTACCGGCTGGCATTCCGTCGTCATTCAGGATCGCAGCAAGCTGGTGCTAGAACTAAAGCATATCGGCTCCGTCACATTCTCGATCATGGCTGTCGTGACGCTGATCACCATCCTTGTCTCATGGGTCATCGCCCGCATTATTACGAATCCGATGAAAAAGCTCATGTTTTCTATGAAAGCGCTTCAGACCGGTGATTTTACGCAGCGTGTCCATTTTAACGGCAATGATGAGATCGGCAGGCTCGGACATTTGTACAACACGATGGTCGGACGGATCAAGACGTTGATCGACGATGTCTACGCCTCGCGGCTGAAGCAGAAGGAAGCGGAGCTTAAGGCGCTGCAATCGCAAATTAATCCTCATTTTCTGTACAATACGCTGAATATGATCAACTGGAGTGCCATGCAAAAGGGAGACAAGGAGATTTCCGAAATGGTTATTTCACTCTCGCAGGTGTTTCGTTTAAGCCTTAACAGCGGCAACGACTTCGTCGAGCTGGAGCATGAGATGGAGCTGGTGCGAAACTACTTGTTTTTGCAAAAGAAACGGTTCACGACCCGCTTTAATTTTGAAATCGACATGGAGCCGTCCATCCAGCATTTCCGCATGCCGAAGCTGCTGCTTCAGCCGCTCGTCGAGAACGCCATTATTCATGCGATCGAGCCCTCTGGCGGCAATGGACATATTCACGTCAAAGCTTATACGGAGGATTCGCGGATCATTTTGGAGGTCGCGGATAACGGGCTGGGCATGCCGGATGAACAGGTGCAGCGTTTGAACCAAGCGCCGGCACAAGAGCCAATGAAAAACTTGCAAATGAATGCGCCCCACTCCGGGATGGCATTGTCCAATATTAAAGAAAGGCTCGCTCTATTTTATGAGCAGGCGGAATTCGAGATTGTGAGCAGAGAAGGCTTGGGTACTAGAGTGCAATTACGAATCAAACAAGGGGGCAATGGAAATGGCGCTTAAAATGATCGTTGCAGAGGATGAGCAGTCCTTCCGCGAAGGCATCCTGACACTTGTCGACTGGAAGCTCTACGGCATCGAGATTGCAGGCGAAGCCGAGAATGGCAGGCAAGCTTTGGAGATGATCAACAATGATCCGCCCGATCTGCTGCTGACTGATATCCGCATGCCCCACTTGAACGGGCTCGACCTGATCCGCGCGGCCAAGGCGGCCGGACATGAGTTTCGTTCCGTGCTTCTGACAGGCTACAACGAATTCGAATACGCGAAGGAGGCCATCAAGCTTGGCGTGTCGGACTATCTTCTTAAGCCGTGCATGCCGCATGACATCGTTCGCGTGATCCTCGATCTCAAGCAAAAGATCGAAGAATCGGAAAATGAGGATAAAGCGGTCAACGAGCTGAGCCGCAGCTGGAACCGCAACATTCATTTGCTCAAAAATCAAATTTTGTCCCAGTGGATTCAGCAGCCGCTCATGCCGCTCGAAAATCGTTACAACGTCATCCGAGAGGTAGAAATGACGCTCGTGCAAGGATCGATTCAGGTCGGCATCATCCGAATCGATTCCAGCACGGGACCTAACGCCGCTTCCTCCAAAAGAGATCTAGAGCTCATTCGTTATGCGCTGCTGAACATTACAGGAGAGACGCTCCGCCCGCTTTATGCCGGCAAGCTTGAAGTATTCCGGCATGGCGACGAGATGCTGTGGATCGGCAACTATCCGGCCGATACGACGCATGATGCGATTGAGCGCGCGATGAAGGAGCTGCAGTACAATCTGGAAGCTTATCTGAAGCTTTCCATCAGCATATCGATCAGCTCGGTCAATGCCTCGGTCGAATATGCGCATATCGGCTACCAAGAGGCGATGGAAGCGATGCAGGGCAGGTTCTATCAAGGCCGGGGCGGCATCTTCTTCTACACATGCACGGATAAGCAGCAGTCAGCCAAAGCGTCCATATTGGACGATGCCTTGCTGCACCGTATCGGAAAGGAACTGCTCGTCTCTCTGCAAAATGAGCAGTATGAGCAGGCGGTTGATGCGATCGAGGCAGGCATGTCCCATATTCGCAACAATTCGGGTTATTCGAAAGCCGAGGTGCAATTATACGCAACAAGCCTCATCCTCGAGCTGCAAAAGTTTGCGCAAGAGCGCAAAGTAGCTTCGATTGAATGGCAGGACAGCTTCGTCAACTGGATTGAGAAAATTCCTAATATGGAGACGCTGGATGACTGCTCCGTCGTCCTGCAAAAGATCGTCCAGAGCATCGTCGAGGCCGTATCGAATCAAAAGTCGCTCCACCGCACCGTACACGCGACCATTGAGCTTATTAAGCAGCGGTACAATTCAAATCTTACGCTGGAGCTGGCCGCCAAGGAGACGTTCGTGAGCAATTCTTACCTCAGCTCCCTGTTCAAGCAAGAGCTTGGCGTAAACTTCCTCGATTACCTGCACCAATACCGTGTGGAGCGCTCCAAGGAGCTGCTTCGCCAAAGCTACAAAATTTATGCCGTCTCCAAGCTGGTCGGCTACCAGGAGGAGCGCCACTTCAGCTCAACCTTCAAGAAGTGGACCGGACTTACGCCGCGGCAATATCAGAAAAACTACAATGCGGAATAGCAGCAATGAACCATAAGAAGCGAGGCGCGGCACAGCGCCTCGCATTTTTGTATTCACTTCCAAAAAAAGCAATTAACTTAACGATTAAGCCAGCCGATATATAACGTAGGTAAATAGACCTAACGGCTCATTCGAGAGCATCACTGGGCAATGCATGAATATCGTAGAGGAGGTATTGCCGTGCAATTTAGTTTCAACGCTAAGCTCATGACCATTATGGGTGTCTTCACCATTTTGCTGACCTTCAGCGTATCGCTGGTCAACCAGCATCGTTTAAAGGATAACTTGATCGCCGGTTATAAACGCGAATCCGCTTTAGTCGAAGATACCGTCGTCACCGCGGTCTCGGCAGCAGACAAAGCATTTCTCATTTCAGATAGGGACATCGAGAATAAGATGAGAGCCTACTCCCACCGTTTGCTGCAAAAATACTATGAAAATCCGGATGTTGCATCCTGGGACTACCAAGCGCTCAAAGGGCAGCTCGATGGAATGGACATTTACATCATTGACGATACAATGACCGTTCGGCACAGCAGCTTCCCTTTGGATGTTGGTCTAAGCTTCGCTGACGATGGAGGCGCGGCGGGCTCCTTCTCGCATCTCTTGAAAGAGAGGCTAAAGGAGAACACGTTCGTAGCGGATGGGCTCGATCAGGAAACGAATACGGGGAAAATCAGAAAGTACAGCTATATCCCCACCCCTGACCACAAATATTTGATCGAGCTTGGCTTGTATCTCGATAATAATCCGATCTTCCAAAGCTTCAATTTTCTCGAAATCAGCAACAGCCTTATCGAAAAATACAGCTATATCAACGACATCACCGTGTTCACGACGACGGGCAAGTCGATTGGCAAAACGGGCGCGGATGGAAAGTCGCTCGTCGTCGCCAAGCAAAATATGCCTGTCTTCAGCCAAGCGTACGCAAATTCCACCGTACAGGAGATCGCAAGCGAGAGGGATGGCTTGCCGGTTACTTATCGCTATGTCCCCTACACGATTCAAGTGGACAACGCGATAACCCGCTTTACCGATCAGCGCATCATCGAGATCATATACAACGAGCAGGAGCTGCAAACCAAGCTGCAGCAGAACAGGCATGTGTTCCTGCTTCAGCTGTTAGCGACAATCGCCATAGCGCTTATCATTTCCTACATCATAACGAGGCTTGTGGCAAAACCGATGTACCTGGCCTCCCATGATTTATTGACAGGCCTCTTCAATCGCGCGGCGTTTGAAAACTCCCTTATATCAAGCATAGAGAAAAACAAGAAAAAACAGAGCAACACGGCATTGCTTCTTATCGATCTTGATAATTTCAAAATGGTCAACGATCGGCTCGGGCATGATGCGGGAGATTCGTTTCTTCAAGAAATCAGCAAACGGATCCGTTCCGCTGTGACTTATCCCGATGCGATAACCGCGCGCCTTGGCGGCGATGAGTTTGCCGTAATTTTGAACCATATCGATGACAGGCAGATCGCTCTCGAAGCAGCCAGCCACATTATTCATGAGCTCAAGCGCCCTATTGAAATCAAGGGGATCAATGTGGTGAACGATTTCCGCACGACGGTTTCGATTGGAATTGCGCTTGCACCGGAACATGCCCAGGATTCCGATGAGCTCTATGCTTGCGCGGATCAGGCGCTCTATCACTCCAAACGAAGCGGCAAAAATACGTTTAGCTTTTATGACGGCAAACAACCCGCACTGGCATAAGCCGGTGCGGGTTGTTTTTTGTAGCTCGAAATTAAGCCATTACTTTACAGATATCATTCGTGAACGCTACCGGATCTTGAATAGGCAGCCCTTCGATTAACAGCGCTTGATTATAAAGCAAGCTCGTGTAGAGGCTCAGCTTCTCTTTATCGTTGCTGTAGGCGTTTTTGAGCGATTGGAAAATGTCATGGTTAATATTGATTTCGAGCACCTTGTCCGCTTTGACATCCTGGCTGTTCGGCATCGCCTTCAATATTTTTTCCATTTCGATCGTTACTTCGCCCTCAGTGGACAAGCATACAGGATGGGTTTTGAGTCGTTTTGACGCTTTTACGCTCTTCACTTTATCCTGAAGGATCGTTTTCATCTGCTCAAACAGCTCTTTGTTCAAATCCTGCTCTTCGGCCGATTCTTCATCCTTATCATCCGCTTCAATGCCTAGATCGCCGCTCGATACCGACTTAAACTCTTTATCCTTATACTTCGAGACCATCTTGATTGCAAATTCATCGATATCATCGGTAAAGTACAAAATCTCGTAGCCTTTATCCGTCACCATCTCGGTTTGCGGCAGTCTATCGATTCTTTCAATCGACTCGCCCGAAGCATAATAAATATATTTCTGGTCCTCGCTCATTCTCGATACGTATTCATCCAGCGTGACAAGCTTTTTCTCCTTGGAGGAGTGGAACAGCAGCAAGTCCTGAAGCACGTCCTTATTCACGCCGTAATCGTTGTATACCCCAAATTTAAGCTGTCTGCCGAACGCTTTGTAGAAGGACTCGTACTTGTCGCGATCATCCTTCAAAATGCCCTGCAGGGCGCTTTTGATTTTGCTGTTGATGTTTTTTGCAATCAGCTTCAGCTGGCGGTCATGCTGCAGCATTTCTCTTGAAATGTTGAGCGATAGATCCTCCGAATCAACCATCCCTTTAACGAAGCTGAAATAATCAGGAAGCAGGTCCGAGCATTTATCCATAATCAACACGCCATTCGAATAAAGCTCCAGCCCTTTCTCAAATTCCTTCGTATAGTAATCAAAAGGCGTGCTCTCCGGAATGTACAAGATCGCATTATAAACGACAGCGCCGTCCGCGCTAATATGAAGATGCTTAATCGGCTTATCGAAGCCGTAGCGTTTTTCGAAATAAAATTGATCGTAATCTTCCTGCGTAAGCTCGTTTTTATTTTTCCGCCAGATCGGCACCATGCTGTTGACGGTTTGCTCTTCTTGGTATTCCTCAAACTCGTTTTCCGCGTCAGCTTTAGGGCGTTGTCCCTTCACATCCATCTTGATCGGATAACGGATGAAGTCGGAATATTTTTTGATAATGGATTTGAGGCGGTACTCCTCCAAATACTCGTCGTATTGATCATCCTCGGTATTTTCCTTAATGTTCAATACGATTTCCGTACCTACCGAATCCTTCTCGCAAGGCTCGATCGTGTAGCCGTCCGCACCCGTTGATTCCCATTTGAAAGCCTCGTCGCTGCCGAGAGCCTTGGTCACGACCGTAACTACGTCAGCCACCATAAACGCCGAGTAGAAACCGACGCCGAATTGGCCGATGATATTGTGGCCGTCCTTCAGCTCATTTTCATTTTTGAACGCAAAGGAGCCGCTCTTCGCAATGACGCCAAGATTGTTTTCAAGATCTTCCTTCGTCATGCCAATACCTGTATCCGTAATCGTAAGCGTCCGGTTTTCCTTGTCGGCAACGACTTTAACGTAATAATCTTCTTTGTTGAATACCAATTTCTCGTCGGTTAGCGCTTTGTAATATAGTTTGTCGATGGCATCGCTCGCATTAGAGATCAGCTCTCTAAGGAAGATCTCTCTTTGCGTATAAATGGAGTTAATCATCATTTCCAGCAATCGTTTCGATTCTGCTTTAAACTGTGTTTTGGACATGAGTAAGTCCCCTTTCCATTCATCATTCAAGCATAACGGCTACTGCCTGCCTCTGGCGGCAAAAGCTTGTACCTCTTCCATATTAGCACTCAAATCCGTAGAGTGCTAATCCTTCCTTTTATATATCATAAACTATTTTTTACTGTCAACTTGAATTTGGCAAAATTCGAAAAAAAAGAGAAGCTGCCCAAGGTCATATCCCTTGGGCAGCTTCTCTTTATGGATGGATGGCCGCGCGGTTAAAGCAGTCCCTCGCGAAATGGCTTCTCGAGGAGCAAACGATATTTTTCTTTCTCGGCACTGATCGTTCTGCGGATATCCTCCGATTCCTTCTCAATGCTGCCCACTCGATCCAGAATGCTCTCCCCTAACCGCTCGTCTCCCGTCGACAGCACGAATTCAGGAAGCTGGATAGAGAGGCCAAAATCGATGGATTTGAACCGGTAGCCAAGGCTTATGAAAGGCACGCCGGCAGCAGCAGATAAATAACTGGCATGCAGCTTGAAGTTGATCGTCAGCGCGTACGATTTCATCCGATCAAGCAAATCATCATGGTGATAGAGCTCAAGATCAAGCTCTACTTTGTCCGTGTTTCCAAGCTTCGCGTACAATCGCTTGCAAGCCTCCCGGTCCGGACCCCATACCGGGAAAATATGAATGCGGTAGCCCTTGCAAATCAGCTGGCGCAGCGCCTCCGCCAATTGCTGCTCCACTTTCTCCTCATTGCCGCCAAAAATCCGATTATAAGCGGTACCCCAGTTTACGCCGATCGTCCGGCTCTCCTGCCCCCGTTTGCGCGGCGAAGGAGGATGAAGCAGAAAGGCTGGATCGCCGCTAATGATCGCATGCTCCATGTCAACGCCGGAATCCTCAAGAAATTGATAGGATAAGGGCCCGCGGACGCCGCAAAATACAGAGCTCCGAACCAGCTCCGCCAGCTTCGCGTTTGTAGCTTCATTTTCTGCCGTGTAGGCAAGATTCGTTGTTACTTTGCCGGAAGCACCCAGCGCGGGATATTCCTGCCTGTCATGGCCGCTTCCCCAGATTAACACCCTCTTATTTTTCTTAACCGCTTGATAAGCGACATCAATATAACCTGGAATGAGGAGCGAGCCGCCGCCCAGCACAACCGTGTCATATGGACCCGGATTGTGGATATCGACGCCCGGTATCGATGGAAGGACATCATAATGCTTGTCAGGCAGATAGGATCTGCACAGATCCCGGAACAAGAGCCACATCAATTCATCGCCAATGTTATTAAATCCAAGCCAGCCCAAATACAAAATTCGTTTCATGCTCTACCACCCTTCAAGATGAATTGCCTAAGGCAACACGGTACACATTCATCGTCTGTTCAAGTACCCGGCCAATCTGAAACTCACGCTCAATCCACCGTTTCCCTTCTTTTCCAAGCACCCGCAGCTCATCTATCCGCCTGCAGCCCTGTGCGATGTCGTTCGAATAAAGATACCGTGAATGAGGAGCGTTTGATCCATGGTCTCCAAAATAGTGCATCCATGCCTGCTCGTAATTGTCCGGCTCCACCCAGCCAAAATAGCCGTGGTTGCCGGTAGCAAGCACAGGCTTCTCGCAAGCCATCGCTTCCAGCGCTACCCTACCTGTACCTACGACGATGTCTGCGGCATTATAGTACTCTCGCATTTGTGCCTGCTTGCCTACCATATGAATGAACTTGCTACCGCTCTCCTCCTCTATGAAGGACGCGAGCTTTTTGAGCGGCTCGAATTTGGGCCCGTCTCCTACGACGATCAGCTGCAGCCGGTCCCAACCGTATCGATGAAGATCCTTCATCGCACGCAGCAGCGTGTCGCAAGCCGTCGCTTTTCCCCATGCCAGCCGGCTTGCGTAGACCAGAACGACTGCATCCTCAGAAATGCCTAGATCAGAGCGCAAGCTCGATTGCGGAGTAGGATAAAACGCGAGCAAATCGATCCCATTCGGTACGATTGCAGACGTGGATCCTAGCTGCTCGATATATTTTTGAACGGGGGGACTTACGCTGATAACCGCCTTGGAGGAGGCAAGAATGCTCTTTATGGTCGCTTGCGGATAATAAGTGCCATGTGCGGTGAAGACCATCGGGATCGCTAATTGCTCTGCCGCTCTTGCGGCTAGCAGGCCTGACGGCGTCTGATGAACGTGAACAATGTCAATCTTTTGCCTTCGCATCATGTCCACCAGCCTCGCTAATCGATCCGCATAAGCTGGCGAGCTGGCTGCTCGAAAATCGTATAAAAACACGGAGCAGCCCGCTTCTTCGAACTGCGGTCTCATTAGGCCCTCCGATGAAATTAGGCTCACTCGTTGACCGCTGCTTATTAATGCCCTTGCCAAGCTTAATACATGAGTTTCCGTGCCACCGGCATCCATACTGTCCAGAGCCATCAACACGGATAACGGCGAGCTTGTCATTTCATTCACTCCTTTTTGGAATAATAGGCTAACGAGCGTTGATTCGTATGCAAGCGGTAGTAATATAAAATTTCGGGCATATTTTCTATGCGGGCCTTATGCTCCAAAAACTTGACGATAAAATCGTAATCCTCTGCACCGACGATTTTCCGGCTAAGCCCTCCGATACGGTCAAACACATCGCCGCGAAACATGATCGTTCCATGGCAGACGCAGTGACCGCCCTTTCGGTAAACGCTGCGGATCTCCTCGCCATAACTTAGCCAGTTAGCCGGCACATATTGCCGATCTTTCTCCGCATCCTTAAAGGCAGCGTAGTTCGTTCCGACCAACGCGACATCCGGCTCGCTTTGCAAATAAGCCACTTGTTTCTCCAAACGGGAGGAATGCGAGAAATCATCTGCATCCTGCACTGCGATAAACTCCCCGCGGGCAAGGAAGAAGCCCGTTGTTATAGCTCCAGAAAATCCAGCATTTCTAGGCAGCTTTACGAGGATAAGTGAATCTGTGCCGACTACCCCATTTTTCTCGCACCATGCTCTCACGACGTCGATCGATCGATCGGATGATGCATCGTCAACGATAATAATCTCCTTATTCACATAAGTCTGCCGATGCAAGCTATCCAGACATTCGGCCAAATACGCCGCTCGATTATGGTTAGTTATAACGATACTTACTTTTCCAGGCTCTCTCTGCACCATTTGTCTCCTTCATTCCCCTTTCTGCTATGGATGGCATGCAGAGCTTCAAAATGATCTCCGATAATTTGCATCGCAGCCGGCGAGTGGTCGTCCCCTTGCTTATTGTGCTTATGGGGCCTGTAGCGGTTCAGCCGATCCACCTCGACCTTATGCACAGCCTTGATGGACAAGCCGCTAAGCACAGCAAGCGCGTATGCCTTCGGCGGGCACAACAGCGAGGACCAGGGAATGGCTTCAAGCACCCGTCTATTCATGGCGAAAGGTACGGGTACAAGCGACGCATTCGCAAGCTCCTCGCGGCCCAAAGCCATATTTAGCGCTATTTTCAGCGTCGTTACGGCACTCCATGGAATGCGCATGCGAAGATGGTGATCCAGCTTATTGACAGCCAAATCACATTCATGCAGCACCACATCAGCAAACGGGACAAGCTCCTTCCACGGGATAACAAAATCACCATCCACAAACAATAATTGCTCACCGGAGGATGCCAAAGCTCCGATTGCCCGGCCGACATCTGTTCCCAGCGGCTCCTGAAATCCAATAATGGACGCGCCAAGCCCATGCGCGATCTTCTCCGTTCGATCGAAGCTTCCGTTTACGACAACGATAATTTCAGCAGGCGACAGCTGCTTTACCTCTTGAATGACACGGCCAATAGCCGCTTCCTCGTTCTGAGCAGGAATAATGACGGATAAGCGCTGCTTGGCTGTGCTGCGTTTTCCGGCTTGGGAGAAATCCGTTCCTTGCCTGAGCACAGGCATCGCCTGCTTGTCTTCGATCAGCCGCTTGACCAGATCCCGTCTTCGCCCGCCATCCGTGCAGCCCTGCCTAAAATATTCGAACATAATCAATGACCCGCGAGCGAATCAGCACATCCTCCGTGCCGCTGTATCCGGGTATGCTTAAAGCTTGACCCACCACAAAGGAGAAGCCTACCTTAATCAAAACACCCGCAATTACTTCGCCGTTCGAGAGAACCACCTCTACGTCTCTGCCTTGGTACGTGCGCAGCTTTAGATAAAATGACACATGATCAACTCCTTCCAATTGTTACCCTCATCCTATTCGAGAGATTAGTAGAGTGAACGGCACAAGGCTAATTTGAAAAAATTTTCATAGAATCCGCACTTTTGCGTTGTACAAAATACTGAGTAAGAGTCACCCTTGCCGATACGAAGCTCGTATATTGCACAAATTGCAGCGTTCAATGAAAGCTCGCGATATTAGGCGCGTCTATTGCGCAAAGCACCGCTGAAAACCTGCCTAAACTCAATATCTTGCAGCAGCAAAAAAAAAACAGACCATGGATTAACCATGGCCTGCTTCAATTTGAAGCTTACTTATTTGTTATAAATCGCATACATAATAACTGCCGCTTCCGCTCGAGTCGTATGTCCAAGCGGATTCAGCTTGGAGCCGTCTCCCTTCACAATGCCGTTCGCTACAAGAAGGGCCGCACTGTCCTCCGCATAGGAAGCCAGCTGGTTCAAATCCGAGAACGGCTTCAGCTGATCCGTGCTTCCCGCTTGCAGCTTTTTGCCGGAGGCTTTTAAAGCTCTTGCGGTCATCGCGATCATTTCTTGCCTTGTGATCGATGCATTCGGATCAAAGGCACCGCCTTCGCGTCCGGTAACAATACCTAACTTCTTCGCAATGCCAACTGCATCGTAGTAGTAAGCATTCTGCGCTACATCGGTGAAGTTACCGTCAACCGCTGCGCTTAAGCCTAACGTTTTGACAAGCAGCGTGATGAAGTCTGAGCGCTTCACCTGCTGCGCCGGCGCGTAAGCTTTTTCCGATACGCCGTTAATAACGCCTTTGGATGCCATAACCTCAATCGCTTGCTTCGCCCAAGCGTGCTTGCCTAGGTCATCAAACGATTTGTTCACGTAAGCAATCGCATAGGTGCTGAAATGATGAACAGTAAAGGCTACGGTGCCTTTCGTTTCATTGTATTTACCGCTTGGAACCGCAATGACTTTGCCTGCCGCGTCGATGTACCATACCGTAATATGCTCGGAGTTCTGTTTTTCCTCCGCGCTTGGGCTGTAGGCAAGCGATACGTTTACAGCAGCTTCTGGATTGCTCCATTCCACTTTAACCCCGTCCACGTAGAGGCTCAGTTCGATGGCATGGCGATCACCAAGTGCGGCTTGCGCCTCTTCGGTAAGCTTCGCCTTGTCAACGCTTGAGATTACGATGGACACCTGCTTCGCACTTGCAGGCACCGATGCCAGCATGTTGCTTGGCAGGGTGACCGTTCCTATATTCGTTACAATTTCATATTGAATCGCTAGCTTCGCTGCGCTAATCGACTCTTTAGGCAATTGCACCTCATAGCCCTTAGCTCCGCTCACTTTCGGAACCTCGATAGTTACCGCTTGAACTTCATCAATTCCACCTTGACCAGGCTTCAAAGCGCCGTCGATAAGCGTTTGGCTTATCGTTGTTTTGCCGAGCCCGCTAGCCGTGTCGATGACCGGTGTTGGCGCTGGGATGGCTTTGCCGCCCGGTGCCTTCGTCGGTGCCGTTGTTGGCGCCGGTGTTGCCACTGGCGTCGGTGCCGGCGTTGGCGATGTTGTTGGCTCTGTTGTTGGCTCTGTTGTTGGTTCTGTTGTTGGTTCTGTTGTTGGTTCTGTTGTTGGTTCTGTTGTTGGTTCTGTTGTTGGTTCTGTTGTTGGTTCTGTTGTTGGTTCTGTTGTTGGTTCTGTTGTTGGTTCTGTTGTTGGTTCTGTTGTTGGTTCTGTTGTTGGTTCTGTTGTTGGTTCTGTTGTTGGTTCTGTTGTTGGTTCTGTTGTTGGTTCTGTTGTTGGTTCTGTTGTTGGTTCTGTTGTTGGTTCTGTTGTTGGTTCTGTTGTTGGTTCTGTTGTTGGTTCTGTTGTTGGTTCTGTTGTTGGTTCTGTTGTTGGTTCTGTTGTTGGTTCTGTTGTTGGTTCTGTTGTTGGTTCTGTTGTTGGTTCTGTTGTTGGTTCTGTTGTTGGTTCTGTTGTTGGTTCTGTTGTTGGTTCTGTTGTTGGTTCTGTTGTTGGTTCTGTTGTTGGTTCTGTTGTTGGTTCTGTTGTTGGTTCTGTTGTTGGTTCTGTTGTTGGTTCTGTTGTTGGTTCTGTTGTTGGTTCTGTTGTTGGTTCTGTTGTTGGTTCTGTTGTTGGTTCTGTTGTTGGTTCTGTTGTTGGTTCTGTTGTTGGTTCTGTTGTTGGTTCTGTTGTTGGTTCCGGCGTTGGCTGCACCCCGCCTGGCGTAATGATATACGTAAATGGTGCGACAAAGCTGTCCTTCATGCCTGCTTTAACGGCGATTGTGCGGAGCACTGTCAGCTCCGACAGCGTAAGCTGCCCGTTATATCGTTTGCCATTCGCGCTGCTTGGCAAAGTTCCATCCGTCGTGTAGTAGATGGAAGCTCCTTCTGTTGCAGACGATAAAACAACCGTTTTTGTGCCTTTGTAAGCTCCAGCTTTAAGCGAAGCTTTCGGAAGCGCTGTGCTGCCTTCGATCGGCGCAGCCGCCTCTGTCTCTTCAAGCGACATCCAGTCCAGATTCGCTCCGTCATTATTGCTCGTGAATTGGATCGTTTGCACGCCTTCCGCAAGCTGTACAATACCGGAAGTCTCGGTATAGGCGTCCCAGCCTCCGCTTGCTCCAAGCGCCGTTGTCGACAGCTTGTGGCCGTCCACCGACAATGTTCCGCTCACGCCCGCTTGTGGCGTAGCATAACGATAAGTCACTTTGTAGAAAGCTGATTTCGCGATGCTGACGTCAAAATAAAGCGAGCCCGCCGCCGCGATAAAACCTACGTTTTTGAATTTCAGCGTTTGGCCGTCCATGTTGCTTTGAACGGCAGCCGAGTCTGCATGGCTGTAGCTCTCCGCCTCAATTTTCATAGCTGCGCTTTGATCCATCACTTGTACCGCATACGGCTCAAACTTGATTCCTCGCAGCGAGTAGCCCGATGCGCCGGCTGCCAGACGAATCTTTTGGTCGCCCTCCTTCAGGTCGATCACGACCCGCAGTTCCACTACCTGATTGTAAAGATTAGGTACGGTGATCGTTTTCCGAACCGCGCCGTTTTCCGCTTCGATGGCGATGCCGTTTAAGGCCTGCCCAGCAGACGTTGCTTTTAGCGTCACGACATAAGGGCCCGTTGCCGGAACATGAACCAAATAATCCGCATAATCTCCTGCATCGATTTGCGATAGTCCGCTTGCGCTGCCCGTGCCGGTTACCGTAAAGCCTCTCAGCTTATTGAATTGATCCAGCGAATCGAGGGCAAGCAGCTGAATTGGCGTTTTCACATTTTCCGTGCCAAGCAGTGCTGCCTTCGCCGTTAATGCAGTGCCTCCTGTAGAATCGTCGTACGCTTCCACTGGAACGTTAACCTGCAGCTCCAGCTCGTTATAGTAAACCGTCTCATTCCAATTGAGCGTAAGCTTCACGGACTGCGGAGTAAGAAGCTCAGCCGCTTGAAGCGATACGCCCCCAAGCGTCTTGCCCGTACCCGTCAGGGTGATCGCATTTAAGTTTTGCCCTACGAACGTGCCGCCTGCAATCGTAAGGATTAACTCCTTGCCGTTAACGCCATAAGCCAGCGCGTTTTCTGACAATGACAACGATTCGGCATCATCAACAGCTTGAATGAGAACCTTCGTTTTCATCGTTTGGCCTAAGCTGCCTGATGCTGCCTCGTAGACGCTGGCTGTGACCGTCAGCGTACGATCAGAGTCGTGATCGCGAGACACGGAGCCGCCGATTACAAGCTTCGCCGTATGGTCATCCACACGGTATACGCTGTCTACGACCGTTCCCGCATATCCTTCGATCGACCAGTTGGCTGCCGTCAATTCCTCTTTGTAGCTGTCATTATACAAATTAATAATAAGCTCGCTTCCAGCTACTGCGCCTTCCGTAATGGTAGCCGTCTCCGCAAGGATAGCCGGGCCAACCGCAATCGCATTTAGATTAAATGCGCTGCCGACGATCCGAACCCGCAGCGTATGCAAGCCTTCCGTCAGTGTGACGCTATCCGTCACGGCTGCCCATGTATCCCAGCCTCCGCTGGTTGGCAGATCCGTTGTTTGGAGCACGGCAGCATCGCTTGAGAGCTCTGCTTTGGCGCCGTTTTGCTCGGTCGCGTATTGATAAGTAATGCCGTAGGTTCCGTCTGCCGGAACCTGTACTTTATATTCCATCCAATCATCCGGATCGGCAAAGCTGACCGCTGATCCATTTACAAGCACATTCAAAGCGGATGAGAACTTGCTTGCTTCAATAAGGCCCGGAAGCTCAATAGGTGCCGACTCCGCCTTGGTGAAGGTGATGCTCTTAATGTTATAATCGTTTTTGCTGACAGCCATCGTTAATTTATGCGTACCCGCAGGAAGCACAACACGCACGCGCTGATTCGCAAAATATTCCCATTGGTACGTCGTCTGATTAATCGGAAGCGTAACAAGCGGCTGTCCGTCCAGCTTAAAGTCTACGGAAGCATTCGTCTGAAAGCCTGCGAGCGCCAGATCAAGATCGTATTCGCCCGCCTCGCCTACCGAGACGATATAATCGAAGGAAGCCGTTCCGCTAGCGTTGAACGAGCCCAAATATCCTTTCGGATTAACCTGATACTCGCCTTCTGCCGAGACAAAACGTGTTGCATCAATCGTTGCTGGAACGCTAGCGATTTGCGAGCGGTCCCAGCGATAGGTCGCGGCTGACTTCGCCGGAATAACCGCATTGATTTGCAGGCCGTCGATCAAGATTTTGAAAGGCTGCGGATCATTGGTTTGGTTAATGACCACCGTTACAATCTCGCGGCCATCCGGGCTTGCAAAAGCGACGTTCGTCACCGTTGCCGCCGATCCATAATTGCTGTCGATCCGCACGTAACCCGGCTTCACGAATTTCGTGAATTGACCCATCAAATAATATTCCGGAAGCTTCCAATAGTTGTCCGGGTTTGAGGAATCCTGCACGATCGGTGTCGGATCAGGGATGCCTACCCATTGATGCGACGATATATCGCTGTCGAGCATCGTTACCCAGCTGTTGTAGCTTCTCGCATAGTTGCGGAAATATTGTGCGATTCGGTCGGCACCCGACGTGCCCCATACCGCCCGCTCCGTCAAATAAACGCTTTTCTCCGGGAACAGGTTTTGGAGAGTCGTCATCATGGACAGCTCGCCGCCGTAATCATGGAACGCTGTTCCTTCAATGGCGTCGTAGGCACCCTCTACCGGATTGCCTAAAATTTGCGCCGGATAAGCCATCGTATCGCCAGGATTATGGTCGAACATCCACAGCTTCACGTTTTTGATCTTCGCATTGCCGTTCTGATCCAGCTTCGCGCGCAGCAGCTTCGCAAGGCGTGATGCTTGCTGCCATGACATCGCTGTGCTCGGGTAATCAATTTCGAGCAGCGGCTCATTTTGCAGCGTCATGCCTTCGAAGTAAATGCCCTGCTCCGCATAGGCCTCCAAGAACTTCACATAGTAAGCGGCAAGAACAGGAAGATACTCTTCCTTCACTTGGCCTCTAATCATGCTGCCGGTTGTTTTCATCCAGCCCGGCGGGCTCCAAGGCGAAGCGAAAAACTTCACGTCCGGATTAATCGCCTGCATCTTCTTCACGGTAGGAATAATGCCAAAATCGATATCCTTCTGAATCGAAAACTTCGCTAGCTCAACATCCGTTTCGCCAGCAGGCAAATCATCATACGAATAAAACTTTTGCGCTGTGAAATCGGAGGTTCCGATCGTCAGGCGAACCAAGCTCATGCCGATGCCGTTGTCCTTGTCGAACAGGCCGCGAAGCAGCTCTTCCTGCTTGCTTGGCGACATTTTCACAAGATTGTGAATCGTCGCTTCTTCCATCGAAGAGCCAATGCCTAGCATCGACTGGTATTTTTTGTCCGGATTGATCGTGATCGCTGTTGCTTTGCTGTTATCCGGCAGCGTAATATCCAGATTGGCTTGCTGCTCCAGCTTCTTATCTCCAGCGTGGTAACGATCAGCGTAATACCACTGGCGGTTGCCCGCGTCGCGCTCGCTGGAAATCCATGATTCAACAGCTCCGGCAACAAGGGCCGGCTGCTGTTCGCCGCCAGTGCCCGGCTCCGTAACGCCGCCGCCACCACCGCCGCCTACTGGAACGTCTCCAGTACGCGTGAACTCCACCCAGTTAAAGTTGATATCGCCGGCAATAAACTCCAATCGAAGCTTTTGCGTACCGGCTTTGCTTAACACGACATTGTCGACCGTTGCTGTTCTCCAGCTCTGCCAGCCGCCTGTTGAGCCTACGTTTAGCGTGCCGACTGTCGCTCCTTCTCCTGTCTTGATCTTTATGCCCGTTGCTCCGCCGTTGCCCGCATAGCGGAACGCAGCGCTGTATGTGCCTGGCTCATTCACCTTGACCGTGTAGTCCAGCCAAGCGCCGCCCGTTGTCCAGCCGATGTTTTTGCCGCCGCCTGTATCCGTCGTATCTTCCGTATTCAAGCCGCTGCTCTTAGCGACAAAAGATTCCGCTTCCAGCTTGCCCGGCAGCGGCTGTGACGGCGCCTCCGTCTGTACCGGCTTAGGTGGCAGCACAGGCGTAGCCTGCCCGCTCGTTAAGCCATAACCGATAGGGAACAGCAAGTTCGGGCTGTCGGCTCCCACAATCGGATAATTGGTCAAATAGAATGGCCATTTAATCGGGTTTTTCCCTTTGAATCCTTTGCCTCCGATCAATACGTCAGCGACGCCTTGGCCTTCCGTTCCCGGCAGCCAAGCTGCCACGAGCGCGTCCCAATCATCCATTTGATCCGCTATCGTGAGCGGACGCCCGGATACGAGAACGACAACAAGCGGGATGTTCGGATCAGCCGCGCGAATATTCGCGATCGTTGCCAAATCCTCTTCATCGAGATTTAAGCTTGTACGATCGCCCGTCGATTCCGCATACGGCGTTTCGCCGACTACCGCAATTGCGACATCATAGCCCGCAGCGCCTCGGCCGTGCTTGTTGTAGGTTACGGTCTTGCTTGCACCTGCAACCTCCTTAAGTCCTTCATAAATGGTCGTTCCGGTCGTAATCGCTCCGGATGCGCCTTGCCATGTAATCGACCAGCCGCCGGACTGGTTGCCGATGTCGTTCGCGTTTTTGCCGGCTACGAAAATTTTGTTCATGCCCTTCAGCTGCGACATGATCGGCGAACCGTTCACCACATCATTTTTCAAGAGCACAAGCGATTCCGCAACCGCTTGGCGTGCAAGCGCACGATGCTCAGCCGCTCCGAAGTAGCCTGTCAAATCCGTATCTGTCTTCGGATTTTCGAATAACCCTGAAGAAATTTTCACTTTCAAAATGCGCAATACGGCATCGTTCAAACGCTCCTCCGCAATGCTGCCATCCTTCACTAGGCTGATCAAATGTGTCAGGCTCGCCTTCCAATCACCTGTCAGCATGAACATGTCCACGCCAGCATTGACGGATACGAGCAGCTGGTTTCTCAAGCCGCTGACAGCTTTGCCATCTTGATCACGCGTTATTTGCTGTATGGCGTTGTAATCGGAAATAACGAATCCTTTAAACCCAAGCTGACCCTTCAGCACATCGGTAAGAAGCCGCTTGTTCGCATGCATCTTCAAGCCTTGGATGCTGTGGTAGGACGCCATAACCGTTTGCACGCCTGCGTCTACAGCCGCCTTGTACATCGACAAATCGGTTGCAAGCAGTTCGTCCTCCGTATACTTCGTTATATTTCCTTGATTCGTGCCATTGTCGGTGTAACCTTCGCCTATAAAATGCTTCGCAGCGCCAACGACATGTTTCGTTTGGCTGCGCTCGGCAGCGGTTTCACCTTGGAGTCCTTCGATATAGGCCGCCCCAAGCACCTTGGAGATCGCTTGGTTGCCGCTGTAGCCCTCATATGTACGGCCCCAGCGAATGTCCTGCGGCGCAGCAATCGTTGGCGCAAAATCCCAATTTGCTCCCGTCGCCCGAATTTCCTTCGCCGTTGCGGCTCCGATTTGCTTCACAAGCTCAGCATTGTTTGCCGCGCCCAGGCCAATGTTATGGGGGAACAAGGTTGCCCCCTTCACATTGTTATGGCCATGCACGCCGTCCACCCCATATAACAGCGGGATGCCAAGCCGCGTCGAGAGCGCCCCGTCCTGATAGCTGTCTATGAGCGCCTGCCAATTTTCCCTTGTGCTGTCCTGCTGCTTGCCATTCGGGAACGATCCCCCGCCGCTAAGCACCGAGCCGATAAAATACTGCTTTACCTCCTCCGGTGTAATATTGGATTTCTCTGGCTGTATCATTTGTCCTGCGCGTTCCTCCAGCGTCATACGCGACAGCAAGTCCGCTGCCCGGGCATCAACGCTCGCCGCCGGATCCAAATACGTCGGAAGCGCTCCCTCTGCTTGCGCGGAAGGCGCCGCGCCTACCGAGAGCAAGCTCGTCATCAGCGATACAACCAACAGAATCGCTGTCATCATCGACATCTTTCTTTTCAAATCCAAACCCTCCTCAAAACTGTAATAGCCGTCTCACGGCTCAGCCGCCCCGTTTCCAAGTCCGGCTGCAGACGAGATTACCTACAAGTATAAAATCGAAAGGGACTTGAAAATATGGCGCATTCTTGTGATTATGTGCGTTGTTTTTTGGGATTTTGCAACCGGTTGCAAAAATCCGCGTTTGGCTGCCAGCTTCTGGTTAAGCATTTTATTTCAATGGCAAATGCCCATGAAAAAGCTTGCAAAAACAGACATTTTTCCACAGCATTTGCTAATTGACCTCATTAGAATCTACAATAGAGTTAGAGTATGACCAATTCACTATAGGAGGCTGACCCATATGAGTTCATTTACATCATGGCTGCAGAATACCAAACAAGGACTAAACGACCAGGTCAAAAAATTCAAAAATAAAGATTTCTTGGATGCAGTCGTTGCAGGCTGTGCGATTGTTGCCGGAGCCGACGGTTCTATCGATGCTTCTGAAAAGCAAAAAATGGCTGGATATATTAGCCGCAGCGAGGAACTTAAAGTTTTTGACATGAGCGATGTGATCAACCGTTTCAATCACTACGTAGGAAACATCGAATTTGATGGCATGATCGGCAAGCAAGAAGCGCTTAAAGCGATTGCCAAATACCGCAGCAAGCCTGAAGTTGGACGTGTCATCGTGGGCGTGTGCAGCGCGATTGGCGCAGCGGACGGCGATTTTGATGCTATGGAGCAAGCGGCTGTTCGTGATATCTGCAATACACTTGGCCTTAACCCTAGCGAATTCAGCTTGTAATATCGAAATGCAAAAGAACCTCCAACGTCACGTTTACCGTGATTTTGGAGGTTCTTTATCTATACGGCTATGCCTTGCGAAATGCCTCATTGTAGCAGCGTCTGCAGACCGGCTTATAATCCTCATTGCCGCCGATCTGAATCTGTTCGCCTGCGTTCATAGGTTGTCCATCATTAAAGCGGATGACCATCGTCGCCTTGCGGTCGCAATACCAGCAGATCGTCTTAATCTCCTCGATTTTGTCCGCTTGCACGAGCAGATTATAGCTGCCCTCGAACAGCTGGTTTTGAAAATCATTTTTCAGGCCAAAAGCCATGACCGGTATATTGAGCTCGTCCACAACCTGGGTAAGCTCCAAAATATGATGTTTCTTCAAAAACTGCGCTTCATCGATCAGGACGCAATAAATTTTTGACGGCAGCGCGGCAGTTACATAAGCCTTCACGCTGTCATAAAGATTCGTGCTCTCGTGTACGGGAATCGCTTCACGCTCGAAGCCGACTCTTGAGCCTACGCGATCAACGCTGCCCCTAGCCCCAACGGATGGAGAATAAATAAGCACCTGCTTGCCTTGTTCCTCGTAATTGTGAGCGACCTTAATAATTTCAAACGATTTGCCGCTGTTCATCGTTCCGTATTTATAATAAAGCTGTGCCAATCAAATCTCCTCCAAAAAAGTTCAGTGCTCCTATTATACAGGATTTGACGGCACGAAACGATTGGAAAATTTGATAGGCACAAGGGGAGCAGACAAACCCTGCTATATCGTAAGGAGCCTTGTTTTTGCTTCTCCGTATGCTTTGACGATTTGCTGGACTCTCTGGAATTCCTGATCGGTTGGCCCTAGATTAGCCATAAACATCTTATGCAATACTTGATTGTACATGTTCTGGCGCGCTTCTATGAGCTGCACCTCCAGCTGTATCAAGTCCTCAAGCTCATTTTCCTCAATTAGCTGATCGATATCAAACTCCAGGGGGCTTGAGGAGCGCTGCTCATCGAATAAACGATCTGATCCGCGGTCTATGCGGGGTAGCTCCTCGTACTCCACCTCCGGCTCCTCGTTCTGGCCAAGCGGGATCGATGTATTCAGCTCCGAGAGGATAATGCCTTCTTTGGCAAGCATAACCTGGAACGGCCTATGTTGAAGCAGATCAGCAATAACAAGCCTGCTCATATCTTTATTGCGTATCAGCGTAGAGTCAAATGGATGAAGGACCCACTGATTGTCACGGTTAAACAGGTTAAAGGTAAACCATTCTCCGCCGTAGATGAACCGAACGTTAATATTGGACTCCGAAATAATCTCATAGGTGAACTCCAAATGGCATACCTCCGATCAACAGTATAATTTCAATCTATTATACCAAATCAGAGTGCAACGCAAACAGCTGTTAGTTGAAATCCTCCATAATAGCCTCCACTCTCTCGGAGCTTGCGACCACAATCAACACAAGAAGGAGCGCAGCCAGCGCGATACCGCCAAACATAACATGATCACCTCGTTTTTTCTTTAACACTATGCCGGCGATCCCTTTTTTATGAGCGATTATTATGGAGACATCCCTCGTCACACCTCAATTAAAGACAAAAAAAACGAGCCCCTGAGAGCTCGTCCATCACAAATTTATTATCGTTTTACTCCAAGAAGCCTTTCGTGGACGTTCCCGGAGGAAGCACGGCATTGCCTGCCCCTGAAGTCGCTTGAATGCCTAGCCGCTGTCCAACCTTTTGATTGATTTGCGTCATTTTCTCCGTCTGCTGCGATACGGTTTGAATGATTTGGCGGTTTGAATTCTCATATTTATCCATAGCCGAGAAGAGATCCGACATCGCCCGCTCTACAAGCTCCATGCTCATAGCCGGCTTCGTCAGCGCTTGGTTTGCCTTCTCGCTCGTTTCATTCAGAAGGCGAGCATTCTCGGCAAACTGATTGCCCAGCATCTCATTCGTCGAATTGACCGCTTCAATCGCTTTCATCTGGTCATCAATCGCGCTGGCAATCAGCACCGATACCGACATCAAATGCTGCGTTTTATCGATGGAGCTGTCGAGCGCATCCATTAGCTTATCATTGGTATCGTTAATAATATCCGTTGCAGCAATCGCTTGCTGATACAGCATAATCATTTCCGTATACGTTTGAAGCTTCGTAACGACCTTGCGAAGGCCGCGCTCCAAATACGTTTTGCGCAGCTCGTTCTCCGGCTTCGCGATTTCATCCTCGAACATTTTTTTGAGACGATTGCCGTATTCCACTAGCAGCTGCAGATCATAGACATTGTCTAAGCTGCTGCGCTTCAAGTTTCTCATGTGCACGACATTCTCTTCCAGATTGTCGCGTCCGTCGCGCAGCGACTTCACGATCACCTGTACATTCGATTTGGCTGATTGATACTTATAAATATAAGCCTTCATCGGTGCTTTCCGCAGCAGCTTCTGCACAAGGCTGAGCTGCTTGCTCTTGCTCAAATCCTCAACCTCGCTGCGCAGCTTCAGCATATTAGTCGCTACCTCAGACCTCTTGCCTGACATCAGATCGGATAACGGGCGCTCCAGCATCGTCAGCGTCTGCCCGGAACGCTCAAGCGTCTTTTGGCCTTTTTTCGTAATCTCATCCATTAGCGTATCCAGATGCATCGCATCCGTTGTCGCTACCTTCTGCATCGTGCTTTGCACTTCCTGCTCCAGCTTCTGGAGATCTTCGTTTTTTAATTGTACGAGCTGTTGTGACATCTCTCATTTCCCCTTTCATTAGTCAGAAGTATTAGTCAGTAAGACGATAACGCTGTTGGATTAGCTCAGCCTTCGTGTGCAGCTCCATTAGATCCTTCTGCTCAATCGTCTTCGTATAGAAGGTAAGCTTCGAATCGATATCCTTTATGCCATCCAGCAAAAGCCGCCTGTTCTGACGCTTCGCGTCGCCGCTTAGCCGTAGAAATGGATTGATCGTCGAGTTTAGATCCTTGCGCACCAAGCGCAAAATATTGTGGTTAATGCTTGCATCTCCCAAAGCGACCAGATCAGGAATTAACCGATTTAGGCGTGACAGCAGGGCGAGCGTTTTCTGTACAATTTCATCGTCCAAGTTATTTTGTTCGCCTTCGAGTAAAATCATATCTTCAATAATGCCGATGTATTCTAATGCAGCTGCAAGCTCGGGATCGAGTACCTGCGGTGGTTCCGCTGCTGATCCAGCAGTCTGTGCGGCCGCTTGTGCACTAGCCGGGCTCGCTGCACTTTGCTGTTGGATAGGTTGGTTTTGCGGCGTCTGCTGCAGTTCAGGCTCGCGTGTTGGCGGATTGATTTCTTTCCTGCCCCGCTGCCTAATCGAAAGCGCGGCAAACATGCCAAGCGCAGGTATAGCCATTGCTATATAGGGAGAAGAAATCCAGTAAACCACAAGAGCGGCTGCGTAGCTGCCTATCGCGATGCCTAACGGTGTTTTTATTGAATTCATTGCTGCACCTCCATGTTTAAGCTTGCTTATCTTGATGCCTGTATTCGTCGTTATGATTCAATTATCTCGTTTTTGGTACAGGTAAGTCAATTTTTTATATGTTGGCCCATTATAAAAAAAAAAAAGAGGACTCTCGTCCCCTTCTCGTTTAATGCTTCATAATGAGCGGCTGCTCCACGTAGCCGGCCTGAATGCCAAACTGCGGAACAGGCGGCTCAATCTTTTTGCCTAGAAGTGCTTGCACTGCAAGGTAAGGCATGTTCACGCCTGAAAGACATGTAATATAGAGACCGCCAGACATGCGCGGATTAATTTCAAGCAGCTTAGGAACACCATTATTATAACGAACTTGGATGTTAAAAGCATAAGGGATACGCAGCGTCGTCGCAATACGATGAGCAATGCCCATCAGCTCCGGCGTGTCTTCCAGAAGATAGGTTCTTCCCGTCGATTTGCGGCGAGGAATCGCCGTAATGAGTTCGCCTTCGGCGCTTGCCACGCAATCGATGCTGTACTCCGTGCCGTCCAGCAGCTCCATCACCATCAAATTGGCGAAGCGATCCGTCGATGACAAGGTTTCATAGGCCTGCTCAAACGTAGTGGACAAGGTGACATAGCCGTAAAGGTCGCGAAGCGGATCACGTTCGTTGTCGATAATCCGAAAGCCCATTCCGCCCTCCGATACCGTAGGCTTGAAGCATACCTTATGCCCGGCAGCCGTAAGCTCTTCATAGGCTTGTTTAAATTGCTCCGCCGTATTCACAACGCGGTAATCGGGAATCGTAACGAGATCTTTTCCTTGCAGCGCTTCATAGAATTTATCCTTTTCGATCATCGAATCCAGCAGCTCGATATCGCGGCATACCATCACCTTCGTGCCAATCTGGTCAAACAGATGCACGTGGCGCGAGATTTCCTCCATATGCAGGCGCGGAATGAAAATATCGATTTCATTTTTTTTGCAGAAATCCACACAAAACCGAACATACTCAAGGCCGAAAACGGCCGGCTCCACTCCGATATGGTCGGATGCCAGCAGCGACATATGGTTAATGTCCGGATGCGTGCCAAAAAACTCAAACGACTCGCCGTCTGGATTGTTCCGAATCATGTTAATGTAATGATACGCTACCGAAAACCAACGATTCATATAAACGCGTGTCATATCTATTTACCTTCTTCCCTGTCATTAAGAGTGATGAGGCTGGAGCGTTCATGCTATCCGGGCATGCTTTAAGATGGCGTCGAGCAGTTCCTCAGAGGCAAGGGCGCCTCTGGCTTCCGTAAATTGAATATGGGGATGCGATTCATAGAAACGGCCTAATTCACCGTGTGACGGCGAAATCGCATAATCAGCAGCAAGCAGCAGGCTCTCATCAAGCAGGCTGTCTCCCGCCGCATATACGAAAGTAGAAGCAAGCTTCTCCTTCACATATTGAATAGCCGCTCCCTTGCTTACTTTCTCGGGAACCAAATAAATTTTGCGTCCTTGAAGCGAATAGCTCCAGCCAAGCGGCGCAAGCTGCTGCCTCAGCTCCTCAAGCGACTCATGAGGCAAATGGTCTCTCTCCACAACGATGGAATAAAACAAATCATCGCAAAGATCACTCGATTTTACCCAATGTGAAGATGCGATCTTGGCGAACAAGCTGGAAATCTCCGCATGCTCGGCGCAATGCTGCTTCACGGCATCCCGTACGAAGGTTTGCCAGTCCTGATCGACTTGCCCGTTCACGAGAATGGTGCCGCCGTTGCTTACAATTACGTATTCAGGGCCAAACGTTTCTCTAATTCCAAATATCCGGTTAAATTGCGCCGGTATACGCGTCGTCACAGGAACGAACCTTGCAGTGCCCGTTAGCTGCTTGAGCTTTTCTATAGCAGGCTTCGTCATATAGGAGATATGTCTGCCCTCATACAACTCAACGGGCACCATCTCCTCGATTTCCATCTCGCCCTTCGACCTTGCCGAATAGATCAACGTCTGGTCCAAATCGCTCGCAAAAATCATTCCGACTCCCCCTTTATCGCCTTGATGATCCCGCAGCAGGAATAGGTCATATTCGGATATTCCTCAACCGGAACGCCACGATCCTTCGCCAGCAAAAGAATATGCTTCAGATTGGCATTATCGAGCCGGTCGACAAGTATTTTCCAAGGCACCCTTCGAAGCAGAACGCGGGTCGTTTCTCCCACCCCTGGCTTGATCAAATTAATATCCGTAATGCCAAAATCGCTCTGGATTTGCGCAATATCCTGCAGCCCTTGCCAAGTGATTTCACTTTGCGCGGGATTCGCCTGCATTCGCAGCGCCTCTTCTTTCGAGCCAGCTGCTGTCTCGTTAAAATGGGCAGAGATCGTGTCCACGAATACGCCCGTCAGGTCTGACTCTTCCCATTGCTTATAAAATTTGGCGCCGTGAAAATCATCCGGTCCGATCAGGTCGCTGCGCAGCACCGTTCGGCTAATCAGGCCCGACACGGTTGAATTGAGGCAAGCGCTCGGAATAAGGAAGTCCTCTCTCGTTCCGAACGTCCCCGCGCAATAGCCAGGATCTGCGAGCACGGCAAGCTCGTCGTTCAGCTCAAGGCCATACTTTTGCTTCATAAGGCTGCATGCAGCGATCAGCACCTTCCGTATTGCGCCCTTACCCGTCCAGCCGTCAACAAATTGCACGCGTTTATCCGGATGGCTCTGATTCATATAAAGGAGAGCATTCTCGTCAATGCCTTTGCCCCGTATGATCGAAAGGCTGTAATGCGGCATATCGACTCCGTACACCTGCTTAATGTAGCGTTTGATTAAGACGCCGATTGGCGTACCGCCTCTCGCCAAGGAAGCGAGCACAACGTCAAATCCGTTTTTCTGAATAATCATTTCGGAGACGGTCCCAACCGCTCTTGCGATCCGAATGGCGGAGTCGCTGAGCGTATCATGGAACAACTGAATATATTCAGCCGTTGGCTGGTATTCAATCGCGAGGCTCTCCGAGTAATGGCCCCCTGTCTGCATCGCGGCTTCCCTATCCTCGGTGCGCTGTTCCAACGAAATATCGCTAAGATCCTTAAGCAGAAAAATGGCATCCTCCGGCTTATAGCTGCCCATGGGAGCAGGATCGGCTATTTTTCTAGCGCTAAAGTAAACGATATGGACATGCGGGATGCCTAGAGAGTGCAGAACCTGCCTAAGCTCCTCCAGTTGCGCAGCGGCTGCCTCACGCTCCATAAAGAGGAACATTTCATCATAATGGCCGCGCGGAATGTTGTACATGAAGTTCATGACATCCGCATGCTCTGGAGAGGTGAACCGATAAGCGGATCGAACGGCATAATCAGGCTGCGTATTCGGATGAATCGGACTGCGCGTGCTTGATTGGTACCAGACGTCCTCGCCAAGCTTTGCAGCTACCCGCATCGGAACGTACATAAATTCACCGGTTCCCATACAAAGCGTCCTGCCGCCTGATCGGCGCTCTTGCAGAAATGCTGCCGCTAGATCTACTTCCATGTCCAGTGCAAAGCTGTCCTGCGCCGTTAAGCCAAACCGGCCGGTATGCTTCAGATAGTCAACATCCCCGTTTGAGGAAGGGAGGCTTGCGAAGCGGCTGTTCACATATAAGGAATCGATAACCGGCACGATTTCAGGCTCATGCTGCTCATCGATATGATCCGTGCTCTCAATAGGGGCGCCCTTTACAGCAATCTGCCCAGACACGAGCGATAAGCAGTTCACGCTGACGCCCAGCTCCCGCTCAAGCTCGCTGAAGCGCTCTATATCCTCATTGGAACGCCAGTCCAAGAGACTGGCTACGATATAATTTTTTTTACCGTATCTGGCATGCAAATCATGAATGATATTAATCGCCGTTTTACCGGTTGTCATCTCATCGTCAACTAAAATAATCGTTTCGGCTTGCTGGAATATGGCGGGGTCGCTTGCATAGCAGCGATGCGTAGTGGCATGGGAATGCTCTTCCTCAAAATCGATGCAGGAGGCCATATAATCGATGCTCTCCCTTGTCGTGTGCAAGAAGCTGGCATCGCCATCAAACATGTCGAACATGCTGTGACCAAGGCCCGTAGCGGTTTCCGCGAAACCGATGAACAGCGTTTTCCCATCGACTGTCATTTTATTGCGCTTCATCAAATCATAGATTTCACCTGCCGACTCCGGCGCTTCAAAAGCGTGAAGCAGCTGCTTAACCTGAATCGGGAGCTCTTTTCCTCTAAACTGTTGATACAGCAGTCCAAGCGCCGCGCCTGATAACAAAGATACATGGGGACGAACGGGGATATGTTTGCCTAACACCTTGCTTACGAATAAGAAGCTTCGTTTTTTATTAATGCGGGCCGCCATCTGGAATAGCTGCTCTAGCGGAATATGAAAGGCGTTGCTCGTCACCTTTATCGAAACCTCTAAATCTCCAATAATATTAAACGATTGATGATTCTCGTTCTTCTGCGAGCAGGCAGGTAAAATTCTGGTTTTCATTTAGCACCCCATATATGTTCGATCTGATCATAATCCGTTTGGCCCAAGTCATATGCGGCTTAAATTCATTCATTTTGTTCGAATAGCGGCTCTTCATTACGCCCAAGTCGCCTTGGCCGTTTTCCATAATGTGCAGGGCATCCATATATTCCTCATGCGTAACAACAAACATCGCTTGAACCGGCTTAATATGCGTAGGATGAATAATCGTCTTGCCGATGATGCCGTTCTCCTTGTCCATCGCTACTTCGCGAATAAGCCCGTCCACATACCTATTAATGTAATCCATCCGCAAAATCCGTCCGTGCCGTCCCATGCTCTCCTCAAACGGCGTCTGCCGGAGCTGAGGCTTGAACACCCGGTCGCTCTTGAAATATTCCCACACAGGCCCGGAGATGACGTAATGGTTGTCCATTCGTCCAAAGACGTTGACGATATCAGCTATACAATCCCGTATGACGCCAATATCGTAGATTGTATGGTCCGGACTTCTGCGAAGCCCAAATAGGCTCGAAAAATCCGTAGCGCCAATCCTCACATTCAGCACATATTCCTTATACTCATTCAGCAGCCCCGCAATGGCCAGCAGCGTCTCAACTCGCTTCTCACGGTATATGATGTCCGCGCTCTCCAAAATCGGCATGCCGTACAGCACCGTGCTTGATGGCAGCTTCCGTTTGTTATACTCCGCCAGCAGCCTTAAATACTCGCTGCCGCTTTTTATATTGAATTTTGGAAACACGATGCCCGTAACGTATTCGATCTCTTCTCCAAAAAAGGAGAGCAGCCGTTTGAACTGATCAACGGAACGAACTCTAATGAAGATTAGAGGGATATGATCGGCACGCAGCAAACCTATCGAAATATATCTACCAATCTTTAGTAGCGTTGCTTTCAACGTCTCTTCTGCATACTCCAGCTGATTATCGCCTACTGCATCTTCAAGGTCTATCACCATAGACACGAGTCCCTCGTGTTTTACGGCTACCAAATCGTCTGCTATATTATCCTTGGTTGCCGGCATGTATAGCGCAGCACCAATCGCGTGAGCAATAATTTCTTTGTCAGCATCATTATTGAACTGAGTCGGAAGGGAGTAAAAGAAATTTTGCTCTTCATCATTGGTAAGATAGTTAAAATACCTCAAAGTTATCCCTCCTAAAAGTTTGTAAAACCCAGCTGAGAGTTAAAAAATATCCCTCGTGATCCATTGAGGGATATTTTCGACAATCGTTGTATGCAAGAAACTAGACGGCTTTTGAGCCTCTTTTGTTACGAACTGCGCTATAGATAAGCGTGCCTCCGAATACCGCTATAATTAAGCCGAAGAACAATGTATGCGGCACATGCAAGCCATACGCGCCGCCGATCATTTTTGCAGCGATAACGATGATTAGAATAAAGGCTGCTTTCTCAAGCTCTGGAAACTTATCGATCAGCTTGAGGAATACTTGAGCGACGCCGCGCATCATAAGTACGCCGAGAATACCGCCGAGGAATAGAACCCATACCTCTTCGCTCACGCCAAATGCAGCTAGAACGCTGTCGATACTAAACGCGATATCCATGATCTCAACAGCAAGTACGGTACGCCAGAAGCCGTAGCCTTTATTTTGAACTTCTGCTTCTTCGCCGTCGCCCTTCTTGCCGATGTATGGAATTAATGGAATGTTGCCGACGCGCGCAAGCTTGAATTCAAGATGGAACAGGTTGCTCAGCGCAATCCATAATAAATAGAGTCCGCCCGCGACTTTTATCCACGTAATTTGAACGAGGTAGACACCCACACCGATTGCAATGAACCGGAAAATATAGGCTCCGATAATACCGTAGAACAAAGCTTTCTTCTGCTGGTCCTTCGGCAAATGCTTAACCATTACCGCTAGCACGAGCGCGTTATCTGCCGAAAGCAAGCCTTCCAAAATGACGAGTGTCGCAATGATCCCCCAGTTAGTAGGGTTTGTGAACACTTGCGACAGGTTGTCCCAATGAAAAAAGCTCCCGAAATTTGCGATTACGCTCTGAAAAAAATCAACCATCTGTGAATACCTCCGAATATTGCTTTATTTGCTTCCTTGAACCCATCTAAGACCCCAGCCATAAGCCTCGTCGAGCTCTTTATGCCCGGAGAAGTACTGCACGAGCCGCTGAATACTGAAGGTTTGATCGTTCACATTCTCGATCATAGCTATGGCGCACATGCCCTTGCGATTGTTATGCTCGTCCATGCGCACTTCTATATCTGGCCCGCCTGATTGCGTGATGGTTACGATACCTGCTGCCTCGGCCCAGTTAGTCGCTCCTTCATAGATGTATGCATAGATGACGATTCTTTTAATCTCTGAAACCTTATTGCCGTTGATTCTAAGATTCTCGCCCGTTGTAACCGAACCGGTACGGTCATCGCCATCCAACGAAATGAACGGCTCTCTCGAGAAATCTCCAAATCTTTTGCCCAGTGCCTGTACGGTTCCCTTTTGCCCGTTCTTCAATTCAAACAAGCAACCAACGTCCAGATCAACACCGCCGCTTGAGCGGCCAAAAAATCCGGTTGACGCCTTCTTTTGATTCCAATTCAAATTAACGACGATTTCACCGAGCGATCCGGCACCTTTTTGCAAATTGATGACATCTCCGCGTTTGGTAAGCGAAATCTTGCTGAGATTTACTGGAGCTGTTTTTGGTTCTGGTGCAGGCGGTGCTGGCGGTGCAGGAGGTACTGGCGGCTTAGCAGAAATAATAGGAGCTTTCACAGGTGCTGGCGGCGTACTCGGAGCTGGCGTATCGGCCTTCACTTCAATGCCGAAGCTATTGCAAAGCGCCGCAAGCCCGCCGGAATAGCCTGATCCAATGGCGTTAAACTTCCATTCGCCATTATATCTATATAAATCTCCTACGACTATTGCAGTCTCGATAGAGAAATTTTTTCCAAGGTCATAGCGCAATATTTCGCGTCCTGTTCCTTCGTCAACAACCCGGATATAGGCATCGTTCACGTTAGAAAAATTTTGTCTTTTCGCTTCCCCATCATAGATCGTTAAGGTAAAGGAAATGCGTTCGATCGCCTGAGGCACATCGTTAATGCGTATCATCACTTGTTCCTTATCGACTTTGCCTGCAAGGCTTCGTTTATTATCGCCAATCAGCTCAATCGAACCGCTAGCGTCCTTCGGATTGCTGTAAAAAATCAAATCTTGATCCCCGGCAGTTTTGCCGTTTGCGCGTAATAGAAAGGCTGAGAAATCAACATCAATTCCTGCAGCGCTATTCCAACCCATTCCTACGATCAGGTTTCGATAAGAAGGATTGTTTTTGGTAATATCTGCTTTCTGGCCTTTCATTAATGCTAGCTCCATGCGTAAACCGCCCTTCGGTAATAATAGAAGAGGGTGACAAATCCGCTCCAGCCCTGTCACCCTTTTCGACGTACAGCTTACACGGTAAGTCCGTAGTTGCGGCAAAGCGCTGCAAGTCCGCCCGAGAAACCGGAGCCAACCGCTTGGAATTTCCAATCCGCGCCATGGCGGTACAGCTCGCAAAATACGATTGCCGTTTCAACGGAAAACTCCTCGCCAAGATCGTAACGAAGCACTTCCCTGCCGGTTGTCTCGTCTACCAAACGCACGAATGCATTCGAGACTTGTCCGAAGTTTTGCAGCCTCGACTCGGCATCATGAATCGTGACGCTAATTCCGATTCTCTGAATATGCGCAGGAACCTTGAGAAAATCAATTATGATTTGCTCATCGTCTCCGTCGCCTTCACCCGTACGGTTATCGCCCGTATGCTCAACGGCACCGTTGTAAGCATTCAAAGCATTATAAAATACAAAGTCTTTCTCGTCCTTGGCTTTGCCGTCCTGATGCAGAAGAAACGCGCTCGCATCGAGGTCAATTTCACCGCCGCCGGTATACTTATTCGTATCCCATCCGAGTCCAAGAACAACCTTCGTTAGTCCTGGATTCGTTTTGGTAAGATCAATTCGTTGTCCTTTGGAAAGATTGATGGACATCGCTCTTCTCCTCCTTTATGTGAAAATAAGAATAAGTTCCTTCATTTCAAAAAAGGGCCGCCGCTGGCGACCCTTTACGGGTAGATGGAACGATTAGTTAGCCGATAGGCCGTAGTTGCGTGCAAGACCGCCAAGGCCTTCTTGGAAGCCGCTTCCGATTGCGCTGAACTTCCACTCGCCGGAATGTCGGTATAGCTCGCCTACGATAACAGCCGTTTCAACGGAGAAGTCTTCTCCCAGGTCATAGCGGATAAGCTCTGTGCCGCTTTGCTCGTCAACGATACGAACGAAAGCGTTGGATACTTGTCCAAAATTTTGGCTGCGTGCAGGACCATCATAGATCGTAATGCAGAATGCAATTTTATCTGTTTCTGCTGGAACTGCAGAAAGGTCGATGTTCACTTGCTCATCGTCGCCGTCGCCTGCGCCGGTACGGTTATCGCCCGTGTGAACGATGGAGCCGTTGCTGTTTTTAGGGTTGTTGTAGAAAATAAAGTCGGACTCGGAACCTGCTTTGCCTTGTGCATTAAGAGCAAATACGGATGCATCTAGGTCAAAGTCTTTTCCGCCGTCATATTTATTAGTATCCCAGCCTAGACCTACAGTGATTTTAGTTAGACCCGGGTTTGTTTTCGTAAGATCGATTTTTTGACCTTTGGATAAGCTGATTGCCATTTGAAATGACCTCTTTTCTAATTATAGTTATTGGTATTGACGAGCAAGAATATCAACGTGGGCAGCATGAGTGCCTTCGCCAATTGCATTAAACTTCCATTCGCCGCTGTGTCTGTAAAGCTCACCGACGACCAATGCCGTTTTGCCTGCGTAATTATCCGTCAAGTTGAAACGAATAAGCTCTTGATTGTTGGCAGGATTTACGATGCGGATAAAAGCGGATTTGATCATACCAAAATCTTGACGTCTGGACTCACATTCGTAAATGTTCACCACGCAAAGAATTTTGTGAATATGGTCGGGTACCCGGTCAAGCTGAACGATAATTTGCTCGTCATCGCCATCGCCTTCGCCTGTGATGTTGTCGCCAGTATGGACGACAGATCCGTCACCGCTCTGCTTATTATAGAAACAAACGAGATTTTTCTCGCCGCTTAGCTTGCCGTTTGCATCAAGCAATAACGCCGAAGCATCGCAGTCTACGTTAGCCGCCTTCTTCATTCCGAAGAATCCGCCTTTTACAGCAGCAGGGTCCCACCCTAGGCCTACGATCACTTTGCTAAGACCAGCATTACCTTTTGTCAAGTCAACCTTCTGACCTTTAACGAGAGAGATAGCCATTGTATTGCACCCCCTTTCCATTAGTTAAACTACTAGAGTCAATGAATAACAGGTATAGTTCCATAGGTTCTACCCAACAATACGCCTATTCGACATGTAAGTTCCAAAAAAAAGTGTGGTCACTACATTATTCTACAAATCCTGAACATTACCTCTTCTTTACGGAAACTCCACATGAAAAAAAGCGATATTGCAGAGAAAGCTCGAACTTCGAGCACCTCGCCTTTAATTTTATAACAATCGCCATTCCAATTACAAATTTCTTCAAGTAAAGAGACATTAAGGTATCCACTTCAGCCAAAGTTGTCGTTTTATAAAAGAAATATTTCGCTGTCCTTTCTGCAAAAATTTAAACGAGTCTGCCTTTTTTGACGAAAAAGCAAATATGGCGCCATGCGATAAGCTGACGAACGGACATAATAGCATCCCCCGCGCATCTGCTAAAAAAAAGGTGGAAAAAACAGATCATAAGCGTGATAATTATAAGTAGTAAATATGCGTTAACGAGGTGTTTGTATGGAATTTATAAAACGGAATAAAACAGGACTTATCTTCGCTGCCTTGCTCCTCATTAATGGGTTGTTTTTGCTGTCGCTCGTCCTCTCGAACAAATAAAAAAAGCAGAATAAGCTCGCTAGGCCCTCTGCCCGATTATGATCATGTCAAACTCCACGAGAACACTCGCAAATGAATACGACTGCCCCCACTGCATTGCTGATGAGCCTTTCCGCCTTCAACGTCATTCCTCCCAATATAAATCATTTAATGTTTCCCTAGCTCCCTAAAATGTTCATGTATCTTATGTACTACCAACAATAAGAAACAGGAAAGGGAGCTGCCTCATGGATAGCTCCCTTGTTCTAGATCTAAATCTAGGCTTCTGACTTAATCCTTTGGTTACGGCCCTGTCCCCGTGCTTGCCACATACCAGAAGGGGCCAAGCTTTTTCAAATAAAAGAATCCAAGCTCATCTCCCGTAGCCCGGTTCATAAATCCGCTGACATTGTATAAATGACCGTACTCCGCATCCACTCTCCCCAGTGTCGTAATCTTGGCTTTTAGGCTGTTAATGGGTTGCAGGCTCCCTAAAATATGTCTGCGGATTGTCCATTCGGGAGAAAAAGAGCTAACAAACAAGGAGGCAATAACCAAAATAGCAGCGCCTATAAAAATGTTTTTCTTCTTCATGCCCGTGCTCACCCCGTAACCATGAAATCCATTGCTCTTGTATGCCTCACGCCAATCGAGTACATTACAACTATAAACGTTAAGGAGATCGAGAAATGGCTATCCAAGAAATAGATGAACCATCCTTACTGAACATCATGCTTGCCGAAGGCGGCAAAGCAGCAGTCTACTTCTTTACCCCGCTGTGCGGCACCTGCAAAATCGGCGAGCGCATGCTGGAAATTGCTGATATGACCGGTATTTCCGCCCCGCTGTACAAACTGAATATCAACTATGCGCCGCGGCTGCGCGAGCAATGGAAAATTGCCAGCGTTCCGTGCTTGGCAATACTCGAGAATGGCGAGCTGATTCAGAAGGAATACGCGATGCAGTCCGTTGACCATGTCTATCTGATGCTAAAGTAAGGGGACTCTGCTAGAAAATCATGCTCATGAGCCGCCCCCACTTCCATTTCCATAAATATACAAACGAGGTTCGTTTGCAAAAGGTTGCTCTTCTCCGAGGAAAGACGAGTGTTAATGCTCGCTTATTTGGTCGCGCACTTTGCGAATTTCCTGCATAAGCCGCTGCCGATCCTCTTGCTCAGCCGGCTGTTCGCTGCTCATGAGCCAAGCTAACCGAAGCTGAAGCATTTCCTGCTCGTTCTGGCTAAGCTGCTCCTCCGGCGAGAGCAATCGGCTGCGATCCCTGGACAGGTACTCCTCATAGGTTCCGGGAAACAAGCTCGGCTCGCCATGCCCATCCATTACAAGCAATCGGTTAGCCGCTTGGCGGATCAAATAGCGGTCATGGGTTACAAGAAGTACGGCGCCTGGATAATGCGAAAGCGCCTCTTCCACCTGCTCGCGCGTACTCACATCCAAATAGTTGGTCGGTTCATCCAGCACAAGCAAATTCGCTTTGCCAAAATACAGCCTTAGAAAGGCGACACGGCATTTCTCGCCCATGCTTAAATCCCCGATTCGTTTAAAGACATCCTCTTTCGAAAATAAGAAGCAGCCCAAAATCGTACGCGCATGCGATTGCGTCATCTCCGGAATCATCAGCAGACTGTCCAGAATCGTTGACTCGTGATCAAGCTTATCAAGCTCCTGCTCGAAATATCCGATCTTCACCTGCGGATGAATGGTTACCTCGCCAGCAGTGGGCGTTATGCTGCCTGTCGCCAGCTTCAGCAGCGTCGACTTGCCCGCTCCGTTTGGACCTAGCACGGCGAGTCGGTCGCCCCGGCCAATCGAAAGGTTGAACTGGCTGAACACCTGCTTGCGGCCCTCATAAGCAAAACTCACATTCTCCATGCGCAGCAGCGTCGACGCCGCGAAGCCCTCCGTTTCCAATTGCATGCGAAGCTGCGACTCCTCCCGAGGCTTCTGAACTTTGTCGCTCTCTAGCCGCTCCAGCGCAGACTCCTTGGCATGGAGGCGCGAGACGTTTTTTTTCGATTTTGATCTCAAAAAATCATTTTGTCCCGCTGCCTTGTGCGCTTGCTGGAACCATTCCGCGTACATCCGAATGCTCTCAAGCAGCTTCTCCCGCTCCAGCTGCTGTTTTTTGTGCAGCGCCGCCTGCGTCCTAAGCTCAAGCTCCTTCTGCGCTTTATAGTCGGTATAACCGCCGGGATAACGGCGGCAGCCATGCCGCTCCAGCTCCAATACGGCCGTTGCCGTATGATCGATAAACGTTCGGTCATGCGACACGTACACGATCGTTCCCGGATACGACTGCACCCATTGCTCCAGCCAGTCAAGCGCGGCCGAGTCCAAGTGATTCGTTGGCTCATCCAAAATGACGAGCTTCGGCTCCCTTACCATAAGCGCCGCCAGCTGGGCTTTCGTCTTCTGGCCTCCGCTAAGCCGCGCAAACGGTAGGCTCCATAGCGTAGGATCAAAGCCCAATTGATTTAAGCATCGCTCCGCCTTGATCTCCCAGCCGTAGCCATCTAGCTGCGCATACCTTTCGTACAGCTCGCTATAGCGGCTCAGCAGCTCCTCGCTCGTCTCCGCCCCCATTTGCTGCGTCAGCTCCGACAACGCTTGCTTCAAGCCGAACAGCTCAGCCGATCCCGCTTGAACGAATTCGAGCAGCGTCAGCGAGGAACGCAGCTGCGCCTGCTGGTCGAGCAAGCCCCACTCGTCAAGCGGCAACAAGCGCTGCACCTCGCCGCCATCTAGCGTTAGCCTGCCGGTCAGCCCTTGCAATAACGTCGTTTTGCCCACGCCATTTCGTCCAAACAGCGCAAGCCGCTCGCCTTCTTTCACTTCAAAGCTTATATTTTCGAACAGCAGATTGCCGTCCCATTCTTTAGTCAATTGTTTCACTTTTAACAGCATCAATGAACATTCCCCATTTCAATAAACATAATAAAAAACCGTGGCCAGCGGCACACGGTCGAATACGCAGGGGAATATCAGGTAAACGAAAATAAGGAGGCGTTACACCGCTTTGTCGCGGGTAAACATCACCTATCTATCGCTGCTGATTGACTATCCATAAGTCCCCAAATCGACGCACGTATCCCTGACCGGTTCTCGCTGCCGAGAACGCCGCTTGTACTTAGACAAGTTGTTTGCAGGAATCGTGTACTTACTTCATCGGCTGGGTTACCTCCGTCAGTCATCAGTTTTGATATGTGTCTATTATAACGAACTGCCAAATACATTTTCAAGCCTAACTTTCCAGACAGTTCCAGACAAGCTGCGCATCTCTCTTATTCTTTAACTGAACCAAGCATAATACCATGAATAAAATATTTCTGTAAAAATGGATATAAAATGAGAATAGGCAGCATGGAAATAAATATTTTTGCCGCATTCAACGTTTTCGCAGAAACATTTTGCAATTTTACCAGCTGTTCTACAGTCAGTTTGCTCGGGTCAATCTTGACGATCAGCTGCTGTATATAGGTCTGTAACGGGTAATGCTCGACCTTATTCATATAAATTAATCCGTCAAAAAAAGCATTCCAATGGCCGACAATACTAAACAATGTAATAACAGCCACCGTAGGAACGGCAATGGGCAAGAAAATTCTGATCATCATGTACCAAGGTCCGGCACCGTCTATCATCGCCGCTTCTTCCATTTCCTTCGGTATATTGCGGAAATAATTCATCAGCAGCATGACGTTGAAGATCGGAACGGCCGATGGAAGGACCAGCGCCCAAATGCTATCCATCAATCCTAAATCTTTCACCGTGAAATACATCGGTATCATTGAGGGCGAAAACAACATATTAAACAATAAAAAATACATAACGGCATTCCGAAACGGCAGCTGTTTGGTCGTTCTCGACATCGGGAAAGCAAGAAGCAGCGTCATTAGAAAATTCAACGAACTCCCGAGAATGACCCTTATGATGCTAATCAGAAAAGATCTCCAAAACTGTTGATCTCCAATGATTTGAGTATACGATGTAAAATTGAAATGCACCGGCCAGAAAAACACCATTCCCGCTTCAGCAGCGCTTTTGGAACTAAAGGACAGAGCAAGCGTATGCCAAATGGGAGCAAGACATAGCAAGGCCAGCAAGCTCAGCAATACCACATTAAAATGATCAAAAATTCGGGAAGCGACACTATTATCTGTCATGATTTCACACCTGCCTTAGAATATACGGTAATTAGCAAATTTTTTAGCAAGCATGTTGGAAATAACGATCAAAACGAAACTGATGAGCGATTTCATCAACCCAACGGCAGTCGCCAAACTGTATTGCTGGGAGACAAGCCCCGCGCGATATACATAAGTATCAATAATATCCGAAGATTCATATACAATAGGATTATACATATTGAATATTTGATCGAAGCCTGCGTTTAGTATATTTCCCAAACTCAAAGTAACTAACAAAACAATGGTAGGCACGATGCCAGGAAGCGTAATATACATAATTCTTTGAAATCGGTTTGCTCCATCAATGGCTGCAGCCTCATATAAACCGGGATTAATGCCTGCTAAAGCAGCCAAGTAAACAATCGCGCCGAAGCCGAACTCTTTCCAGACGTCGCTTCCAATTAAAAGAAAAGGAAATAGCTGATTGCTGCCTAAAAATTGAATGGGTTGAACTCCGAACCACTGCACAACTTTGTTGACCATTCCTTCAAGTGAAAAAAGGTCTATCAATATACCCGATAAAATAACCCATGATAAAAAGTGAGGAATGTACACAAGCGTCTGAATGGATCTTTTGGCAAACTTTAGCCTTAGCTCATTCAACAAAATAGCGAAGGTTAGAGAAAAGACCATCCCTGCAATAATTTTCAAACAGGCGATATTGATCGTATTGAATAAAATCTGGCGGCTATCAGGCAGCTGAAACATAAACTCGAAATTTTCCAGACCCACCCACTTGGAATGAAGCATTCCTTTGAACGGATTATAATTTTGAAAAGCGATAATGGAGCCGAACAATGGATACGTATTAAAAACGAATAGAAGACATAACCCTGGAATCAACATCATCCAATAGTGTTTAATATTCAATCTTTCCCTCACATTCTTCACCTCCTGCGTTCATAATCCAGCAGGCAAGCCAGCTCCCTTTGGACAAGAGAACCAGCCCGCTTGCAGATTTTTCTTTTTATTTTCCTGCCAGCTCTCTAATTTCTTGCGTGACCTGTTCGCCGCCCAATTCGGTCCATTTCTTCGCAAAATCATCAAAGGCGCTAATATCTAACTGACCCATAACTATCTTCAAATACGTTTCATTTTCTAATTTACTTAACGTTGCCCATTTTTGAATCATACTTTCCGTCGTGCCCGTAAACTCATTATTCACAATTTTTATCGGCTGGCTAAGCACCTTGCCGGATGCAAGCCAACTAGCAGATAAAGCCCAATCAGGCACTACTTTTCTCGGATTCTGCTGATCTCGCAAATAGGCTTCATATATCGTTTTTTTAACCGGGTCCAGGCTTTCAGGCTTATTCTTTCCGTCGATTACGCTTTGGACTTCAATGGACGTTCTTTCTACCTTATCGCCATATTCAAGTGTCATCCGAATTGGCCAGTACCCTAGATCAACATTCGGATCCAGCTTTTGTCCACCTTCCGGATCTTCCCCGACTAAATTGGCGCCATATAAGTTCATATACAGGATTAAAGCTTCCGGATGTTTAAATCCTTTCTTTAGAACGACAAAGTCACCGCTTGCCGATCCGCGATTTGACGTAAAGGTGCCATCAGCTCCAAAAGGCGCTAGTACGGAAATCCATTCCGCTTTTGGATCATTTTTCACCGCATCCTGCAGCATGCCAAGCGGCATCCACCAAGGCCCGAAGAACATGCCGGCTTTGCCGCTCTTTACATACTGAGAAGGGTCATCGCGAAATGCGAACTGCTTGTCGATCACGCCTTCATTATACATTTTCTGTAAAATTCCGAGGCCTTTCTTAGCTTCCGGTTGGATGGAGCCATATTCGATTTCACCCTTGTCATTCTTCACCCACATGCCGGGGAAGGCCTGATCGAGTGCGAAAATTTGTTCAAAACCAAAGTAGTGATTTTTATCATTCGTAACAAGAGCTGAATTTTTGCTCGGACCGGGCAATCCCATCGTGTCGGCCTGGCCATTGCCGTCGGGGTCTTTTTCTATAAAAGCCTTTGCAACAGTAATAATGTCGTCCAGCGTCTTAGGTTCCTTCAATCCCAATTTATCCAGCCAATCTTTGCGAACCCAAAGCATGTTCGTAAAATCCGCCATCGTGTTAACGTTAGGGATTGCCATTAATTTACCGTCGACCGTCGCCTGGTTCAGCGACCTCCCGTTGGTTGAATCGTAAATTTTCTTCAAGATTGGAGAGGCATACTTGTTATAAACAGCAGTCAAATCTTCAACCTGACCGTTTTCTACCAATTTTTTGAAATCAGCTTCCGCTATTACAGTAACATCCGGCAGCTCGTTACTGGCCATTGCCAAACTAAGCTTTTGGTCATAAGCTTCCGGAGCAGTTGTGAAGGCCGCTTCAAAAGATATATTCAGCTTTTCTTTCACGTATCTGGTGAATTGATTATTATCATTCGAGTCGCCTGCCGGCAGATTCCCAGCACCCTGCTTAGCATTGGGATCTACAACTTTCGGAATACTGAAAACCACTTCATCCTTCATCTTCCCATCCACAATGGCATCGTTGCCAGCCGTGCCGCCATCCGTCGTTACATTTCCGCCCGTACTTTTGGTACCGCTTTCACAAGCTGCCATACTACTTGCAATAATCAAGCTCAACATAAATAATGCAGCCTTTTTCATAGAGAATCCCCCGTTCATTCTATTGATATAGCAACTCACATTCCATCATTTGAAGGGAAGATTGTTTGTTTTCCTCCCTCCGTCCCTAAATGGCTACTTCAACTCAGGGGCAATATTTTTTATACTTTGCGTCACTTTTTTAATTAATTCGTCATTGCCAATTCCAGGGTCGGAGGCCAGCGTCTTCAAAGCAATTACAACCCCATTCGAAATAATGGTATCGTCATACTTACTTAGCGGGATGTACTTCGTTACGACATTTAGGTCTTGGAAGAAGGTGATTCCAATATCCTGCTCGCCAAACCAAGGCGTTTTCCAATTGATAAAGCCTGGATTGTCATAGGCAGCTTTGAAGTGCGTAAATATCCCATCCTTTTTATTCGCTTCAGCACCTTCTTGTGAAAGTTGTGACCACTGGATAAATTTCCATGCTTGCTCTTTGTTCTTCGCATTGCGAGGAATTCCGAAGGAGCTTCCTCCCCAAATAAATCCTCCGCCAGGCGGCACCATAAGCCCCCATCTCCCGTTGCTGCCATTCTTGTCATTTGGCTCGATCTGATAGCGGGGCGACCAAATCGCGGCAGGGTAGAAGATGTGGTTGTTTTGTGCAAAAGATGAGTTACTCAATGGTGAGCTTTTATCGAGATTATCAATGATACCTGCATCACTCATCCTTCGGATGAGAACAAACAAAGCGGCTAATTTATTCACGTTTATTTTGTTGCCTATTGCATAGGGCTCGGGATTCTGGCCTGCAATGATCTGCCAAGCTTCTCTGAGGCTTGTAAACATGTACACCTTGCCTCCGCTTTTCTCTAAAACGTCCTTCCCCTTTGCAATAAACTGATCCCAATTCGGGAGAAGCGCTTGAAGCTTATTCGGATCATCCGTGCCAAAATATTGCTTCGTTAATTCACGTTTGTAGGCTAATCCTGCGATGCTCATGTCCATTGGAACAGACACGATCTTGCCATATGCATTTGAATTTTGAGGTACGTCGTAATCAAAGATTAAATCCCGATTGAATTTGTACGGTTCGGCCTCCAGGTTTTCTAGCAAACCCATATTATTCAGCTGCCCCCGAAAATCACGCTCAATCATGAGAATATCCGGCAAATCACCACCCGACGCCAGTGAGACCTGCAATTTTTTCATTATATCTCCCGATGATATATTTACGTAATTGATTGAGATATCCGGGTATTTATTTTTAAACCCTTGCAGCACATTGTCCTTCGGCTTGTCCCAACCCCAGATTGTAACCGTACCACTGCTGCCAATGGTTTGATTTCCCTTCGCTTCCTGAGCTTTGGTTCCACCATTGCTGCAAGCTATAAGCGACAATATGAATAAAAATGATAACCCCCTTATACCCAATTGAGTCCCTTTATTCATCTTCCTTGACCCCCCTTTTCAATTGCTAAGGTTGGTTATGTTTTGAAGCATACCACGCACCTTAGGGCGAAAAAACATCACAATTCTATACTATTATTCAATTTCCTATACTCGGCTAGTTAGCAAATGACCACATGTTATAATGGATATTAACGTGAAATCGGAGGGTAACCAGTGGAGCCTTTAACTATGAAAGTAATGATTGTTGACGATGAAGCTCTTGCTGTTGAAGATCTGGAATCTTTAATCGAATGGCAAGATTATAATTTCCATATTATTGGAACAGCTAGAAACGGAAGACGGGCCATGGAGCTATTTCGAGTTCATAAGCCTGATCTTGTTATTACAGATGTTCGTATGCCTATCGTAAACGGATTGGAACTCGCTGAACTAATCAGATCCGAGAATGAACTATGTCGGATTATTATGATAACGTCATACCAGGACTTCGAATATGCCAAACAAGCGATTCGCTACGGCGTGTCGAGTTACTTACTCAAGCATGAAATTGATGCTCAAACGTTGCTGGATACGATTCTGTCAGTACGTCTGCAGTGGGAGAGACTGATCAGCAGTGTTTCTATGGTTCAAGAGGAATATTTGCGGAAGCTATTCATAGGCAAGCATACGGAAGCGCCTCATCATCTTGGAACAGACTGGCTGAAACAATTAGATTCTCCTTTGGCACTGTTCTATTTGAAGCAGGACACGCCCTATCCTCTTTTTCCAGAGTTAATCTCTGAGTTTGGAATTCCATTATCGCAAATATTTAAATATGATCAATTCGATATAGAGATGAGTATGAAGCATCTAATTTCAGTTCCTTTAAACGATAGGGAGATTGTGCTTATTTATTCAATAACAAATACCCACCAGTTATGGAAAGTCCAACAAGAACAGATCAATCTTGCGAAGCATCTTCAAAAAATAATGCGTCAATCCAGCAACGAAACGATTTCTATCGCAGGCTCGGTAGCAGCTTCCGGTAAACGGGAACTTAACACCATCTTTCATCGAAGTCATGCGTTGTTTCTCAAGCGATGGTTTAATGGAAGAGAAGCGTACTACACATTAGAGGATAATCCTGATATTGAACTTTCTCCGAATACCTTTTTTCCAGAGCAACTTCAAGAAATACAGGAAGAGCGTGACCTCTTGGTTCTTCAAGAGAAAATTCCAGGTTACTTTGATCACATTCAAAAGTTAAATGACCCGTTGTCCCTGCAATTGTTAACTTCGGAATTACTAAAGAAGCTCGATTTTCATCGCAACAAATACGGCATGCTCCCTACAAAAATCGCCAATGAAGACATGGTGCATCAAGTGCTGCAAATATTCCATGTTGATGATATCAAACAATGGTTCATCTCACAGATGAATCTGCTTTCTCAGCAAATCGAGAAGGATGGATTCTCTAATCTATCTCGGAAAACACGTGAAGCTATTCAATTCATTCATAAGAACTACAATGCTGACTTAAGTGTAGAGAGCGTGTCCACATCGGTGAGTATCAGCGTTCCCTATTTGCATCAGCTCTTCAAAAAAGAATTGCAGCAAACATTCCTGGAATATGTTACCTCTTACCGCGTTAATATAGCGAAGAAATTACTTCAGGAAAACAACCTTAAGATTTATGAAATTGCCGAAAAAATTGGTTACCGCAACAGCGCCTACTTCAGTCAGGTTTTTTACAAGGTGACTGGCTTTACGCCGCAAGAATATCGCAAAGGAGGTTAATTATCCTGATAAACCGTAGCATTAAACGAAAAATGATTATAAGCACAGCTTCCATTGTAACGGTTTGTCTGCTGTTTTGCGGCACCATCTTTTACTTATATTTCTCCAAAATATTAAAACAACAGGTCATTCAAGATGACCAGGTCAAATTAAATCAAACAGCCTACCGACTGAACGATATGATTTCAAATGTCCGCACCTTTACGGAAACACTTATGGTGGATGAAAATCTACAAGCCTTCCTCAAGAAAGATACGCGTATGGATGATGTCTACGACTTCCTAGACGGGAGAAGCGAAATTGTCCGCAAGCTTAATCAGTATTTTGCTTTAAGAAACGATGTTCAAAGCTTTTATATTGTTAAAGGAGGGCAGGAAGTAACGTTAAGCACTTCTCCACTCGATGAATCTGTACGTGAATCCCTAGGTGAACCATGGTTTCGTGAATTCATCGCTTCACACAAAGATCGGGGTTTTACAGGCCCGCATTTTATGCACAACGACTCCTCTCTCGATAAACAAAGTAAGGTGATTAGTTATGCGGTGAATATACTAGACATTGATCACTATGACCGAGTTATTGGAAAATTAATTATCAACATCTACTTCGATCATTTTGTAAGTGTTGTGCAATCCAATGCGGCATCCTACGAACAATACTGGTGGGTGAACGAAGATAAGCAAATTCTATATAGGAAAGCAGAAAATCCGCTGCTTAACGATCGTTTCAATGCGAGCAGTTCATTCGAGGAAAATAAAAGCGGCTTCATCTATAAAAGCTCCGTAGGCGATCAATGGAATATTATTTCTTACACTTCCAAAAAAAAAATTTTACATAAAATAAATTATATTTTCACCTTTATTTTGCTCATGATCGGGGCTAGTATATTGGCCATATTGCTCATTCTAACCCCACTAATTAACAATATAACAAAACCGATCTTAAAACTCACACGCGCAATGAAACAAGTGTCCGCAGGGAACTTGAATGTGAATATAACGGTTCAAAGCAAGGACGAGCTTGAAGTGCTAGCTCTTGGCTTTAACCGAATGCTTGAAGATTTGCGGGAGCACATCCAGGAATCGTTGGAGAATGAGAAGATCAAGCAGCAGCTTGAAATCGATCTATTGCTCTCACAAATTAATCCGCACTTTATCTATAACACGTTAAATACGGTCATATACTTAGCAAGAAAACAGCGGCACCATGATATTACGGAGATGATGACAGCGTTTATTCATATTCTGCAAGATGCGGTACAAATCGGAAATAACGAAGTGTTCTCTTCCGTCGAGAAAGAAGTCGGCATTATTCAGGACTATACAAAAATACAAAAGTATCGATATCGCGATCAATTTGAATTGCACTTGGACATCGCTGATAACGTATCTACCATTTATATGCCAAAAAATATTTTACAGCCTATTATTGAGAACGCCTTATTCCACGGCATACTCCCTAAAGAAACAAAAGGAATGATTACCTTATCTATTCACCTCGAGAATGATCGACTAGTAGTGAATATTAGCGATGATGGTGTAGGAATGACACCTGAGGCTATAGAGTCAATGGCTCGGAATGGCAATGCTGCCCACTCCAACGACGGACGCATAAGGAATATCGGGTTAACCAATGTAAAGAAACGCTTAGAATTACTGTTCGGAAGCGAGTTTCTTCTTGCCATTGACAGCTTCCCTCTACAAGGTACCTCGATAACTATCCAAATCCCCGCTAAAATAGGTTCAATACCAAGCTGATTTAACTAGAACAGTCCGTGCTGAACGGGTTCGCCGCATTGCAGCTTCATATGATAAAAAAGAAGGCAATCACCGTTATTCACGGGATTGCCTTCTGTATTTGCCGCATTATTGACGCGTTACGGTGAAGCCCTTTTTCTCAAGCAATGGCACGATGCCATCCTCGCCTAACATATGTGCTGCGCCAACAACAACAAAGTAAGTTTTTTTGGCGCTGTCATTCAAGTAACCTGTAACTTTATCGACCATTGGACCATTGCGGTCTGTAAGCAGTGCTTTTCTAAACTCTTCATTGGACGATGTCGAATTAGTCAGCTCAAGCAGCTGCTTCTCGTCTCCGGTCACCCACATTTCAGTAAGCTTTTCGATTCCGGAATCCTCTTTGTAAAAGTTTTCAAGGGATGCGCTCAGCATCTCTTCTTGCAGCTTATCTGAGAATCCGTCGAACATTTTGAGCTGGTATTCAATCGATTCAAGCTCAAGAATTGGCTTCTTGCCCGTAATGGCCTGCTGCAAGAAATGCGCGTCGATGCCGATACCCGGATCAAAGCCTGATTTTGCCGTTGTAAGGTAATCTACGGTTGAAGACACGCTCCAAGGCTTGTACGTGTCCAGCACGTTTTCAGCCAAGCCGTTCGCCTTCAAAATTTCTCCCAGCTTCTTATACGCATCAGCGGAAATGTGATCCTTAAGCGTTGTTTTGTCTTTATAGACGCTTAGATCAAGCACAAGCTTCTGTACATCGGCTTCGTTCATTTTTGAAATATCAGCTTCAACAGCCAAGTAGTCGGAAGCTTCATACGCCTTCTGAATTTCCGGGCGAAGCGGATACATGGCATTGTTCGCAATATGAATCGAGCCTAACAAATATACCGTATTTCCCGCATTCTCTACCTTCCATAGGAAGCCGCGGCTCGGTTCTTTGGCCACAATGGAAACGGCGCGCTGCTCTTTGTTCCAAGATACCTCATACCCTGCCGCCTCGCCTGCCGTGCGTAAAGGGATATAAACGGTACCCTTAACCAGTTTAGGCGCAACAAGCAAGCCTTGCTCTGCTTCGTTGACCATTGCCCCAAGATTATCGATTTGGAATAAAAGAACCAGACCTTCCTTCTTGCCGGAAATGACTTGGTTCTTCTGGTCCCAAGTGACTTCAAAACCAAGCTTCTCAAGCAGCAGCTTCGCTGGAACAAGCGTCGTGCCCTTCTCTACTATAGGCTGGAGGTCGCCGAGCTGTACCTGCTGGTTCTCTACCCATACCGTTACGGGCTTTGACTCCGCTTGTACGTTAGTAACAAATGAAAATAGTAGTGCTAGTGTTAGAAATAGTGCTGCAAATCTTTTCATGAATGGACCCTCTCCCTCCTCCGTCATCGGCCTTGCGCCGTACTCGCTTTTCTACGGCAAATAGACCCTATCGCTCCATATTTTACATATAGCGCCCGCGCAATTACAATATCGGAAAATACCAATTTTGTTTTCGTTGCATGCCCTAATGGCAGTATCATATAATGCGCTTACAATTTGAAGGCAGCCTGCTATTTGTCCATAAAAAAAGGCACGCTCCGCAATGTGCGGGCGTGCCTTACTCGATTGATTATACAAATTTGCCGTTCCGATAATCCGAATAAGCCTGTCTGATCTGCTCTTCCGTATTCATCACGAACGGTCCTCGCGCGGCAATCGGCTCATTGAGCGGCTCGCCCGCATAGAGCATAACGCGGAGCTTCGTTACGGCTGTCAGCTCAAGCTCGCTTGACTCGGTGCCGTCCTCTCGGCTCAACGTTAATACTTGCCGCTTGCTGCCCTTCGTGCGTTCGCTGCCAAACTCCCCTTCTCCTTCGAGCACGTAGAGAAAACCGCTGTACGAGCCCGGCAATTGCTGCTTAACCGTAGCTCCCGGCTCAAGCGTCATTTCCAGCATGGTGACTGGGACCACGTTTTGGGTTGCGGAGTGAACGTTGCCCGATGAGCCGGAGAAAACGCGTATAATGGCGCCTTCTTCCTCCCTTACAGGCATATCGGCTCCTCTAAGATTTTGATAACGGGGCGTCGTCATCTTATCGGCTGCCGGCAGGTTAACCCATAGCTGTAGCGAATGTACGATCTCGCCTTCGGCAGGGTCTTCGTTATGGATAACGCCTCGTCCGGCTGTCATCCACTGGGCATCGCCCGCAACGAGCTCTTCCTTGCTGCCAGAGGCATTGTCATAATGCTCAAGCCGTCCTTTGATCACATACGTCACGGTTTCTATGCCGCGGTGCGGATGATCGTCGAAGGAGCCTTTTTGGAACCAATCCTCTGCGAGCAGAAGAAACGGGTCATGCTCTTCAAAGAAACCTTGCTCCAATATAAAACTGTTCTGATGCTGGCTGCTTATATGGTTAATTTCCGGAGTACGCACCTTTTTTATGCTGCGTTTATAGATCTGCGATTTTTCACTCATAACGCTATACCTCCTTAGAGTAGGAAAGCTGTTAGATGTTTGTTCTATAGCTTTAGTATAGCTCGCTAACTCACTTTTCTCAAGTAACTAATTTTACGTTATTACCCCTTGAAGGAATAGCCCAAAAAACGGTCTGCGTTTCTCATGCTCGTCCAAATGTCAGCACTTTCCCCGCCGATGTACCAATAAGCTAAACCGGCTAGCTGATTATCAACTGCCAGCTTGTATTTGGCGGATAACGAGCGTCCGTCCTCTACCCACATTTTATGGTTCACGCCGTTTTTTACGTAAGAAGCCGTGTATAGCCCTTCTTTAGCATTCCATTTCGGTCTAATTGCATACTGCTCAATGAGCGCATTTTGCTGGCTAAAGGAAATAAACTCGGAGGATTCCACGCTTCCATCCTTCTTCAGATCCCAATCGCGATTGTAAAATGGCAATGCCAAAATGACCTTCTCATTAGGCACTAATCGCAATAGCTTATCGATCGACGCTTTATCAAAGTCTAATGAGGCATTGGGTCCCGCTTCCGATGTACCGCCCCAATGCTCGTCATACCCCATCAATACGACATAATCCGCTTGCTTGCCAAGCGCCGCAAAATCGAAAGCATCCGTCCAATCGGTGCCCCGGTCGGGAGATACATCGATGGATAGAGTCGCGTTTAAAAGATGAAGCTTTTTCGATAAATCCGTTATAAAGGCGGTCAGCGCGGCACGATCCTGTGGCGCTACATTTTCGAAATCGATATTAAGACCGTCTAGCTCATATTTTTGCACAAATGCCGTCAGCTTCGTGATTGCCGCATTACGCGAAGCGCTATTGGACAGCATTTGATGCGTAGCTGCTTGATCGGAACGATTGCCGACCATGGCCCACACTTTTTTATTGTTCTTTTTCGCCCAATCCACAAGCGTTTTATCTGTGTTATCGGATACGTCACCCGTTGCGCCCGCAAAGTACCAGCGCGGAGACAACGTATTCACATTGGATTTCAAAACACTTTGTTCATACTGCTGCGTCGTTTGCGAATATTGCCAGCCTAGCTTGATGGATTCCTTAGGCTTTGCCGCGAGCTCGGCTGCCCATTTCTTATTTTGCAGCACCCGGTGAATCATGACCGCCGTCTCTTGCCTTGTGATGGGGTCGGCTGGACGGAAGAGGCCATTATCGTCGCCTTTCATTAGGCCAAGCTCGTGAACCGACATAACTGACGGAATCGCCCATTCCGCAATCAGGCTGTCATCCTCGAAGCTCATGTCCGCGCCCGCAGCGCCTCCGGGCTGCTTTAGCGCCCGCGACAGCAATACCGCCGCCTCCTGCCTCGTGACTGGCTTGGCTGGAGCAAAGGAAGTGGCGCTTACGCCATCGGCTAAGCCAAGCTGCACGGCAGCTTGAATCCAGCCATAATACCACGCCTTCTTCGGCATGTCGGCAAATGGTGATACCGGTGTTGCCACCGGCTCTAATCTAAGCAGCCGATCAAGCACGGTCACAAACTCTGCCCGAGATATCGATTGGGCCGGAGAGAAGGTGCGATCCGATGTGCCCGTTATTATTTTTTTATTATATAAATCTATAATTTCCTGCTTGGCGTAACTCCTTGATATATCGTCAAATGGCAGCGTGCTTTCCGCAACAGCTGACTGTACGTTCGTGATCACAAATAATAGAACGAATGCCGCTAGAGCAACTCTAGTGCTTTTATAATTCATGAAGATCCTCCTACTAGGCCGAATCCTCGAATCATACCAAACTTCCGTCTATTACTCATTGCTAAATTATTGGTAGCTATACTAGATAATCAATTGTGCAAAAAAAAGACGAGCATTCCCTTCTACTCTAAGAAAGGAATGGCTCGCCTTTTATCGCTATGGTTGCTTACCCGTTTGATTTGGTTTCCAGCGGTTTTAATCTGGCTTCGATCTGCGCGCGCTGCGGCTCTAAGAACGGAGGCAGAGCAAGCGATTCGCCCAAATGGTTGATATCCTCATCCGTATCAAAGCCAGGACCGTCAGTCGCTAGCTCAAAAAGAATGCCGTTTGGCTCGCGGAAGTATAGCGAGCGGAAGTAGAAACGGTCAACGAAACCGGAGTTTGGAATGCGGACTCCGCGGATATGCTCAATCCACTCGCGAAGCTCGTCGTCGTTGTCCACGCGGAACGCCACGTGATGGACGCCCCCATGGCCCTGCTGCTCACGCGGCAAATCATGGCGTTCCTCGATATGAATCTCAGCGCCGCTGCCCCCTTCGCCGGTTTCGAATACGACGATATCCGGCTGGCCTGCGATAGTAGACGGGTACTTACCTTTTTCGCGGAAGCCCATCAGCTGCGTTAGGACGAGTACGGTTGGCTCCGGATTTTTGACCGTCAGCTGTACCGGGCCAAGTCCAAGTATGCCGAATGCAACAGGAACCGGGCTTTTGTCCCAAGGAATGCCGCCTTTAACCCCTTCATTACGCTCATCGGATACGAGCACGAGACGTTGTCCTTCAAAATCACGGAAAGCAATCGTATTGCGTCCTGCGCGTTCTGTGATTTCATCATGGTCAACGCCGGATTGTTCAAACCGCTCCTTCCAATAACGAAGCGCCGCATCATTTGCCACCCGAAGGGACAGGGATGAAATGCTGCTTGTACCGGGCTTGTTTTTGCCTGTCATCGGAAATTCGAAGAAAGTAAGCTCCGTCCCCGGATTGCCTTTCTCATCGCCATAGAACAAATGATAAACCGAAGTCTCGTCTTGGTTAACCGTCTTCTTAACTAAACGAAGGCCTAGAAGCTTCGTATAAAAGTCAAAATTGCCGGATGCCGTGCCCGTGATTGCGGATACGTGGTGAATGCCTTTAAGTTGCATAATAACAACCTCCTATAAGTTTTGGGCAGCAAATCATGCTGCGTAAGTTATCGATCTTATATTTTTTTGAGCAAGTCGAGCAGCTGGCGCTTCTCATCCCGATTCAAAGCGTTATACTGCGATGCCTGAAAATGCTCCTGCATCGGAACGACATCATCAAATAGCTCCTTGCCCTTCTCCGTTAACGATACATATTTAGTCTTCCACTCTTGCTCTCGCTTTACGAAACCAAGCTCCTCTAGCTTGCCGAGCAGCTGCGTAATGTTGCCTTTTGTCACAAACAGCTTGTCGGCTAGCTGCTGCTGAGTCAAACGTTTATTTGCGCCGACCTGTGCGAGTATATCGAACTGCGAGACCGACAGGTCCCATTTTCTCAAATGCTGATGGGTTTCTTTCAAGCTTTGGTTATAAACCCGCGATAAGCGATACCATACCATTAAGCCTAATCGTTCATCGCGTTTAGACAAGAAAGATTCCGCTTCATTTTCACTCATTGGACCACCTCGCTTCTTCGTTATACTTATCAGTTTAGACCTAAACTGATAAAAAGTCAAATGTCGACATCGAATCCCCTACCACAGGCTAGGGTAAGCTTAATGACAATATGTTAAGATAAGCGGATACAATGCGTAAGGAGATTTAGAATGATTGAACGAAATCCAATTAACCGGCAGCCGCTGCCGGCTGGTCAATCTCCCTTTGACCTCGCAGCCAGAACGAAACGCAAGCGCAACAGACTTTTGCTGCTGGTCATTTTAGCGATAACGGCCGTTTTGTTATGGAAGATGATCCTCACCCTCGAGCCTTATTTGCCTAATAACGATATCATTCCCGCTGCTCCGATAACCGAGCTGCATCCGATCGTCTTCGCCAAGCAGAACGAGCTGATCGCCCAGACGGGCAAAGCAGGCATCAAGATCCTGATTACGGACGGCTTCCGCTCAAGCGAGGAGCAGGATGCGATCTATGCAAAGGGACGAACGACGGAGGGCAAGGTCGTTACGCAAGTGCAGGGCGGCCATTCTTATCACAATTACGGGCTTGCCATCGATTTTGCGCTGTACACGAAGAAGGGCGAGGTCGTATGGGACATGGAGTATGACGGCAACAAGAACGGGCAGCCGGATTGGATGGAGGTTGTTGCCATAGCGAAGCAGCTTGGCTTCTCTTGGGGCGGCGATTGGAACAACTTCCCCGATTATCCGCATCTCCAGATGGACTTCGGTTATTCCATCCGGCAGCTCCGCAATGGACAGCGGCCGCCCGCTGAATGATTGATATATTTCCGAGTTCGCAAAAAAAAGCTGCCCCAAAAGGTTTTCGACCTTAGGACAGCTTTTTTAATTTGCATGCATTCCGCGCCAAATGAACATCTTGTGCTCCCTACGCCAAAGGTCAACCTGCCAAGTGGGTAACTGACGCTCCGTCAGCGGAAAGCGGAAATAGGTCTAGAAAGTAGACCTAATGTTGGCGAGCAGTCAAACACTAGGCACACCATCAGATTAAACGCCCAGAACATACAACAATAAAATTGCTGCAATGCAGCATAAGAACAGGTGACTTAGCCGATAGTAAAAACGTCCATCCATAGGGCTTTCTCACGACGCCCGCTAAATGAGTGAACGGCCTGAACGGCCTAACGATCTCGATCCGTCAGCCCTCTACAGCCCAGCTATAATTTCATAAGAACGCAAGCGTGCCTTATGATCGAAAATATGTGCTGCAACCATAATCTCATCTGCTTGCGTCGCCTCAATATATTGCTTCAGCTTGCTGCGAACCGTTTCTGGCCCTCCAACAATGGAAGAGCCAAGCTGCTGCTGCAAAGCCATTTTCTCCTGAGGTGTCCATACGGTATCCATATCGCGAACCGGGGCAGGCAATGGACCGCGCGTATTGCGAATAAAAGAAAGAAATAATTGCTGCATGGACGTAGCTAGGTAAGCCGCCTCTTCATCCGTATCTGCCGCTACAACGTTAACTGCAACCATTCCCTTTGGCTTATCGAGAATTGCCGATGGCTTAAAGCTGCTGCGATAGAGATTCATAGCCGGAACGGTAAAGGTCGGCGAGAAATGTCCTGCGAATGCAAACGGCAAGCCAAGCTGAGCAGCCAGCAAGGCGCTAAAATCACTTGAGCCCAGTAGCCAAATCGGAATTTCCAGTCCTTCGCCTGGAATCGCCCTTACAGGCATGCCAACCTCTGCGCTGGACGGATCTAGAAATGCGCGGAGCTCTGCCAGCTGCTCAGGAAAATCATGCCCATTGCTTTTTCTGTTCCCGCGAAGCGCCGCTGCTGTAAGACCATCCGTGCCCGGCGCTCGGCCAAGCCCAAGATCGATACGGCCGGGGAACAAAGACTCCAGTGTGCCGAATTGCTCGGCGATGACAAGCGGCGCATGGTTTGGCAGCATAATGCCGCCTGAGCCTACGCGAATCGTCGATGTGCCTGCCGCTACATGACCAATTACGATAGAAGTAGCCGAGCTTGCTATGCTGGGCGCATTATGATGCTCCGCCAGCCAGTAGCGGTTGTAGCCCCATTTTTCCGCATGCTGGGCAAGATCTAACGTATTTCTCAGCGATTCGGCAACGGAGCCTCCTTCAACAATTGGAGAAACATCGAGCACTGAAAGTGGAATGTTAAATGTTGCATTTATTTGCGTCTGTTCTGACATTATGCTCACCCTTTCTTAATCATCGGAAGATATAGCCTTCCTTAATCCATTCTCAAATTAACTGTATGAATATTTGATACATATCGAGCAATAAAAAAAGCTGCTTTTCTAGCACGACAGCAACAATCAGCGGTAAAAACTTCCTTCTATCGTTTTACCGCTAATTGTTGTTGAAGCAGCCGTGATTCCTCGCATCCGTACAATGACATTAAACCTGCTGTGTTTTATACTGCTGCTGACATTTTCGGATTTTATCCAAAGCCGTTTGCAGCGTATTTTGCTCCAGGTAAGCCTCATAATGCTGCTCAGCTTCATAGAAAAAATGATCCATAACAGCCTGAATATTAGCCGATACGAGACAATCCTCCTCCGGGTTGCCGGAACACCAGTGAGGCTTCAGTGTACCGCCAGAAATTGCGCGGTAAATTTGAGCCAGCGTAACCTCGCCCGGCTCGCAGTTCAAAATATATCCGCCGCCGATTCCTTCCTTCGTCTTCACAAATCCGTGCTTCCTCAGCGTGCTCATAATTTTGCGAATGCGCGTTGGATTCGTCGAAACGTTCCGAGCGATCGTATCGCTGCTGGCCATATGATCAGGCAAATAGGCTAACAGCACGAGACTGTGAACCGCTACCGTAAATTCACTATTCATTTTCACAACTCCCTCTCAAGAAGGATACTGTAATATTATTGCATACAGTTGATAAAGTCAAACCTTCCTATCTAAGAATAGCACAGAGAGAAAGGACTCGCATAGCCTTCTCTCTCTGTCACATTCTCAAGGCGATAGAATAGACCTTATTTTAACCTATGATGCCGGCTGCTGCCATACTTGATACTTATTGCCGTCCGGGTCCTTGAAATTAAGCTGTAGGCCACAGCTACCCTCATCTCGAATGTCCCGCTCCACCCATGTCCCCGCTTCCTTAAGGGAAGCAAACAGCACATGAATCTGATTGGTTTCAAAGCAAAGCGGGAACATTTCGAATGACGCATCATCTTCCGCCCAACCTGCCGTGACGAAAGTAAGCGGTGTCATGTCAGGGCTTGGCAGAAGAAATAACCAGCCGCCTTCCTCCATCACCATAATCGCGCCGCGACCCGGTTCAACCTTGGAACGGAGGCGCATGCCTAATACACGCTCATACCACGCTGCGGACCTCTCCACATCAGACACAGGTACATAGGCACATTCGATTCGTTTAATCATCGTTCAACCTCTCCTTTTCTCCTCGTTTTCGAAAGTAAGAATGGATTGACCCAAATTTCCGAATGGTATTCCTTTATAAAATGAACCAGCTGCTCGAGCTGCTCACTCCCATTGTTTCTGCCTCCTGTGCTTGCCTAAGTAAGAGAATTGCGCGGTCGGCAATGTTTGGTCCTTCGAACGATCCGATGCAGCCAAGGCATGAAACGACTCAGCTTGTCATCTAATAACGTTTGTCAGTATGAATCAGCATACGAACAATTTCGAACATACTATTTGTTGGTTCAAAAAAAAAGCTGCCCGGCAGGCAGCTCCCTCATTTCTCCATGCAATTAATTGGAAAATGACCCACAAAGAGATCATAGCGTTGAACGTTTGTTCTGTAAATGAAAACTTTGCCCAGTCATACTCCCTCATGCTTATTTTAACGGTGCTGCTCATATCGGCTGCTTCGGCTTATGCTCTGAATAGCTTCTAGTTCATGTGGCGTAAGCGGTGCAGCCTCACTCGCCGCTATATTATGCAGCAATTGCCTAGAAGTGCTTGCGCCAGGAATAACCGTCGCAACAGCCGGATGGGCTAGCGCATATCGGATTGCTGTATGTGCCATGTCTCGGGAGCCATCTCCCGTTTCGAGCAATACAGCACGCAGCGCTGACAGCTCTTCCTTGCCATAATCCAAATAACCTTTCTCCGCTTTCCCAGCGCCATCATCAGTCAAAATCCCTTTTGCCACCGGACCGCGAGCAATTAAGCTTATCCCCTTCTCTGCCAGCAGAGACAGCACATGCTCTTCCGGCCTTCTATCCAATATGCTGTACTGGCTCATCACGCTGACGATATTTGACCGCTCCACGTACTCGCGAATGACGTTTGGCCGAATAGAGGATATGCCGTAATAACGAATAAGCCCCTCCTGCTTAAGCTCCTCGAACGCCTCGATGGTTTCCGAGATTGGATCTTCCAGCGTACCGCCATGCAGCTGATAGAGATCAATATAGTCCGTTTGAAGCCTCCTTAGGCTGTCCTTCACTGCTGCCTTGATATATGCCTTGGACGGGTCCCAGGTCCAGCCTTCCTTGCCAGGCTCCCAGCGATTGCCGACCTTCGTGGCGAGTATAACCTCTGAACGCCTTCCCCGAATGGCCTCACCGACAATTTCCTCATTAAGCCCTTCATTATAAAGATCTGCCGTATCCAGAAAATTGATGCCCCCGTCAATAGCTTCATGCACGAGAGCTACCGCCTTCTCCCTGTCTGTCCCAAGCGACATGCAGCCAAGACCGACCTCACTTACGTAGAGCTCTGATTTTCCTAGACGATTGCGCTTCATCCTTGAACACTCCCTTTTTTAAAAAATAAACTTCCCTTTCAGCCATTTCCGTTTATCGTTGTTGTATGGCACTTTGCCTCTGCATGGGCAGTAATCTGATCCAATATACGGTGGAGCGCTTTAATCGAATGCTCGCTTTGACCGAATTGACCTCGAATTTGCTCTGCCTTCTGAATATAAGGAGCATCGATCAGCTCGGAGGACCAGTGCGCAAACATCGACTCGATGCAAGATGGTGTCGTCTCCAGATGGAATTGCAGCCCGAGTACATGCTCCCTATAGGCAAAAGCCTGCACCTTGCACGCTTCCGAATAAGCGAGCAGACGCGTTTCCGCAGGCAAATCAAAGGTGTCGCCATGCCACTGAAACGATACCAGCTGCTCCGGCAAGCCATCCAGCCACGGATGCTGCTCTCCCGTGCGATTAATCGTATGCCAGCCTATTTCCTTATAGGCGCCACGATATACGGGACTTCCTAACAGCTCAGCTATCATTTGAGCGCCGAAGCAGATGCCCAGCACTTTTTTGCCGAGCACAATCGCCTGCTTCACAAATTGCTTCTCGGAAATGAGCCAGGAATATCGATCTTCCTCGTACACGCTCATCGGCCCGCCGCATATAACGAGCAAATCCGTCTCATCAAGCCAAGCTGCATTTATTTCAATAGAAGGATCGCGCATCTCCAGCCGATGCCCCGTAAGGCTTGCCCATGTACGGAGCGCATAATCATCATCAAATTCAAAATGTCTAAAAGCAAGGATATTCATCGTTCGGATCTCCTCCAATGTACGCAGGCGCTGCTGCTAATGAAGGTAATTATAATCCCATTATTCAGTATCTGAAATATCTATATCCCGAATAACGGGAAACCATGTACAAAAAATAACTTACCGCTTCAGCTTGTAGCGATAGCCAAGCTCGTTCGAAATGAGATCTGCATATTTTTTGACGAGTGAGCTGTTTCTTTCAATCGTATCCTCCGTAAACCGAAGAGAAGGCCCTGCCACATTTAATGAGCCAATTACCATGTTCTCATAAGAAAAGATCGGGGCACCGATACCGGTCGTTCCCTCCGTTGCCTCGCCTGTCGTAATGGCATACCCTTGCTTATGAATCATTGCAATCTCATCCTCAATATGCTCCCGCGACAATGGCTTTAGCGAAGGCACCGATGACCAATCAACATCCGCGAGCAATGCTTCCTGCGTTTTACTTGGCAAATAGGCGAGGATCACACGGTTTGAAGCGCCGATGAACAAGGGCAGCTTAAGCCCGATCGGTTCGGATATTTTCAAAATTTGCGGTGAATCAACCGAGTCGATATAGACGCCCTCCGCATTTTCGCGGGTAGCGAGGTAGACGGTTTCCTTCGTTTTCTGCGAAAGCTCCTCCATGAACGGCCTCGCAACCGTGCGGAGCATCAAGCTATCCCACATCAGGAAGCCATACTTCATAATCGTCAAGCCTAGCTTGTACTTCTTCGTTTTCGTGCTTTGCGCAACGAACCCATGCTCCATTAAGGAGGCTAATATCCGATGAACGCTTTGCACGGGCATATCCAGTTCCCTGCTCATTTCCGTGACGCTCATCTCTTTCTCCGTCCCTTGCGGAAGCAAAAGGTCCAATATGTGAATGGCTTTCGTGATTACGCCTGACATGGCGCCTCGCCTCATTTCCTTTGCAACTAGATTAATTTCTCAAGCTGGCCGGCTCTTTGAAGGCGAGCAGCTTGCCCTCTGCCTGCACCACGATCATGCCGCTCTCCGAGAGCGTCTCGCCAAACACTCTGCTGCCCGTTTTCATGATCACGCCTCGGGCAAACGTCGAAATCCATTTTCTCATGCAACACCTGCTTATCTTCTCGATTTAAATGCCTATTTACATACGCATAAAAAATGGAAAATGTTGCACATTTAGCAATGCCGCCTATCAACAAAAAATGACCAGGTTAAGGCACCTTGCCTTCACCGATCATTTTCATCCTCGTTATCATCCTTGTTTCGGGTAAGGCTTTCTTCCAACAAAGCCATCATGCCAGCCATGATAATGGCTAATATGCTCTTCCCCTTCCTTCCAGCAAATGAGAATATTCTCGCCATCCAGCACTGCTGGAAAATCGATCAATCCTGGGTTGATCATTTTCAAAAGCACGCCTTTTCGCGAAAAGTTGTCAATCAGCAGGTCGGCTTCCATTTTCATGAATTCCAGCTGGCTTTCCTGTTCGAAAAAAGGATCCTTGCTTCCTTGTACAGCTGCAAAGGCTTGCTCATATACAGCCTTTTCCTTCTGATAATCTACGTATAGGTTCTCGAACTGTGCTGTTAATTGCTGAAGCAGCTTTAAATCCTCCTTCAATTGCGGCAGCAGCTCGTTAGCTTCATCTAGCGTAAAGGTTATATTCTCCATCCTATGATCACTCCTTATCTGATTGCACTTTTTTATCGATAAGCTTCTATAGGTTATGGTAACCTCTTTTTGCCCAAAAGCATAGCAATCCTCTCATTCGACGCACATAAAAGGAAAGCTGAACTCTTTACCAAACACAAATAAGGCAATTACCCGTGCTTATTAGTGAAAAACATTTGATAAGGAGCTACCCAAAATGGATTTAAAGAAAATAAATTCTTTAACGAAATACCCGAGTATTCTTACCTGCCACAAGCTAGGTGAAAGAGACAGATTAACGGAGGAGCTGTCGGATGAAAGAGGCTTTCTTCATGAAATGATGCTCTATATGTATATGAAAATACCTTTACATTTTTGAAGCGCTTCGAGCAGACAAAAGTAGGAATAGATGCCTCCGGAAAGTCGGAGGGTATTATTGTTCGATCAGCGGATCGGAAACAAATTCGATAAATTCGTTTTGAAGACTATGAGAGAACGTTGAGGAAATAAAAAAATAAGGGTAGCAAGAGAGTGGCTGGCGGTTAAAGCATTTGCATCAGTTCTCTCGCTCGCCATCCACGACGAGTTGAACGCGGTCGTTGTAGAAGGCAATGCGACCCGCTATCTCAGATAATTCCGGACGCGGATCTGAATATGACCATGCAATGTTGACATCATCTTCGCTCAGGCGCCAATATCCATCAGAGTAACCCTTATAGGGGCATTCGCTCCAATAGTCGGTTTTAACCAGGGTGCTGAAATCTACGTCTGCAACCGGAAAGTAATATCTGACCGGCAAGCCAGTCTCGTACACAAGTACAGGGTCATGCGTCTCTGCAATCACTCGGCCATTCGCCCACACGACCACATGTCGGCTGCTCGGCAAGGCATCAACCCGGTTGTATGGATCACGAGGATGGGTCATCACAGGCTGATCTTCCTCAAACCAGCCATCGAGCACACCGTTAAACCAATTGACTCCAAGGTAGCCCTTAAGTCCCTCGACGTTCCATGACCATGCCGCGAACGGAATGTGACGTTCACCGAGCTTTAGATCGAACCAACTCACGTCCGTTGTTTGCGGCCTGTAAAATTCTCGAGGCTCCGGTCTTTCCTGTGACGGTATTAGCAAATCTGTACGAACGTGCTCGATAGGAAAGCCATACTCGGGAACCTTGTGCCTCGGCTCCCATACCAGAATCTGCGAACGGCTGTCGACCACCGCAATATCGCCAACTACAGCTCGAATCCAACGTGCGCTCGATTCGAAGGTGAAGCGATCAGGATACGGAACAAAGCGACGTGTCAGAGTTAAGCTCTCCGTGGGCAGTATAGCATCGATCGGGCGTTTCTCAAAGCGCGGAATGTCACGCCGTTCCGCATCTGATATGATGAATGGCACGCGATTAATCGAGATGGACGTACTTGGATCATGGTGAGTCATATTCAACCAACCCCTTATAGGATAAATAATAGAGTCCGAAGCAGCTTTACTCCCCTGCAAACATGCAGCAAACACTGCACACTGGTTACATAAAGCTTGCTTCTTCCCCCAAGAATATCATGCTTTATTTGGTTAACAAGCCATTCTCCGTAAGCCATTCTTTGGCGACATCAAGCGCAGGCCTCTGCTTAAGCTCCACTTCCCCATTCAACCTCTGCATCTCGGTATCCGTAATTTTGCCGGACAGCTTGTTAAGCACCTCATTCAGCTCGGGATGCTTCTCCAGCACTTCGTCGCGGACGAGCGGCACAGCATAGTAAGGCAGGAAGACATGCTTGTCATCTTCAAGCACCACGATAGGCTTCACTGTAATGTTGCTATGTGTCGTGTAAAGAATAAACGAATCGATCAGCCCTTGCTCGATCGCTTTGAAGGCCAAGCCCGTATCTTGAATGTTTTTGATTTCCTTGAATTTAGGATTGTATACTTTCAATATCGGCGGCCAGGCGTCTGGGCGATTCAAAAATTCTTCGCTTGCGCCAAAGATCAGTTCACTGGATTTCTCCGCAAGCTGCGAGGTGGTCTTAATTCCGTATTTCTCCGCGATATCTTTGTGCAGTGCAAAAGCATACGTATTGTTGAAGCCGATCGGGTCAAGAATCGTAAGGTGATTATTGGCTTTTAGCTCCGTCTTCACCTTGTCATATGCCTTCTGCGGGTCAAATTCCGGCTCTGCCTTCAATATATTAATAAGGGCCGTACCGGTGTATTCTACATAAAAATCAACTTTCTTTTCCTTAACGGCACCCCAGAGCAGCGCGTTGTCCAGTGTTTCAATATTTGTCTTCAAATCGGTATCCTGCTCAATCAGCAGCTTGTAGGCATTTGCCAAAATATCTGATTCCGCAAAGCCCTTAGTAGCAATCTTAATGGTATCGGAAGCGCCGCCGCCTGAACTGGAGCAGCCTGCAAGGAGCAGAATCAAAAGCCCTATGACGATTACAGCTTTTCTGTATCTCCCTCTACCCCTCTTTTGATTGCTTCTGCTGTGATCGAATGTTTCTTTCATCTGAAATTCCCCTCTCGACTAAATTAATTTGTTGGTTGATGACGCATGCTGACAAATTTTATAAAAAAAGCCTTGTTCTCCCCTTGTGGGAAAACAAGACCTCCAACCGTTTGGTCGATCAATGTTATATTTGATTGCATGACATTCCTGATATTAACCGAATTTCGCCCTTGCTTTGGCAATAAGCTCACGCTTATCATAGTCCAGGAATTGAACCGCAAAGGTTCTAGCCGGGTCTCCGGCATAGAATCGCTCATAGAGTTCATGTCTTGCCCCAAGTTGGCTGCCCACCAATTCCCAGGATAGCTTAAGCAGTTTCCCACGCTCCTCGGCGCTGCGGTCGGAACCCCGGTAATATTTCTGCAATTTCGGCCCTAGCGGCCCCCGCAAATCGTCCAGTCTCGAAGGAACCTGCAGCATACCCGATCCCGATAACTGCTGCAAAATTTCAATTGCTCGAGGGTAGTATTTGTTCCCCAAATTTTTAGCTGTGGCAAGCTCCTGCTTGCTTGGCAGCCACACGCCTAGAGGATGAAGCGTACTCTTATGCTCGGATGAATACCATAACGCTTTGACGGATTCCACCTGGAAAGCCAGCTCCGCAAGCTTCTCCTGCACATGAGCGAATTTGGTAATGTTAATCGATTCGGCAAGCTCTACGGCAACAGCGGTGACGAATTCCAGCTTGCTTACGAGTCTCACGACAATTTCATGCAGCCCGAATCCATTGGATACATGATCCGTACGCAGCTTCCACAGCGTATCCGGATCTTCTTTCACCAACACCCGCTCCCAGGGAATCAGTGCATCATCGAACACAATGACGGTATCCATCTCATCATAACGCGAACTTAGCGGATGATCCTCTTCCTGTTGGGAAGCAAATGATTCACGGCTAATCTGGTATACGCCCGGATTATTGGCTGGAATCACGAATAAACTCGCATATTCCTTCTCAGCTGCTGTTTTTTTGGCGAGAGGAGAAATTATAATTTCATCCAGGTAGGCCCCACCAGTAGCAATCATCTTAGCCCCGCGAACGATAATTCCGTCTTCCGTTTCCCTCACAATTCGGACAGCGGTATATAAATCACCCAGATCATGGGCGAGCTTGCTGCGATCGACCTGCGGATCATGACCAGCCGAAGTGATGAGCAGGTCGTTATCTCGTACATATTTAAAATAGTTTTCGATTCTCTCAGCAAAATGCGGCTGCTCCTGATTGATGAAATTCCGATTAATATAAAGACCTGTAATTTGGGACCGATAGGAACCTGCAACCCTGCTCATTACACCGAACGTTGCATCCGACCAGATTTTAAAAGAATGGCCTCGGCGGATATTGTCTTCTTTTTCGGTAGGAATTAAATAGGCTAAATTCGCCTTAACCCCTGTTTCCGTCTCAAAAGTAAGCTGCGGGCCGATGTCCGGATCATCTTGCAAATCCAAAATGGAAGCGATAGATGCAACTGTGCCCCGGAAGTCGGGATGCGAGGGGAGATCCTTTACCCATTCTCCATTCAGCCATACTTGTCTTCCGTCATTTAAACGCTCTATATATCGTTTGCCAGATGACAATTCGCTCACTCCCTATTCATAAATATATTGGCTTGCTGGAGTACCAGCCTTGTTCCAAAACTTTGTGTACAGCTCTTTGTAGAAATCAAACGCATATTGTTGATAGAACAGAGCCGATTGTACGATCGGATCGCCAAACGTATAGAGCTCATGCTGCTTTCTTCGATATGCCTGCTCACCGCCTATAAGTGTCCACACCCCGTGCAGCAGCGTTGCCTGATCCCCATCATCGCGCTGACCGGAAAAAGACAAGTGCGGGGAATCCAAAATTGCGGTTTGGCTTACTCGATCGAGCACATCCAGCGCATGATGAATATATGCTCCTCCGGCTTTCCTTGCCGCCTGCAGCGGAGTAGCGGAAGGGAGGAACAGACCCGCTTCGTTAGCGCTGGCTCCTTCTTCAGCTGTGAAAATGAAAGCTTTCAGCACTTCAAGATGCTGAACAATTTCGCCTAATGCCGTCTGAATATGAAGTTCCTTGTTCAAGCCATTCTCTTCCGCAAGCGCGAATGCAGTTCCGGCTATTAGCTCCAGCACGTCTAGCTGTCTTGCAATCCATTGATAATCGGCAAGAGATACAGCTGCAGGCTGCTGAGTCAACTGCTTGACACTCGCTGCATCGTCATTCACCAATATGCGTTCCCAAGGTATGTCGATGCTGTTATAGATGACGGTAATGCCCGCCTGCAAATCGGCGTGTACCTGAACCTCCAATTGCTCGCTGCTTACTGGAATAAGAGCGATTCCTGACGAGACTCTCTCCCCTGCCTGGTTGAGAAACACCAGCAATTCGTCCGCAAATAAGGCGTCTGCTCCAAAGGTTTGCTTGCCTTGTAACCGAATGCCGCTCTCCGTCAGACTTAGGATCGGATGAATCGTCTCTGAACCAGTTGCAAGTGGCTTTATCTTATGAAAGGAGGTCGTAAGCCTGCTGCGCTCTCGCAGAGCGGTCTCGAACAAATTCGCTAACCGCTGGGCATCAAGATGCTCCTTGATCTGATCGAGCTCCCTGTTGCCGTACCAGCCGGACCATAAAGAATGAGCATAATCGCTCAAACCGCTTGCAAATACGGAGCTGCCGCGAGCAATTTGATACCACCCGGATCGTTTAGAACGCAATTGATCCAATGATTTGGGGAGGATATAAGCTTGCTTCCAGCTCTCGCCTTCCTGTGCCTCCAATTCCAGGGATATGCTGTTCCACTCCTGTTGCAACGCTTGCTGCACCTGTGACGGCAAATGTTGTCCTCCGTTGTAAAGGGCTGCTTTTGATCCGATTGTGAATGTCAGATCATGTGATGTGCTCATTTTCACTTTCCTCCTCTTTGATCTAATGGGAAGAGCGCGCTGCACGGAAGACGATATAGGATTCATCATCCGATGCAGTGGATTTTCTGCCCTTTCCCCATCCAACCGATTCGCGGTAGCTGCCAAGAAGTCCGTCTTCAATAACGGTCGACTCTTCAATCTTCTCTATACGATCAGCGTTAGGCGACACGTAAAGCGCATCTACAGGACAATACAGCTCGCACATAAAGCAGGTTTGGCAAGCCGATTGCCTGGCAATGACCGGAATATCATTAGGTACTGCCTGAAATACGTTGGTCGGACAGATCCTTACACATTGATTGCAGCTAATACAGCGGTCGGCACTCAATATCTCGATCATGGGCGGATTGCCTCCCTTATGTTCCCAGAGTATGGGCCTGTATGCGGCTTAACCCAAACTTTATCCAGACCACCGCTAATCAAGCGGTAGTGTTGGGCAGCATCCTTGCCCGGAAAATCCGTTCGTACATGCATGCCCCGCGTTTCCCTTCTCTCGAGGCCGCTTTCGTACATCCATCTAGCAGTAGCCGTCATAGCGGCGGCTTCTCTCACACTTATCGTACTGCCTTCACCTGTGCTTACCCCCTGTTTGATTTCGTGCCATAACCGGTTCAGGCGTCCCAGCGAGTCCGTAAGGCCCTGCTCGCTCCGGAACCAATTACGATCATACGGAAACACTTCATCTTGAACAAGGCGGATCAGTTCTTCGGTATTCATAGCGCTTTTGTTTGAGTTAGGGTGTGTCGGCACCCCTGTTTGCTCGGACAAGCCGCGGGCATCTCTATCCAATCGATGTGCTCCCTGCTTCAAGGCAAATCTGGCCGCACCTTCGCCAGACCAGTAACCTGATGACATCGCCCATGCCGCATTGTGGCTGCCACCGCCTGTAAATCCGCCACAAATCAGCTCGCGGGTCGCTGCATCACCTGCCGCATATAGACCTGGAACCTTGGTCGCGCAGGTTTCGTCTACAATGTTAATGCCTCCAGTGCCCCTGACCGTTCCTTCATACCTGAGTGTAATCGGGAATTTCTCCGTAAAGGGATCGATTTTTAGCCGGTCGAAGGAGAGAAAGAAATTGGGCTGCGCTTTTCTCATTGCCAGCTTCAAGGCTTCGTCCGCTTTGTCCAGACGTGCATACACTGGCTCTTTAAGCAGAGTCTTGGCAATCACCGAGCGGCCTCTTCGCGATCCCGCGCCTTCGACAACTCTGCCGTCCTCATAATAGAAGGTCGCCCAATTGTAAAATACGGTCTTCGTCACCGATGAGAAATGCGGAACGATCGCATAGGCTGTCGAAAATTCCATACCTGAAAATTCCGCTCCAGCTTCTCCCGCCATCAGATAACCGTCACCAGTCAGAACATTGGTACCCAGCGCCTTGCTTAGAAATGCGCATCCGCCTGTAGCGATAACGACCGCTGCGGCATCAATACGCCATGTTTGCCCAGTCTGTTCCTGAATACCTGTTGCGCCAGCTACACCATGGCCATCGGCAAGCAATTCCAGTGCCGGGCTATGATCCAATATGCGTACGCCCGCTTTCTGTACGCGCTTGCGCATCAGCCGCATATATTCCGGTCCCTGCACACTGCTATAATTAAGCTCACCCCCTTGATCGATCGGGAAGGGATAACCCCAGTCCCGGATTTGATGTACATTATGATAGGTACGATCGAGTACGCGCAGCATCCATTTTCGGTCCGCCAGATGTCCGCCAAGCTCTGCACGGCTCATCATGGCCTCTTCACGCTCTTGTTCATTCGGCTTTATGTACCAAATCCCCGTCCCTGCCGGCGCTGTCGCCCCACTTGTTCCGCAATAGCCCTTGTCGACAAGGATGACACTAGCACCTTGTTCCGCTGCAGCAATGGATGCCCATGCACCAGCAGGTCCGCCGCCGATGATGAGTACATCGGCTTTCAGCTTCAATTCTTCATTACTCATTCCTATCAGTCCGCCTTCCTTAAGTTCATGCTTACTGATCCAATGCCTCTCTTACCCGTGAGAGTAATTCTCCGCTTTTCAACACCCCGTATGCCTGTGCGATATCTACCGATAAATTTCGGTCCTCAGCTAGAAAAGGGACAACCGAGCGAATCGCTTGATACGCAGCTTCGGTGCCTTTGCCCAGACGAATACCACCGCGCAAATCAATGGCCTGTGCTGCATGAAGCGCCTCGATACCGAGTACAATGTGAAGCCGGTCGATGATTTCGCGGGTTTTGGCTACAACAAACGGCGAATTGGCGGCATGATCCTCAATGTCCCCGGCGAGAGAGAAATAATCAGAAGAAGCAGGATTTATAAGATGGCGAATTTCCGTGTCTAGTGAAGTAATCGTCTTCTGCACAGTGCAATAACCGATCGAACGGCTTTCGTCTGCAGTCAGAAAACGGCTTAATCCCGTAAAAGCAGGCGTACCTAACTTGATCGTCCGATAACAGGCGCTCTTGGATATATGATGAAGCGCACTGCCAAGCATTTCAAAGCCGAGCGTCCAGGATACCGGCTCATAATTGGCGCAAGAGATAATTCTACGTTCTTCTATGATCACGCACGGATTATCGTCCGAGCTATTAAGCTGGATTTCCAGTTGATCCCTCGTGTAACGGAATGCATCGTAGGCTGCCCCATGAATTTGGCAGGCATCGCGAAAGCTTAACGGGTCCTGCAGCGATTCCGGATTATAGCTGTCCCATAGATCGCTCCCCGTAAGCAAGCTTTTGATATGGGACAGGCTTTGCAACTGACCGGGAAACGGGCGTACGCGATGGACCGCTTCATCCAATGGGCTGACATTGCCGCGAATGGCTTCCAGAGATAACGCGAATACAATATCAGCAAGCTTCAACAGTTCTCCGCATTCATGCAGCGCCAGCGCTCCTGTTCCCGCAGATAATGCATTGGTACAAATCAGTGATAGCCCATCTTTTGGCCCGAGTACAAGCGGCTCAAGCCCAGCCTCACTCAAAGCAGCGACCGCCGTGAGCCGTTCTCCTCCCCGATCGACCTCCCCCTCGCCGATAAAGGCAAGGCCAATATGCGTAACCGTTGTAATATCTGCTGCTCCTACAGAGCCTCTGAGCGGCAGTAATGGATGAATGCCAAGATTCAAAAATTCGGCATAACGCACAGGTATCGTGGATTGCGAGCCTGTGCAGCCAAGCAGCAGTGTATTCAGTCTGGCAACCATAACGGCCCGTACTTCTGCTTCAGTGGCATAAGGTGCTACCCCGGAACTATGCGACAAAATCAGGTTGCGGTTAAATTGCTCAAAGACTGCCGGCGCAACCACCTTATCCTTGTTCCATCCGACTCCCCGGTTAAAGCCATATACCGGTACGTCCTCCTCAACCAGCTCTAATACCAGCTTTCGCGCCGCTTCTACACGGCTCATGGCCTCTTCCGAGATTTTCACAGACCTGCCGTGATGAGCGACATCATATACATCTTGAATCGTCATTCGCTTCCCGTTCAGAACCAGCGCATCGTCTGCGACGCTATGATGGTTGCGTATCGTTTGGTTGACTGTCACCAACTGTCATCACTCCTTTGGATTCTTTGATTACTGGGCATCCTGCATTTTCAAGATCTATTTAATTAGCCCTTGAGCTTTTGTCTTCAAATCGGTATCATTCTCAATCAGCAATTTAATCATATTGGCCAAAACATTCTACTCTGCAAAACCTTTTGTAGCAATATTGATTGTGTCAGACTTACTAGAGCCTGCCTCCAGCAAATTGCCGCACCCTGCAGTAGCAGCGAGCAATATTATGACGAGTCCTACCACCCATGATGACTTCAATCAACAACGCGTCTGTCTAAATCCATATATAATGAATACTCCTCTTACGCTCATGTTTTTTGATGTCTTAAACCTTTCGGTGTTAATACACGATTCAAACCAAGTAATAATAAATTAACAATAATAACTAATATCGATACCGGTATAGCCCCTAGCAAAATGATTGACGTGTTAATCATCGATATGCCCCGCGTAATAATGTCTCCGAGTCCGCCAGCTGCAATATAAGTGGCAATGGTGGCCATGCTGATAGTTTGAACAGTAACAACTCTTACGCCAGCCATAATCATGCTCCTGGCAATAGGCAACTGCACCAACCGCAATATTTGCAACCGCGTCATGCCCATTCCCGTCCCTGCTTCAATCAAAGCAGGATTAACACCACTTATGCCAACGTAAGTATTTTGCAAGACTGGGAAAAGCGCATATAGTGTAAGAGCAAAGATTGCGGGTTTAACTCCAATGCCGAGCAGTGGGATCATGAATCCAAATAACGCTAAACTTGGGATCGTCTGAATAACAGACACCACTGTAATCATAATATTGGCTAGCCGTTTATGTGTAGAAACATAAATGCCTGCGGGTACCGCTATCGCACAAGCTATGAGGACTGAAATGAACGACAATTGAAAATGCTCGCTTGTTTTTTGTAAAACCTCTTGCCAATTTGTTCGGAGGATCTCCCAGAATTCAATCATGCAGTTATTTCCTTTCTCAAATTGGTTGAATATACAACCCCACAACAAAGGTTAAAGGTTGTATGCAAGCGGAAACCTTTCCGCACCTAGAAAATCACGAACGAAATTGTTTATGGGTGATTGCAATAGCGCATTAGGTGAACCTTGTTGAACAATTGTACCTTCATTAAGCAAAACGACTTGATCAGCGATCTTCAATGCTTCTTCAATATCATGGGTGACGAATACAATTGTTTTTCGTACCTGTTTATTTAAATGAATGAGTTCTTTTTGCAATTGAACACGGCTAATAGGGTCGAGCGCACTGAACGGCTCATCCATCAACACAATCGAAGGATTGGCAGCCAGGGCACGAGCAACGCCGATTCGCTGCTGCTGTCCGCCACTAAGCTCATGGGGATACCGTTTAAGGAACTTAGCCGGGTCTAGGCCGATTAAATCCAGTAGTTCCGAGGCCCTTGCAATTAAATGCTGTTTTTTCTCACCTTTTAGTCTGGGCACAATGGAGATGTTCTGCTCAATTGTCATATGAGGAAACAAGCCGATCTGCTGAATGACATACCCAATGTTTCGCCTTAACTCCACGGGATCGAGACTATTGATAACTTTTCCCTCCAGCAGGATTTGCCCGGATTCCGGTTCAATCAACCGATTGATCATTTTAAGCAGTGTCGTCTTCCCGCAACCTGAGGGTCCTATTATCGTAATGATTTTTTCTTTTGGAATGACCAGATCAAAGTTTTTCAATACGTTGCTGGAGCCATAGCTCTTACTGACTCCTATAAATTCTACTGCGTTCCCACTCATTCCATCATCCTCCATAAAAATAAATTATGTAAAAATAATTAAATTAATAAAATAAAAGGTCTTATTTCTCCCTTTATCAGGAAAAATAAGACCTCCATTTGAATGATCAGTCCAATATGTGATTAAATAAATATCTAAATACACTGATTTAAATTTGTAACTTTATAATTACTATGCAAAACTTGTAATAAGCTATTGATGTAATATTATTAGCATTAATCAGTAATGTCAATGGTAATTTAAAGTATTCTTATAGGAATTATCAAATTATCGATATTCACGTTGTAGAACCAGCTATTTCGCTTAAGTTTTACTTTCATAGGCGTTTAATCATATCCCAGATTCACGAGCCTCTCTTCATCAACTACACCGAAATGAGATTTTAATGAAGACTGTAAACAACAATTTTTTTAATAATGAACCTTAATGGAGCTAATTGAATTCTGCACAAGCCATGAATGATTGCAATAACGCCTAACAGCAAAAAAAATGACCAGCTCAAGGCACTTTGCCTTCTCCGATCATTTTCAAAAGATTTATCAATGAGTCTCAATAGGATATAGTAATTTCTTTTTGCCCAAAATTACAGCTGGGATAAGCTTGACCATGTGTCCATGATCATCGTCAAAGCTCTTTCCCTCTCACCTTTGCAAATATCATCGTATCCCGCAGCGAGCCGTCAATTGCGCATTTTTCAGAACGAAGAATGCCTTCTAACGTAAAACCTAATCGCTCAGCTACTCGCGCGCTTCGTTGATTTCGTGAGTCGCAGCGTATTTCAACGCGATTGGCGTTTAGATCGTGGACAGCGAAATTCGTTATCGCTTCAGCTGCTTCCGTAATATAACCGTTGCCGCTAAATGCTGAACGGCCCCAATAGCCGATCTCGAACTTCCGTGATTCCCAATCGATTCGATGAAGACCGCTGCTGCCGATGAGCTGACCTGTCTCCTTCAAGAAGAGCAATAGCATCAAATCAGTGCGCTCCAGATACCTTAAGCGTGCACGCCTAATGACGATTTCCGATTCCTCAACTGTGGGAATGCTTTGAGCCCATGGCATCCATGGCTTAAGCTCGTTACTGCTTTCAATGACCGCCTCATTTAGCTGAATTCCGTCTCCCCATTTCGGTGCACGAATGAGCAGTCGATCGCTTTCAATACTTTCGGGAATGGATAGCAATAATGGATTGGAATTCAATTCGCTCATAAAGGCATGCCTCCTAAATCTAGTTTACTGGTATCATCTATAAGTTTTTATAATAATACACCGTGTCATGAAGCTCCCCATCTGCAGATTTTGCATAACGGGGAATTCGCCCTGCCTCTATATAATCCATAGCTCGGTATAATCGATTTGAGGGATCGCCAGCCCGGGTATCCAAGACGAGCAAACTGCGATTTTGCTCTCTTGCCCTTTCTTCAGCCGCAGCCATCAGGATGTGTCCCAACCCTTTACGGCGGGCATTCGGATGAACCATGAGCTTCGCAATTTCAGCACGGTGGCTGCCATTAGGGCGCGAGCAGAGATGCAATTGAACAGAACCAACCATTTCTCCATTCCGCTCTGCGATCCATAATATAACATCTTCATGGATGACATGTGACCAATACGAAATCGCTTCTGACATACTTAATGGAGGTAAAAAACCGATGGAGGCTCCTTCTTCGACTACCTCAACGAGCAAATCTGCTAAATGGACCCTCATATTGTCCGATATTTCCGTCAGCTCACGAACGATAAATTCTGATGACACCCTTCATTCCTTCTTTCTTATGCAAAAAGATCTACAACCTTAAAAATATCTATTTCTCCTTTCATCCAAATGAATATCTAGCGCCTGAATAGCGCGAATCAAAAACTTAATTAATAAGTATAAGCAATAGATGTAGCTTACATAAAATCCCTTTGGATAGCAACCTAGCAAAACAGCTTCATAACGGAGTCAAAAAAATGGATTTAATTATTCTGGTTCTTTACTCCCCACTCACATAACCCTTCCAAAACGGGCAATAAGGTTTCCGCTTTCTCTGTGAGCCTGTATTCGACTTTAGGGGGAACTTGAGGGTATTCTGTCCGTTTTACCATTCCATCTGCTTCCAATTCTTTAAGTTGTGAGCTCAACATTTTATAAGTGATAACTCCGATCTGTCTTTTCAGATCATTAAAGCGAACCGGTCCGTTTTCAGATAGGAGGTAAATAACAATCATTTTCCACTTCCCTCCAATAACCGATAATGTATAACCAAAAGGCGTATCTTGAATATTTTTAACCTTACCTTTAAATTCAGCCATACTCATGTTTACACTATCCTTTCTGAAAGTACCCGCCTATAATGTGCGTACTTTTTTTTTGTATGTTTACATTTTATACTGGCGTTACTCTAAATAAAGGAGAGAAAAAAGTGACTAAACAAACAATACGCTTGCTGATGCCGCAATGGCAAGGGGGAAACAACCCTAACTACTCTTTTGGAGCCGAACTGCTTGCTTGGCTAGCCCCTGACAATGATCAGCCCCTTATTCATGTCCCCGTTCAAGCTTATGACGGAATTCCGCTAGAAAACGAGAACGGTACGTATGGTCGAAAACAGCTGCTTGAGCAATTAGAGGCTGCTCATCATATCATTTATGCTCATAAGCCGGATCGCATTGTCATGTTTGGTGGCGACTGCTTAGTCGAACAAGCTCCATTTGCCTATTTAAACGAACGATACAGCGGGGAATTAGGGTTGGTTTGGATCGATGCACACAAAATAGTGAACCCGCGCCTCGCGCGCGGGTCAATGGAGACGGTAAAGGAAATATGGATAACGGTGGCGGTATGGATATGGGCACCCTTTTGTTATTGAGCACCGGCGAACTTACGAGAGGTAGTCCGATACGTCGTCGGTGACATCCCTTTTCTAGCCGTAAACTGTTTGATAAAGTAGGTATCATACTCAAATCCAGTAGCGCGCGCGATTTCATTAAGGCTCATATCTGTATGTACCAAAAGGTCACTCGCAACCTTTAAGCGATGTGAAAGCAAATAACCAATCGCTGTATTCCCGCACCTTTCCTGAAACCTCTTATTTAGAGTCACGCGGTTCAAATGAGCACACTTCGTCAGATCCTCCAATGAAATCTTTGTCGGATAATTCGTGTGGATATAGTCTAACGCTACATCGACAGGTGAGTGTTCGCTATTTCGATTCAATTCCTCCAACAACCCCAAAATTTGAATGAGGTACTTTTTTATTCGGCACACCCAGAGTGCATCACTTTGCGCCTGCACTTCCATGCCAAGTACGAAAAACCATTCAAATAATAGCGGGTATGCCTTTTCCGTTACACGAGGCACTCCTGCATACAGATTATGACTTTGAAAAAGAGAAAGTCCTGTTTGTATTCTAGGCGCTGCAGGTAAATAATCCATCGTTTCGGAAAGCGTAATGGTGTTAAGAAATTCAGGATGAAAACGAAAGGATTGCGCAGATACATTAATCTTTTCAACCACTTGCAAATGAGCGTCTTCTGCCAAGCAAAGGACACCAGGAGCACTAATAGATATTGGACGTTGGTTCAGTACCCCCTTTATACTTCCAGACGTTATAAAAATCAGCGTAAACCGTTCTGGATACGGAAGAATGCCAAAATCCTCCACGGCTACAAATTCTATGTTCACGGTACGTTCTTTGTATCTGTCTACTTGTGGCATAGTGATCACCTATCCAATAGTATAGTTGGTTGCTTCACTTATGCCAGTGTAACATACAAGTTCAGCAGATATAATCATGTTGAAGATGAACAAAAAGGGAGGAAATCATGATGGCTGCTGAACGGTTTCATATCCATGTCTCCGATGAAGTCCTTGACGATCTACAATACAGGCTTCATCACATCCGTTGGCCCGATCAATTAGAAAACGCAGGCTGGGAGAGAGGAACAGACTTAAGTTATTTAAAATCACTCGTTTCATATTGGAGAGATCATTACGACTGGCGCGCGCAAGAATCCAAGTTGAATCGCTTTTCCCAGTATCGTTGCCATATTGATGGGATACATGTGCACTTCGTACACGAACGCGGCAAAGGACCTGACCCTCTGCCCATTATCCTTACCCATGGATGGCCCGACAGTTACCTTCGTTATCAAAAAATGATTCCTCTTCTTACGGATCCTGCCAGTTACGGAGGAAATCCTGAGGACTCTTTTGATGTCATTGTTCCATCCTTACCTGGTTTCGGATTTTCTAGTCGCCCTAATCGGCCTGGCGTCAACAATTTTTTTGTCTCCCAGATGTGGAGTAAACTGGTGACAAAAGAATTAGGCTACAAAAAAATTGCCGCAGCAGGCGGAGATATTGGCTCCGGTGTTACAAGATATCTGGCATCCAATTATCCCGAGCTTTTATTTGGTATCCATCTAACTGATGTTGGCATTGTAAGGAGTCTCATGGCTTCACTGGATAAGCCGGAAGTTTCTGAAGAAGAGCTGATATATAAGAAAAACGCTTCCGAATGGATCTTGCAAGAAGGAGGCTATATGTCCATTCAATCGACAAAGCCTCAGACTCTTGCTTATGGACTTTCCGATTCGCCGGTAGGTTTGGCAGCTTGGATAATCGAGAAATTTCGCGCATGGAGCGATTGTCAGGGTGACCTCAACCAGAAATACAGCAAGGATGAGTTGTTGACTCATATTATGATCTATTGGGTGACTAACACCATAGGATCATCAACTCGCATGTACTATGAAAATTCGCATTCCTTGCCACCACTAGGTCGCATAGAAGTTCCGACAGGGATGGCCATATTTCCCGAGGATATATTGCTGCCTCCTAAATCCTGGGCTGTGCGCAATCTGAATGTAACTCGTTGGACCACAATGCCTTCCGGCGGGCATTTTACTGCTATGGAAGAACCGGAACTGCTGGCCAATGACATACGTGAATTCTACAGACCTATTAGAAAGAAAAATAATCATTCTGAATAGGTCATCTAAACACATTTTTGCTCTTATCAACAAAAGAGAGCCATAGCAAAAATTCTCCTATTGAATGGAGTGGACGAGACAACATTCAATGGAAGGATTTTGGTATGGCTCACTATCGGATTAACGTATTTTACCAAAACTTGATTCTGTCCTCTGGGGCAATGTACATCGCATCGCCTTCTTTGACTTTAAATGTGGAGTAGAAATCATCGGTGTTGGCAGCCACGACATTTACCCTGAATTTTACTGGCGGGTTAGGATCGATGACTAGAAGGATTTGTTCAATCTCAGGACGAGCCTTCTGTCTCCAAACGGTTGCCCATGATTGATAGAACTCTTGAAGATTTGCATCCGGCAATAGTTTTGTCGCTTCAAGAGCAACCATCAGCCCGCCAATGTCTGCAATATTTTCTGGTACTGTCCTTTGTCCATTGACTTTTTGGCCCAGATACTCAACTTTGTTGTATTGGTCAACAACGGCCTTTGCTTTGGCTTCGAATTTCTTGTAGTCTTCTTCTGTCCACCAATTGATCCTATTTCCAACCTCATCATATTTTGATCCGTTTGTATCAAAGGCGTGAGAGATTTCGTGCCCAATAATCCCGCCTATGGCTCCATAATTCTGGCTTGCGCTTTGATTTTTATCATAAAATGGCGCCCGAAGACCTGCAGCAGGAAGCGTAACCGTGTTTTTCAGCGGTTCATAGAATGCACCCGCAGAATTTGCAGACATTCTCCACTCATCCCGATCAACGGGTTGATCAATTTTAGCAAAGTTGTTTTTAGTGATTATCGTTTGTATGAATCGATTGTTCTCATATAACGACTTATTTTCATCCACCTTTAACATCGAATACATGTCATCCAGCTTGTCGGGATAGCCAATATGTACTTTCATGGCATCCAGTTTTTTAATCGCTTCTGTCTTCGTTTTCTCAGACATCCAGTCATTTTTAAGCAGCTTATTTCTGTAAATTCCAATCATGTTTTCAACCATGCCAGTAACATCTTGCTTGGCTTCTGCTCCAAGATATGTCTTGCCAGTAGTTTCCAGCAACATCTTTGAAAGCAGCATTTACGATATTATAAACCGTGTCTTCGATTGGCGGCATTTTTTGACCACCTATTGTTCTGCCCAATTGAGTTGATTTTTCTACATACTCATCGGACAGCATAGCGGCGGAGTTTAATACAAAGGTCGCGTACGTCCAGCTTTTTATTTTTTTCCAATTTTTTTCGTTCATAAACTTATCCAGATTTTCAAAATAGTCTAATTTCATGACGGAAACCTTCTCGGGTTTTTTGCCGGTAACATCTACCAACAATTTTTCAAGGTCAATATTTTTGCTATAGGCACTTAGCTTCTTCACTGTTTGATATGAGAAGAATAATAAGATTAAAAATATGCTTGCGCATAACGTTACGTCGTGCGCTATACTGATGCTGGAAAGGGGTTGAGAACGATAAGCAAGACGTATTATACCATTGGTTCACTCGCCAAACTGACCTCAACGACGGTGCGTACACTTGATTTTTATGATCACAAGGGTCTGCTCAAGCCAAGCGGCTACAATGAACAGGGTCACCGGACTTATACCGACGAGGATTTGTTCCGTCTCCAACAAATATTGGCCTTAAAATATTTAGACCTCTCCTTGGATGAAATCGGCAAGTATTTGGAGCAGGGCGGCAAGGATTATAAAACCTCTCTGGACATGCAATACGAGCTGCTGCTGCAGAAGCAGCAGCATATCCAGCGCGTTATGGCTACGATTGAACGGGTAAGAGCGATTGTTAAGGATAACGATACGATTGATCCCCAGCTCATCATGCTGATGATTAATGCCATTCAGCAGGAAGGAGAGATGAAGCAGTGGCTCTTCGATCGGCTGCCGGATGAATTCGTAGAATCTATATTTGTCAGTGGAGCAAGCTTGGAACATGAGATCATGATTGTGTTTAATGATCTGCTCGTCATGTCCAAGCAAGGGCTGCAACCGGAACATCCGCTTGTACAGGAGCGTGGACTTAGCCTGAAGCTGATACTCGATCGGTTGCTGGCGCAACCGCTAGAGGAGCTTGGGATGAGCGAAACGGGAAAAATTTTGATGGAAATGGAGTTTCCAAGTAACTTTCAGCCGGACTTTATTAACTACTTGCTTGAAGTGTTTGGTCATCTGATCATTGGTTCAAAGGGAGGAGAAGGCGAATGATCAGAATTAATGTGAACACCCCTACAATCCGCTCGAGCAGTTGAGCCAGGGCGCTGGCGTTGACCCGACTAATCGCTCAATAAGCTTAATCCGAAAGACGTCCTGAATAGTCATTTAAAATCTCTAACCATCCAGACCGCTTATTATTATCCCCACTAGAAGGAGTTGTATATACAGATGAAAAAACTTAGCGCTTCAATACTTTCCCTAGTCTTGCTTACATCGACATTCTCTTCCATTCAAGCAGCAGATAATTCCTTGTCCGTACGGCTAAATGGCGAGCAAATCCAGTTTGGCAAGTCCGCGCCGATCGTAGAAAAAGGAGTTACGCTCGTCCCGATCCGCTCTCTTCTGAATAATATGGGAATAAAAGTGAAATGGGATGAAGTAACCCGTACTATCAGCGGTACCAAAGAAGGCCTCTCCTTTTCCCTGCAAATTGGCAGCACGAAGGCAACTGCAAATGGAAAAGCAGTTCAGCTGGATGTAGCGCCTAAACAAACCGGAAATGTAACATATGTCCCGATCCGTTTTGTCGCTGAAGCTGCAGGCTATCAGGTTGCCTGGAACCCGTCGCTGCATAGGGTCACCCTTACCTCAAAGCAGCAATCCGAAGGAGGCCGCGGTTTTCTATGGAAAATAGAAAATAAGGGCAACACGGTGTATTTGCTTGGTACAATACATCTAGCCGATGGAAGCATGTATCCGCTGCGTCCGGAGATTGAGAATGCGTTCAAAGCTGCTGACTACTTGGGCGTAGAGGTCGACCTCATGAAGGGACCTTCTGAGGAATCAAAGAAACTGATAGCGGATTTGAGTGTTTATAAAGACGGAACAAAACTGCAGGATCATATCTCCGCAGAAACATATAAAAAAGTTACAGCATTCTTGAAAGCACAGGGACTTCCGGAAAATAGCTTCGATAACTTTAAGACGTGGTTCGTCGAGAAACAAATACTATATATTAAAAGCTCACAAGGCGAGCAAAAACAGGATATGGGTATTGACAGGTACCTGATGGAAAAAGCCTATAAAGCTAAAAAGCCGGTTATTTCACTGGAAAATATGGAGCTCCAGTTCCAGGCGATGGACAACTTCTCTGACTCGCTGAATGAAAGGTTACTGCTTCAAAATCTGGAGCCAGGTTCTCCGAACCCGCCTACCCCAGATGTATCGTTAGATTTTTTGGCTAAAATGTGGAGTGAGGGCGATTATGACGCCTTGGCTGAAGCGTCCAAATTTATTGGCTTTGATGCTGAATGGGTGAAAGCCCAGATGGTTGACCGCAATGTACCTATGGTCGAGAAGATTAAAGGCTATTTGAACAGTGGTAAAAAAGAAACGTATTTTATTGGAGTTGGATCGCTGCATTTGCTGGGTGACGTGGGTATGGTTACATTGCTGGAGAAGGAAGGCTTTAAGCTGGAAAAACAGTAGCACTTATATACTCATTGTTCATGACACGACAGGGCTAACCGTTAGGTTGGCCCTGTTCTTTATTTGGCTAAGAGATTTTTTGTCACTATGTAGCACGGTATATGGGACTTCCGCCTTCCTTATCGTCATGCGCTATACTGGTGCAAGAATGGGGCTGCTTTATGCCAATGGCGGTGGCGCCTATCCAAGACCCGACCGCTCTTGTTGCGCTAACCACGGTAACCGAGTTAGTCCGCGTGTGCGACGGCGCTAATTTCAATCAATTGCTCAGGGAACGCAAGATATGTCACGCCGATGAGACTGCCGGCAGGCCGGTGTTGTCCTACGTATTCCTTGAACAGCCGGATGACCGGCTCGGAATGTTTTTGAGCGTTTGTCAAATAGATCTCCACATAAGCGAGGTTCGACCTCGTGACATTAAATCCCGCCAGCACGCGATCAAGATTTTCCAGCGTTTGCCGGGTCTGTGCCTCGATATCGCCTTCGCCAACGAACGTGCCCTCTGTGTCGTGGGAAAATTGTCCTGAAATGTAGATAGTTCCGTTTACGGAGTATCCCTGGGTAATTCCGTGATCCCAAAGATCGTGATTGTAGGTTTTTACTTTAGTCATTCCTTTCTCTCCTTTACTTAAAGTAAGGTTAGTATAGAATGAAAGCATATAAAAAAACAGTACGCACTTTATTGAAAGGTACTACCAGAAAGGATAGTGTGAAATGAGTATGGCTGAATCGAATCCCCTCTTTTGTTAATAAGATCATAAAGCTGTGTAAGCTTGTTGCTGGAAAATGGTGGAGGGATGATAGAAGTTCAAGCGTGGCTAGGCCATAGTGATTACTCAACTACAGCTCATGTTTATTGTCATCTGGAGTACCGTTCAAAGGTTTCTTCAGCTAATACTATAAATGAAATTTTAGATCTAAATAAAAAAAGCCCATTAGATACTTTATCTAATGAGCGTTACTTATGAATTTGGTGCCGATGAGAGGACTCGAACCTCCACGGTTTCCCTCACGATTTTGAGTCGCGCGCGTCTGCCATTCCGCCACATCGGCAATTCAATAAAGATGGCGTGCCCTAAGAGATTCGAACTCCTGGCCTTTTGATTCGTAGTCAAACGCTCTATCCAGCTGAGCTAAGGGCACATGTTTTGAAAATAAGTTGGAGGCGCCACCTAGACTCGAACTAGGGGTAGAGCTTTTGCAGAGCTCTGCCTTACCACTTGGCTATGGCGCCAACTTAATGGAGCGGAAGACGGGAATCGAACCCGCGACCCTCGCCTTGGCAAGGCGATGCTCTACCGCTGAGCCACTTCCGCATATCAATGGCTGGGGATTCAGGGATCGAACCTGAGAATGACGGAGTCAAAGTCCGTTGCCTTACCGCTTGGCTAATCCCCAACAATAGCTATTATTTTTTTTTTGTAAAAATGGGGCGATCGAGGGGAATTGAACCCCCGAATGTCGGATCCACAAACCGATGCGTTAACCACTTCGCCACGACCGCCATAATTAAATTCAGGTGTTTTGCCTACATGAGCGATGGCTCATAGACAAAAAATAAAACCCACATTTGTGGGTCAATTGCTAATGCTAGCATTAGCAAGTTGCGCCCTGAAAACTGGATA
>NZ_MAQX01000012.1 GCF_001682865.1 Bacillus sp. FJAT-26390
TTAGGATAAGCCCTCGACCGATTAGTATTCGTCAGCTACACACATTGCTGTGCTTCCACCCCGAACCTATCAACCTCGTCGTCTTCAAGGGGTCTTACATACTGGGAAATCTCATCTTGAGGGGGGCTTCACGCTTAGATGCTTTCAGCGCTTATCCCGTCCGTACTTGGCTACCCAGCGGTGCTCCTGGCGGAACAACTGGTACACCAGCGGTACGTCCATCCCGGTCCTCTCGTACTAAGGACAGCTCCTCTCAAATTTCCTGCGCCCGCGACAGATAGGGACCGAACTGTCTCACGACGTTCTGAACCCAGCTCGCGTACCGCTTTAATGGGCGAACAGCCCAACCCTTGGGACCTACTTCAGCCCCAGGATGCGATGAGCCGACATCGAGGTGCCAAACCTCCCCGTCGATGTGGACTCTTGGGGGAGATAAGCCTGTTATCCCCAGGGTAGCTTTTATCCGTTGAGCGATGGCCCTTCCATTCGGTACCACCGGATCACTAAGCCCGACTTTCGTCCCTGCTCGACTTGTAGGTCTCGCAGTCAAGCTCCCTTATGCCTTTGCACTCTTCGAATGATTTCCAACCATTCTGAGGGAACCTTTGGGCGCCTCCGTTACATTTTAGGAGGCGACCGCCCCAGTCAAACTGTCCACCTGACACGGTCCCTCTACCGGTTTCACGGTAGTAGGTTAGAACTCCGATACGATCAGGGTGGTATCCCAACGATGCCTCCACACAAGCTGGCGCTCATGCTTCTAAGGCTCCCACCTATCCTGTACAGATCGTACCAAAGTCCAATATCAAGTTACAGTAAAGCTCCATGGGGTCTTTCCGTCTTGTCGCGGGTAACCTGCATCTTCACAGGTATTAAAATTTCACCGGATCTCTCGTTGAGACAGCGCCCAAGTCGTTACGCCATTCGTGCGGGTCAGAATTTACCTGACAAGGAATTTCGCTACCTTAGGACCGTTATAGTTACGGCCGCCGTTTACTGGGGCTTCGGTTCACAGCTTCGGGATTGCTCCCTAACCGCTCCCCTTAACCTTCCAGCACCGGGCAGGCGTCAGCCCGTATACTTCGCCTTACGGCTTCGCACAGACCTGTGTTTTTGCTAAACAGTCGCTTGGGCCTTTTCACTGCGGCCCCCTCGGGCTATTCACCCTACCGAGGCACCCCTTCTCCCGAAGTTACGGGGTCATTTTGCCGAGTTCCTTAACGAGAGTTCTTCCGCGCGCCTTAGCATGCTCTGCTCGCCTACCTGTGTCGGTTTGCGGTACGGGCACCTTCACCTGGCTAGAGGCTTTTCTTGACAGCCGGAGTACATGACCTTCGCTACTACAATTTTCGCTCCCCATCACAGCCCAGCCTAATAGTGTGCGGATTTGCCTACACACTAGCCTCACTGCTTGGACGGGCTATTCCATCAGCCCGCGTCACTGCCCTTCTGTGTCACCCCATTGCTCATAACGGTTTACGGTGGTACAGGAATTTCAACCTGTTGTCCATCCACTACGCCTTTCGGCCTCGCGTTAGGTCCCGACTTACCCTGAGTGGACGAGCCTTCCTCAGGAACCCTTAGGCTTTCGGCGGACAAGATTCTCACTTGTCTTTTCGTTACTCATACCGGCATTCTCACTTGAATACAGTCCACCAGTCCTCACGGTCCAACTTCAATCCGTATTCAACGCTCCCCTACCCAAGACATTGCCTTCACTTCAATCTGGATGTGTTTAGCTGGGCATTTGGTCAGAATCTTGATTAGACGCTAGGCGTCGATTCTGACAAATGTCCCGGTGTTATCCAGAACAAAGTGAAGACAATGTCATGTCATAGCTTCGGTGGTGTGTTTAGCCCCGTTACATTTTCGGCGCAGAGTCACTCGACCAGTGAGCTATTACGCACTCTTTAAATGGTGGCTGCTTCTAAGCCAACATCCTGGTTGTCTTTGCAACTCCACATCCTTTCCCACTTAACACACACTTGGGGACCTTAGCTGATGATCTGGGCTGTTTCCCTCTTGACAATGGATCTTAGCACTCACTGTCTGACTCCCGAGTAGCACGTCTATGGCATTCGGAGTTTGACTGGACTTGGTAACCCTTGGCGGGCCCCGCACCCAATCAGTGCTCTACCTCCACGACGCTCATTCCTCGAGGCTAGCCCTAAAGCTATTTCGGGGAGAACCAGCTATCTCCGAGTTCGATTGGAATTTCTCCGCTACCCCCACCTCATCCCCGCACTTTTCAACGTGCGTGGGTTCGGGCCTCCAGTGCGTGTTACCGCACCTTCACCCTGGACAGGGGTAGATCACACGGTTTCGGGTCTACGACCACGTACTTATTCGCCCTATTCAGACTCGCTTTCGCTACGGCTCCGTCTTCCCGACTTAACCTTGCACGTGATCGTAACTCGCCGGTTCATTCTACAAAAGGCACGCCATCACCCATTTAACGGGCTCTGACTTTTTGTAAGCGCACGGTTTCAGGTTCTTTTTCACTCCGCTTCCGCGGTGCTTTTCACCTTTCCCTCACGGTACTGCTTCACTATCGGTCACCAGGGAGTATTTAGCCTTGGCAGATGGTCCTGCCGGATTCCGACGGGGTTTCACGTGTCCCGCCGTACTCAGGATCCGTCTCGGAGAGTGCTTGCTTTCGGTTACAGGGCTTTTACCTGCTCTGGCGGGCCTTTCCAGACCTCTTCGCCTACCAAACACCTTTGTAACTCCGTGTGAGACGTCCTACAACCCCAAGGAGCAAGCTCCTTGGTTTGGGCTAATCCGCGTTCGCTCGCCGCTACTGACGGAATCACTATTGTTTTCTCTTCCTCAGGGTACTTAGATGTTTCAGTTCCCCTGGTATGCCTCTTACTAAGCTATGTATTCACTTAGTAGTAACTGTCCATTACGACAGCTGGGTTTCCCCATTCGGAAATCCTCGGATCAATGCCTGCTTACGGCTCCCCGGGGCGGTATCGTTGTTCGCCACGTCCTTCTTCGGCTCCTGGTGCCTAGGCATCCTCCGTGCGCTCTTACTAGCTTAACCTAG
>NZ_MAQX01000013.1 GCF_001682865.1 Bacillus sp. FJAT-26390
CTACTATAAGGGGTGCACTTCACATGAGTGATCATGGAAGAGGGCTTTTCTTTGTTACACTTGCTGTTCAGCCGGACTATGCGTGGCTTGTGCAGGATCCAGCGTCAGCATTGTTTTGCAATACATGCAGCGGTCGGTCTTTCCAAGCATCTTGGTCGGTCGTCCGCATTCCGGACATTGCAGCATCTTGGCGCTTGTCGACATCATGCCTGCCCAGAAATAGACGGCTACGCTGATCAGGAGAGAAACCATGCCGATTACCATGAAGATAGCCGCGATAATCTTGCCTGCTTGTCCCAAAAATACGATACCGGCCGTTCCAAGTATCATGACACCCATGCCTACCAGCGTGAAAATGAGCCCCCAAAGCCGGAATTCATTGATCTTGGCGGACTTAAAAAAGAACTTCTTCATGGATTCAAACCCTTCCTATGACTAATGACTTATGAATTTGAAACTGTTTCTAAGTTAGTAAGCAGGAATGTGCCTCCAACATGTCGAAAAAGAATAAAACTGTAGATTATTATTATAGCTTAATAAAATGTGATTAGCTATATGGAGGAACCAGTGGAACATATAAAAGCACACTTCGTAGACAGCTATCGTGATGAACCTAATGTGGTTGGTTTAGCTGTTATTGAAAACCCATATCCTTATAATCCATTGATCGATGGCTTAGACTCATTAGTACTCGTTGTTGTAAAGGATGTTCAGGCTCGGAAGGAAACGGAGCATGTTCAAATTAACGGCAAACGCGTAATGATTCGTACCATCGATGCCAGAGGTTTAGATGAATGGCTGGCTGGCGGAGAAAATCGCAATATTATTGAGTGGCTAGTTCGGGGGGAGATCTTGTTGGATCGCAACGGCTATTTAAGCAGTGTGCGTGAACGTCTGCTTCAATTCCCTGATTCCATGCGGGAGCAAAAGCAGTTTACGGAGTTTGCGGGTTTCTTGAGAACTTATTTGCAAGCGAAGCAGGATCTGCTCGACGGCAATTTGCTGGATGCATACAGTCATGTGCTTATCGCGCTTCATCATTGGGCTCATATTGTTCTAATAGAAGATGGCCGACATCCTGAACTCACCGTTTGGAAGCAGCTCAAGCGAGTCCATCCCGGGATATACAAGCTTTATGAGGAGTTAACGGTTAGCCCGGAAACGTTGGAGCAAAGAGTACAATTAGTAATGCTGGGCTGTGAGTTCTCCGTAATGAACAAAATGAAAGCATGCTGCTCATTGCTGATTGAAATACTCGGAAGCCGGGAGGAGCCTTGGAGCATTGCCGAGCTGCAGTCGCATTCCTTAATTAATGTGCTGCATGTCGATTTGTCGCTCGTCCTTCAGAAGCTGGTGCAGCGAGAGTATATACGAGAGGTTGCCGTTATGCATGAACTTGGAGATATTGGCGCACTTGAGCTGCGGTATATGGTCAATAACACGCCAAGCCAATAATGGCTTCTTATAGGAAGATAGAGCGCTGGTTTGCCCGAGTTTCGAAGGCAAATAAGCGCTTTTTTTATATTAAAAATAATTCGAGAATAAGCTTGACTTAAATAAAGCTCAGATGATATATTAGTACTCGCCGCTTTTACAGGATACATAAACGCGAAAACGACATTTCAAAAAAAATGTCGAATAACGAAAAAAGTACTTGCAAAGAGATAGGCGAATGTGATATATTATAAAAGTCGCCGATACGAAATACGCGGTTGACATGAAAGAAAAGATTGTTCTTTGAAAA
>NZ_MAQX01000014.1 GCF_001682865.1 Bacillus sp. FJAT-26390
TTGATATGCTCCCCCTACAGTAGACAGGTGAAATAATAAAACCTGATTACTGTAAGGGGAGCTTTTTCATGGCTAAAGGAAAATATAATGCACTAGAGAAACTTACGATTCTCGAAGAAGTGTCAAATGGGGAAATTGGTTTTTTAGCTGCGACTAAGAAGTATGAGATCAACAAAACAACGTTGATGAAATGGCAGCGTCGCTACAAGCTGTATGGCTATGAAGGACTGGAGCACCGTACACATAATCGAAGTTATAGTGCAGAACTTAAGCTCCAAGCGGTGAAAGATTACCTTGAGGGTGTATGGTCTAAGTACCAGATCATCGATAAATATAAGATTGCAAGTACAACCCAGCTCTCCAACTGGATTAAGAAGTATAATAGTCATAGCAGCTTAAAAGCCTATAAAGGGGAAACAAAAGCTATGACAAAGGGTCGCTCTACGACGTGGCAGGAACGGATAGAAATTGTCCAATATTGTATGACTAATCAGCATGACTACCAAAAGACAGCGGGACAATTTCAGGTCTCCTACCAGCAAGTATACCAATGGGTGAAGAAGTTCGAGGATCGCGGTCAGGATGCATTAAAAGATGGCCGTGGAAGAAAGAAAGCCCCGGAAGAGCTAACGGAAGCCGAACAACAGAAACTTAAGATGAAGCAGATGGAGTACGAAATGGAGCGCCTTCGGGCGGAAAATGCATTCTTAAAAAAGTTAGAGGAACTCGAAAGAAGGCGACGCTAAGTCAAGTAAGACAGGAGACAACCTACCTTGCTATTCAAGCGCTTCAACAGGAGGCATCAATGTGTATTCAGCTTCTCTGTGAAGTTGCTGGAATTGCACGCTCAAGCTATTACAAGTGGTTAAATCGCACACCTAGTTCTCGTGAATTAGAGAATGAACAGTTGATATCGTTGATGATAAACATCTATGAGAAAGTAGAACGTACCTTTGGATACCGTCAATTAACCTTACATGTGCGTAAACAAACTGGGAAAAAGCTCAACCATAAGCGTATATACCGGCTAATGAAACTAAAAGGTATGCAGTCCGTCATCCGCAGGAAGAAAACGAAATATGTACGCTCCACTCCACAGCAAGTGGCTGAAAACCTGTTAAACCGTGAATTTCAAGCCACTGAACCAAATGAGAAGTGGGTGACGGATGTGACCGAATTCAAATATGGACATGGTCAGAAAGCGTATTTGAGCGCTATTCTAGATCTCCATGATAAAGCCGTCGTCTCCTATGTATTGGGGCATTCAAATAACAATCCGCTAGTATTCCAGACTTTAAAGCAAGCCCTACAAGCAGCTCCAGGAAGCAAACCCATGCTTCACAGCGATCGTGGATTTCAATACACCTCACTGGACTTCAAGAAGTTATTGGACCAAAACGAGTTGTCTCAGAGCATGTCCCGAGTTGGTCGTTGCATCGATAACGGACCAATGGAATCTTTCTGGGGAACTCTAAAATGTGAGAAGTATTATTTACACACGTACGAAACCTTTGCGGACCTTAAGAGAGACATCGAAGCCTACATCTATTTTTACAATAACGAACGATTACAAGCAAAATTAAACGGCCTCAGTCCTATGGAATTCAGGAGTAAGGCCGCTTAACTGTTTTTATTATTTGTACTGTCTACTTGACGGGGTGCTGTTCA
>NZ_MAQX01000015.1 GCF_001682865.1 Bacillus sp. FJAT-26390
TAGCGATATGCTGTCTTATTTTTTTTATATGCTTATCCTTACAAATGGTGACAAACATTGAAGGTTAGCGACCGTAAGAAGGAAACAAAACGTCAGAAAGAATAGCTTGTAATAGTAGAAAAACAAGATCAATTACTGGGGATGTTGAAGAGTTTCTTCCAGACCTCTCTCATTAGCTATGCCAAAGTGACGCTGATCCACATTACTTGGGTTGGAGACGTATTGTTTTAAGGTAATTTGGTCAGTGAAAATGTTGTGTATATTGTTTTGATTATCACGTATTACAACATAGTTCTTTTCCTGATACACTCGAATGTAACTCTTTTGAGAAAGCTAGGTAGTTGATAAGTACCTCCCACCAAGAAGAATTTTTTGAAGCGTAGAACAAATAATAAGGCAACAATGGAACAATATATTTTAATAATCCCCAAAAGAATATGAAACCTAAAACAACTCGACGATAGAAGCAATAATAAATAATTTTCTGGTTCTGCTTCTTTGAAGAAGTTTTCTTCCGAGAAACAGAAAAACCCTAGTGGTACTATGGTTAATATGGTTATGAACAGATACACAAAAGCATAATAAAAATACAGCCTATTATTGAAATCGATTGGATTTCGATTTAGCTCAATAAATGAAATAAGATTTAAATATTTTTTTCGGTCCAGATAATTGATTCCAATTATAAGCAATTCCTCTCAGTCGATGTATTTTATAATTAAAGTAGACTTCCCGATAAATCATTTATCGGTATTACCAATGCGAAATGAATTTTTATGGTAAAATAAAGACATGAATGACAGTAGACAGTAGGAGTGATATAACGATGAAATGGAAACAAGTCAGAGAGTTGTTCCCTGACCAATTTGTTTTGATTTCCATACTCGATTATACCGAGCAAGAAGATAAAAAAATCGTGACGGAAGTTGCCCCAATACGAGCAGTTCCCGCATTAGATGCAAACAAGGCATTTTTTAGTGCCGAGCCAGGTAGTATTGTTTATCACACTTCCAATGAGGACTGTATTATCCATTTGCGTAAGGATCCGCTATTGAGAGTGAGACGCGGCTCATGAAGATGAATTATGACGGACAGCTCCTGACTGCTGCAATCACTCTTTGTTATCGTGGGAAAACGTTGCAGGTTACCGATATTATTATTGATACAGGCTCTACACATACTGTTTTTAACCCTGATACTTTGGAAGCTATTGGAGTAACGTATGAAAATGGGGATCCCGTTTATGAAGCGTATGGCATCGGTGGTACCGTTCCTTTTTATACGAAAGTTATGGACTACATCCAGCTTGATAAGCTAAAAGCAGAGAAAATAGAGGTCGATGTTGGCATGCTTCCCAAGTCGCATAAGGGACTGCTCGGACTGGATATTCTAAAAACACATGGTTTTATTGTGGATATGGATAAACTTGAACTCTACACGCCTATTTCCCGCTGACAGATAGTTTTTCTTATCATGAGCTGGCTGCCTTCCTTGTAATATCCCAGTGTACTCTAAATCATATTTCTAATGTCATGCAAAAGCTGAACGTAA
>NZ_MAQX01000016.1:0-656 GCF_001682865.1 Bacillus sp. FJAT-26390
ATTAATCAAATCACTTCTTCTACCCTAATTGTCGGTGTAGACATAGCAAAGTTCAAACATGTGGCACGAGCGCAAGACTACCGCGGAGTCGAGTTCGGAAAGTCCATTACCTTTGAAAATAACCGAGAAGGCTTTGAACGATTTGTTAGTTGGTTCCGAAAGATTGCGATGGAGCAAGGGTTCAAGGACGTCATAGTCGGTATGGAACCCACTGGCCACTACTGGTTGAACCTCGCGTATTATCTGAAGGAACAACAAGTCTTATGCGGAGTAGTTAATCCGCTGCACGTGAAGAAAAGCAAAGAATTAGACGACAATTCGCCGACCAAGAATGACATCAAAGACGCCAGAGTCATCGCACAGCTCGTCAAAGACGGAAGATACGCCGTACCTAATCTTCCCNATATGGCATCTATGCCTGAACTAAGGGAGGCAATGAAAATTCGCGATCATCTGTCGACTGACCTGCGTGTGGTGCAAGGCCGCGTCCATAATTGGTTAGATCGGTATTTTCCAGAGTTTCTCACGGTGTTTAAGGATTGGGAATGCAAGTCCGCACGCCAGATGCTCGTCTTTGTTTGATGCCGTATGAGCTGGTTTCTCAGTCAGAGGAATCTCTGCTGAAGCATCTCAGAGAGGTGGCCAAGCGAGGACTC
>NZ_MAQX01000016.1:661-1385 GCF_001682865.1 Bacillus sp. FJAT-26390
CTGCAAGCCGTTCCGTTGGCATACGAGAAGGTACAAAGCTAGCAAAAAATTGAGCTCCAGCTGTTGTTAACACAGTATGAACTGCTTGAAAGCAAGTTTGAAGAGCTTGAGGTAAAGCTTGATGAACTCCTGAAGCAAATCCCGCATGTGAAGCCATTACTAGCCATTAAAGGTATTGGTCGGGATAGCATAGCTGGTTTTCTAGCTGAAGTTGGAGATATTGAGCGCTACCGGCATCCGAAACAGATCATCAAACTCGCAGGGTTGAACCTCAAAGAAAACACAAGTGGTAAACACAAGGGACAGACAAAGATCACGAAGCGCGGACGAAAGCGACTAAGAGCGCTGCTATTTCGCGTCATGATGCCACTTGTGGCAAAGAATCGTGCATTTAAAGCCCTGCATCAATATTACACAAAGCGGCCAAACAACCCATTGAAAAAGATGCAGTCGCTCATTGCGCTTTGCGGTAAGTTGATACGAATTCTCTTTGGTGTCCTGAAGAAGGGACATCCGTTTAGTGAAGAAAAAATGTTGCGGGATATACCCCGGTTTACGGTCATGTCTTTAGCAGCTTAGGGTTCATGATTTTTCATAGAAGCCGAACGTAATAACACCGTTACAGACAAGTGAAGCACGGATGAGTCGGAACAACACTAACATACGGACGAAGATCCTGCCGGGCAGCAATATCCGACCTCCACCTCATGGACAGGTTGAATGA